>NZ_JANIAC010000002.1 GCF_024723255.1 Aestuariibaculum sp. M13
ACAATAATAGAAGAAGACATTCCTTTTTAGGAAATAGAACTATAAGAGAATTTGAATTAGACATGTATAACCTTAAACTAGCAGCGTAGTCATTCAACTATTTGTCCAGTTTTTTGTTGCAAGTCCATAAAGTAATTCCAGATTATTTAAGACAACAGATTGAATCAAGGACACAAACGTTTCCAAATCCTCCTTATGTAGCCAATTCGTTTAACATTCAAGATATTAATGAGGGTTGGGGAAAAATTAATTTAGATAAATATAGCTTAAACATCACCTCTCTTCCAAGTGGGTATTCTCCATTTCAACTTTTTGATGAAATTAGAAAAAACCTCTCTCAATTTATAGTGGGTGGAGATTTTGACTCTGTCATTAAGTATGGGAGTGTTTTTAACTTTGCCGCAGCAGTTACTTTAGAGCCTTATTCACCTGAAGATGGTGTTGTATGGAATTCTGAAAACCCAATCGGAGCAGCAATGGATTTTGATACTTTTTTAGATACTTCTACAGTTGTTTGCGTTGATTATAGTGAAGATGAAATGTTTTGGACATTTGCAACTGTTTATAGTTGGGATCATAGTGGTCATTTTGTTTCAGGATTAAGGCAATTTGGGCTTGAATCTAATGGACAAGGAGGGTATTCTTTTTATTTGAGAGGAGCCGATAGACTTGGTGGGGCTCTAGATTATTTAGCTAATGGTTTGGAAACTGGTAATGATTATTTATATTTAGGTGCAGGTGATGCCAATTGGAAGAATTTTATGGAGCTTTTAGAGAATTACTTATTGAAAAAACCGGGAGCTTCAGTAGAACATTTCGATAAGTCCAGGACTTATGGGAAAAGACATTGGTATGTAGAAGGAGGTTGTCCTTAAATGTGTAGAATGAACCAAGTACAAAAAAGCTTAAAAAGTTTAAAATTTAAAAAAAAGTAACAAAATGAAATATTTAATTATAATACTTGCATTTAACTTAGTTTGGAATATGGATTTGACACATAATAGACTTGTTAAAGTTGATGATGTTCGTGTCGACCAAGTCTCATTAGCTGAACAATTTTATAATAGGTTAGAAGTGAAACATAATCTCCCTCTTTCCGTAAATAGGTTTATCAATAGAATAGCAGTAGAGAGGACAGATATACCAGTAGAAATCTGGGAAGAGACTAAGGATTACATCGACTATTCTTATTTTAGCAATGATGTAATTAATGTCGTAAATAACTATTATTCAGATTCTGAAATTCAAATTTTGCTAAATGATTATGAAGACAAACCATACATACCAATTACAAAAATTGAGTTTAGAAAACAAGTGTTTCAAATTGCAAAATCTTTTAACGCCAATTGGGTTATTCCTGACATTAACGAAATATTGACTGATCATGGATATACTCCACTGTAGAGCTATGAACGAATATTTTAAAATCAATTTTTATACATGAAATACCCGATAATTAGAGTGTCGAACTTGTTGTCTTTGATTCTGTTTTTATTCTTTACAAATACTGAGGGAGCTGAATATGTTGGATTATATTTTTTTTATACGATTTATTTATGGTTGCTTATTGTCTTGGGCATTGTTGAGATTAACCTTTTAAAGTTGAATAAAAACGGGCATGGTGATTATGATTCTAAAGACAAATGGTTTTTTCGAGTTTTTGTTGTATCCTTAATTTTAATAATTTTTACTATGGTGCTTTTGCATATTCCAGAATTCAATAAATAGGTTGTTGGTACCCCCTTTAATAGAAAAGGTGTTCTGAATGAAAATATTGCTCTGTGCAAAATCGCCAGATTTGAATCATGCTCTCATGGAGTTGTGCTTTTACCCAGACTGGACACAAAGCTTGAAACTGTTTGTTACAAAACAAAATCCTAGAAATAAGGAAAAGTGATATTACAACTCCGAGTTAAATGGGAAAGAAGTTTTGGTAAGGCTCTGAGGTTAAATTTCCAATCATGTTTACGTCAATGACCTTATTCTTTATGTTGTCCCGACTTTTAAGGAATTTAAAAAGTGATAAACTTCAATTAATTGAATGATTTTCAGTAACTTGTGATGTAGGTAAGTTATTTATTACCGTCATACAGTACATTTAAAAAAGTTACCTATTCGGTTACCTCCTGTATGATGACAAAATAGGTAACTGAAATTTTGATTTGACTTTTGTTTTTAATGTTCAATTTTAAAGCAAAAGTGTATGAAAACTTCTAGTACTTTCGGTGTCCTATTTTGGTTAAAACTGGCCAATGTTAAAAATGGGGAAGCGCCTCTTTACGCTCGAATCACAGTAAATGGAAAACGAGCAGAATTATCCCTAAAAAAAAGAATTAATGTTACCAATTGGGATTCAAAGAAATGTAGATTTAAAGGGTTAAGTGAGGAAGCTAAACTAGTCAATAATTTCCTTAAAAGTGTAAATGGTCAATTGTTTACTATTTATCAAGATTTATGTAGGGATAAGAAATTTGTTTCTGCAAATTTGATAAAGAATAACTATTTAGGGATTGATAATGAGAATTATCGTCTTTCTGATATTATAGAGTATCATAATACACATATGAAATCAACTTTACGTTGGGGAACTCAAAAGAATTATTATACGACTCATAAATATTTGTCCTGGTTTTTAAAGCAAAAGAGAAAAACTGATGATATTTATTTAACAGAATTAAACTATCAATTTATAATTGATTTTGAGAGGTTTTTAAGAGGGTATCCTCAAATGGGAGGAAATACTGTAATGAAGCATCTTGAAAGGCTTCGAAAGATGATTACATTGGCTTATAAAATGGAATGGATTGTTAAGGATCCGTTTATAAAATTTGCCATTAAATATGAAAAGAAAGAACGAGCCTTTTTAAATGCTATAGAATTGGAGGCAATTGAGAAAAAGACATTTTCTATTCCAAGACTTGATTTGATAAAGGATCTTTTTGTTTTTGCCTGCTATACTGGCTTATCATACGGAGATGTTATGAAATTATCTAAAGATCATATTTGTTTGGGAATTGATCGAAAATTGTGGATTCATTCGCAAAGAGAAAAAACAAAAGTACCTATTAAAATACCTTTATTGAACAAAGCCATTGAAATAATTAAAAAGTATGAGTATCATCCTCAGACTTTTGGAAAACAAACAATTTTTCCAAACATCTCGAATCAGAAACTAAATTCTTATTTGAAAGAAATAGCAGATGTTTGTGGGATTAAAAAGAATTTAACGTTTCATGTCGCCAGACATACTTTTGCCACTACAGTAACTTTAAATAATGGCGTACCAATTGAAACAGTGTCTAAATTGTTAGGTCATACAAAATTATCAACGACCCAGATTTATGCTAGAGTAATGGAGAGTAAAATAAGCGAGGATATTTCTTTATTGGATAGAAAATTAAATACAAAAATTTAAGTTTTATAAATTGATTGTGAAGTTAATGTTATCACACGTTCTAATGGTTTTAAGTGTATAATAAATATTAACCCCTAATTTTTTATACCAATAATTCGTAGATTATATTGTTAAATTATAATGTCTATTAAAATTAGAATTTTAGGTTTAGTTCACGAGTGTCGATAATAATTCATTAGTCATTGATTGTTTTTGTGTTTATATTAAAAATTAATTCTTAAATCTTCATTAGTAATTTTGAGGTTTGAATTGCTATATGTATTAAAGAGGTAGACATTAAATAACCTTATACTTTCAATGATTAGGAATTGCATCCGGCTCATAAACACTTAGTGGTATTGAACACCTTAAATGTAAAGTGGTACAGTTTTATCACTATGTGATAATTTTATATCGGTAAGTAATTTTGATATTAACCTTATTATTATTATTATTATTATTATAAAACAAAACCAAGTTTTTATAGTCTACAACCATCTTTAAAATTTTGAATTTGTTATTATAATTCGATTTTCCAAAACATTTTATAGGATTAGGAGTTGGGTTAGTGAAAGTGAACTTATGGATGAAAATATTAGTGACAAAACTTTATATGAACTTGGGTTTGTAATAATTTATGGTATATTAGTGTAGTGTTTTTCTTGTTGAAAAATAACTATTATAATTGTTTTTTAAATTAAAATTAGTAAAACCTTGTAAATGAATATACCATATAATATTTTAATTATTGATGATCATCCCATGATTATTGACGCTTACAGCAGTGCTATAAATAATTCTGAACTAAGTAAAAATCGGTTTGAAATAAAAATTGAAACTGCCAGTTGCTGTAACTCTGCGATAAGTAAAATAGAAAATAAGGGTTTTAACGAAAATTTGGATTTAGTTATTTTAGATATTAGTATTCCGCCTTGTGAAGAAAAAAAAATTTTCTCAGGAGAACAATTAGGTATGTTTATTAAATCTATAGTCCCGAACTTAAAAATTTTAGTTATCACTTCTTATGATGATTCTTTAAGAATAAATAATATTTTATCCAATTTAAATCCTGATGGCTTTTTGGTTAAAAAGGATATTTCTTCTTTAGATTTAATTTTAGCAATTGAAACAATAATATCTGGGCATCCATTTTATAGTAATACGGTTAATTTGTTGATAAAAAAGAGAATGGCTAATAAAATTATTTTAGACGAAAAGGATTTACGGATATTAATGGAGCTTTCTAATGGATCTAGAATGAAAGAATTAATTGATGTAGTCCATTTGTCTAAAGCAGGAATTGAAAAAAGAAGACGGTTGCTAAAAGTTGCATTTGAAGTGAATGGTAAAAGTGATCGAGAATTAATATTAGAGGCGAAAAAAAGAGGATTTCTATAGATCTTCTACAAATGATTATTTCCATTATGGAAAAATAATTAAATTATTTTTTAAACTTTTTAACCAGAGTTTTTTAGTGTAAAAATAGGTAAGTAAAAAAGAATACCAATTAAAGAAAAAATAAGACCTCCAATTGTTCCAACCCCCAAAGCAAACCAAAATATTTGATTTTGCCCATCCTTTACAAAAGGAATGAACCCTAAAATGGTCGATGTAATTGTTAGGGTTATTGGGTATATTTTTTGTTTAAAAGCCTCTAAATATAGGAATATTTTATTTTGATTTGGGAAGTCCTTTTTAAGTTTATTAAACCCATAGATTATAAAAATAGACGCATTTACCGTAATGCCGCTCAATAAGACAAAGCTTGCAAGTCCTCCTTGATCAAAATTAAAATCAAATAAATAAAAAGTTAAAAACACCCCTATAAATGATATTGGAATTACACTTATAATAATAAATGGTTGTTTAAAGCTTTCAAAAATTATGGAACATATAAAATAAATAATAAGTAATATTAAGAAAAATAAAAAAGTATAATTATTATTTTTATCTTGATTCAAAAACCATCGCCTCGTGTCCGCTTTTTCAAAAGAGTATCCTAAAGGCAATCTTGGTTTTAGTTCTTTTAGTTTCTCATCCAAAAATTTGGAACCACTTAATTCAGCTCCAGCATACTGAAACTCTACTAGCCTAACATATTCTTGATTTTCTTTATAGATATTTTCTTCTTCTCTTTTTTTTGTGATATTAGAAATATCTTTTAAAGCTATTGGAGTATTCAAATTATCTATTGGAGTGTTTTTTATAAGCCAAATATCAAAAGTTTTTGATTGTTCAGATTCCAAACGTATCGGTATATATTTTCCTTGGATGTTAATTGAAATATCCTGATGTTTTGATAAAGTCATTTGCTGTAATTCATCCATAATTTTTAAAGGAGTTTTATTCGCTAGTGCCAAACGTTCTTTATCAATATTAAATTGGTAATTATAAGCTGGTTTTCTTGACCAGTTACTATTTTCTCTAACCAATACTTTTTGTATTCTAGGATGTTGCTCCAAGACAATTTTTAAACTATCAGCCCAATTATTTAAATTATCATAATTATAGCCTTTAGCTTTAACGGAGAAATTAATAATTTCGTTAGCATCATTTCCATAATTAAATCCATTACCAACACCATTTATCTCCCAATCCATACCTCCAAAATCAAGAGCTTTTCTAATTAACCGAGATTTTAACATAAAAGGAAATGAAGACTTTGAGTACTCTTCTAAAAAAGTAATTTCTAAGCGAGCATAATCTCCACTATATATATATGTAGTATATTGTTTTATCTCTTTGAATTGTTTTAAATAATTTTCTATTTCTAAAAAGACAGTATTCATTTGATGTACAGTTGCCCCTTTATCCATTGCAGAAGTAACATATAATTTTGTTTCTTCATTTCTATTATACGATGCGTTTTCGAATACATAATAATTAAATAGTCGAAATGAGCCACCTAAATACCTGTCTAAATAAGGTCTGATATTATCTTTGTACCATTCATTCCCTAAAGTGTTATTGTATGCTTTTTCATACCAACTATAGTTTTTTTCTAACTTTTGAGGCAACATAAAAATGGGTAAACCAAATAATAGAATAATGAATAAAATAACTAGTTTTTTATATCTTAATTCAATAAAAATAATACTTGCATAAATATCATAAAATTTCTGTTTGAGTATTTTACTCCAATGTTTTTCTTTTTTTATGGGAAGTTTTATTTTTTCCAAAAGAGCAGGTATTAAAAATAAAGCTATAAGTAATGAAACTGATAGATTAATAGTGATAACCAAGGCAAAATCTATCAAATTCACTTTATATTTATCATCTAAAAAATAAACAACAATTAAAGCACAGCTAGTGGTTAAAGTAGAAGCTAAAATTGGTGCAAATACCGATTTATTATTCTGATGACTAATATGATCTATCATTACAATAATATTGTCTATAATCAGACCTAAAGAGATAGTTATTCCTGCAAGAGAATATAGTTGTATTTCGACATTAAAAGCAAAATAGAATAAAAAGGCTATACTAATATTAGCAAGTAGGCTAATAAGTGTAATTATTAAAAAATTTAATCTTTTACTAATTAATAGGATAAACAGTAACAATATAGTAATGGTATAAAATGATCTCTCATATATTTTATCTAATTCCTGTTTCAGATATTCGGTGCTATCATAGGTTTTAATAATGGTATAGCCTTGAGGCAAACTTTTATCAATTTTCTCTAAAGCTCTATTAATCTCATTAGTAAGTGTAAGAGTGTTAGCTTGTTTTGAGGCGTATAGATTTAGTGTGATAGAGTTATTTCCATTTATTCTATAATAATTTTGTGTTTCTTGTTCTTGTTCTTTTATGGTGGTTAATTCATTTAGATATACTATTCTATTTCCGATTTTTGTTATAGGAATGGGGAATTGTAAATCTTCATTTTTAGGCTGAATATAGAGAGATATATAATTCCCATTAAAATTAATAGAACTTAAAGTTTCTTTGCTAAAATTATTTTTTATGGCTCTAATAATATCTAGCTTAGTGAGTTTTAATTTTTTTAAAATAGAATTATTATACGTTAAAACATATTCCTTGGGTGTTGCTCCATAAACTTGGGTTTTATCTATACCGTGAATTGCACCAATTATTGGTTCAATTTGAGTAATAACTGTTTCCTTAATATCAAAAGGTGATGCACTGCTATTTATGCTATATGATAAAAAAGCTTTAGTATCTTCCTCATTTGGCCTATTAATAACTAATGTTGGGTAGCTAACTTGTTTTGGTAATTTTTTGTAAAGTTGTCTAATTATTGTTGCTGTTTCAAAACGAGAGATATCAACATTAGTATATTTGTCAAATTCTAATACTATATAACCTTTGCTTTTAGAGCTTTTAGAGCTTATTTTTTTTAAACCTTTCAAGGTTGAAAACCCAGCTTCTAATAAAGATGTAACATCACGCTCTATTATTTGTGGAGAAGTGTTAGCCCAATTATAATTTACTGTTATAGAGGGAAGACTTCGACTTGGGTTTAATTTTACCGATAATTGAGGTGTTATAAAAATACCTATCACCGATAGGATAATAAACACAATAAATATTTTAAACTTTGAAACTTTCAAATTGTCCATTTTACATGTAAACATATAAAAAATATAAAGTGAACTTACAGATTATTTTTCAAGAAAGTGAAATGTAAGTGTTTTGAATACTTATTGTAGGTAAATAAGTCTATTATCTTTGTTTGAATTAATTACTTTTAAAAAATATTAACATAAAATTTTTTATTATGAAAAAAGCAATTTTAGGGCTAGCTTTCCTAGCGACAATTTTTTTTACAGCTACTGAAGCTTTTGAGCCTATCGATGTTCAAGCAGGTGAATCACGTCATGATGACGGGGAATGGTGTCCTAGTTCTGGAAGTTCTTGTGTTGTTATTACAGTTCCTAAGAAAGAGGAGGATGCACAACCTTAAATTCTTAAAGTTCATTTCTAGATGTTATACCAGTAAAAAGGTGCAACATCTTTTTTAATTTATAACATCACATTATGGTTAAGTTGACTACTGCAGTTATATGCTTTTTTTTTCTTTTTAGTTGTAACGATTTAAAGCCTAATCAAATAAACAATTGTTATTACGATGAAAGTTTATCAAATAAAAAAATAACTATTATAAAAGAGCTTAATATTTCTATTGATAAAACTAATAATTTCATGAGCACACAAACTTTGGTTAATGGGGACTCATTGATCAGAGCAAATTACTTTAATATTGCAATTGATATTTTTAGTGTTAAGGAAAGAAAAAAGATAATGACATATAATTTTAAAAATGAGGGGCCTAATAGAATTATAAATTTCGGGGGTTCTGGGATTGTTGAAATGAAAGAAAACTCATTTCTTATAGGAAGTCTTTTAGGTGAAATTTATATAACTTATAAGGATTCAATTCTTTCAAAACATAATTTGTCCGATTTAGATATATTTAAAGACAGAGAGTATAGACTTTACGGAATTAATAGTACGAAACCAATAAAAATAGATGATGATATCTTTTTTTATCGAGTACCTGAATATTTACAACAGGATAAAGGATATTATAGTGAGAAACTCTTAGTTAAATATAATTTGAAAAATAAATCTCTTGATGAGCTTAATGTATTGTATCCAAAGGAATATCATTCTGGATTATGGAGCTTTGCCCATATACACCCTTCATTCACAAAAAATAGCGAAAATAAAATAATATTTTCGTTTCCAATAAATTCTCATTTATATGAATACGATATAAAAACAGATTCAATGGTAACGGTCGATAAATGTGTAAAAAGCAAATTTGATAATTTTCCATTAAAACCTCTAAAATCAACCTCTGTAGATTTTTATGAAGAAAACAAATATATTAAAGGACAAATAAGGTATCTAAGTATTACTTATGATAAATATAAAAAGTTGTATTATAGAATGATTGCTTTACCTGTGGAAAATGATGACGATTTAATAAGTAGAGATAAGGACTTTTTGGTTTCTCCAATTGTTCTAATGGTTTTAGATAGTGATTTTAACGTTTTAGCGGAAAAAAAGTTAAAAGGAGGGATGTTTAATTATAAAGATTATTTTGTTAATGAAGAAGGGTTTTGGTTATCTAAAAATAATCCTAAAAACCCTAATTTTGATGAAGATAAATTGTCTTTTTCATTGTTTAATCTAAAATAAATAAATGAAAAGAATAGTTTATAAAATATATTTTATTTTAATGATTTGTTCTATATTGTTGAGTTGTAAAAATAAAGTTGAAGGTATTAATCCTAATAAAATTGAATTTAACAATAAGGTTTATAGTTATTTAAAGAAAGATTTGAATGCTAATGTTGATAAAAATCAAATGTTTATTATTCTAACTACTTATTCTTGTTCAGGGTGTACCAAAACTGCAGTAAATTACTTGAAAAAAAGTATAAAAAAGCAGAACAAAATTTCATTAATAGCTGTTGGGGATACAAAGAAAGAGACATTAAACTTGGTCGAAACCTTAGGTGATAGATATCAAATTTATTATGATTTTAAGGGAATCACATTTGATAAACTAAATCTTCATTCTAATGCCGTCATTGAAATTCAGAATAAAAAAGATTTAATTTTTTATACTTTTGGTGTAAATGAAAATATAGAATTAATGCTTACTACAATTGATAAATACCTAGATGAAAACTAACAAATATTATTTAATATTTTTTATAATCTTATTAACCATTCTTTTATTCACATGTTTTTTTTCAATATTAAAAGTGCATTCAAGTTCAATGTCAAATACTATAAATGAAGGTGATTATGCATTATTATGTAAAACAAGGCAAATAGAAAAAAAGGATATTGTTGTTTTTAATTTATTAGACAATAAATATTTGAAAAGATGTGTGGCAATGCCTGGAGATACCATTACGATAAATGTAAATGGGGTGAAAGTTAATAGTGATTTCGTCAATGAAAGTTATATAAATAAAACCAAAGGGATAATTCCATTTTTGGCAAATAAAACTTATTTTATGCAAGACTATATAGTTCCTTTTAAGGGATTTACTTCAATAATAACACCTCTTTTCTATAAAAAATATGCTCATTTAATAAATGAACTAGAAAATAGTGAATTTAATGTTATTGGTGAAAAATATTTTTTAGGCGGAAAAGAAATTAAAGCATATACCTTTCAAGAAGATTGTTTTTATCTTTTAGGAGACAATAGAGATGTGTCAAAAGATTCAAGATATTTTGGAGCTATTCCCGAAAATAAAATTTTTGGGAAATTAATTTTTAATTAATGAAAAACTTATATTTTATCACACTAATTTTACTTATTTTATCTTGTAAAGATAAGAGTATTAATTCTGTAAAACTTTCTAATAATAAGCTTTTGAATAACAATAAAAGAAACTTAAACGTAAGTATAATTAAAAAAGTTAATTTTCAAAAGCAAATAATAGCTAACGGTAAGGTAGTAGCCCAAAATAAAAGTGAATTACGTTTTAAAACCAGTGAAAGGATTGCTTCTATAACAGTTAAAAATGGACAAAAAATTGACCAAGGAAAAACAATAGCATTGTTAGATAATTCACTATTAGAAAACCAACTTAACAGAACCAAAATTGAATTTGATAAAGCTGATAAAATACTGCAAGAAGAAAAGATTAATTTTGGATTGGGCGATTTACCAAACGAAAGTATTGAGCCAAAAATTTTAAAGAATCTAAAAATTAAAAGTGGCTATTTTGAAGCGCAAAACGCTGTAGAGAAAGCTCAATTGCTTTATAATCAAACTATATTAAAATCACCTTTTACAGGGGTAGTTGCTAATATAAATACAAAAGCTGGTGATTATATTAGTTCAAGTGATGTGTTTTGCACTGTTATTGGACAACAACAATTTGAAGTAGTATTTTCAGTTTTAGAGAGTGAGTTATCTTTTATTAAAGAAAAACAAGATGTAACTATTAATTTGTTTGTTGATGAAAGCAAAACTTTTAAAGGTTTAATTACAGAAATTAATCCTTTAGTAGATGAAAATGGTTTAATTCAAATAAAGGCTAAAATAATTAAAAAAGATAATATATTGTTTGATGGTATGAATGTTAAAGTGATTGTTAATAAGTCTTTAGAAGGTGTTACCGTCATCCCAAAGGAAGCATTGGTTTTGCGCTCTAACAAAGAAGTTGTTTTTACAATTGAAAATGGTTTGGCTAAATGGAATTATGTTGAAATATTGGATGAAAACAGTAATAGCTATGCCATAAAAAAAGGTTTAAAGTTTGGAGATACCATTATAGTATCTGGAAACATGAATTTATCACACGATACAAAAGTAAATCCTTTATTTGGATCACAACAGGATGATATAAATTAAATAATGGTAAAGTATTTAATTAATAGGCCAGTTGCTGTATTTATGGTAACTTTTGCTTTTTTATTGCTTGGAATTGTTGCTTCTCTGCGTATACCAACTTCTTTAATGCCTGATATTGCAATTCCAGAAATTACTGTTCAATTAACTTACCCAAATAATACAACTCGTGAGTTAGAAACTAACGTAGTAAGGCCATTACGTAATCAACTCTTACAAGTTACAAATTTAAAAGATATTGAAACTGAAACTAGAGATGGATTTGCTACTTTAAAATTATTATTTGAGTATGGAACTAACACAGATTATGCTTTTATAGAAACCAATGAAAAAGTAGATGCTTCATTAAATTATTTACCGCGTGATTTAGATAGACCAAAAGTTATAAAAGCGTCTGCTACTGATATTCCTATTTTAAATCTTGTAATTTCCTTAAAAGAAGATTATAGTGATGAACGTTTTCTAGAATTAAGTGAGTTTGTTGAAACTGTCATAAAAAAGCGTATAGAACAATTACCAGATATTGCTTTGGCTGATATAAGTGGACAATCTCAATCTGAAATTATAGTAACTCCTGATAAAAATAAAATTCAAAGTTTAGGAATCGATAATGATGAACTTGTTAAAGCTATAAAGCAAAATAATTTTGAATTAGGAAACTTAATTGTTCAAAATGGAATTTATCAATATAATTTTCAGTTTTCCAATCCGCTTCACACTAAAAAAGATATTGAAAATATTTATTTAAACATCCACGATAAATTATTTCAACTAAAAGATTTAGCGGAAGTATCCTTAAGACCGCAATTAGATAGAGGCTTGGTTTATAATAATTCAAATAGAGCTATTGTTCTAGCAATAGTAAAGCAAGCTGATGCAAGAGTGTACGACTTAAAAGAAGCTTTAGATAGGTTAACGCTATCTCTTCAAAAGGATTATCCAAATCTCGTATTTTCAACCAATCAAGACCAATCACAATTATTAAAACTATCTATTGATAACTTGAAGTCGAGTTTATGGATAGGAAGTATTTTAGCCATATTAATTATGTTTTTTTTTCTGAAAGACATAAAATCGCCTTTAATCATTGCTATTAGTATACCAGTTTCTTTAATAGTTAGTCTATTTCTTATGTATCTTTTTGGATTGTCTGTTAATATTATTTCCCTATCAGGTCTAATACTAGGTGTTGGTATGATGATAGACAATGCTATTATTGTTATTGATAATATTACCCAAAAATTAGAATCTGGTTTTAATCTATTTGATGCTTGTGTCCAAGGTACAAATGAAATTATTACACCATTAATAAGTTCTGTATTAACTACTTGTTCTGTTTTCTTGCCCTTAATCTTTTTAAGTGGAATTGTTGGTGCTCTATTTTATGATCAAGCGGTTGCAGTTTCAATTGGATTAGGTTCTTCATTATTGGTTTCTATTATGGTTATTCCTGTCATTTTCAAAAAGTTAAAAAATAAGACCTTTAAGTTTGAAAAATGGTTGCGATTTAATATTAAGACACAAAATATTGATTTTTGGTATGAGAAAGGGTATCATTTTTTCTTTGGAAAAAAACTGATAGTATATGGAATTTCAATAGTAAGTGTCATTATTACTCTTGTTCTTTTCAAAACTATGGAATATTCGCAATTACCAGAAATTGATCAAAATGAAACCATCGCAACAATTGATTGGAATGAAAATATTAATGTAATTGAAAACCAAAATCGTATTCATTCTACTTTAAAAGATGTTCCTAATATTAAAACTCAGTTTTATCAAGTTGGAGAACAACAATTTTTATTGCAACGAGAGAATACTAGAAGTTTTTCTGAAGCAGTAGTGTATTTAAGATCGAATTCTATTTCTGAACTTGAAACTATAAAGGAAAATATTCAAGAAGATATTAAAAAAAAATATCCGAATAGCAATATTAATTTTGAAGCACCTAAGAGTATTTTTCAATATATTTTTCGTACAAATAAAAGTAAACTCATAGCACAGATACATTCTAATTCCTCTTTGGAAGTTCCTAAAGAAGATGAACTCGCTAGTATTAACGCGCTACTAGTAGATAAAACTAGTTCTGAAGTTCCACTAAAACAAACTGCTTCAATTCAAATTTTACACGAAAGTGTTTTACTTTATGATGTTAATTATGATGACTTAATTACTGAGCTTAAAACAGCTTTCGATCTAAGCTTTATTGATAACTTAAAAAATGCTCAAAAGTATATTCCTATCAAACTAAATTATGAAGTTATTGATTTTGAAAATATAGTAAATGGACTATTTGTTAAGAATAAAAGTGATGATTTGATCCCGGTTAAAAATTTAATTAAAGTAAATACAGTACAACAATATAAGACTATTACAGCTAACAGAGGTGGTGAATATTTAGGTTTTGATATTTATACACAGAATAACATTGATTCTGAAATAGTTAGTATTCAAAATGCATTTCATAAAAGCAAAAATTATAATGTTCGCTTTGGTGGTGATTGGTTAGAGTTAAAGGAAATCAACAGCCAACTGATAGTTGTTGTTATTGTAGCTTTGTTATTACTATATTTTATTATGGTAGCTCAGTTTGAATCCTTTTGGCAACCTTTAATTATTTTATTTGAAATACCAATTGATATTGGGGGAGCTTTATTATTGCTTTGGTTATTTGGTGGTACAATAAATGTAATGGCAGCGATTGGAATTGTTGTAATGAGTGGTGTGATTATAAACGATAGTATTTTAAAAATTCACACGATTAATTTATTGCGAAAACGAGGGGTAGGAGTTGAAGATGCTATTAAACAAGCGGGTAAATTGCGTTTAAAACCCATTTTAATGACATCTTTAACAACCATACTTGCTCTAACACCATTTTTATTTATGACAGGTTTAGGTGCTCAATTACAAAAGCCATTAGCTTTAACAGTTATTGGAGGTATGATTATTGGGACATTTATTAGTTTATATTTTATACCCTTAATGTATTATACATTTATTAAAAAAAAGTAATTGATGAGGATTAAAATTTTCAACTTATTAATCTTTTATTGCATTTCATTGTCCGCACAAGAAAAGTGGTCCTTGGAAAAGTGTATTAATTATGCAAAAGTGCACAACATTGATATACAAAAACAACAATTTCAGAATGAAATTAAAGAAGAAGATATTGTTATAGCTAAAGGGAATTACTTTCCTGATGGTAATTTTAATGCTTCTCAAGGTTTCAGTTTAGGAAATTCGTTTAATGTTTCTACAGGTGTGGGACAATTAGAAAGTCGATTTAATAGCTTTAGTTTGTCATCTTCTGTGAATATTTTTAATGGTTTTAGTAATAGATACAAATTTCAACAAGCCAAATTGTATGCAGAAAAGGGAAATATTGATTTAGAAAAATTACTTTTAGATTTGTCATTAAATATTTCTAATAAGTATTTACAAGTTCTTTTTTGTAAAGAAATTCTGTCTGTTGCCAAAGAGCAAGAAGCTATAAGTCAAAAAGAAGTTAGTAGATTATCGAATTTATTTAATGTAGGGTTAAAATCCAAAAGCGAATTATTAGAAATGGAAGCTACTTTCTCTAAAGATAAAAAAGAAAGATTAATTGCTGAAAACAATATAAGGAATAGCCTCATTGAATTGCAAGAATTGTTAGATGTGAAACCGATAGATAATTTTCATATTGAACCTATTGATATTAGTGGTTTTAAGAATGATTTTAAGTTGGTGAAAGAAGATGATATTTATAATAAAGCATTAAAAATAAATCCGCTAATAAAATCTACTCAATTAAGTGAAAATATTAACGAGAAGATTATTAGTATAAATAAAGCCAATTTTTATCCTAAATTTGATTTTTATTATTCATATAGCAGTAGTTATTATCATGTTCAGGGAAGAGAAGATGTTGTGTTCAATCAACAAACTAATCAATTTGAGAACAATGGTTTTTTAGTTCAGCTAGACAATAATAGAACACATTATCTAGGATTTGCTTTAACAGTTCCTTTATTTAATAAATTTCAAACTCGTTCAAATATTGATAAATCAAAAATTGAATTAAAAATCATTAAAGTAGAACTTGAAAATCAAAAGAAAGAACTTAAAAACAAAATTGGTATAGCTTATAATGATGTTCGTACGGCCAGAGCTACTCTGGAAGCTTCTGAGTCCGCTTTTGTATTCCAGGAAGAAGTCTTTTCTAGTGCCCAAAACAAATATGAAGAAGGTATCATTCCTTTGCACGAATTTTTGGAATGTAAATCTAATTATATTAAAACACAATCAGGACTTATAAATGCTAAATATGAATACTTATTTAAAATTAAAGTTTTAGAATATTATTATAATTAAGATTAAAATTCTTACAATAGGAACTTGTGAGTATGTGAGATTTTGCTGATTTCTTATGTATAATAGTCAGAAAATAAAGTGTAGGTTAAAGGCATTATTTTTTACAGATAATTTACAAGAGTCAAGAGTATTAATGATTTATAATTTCATAGTTTGAGCAATGATTATATTTCGAACTATGATTAATTCCTAAATTCAATTGTGTTAAACTTTTTTTAAGAACTTTTGCTAATTCTTTTGTAGGTTCTATTTGAATACTATCATTGTCAATCTTAAAAGCAAAATATTCAATTTTTCCAGAGCTATCAAAATATACTCTAGTAAATATAGTAATGTTAGTCTTTGAAACATTCCATTTAATTTTTGCAGCGCTTATACTTTCACTAATTGCATTTTGAAAATTTTGGATTTTTTTGACTTTGACACTATCTTTTATTGGGTTAAATGTTTTGGGGTTTAGTAGTTTTGGGTATAAACTGTCTAAGTTTTGCCTATAAAAAGCATCATTAAGTTTAGTGTCAAGTACTTTATTTATCAGAACTAGTTCTGAATGATCTTCAATTTGCGCTTTACAACTTATATTTGTCAATAATATGGTGATGATTATTAATATTGTTTTAAAAAAAGATCTCATTTTCTTTCCTTTTTAAAATTTAATTGTACCGAATATATTAAAATATTTACATCTACATAAATTTTACATTAAAGAATGGTTTATTGGCTACATATACTACTGTATTTATTATAATTTACCGGACATAGTGATAAGAAAATAGGTTTGTTAGATTTTATAATTGCAATTATCTGAAGAAACTCTAAATAATATGTCTTAGAATTTTAATAAATGCAGTTGAGGTAATTTATGTCAAGGGCTATGAATGCCAGTCTGCTAAACTTGGAAGTTAAATTCTTTAAGCCTATTTCCCTTATAAAAAAATTGTTGCTATTTCTTCGATTGCTAATTCCATATTTTTATGACATTAGTGCAAAAAACTGAAATATAGAACTATTTACGGAGGAGAAAATTTAGCATACCTAAATTTCATGTAAACCTTATTTAATGGTACTTCATATCAAGAACTGGACTAGATCATTATATCCGCTGTGGAGGGTTCTCGTTTAACGTCCTATTTAGTTTAACAGCACTTGGTACTTTTCGTCTTCCCCAAATTCATTATACACTTGTTGTAAAAAGGATAGAATACTATATAAGATTTCTTTGGGAGTTGAAGAGTGTCTCATGATATTTAGGTATTGGTTATTAGGTTTTAAGTTAAAAAGAAATATTTAGACTTATTTATTCTCGCTTCGAGATGTTTTAAATTTCAAGTCTTCATTTTAATTCGTTCTTCTCGGCTGTGGCCGTTATCACCATTTTTTGTTAGCAAAGTAATAACATTTAGAAGTTAATGGGACTGCATAACCAGGCTCGCTTCACTCCCTCTTTTTATAAGTCCCTTATTAATTCTAAATATTCAAAAATTACAGCATCAAAAAAAGGTAACAGCTCATAGCTCTATGGGAAGTAAATCAAATTATTAAAGTCATGAAATCATATCAAAACATACCAAATACAAAGCGAAATAAATGAAAATCAAAAAAGGAAAACGCTTCAGATATATTAAGTAAATCAATTATTAATCATTTAAATATTTTTATCATGAGTACAATTAAAAACAGAGTGCAGTTAATCGGTAACGTAGGGCAAGAGCCAACGATGACCATTTTAGAAGACGGAAAAAAGTTAGCCCGTATTTCATTGGCCACTAATGAGCATTATAACAATGCCAAAGGCGAAAAACAAACTAATACCAGTTGGCACAATTTGGTAGCCTGGGGTAAAAAGGCCGACATTGTAGAAAAGTATGTGACTACAGGTAAAGAAATTGCCATTGAAGGCAAACTAACTTCAAGAAGTTATGATGATAAAGAAGGCGTTAAACGCTATGTGACGGAAATTACAATTAGTGAAATCTTACTACTTAGTAAATAGAAGTAAAAACAATAGGGTGCTCCCTTTCAAATCAGCACCCTATTTAATCTTAGGTTAAACTTCTAAATCGAAGTATATGAAAAACAAAGTTAATGAAATACAGGTAAGCTATAAAGAAAAGTTAAAAGCTTCTTTATCAATAAAATGCTCTTCAGATGCCAATGAGATTATTTTTAACCATTGGAATCAAAATACCATCGGGTTACATGAATCGTTTAAAATCATGCTCTTAAATAACTCTAATAAAGTTAAAGGGATCTATGAATTATCCAGCGGTGGGATTACCGGAACTTTAGTAGATATCAGAATCTTATTTGCCATCGTTTTAAAGACCCTTAGTACCGGAGTCATACTTGTGCATAACCATCCGTCAAATAAGCTAATTCCTAGTGAAGTGGATAAAAAACTGACGGAGAAAATCGTTAAGGCCTCTAAATTTTTGGATGTGGCCGTTTTAGATCATCTCATTATTACACCCTCTGGAGAGTATTACAGTTTCGCAGATAATGGAATACTATAAAAGTAAATTAAAAATTAATTAAAAACAAACCTTTGGAGCGATCCAGAGGTTTATACTTTTTTTTCAATTGCTGGGGGGTATTTTAGAAAATCTGACGTTTTGAAATCCTGATTTTTTGAAATTCATACGTTTTGGTATCAAATGAATCCATTTGAGTCTAAACGGTATTTTTCGATTTTAAAGGAATCACTTAACTTTAAAAGAAGCGGTTAAGAACTGAAAATGAGTACTCCGTTTTGAAAAATTTTGTCACGCCCCGGCGTGACGAAATCGGATAGCAAGAGGGTAACGGGGGAGACCCCCTGTTACAGTTTGTTATACTCTCGGAACCCCTGTAAACAAAGGGGTTCGAGGATTTGTGTGTTATGAAGGTGATTTCGTTTTTTATGAAAAAACGCTCTCAGCCCAGTAAAACCGGTAAATTTTTTATGAAAAAATGGATAAAGGATATGAAAAAGAAGGATTTGACGGCTTGAGAATTAAGTCATCAGTGGCTCAGAAATTTAGGGTGTTTTGTAGAGAGCAAGGAAAGTCGCAATCGATGAACTTACTCAACATGATAGATTTTTTTAATGGCTATGGTATAAAACCTACCGATACATTGGAATCCCATTTGGGAAAGGTAGAAAGTTCTATCAAAAAACGAATCAATTCTTTAGTGGCCATTATCAGAGATATTGAAAAACATCAGACCGCTCCAACTTATGAAATGTTGCAATTACTCTTTCAGGAGGCAGCTGGTAGTTCGGAAAAATCAAACTCAAATAATGAGACTATAGCTGGACGAAAAGTTTTGGATCAGCCACCAATATCTTTTGAAAAGCATGAAGCCATTTTAGAGAAAATGAAGAAAGCACCCATTGATGGGTATACGCATTATAAAAACCAGTATTTCGATACTCAACAGAAACTACTGGAATTGCAATACCTGTTATCAGATAGCCTGGAGGTGTCTACTTATGTAAGTCCTGCATTTGGTAAGGGCTATGTACGACTGGATATTACTAAAGCGAATTATAAAGAATTAAAAGATAAAAGCCATGTATCTGACCATAACACCCCAGAAGATGGGAAGTAACTATTTGCAGAGCGCTTCTGATTTTGTAAGCTATCTGGAGAAAGAAAACGAAGGAAAAAGTGCTGATGAGCAAATGGAGTATTTCTTTAATCAGGATGCTGATGGTATTTCTGGTGCCGAGGTGGTTAAGGAAATTGATGCTAATACCGATAGACTGGAAAAGCATGAGCCTAAGTTTTATTCCATCACTATTAACCCGAGCCAAAGAGAACAGGCAGCCCTAAAGAATCATGCCGAGGATTTAAAAGCTTATACCCGGGAAGTGATGAAAGCCTATGCACAATCCTTTCATCGCGAAATAGAAGGGCGTAAGGTAAATGTAAACGATCTTAAATACTACGCTAAAATTGAATATAGTAGAACGTATAAAGGGACCGATAAGGCGGTAAGAGAGAACCAACAGTATATTGCAAAAGTGGCCAAGCTTCAAAATGATGCCCGAAAGATTGATCGAGGTGAACTTAAAGGAAATCTTAAAGCTATAGAAAAGGAGATTGAAAAGACCAAGACAGAAGCACCTCATAAACAAAATGGTAAAATGATTGAAGTAGGCATGCCAAAGACAGGATCCCAATCTCACGTGCATATTATCATGAGCCGTAAAGATCAGTCTAATAAATATAGTATTTCACCTGGGAGTAAATATAAGGCCTCAACCGTGACCCTGAACGGCAAGGAAGTAAAAAGAGGTTTCGATAGGGACAGCTTTTATCAAAAGGCCGAAAAACAGTTTGATAAACAGTTTAATTATAAACGACACTATGTAGAACAATACCAGGCTCGAAAAGCGCTTTTGAAATCTCCAGAACAATACATGAAAAAGTTATGGCAGATGACAACAAAACAACGAACATTAGGCTTTCAGATTTTGAAGGATGCAGGTATTAAAACTCAAATTCCTAAGGTGCCTACCAACCAGGCAGAGCTTGCAGCTAAAATTGTAAAAGAAATTAAAAAAGGTGTGACACGCGCCATTAAATCCGGATCTATTGAAATATGAACACAACATTATCTACCATCGTCCTTGTCATACTGCCAGTAATTATGGTAGTATTGATTCTGTATCTTTTATTTGGGGATAAAGACAGGTATAGAATTTCGAAAAAATACCGAATGAGGTTACAACTGAATTCTGGAAGTTTAAAAATTGATAACATTAGAAAAGGTGCTAGTATTATTGGCGCCGCTGGTAGTGGCAAGACAGAGAGTGTTATCTATCAGTTTTTGCAGCATTTCACAAAACACAAGTTTTGTGGTATTGTCCATGATTATAAAGATCTGGAGCTTACAGAAATGGTATATCCACTGTGTGAAAAACATCAGATTAAACTTTATACCATTGCTTTTGATACGATCTATTATAAAGTGAATCCCATAGCACCTAAATACTTACCTAGCGAAGAAAGTGTACTTGAGGTGTCTAAGGTACTTATGGAAAATCTCTTGGAACAAAACCTTTCTGAAGCTATAGGAAGTAATAAATTCTTTTCTGATGCCGTAGAGGGGCTATTATCAGGGCTTATCTGGAATCTACGGAGCTACTATCCTCAATATTGTACTTTACCTCATTTAATGGCCTTATACCAATACCTGGATAAGGATGGTCTGGTGAAGTTTCTTAAAACGGATATCACTGCCCAGGCTATGGCCAGTGCCTTTTTACATGGTGTGGATTCAGAGAAACAAACAGCAGGGGTAAGAAGTACATTATCTAATGCCTTTAAGAAAATAAGTACCCGTAAACTGTTTATGGTATTATCAAAAGATGAAGTACCATTGAATATCAATGATCCTGAAAATAAGGCCATCATAGCTATTTCAAATCATCCAAAATATGAATCGACCTTTGCACCGATTATTGCGATGGTGATGCATACCGTAGTCAAACAAATGAGTGAGCGTGGTATGGAATCTTCATTTATATTGATGGAAGAGGCGCCAACCATTAAATTACTGCATATGCATCGTATTCCGGCAACCCTGCGTAGTTATGATATAGCAACGGTTTATGTGATGCAGGATAAGATTCAAAATGATATGTTATATGGAGACAAAGCTAGTCGAGCCATTATTAGTAATCTGTCCTACCAGTTTTTTGGAAAGGCCAATGATCCAGATACGGCTCGTTATTATGAGAGCTTTTTTGAAATGGTAATCCAACCAACAAGAGCGGTGACTACTGAAAGCGGTTGGTCATCAAGTAGTCGAGTTACCAAAGGAGAAAGGGAGGTCAGTAAACGCCGTGCAAATGATTTTTTTAAATTGAAAACCGGCGAGTTTGTAGCCTTTGCAGATGGTAAGGATAGAAAGGTGCAATTTCGATTGCTGAACATTCAGAAGAAGAAACCAAAACTGATTGAGTCTTATACAGAGGATGATCTGGATTTAAATTTTAAAAGAATTCATAGAGAGGTTAGAGATATGTTTGAATCGATGAAGGGGAAAAACGAAGATTAATTTTTAATATAGGAAACAGAAATCTTATCGGGAAATAGATTATATTTAAAATGCTATTAATCATTTTAAGAAATGCCCTTGTTTCTAACTAAGCCCTGCTTAAATTGAAATGAGGTTTTTTTATACACATAGGTTATAAATTATCATCTTAATCAAATTTCAAATTAATTTTTATTGTATTTTGTAAGTGAAAAATTACTTTTTAGCTAAAATAATCCGTTTCAGACAACAAATAATCCCTCAGGAGCAAATTTACCTTATTAATTTTACATCAATGAAAATCAATTCAATACAATTGAAGTGAAATGATGTTAAAAACATTTAAATCTTATGATTTAAACATAAAAAATCAATTGCGCGATTGCAGGGTAAGACCGAAAACCTGTAAAATAGAGTAGGTCAATTAATTTAAAATTTAATATTATGAATAAGTTTAAATTTGCTGTAGCAACTTTGGTTATTGTTGCCGGCACAATTGGAGCGTTTGCTTTTAGCAACATTAAAGATAAAGATTCTGTGAAAGAGGAAATTCAAACCTACTATTATAGTGTTGATTATGAAAGTGGTAGTGATTACGTCATTCTAGAAATTGGATCGCCATCAGGTACCTGTCCTGGAGGGAGTGATGCATGTGAGTTTTCTTCTCCTACATCGTTAGGAACAACTGTACTGAAGACGGATGTAGATAATGAACAAAATGGAATTGTGGTTTTGGGAAATACTAACCTCTAAAGTTAATATAACTAGGAATGGTGATATTAACATCACCATTCCTAGTTTTTTACTCATTTAAAGTTTTTTCTATAATTTCTAATAATGTTTCCAATTCAAATAACTCCTTGCCATCAACAGAACGGATAATACCTTCCTGGTCAATCAGAATCATCCAAGGGCAGAAAGGAATTTGATTTTCAATTATAAACGGATGTTTGAACCCCATACCATTGGTATAGACATTCTTTGCATTTGAATCGGTATATATACCTAATTTTATGCCATCTAACCAACGTTGCTTCGACTTATCACTATTAATAGAAAGTATTACAAAATCAGAATCATCCTCAAAAAAATTAGGCAACTTAGATGTAATTTCCCTATAAACACTCATACAGCCTCCACAACCATTGAACCAAAAATCTAATAGAACTACTTTCCCTTCATAATCAGTAATATTTATAGGTTTGCCACTTTCATCATAGAATGTCGCGTCCGAGACTTTAGTGCCAATCCCCTTATTTTTTACGTTTTTCAAAAAGTTGATACAGTAAGGGTCTTGGAAATAGCTTTTCGTATCTGTAATTATTTCATCAATTTTATTAGTTCTTTGCGTTTGTAGAAATAATAAAACAACTTCTCTTTCCCTGGCAAGTCCAGTAGTAGTTGATTTAATTCGGTTGTAAACCCAATACTGATCATAACTACCATTAATAATCTCAGCATCTGCAATATACTTATCTCTAAGATAACGTAAATATGTAGGGTTATTGGAAAGTACTTCAGGGTTGATATCTTCGCCTTTAACTCTCTTAGATTCATTGGAGAATTTTTCATATTTTCGAACAAAATCTTCTTTAACATCATTGAAAGAAGATTTAATACTATCATTAAAATACTTTTGTAACCCTCTAAACCCACTACTATAACTGTATAAAACATCCGCTTTTAATGATTCATAAGCTAACTCTGAAATAGAATGTTTTTCATTTTCCAAATAGGCCAGACGTTTTTTCTTAATCAATACATTTGCTATAAAATCAAAATTTTCATCAAATTCATATAACGGAAATACTTTGCCTTCCCCCTTTATTTTTAATACACTATCTCTAATTTTGTATTTTTCCGAGCCATTTCCGTAAAACTCACAAGTAGAATGAATACCTCCAGCTGTTTCTCTATGTGAGATATTTATTAGAATACTATCGCCACGTTCCCAAAATTGATTATTAATAATAGGCATAATAGGTTTACCTTGCCCTTTATCTGTAAAAGTTCGTGGTTTCATTATAGTAAAATAACCAAAATCTCCTTCAGCAGGTATGTTAAATGTAAAATACCCTTGTTTTTCATTTGCAGTAATAACCCTATGTCCTTTGTCGTTAATATGTGGATATGGATAAATAGGGTTCAGTAGATATAAAGACAATGTGTCTTCAGGCTGAGCCTCTTTGTAATCGACCTTTATAGTAAGAAAACGAACTTCTTTTTCTTTAGTATCATCTGTTAATGCTGTATTTCTATAACAGTTACTGTTACCTATCAAGATAGCTAGGATCATTAAACCTGTAGTGGCGGTTAACAATACTACGTGCTTGATTTTTATATTTGTTTTCATCCTGAATATTTTTTATTATCGAATATTTTGTTCGATGTTGCTTAACTCAATTTCATTATTAGGTATTGGAAGCACATATTTAGGGTCACTCGGTAGCAAAGTGTAATCTATACCACCTATTGTATGTGTTACAGTTGTCTGAAAATCAGGGTCGACTTGGAATCTTTTTAAATCTTCCCATCTTACATTTCCTGTGAGTGGTAATTCCTTCCTTCTTTCAGTTATAATTAATTTTAAAATTGAGTCGGCTTCAGATAAACTATAATTGCTAAAGGAATCAGTTTCATACCTGTTTTTAAGTAAATAATTTAAGCTGGCCAATGCCCCCTCATTATTTCCTTGTCTTACATTACATTCAGCTTTAATTAGTAATAATTCATTAGTTCCTATACCACAAAATATCTGAATACCCCCAGAATAGCTGCCATTGAAGATAATGTTGCCATTAACTATCCGGTAGAGGTATTTTTTACGTAAATCTTTTTCGTCGTATGATGTATATAAATCTGAATCTATAAACTGTTTTTTATATAAACCGGCACCCAAAGAAGGGTAATTGTTGTTTGAAGCATTGAATAAGATTTCAGGGTTATCAATACCGAAACTAGGGAAAGGATACGTTGATGTAGAATCCACAAATGCTGTATCATTAAAATTCATCAAGTCACCATTTATTAGAAGTGCATTTTCTGCATGCATTCCAGCTTCTTCATACTTTCCCATAACTAAGTATATTTTAGCCAATAATCCTAATGCAGCTGCTTGGTTTGGTCTAAAATTCGTTATTTGTTCCTCTGCAAGTAATACTGAAGCTTCTTTTGCATCTTGTAACATTTGTTGATAGGTTTTAGATAGAGAACTTCTAGAATAAAGCTGATTTACATCTGAAGTTAATCGAACAGGTAAACCTAAGTCTGTTTCGGCGGTTGATGAATCATATGATTTGCAAAATAATTGACTGAGGGAAAACAGAGAAAATGATCTAAAGAACAATGCTTGCCCTTTAATATTGTTTAGTTGTGCATCATCGGTATTGTTTTCTAACTCTTTTAATCCATCTAGAACAATATTTGCATATTCCATTATGGCATAGGCATCATTCCAATCACGTGATTCCCCATTATTCCATACATCTTTGGCAAAAGTAAATAGGTTTTGTTCTGTTTCAGAAACACTAAGGAAATTAGCTTCTGATAAAACAATGTTATCTGTACCTAATAAACCTGCCGCTGGGAATTTCATATTTAGTTTAAATCCATTGTCTAATAATGCTTGAAAATCTTCTAATGTAACCGGAGTCACATCAAGCGAAAGTCTTTTAACGTTTAGCCAGTCATCTTGCTTTTGACAAGCAATAGATGATAATAGAAAAATGAGTAAAAGAGCCTTTAAGTATATTGATATATTTGTTTTCATAATTAAAAATTTGCTGTTATTCCAATTGAAACGGATAGTGGAGAAGGGAGTGTATGACCTGTCTCACTATAATAATCAGGGTCAATACCATGTTTGTTTTTACGCCAGACAATACCTAAATTCTTGGCGTAAACGAATGCTTGTAGTGTACTAAAAGCCCCATTCTTAAAAATACTTGTAAAATCATAACCAAGTCTAATGTCTTGTAATCTAATATGATCACCTTTTTCAACTAATACCTCGGAATATTTATAAAAGGTAGCTCGATCTGAATTGGTAGGATATACAATAGAAGGAACATAGGTCGAAATTTCATCTCCCGAATTCTGCCATCTTTTTGCAAAATCTATATTTGGTGTACCGCGTAGAATTTCTGCATAATTGGGATTTATAGAACCTCTTCTAAAATAGTAACCGAGTTTGTAAAGGAAATTTAAAGAGAGATGAAAACCTTTATAATAGAAATCATTTCTTAGTGATCCATAAGTAGTAGGTATGGCGGAACCATTAAAAACTAAGTTTTTTGGTTCAAAATTATCGATAATCCCACTATAATCTTTGCTAATTTCATCATTTAAATACCCCTGAGGATCACCTGTATTAGGATCTAAACCAGCCCATTGATAACTAAAAATACTATGTAACGGATTACCAACAATACCAGTTGTGTAATTTTGAATACTATTTGAAGTTTGAGGAACTAAATATTCAGTAAGTTTATCGTTCATAACACTCATCAAGAATGTTGTATTCCAAGAAAAATCACCCTTTATATTAATACTATTCAAACTTAAATCTATACCATTAGTTCTTGTACTTGCCGTATTGCCATTATACCTCTGGAATCCTGTTTGTGGAGCTAAAGGGGTATTTACTACTAAATCCAGTCCTGATTTTTGATAGTACTCTAAGGTCCCGCTTAAACGGTTTTCTTTCAATCCAAAATCTAACCCAATGTTTATATTTTTTATACGCTCCCATCTTAGTTCGGGATTTGGGGCATTATTAATATTAATTGTATTTAGGTTGGTATAAAAAAATGAAGTGTAGCTACCCGTTAAATATGCAGAACCATTATAAACATTACCATTATATCCGTAAGTAGCTCGAAGCTTTAACAAAGGAAGCCAGGTTATGTTATAGAAAGACTCTTTACTTAAAGTCCACGCTCCACCTACAGACCATAACGGTGTTACTCTGTCATTAGATTTTACTCCAAAAATATTTGATCCGTCTTTACGGGCACTTAGATTAAGAGTATATTTATTATCATAAGAGTACGCACCATTTATATAATATGATATATATCTGTATAAGGCGCTATTTTTGTTTCCTGAGGCCAATTGCTGGATTCTGGCACTACCGGATGGATTGGTAGGGTAGAAGTCATTATAATTAAAAGTAAGTGTACCTGTTCCATAATCAGGATCATAACCGTAAGTGCCCCAAACTTGACTTGTTGTTTTTCGTTCTCTAATTTCGGCTCCTACTAGTCCAGTAATTAGATGTCTTTTGAAACTTTGATTGTAATTTATCTGGGCTCTTAAATTATTGGTTTGCCAATTGTAGTTACTTACTCTGTGTATATCGCCAAGAGGAATAATATAACTCAACTCATTAGTGTTAGAGTCGTATTGAGAAAATCTATTAATTAAATCTCGTGTATAAAAGGTGTTTTGATTGTAAATTTCTTGGTTTTCGATATGTTGTTTCTCAATCTGGTAAATTATCTCTCCGCTTAAACTTGGAAGGAACTTATATTTTGAAGATACCCTTAATAAATAACTGTTTATAGTATTTGATTTATTTGAATTTTCAATTTCTTTAAGGGGGTAATAATTCCAATCCAGAAAATTTTGAGCCCTAGTTTGGTCTATAAACGATGGCCGGTATTTGTAATTAATTGGTAATGGAACTCCTTCTGAATCTGTTAGTGAGAGATATGGAATTATTGAGGTAGTATTATACTTGTAATTCACTAAAGAGTAATTTACACCATTTTCGTATTCGAATTCATTAGATAGATTTTGTTTATTGTTACTGTAATTTACTGCCGCTGTCAGTTCCAGATTTTTGGTAGGCTTATAGGTGTTCTGACTATTTAACGTAATACGTTCAAAGCCATTGTTTATTAAATTATCACGATTTTTATCCAAGCCAAATGATAACTGATAAGTCATATCCTGTGTTCCGCCACGAAGCCCGACATTATATTGCTGGTTAATTGCTCTTTGATATACATATTTAGAAATATCATCGCGCACATCCTTGTTTTCAAGTAGCATTAATTGATTATTTGCTTCTTGTTCAGACAACATCCCATTTCTTTTAGCATTCAAAATTTCAACTACAGGGGAAACAGCTGGATAAGAAAACGTATTATTTAGGTCGCTATCAAAGTATCCCTGATCAAATAAATAAGATTCAACTGAGATATAATCAGAAGATTTCAAATTATTAGTATCATAATTTAAGTCGGGTTTGTCAATAATTGTAATAGAGCTATTAAATTCTATTTTCATTTTTTGATTGTATTGCCCCTTTTTGGTAGTAATAACAATAACTCCATTTCCAGAACGAGCTCCCCAAATCGAGGCAGCGGCAGCGTCTTTTAAAACTGTAATAGATTCTATATCATTTGGATTTATATTTCTTAAATCTCCTTCAAAGGGAAAATTGTCGATTACAATTAGTGGGTTGGCATTTGCATTTATAGTGCTTTGCCCTCTTATGCTTATACCACTATTGTTAGAAGAAAATCCGGAAGTATTAACTTGATTATTAGCTGTGTTATCATTAAATAACATTCCGCTTGTCATTCCCCTTAACCTATCAGTAATATTTGTAGAAATTGAACGATTAATGAGTTCTTTATTAATATGGTCAATAGAGCCAGTGGTTCGCTCTTTAGGAGTACTTTGATATCCTGTACTTACAATTTTTACAGCATCAAGTTCGGTAATATGTTCTTGAAGTTTAATTTGTATTTCTTTACTACCATTTATTGCCATAGTTTGTGACTTATAACCAATTGCAGTAATTAATAAGCTATCATTTGGATTAACTTCAATTTCAAAAGCGCCATCAAAATCTGTAACAACACCTTTTTTTGTATTATTAGATATTACGTGTACTCCTGCAAGAGGCATTCTTGTGGTATCTGTTATTCTACCGTTAATTGTAATGTTTTGAATTTGAGGCGCAACTGACAAGAGTATTGTATATAAAGGTATACAAAGTGTTAAGTAGGTAAAGAATATGCACCGATTCCTTATACCTAATGGTAAATTTTTCATAATTTTGAATTTGAATTGAACAATTAAGTTGTTTGATTAATAAGCCTCCTGTAGACCGCTCAAAGTTTTTCGGGAGGTTTCTCGTTTTACCGTCATGCAGTAATTGACCCAATTTTTGAATTTGGGCTGTTTCAGAAGTATTATTTCATAGGCATTCTATTTGAAAGATTTATTCATTTTAAAGAATACCCGAGCAGAACACCTTTTTGTGCTAACTATTAAATCAAGTAGGATTTACAACTGCTCAGATATGCTGTAACTAACTCAAAAGGTTTATCTCATAGGCAATTAGTTTAATTTTAGGTTATTAAAATCATTAATTTTTAACCAGAATTAATTTAGTTTCAAAAATTAATTTGGTTAATAGAATATCAAAAACAATTATTTTCTTTGTCTTGTTGGTAATATTGTCGGAAACAATTAAAGGGAGAATCGAAGAGTATGAGATAAAATGAAGAGCATAAATCCGAAATCAAAAAATCGTAAATCTCATACTAATAGAATATTGGTATTCAAATGGGGTTTTTAGGTTTTTTCTTAAAGAGAATATCGAATACGGATAATAGCAACATATAACTTAGTTGCATTT
Source organism: Aestuariibaculum sp. M13 (assembly GCF_024723255.1). Lineage (GTDB taxonomy): Bacteria > Bacteroidota > Bacteroidia > Flavobacteriales > Flavobacteriaceae > Aestuariibaculum > Aestuariibaculum lutulentum. The sequence goes on from NZ_JANIAC010000002.1 coordinate 29,779, forward strand.
CCATATATTGTATTTTAAAACAAATATGATGTTTCATATCTTTCTTTAAGTGTATTGCTTTACAATTACAATTATCAAAGAATATAGCTATGAAAAGAAGACTACGACTTAATTAAAAAGGGCGTGAGCTCAACTTATCTGATAGAGGTACTGGTATACCACGCAACGATAAGTTATAACAGCCCACGCCCGGGTACGTGAGCATTTCTACTTATCATCTCGTTGCAAAAAAGTACCAGTTTCCTATCAGAGATTCAAAGCGAATGCTTTAATATTTTAAAGTATCGCAAATATATGTTATTAAACAAATATATAAAACATTTATTAAACGACAAAATTTCATTATAATCTATTTTTTGTCGTCTAATGTATTTGTCAATTTGATATATGGCAAAATTGGATAATTTAGAACTTCTTAAAATACTAGGGAGTAAGATTGCAGAACAAAGAATTAGGGAGGATTTGGAAATTGAAGATGTTGTAGAAATGACAGGCCTTACGTATAATACAATTTCTAAAATTGAAAATGGTTCTGATACCTACTTGTCTAATTTTATATGGGTATCCTTAGCTTTAAATATTCATCCTAAGGAATTATTGGACATAGATCTGGTAATTAGACCCAGGTATGAACTAACCCCGAAAAGAAAAGAGAAAAGTCGATTGACAAAGAGAATTGAAAAGTTAATTCATGAAGGATTTTTTAAGTCTCCTAGGAAAACAAATGAGGTATTACAAAAACTAGAAGAAAATTATCAAATAAAGTTAGAGTCTAAGAATGTTTCAACTATTTTAAAAAGATTCGCTAAGTCCGGAGATTTAAATTTGTCAAAGGAAAGAAATCGAAATTTATATTTTAATAAATGATTTTCACTTTTCCTTAATCTACCTTTTTATTATTATTTAACTTTCGTAAGTTACTAGGTGTATAATTATATTGTTTTTTAAATGCCCTAGAAAAATGTGCTGAACTTACAAAACCTGTTAAATTCATAATTTCTTTAATTGGTAAAGATGTAGATTTTATTAATATATGAGCTTTTCTAAGTTTCTCAGACATATGATATTGAGTAACAGTCATACCGTAAAGATCTCTAAACCCTTGTTTTATTTTGAAATCATTTGTGTGGTGTTGAATGGCCAGAGATTTTAGAGAGCCCAATGCCTTTTCTGGGTTATTTGCAATTTGTTCACCAATATTTCTGATTTTAATACGATCTTCTATATTGATTAAGGGTGAATTTTTTTTTAGTTCTGTATTTCTGTTTATTCTTTTTAGTTGTTTATCGATTTTACGTTTGAGTTTTTCGGTGAAAAATTGACGATTACTGGCGACATCCATGAATGTTACTAAAAGATAATTCTCCGTATTATTTACATTTAAAAGTTTGAATACTTTACAATAAACAGGAAGTAATAGAGCTGTTTTGGTTTGGTAGGTCAGTTGAACTTGGTTTTCATAATTTGATTTTTCAAGTGAAGCTTTAAATGTTTTCTTCCAGATAGGTTTTGATTCATCATCTAGTAGGTTTTCAAATGATTTATTAATTAATTCTTCCTCTTTAAATTTTAAAATTTTTGATGCATTTGGATTACTTTCCATAATAACTCCATTGGGGTCTAAAAAAAATACCGCTTGAATTAATGATGAGTATTCAGTATGCATTGAAATAAAACATTGATGCATGAAAGATTGTTGTATTTCTTCAGCAGTTAAATTTAATAAGGCAATAAGAGCTTCATATTCATCTTTATCATTACTTCTGGGAAGCCGATAGGAGAAATTACCTTTTGAAAGCTCAAAAAGAAATTTTTTAATAAGATTCAATTTTAAGTTTGATTTGGAGTTCATAATGTCAGGGTTTATTTTATATTTAATGTTTTTAGATATTGCAGTCCTTCATCATAATTGGTAAATACTTTTGTGGGGACTTTCGGGGAACTATTAGCAACATACATTTCTGATAAGATATCAGATAAAGGAGTGTTTGATATTAATGCAACTGCTGTGCTATACAAAGAGCCTTCCGAGGCCAGATAATCTCTTGCTTCTATATTTATATTTCGTATGCCTCTAATGTCGCAAAGGATGGGATAACTTACGCCATTTTGGATTTTTAATCGATCTTCAACAATTTTAATAGCTGCTTTTAAATCAATATCTACGTGCTCCTTGTATATAAAAAAGAGAAGATTATTTTCTATCCACAGGGATGCATAATCGTTTTCAATTTTCATGGGACTGGTACTTTTTTGAGTTAGGGGTTTTCAAGTTACAATATTTTGTGGTTTAATTATCAGTAGTTTAGGTGGGTTTTTGCTAAAAAGTTGCCTGAAACGGATTATTTGTTGTCTGAAACGGATTATTTTTTAGTTTGAAAGGGTTTTCTGGTGTTTTGTTGGCTCATTTTGATTAGTTTCAAATGATTTTAATTGGTTGTCTAACCAATTATTCTAACCCTAACCCCATAAAATTTAGACGCATATGGCTAAAATTAAACCTAACAACTTTTTGGATATTGTTGATGAAGTATTCACAGACGCCACCAGACAAGGTGTACTTCATTTATACGCCGATGGAGAAACCTTATCAGGGAGAACCATTGGCATTGATGGTAAATCTTTATTCCATTTTGGAACCACAGGCTATCTAGGTCTGGAACAGGATGAGCGCCTCAAACAGGCCGCTGTAGATGCCATACTAAGGTATGGCACCCAATTTCCACTATCTAAAACCTATGTATCACATCCATTATATCAAACTCTGGAGGAGAAGATAACCCAGATGTATGGAAACCCTGTGATTATTACTAAAAACAGTACCCTGGGACATATAGGAGTGATTCCTAGTGTAGTTTCTGATCAGGATGCCATTGTATTAGATCATCAGGTGCATTGGAGTGTTCAGAATGCAGCAAAACCATTAAAAACCCGAAGTGTCCCTATTGAAATGATCCGGCATAATAATCTAAATATGTTAGAAGATAAAATAAAGACCTTGTCATCAAAACATAAAAAGATATGGTATATGGCAGACGGATTGTATTCCATGTATGGTGATGCTGCTCCTGTTAAAGCACTAATGGAACTCTCCAACAAATATCCACAGCTGCATTTGTATTTTGATGATGTTCATGGTATGAGTTGGGCAGGTAAACATGGTACAGGCTATGTGATGCAAGAACTTGGAGAACTTCCTGAGCATGTACTGGTTTTTGGAACACTAAGTAAAACCTTTGGCGCCAGTGGAGCGGTGATGACCTGTTCAAATAAGAAGCTCCATAGTAAAATTAAAACCTTTGGAGGACCGCTCACGTTTTCAGCACAGTTAGAACCAGCCTCAGTAGCTGCTGCCATTGCATCGGCTGATATACATTTATCGGATGAGATTTATATGTTTCAAAAGGAGTTAAGAAATCGTGTTAATTATTTCAATACATTACTTAAAACAACCGATTTACCCCTTGTAGAAGAAAATGAGTCTCCGGTGTTTTATATTGGAACTGGGATGCCCATTACCGGTTACAATTTTGTAAACCGCTTACTTAAAGAAGGCTTTTTTGTCAATTTGGGACTTTTTCCAGCAGTACCCGTAAAGAATACCGGCGTAAGAATTACCATTTCCAGACATAACAGAACAGAGGAAATCAAAGCACTCACCGAAGCGATGGTCTACCATTATCCAAAAGCATTGGAAGCCACCCATACCACAAAGGATAAGGTGTTTGCTGCCTTCAATTTAAAAAACAAAGTATCAGAATCATCAAAATCAAATGATGTTCAGGGGCTTAGTGTTCAGTTAGAACATAGTATTTCAAAGATTGATGCCGCAACCTGGGATAGCTTGTTTGGTTCCAGAGGAGTATTTGATTATCACGGCCTTCGATTTTTAGAAAGGACATTTACCAATAAAGCCTCAGAAACACATAATTGGCAGTTTTATTATTTGATAATCAGTGATCAGATGAATAAACCTGTACTGGCGACTTACTTTACCTATGCGCTTTGGAAGGAAGATATGCTGGCACCAGAGTCGGTATCCAGAGCTATTGAAGACAAGCGAAAAGAAGATCCAAACTATATGTGTTCTTATGTGCTTAGTATGGGATCCTTATTTACAGAAGGCGATCATCTCTATATCGATCAATCGCATCCGATGTGGCTTAAAGCGATGCAGCTGATGCTTAATCAGGTGGATACATTGGATAAGAGCTTAAATCCCTCTATGATAGTGTTTCGGGATTTTAAAAAGGACGAAGTGCTCAATGAGTTTTTTCATAACCATGGGTATTTTAAAGTGACCATGCCGGAATCCGCTCAAATTTCCAAACTCAAATGGGAAGATACGCAGTCTTATGTCGAGAAACTAACCGCAAAATCACGCCGTCACTTTAGAAAAGATATACAACCCTTCGAAGCCTGTTTTGAAGTGGAGGTTAAGTTGCAGATTTCAAATCAGGAAAGCGAGGTGTTTTATCAACTTTTTCAACAGGTGAGTGCCAATAATTTGGGGCTTAATATGTTTGATTACCCCAAGGAATTACTTAATGAGATGTCATTACATCCTCACTGGGAGTTTATCATATTGCATTTAAAAGCAGAGTATACTAATGAGAAAAAATCAATACCAGTAGGTGTGATGTTTTGTTACAGTAATTCAGGGAGCACCTATGTACCGGCTTTTATAGGTATGGACTATGAGTATCTGCAATCCTATCAGGTATACAGACAGCTCTTGTTTCAAACCATAAAGCGGGCAGGAGCATTAGAAAAATCCAGTGTTGATTTTGGACTCACGGCAGCATTTGAAAAGAAAAAGCTGGGCGCCGAGGTTATCGAGAAAGTAGCCTATATGCAAGCGAAGGATAATTTTTCATTGGAACTGATGGAAATGATGGGAGGTACTAAATAAATATAACACATATGTAAATTGTCATCTTAATACCTATTCTCTCAAGGTATATTAAACACTTGTCTGAATGGATGGAACTTATGATCATGTCGTGGGAGAGTTTACTACAAAACTTTCAGAATTAAATATAGAAACCCCAATAAGTCTCAAAAATACCAATGAAGGTATTCTTTTATGTAATAATGCCCTATACCACCTGAAAACTATCGTTGACAAGAATGGGTTTAAAACCATAGAAGATGAGATTAATTTTTTCAAAAGGGTCAAGGTCGAACCACTGAGCTTACTGGTGTATTTTATTGAAGTGCGTTCCTGTCAACTTCATATGCCTAAGTTAGGATCGCGTCACAAATTGGCGTTTCTAGACAAGAAAATGGGACGAATTAATAAGTTTTTTAATCGCCATTCAGACTTTGTTCATTATATGGAACAGGATCTCTGTTATCTGGATAAGCAGTATTTCACAAGATCTCATCAGGTGTTTCCACTATATGCCCTTCCAGAATCATCCTATTTGGATCCCAAATTTTTTACTTCACATGATATGCTTTGGGCAAGAATCAAGGGCATGAACCATTATACTATCTATATCCGAAACCTTATAAAGCAGATTAAACAACAGAGTAGAAGTCATAATCCGAATCAAAAAATGACCAAACCTATGGAATGGACGGCTTCTAAAATAGCCCTTATCGAACTTCTTTATGCCATTCATGAAACACAGGTGATTAATCATGGAAAAGATGATATCAAAACCATGGCACATTTGTTTGAACAGCTCTTCGGTGTTCAATTAGGAAACATCTATAAAACCTATTCAGAGATCAAGGCCAGAAAGGGCACCAGAGCTCGGTTTTTAGAGGAACTCATAGAACGTTTTAATCATAAAATGGATCAAGATGATGCCTTTTAAAAACATTAAAATTTTGTAAGAATTGTATTCGGAGTTACGTGCAGGTTACGTATGCCAAAAAAAAACATGATTTTCATAAAATTTAGATTGTTTTGAAGGGTGAATTATATCAAAATGGACTATAAAAAGCACTAAATCGCACCAAATTTCAAAATGTTAAAGTTTGACGTAACTCCGTACGACTTACGTAAGAAATACATCAAAAGGATTCAGCTTTGCCAGTAGAAAGTCAAATCAATGCAAAGTCGCCCAAAGGTTATTTAAGGGATTTCTCGGGCGGCTTTGTTTTTAAAAATCTAATCTTATGGCAGCAACAATTATTACCACAGATGATCTTTATGAATTTAAAATTGAATTACTTGAAGATCTAAAAGCACTTCTAAGCAAGGAAACAGAAAATCGCACCAGAAAATGGTTAAAGTCACCAGAGGTGAGAGAACTCCTGGGGATTTCACATGGTACTCTTCAGAATTTACGAATCAATGGAACACTACCGTATTCCAAAGTCGGGGGCGTATTGTATTATGACTACCAGGACATCATCAAGGTGATTGAGAATAGTAAGATTCACAACAAAATTAAAACTAAGGGATTATGAAAGGGATGAATTATATTAAACATATGAATGCCGTCTTTCTCTTATTTTCAAAAGATAGCAGGTTGAACCCTACCCATATTAGTCTGTATATTGCATTATTTCAACTTTGGAATACCTATCATTTTCCAAATGAATTTTTTATCAACAGACAAGAGGTTATGTCCTTGGCTAAAATAGGTTCGAAATCCACATACCATAGATCTATAAAGCAACTTTCGCATTGGAATTATTTCAGTTACAATCCGTCTAAAAATAAATTTAAGGGGAGTCAAATTATGATGTTCCATTTTGGGACAAGAAGTGAACAAGAACTGTACTGCATCGGTACCAAAAGTGGGACAAGAAGTGGACAAGAAGTGGTACGTAAAATAAAACATATACAAACGGGAATAAACAAAAAAAACAATAACAAACAGGAAAATTTAAATTTTGAAAATTTTTCAGAAAAAAACAAACATAACGGCAGTGTCTCATATGAAGACAACTTAAAGACAAAAACCAACAAAAAATATGATGAGCCGTTATGAAACAAATTCAGCCACATATCATCATCGATGGGGATCAGAAGTTTGTGATAGGGGAATTGCAAGGCAGCAAAGTCACCTACGATTTTGACAGCATTTTGAAATACCTTCTTCACAAGGGCCAGGAACAGTTTGGTACCATGTTCAAGCTTTACGAAGAAGACCGGGATATTTTGTTTAAGCTTTGCAATTATTTCATCCGGGATGAGGCCAACTGCAAACGTCTGGATATTGATACGGGCAAAGGTCTGTTACTCAGCGGGCCTGTCGGGTCTGGGAAAACAACCCTGATGAAACTCCTTCGAACCATCGTGCCTCATCAGAAGCCTTACAAGATCATTCCATCACGTAATGTGGTTTTTGGTTTTAACCATCTGGGTTATAAAACCATTGAGGATTACGGGGATACACACTACCTGTGTTTTGATGATCTGGGTATTGAACCCATGGGCAGACATTACGGCAAGGACTGCAATGTGATGGGAGAGATTATCTTATCGCGCTATGAGCTGTTTTTAAACCACAAAATCAAAACCCATATCACCACCAACCTCAATGCCCAGGAACTTGAGGAGCGTTATGGCAATCGGGTGCGTTCCCGAATGCGGGAGCTGTTCAACCTGATCGCTTTTGAAACTTCAACCAGGGATAAGCGTAAATAAGCGTATTAGCCTTTTTTAATCCAGTCTTGAAGGATTTTGTAAAATGCGATAATAATCGCCTTTAGACAAGCAAACAGTTCGGTGTAAATCGTTTTCATAGTTTTGAATTTAGTTGATGATACAGCCCTTCAAGTAAAGCCAGAGCCATAGCTGTAATGTGTTTGGGATTAGAAAAATAGCCAGCTTCATCACTCTGCGAGATAAACCCCATTTCAATCAGAACAGCAGGATAGTGGGGGATGGAGGTTCTGAGTACTGCAAAATTGGCCGTTTTAATGCCTCGGGACTCAAACCCCAGTTTGTGATGATAATTTTTCAACATACAGTTTGCCAAAGCAAGAGAATTGTAACTGTAAATTCCAATCCCTTTCGGAACAAAAACTTCAATACCCCGCGCAAAATGCTTCGAAGCATTGCAATGAATCGATACAAAAGCATCGGCATGCAATGTCTTGGCAAGCCGATTTCGATCGGTTAAGGATACCAGTGTATCGGCGTATCTGGTGAGATATATTTCCAACTGATTTTCAAACAGGATTTGGTTTAATCGTAACATCTCCTGAGCTATGGCCAGAGTGATGTTTTTTTCCTGAATGCCAAAACCAACAGCCCCAGCATCCAAACCCCCATGACCGGGATCTATCACTACAACAGATTTTGAATTTGCATTTTGAGTAAAACACAAACCCCAAAACATCAAAATCAGCAGAAAACTGACGTTTTTGAAACAAGATTTTAGAATTTTTTTCATGTTTTCCGGTTTTTAAGTCTCTGATTTTCATACGATTTGATAGCGTTTGATTCGAAATAAAATCAAACGAATCTAATAAATATTATTTATGTAAATTATTGAAAATCAATAAGTTGAATGTAAATATATTGTAATTTTATAACATCGAAAAAGTTGTTAATCAAAATACAAGTCAGATGAAAAAAGCAATCTATTTTACAATCTTAAGTTTTTTGATCTCAGGAAGCAGTTTTGCTCAGATCGGAGGTATTGAACAATCGGTAAATGATGTATCGGATACCATCCGAAGTGTCTTTCCCATCATTTTGGGCGTGATATTCTTAGTTGGTTTCCTGTTTAATGCCGGTCACTTCTTTGGTGAGAACTCCGATTTAAAAAAAGGTATTACCCGAGTATTGGTTTTTGTATTAATAGCAGGTGCTGTTGTTGGCATCTTTACCTACCTGATTGGTATTGTTGTCTAGAGGGGGGTGATATGAAACAGTTCAAGGTTTATAAAGATATCAGAAAACAAGCCATGATTATGGGACTGCCCATAGCTTTGTTTGCCCTTATGATGACCAGTGTGTTGGTCTCTCTTCTGGTGATCATCTTTTCATTTAAAATATTGATTGTTGTTTTGGTTGTTGGATTAAACCTTGGACTGTATATCACCTTAACCCACCTAGCCAAAGGCCATTTGAAATGGCAACTGGGCAGTGTCTTTCCAAAACTCATTTCAGTAAAACAAGTAAACACGACCTCTTATGAATAAGCTGAATTTGATGCAGTATTACCCCATTCTGGATGTTCAGGAGCATATGGTTTTTGCCTCCAATGGGAATGTGATTTTGGGCTATACGTGCCAATTGCCTGAGATCTATTCCCTGTCTGAGGCAGATTTTGAAGCCATTCACGGCATCTGGTTTCAGGCCTTTAAAGCCTTGCCAGTAGGTACAGTGATTCATAAACAGGATATTTATAAGAAAAGCAGCTACTCGGCTGAAGAACTACCCAATACTTCATTTTTAGAACAAGCTACCGTCAATCACTTTAAAGACCGTAAGTACTTGGAGCATGAATCACTACTGTTTTTTAGTATGCCACATCAAAAGGGAACAAACACCTCAAAATATGTGAATCCCTTCAGGGCGGCAGATAAAGGCATTTATAAAGCAATGGATATGAAAGTGGAAGCTTTTGTGGCTTCGGTGAGTGATGCCGTTTCCTTTGTTAATAACAGTAGAAAGATAGGGCTTAAACCAATAACGCAAGAAGAGATACATAAACAAACCTTGGATTATTTCAATGGTTATAATGCCGATGTACTCACCGATATGAGACTCCATGGTTCCAGTATTGATATTGGGGATCATCAGTTTGATGTGCTAGCCATTAATAATGAAGGCTGTTTTGGAGAAGGCGTACAGAGTAGTAAAACCAATGATAAATTTACTTCAGACAGTTTTGTGTTTCATCAGGGTTTTATGGATGGATTAGGACTAAACTTAAATGAAAACCACATCATCAATCAGATCATTTATCTGGATGATAAGCACCAATGGCGAAAACTACTGGAAAAGAAAATAGAAGAATTAAAAAAGAGTTCCAATTTCGGCACGCAGAATAAGGTGGTGCTTGGGAAGATTGAAGATGTCGTTGATCAGATTAATCAGGATGAGAGCGCAAGAATTATTCGTGGTCATCTGAATATCATATTTTGGGATACAGATACCGAAAAGCTAAAAAGTATCGCCTCTAAGATTAAGGCGGAGTGTAAAGAGCTGGATATTTTGCCGTATTATCCAAAAGGCGAGGAGCGCAAGCAGTATATTTTAAATTCCTATTTCTGTCACAGTTCTAACTTTTCCAATGAAGATTTATATGTGACCGATTTAAAACATGCCCTGTGTCTGTTTATCAATAACACGAATTATCAATCGGATGGAACCGGTGTTATTTTTAATGATAGGCAATTCAATATCCCAGTACTAAAAGATGTCTGGGATGAAGGGAAAAAACGTATCAAAGCCAGAAACTTTGCCATTTTTGCGCCAACAGGTGAGGGGAAATCCTTTCTGGCTAATAACATCCTTAGGCAGTATTTTGAGAGTCAGGTACGTCTGGTGATTATTGATCTGGGTGGATCGTATTCCAAATTTGCGAAACTCTATCCCGACGATCATATCATTTTACGTTATGAACAAGGCAAGAACCTGGGGATAAATCCATTTTATGTGTCCAGTGCTGAGGATGTGACTCCTGAGCGGTTGGAAGATCTGGCTACTTTTATTTTGGAACTCTTAGCTTCAGAGGATAAAGCCTCAAAAGGCGAGGAAGTGGCCATTAAAAAGGTGCTTCGTTATTATTACCTCTATACCAAAGATAAAGTTTACTCTCTGGCTGGTCTTTACCGATTCGTAGATAATCAAAGGGAACATTTACTAAAAGACCTAGGGATTGAAGAGCGCTATTTCAAGCTTTATGATTTTCTACATGTGCTATCGGAATATGTGGATGAGGGGCTGTATAGTTTTCTCTTTAATACCGATGCCGATCAGACTTATAAAATCGAAGATAAACGCCTCATTATTTTTGAACTGGATGAAGTTCGGGATAATAAGGAAATCTTATCGGTGATGCTTAAGCTAATTAAGTCTGCCATACAGCGAACCATTTGGAGAAACAAAGCAGAGCGTGGGATTATCCTATTTGATGAGTTTGCCAAGCAACTTAAGTTTAAAAATGTACTGGAGAGTGTGGAGTTCTACTATCAGGCCATCAGAAAGCAAAACGGCGCCATTGGTATCATTTTACAATCCATTAATCAGTTACCCGATAATTCCACATCCGCCAGTATTTTGGAAAATACTCAGGTCGTGTATAGCCTACATAATGAAAAAGGCTATGATGAGCTTCAAAAACGACTGAATCTCTCCGCTCATGATCTGAATCAACTAAAGTCTATAAGGAACAATCTCTCAGGTAAACGCAAGTATACCGAGATGTTTATCAAGATTGGTAAGAGTTCTAATATTTTCAGATTAGAGGTGCCCAAAGAGGTCTTTGCAGCTTATTTAACGGACGGTAAGGAACACGAGATCATCATGAATCTGTATGAGCAAACTGGAGATATGCAGACCGCCATACAAACCTATGTCAAACAATTATAAATAGAAGTTTAACCATTAAAATCCAATTGTCATGAAGCATAAAATCAGAACATTAGCTTTAATATTCACCATTATTGTGTTAATGCCAGCAGGCGCTGCCTGTCAGGGGATGCCAGTATATGATAATACAAACTTTATCAGTCTGGCTAAATCGCTTATAGAGTCGGCCAAGCAGACCTCACAACTACTAAAAACTGTTAGTTTTTTAAAAGAGCAAAAAGACCGTATAGAGCAGGTGAGTAATGTCATCAAACAGCTCAATGCTGTAAAGGAATTGTATAAAAACAATCAGCAGCTCTATAATCTCATACAGGATGATTTAAGAAAAATACTGAACTCCCCACACATCAGACCTGAAGAGGTTGCCCGAATCTCAGCATCTTTTGATGCGATTATAGAACAATCACTGGAGGATCTGGATTTTGTATCTCAGATTTTATCAAGTAACACCCTTGATATGACTGATGCCGAGCGTGCGGTATTCTTAAAAGAAAAGGAAGAGCAGTCCAAAGAGATGGTGGCTGAAGTCACTTTGAAAACGAAGCGCTATAAAGAAATCATAGCCTTTAGAGACATGCAGGATCGCATCAATAACCGGGAAACAAACTATTAAACAATGGCTGGTATTTTTTTAGGCATCGGATTGGAATATGTAGACGCTGTATTTACGACGATTAAAAACAGTGATTTTGCAGAGTATACGATAACGGGGATGAAATCTCTGGCTGTGCTGTTTTTTCTGATTAATATCTTAAAAAAATACAATGAAGGTATCGCTAATAAAGAGGGATATACCTGGGGACTGACTCCTACAGAACTGGCCAAGAACTTTGCCGTGGTCATCTTAGTGATATTTTCCACTCAGGTACTAAGTGTATTTGATGGGATATTGGTTGCCATTGAAAACCAGTATAGAGATACGGCTCCGGCACTCCTTCCGCTTCAGATGCAGGATCTGGATATTGAAGCTGACGTGAGTGCCATGGAAGCCGCCAAAAAGGCCATGATATTATTGTATGAAGCATTGGTAACACCACTGTTTGGGTTAAAAGTAGTTGCATTCATTATAGCACTATTTCTATGGCTTCTGGATCTGTTTATCTATCCCTTGTTTTTAGCAGAGCGTTATTTTTTACTGGGCATTATGCAGGCCTTTTTTCCACTGGTCATTAGTCTTTCTGTATTTGAAAAGTTCAGAAGTATTGGCTATCATTTTTTTAAACTCTATGCAGGGGTGTATATGTTGGTGCCAGCTTTTTTTCTGGTTAATGTCTTTGTCAATAATCTCTATACCGAGATCAATTCCAACTTTTGGTCAGAACTGTTTGGAACCGATTGGGGAAGTCATCTTTTTGGACCAGTGTTGGAATTAGGATCCATTGGATTCATTGTCTTTTTGAAGTTTAAACTCTACCGGCGAGCTACCTCTTTTACCATTCGATTATTTACTAATTAAAAAACTTGTCTTATGAAAACCCCTTATAAAGATATTTACTCAGTACTGAAACTAAACCGATTTATTGTTTATACCGTGGTCATTGCAGCAGCCATTGTCAGTGTGGTGTCTATACTGTTGGTTATAAAACAGCATAAGCAAATGACGGAAAATGCCTTTGCCATAAGTACGGAAGGAAGTGTGATTCCCTTGAAACTCGTGTCGCAGTATGAGAATCTGGAAGTAGAGGCTCTATCACATCTAAAATTGTTTCATAAATATTTCTATGATATCGATGCGACAAATTATGAGCGTCAACTGGAAAAAGCCTTATGGCTGGGTAACAGCTCCGTGGATGCGCTTTATAGACAAAAGAAAGCTGATGGGGTGTATAACCGGCTCCTTCAATATTCTTTAGTACAAAAGGTAACACAGATTAGTTCTCAAGTTAATATTCAAAAGGAGCCCTATCAGTTTGAAACCACTATCATTTTTGAAATTAATAGAGGCGCAGTGATTGATAGGTATGAGCTTATTTCAACTGGGTCACTGATTCATGTCGATCGGAGCTTTCCGAATAATACCCACGGACTTTTGATAACTAATTATTTTGAAAAAAGCTTAAGGAAATTAGAAATGAATTAAACACGATTCATTATGAAAGCCCATAATGGGCAATAGGTTAAAATTAGTTTTTACCTACAGAAATAATTTAATAACTGAACCTTAGGTTCTTGATAAAATTTGAACAGATGAAATTAGAAAAAAATAAAATGGTATTTGCTGGCATCATTCTTTGTGTCCTGCTGTTTATTGGCGGATATGGAATCATGCTTAAGGAAAAGGATAAGGCCCCTGAAATGAATACGAATCAAATATTATTGCCTGATCTCAACGATGACAAAAAACAATATGAATCTAAACTAGAAGCCATAAATGACTTAAAAGAAGTCAAACAGACCAATGCTCCCAGTATCTATGATGAGCGATATCTGGACTCTTTAGGCGTTTATGATACAGGTTATATCGACAAGCAAAAATTAAAAATAGTTGATAGTATCTATAGAAATAGTAGAATCTATTATACTGATGATCCTGAAATAAGAAGAAATCAGGGAAAAAGGAGTTTGCCAGTAGCGGAATCCAAAACGATTATTCCTGAAGTACAATCAGATAAAATAATAGAAGAAGAAACAGATGCTAAAACTTTGGCACTGGAACATCAACTTTTTTTTGCTTCAAACCCTCAAGGCGTTGTTTCTGGAGCTTATGACAAATACATTCCGGTGGTTGTTGACGGGACTCAAACTGTGAAAGCCAACTACAGAATAAAAATGCGGCTTTTAGAAGATACTGAAATCAATGGCAGAATATTTCCTAAACATACGGAAGTGTATGGCTTTATAGATTTTAAACCCAATAGAACGATTATCGATATCAGTAACCTGAATCACTATCCTATTAAACTAAAGGCTTATGACTGGACTGATGGCAATGAAGGTATTTATGTGAAAAATAGTTTTAGAGGTGAGGCCACCACCGAAGTTATCGGTGATGTCGTTCAGGATATCAATATCGCTGGGCTACCTCAAATAGGAGGAGTGAAGGGGATTTTTCAGAGACATAACAGGAGTATTAAAGTTACGGTATTGGATAATTATAAACTATACCTCAAAATAGATCAATAACCCTAAAACAATTCATTATGAGAATTTTAAATATGATAGCCATACCATTTTTAATGAGCTTAACTTTAAACGCACAACACTTAAAGCCTTTGGATACGATTTATGCCAATGATAAAATGAATGTGGCGTTATTTTTTCCAGATTATATTCGTCAGGGAATAACTGGATCGGAGGATTTTGTATTTACCTATAACAGGGAAAAGAAACAGTACTTTGGATTATTACAAGCAAGACCAGGACATCAAAGCAACCTCTTAGCTGTTACTGATAATGGGCAGGTGTATTCTTATATTGTTAAGTATAAAGATTCCATAACAAGGCTCAATTATTTTGTGTCTGAATCAGAAAGTATCGGAAATGAAATTCCTGAAATACCGATTAAGGAAAGTATTATTAATGAAGATTCTTTAACGATTAAAAAGCATCAGTATTATGAAAGGTTCAGCCAGTATCTTTTAGGACAGGATTATTTTGCCGAGCGTACCAAACGTAAAAAGGGAGTTGTTTTAAAACTTTTAGAAACCAGATATCAAAATAATGAGGTTTATTTAGTATTTGACATTAAAAATAAGTCAGAGATTGATTTTGAAATAGATTATCTAAAGGTGTATAGGGTATCATCGAACAAGAAAAGAAAAGCATCCTATCAGCAATTGGAACTTGATGTTATTTATAAATGTGAATTTCCTAAAAAAGTAGTTATTGGTAATTCACAAATGTTTGTTTATGTGTTAACTAAGTTTTCAATGGGAGATAATGAAAGATTGGAAATTAGTATTTTGGAGAAAAATGGAAATAGAAAAATAGCATTATAAATTTATTTTTTAAGTTAAAACTGTCCTTACATCGATTATACTGGTCTCAGAAGGTTTTATTTCATTTTAAGTTTATAATTTATTCTCTAAAAGGTAAGAATAATCATTATATTCATAATTCAAAAAACACAAAATATGGCTTTAACAGATTTTTTTAGGATAAATTTTCCATATGGAATGAAGAAAAATAGTAAAGGAGAATGGTTTGTTTTTAATCGCGAGTATGTACCAATTGGTTTTAATACTGAAGTATTTAAAAAGAATAATATAAATAGAGACACTCCGCATGGTGATTTACCAATTTATGCAAAGTATAAAAAGCTGACTGATTCAGTTATTTTAGAAATTGTGGAAGAAGAAACTAATGTTAAAAGAAATAAACAAGGTGAAATTGAAACCGTTTGGTTTTATAATGATGAAACTAACCCCAGAACAAATCCAGTGTATTGGGACTTGTATTTTTATATAATTATGGAGCTTTCTAAGTTAGAAATTGCACAATAACAAATGAATTTTAATTTGCTATAGGGCTTTGCTTGGATAAGTGTGGAATTGTTGATTGTATCATGGTTTATTATAGCCATGTTTCATATTACGATCATTCACATCCTAATGAAATTTAGATTGAAATTCAAGATCTTTTTCAGTTTGTATAGTATTATTTATAAATGTGATTTAATTTAAAAGGTTGGAATTGGGGATTCTGCCAAGTTTGTTTATGTACAATCTAAGTTTTCATTTGCATACAATGATAGAATGGAATTCGAGTTGTTAGAATAAAGAAATAGAAAAGAGTTAATTGAACGAAATTTTATCGAAGTTGTTGTAGATGTTTAGATTTATTAAATAAAAATATTTAATAGAAAAGCCTTAATTTTTCTAATGTAACTCCATTAAATTGATTTTTTGTGCGTCTGTAATTTTACAAACCAAAAGGTAATCGATTTGTATAATTATTTTATTGTAGATAGTAAGGAGAGTTTACTAAATAACTATTTAGTAAAGCAGTTGGAAGAATTATCAGGCTTTAATTGTATTGGAGTTTCAAATGATTATAATCAATTAATGAATATGATTCTTAAGGAATCACCGGATATCATTTTCATAAATATTGATATAGAAAATTTTAATGCATTTGATCTAAAGAAAGAGGTAAATGAATATTTAAATACCAGACCAGAGTTTATCGCCATGTCAAGATCTAAGGAGAAAGCTTATGAATCAATAAAAGCTGGTTTTTTTGATTATTTGTTATTACCCATGGAAGATTTAGATTTAAGAAAATCAGTACTTAGATTTAAAAAAAAACGCCCTAAAAAGGCAATTAACACAATATGTCTGAAATCGTATAAAGATTACAGGTATTTAAATGTGGAAGAAATCCTTTTTTTAAGAGGAGATAATAATACAACAGACTTTTATATGGAGGATGGAAGTGTTATCAACTCATTTAAAACCCTGAAGACTTACGAATCTATCTTACCACAGAATTTTTTCAGGGTTCATAAAAGTTATATTGTGAATACTAACTTTGTTTCTAGAATTAATTATGGAGATTCTAAATGCACACTTAAAAAAATCAATAAAAATGTACCATTTACCCGTTTTTACAAAAATAATGTAGAACAAATGGTAAACAATTTAGCTCCTAGTTTAGCAGTGTAAATTGTTGTTTTCTCTCCAAACCTTGCATGTTTCTCTTAGAGGTATAGCTTTTACTAAATACGCTTTTAAAAGTTTCTACTGTTGTTTTTTACAGTATACATTTGCCTTCAATAAAGAATTCTTTTACTGATTATCAATACACTAAAAAACGTGTTTTGACTCAGTTTCATGCGCGCATTTCGAGTTTCAGCTAGCATCTGGCTCATACCTATTGTCTAATTAAAACGAAATGCAATGCTATTAAAGCGTACCTTTTTTTGGGGAATTATAATATTCTCAAATATTTTATTATCCTGTACAAAACAAGATATAGATCAGGATGACACATTAATTACTGAATTTGATGTTCATGCAACTGACCCAGATGATAAACCTATAACACCGCCAAATGATTAATTATTTTACCAAGGCCCTAAAAATTTAGGGCCTTGATTTTTATGTGGGACTATTTAAGTGTATTACTTAATAATGTGTGAAAAATTGGTTGTAATATGTTGTTGATATTCACTATGTAAAGGTTATAATTATCTTAAATCTCATCCTATTTACATTTTATAATGTTTTTTTTGCAAAAAAAACTAGGTTCTTTGAAATTAAATCGAAATAAAATATTTTACAAAATTGGCCTTTCAATACTAATAGCTGTATTCCTTATTTCTTGCCATTCCAAAAATAATGTTAGTAAACAAGTCTTTGATCAAAAAGTGATAGATAGCATATCTGTTTTGGTTAAAGAAGGTTTTGTTTTCACAGGATTGAATGAAGATAAAACTGAAATTTTAAACAATACTATTTCACTTATTGATAGAATTCAAAATGATACTTTGAGACTTAGGGTGCTTTCTAATATTAGTACGGAGGCTTTAAATTCCCAAAATGAGGTTTTATTTGACCGCTTAAATAAAAAAAGGCTTCAATTAGCAAAAACTTTAAAAGATACTGTGGAGGTAGGTGTTTCTTTCTTTGATTATGGAAGTTTTTACGCAACAAATGAGGTTTTTGATAGTGCTTACTTTAATTATCAACAAGCTAATAAGTGTTTTGAAAGTATAGACGATGACTATTGGTCGGGTAAAACTTTTTACAGTATGTCTTCGATTAAGAATGACTTAATGGATTTTACGGGTAGCGAAAAACTTGCTTTTCAGGCAGTGAAGAAATTAGAAGGATTAAATAAAAATACATCTCTTTATCTGTGCTATAATCTTATTGGTATTAATTTTCAAAAACTAAATAAGTTTGAAAAGGCCTTATTTTATCATAATAAAGCTCTAAGAATATATTCAAAGATTAAAGATAAAGGAACTTATTCTGTCACCAGTTTAAATAATTTAGGTTTAGTTTACCATCAAAACGGAGATTATCAAAAGGCTATTGAATCTTTTCGTGAGGCATTACAGTTTGATGGGCTAAGAGAGGTAAATGTTAGGTTATATGCAAAATTATTAGATAATTTAGCTTACAGTCGTTTTAAGTTTGGTGATACTACAGGTCTTTTAAGAGATTTTGAAAAGGCCTTAACTATTAGAGATAGTATGAGTAATATATCTGGGATTGTAATTAGTAAACTACATCTGGCTGAATATTATGAATCAAATTATAAGCTTGATATGGCAATAATCAATGCTAAGGAAGCTATTGAGCTAGCAAAATCAGTTAATAACTATAAAGATGAATTAGCTGGTCTTAAGTTGCTTTCTGAATTCGATAAAAAAAATGCCTCAAAATACCTTAAATCTTATATAGCTTTAAATGATAGACTACAGATTCATGAGAGATCCATAAGAAATAAGTTCACGAGAATAGAATACGAAACAGATGAATATATTGAGGAGACAAATCGTTTAACGATTCAAAATATATTGATATCTGTAATTGGGAGTACAATAATTGTAATCCTGATTTTATTTTATTTATTTCACAGGCAGAAGGCTAGAAATGAAGCCCTTCGACTAGAGCAAGATCAGCAAAAGGCAAATGAAGAGATATATTCTCTAATGATGAAACAACAGATTAAATTGGAGGAGGGTAGAAGAGAGGAAAGAGATAGGATTTCAGAGGAGTTGCATGATGGTGTTTTGGGAAGGCTTTTTGGTACAAGGGTTGGATTGGGGTTTTTAGATTTAAGCGGGAAAGAAGAGGATGTGAAGGATTTCAGTGCATATGTGAATGAATTACATGTGCTTGAGAATGAAATCAGGGATATATCACATGCCCTTAAAAATAGTATATTGAAATCAGAAAGTAGTTTTTTTTCTGTAGTAGAGGATTATATAACTAATTTGAGTAAGTCACATAGATTTCATTTTGAAATAAAAGAGGATAAAAATATTCTATGGGGTGATGTTGATGCTAAAGTTAAAGTAACTTTGTATCGTATTATTCAGGAAGCCATTCAAAATATCATAAAGCATGCTCAAGCCAATAATATAGTTATTGAATTTTGTTTTAAAAATGATAAGTTAATATTGAAGGTTAAAGATGATGGGATTGGGTTTGATAATACAAAAATGAAACAGGGAATAGGATTAAAAAATATGCAGTCTAGAGTGAATAAATTTAATGGTTCGATTGATATTTTTACAAAACATAAAGGAGGAACATTAATAACTGTTGAAATTTAATAAAAGAATGAAGAAGATTTTTAATGTGTTAGTAGTAGATGATCATCCACTTATTGTTAAGGCTTACCAGAAGGCTCTTGAACACGTGAGTGAGGAGAATTTGAATTGTCATTTTAATTTTGAATCGGCAAATGATTGTGATACGGCAGTTATTAAAATAGAGCAAGCTTTGATACAGGATGGTTTTGATTTGGTGTTTTTAGATATAAGCCTTCCTCCAACAAAAGATGGGAAAATGATCTCAGGAGAAGAATTAGGAGTTCGGTTAAGACAAGCTTTTCCTGAAGTAAAAATAATTGTCTCCACATCACATAACAAAAACATTCGTTTAAATAGTATTTTTAAAAGTCTAGATCCGGAAGGGTTTTTGATAAAGAATGATTTAACTTCCGAGGTTTTAGTTGAAGCTATTAATACAATCATGACAGATCCTCCTTATTACAGTAAAACTGTATTGAAATTTTTGAGAAAAACGTCTTCAAATGACTTTGTATTAGATAAAGTCGATAGACAGCTCTTGTATGAAATTTCACGAGGAACAAAAATGAAAGAATTACCAGATATATTAATGTTGTCCATTGCTGCGGTGGAGCGAAGAAAAAGAATTTTGAAGGAGGTTTTTAATGTGGAAGACAAAGGAGATCGAGAACTTATTCAAGCTGCTGAAAATGCTGGTTTTATATAAAATAAAACGCTCTAATTAATTAAAATTAAAGCGTTGTGGTCATTCTTTTTTCTCTCAAGTTAAAGAATTAATAGCGATACAAATTTAACTTGTTTATCGAAATTTAGAATAAGGTTTTTCATTAGTTATTTTAAGGTGTTTTTTTTGCATATTGAGTTTTATCTAAGCGAGCTTATAAGTTTATCCATAGCTTTTAAGAAGAATCTGAGCTTGAAGGTACTGTTTTGAAGTTTTGAAATTGGTTTTCTTTTCAAAATGAAGATTAATGATTTCTCCAAATTTGGTTTCTTGTTCTAGTATATATATTAGCTTTATTATAGAATTGTAAGATCCTTCGAGTGTAAATTGATATGTGTTTATTATTAAATCATTTGATGGAACAGTATGAGGCTCAATAAAATTTATAACTTTTAAATCTGTACTATCAGCATAAGTATTGATGGTTTGTAGTAGGTTATTTTGAATAGAGCCTTTATTTAATCTGTATTTACTTAAAATGGAATCAAAATAAACTTGCTTTTGTTTTAAAATTTGCATTTGTCTGGGTGTATCTTCTAGAAGGACAGATGTATTTTTTAATGAATTAAACTCCTGCCTGATGGCAATCGTTTTAGAGATCGCTAGTTTATATGCTAGTACTAAGGTTAAGATAAAACCAACAATTAACCATATACTTTTAGTTTTCATGCTTTAAATATATTTTTAAACTAAATTCCGATTGAGATGATGATACATTAGAAAAATTTAAAATTTCTATTTTTTGTATCCATTCTAGCTTTTCAAGCTCATTAATCCACAAAGGAAAAGACTCATTATTTGAAGATTCTCCTGAGATTAATATAGTATTTTCATTAATTTCAATAGGTTGGGATGCTTTTATTCGTTTTTCCAAAGGATGATAGTTCAGTTCTGTTAACAAAATAAAATCAGGCGATTTCTGAACGATTTTATTTATATAAAATGAACTTCTAGAGGAACTTATTTTAAGCATGTCATCTGCTTTTTTTTGCAATCTACCAACATCTTCTTGTAAAGCTTGAATATTTTGTTTTGTAGTTTGATGGATTTGAGTTTCTTCTTTTAACAAATTAACTCGTTCAAAATAATGGTTAAAAACAAAAAAATTAATTAATAAAATCGATAGTATAAAAACTCCTGAAAACTTTAGAAATTCTTTAAAAAACCTTGATTCTACATAATTTTTATGCAGGGATTGAATTAGAGGTTGGAGGTTGTGTTGTGGTTTAAAATGATTTAAAACAGAATTTAGTGCTCCAGAAATTGATAATATATAATTGCTATTCGATTGGATTCCATTAATATCGTAAAATTCCTCAGAATCGTTTTTTGTTTTTTCAATTGTGACAATTGTTTGGTTGTAGCATGAGATTTTAGAGTTTGAAGTATATATATAATCTGCGTTAATAAAATTCGATAAGCTTTCAATTGCCAAGTTTCCCAGAGAAATCCGAGTTATATTTATGTTGAAATTGGCATATTCGGAAATTAATCCAGCAACATGTTGTTTTCGACATATACTTATAAAATGATTGGAGTCTTGACTCACTATTTCATAATAAAACTCATCTATATTGATGTTTGGGAAAGCTTCATAAACTAAATTTAAGGGTTCATGTTTGTTGTTATTTAGTCTTTTAGTAAGTACATTTTCGTTATTAATAATGATTGAGGCATGTTGATGGTTACTTACTTTTGTGGATAGTTTCTCAATAGAGGTTGCATTAAACTGTGATTTTATTTGTAATTCACTTTTGTGCTTTTTTAAAATTGTGGCGTATATAATGTTTTGTCCATTTTGTGAACTATGCTCAATGCCACAAAATATATTGCCATACTTTAAATATGTTTCAAGTTTCCTTATCATTAATAAATTACAGTTGGTTTTATAAGTACAGTCAGTTTAGATTTCGAATCCTCACGTTTACGTTGACTAAAAAGCCATTTTATAACAGGAACTCTCGCTAAGAAAGGGACACCTGATCCTGAATCATTTTTAACTTGTTCTTCTAATCCTCCTAAAACGACAATGTCCTGATCCTGTACACGTATGATAGAACTAAATTCTCTAGAACTTAAATCAGGTGGAGCATCTTCAGCAATTCTTAATCCAAAGCTGGATTGAATAACAAAAATATCTAAGGTTACTTGACCATCTCCAGAAACCAGAGGCTTAATAGTTAATCCTAGTTCAGCATCAATGGGTTCATAGTTTGTGATTTCAGAAGTTTGAGGGTTGTCTGTTCCATAAATATTGCGCTGCGTTACCGCGTAATAAGAGGTCTGACCATTGGAAAAAGTTGCTCTGTGGCCGTTTAGTGTAGAAAGTTTTGGTGTTGAACGGATTTTGATATTCCCATTACTTTCCATAGCTTTTATAGTAGCAAAAAAATTAGGCACAACTTTTCCTAAATTGACATGTCCAAATCCATCAAACCCATTAAGCACTTTGTTAATGGTTTGGGCTCCTAAAGTCAAATCTGTTTTTGGATAAATACTTCCTTGAGTTTCGACAGATTCTTCACCTATACCCCAGCTTACCCCAGCTTCAATAGTGGAGTTTCGATTAACTTCTAGTAGCATGACCTCGATTAATATTACAGGGATTGGTTTATCTATTTTTTTGATAAATTCTTTGAATCGCTGAACTTTTGTAGCTGTACCTAAGACGTAAAAGCTATTTAACTCCTGATCAATTTTAATATCTAAATCGTCCTTTATGTTTTCGGGAAGAATGTTTAATAATGCTTCCACTTGAGTGTTTGAATTAGAAAAACTATTTTGACTATTGTAGTTAATATTTTCTCTATTATTTCTGTTAGAGATAGAATTCGAATTGTAATTATTACTATTGGTGTTGTTATAGCTATTACTGAAACGATCTTGTGTGTTATAGGTTCTTCCCACTGTTCTATTTGAACCTGCTGAAGGATCAGAGAGAATTTCTATAGAGCGATGGAGTAAAGGAATGATAGCCACTTCCCGAACACTTAATTGATCCTCTGTTCCAAAGAAATAGATGTTGTTTTCTTTTTTAAAGGTAAACTTTGTAGCATTTTGAGATTGCTTGAAATTTTGAATTTGATTTGTTCTACTGTTGTTACTTTGTGGTTGTATGTCTATTTCAGATGATGTACTAATCTGAGAACTTTGTTCAAATATTTTTGTTAGCAAATCCTCAAAGGAAATAGATTTTGTTTTAAAGGTTATATTTCCAGCTTGTTCTAAAGGAGTTGCAGTAAAAATATTTATATCTAGAGCTGTTCCAATATCATCAATTATTGAAGATATAGGCGTATCCATGAAGTTTACCTCCAAAAGTTTTCTGTTTTTATCTAAGATTTTAAAATTTAGATTAGAACTTTTTGTTCTTCGTATAGAATTGTCAGACGCATTGTCTGAAGCATATTCTTGGAAAATGTAAAAACCATCTTTTGTTTTTTCTAGTTCTAGTTGATTAGCCAAAGCGAGTTTATCCATAGCAGAATCGAAAGGCATACTCTTAATGTAAGAGGTTAAATTGTTGGATTCCATTCCAGGAGTAAATACCAGATTTTTGCCAGATTCATCTATTATCCGTTTAAAAACGTCGTACAATTTATCATTTTTAGCATCAATACTAATGGTGTTTTCTCCCGGGTTGTAAGTAATTGGAATAATTCTTTCCTTTTCTTGTTCGATGGGAGCCTTGTATTTTTTGATGGCTAAAATATTACCTGAAAAATCTATGGTCAAATCATACTCTTTACATAAAAAGGCTAATAAATCAGCAACAGTAACATTTGAGAAATTATTAATAATAGAAGTTTGATTCAGTTCGGGAGAAAGTGTAATGTTAATATCATGTATTTCTGAAATTCCTAAGAGCAAATTAGATAAGGTTATATTGCTAACGCTGATTTCAGTTTTGACTTTTTCTGAGAGCCCATTATTATCAACAGCTAAAATGTCTAGTTGATTTTTTATTGAAGCTATTCGGTTGTCATACCCTTGAGCAAAACAGAGGTTAAGGCTTAAAAAAAGGATTAAATTAAAATAGAATTTCATATAAATTGGTAAGTTATAGGACAGGTTAATCAATTAAAAGCGCATAGACTTCCTCGATAGAGGTTATGCCTTCAGCTATTAACTCAAGGGCATTATCTTTGAGTGTTTTAATTTTATTAGCATTTAAATATGAATCAATTTCTAGTTCATTGTTTTTTATATGGGGTGTTAAAGATTTAGAAACGGGTATGATTTCATAAATTGCTTTTCGTCCTAGATAGCCTGTATGATAGCATTGATTACATCCAATTGGAATATAATGCATATTTAAATGTTTTGGTTTGTGAAAATGCAAAGGAAAGTCTTCTTTTCCAATAGGTCGTTCTTGCTTGCAAGTAGGGCATAAATTTCGGACTAAACGTTGCGCAACACTAACATTTAAAGTGCTTGCAATTAGAAAAGGCGGAACACCCATGTCTATAAGTCTAGAAACCGTTGCCCATGCAGAATTGGTATGCACCGTAGATAGAACTAAGTGACCAGTAAGCGCGGCTCTAATAGCCATATTAGCCGTTTTTACATCTCGAATTTCACCAACCATTATAACATCTGGGTCTTGTCTCAAAAA
Source organism: Aestuariibaculum sp. M13 (assembly GCF_024723255.1). Classification (GTDB taxonomy): domain Bacteria; phylum Bacteroidota; class Bacteroidia; order Flavobacteriales; family Flavobacteriaceae; genus Aestuariibaculum; species Aestuariibaculum lutulentum. The sequence continues at coordinate 54,836 of NZ_JANIAC010000002.1, forward strand.
TGTCCTTAATGTGCTAGAAAAGTCAAGTCCAATGTTTTCTTTTAACTGTACTTGATTCACACCTTCTAAGGTGTATTCAATTGGATCTTCAATAGTTACAATGTTTGTTTTATCATCATTTAATAATTTAAGCGTAGCGTAAAGCGTCGTGGTCTTTCCTGAACCGGTAGGTCCTGAGATGAGAACTATGCCATTCGGCCTTTTGATGGTTTCTTTATAAATTTTAAGTTCTTGTTGAGTAAAACCTAAATCCTCTAATTGTATATGATTTGCATCCTTACTTAATAAACGAAGTACGATTTTTTCGCCATGCAGAGTGGGTAAAGTAGAAACACGTATATCAAATTCGGTATGGTTTGTCTTAATGGTTATTCGACCATCTTGCGGTAAGCGTTTTTCCGAAATATCTAAACCAGCTTTAATTTTTAATTTATTGATTATAACAGGGTATTCATGTAAGGCTATAGAAAAATACTCTTTTAGTTTACCATCTAATCGAAATCGAATACGGCATTTATGTTCGTATGGTTCGAAATGAATATCACTACTTCCTAAGTTTTTAGCGGTGAGCAGTAATTTTTCAAGAAAGTCATTGGAATAGTGTAAATCATCCTGTTTTTTGTGCTGCGATTTTCTGTAATTCAGTGTCAGATACTTAAGAATATTTTCTCTGGAGTCTGTAACTATTTCAATTTCATGACCTAAAATAACCTGTAATTCTTGTTTAAATGACAGACTATCGTCTTCAGCTTTAATTACTAAGTGCTTTTCCGTTTCTTTTATTGGTACGATTTTATAATGATATGCAAGTTCGCTATCTATTTTTTGGATCAAAGAAGGAGAAATTTGAAACGTTTGATTTTCCATAATGAATTAAAATTGATAAATAGTTTCAATGATGTTTGACCAATACCCTAAATAGATAGCTCCGATGAAACAAGACATGTATCCTGCTAAAGGAATTGTAGTAGATTTATTTTTTAAAATCAAATGAAGAAGAAGTGAAAATATTAATGCAAATACAAAAACGACGATAAATGTTACGGTAGGGAAAGTACAAGTTAAAGCAAAAAATAGAAGAATATCCCCAAGTCCTATGGCCTGTTGAAAATCAATTTTTAGTTTCAATTTTATGTAGAAATATAAAATAAAAATCATTAAGGAAACAATGGTTGTATTTGTAATAAAATTTATTAAAAAAGTATGCCATGAGGAATGGTTCAAGTATAGATAAGCAAATAAAATAGCAGATATAGGAAATAATATCCAATACACTAAACGCTGCTTAATGTCTTGATAAGCTATACTAAACAATACAAATATTAATAGTATTTTAAAAACCATCACTTAATCTTTTACGGTTTGAATAGGAATACCGTTTTCATCAATCTCCCAAACATTGAATGTGCCATCTCCATCGAAATCAGTAATTGCAGTTGCTCTTGCTTTAAACTGATTGTTATTACTTGCTATGATTTCGTAAGTATAGTTACTTGTTCCGTTTTCATTAACCGTTTTCGGGGGCGTAAAATCGATATCATTAAAATCAAACGCATATGTAGAATACATATAACGATATGAGGTTTGTGAATTATAAATGTATTTGAGTTGAGTTTGTGCTTCAATGCTTTTAGTTTTACTAATGAGTGGCATTAAATTAGGTAAAGCTAAAAGAAGTAATATACCTATGATAATTAATACAATTAAAATTTCCTGAAGATTAAATGCTGGAATTTTTTTTATTTTCATAAAGTCATTTTTTATATAAAACCTTTTTGTTTAGCTGTTTCTACTAGCGCTTTGTCATCTCTACTAGGTGTATCAAATATTTCTCTTAATAGTTTTTTTCTTCTCTCTATACCTCCTAAGGATAGATTAATAATTTTTGGAAGATCTTTGGTTTTGTATCCTAATGAAAGATAATGAAGAATTTTTCGGTCAATATCGTCTAAAACATGTTTGTTTGATAATTGACCTGTAATGAGGTTGTTTATACTATTACTATAAACAGTTTGTCCTGATAAAACATTTTTAATACCACTAGATAAGTTTTCCAGTGAAATATCAGATTTAATTAAAAAGCCTTCAGGCTTTATTGTTTTAAAGATATTGAATAGGGCATGGTTGTTATTTAAAGCTGTTAAAACAATAATTTTGATATTATTAAAGTATTCTCTCAGCTTAATTCCTAAATCCTCACCAGATAAAATATTGTGTTCTCTTGAAGGTTTTAGGTTTATATCCAGAATAACTAAATCAAGAGGTTCAGTAATTTGACTTTTGTTAATTATGTCAATTGCTTCATCACAAGTAAAAGCAGTATTAATTTTAAAGTTTACAGCATTTACTTTGTTAGTATTTTGAAGCATGTCTTGTTTGATAGCATCCGCAAAAATAGGGTGGTCGTCAACAACAAGTACGTTTTTTAAATTCATAGGTTAAGTTTTGTTAGGGTTGTGTTCGTGGACAAACATAATTATATGTATTAAAAAAAAACTAAGGTAAAACCCTATAAAAAGTAAGGGTATGTCATAAGTGTCTTTTGTTTTTTAGGTAGTAAAAACCTTATGTTCTTAGGTTTAATTAATTAAAAGTTAATTTTATAAGAATTAAAATTACGTGGAAAATCAGAAATTCAATTTGGATATAGGAAAAGTTCAATTGATTTTAAGTTGTAGAAAAACGATGATAATTACTGTTTATCTTGTTAAATAAAGAGAACTTAATGAAACTTACACAGTATCAAATTTACAAATTATATAGTTTGAATAAAAATAAGCTTTTCTTGAACGTTAAAAACTTGTTTGTCCATTTTTTCCTTTAATCCTTAGCTAAAAACCAATCATTTAAATGTTTTTATATCTAGTCTAAGTTGTCAAAAAGTTCTCAATAAAAAACAAGTATCGATAAAAATAACCATGAAATAAAAGTATGGTAACACCTTCATTTTTGTAATGACATTCCGTTTTAGGGTTGGGTTGGTTGGTTTTATTTTCGTAGCTGAGTTTTCTATAAAAACAACTTTATGAAAGTAAAACAAAAAATACAGCCTTTTGAAATGAAAAATTTTAGCAAACAAAATGAGATTTATTTTTTCAGTTTTAAACGACGGGCTTTATTGCTCTTAGTATTACTTGTTTTTAAGGTAGTTGATTTATCAGCTCAAGAAATTAATGTCAATGGAATACAAGAGGACCTTGTTGGTAATTGGGTTTTTGAATTGGATGAATCTATGACTTTAATGGATGCCAGATCAAAAGCGGCATATGGAAAAATGAAAGATGTTGTCAAAACAAGAGTTGATAAGGCTTATAAAGGAAGGCGATTTATTTTTCGGAGAGATGGAAGTTTCTCTCAAGTTTTAGAAAACGGTAGAGAAATAAATGGCACATGGCAAATAGTTAATCAATTGGTAGAGATTTTAAATCCAAATAGAGTAGTTAGAAAATTTAAGGTCAAAGAGGTTACAGCAAATAAATTGGTCTTGATCCCAATTGAAAAGGAAGGTAAACCAGGGAATATTCTTTTTAACCAATGGAGTTTTGTGAAAGGATTGGAATAAAAATTGAATTATGAGAAAATTAATAGATTATTGTAAAGTTAGGAGGATATATAGGATTGCTTTAATTCTTTTTTTATTTAGTTCTTTAAGTTCTTATGCACAATTTGAAATTGTAGGAGACCCTAATCCTATTGAAGGAGATGTAGTTCCATATTTATTTCCTGCTGATGATTATGGATATGACACCAATGGATGGTATTTTATATGGGATGTTACAGATGGTGTTTTTGAAGAAACTAACACATACTATTATGAAGACTATGATATTCCAGAGGTCTTTATTGAATGGACAACACCAGGGTGGCAAATGATATTTTTATATGTAGAGGATTATAATTCAGATGTTTATTATATGGAATATGAGGTGGAAGTGGGCGAATATATCGCTGATCCTGATATTCCAATTTGGAATAATGATACATGTAATCCTGTTTTAACAATTGGTAACCCTCCTGATGGGGTTACTTGGTATTGGCAAGGGAAAGAAGCTAATGGTACCAGTACAGCCAAAGGTTCTGGCTCTATTTATTATCCAGATGAAGGAAGTGGAATATATTATTTAAGAGCTAGGAATTCGAGTGGTACATGGAGTGATAATTCAACCTCGGTTGAAATTATCGTTACCCCAACTACTTTATGGTATACAGATACAGATAATGACGGTCTAGGAGATCCAGCAAGTACACCTATAAGTAGTTGTACAAAGCCTAGTGGTCGTGTATCTAATAATTTTGATCAGTGTCCTACAGTATCAGGTAACCCTTTAAATAATGGTTGTCCGGGAGAGGGTGATTTAGGATCTACTGATAAGAATTACGTGCATACCATAACCCCGTTTATAGCAGTTAGTAATATTTCACAAATAAGTAATAATGCGGATAAGGGAGAGGATGTTGTTTATTATGATGGTTTGGGAAGAACCATACAGAGTGTCGGCATCCGATCTGGAGGACAAAGTCAGGATATAAAGCTTCCCATGATTTATGATGAATTTGGAAGGCAATCAAGAAGTTATTTGCCATATGCGACAACAACAAGTTCGGTATCTAGTTTTACTAGTAATTCAACATTAATATCAAATTTAAACTCTTATTATTTAACTAAGTATCCCAGTCAGTTAAATTCTAGTACTCCTAACGCTTACAGTGAAACTCGATTTGACGCAAGTCCGTTAAGTAGGGTATTGGAAAATGGAACCCCTGGAGAGGATTGGCTTATAAACTCAATTAGCGATAGTGATCACACAACAAAATATGAGTATAATACCAATGGGTTTAAAGAGATTTATAATATAAATTATCCAGGGTCAGGACAGTCCTTGTCACTTTCCAGCTATTATGGAGAAGGTGTATTGCTAAAGAATACAGTAAAGAATGCTAATTGGGTTACCTCAGATGGTAAGGTCAACACAAAGGATGTTTTTACGGATAAAGGAGGGAAGAAGATAGCAGAGTATAGTTATGTTTTAGAGGCTTCAGTGGTTAAAACCTTAAAAACCTATTATGTATATGATAATTCAGGTAATTTGGTTTATGTGTTAACCCCAAAATTATTTGTAGCCATAGGAAGCAGTACAACTGTTTCAGTGACTAATTTGAATGATTTGGCTTTCCAGTATAAATATGATGTATTTAACCGTCAAATAGAGCAAAAGGTACCAGGTAAGAAGCAGTGGGAGTATATGGTTTATGACCAGTTGGATAGACCTATTCTTACCCAAGATGAGAATTTAAGAGCAAGTGATAGTTGGTTGTTCACCAAGTATGATGTTTTTGGAAGAGTGGTATATAGTGGTTTATTTTCATATAATGGAAATAGGGTTAACTTGCAAGCCGAAGTAGATAGTTATATAGATGCTAATTCGGAAAACTTATCTAATGTAGAAACTAGGACATCAGAATCAAATATTGAAGGGGTAACTATTAATTATTCTAATACTGCCTACCCGATAGAAGAGTTGGAAATATTGACAGTTAATTACTACGATGATTACACGTTTACAGACGCCGATAAGCCTACGACACCTACCAGTGTATTGGGGCAAACAGTTACCACAAGAACCAAGGGACTTTCTACAGCGACCTGGACAAAAACGTTAGGATCTTCTACATGGACAAAAAGTTATACCTATTATAATGAAAAGGGAGGGGTAATAAAAGTTTACGAGAAAAACCATTTAGGAGGTTATACAGATAACCAAAGCAAATTAGATTTTATAGGGAGGACTGAAAACTCAACGACAACGCATCGACGAGGCAGTTCAGGAAGTGTATTGACTATAGTGGACCGTTTTGAGTATGATCACACCGGGCGTCCATTAGAGCATTATCAAACGGTTAACAGTAATCCAGAGCAACGTATAGCCAAGCATACTTATGATGAGTTAGGTCAGCTGGTTAAAAAGGAAATAGGAGGCACAGGTGGTAGCTATTTACAGGCCATAGATTATGCTTATGATATTCGAGGAGCTCTAAAGGCAGTTAATGATGTTGATAATTTAGGAAGCGATTTGTTCGCTTATGAGCTGAATTATGAATCAGGCGAAGGAACTAATTACACTTCAACGTATAATCAATACAACGGTAACATATCTCAGATGGTATGGAAGTCAGCCCATAACAATGTCAAGAAATCGTATATGTTTAAGTACGATAAACTAAACAGATTGCAGAATGCCTATTATGGGGAAGGTAGCAGTTTAAATACCAATTGGAACAAATTTGAATTAAGCATTTCTGGATATGATTTCAATGGTAACATAAGTAGCCTTACCCGTAAGGGAGGAAGTATGGGAAGTACCATTGATAATCTTACCTATTACTACGATGCAGGGAATCAATTAATGAAGATAGTTGATGCTTCAGGTTCGAGCGGATTTGTGAATGGGACTAATACTGGAGATGACTATACGTATGATGATAACGGAAATCTTACTAAAGATCTAAATAAGAATATCACTTTAATAGAGTATAACCATTTAGACTTGGTAACTAAAGTTACTTTTGGGGATGGTAAACGTATTGAGTTTTTATATGATGCTTCTGGGGCAAAACTACAAATGAAATATGTTAATGGAGGCAGTACTACTGCGACAGACTATATTGGAGGGTTTCAGTACCAGCAAAGTGTGTTACAGTTTTTTCCGACCCCAGAGGGTTATGTGGAACATAATGGAGGGATTTACAATTATGTGTACAGTATAAAGGATCATTTGGGTAACGTTCGCATAAGTTTTAAGGACGGGGATAACAATAACATTGTTAACAGTTCAGATATCCTCTCAAACACAGATTACTATCCAATGGGTATGCCTCATTACGGGGAATATGCTATAAACTCTACATATAATTTTAAATATCAAGGAAAAGAGTTACTAAAGAGTAATAAATACAACATGTACGATTTTGGTAGTCGTATGTATGATCCGTCAGTTGGTCGTTGGTTTAATACTGATCCACAGAACCAATTTGGTAGTCCCTATTTGGCTATGGGTAATAATTGGGTAGTGTCTGTAGATCCCAATGGAGAGTTTGCTTTTGTACCCATTTTAGCAGCTGCGATGATAGGAGGAATGATTAGTGGGGTACAGACAGATATGTCTGGAGGTGATTTTTTGCAAGGATTTGTTAAAGGTGCTATTATTGGAGGTGTTACATCAGTTGTTGGTCAAGTAGCTAATGGATTAAATATGGCTAAGTCGTTAGGTGTTGGCTTTTTTAGAGGAGCATATGTTGGCGCTTCTGGGGGAGCAGCTGGAGGATTGACTTCTGGGATATTAGATGGAAATGATTTTGAAGAAACATTAATATCGGGAGGAGTTGGTTTAATTAGTGGAGGGGGTATAGGTGGATTAGCATCTGGTATTACCGCAGCAAATCATGGAGGTAATTTTTGGACCGGTCATGGGGCTACTTTTGAGGTGCCAGCTTTTAATTATAAAGGAGAAAATCAAGTCGGTGAAGGTATGGAATATACAACTGAGTATGGTAAGGGATATTTAGATTATTTTCCAGATATGGAACATCCTTATAGATATTATGCTGATGGGACGGCTCCAAAGGGGTATATATATAATGAAAAAAATGGAGTATTATATAGTAAGAAAGGAACAGGTGCCTTAGCGGTGACAAGATATGACCATACTATTCTAAGGTCAGATATGTATATGGGAAGAGCGGCTTTTGTAAGTAAAGAAGCTCTTTATTTAACTACTGGACATGAGTTAATGCATATAGCGCATTTTAGTGCAGGTTTATTCAGTGAAGTTAAAGGGCATAATTCAATTTATGATTGGCAGTATCAACAAGCAAAAGCTTGGGGGTTACACGACATGGCTAGATCTTATAAATCTAGAATATTGCCAGGTTTTTTTAATAGAAATTATGATTGGAATAAATATTGCATTGGTATTTGTCCAACAAAGGGTTTTTTAAATTAGTTATGAAGATATTTAGTTTAATAAGTTTAGTGATATTGTTTATGTTTAACGGATCATGTATATCAAAAAAGATAGAGAAAATCCAGAATGTAAATGTTCTTGAATATCATAATTTTTATGAATATGAAAACAAAAATGTTATAGATCAAATTAAGATTTTATATAGTTCAGGTAAAGAGTTTAATAAAATTGATGATTTTCAAGTTAGAGATTTGAAAAATCAAAATATTTTAATAAATGGGGATCTATTTGATTTGGTGTTTGAAAAGTGTTTTTTGAAATATTACAATGATGATAAACTTTATATGAGTACTTTAAAGGAAACTTCTCAATTATATTATATAGGTAAGTTAGATCAAAGTACTTTTTTTTACACTCAATTTTTTTTGTTAAAAATAACGGATAAAAAAAAAACTTTTTTAATTGAGAAGTTAATTATGTTGAACTCAAATTATAATTCGTTAACAGCTTTAATAAATTTATCAGATAATCGTTGTTTTGATGAAGGTTGTGAAAGTAGGATAAGCAGGAGAATTAGTACTAATAAATTTATTATAGAGTTTAGTCCCTATTCGGCAGATTTAATTAATGAAAGTCCTTGGAGCACTGAAGAGGTGTTCTATACTTACTTTAATTTTACTAAAGATGGTTATCTAAACATTAAAATGAGGGATTAATTTTATTGCTTCTTGAGAATTAATAATAGGATTTAAACAAGAGGATTTGGATTTATTAGTAATTAAGGTTGAAAAAGACTTTTGTTTTATTCTTTAAGCTGTCTTCAGCTGTTAGATAATTGATTACTGATAAAGAATTAAAAAACATAAACTGTATTAAAAAATGAAAAGACTAGGATTAGTTTTATTATTGGTAACCATAAAATTTTACGCCCAAGATGCGGTAGATATAGGCACACCTGCAAGAAGTCCGTTTAATTTGGGAGGAGATATCCAAGGAGTTATACAAAATAGTGTTAATGAAGTTACTGGCAAGGTGACATTTTCATTACCATTAGGGACTATAGGAGCATCGACGGTTTCTTATGGTTTGAACTTGACCTATAATGGGCAATCAGCATTTAAAAATGGAAAGGAGACCAATAAATATAACCCAACCAGTGTGGTTGGTGTAGGTTTTTCATTAAGTGTTCCAAAAATCATGGTAGATAATAAGGGGACAGGTACCATGGAAGACGATGACTTTTATTTGTTAGATGGAGGAACTAGTAGCAAATTAATTTGTACAAATAAGGATGGATTAACTGGAGCAGAGACTTGGGAATTTCAAATGGAGAAGTATTCTCCTTGGAAAATAAAGTTCTATAAGTATAACCTTTATTATGAGGATGATTATTGGACTATTGTAAAGGAAGATGGATTGACCTATAAATTTGGAGCTTCAGCCAGTACAAGTAAATCCAAAGAAAGTGTTATTAGATGGGGGAACTGGATAGGAAGCTCTCTTCAGTCTGGAGGTACTCAACAAACGATTGTTTGGAATTTATCAAGTATCGAAGACCAGTTTGAAAATGTGTCTTTTCAATATGAATTAGAAGAGATAGCACAGTCAGGTTCGGTGAAACAAACGGAAGCATCCTATTTAAAGAAGATATCGTCTTCAAATGGAGCAAGTATTCAATTGACTTATGGAACTAAAGGTAGCTTGGAATATTATGAGCCACATAAAGAAAAGGTAGAACCGGATGCGTATCAGGAACGCTATGAGAAAAAGTATTTGCAAAGTGTTTCGAGTTATAATAATGCTAATGAACTGGTGTCTACTTATAACATAGGATATACTTTAAATGGAAGTAGCTTAAATACCAAGCGTTATTTAACCAGTTTGACACAAACAGCTTACAATAATGGACAGAGTGAGGTAATGCCATCTCAAACTTTTGATTATCATTATACAGGGACATTTAAGGGAGGGATAAAAACAATAACTTACCCAACAGGAGGGGCTGTAACCTATAATTACAAGAACAAGTTTTTATTTAATAATTATTCCAATCAATTCGAAACTTCAGCGTTTTCTCAGCCAAGCGGTTATATGTATCACAGTATGTTTGTAAGTGATAATTATGGGATATTCGTATACAGGACTGAGAATAAGATTAGTGGAGATAAATACCGCTTTAAGTTTTTTAGGGTTTGGTGGACCGGACAGAAATGGGAATGGGAAGAATTTACTTTTCCTCATTTAATGTTAGATCCAAGTACGGTAAATGAAGGAGGCCCCTTAAAAGATCTATATCCGGTTTTGGAAAGGGATTATTATGGGTTTGTTTATGACAAAGGCACAGCTGCAGATATCTATTTATGGCATTTGGAGAATGATGGCAGAACTTGGGATTATTATACCACGACCAATAAGAGTATTGGTAGTACAAACCCAAGATTTCATTCAGGTGATGAGTTTGTTGCTTTACAAAATTATTCTAGTGGGGAATTATATACTTATGTATGGAATGGATCTTCGTGGAATTACAAATTGATAGATCAAGGTTCAGGAAAGTATTATATTACTGCAACTAATAATTATATAATGTCCTTAAATGAAGAAGGAGGTACCGATTATATAAGTGGTGTTGGGCATACAGATAGATATTATTTTCATTATTTGGATGCTCAAAAGAATTGGCAAAGTAAGTCATGGTCTGCTGAAGCAGATCCTTATATAGACGGGACAGAGGCGCCTAGTTACTTTTACCCTGATAATTCGATTATTGGTTTTGTAGCAGATGATAATCCAGAATTGTTTCTTAGGTGGGATACAAATTATAATTTAACTAATGTTGACAACGTTCTAGGATCTTATAACGATAGTTCACCAATGGTTCCAGTTGGTAATGGTATGTTTACAATACATAGTTCGTTTTATAAGAATCCTAATAAATCAGCTAGGTTTAATGGTGTTAATTGGAGTGTGAGTGCCTTGCCATCTGCTAACAACTCTTATTATTCTAAACTTAATTTTGGAGAGGATATTATGCTATTTCAAAATAATCCAAGTATTTCAGGTGTCGGCTACCATAAATATAATCCTAACACTAATTCATGGACATATGCTACGTTAAATAGTAATTATTCCAGTTCTTTAAATAATTATAAACTTTCAACAATTAATTCTGATTTTATTATAGCATCTAATAAAATTTATGAAAGAACAAATCTTGGAGTACTCTCTGAAATAGGAACATTGCAATATGATAATAGTTTTAGTTATTCTGATGGATTAAGACATTCATTTGTAAGACAATTAAATGGAGGGAATTATCAAGGTGTATATTATTATATAAATAAGGAAACGGGATTATTATCAAGTATAAATACAGGATCAAATATATGTTTTCTTCACGAGGTAGTAAGATGGGAGGGTACACCTCTTTTATGTCTCCAAGTTCTATTTGGCTAAGACAAGATGAAGCTGGAGATTACAGATATTTTTATAGAATAATAGATGATAAGATTAACAATTCTGTATATGACATTGTAGTAAATCATATAGATATTAATGATGATAATGGAGGTTTAAGAAAAGTACAATACACTTACAATAAACCAAAGTGTAGCCCAGATAATAGTTCTACGTTTTATGGTGAAGTTATCATTGAGAATAAAGGTGTTGGGACTGGTAATATAGGTAAGGTAGTTAAAAGGTTTAATGATGGTTCTACAGATTTGAGTATGGTTGGTTTGCCTTTGGAAGTTTTAACTATCGATGCTAATAACAAGGTTGTAAAACGAACCACTACAACTTGGAATAAGTATTCAAAATCTATATATAATGGTAGTGGCTATTTTTATAAAAGTTATTATATAAGGCCAACTATCGAAAAAGAAGAGTTATTTTTTGAGGAAAGCCCAAAAATAGTTAACACTAAGACTTATAGTTATAATACATATGGGTTAAAAACAGGTTCAACGACTACAGATAGTAAAGGAGAAAGTATGAGTCAGAATATCACCTACGCCTATCAGCAATATAGTTTTGTTGAAGATAAGAATATGTTATCATTTCCTTATATGATTTATACAAAGGAGGGTAATTATATTACTTTAAATGTAGAGCAATCCAAATGGATAGAAGATAATGGTAAAGTCTATGTGAATGAGAATTGGTCTGGTCCAGCAACAAATAAAATGCGATTAAACAATCAAGTATCTAAAGTGGAAACGACAACGGGTAATGTATTAGAAAGCAATAACGGAAAAGGTATTTATAGTACGGCTTTATTTGGTTATAATAACCTTTATAATGTAGCGACAGTTAATAATGCCACTTATCAAGAGGTAATAGATGAATTGGATGTCACATATTATCAATTACAGGGATTAAGTACATCAAGTTTGAAGACTGAATTATTAAAACTATATGATCGTTTACCAAATGCAAGTATTAGTCTTAAATTTTATGATAGTAGTGGAAGAGTTATTAGTAAAGTGGATGAAAGGAAAGAAGAAGTATTTATATACTATGATACATTAGGTCGAGAGGATTATGTAACTGATGCCCAGGGTAATATCTTAGAAAAGAAAAATTATCATTTTGCAAATTAAGTTATAGGTGAAAATAGAACTGGTACAATAAATTGTAAAAAGGGGTTAACTAATATGTTAATCCTTTTTTTTGTGTGTTAAGTAATTAAATTTATAGAGGTCAGTAGTTAGTTACTTATAATTTCCCCTGCTATTCCCGAGCTCATTTTAAAATAAGTTGTCCCATATAAGGGAAATGGTTAAGTATGAGTTGGTTATTGTTTTGTGTGAGAATAAAAGCTAATTAAAATGTTTTTTTTAGAAGGTAAAGGAGGTTAAATCCCTTTAGCGTTATAATATTTATGTTTTATAAGCATATTTTACAAGAAGTATTTCTGTTTTGAGCTATTCTGTACTGTATTTGAGATTTAAATTTATTGGAGTAGGTGCTAAAATTTATAGATAAGTCATTAAAAGCTTAAACTAATGAGTTAAATTAAGCCTTATTATTACTAAGGTAAAACCTTAGTGTTTTTCTACGCATATTAAGTATTTTTATCGTTTTAAAAGATTTAAATGATAAAAAAAAAATTATGCCTATTAGGTTTAGGACTTGTTTTAATAAGTTGTAAAGTAGGTGAGGTGTTAGGGAATGGGGAGCATAAAACTTCACAACAGGTTTTATTGGGAGGAATTGGTTCTAGTGAAACCAATATATTTAAAACTGACTTTAGTAATACCGCACTTCCTGTTTATGATATTTCTTTAAAAGTTAATGTTGAACCTATTTCATTTAATAAACAAGATTTCAAGGACTTTAAGGTTGCAAATAATCTACAAAATGCACCTATCGAATTAGAGTTTATAGATTCTATAAAGATAAAGCCAAAATATGTTAAGTTAAAAATTGCAGACAAGGTTGAACTTTTAAAGGTAATCAATCAAACAAATAATAGTAATCTTAAGGATTATTTAGCACATTCAACTGATTCTAATTTTATAACAAGTATTTCTATGGCTTTTAATGGAGATGTTTTGGAAGCTTTAATGCAAGCCGAATCTGTTTTTCTTATTGAAAATAGTTATAAGACATATAGTTTAGAATTAAAGGATTCAAAAGGGGATTCTAAGGTCATTTCATTTAATAATGGTGTTGTTTTTAAATACGAGCTAAGCCATTGTTGCTGGCAGGAAGATAAAAGACATCATCTTAATATTGTCGATATAGTAGAACAGTATAAATCATGTCCTAAACAAACCTATTCTTCAGCTTTAAAAGCAGAAAAACATTCCAAAAAACACAAATTATAGCTTATGAAGCGTTGTTTAATATTTTTAATTTTTTTTACAACTATTTTTTTTAGTTGTGATGATATTATAGAAGTAGAAGATATATCCAGCGATGTGGTTTTAATTTTGGCACCTACATCAGGAAGTATAGTTGATTTAGATCCTGTTAGTTTTACATGGGAACCTATAGAAGATGCTGAAAACTATCATTTACAAATTGCAATACCCAACTTTGAAGAGGCATCACAAGTCGTATTGGATACAGTTATATCAAAGACGAATTTTGAAAAATCCTTGGAAGCAAGCCAATATGAATGGCGAGTGAAAGCACAGAATTCAGGGTATAGTACAGAGTTTAATTCAACAAAATTTGTTGTAGAATAATTAATTTTTAGGATTAATTAATGAAAAGCAAAAAGAATACATATTTATTGTTGGTAGGTGTTTTATCTATTTGGGGTATCGTTGCTTTTAAAATATTTTCTGCGGTATCTCCAAAGGATACCAAAATTAAACAAAAACAAATCATTCAATTTAATCCTAAGCATAGTAAAGTTATAGACACCTTTTCGATTAGCATAGTAAATCGGGATCCTTTTTTAGGAACAATGTATGTCAAGCCAAAACGAGAGGTTGTTGTAAAAAAAAGTAACGTTAATAGAAAGGAAATTGTCTGGAAAGATGTTAGCTACCATGGTAATATCTCTAAAAAAGGAAATACGGAAAATATTTGTATAGTTTCTATAGATGGAAATCAAAGGGTGATGCATGTCGGACAAGAATTTGGTGGAGTAAAATTAATTTCTGCAACTAATGCACATATATTGGTGAGTTATCAAGGTGCTAAAAAGAGGGTTGCGAAACTATGATTAAGTTAAAGGCTGGTGCATTACAGTTTACAATATTTGTTATTGTCATTGTTGGTATTTTACTAGCGACGTTCATTATTTTTATTTACACACATAATCAATTTCATAATCAGTCTGAATTACTAGTTAAAACTATTAAAAATGCAGATAAGGGAGTTGATTACTTACTCCATAATCTAATCGATTTAAAGTATTCAGAACCTTTTAATCTTGAAGCTGAAAATGAAGAATTAATTAGCATTACAACTGATTTTTGGGGTGTGTATAAAAAAGTAATATCCACTTCAAGTATCAAACAAAACACTTTTAATAAGGTGGCATTGTTGGGATTTAAACGATCTGATAAAGATGTAGCTCTTTATGTTGAGGATCATAATAGACCATTGGTTGTTGTTGGTGATACCAAAATCATAGGCGATGCCTTTATACCGGAACAAGGCATTCGAACAGGAAATATCTCAGGAAATTCTTATTACGGGTCTCAGTTAATTTATGGAAGGAGTAGAACCATAAAAGATTTTCCTAATCTCAATACAGAAATTTTAAACCAAATAAAGCATATAAAAGATAGAATTAAGGATTTAGATAATGGCTATTATTTAGATGTTGAAGGAAGAAGAGTAATAGAAAAATCTTTTTTAGAACCCTTAAAAGCTATTTATAAGCCAGATGTTATAAAGCTTACGGAAATATCACTAACAGGCCATATTGTTGTACAATCAGAGACCAAGATTAAAATTGATGCATCAGCAACTCTACATGATGTTATTTTAATAGCACCTCAAGTTGAAATAGGGGATAATGTTAAAGGGAATTTCCAAGTTTTTGCTTCTAAATCATTGAAGGTTGGAACAGCATGTAATTTAACATACCCATCGGTTTTGGTTTTAAACGAAGAAATAAAAATAAGTGAAACATCTAATAATGAAACACCTGTGTTGGAAATAGGGGAAGGAACAGAAGTTAAGGGTAGTGTTATATTTTTAGGAGAATCAAAAGGGTATAAGGCTCAAACTATAATCGATAAAAACACTATAATAACAGGAGAGGTCTACTGTAATAGGAATTTAGAGCTTAAAGGAATTGTGGAAGGTGTTGTATTGACTTCTAGTTTTGTTGCAAATCAATCAGGTTCCTCTTATCAAAACCATTTGTATAATGGCATTATCGATATAAATAAATTACATGATAATTATGTCGGTATTACTTTTAAAGATGAGAAAAGAGGAATAGTAAAATGGTTGTATTAAAAAAAATAAAAGGATCAACATTAATGGAAACCTTAGTAGCTAGTGTGTTAATTGTGGTTGTATTTATGTTATCCAGTATGGTTCTGAACAACATATTTTCAAATGTTATTAATGGAAAAACCAGAGATATCGAAGTATTTATAACCGAACAAGAATACTTATATCAAAATGGATTATTGAAACTGCCCTTTCAGGATGATTTTAAAGAGTGGCATGTTTCCATTATTAAGGAAGATAAACAGAATCAGGTTTTTATCGAGGCAATACATACGCAAACTCAAAAGGGAATAAATAGAATTCTAAATAGCAATGATTAAAAAAATTAATGGGTTTACATTAAATGAATTGGTCATTGTGTTAATTATAACGAGTATCGTTGTGGGACTTGCCTTTTCTATTTTATCTATCGTTCAAAGGCATATGTCGGCGATTCAAAAAAATATAATACATCATACACAATTGGATAAATTAGAACAGCGCTTATGGATGGATTTTAATAGGTTCTCCACTATTACTTATGATAAAGACAATGAATTGTTGATATTTATTAATGAACTAGATACGCTTAATTATGAATTTTTAGACAAACATGTTGTGATAGGTTCAGATTCTTTACAAATTGAAATCAAAGAAGTCAATCTGTTTTTTTTAGGACATTCGGTTGATTCAGGAAATGTTGATGCTTTGAAATTAGAAATGACAGAAGGGTTTCAAAGCCAACAACTTTTTGTTTATAAGCATAATGATGCTGCAATATTTATGAATAATGGCATTTAAATTAGATAGTGTTACCAACATAGAATCACGACAAGAAATCGATAAGCAAAATGGTTCTTTTTTAAAAAAGGAGATTCACTTATTTAATAAGGTATTCTCAAATAAAGTAAAGGAGGATTTTTATACTGAATTAAGCGTCCTTTTAAATGCAGGAATAACACTAAAAGAAGCACTAGAACTTATTTTAAGTTCACAAAAGAAAATATATAATAAGACCTTATTATCAGATATTTTAAACGATGTTATTTCAGGGCAATCTTTATCTGAAACGCTTAGCGTAAAAAATCAATTTTCACAATATGAATATTATTCCATAAAAATTGGAGAAGATACTGGAACCCTAGCGTTAGTGTCAGAACAACTTGGTAGTTTTTTTGCTAAGAAGAATGAGCAAAAGAGAAACCTTATAAGTGCACTTTCTTATCCAATGATAATTTTAACCACAGCTGTTTTGGTTGTTATCTTTATGTTGCGGTTTGTAGTGCCTATGTTTCAGGATATTTTTAGACAACAGAAGGTAGAGCTTCCAGGAATAACAAAATTTATTATTGGTGTATCAGATTTTATGGGAGACCAAGGATGGTATTTATTAGTGTTAATTGTCTTACTTTTTGTTTTAAGATCTTTATTCAATAAGAAAAAATGGTTTAATGAGTTCAAAGGAACATTAGTTTTAAAAATCCCTTTTATTGGACATTTTGTGAAACTTATTTATTTGTCACAATTCACCCAAGCTGTTTCTTTGTTGGTAGCATCAAAGGTACCCCTTGTAAATAGTATCCAACTTGTAAAACAAATGATTATGTTTTACCCATTGCAAGAAGCATTGGGAACAGTAGAGCGTAACATTCTAAAAGGAGAATCCTTAAGTTTTAGTTTGAAACAACATAAATTATTTGACGATAAAATGGTCGCTCTTGTAAAGGTAGCAGAAGAAACTAATCAAACGGAATTTATATTTAGCAGACTTAATATGCAATATAATAATCAAGTACAGCAACAGTCAAAGGTATTGTCCACTATTATGGAACCTTTTATCATTTTAATAGTGGGTATTTTTGTTGGGATTATTTTAATAGCCATGTATTTACCAATGTTTAAGCTAAGTAGTGTTTTGGGTTAGTGATAAATAATTATTGTCATTATGTTTTTCGGTTTAGATTATAAGTGGCTAAATTGCAAACAACTGTTATAGTGAGCCACCCGTAGCGAATGAAACTGAGCTACTAAAAAATAGATTCCATTTATAGGGCATTACCAATCTTATAATCAAAAAGATCATGGCCAATAAAATAAAATATGAGAAAAGTAAATTTGTCTTTTTAGCCAGTTATAAATAATTTGTGAATTTATTGACACTATCCCGAAAAGTGTGTAAAGTATAAAATATCGAGGGTTTAGCTTTTTTAAATCTGGACCCTTTTTTCAAATATAGTTAAAAACTGGTTTAAAATAATGCCCCAGTTTCTAATCGGCATCGACCATTTTTTAGTAGCCTCTCTAAGAGCTAAAAAAGTGGACTTCATTACTGCTTCATCTGTTGGAAATGACAGCTTGTTTTTGGTGTACTTCCTGATTTTTCCATTAAGGTTTTCAATAAGGTTCGTGGTGTAAATGATTTTCCTAATTTCTAAAGGAAATTCATAGAAAGCGGTAAGCTCTTCCCAGTTGTCATTCCAGCTTTTAATAGCGTAAGAGTACTTGTGTTCCCATTTTTGAGCAAAGTCCTCTAGAGCGGCTTTTGCTGCGCTTTTGGTGGGTGCATCGTAGATATTTTTCATATCCTTTGTAAAGGCCTTCTTGTCTTTCCAAACCACATAGCGGCAAGCGTTACGAATTTGATGCACCACGCAGATTTGGGTTTTAGATTCAGGAAAAACGTTTTTAATGGTATCGGTAAAGCCGTTAAGATTATCTGTAGCTGTGATAAGCAAATCCTGAACGCCTCTAGCTTTAATATCAGTCAAGACACTCATCCAAAAGGCTGCCGATTCATTCTTACCCAGCCAAAGTCCCAAAACTTCCTTTTTACCATCCCTGCGTAATCCTACAGCAATGTACATGGTTTTGTTAATGACTTTGGAGTTCTCCCGAACTTTGAATACAATACCGTCCATCCAAGTAATTAAATATACAGGCTCTAGTGGTCTGTTTTGCCAGGCAACAATATCATTGGTCACTTTATCTGTGATGCGAGATATGGTAGATGTAGATACATCAAAATCGTAAACTTCTCGGATTTGTTCTTCGATATCAGAATTACTCATACCCTTTGCATAAAGGCTGATAATGACGTTTTCTATGCCATCGACCATATTGGTACGTTTAGGAACTAACATAGGGTTAAAAGAGGCTTCTCGGTCTCTGGGAACTTTAATATTGGTCTCTCCTAAAGCTGTTTTTATCTTTTTAGAAGCGTAACCGTTACGGGTATTGCTATTGTCGGATTGTTGATGTTTATCATAATCTAAATGCGCATCAAGTTCTCCTTCTAGCATCTTTTCAATACCTCGCTTTTGGATGGATTTTAGAAAGGAGGTCAGTTCGTCTCCTGTTTTAAACTGTTTTAAAAAATCGTCGTTTAGAAAATCTTCTTTCTTCATAAGTGTGTAAATTTTAAAATTAAACAAAAAAAATATCGAGAGCATTAACCCTCGATTTTTAATCTTTACACACTTTGTGAGATACTACCAATTTATTATTTTACAAGCATATGTTTTGTTAAAAGTCAACCTTTCTAATAAATAGTATGCGAAATATTCTCTAAGTAAATAACTCAGAATTCTTAAAGAGTCATAAATAAAATAAATATAGGAGTGTGATAAGAGGGACCATATTATTTAATTGCCACAAACAGTAGGGTTTGTCCTTATTATTGTGATGGTGATACCATAGAATTAAAAATAAATTATTGTGGATTTTTGCGGAAAAATAATACTACTTTAATGAATGTTTTTAATCTAAAAAAAGGACCTTTAATTTTAAGTTTAACTTTTTCTTTTCTGTTGTATTCACAAGAAGATTATTATGGAAAACAACTTAATTCAAATGTAATGTTGTCTTCTCAAACACTAATTAGTCCATCTGTATCCTCTCCTGATATTACAGCTTTTACAAAATATAATTTTGTTCCTACTTCTAATTACACAGGAAGAGCAAATATTAATATTCCTTTTTATGAGATTTCAAGTGGAAATATTCATATACCTATAAATATTTCGTATAATTCTTCTGGTGCTAAAGTATCAGATATGGCCTCTAATGTGGGTTTGAATTGGAGTTTAAATGCAGGAGGAGCCATTACAAGAATAATTAAAGGGGTGGATGATTTTACTAGACCGAAATATACAGTTTCTACTGAAAAGATGGGGGTTTCAGGATGGTTAGGTTATACTTCAGTAATTAGCAATTTTAGCGATGCATCACAACTTTATAATGATCCTGCTCCAGATGTTTTTGTAGTCAATGCTCCGGGACTTTCAACAAAATACATCCATGAAAAACATTTGAAGGCAACAAATGGGGAAACTACATTTTTTCCAGTTAGTGGGACTAAACCAGATCCAATAGAGCTGAATCATCAAGGAAATTTAATTGATGAAACATTTGGATTTGTGACAAAAACCTATTTCGATGAATCTCAACAAAATTATAAAGAGAATACAACATTTGGTCTTCAAAATGTTAAAGTAACGGCGTTAAATGGATTGGAGTATAGTTTTTCTACTCCTGATTTGTCCAGGCACCAAAGTGGTTATGGAGAACTAGGTCTCAATACTGTAACGGATAAAATTAGTGCCTATAAATTGGATCGAATATATGATCCTTCAACCAATCAGGAGGTTATTTTTGAATATGAGCAATATTATAATTACTTCGAAGAAATTATTTTAACTAAACCAAATTCTTATGGAGGAGGTACAGATATTCAATATTCTCATGATACCTCTAAAACTGTATTTCCATATTTACATCGATTAAAAAATATATATTTTGAAGGTGGGGTAGTTCAGTTTATTTATGGTTTAAATAGATTAGATAATACGGGGGAAAAAGCATTAACAGAAATTAAGGTTAAAGATCAAAATAACATAGTAGTTAAACACTTTAAATTGTCTTATGGTTATTTTCAATCAAACATAGGAGCGGGGACAGCGCAAAGTAAACGATTGAGATTAGATAGAGTGTATGAGGTGGATAAGAATGCAAATGAATTACCGGGGTATTCATTTAACTATGATACTTTAAATGAGATGCCTCCTCGAAATTCTTATGCTCATGATTTTCTAGGGTATAATAATGGATCTTTTAATCAGTCAATTGTTGATCCTGTGCCAATTTATTATTTCAAAAATAATAAGGTAATTCCATTCAATGAATCCAATTCGGTTTTATTGCCAGGAAATTTTTCATTGGAAGCCAATGAGGCCTATTGTAAATCTTACAGTTTGACTCAAATGACGCTTCCTACAGGAGGAAGAAATGAGTATGAGTATGAAATTAATAAATTTCAATATTTAGGAAGTACAAAAGAAGGTGGAGGCCTACGTTTGAAATCTCAGAAGATAATTGATGAAGAAGGATCTGAGCAAATTATAGATTATGAATATGGTTCAGGAGGTATTGCTAGATTTCCAAATTATGCTGCTTTTAAACTAAAAAATGGAAATTGGAATGCTTCTAGTAATCCACAAAATTTAACAGAATTGACTTCCTATTTTGGTATAGATACTTTTACTTCTCCTCAATCCTATGTAGAGTATACAAACGGTTCTTTTGTAGGTTATCAGAATGTTACTGTAAAAAATAGATTGGGTAATGGAAAGACGACATATAACTATAAGGGCTTTCAAGGGTATCCTAATTTAGATTCATCTAAGTCTTATAATATTTCAGACCCATATTCAGAGTCATGGAGTTTAGTAGGGAAATCCAGTCTTTATTTTGATAGGGATTTTATGAGAGGAATTTTAGAAAGTGTATTGATATATGATGAAAGTGGAGGTGTTTTGAAGGCAAAATATTATACTTATTCCTATAATGAGTTCAGAAGTATTAGTTTAAGCCACTTAAATAAAGCCGTTAGTGGTTCTTCTAATTGTTACTCAAGTAATGGTGAGTATTATTGGGTATCTAGTTGTGGAGGATATGTTGAAAATTTGGAATTACCGATAGCTAGGTATCTTTTAAGTTCTGTAATTGAATATGATAATTTAAATAGTCAAAACCCTAATTCATTTGTTACTAAAACTGAATATACTTATGATTTTAAATACCCTCTAATTAAAATTGAAAGAAAATCAGTCGGCGAAGATGATACTCTTCAAGGGTTAGATCCATTTTTAGAATTATACACCAATACAAATTATGATTTTCAACAGATTAAAGAAATAAGTTACCCTTTAACAGGAGGAAATCCTGAGTACAATGAGCAAGATGAGATTAGTGGTGTGGTTAATGCAGATAATTTAGTTGCTCAAAATAGATTAAGTACAGTTTTAAACGTAAAATACAAAGATCGAAATTCTGAAATTATTAGGGAAGAAAGATACAATTATAAAAATTTTGGAAATGATATAATAGATCTAGAGAATATTGAGTACATAGGTCATGATGGAACAGCTTCATTTTCGGAGCAGGTATCTAAAAGGGATAGTAAAGGAAATATTTTGGAAGTTGTAGGGAAAACAGGAAATCCTATTGTTTTTGTTTGGGGGTATAATAAGGAACATCTAATTGCTAGGATTGAAAATGCTACAATTGAACAAGGGAAGTTAAACTCAATAAATGCAACTATACAAACCTATATTGATGATGCGGTTGTTGCTTCTGATGAAGATAATTCAGGGGTAGCAGAAAATACGTTACGTTCAAAATTACAATTAGTAAGAAGTAATTTACCTTTAGCTATGGTGACTACTTACACCTACGATCCATTAGTAGGTGTGACCAGTGAAACCGATCCCAGGGGTAATACAATTTCCTATGTATATGATGATTTCGGAAGATTGGAATATGTTAAAGATGCAGATAGTAATATATTAAGCAAGAACGAATATCATTATCAGGGTCAACAGTAATAATCAGTAAAAAATAGAATAAAATGAGAGCAATATATCACATATGGCTAGCGATAGCTATGTCTTTATTTACCGTTTCAGAAGGTATATCACAAGAAATAGAACCTACTATTGTAGGGGAATGGCAGATGGATTATACCTCCAGTTACAACGAAATTTCATTTGAAGGCAAGGAAAGAATTAATAGGCTACCAGAAAAGATGAAGGAGCGAATTGAGTCATCATATAAAAGTCGGTTGTTAATTTTGGAAGATACAGGTGTGTTTCATATAAAGTCAGATAAATTAAAGGACTTTTCAGGGACTTGGCAGTATATAGCAAACAGTCAAGTCTTGCAATTGACTAGCGCTACAGGTAAATCTCATCAAGAATTTAAGGTAATAGAATTAGGAAGTAATCGAATGGTTTTAAAACTCCTTGGTAAGGGGGATTCAACAGCACTATTTGTAACACAATATTTTAATAAAAATTAAAAAACTATGAAGTGTAATTTTATTATAAACCACCGATATCTTTTTGTAGTATTCTGTTTAATTAAAATTTGGATTTTAAATGCTCAGGAGGTTGAATGGTCAGATACGGATGGGGTCGGTCGTTATACAATTCATGGCCTAGAATCTGTTGTTGCTGGAGAAAAAACGATGTTTGATATTTCAGATAATGATAATTGGGGGTCGTTAGAAGTGTTTACTTATGTTGATGTGTATGTTTGGGAAGGGACAGCTCACCATCCAGACGTACAGTTTCTAGATCCTAATCATTATAATGCGTCTAACAATTTGTTTTATTATATTTTTGATGAATTGAACAATCCACATGTATTTGAGGTTAAAATTGAAGCAGATCAGTCACCTGATTTTCCAGATGTTGAAGTTATTATAGAGGATGAATTTGGTATGTATTATTTATTCGAGATATATGTTGATGTAATAGAGTTGGAAACCACATGGTACGAAGATCAGGATGGAGACGGATTAGGCGATCCAAATTCAACACAGGTTAGTAGTTCTCAACCTAGTGGATATGTTGATAATAGTGATGATCAATGTCCTTTATCCTATGGTCCTTCATCAAGCAATGGTTGTCCGGTAGTTAGTTTAAGTGATGAGAATTATGTTTACACGATATCTCCTCAAATAGCAACTTCTACAGTTTCAAGCCTGTTAAATTCTCAAAAGATAGAGAGTGTGAAGTATTATGATGGATTAGGTAGAGCAAAGCAGAGTATAGGTATAGGAGCTGGAGGCACTGGAGAAGATGTTGTTACCCATATAGGTTATGATGCCTATGGCAGACAGGATAAGGACTGGTTGCCTTATGCGGCATCTGGTAATAATGGAAGTTTTGTTACTAATGCCGAATCAGGAACTAATTCCTATTATACGACTTATTTTGCCTCAGAGATTAGCTCAACGACGCCAAACCCATATTCAGAAAAAATTTATGATTATTCTCCTTTAAATATTGTAAAGGAAAATGCTTTTCCAGGTGAAACTTGGATGAATAAAGATTTAAATGATCATACAGTTAAAATCGAGTATGATAATTTAAAAACTTCAGACCAAGTTAGAAGATATACAGTTAGTTATTCAAATGATCAACCTGTTTTAGTTGATAACGGTATGTATTCTGTAAATGTTAGTTCAGAAGAATATCTGCCATCTGTTTTATTTAAAACTGTATCAAAAGATGAAAACTGGAATTCGAGTGAATTAAATGACCATACAACTCATACTTATAAAGATTATCTGGGACGAGTTGTATTGAAGAGACAATTTAATAACCAAATTCCCTTTGATACTTATTATGTTTATGATTTTAAGGGGAATTTAGTTTTTGTATTACCACCAAAATCTGAAGCAACAAATAGCAAGCCATCTCAAAGTATGCTTGATAATCTTTGTTTTCAATATAAGTATGATGGACAAAATAGATTAATAGCTAAAAAAATTCCAGGAAAAGGAACAACTTCTAATTGGGAGGAGATAGTTTACAATAGGCTGGATCAAGTTGTTTTAACTAGAGACCCGAATTTAAAAGCGCAAGGCAAATGGTTGTTTACGAAATATGATACTTTTGGAAGAGTAGCTTATACAGGATTAACGCTTAATAGTAATAGTCGTGCATCGCTACAGACTACAATCGATGGACTTACAACATCTTGGGTAACTAAACAAAGTTCGGCTACAAGCATTGCAGGAACAACAATCTATTATAATAATGGAGGTTTTCCCACATCGATTTTAGAGATACATACTATTAAATATTATGATGATTACACTTTTGATAAGTCTCCATTGGTTACACCACCATCAATTATAGACGGACAAAGTGTTGTAAACTATAATAATGCTAGTGGAACACAAAAATTAACCAAAGGATTAGTGACAGGGAGTAAGGTTCGTGTTTTAGATACCGATAACTGGATTACTTCGGTGAATTACTATGACTCAAAAGGGCGAGATATTTACAATGCGAGTTATAATGCATATTTACAGACGACTGATGTAGTTCAATCAACTTTAGATTTTACGGGTAAAACAACAAAAACGTTGACCACACATAAAAAGGGAACAGGGGCTGTATTAACAACAACAGATACCTTTACCTACGATCATGCAGGGCGCCTAGTTAGTCAAAAACAGAAGATAGGTGGGCAAGCAGAGGAATTACTTGTACTTAATGAATATGATGCTTTAGGTCAATTAAAGCAAAAGAAAGTGGGAGGGGCGGTAGCTACAACTATTGAGAACTCTGTAGGGTTGCAAACTGTAGATTACTCATATAATATTAGAGGTTGGTTAAAACAGATTAACAATCCGGCTAGTTTAGGTACAGATCTTTTTGGATATAAGATTAATTATAATGACCCAGTAGCCACGTCTACTTTACAATCGTCACCGCTATTTAATGGCAACATTAGTGAGACTCAGTGGAAGACAGCAAATGATAATGTGCTTAGAACTTATGGATATAAATATGATGCATTAAATCGTATTACACAATCAAAATTTAGTGATCAGGCAAATTATTTTTCAGAGTTTTATAGTACATTATATTTATATGATAAAAATGGTAATATAGAGTATATGGATAGGAATGTTTGGTATGATGAACATGATGATTTTGAAGATAATACATTAGATTATAGTTACCAAGGTAATAAGTTAGTTAGCTTACATTTGCAGGATAATGCATTTGGAGATTCTTTTAGGTATTATATTTATGATGCAAATGGAAATTTGTCTGAAGAGGTAAGAGAAGAAAATGGTTTTCAAGGTATATATAATGGACAACCAGAACGACAAATAAGTTACAATCATCTTAATTTACCAAATTATATAAATATTGATTCAAATGGAGCTGAAAATGATATATTAGGCGAAGAATTGTCAAGTGGAACAATTACATACAAATATGATGCTACAGGTAAAAAAATAGAAAAGAAAGTATCCGTGAGTGGAAATACAAGTGTTTATACTTTTTATACTGGAAATTATGTTTATTCTAGGATTGGGGATACAGGTGATGGAAGCTTGAAGTTTTTTAATCATCCTGAAGGATATGTAAATGCAGAGAATGGATATAAATATGTGTATCAATTTAAAGATAATTTAGGGAATGTAAGATTGTCTTATGAGAATATTGGAACAACTAGTTCTCCAAATCTTGAAATACTTGAAGAGAACAACTATTATCCTTTTGGTCTTAAACATAAAGGGTATAATGGTAACATAAATTCTACTAATTTAGCACTCAAATATAAATTTGGAGGTAAAGAATATCAGGATGAGTTAGGATTAAATTGGTATGACATTACGGCTAGGAATTATGACCCTGCATTAGGTAGGTGGTTTGTTATTGACCCTAAAGCAGATGATATTTTACAAGTAGATTTAAGCCCTTACAATTATAGTTGGAATAATCCTGTAAATTTAAATGACCCTGATGGGGAGTGTCCTTGGTGTTGGGGTGCTGTGATTGGATTTGCGGTAGAATATACGGTTCAAGTAACTTCAAATTTAGCTAGTGGACAGGAGTTGGGAGATGCTTTAACTAATGTTGACGGAGGTAAGTTATTAATAGCAACTGCAACTGGAGCTGCTACAGGTGGATTGTCGAGTGTAAAGGTAATCGGAGCTACAGCGAATGTTTATAAAGCTGTTGCTTTATCTTCAACAGCGGCAGGTGGGAATATTGTGAAGCAAGCTATAGTGGATGAAAACAAAATGTTAGACCCTGTTGAAATGGCGACTGATGCTATTTTGGAGGGAGTTCCAATACCTAAAGTAGAAGTGCCAAACGTTAGTTCCAAAACTATTAAAACAGCAGAGAGACAACTTGATAGGGCAGAAAGAGTAGCAGGAGATAATCCTAGACCGTCTAGAGCTCAAGCTGTAAAGGATTCCAAAGAAAAGGTCGAATCCTTAAATAGTAAAAAAGAAAATATTGAAACAATAAATAAGGTTGGTAATGATGTTAAAGATTCCGTGATTAAGGAGAGTATAAAGAATGAATTGGATGATAATAAGAAAAAAGATTATTAAAATGGAAATTATATAGTTAAAAATGAAAAAAAATTGGCTTGATATTATACTGTTTTTAGGGGTTGCTTTAATGATAACTGTTTCGGCAGTAATATTTATAAAAACATATGAGAAGAAAGAAATTATAGAGGAAGGTATCCAGGTTGAAGCAGAAGTGTTAGAGTCTCCAAACTCTTGCGATAATTTAGGGCGAAGACCTCCGTATAGCAAAATTAAATACCTCAATAAAATATTTATAAAAAAGACAGGTAATGATATTTGTCATTTAGTTTCACAACAGAAGTATGTAACCGTTTATTCAAATAAAAGTGGAGACGAAATTATATTTTTTGAAGAGTATAATTCAATGCAGTTTGTTTACGCCATAGGGATATTTTTAATTGCTATAGGAATAATAATTAAGAAAATTATAGAGAGAAATTAATGAGAGGTTTTTTTTTAGTATTATTTTTTATTAGCTTTTTTAAAATGTTTTCCCAAAATGAAAAAAGTTTTTTTGTAGAGAATAATAATAAATATGTCATTTTACTTGATAATGATGTTGAAGTTGCAAATAAGACTATAGGCAGTACGGAAATGGATTTTTTTGTTAAAAAAGATGATAGTAATTTGGGATATACTTTGGTTGTGTCAAAAATATTTGAGCATGAATTTGTTGAAGGAGATTTGTTAAGAACTAATTATGAGGATTTCTTTTTGGAATCATGTGGTTGTGAAATATTGAATAAAGAGGTGGTGGAAAATCATAATTTAGATACATATAGATTTAAAATTAAAGTAGATAAAAAAGGAAACAAATTTTTAGGTTATAATGATAGTTTTGTTTTTGGAGATTTTTTGTATAATATTTTGTTTTTAGCTCTGGAAGACGATTTTTATAAATATCGTGAAAGATATTTCGAAATTATGCAATCTTTGGTAGTCAATGGGAAAACTACCATCAATGGAGAGTATTAATGTTATGTTATTTATCAAGACTTAAGTTAGGATAGTTGGCTTATTTCCTAAGCCACTTAAAAACCTCAAAAAATAGTAACACAACCCAAGTTAAAATATACACGATAAGTGTAAATATTAAGCCAATAACCTTCAGGTCTTGCCCTATGGTTATTGGTTTATTTTTTTGCTCCGCATACTTAAACGCCATGCTATTCCTGAGCTCATTTTAAGATAAAGTGTCCCATATAAGGGAAACGGTTAAATATGAGTTGGTTATTATTTTGTGTTAGAATAAAAGCTAATTAAAATGTTTTTTTAGAAGGTAAAGGAAATTAAATTACTCTAGTTTTAAATTATTTCTGATTTATAGACATACTTTACAAGGAGTATTTCTGTTTTGAGCTATTCTGTACTGTATTTGATCTTTAAATTTATTAGAATAGATGCTAAAATCGATAGAGGAGTCATTAAAAATTTCAAAAGGCGTGTTTCCGTTCAAGCTAAGTTTTGGTCGTTGTAGGTTGTATGTATCGATGGCATGACTAAGTACT
The DNA here is from genome assembly GCF_024723255.1 of Aestuariibaculum sp. M13. Taxonomy (GTDB): domain Bacteria; phylum Bacteroidota; class Bacteroidia; order Flavobacteriales; family Flavobacteriaceae; genus Aestuariibaculum; species Aestuariibaculum lutulentum. Next base: position 83,620 of record NZ_JANIAC010000002.1, read on the forward strand.
GCCTCAAGCTTAATCCGGGAGTTAATATGTTTGGGGTATAAAAATTGGTATTTCAGCACTTTATTAAATGCTTCGATCATAGAATTAGAAAACAATACATCATGTTGAGCTATTTTATGTTGAATCGCTCCATCGGAAGCTTCTATAACTGCACTAACGTTGGCGTTGACATTTTCAGAACCACCATCTGTTAAAAATAACGTCTGTTTTGGTTTGTATTTCAGATAAGCACTCTGTAATAAGTGGCGAATGGTTTTTCCTGAACTGTGCTTTTCAATTTGATAACCCAGAACCATTTTAGAAAAGTGATCCATTAAAATATGGATGTAGTGCTTAACGCCGTCATTCGTTTTAAAAATAGTGACATCCGCACACCACACCTCATTAGGTCTTGTAGTTTTAAGCGGATTATAATTATTAGGTTTTGTTATGATGTTAGTACCCGTAAAGCCTAAAATATTACAGTATTTGTAAAAGGTTGATAGTCCACAGGAAAGGGCATCATCTCTTATGGCTTTTAGATAAATAGAAGATTTTGACCATAATTTATAGGAGTCATGATTCATATAGTTTTTAATGGTGCGTACTTCACCTGTTAAGAGTTGATTTGGCATTTTTCTGGTGCACCATTTGTAATAGGAGGCTTCACATTTATGAATAAGGATGGTTTTGTAGTTCTCAAAAGAGCTTCTGGATATATTGAAAAGGTTTAGAGCTTTATTTATAGGAACGCTGTGCTTTACAGATTCTACACAGTTAACCACCAATGCCATGTTGTCTTTAATAAGCGACTTGAAACCTTTCACGTTAGAGATAATTTGGTTTAAGGTATCGGAGAGTTTAAAATAACCTTCGATTACGGTTTTAATTTTAGCAGACTGATTAAAACGTTTAATTAAATCGATTTCCTGATTGATAAATTCAGAAAGTTCACAGCCTTTATATTTGCTTTCAGACTCTTGTTTCCACCGGGATATATTAGAACTGGGAATATTGTGTCTTAGGTTTTCAGGAATATGCGCCTCTAAACCTACCCTGTAATAATGCTTTATACAGGTGTCCCAAGATTGGCGTTTTAAACTGGATTGAATTTTGATAAGTCTTTTTTAAGAGCAAATTTCAGAATTAAAACCTAATAAGTAATAAGGTTTTACCTTATCAATTGCACGGTGAAACCCCACCAGTTTTATCTGTTATTCTTGTAATTTTCAGACTGTATAATATTAAATATCAATTATTAATATGTTAAAACAGTTTGCGCTAAAGAAGACCTGGCAATTAAAAATTTTGTTTTTATGTATGCTGGCTAGTACTTGTTTGATTGCTCAAGGACTACCTGAATTGCCATCAATTATTCAACCTACACCAGCAGTTGCAGAGCTGGGTAAATATGGAACCTATCCTGTTTCCATGAATACAGGAATACCTAATATAAGTTTTCCATTGTTTGAGGTGAATGTTGCTGAAATTTCCTTACCATTTAGTTTGTCTTACCATGCAGGAGGGATAAAAGTGAATCAAGAAGCCACAGAAGTAGGTTTAGGTTGGAGTATTTCAGGGAACATGGTTATACACAGAAATGTATTAGGAACGCCAGATGAAATGCCAGAAGGGAATTTCAATATGCCAGTCATGGATTTTGATGAATATTATGCTAAAGTATCCCAGGGCGGGTATTCTGAAATTGAAGAAAATTATTATGATTTAAAAGCTTCTGCAGATGGCGCAGGAAGAGACACGAGGCCTGATATGTTTAATTATAACTTACCAGGGAAATCAGGGCAATTTATGTATGCGTCAGATAGGACCTATATGACTTTTCCTTACGAGCCAATAAAAATACTACGTAACACTATGGGGAGTGATTATGCTTTTTCAATTATAGATGATAAGGGGACTGAATATAGATTTAGAGATATAAATAAGATTTTGATTGATGATAGTCCTCAGCCAAGGAATAATTATATAACAGATTGGTATGTAACAGAGATTGTATCAAGAACGAAAAAAGATACAGTTTATTTTGAATATGAAACATGCGGTTATGTGAAGGAGCAAAAGTCATATTATCAAATGATGGAAAGTAATGCATCTGGATTAGAAGAGGAGAGTTATTCAATAGTTAGTCAGGAGGAGATGCGCGTAAAAAAGATAAGTTATCGTTTAGGAGAAGTAATTTTTAATTACAATACGCAACGATTAGATAGGACTCAGAGTTCAGCTAAAAGTCTTGATAATATAAGAGTCTATGATTTGAATGGGGAACTAGTTAAAGGGTTTGATTTTGTTTATGATTATTTTACTGCAAATTTTGGGTTGTCTGGTTACCCTGATTCTGATACTAAGAGATTAAAATTGTTGAGTTTTTCGGAGACTTCAGAGGCAGGTTCTGACATTGGTAAAAAATATGAATTTGATTACGAGGCAAATATAGGTATTCCAAGAAAGAGTGAATTTTCTCAAGATTTATGGGGTTTCTTTAATGGTAAGTTAAATTTCAGTTTAATATCATCTAAGACTGTTCAGGGTGATGATTTTTATTTATCGGACTTATATGGCACTACAAATTGCTGTCAAAATCCAACTACGGCAGAACAAAATACCACTTATAATATAGGTTCGGCAAATAGGGCGGTTGATACAAGTAAAGTAAGGATGTGTATGCTTAATAAAATTACATATCCAACTAAAGGGTATTCAATATTTAAGTTTGAATCCAATTCTTATACGTCGGAGTTATCAGGAACACCTACAACAGTTTATGGTGCGGGACTTAGAATAGCTAATATTAAGAATTATAACTTTGATGGTACGTTAGAGTCTTTTGAAGAGTATAAATACGGAGTGAGTGAAAATGGACTTGGAGAAAAGCTATTTAATGAAGATTTGTTGTTTAAAGATTATGATGATTACACTCAAGAATTTTGGGAAGGAGAGATGCCATATACTGGAGGTTGTACAGGAAGGGCTTCTTCATGGCATAGAAAATACCTGGGGTTAGAGGTATATTCAGCATTAAATTATAATGAGGGTAATTTAATTTATCCTGAAGTAAATCATTATCAAGGAACAGACCTTTCAAACTTAATTAAAACTAAATATGAATATATTTTAGTTTCCGAATCTATTATAGATGCTCCAGAAGTTTACAAACCAGAGCGTTACCTTAATAGTGGGAATTATGCAAATTTATGTCATAATTGGACAGATTCACAATTGATAAAAAAGACATCTTATTCTAAAAGTGGTGGCGTGTATACTCCAATACACTTAGAGGAATTTATCTATAATGAGGTTTACTCCAAAACTGATTATGGCTTGTTGTTTAAAGAATTACAAAAATATATAGAAGCGACCTGTATACGTACTCCTGGATCAGGAGGAAACCCTTATTATTTTATTGCAAATGAATTCCTTTATAAAAGTCGAGCCTATCGTATGACGGAGAAAAAAGAAACCTCATATTTACCGACAACATCGGAGGCAGTGGTTCAAACAACGACCATGGATTATGATAATACGGATCATATGCAAATGACGGTTTCAACGACGACGTCGAGTGATGGAAAGACATTAGTAAATAAGATGTATTATCCAGATGATATTACCTCTTCTAGTTATCTTTTAGGAGGTCCATTAACAACACTTCAAAATAATGCTATTAATCGTCTAAATTCAGATGGTGATATTCATAATGTAGTAGTTCCTATTCAAAGAGAAGTTTATCAGGATGATAATAGCAATGGCGTCGCAGACCCATCGGAACTTGTTTCTTTACAACGAACAAATTTTAAAGATTGGGGAGGAAGTGTGGTGCTTCCAGAAGAGATTAGCACCCTAAAAGGCGTTTATAACAGTAGTTCAAACCCTTTACAATCCAGAATTTATTATCACGATTATGATGATAACGGCAATCCTATAGAGGTTAGTACGGCTGATGGTATTCATATATATTATATATGGGGTTATAATAATCAATATCCCGTTGCTAAAATCGAAAACTTCACATCAGCACAGGCTTCTAATGTTCAAAGCTTAATTAATGCAGTAGTCAGTGCATCAGACAGTGATGATTCACAAGTAGATGAGGATTTACTTCGAACCTCGCTTTCAAACCTTAGAAACAGTTCGTATTTGTCGGGGGCTATGCTAAGTACATATACCTATGACCCATTAGTTGGAATGACTAGCATGACTGACCCTAAAGGGTATACTACCTATTATCTATATGATGCATTTAATAGACTTCAGTTTGTTAAAGATGATAGTGGCAAGGTACTAAGTGAGAATGAATACCATTACAAAGGACAATAACTAAAAATCCATAAAACAGATGAAATCTATATATACATTGACACTATTATTAGTGTTCATTTTAATGCCTATGTCTGAAGTTTCCGCTCAGATAAGTGAAGCAGATCTAATAGGTACTTGGAAATTGAACTATGAGAATACTTTAAGTAAAGTCAGTCAAGCCATGCGCTCTAAGTTTGATTCGTTACCAGCGCCAGTTCGCACAAAAGCAGAATTGGCCTACCGAGACCGGTTAATCTATTTGAAATCAGATAAAAGTTTTTTAATGAGGCTAACAGATGGTAAAACCGTCAGCGGCTTTTGGAAATTTAAAGAGGGAGCAAATCAATTGGAAGTTAGCACCTCCGGAGGTAAGGTTTTTAATTATAAGGCTCGTGTTTTAAACTTTAACACATTAATACTTGTAATTGATCCTTTCAATACAAGTGCATTATTTTCAGAAATGGAGTTTACTAAAATCAAAAATTAAAATGGTATGGATAAGATGTATATTTATTTACGAAGCTTAACGGTTGTTTCCTGTTTTCTTTTGTCATTTAATCTTTGGTCTCAAGGATATTATATAAGTGGACCAACCTCTGTGAGTTCAGGACCTACTTACACCTATACTGTCATGGACCCTAATTATAATGGGATATCAGGAATTAACTGGATTAATAATAATGGCGATATTCAATCGATATCCAGTACCAGTGCTGAGGCAACGTTCTATTCAGGTAGTTCAGCTACTATTGTGGCTGAAGTTTATGATGGTATGTATAATTATAACCTTGTAACTCTTAACGTAACTATTGGTACGGGGCCACCAGCTGTGCCCCCTGCACCTACCATCCAAAGCACGAATTGTGGAAATACGGTTTTAGCCAGAAGTAATCCTCCTAGCGGTGTGGTTTATTATTGGCAGAGTAGTAGTAGTGGTACCAGTACTTCAAATTTTTCAAGTACGATAACAAAAACCAGTAGTGGAACACAATATTTGCGAGCCAGAAGTACAGGAGGGACGTGGAGTACAGCATCGAGTAGTAAATCGTATACGGTTACTCAACCTACCACATGGTATAATGATCAAGACGGTGATGGTTTGGGAGATCCATCGAGTACGCAATCTGCTTGTAGCCAACCTATAGGTTATGTGTCTAATAATGATGACCAGTGTCCAGCACAAGCAGGGAGTTTAGGGAATGGCGGTTGTCCTTTAAGTGATGAAAATTATATACATACATTTGCTTATCAGGAAGCCTATGAAGAAGGTCAATTAGGTTTAGCACTTGAGGAGGAAAAGCAGGAGGTCGTTACGTACTTTGATGGTTTAGGCAGACCCAAACAAAGTGTAGGCATTCGAGCAGGAGGCAATTTAGAAGATGTTATTACCCATATAGGTTATGACGATTATGGCAGACAAGTTAAGGACTATTTACCTTATGCAGCAGTAACCAATGGAGGTTTAATAAGAACAGATGCATTAAGTGCAACAGGCTCTTTTTACAATACCTCCAAGTACGAAAATACTTTAAATCCATTCTCAGAGAAGAATATAGAGGCCTCTCCGCTCAACAGGGTACTGGAGCAGGGAGCTCCTGGAGCAGATTGGGCAGTCAATAAAACCAGTGATTCCGACCATACCATCAAATTTGAATACCAGACCAATGCAATAGAGGATTATGTGCGCTTGTTTGGAGTGTCTTTTGTAAATGGCGACACTAAAAATCCTCAACTAGAAGATAATGGGTTTTATTCAGGAAATGAGTTGTACAAAACAATAACAAAGGATGAAAACTGGAATTCAGGTAAGAATAAAACAACGGAAGAATACAAAGACAAGCAGGGAAGAATTATATTAAAACGAACATTTAAAAGTTCTAAATGGCATGACACCTATTATGTTTATGATGATTTTGGAAATTTAACTTATGTTTTAACTCCAAAAATGGGTACTTACCAAACAGGGGATCAAATGTGGCTTAATAAAACTAGTAACTATAATATAGTACCTGATATATTTACTGCAGAAACAGAAATGGATGAAGTTGAAAGTGAAATTGAAGTGGGTCATAATAATGGGAATTTTGATTTTTCTATAGTGATGGAAAGTGGGAATGGTCTATTCTTTGTAGATGGTACAGTTGAAGTTTTAGATTTAAGCTATTTTGAACCAGCGATACCAGATATGAATCTTGATTATTGGTATGATATTTACGGCATTGTTCAAGATGCGTTTATTGAAAATGAAAAATTATATTTTACAATAGATAATAATGGTTTTGGTGATTCTAATTTCGAGTTTTACGGCGAGGTAAATTATACTAATTACACGTTGCAACGTACAATTAGTCAATCCGAATTAGATAATTTAGCCTACCAATACAAGTACGATGAAAGAAACCGTTTGATAGAAAAGAAATTACCAGGAAAAGATTGGGAAGAAATCGTTTATAATAAATTAGATCAACCAGTTTTTACCCGCGATGCCAATTTAGAAGATGATGGTAAATGGCTATTTACTAAATACGATGCCTTTGGACGTGTAGCGTATACAGGTATTATTACTTCTAGTCTATCAAGAGAATTATTACAGGCAGATGTTAATAACATCCAAAATCAATATGAAGAAAAAACAGGAGCTAATAGTATTGCAGGAACAACTATATATTATAGTAATAATGCATTACCTTCTGTGGTATCCATTTCAGAAATATATACTATAAACTATTATGATGATTATACCTTTGATGGATTCACAACTCTACCCCAAACCATATACAGTCAAGATATAGTTAACTATGATAATACCGATAAGTTAAAAACTAAAGGATTATCGACATGTAGTAAGGTTAGGGTGTTAGATTCAGGTCCAAAAAAATGGATAGTAGCCGTTACGGGGTATGATGAGAAAGGGCGAGCTATATATGTAAAAAGTACAAATGAGTATTTGAATACTACTGATATTGTAGAAAGTAAATTGGATTTTGTGGGTAAAGTAGAAGAAACCAAAACAACCCATCAAAAGACAGGGCAGATTGATATTGTTACAGAAGATGTTTTCGAATATGACCATATGGGGCGATTAATAAGTCAGAAACAAGATATCAATAACCAAGACGAAGAACTTATAACTAAAAATCATTACGATGAATTGGGGCAACTTATTAAAAAGGATGTAGGGAATACTGAAGTAAATCCATTGCAAGAGGTAAATTATACCTATAATATTAGAGGGTGGCTTAAAACAATTAACGATCCAGTAACAATGCATGAAGATGGTGATTTGTTTAGTTTTGGAATAAATTACAACAAACCAGATGGCCCAACAACTTCAGTTTACACCAACGTACCATTGTATAATGGCAATATAAGTCATGTACTATGGAAAACAGATAATAAAGATGGAGGCTTAAGACATTATAATTATCAATATGATAACCTTAATAGGATTACTAGTTCTAAATTTGCTGAGAACCATTTATATAAATCACACTTCAATGAGTATATTTATGATTACGATCGTAATGGTAATATAGGAAGGATATTTAGGTATGGGCAACATCCAACAAATAGTCAAAACAGTTACCCAATGGATAATATAACTTATGTATACGATTATGGAAATAAATTAATTAACGTTAACGATGGCTATAGAGTAAATTCAACTTCTAATGCTATGGGAGGGTTTATAGATGGTAATACTGTAGGAAATGATTATGCCTATGATGATAACGGGAATATGATTCAAGACTTAAACAAGGGGATAAATTTAATAAGTTATAACCATTTAAATTTACCAGATTTAATAAACATTAACGACGGAGATAGTAATGTTGGTACAATTTCCTATATTTACGATGCTACAGGAGTGAAACTAAAAAAGGAAGTAAGTTTAGGGACTACTACGGAGTATGCTGGTAATTACGTTTACCAAAATGGTTCATTGAAATTCTTTAATCACCCTGAAGGCTATGTAGAGCCCAAAGTTGAAAGCAATCTGTCGGCAGGGTTCAATTATATTTACCAATATAAGGATCATTTAGGAAATATCAGGTTAAGTTATGCCGATAGTAATGGTGATGGTGAGATAAAAGGTGCTTCTGAAAATGTTTTCTTGGATGATTTAGATAATAATAGCTCTAGTGGATGGGATAGTGTTGGTGCTCTTTATGGGACATCAGCAACTATTGATAATACCCATAGTAAATCTGGAGATTCAGCAGTTAAATTACACATGGCATCTACAGGGAGTAAATATGCACATTCAAATATTTGGTATCCAATAAATAATTCTGTTGCTACAGATTATTATTTTTCAGCTTGGGTTTATGTTGAGAATACAGGTCCTGCTAATTATTCGTGGGCTAGGTTGTTCTTTTTTATGAACGAAGATACAGAGACAACATATTATACTGATATAGATTATATTCCAGAGACTTATATTAAGTATAAATGGATCTATTTAGAAAAAAAGGTGACAGTGCCTGCAAATATAGATAAAATAAATCTTAGGATAGGGGTTTACAATAATTCAAACTCAGGTTCCACCATTTCAGCATGGTTTGATAATTTAAGTATTCGTAAGGCTAATGATCCTAATGACATAGAAATCTTAGAAGAAAACAACTATTATCCTTTTGGTCTTAAACATAAAGGTTATAATACTAACGTAAATTCTACTAACTTAGCACTCAAATATAAATATAACGGAAAAGAACTGAATGATGAGATTGGGCTTGATTGGTATGATTTTGGAGAAAGAAATTATGACCCAGGAATAGGAAGATGGATGAATATTGACCCGTTTGCAGAATTTATGAGGAATCAATCACCTTATAATTTTGGATTTAATAATCCTATTTATTTTAGTGATTATGCAGGTACGATACCTTGGCCTTTACCAGAATTTTGGAAGATATGGAGTAGAAAGAGTGAACCAGATGAGTATTTTGGTTATATAAAAAGACGAAAAAGAAATCATTATGGGTTAGATTTAAATTATAGTGGGGGAGGAAATACAGATTATGGAGCTCCTGTAGTAGCAACTCACTCTGGTAGAGTAGCCCGAATAATCCCTTTAAGTGCTAATGATGGGGGTGGGAGAGTAATTGTAATAGAATCACCTGATGGAAGTTTTCAAACCAAGTATATGCATTTAAGTTCTGTTGCGGTTCAAGAAGACCAAGAAATAAGTGAAGGGGAAACAATTGGTTTAATGGGAGGTTCTGCTTTTGGTAAAGAAAATGGTAGAACAGCACATTTACATTATGAAATACATAAAAGAAACTCAAATGGTTCTTATAGAGCTGTTAATCCATGGAACGGAAGTCAACCTATTGACCCACAAACTTGGGTAAATCCGATGCCTTCTTTAGTTTCAGGGACAGAAACACAGTGGTCTACTTATTGGTCAAATGTTATGGACACCATAACTGAAGGAATGGGTAATACGGGGGATAAAGGTACTGGTTCAGGCGAATCAAAAAGTGGAAATAGCCGCGAACCTCTTACACCTTTACCATCCATTACTCCAGCACCAATTACACCATTACCAACAATAGAACCAGTACCAGGTACTGTAACTCCAATAAACCCAAGTCCAAGTCCTTCTCCATCACCACCACCAATTAAACCACCAAAACCATGTATTGATTGTTAAATTTTATATAGAATGAAAAAAGTAAAATTAATTATAATTTTAAGTTTCTTATTTTTAATAAGTTGTATAAATAAGGATAGAGAAAATAAGGAAAAGACCTTTACATCTAGCAATGTTGAAAATATGAAAAATGATGGGGAAGAGAAGGTACAGAATAAAGAATCTTTTAAAAATTGTAATGAGACTTTTGATGAGTTTTTTGAAAGGTTTTCTAGGGATAGTATTTTTCAAAAAAGTAGAGTTCATTATCCATTGAAATGGTATTTTTTAGCAGACAATGAATCAAGTAAATTAAGTTTAGATATTATTAATCGAGTTGAAGATTATGATTATATAGACTTCACAATGGACAGTCAATCTGATAAATATGAAGTTGTTTACGAAAGGGAAGAGAAAAGTGTAAACTATATATTAAAAGGTAGCGATAGTGGGGTATTTATGACTTATAAATTTAAAACCTTAGATGAATGCTGGTATATGTTTGAAATAATAGATGAATCTACTTAATTTTTATACTATTTTGACTAAATTTGACAAGTGAATGTCACAAACTCGTTTGGCTATGTCCTATAGAGTGTCCTATTTGGAATACCTGTAATTAAGTATTTGAAATACAGTGGTTTGGGTTTTATTTAGGAATCCTGCCACCCCGACTAGATCAGAGATCAATAAGTAACAAAACCTTGGTAATTTTATGATTATCAAGGTTTTGACGTTTTTAGGGGTTCATATTATTTGAATTCATTTAAATAAAAATGTGACCTATTCGGTTACCTCTTTTAAAAACGTGTAAAAAGGTAACCGAGCAATTTGATTTGGCTTTTGTTTCTAATGTTCAATTTTAAAAACAAAAGTGTATGAAAACCACACAAACTTTCAGTGTTCTGTTTTGGCTGAAACAATCCAGTATCAAAAACGGAAAAGCACCCCTTTATGCTCGTATCACCGTAAATGGCAAACGAGCCGAACTATCCTTAAAACGAAAAGTTCTTATTTCGGACTGGGATTCTAATAAAAGCCGACTAAAAGGCTTAGGTGATGAAGCTAAATTAATTAATGAATTTCTAAAGCAGGTTAATGTCGATCTCTTCGAGATTTATCAAAATTTAAAAAGAGAAGGTAAACTCATAAGTTCCAGTATCATTAAATCCCAATACTTGGGGGAAAATGATTCTCGTCAAGCATTAACGGATATTATAGATTATCATAATATCCATATGCAGTCCACTTTACGGTGGGGAACTCAAAAGAATTACTTCACAACCCACAAATACATCTTTAAGTTCTTAAAATTAAAATATGGTACAACCGATATGTATCTCTCAGAACTAAATTATCAGTTCATTATCGATTTTGAGCGGTTTTTAAATGCTCAGGAGAATATGAGCAATAACACTGTTATGAAGCATATCGAACGGTTACGAAAACTGGTAAGTTTAGCTTTTAAAATGGAATGGATAGATAAAGATCCTTTTATAAAGTTTGAGGCTAAATATGATAAAAAGGAACGTTGTTTTTTAACGGCCGAAGAATTGGAAGCTATAGAAAATAAGTCTTTTGATATTGCCAGACTTGAGCAGATAAAGGATTTATTTGTGTTCGCCTGCTATACAGGTCTGTCTTATGGGGATGTTATGCAATTAACGCCTAATGATTTGTGTTTAGGTATTGACGGCAAGCTTTGGATTCATTCGAAAAGAGAGAAAACGAATGTTCCTATTAAAATACCTTTACTACAAAAGGCCTTGGAAATTATAGAAAAGTATGAAAATCATCCTGAATCTGTCTCGAAACAAACGATTTTTCCGGGTATATCCAATCAGAAATTGAATTCTTATTTAAAAGAGATTGCTGATGTATGCAGAATTAGAAAGAATTTAACCTTTCATGTGGCCAGACATACCTTTGCCACAACAGTTACACTTTCTAACGGTGTGCCTATTGAAACCGTGTCGAAACTGCTTGGACATACTAAACTATCAACGACTCAGATTTATGCCAGAGTAGTGGAGACTAAGATAAGTGAAGATATGGGAAGTCTACATCAAAAGCTGGAAAAACGAACCGCAGAGATGTAGAAATGACCTTAAATCAATATTTTTTTAACTTAAAATGAATTCCCTTTCAATGTGCTTCTCAAAAGGTCACGGGAGTGTATTGAAAGGGAATTGTTTATTTTGGATTACAGCTAAAGAAAAACTTTTATCTTGTCCTTAAAAAATTGAAATGGAGTTTGAAGAAATACTATTTGGAGCACATAGCTATATCTGGTTGTTTTTATCTAATAATAAAGAGATTGAAATAGGATATTATAAATCTTTGATCAGATTAAATCATATTTTACTAAAAAATGATGTTACTCCAGTTAAGTTTTGAGGGTAAAATGACTTAGAAATCGGTAGAGATACTATTTTTTTTTAAGCTTTTCATTATGGTACAAAAATTATATTCCAGTACATTCCTTAAATGTTTTTCAAACCATTTAAGAAAAGCACTTCATGACATCTTCTTGGACACAGACTTAAAATAAAAAGCGATTATACTTTTATGGATTTTTTGATTTTAAGCCAGAGTCCGCTGCCACTGCGTCATCCATTTTAAAATTATACAAGAAGTAGAAATCATGTTTTGATTTTATCTATTAAGGAAGCCAGATATGCCATTTTCTTAACGGGCGTATCGGCAAAGTCTTCTCGTGACTTTGCTCGCTCCGTCCTAAAAATACCATCTCTGTCAAGCATTTTAAGGGGTTGGTAATGTTTGAGACCTTTATTGGTTTTTGGTACAGCAAAAACCAGGCATAGCCTAAGGCACTTCTATTATGAATTCCCATAACTCCGTTTGTTTAACTTTCCGTACACGCACTTCGCCATGGTTTTCATAAGAAGGCCTAAGGCTATAGTGGAACTTGTAAAGACCAAGTAAATTTTATAAAAACTTAAGGTTTCTACGTCCTTGAAAATCCAAGGATTTTACTACGTCGCAGACACTCCTGAACTTTTGATAAAAGTCTTGACAAAACCCACCTCAAACATGGTCCTCTTTTAGAGAGAACTATACAAAGCACCCCTTAAAATTCTAGTTTATAAAATCAAAACAAGGGGTATTTATTAACCTTTTAAATTTTTTTATCATGAGTACAATTAAAAACAGAGTGCAGTTAATCGGTAACGTAGGGCAAGAGCCAACGATGACCATTTTAGAAGACGGAAAAAAGTTAGCCCGTATTTCATTGGCTACCAATGAGCATTACAACAATGCCAAAGGCGAAAAACAAACCAATACCAGTTGGCACAATTTAGTAGCCTGGGGTAAAAAGGCCGACATCGTTGAAAGCTATGTGACCAAAGGCAAAGAGATTGCCATTGAAGGCAAACTAACTTCAAGAAGTTATGAGGATAAAGAAGGCGTTAAACGCTATGTGACTGAAATTACGATTAGTGAAATCTTACTACTTAGTAAATAGAGGTAAAAACAATAGGGTGCTCCCTTTCAAATCAGCACCCTATTTAATCTTAGGTTAAACTTCTAAATCGAAGTATATGAAAAACAAAGTTAATGAAATACAGGTAAGCTATAAAGAAAACTTAAAAGCTTCTTTATCCATAAAATGCTCTTCAGATGCCAATGAGATTATTTTTAACCATTGGGATAAAAACACCATCGGGTTACATGAATCGTTTAAAATCATGCTTTTAAACAACTCTAATAAAGTCAAAGGCATTTATGAATTATCCAGCGGAGGCATCACCGGAACTTTAGTTGATATCAGAATCTTATTTGCCATCGTTTTAAAGACGCTTAGCACCGGAGTCATACTTGTGCATAACCATCCGTCAAATAAGCTAATTCCTAGTGAAGTGGATAAAAAACTGACGGAGAAAATCGTTAAGGCCTCTAAATTTTTGGATGTGGCCGTTTTAGATCATCTCATTATTACACCCTCTGGAGAGTATTACAGTTTCGCAGATAATGGAATACTATAAAAGTAAACTAAAAATTAATTAAAAACAAACCTTTGGAGCGATCCAGAGGTTTTTACTTTTTTTTTCAATTGCAGAGGGTCATTTTAGAAAATCTGACGTTTTGAAATCCTGATTTTTTGAAATTCATACGATTTGGTAACAAATGAATCCATTTGAGTCTAAACTGTATTTTTCGATTTTAAAGGAATCACTTAACTTTAAAAGAAGCGGTTAAGGACTGAAAATGAGTACTCCGTTTTGAAAAATTTTGTCACGCTTTGGCGTGACGAAAAGGGATAGCAAGAGGGCAATGCGCTAAAGCGGCATTGCGTTAATTGAAACCTTTGGTAACCCTTGTAAATAAAGGGTTTGTAGCGTTTTTTAGTCGTTTTAGCAACCAGTGATAAACACCAAAATTATGTTAATGCCCTTGGAAAGCCTTATAAACACTGGGATGCATTAACATAATTAAGGAAATAATAAATAATAAAGAAATGAAACGTCGATTTTTGAGCATCAATTTCCATAAAGACACCGTAGAGCGGTTCAAGGGTTTTTGTGCCAAAATTGGCGGGTCTTATACCGACACTCTGGAGCATATGATGGATTTTTTTGACACCTATCAATTGTCTCCCATGGATGATCTTGGTCCCAATATGCGAGGTATAGAGGCTAATATTAAAAAACGAATCAATGCTCTGGTATCCATTATAAAGGAAATTGAAAAGAACCAGACCAAACCCACCACAGCGATGCTTCAATTGCTGTTTGAACAATCATCACCCAAACAAAATCAGCCTCGACTTGTAGAGGTTAAGAAAAGTAATAAGCCAGTTAAGGATCCTTTTTTTGCTACTTCCATGGAAGCCATCGAGCTACGAAAAGAAAAGAACTCGCTCAAACGAGATTTAATGGAAACCAAACAACAGTTCGAAGACATTTTGTTTTCCAAGGTTCATATTGTTAAAAGCAGTTTTGGAAAACCCAAGCTTCATTTAGATATGACTTTGGAGGAGCTGGAGGCCTTAAAAGAAAAAATAAAAAACACTTAGTTATGTATATCACTATTACCAAACAACATTTAGATGCCACGTTCTCCAAAAGCTGTGGTGATTTTGTCGGTTATCTGGAAAAGGAAAACATGGACAAGGCACCTGAGCATCAAGAACACTTTTTTGACCAGCATAATGACCAGATATCCCCAGATCATGTTGTCAAAGATATTGATAGCAATACGGCCAAACTTAGAAAAAGTGAACCTAAATTTTATTCCCTGACCATAAATCCAAGTCAACGGGAACTGAAGCATATAGGGAATAACCCCGATAAATTACGAGAATATGTTCGTGAGACAATGAAAGCTTATGCTAGTTCATTTAATAGAGATGTTCCGGTATCGGTGGACAGTATAAAATATTATGCTAAGATTGAATATGAACGCATCTATAAAGGGTTTGATAAGGAAATCAAGGAGAATCAACCTTACAGAGCCAAGATTGTTAAACTGGAACATGACCTGGTAAAAATAAGGAGAGGGGAATTAGCAGGCAACAGTCAAGATATTCAAAAGACGATTGACAAGCTAAAGGCAGAGGCACCGCACCGAATAAATGGTAAGATGATCGAGCAGGGCATGAAAAAACAAGGATTCCAAACCCATGTGCATATCATTGTCAGCCGAAAGGATGTGACCAACAAGCTTAGTTTGTCTCCAGGGAGTTCTTATAAGGCTTCAGAGGTTATTCTGAACGGTAGTCCCGTAAAAAGAGGTTTTGACCGTGATGGTTTTTTTGAAAAGGCTGAAAAGACCTTTGACTCCCTGTTTAAATACGACCGAAACTTTGTGGAGCGTTATTCTGCTCATAAAATGTATCAAAAAGATACTTATAAATTTTTTGCTCAACTGATGGCACTACCTACAAACGAAAAAAGTGCTGCCTTTAAAATAATGGGAAAATCAGGAATGCAGATTCCTAACCTTAGTATCCCAACCAATCAAGTCCAAATGGCTCTGAAGGCCTTCAAACAATTAAAAAGAACCATCGATGTGGCCAAAGATGCTGGCTCCATCGGTATTTAAAAACTCAATCTTATGTCTACACCTGTTTTAATTATCAGTCTTTATGGAACAATGACCACTTTAATGGCTATCGGTTTTCGTTTTAAGCGATTTGCCTTTGTCTTCCATACCGTATTTATTCTAATGATTTGTTATTTGGTTTATCTTATGCACCCAGATAAGTTCATGAAAGTATTTGGAGCCTGGCTATTTCCTCTAACATTAATTAATTGCCTTCTTTTTGTTTTGGTGAACCCGGTATGGGAAAGCTCTAAGACCGATCGCAAGTACATCATGAAAATCAAAATCAAGAATGGCTCGTTAAGGCTCAAGAATATTCGCAGAGGGATTTCTGTTATAGGCTCTGCCGGAAGTGGCAAGACCGAATCGGTAGTCTATAACATGTTAAAGCATTTTCAGCAGTATGAGTTTTGTGGGCTTATCCACGATTACAAGCATTTTGAGATTACGGAAATGGCGTATCCACTTTTTAAAGAATCCAGTCGCCCATTTTATATCATTTCCTTTGATGATATCTATTCGAAGGTCAATCCAATTGCTCCAAGGTATATGGAAGATGAGGAAAGCGTGAATGAAGTATCAAGGGTATTGTTGGAAAATCTATTGGAACAAAGAGAAACCAATGCTACAGGGGCTTCTAAATTCTTTAACGATGCTGTTGAAGGGCTATTGGGTGGCCTTATTTGGAAATTGAAGACGGCCTATCCAAAATACTGTACGCTTCCTCATCTGATCGCTACTTATCAATATTTAGATACGGATAGCCTTATGGATTTTTTAAGTTCTGATTTTACCTCCAAGGCCATGGCCAATTCCTTCATTTCGGGAAGGGGTTCTGAGCGCCAAACAGCAGGGGTGATGAGTTCATTAGCCAACGCCCTTAAGAAGATCAGTACACAACGCATTTTTATGACGCTTTCGGCAGATGAAGTGCCCTTGGATATCAATAACCCAAAGAACCCTGCAATTGTATCCATAGTGAACAACCCCAAGTTTGAAACTGCATACTCTCCTGTGATTGCTACGATCATTCATACGATGACCAAACAGATGAGCATCCGCCATCAAGCATCCTCTTTTCTTTTAATTGAGGAAGCGCCTACCATCAGATTGCTTAATATGCACCGCATACCAGCAACCCTAAGGAGTTATGATATTTCAACGGTTTATGTGATGCAGGATAAGACCCAAAACGATATGATGTACGGAGATAAGGCAAGCCGGGCCATATTGAGTAACCTGTCATACCAGTTTTTTGGAAAAGCGAACGACCCAGATACTGCCAAATACTATGAACGTTTTTTTGAAATCGTCAAAAAGCCAACGAAAACAGTCAGTAAAAAACAGAATAGTCTGGATTTTGATTCCAGAATCAGTACAGGAGAGAAGGAGGTAAGCAAAATACGCTCCGATGTATTCTTTCGTTTGAAGGAAGGGGAGTTCATTTCTTTTGCAGATGGAAAGGATCGTAAAGTACGTTTTAAAATGCCTAGAATAAAGAGAGAATTACCACCACCGGTACATCGTTATAATGATGCAGAGATACAGGCAAACTTTGAGAGGATTCATCTGGAAGTCAGACAACTGTTTCAGGTGAAATCAAACGATGACGAGCAAAGTTAAATGCATAAAAAAAGGGAATCCATTTCAAAGTGATTCCCTTTTTCAATATGTTATAAAAGTAAATTTATTTTTTATCCAGCAACTTTTCTAAATAAGCGACTTTATCTTTTTCTGCTTGAAGGAGCTTTTTATAGAGCTCTTCAATTTTATCAGATTGTTCAATTATTTTATCAATGGGATTAAATGTACACCCATAATTAACAGCTGATGAATTATCAACATGGTATGTGTTACCAATAATATTTAATATGGCTTCGTCAGAAAAGTTTTTAATGCCTTCTGGTGTTACACCTAAAACTTTAGCAACTTTTTCTAACTTTTCATCTTCAATAGTTTCACTTTGTTCTAATAAAGACACACTTTGTTGGCTAATGCCTAACTCAAAAGCCAGTGCTTCTTGTTTTATGCCACGTAACTCCCTTATGCGGCTAATTTTTCTTCCTATGTGATTTGGTTTTGTTGCAGTGTTCATGGTTCAAAGGTAATACTTATTCAATATCATTTGTAAGTAAAGATAACGGAAATTCCTTAAACTTTATTGGTAAAACACCAGTTTTCATTGGTAAAATACAAGTGCCTGTGGTTCGGTACGGGAAAATATGGTAGTTCCTTTATTGAAAGCCAAAGGAACAAATCATGGAAGCCGAACAAATAAAAGCAATTATTTATAGTGAAGAGCCTATTGCCATTTTAAAATATTTTGAATGGCCTGTTTTCTCTAATGATTTTACTGATTCCAAGTATAAGCTACTTAGAATAAGTAAGAAGAATGATATTGAGGAAATCCGAATACCTTTTAATGTCATCCCCTTTATTATGTCCAAGCTCGATTGTTTTGAAGAGGCATCCAACACGCGTTCAGGTGTGGTTTGGGAAAGAGGGCAATTCAAGCAAAAGGTTAAACGCCTTGTTTCAACACCTAAGATTATCCGGTTTATAAATCAAAATTAATTTTTAAAAATGCAGTATTATGGAAACTACACAGATTAATACCCAAGAAAAGGAAGTCCCTAAAGACCTAAATGAAGTCATAGCAAAGATCGTGGAGGCAATAGATGTCGGACACATTTACCTTAATAGGGGAACGGACAGGCATGCGTTCAAATACAGATTGAACATTATTACAAAGATGGCACAAAATGATATGTCTGAGCAGATCATAGCCCTTATAAACTCGATTTTACAACAATATCCGGATTATAGTTGTCGTGTCTTTACTTTCAGTTATGCGTGCAGCCAAGCCCAACAAGGCAACCTATACTTCCTAAACTACTGCCATGAAAAGCACCTCGTGTTCAAGGTGAACGAGAAAAACCAAATAATGGCTTTGCCAGATACCAAACTAACCAAGCTAATTGAAAATATCAAGAAGGATTTTAAGGGAGATATGTCCAGAATGAAGGCATTTAAAAAAGGGTTTCACTATTTCAGGGAGCAAAAACAACTACCTCAAAGTGCATTTATGGCACACCAGACTTTTGAGCAGGGGTATAGGATTCTGGAGCGATTCATATGTGGCAAGACCAAGATATGTCATAGTATTAAGAATCATCAAACCTATGTGTTAAAATCATTAAACAAAATTGAAGGTGCCTTTCATATAGAATCTGACCTTGACAGTAAATTACTTGATTTATTGGAGGACGCCTATTCATCTGCTAGATATACCAATAACTATGATATAGGCAAGCAGGACATCGAGCAGCTATCTCAAAAATTAGGGCTGTTTATTAAGGAGGTTGAGTTTTTGTTTAATTATGAGCTGTCCAATTTTGAGCAAAATGTAAAAGAGAATAATCTTAACACTTATAACCAACAAACCAGAAAAGAGCCAACCACTCATGAAGAACGGGAGTTTCTATTCCGTAAACTTGAATTTGATAGTCCTTATGAAATGTTGTGTCTGGCAAAATCCCTGATGCTTACCTGTGCCACCTGTTTACAGGATGATGTCGAACCACCTATGAATGTAAATAGTTTTTATTTTGAAATCAATGAAGTGCTGCAATTGGCAATCCGACTTTTACCCCTTAACGAAACAAGCCCATAGAAATCATGAAAAATAAAGCGAACAAGAAGAATAAAAAGGAACTTCACAAAGCCCTTTTAAATATGGAAAGGATAAGAGAATTGAGCGAAGAAAATTTCAAGTTGTTATCACCTGTAGGAGGTAAGAATAAGGGGAATTATTTGAATTATGTTCGGGTATATGATTATGTGGATCTGTTCAGTACATTAAAATCTATGCTCAACGTCAGTATCCTCGCTCTAGAGGATCAGCAAGACCTAACCTTAGATATTAGTAACAAGGAATCCGATGTGAAAAGGGTGCTAGAGTTTGCCAAGAACCTGATTCCATTTGAAGAAGGGATTTATCTGGATGAAATGCGAAAGCTTATGTTGTCTAATGAAAAGTAAATAAGAAAAACTATGAAAAGCAAGGTCAAACAAATCAAAAAGATTAAAAACATACTCGATACTCAATCGGGTATGAAAAGTGAACCCTATGGAAACCGAACACGGAAAACCATCAGTATAGAGGTTTCCAATAACGAGGATATAACCGGTTATATAGAGGAACTTTTAAAGGTATGCTATTATTGTTTGGACGGCAATGGAGTATTTACATCTCCTGCCTATCGAAGTAATATTGCGGAGCAAAGTGTCACCAAGGTCATAGAGCTGATCTTAGAGCTACTGCCACACCAGCAGATGTACTGTTTGGATCGCATTGATGAAATTCTAAAAAATAAAATAGTCGACGATGAAAAAGAAAAAAGCCAAAAAACAACTTCAAAAGAAGAAAAGTAAAAGCCTCAAGGAGCTACACAAAGCGGCTGAGGAACATTATAGGTTGTTAACCCCGACACCCAAGTATGTCAAAAGGAAAGGATACTATATAAATTTTGCTTACAAACTGAATTATGAACAGTTGGGGTATACCCTTGAATCGATTATAAATGTATGCATCATGGGATTGGATGGCTATGACCTGCACAATGAGGCAAGGGATATCAAAGAGGCGCACAAGCAATTTGCGGACGTATTGGAATTTTCTAAAAAATTGATACCACATGCAGAATTTAAGTTTTTGGATAAATCCAGAAAACTTTTGCTGGATAATGATTAGAGAATTAAATAAATCTTTTGAACCATGAAAGAAAACACTAAAAATGATAACAAAACTGACAAAGAAAAACTGGAAACTATTAAGGAGCTTTTAAGGCTTAGAAAATGTAGATCCTTTAAAAATGGGGAGGAGGTTTCCCAAGAAGTAATCTTTCATGTCAGTGACAATAGCGAATTACGCTATGTTATCTCCTGTCTATTAAGGATAAGTATTGCTGCATTGGAACTTGAAGGGACATCAAGTTCGCCAAGAACACCATATCTTTCAAATGAATTGGCAATAGTTACCATCCTTGAGCTTATAAATGATATTTTACCTGATGAGCAATTGGAAAGTTATGATGCCATTGAGAAACTTTTATTACAGGAAAAAAGCTAATATCCAAATAGAAATTGTCTTGGAACATAAAGAGAGAAAGCTGGTCGCCTTTTATTGAAAAAATCTATTTATTTTAATGTTAATTTTAGCGATGTGTCGGTCTTAAAAATAGTTTTTTAGTAATCTTTTTCCCCTCAAGCCAACAGTAAAGTACTGATGAAAATATATCCAAAACTTCACATATTTGTTTTAGATTACTACTGGCATAATTCAACCCAACTTTTTTATGTTTAAATTTTCTAAGATGTGAATTTAAATCTAAAATTTTAATTTAGGTGAATTGCATGGAAATAGGAATTTTTAGATGGTTTATAATTTAGGAATGTTTCTAATTCACATTATATAATGTAATTTTTCAGGACACCACAGGTAAGTTATTTCTTTCTTTATTGTTATGTTTGATGAAACTAATACCAACTAAACACACAAAATAATGAAGGTTTTAATTAAAAGCTTATTGCTTAGTGTTCTATTCTTTTTGAGTTGCAATAAAAAGGAATTGACTAGTAAATCTGAGGATTTAGAATATAACTTAGAATCTATTATAGATTCAAGTTACACAAATAGGTATACTCTTGTAAATGGAGGTATAGAACAATCACTTATATTTTTAGATAGTTTAAAGAGTATTGTCAAACAAAAGGACAATATTACCCCTAAGGAATTAGGTTTATTAGCAGATTCTGTTGCTAAATCATTTCAAAATATTACAGGGAGGAATTATCAGCAAATTAACGATGCTGAATATATAAACTTAGATCAATTAGAGAAAAATAAGAATTTGGCGATTAAGGCTTTTTTAGAGTCAGGATTAAAGGATTCATTAAGTTTAGATGATTTTAAAGAATATGTTCTACCGTATAAATTAACAAATGAAATTTTAGATAATTGGAGAGAGACTCTTTATTTATTTAATGAGAAATTATTACAAGATCATCCAGAACTGAAGGATGTAGATTCATTAATAAAATACCATAGGAAGCATACGTACTATTCTTTATCTTCAGAGGGGAATTTTAAAGATTATTTGTCCGCAGATGACAACTATTCTTGGTTAGATTTAACAAAAGAAGGAGATTGTATCTCAAGATGTAGATATACAATTTATCACCTTAGAGCAGCAGGAATCCCTGCCACATTTGATTACTTGCCTAATTGGGGTAATAGACCGTATGCCGCTCATGCTTATGTAGGTTTGGCTCATAAAAAGAAACAAGTATCCATAAAACTAGAAAATGATAATAACCCTTTAAATTTGGTAAATGATCTCAATCAAGTTATGAACCCTAAATTTCTTCATGTTTTTGAAGAAGGTGACTTACCCAGAGACTTGTATGTTCAGTATGAGAAAACTATTCCAAAAGTTTATAGACAAACATGGAATTATAACCCTGAGATAATGAAGACATTATTAGGAGTTTCCAAAGAAGAAATTTTTCCAGGTTTAATTAAAGCAAATATGAAAGATATAACTTCTCAGTACGTAGATGCTGTGGATGTACATGTAAATAAAAGTTTTTTTCAGGGAAGTAAATTGTCTTATTTGTCGGTATTTGATATATCTGGTTGGACACCTGTGGCTTTTTCGCCATTTAATTGGCTTGGGAAAGCCTTCTTTAAGGATATAGGGAAAAACATTGTGTATTTACCAATGGTTTTTAATGAAGAACTTATACCTATTGGGAATCCTTTTTTGATTGATAATTCGGGGATTAAAAAAGAGTTTGTCTGTGATAAAGAAAATTTAATAGATATAAAAATTATAAGGAAATTCCCATTATTTTCTTACACTGCAAACCACACAATAGGGTTTAAGGGGAGTTATATTGAGGGGATGAATAGTTTAGAAAAGGACGCACCAACTAAAATTTTGTACAATATTAATTATTATCCTTTTGGGATGCAGGAGATTAATTTGGTTAATAAAGATAGCGTGAGGTATATACAATTTAAAGCTCCACCTAATGGTTCTATTAGAATCGCTGAAATTGAGTGTTATCAAGATAGTTTGGGTATTTTAAAAAAGGTAGAAGATGTTAACTATAAACAGGGTTTTAAATTAAAAAGGTTAGGAAACCCTTACGATGGTGACCAAACTACTCATAGATCATATAAAACTTTACGGATGGGTTTTGGTTCTTCTAAGCCCATATCTAAAATACGATTTTGTGCTAGAAGTGATGCCAATTATATTATTCCAGGAAATGAATATGAACTTTTTTATTGGGATAATGGCTGGGTTTCAAAAGGAGTATTAGTAGCTAAATATGATTATTTAAATTACGAAGATGTACCATCAGGGACGATTTATTGGGTAAGGTGTTTAACAGAAGGAAAAGAAGAACGTATTTTTTCTTATGAAAATGGCCGACAAGTTTGGTGGTAATATGATTTTTATAATTTTTTTTTAAAAAATATAAAACTGATTAATCCCTGACTATACTTGATGTTTTAATTAATGTTAAACGTATATTTTACATATAAAAAATTAAGTTTCAGGACAGTACAGGTAAGTTAATTCGGGATGTTTTAATACTTTGGTAAAATAATTCTTTCAAATAAAGAATGAAAATCCAACTAAACCACCGAATGACTGAACTTATCAGGAAACTAAACTATTGTTTTGTTGTTTCTTTATGTCTTATTTTGATTATAATACCACAAGTAAATCTACAAGGATATATTAATCCAACTGTAACAAGTAAATTTATTTGTTTTTCTTATAGTTGTTTAATTGTTTCTCTGTTTTTATTTGTTAGACTTTTGGTTTCAAAAAAAGTAAAGTTATCCCTTACTAGTTTAGATATTGGGCTTTTTGCTTTATTACTATACATAATCTTAAACCGATATGTTTTCCAAAGTATATATGGCTTTTCAATTAGATATATTGAACTATTAGGTCTAAGTATTTTATACCTAATTCTAAGAACATTTTCATTAAAAAGTTTTTATTGGTTACTGCTTGTCATTGTAGTTTCAGGAATAATTCAGGCGGTTTATGGGAATTTACAATTACTAGGTTATTATCCTTCCAATCATTCTGGGTTTAAAATGACGGGGAGTTTTTTTAACCCAGGTCCTTATGCTGGTTTTTTGGCTTCGGTATGGCCAGTAGCATTGGGTATATATCTGTTCAAGGAAAAGATTATAATTCAAGTTCAAAACCAATTGAATAGTAACTCACAAATCATAAAAGGTTTTACTAAATATAGTTTTGAGTATATGCCACTTTTGGGATTAATGAGTATTTTATTGGTTATTCCAGCCTCGCAATCCAGAGCATCATGGTTGGCTGTTATGGTTTGCACAATTATTTTATTGGAATATAAATATGCTTTTTTTAAAAAGCTTTTGAAGAAAATAGGCAGATTAAAGAAAGTGCTATTGGTGCTATCTGCCACAATCGTTTTGGGTGCTGGATTGTTTGGTATATTCCATTTTAAAAAGGCCTCGGCCAATGGACGTTTATTTATTTGGAAAGTAACTTCGGAAATGATTTCTGATGCCCCGGTATTTGGGGTGGGCTTTGATAGGTTTAAAGCCCATTATATGAACTATCAGGCTAAATATTTTGAGCAAAATGGAGAAACTGAAGAAAGTTTAGTGGCAGATAATACGTATTATGCTTTTAATGAGGGGATTCAGTTTGTAAGTGAAAATGGATTAATAGGCTTTTTTTTATTGTTAACTGTTATTTATTTGATTTTTAAACAGCCTTTAAGAGCAGATTACAATTATTTAAGAGCTTTACTAAAAGCATGCTTGTTAAGTATATTCGTTTTTGGATGTTTTTCTTATCCCACACAAATATTGCCAATAAAATTAGTTTTAATTGCGGTTTTGGCTATGGTTTCTAGTTTGAATTTGAAAAAATATGAAGTTGTATATTATAGTAAACCAACTAAAAAGTGGTTATTTAAAGGTTTGGTCTTAGTAGCAGGGATAGGGGTTTGTCTAAAAGGTTTCTCCTATACCCAAAAATTAGGAAAAGGCTTTATAAAATGGAACGATGCTTTTGAGTTGTATGGTTATGGCTTATATCAAGAAGCTATTGAAGAATATAAGCTAGCTTATCCAGCTTTTAAAAATGATGGTGACTTTTTAATGAACTACGGTAAAGCTTTAACTATGTTGGGTGACAATAAAGAGGCCGTAAAGATACTTAATGATGCCAAACAGCAATTAAACACCACGATAATACAAACCGCACTAGGCGATGCCTATAAAGAGGTTAAACATTATGAAAAAGCAGAACAAGCCTATAAACATGCCGCCAATATGACACCATCCAGGTTTTACCCCTATTACTTATTGGCCAAATTGTTTGACGAGAGTAACCAGAACCAAAAAGCTTTAAAAATAGCTAAAACCTTATTAAATAAAGATATAAAAATTCCTTCAACAGCGGTTGTTGAAATACAACAGGAAATGAAACAAATTATTGAAAAGTATAACGAAAAATAACCTCTGGGTTTCTAAAAGTTAAAATAGCAAAATGTATAACCTTAAAAATGTAGCCAATGACATAAAATATCACTAACCACCCCAGAGGATTCCTTTTGTTTAAGGAAAACAAAATTAATGATATTAATTGAGTTAGGTTGAAAAGTCGCTTTCCTTTTAGACTTATAATAAATGTATAATAATTTAAAATTTTAAAAATGAAAAAAATAATTAAACCTTTTACAATTATAGCTTTTGGTATAATAATGATATTTAATATAAATGCAAATTTAATTAGTGGTTCTAATGAAAATTTTGATTTAGCCAATTTAATAAAACTCAACTTTGCATCAGCTCAAATTGAAGATTGTACAAAAACACTTCCTACTGTTACAGATGATACTTAGCTATTGTATGAGTTGACTTACTTCTGTATGAATGGTCAAGATGTTTGTGGTGAGGGAGTTGAATGTAAAAAGGGAAATAAACTACCTAATATACCTAACGCAACTAGCAGCTGTACTCCTGTGGGATGTATTTAAATGAAAAGAAAATATTTGGGCTTGTTAGGTTCAAATGTTTTCTTAAATTAATTTATTATGAAAAAAAACATATATATACTTTTATTAATAATTTGTTCCTGTCAAAATTCTGAGTTTAAAGATGATTTAAAGACAATTGAGTTTAATTATAACATGCCAGATGAAAACCTTAAAATTAGTGATATTTGCAATCAAATAACATATGTAGAGTTGGAAACTAGTGACTTAAGCCTGGTTGGTAATGTAACTAAAATTGTTGCTTCTGAAGATTATATAATTATATTGGATAAAACAGGGAAGTTAGTTGTTTTCAATTCAAACGGAAAATTTTTAAATATAATCAATCATCAGGGTAGAGGACCTAATGAATATACCGAAATTACTGATTTTTCATTTTTAGAGGAAGATGGTTTAATTGCAATCTATTCACGAGTGAATGATAGGAGTGTTTATTTATACTCTTTAGATGGAAAATATGTTGATGATTTTAAAATCAAATACGAATCCGAAAATTTATACAATTTTAATAACAATTTTATATTTTATAACAGTCATTTTTTTAGAAATCAATCGAACTATTATAGTTTAAATATTACTTCAAGGCAAGGTAAGCATATTAATCAACTTATGAGAAAGGAATTGGAAACCTCTTATCCTTTTTTTTATCAATATGATAAAAAAAATAAACTATTTAAATTAGGTGATGAGCTTGTTTTTTGGGAAAAGGGATTTGATAACGGAGTTGATACTATTTGGAAAATTAATAAAAAATTTGAGGTTTATCCAAAATATAAGCTGAACATTGGAGGTGAAAAATTTCCTCTTTCTAGATATGCGGATAAAAATAAAATTCCCTTTAGAGAGAAATTAGAGAAAACAGATTTAATGAATTATTATGAAAGTAATAAGTATGTCTTTTTTGAAATCATTAATGAAAGTAAATTTTGTCGATTTGTATACGATAAGAAAGAAACTAATTTGAAAAGGATCTATGAGGGGAAGACAGAAAAACAATTTGAAATTATGTTGAATAATGATTTAGATGGAGGGACTTCTTTTTGGCCTATAGGTAATATTTCTGATGATAAAATGTTTATGTTAATTCAAGGATATGAAATAAAAGATTTTTTAGAAAGGCAAGGAGAAGATTTTGTGGCTAAAAACCCTGTAGCAAGACAAAAATTGTTAAAAATGGTCAAGAATTCTAAGATTAGTGATAATCCAATTTTAATGGTTGCTACTCTAAAAGAATGATAGATATGAACAAAAGGACGTGCACCATTCTTTTTGTTGTATTTTTAGTCGTAAATATATTGATTTTACTCAGGTTTAAAACTATTAATAATGATTTGACTATATCAGCTTCAACGCATAAAGAAAATCTTATAAAATGTGAAGAGCAATTTACCTCAATTGAAAAATTATATCAGAACAATATCATAGCAACAAAGGAAAATGAAAATCTTTATTTAAATGGACAAACTAAACTAATGACTATAGAAGGAGATACGGTCTTAACGAAAGATATCTTTAAGGATGATAAGTTAATTTTTATATATTCATTGTTAAACTGTAGGAATTGTATAGATGCAGAATTTGAAAATTTAGGGAAGTTTGCTAAAGGTTTTTATAAAAATGTAGTTGTTATAACCTATCAAGAAAGACTTCGAGACTTGATTATGGACTATACTGAACTACAAAAATTAGGTTTGGATAATATAGAGATGTATTTATTGATAGATAATCAGCTTAATATTCCTATTGAGAAACATAATATTCCCTATTATTTCCATATTAATCCAGATTTGAAAATGAACAATTTTTTTATTCCCTTAAAGGAACAACCTAAGCTTTCAGAATATTATTTGAAATATAGTCATAAAAATTATTTTTATAAAAAATAGAGAATAAATAGTTTACTCATATATGTACTCAAACAAAAGACAATATTGGCGAATTTTAGTTGTAATAATTTTATTTTCAATTATATCTAGCTGTAACCAAAAAAAGGCTAAAGCCGAAGATGCAGTATTGGATAAAAAAAAATATAGTGTCAATAAAAATGAAGTTGATGTACAAATTTTAAAACAACAAGCATTTAAAAAGGAGTTGGTAAGTAACGGTAAGTTAGTGGCAATTCAAAAAAATGTTTTAAAATTTGAGGTTAGTGAGCGTTTGGAACAATTAAACGTAAAAAATGGAGATATGGTTAGAAAGGGGCAATTATTGGCTGCTTTAAGACCTTATAATTTCCAACAAGAACAGGATAAAGCGGAATCCAATTTGCAAAAGGCCATTTTAGATTTTAAGGATCAGTTATTGGGGCGTGGTTACGATTTTGATGTAAGGGATAGCATACCTGATAAAATATATAATATGGTTGCTATTAGGACAGGGTATCGTGATGCACAAAGACAATTAGAGGAGGCCAAACATAATTTTAATGCTTCAAAGTTAATAGCCCCTTTTTCTGGTAGGGTAGCAAATATTGAAAACAAACAGTTCGAACAAATAAGTGCAGGAAGGGATTTTATGACCCTTATAGACGATTCTGTGTTTGAAGTAGAATTCTATTTAATAGAATCAGAAATTAGTGATGTCAAGGTTGGCGATCAGGTTGAAATTATGCCCTTTTCCAATGAAAAATCCTATCAAGGTAAAATATCAACTATTAATCCTTTGGTTGAGAAAAACGGTACTATTTTGGTAAAAGCTTCGGTGAAAAACGATGGACAATTAATGGAAGGGATGAATGTTAAGGTATTGATTCAAAAAGATATTCCCGAACAATTTGTTGTGCCCAAAGATGCTGTGGTTTTACGTCAAAATCAAGAAGTATTGTTTAAAGTGGTTAATGGTAAGGCCTATTGGACTTACGTGATGACACCCCACGAAAATAGCAAAAATTATAGCGTCATACCAAACCCTGATAAAAGTTCAGCTACACTAACGGCGGGAGATTCCATTATTGTTTCCGGTAATTTAAACTTGGCGCATGATAGTGAGGTTTCTGTAAGGAAATAATTTGTAATGTCCTTTCCTGTTCACCAAAATAATAGGACTTCTTAAAGTCAACAATTTAAATGGTAAAATTTTTAATCCATAGACCTATTGCGGTATTAATGACGGTATTGGGTGTTTTAATCCTGGGTATTTATGCAGCAGGCTTTATCCCAGTTTCCCTAATGCCAGATATTGATATTCCGGAAATAACCGTTCAGGTGTCCGATGCGAATCTGTCAGCAAGACAGTTAGAAGATGGTATCGTAAAACGATTGAGGAATAACCTAAAGCAAGTAAGTCATGTAAAGGATATAAAAAGTGAAACTACCAATGGTTTGGGCATAGTGAGCCTAAGTTTTGTGCACGGTACAAAAATAGATTACTCCTTTATGGAAGTTAATGAAAAAGTGGACCGTTTAATGGGAAGTTTGCCCAAAACCATGGAACGCCCAAAAGTCTTAAAAGCCAGTGCTACCGATATTCCTGTATTTTATTTAAGTATGACCTTAAAGGAAAAGCGGGAGAATAAAAACCTCGATAAAAACCTATATCCTGTATCTCAAGATTTTGTTGACTTTAACCGGCTTGTTAACCAAGTTATAATAAAACGCATAGAACAGGTCAATGAGGTAGCCATGGTGGATATAAGCGGATTAGTTACTTCCGAAATCTTGATTATACCAGATAACGAAAAACTATTAGCTTTGGGCCTTAGCCTGGATGAATTGGAAAATACTATTACAAGAGCCGATATAGATATTGGTAACCTTTCCATAAAAGACAGTCAATACCAGTATAATATCCGTTTAGGCAGTGAAGTAACCAATATTAGGGATATACAAAACCTGTATATAAAAAAAGATAACCGAGTTTACCAATTGAAAGATATTGCCCAGGTACTGGAGCATCCCCAAAAGCGGAAAGGTTTGGTGCTCTCCAACGGTGAAGAGGCCATTACCATGGCCATTATCAAACAGCATGACGCCAGAATGGGTGATTTAAAAGAACAACTGGATGGGTTGTTGAAACAATTGCGTAAAGATTACAGATCCATTGACTTTAAGGTGACCCGGAACCAAACAGCATTGTTGGATTATGCCATAAGCAACCTAATTCAAAGCTTGTTTTGGGGCGTGATGCTGTCATTTGGGATTATGTTTTTGTTTTTAAAGAATGTAAAAGCCCCCATTTTAATAGCTCTGGTAATTCCCGTTTCATTGGTTGTGTGCCTATTGTTTTTTCAGGTTTTCAATATTTCGGTAAATATTATTTCGCTTTCAGGTTTGGTGTTGGGCATAGGTTTGATGATAGATAATTCTATAATAGTTATAGATAACATAACACAATTTAGGGAAAGAGGTTATGGTTTGTCGGAATCTTGCGCATCGGGGGTCAATGAAGTGTTTCGACCCCTGCTCAGTTCTGCACTTACTACCTGCGCTGTTTTCCTTCCCTTGATATTTATCAGTGGAATAACAGGCGATTTGTTTTACGATCAGGCCATGGCCATAAGTATAGGTCTGTTCGTGTCGCTATTGGTGTCCATAACCTTGCTTCCCGTGCTTTATTATTTGTTCCATAATCGAAAAAATATAAAAAAAGGAAGGCTAACAAGGTTTTTGGAAAAGACAACCCTTATTGATTATGTTTTGGTTTATGAGAAAGGATTTCGGTGGGTAATGCGTAACCAAAAAGTGTCATGGGTTGTTATTGTTTTCTTATTGATGTTGGCTTTTGGACTTTACAAGGTGCTTCCCATATCGCAAATGCCTAAGCTATCTAAAACGGACACTTTAGTAAAAATCGATTGGAACGAACAGATTAATGTGGATGAAAATAAAAGTAGAATATTCGAAGTACTTAATGCTGTGGACGGATTGGTTAAAGATAACACTGCTTTGGTAGGAAGCCAACAATTTATACTGGATAAAAAAACGCTTGCAAGAACTTCTGAAACTACTCTTTATTTGGATACAACTTCTCCAGAAATTCTTTATGAAATATTTAAAAAATTAAGTGATTTTTTTAAGAATGTTTACCCTAAAGCGTTATTTAAATATGAAGAGACCGATAATATTTTCAATGCTATTTTTCCTGAAGAAGAAGCACCATTGGTTGCTAGGCTTCGAAATATAGGAGGTTTAAAAACCCAGGAAAATGAACAATTGAAAGAGGTTTGGAGTCAAATACAAAGGAATATTGATGGTGATTTAGAATTAAAGCCCATTGCGTGGCAGGAATCCATGGTCTTGGTGGCAGACCGGGAACGCTTGTTGACTTACGATGTTGATGACAGGACGCTATTCAATACCCTAAAAAGTGCTTTTGGCGAACGGGTGGTTCTTTCCTTAAGAGACAACCAAAATATTGTGCCCATTGTTTTGGGAGGTGAATTAAAATCCGTACAGGATGTATTGAATGAAACAACTGTAATTTCGAGAGATAGTGCAAGAATTAGCACAAAGGAATTTTTGAAGGTTTCCAAAACACAGGAACTGAAACGCATAGTAGGTGGTGCTGAAGGGGAGTACTTTCCGATTGAAATATTTGCAGATAGCGGTAATGTCGAAAACGTACAAGGTGCTATAAAAAATACCATAAGCCAAAACAAATGGTACGACGTTACCTTTTCGGGAAGTTTTTTTGATAATAAGAGCATGTTAAACCAGCTTATTATAATCCTGTCTATTTCATTGGCACTCCTCTATTTTATTTTAGCTTCACAATTTGAATCGTTTTTATTGCCCCTGATTATTTTGTTGGAGGTACCCATAGATTTGGCCGGGGCTTTTTTGTTTCTCAAGCTTTTTGGAATGGGAATCAATCTCATGTCGCTTATAGGTATGGTTGTGATGTGCGGTATTATTATAAATGATTCTATTTTGAAAATAGATACTGTAATTCAGTTACAGCGTCAGGGCTATTCTATACTAAAAGCATTACTTGTAGCTGGTCAACGACGATTGAAACCTATTTTGATGACTAGTCTAACAACCATTTTGGCAGTAGTCCCTCTACTCTTTTCTACTGGAATGGGAGCTGAATTGCAAAGACCATTGGCGGTTACGTTAATTGGTGGTATGCTATTAGGGACTTTGGTTAGTATTTATTTTATTCCGTTATGTTATTATTATACTCAAACCAAACTATTAAAAACAACTAACAAATTTGTTGATGACAACGTATAAATATAAAATAGAAATTGTGTTTGTCTTACTAGGGTTAATACTATTTAATAACAACTTGAATGCCCAAGAAGATTTGTTAGTTTCTAGTAAAGGCGAAATTACTCTTAAAGAAGTTTTGAAAATAGCCAGTAAAAGTTCGTTGGATGCCTTTAAGGCAAAACGGAAGTACGAATATAGCTATTGGGATTTCAGGTCATTCAAGGCCAGTGTGTTGCCCCAGATAGATTTTAATACGGCACCATTAACCTATAGGAGTTCTGTAATAGAACGTTACGATTCTAATTTAAACCAAGATGTCTTTAGACCTGTGCAGAGTTTAAATTCCTATGCAGGCTTGTCGTTAAGCCAGAATATATTGCAGACTGGAGGACGGATTTCGTTAAACTCAACGTATAACAAGCTGACAAATTATAACGATGGCATAACCAATAGTTATAACGTAACCCCAGTAAATATTGCTTTATCGCAACCGTTAATGGCCTTCAATAGTTTCAAATGGTTGAAGCGAACGGCTCCTTTGGAGTTCTCAAAATCCCAGAAGGAACTGGTTTATGAACTGCAAAGTATCAATGTAAAAACCGTAAGCTATTTTTTTGCATGGGCTTTGGCAGCCAAAAAGGTTGTAATGGCAAGAGAAAACCTTGCATCGTCAAAAAAAATGTATGGAATTGGAAAAAAAAGGTATGACATAGGGAGTATCGAAAAGGAAGACCTTTTAAATCTTGAATTGCAACTATATAATGCTGAGACTAACTTGACCATAGAAGAGAAAAACTTAATTCAGGTTAAAAACAATTTGACCATATTTTTAAGGGATGATTTAGAGAATTATAATGTGCCTGTTCTTCCGGAACTAATATCAGATTTGAAAATAGATTTAGATTCTGCCATAGAGCTTTATAAAGAAAACAATCCCCAAATGTTGGATTTGGAAATCAATAATATTGAGGCCGAGCGCGATTTGGATCGTGCCATTAAGGAAAATAGATTTGATCTGTCCATCTCAGCAAGTTATGGTTTGAACCAACAGGCCGATGTGTTTGCCGATGTCTACCATAATTTACTGGAGCAACAATTGGTGTCCGTAAATTTTAGAATACCCATATTGGATTGGGGAGAGCGAAAAGGCAACATTAAAAAAGCCAAAATGAACAAAGAGGTGCAGGAAATAGACAGGCAACAGGAAGAAAGTAGGTTAATTCAGGATATTGAAACCAAGGTGAGGGATTTTAACCTACAGGAGCAACTCGTTCAAAACGCTTTAAAGGCTTCGGAAATTTCAAAGGAGTCATATATCATAACAGAAAAGCGTTTTTTGGCGGGCAGGGTAGATTTGCTAAAGTTAACGAGTGCATTAAATGCTTGGCAATCCAGTAATGAAAGCTATATGTCCAAGCTTGCGAATTATTGGCGGTATTATTATGAATTGCAACAATATACCTTGTATAACTTTATGGAATCGAGAGCGGTGCAAATTGATATAGAAAAAGGAATTTTAGACTAAAACTTGTTATGACCTATCTAGAAAGAAAGGAAAAGGAAAAACATCTGCTATATTTAATAGAACATAAAAGATTGTGTGATTTACAGAAGGTAGCGGAAGATTTTGAATGTAGTGTTCGAACAGTCAAGCGGATTCTAAATGGTTTAAGGCATGAAGGATATCACATAAAATATAGCAGAAAATCTGGGTGTTATTTTATTGAAAAACAGTAAAGTGACAAAATTTGTCCATGGGAGATTTTATTATTGTAAGATAATAATTCAAAAAGTAAATACCTCTGGGTTTAAAAAGTTAAAATAGCAAAAAATGTATAACCTTTAAAATGAAAGCCTATGTAATATAAACTAACCGCACCTAGAGGGTAGATTTATGCCTGCTTAGGCATAAATATTATGAGTTGAAACCTGAAATTCAAATGTAATATTAAAAATCTATTATAACAACCAAAAGGGATTCGGTTGGTTGTGTTTTCAAAGTGGCATGACTCTTTAGACTTTTAATAGTAAATAAATTTAAAGGACGTTTGGACCTTGAATAATTTTTAAATTAAAATAGTATAATGAAAAAAACAATAAAAGTAATTGGATTTCTGGCAGCAATTGTGCTGTCAATGTTCTTAAACACAAATGCAATTGAAAGTAGATCTGAAAAATTTAATTTAGCTGATGCCATATCAATGATTTCTGCTAATGCTGAATGTAATTGGTGGGACCCCGGTTATCCTAATTGTGAACCAGAGCCTTATGGAGAAGTAGAAGAGCCATATGTTGATCTTTGTTATTATAGTTTACAAGATCCTGAAAATCCAATGGTATGGTATACTTATTCATATCAGGGAGAAGGGATTACGTGTGAAGATGCTCAAACTATGGGACCATTATATTGTGAGCCTAAACCAGCTTGTGATCCAGAAGATAACCCAATTGTTTAAGGATGGATGTAAATAAAAAAAAACACATATTAAAGCTTTCATTTTTTGTATTTACTTTATTCTTTAATTGTACAAATGAATCAAAAAATAATGTTTCATTAAAAAGTATTGGTGCAAGTGGTAGAAATAAGCAAATAAAAATAAAAACTGAGGCCGTAAAACTCTTGGATGTAAATAATAAAGGAGCTACAAAAGTTGTTATTCCTTCTGATGTTTTTAATTCCAATATTGAATTGAATGGTATAATTTATAACATTGACTTAATTCCGTTAGAAACGACTTCAGAGAGTATTATAGGTAGTATTCATAATATATTATTTGATTCAGATTCTTATTTTATTCATGATATAAGGAATAATAAATTGTTAAGGTTTAGTGAAAACGGTAAGTTTTTAAACTCAATTGGCACAATAGGTAATGGACCTAATGAGTTACTTAGAATAAGAGATGTAGCTATTAACACTGAAAAGAAATTTATCTCAATTTTAGATTCCAAATCAAGAAAAATATGTAGGTATCGCTACTCAGGTGAATTTATAGATTCGAAGCCCTTTTATTACATGGTTTCTGAACATGAGTACGGCAATAATTCTTTGGTTTTTGGAGCCTCCATAGCACAAAAAAATAAAGGTATACCATTGGTTGAGTCTTTCAGGTTGATATTAGCAGATACTAACGTTATTCCTCTAGGTAGAGCTTTTAAAACTCCTGAAAATTCATTTATCTATGCAACGAAACGTCCTCTTCGTAAATTTAATAATAGTATTTATTATCATCAACCTTTTTCAAACGGTATATGGAAAGTTGAAGATGGGGTCTTAATTCCAGTAATTAAGTTTGAATTTGAAAAAAATGGATTTCCAGATGGGGTATGGAAAAAAGAAATTAGTACCAAAAAATTTAAGAGCATTCTTGATAAATATATGACATTCTCTGGAGAATTTATAATGTCTGATAGTATTTACTTCTTTAGATTTTTCAACAAAGGAGAGGTTTCTGACTTGTATTATAATAAAGAATCGGAAGAAATAATTTATGGAAAAGGTATAAAAATCAATAAAGATAATCCAGAAATGGTATTGTACAGAAGCCCTATAGGGATTGGAAAGAACAACTCTTTTTTTACAAAAATTGAGGCAATGAGTTTGTTTTCTTATAGGCAGGCAGTTGAAGAAAAAGAAATAAAAAACACACTTAAAACAAAATATTGGGAAGTAATTAAAGATATCAAACAAACCGATAATCCATTAATCGTAACGTATAAAATAAAAGATTTTTGAAAAAAAGATATAAAAATTATTTGATTTATAGCCTTTTCCTGTTATCGATGGGTTTTTTAGGAATAATTTTTATTTTAATAAAAGAGAATAAAGATCAATCAATTAGATATGCCGAAAAAATTGAAAAATTAAGCACGAGAGTGTTACTGCAATCTCATTATTCGGGGCATATTAAAATACCTGAAAATAATAAACTCCAAACTGTTGAAGGCGACTTACAATATTTTGCAAAGGTGTTTTCAGAATTAAATCTTGTATTATATATAAGTTCAAATCAATGTAATTCTTGTATGAATGATGCTATTGATAAAGTTGAAACATATTTAAAAAATCATCCAGAATTTAAATATGTAATTATTTCAAAAGGCTTTAGTTTAAGGGAATTAAAATTAATACAGACAGTTAGAGGTATCAATGCAGAGATCTATTCTCTAACCAATGTTGAACTTTCTTTTTTTAAGAAAATGGATGATGTGCAATATCCATATTATTTTACAGTAAATAAGAATTTAGAAATTTCAAACATATTTTTTCCAATCAAATCGTCTTCAATATTAGAAAACCGATATTTTAATAAACTCAAGTCTAAGTGATTTATTTTATACTAGACTCGTAACAAAAAGCGATGATATCTAATTTAAGCTTGAAGGGAATCACAAGGGCACAATATTGTTTACTGTAGGGCAAAACATAAATGTTGTGTAAAAAATAGTATAAGAACAAAATTTGTCCCAGCGACTTGTTTTATTTACCAAATGAAAGATAAAAACCTCTGGGTTTTCAAAAGTTAAAATAGCTAAAAAATGTATAACCTTTAAAATAATGCCTATGTAACATAAACAATATACCCAGAGGATAGGTTTGTTTTCTTTGTAAAAGGATTATTTTTAATTAAATCCATAAATTTCAAAATTAAGAATTAAATCTATCACAACAACTTAAAAGTTTAAGTTGTTGTCATGTTTTATAAAGTAGCATGTCTAGAGACTTTTTGAAAATAATTACCAAATTAAGGGATTTTTTCCAGTAATATTAAAACTTAAAACAATGAAAAAAACAATAGTAATAGCCTTTGTTTTCATTTTTGCATTAGCCATTTCTTTTACAACGAATGCTAATGGAGGTAACTTAACTGAAAATTTAGACCTAACTGACTTATTGACTCTAAACACAGCAAATGCTGAGTGTGAGTATAAGAAAAATGGAACTTGCGAATTTAAATGTGATGATACCCCTAATGAAACCTGTAAGGGAGAGGCTACTGTAGCAGGTTATAAGACTAGAGTAACCTGTGATGGCAAAGAAGTAAGTTGTTAATAATTATATATTTTTAAATATGAAAACAATATTAAGTCTAATTGGAATTGTATTATTAGTTGTATCATTCTCTTTTGGTACTGAAAATAGAACTAATGGGGATATAAACTTAACTGATCTAGTTGGTATTAATACTGCCAATGCTGAATGTGAAGTTGAAGTGAAAATTGGCATATTCTGGAAAACAGTATTGAAGTGCGATGATACCCCTAATGAAACATGTACCTTTGAACATACTGATGAAGACACAGGAGAAACAACGACGTTTTCTTGTTCAGGAAAACAAACATATATCTATCAACCTTAAATAAGCAATTACCACCTCCTTGCATATATAATTGTTTGGAGGTGTTTTAATTAAAAAATTATATGAAACAAACTAGTCTAATGTTTTTTCTTTTTATTTTAAGCATAAGTTGTAATAAAAAGACAGCTTCAAATGAAAGAGATATTTTTTCGCGAGCTGACTTTAATGAAATAGATTCTTTAACATCTGAAACAGTTAAGTTTAACAAATCTTTAAACCCTTCTTCATTCAATGTTGTAAAGGATACAATAATTTTATCTGTTGATTTAAAAGCAAGTAATAAATGCTTTATTGAACTTTTTGGAATCCAATCTAAAAAATTGTTAGCAAAAGTAGCTTTCAAAGGTAGAGGTCCAGGTGAGTTTTTAAGTTGTAGAGTTATATATAACAATGCAGAAGATGCTTTTATTGTTCATGACTATATCTCCCATAAGTTTGCAGAATATGCAATTGATTCTATCTTACAGAACAATAAGTATTTCCCTAAACAAATTAAATTACCTACTGAGGTGGAAAGTCTGAGCAAAATTGATGATGGTAAGTTTATAGTATACAACGATATGTATATTGACAATAATAAAATAACAAACAACGTAGATGAAATTTCCTTGATAGATTTATCAAAAGATAACACGTCATCTATTGTTACAGGTAATGAAAAGTTTTTCCCTCCTAATGTTAATGGCGCTTATGTATTAGTGTCTCCAAAAAAAGATAAAATTTTTGTAGTGGATCATCATGATGACAATATTAATATCTACAATAACCAGTTAAATCTGATTAAATCACTAAAAGGACCTGATCAATTTCAAATAGAATATCAGATAATTGATAATAGACGTTTAAGTTTTAAAAAGGATGAGTATTATAGATCTTATTACCCAAGTTATTACACGAAAGATTATATCTATTTGTTATATGTTGGAGCTAACAGAATTAGTAGTAATATTAAAAAGTTAGACGCAAAACCTGTAGAATTATTCAAATTAGATTGGAATGGAAATCTTTTGCATTGTTATCAATTAGATAAATTTCTTATTAATATTTCTTTAGACAGTAACGAGCAATATTTGTACGGTACAGTTTGGCATAGTGACGGTAAATCACCAGATTTAGTGAAATATAAACTTTAATAAAATGGGGTCACATATATATATAAAATTAGTAGGTCTATCTTTATTTTTCACAATATTATTTGTGGGTTGTGAGAATACAAATAAAAATACAAATCCTACTTCTGATTTGGAATATTTGTTACCGCAAAAAGAATGGATAGGAAGAAAAATAAATATTAATTCTTTTTCTAAAATGGATACTATTTTTTGTTCTGAAAGATCTTCTTTAGAAAAAAATGAAACCCATAATATTGTATATTATTTTAATGGGGAATGTTCTTCATGTATAGCAAAATTAGCAGAGTGGCATAAGGATTTTATTAAAGTAAAAAAAAATAATGAAGATGTCAAATGCACATACGTTTCTTTTGGAATAGATTCTGATATATTGCAATATTATTTAGAACAATTAAACGTTAATTTAAATCATTGCTTATTACATGACAAAAACAAACAGATATTAAAAAAAAATGACCTCCTTAATAAGAAAAAGTTATATACCTATGTATTACTGTTAGATGCACAAGGTAAAGTTATGGCTTTTGGAAACCCCTTTGAAGCTAAAAATGTTATGGATATTTACAAAAAAAATAGAGTTTTTAAATTGTAAATTTTATATGCACACCCCCATTACTATAGACCTTAAAGTTATTCGAAGTCATAGCAATAAGTTAGATTTCCGTATTCTATAGTAAATCCAACTAAAAATCGTTATGACATCAAGAATACGAACCTAAAGGCTATCTTCTCGCAATACTTGAAGGTGATTTGTCAAAAATGATTTTTCAATTCAGATATTATTTAAATTAAAATGAGAAATACTACATGAAATTGGAAAAGATAAAAAAGAAATATCTAATATTATTAGCTATATTATTAGTTGTTTTATCAGTTTTAAAACTATTCTGGTTAAGCATCGCTATACTGATACATATACTATTATCGTGGGGTATTAATTATGTAATAAACCTAATAAAATATGAGGTTGTAAAAAAGCTATGCAAAATTGTATTTTTAATTTTAATATTTCTTTATGTAGGTATTGGTATTCGCGTGTTTGTAATAGATATTTATTTAATACCAAGCCCATCCATGGCAAACACTCTGTATCCACAAGATGTTATTTTGGTAAATAAGTTAAAGTATGGCCCTAATTTACCTCAATCACCCTATGAAATCCCGTTGGTAAATATTTTTTATTATTTAAATGATAATTCTAAAAAAACGGTTAATCGTAAAGTGTGGCCATATAAACGCTTATCGGGCACAACCACTATAACTCAAGGGGATGTGGCTGTTTTTAAAAATAGAGCAGTTTTGGTAAAGCGAGTTGCTGCTATTGCCGGAGATACGCTTAAAATAGTTAATGCAGAGGTGTATTTAAATAATAAATTGATAGAGCCACAAAAACATGTACGTAACTCTTATGTGTTTAAATTAAACAAACCCAAACAGTTTTATCGGGCTATAGATTCTTTAAACATTGAAGGCCGTTTTTTTTCCATAAATGATTTTAATTGGAAACAAGCTGAACTATACTACTTGGAGGCTAAACAGATTAAACAGTTGAACAGTATTGATTCTTTTTCCGTAAAAGTGGCCGATACACCTATTAAGGCTAAAATGTTCCCATGGTATAAAGATAAGAATTGGACATTAGATAATTATGGACCCATTATTATACCTAAAAAAGGTATGGAAATACAACTTAACGATGATTCTTTCGAACTGTATAAATACATTTTACAAACCTATGAAAATATCGATATAAAAAAACAAAATGATAACTTCTATGCTAATGGCAATGTGTTGACCAAATACATTTTTAAGCGAAATTATTATTTTATGTTGGGAGACAACAGAAACGATTCAAGGGATTCCAGGTATATGGGTTTTATACCTGAAGAAAATATTATTGGTAAAGTGTCATGTATATTGTTTTCCAATAAAGATGGGTGTTTTCAATGGAATCGTTTGTTTAAAGGTGTTTAAAAAGAAATAAGGTATGAAGTTTAAGTTACCGTCGTTTACAGTGTTAACCCTTTTTTGTTGCCTTTCTCTTATTGGGTTGAGTCTGTTGCCTTTATTAAATGTGCAATTAAAACCTTCCAAGCAAAAACACTCCTTGTACATAAGTTACAGTTGGAGAGATGCTTCAGCTAAAGTAGTTGAGCAGGAGGTGACCTCAAAACTAGAAGGGGTTTTTAATACGGTGGGTGGTGTTAGAAATATTAACTCTACCTCATTTAAAGGAGGAGGTAAAATTTGGTTGGATTTCAAAAAGAATTCCGATATGAATATGCTCCGTTTCGAAGCTGCCAATCTCATTCGCCAAATATATCCTAATCTACCTGAAGGGGTCAGCTATCCCAATCTTTCAGGTGATTTTCAAGACGATGAGGAAGATGCCAAAAAGGCCATTTTATCCTACAGTATCAATGCCCATGAAAGCCCATATTATATAAAAAAATATGTTGAGGAAAAGCTCATGCCCCGTTTAACAAACTTAAAAGGGGTGAACGAAGTGCGATTAAACGGAGCAACCTCTTACGAATGGGTAATCGAGTATGATACCGATAAGCTTCTACAGCTCAATCTATCGGTCAATGATATTGCTGAAAGTATAAACACCTATATCGGATACCAGGAATTGGGGGTTGGGGACTATTATGTTGATGAAACTTCGAAAAAAGAGCAGGTTTCAGTTACGTTGGTATATAACACCTTAGATGAAATAGAATGGAGCCATATCCCCATACGTAAAATTGGAAACAGAATAATCTATTTAAGGGATGTGGCTCAAGTGCGTTTTAAAGAAGCGGAAGTTAGAAATTATAACCGCATCAATGGCTTGAATTCGGTATCCATTGTTATCTATTCAGACAAGGGGAGTAATACTATCGAGTTGGCAAAACAAGTAAAGGGAGTCGTTGAGGGGTTGAAGATGGAAGTGGGAAATGATGGCTATTCTTTAAAATTAACTAATGATGCTTCAGCGTTTTTATCGGAAGAAATAAACAAAATAGAAGCTAGGACTTGTTATTCCCTATTGATTTTATTGTTACTGATTATTCTTATCAATAGGAGCATTAAATATCTAACCGTTTTATTTTTAAGCATCCTGGTTAATCTATCCATAGCGGTTATTTTCTATTATATTTTGGATATAGAATTACACATTTATGCTTTTGCAGGTATAACCATTTCTTTTGGAATCATAATAGATAATAGTATCATTATGATTGACCATTTAAGGAACAAAAAGGACAAAAAGGCTTTTTTGGCTATCTTGGCAGCCACTTTAACTACCATTGGTGCGTTGACAATCATTTTCTTTTTAAAGGAAGACCAACGCATCAACTTAATTGATTTTGGACTGATTATGGCCGTTAATTTAGGGGTGTCGTTGTTGGTGTCGCTGTTTTTTGTTCCTGCATT
The DNA here is from genome assembly GCF_024723255.1 of Aestuariibaculum sp. M13. Taxonomy (GTDB): domain Bacteria; phylum Bacteroidota; class Bacteroidia; order Flavobacteriales; family Flavobacteriaceae; genus Aestuariibaculum; species Aestuariibaculum lutulentum. The sequence goes on from NZ_JANIAC010000002.1 coordinate 125,819, forward strand.
GATGGAGCGTTTAAAGTTTCAAAGCAAAAAGAGTAAATTCTCCATTAAACGTAAACGAAGAATCATAAAATTTACAAAAGGATATTATACACTCTCTATACATCTAAAAAGAAAACCAATAAGACTGGGTTTAATTTTGCTTTTGATTTTGGGCTTTGGTATACCATTGCATTTAGCACCTGATAAAATTAAGGGTGACTCTTTTTGGGTAAGCTTGTATAATGATACTTTAGGTAAGGAATGGTTTGTTAAAGAAGTAAAACCAACGTTGAAAAAGTTTATAGGTGGTTCGTTACGTTTATTTACTGAAGAAACTTTTGCCAATTCTTACAACACTGAGCCAGAGGAGACCATGCTGAGAGTGACAGCCAAAATGCCACCGGGGTGTTCCATTGAACAGTTAAATGAAGCAGTTGTAAAAATGGAAAATTTGATTTCTAAATATGATGAAGTGAGATTATATGAAACCAATATATACAATCCACAAAATGCCATAATACGAATTTATTTTAAAGACGAATTTGAGTTTGGAAGTTTCCCTTATACTTTGAAAAGTTTATTGGAATCCAAAGCTATAAGTTTAGGGGCTTCCGATTGGACGGTTTCAGGTGTAGGCCGAGGGTTTTCCAATACTTTAGGAACAGGATATAAGAGTCAACGGATTACCTTGGAAGGCTATAATTATGATAGGTTGTATGGCTATGCAGAAGAATTGAAGAAACAACTTGTAGATAGTTCGATGTCCAGAATTAGGGAAATTGAAATTCAAAGTGGCGGCCACTCAACAACAAATTTGGATGAATATTATCTGAGTTTCGATCCTGAAAAAGTTGCTGAAGTAGGAATTTCCCAGTCTAGTATATATGGCTTTTTGAAGAATCAAGTTTATTCCAATAATATTGCAAGTATTGTTAACCATGATGAATTACAATCGGTAAAGTTAGTATCAAATAATTATAAAAAGTTTAATGTTTGGGATTTGAGTAATGTTCCCCTATGGATTCAAAATAAGCAGTACAAATTAAACCAATTGGCAACCATTGAAAAGCGCAATACAGGAAATATAATTTCTAAAACTAATCAAAAGTACAGTTTGAATTTGACATATGATTTTATTGGAACATATCAACTGGCTAAAAAAGTAAAAGAGGACAATGTTAAAAGTTTCGAGGGGAAATTGCCCATAGGTTATAGTGTGGGAAAATCGACAAAAAACAACTGGGATAAGGACGGTGCAAATCAATATTACTCACTATTTATTGTCGTATTGATTATTTTCTTTATTTGTTCCATTTTATTGGAATCCTTAAAACAGCCTTTTGCAATAATAATGATGATCCCCATTTCATTTATTGGTGTTTTTTTAACTTTCTATCTTTTTGATTTTAATTTTGACCAAGGTGGGTATGCGTCATTTATTTTACTATGTGGGATTAGTGTAAATTCGGCACTGTATATAATCAACGATTATAACAATCTATTAAAACAATATCCAGAAAGAGATGTGAAATTATTATACTTTAAAGCATTCAATTACAAGATAATCCCTGTCTTACTTACAATAATATCTACGGTTGTGGGGTTAATTCCTTTTGTTTGGAATGGGCAAAATGAAGGCTTTTGGTTCTCGTTTGCTGTTGGGTCGATTGGAGGGTTGATTTTTTCTTTGGTCGGTATCTTAGTTTATTTACCTGTTTTTGTTTTAAAAGATTATAGAAGTAAAACTCATAAATATAAAGTAGTTGAAATTCATAATGGGGATATTTAGTTTTATTAATCATTTGCAGAGGTATGTTGTGTTTCTATTATATAAAACAAATGATCCTTAAAAGTAATTAGTTGTGTGCTGCTAAATTATTAAATAAAAACAGGCTGGACTTGCAATATAGAAAGTCGGTAATTTTTCTAAGACCTATACTATATTTTTAAATTGATAAAATTCTTGTGCTTCTTGATAGAAGTTTATATCATAAAAGGAGCGTCAATGTTTCCTTTTGTGTCATTTTTATCTTTGCAGTTTTGTTACCTAAATTTTATATGAATTACAAATTGGTTAACATCAAAAAAAAATGTATATTTGTATCCAAATGAATACAATTTAATAAATGTACTTTATTGAGAAAACTTCAGAGTTCGATAAATGGTTAAGGAAACTAAAGGATATTAAGGCTAAGGCTAAAATTTTATTCAGGATTCAAAAATTAGAGAATGATGAACATTTTGGAGATTGTAAACCTGTTGGAAATGGTATTAGTGAATTAAGAATAAATTATGCCAAGGGATATAGGATTTACTTCAAAGAAAAGGATGGAAAAATTATAATACTTTTGGTAGGCGGGGATAAGTCAACTCAGCAAAAGGATATTGAAAAAGCAAAAGAGATTTGGAATAAATTAAAAGACTAAAAATGGAAGCATCAAAATTTGATATTGCAGATTACTTAGACAGTAATGAAATGATTGCTGAATATCTTAATACAGTACTTGAAGAAGGAGATAACACAGATGTTATTATCGCTTTAGGGCATATAGCAAAAGCCATTGGTATGTCTAAAATAGCTGAGGAAACAGGGTTAAGTAGACCAAGCCTATATAAAGCATTATCTGAAGGAGCTAAACCTCAATTTTCAACGATAATGAAAGTATTGAAGGCTGTAGGAGGTCAGATTAGAATTAATCCGATTTCAGCATAAAAAATGTAAATCATATAAAGTCTATTGTGATTAATAAGATTTCTGTAATTTTATAATAGAGCAATAATTTTAGTATAAATACAAACAAAAGTTCCTGTCAAATAAGTTACTTATTCGGTTACCAAAGGTTAATTGGAGTCTGAAACTTATTGATTTCACAACATAAGTTGGGATTTTAGGTCTTCCTGCCACCCCGACAAACAACGCCTGATGAATTTCATCAGGCGTTGTTATTTTTATGAAGCTGATAAAGCCAATTGTTATAGTTTAGCAGGAATAACCAAAAAAGGAACATTTAAGTGAAACCCTATTTGGTTTATGGTGGATTTAAAGAATAGATTTGTAAAGAATGAGTGTTTGTTATTTAGCATGACTAATAAATTAATTCTGTTTTTAAGTTGAAAATTTGAAATACCTTCCTCAACAGTTTGTTTATCTACTTCATGAATTAAGTAGGTCGCATCTTTAAAATGATTTTTAAGAGCTTCTTTATTTTCTTTTTGATATCCAGCCAAACCGTATCCATCGAGTACGTGAAGGATATTAACACAAGTATGATCTAATGAAATTAAATCCAAAATGGGTTTTATATGTCGTTCTTCATATTCCACGCCATAATCTGTTGGGAACAATACTTCATGAAGTTCTTCAAATTCAAATTCACTGGGAATAGCCAGCACCGGACATTTTACGTGTTTTAAAACATGTACGGTGTTAGACCCAAACAGAATGCCTTCGACACCTGTTGCTCCCTTGGTGCCCATAACAACATAGTCTATGTGTTTGTCTTTTATAATATCATTGATTTCTGAAATTAGAGTGTTAAAGGCGGCAATGATTTCTATAGTGTGTTTAGGATTATCAAATTCGTTTTTTATTCGAGTTTTAAAATCTTCCAGACCATGAATCGAATTGTCTCTAATAGCGTCGTACATCCCAAATTGAGCTGGCTGAACTAATACATATTCAACATGATAAATAGCAGGTGTGTATATGTTTAATAAATAGAATGTACAGGTTTCATTTTTAAAAAGTTGCATGGCATACTTTATGGCATTCCATGAGTTCTCGGAAAAATCGGTGGGAAGCAGTATTGTTTTCATGACTTTAGTTTTATTTAGTTAGCTGTTATTCGTTAGTAGCGTTTGATGTTTTGCAAGGCTAAAAATGGAATATCTAAGTTTAAGCCGAATTCATCTATGGCAGATTGGTATATCATATTTTCTAAAAATGAATGTCTCGTATTTACCATGACTAGCATATTAATGTCATTCTCTTTTATGTGTTGGTAAATTGAATTTATAATATGTTTACTATTAGCTATTTTAAAATTAAGGGTGGTTTTATGTAACTCTTCTTTTATAAATTTTTGATTGTCTTTTTGTCTTAAGGATAGTTTGTCGCTAACAGATATATAAAGTACATCAACTACAGCTCTATAAGTTGATGCCATTTCACAAAGTAATTTTAATTCTCTTCTTTTATATGGAATTAAATAGTTGGTAGGAAAGAGTATATGTTTAGGTTGTGTGTATTTATAGTTTTCAGGAATGGCTAAAACAGGGCACTGCACGTATTTTATAACTTGTAGAGTATGGCTTCCAAAGGTTATTTTTTTATCATTAGTTTTTCCTTTAGTTCCCATGATAATAACATCAATGTTTTTATCATCAACAATAGCGTCCATTTCGTCTATTAGCATATTATTTGCTGAAATAATATTATAAGTATGTTTTGGATTAGGAGAGATGGTTTTAATGGTTTTTAAAGTGCGTTCTAAGGAAGTTTTCGATGAGTTGCTTACGGTTTCAGTTACCTTTTCTACGTTGCTTTCATCAATTAGATCTTCAGACTCATATATTTCATCTTGATAAGCGTGCATTATATAAAATTCACTTACCTCATATTTAAATAGGTCGATGGCAAACTTTATAGCATTGAATGCATTTTCAGAAAAATCGGTAGGAATTAATATCTTTCTCATCACTTTAGGTATTAGTATTTAAAAGTAATTAGTACAGGGAGTTGATGCAATGATATTTATCAGATGGATTTAAAAAAAGGGAATGTTTTTAATAAAGAAACATTCCCTTTTTTCATCGCAAATCCTCAAGAAAGCGAACTGATCAATAGCCAATTTGAAACTAAAAGAAACAGGACGTTTTAACTTAACGGCCTGTTTCTTCTAAAGATTTAATGCTAAGCCTTGATTTTTGGCTTTCAACAATATGTATTTAGATTTTATAACTTGAAAAGCATTAAACCGTTTGTTGTTTTAGTTTGTCATTAAATAAATGAACGTTTTATGGTGTCGAAGATATTTTAACTTTTCAGTTTTAAAAATGATATTTATCAGTCGTTAAAATTATAACGGAACAACATTATAAGCCATGTTTAAAAGAAATAATCCAACAAGAAATAAAAGCGTGTAAATAAGTTGAATAAGTTTAATGTTTATGATTTGTAATACGTAAACGGTTTGCTTTGGAAAAATAAAAAGCGATAATCCAATAAAAATGGAAAACCAGCCTGTAAGTGTAATGATTAACGTCCAGTTTGGTTCCCATATGTTATGAAAAAGGGTGTTTACTAAACCTACAAGAATGGCTATAAAAGATGATAGAATGAGAAATTTTTCATCTTTCAAATCGCTGAAAATTTGTTTAATGCGTTTCGGGTTGAAACTCAATATCAGGAAGAATATGATGAGATACCATCCCCAGAATTTTGCTAATAAAATTGAAGTTTCCATAATATTTAAGGTGTTTCATGTAATACTAAAAATGGTATTTTTAAATGATAGCTTAATTCTTCAATTTGCGAATGAAATAAGATTTGCTGAAAATAGTTTAAGTTTTTGGCTACCATACAAATCATATTGATCTCTCTGCTATCAATAAAGCATTGTACAGCATCTTCTAATTTCCTGTTTGTTAAGTAGTGAAAACTAGATTCGATACAGGTAAAGTAATCTTCAAGCAATTCACGGTTTTTTAATTGTTCAGCATTTAAATCGGTTTTGTTTTTACTAATGTGTAATACGCGAAGAGATGCTTCGTTGTGTTCTAATATATCTAATAGTGGTTGGAGAATTTGAATGTTATAGGTTAGTGAAAAATCTGAAGGAAAAGCAATTTCCTTTATGGTGTTAAACGTTGCTTTTTCGGGAACTGTTAAAACATTACATTTTACTTTTTTTATAACATCTCCTGTATTGCTTCCCATAACAATCTTTCTTAAACCATCGGAGCCTTTTGTACCCATAACAATAAGGTCTATATTTTTTTCTTCAACATGTTTCCGAATAGAGTCAATAAAGAAATTATAGTCAAACAGTGTATGGAATTTATGATTGGTGTTTGCCGGGAGTTCTGTTATTATACGTTTTAAAATGCTATGTAATTTTTGTTTAGTTGGTTTTACATAAACATCTTCTAGCACCTCCTCTGAAACGATATAAGGGGAGCCATTCATGTAATTCTCGCCAACTCTGTTAACATGCAGTAAATAAAAATGACATGTATCTTTTTCAAAAAAGTTAATAGCATACTTTATGGCATTCCATGAGTTCTCAGAAAAGTCCGTTGGTAAGAGTATATTTTTCATTTTAACAACATCTTAATATGTCTAAATTACAATGAAGATGTTGTTGCTAAAATGATATTCATCATTTTAATGAGGTGAGCCAAAGCATTAAGTAATGCTTTTTAATTTGTTAAGGTCTAATATTTTAATGTTTCGTCCTTCAGCAGAAATAATGCCCGATTTTTTAAATTCGGTTAGGGCTCTTATTAAGGTTTCTGTTGCAATACCGGCAACACTGGCCAGGTCATTTCTTGAAATTTTTATAGGGTCGTCTGGCTTCCGATTTATTTTTTCAGCAAACTTTAAAATGGTTGAGGCGGTTTTTTTATTTACGGTTCCATAAGCCATTTGTAATAGTAATCCTTTGGCAGAGGAGAGGTCGTCGGTTAGTAATTCTATAAGCGCTAAAGCGACTTTGTGATTTTTATCCAGAAGTTCATTGAAGTGTAAAAGGGAGATGCCCAGTAATTTTGTATCTGAAATGGCCGAAGCAGTTTCTTTATGTGGCGCATTAGTGTTTAAGGAAGTGTAGCCAAACAAATCGTCTTCTTTATAAAGTGCGGTAACCAGTTCCTTGCCTTTTTCATCAATTCTAAAACATTTAACTGTGCCATAGCTAATAAGGTAGATGAAATTAGAATGATCGCCTTCGTAGTAAATAATATCTTCTTCATTATACTTAAACTCCTTTCCGTGGTCATCAAAGAAATTTTTTAAATCGTTAAGCGATTTTATTTCGTTTTCTTCAGTATGCGCTGCTTCAGCAACTTGATTCTGGTGTTTTAAATCTTCCAGTATGGAAACTTTTGCTAACCGGCTTTCAATAGCACTTACAATATCGTCTTCAGTAAAGGGTTTTGTAATATAATCGTCAGCTCCAAGATTCATGCCTTTTCTAATGTCCTGTCGTTCAGTTTTCGCCGATAAAAATATAAACGGAATATGTTTAGTTGTACTTTGTTTAGACAGGGTTTGTAGCGTTGTATAACCATCCATAACAGGCATCATAATATCGCAGATAATAATATCAGGGATTTGTTTTTTTGCCAGTTCAACACCTAAACGACCATTAGAAGCGGTTAAAACTTTGTAATTAGAGAGCTCTAAAAGTTCGGCTGTGTTTTCTCTTAAAACAGTATCATCTTCAATTAATAAAACAGTTTTCATGGTGTGGCTGTATTTGGAAAAGTTATTATGAAGGTAGAACCAATATGTTCTTTAGTTTCAAAACAAATAGAACCACCTAAGTTTTCTAAGTGGTTTTTAACGATATTTAAGCCAATGCCAGTGCCTTGGGTGTTGAGTACATTTTCGGCTCTGAAATAGCGTTCAAATATATGTTTCTGGTCTTTTTCAGGAATACCAATACCTTGATCTATAACTTTAATGGTTGTAGTGTTATTGTTTTGTTTTACAATAAGTTCAATGCTTGTGCTTTCGTGTGAATATTTTATAGCATTATAAAGCAAGTTGGATAAAATAAGCTGAATTATTTTTTCATCCTGGTATATCGATAAATCATCAATATTTTCAGGGTATTTAATTTGCTGCCCTTCTTTTAAATGCATATTCGCATCGTAAACCGCCTCGTTAATAACCTTGCTGAGTTTAAAATGACTAAAGCGGTAATTTACTTTACCCGTTTCCAGTTTTTCAACCGATAAAAAGTCGTTAAGAATATTATTTAGGAAATGAACTTTATCTACAACAGTTTTAATGTGTTTGTTGCGCTTGTCTTGCTGTTCCTCTAGCTGATATTTGTTTAATAATTCACAGGATGTTAAAATAGCACTTAGCGGTGTTTTGAATTCATGGGATACTAACGATAAGAAGCTTGTTTTGAGTTCGTTGAGTTCCTTTTCTTTGTTCAGGGCTTTTTCTAATTGTTTGGTTCGTTCTTCAACCTGATTTTCAAGATTCGTGGTATAGTTTTTACGTTCGGTAATATCTAAAATAATGGCGACCAACACATCCATTTCATTTAAACGTGATAGCTGAAGGTGCACTTCAATAGGGTATTCGCTGCCATCTTTTCTTTTGTGAATACTTTCAAATTCTAATTTCTCTATATCTTTTTTTAATAAAGATTTGATTGTTTTTCTGAAGTTAGATTCGGTTTCACTCTTAGTTAAATCTAAAGGCGTCATCGCTTTTAGTTCTTCTAAACTGTAACCTATATTTTTCTGAGCTCCATAATTAGCATTTACAAACTTTAAAGTGTGAGCATCGAAAACGTAAATTTCGTTAAGAGATTCATCGAAGATGGTAGCCAGGTGAAGGCGCTCTTCTTCGGCTATTTTCTTTGTTGTAACATCGTTTTGTATGCCCACAAAATTAGAGACAACACCTCTGGAATTGGTTATCGGGAAAATGTATAAATCGTTCCAGAACATGGAACCGTCTTTTCGGTAATTACGAATGGTAATTTGGCAACTTTCTCCTTTTTGTAAGGCTTCGTTGAGTTTTTTTATAGCCTCTTGTTTGGTGTCTTTGCCTAAAAGAAATCTAAAATTATGATTTAGAATTTCTTCCTCAGGATATCCTGTTAAGTTTTGAAAACTGGAATTAAAATAGATTATGGGGTTGTCCTTTTTTAAAGCGTCGGTAATGAAAATGCCACTTTTAGCAGATTCCAAAGCCTGCGTTCGCAACATCAGGTTTTTTTCTACTTCTTTCCGTTTAGAAATATCATTAATTAAGGCGATAACAAAGTTTTGATTGTAACTTTTAAACGGATTTAATTCAATATCAATAGGGAAGATAGTACCATCTTTTTTTAACCCGTAAATGTCGGCAGACTCTGTCATTTTACGACGTTTACCTTCCTCAATAAACCGTTGAAAATAGTTATGATGATTGATGTGATAATTTGAAGGGATAAGTACATTAAGAGGTTTGCCTATTAATTCCTCCCTGGTATATCCAAATATGGCTTCAGAAGCCGCATTCACTTCTCTTAATATTTGATGACTATCAACTATAACCACGCCTTCTGATACGGTTTCTAATAGAATGTTAAATATTTCCTGATCTTGGTGAAACATGAATGATTTTAAGTTAGGAATGGTTACTTAAAAATACGAAAAAATCAACTTTAAATGTTAATGTAACTGATGAATATCATTACAAAAACACTCTATAGCGTGTATTTTTATTGTAATAAAAACGCGACGTCATGGAAACTACAAAGAAATTAACCCATACCTTTTACCAAAATCTTGGTAAGCTATTTTATGCCATTGCGGCTTCCGATAATCAGGTGAGACAAACAGAGTTTAATAAGCTGAAAGCATTAGTGAAAAGCAATTGGTTAGACATGGACCCTTTAGTGGATGAATTTGGTACAGATGCAGCTTACGAGATAGAAATTGTTTTCGACTGGCTAAACGCACAACAAGCATTAAACGTTAATACTTGTTTTAATGATTTTGTGACTTATAAAAACGCTCAACCTCATCTGTTCACTCCCGAGGGTAAAAAACTCATTTTAAAAACAGCTCATGCTGTAGCCGATGCTTTTTCAGGCATTAATAAGTCTGAATTAATCCTTTTAGCGAAGTTAGATTTGGAATTGAAAAAATAGCACATGATCCTTTTGGTATAAGACTAAAAACGTCAGATTTCACTCTGATATATATCATTTTATTATTGGTATAAACGCTTTAATTTAGGAAATACTTTAATAAGAAAACCATGGCTTATATAGATTATTATAAGGTATTAGGAATGTCGAAAACAGCTTCCGAAAACGATATTAAAAAAGCGTACAGGAAGTTAGCAAGAAAATATCACCCTGACTTAAATCCTAATGATGCTGAGGCCGAAAAGAAATTCAAAGAAATTAACGAGGCTAACGAAGTTTTAAGCAACCCTGAGAATCGTAAAAAATACGATCAGTATGGAGAGCACTGGCAACATGCCGAAGAATACGAAAAAGCAAGACAGCAGGAACAGTACCATCGTCAGCATCAAAGTGATGGTGGTCGTTATTCTGAAGAGGATTTTTCAGAGTTTTTTGAGAATATGTTTGGTGGCGCCGGAAGAGCTTCAGGTGGCCGACAAGTTAAGTTTAGAGGACAGGATTTCAACGCAACACTTCAGCTGGATTTAAAAGATGTATATGCCACACACAAGCGCACTTTAACAGTAAACAATAAGAATATTAGAATTACAATTCCGGCAGGTGTTGAAAACGGTCAAATCATTAAAATTAAAGGTCATGGCGGTAAAGGCATTAATGGCGGACCAAATGGTGATTTGTACATTCAGTTTTCTATTGAAAACCATTCAAAATTTAAACGCGACAAAGATAATCTTTATACAAATGTAGATTTGGATTTGTACAAAGCTTTATTAGGAGGAGACATTATGGTTGACACGTTTACCGGAAAAGTAAAACTTACAGTAAAACCGGAAACTCAAAGCGACACCAAAGTAAAATTAAAAGGCAAAGGATTTCCTAAATATAAAATGGAAGGGCAGTTTGGTGATTTAATCATTACCTATAAAATTATTTTGCCAACCAAACTTTCTGAAAAAGAAAGAGCACTGATAGAACAATTACAAACCTTAAGAACCTAATGGAAACAACAGATTTTATATCGGTACAACTTATTTGCAAGCATTATAATATTCCACAGGACTTTATAAACAGGTTACAGGAATTTGAGTTAATAGAATTAAAGATGGAATCAAACGATTTTTTTATTCATAAAACAGAATTGAAAAGGGTTGAAAAAATGGTTCGGTTGCATTACGATTTAGATATTAATATGGAAGGTATTGATGCAATTTCTAATCTCTTAGATCAGGTAGATAGTTTGAAAAAGCAAATAACAAACCTGAACAACAGATTGCGTTTGTATGAGGATTTTTAAATAGCAGCCATGGAACAAATAAAACAATGGACAATAGATAATCCAACACTTTACAGTGTTGTAAAATATGTTTTGCTTGTTGTTTTTGTGTTTGTTTTAATTCAGCTGGTAAGAAGGTTGCTACGGAAACAAGTAACCGATTCTACAGCAAGATACAAGTCACAAAAGGCTATCGAGATTGTAGGTTATGTTGTTTTAATTTTTTTAACGGTTTCTTATTTTACGGGGAATATTAGAGATTTTACCTTAGCTATTGGTTTGTTTTCTGCGGGCGTAGCCATTACGCTTCAGGAACTTATTTTAAGCATTGCAGGATCACTTTATATTTTTGTTGTTAAAGTATATAAACCAGGCGACCGTATAGAAATAAACGGCATTAAAGGCGATGTCATAGATGTGGATAGTATTTACACCACGATGATGGAAATAGGGCAGTGGGTAAGTAGCGATAATTACAGTGGTCGTATTGTTAAACTAAGCAACTCCTTTGTGTTTAAAGGGCCGATATATAATTATTCCAGTGATTTTCCTTTTATATGGGATGAATTTAATATTCCCATTAAATACGGAAGCAATATAGAATTAGCTAAATCTATAGTTATTGAAATCGCTTCCAAAATTCTTTCAGAGTATACCGCAAATTCTAAATCGCAATGGCAAGAGGTGGTCAATAAATACTATATAGAGGACGCTCAGGTCGATCCCACACTGGCTATAACATTAAACGATAACTGGATTCAGTTTAACCTGAGATATATTGTAGATTATAAAAAACGGCGATTAGTAAAACATATGCTTAATGAGGAAATTCATAAAGTTATTTTAGAAACAAATCGTGAAGTAGAACTGGCATCAACGACGTTAGAACTTATAAAAATTCCAGAACTGAGTGTTGAATTAAAAAATAATCAAACACATGCTAACCTTTAAAAACTATAACATAGCCGATTGGTTATCATTTTACCGAATAGCCGCTGCACCTTTTTTACTTGTAATAATTGGGTTAGATCATCGTTTGCTGTTTTCGTGTTTTTTATTAATAAGTTATTTAACCGATGCTCTGGATGGGTATTTAGCTAGAAGGCTTAAAATAACGAGTCCCAGAGGTTCTCAGCTTGATTCTTTTGGCGACCAAATAACCTTGATTGTAGGGCTTGTAGGTTTGTTTTATTTCGAGATGGCCTTTATTAAAATCCATCTAAAATTAATAATTATTGCGTTTATCCCTTATGTGTCTCAAATGCTTATAGCATATTTTAAGTATGGCAAAGCCACGGCGTTTCATACGTATTTGGCAAAACTTTCAGCTATACTTCAAAGTATATTCATCTTATTCTCCCTGTTTTTCTTTCCGGAAAAGCACTTGTTTTACATCATGATTATTATTGGAGTTTTAGAAACCATAGAAGAGATTACCCTCATTTTTATGTACGATAACTGGGCATCCGATGTTAAAGGTATTTACTGGGCCTTAAGAGATAAACGAAGATTGAAAGAATAATTAAAAACATACTCTAATGCGCAGCTATTCGTTATTTACCATATTACTGTTATGCGCTGCTGTTTTACTGGTTGATGTGCTGTCGTTTTACTGGTTACAAAACATTACTAAACTTATAAGTTCGTCATTTCTGAAAAATAGTATTTTTATACTATTCTGGTGTTTTTCTATAGGGTTGATAAGTGCCATAATTGTTCTAAAAGTAACTTTAGATGATATCAATCCACAACGAAAACATCTTTTAATCTCATCGTTATACGGGCTAACAGTGTCATCATTTATTCCGAAAATTCTTTTTGTTATTGTAATATCCGTGCTGTTTTTCGGGAATTATATGTTTTCAGAAAATCAGTCTTTAGTGGTCATACCATTAGTTGGTCTGCTTTCAGGAGTTTTACCATTTCTGGCTATTTCCTATGGTATTTTCAGAGCCGTTTATCGCTTTAAAATTTATAAGCATAAATTGTATTTTGATCATTTGCCTGAAGCCTTTGCAGGATTAAAGATTGTGCATATTTCCGACTTGCATTTGGGAGGGTTTAATAAGCGATACAAGGTGTTAAAGAAAGCTGTGAATCTGATTAATGATTTGCATGCAGATTATATTTTTTTTACGGGTGATTTGGTAAACAACTACGCCTGGGAGCTTGTAGGCTGGGATAAAGTGTTTAATCAACTATTGGCAAAAAAAGGAAAATACGCAGTCTTAGGAAATCATGATTATGGCGATTATTCGAAGTGGAATAACAATGAGGAAAAAGAGGAAAACTTAAATCAAATTAAGCATTTTTATAAAGAAGTAGACTTTAAATTATTACTTAATTCGTCGGAGATTGTGGAGAGCGAAGGAGAAGCTATTGCCATTGTTGGTGTGGAAAACTGGGGAAAACCACCGTTTAAGCAATATGGCAATTTAACCGAGGCTTTAAAATCGGCTTTACATATTCCGTTTAAAATTTTATTATCTCACGATCCCACGCATTGGAATGAAGAAGTAATAGAAGATACCACTATCGCTCTTACTTTGTCAGGACATACACACGGTATGCAATTGGGACTCAATTATAAAAATATGACCTGGAGTCCCATAAAATACAAGTATAAACATTGGGCAGGTTTATATAAGCATAATCAGCAGTATTTACATGTTAACAGGGGACTGGGTTGGATTGGTTTTCCTGGCCGATTAGGTATGCGTCCTGAGATTACTTATTTAGAACTTCACTCGAATCAATAGGGGTTTTAAAATCATGATTTTATGATTTAGGCTTTTGGGTTGTAAGTGTAAAAAACTGATGTTCATCATTTTACATTTTTTATTATCTCAATAGATTTAATCGTATTAACCCGTAAAGATTAGAATCATGAAAAAGTTAATTATTGGTTTGTTTATTTTGGGATTAACCATCCCTATGCACGCCCAAGATCCCATTCAATTACCAACAGTAGTTTTAGTTCACAACTATAAATATTTGGATGCTACGGGCTCAGAAGATTTGGCGGTAGACGTTGAACAGTTAGAGTTAAAAGTTAGCGATTTCAACGTTAAAGAATTAGATGTCTATTCAGAAGACAATGAATTTTACAGAGTGTTTTTTATCATTCCAAAAGGAAAAATATTAGCAACTTACGATGAGCATAGCCATCTAATAAGAACAGCTGAAAGATTTCAAGATATCGATTTACCAATACATATAAAAGAATCGATTGCTGAAAGATTTCCTCAATGGACTGTTTCAAAAAATGTGTATTTGGTGAATTATTACGAACCAGACAACATAAAAAAAATGTACAAAATTACATTAGAAAATGGTGATAAACGTATTAGAATAAAAGTAGATGATCATGGTGATTTTATGTAAAATCCTTATGATTCTAATGTGTTAAACATAGCTAGACCAGATAAAATATTAAATCTTAAAATTATGAAAACAGATTCTCAAATAAAACAAGATGTGCTTGACGAATTAGCGTGGCAATCAAGTATAGATGAAACTCAAATAGGGGTCATTGTAAAAGATGGTATAGTGACTCTAAACGGCGTGGTAGATTCATATGCAAAGAAAATGGCAGCAGAACGCGCAGCTAAAAGTGTTTATGGAGTAAAAGCCGTGGCAGAAGATATCGAAGTTAATTTTAAAACAGGACAAGGAAAATCAGATGCAGAGATTGCTAAAGTAGTGGTTGATGCTATTAAATGGAATTCCTCCCTTCCTGAAGATAAAATTAGCATTAAAGTAGAAAATGCCTGGGTTTATTTATCAGGAGAGGTAGAATGGTCTTTTCAAAAAACCGCGGCCAAGGTAGCTGTCGAAAACTTACATGGTGTTAAAGGCGTTGTAGATAATCTTAAAATAAAACAACGTGTAGAACCTGTGGAAGTTAAAGACAGAATTACCAAAGCCTTTGAAAGATCGGCTGATCTTGAAGCTAAAAACATTCAGGTAGAAGTTAGTGGAGGTGTGGTAACCTTAAGCGGAACAGTGCACTCTATTACCGAAAAAGAAGAAGCTCGAAGAGCCACTTTTTTCGCACCTGGAGTAACTAAGGTTATTAATAACTTAAAAGTTAAATTCTACCCTGAATACGCCTAAGTATTTTCTAAAGAACAACTAAAAGTATGATACAAATACAATTATGCTTTTAGTTGTTTTCTTTTTCAGCTTTCTTTTGCTGACGCTCTAATTTTCTAAAATAACCACGAGTTAAAAAGTTGTGTTTTAAAGCCTCCATGTTCTGATTGAAGTTATCCGTGCCTTCGTTTATATTTTTTATGGATTGCTCCAGGTTTTTTACAAATTCTTCATCGTTAAAAAGGTAGTTTACCGCGCCATTTCCATTTCTGTAGTCGGAAATCGTTTCGTTTAGATTATTAATGACTGTTTTAATCTCTTCGGTTGAGGTTTCAAGGTTTGTAAGTACAGCACTTACTTTTTGGGCTTCAATAGAATCGTTAAGCAATTTGCCTGCAACACTTTCATCAAAATTCACGGAGTTTATTATAGTATTTAATTCTCGCATGGCTTTATTGGCTTCAATACTCATGATTCGCAATTGGTTTACGGTTTGTTTTAAATTTGAGGCTACTAAAGTGTCGTTAATCAACATACCCAAGGTTCCTTTATCATCCGACATGGCATCGGCTACATTAAGCAATTTTGCTGTTAATAGGGCGGCATTTTCATTGGTTACATTTAAGGTGTTTAACATTTCGCTCGTGCCTATTTTCGTGTAGGTTTTAATTACATCGCCCGATGAAATCATTTCAGCATCACCTTTTCCTGGAATAATATTTACAATCATATTACCCACAAGTCCGTCTGTACTAATGGTGGCAATCGCATCTTTTTTTATATGTTGAACCATTTTTTCATCGATAACCATATTTACGTTTATGGTAGAATCGTTAATCATGAAAATGGTTTTTACGGTTCCAATATTAATACCCGAATACCTTACATTATTACCTTGCATAAGGCCATTTACGTTAGTGAAATTAGCACTTATGGAGAAGGTTTTAACAAACATGTTTTGTCGGTTGCCAATTAAATAGACAGCAACCACAAAAAGTATTAAACCAATAACAACAAAAAGGCCTAAATTCAGTTTTTGATTATTTGTTTGTTTCATGACTCTAAATATTTATTTAAAGAATGCTTTTACTTTATCGTCTTTAGAAGCTCTTAAATCTTCAAAAGTACCTTCGGCATAATTAACACCTTCAACCAATAAAATCATCCGTTCCGATACGACACGTGCGCAATCGACATCGTGGGTAATTATAAGCGATGACGTTTTATATTGTTTTTGTACGCGACGCATGAGTTCTATAATTTCTTTTGATGTAATCGGGTCTAAACCACTTGTAGGTTCGTCGTATAAAATGATTTTAGGTTTTAGTATTAATGTTCTGGCTAATGCCACGCGTCTTTGCATACCACCGGAAAGCTCATTGGGCATAAGGTCTATAGTGTTTGCAAGACCAACATTTTCTAAAGCTTCTAAAACCAGGGGTTCGGTGTCCGTAATATTGCCAAATTTGTGTTTGTGCCGTCTTAGCGGAAATTCTAAATTTTCCCGAACCGTCATAGAATCGTATAAAGCACTTCCTTGAAACAGGAATCCGATTTCGGTTCGAAGTTTATCTAAATCCATGCGATTTAAGGTGTTGATGTCTTGCCCCATAACATTAATGCTACCGGAATCGGGCAGCATTAAACCAACCAGACATTTTACCATTACCGATTTACCCGCGCCCGATCTGCCCATAATTACGAGATTTTCACCTTCGTATAGTTTTAGGTTGAATCCGTTTAACACTGCTTTATCACCAAACGATTTTTTCAAATTTTTGATTTCAAGAATAGGTTGTTTAACCTGTAAACTTTCAATTGAATGTGATATGTTATGTGTTTCGATCATCATTTAAATTTCAAAGAAAATATCGGTTACAAACACAGCTATAAAGTCGATAATAAAGAGCAACATGGATGAAAAAACCACCGCCGAATTGGCTGCTAAACCTACACCAACCGTACCTTTTTCGCAATAATATCCTTTAAAACAGCCTACCAGTCCTATGGCAAATCCAAAAAAATAGGTTTTAATAGTCGCTGGGATTAAATCTCCAAACTCTAAAGCATTAAAAACCTTATTAAAATATAACAGAAAGGAAACGTCTCCCTTTAAATTCTCTATAATGTAAGACCCGTAAAGCGCAATGGCATCGCCTAAAACAACCAGAATAGGAAGCATTAAAGTGGTAGCCAGAATACGAGTTACTACCAAAAACTTAAACGGATTGGTACCTGAAACTTCCATAGCATCAATTTGTTCGGTAACACGCATAGATCCCAATTCGGCACCAATACCAGAAGCAATACGCCCAGCGAAGGTTAGAGCAATAATTACAGGGCCAATTTCACGAATTATAGAAATACTAACCATGGAAGGCATCCACGATTCCGCTCCGAATTCTTCTAAAGTGGGACGGGTTTGTAAAGTAATAACCAAGCCAATTATGAAACCCGTAACTCCAACTAATAATAAAGACCGGTTACCAATGTTATAGCACTGTTTGAGTAGCTCATTAAATTCAAAAGGTTTATTAAAAAGCTCTTTAAAGAACCTTTTGGTAAAATAAGTGAGTTCACCAATTTCTATAAAAAAGGATTTTATTTTAGTTGGTTTTAGCATTGCATGTGTTTCTATATTTAAAGTTATAATAGCAATGACACATATAAAATGATTAAAATCATTTGGTTAATTAGGTTAAGTTACTAAAATTAAGTGTAAAACAAATATTACTAACCTTTAAAAGGAAAAGTATATGTAAAGTGGTTTAAAACTGATATTCCTCATTGCAAAACAGTTAGTTTGTTATGATATTTAGTAGAATCTTAAACTAAATAGTCATGAAAAACAAGGATATTCATTTTGTCGATCGGGTAATAGATGCTCTTAGAAAATCGGCTACCGAACTTGAGGAATTTCAGGTACAGGCTGCTTTAGGAAAAGCAGAGGCTCAAGATAAATATGAAGAGGTTAAGAAAAAATTTAATCAATTCATTCACGATAACGAACATAAAATAAAAGATGTTAAAGAGAAAATAGAAGAATTGCACACTAAATTCGATCAGCTTCGTGTACAATTAGCATTAGGTAAAGCAGAAACCAAAGACATGTTTAAAAAACAAAAAAAACAGCTGCTGGCTATAATACATGATATAGAAACTAAAATAAAAACCAACGAAACGTTAAATAGAATGTATGCACTAACGCTTATTGAAATGGAGCAGTTTAAAATACAACTGGAAATTTTAGAGCAAAAATTCAATAAGGAAAAACCGGAGGCTAAGGCGTCTTTCGAACAAGGGAAAAAAGACTTCAATACTTTTATAGATAAGTTTAGAAGTAAATACACCCAAAAGAAAGAAGAAACCAAATTGGAGCATTTTCAAAATGAAATATCTGCAGCCTACGACCATTTTAAAAAAGCATTTTCAATGCCAAACTAATTATAACCTCTCTGAAAAAGAAAAGCACAATTTAAAGTTGTGCTTTTCTTTTTTGGTGGAACGTTATTTTATGAATACTCTTCAGTAATCGTAATCGCCTTTTTTTATATTAGAGAGCATGCCAAAACCTAATAGAAAAGCAATGACGAAACAAATAATTCCAATTACAGATATACCTTTCCAAAGCGGAAGAATTTTAAAGGCTATAAACAGAGAGGCGCCAACAATTAAAGCAACCATAATAAAGGCTGTTATGAGCTGTTTAGTTATTCTTTGAAGGGTGTGAACCATAGGATCAATGCCCTTGTGGGTAAGATCTACTTTTATTTGACCAGAATTTATTTTTCGAATGGCATTTTTTAAATCCATTGGAAATTCTTCAATATAATCGGTAAGTTCTACAATAGAATTTATGACTTTTTTTCCCATTTTTATAGGATTGTATTTTCTGGTGGCACTGGCTGTTAAATAGGGTTTTGCAATTTCAAATTGTTCTAAATCCGTATCCAGTTTTTCAATAACACCTTCAATGGTTACTAAGGAACGTGCAAAAAGGAAAAAGTAAGTTGGCACTTTTAATCCGTGAGAAATAATAATATCTTTTAGTTCCAATAGTACCGTGCTCATTTCGTTATCATGAATATCACGCACGTAATATTTTTCTACAAACTCATTAATATCAAACTCCAGATCTCTGCGGTTTGCAATTGGAGCATTATTGGAAAGAGCTTGTAAGACTTTGATTATTTTCTTTACATCCTTATCGGTAATAGCCATAAATAATCTTCCAAAAATTGTAATATCTCGAGGGAGCATACTACCCATCATGCCAAAATCTAAATAGCAAATATGGTTGTTTGGGAGCACTAATAAATTGCCAGGATGTGGATCGGCATGAAAGAAACCATATTCGAAAATTTGTTTGTAAAAGCTAATGCTTAAACGTCTGGCAATAATTTTCGTGTCAACATTTTTAGCCTTAAGTTCTTCAATTCTATCAATTTTAATTCCAGATACAAATTCCAATGCCAGAACTCTTGAGGTTGTAAATTCCTGATACACTTTAGGAGCTTGAGCAAATTGTTCCAAAGAATCGTCTTTTTTAATGTTATTATAAAATCGTTGAACGTTAATGGATTCATGAATAAAGTCGAGTTCTTTTAAAATAGAGGATTCAAAATTTTTAACTAAGCCAACAGGATCAAAACTTTTTAATGAAGGAATTCTGTGCTCTAGAATTCTGGCAATTTTGTACATGACTTTAATATCTTCAACAATAACATCATGAATGCCTGCACGTTGGATTTTTAAAGCAATTCGTTTGCCAGAGTGCAAGGTTACTTTGTGAACCTGTGCCATTGAAGCCGATGCAAAAGGGGTAGGCTCAAACCAAGCAAACAGATGTTCTACAGAATTTTTTAATTCGGTTTCCACAACTTCCTTGGCTAAATCTTCAGACATAGGAGGTACATTGTCCTGAAGTTTTTCAAGTTCGATGGTCAATTCCAAAGGAACCAAATCGGGGCGGTTACTTAAAATTTGACCAAACTTCACAAAAGTAGGGCCTAATTCTTCGCAAACTAATCGCATTTTAGCCCATTTGCTATACTGTGCAACATGTTTTTTTGTGCTGTTAGGAATGAATTTTTGAATGAAAGTATAGCGTTTGTTTTCTTCCAGATAATGTACTAAATCCTCAAAGCCATATTTCATCAAGACTTTAAGAATCTGGTTATATCTGGAAAAGGATTTAAAACGTTTTGTTATGTCGGTTACGATTCCCATGGTATTAAGCTTCCATTTTGTTCAATCTGGCCTCCAAAAGCGCAACAGCTGTGTCCAGCTTTTCAATTTTTTCATTTAGGGCTTTGATTTCATCTAAGTGAGCTACATTTATTTTTTTATAAAACTTAGCCACCAGTTCTTCAATTTTAGTATCTAATTCTTCTTTGAATTCATGGGTTTTTAAAAAAATCTTATCCATAAATTCCAGTTCATTTCCATTTTCATCCAACTGAGATTCGGCCATTGCTTTGTTGATGTTATCTTTTCCTTTTTCGGAATACTCATTTAGTTTTTCTAAAAATTTAGTGTCTCTGGCCAAAACATATAAACTAGAACTTAAAGTGAGTAATTCTATGATGGTTTTAGTTTTCATAACTATATTTTTTATTGATCATATTTACAGAAGAAAATGTGCTGTTTTAGTTGTTGTTAATCTTTTGTATGTAAGACTACACTTAACTTATACTTGTATTAAATGTATTAACAATTATGGTTTTTTAACATGATATATATCATGTGAGAAAAGCGCTTTAAGTTCTAACTTTAAGTGTTGGATAAACTAAATAATTGCGCCATGAAAACCAATTCAATTGTATTAGTAATGACTAGAGATGTGGTAACGGTATCACCGCATCAAAAGCTTTTAGATGTAAAACATATTTACGAAAAAGAAAAATGGCATCATCACATTCCGGTTTTGGAAAATGATAAACTGGTGGGTATGGTTAGTTTGGTGGACTTTATGTACAACATCGCAGGAGCCGGATTGAAAGATAATCATGAGGTTTATAAAACCTTGGAGGTGAAAGATATCATGACTGCTAAGCCTTTTTATTTAACTACCAGTGCGAGTGTTGAAGATGCTGCAAAAGTATTTTCTAAAGCATATTATCATGCCGTACCTGTTTTAGAAGACGATAAGCTGGTAGGAATTGTTTCAACTGCCGATATTATAAATTATTACCTTAAGAAAGCCGTGTAAAAGATTTAAAGTATCAATGGATATGAAACTTTTTAAAGCATTTCTGATTGTTTTTACTTGGCTTTTATCGAATTCACTATTAGCTCAGAATACAAAGGTTTATTCAAGAGATAAAGAGCAAATTTACCCCGAATATATTCAGGTAGATCGAAATATTCTGGTTGAGAGTTATTTTCAATTTATGGATTCACTTGTAACGGTATATGATTCTATAACAGCTTATACTTTAACGGAGCATCTTTTGGTTAGAAATAACCCGTGGATTATTGATACACTTCAAAATACCGATTATTACCGAATGAAAGCGAGAGATTCCTTTGTGTACAATCAAAAAAAGATGATTGTAATTCCAAAAGGAAATAGAATTAGGCTACCTGATTCACATACGGCAGATTCCCTTCAAAATGTATTTAATCACACTCAAATAGATATCAATATCCCTGAATTTAAACTTCGTATTTTTCACGATGCTGTTAAGATGTATGAGTTTCCTATTCGGGTAGGACGAAATGAAAAGAAGTTTCTTGAGATGTCAGGCAGAGAGGAGGATTTAAGAACTAAAACCGGAACGGGAAGTATTGTAGGTTATAATAAAGATCCGAGATATGCCAATCCTGCTAATAATCATGATTATACTGTAACCAGACGAGATGATAAAAAAATCACTTTAGTTCCGCAAATTCCGTTTATAGAAACCGAGCTAAATGGTATTAGATACGGACAAATGATTCACCCGACGACCAATCCTGAGACTTTAGGGAAAGCATATTCTAATGGATGTATCGGTACTAAAGAGGCTGATGCCTGGGTGATTTATTATTATGCACCTATCAATACTAAAGTAACAATTAGATATGATTTGAGGGTTCTTAATGAGAATGGAGATATTGAAATTTTAAAAGATATTTATGGGTATCAATAAAAAAAAGCCTGATACTGTTATCAGGCTTTTTTTTTAAAAGAATATTATTTATTCATGCTTTTTATAAACATGAGCACCATACCAGGCTATAAAACAAAAGCAAATAAGCGGTAAGACAAACGAAAAGTTGATTTCTGAAACGCCTAAAACTGTTGTGTCGGCAACACCATGTCCGCCAAGGTCAATAATATCACCTTGAAGTTTTGGTAATAAAGCACCACCTACAATAGCCATAACTAGTCCCGCTGACCCAATTTTTGATTCTTCCTCGGTTAAATCACCTAATGCAATTCCGTAAATTGTAGGGAACATTAAAGACATAAAAAATGAAATCATAACAAGGAAATAAAGTCCAACAGAACCTTTTATAACAATTGCTCCTAAAACACATAAAGCGGCCAATAAGGCAAAAGACATTAAAAGTTTACCAGAGCTAACAAAACGTAACATGTATGTTCCAACAGCTCTTCCAACAGTAAACAGTATAAATGCTGCCATCTGATAATATCCGGCTGTGACGCTATCGACACCAATAGCCTCTGCATATTGATAAATATAGGTCCAGCACATAATCTGAGCACCTACATATAAAATTTGAGCTAAAACTCCTAGAATGTATTTTTTGTTTTTAGCCAAAATACCAAAGGTTTCTCCAATTTTTGGAGTATTTCCCTCATCTTTTGATTGTGGCATTTTACTAACTAAAAATAACACGAATACAGCAGAAATAACTAAACCTAAAACCACATAAGGGTTGCGAATCACTATTAAATCTGAGGTTCTTATTAATAGTTTAGAAGCTTCATCTAAAACACTAAAGTCAGCAATGTCATCTGATTGTAAATTTTTTAACACGAATTGTTGAGCGACTAATAACCCAATAATTAATCCAACAGGATTAAAGGCCTGTGCGAGATTTAAACGTTGTGTAGCTGTTTCTTTAGCACCCATAGCTAAGGCATAAGGGTTGGCTGCGGTTTCTAAAAAGGCCAATCCGAAGGTTAAAATATAAAGACCCAAACAGAAAAACCAAAACTTTTCGGTAATTGCAGCTGGATAAAATAATAAAGCGCCGGTCGCATAAAGAGCCAATCCAATTAAAATTCCAACTTTATAAGAGTACTTTCTCATAAAAATGGCCGCTGGAAGCGCCATACAAAAATAACCACCGTAAAATGCCATTTGAACCCAGGCGGCTTGCGAGTTAGATAGTTCTAATACTTTTTTGAAAGCTTGCACCATAGGGTCGGTTACGGCATTTGCAAAACCCCATAAAGCAAAAAGCGAAGTGACTAGAATAAATGGTACGAGCATTTTTTTCTCAACCACAGGAACGTGTTTAATTTCACTCATGTTTAATATTTAGTTTAGTTTTTAATTGAAGGAAAAATAATTTTTTTGTTGACAATAATAAATATTTTTTCGACGAGCGCTACTTTTAATTATCTAAATGTTATAAAGAATAATATTTCAAATAGGACTTTTAAAGACGCATTCGTCGAAAAAAATGCAGAGCGTGAGCTATTTATGTTAATCTTGTTTATTCCGATAACACAAGGTTTTAAAAATGAACACTAAAATAAAAATCACTCGCCCTAATTGTTTTAAACGTTTTAAAGCAGGTATCTTAGTAGTTGGGGTGTTTTTTGGAGGATTTCAAGTTGTATTTGGTCAAACGGGAAGTGTCTATGAACCTTTACGTTATGCTGGAGGGATACATATAGATCGTTTTACACATGAAGGCGGTTTACGATATGCTATTGGCGTAGAAAATATTCAAACCATGAGAGCGAACAGAACGCATCCTGAATGGAGTGATGGTTTTGGATGGACCTATAATCACGCTTCAAATTTAGCGTATTGGAATGGGCAGTTTTTTCAGCAATATTTAAGTGGAGAATCAGATGAACATGTTCCTCCGGTTCAAACACTATTAATAACATCGAAGAATGGAAAAGAATGGAGTTTTCCTCAAGTTATTTTTCCACCATATCAAGCGCCTAAAGGTGTGGCATTGCAAGAAGGAGCTACTGGGTATATGATGCATCAGCGTATGGGTTTTTATGTGGCGCCAAACGGACGGTTTTTAACCCTCGCATTTTATGGGCATTCCGAAAATCCGTTTAGAGAAAATGGGATTGGTAGGGTTGTTAGAGAAATATATAAAGACGGTAGCTTCGGACCAATTTATTTCATTCGTTATGATAGTCAGACAAAATGGAATGAAACCAATACGTCTTATCCATTTTATAAAACCTCTAAAGACAAAGGTTTTATTAAGGCTTGTGAGGCACTACTTAGCAATAAGTTACAAACCTTGCAATGGTTTGAAGAAGATAATGGTGATGATGGTTTTTATTCATTTAACAAAGGAGAGCAGGCGTTTTCATGGTATCATAGAAAAGATGGTAAGGTTGTAGGGCTATGGAAAAAGTCTTATGCAGCCTTGTCTGATGATGAAGGAGAAACTTTTTCAAATCCCGTTAAGGCAAAAACCTTAATTATGTCTGGAGGAAAAGTATGGGGGCAGCAAACTGATGACGGAAAATATGCGATGTCTTATAATCCTATAGACCAAACACAATATCGTTTCCCGATGGCTTTGGTGACAAGTGATGATGGAATTGTTTATGATAACTTATTGTTAGTGCAGGGAGAAGTGCCACCGCGTCGTTTTTTTGGAAGATGGAAGGATTTCGGACCGTGCTATATGCGTGGAATTTCAGAAGGAAATGGAAATCCACCCGGCGATGATATGTGGATGACTTATAGTATGAACAAGGAGGATATTTGGATGTCTCGTATACCGGTTCCTGTTAAATATGTTGTAGAAGAAGACATTCATGATGATTTTGAAAACATGAAAGAGGGAGGGCACATTATAGATTGGAATACGTATTCACCAAAATGGGCTCCGGTAAGTTTGATTAAAGAAAATAGAGGCAATCAATGCTTGCAACTAATTGATGAAGATTATTACGATTATAGCCGTGCTATTCGCATTTTTAAAGAAGGAACTCAGGTAAGCGTAAGTTTTAAACTGAAATTGGAAAGTGTTGACACGACGCAGTTTGATATTGATATTACAGATCGATATGGCAATCGACCAGTTCAAATATCTATAGATAAAAACGGAGTTTTAAATGCTTCTAAAGGCTCTAACATGAAGTCTATATTGAAGTTGGACCTAAGGAAATGGTACAATATAAAAATAGTGATGAATACTGCTGGATTAGGAAGTTATTCGTTGTTTGTTAATGAGGAACAGGTTTTAACGGAAGTTTCAACTGTTATGGCGGTTAAATCTGTAGAAAGAATATCTTTTAGAACCGGAGCATATAGAGACATTCCTAATAGAGAAACACCTAACGAAGTGAAATATCCTCCGCTTGAAAATGCAGATGAGAAACAAAATAAATCTATGTATTTAATTGACGATGTGTTCATCTCATCCGAATTGAAATAATCTTACTGAACATAACTAAAAACTTAAATAATGAATTACAAAGGCTTATTGATTATTATGCTAGCATTTATTCAACTATACAGTTGTAAAGACGCAGTTGCGCAGCCAAAAGCATATGGTCCAACACCTTCTGAAAAACAATTGAAATGGCATGAAATGGAGTTTTACGCCTTCGTCCATTTTTCTTTAAACACCTTTACTAATAAAGAATGGGGTTACGGAGATGAATCTCCTGAATTATTTAATCCAACAGAATTGGATGCCAAACAATGGGCTAGAGTAGCAAAGGAAGCGGGTATGAAAGGGATTATCATAACAGCAAAGCATCACGACGGATTTTGTTTGTGGCCATCAGAATACACAGAGCGTTCTGTTAAAAATTCACCATGGAAAGATGGTAAAGGCGATGTAGTTAAAGAGTTGGCTGAAGCTTGTAAGGAATATGGTTTAAAACTAGGTATCTATTTATCGCCATGGGATAGGAATCACCCAGGTTACGGAAAAGAAGAGTATATCACATATTTCAGAAATCAGTTAAAGGAATTGTTAACCAATTACGGTGATGTTTTCGAGATGTGGTTTGATGGAGCTAATGGTGGTGATGGTTATTACGGAGGAGCTAATGAAACAAGAAAAATAAATACTTTAGAGTATTACGACTGGGATGAAACCTATAAAATGATTTACGATATTTCTCCCAACACTTTGGTTTGGGGTATTGGGCCATCAGAAGCACGTTGGATAGGGAATGAAAGAGGAAGAGCAGGAAAAACCAATTGGTGTTTATTACGACAAAAAGATGAGTTAGCGGGAAAAGTCCATTATTCCGAATTTATGAATGGCCATGAAGACGGTGAAAAATGGGTACCAGGAGAAGCCGATGTATCAATTCGTCCGGGGTGGTTTTATCATGAATCTGAAGACGATAAAGTCAGACCACTAGAAGAAATGGTGGATATCTATTACGAGTCGATTGGAAGAAATGCAAATCTGTTACTTAATCTTCCAGTAGATAAGCGCGGACTTGTTAATGAAAATGACATAGCCAGATTAAAGGAACTTACCGCGGTAATTAAAGCAGATTTCAAAGAAGAACTTTTAGCGAACAGTAAAGTTTCAGCTGATAATATTCGAGGTAATAGCGAAACATATTCCACAGACAACTTAGTAGATGATAATAAAGAAACCTATTGGGCTACTGATGATAGTATAAGCACAGCTTCAGTTCTATTTGAATTTGAAAGACCAACGAAATTAAATCGATTAGAATTTCAGGAGTATATTAAGTTAGGTCAGCGAGTAAAAGCATTTAATGTTGAAGTTAAAGTAAACGGCAAGTGGGAAACTATAGCAAGCGAAACCACTATTGGTTACAAGAGGATTTTACGTTTACCAAGAGTGAAAGCAGAAGCTCTTAGGGTAAATTTTACAGAGTCTAAATCAAGTTTAGTTATTTCTGCAATTAAAGCATATAACGCACCAACTTTAGTAACCATGCCTAAAGTTACGCGTGATAAATCAGGAGAGATAACTGTTGAAGCTGAAGGCGATAATATAATTTACTATACCCTGGACGGAACGGAGCCAACAGTAGATAGTCAACTTTATTCAAAATCCATTAAAGCGCCACAGGCGGTTACATTAAAAGTTATGTCTTATAATGAAGAAGAAGGTGTAAGTAGTAAGGTGAAAACTGTAAATTATGGAAAGGCTAAAGGAAAATGGAAAGTGATTTCCAGTTCAGCAAAGGACTTTAAATCTGCAGACAGAACTATTGATGGTGATAGAAATACATTTTGGACTTTTGGAGAAAACAATCCAGATAACCCACAAGAAATTGTAATTGATATGACAGAGACTTTAAGTATTAAGGGGTTTTCTTATTTTCCTAAGCAGTTGGGGCATGATTTAAATTTAATTTCTCAATACGAGTTTTATACAAGCACAGATAATAAACTCTGGGTAAAACAATCTGAGGGAGAGTTTTCCAACATTAAGAATAATCCGGTAGAGCAATTAAAAACATTTAATAGTGTAAAGGCTCGTTACATAAAATTTGTTGCAAAATCAGGGATTGATGACAAGCATATTTTTTCAATAGCTGAATTAGATGTACAGGAAACATTAGAAAACTAAATTCTCCTGTTAGGTATTTAAAAATATTTCCTTTGGAGCAGTTCTGTTGTTATTAGTCGAAATTATAAAAACAAAACAGATTGTAATAGGTAACTTAGATAACCATCATTTAATTAGTAATCGACATGTTTATGATTAATACGGTAATAAATAAATCTAAGGAAATAAGTTACAGCGAGGCTGGTAAGTTTGAAGAAACGCGATTTGAAAAAATTCACAATGTTATTTTTGAATCGTCGCAAGAAGCATCGGTTTTAGTAGCACACGAAATAGCAAACTTAATTCGTCGTAAAGAAGAATTAGACGAAGTCTGTGTGTTAGGGTTGGCAACTGGTTCTTCACCTGTAAAGGTGTATGAGGAATTGGTAAGAATGCACCGTGAGGAAGGATTGAGTTTTAAAAATGTGGTAACTTTTAACTTAGATGAGTATTATCCTTTGGATAAAGATAATATTCAGAGTTACTATTATTTTATGCATGATCATCTTTTTAATCATGTCGATATTTTACATGAGAATATAAATATTCCAGATGGTACTGTAAGTGATCAGGACTTGCATCAGTATTGTATTGATTATGAAATGAAAATTCAATCTTATGGAGGTATCGATTTTCAGTTGTTAGGAATAGGAAGAACAGGACATATCGGATTTAATGAGCCAGGTTCTCATATAAATTCAGGAACCAGAGCTATTAATTTAGATTATATAACGCGAGTAGATGCAGCTCCTGCTTTTTTAGGCTTAAAAAATGTACCTAGAAAGGCAATAACAATGGGAGTAGGAACGGTAAGGAAAGCCAAACGCATTGTACTTTTAGCTTGGGGTATCAATAAAGCGGGTATTGTTAAGGAAGCCATAGAAGGAGAAATATCTTCACACGTTCCTGCTACATATTTACAAGAACATAATAATACCACATTTGTACTTGATGTTGAAGCGTCGTATGAGTTAACAAGGGTAAAAACGCCTTGGTTGGTGAAATCCTGTCGATGGAATGATGAATTGAAGTGTAAAGCCGTAATTTGGTTAAGTGAGCTAACGGGAAAACCATTTTTAAAACTTACGGACAAGGATTATAATGATAATGGAATGTCCAGCATATTAACCGAAGAAGGTTCTGCTTATAATTTGAACATAAAAATGTTTAATAAAATGCAGCATACCATTACAGGTTGGCCAGGAGGAAAACCAAATGTGGATGATAGTTGCAGACCAGAACGTTCCGAGCCAGCTAAAAAGCGAGTGATTATTTTCAGTCCGCACCCAGATGATGATGTCATATCTATGGGCGGAACCTTTGCGAGATTAGTAGAGCAAGGGCATGAAGTTCACGTGGCATATCAAACTTCAGGAAATATAGCAGTGTCTAATGAGGAAGCCTTAAAATTTGTAGAAGTTTCTAAAGTGTTGAATTCAGATTCAGCCGAAGTAGATAGTATTATTCATTTTTTAAAGAATAAATCTCAAAATGATATAGATACTCTTGAGGTAAGAAAATTAAAAACTACAATTAGAAAATGTGAGTCTTTAGCGGCTACAAGATATGTAGGTTTATCAGACGATAATGTTCACTTTTTAGAACTTCCGTTTTATGAGACAGGAACCATAAAAAAAGGGAAACTTACTGAAGTGGATATTAAAATTATGTGCGATTTAATAGATGATATTAAGCCTCATCAAATTTATGCAGCAGGTGATTTGGCAGATCCACACGGAACTCATAAAGTGTGTTTAGATGCTTTGTTTGAAGCTTTAAAAATATTAAAGCCAGAAAGTTATATGAACGATTGCTGGGTATGGTTATATCGTGGTGCATGGCACGAATGGGAACCTTACCAGATAGATATGGCTGTTCCTATGAGTCCGGATCAGGTGCTTAAAAAACGTCAGTCGATATTCTATCACCAATCACAAAAAGATGGTGTCATGTTTCAAGGTGATGATAATCGTGAGTTTTGGGTACGTGCCGAAGATAGAAATCGCGAAACAGCAAAAAAATATAAAGACCTTGGTTTAGCAGATTACGAGGCAATAGAAGCGTTTAAACGCTTCTATTTTTAAAAGTTAAGAACGAACTCATTATAGTTTTTTATTGTTTAGTTTATGTTATTTGAGTTTGGTTAATTAGATGGTTGTTTCTATTGAATTAGAGGTAACCATCTTCCTTTTTATAAACATACTAAACAGAAGCGTCTAAAATTTTTTGCTTTACTTCATCAATATAAGAGCGTCCAATAACATATCTTAAACCTTCAATTTCCACACTATTTCCCTCTAAAGCATCAATTTTGTCGATAGCTACAGTGTAAGATCTGTGAATTCTAATAAAATCGCCTGGAGGCAGTAAGTTTGTAAAATCCTTTAAGGTATAATGGACGATGTAAGAGCCAGAAAATGTTTTTATTTTTAAGTAATCCTTTAAACTTTCAATGATTAAAATTTCATTAAGAAAAATTTTCTTCATTTTCTTTTTGTCTATTTTAATAAAGATAAAAGGAGTTTCTTTATTAGCGCTAACCGGTATTTTTTTTGCGTTTTCAAGACGTTTGGTAATTTTATTTAAGGTTTTCATAAACCTAGGCATTTCAATAGGCTTTACCAGATAGTCTAAAACATCTAACTCATAAGTTTCCAAGGCATATTCATCATAAGCACTGGTAATAATAATTAATGGTGGATTTTCTAAGCTTTTTATGAAATTAATACCATCAAGAACAGGCATATTAATATCAAGAAAAATAACATCAACATTGTTGTTTTTAAGAAAATTTAATCCATCGATCGCATTGTTAAAAGTTTCTGCGATTTCATAATTATCTATTTGCTCAAGATAATTTTTAATCACATTTACAGCTAACGGCTCGTCATCAATTATCAAGCATTTAATTTTCATAGTTTGTTTGGTCGTAGTTTTTAGTTTTGTAATAGTTTGTTAAGCAACTTTAATCTTTAGTTTAACAACAAATTTGTTCTTTTTTTGCTTTATTGAAAGTTTGTAATCGTTTTTATTGTAGCCTAATTCCAATCTTTTTTTTGCATTTACCAATCCAATTCCGCCGGCTTTTTTATTCGGTTTTTGATGCTCACTAATTTGAGGTAATGGGTTGGTGACGGTAAAGTAAAGAAAATTTTCTATAATCTTAAAGTTGATGTTGATTTTTACTTTGCCAATATTCTTGTCAGCCCCGTGTTTAAAGGCGTTTTCAATAAAAGTTAATAAAAGAATAGGTGCGATTTTCTTGTCTTGAATGTCGCCGGATATGTACATATTAACTTCTAAATTCTCATCATATCTAACACGCTCTAAATCCAGATAATTTTGAATATATATAATTTCCTTTTCTAAAGTTTGTCGCCTTTCTCGTGTTTCATAAAGGAGATAACGCATCAATTCAGAAAGTTTTAAAATCATTCGAGGTGTTTTGTTCGATTTTTCTACTGATAATGAATAGATGTTATTTAAAGTGTTAAAAAAGAAATGCGGAGAAACCTGTGTTTTTAAAAAACGCAGTTCTGTTTCTAATTGGGTTTTTTCTAAAAGGGCTACACGCTTATGTTCTTTGAGGTAGTCTAAAGTTATTTTTATAGCGGTAACAAAAGTGATGACATAAAGCTCGCCAATCATCATATCTATAGTATAATTTAAACTTAGCTTGTCGGTAGCTTCAGGACCTTCGGGCCATACGTTATGGCTAACCAGCCAATAGGTTAAATTGTACTTTACTAGGACCATAATAAATATGGATCCTAAAACAGAAATAACATAGAGCACATACTTTTTATTATAAACCAAATAGGGCATTAGAATAAATATGTTCAAGTAGCACAAAATCATATGTATAGGAAATCCAATAAGAGTGGTTTTTAAAGAATATCCGTAATCGTCAAAATAACTTCCCCAGCGTAATGTATTCAGAAGAAAGTAAATTGACCAAAAAACAATGTGGTAAAACAATGGAATTTTAAAGAGTTTGTTTTGATTTGCATCCATTTTAGAAAACAATTTTTATTTTTTGGTGTTTAGGTCTTAAAATGTGTTATCCGTCTAAAATAATTTTAAAGTTTAGAAAAAACTAGAAACTTTAGAGTTCAATATTAAAAATATTATATGAAAAACGTATCGGTAATTGTTTTATTAGTTGGTCTTTTTGTGAGCTGCGGAGACAATGTTACTAATAAAACCATGACTAGCAAAATTTTAAGTGATAAAGTAGATCCGTTTATTGGCACAGGAGGACATGGACATACATACCCAGGAGCAACAGTGCCTTTTGGAATGTTACAGGTTAGTCCTATAAACGGTATAAGTAAATGGGACTGGTGCTCTGGGTATCATTATTCAGATTCCATTGCCGTAGGATTTAGTCACTTAAGTTTAAGCGGAACAGGAATTGGAGATTTAGCCGATATTTTATTCATGCCGATAAATAAAGAAGTGGATCTTTCGGTTTATCCAAAATCGAGAGACAGCATTACGTATAAATCAAAATACAGTCATTCAAATGAAACAGCCAAGCCAGGTTATTATCAATTGTATTTGGATGATCACAATATAAATGTAGAATTAACAACGGCTAAACGCACAGGGTATCATAAGTATACCTTTAAGGCTGGAGATGCTCAATCTGTTGTTGTTGATTTAGGGTTTACTTTAAACTGGGATAGAACGGTTGAGACTATTATTACTGTTGAAGATGAACATACCATTTCTGGTTACCGATACAGTAAGGGATGGGCGCCTAATCAAAAAGTATTTTTTGTAGCGAAGTTTTCAAAACCTATTACTGGTAAAAATGTATTTGCTGATGGCTCAAAAGTTAAAGGGAACAAAGTTGAAGGAGAAAAAACAGCCATTCAGCTATTTTTCGATAATGCTGACTCTAATGAGCTTTTTGCAAAAGTAGCTTTGTCCTCTGTTAGTATTGAAAATGCTAAAGGAAATTTAGAAGATGGTGGTTTTGAATTTGAAGCAGTTAAATCTACTGCAGATAAAAGCTGGAATAATGCTTTAAAATCTATTGAAGTAGAAAGCTCAGTAGATTCATTGGAAACCATTTTTTATACCGCCATGTATCATGCTCAAGTAGCTCCGGTAACTTTTAGTGATGCTAATGGGGAGTTTAGACTGGAAACAGACAGCATTGCAACAGCGAAAGATTATACAGCATATTCTACATTGTCGCTTTGGGATACTTTTAGAGCAGAGCAACCACTATTAACTTTAATAGCGCCTAAAAATGTCTCGGATATCATCAATTCGATGTTGGCATATTATGAAACAAAGAAGATTTTACCGGTATGGACACTTTATGCCAATGAAACGAATACTATGACAGGGTATCATTCCATTCCTGTAATTGTTGAAGCTTACTTAAAAGGTATTAAAGGTTTTGATGCTGAAAAGGCGTTTGAAGCGATGAAAAATACCATGATGCAGGATGAACGCGGTTTAAAATATTATAAAGAATTCGGATATATTCCGTACACGTCAATAGATGAATCGGTTACTATTACTTTAGAATATGCTTACGACGACTGGTGTGTGGCGCAAATGGCAAAAGCCCTTGGTAAAACAGAAGATTATAATTTCTTTTTAAAACGTTCTGAAGCTTACAAACACTTATTAGATACCGAAACCGGATTTATGCGTGGAAAATCTGAAGATGGTAAATCTTGGAACGAGCCATTCGATCCGAAATACTCAAACCATAGAGTTCAAACCGATTATACCGAAGGTAATGCCTGGCAACATAGCTGGTTTGTACCTCATGCTGTTAAGGAATTAGCAGAGTTGCATGGTGGTGAAGATGTATTTACTTCGCGTTTAGAGCAACTTTTCACTGAAAGTTCTGAGATTACAGGGACTCACACCTCGGCAGATATTTCAGGTTTAATTGGTCAGTACGCACATGGTAACGAGCCTAGTCACCATATTGCTTATATGTTTAACGATGCCAATAAACCATGGAGAACACAATATTGGGTACGTCATATTTTAGACACGCAATACAATACAACGCCTAACGGATTAAGTGGTAATGAAGATTGTGGGCAAATGTCGGCTTGGTATGTATTTAGTTCAATTGGTCTTTACCCAATGAATCCGGCTTCAGCTGAATACGAAATTGGAAGTCCGATTTTCGACAAGACCACCTTGAATTTAGCAAACGGAAAAACATTCACCATTGAAGCAGAAAACGTTTCCGATAAGAATATTTACATTCAATCGGCAACCTTAAATGGTGAAGATTTCAACGACACATCAATAGCCCATAAAACAATTTTAGAAGGAGGTACTTTACATTTCGTAATGGGACCAAATCCAAATAAAAACTGGGGAATTAAAAAATAGTAGGATGGATATAATAGATATAAGTATTATTGTCTCCTACGTTTTAATAACCGTAGGAGTAGGAGTCTGGATTTCAAAAAAGGCTTCACAGGGGTTAGACCATTATTTTTTAGGTGGAAAATCCATTAAATGGTATTACTTAGGTTTAAGTAATGGCTCCGGAATGTTTGATGTCTCTGGAACGGCCTGGATGGTTGGAATTTTATTCCTGTATGGTGTTAAAAGTTTCATGTTTATGTGGCTTTGGCCTATCTGGAATCAGATTTTCGTTATGATGTTCCTGGCAGTTTGGATTCGCCGTTCAAAAGTAATGACAGGTTCTGAATGGATTTTAACACGATTCGGAAATGATAAAGCCGGAAAAGCATCTCATATTATTGTGGCTATTTTTGCTATTATTTCAGCCATTGGTTTTATAGCTTATTTCTTTGAAGGTGTAGGAAAGTTTTTAACCATTATTTTACCTTGGGATTTAACTGCGCAAATAGGTGAAACAGTATTGTTTACATCCACCCAATCTTACGCATTAATCATTATTTTACTAACGACAATTTATACCATAAAAGGGGGGATGTTTTCTGTTGTGGCAACAGAGGTTCTTCAGTATTTAATAATGGTTGTGGCAGGTCTTCTTGTGGCGAGTTATACGTTAATTACCTTTACAGATTTCGAAATAACGTCTATCATTTCAGAAGAATGGAAAAACATTTTCTTTGGATGGGAATTAGGTCCGCAGTGGAGTGATAAATATCAGGCGTTTAACGATTTGATAGACTCTGAAGGCTATAAAATGTTCGGTGCTTTTATTGGTATGTCTTTGTTTAAAGGCTTCTTTGCAAGTATTGCAGGACCAACGCCGAGTTACGATTTACAACGTATTCTTTCTACAAAAACGGTTAAAGAAGCAGCGTATATGTCTGGATTTACGAACCTGATTTTATTTATTCCAAGGTATTTATTAATTGGTGGAATTGTAGTTATAGCATTGGTTGTTTTATCTTCGGAAATGAATAATGGCGCTTTAACTGGAGGCGATTTAGAAATTATTCTACCAAAAGTGATTAATTTTCATGTTCCTGTTGGGATAAAAGGCTTGCTGTTGGCAGGTTTATTAGCAGCTTTTATGTCTACGTTTTCAGCCTTTGTAAATGCTGGTCCAGCGTACATAGTTAACGATATTTATAAAAAATATTTTAAACCAGTTGCTGATAGTTCACACTATATAAAAGTGAGTCATTTGGCTTCTTTGGTTATTGTTTTGCTGGGGGTTTTAATGGGCTTTTTTGCAGACTCCATTAACTCGTTAACCTTATGGATTACTAGTTCTCTGTTTGGTGGTTATGTAGCAGCTAATTTTCTGAAATGGGTTTGGTGGCGTTTTAATGGCTGGGGCTATTTCTGGGGTATGCTAGCAGGTCTTGTAATAGCGTCATTTCAGTTTGTATTAGATCAGAATAAAATGAATTTTGATGTAGAGGGTGTATGGTATCAATTAGCAACCATGCCATCAATCTACTTATTCCCAATCATCTTTGGTTTTTCATTATTAGGTAGTTTATTAGGAACCTGTTTTTCAAAACCTACTGATGAAGCGGTTCTAAAATCGTTCTACACGAATGTTAGACCTTGGGGTTGGTGGAAACCTGTATTTGAAAAATTAAAAGCAGAAGATGCGTCTTTTGAGAAAAATAATGAGTTTTTTAGCGATATGTTAAATTGTATTATTGGGATTGTATGGCAATCGAGTATGATTGTTTTGCCAATATTTCTTTTAATACGCGATTATCCTAAAACAATCATATCGTTAGTTGTATTTGTAATTACCTCAATAATTTTAAAATACACTTGGTTAAATAAAGTGAATAAAATAACAGATTAAATTATATAAAAAGTGGCAAATATACCTTGGCAAGACAGACCGGAGAATAATAATGAGGTCATGTGGAGATATTCTGAAAACCCGATTATAGATCGATATGCAATCCCATCATCAAACAGTATTTTTAACAGCGCTGTAGTACCTTTTAAAGATGGATTCGCAGGTGTGTTCAGATGTGATAATAAGGCGGTGCAGATGAATATTTTTGCAGGCTTTAGTAAAGATGGAATTAACTGGGATATTAATCATGATCCAATTGTGATGAAAGCCGGAAACACCGAGATGATTGAGTCGGATTATAAATACGATCCTCGTGTGGTATTTATTGAAGATAGATATTGGATTACCTGGTGTAACGGGTATCATGGCCCAACAATTGGTATCGCATATACATTTGATTTTGTGGAGTTTTTTCAATGTGAAAATGCCTTTTTACCATTCAATAGAAATGGGGTGTTATTCCCAAAAAAAATTAATGGAAAATATGCGATGTTAAGTCGCCCGAGTGATAACGGTCATACGCCTTTTGGTGATATCTATATTAGTTACAGCCCGGATATGAAATACTGGGGAGAGCATCGTTGTGTTATGAAAGTAGCTCCTTTTCAGGATAGTGCCTGGCAATGTACTAAAATAGGCGCAGGACCTATACCAATTTTAACTGATGACGGTTGGTTAATGTTGTATCATGGGGTTATTAATACCTGTAATGGATTCCGTTATGCTATGGGAGCTGCCATTTTAGATGAAAATGAACCAGACAAGGTAAAATACAGAACCAAGCCTTATTTATTAGGCCCTGCAGAAATGTATGAGTTAACAGGTGATGTACCAAATGTTGTATTCCCATGTGCAGCGTTACATGATTACGAAGAAGATAAATTAGCAGTGTATTATGGCGCTGCCGATACCGTTGTAGCTATGGCATTTGGTAAATTGAGTGAAGTAGTAGAATTCACAAAAAATAACAGTTTGTAATTTGAAAATACAGAGAAAAATAAAGGTGTTGTTTGGAGCAATGAGTTGTTTTTGTGCCGTTGGTTGCGCACAACCTAAGCAAGACATGGAACCCAGACAATACATAGCCTATAAAACTTCAGAATCCATTTCTATTGATGGAATGGGTTCTGAGGCTTCATGGGATAAAGCCGAATGGACTGATTTGTTTATCGATATTGAAGGTGATAAAAAACCAAAATATGAAACCAAAGTAAAAATGCTTTGGGATGAACAATACTATTACATTCTGGCTAGAATGGAAGAGCCTCACGTATGGGCCGATTTAAAACAGCGTGATACTATTATTTTTTATAATAATGATTTCGAAGTGTTTATTGATCCGGATAGTGACTCCTACAATTATTATGAATTGGAAATTAACGCCTTAAATACAGTTTGGGATTTGTTTTTAACGAAACCTTACCGCGATAATCCAAAGATTTTAAACGACTGGGATATTAATGGGTTAAAGTCAGCCGTTACTATTCAAGGTACTCTAAATAATTCAAAAGATATAGATGAAGGCTGGACATTAGAAATTGCCATTCCTTTTGCAGCTTATAAAACCTCGTATTTTCATAAAAATGTACCGGTTGATAGTTTTTGGCGTGTTAATTTTTCACGTGTTAACTGGCAACATGATTTATCAAACGGAAAGTATAGTCGTAAAAAAGGAGAGGATGGTAAATTTATACCAGAATACAACTGGGTATGGTCCCCAATGGGCGTGATTAATATGCACGAGCCAGAAAAATGGGGTTATGTGTATTTTTCATCGAAGGAAATTGGTGGGAAAGATGCCTTTGAAATTCCTCAAGATGAAAAAATAAAATGGCAAATGTTCAGTTTATACCGTGCTCAAAAAAGCTATAAAAACAAAAATAAAGTTTGGGCATCATCATTATCCGAACTTGTCGATAACGATATTAAGGTTGATGGTAAAGTTTTAAAACCAGTTTTAGAAAACCATTCAACGGGGTATAATATTTCTGTGAAAAGCCCTTTTTCAAATAAAACACTGATAATTAAGGAAAATGGAGAATTTTCTGAAATAAAATAAAAATCCAGAATAAAAAGAAGCAGGGTTCAAAAAAAAAATTGAACGTATTATTATTAAGAAAAAGTCGATACATGTTACAGTTAAACTTAATCAATACAACATCGAAATTCATAAAATCAGGAGTTTGTCTTTTGATGTTTTCTGCACTTTTAAACTGTGAAAACAAGGTAGAAAAAGAAGGAAAAGTTGAAGCTCCAGTTGAAAACTTAAAATTGATTGGTTACGTGGCGGGTTACGAAGATTTTGATCCTTCTCAGGTCGATGCCAAGAAGTTAACACATATTAATTATGCTTTTGCCAATATTGTACAAGGCAAACCAAAATTTGAGTTAGCTGTAGATTCTAGTAAAATTGCGAGTTTAATGGCGTTAAAATCTAAAAAATCAGATTTAAAAGTGTTGTACTCTGTTGGTGGTTGGGTTTGGTCTGATCAATTTTCTCATTTAGCGGCATCAGAATCAGCACGACAAATTTTTGCTAATGGTTGTGTTTCACTTTTGAAAAAACACGGTTTTGATGGTGTTGATTTAGACTGGGAATACCCGGGGCAACGTGGTGAGGACAACGCATTTCGTCCGTCGGATAAAGAGAATTTTACGTTATTATTAAAAACCATCCGCGAAGCTTTAGAAATACAAGGAAAAACAGATAACAAGCATTATTTACTAACTATTGCGAGTGGTGCAGATCAGGCTTATATAGATCATACCCAATTAGGCAAGGCTCAGGAGTATCTTGATTTTATTAATGTAATGTGTTACGACTACTATCATGGATGGCATTATCAAACGGGGCATCATGCGAATTTAAATCCTTCACATGCAGAAAAATTTGAAGGAAATAGTGGTAAACAAGCCATAGAACGCCATTTGAAAGCGGGTGTTCCGGCAAATAAATTAGTGATGGGCATTCCGTTTTACGGAAGAATGTGGGAAAAAGTGAATCCGCAGAATAACGGATTGTACCAATCGGCTAAGTCTACCGGTATGATTGTACCGTATTGGGATATTGTTGAGAAAATCAAGTCTGGGCATTTTAAAGAATTATATGATGAATCTGCTAAAGCATCATATCTGTGGAATGCAAAAGATAGCGTGTTCATCTCATGGGAAACACCTAAAGATATCGAAACTAAAGTTCAGTTTATAAAAGAAAATGGACTTGGAGGCGCGATGTTTTGGGAATACAGTTTAGATAACAATCAGGAATTATTAAACGCATTGTTTAAGGGTATGGAATAACAAAAGACGTCTAGGGATAGACAAAAGGCGACAAAATAACAAACGACTAACAACAACTTATGAAAACAAAATACTTACTAATAACTGCTTTGGTGTTACTCTGCATATCTTGTGGATATCAAAAAAAAGAGAATACTATAGCTGAAGTTGATTCTCCTGAACCTAAAAAAGAAGCTTTCGAATTTGGGGTTTGGACAACCGCAAATGGAAAAAAATCGGATGAAGAATTCCTTAAGGAATTTGAAAAATACAGTAACGGAGGCATAGATGAAGTGTTAATCAACACCGGAACTGACCCTAAGTTGTTAGAGCGATTAGTGCCTTTAGCCAAGGAAAAAGGTTTACGGGTGCATGCCTGGATTATGGCAGTAAACCGTCCGGGAGATACTATTGCTCTGCAACATCCAGAATGGTATCAGGTAAGTAGAGAAGGAAAATCTTGCTTTGATACACGTCCTTATGTAGGGTATTATCAGTGGTTATGTCCGAAAAGAAAAGAATCACGAAATCATATTTTGGGCTTAGTGGAAGGTTTGGCAAAAGTTGAAGGAGTGGAGAGTGTCCACTTAGATTATATTCGTTTTCCGGACATCTTTTTACCAATCGGACTATTACCAAAATACAATTTAGTTCAGGATGAAGAATTACCTGAATACGATTTTTGTTATTGCGATGTGTGCATTAGCGAGTTTGAAAAATTACACCATAAAAATCCTTTAAAAAGTAAAAATACGGCGATTGATATGGAGTGGAAAAACTTCAGATTAAACGCTATTAAATCTGTTGTTGATGATGCTTATAAAATCGTTCACAATAACAATAAGATTTTAACAGCTGCGGTATTTCCATACCCTGAAATGGCCGATCACATGGTGCGTCAACGTTGGGATAAATGGGATATTGATGAAGTTTACCCAATGATTTACCATGGATTTTACGACGAAGAGGTTGACTGGATTGGTTATGCGACCAAGCAAGGTGTAACCGATACTGAAAGCGAAGGGATTTCATTGAACACAGGAATTTACATCCCCGATTTTAAAACCGCTGAGGATTTAAAGCAAGCTATTTTATATGCTAAAGAAAATGGAGCAAAAGGGGTTTCATTTTTCGATGGTAATGCGATTTCAGATGAGTTTTTTGAAACTATAAAAACGACAAAAGCTAATTTATAATCATACGAAATGAAGTTTGGAGTTTACATAGTTTCAGTTTGTGCAATGCTTTTTGTGGGTTGCAAACAAACCGATGATATTATTCAAACAAACTTTACACAATATGTTAATCCATTTATAGGAACCGATGGGTCGGGAAATACGTATCCGGGGGCCACAGTCCCTTTCGGCATGGTGCAACTCAGTCCCGATATAGGTATTCCGGGATGGGATAGAATTGCGGGGTATTTCTATCAGGATTCTATAATTTCCGGTTTTTCACATACGCACCTATCTGGAACTGGAGCGGGCGATTTATATGATATTTTAGTCATGCCTACCAATAGCCATTTTAATGAACGAATGGAGGCTAATAATTTTAAACCTTTTTCAAGATATAATCATGAGCAGGAATCGGCTGAACCAGGGTATTATCAAGTTGATTTAATAGATTATGGCATCAAGGCAGAGTTAACAGCTACTCAAAGAACAGGTATTCATAAATATACCTTTCCAAAAGATACATTGTCGCAAATTCATATCGATTTAGGCTATGCGCTTAATTGGGATGCACCTACAGATACATATATAAAAGTGTTGAACGACAGCACACTTCAAGGTTATCGAAAATCTACAGGATGGGCTAAAGATCAGCGTGTGTATTTTGAAATTCAGGCGTCTAAACCATTTCAGTCCTATCAGTTGTTTTCAAATGATTCAATAGTAGAAGGTGAAGCCTCAGGAAAAAACACCAAAATCATTTTAAATTATAAAACTGAAGATATTGATGTCATCATTTTAAAAACAGGGTTATCGACAGCAAGTCTGGATGGTGCCCATAAATCTTTGGAGAACGAAGCGCCTCATTTCAATTTTAAGGAATATAAAGAGCAAGCGAACCAGGTTTGGGAACATCAACTTGAAAAAATTGAAGTATTCACTACTGATGAAACAAAGAAGCATATTTTTTACACGATGCTGTATCAATCCATGTTAGCGCCAACTTTATTGAGTGATTACAATAACGAATACAAAGGTGCTAATGATAGTGTTATGACAACTTCTGGTTTTAAACGTTACGATACCTTTTCGTTATGGGATACGTATCGTGCAGCACATCCTTTATACACCATAATACATCCTAATAGGGTTTCGGATATGATTAATTCATTGCTGGCGCATTATAAGGAAACTGGATTGTTACCGGTTTGGTCGATGCAAGGGAATGAAACAAATATGATGATTGGTAATCATGCGATTCCTGTTATTGTTGATGCTTATTTTAAAGGAGTTAACGGGTTTAATGAAAATTTAGTCTATGAAGCCTGTAAAGTTAGTTCTATGGTGGATGCTCGTCAGTTGGATGAATATAAGACATTAGGCTTTATTCCAGTTGATGAGCATCACGAAAATTGGTCGGTTTCAAAAACTTTGGAATATGCATACAACGATTGGTGTGTCGCTCAATTTGCCAAAGCTTTAAATAAAACAGAAGATTACGAGTATTTCCTAAATCGTTCTGAAAACTGGAGGAATTTATACGATTCAAAGAGTACTTTTTTACGTCCAAAAAAGGAAGAAGGAAGCTTTATAGAAAACTTCATTCCTAAAGAATATACACCCTATTATTGCGAGAGTAATGCCTGGCAATATATGTGGTCAGTACCCCAAAACATTGAAGGTTTGATAAAAGAAGTTGGTACTGAGCAATTTGAAAAAA
Source organism: Aestuariibaculum sp. M13 (assembly GCF_024723255.1). Lineage (GTDB taxonomy): Bacteria > Bacteroidota > Bacteroidia > Flavobacteriales > Flavobacteriaceae > Aestuariibaculum > Aestuariibaculum lutulentum. The sequence goes on from NZ_JANIAC010000002.1 coordinate 168,189, forward strand.
AACTGGATTCTATGTTTAGTTTTTACCCTTTAGCTACCGACAAATTACCTATTTTTAGCACGGGTATGATAGGTCAATATGCCCACGGTAATGAGCCAAGTCATCATGTGGGCTACTTGTATAATTACATAGGGAAGCCTGAAAAAACTCAGGAAATTATCAGAAGAATTTTAGAAACACAATATAACAATACACCAGATGGCCATTGCGGAAATGAAGACTGCGGACAAATGTCGTCTTGGTATGTATTTAGTGCTTTAGGGTTTTATCCGGTAAATCCTGCCCAGGGTGTTTACGCTTTTGGTTCGCCTATTTTCGATAAGGCCATTATTCACTTAGAATCGGGAAAAGATTTTACAATTGAAGCTGAAAATAACACCTCGAAAAACAAATACATTCAATCTATAACTTTAAACGGAAAAGAAATTTCAAAAAGTTATATAGAACACAAAGACATTATTAACGGTGGCTCATTACGATTTGTTATGGGGCCTCAACCAAATAAAAACCAAACGTACACAATGGCAATATCGTCACAGGTATATAAATAATATTGAGAACATGGGAGACAGAAGACATTTTATTAAAAACGCAGCGTTAGGAACTTTAGGTGTTAGCACGCTTTTAAGTTGTAAAGAGGAAGCTAAATCAGCAGTTTCAGCTGTTGCAACCGAAGAAAAAACAGGAAAAAAACCTTTAATTATATCCACTTGGAATCATGGCTTACCAGCTAACGAAGAAGCATGGAAATTACTAAAATCTGGTAAATCTGGACTGGATGCTATTGTTGCGGGAGTTGGAATTCCGGAAGGGGATCCGAAAGTGAGAAGTGTTGGTTACGGTGGTTACCCAGATCGAGAAGGTAAAGTGACTTTAGATGCTTGTATAATGGATTCTAATAGCGATTGTGGTTCGGTATCTTTTCTTCAAAATATAAAACACCCTATTGCAGTTGCACAAAAAGTATTAGAAAATACGCCTCATGTTATGTTAACTGGCGCTGGCGCCTTACAGTTTGCTAAAGAGCAAGGTTTTAAAGAAGAAAATTTGTTAACAGAAGCCTCTGAAAAAGACTGGAAAAACTGGTTAGAAAAATCGAAATATCAACCAGTCATTAATATTGAAAATCACGATACTATAAGCATGTTGGTGATTGATGAAAATGGCGACATTACGGGGGGGTGTACAACCAGTGGTGCGGCTTGGAAAATGCACGGACGCGTAGGAGATTCTCCTATAATTGGTGCAGGATTATTTTTAGATAATGAAGTTGGAGCTGCCGCTGCTACAGGACTTGGTGAAGCAGTTATAAGAACGGCAGGAAGTGCTATGGTTGTTGAGTTAATGCGTCAGGGGAAATCTCCGGACGAAGCTTGTAAAGAAATTGTAGAACGTATTTATGATAAACACAAAAACCATAAAGATATGGAATATTTGCAGGTAGGATTTATAGCCGTAAATAAGGCCGGTGAATATGGTGGTTATAGTTTAAGATCTGGGTTTAATTATGCAGTTTACGATGAAGCTCATGGTAACAGAATGGAAGATTCTAAATTTAAAATGACCTGGGATAAATAAAACAAGACACAAACTAACTTAAAATGATAAAATTTAGTCACTCAAAAATATTGCTTTTAGGACTTGGATTGATGTTGGCATTGTGCCAGTCGAAACAGGTAAATTTCACAGAAGCCGATATTCAAATCATTCCAAAACCTGTTGAATTAACCTTGAATCAAGGTGGATTTGAGATAAACGAGAACACGCAATTTGTTATTGAAGATGAAAGTCAGAAAGCTGCTTTAGAGGTTTTAATTAATAAATTAAAAACGGCTGCAGGATTTACTCCTGAAATTGTTAATGAAGCGCCTTCAGAAAATTATGTTCAATTTGTAACAGATGCTAATCTCAAACCCGAAGCTTATGAGTTAGATTCAGATTCAAAGGGTGTAATCATAAAATCCAACGGGGCTGCTGGTTTTGTGTATGGTATTGAAACGCTTAGACAATTACTGCCAACAACAATCGAGAATACTTCTTTAGTAGCAAATCAAGATTGGATTGTTCCTAATGTTTCGATTAAAGATGAACCGCGTTTTCAATATCGAGGTTTAATGTTAGATTTATCGCGCCATTTTTTCGACAGTGATTATATTAAGCAAACTATCGATCGTTTAGCGATGCATAAAATGAATGTGTTGCATTTGCATTTGGTTGATGATCAAGGGTGGCGAATAGAAATTAAAAAATATCCAAAATTAACCGAAGTTGGTGCATGGCGCGTCGATCAGGAAGATAAATTCTGGCACAACCGCGATAAAAATCCACATGGTGTTAAAGGAACTTACGGCGGTTTTTTAACCCAGGAAGAATTAAAAGATATCGTTGCTTACGCAGCGTCTAAAAACATAGAGGTGATTCCTGAAATTGAAATGCCAGCTCACGTGTCGAGTGCAATAGCGTCCTACCCGGAACTGGCCTGTTTTAATCAAGAGATTGGAGTACCTTCTGGTGGACTTTGGCCAATCACAGATATTTATTGTGCAGGAAAGGACAGTACGTTCAAGTTTTTAGAGAATGTATTGGATGAAGTCATGACCATTTTTCCATCAAAATATATTCATATTGGAGGCGACGAAGCCACTAAAACCAATTGGAAAATCTGTCCGCATTGTCAAAAACGTGTTAAAGAGGAAGGTTTAAAAGATGTTGATGAATTACAAAGTTATTTTGTAAAACGTATGGAAAAATACATCAACTCGAAAGGCAAACAACTAATAGGTTGGGATGAAATTATTGAAGGTGGTCTTGCTCCTGAAGCTACGGTGATGAGCTGGAGAGGTAACAAACCAGGTATCGAAGCAGCAAAGCAAGGACATGACGTGATTATGACACCAACATCTCATTGTTATTTTGATTATTATCAAGGACCTCAGGAATACGAACCAACAGCATTTACGGCTTATACACCTTTAAGTAAGGTATACGAATTCGATCCGGTTGCAGATGAAATGACTTCCGAAGAAGCGAAGCATGTTTTAGGTGGTCAGGCGAATTTATGGGCGGAATATTTACCAACTACAGATCAGTCTGAATATATGATCTTCCCAAGATTGGCAGCCATGTCTGAAGCTTTATGGAGTACTAAGGAATCTCGTAATTTTGAAGATTTTTCACGCCGAATGGAAATGATGTTTGAGCGTTATAAGGATTTAGATATCAATTATGCGAAAAGTGCCTATATTTTAAGGCCTGCATATTCTTTCGATTCAATTAATCAAGCAGTCAATTTATCCCTTAAAAATGAATTTCCAAATCCAGATATTCGTTATGTGTTAGGAGCTGCGGACTTAAATGAAAATGCACAGAAGTACGCTGATACGTTTCAGATTAAAGAAACTACAATTTTAAAGGCGTCTTTATTCAAAGATGAAAAACCTGTTGGAATCACTTATGTAGATACGATTAAATTTCATAAAGCCATAGGAAAAAAAGTTTCCTACAATACGCAGTATAGCAATGCTTATAAAGGAACTGGAGCAACCACTCTGGATAATGCATTAAGAGGTTCTCAAAATTTTCACGACGGACAATGGCAAGGCTGGTTAACCGATATGGAAGTGGTAATCGATTTAGAAAATGAAACCGAAATTAGTAATGTAGCTGTTGGAACTTTAGAAAGTCAGAAGGCAGGTATTTATTTTCCTGTTGCTGTTGAAGTATCGATATCTAATGATGGTAAAGTTTTCGAAAAAATAGGAGAAACAACAAGACCATATGCGCAAGCTTCAAAAGTCTCTAAAAAAGATTTTGCGGTGAATTTCCCTGAACAATCTGCAAGATTTGTAAAAGTGAAAGCAAAAGCTTTAGAAAATAATCCAAGAGGTGGCGGGGTTTGGCTATTTGTTGATGAAATATTGGTAAACTAATTAGACTCTAATAGATAAACTTAAAAATGAAAAAACGTTATATAGCTGCAGCTTTACTGATGACATTATTCAGTTTTCAAACTAAAGCGCAGGAATCAGAGCAAAGTAAGGAAGAGCGCATGGCGTGGTTTAAAGATGCCAAGCTTGGTATTTTTATCCACTGGGGTATCTATGCCGTAAACGGAATCGACGAATCCTGGTCGTTTCACAACGGATACATCACTTATGATGATTATATGAAGCAATTAAATGGCTTTACAGCTAAGAACTATGATCCTGAATACTGGGCAAAACTAATTAAAGAAAGCGGCGCAAAATATACAGTTATTACTACAAAACATCATGATGGTGTAGCTTTATGGAATACCAAACAGGGCGATTTAAATGTTATTGATAAAACCCCGGCGAAAAAAGATTTAATCACGCCTTTTGCAAAAGCGGTTCGTAAAGAAGGCTTAAAATTAGGGTTGTATTATTCATTGTTAGACTGGTCTTATCCTGATTATCCAAACTTTTTAAGAAATGAAAAACGTTATAAAGAAGATGATAAACGTTGGGATAAATTCACCAAATTTAATTTCGGTCAATTAAAAGAATTAGCTGCTTACAATCCGGATTTATACTGGTTTGATGGCGATTGGGAACAGAAAGCAGAAAAGTGGAAAGCTAAAGAAATTCGTGAGCTTTTATTCAAAGAAACCCCTTCAACCATCATCAATTCAAGACTACAAGGTTACGGAGATTACGCGACGCCAGAGCAAGGGGTTCCTGTAAACAAACCAAAAGATAAGTACTGGGAATTATGCATGACCATGAACAACTCTTGGGGCTATCAACCAAACGACACCAAATACAAGAGCTTGAATCAAATCATTCGCATTTTTGTGGACTGTATTAATATGGGAGGTAATCTACTTTTAGATATCGGACCTAAAGCGGATGGAACTATTCCAGAGGAGCAAGTTGAAATCTTAAAAGGATTAGGAAAATGGACGAACAAGCATGCTGCAGCCATTTATGGAACACGTGCAGGAATTCCATTCGGTCATTTTAATGGTTATACGGCATTATCGAAAGATAAAACCATTTTGTATCTGTACGTAGACAACAAACCAAACGGGCCGTTATTAATTAAAGGACTTAAAAATAAAGTAAACCGTGCTTGGGTAGTTGGTAATGGCACCAAATTAAAAACCGATGTGGTTGGGAAATTATACTGGAGCAAAGTTCCTGGTTTATTATATATCGATTTGCCAGAACACGTACAGGATGAAAACGTTACAGTAATCGCTCTTCAGTTAGATGGCGAGGTTGATTTATATGGAGACGCTGGTCAGGTAATAGAAAGTAATTAGAAGAATTATGGATATGAGTCGGTTAACAATATTTTTTGGGGTATTACTATTAAGCTTTGTTTCTTGCAATAAGGCGACCAAACAATCTGAAAATACCAAAGCGGTTAAAAATGATAATTTAGTCGACTTGGTAAACCCGTTAATGGGAACCGACTCCGATTACAGTTTATCTAACGGAAATACCTATCCAGCTATAGCCACACCATGGGCGATGAACTTCTGGACTCCCCAAACGGCAAAAATGGGAGATGGCTGGACCTATGCTTATGATGCCAAGAAAATAAGAGGGATCAAGCAAACACATCAACCAAGTCCGTGGATTAATGATTATGCCGCCTTTTCTTTAATGGCAGTTACTGGCGATTTAAAATTTCAGGAGGATGAACGTGCCTCATGGTTCTCGCATAAAGCGGAAACTGTAAAACCGTATCATTATTCGGTGTATTTAGCTGATTACGATGTGAAAGCAGAAGTTGCTCCAACCGAAAGAGCAGCACATTTTAAATTTACGTTTCCTGAAGCCGAACAGTCGTATATTTTATTAGATGCCTTTTTTAAAGGATCCATGGTGAAAATCATTCCTGAAGAACGAAAAATCATTGGCTATTGCAGAAATAACAGTGGCGGCGTTCCAGAGAATTTTCATAACTATTTTGTTGCGGAATTCGATTGTGATTTTGAAATAATAAACACCTGGCATGACGATTGGAAATTACAGGAAAACGTTAAAAACAGTGAAGGAAATCATGTTGGTGCGATCATTGGATTTAAAACCAAACGAGGCGATGTGGTGCATGTAAAAGTAGCGTCGTCTTTTATAAGTCCAGAACAAGCGCAGTTAAATCTTGATAGAGAAATTGGAGGAGATTCTTTTGAAGACACTAAAGACAAAGCAAAGCAGGCATGGAATAAAGAGTTAAACAGAATTGAAATAGAAGATGATAATATCGATCATATTCGAACTTTTTATTCGTGTTTATATCGTGTTTTACTGTTTCCGAGAAAGTTTTATGAATTTGATGCAAATAACAACATCGTTCATTACAGTCCGTACAACGGAAAAGTATTATCAGGTTATATGTTCACTGATAACGGGTTTTGGGATACATTTAGAGCTGTTTTTCCATTTTTTAATATGATGTATCCAGAATTGAATAGTCACATCATGGAGGGGCTTGCAAATACATATAAAGAATCAGGATGGTTGCCGGAATGGGCAAGTCCCGGGCATCGCGATTGTATGATTGGTTCTAATTCAGCGCCAATAATTGTTGATGCATTTCTTAAAGGAAATGTAAAAGAGAAAGATGTTGATGTCCTTTTTGAAGCGATTCTAAAAAATGCTACCGTTGAAGACGGTCGCCCAGTAAATTCTGTTGGTCGTGCAGGGTTAGACTATTATAATACCTTAGGATACGTGCCTTATAATGTAGATATAAAAGAAAATGCAGCTAGAACTTTAGAATATGCGTATGCAGATTTTACAATTTCTGAAATGGCTAAAAAACTCGGTAAACAAGAATTAGTAGAAAAGTTCGAAAAGCAGTCGTTGAATTATAATCACTTGTTCGATCCTTCATCGGGGTTAATGCGTGGAAAAAATGAAGACGGTTCGTTTCAATATCCATTTAACCCGTTAAAATGGGGTGATGCATTTACCGAAGGCAATAGTTTACATTATACTTGGTCGGTATTTCATGATGTTCAGGGATTAATCAATCTCATGGGCGGAAATGAAGCGTTTGTTTCAAAATTAGATGGTGTTTTTATGATGCCTCCAAAATTTGACGATTCGTATTACGGACACACTATCCATGAAATTAGAGAAATGCAGGTGGTAAATATGGGGAACTATGCGCATGGGAATCAACCTATTCAGCATATGATTTACCTGTACAATTTTGCAGGAGCACCTTACAAAACTCAGCAACACATAAGAGAAGTTTTAACTAAACTATATTCATCAGCCCCAGATGGCTATTGTGGTGATGAGGATAACGGCCAAACTTCGGCTTGGTATGTGTTCAGCTCTTTAGGATTTTATCCGGTAACCCCTGGAATAAATCAGTATGTCATCGGTAGTCCGCTATTCAAAAAGGCAACACTTCATTTAGAAAACGGGAATACTTTCGAAATACATTCAGAAAATAACTCAGAAGACAACTTTTATATTCAATCAGTAGATCTGAATGAAGCATTTTACAACAATACCTATTTGAATTATGAAACCATCCAGAATGGAGGTGTTTTAAAATTCAATCTTACAAACACAGCAAACATAGAGTGGGGAAGCAAAGTGGAAAATGCTCCTTATTCACTTAATAACTCAATTAAAAAATAATTAAAGTATGAAAAAGACGCTTATAGCTATTACGGCATTGCTATCGATGCAATCGTTTTCGCAGGCTATTTATGAAGATGAACGTTATGTGCCGGAAACCGATCCGTTAGTATTAGAAAAACTTGATGAATGGCAAGACCTTAAGTTCGGATTACTAATGCACTGGGGTACTTATAGTCAATGGGGAATTGTGGAATCATGGTCCTTGTCACCAGAAGAGTACGGATGGTGTGAACGTAAAAAAGGAAGCAATCCAGACGATTATTTTGCATATAAAAAGGAATATGAAGCGCTTCAAACCACTTTTAATCCAACAAAATTCGACCCAGATAAATGGGCAAAAGCAGCCAAACATGCTGGGATGAAATATGTGGTGTTTACGACAAAGCACCATGACGGATTTAGTATGTTCGATTCAAAATATACCGATTATAAAATTACATCGCCTAAAACACCTTTCTCCTCAAATCCTAAGGCGAATATTGCTAAAGAAGTATTCAATTCATTTAGAAACGAAGGACTTTGGGCAGGAGCATATTTCTCAAAACCAGATTGGAATGTAGATAGTTACTGGTGGCCAAAATACCCACCAAAAGATAGAAACGTAAACTATTCGCCTTCAGAAAATCCTGAAAAATGGCAGGAGTATGTCGATTTCACGCATAACCAGATTATGGAACTTTTAACCGATTATGGTAAAATTGATATTCTTTGGTTAGATGGTGGTTGGGTTGCTAAAACGCCAAAAGCTGAAATTACGGAGTGGTACAAACATACGCTTGACAATGTTGAAGATGGCTACTTGAAACACCGCATCATCAATCAGGATATTAAAATGGATGAGTTAGTGGTTAAAGCTCGTAAACAACAACCTGGTTTAATTGTGGTTGATCGTGCTGTTCACGGCAAAAACCAAAACTACTTAACACCTGAAAATCGTGTGCCAGAGAAGACGTTGCCATATCCTTGGGAGTCTTGCATTATTTCAGGTGGAGGATGGTCATACACGCCAAATGCAAAATACATGAGTCCTCGCGAAGGTATTCACACGCTTATTGATGTGGTTGCTAAAGGTGGTAATTTACTATTAAATATTGCCCCAAGTCCGGAAGGTGAGTGGCAGCAAGGTGCATACGATTTATTACAGGCTTATGGCGATTGGATGGATGTAAACAGCACAGCTATTTATGCTACAAAACCAATCGCGCCATTTAAAGAAAATAACATTTGTATGACGCAAAATGAAAAAGGTAATGTGTTTTTATTCTATATGGCAGGAGAAAATGAAAACAAAATTCCTGCTGAAGTTATTGTGAAATCAATCACACCAAAAAAAGGAACAAAAATTACTATGCTTGGTTCAAAAACACGTTTAAAATGGGAGAAACAAGCTGAAGGATTTAAAGTGATTATTCCTGAAAACTTAAGAAACAACCTGCCTTCAAAATATGCTTGGACATTAAAAATTGATGCAGTAAATTAATAAACATTTGCTTTATATTATAGATAGGTGTTTGCTTAATTTTTAATTATGTAAACACCTATTTTTGATTTGATTACTAGTCAATAATTCGTTTAAAACTTTAGTTGCTTAGAAATGTGATTAATGCCTCAAATAGAACAATATAGTTTATGAAAATAAAACAATTAATTCCATTATTAATAATAGGTGCTGTATCTTACAATACAGTGTCTGCTCAGGAATTTATTTCAAAGAAAAGGAAAGTTAAAATATATCACGATAGTTGGATTGATTTTAATAAGAATAATAAAAAAGAAATTTACGAAGATCCAAATCAACCTTTAGATGCCAGAGTTAATGACTTAATAAGTCAGATGTCGTTGGATGAAAAAACCTGTCAAATGGCAACGCTTTATGGGTTTGGCCGTGTTCTTCAGGATGAATTACCAAACGCCGATTGGAAAAATCGAGTTTATAAAGATGGAATTGGTAACATCGATGAACATTTAAACGGTTTAGCTTATCATAAGAGTGCCGAAACGGAATACTCTTGGCCGCCATCAAACCATGCGAAAGCTATTAATGAGGTGCAACGTTTTTTTGTTGAAGATACGCGTTTAGGTATTCCGGTAGATTTTACCAACGAGGGTATTCGGGGCTTATGTCACGACGGCGCAACGAGTTTTCCAGCTCAAATAGGCATTGGAAGTACCTGGGATAAAGATTTGGTTTCAGAAATTGGTGCCATCACAGGAAAGGAAGCCCGGGTTTTAGGCTATACCAATGTGTATTCTCCAATTTTAGATTTAGCCAGAGACCCGAGATGGGGCAGAACGGTAGAGTGTTATGGGGAAGATCCTTATTTAGTGTCTCAGTTAGGCTTGGCAATGGTGAAATCTATAAAAAAACAGAATGTGGTAGCTACAGCAAAGCATTTTGCGGTGTACAGTGCTCCAAAAGGTGGACGTGATGGCGATGCCAGAACCGATCCGCATATTACTGAGCGCGAAATGCATGAAATTTACCTTGAGCCTTTTCGAACTGTAGTTCAGGAAGGCGGATTAAAAGGCATTATGTCTTCGTACAACGATTATAATGGTATTCCGGTAACCGGAAGTCATTATTTTTTAACCGAATTATTAAGAGATCAGTGGGGTTTTAAAGGGTATGTGGTTTCAGATAGCTGGGCTGTTGGAGGTTTGAAAGGGCGTCATCACGTTGCAGAAGACTTTAAAGAAACCGTATATTTATCAGTGATGGCGGGCTTAAATGTGCGTACTAATTTTTCACCTGCCGAAGATTTTATTTTGCCCTTAAGAGAATTGGTTGAAGAAGGCAGAATTCCAATGAGAGTTATAGACGACCGCGTTAAAGATGTTTTAAGAGTTAAATTTGAATTAGGTTTATTCGATAGTCCTTATGTAAATAAAGCAAAAGAAGCTGATGCCATTGTTCATGGTGCCGAAAGTGAAAACATAGCTTTAAAAGCATCGCGAGAGTCTTTGGTGTTATTGAAAAATTCAGAAAATCTGTTACCAATTAAAGTTGATGCTTTCAAAAATATTTTGGTAACTGGGCCAAATGCCAAAGCGATAAATCATTCTATTAGCCGTTACGGTCCTTCCAACGTGAAAATTCAATCGGTTTATGAGGGCATTAAAACATTTGTTGGCGATAAAGCGAATGTGAATTTTGCACAGGGTTGTGACTTTTACGATGCAAACTGGCCTAAAAGTGAGTTGTATAGTATTGCTCCAGATGAAGTACAACAAAACTATATAAATGAGGCTATTAAAGCAGCTGGAAAATCAGATTTAATAGTGGTTGCTGTTGGTGATAATGAAGATACTGTAGGTGAATCAAAATCCAGAACCTCCTTAGATTTACCGGGAAACCAATTAGATTTAATAAAAGCACTTTACGCTACCGGAAAGCCAATTGTGGTTGTTTTAATTAATGGTCGCCCTATGAGTATTAACTGGGTAGACGATCATATTTCGTCTATTATTGAAGCGTGGTTTCCCGGAGAATATGGTGGACAAGCCATTGCCGAAGCTATTTTTGGAGCTTATAATCCGGGCGGAAAATTATCAATAACGTTCCCAAGAACCGCAGGTCAAATTCCTTATAACTTCCCGTATAAAAGAAGTTCGCAAAAAGGACAAGGTAAAGGCGATATTGGACAAACCAGAATCAATACTGCCCTATATCCGTTTGGATATGGATTAAGCTATACTACTTTTGAATACAGCGATATAAAAATTACACCGGATAACACTTCAAAAGATTTCAATTCTATTTCAGTGTCATTTAAGCTTAAAAATACTGGGGAATATGAAGGTGATGAAGTGGTTCAGCTTTATATTCAGGATGAGTATGCTTCGGTTGTAACTTACACAAAAGTACTTAGAGGTTTTGAGCGTGTTACATTGAAACCTGGAGAGATAAAGGAAATAACAATGACGCTTAATCCAAAAGATTTATCTTTATTAAATCCAGAAATGGAACGCGTTGTTGAGCCTGGTATGTTTAATGTTTTTATTGGATCCTCTTCAGAAGACGATCGTTTAACCGGGCAAATAATCATAAAATAAAAGTGATAATTATGAGAAAAAGTAACATAACTCATTCTACTATAAATCAATTAAAAAAAGCTTTTGTTTTTGGTTTGTGTGGCATCGTTTTTCAAAGCCTGCAAGCCCAAGAGCAACCAGCAGATTATGTGAATCCGTTTATTGGAACTTCAAATTATGGCGCGACCTATCCAGGGCCTATCGCTCCAAGAGGAATGGCAAGTGTGAGCCCGTTTAACGTGGCGGGACCTCAAAATCCTTTAGAAAAAGATAGTCAGTGGTTGTCTAACCCTTATGTTAACGAAAACACCTTTTTAACTGGTTTTTCACATGTGAATTTAAGCGGCGTTGGTTGTCCGGATTTAGGGGTGTTATTATTGATGCCAACTACAGGAGATTTAAAAACCAATCATTTGGAATATGGTACCACCTATAAAAACGAAGTTGCCAAAGCAGGCTATTACAGTGTTGATTTAGATAAATATGATACAAAAGTAGAATTAACAGCTTCAGAACATGTGGGGGTTAGTCGAATTTCTTTTCCGGAAGGTAAATCTAATCTTTTATTAAATCTTGGTTTAGGACTTACAAACGAGCAAGGCGCCATGGTTAAAATTATATCGCCAACCGAAATTGAAGGCATGCGCACCGTAGGGTCGTTCTGTTATAATAGTCCTGAAGATTCTTATCCTGTGTATTTTGTAGCACAATTTTCTATGCCGGCAGAAACTTTCGGTGTTTGGAATACGCCTGCAAAATATGATGGTGTTGAAGCGCAATGGATGGGTTATAATGGTAAAACCCGTATTATGGAAAATGCCACAAAAACGGTAGCAGGCGATAGTATCGGCACTTTTTTTTCATATCAATTCGAAAAGCCGGAAACCATTGAAGTTAAAATAGGAGTATCGTACGTAAGTATTGAAAATGCCAGAGAGAATTTAGAAAAAGAAACTCAAGGAAAATCATTCGATGATATCTATAATGAAACTTATAACAAATGGAACAACTTATTATCCAGAATAAAAGTTGAAGGCGGCTCACAAGACGACAAAACCTTATTTTATACAGCATTATACCACACGTTAATTCACCCGAATATGCTTAACGATGTTAATGGTGAATATCCGGAAATTAAAACCGGAAAGATTGGCAAAACAATCGGAACGCGATACACGGTGTTTTCATTATGGGATACCTATAGAAATCTGCATCAGCTGATGTCGTTGGTTTATCCTGAACAGCAGGTCGATATGGTTAATAGTATGATTGACATGTATGATGAAAATGGCTGGTTGCCAAAATGGGAATTAAATTCTACCGAAACCTTTACTATGGTGGGAGATCCTGCAAGTATTGTTATTACTGATACATATTTAAAAGGCATAAAGGATTTTAATGTTGAAAAGGCTTATGAAGCGATGCTTAAAAGTGCCGATCAAATTGAAAACAATCCGTTACGTCCTGCATTGAAAGATTATATAGAAAAAGGCTATTTAACTACAGAAAGCAAAGGGCCGGTTTCCACCACTCAGGAATATAATATTGCCGACTATGCAATCGCACTTATGGCGAAAGCCTTGGGAAAGAATGATGATTACAAACGTTTTTATAACCGTTCATTATCATATAGAACATTATTTGATAATGATTGGGATTTACTAAGACCACGCAATGCCGATGGCAGTTGGTATGAGCCTTTCGATCCGGATGCAGGCGCAAACTTCACAGAAAATGTTGGTTTTATAGAAGGTAATGCATGGCAATATGCTTTTATGGAGCCACATGATATTAAAGGTTTGAAAAAGCTTATGGGTGGCGATAAGCCATTTACGGCTCAACTACAAAAGATTTTTGATGCTGATAAATTCGATATGGCTAACGAACCTGATATCGCTTATCCATATTTATTTAATTATGTAAAAGGCGAGGAGTATCGCACACAGGAGTTGGTTAAAGCATTAGTTAGAAAGCATTTCAAAAACACTCCTGCTGGTTTACCAGGTAATGACGATACAGGAACCATGTCTGCATGGTTGGTGTATTCCATGATGGGTTTTTACCCAATTATTCCGGGAGAACCATTATATACCATTACAACACCAATGTTCGATAAAGTTACCATTCAATTAAATTCTAAATATTATAATAAAAAAGAGTTGGTTATTGAGCGTGTAAAAAACAATGATGGTCATGTTAAGGAAATCCTAACAAAGAACAAGAAGAACAACAGTTATTTTATTAGTCATGATGACTTAATTCATTCAGAAATAATAAAAATTATTCAGGAATAATAGATTTCTGAAAAATAAAGTGTATTTATGCCACTTCAAAAAGCTTATAAATAGTGGGTTTTCCCATTCTTTGTAAGCTTTTTACTATTATAAAACAGCAATTATTCAATTTGTTTTTCATTCACTGCTTCAACATGGTTGTTGGTCGAAAAAAGAATGTGAGTCAAGTTAAATAATTGTTAATTCAATCCTTATTAACTCAAAACTAAAAAATTTATGAACCAAAAATTATTTAAACTACTGTTTGTATTTTGTTTCTTCGGTGTTTTGTATGCCGGAGCGCAAACTACAGTTTCAGGGGTTGTTTCCGATGCAAATAGCGGGATTCCTCTTCCAGGGGCCAACGTTATTGTTAAAGGGACATCAAAAGGGGTTGCTACAGATTTCGACGGGCGTTATGTTATCGAAATTTCAGGCGATGAAATATTGGTGTTTTCCAGCATTGGATATACAACTAAAGAAATTTCTATTGCGGGACAAAAAACAATTGATGTACAATTAGCTGAAAGCACTGAAAGCTTAGAAGAAGTTGTTGTAACTTCTTTTGGTATAAGCAAGGAAAAAAGGGCTCTTGGTTATGCCACTTCTATTGTTGAAGCAGAAGAAATAACAAAAACAGGAACACCTAATTTTGCAACAGCTTTATATGGTAAAGCGCCAGGTGTTCAAATTGCAGCAACTACGGGAGGATCAACTTCTGGAGTTAACATGCAAATTCGTGGTTTAGGATCTATTACTGGAAATTCACAACCTCTATACGTTGTAGATGGGGTGCCTATTCGTAATGGAGAAAATGATAATACGAGTTACTGGAATGATCAACGTATCCAGGGTAATGGTATCTTAGATATTAACCCGGAAGATATTGAAAACATTTCTATTCTTAAAGGAGCTTCTGCTGCTGCAACTTATGGTAACGAAGCTATGAATGGTGTGGTTTTAATTACAACTAAAAGTGGAAAAGGTGTGAAAAAAGGATTAGGAGTTGCTTTTAATTCAACTTACACAATGGACAAAGCCGCATATTTTCCGCGTTTTCAAAATGTAAGAGGTCCTGGTTACCCAGTATATTTTAACGATGCTGGTCAGGATGAGGATATGTGGTTATATAACTCAGAGTATGGTGTAAGAACACCTATCGCTACTAATGTTAACTTTGGTCCTAAATTTGACGGGCAACCAACTTTAGCTTGGACAGGAGATGTAATTGCTTATAATGCGCAGGATGGAGTAGAAGCTTTATATCAAGATGCGCATAACTTTATGAATAACATTTCTATTGTTAATGCTACTGATAAATCTAACACACGTTTTTCTTATACACGTCAGGATAACGAAGGTTTAAGTAGAAACTCGGAGAATGATAAGAACATTTTTAATTTAAATACAAGTTTTAACTGGAATGATGATTTAAAAACTGATGTTTTAGTGAATTACATAAATTCTAAAGTTAGTAACAGACCTTACAAAATCGACCGTATGGTTAATAATTTTGGAGGGATGATGACTCGATTTGATAGTGGTGATTGGTATTATAAATATGCTCAAACGAGTTTAGGATATCGCTACGTGACAGGAAATGGAGCTAGTTTAACACCAGACGAAAACTTAAGAATTCCAGGGTATAGAGGTGATGTATTAGACTACGCTTGGCGTGTGAATAATTACCAATTTGAAGAAAATAGCGATCGTGTGCTTGCTAGTATAACTCAACATTGGAATATTATAGACGAGTTAACTTTAAGAGGTAGAATGTCTACAGATTTCACGGCATTCGAATATGAAGACAAAAGACCTAGCGTAAGACCATTATCTCTTGGAAATGCAAATGGATCTTTATATAGAGTACAAAATAGAATCGATAAATTAGTTTATGGTGATATCTTCTTAACTTATAATAAAGATTTAACTGAGGATTTAGGAATGACTTTAATGGCTGGTTATACAGGTACAAAATCGATGTATAAATGGACAGAAAGAGCTACTAACGGTGGGTTAAGTGTTGAGAACTGGTTCTCAATTAACGCTTCAACCAATACTCCTAATTCTAACAACGATAAACAAGGTTTTGTTAAAGATGCCTTTGTAGGAACTGCAAGTTTTAGCTATAAAAACTTTTTATTCGTAGAGGGAACAGTTCGTCGTGACCGTACATCAACTATGAATCCTAAAGATAATTCATTCTATTATCCTTCTGTTAATTCAAGTTTTGTGTTTTCTGATGCTTTCGAGATGCCAGACTTTATTAACTATGGTAAATTCCGTGCATCTTGGGGTAAAGTAGGTAATTTCCCAGTACCTTACCAAGCAAATATAGCTTATACTCAAAGTTCTTTAGGAGATCAAGGTGATGGCTCTGTAATTTATACGACCCTTCCTTTAGCTGCGGGTAATGATGGTATTAAATCTGAAACAAAGCGTGATGCTGAGTTTGGTTTAGAGTTAAAAATGTTTAACGGACGTATGGGTATAGATATGGCTTATTACGATTCTAGATTACAAGACCAAATTTTACCATTAACATTACCTAACTCAGCAGGTGCTAATTCTGTTTTAACAAACATTGGTACGATGCGTAATAAAGGTTTTGAAATAGCTTTTACAACAACACCAGTAGCAGGTAAAGATTTTACTTGGGATGCAAATATTAATTTTGCTTTCAATAAAAATACTGTAGAATCTTTAGCTCCAGGTCTAGAAGAATTAGTACACGCAAACTACGACGGTAGTGCTGCTAAATTAGTGTCACAGCCAGGTGAGCCAGTAGGTGTATTCTATACACACCCTGTAGCTACAGATGCTAACGGAAATAAAATTGTTGATCCAAATGGATTATATAAAGTAGATGCAGACGAGTGGATTAAAGTAGGAAGCGCTCAACCTAAATTTATTGGTGGTTTCTCAAACTTCTTTACTTATAAAAACTTTACGTTAAGTGCACTTGTTGATTTTAGAGTAGGTGGTTATGTAATGCCTACAGGTATTAACTGGATGACAAGTAGAGGTTTAACTGAAGAGAGTTTAAAATATATGGATGCTGAACACGGTGGTTTATCATGGTTTGAGAACTCTGTAACTGGCAATAGAGAATTAATTGCTGAAGGTACTGCTCAAGGTCCAAACGGAGAGACTGTTTATGACAACGGTATCGTTTTAGACGGTGTTAAAGCAGATGGAACTGAAAATGATTATATCACTTCTAATCCAGAGTATTATAACACAGTTTACAACTGGGGAGGACCTCAATACAGCCCAAATACACGTTATGAATTGTATATTAAAGAAAATACGTATTTCAAAATGCGTGAATTATCTCTAGCGTATCAATTACCATCAACAATAGTTAAGAAAATTGGTTTCCAGGATTTACAATTATCAGTATTTGGTAGAAACTTATTTTACTTCTATAGAACAATCAAAGATATGGACGCAGAGCAACTTACTGCAGGATCTAGATGGTTCCAAAACGTGAACAGTGCAGGTATGAACCCTTCTAGTAGAACATTTGGATTAAGTTTAAGAGCTAAACTTTAATATGATGGTGAAAATGAATAATTTTAAAAGATACAACATGAAGAAACATATTTTCATAGCATTAGTAGCGCTAGGACTAGTAAGTACAGGGTGTTCAGATGCAGAACTTAGCGACAACTATAGCGATCCTAATAAAATTGGAGAAACGACAGTTCCAAAACAATTTACAGGTGTGTTATATGCTAATGCTAATTACGTTTTACCGAACTACGGGAACTACTTTATAATTTTAAGACCAACATTGTTACCTTGGACACAAGCTGCAGGATGGCTAAATAGTTTAAGTCAGTATAAAGTAGGAGCGGCTACAGTAGATGAGCAATGGAATCAATACTATAGCATGCTTACGCAGTATAGAGAATTACAAAAAGTGTATAATGCATCTTCATCTGAAGACCAAGCTAAAAATGAGATATTCATGTTAGCTTCTACCATTTATTTGTATGATCATACTCAAGATATGGTAGATTTATTTGGATATATTCCATTTACTGAAGCTGGTATGCTAAGTACTAACGGAGGAGATTACATTTCTTCGTTACCTGCTTATGACTCATCAACTAGTCTCTATACAATGATGTTAGATGATTTAGCAACTATCGCAGATCAGTTAAATAGTATCTCTTTAGATGCCGTAACAGCTACGATATTTACAAATCAGGATTATGTAAATCATGGAGATTTATCAATTTGGAAAAAATACTGTAACTCTTTACGTTTACGTTTACTTAATAGAGTTTCAGGAACTTCTGAGTTTGCTTCTCGTGCGAGTTCTGAAATGGCTACAATTTTAAGCGGAAGCACCTATTCTGTAGTTGATTCAAATGATGAAAACGTACAAATAGAAGTAGTTAATGTTGATTCTGATATCAACTCAAAAGGATTCGAAAATGGATTCGGAAGTGACGGTTGGTATACAAACTTTGCTGGTAAATTGATGGTAGACCATATGGTAGCCAATACCGACCCGAGATTACGTGTTTATTTTGAGGAAATTACCGGAGGTGGTTATGCTGGGATTGACCCATTAGCAGATGCTACAGCGCAGCAGGCAGCTGCAGATGCTGGACAAATTAGTTTATTTAACAGATCTACTTTCAATTTAAATCAGGTATTTCCTGGTGTTATTATAGATGCTGCTGAAGTTAACTTTATTAAAGCAGAGTATTATTTACGTGCTGGTAATGACGCTATGGCAAAAACAGCTTACGAAACAGCTATCGAGCAGTCTGTGGAGTGGTATTTTTGGGTAAGATCAATTACTAATAACACTATTGCTGGAGCAGTAACGGCTTTAGGAGCTACTGAGGTATCCGATTATATCGCTGGTTCAGGTATTGCTTGGTCTGGAACAGCAGCTGAAAAGTTAGAGTTAATTGCTACTCAAAAATGGATTCATTATGGAGTTGTAAACTTACGTGAGAGCTGGGCAGAGCAACGTCGTTTAGACTTACCTGCACTTTCATTTATGGAGGATAATTCAGATGTTCAGTCATTACCACCTGTAAGATGGATTTATCCAGATAAAGAGAGAGCTCTTAATACAGAGAATTTCTCAGAAGTATCTTCAATGGATAATATGACAACCCCAATTTTCTGGGACGTTAATTAAAGTTTGATTTATATAAGTGTTCTAAAAAGGCCTTTCATTAATTTGAAAGGTCTTTTTTGTTTTCGAGAGTTTACAAATAACTTTAAAAGTTTGCTTATAACCCGTCTTCAATTTTTATATTTGTTTGTATTGAAAACGAATTTTTTCAACCTATTTATTAAATAACAGTGGTCATTTCCTAAATGAAAGCAACAATAAATTCTAAGATTTTAGTATTTCTTCTTACATCTTCAATTGTATTTAGTTGTAAAAATGAAAACAAAACGAATAGTTCCGAAATTAAAGAAATAGCAGAACTTAAATCAACTGGTATCCCAAAGAGTCTTAAAGCTCCAAAGGGAATGGTTTGGGTAGAAGCAAAAACGTTTACTCAAGGTACTAAAAAAGATGATGAAATGGCTTTGCCAAGAGAAAAGCCTGGGCATGATGTATTTGTTGATGGATTTTTCATTGATGTTACTGAAGTCACCAATAAGCAATTTAAAGCTTTTGTTAAGGAGACAGGCTACATTACGGTTGCAGAACGTCCTATAGATTGGGAAGATTTAAAAAAAGAATTACCAGAAGGTACACCAAAACCACACGATTCTGTTTTAAAGCCAGGTAGTTTAATATTTAATAAAGAAATAAAGCAGGTAGCTAATATGCGAAACTACGAACAGTGGTGGCGTTGGCAGGTAGGAGCGGACTGGAAACATCCGGAAGGCCCTGAAAGTTCTATAAAAGGAAAAGATAATTACCCGGTAGTACATATTGCTTTAGAAGATGCTTTGGCGTATTGTAAATGGGCTAATCGAAGATTGCCTACAGAAGCAGAATGGGAGTCGGCGGCGCAAGGAAGTAACAAGGATGCTGTGTATACCTGGGGAAATAATCCAGAGATTTTAAATGAAAAGGCAAACACATGGCAAGGTGTTTTTCCTGTGAAAAACGAATCCAAAGATGGTTTTGATCTAATTGCACCTGTAAAAGCATATCCGGCAAACAGCATCGGTATTTATGATATGTTGGGCAATGTCTGGGAATTGACTGGTGATTTATTTAATGAGAATTATTACAATCAAATAGATTCTAATAAAGTTTTAAAGAACCCTAAAGGCGCTGATAAAGGCTATAGCATAGGAAAACCTTATATTGAAGAACAAGTTATTAAAGGAGGATCTTTTTTATGTAATGCTTCATATTGTGCAAGTTTTAGAATTTCAGCAAAAATGGGTATGGAGCCTAATTCAAGTTCAGATCATATTGGTTTTAGAACCGTTGCCACTCCAGATATGTTAGAATAATTTCAACTTGAAAAGAAATACGTTATTGCAAAAAAAAATCCCGAACTCGTGGAAAACCGAGTCCGGGAATCTTTAACTAACTAATAAAAATCTAATTTCTCTTTTTCACTTTCTTTACTTTACCATTTTTCTGGTAATAGTAATAATTATCGTCGTTATCGAAATGCGTGTTGTTATTCCATGAGTCATTTTGAACAGCACATAAATCTGCATTTCGGTTATGTGTATTTATGTATCCTCTGGTCGAAACAATTTGTCCCCAATTATTGTAATTAACTGTTAATCCACCAACTTGGTTTAACGTTGTGTTTCTTCCGCGACCGTAACCAATAAAAACAGAACCTATTTGAGTTACATTTCCAGCACGGTCGTAATTAATTGGTACATTTCCAATAACACGAATCGTGCCATTTCTGTCTCTTGAGATATAATTTCTGTTTGGAGAGGTAGATGTGTAGTTAATACTTACTCTGGGGCCATTATAAGAAGCATTTATAGAACTTCTTCTTGAATTTGAATTGTAATATGCGTCATTATAAAGAAAATCAAAATCGAAATTTCCATCAGGAAAAATTGAAAATTCAATGCCATTCTCTACAAAAGTTACAGGTTGTACATAACGATAGTGTTTCGGGGTATCTGTACTGTTAGCATTTAAATCTAAGGCCGTAACACTATTTATGCTAAAAAGTATCCCTGCAAATAAAAGTACTAGTGTTTTCATAATCATTCAATTTTTAGATTGTACCTACTCATAAGCTTTTCGGTATCCGCTTCGATCTTAAATTAAACAATTTGCGTGCCAAAAATGTAAGTAATTGTTTATCAGTAATCTTAGTTTTGTAGATGTGTCGGCTTTTTTATTATTTTTATATAAACCAACCTTTATTAGATGAAAAAATCTATGGAAACTTGTAAAAATTGTGAAAATGATTTTGAGCAAGGTTATAATTTTTGTCCGCACTGTGGGCAGAAATCAAATGACGAACTCACGGTATCTGTTTTGTTTTATAATACGATAAGCAATTATTTTTCGGTTGATGCTCGTTTTTTTAAAAGTTTTATTCCTTTAATGTTTAAGCCGGGGTATTTGGCTAAGCGCTTTGTTGAAGGGAAACGTTTGTTGTATTTGCATCCAGCACAAATGTATTTGTTTATTTCTGTAGTGTTTTTCTTTTTGTTTTCATTTATTAGTCGAGATCAGGTTAAAACGGTAAATAATGCATTAAAAAAAGGTGAAATACCAGTGGTTGTTCACGATAGTTTAAAAACTCAGGTTATCGATTCCTTGAAAAATGTAACTACAGCAGATTATGTTCTTAAAGATGATTTTTCTTTCAATCAAAGAACTGTAGATTCCTTGATAGCGATTGATGCTCGGGAAGAGGACATATATACAGCTATGGGAATGGATAGTGATGCCGGATTTTTTAAAAGAAGATTGTATACACAAATTTTGAAATTCTACGAGCAACGAAATGGCGGGTCTATTTTACAGGTGTTTTATGATAGTATACCTATGGCTATGTTTTTTTTATTACCCATTTTTGCTTTTATTTTAAAATTGCTCTATTACAGGAAAGCTTCATTTTCAT
This sequence comes from Aestuariibaculum sp. M13, assembly GCF_024723255.1. Classification (GTDB taxonomy): domain Bacteria; phylum Bacteroidota; class Bacteroidia; order Flavobacteriales; family Flavobacteriaceae; genus Aestuariibaculum; species Aestuariibaculum lutulentum. The sequence goes on from NZ_JANIAC010000002.1 coordinate 190,170, forward strand.
ATCACCTTGTTTTTAGCTTGTACTTTTTCGCTTTTATTTTTATGGCTTTTAGTATTTTAGTACTCGTAGATTTGATTTGGAAACCGCAATCATGGCTAAATACTCTGGTGTTAATTTTAATTTTTATTTATTTCTATCTTTCTGTTTTAAAGTTTTATAATCAAGGTAAGTTGAAAAGTTTATTTAAGAGTATAGTTGCTGCTTTTTCTTTTATATTAATGGTTATTCCAGCTGCAGTTGTAGTGATGTTTATGGTCGCCTTTTTCTTTTATTAGGACATAAAAAAAAGACTTAGGTTTTTCTAAGTCTTATCTTTATGATATTAATTAATTATTAAAGTTTATCTCTAAGATATTTAGCAATAAGTGAGTTTGAATGAATAATGTCTTCCGGTGTGCCGGATGCTACTAAGTTGCCTCCGTATTCACCGCCATTTGGACCTAAATCGATAATATGATCAGCGGATTTAATTAATTCAATGTTGTGTTCTACAACGATAATGGAGTGTCCTATTTCAATTAGAGCATTAAATGATTTAAGTAGCTTTTTAATATCATGAAAGTGCAAACCAGTGGTTGGCTCATCGAAAATAAAAAGTGCTTTTTCTTTACTACTACCTTTTCCTAAAAACGATGCCAGTTTTATACGTTGCGCTTCACCACCTGAAAGTGTAGAGGAACTTTGTCCTAAAGTAACATAACCAAGTCCAACATCCTGAAGCGGTTGCAGTTTGTTCTTTATTTTAGTTTCATCGTTTGCTTCAAAGAATGTGATAGCATCGTCAATGGTTAAGTTTAAAATATCGTCGATGTTTTTATTAGCAAACTGGACTTCCAAAACTTCTTTTTTAAAACGCTTTCCTTTACAAGTTTCGCATTCTAAGTGAACATCAGCCATGAATTGCATTTCAATGGTTACTTCACCCTCGCCTTTACAAGTCTCACAACGTCCGCCATCTACGTTAAAAGAGAAGTGCTTGGCCTGGTAATTTCTAAGCTTACTTAATTTCTGTTTAGAAAATAAAGTTCTAATATCATCGTAAGCCTTAATGTAGGTTACCGGATTTGATCTTGAAGAACGCCCAATAGGGTTTTGGTCTACAAATTCGATATGTTTTATGTTGCTGAAGTTTCCTTCTAGATCAGTAAACTGACCAGCTTTATCGCTAAAATCGGTTAGTTTTTTCTGTAAAGCCGGAAATAAAATCTTTTTAACTAAGGTGCTTTTTCCACTTCCGGAAACTCCTGTTACCACCGTAAGCATACCTAAAGGAAAACGCACATCAATATTTTTTAAATTGTTTTCACGAGCCCCTAACACGTCTACATAGTATTTTGAAGTACGACGTTTTTCAGGGATTTCAATCTTTAATGTTTCATTTAAATATTGAGCTGTTAGTGATTTCGAATCAAGTAGTTCTGTAAAATTACCATATGCTACAACTTCACCTCCAAAAGTCCCTGCTTCAGGCCCGATATCGATAATAGTATCTGCCGCTTTCATGATGTCTTCATCGTGTTCTACTACAATTACGGTATTTCCTAAATCACGTAATTGTTTTAAAACCAAAATCAATCGCTCGGTATCTTTAGGATGCAAACCAATACTTGGTTCATCTAAAATATACATCGATCCTACAAGACTACTTCCTAAAGAGGTTGCCAGGTTAATACGCTGACTTTCTCCACCCGAAAGTGTGTTAGATTTTCTATTAAGTGTTAAATAATCTAAACCTACATTCGATAAAAATGACAAACGGTTATTAATTTCCTTTAAAAGACGATCTGCAATTTTTGTATCGTGTTCGTTTAAAGTCAGGTTTTTAAAGAATTCGGCTAATCGGTCTAAGGGCATTTCAACCAAATCTGTTATTGTAGCTCCAGCTATTTTAATGTAATTTGCTTCTATGCGTAAACGTTTGCCATTACAGGCTTTACATTTGGTTTTTCCGCGGTAACGCGATAACATCACTCTGTTTTGTATTTTATAGGCCTTAGCTTCTAGCTCAGCAAAGAAGGAATTTAAACCTTCAAAGTGTTTGTTGCCGTCCCAGATAAGTTGTTTCTGCTCGTTACTTAACTGGAAATAGGGTTTATGAATAGGAAAATCAAATTTATGAGAATTATTAACCAATTGGTCTCTATACCAACTCATGCTTTCGCCTCGCCAAGGAAAGATGGCATTTTCGTAAATTGAAAGTGCCGTATTTGGAATGACTAAATCCTCATCAATCCCAATAATATCACCATAACCTTCGCACTTAGGACAAGCTCCATAAGGATTATTAAAACTAAACAGATGCACATTAGGTTCTAAAAAGCTCATGCCATCCAATTCAAATTTATTAGAAAATGGGCGCAAATTGCTGTCTGATAGCGTTTCAATAAAACATTCTCCTTTTCCTTCAAAAAATGCGGTTTGAATAGAATCTGCAAGTCTATTAAAAAAATCTTCGTCCTGTTTAATAACGATTCGGTCTACAACCAATAAAACATTGTCCTTTTCAGTAAGATGTTCAGCTTCGTCTATTCGAATAACACTTCCCTTAACTTTTATTCTGGCATATCCTTGTTGAGCTAAAGTGCTAATTTTATCATTCATCGCTCGACCTTCCTCCAAATGAATAGGAGATAGTAACAGTAATTTTTCGCGTTCAGGAAAACTTTTTAAATATTCAAGAACATCGGTAACGGTATCTTTTTTTACTTCTAAGCCAGAAATAGGCGAGTAGGTCTTACCAATCCTGGCGAATAACAATTTTAAATAGTCGTAAATCTCTGTACTTGTTCCAACAGTTGACCTTGGGTTTGTTGAATTCACCTTTTGTTCAATAGCTATAGCTGGCGCTATTCCTTTTATGTAATCGACTTTAGGTTTGTTTAATCGTCCTAAAAACTGACGCGCGTAACTCGATAAACTTTCAACATAACGTCTTTGTCCTTCAGCATATAATGTATCGAAAGCTAAGCTAGACTTTCCAGAACCCGATAACCCCGTAATAACTACAAGTTTATTGCGCGGTATTACAACATCTATATTTTTTAAATTGTGCAGTTTAGCACCTTTTATAATAATATTTTCTTTCGGATTTACTTCAGAAATAGTCGTATTCATAGGTCTTAAAAGGAATGATTTCGCAAAGATACTAAAGTATTTATTCTGTTAAATATAATCTGTTTTTAAATGAATTTACAGCAATCTTTTTAATTGAATTCTAAAAGAAAAACAATTTTTTAAGATAAAAGCAGTATAAATCATCGGGTTAAGAATAAAAAAAGTCGCATTATTTTTGTTTTGGGAACGATTGTTGCTATATTTGAATCTATTAATCAATTTATCAAACTAACACAAACTCCGCCTATAGTATAACATTACTTTAAAAAGTTTATAACCCCAAAAGCCTGGAAGTTCACTTCTATGCCTAAAAAAGTAATGATTATGCAATACGATAACATACAAGATTCTATCTTAGTTAGCAACTACATTAAAGGAGATGAAAGTGCTCTGGAAATACTAATAAACAGGCACAAACAAAAAATTTACAGTTTTATATTCTCGAAGGTTTACGACAGAGATGTTGCCGAAGATATTTTTCAGGATACCTTTATTAAAGTGATTCGCACTTTAAAACGAGGAGCGTATAACGAAGAAGGTAAATTTTTACCTTGGGTGATGCGAATATCTCATAACCTTGTGATTGATTATTTCAGGAAAAACAATCGTATGCCTAAATTCGATAATACTGAGGAATTCAATATTTTTTCGGTTTTGAGTGATAATAGCTTAAATGCAGAAAGTAGTATTATTAAATATCAGGTAGAAAATGATGTAAGACGTTTGGTTGAAGAACTTCCGGACGATCAAAAACAGGTGTTGCTAATGCGTATTTATGATGACTTAAGTTTTAAAGAAATATCAGATAAAACAGGGGTGAGTATCAATACGGCTTTAGGGCGCATGCGATATGCTTTAATTAACCTTAGAAAAATAATTGATAAGCATAATATTATTTTAACGAATTAATGCAATAAACTGATTTTTGCCACGTTAGTAATTTAAATGAATCCTTAAATTAATATAATGGCAAAACTTTACTCTGGAAATTCTATTAAAAAATCGAATGCAATGGAACCGCGCGAAGAAACGGTAAAATTTCTTCTTGATTATTCAAAGGCTTTAAGTGTTATAAATTGTAATAAAAAGAAGTTTGAAGCGCTTCTGAATTAAGTTGGAAAAGTCCTAATGAAAATTAGGACTTTTTTGCTTTATAGTAATCATCGATCACAGACTTTCTTCCTATTGTTTTAGTAATAATATCTTTATCTAAATTCCAACCTCGGGCAGGCGAATATTCGCGGCCATACCAAATAATTTGAAGATGCAAATCATTCCATAATTCCATCGGGAATAGGCGTTTAGCATCTTTTTCTGTTTGAGCAACACTTTTTCCGTTACTTAAATTCCAGCGATACATTAAACGAAGAATATGTGTGTCTACCGGAAAAGCAGGAATACCAAAAGCTTGAGACAAAACCACTCCCGCAGTTTTATGACCTACAGCAGGTAATTCCTCTAAATCTTCAAAATTTTGAGGTACCTCGCCATTGTGTTTTTCAATAAGAATTTTCGATAAGCCATGAATGCCTTTACTTTTCATAGGTGACAAACCTACAGGTTTGATGATTTCTCTAATTTCTTCAACCGTTAGTTTTACCATATCATAAGGATTGTCGGCTTTTTCAAACAACAAAGGTGTAATTTGATTAACGCGAACATCGGTACTTTGTGCAGACATTAATACCGCAATTAACAAGGTATACGGATCTTTATGATCTAATGGTACTGGTATAGTAGGATATAACTCTTTAAGTGTTTTTATTACGAACTCAATTTTTTGTTCCTTGGTCATAAATCGTATTTTTGTACAAAAGCAAAGTTAATACAACTATTGTATTTGGCTTTGATATTGAATTTAAATTGTAAAAATTAAACAAATGAATACGTTAAAAGTAGGAGATACAGTACCTGATTTTTCTTCAATAGACGAACAAGGTAATGCGGTATCGCTAAGTGATTATAAAGGTAAAAAGTTAATTGTATTTTTCTATCCGAAAGCGAGCACGCCTGGTTGTACTGCTGAAGCTTGTAATCTTAGAGATAATTTTGAGGTTTTAAAAGAAAAAGGATTTGAATTGTTAGGCGTGAGTGCCGATAGCGCAAAGCGTCAAAGCAATTTTAAAGATAAATATGAATTTCCTTTTCCTTTGTTAGCTGATGAAGATAAAACGGTGATTAATGCATTTGGTGTTTGGGGACCGAAGAAATTTATGGGACGCGAATTCGATGGAATTCACCGAATGACTTTTATTATTGATGAAAACGGGGTTGTAGAGCGTGTTATTGAAAAAGTAAAAACTAAAGATCACGCAGCTCAAATTTTAGAAGCTTAAAGTTTGAAAATATCACATAAAAAAAGCAGCTTAATAAAGCTGCTTTTTTGTTTCTATATAGAAAGATTATTTTCTTTTTCTGATTAGAGTTAATGGTTTTCTTGAATAACCGAATAATCTATAATCTTTAATTAATTCAGCTGTTCCGTCAGGTACCATATCTTCCCATCCGCTTTCCCCATTGGCAATCATATTTAAGATTTCGCGAGAGAAAATATTCATAATTGTAGGATCGTATTCTTCAATGTCGATTACTTTGCCATTGTATTTAAAGAATTTATATAATTCTTTCATACGTGGATACACTTTTAGGTTTTCACTGGTAATTAATTCACCGGTTTCCTGATCGTGCATTGGGTATAGGTAAACTTTTAAATCCTTAAAGAATAACTTACCAAATGCTTCTAAAATACCTCCACTTAAATGTCTGTAATATTTCTCGTCGAAAATATCAACTAGATTGCTAACACCCATGGCTAATCCCATTCTGGATTTTGTATAGTTAGAGAAGTATTCTACTACTTTATAGTATTCCTGGAAGTTCGAAATCATTACCGAATGTCCAAGCGCACAAAGTAAATCGGCTCTATCAATGAAATCCTGCTCGTCAATTTCACCTTCAGCTCTTAAATTAGATAAGGTAATCTCGAAAACAACTTCGGTTTTTTCTTTATCAACTTTATTTTCTTTGATAAACATTTCGTATGATTTTTCATACATCTCCATGTTTACCTTGGTTACGGGTCTAAAACTTCCGCGAAGCGCTAAAATGTTTTTTTTGTAAAATATTTTAGCAGGCAAAACATTTGTTCCGTCAGGCCCAAACATTACGGCATCGGTCATGCCATTCTTAACCAGTTGTAAACTCATTAAACGGTTGTCTACATTTTTAAAGACAGGACCAGAGAAGTTTATGGTATCGATTTCTAATCGATCTTTATCTAAATGGTCGTATAAATAACGAAGTAATTTTTTAGGTTCGTTATATTTATAAAAAGCGCCATAAATTAAGTTAGTTCCTAAAACTCCAAGGGTTTCTTGTTGTAATCTGGCATCGGTTTCTTTAAAACGAAGGTGTAAAATAATTTCGTTGTAATCGCCACCAGCTTCAACCTGATATTTAATACCAACCCAACCGTGTCCTTTAAATTGCTTAGCAAAATCTATAGTTGCTACAGTATTGGCATAGGTAAAGAAGATTTTATTCGGATTTTTTTCACGTGTTAAGCGGTTTTCCATAAGATTCATCTCATGGGTTAACATTTTTCTTAAACGCGCTTCAGTTACATATCGACCGTCGTCTTCGGCACCATATATAGCATCACTAAAATCTTTATCGTAAGCAGACATTGCCTTTGCAATGGTTCCAGAAGCACCCCCGGCTCTAAAAAAATGTCTACAGGTTTCTTGTCCGGCACCAATTTCGGCGAAGGTTCCGTAAATATTTTCGTTTAAGTTAATTCGAAGGGCTTTAGTTTTTAACGAAGGAATATCATCAAATTCTCTATCACCTTTAATGGTTATTTCCATAGGTTTTTAAAGTTAGTTTCTATTGTGGAGTAAAGATATTAAATAAGTAAGGGAAACAAAAAAACATTCTTATTTTTGTGATAAACTTAAGAATCGATTGAAAATAACATTTCTTGGTACAGGTACATCTCAAGGAGTTCCTATAATAGGGAGCGATCATCCAGTTTGTTTAAGTAAAGATCCTAAGGATAAGCGACTAAGAGTGTCCGTTTTAGTTGAATGGAATAATTACACTTATGTAATAGATTGTGGTCCTGATTTCAGATATCAAATGTTACGTTCAGGTTGTAAAAGAATAGATGGTATTGTGTTCACTCATGAACATGCCGACCATGTTGCGGGTTTAGATGATATTCGTCCGTTTTATTTCAGACAAGGCGACATTCCTATTTATGCACACAAGCGTGTTTTAAAATCTTTAGTAAAGAAGTACGATTATATATTTGCTACAAAAAACAAATATCCGGGAGCACCAACAGTCCTTACAAACCGTGTTAAAAATAAACCGTTTCAGTTAAAGAATTTGGAAGTTATTCCGGTAAACGGAAAGCATGGAGACTTACAGGTTTTTGGATATAAATTTGGAGATTTTGCATATCTCACCGATATGAAGACCTTAAAAGAAAAGGAGATTGAAAAAATAAAAAATGTAAAAGTTTTAGTTGTTAATGCATTACGTTACGAACCACATTATTCTCACTTTAATTTAGACGAGGCTTTAGACTTTATAAATAAGGTAAATCCGGGAAAAGCATATTTAACTCATATTAGTCATTTGTTAGGTTTTCACGAAGAAGTAGAGAAAACTTTGCCAGAAAATGTATTTTTGGCCCACGATGAATTACAAATTATCATTTAAAAAATAGAAGATGAAGCAAAGAATTTTTATGTATTTGTTTGTGTTTGCCATGTTATTGGTATTGTTTCAGTTTGTTAACTCGAAACGCGTGTTTGAAGACATGAACAAAAACATTGGTGATTATAAAGAACAATTACAGCAATACAAAGATTCACTGGTAACCATGCAACACGAAATTGCAGATTTATCACATTTCAATTTAAATAGAAATGAAGACGCGATTAGCTATTTTGAAAATCAAGGTTACAATACAAGTGAATTAATTCCTATTATAAAAGACGAACTTTACAAGTTGAATGAAGTAAAAGGAGAACATCCTATGGTACCATATGCCGCAAGTGAAGGTAAACGTATGATGATTAACACTATTAAATTGTTAAATCACAAATGGATTATTGCAGATTTCACGGATGGAAAATACTGGGGAGAAATGTTTTTAACCTATTACATTAACGAAGATCAACAAATTGAATTTAATGTTGTTGAGTCGTTTTTGTATCCATTCGATTAAATTCTGAATTTTACTCGATAACCGAAATGTCAATATTTTGAAGCTTGCTTCAAAATTAAACTAAGTTTCTTTATAACGCCTCGTGTACTTGTATCGAGGTGTTTTACTTTGTTCTATAAGCTATTCCCTTTTGTTTTTTGGTTTCGCCAACATACGAGTATTCGTAAGTGTAAGAGCTGTCGGTGGTTGTTAAGATTTTTAAATGAATATCTTTTCGTTCGGCCATGTTTTTCGGATTAATGGTTTTAAAAATAACTTCACAATCATTAATCCATCGTAAAGAAGAAGAATCTACTTTATTGTTGTAGGTTTCCACCTGAAGATCTTCAGTACGTTTAAACTTTGACTTAAATAATTCGCCGTTAATAGTTACTTCGCTATAAAATTCTCCGGTTTTGTAATCACTACAATTACGTGTCGTTTCATAACAGCTAAATAAGCTTAAAAAGATTAGAGCGTATAAAAATTTCATCTGGACGAATTATATGGTTTTAAAATTTCAGGCAAAGGTACTAAACAATCTTAATTTTAATTGTGATAGTTCTTAAAAGTACCATCTGAATAAAAAACAACAATACGCTCTATAGTTTTGTCATTTGCATTTTCAGAAAATATTTTTTCTTCTGGAAGATTTATGGGCGCTCTGGAAATTGGTGGTGTATTTACAACCTGATTAATTTTTGGAGGAGCTTCAACCGGAGGTGAAGGTGTAATTTCTTTTTTCGCAGGAAAACTTCCTTTGCCATTTAACAACCAATACAATTCTACTTCCGGATAAGCTGAAAGAATTTTTAGAACAAACTCTAAACTTGGTTTATTTCGCCCGGATAAAATGTGCGATATGCTTGAGCGTTGAACACCTATTTTTTCTGCAAAAGAAGAGGCAGATTCACCGTAAAAATTGATGACTCTCTCCAGGCGTGTTGTGAATTCTTCTGTGTTTATCATTGTAATCGTTTACAAATGTTTACCATGTCACAAATGTAACAAAAATATATTTACAGTATACAAATGTATACAAAAAACAAGTAAAAAATGTAAATTTATATAAAGCTTTACTTTAATGTAATATCATTAAATAACTGAAATATAATATTTTAAATATATATTGCTGTTTGTCGATAAACAACTAAGTTATTATGGAGATTAAAGGGTTATCCGACGAAACACCAGTGTTTACAAATGTATACAACTAATTTTAAATTAATGTTTACAATTGTAAATCACCGATTGTTGACAATTGTAACTTTTTAAATTCTTACATTTGTCAACAAATTATTATCATGCAATTAGAGACCATAAAATCACTTTACTTAAACAACAAAGAGTCGCGTTTAAGTCATCGATATATAACCAACAATCACATTAAACCTGTTCTAGATTCTTTAAACAACCAATTAAATATTGAGTGTATTGGGCAATCTGTTTTAAAAGACGATATATATGCATTTAAAATTGGTAAAGGTGATAAACGGATTCTTATGTGGTCGCAAATGCACGGTAACGAATCGACAACAACTAAGGCTATTTTTGATCTTACAAACACCTTATTAAGCAACGATGCTTCTGTAAAACACATTTTAGAAGCTTGTACTTTGTATGTTATTCCAATTTTAAATCCGGATGGCGCTAAGGCTTATACTCGAATAAATGCCAATGAAGTGGATTTAAACAGGGATGCTCAAAATTTAACTCAGCCTGAAAGTTTGGTTCTGAAAGCAGCTTTCGAAGCTTTTAAACCACATTATTGTTATAATCTACATGGTCAGCGTACTATTTTTAGTGCTGGGAGAGCTGAAAAATCGGCTACAATATCATTCTTGTCACCAGCGCAGGACCAGGAATGTACTATTACGCCTAACAGAAAGGTGGCTATGGAGATTATAAGTGTAATGAATGAGGCTCTGCAAAAGGAGATACCAGGGCAGGTTGGGGTGTATGATGATGCCTTTAACTTAAATTGTGTAGGAGATACGTTTCAAAGTAAAAATGTGCCAACCATTTTATTTGAAGCAGGTCATTTTCATGATGATTACGGAAGGGAAAAGACACGAGAGCTTATTTATATATCTTACATCACTTCCTTTGATTATATAGCTAAAAACAACGTTTCAGGGGGTAATTATGAAGCTTATTTAGAAATTCCTGAAAACGAAAAACTATTTTTAGATGTTATTATTAGAAATGCATCTATTGGTGATATTGGCATTATGTTTCAGGAGACATTGGTTGATGATGAAGTTGTTTTTATTCCTAAAGTTGATAAAATCGAGGATTTGAAAGAATTTTATGCACATAAAACGATTCAGGCCAATGGTTTAGAAGTGTTAAATGAATCAGGGAATCCTATTAAGATAGGTGACGAAAACGTTTTCGTGATTATGAATAATGAAAAAATCTCATTAATTTCAAAATAAAGCCTATTATTAATGTATTATTTTTAAAGAAAATGTACTATTTTTGCTTTATACTTAAGAATAATTAATTATGGGGAAAATTAAATTAGACGAGATTGATCACCAAATCCTTGATATGTTAATCGATAACACTAGGATTCCGTTTACAGACATTGCAAAAAAATTACTAATATCGGCAGGTACTGTGCACGTAAGAGTGAAGAAAATGGAAGAACATGGTATTATTAAAGGTTCTTCTTTAATGTTAGATTATAAAAAATTAGGATATTCTTTCATAGCATACGTAGGAGTATTTTTAAATAAAACTTCGGAAACTAAATTTGTTTTAGAAAGAATTAATCAGATTCCTTACGTTACCGTTGCGCATATTACAACAGGTAAATTTAATGTTTTCTGTAAGATTCGTGCAAAAAGTACAGAACACGCTAAGGAAGTAATCTTTATGCTGGATGATATTGAAGGTGTTTACAGAACAGAAACTATGATATCGTTAGAAGAGAGTATCAATGATAAAAAACGATTAATGCATACTATTTTCAATGAAATGTAAGCTTAATCTCTATGCATAAGAAAAACGCTGATTTATATAATCAGCGTTTTTTTTGTTTTATAGCCTTCCGTTAACAGGTTCTTTTAAAAAACCTTTTACGTCGTATAGAACGCTATTTGGTTTTAAAAGATTCTTTATAGTTATGTTTAGAAATTCGCTGTGAGAAACAGCTAATACTACAGCGTCAAATGTGTTATCTGGTAATTCTGTAATTGTTTTAAGGTTGTATTCGTAAAATACTTCGTCTGGTTCGGCCCAAGGGTCGTAAATCGTTACTTCTGTACCGTAACTTTGTAATTGATTAATTACATCTACAACTTTGGTATTTCTAACATCAGGGCAATTTTCTTTAAATGTGATGCCGAGGATTAAAATTTTAGCATCCTTGATTCGAATATCTTTTTGCGCCATAAGTTTAATAACCTCAGAAGCCACATAATGCCCCATGCTGTCATTCACGCGACGTCCGGCTAAGATGATTTCCGGGTGATAACCTATTTCGATAGCTTTTTGAGCTAAATAATAAGGATCAACACCTATGCAGTGTCCTCCAACTAAGCCAGGTTTAAAAGGAAGAAAGTTCCATTTGGTTCCGGCAGCTTCTAAAACGGCTTGTGTGTCAATATTCATTAGGTTGAAAATCTTTGCTAACTCATTCACAAAAGCAATATTAATATCGCGTTGTGAGTTTTCAATAACTTTTGCAGCTTCAGCAACTTTTATAGATGGGGCTAAATGAGTGCCTGCAGAAATAACACTAGCGTATAATTGGTCTACTTTTTTACCAATTTCTGGGGTGGAGCCAGAAGTGACCTTTAGAATTTTGTCTACCGTATGCAATTTATCTCCTGGGTTAATACGCTCCGGAGAATAACCTGCAAAAAAGTCTTTGTTGAATTTTAATCCGCTTATATTTTCTAAAACAGGGATGCATTCATCTTCTGTTACTCCCGGGTAAACTGTGGACTCGTAAATAACAATATCGCCTTGTTTTAAAACTTTAGCAATCGATTCAGTGGATTTATAAAGAGGTGTTAAATCAGGTTTATTGTTTTTGTCAATAGGAGTAGGGACAGTTACAATGTAATAATTACATTCTTTAATGTCTTCTAATTGAGAAGAACAAAAAAGACCATTAGACATGCTTTCTGTTGAAGATTTTAAAACCGCTTTCAGTTCATCTTCTTCAACTTCTAGTGTTATGTCATTGCCTTTGTTTAATTCTTCTATGCGTTTTTGACTGATATCAAAACCTATAACGGGGTATTTTGTAGCAAATAATCTTGCGAGGGGTAAGCCAACATAGCCTAAGCCTACAATAGCAATTTTAATATCCTTCATATGTATTAAAGTCTTTTATCTCAAATGATTCCAATACCACTTAACAGCTTCTTGTAATCCTGATTTTATATCGTATTTTGGGTTGTAATTTAATAAATCTTTTGCCTTGTCTATTGAGGCTAAGGAATGGGGGATGTCACCAATTCTATTGTCTTTGTGTTTAATTTCAATGTGTTTTATATTTTCATCATAAGATGACAGGTAGGTTTTTAGTAAAGACGTAAGTTCTAAAAGTGTTGTACGCTCACCATAGGCTACATTGTAAACGGTATTTAACGCATTTTCATTTGTAGTTGTTAATGCATTAATATTAATTTGAACAACATTATCTATATAAGTAAAATCCCTTGAGTAGCTTCCATCTCCATTAATTACGGGAGATTCATGTTTTATAAGTTGCTGAACAAATTTTGGGATAACAGCAGCATACGCTCCGTTTGGGTCTTGACGTCTTCCAAATACATTGAAATATCGCAATCCGATAGAATCCAAACCATATGTAGAATGGAAAATATCAGCATATAATTCGTTAACGTATTTTGTAATAGCGTATGGAGAAAGCGGTTTTCCTATTTTATGTTCTACTTTAGGTAAAGATTTGCTATCTCCATAAGTTGAGGAGCTTGCGGCATAAATAAAACGCTTTACATTAGCTTCTTTTGAGGCAACAAGCATATTTAAAAAACCAGAAACATTAACCTCGTTTGTGGTGATTGGGTCACTTATAGATCGGGGAACAGAACCTAGAGCGGCTTGATGTAAAACATAATCTACATTGTAGCATGCAGCTTTACAATCATTCAGATTTCTAATATCTCCTTCAATGAGCTTAAAATTCGGATGATTTTTAAAACCCTCCAGATTTTCTCTTTTTCCGGTGGAAAAATTATCCAGACAAGTCACCTTTATATGGTAAGATAGAAGATATTCACAAAGATTTGAGCCTATAAAACCAGCGCCACCCGTTACTAAAACGTGTTTATTTTTTAGGATGTCTAATTGTTCAGGTGTCATTTTATAGTTCTTTTTAGAAAACGGATTAAAAATATAAATGTATTTTTAATTGCTAAACTAATTCATGTATTGTTTTCTTTTTTTATTCAATTTTAAATGATTTAATTTAGTTTTAAACCTACTAAAAGAATTTGATGAGCAGTAGTAAGAGGATTTATTTATCGTCTCCGCATATGAGTGGGTTAGAGCAGGATTTTGTAAATCATGCTTTTGAAACAAATTGGATAGCTCCTGTAGGGGATAATATTGAAGGGTTTGAATCCGATTTGGAAAACTTTCTGAATAATAAAGCTTATGCGATTGCATTAAATTCGGGAACATCAGCAATTCACCTGGCTATGCTGTTATTGGGAATAACAAAAGGCGATGAAGTTTTATGTCAGAGTTTTACGTTTGTAGCTTCAGTGAATCCTGTGATTTATGCTGGTGCAACACCTGTTTTTGTGGATAGTGAAGCTGAAACCTGGAATATGTCCCCAAAACTTCTGGAAGAAGCTATTCAAAACAGAATAAAAAATTACAAAAAACCCAAAGCAATTATTACGGTACATCTTTATGGAATGCCTTATAAAGTTGATGAAATAAATACTGTTGCTAAAAAATATGATATTCCGGTTATTGAAGATGCTGCCGAAGCCCTGGGTAGTTTCTATAAAGGTGAGCCTTGTGGTATTTTTGGGGATTTTAGCGTGTTTTCGTTTAATGGAAATAAAATTATTACGACTTCGGCAGGAGGAGCTTTAATGGTGAAAAATTTAGATGAAAAGAGTAATGCAATATTCTTGTCTAGTCAGGCAAAAGAAGAATCTGAACATTATGAGCATTCTAAAATAGGGTTTAACTATAGGATGAGTAATGTTTTGGCAGGAATTGGGCGAGGACAAATGAAAGTTTTAAAAGGCAGAGTGGAAGCGAGACGGAATAATTTCGAGTTTTATAAAACAGAATTATCTACACTTAAAAATATTACATTCTTAGAGGAGCCTAGTAATAGTGTGTCTAACCGTTGGTTAAGCTGTGTTGTGTTGGAGTCTTTTGAGGAAAGGGAGTGTATTCGTTTAGCTTTAGAAGCCGAAAACATAGAATCACGACCTTTATGGAAGCCTATGCATTTGCAACCTGTTTTTAAAAATTGTTTGAGTTTTACTAATGGAATTTCTGAAGACCTATTCAGAAGGGGGCTATGTTTACCAAGCGGATCCAACCTAAGTCAGGAAGATTTGAAGAAAGTAGTAAACGTGATATTGAAATTGGTTGACTAATAAAAAAAGCCTGCAATTATATTGCAGGCTTTTGGTTTTTATGATGCATAAAAATTAAAAGCATCAATTATAATGTTATCATCGACCAAACAGTCTATTTTCGGTTTACCTATGTCTTCTAAAAGAACGAAATTGATATTCCCATGATTGTTCTTTTTGTCGTATTTCATTAAATCCATAATCGGCTGACGTTCATCTTCACTTATGTCAATCTTTCCGTAGTATTCAGTAAAGAACTCTTTGATTTTTAATGTTGTTTCTTTTGGGAATCCGGTTAACTCTGTTGAGATGTAAGCGGCTAAAATCATACCTATTACAATGGCTTCTCCGTGTAAGAGCGTTGTTTTTTCCGGGGTACTTAAAAAATAAGTTTCAATAGCATGACCTAAGGTGTGGCCGAAATTCAATGTCTTTCTTAATCCGTTTTCGAAAGGATCAATTTCAACGACATTCTTTTTAATTAAAACCGATTCATGAATCAGTTGATCTAAATCGTTCGTGTTTAATTCTGAAAGGTTTTGAAACTTATTCCAATAGTTCTCACTGCTTATAAGTCCGTGTTTTAGCATTTCAGCTAAACCTGAACGCATTTGGTTTTGAGGTAATGTAGCTAGGAATTGGGTATCGATTAATACTAGGTTGGGATTACTTATGACTCCAATTTGATTTTTCAAATGACCAAGATCAACGCCGGTTTTTCCTCCAACAGAAGCATCAACCATGGAAAGAAGAGTTGTTGGGACATTTACATAAGCAATACCACGTTTAAAAGTGCAGGCTACAAAACCTCCTAAATCGGTAATAACTCCGCCGCCAATATTAATTAATAAACTTTTTCTATCGGCATCTAATTCAGATAGGGTGTTCCACACACCAACGCAGGTGTCGATTGTTTTGTTTATTTCGCCAGATTCTATTTCTATAATTTCTATAACAATCTCCGTTTCTAATTGTTTTAAGAAAAATGGTAAGCAAAATTCATGTGTATTTTCATCAACTAAAATAAATATTTTTGAAAAATTATTTTCATTAATGTGCTTATTTAAAGCAGGATATATAATGTCATTAAAATGAATAGTACAGTTGTTTGTTTGAATAGAATCCATTGATTTTTTTAACTTTTTTTTAAGTTGTGAAATTTAAGGAGATTTTACATAAAATGATAACTTCGCCTGCATTATCTTTATATAAATTTTGATTTTTCGTTATGAGTGTAGAACGCATATTCGACAACACGGAAGTAGCCTTTGCGCTTAAAAGTGACTCTGAATTAGAGCGCGCTTATTTTTTATTCAAAATGATATCTATAGAGCCTTTGGTTCGAATAGGGACAGCAGCGACAAATTTTGCAATTAAAGCACATTTGCCGGTTAAAGGTCTTATTCGCGCCACGGTATTCGATCATTTTTGTGGCGGCGTAAATGAAGAGGACTGCTTACCTGTCATTAATAAAATGTATGAAAAAGGCGTGAGCTCTGTACTTGATTTTTCTGTTGAAGGAAAAGAAAGTGAAAAAGAGTTTGATAACGCTTGCAATGTGGTTCTTAAAATCATGGAATTTTCAAAGGAACTAAAAGCTATTCCAATTGCTGTATTTAAACCAACAGGCTTTGGTCGTTTTTATTTATATGAAAAATTAGGAAAAGGAGAAGCTTTTACAGATAAAGAGCAAGAAGAATGGAATAAGGTTGTAGCTCGATTTGATGCTGTTTGTAAAAAAGCGAAAGATTATAATATAGCGGTTCTAATCGATGCTGAAGAAAGCTGGATGCAAGATGCTGCTGATGATTTGGTAACTGAGATGATGAAAAAATATAACACTGAGAAACCAGTTGTATATAATACACTTCAAATGTATCGTCACGATAGAATGGAATTTCTAAAGAAGGAATATGCGAAAGCTAAAGCTGAAGGTTATTTTTTAGGGTATAAGATTGTTCGTGGTGCTTACATGGAAAAGGAAAATGAAAGAGCAGAAGAGAATGGATATCCAACACCTATTTGTGCAAGTAAAGCCGCTACAGATGATAACTTTAATGATTGTTTAAATTATATTTTAGATCATATTGAAGATATATCGCTGTTTGCTGGGACACATAACGAAGAGAGTTCATATTTATTAATGAACTTGATGAAACAAAAAGGATTAGAGAATAATGACTCTCGAGTTTGGTTTGGTCAGTTATATGGAATGAGTGATCATATAAGTTTCAATTTATCAAGCTTAGGTTATAATGTAGCTAAATATATTCCTTTTGGCCCGGTTAGAGATGTGATGCCTTATTTAATTCGTCGTGCAGAAGAAAACACTTCAGTGGCGGGGCAAACAGGAAGAGAGTTAACATTATTGACCAAAGAAAAGAAGCGAAGAAAGAAACTTTAATATTAAAGAAGTTTTTTTAAAATCGACTTAATTTCCTGAGTTGATGATTCTGGAGAAATATTTTCCAAAGATTTAAAGTCTACTATTTGTTTAGTAGGCTTTTTTTTGTGTTCAATCTGAAAGATTTCGGGGTGATTTGTTGGAGTTAGTAATTCACTTTCAGCTACCATAGTTTCGTGCATTTTTTCTCCAGAACGAACACCTGAAACTTCAATTTTTAAATCACTCTTTTTTGAAATGGAAATAATAGCTTTTGCTAAATCTAAAATCTTTACGGCTTGACTTGTTTTAAATATTAAAGTATTGTTTTTGTTCGTTTTAAGACAGGTAGACTCAAGTATTAGTTGACATGCTTTTTCTTTGCCTATAAAGTAGCGCGTCATGCTATTATCAGTAATTGTTAGAGTTGAATTCAACTCAATTTGTCTTAAAAACACAGGTAGCACAGAGCCATTCGAACCTAGTATATTTCCAAACCTAGTTATTATAAATTGTGTATTTGAATTTGGAGTAATTTGTTTGAGATACTGTTCTGAAATATTTTTAGTCATTCCCATAATACTGGTGGGTTCAACAGCTTTGTCGGAAGAAATAAAAACAAAGGTCTTTACATTATAGTTAATAGCAAAATCTGAAAGGTGCTTTGTTGCTAAAATGTTTGTTTTTATAGCTTCGTAAGGATGAGTTTCCATTAGAGGCACATGCTTATAAGCAGCGCAATGAAAAATAATGGTTGGTTTGTAGGTGTTAAATAAACATTCAACCGAAGTTTTATCGTTTATGTTTGTTATTTTGAAAACTATTGAACTGGTGAGTTGTGTTTCAAAATCAATAAAAAGGTTATAAAGTGCAGATTCTGCAATATCGACCAGGATGATTTTTTTATAAGAACATTTTATAAGTTGATTAAATAGTTCTTTACCAATCGTACCTGCAGCACCAGTAATTAAGATGGTTTCTTCAGAAAAATCGAAAGTTTTATTCGGATTGAAATTATTAATATTAGTATCAAATATATTGGTATGGTTAATAAGTTGATCTATATAATAATCAATCGAGTAGTTCATTCGGTTTAATTTAAGTAGCTACAAAGTAGAAATAATAAAAATTTAGTGCAAATAGAAGTTATTTCTTATTCTACGATAATCTTGGTAAAAGTTTGTAATAATAATTTTATATCGAACAATAAACTTCTTTTTTTAATATATTCCTTGTTGAGTTTTAATTTATCCGGCATGATAGAATGAATGTAGAATTTTTCTGGGTTTTCAGCTGATTTTAATAACTCTGCTTCATGCCTGTATTTTATAGATGCCAAACCTGTAACGCCTGGTTTAACGGCTAATACTTCTAAATCAGATTGAGAATACAAGTTAACATAATGTCGCAATTCAGGTCTTGGGCCTACAAAACTCATGTCTCCAATTAAAACGTTGATTAGCTGAGGGAGTTCGTCTAATTTATATTTGCGTAAAATACAGCCTAGTTTCGTTATTCTTTTATCGTTGTTCCCTAAGGTAAGAAGGTTTTTATCTTCAGAATTAACAATCATAGTACGAAACTTAAAGATATTGAAATCTTTATTCATTTTGCCGACACGCGATTGTTTAAAAATAACAGGTCCTTTTGAATCTAGTCTTATGAGAAGAGCTAATAATAGGAGCAAAGGAGTAAATAAAACGAGCGATAAAAAAGAAAAAACAATATCAAATATTCGTTTTATTACCATGCCCCATTTTATTTGTATGCAATATTGCTTATGGTTGCAATACTATCGCAGTTTTCAATCGTTAATAAAATATTTTTTTCTTCATATTCTCCTTCAACAACATAAACTCCGCATGGTTTTTTATGCACATCACTTTCAGAGAAATTAACATCCCCTTTTTTTAAAATATAATTCACCATAATAGTGTCCGATAATTCTGAAGGATAAACAATTTGCTTTTCTCTTATATTTTTAAGCACTCTGGCATCTGGCCCGTAACTGCATGATACTTTTTTTCCGTTTAAAAAGAATGCCAAAATGATTAAACCGAATGAAAATCCGCCAAGATAATACCCAATACGTTGAATTAATTTCATGTATAAAATTTATGGTTGGCTTTAATTAAAACAGGATGAGATTAAAATATAATTAAATTAATGTCGCTGTAATTAAGGTTAAACCATTCACCAACCGATTTGTTTGTTAAAATTCCGTGGTAAAAGTACAACCCATTTTTTAAACCTTTGTCAAATCTTATAGAATTTTCAACGCCGCCATCTTCAGCAATCTTTAAGAGGTATGGTGTAAAAATGTTACTGATTGATAATGATGATGTTCTGGAATATCTTGCTGGAATGTTAGGCACGCAATAGTGTACAACGTCATGTTTTAAAAATGTTGGTTGTTTGTGAGAAGTGACTTCACTGGTTTCAAAGCAACCACCCATATCAATGCTAACGTCAATAATGATACTGCCTTTCTTCATGACTTGAACCATGTTTTCGGTAACAATAATAGGGGAGCGGTTATTTCCTCGAATCGCACCAATAA
This sequence comes from Aestuariibaculum sp. M13, assembly GCF_024723255.1. Lineage (GTDB taxonomy): Bacteria > Bacteroidota > Bacteroidia > Flavobacteriales > Flavobacteriaceae > Aestuariibaculum > Aestuariibaculum lutulentum. The sequence continues at coordinate 210,026 of NZ_JANIAC010000002.1, forward strand.
CCACATCACAGCGCTTAAGAGCTTTCGTTAATATTTTAGGTTGTATGGTGGAAGTATATAATGGACGACCTAAATGTGTTTGAATACGTCTTAACTTGGTAATTGAATTATCGAAAATCTTTACACTTGCACCTAAACCAATGGAACTTCGTGCAGCAAATTCACCAACGGTCCCTGCTCCAAGTATAACGACTTCCAATGGAGGTACACCACTGATATTGCCAAACATACGTCCGTTTCCGCTTTTAGCGTCTGTTAAAAGTTCTGAAGCAATTAAAACCGCAGCTGTCCCTGCAATTTCACTCTGCGATTTAACAGCAGGGTAGTTGCCGTCAGTATCACGAATAAATTCAAAAGCCAAGGCTGTAATGCGTTTAGCTGCAAGGGCTTCGAAATATTTTTTAGATTGTGTTTTAAGTTGTAATGCTGAAATGAGAATCGTTTGTGGATTCATCATTTTGATTTGTTCTAAGCTTGGTGGTTCAACTTTTAAAATCATCGGGCAAGCAAAAACTTTAGCCGTGTCTTTTGTGATTTCGGCCCCAGCTTCACTATACTCCTTGTCACTAAAATTTGCACCATCACCAGCTCCAGACTCTAAAAGAACACGGTGACCATTACTAACAATAGCAAAAACAGCATCAGGTGTTAAGCAAATACGGCTTTCTTGAAAAGCTGTTTCTTTTGGGATCCCTATAAAAAGCTCACCTTTTCGTTTAAAAATTTCCAGTGTTTCCTCTTGGGGTAAGAGTTGTTGTTTTGTGAAAGGAGATAATTGTTTAGACATGCTTTATGCTTGGTTGATATCAAAAAGTTAAATTACAAATTATTTAGTTAGCACATTTAAGTAAAAAGGAAATTTTTCGATTTATATCTTTAATATGTTATTCGTCTGATATTTTACAGGTTAACAAATAAAGTTTTGGCTTTTATGGATTTCCCTCAAAATATTTTAAATAAATTATTTTATGTTTGTATGTAGAAATCGCTCTATGTTAAAAAAACTACCACTACTTTTTATATGCTTCTTTCCTTTGTTTGCTTTGACGCAAAACTACATTATTTCCGGACATGTAGTAGATGAAAATAAAATCTCGGTTGCTTTTTCTAATGTTATTTTAATGGATAGCGATTCTGAAGTAAAAAGTGGAACAACAACAGATGATTCAGGTGATTTTAAATTTGAAAACATTCAAGAGGGTACTTATATTCTTAAGATTTCGTATTTAGGTTTTGAAGATTACAGTTTGACTTTTGAGTTGTACAAAAATATAGCATTTAACAATATTGTTTTAAGTGAAAAGGCTGAGGCATTAGAAGGAGTTTTGGTTACCGCTAAAAGACCCACTGTAAAACGATTGATTGACCGTGTTGTTTTTGATGTTGAAAATTCTACATTGTCAAATTATAATGTTTTAGATGTTTTAAAGAATACACCAGGTGTAATGGTGGCAGATAATAAGATTACTGTTAAAAACGGAGAGCCGATAATTTACTTAAATGATAAACGGGTTTATTTGTCTTCTAATGAAATTCAGCAACTCTTAGAAGGCACTACAGCTCAAAACTTGAAATCAATTGAGGTTATAACTAATCCTCCAGCAAGATACGATGCAGAAGGAAATGCTGTAATAAATATTGTAACTAGTAAAAATATTGTAGCAGGCTATAATGGTAGTGTTTATGGAAATTACAAGCAAGGTTATAAATACCCGAAGTATTCTTTAGGAACAAGTCACTTTTTTAAAGCTGATAAATTAAATGGGTATTTAAACTATAGTGGAAATCCAAGAAAAGATTACAGGCATAATAGTGAAATTGTAAATTTCAAAGATGAATTAAACGAAACATCAGCTATTTGGGAAACAGATTTTAAACGCACTAAAGAAACTCTTAATCATAATTTAAACGCTAATATAGATTATGAGTTAAATGAAAATAACACTTTAAGTTTTTCTTCCAGTATTTTAATTGCCCCAGAAAAAAACACAAATACAGATATTAATTCAACTACCGAAATGTTTAGTGTGAATTATATTTTAGATTCTTTATTCGACACAACTAATAGGGCTAATCTTAAAACCAATAATTTGGCTTTTAATCTTGATTTTGTTCATGATTTCAAAAAAGAAGGAGAAAAGTTATCTGTAAATTTTCATCATACAAATTATGATTTTACAAGTTTACAAAATGTAAATACAAAATATTATTTGCCAAATGGAAACGTCTCTTTTAGAGAAAATGTGTTTCAAACAAATGCAAATCAAAAAACACAATTATATACTGGGCAATTAGATTATCAATTACCTTTAAATCATAACATTCAAATCGAAGCAGGCATTAAGGTTTCTGACATTGATTCAGAAAGTTTTATTAATCAGTTTGTTTTAAATAACGGTCAGATATCGGAAGATATTGACGAGCAAGACACCTTTCTTTATGGAGAAAAAAATTACGCTGTTTATTCAAGTTTTGCAAAAGACTGGGATAAATGGAGTTTTAAAACAGGATTGCGAGTTGAGCACACCAGCTTGATCGGGGAGTTATTGTTAGCGGCAAGTTCGAATAAAATAAATTATACTAAATTCTTTCCTTCATTTTATTTATCTGATCAAATTAATGATAATAATCAGATTTACTTTAGTTATAATAAACGAATATCAAGACCAAGATATAATGATTTAAATCCATTTAAATATTACTTAAACGATAACACCTATATCGTTGGAAACCCGAATTTACAACCACAAATTGATGATGTTTTTACTTTAGGCTATACTTTAAAAAGCACCTATACATTTGAGGTTTATTACAGAAACGAAAACAATCCGTCGTTACAATTATTACAGCAGGATAATGAAAATAATAAGGTTAGATATATAAATACAAATATTGACAGAAATATATCTTATGGATTGGATTTTATGACGTATACCAACATTGTCACGAACTGGAATTTGTATGTATTGTCTTCTTTGTTTTATTACGAAGGAAAGTACTATGGAGGGTTAAATAAAAATCAACTATACACAAATGATAAATGGTCTGTTTACGGTCAGATTATTAACTATTTTTCTTTTTTACAAGACAAAAGTTTAACCGCTGATATATCCTATAATTATATTTCCGCAATAGTTGATGGGCCTTCAGTGTATAGTTTACGTCACGGACTTGATGTGAATTTAAGAAAATCTTTTTGGAGTAATAGAGCTTCGTTAAGTATTGGTGTTACAGATGCTTTTAATACTCAAAATTTTGATATGACAAATAATTATGCTAACCAAGATCTATACATGAAGTCCAGAATGGAAAACAGAATGTTTACTTTTGGTTTTAATTATAAGTTTGGTAATTATAAGTTATCTTCAAATAAGAAAGAAATTAATATAGATGAACGAGATCGATTAGAAAATAATAATTCGAATCATTAAAAATAATTTCTAAGCCTATCCCAGAAGTTTTTAGGAGTCATTTTAAATTCATCTTCAAGTTCCTCCATAGTTTTATCTGCATTATTGATTTTGTTAAAAATCTGCGCTCGAATAAGATATATAGAAGGTACAATAACTGCCATTATAGGAATTAGATATATTAATTGATTAGAATCAACATAATCTAAATCATCATTTAATGTGATGAAAATTTGATAGGCATACATAGCAATAGGAACAAGTAAAACATGATACCACCAATGACGACAAGTAAAGAACCAAATAAAAATTAAATATAATGGTATAACTTTACCGGTTAAAGTCCAGGCTAAAACAAAGATGCTACCATAGTATTTACTGTCGTATGTAAATAAAAAAGTGTCCCAAACTTGAATGTCTGGAGCACTTTCATATAGGTAAAATAAATAGGGTGTAATTGCTATCAATGTAGCTATAATACTCCCTATAATCAAGCTTTTTTTATCCAGCCGATGGAACTTTAATTCTTGATCTTTCAATTTTTGCTGTTTGTTGCTCATCTTGGTTAACTGCGTTAGCTGCATAAGCTGTAAACAACATTCCTCCGAAGATCGCTAATGCGATTAAATACTTTTTAGTTTTCATTTTTTAAGGGATTTAATTAATTAATTACCCAAATGTAACTAAAGGCTGATTTGAAGTTTTTCTTAAAATGTTAAAAAAATGTTAAAAACTAATGTTTTTGTTTTTTTTGTTACGGGTTTGCCGTAAAACTTCAAATTTCGGAGCAAATGTGTGTTTATATCATGTAACTTAAACGTTATTAATTACTATTTTAGAACTAATAATCTATTATTAGCTTCCTTTACATCAATTGATATGATGTCAAATTTATTTGGCAATAAATCATCTATGACATCTGGCCACTCAATTAAATTCCAGTATCCCGAATCTAAATAATCTTCTATGCCAAAATTATAAGCCTCTTCAATATCTTTAATTCTATATAAATCGAAATGATAAATTTTGTCATTTGTCAATTCATATTCATTAACTATTGAAAAGGTAGGGCTGCTCACTTCGTCATGACTTCCTAAAGCTTTAATTAAAGCCTTAATTAGTGTTGTTTTTCCAGCGCCCATATTACCATGAAATAATAATGTCTTGGTTTTTAGGTTTTTGATGATTTGCTCAGCAACATTATCAAGTTGATCAAGATTATAATTTATTTCCAATTCAATCAAATTTAAAAACAATATTACAAATTATATACGAAAATTGCTAATCATTTTAGCTTTTTATCGGATTTTTATGTATTTTATAGATTATTTTGGTAGAAAAACGGAAAAAGGAATAATCATCTCTTCTAGCGAAACACCACCATGTTGGTATGTGTTTCGGTAATAACTAACATAATGGTTATAGTTATTAGGATATGCAAAGAATGAATCACTTTTCGCGAAAATATAAGAACTACTCATATTTATTGAAGGCAAATGCACTTCTTTTGGATCTTTAAACACAAGTACTTCCTTCTCTTCATACGTTAAGCTTCTACCGGTTTTATAGCGCAAATTTAAACTAGTATCTCTATCTCCAATAACTTTAGATGGGTTTTTTACATTAATAGTACCATGATCTGTAGTTATGATTAATTTAAAACCTAATTGCTGAGCTTGTTGAATCATTTCTAAAAGAGGTGAATTTTTAAACCAGCTAAGAGTTAAAGATCTGTAAGCCTTATCGTTGGAAGCTAATTCCTTTACAACTTCCATTTCTGTTTTAGCATGCGAAAGCATATCAACAAAATTATAAACGACTACTGTGAGATCGTTGTTTTTGAGTGATTTAAAATTATCGACTAGCTTTTTTCCTGTTTTAAGATTAGTGATTTTATGAAATTCACAAGTCAAGTGACTCAGGTTTAATCGCTTCATTTGTGCCTGTAAGAAATCTTCCTCATGCAGATTCTTGCCTCCCTCGTCAGTGTCGTTTTTCCAGTACTGAGGATATAGTTTCTCCATGTCGCCTGGCATTAGCCCGGAAAAAATAGCATTTCTAGCATATTGAGTTGCTGTTGGTAATATGCTAAAAAAAGCTTCTTCATGATTTTTTTTATAATGATTGTTAACAATAGGCTCGAAAACTTTCCATTGATCATAACGTAAATTATCAACTACAACTAATAGTGTTGGTTGGTCTTTGCTTAGTTCCGGAACAATTTTTTCTCTGAATAAAGTGTGAGACATTACAGGAGCTTTGGTGTGAGGACTGAACCAATCGGCGTAATTTTTCTCAATAAACTTCCCGAATTGAATGTTAGCTTCTGTTTTTTGAGATTCCAGAATTTCAAACATACTCGGGTCTTCAATATTTTCTAATTGAATCTCCCAATACAGTAATTTTTGATATAAACTCACCCATTCTTCAAAAGAATTTACCATAGCTAAATCCATGGCTATTTTTCTAAATTCTTGTTGGTAGCTTGATGTTGTTTTTTCAGAAACCAATCTGGAATGGTCTAAGTTTTTTTTCAGACTTAATAATATTTGATTCGGATTTACTGGCTTTATGAGGTAGTCGGCTATTTTACTGCCAATAGCTTCTTCCATAATATATTCCTCCTCACTTTTTGTAATCATGACAACTGGAAGATTGTCTTGCTTGGCTTTTAACTCATTTAAGGTTTCAAGACCTGTAAGTCCAGGCATATTTTCATCTAAAAATACAATATCAAATTTTTCATTTTCTAAAACATCGATGGCTTCAGTACCGCTTTTGCAGGTGGTTACATTGTAATTGCGTTGCTCTAAAAATAAAATATGTGGTTTTAGTAAGTCAATTTCATCATCTACCCAAAGTATTTGTATTGCACCCATTTAAATATGTTTAATAATTAATTTATTTCAATTTGTTTTGTAAATGTCTTTTGTTGAGACTGTCTATATATTTATATTTGTTAGTATAAACCTTAATGATTAAAGTTTGAACAAACTTAAAATATTAAACGACCCAATTTACGGATTTATTACTATTCCGAATTCTCTAATATTCGATTTAATTCAGCATAAATATTTTCAACGTTTACGTAGAATAACCCAAATGGGGATGTCTTATACGGTTTATCCGGGAGCGCATCACACGCGTTTTCATCATGCTATTGGCTGCGTGCATTTAATGCAGCAGGCGGTTAATGTACTTCGTTTTAAAGGGGTTACAGTATCTGAAGAAGAAGAAAACGGACTCTATATAGCAATTTTATTGCATGATATTGGTCATGGGCCATTTTCGCACGCCATGGAACATAGCATTGTGAATAGCGTGTCTCATGAGCAACTTTCATTGCTTTTCATGGAACGTTTAAACGAGGAATTTAACGGAAGTTTAACGTTAGCAATTGAGATTTTTAAAGGAGAATACCCGCGCGCTTTTATGTGTCAGTTAATCTCTGGTCAATTTGATATTGATCGTGCCGATTATTTAAAGCGGGATAGTTTTTACACAGGTGTTGCTGAAGGTAATGTGAATAGCGAGCGTTTAATTACGATGCTCAATGTGGTTGATGATAATTTGGTTGTTGAAGAGAAGGGTATTTATAGTGTAGAAAAGTTTATTGTAGCCCGGCGATTAATGTACTGGCAGGTGTATCTTCATAAAACAGGATTGGTTGCCGAACAATTATTGATAAGGGTACTGCAACGTGCTAAAGAGTTATATAGTGAAGGTTATAAATTAACTGCAAGTAAGGCTTTAATCTATTTCTTGGAAAATAAAATTAAACTAGAAGATTTTAATGAACACAGACTTAATGTTTTTGCACAATTAGACGATTATGACGTTATAAGCGCCATGAAGGAATGGCAGTTTGAAGATGATTTTGTATTGAGTCATTTATGTGAAATGATTATCAATAGAAATCTTTTAACCATAAAATTGAAAAAGAAACCCATAAAACCTGAAAGTCTGGAAAGGTTTTTAGAGGAATTAATAGCTAAATATAATATAAGTAGAGAAGAGGCGTCTTATTTTGTTTTTACTGGAGATATTTCAAATCAGGCTTATCAGCTTAAAAATAAGAGTATAAATATTTTACATAAATCGGGTAAAATTCAGGATGTGGTTAAGGCGTCGGATCATTTAAACATAAAAGCCTTATCAAAACCGGTAACAAAATATTATATATGTTACCCAAAACAAACAACTTAGGCTATATGGCGTTGAAAAGTGACGTTAATCTTTAAAACAATAAGCGGGTAGAGATGAAAAACTTTAGGACATTTTTCCTATTTTTGCCCAATATATTAAATCATCAAACTCTAAAGTGTGAAATTTACAGCAGAACAAATAGCAGGGATTTTAATGGGTGATGTCGTTGGAAATCCTGATGCTGAAGTGTCTAAACTTTCTAAAATAGAGGAAGGAACCGAAGGCTCTTTAACGTTTTTAGCGAATCCAAAATACAAACACTATATCTACACCACAAAGGCTTCAATCACCATAGTTAATAAAACTTTTGAACCTGAGGAAGAAATCAATACGACGTTAATAAAAGTTGATGATGCTTATCTGGCATTTTCAAAAATTCTCGAATATTACAATTCTGTAAAACTTAATAAAACTGGTATTGAACAACCTTCATTTATAGCTGAATCCTCTAGTTATGGAGACGATATTTATGTAGGAGCATTTTCCTATATAGGTGAAAATGTCACTATTGGGAATAATGTTAAGATTTTCCCTAATTCATATATAGGGGATAATTCTGTTGTAGGAGATAATACCATTATTTTCTCAGGGGCAAAAATATATTCAGAAACTGTTATTGGTAAGAATTGTGTGATCAACTCAGGTTCTATTATTGGTGCCGATGGATTTGGTTATGCGCCTAACGAAGAGGGGGGATACAATAAAGTACCGCAGACAGGAAATGTAATTATTGAAGATTATGTAGATGTTGGTGCGGCCACCACAATAGATAGAGCAACTCTAGGTTCAACCATAATTAGAACGGGAGTTAAGCTAGACAATCAGATTCAGATTGCTCATAATGTCGAGATTGGAAAAAACACCGTTATTGCTGCACAAACCGGAATAGCAGGATCGACCAAAATTGGTGAAAACTGTGTAATTGGAGGTCAGGTTGGTATTGCCGGACATATTGTTATTGGTAATAATGTGAAAGTTCAGGCACAATCTGGCATTGCCAGAAAAGTAAAAGATAACGAAGTGTTACAAGGGTCTCCTGCGATAACACTTAGTGATTATAATAAATCGTACGTTCACTTTAAGAACCTACCTAAGATTGTTAAAAACATTAATGATTTAGAAAAAAATAAATGGGAATAGTAGTTACTGAAACGAAGCAAAAAACTATTGAGAAAGAAATTTCTTTAACTGGTGTTGGTTTACATACAGGTAAAGACGTTACCTTGACTTTTAAACCAGCTCCTGCTAATACCGGATTAGCATTTAAGCGAGTGGATTTAGAGGGTGCGCCTGTTATTGAAGCTGATGCAAATTATGTTACAAACACCCAAAGAGGGACATGTTTAGAAAAAAACGGAGTTACTATTCAAACTTCAGAACATGTACTTGCAGCGTTAATTGGTTTAGATATCGATAACGTTATTTTAGAATTAAATGCTTCAGAACCTCCAATTATGGATGGATCTTCAAAGTTTTTTGTGGAAGCTATCGAAAAAGCAGGTATTGTTGAGCAAGATGCTTTTCGTGAAGAATTTGTAGTGACCGACATTGTTGCTTATACCGATGAAGATTCAGGAAGCGAAATTCTTGTTATGCCGGCAAATCAGTATCAAATTACTACTATGGTAGATTTCGGCACTAAAGTTTTAGGAACTCAAAATGCCACTTTAAATCAGATGTCTGATTTTAAAGAGGAAATATCTACGTCAAGAACATTTAGTTTTTTACACGAAATAGAAATGCTTTTAGAGCATGGTTTAATTAAAGGGGGTGATTTAAACAATGCTATTGTTTACGTAGATAAACCTTTATCTCCTGAAACAATGGAGAAATTGAAAGTGGCATTCAAGAAAGATGCTATTGCGGTTAAACCAAATGGTATTTTAGACAATTTAACTTTGCATCATCCAAATGAAGCAGCCAGACACAAACTGTTAGATGTTGTTGGTGATTTAGCTTTAGTAGGAACTAAAATTAGAGGTAAGGTTATTGCTAACAAACCAGGACACTATATTAATACACAATTCGCTAAAAAATTATCTAAAATAATTAAAAACGAGCGTCGTAACAATGTACCAAATATCGATTTAAATCAGCCTCCATTAATGGATGTGACTCAGATTATGGCTATGTTACCTCACAGACAGCCGTTCTTATTAATCGATAAAGTTTTCGAGCTTAGTGACCAGCACGTAACAGCTACAAAGAATGTGACTATGAATGAGGATTTCTTCAGAGGTCATTTCCCGGGAGCACCTGTTATGCCAGGTGTTTTAATTGTAGAAGCGATGGCCCAGACAGGAGGTATTTTAGTTTTAAGTACAGTTCCGGATCCTGAAAATTATTTAACATTCTTCATGAAAATGGATAATGTTAAATTCAAACAAAAAGTATCTCCAGGAGATACGTTAATATTTAAATGTACATTAATAACACCTATTAGAAGAGGTATTTGCCACATGCAGGGATATGCGTATGCTAACGGAAAATTATGTGCTGAAGCAGAGCTTATGGCGCAAATTTCAAAGGTGAAAAACGATTAATAATAACGAGCCGTTATATGGCTTAAAGACTGATTTCGATAAAAGCATCGAAGCAATAAATCTCGATTATTGAGGAAAATAAACTTTTAAAGACAAAACTAAACAAATGAATCAACCTCTTGCATACGTTCATCCAGGAGCTAAAATCGCAAAAAATGTTGTAATCGAGCCGTTTACAACTATTCATAACAATGTAGTTATTGGTGAAGGAACCTGGATAGGAAGTAATGTGACTATTATGGAAGGTGCTCGCATCGGAAAAAATTGTAACATCTTTCCTGGTGCGGTTATTTCAGCAGTTCCACAAGATTTAAAATATAACGACGAAGAAACTACTGTAGAAATCGGTGATAACGTAACCATTAGAGAATGTGTTACTATTAACCGTGGAACTACAGATAGAATGAAAACCGTAATCGGGAACAATTGTTTAATCATGGCTTATTGCCATATCGCTCATGATTGTGTTGTAGGCGATAACTGTATATTTTCTAATAACAGTACCTTGGCAGGTCATATAACCGTTGGGAATTATGTGGTGTTAGCAGGTATGGCTGCGGTGCATCAATTTGTTTCTATTGGTAATCACGCCTTTGTGACCGGAGGGTCATTAGTACGTAAAGACGTGCCACCGTTTGTTAAAGCAGCAAGAGAGCCGTTATCATATGTTGGGATTAACTCAGTAGGGTTAAGACGTCGTGGTTTTTCAACGGAAAAAATCAGAGAAATACAAGACATTTACAGAATCCTTTATCAAAAGAATTATAATAACACCCAGGCGGCAGAAATTATTGAAGCTGAAATGGAAGCAACACCGGAGCGTGATGAAATCCTTCAATTTATTAAAGATTCTCAGCGTGGTATTATGAAAGGATACTTTAAATCAAATTAAAAAAAATAAAAATACAATTTTAGATACATAAATTATGGCAGTTACAACGAGCGATATTAGAAACGGATTATGTTTAAGATTCAATAACGATATCTATAAAATTATAGAGTTTTTACACGTAAAGCCAGGAAAAGGACCTGCTTTCGTAAGAACAAAATTAAAAAGTGTAACAACAGGAAAAGTATTAGATAATACCTTTTCGGCAGGACATAAATTAGAAGATGTTCGTGTTGAAACTCACAAATTCCAGTTTTTATACAACGATGGTGAGTATTACCACTTTATGAATACAGAAGATTATTCTCAAATTCAATTATCTGAGGCTGCTTTAGATAACCCAGGTTTAATGAAAGAAGGAGAAGTAGTTACGGTTATGATTAACGCTGAAGATAACATGCCGCTTTCTGTAGAGATGCCTGCAAGTGTTGTTTTAGAAGTTGTTGCAACTGAGCCTGGAGTTAAAGGAAATACTGCAACTAACGCAACAAAGCCTGCTACTGTTGAAACTGGAGCGATTGTAAACGTACCCTTATTCATCAACGAAGGTGATAAAATTAAAGTTGAAACTGAAAAAGGAACTTACAAAGAACGCGTTAAAGAATAATTTCAGTTGAAATTTCCAAAACCACATACTTTAAAACAAATTGCTCAATTAATCGATTGTGAATTTGTTGGGGGTGACGATTTTCCTGTTTTAGGAATGAACGAAATACATGTTGTCGAGCCTGGCGACATTGTATTTGTTGATCATCCAAAATATTACGATAAAGCTTTAAATTCAGCTGCAACTATTGTTTTAATTAACAAAGAAGTTGAATGTCCTGAAGGCAAAGCTTTGTTGGTAAGTGATGACCCTTTTAGAGATTTTAATAAGCTTACTAATCATTTTAAGCCTTTTAAACAGGCTAATGCTCAGGTTTCGGATTCAGCTCAAATAGGAGAGGGAACCGTTATTCAACCTAATTGTTTTATCGGCCATAATGTTGTTATTGGTAAAAATTGTGTCATTCATTCTAATGTAAGTATTTATGATGATGCTGTTATTGGTGATAACGTAACTATTCATGCTAATACCGTTTTAGGAGCTAATGCATTTTATTATAAAAAACGTCCAGAAGGTTTCGATCGATTAAAATCTAGTGGGCGAGTGGTTATTCAGGATAATGTTGATATCGGAGCTTCTTGTACAATTGACAGAGGAGTTACAGGAGATACTATTATTGGTGAAGGTTCTAAACTTGATAATCTTATTCAAATTGGTCATGATACTGTTGTAGGTAAAAAATGTTTAATTGCCTCTCAGGCCGGAATTGCTGGATGTGTTATTATTGAAGATGAAGTGACTATTTGGGGACAGGTTGGTTGTGCTAGCGGAATAACGATAGGAACTAAAGCTGTAGTGCACGCTCAAGCTGGTATTAGTAAATCGTTAGCAGGACATACAACCTATTGGGGAACACCTGCTCAGGAAGCTAAAGAACACCTAAAAGGCTTAGCTTTAGTGAAACAAATTCCTAAAATTTTAGAAGAATTAAAATATAAAAAATAAATTAAAAATGCTGCCCAAAGTATATTCAAAAAAAGTATTTTTGTGCAGCTTTATTCAAAATAATAATAAAAAATGAGTGTTTTAGTAAACAAAGATTCAAAAATAATAGTTCAAGGGTTTACTGGAAGTGAAGGTACTTTCCACGCTAGCCAAATGATTGAATACGGAACAAACGTAGTAGGTGGTGTTACTCCAGGAAAAGGAGGACAAACTCACTTAGATAAGCCTGTTTTTAATACAGTTAAAGACGCTGTAGAGCAAGTAGGTGCCGATACTACTATTATTTTTGTACCGCCAGCTTTTGCTGCTGATGCGATTATGGAAGCTGCTGATGCAGGTATTAAAGTAATTATTACAATTACTGAAGGTATTCCTGTTGCAGATATGATTATTGCTTCAGATTACATTAAAGATAAAGACTGTCGTTTAATTGGTCCTAACTGTCCAGGTGTAATTACTCCGGGAGAAGCTAAAGTTGGTATCATGCCAGGATTTGTATTTAAGCAAGGTAAAGTAGGTATTGTTTCTAAATCAGGTACATTAACTTATGAAGCTGCAGACCAAGTTGGAAAACAAGGTTTAGGTATTACTACTGCAATTGGTATTGGTGGAGATCCAATCATTGGAACAACTACTAAAGAAGCTGTTGAGTTATTAATCAACGATCCTGCTACAGAAGCTGTAGTTATGATTGGTGAGATTGGTGGTCAGTTAGAAGCTGATGCTGCACAATGGTACAAAGCTAGCGGAAGTAAAAAACCTATCATCGGTTTCATCGCTGGTGAAACTGCTCCGGCAGGACGTACAATGGGGCACGCAGGTGCAATTGTAGGTGGTAGCGATGATACTGCTCAGGCTAAAAAGAAAATTATGAGAGAATGCGGAATTCACGTGGTGGATTCTCCAGCTGAAATCGGTAAGAAAGTTGCTGAAGTTTTAGGATAATCTCTCTAAACATATCTGAAAAACCTCGCAATAATTTGTGAGGTTTTTTATTTGTTGCAATTTGTATTTGTTATATTTGAAATAAGGAAAAATTTCCAACCATGTACATGACTCTTTTTAATAGAGTTATGTTCAAATAAAATTAAAGTAATCACAATGAAACACCTAACATTTTGATTTAACAATATTAAGCAGTGTTAAATTTGGTGTTGCATGTGACTATTAAAAAACAATAAATATTACACATGAAATTATTAGAAGGTAAAACCGCCATTATCACAGGAGCAAGTAGAGGTATTGGAAGAGGTATTGCACAAGTTTTTGCTGCTCAAGGTGCTAATGTAGCGTTTACATATAGTTCTTCTGTTGAAGCTGCTAACGAGCTTGAAAAAGAATTAATCGCTTTAGGAGTTAAAGCTAAAGGTTATAAAAGTAACGCAGCAAGTTTTGATGAAGCTCAAAAATTAGCTGACGATGTTGTTGCCGAATTTGGTAGTATCGATGTATTAGTAAATAATGCAGGTATCACTAAAGACAACTTATTAATGCGTATCTCTGAAGAAGATTTCGACACCGTTATTGAAGTGAACTTAAAGTCGGTTTTCAACATGACTAAAGCAGTACAACGCACCATGTTAAAGCAACGTGCAGGTTCTATTATTAACATGAGTTCTGTTGTTGGTGTTAAAGGAAATGCTGGTCAAACAAACTATGCGGCTTCTAAAGCGGGTATCATCGGATTCTCTAAGTCTGTTGCTTTAGAGTTAGGTTCTCGTAACATTCGTAGTAACGTTGTTGCTCCAGGTTTCATTGAAACTGAAATGACAGCTAAATTAGATGAAGAAGTGGTTAAAGGATGGAGAGCTGGTATTCCATTAAAACGTGGTGGGACTCCTGAAGATGTTGCTAACGTATGTGTATTCTTAGCAAGTGATATGAGTGCATACGTAACAGGGCAAACATTAAACGTTGACGGTGGAATGTTAACCTAATTTTCAATTTCTGCGAAAGCGGAAATCTCACTTTTAAACTTTATGTAAATTAATGAGTTCTGAAACTCTGGTATACATCATAATTTCTGGAATAACTGCTTTATTAATAGCGGGATTTCAGTATTATAAAAACAAAAAAGGCATGTCTAAATTAAGCATGCTTTTTTTGTTTCTGCGTTTTATCACAATTTTCTCGGTTATTTTATTGTTAATCAATCCTAAATTTGAGCAAGTTGTTTTATCTGTAGAAAAACCAAATTTAGTCTTAGCCATAGATAATTCATCTTCAATAAAGTATTTAGGTCATGACACAGAAGCCAACACATTATTAAATCAATTAAGGACTAATAAGGAATTACAGGATAAATTCAATTTAAGTATTTATAGTTTTGGAAATACTATAAAAGCTTTTGATTCGCTTTCCTTTACAGAACAAGAGACAAATATCAATCAGGCGTTTTCTCAATTAACGCAAATATACAAGCAAAGTACATCGCCTACAGTACTTATAACCGATGGTAATCAAACCTACGGTAATAATTATGAGTTTGCTTATCTCGATTATAAACAACCTGTATATCCTGTTATTTTAGGTGATACAATTAGTTATGTTGATTTAAAAATTCAGCAGCTTAGCGTTAATAAATACGCATATTTAAAAAATAAATTTCCTGTTGAAACCATTTTAGTTTACAACGGAATAGGTTCAGTAAAATCCCAATTTACAGTAACAATAGGGAATTCTATAATTTATTCTGAACCAGTTAATTTTTCGCAAGAGAACAATTCCAAGGTTATCAATTTCACTTTACCTGCAAATCAGGTAGGTGTGCAGGTGTACAAAGCGACACTATCGCCTTTAAATTCAGAAAAAAACACCATAAATAACTCTAAAAATTTTGCAATAGAAGTTATTGATCAAAAAACAAAAGTGGCTATTGTTAGCGATATTATACATCCGGATTTGGGTGCTTTAAAAAAGAGTATTGAAAGTAACGAACAACGCTCTGTTAGCTTTTTTAACTCAAAATCGATTTTAAATCAAATAAATGATTTTCAATTAATTGTGCTGTATCAGCCAAATGATAAGTTTAAAGAATTGTTTGAGCAATTAGACAATGAAAACAAAAACAGATTTATTATCGTAGGGCCAAAAACAGACATTGAATTCTTAAATAATATCAATAAAAGTTATGAGTTCGAAATCACCTATAATACAGAAAATTATCAGGCAGCTTTAGAGAAAAATTACACGCCATTTTTTGTTGATGATATCGATTTTGAATCCTTCCCTCCATTACATTCATATTACAGTTCGTTGATTGCCTTGGTGCCTTTTGAAACGATTCTGTATAAAACGCTAAACGGAATAGATGTTGGAGAGCCTTTACTTGGAACTTTTGAAACCCAAGGTAGAAGGGAAGCGTTGTTGTTAGGTGAAAACATCTGGCAATGGCGATCGCAAAGTTATGTGGAAACCAAATCGTTTCACGGATTTGATAATTTCTTCAATAAATTAATTCAGTATTTAGCTTCAAATAAATTAAAAAGCAGACTGAATGTCGATTATCAATCGTTTTACAATGGCTCCGGAAATGTTATTGTAACAGCGCAATATTTTGACAAGAACTATATTTTTAATGAACGGGAAACTCTTAATATTACCGTAGCAGATAAAATATCGAAAGAATCTAAAACATTTCCACTCATTCTAAAAAATAATAATTACGAGGTAGATTTAAGTAGTTTATCACCTTCGGAGTATGATTTTAAGGTTCATGCTGAAGAAGCTAATATTTCAAAAACCGGTAGTTTTACTATTCTTGAATATAATGTAGAGCAACAATTCTTAAATGCTAATGTAACAAAGCTTCAACAACTAGCGTCTAATAGTTCAGGAAAGGCATATTTTATTGATAATCCAGATGCTTTAATTGATGATTTGCTTAATGATAATCGTTTTAGCACAATTCAGAAAAGCCATAAAAATAGCTTACCTTTAATAGATTGGAAATATTTACTAGCCGTAATCGCTCTGAGCCTAAGTCTAGAGTGGTTTTTAAGAAAATATAACGGATTAATTTAAACTAAATATATAGATGGAAAAATTACCAAAAATTGCATTTCCTGTAATTATTGTTGCAGTAGTTTTAATTGTTTTATTGTCAAAATCAGCAGTGACTATTGGTTCTGGTGAAGCAGGTGTTTTGTATAGAACCTTTGGAGGCGGGGTTGTAACCGATGAGCCACCGTTAAGTGAAGGATTTCATATTGTGGCACCTTGGAATAAAGTGTTTGTTTATGAAGTGCGTCAGCAGGAGAAATTAGAAAAAATGAATGTATTATCCTCAAACGGTTTAGATATTAAACTGGAAGCTTCAGTTTGGTTTCAGCCTAAATACGATCAGTTAGGAAAACTGCATCAGGAGAAAAGTGAGCAGTATATCGATCGCGTGCTGCTTCCGGCAATTCGTTCTGCGGCACGTAGTGTAGTTGGCCGTTATACCCCTGAGCAATTATATTCTAGTAAGCGTGATGCCATTCAGCAGGAAATCTTTGAAGAAACTCAAAAAATTGTTGAGGATCAATACATTCAGTTAAATGAAGTGTTGGTGAGAGATGTGACTTTACCGCCTACTATTAAAGATGCTATTGAGCGCAAACTGAAACAAGAACAGGAGTCATTAGAGTATGAGTTTAGATTAGTGACTGCTCAAAAAGAAGCTGAAAAAGTGATTATTGAAGCGCAAGGTAAAGCTGATGCTAATAAAATTCTAAGCGCTTCGTTAACCGATAAAATCCTTCAGGATAAAGGTATTGAGGCGACGGTTAAATTATCAGAATCACCAAATAGCAAAGTGATTGTTATTGGTTCGGGAGATAGTGGTATGCCTATTATTTTAGGAAACCAATAAACAGTCGATTAATAGATTATTTAGCTTTGTATTTAAATATTGAATTTTAGTTAACAGAATTGAGCTAAAACTTTTAAATGTTAAATACTTTAAAAAAATAATAGCATTATTTGGAATTAAACGTTTTTATTTTAAATATTTGTGAAACAGAAATAGAACAAATGACATTTATTCAAGCACATTATCATCATTTTCAAATTTGCCCTCAAGCGAAGTGAAAATGTATTGAATAAATTCAACATATTTTAAAACCCGTTTGAGACAATCAAGCGGGTTTTTTATTTCTAAACCAACTAATTGTTTCAAACTCATATAAACCGAAATGAACTAATGAGTAAATTACGAATTGCAGTACAAAAAGCTGGTCGTTTACACGACGAATCCATGGAATTGTTAAAAAATATCGGTATATCTATCGATAACGGAAAAGATCAATTAAAGGCTTCTGCCAGAAACTTCCCTGTCGAAGTGTTTTATTTAAGAAATGGCGATATCCCTCAATATCTTAAAGATGGTGTTGTTGATGCCGCGATTATTGGAGAAAATGTTCTAATTGAAAAGGGTGAAGATATTGGCATTGCCGAAAAATTAGGGTTTTCATCTTGTCGTGTTTGTATTGCTGTGCCAAAATCTATGAAATATAACGGACTTACAGATTTAGAAGGTAAGCGCATTGCGACATCTTATCCGAATACTGTTCAAAAATATCTTGATACTAAAGGGGTTTCTGCAAACATTCACATTATTAACGGGTCGGTTGAAATTGCGCCAAACATAGGGCTCTCTGAAGCTATTTGTGATATTGTTTCTAGTGGAAGCACCTTGTTTAAGAATAACTTAAAGGAAGTTGAAACGCTGTTAAGGTCGGAAGCTGTTTTAGCTGTATCTCCAGTGCTAAACAAAGAAAAACAAGCTATTTTAGATAAAATCCAGTTTAGAATTCAATCGGTTTTAAAAGGAAGAGAATCTAAATATGTATTATTAAATGCACCAAACGATAAAGTTCAGGATATTATTAATGTTCTGCCGGGAATGAAAAGCCCAACAGTTTTACCGTTAGCTCAGGAAGGGTGGAGTTCAATACACTCGGTTATTAGTAAAAATGAATTCTGGGATGTTATTGATGAATTGAAAGCCAAGGGCGCCCAAGGTATTTTAGTATGTCCTATTGAAAAAATGGTTCTTTAATTTTTTGATGATATGCAGATAATTAATAATCCTAAACAATCGAAATGGGCAGAAGTCTTGAAGCGACCTACGCAGACTGTCGACGATATAGAAGCTACTGTCAATAAAATATTCAATGAAGTTAAAAAGGAAGGTGATAAAGCGATTAAAAATTATACGCTTCAGTTTGATCAAGTTGATTTAGAAACGAATATCGTGTCTGCTGAAGAAATTCAATTGGCTGCCGATAGAGTTTCAGAAGATTTAAAAAAAGCCATAACTGAGGCAAAACAGAATATAGAGACTTTTCACAGCGCTCAAAAAACTTCAAGAGTTAAAGTTGAAACCACTAACGGAGTCGTTTGCTGGCAGGAAAAACGTCCCATTGAAAAAGTGGGATTATACATTCCGGGAGGAACAGCGCCTTTGTTTTCAACAGTTTTAATGTTGGCTGTGCCTGCGCAAATCGCTGGATGCAAGGAAATTGTTTTATGTTCTCCTCCAAACAAAGAAGGGCAATTGGCAAACGAAATTCTATTTGCAGCACAGCTTTGTGGGGTCACTAAAATTATAAAAGTCGGAGGTATTCAAGCGATTGCCGGATTAACTTTCGGTACAGAAATTATCCCTAAGGTTTATAAAATTTTCGGACCAGGGAATCAGTTTGTAACTGTAGCTAAGCAATTGGCGACAAAATTTGGCGTGGCTATCGATATGCCTGCAGGACCAAGTGAATTATTGGTGGTGGCCGATGACACCGGGAATCCAGCCTATATTGCTTCAGATCTCCTTAGTCAGGCAGAGCACGGCGTCGATAGCCAGGTGATTTTAGTGTCAACTTCTAAAAATGTGGTTCAAAAAGTATCTGAGGAAGTTGAAAAACAATTAGAGGTTCTTCCGCGTAAAGCCATTGCAGAAAAAGCTATTGCAAATTCGAAGTTGATTTATGTTGAAAATGACAATGCTGCATTAGAATTAATCAATGAATACGGCCCGGAACACTTTATTATTTGTGCTAAAAATGAAGATTTTTATGTAAATGGTATTGCCAATGCAGGCTCTATTTTTATTGGTGATTATACCCCTGAAAGCGCTGGTGATTATGCTTCTGGTACGAATCATACTTTGCCTACTAATGGATTTTCAAAAGCGTATTCTGGTGTGAATTTAGATAGTTTTCAAAAGAGTATGACCTTTCAGAAAATTTCTAAAGAAGGCTTGTTGAACATAGGTAACACTATTGAGCAAATGGCGGAAGCTGAAGGATTGCAAGCCCATAAAAACGCAGTGTCAATTCGATTAAAGGATATTGAATAATGAATATAAAAGATTTATTAAGGCCCACCATTAAGGCATTAAAGCCGTATTCTTCTGCGCGTGATGAGTTTCAGGGTGCTTCCGATAATATGGTGTTTTTAGATGCTAATGAAAATCCGTTCGAGAACGGGGTTAACCGGTATCCAGATCCGTTACAACGTACTTTAAAATCACTTTGGTCAGACATTAAAGGTGTGCCAACGCAAAATATCATGTTTGGAAATGGAAGCGACGAAGTTTTAGATTTAATCTATCGTGCGTTTTGCGAACCCAACCAGGATAATGTTATCACCTTACCGCCAACATACGGGATGTATGAGGTGTTGGCCAATTTAAATGCGATTAGCATTAAGAAAGTTAGCTTAGATGAAAATTTTCAACCTAAAGTCGATAAGATTTTAAGTGTTGTAGACGAGAATAGTAAACTGTTGTTTGTTTGTTCACCAAACAATCCGTCAGGAAATAGTTTTAATGCTAAAGCTATTGAAAGATTGGTTTCAGAGTTTAAAGGTATTGTAGTAATTGACGAAGCTTATATCGACTTTTCAAAAGAACAAAGCTGGGTCTCTAAATTAGAACAATTCCCTAATTTAATTGTAACGCAAACCGTTTCTAAGGCTTATGCTATGGCAGGAATCCGTTTAGGAATTTGTTATGCGTCAACTGAAATTATTTCGGTGTTAAACGCCATAAAACCACCATATAACATCAATGAGCTCACTCAGAAGAAAGCCATTGAATTATTAAGTATTAAAGATATAGCAACTAACCAAATTCAAGATATCCTTTCAGAAAGAGAAAAGTTAATAGAGGCTTTAACATCGGTGAATTATATTTCTAAAATTTACCCAACCGATGCCAATTTTGTATTAGTTAAGGTTGATGATGCCAATAAACGTTATAATCAGCTAATTGAAAAGGGGATTGTAATTAGAAACAGAACAACACAACCAGGCTGTGAAAATACGTTAAGATTAACGGTTGGAACAGCTGATGAAAATAAAATATTAATAGATACCTTAAAATCTATATAATGAAAAAAGTATTATTTATAGACCGCGATGGTACATTGGTGTTAGAGCCACCCGTAGATTATCAGTTAGATAGTTTAGAGAAATTGGAGTTCTATCCCAAAGTATTTCAATATATGGCTAAAATAGCCAGTGAATTAGATTACGAACTGGTTATGGTAACCAATCAGGACGGCTTGGGAACCGATTCATTTCCTGAAGACACTTTTTGGCCGGCTCAAAATAAAATTATTGATGCCTTTGTTAAAGAAGGTGTTGAATTTGCAGATATTCATATCGATAAAACATTTCCACACGAAAATGCACCAACGCGAAAACCAAGAACCGGTTTATTAACCAAATATTTTTCTCAAGATTACGATTTAGAAAACTCCTTCGTTTTAGGTGATCGTATTACCGATATGGAATTAGCAAAGAATCTTGGGGCAAAAGGGATTTATCTTTCTGAAGACCCGAATCTTGGAGCAGATGAAATAGAATCCTCAACCAAAGAAATCTACGACGCTATTGCATTAACATCGACTGACTGGAAAGAAATCTACGAGTTTTTAAAACTGAAGGATCGCGTTTCTGAAATTACCAGAAATACAAACGAAACCAAAATTTATATCAAACTGAATTTAGACGGTTCAGGTAAAAATGATATCGAGACTGGTTTGTCGTTTTTCGATCATATGTTAGATCAGATTGGGCGTCACGGTGCTATGGACTTAACCATTAAAGTTGATGGTGATTTAGAGGTTGATGAACACCATACTATCGAAGACACTATGATTGCTTTAGGGGAAGTGTTTAGTAAAGCTCTTGGTAATAAATTAGGCATTGAACGTTACGGGTTTTGTTTGCCAATGGACGATTGTTTAGCTCAGGTAGCTGTAGATTTTGGTGGTCGTAACTGGCTAGAATGGGATGCCGAATTTAAACGTGAAAAAATCGGCGATATGCCAACCGAAATGTTCTTTCATTTATTTAAATCGTTTACTGATGGTGCTAAATGTAATTTAAATGTAAAAGCCGAAGGTGTAAACGAACATCACAAAATCGAAGGTATTTTTAAAGCCTTTGCTAAAGCCATGAAAATGGCGGTAAAACGAGATTCGAATAAGATGTTTTTACCATCAACAAAAGGAATGTTATAAATGAAACTAGTTATTATAAATTACGGAGCAGGAAATATTAAAAGTATTCAGTTTGCTTTTAAGCGTCTGGGTGTTGATGCTGTGCTTTCAAACGACCCAGAAGAAATTCTTGCTGCCGAGAAAATCATATTTCCTGGTGTAGGTGAGGCCAGTAGTGCTATGGCAATGCTGGAAGAATCCGGATTAGATAAACTTATCCCAAAATTAAAACAACCGGTTTTAGGGATTTGCTTAGGGATGCAACTACTTTGTGAATTCACCGAAGAAGGCAATACCAAGGGACTTGGTGTATTTAAAACGGTAGTAAAACGTTTTGATAACTCCGTTAAAGTACCTCAAATGGGCTGGAATGTCATTAAAGAGCTGAAATCGAATCTATTTAAAGATGTTAAAGAAAAGGAATACATGTATCTTGTACATAGTTATTATGCTGAGCATTGCCCTGAAACCATCGCAACCACAGATTACGGATTAAACTATGCTTCGGCTTTGCAACATAAAAACTTTTACGGCGTGCAGTTTCACCCAGAAAAGAGTAGCTTAGCAGGAGAACAAATTTTAAAAAACTTTTTAGAGCTATAACATGAGAATTATACCAGCCATAGATATTATAGATGGGAAATGTGTCCGTCTAACCAAAGGCGATTACGACACAAAAAAAGTATACAACGAGAATCCGTTAGAAGTTGCTAAAATGTTTGAAGATGCAGGTATTCAGTATTTGCATTTAGTCGATTTAGATGGCGCAAAAGCCCAGCACATCGTTAATTACAAGGTTTTAGAGCAAATTGCATCAAAAACCAAGTTAAAGGTAGATTTTGGCGGCGGATTAAAAACTAATGAAGATTTACATATTGCCTTCAATTCAGGAGCCCGACAAATTACAGGAGGTAGTATTGCAGTAAAGGACGCTAAGACTTTTGAAGGTTGGATTTCAAAATACGGATCTGAAAAAATTATTCTGGGGGCCGACAGTAATGCAGGAAAAATTGCAATTAGCGGTTGGCAGGAAGATAGTCAGGAAGAGTTAATTCCGTTTATAAAAGGTTATCAGAAAAAGGGCATTCAATATGTGATTTGTACAGATATTTCCAAAGACGGTATGCTGCAGGGACCTTCAGTAGATTTATATAAAGAAATTATTACTGAGTGTTCAAGCGCGAGTAACGGCCAATCAGTTAAATTAATTGCTTCAGGAGGTATTTCAATTATTGATGAATTGCCGGTTTTAAAAGAATTGGGTTGCGAAGGTGTTATTATTGGTAAGGCGATTTACGAAAATAGAATCACCTTAAAACAGCTCGAAAAATTTATATAGTATGCTAACAAAACGAATAGTTCCTTGTTTGGACATAAAAAACGGACGCACCGTAAAAGGCGTGAATTTTGTTGATTTACGTGATGCTGGTGATCCAGTGGAATTAGCGAAGCAATATGCCGAAGTTGGCGCTGATGAATTGGTGTTTTTAGATATTGCAGCGACGTTAGAAGGTCGTGCTACAACCTTAGACATGGTGTTGCGTGTTGCGGAACAAGTAAATATTCCATTTACCGTTGGCGGCGGAATTTCTTCGGTAGAGCACGTTGATGCTTTGCTTCAGTGTGGTGCAGATAAGGTATCTATCAACTCTTCGGCAGTTAAACGCCCGGAGCTGGTTAACGAATTAGCCGATAAATTCGGGAGCCAATGCGTGGTAGTGGCTATTGATGCCAAACAGATTGATGGTGATTGGAAAGTACATTTGGCTGGCGGGAGTATTCCAACAGATATCGATTTATTTGAATGGGCTAAAGAAGTTGAAGATCGCGGCGCTGGTGAAATTCTATTCACATCCATGGATCATGACGGTACCAAAAACGGATTTGCAAATGAAGCTTTAGCTCGACTTTCTGAGGAATTAAACATCCCGATTATTGCCTCAGGAGGCGCTGGAAATGTACAGCATTTTGTAGATACGTTTACAGAGGGGAAAGCCGATGCCGCTTTGGCTGCCAGTGTGTTTCACTTTGGAGAAATCCCAATCCCTGAATTAAAAAAAGAATTGAAAAAACATAATATAGAAGTGCGATTATGACTACAAAATATGATGATAATGGACTAGTTCCAGCTATTATTCAAGATGCTACAACAAAAACGGTATTGATGTTGGGGTATATGAATGAAGCAGCTTATCAAAAGACTTTAGAAACTCAAAAGGTTACGTTTTTTAGTAGAAGTAAGCAACGCCTTTGGACGAAAGGAGAAGAAAGCGGTAATTTTTTAAACCTTGTTTCTATTAAGAACGACTGTGATAATGATACCTTGTTGGTTCAAGTGAATCCTGATGGACCAACTTGCCACAAAGGAACAGATAACTGTTGGGGAGAAGAAAATCAGTCTTCTTACGGATTTTTTTCAACTCTGGAAGATGTGATTAAAGAGCGCGTTGAAAACAAAGACACCAGCAAATCGTATGTAGCAAGCTTGTTTGCAAAGGGGATTAATAAAGTGGCTCAAAAAGTAGGAGAGGAGGCTGTAGAAACGGTTATTGAAGCTATGGATAATAATGATGAGTTGTTTCTGTACGAATCAGCTGATTTGTTGTTCCACTATTTAATGTTGTTACAAGCAAAAGGTTTCACTTTAAAAGATATTGAAGCCCAATTAAAAGGGAGGCATAAATAAAATAAAAAAGGCATTAGAATTTCTAATGCCTTTTTTATTTATTGAGATTCTTGATTAAACAATCCAATGTTTTGAAATGGATTTTTTAGCAAACCAAACCAAAAATACGGCAAAAGCAATAATACTAATCGTCATGCCTATGTGATCTGTGTAGCCGTTGATTAGAAAATACCCCATTTGAATAATTACTGCAATTAAAGAAATTACGAGTAACGAATAAGAAGCTTTCTTTCTTAATAGTAAACCCAAACTGCCAATTGCTGCTGTGAATACTGCGATGGCAAAAGCGGCTGTTAACCATGAAGGTAGTGTGGATGCTAATTCTATTTGTTCTGAAGTCATTGATGCTTTCCAGCGGTCTGTTTTGTAAGCCTGACCAATATATTGATCAACGCCCATGAGATTCCATAAAAGGGCGATAACACTCACCACCCAAAACCAGAAAGGAGGCTTTTGTTTTAAATTTGTCATAATAATCGGTTTGTTAGTTAGTATTTACACTATACAATTTAGAAAATTTTTGCCATAACTAATAAAATAAGTTTACTTTGCTCGCGGATTAAATACAATAATGAAAAAGCATTTTTACGTTATCACCATTCAATATTTGGGTTATAGATTTCACGGCTGGCAAAAACAACCAGATGTAAAAACCCTGCATTTAATGGTTGATCGCACTTTGAATTTTATTTTAGAAGGTAAAACCTTTAAAAGTTTAAGCTCAGGTAGAACCGATGCCATGGTGTCTGCGGAATGTGCCAAATTCGAATTATTTTTAGCTGAACCTTTGGAGGACATGCAAGCGTTCTTAAATTTGTTTAATTATAATTTACCACAAGATATTCGTGCTTTAGATATTACGGAAGTTGATGCTAAATTTAATATTATCAATCATTCAAAAACAAAGGAATACCTATATCTGTTTACGTTTGGAGAAAAATGTCATCCGTTTTGCGCGCCAATCATGACAACTATTCTTGATGATTTAGATATTGAATTAATGAAGGAAGGTGCAAAACTGTTTCAAGGGGAACATTACTTTAAATCGTATTGCTTTAAACCAACTGATAACGGAATTTATAATCGTGAAATCATGACCTGTGAAATTGTAGAAAACAATATTTACACCGCCAATTATTTCCCAAAGCAATCGTATGTATTACGAGTAAAAGGAAAAGGATTTATGCGTAATCAAATCCGACTCATGATGGGAACTTTAATCGATTTAGGAAAAGGTAAATTAACTCTGGAAGATATAAAATACAGTTTGCAACAAGATGTTTTTGTGAAAATGGAATATATCGCTCCAGCATCAGGGCTGATTCTAAATAATATAGAATTTGAATAACGAAACTCCTTTTGTAATTTAGACTTCTAATTAAAAACCAATCTATATGAAAACCGTATCTGCAAACGTATTTAAGTTTTTTAAACAGTTAGAGCAAAACAATAACAGAGATTGGTTTAATGAACACAAAAAGGAATTTAAAGCGGTCGAGAAAGATATTAAGGGGTTTTACAATAGCGTTTTAGAAACGTTAAAAACACACGACGAGGTTGATAAACTAAAAATCTTCCGTATCTATCGTGATGTGCGTTTTTCTAAAAACAAATTGCCATATAAAACACATTTTGGAGGTGCATTTCATAGAGTGAAACCACAGTTGAGAGGTGGGTATTATGTTCATATTCAGCCTAACAACGAAAGTTTTATAGCTACAGGATTTTGGGAGCCAAACCCAGCAGATTTACTGCGTATTCGCAAGGAGTTTGAAATGGATGCCAGTGAGATGAGAGCTATTTTAAAAGACGAAAAATTTAAAAATAATTGGGGAGCGCTTGTTGGAGATGAAGTCAAAACTGCTCCTAAAGGTTTCAGCAAAGATCATGAAAACATCGATTTAATAAAGAAAAAACAATATATATTTATTAGAAAATATACTGACGCACAAGTTTTAGACGAAGGTTTTATAGATGATGTTGGCTTGGCATTTAAAGCTATTCGCCCATATTTTAATTATATGAGCGATGTGCTTACTACTAATTTAAACGGGGAAAGTTTGCTTTAAATAGCTTTTAGAATTTCTGGTTTTTCAAAAAGCTGAACATTGTCAATTAGGCGTTGTCTTACCAAATTCATCATGCGTTTATTTAATGCAGACGAATTTTGAATATAGATTACATATTCTTCAACCGTAAACAATCCAATAATCATTCCTTTTAAGGAGTTCCTAAATTTCATATCCTTAATAATAGCATTTTCAATGTAATCAATACGCTTTTCAATCGACAAGCTGTAAAACACATTTTTATGTTTGCCAACATAATTCAGGAAAACTTCGTTTAGTAAATTGTTCTGAAATTTCACAATAGGGCGCAATACTAAATTCTGAAAACGTTCGTCACTACTCATATTGTCGTTAATTGTAGTGGTTTTAAATTCAGGACGAATTTTTGTCAAGTTAATCTGTCTAGTATCCATAATTATAAGAGTTTTACTAAAACTATAAAATTAAAAAGCTTGATTTTGTATAGTAAATTATAATTGTTAACGACTTTATTAACAAATGATCTTTTTATCTTTATTCCAAAATTGATTTAAGAAGAAAAAATGAAGTTTGGAAGTGTTGAAAATCCACAGGATATTGACTTTAGTTTACCTCCGGACCATCCGGAAACTAAGAAAACTTTAGAGAAATTTAAAGACGATAATATTCCTGAAATCTATGTAGGCTGTGCCAAATGGAATAGAGCTGATTTGAAAGGCTTTTATCCGCGGGGTACCAAGGATGAATTAGCGTATTATTCGTCTCAGTTTAATTCAATTGAGCTAAACGCTACGTTTTACAGAATATTTCCAGCCGAACAATTTGAAACCTGGCATAATAAAACACCGGATAATTTTAAGTTCTTCCCAAAGCTAAATCAGGAGATTAGCCATTGGAAACGTTTGCAGGAAACCACAGATGTGGTTAATCATTATCTAATTAATGCGGCGAACCTGAAAGAAAAATTAGGAACCATATTTTTACAAATGCATAATAATTTTGCGCCTAAAGATTTTGATAGGGTTGTGAAATTTGCTGAAACCTGGCCTAGGGAAATACCATTAGCAATGGAGTTCAGACATACAGATTGGTATAACGATAATGGAGTTGCTGATGAATTATACCAATTGCTTGAAGCAAATAATATTTCAAATGTCATTGTCGATACTGCGGGAAGACGCGATTTAATACATATGCGTTTAACCAATGCCACAGCTTTTGTGCGTTATGTTGGAGCAAATCATCCAAGTGATTACGCACGTTTAGATGACTGGATAGAACGTTTGAAACTTTGGACAGAGCAAGGAGTAAAAGAAATAGATTTTTTTATTCATCAGAACATCGAAAAAGAATCCCCTTTGTTATCGGCTTATTTTATTAAAAAGCTGAATTCAGAATTGGGATACAATTTGAAAATTCCTAATGACAATGACCAGCAGTCGTTATTCTAACTTTAAAAATATATAATTATGAAATTTCACACTAGAAAATGGGTTAAACCCGAAGACTTAAATGCAAATGGCACCTTGTTTGGAGGGCGTCTTTTAGAATGGATAGACGAAGAAGCTGCTTTATATACTATCATTCAGTTGGAAAACCAAAAAGTGGTTACCAAATACATGAGTGAAATCGACTTTAAAGCTTCGGCAAAGCAAGGCGATATTGTTGAAATAGGTATGGAAGTCGTGAAATTCGGTAAAGCCTCCTTAGTCTTAAGTTGTGAGGTTCGTAATAAAATGACCCATGAAACCATTATTACTATTTCCAGTATAGTCATGGTAAATTTAGGGCCAGACGGCAAGGCAAAACCACACGGAAAGACCGAAGTAGAATATGTAGCCGACAGGTTGAAGTAGATTACGGATTGTGGCGCTTTAAAATTTTAAAGCAATTTTACGATTCTGTTAGAAAATTATCGATTTTTTTCAGCTTCGCTAATAATCCTATAAAAATATCACAACGATGCGCCATATGTATTGGTAAATGCTGAAAAAATTAGAGTATTTATTAACTTTGTCTGCCTTGGTTATTTGAACTTCATTAACCAACATCATTCACTAAGATTTAAAACTAAAATTAGAGATATATTATTATGAGCAAGACATTGTTTGACAAAGTATGGGATTCACATGTGGTTAGGAAAATTGAAGGTGGTCCGGATGTGTTTTTTATAGACCGTCATTTTATTCATGAAGTTACAAGTCCTGTGGCATTTCTTGGGTTAAAAAATAGAGGATTAAAAGTATTATACCCAGAGCGTACGTTTGCTACAGCAGACCATAACACGCCAACAATTAATCAGCATTTACCGGTAGAAGATCCGTTATCTGCAAATCAGTTAAAAGCCTTAGAAGAAAACTCTAACGAATATGGTATTAGTCACTGGGGATTAGGACACAAAAAGAACGGTATTGTTCACGTTGTAGGTCCTGAAAACGGAATTACATTCCCAGGAGCAACGATTGTTTGTGGAGATTCACACACCTCTACGCACGGTGCATTTGGTGCTATTGCTTTTGGTATTGGGACTTCAGAGGTAGAAATGGTATTGTCTACACAATGTATTATGCAGCCTAAGCCTAAAAAAATGCGTATTAACGTAAATGGCGAATTAAGTAAAGGGGTGACGCCAAAAGATGTTGCGTTATATATTATTTCACAATTAACAACATCTGGCGCAACAGGTTATTTTGTAGAATATGCAGGTGATGTTTTTGAAAATATGACTATGGAAGGCCGTATGACGGTGTGTAATTTATCTATCGAGATGGGTGCACGTGGCGGTATGATTGCTCCAGACGAAACGACTTTCAATTACTTAAAAGATAAACCATTATCTCCAAAAGGCGAGGAGTGGGATAAAGCAGTTGCTTATTGGAAAACTTTAAAAACGGACGAAGGGTCTACTTTTGATAAGGAAATCAATATCGAAGCAAAAGATATCGAACCAATGATTACCTACGGAACCAATCCAGGTATGGGTATCGGTATTTCTAAACACATTCCAACAGCAGAATCTGTAGAAGGTGGTGTAGCTACATTTAAAAAATCTTTAGATTACATGGGGTACCATGAAGATGAGGCTATGGTTGGTAAGAAAATCGATTACGTTTTCTTAGGAAGTTGTACAAACGGTCGTATTGAAGATTTCCGCGCCTTTGCTTCTATTGTAAAAGGACGTAAAAAAGCCGACCACGTAACGGCTTGGTTAGTTCCAGGATCGCACGAAGTTGAAGATAAAATTAAAGAAGAAGGTATTTTAGATATCATTACTGAGGCTGGATTTACGTTAAGACAACCAGGATGTTCTGCATGTTTAGCAATGAACGACGATAAAATTCCTGCTGGAAAATATGCGGTTAGTACGTCTAATAGAAATTTCGAAGGACGTCAGGGACCTGGGTCAAGAACTTTATTAGCATCTCCTTTAGTGGCTGCTGCAGCTGCTGTAACAGGGGTAGTAACCGATCCAAGAGAATTATTATAATCATTGAATTAAAAATCGATTAAATCAAGGATTAAACACAAAAATTAGAATTTAAAATGGCTTACGATAAATTTAATATACTAACAAGCACTGCGGTACCATTACCGTTAGAAAATGTAGATACAGATCAAATCATCCCGGCACGTTTCTTAAAAGCAACAAAGCGTGAAGGATTTGGTGATAACTTATTCCGCGACTGGCGATACAATGGAGATAATACTCCAAAAGAAGATTTCGTTTTAAACAATCCTATTTACACTGGTAAAATCTTAGTAGGAGGAAAGAACTTTGGTTCCGGATCTTCAAGAGAGCACGCGGCATGGGCGGTTTACGATTACGGATTCCGTTGTGTGGTATCGAGTTTCTTTGCTGATATCTTTAAAAATAACTGTTTAAATATTGGGGTTTTACCTGTGCAGGTATCTCCGGAATTTTTAGAGCAAATCTTTACAGCAGTTTACGACGACCCTAAAACGGAAATTGAAGTAAATCTACCTACACAAACTATTACTATTCTTTCTACTGGCGCTCAGGAATCTTTTGATATTAATAGCTACAAAAAAGGGAATATGGAAAATGGCTTTGATGATATCGATTATTTACAAAGCATGAAAGGTGAAATAGAAGCATTCGCTGAAACTTTACCGTTATAATACATGGCATCTAAAAGAATTGAAATAATGGATACGACACTCCGCGATGGTGAACAAACCTCGGGAGTGTCGTTTTCTGCTTCAGAAAAACTCACCATCGCTAAACTTCTTTTAGAAGAATTAAAAGTAGACCGTATTGAAATAGCATCGGCTCGCGTATCTGAAGGCGAATTTCAGGCGGTTAAAAATGTGACAAAATGGGCTAAAGACAATAACTATTTGAGTAAAGTTGAAGTCTTAACCTTTGTGGATAAAGGTGTTTCTATCGATTGGATGATTGAAGCAGGAGCAGTAGTTCAAAACCTATTAACTAAAGGCTCATTAAATCATTTAACTTATCAACTTAAAAAAACTGAAGATCAGCATTTTAAAGAAATTTCAGAAGCCATTTCACTAGCCACTTCCAAAGGTATTAAAACAAATGTTTATTTGGAGGACTGGAGTAATGGTATGCGTAATTCTAAAGACTATGTTTTTGAGTTTTTAGAGTTTTTAAGCACACAGAATGTAGACCGTATTATGCTTCCTGATACCTTAGGTATTTTAACACCTCCTGAATCGTATGAGTTCGTTAAAGAAATCAAGGAGAAGTATCCGGATTTGCATTTCGATTTTCACGCGCACAACGATTACGATTTAAGTGTTGCTAATGTGATGTCTGCTTTAAATGCTGGTGCCGATGGTTTGCATCTTACAGTAAATGGTATGGGTGAGCGTGCAGGTAACGCACCAATGGCGAGCACCATTGCTATGATTAATGATTTTATGCCGACTATTGAAATTGGTGTAAACGAGAAGGTGTTATTCACGGTTAGCAAACTGGTCGAAAACTTTTCTGGTATTATGATTCCGGCCAATAAACCGGTAATTGGAGCAAATGTATTTACACAAACGGCTGGTATTCATGCTGATGGTGACAATAAAAAGAACCTGTATTTCAGCGATTTAATGCCGGAACGTTTTGGGAGAACACGTAAATATGCGCTTGGAAAAGCCTCAGGGAAAGCTAATATTCAGAAGAATTTACAGGAATTAGGCTTATCGCTTAATGATGAGGATTTAAAGAAAGTTACTCAGCGTATTATTGAGTTGGGGGATAAAAAAGAAGTGGTTACCAAAGAAGACCTTCCTTATATCATATCGGACGTTTTAGATAGCTATTCATACGAAGAACACACTAAGGTTAATTCGTATGTTTTAACGCATGCTAAGGGCTTAAAACCATCAACAACAGTATCTCTTACTATCGATGGAGAAACTTACGAGGAAAACGCTTCTGGTGACGGACAATTTGATGCGTTTATGAAAGCATTGCATAAAATCTATAATATGCGTGACGAAAATCTTCCGGATTTGATAGATTATGCTGTGCGTATTCCTCCGGGAAGTCATTCTGATGCGTTGTGTGAAACCATTATTACCTGGAAAAACGGTAAAAATGAATTTAAAACACGTGGTCTGGATTCCGATCAAACGGTATCTGCAATTAAAGCCACAGAAAAAATGTTGAATATAATTACTAACTAAGAATACAAAATAAATGAAATTTAATATAGCACTTTTAGCAGGTGACGGAATTGGACCTGAGGTGATTGAACAAGCAGTAAAAGTAAGTGATGCAGTTGCTAAAAAATTTGGACATGAAATAACCTGGAGACCGGCTTTAACTGGAGCTGCAGCTATTGATGCCGTAGGAGAACCTTATCCGGACGAAACTCATGAAGTTTGTGCAACTTCAGATGCTGTTTTATTTGGTGCTATCGGGCATCCAAAATTTGATAACGATCCATCGGCTCCTGTACGACCTGAGCAAGGATTGTTAAAGATGCGTAAAAAATTAGGCTTATTCGCTAACGTACGTCCAACCTTTACATTTCCATCGTTATTAGATAAATCGCCTTTAAAACAAGAACGTATTGAAGGTACAGATTTAGTGTTTTTACGCGAATTAACGGGAGGTATTTACTTTGGTGAAAAAGGAAGAAGAGACGAAGGTGAAACAGCTTTCGATAACTGTGTATACACACGTGAAGAAGTGCAGCGTTTAGCTAAAAAAGGTTTCGAATTAGCTATGACACGTTCTAAAAAATTGTGTTGTGTAGATAAAGCTAACGTTTTAGAAACATCACGTTTATGGAGAGAAACGGTTCAGGCTATGGAAAAGGATTATCCAGAGGTTGAAGTAAGCTACGAGTTTGTTGATGCTGTTGCGATGCGTTTAGTACAGTGGCCAAACAGTTACGATGTTCTAATTACAGAAAACCTTTTTGGTGATATCTTAACCGATGAAGCTTCTGTGATTTCAGGATCTATGGGATTAATGCCTTCGGCGTCTATGGGTGCTGATATCGCGCTATTTGAGCCTATTCACGGGTCATACCCACAAGCTACAGGCTTAAATATTGCTAATCCAATGGCAACGGTATTGTCTGCAGCCATGATGTTCGAAACGGCGTTTAATTTACCTGAAGAGGGACAAGCGATTAGAGATGCTGTTAATAAAGCTTTAGCTGAAGGTATTGTAACTGAAGATTTAGCTGACGGCGGAAAAGCTTACGGAACTAAAGAAGTAGGAGACTGGTTAGCAGCAAATATTTAAGCTATCAATTCTATATAAAAACAGAAAGGTGAATTCTTATGAACTCACCTTTTTTTTATGTGGTTACTGAAATAAATTCAGCATAACAATTTTAGTTTCCTTTAAAACTTGAATCACTTGGCAATTCAAAAATTTCTAAATCGAAATAAGGAAGTGCCGCTATCAGGTGATCGAAAATATCAGACATAATATACTCGTAGTTTTCCCAGCGTTTATCACTACTAAACGCATAAATTTCTAAAGGAATACCTTGTGTTGTTGGTGCTAATTGGCGTGCCATAATCATCATATCTTTATTGATGGCAGAATGTTGCTTAAGGTATGAATCTATATACTTTCTGAACACCCCTAAATTTGTCAGGTTTCTTCCGTTTAGTAAAATGGACTTGTCAATATTGTGAGAAGCATTAAACGACTTAATGTCTTCTTGTCTGCTTTCTAAATAACTAGTGATTAAATGAATGCCTTTTAATTTTTCAACCGCTGTGTCATCTAAATATTTCACTCCACTTTGCTTGATGTAAAGGGCACGTTTAATACGACGACCATCAGAACTTGTCATGCCTCGCCAGTTCTTAAAAGAATCGGAGATTAAAGCGTAGGTTGGAATGGTTGTAATAGTTTTGTCGAAATTCTGAACTTTAACCGTTGCCAGACTTATTTCAATAACGTCTCCATCGGCACCGTATTTTTCAAATGTAATCCAGTCGCCAATACGAACCATATCGTTTATAGACACCTGAATACTGGCTACAAACCCTAAAATTGTATCTCTAAATACTAAAATAACGACAGCCGATCCAGCTCCTAAAGCAGTTATGAATTTATAAAATGGAATGCCTGTAACAATTGCAAAAGATGAAAATATACCAATAACCCAGGCAAAAATCATAAACACCTGAATATAACTCGCAATAGGTTTGTCTTTAAAATTAGGCAGCGTTTTTAGATAGTCTTTAATAGTATTTAAAAAGCTTCGAACTACCCATAAGGTTAAAACAATTGCAAAAACCTGTAATGTTTTTTCTGCGAAATTTTCAAAATCAGGAAAATCGGTAAACACTAAAGGAACAAACTCTAAAGTGATAAGTAGCGGAATGATGTGGGCAATATTTCTCGGGACTTTATTTGTGATTAAAAGATCATCGAAATTTGTTTTCGATCTGGTCGCGAATTGCGTAAACAACCCTCTTAAAAACTTTCTTATAATAAAGTCTATAATAAAAACCAGTACCACTAAAGCTAAGAGCAACGCAAACATGTTTAAAAATTTAGCATTGGTTTCGCTTAGACCTAATGATACAAAATGATCGTAAAGCCAGTGTTTTAGATCTAACCCTGTGGTTTCCATAATATTTTCAGTTTCTTTTTGAAACATTATTAAAGAGCAGGTTTTAAATATTTTTTATCGACATAAAATGTTCCGAAAGGTAAAATAGCAGCAAATAGAATAAATGAAAATTGCTTACCATTCCAGCTAAAATCAGGTTTAATTAAAAAAGTTAAAACAATATACCCTATAAATAGTAAACCGTGAGGCATGCCCAGTAATTTAACATACTGAGGCTCATTTAGCATGTATTTTACAGGTGTAGCAATAAAAAGTAATAGAATGTATGACAGACCTTCTAAAAAGGCAACGATTCTAAAAATGTTAAGCAATGAAAACATAGTGTAAATTTTTGCCTGTAAAAATAATGCACAATGATGACATAGAGCGTTACTTTAAGACTTTTTTAAAACGCATGGAAAATTACTATTCCATAGATTAAAAAGCGTAGTAAACGCAATGAGCCAAAAAGCATTACATTTCTGAACGGAAAAGAAATGATTCCTGCTGCCATGCACGAAATTGAAAAGGGTAGTGGAAGTAGGGCTCCAACAACAATTAAGAAACCACCCCATTTTTTGGAGTTTTTTAATTGCTTTTCCATTTTATCTTCCAGGTAGTTATGAATAGCTGGAATTTTAGTGATAACCCGGCCTATGTAGTAAGAAACTAATCCGCCAGAATACGATAAAATAGCCAGTAAAGCTAGGTATCCCCAAGGCGCATACATTTTTCCTGCCCAGGCTATAAAAATTTCTGGAGGAACCAATCCTAACAAAGTTTCGGAAATAAAAAAGAAGCTTAATACTCCGTAAACAGGTAGTGTTTTTGTAAGTTGAACCAGTAAATCGTTAATATTAAAATAATGATTTACAATATAAATTCCCGCAACAGCTAAAACAATATAAGGTAGTGCTTTTTTTACAGCATTCCAAACAAAACCGTAAAACCCGGTATAACTATAATACTGGTGTAATAGTTGCCATCTGGATTTCTCAGATTTTGTTTTTGGTTTGGATTTCATGGTAAAAGCAATTTTTTAGGCTAACAAATATAACAGATAAAAAGGCTTAACCTGAGTAATGGCGGGTTTTTTAATAAAGATTTAAGACTTTTCTAATCTAAAATTAACGAAATCTTAAACAAGAAAAAAAGCTGTCTAAACCTTATTAGACAGCTTTTTTTACAATGGATTAATAGAGAGATATTTTTTATTGTTCTGCATCCATAAGTGCAAAAAACTTATCGATGTTAGGTAAAATAACAATTCTTGTTCTTCTGTTTTTAGCTCTGTTTTCAGCAGAATCATTATCAACTAAAGGTTGGTAAAAACTTCTACCAGCTGCAATTAATTTTTCAGGAGCTACAGCGAAATTGTTTTGTAAACGCTTAACAACAGATGTTGCACGTAACACACTTAAATCCCAGTTATCTTTAACAGCTGCATTTTCAACCATCTTTTTATCATCGGTGTGTCCTTCAACCATAACATCTAAGCTTTCTTCAGAATTGATTACATCGGCAATTTTTTGTAAAATAGCATCAGCCTTATCTGTTACTTTGTAGCTTCCAGATTTAAATAACATTTTATCTGAAATAGAAATCATTACTACAGTTTCTTCAACTTTTACAGCAATATCATCACTTTCGTCAATATCGTTAGCTGAATTTTTAATATTGTAGGCAATGGCAGCATTCATTGAATCTTTAAGGGTAGTGGCGCCAACTAAATATTCTGCAGGCACATTTTTAAGTGTTTCACGCATTTTAACTTTAGCATCTTCACTCATAACAACACCATCAACGTTTACCATTTTGGCGTTACTTTCTTCGGTTAATGAATTAATTTTGTTGTTATACTCATCAACTCTTTGTTGAATTTTGGCAAATTTAGCTTCTAATTCTTCGTTTTCAACTCTTGTTTTGGTTAATTCACTTTTAAGTTGACCATTTTCTGTTTCTAAAGCAACATATTTCTTTTTAGAAACACAAGACGATAATAAAATCGCAGATAATACTACTAATGATATTTTTCTCATAATTAAAGTTTGTTGTTTTGCTATTAATTACGATAAGATGTTGATTATAGACGTTGACATGTAAAAAAAAACAAAAATAATTTATAAACCCTTGAAATAGAGTAGTTTTAAATATTCTATTTTACATAATATAAATTATAGTTCTTTTGTGTTATTTTAGTTTTCCAGTCATGACAATCAAAACTTTTAATGTGTCATTAATAAATCCTTAATTTTCAAATTCTTATTAATGTACGATAAATGAACGTCCTTGTCGTTTGAATAAGAAATTAAATTGAAATTCATATTATAAATCATATGTGTTTTATCTTGATATATTTGATCATTGAACTCTGTTGGTACAGATTGTTATATAGCTGATTTTATATAGATTAAAATTTGAATTGTTAATTTTGTTTAATTTTTTTTAAAAAAACTTGAACAAATAAAATAAATTGCTTAATTTTAGCGTATTAACTAAAACAAATAAGTGATGAAACGATTTTACAAATTAACTCCCCAAATCGTCATTTGTTTAACCCTAATCTTTTTTATGTTCTCTTGTAATTCAGAAGAAATTTCTACCATGCAAGATGATTCATCGGTGTCTCTTTATGAAATTATTGAGGCTAATTCAAGTTACAGTACAGCTAAAGCTGCGCCCAAAAAGGGTTCAGATCCTATAGCTGCAATTGCAATTGATAACGGAAGTTTTACGCAGTTGGTAGCTGCTTTAATGTATGTAGATGAACAACTTGGCACAGGTTTGGTTGATTTATTTTTAAACGGAAAGGATCAATTCACTGTTTTCGCTCCAAATGATGACGCTTTTAATGCTTTGTATGAC
Source organism: Aestuariibaculum sp. M13 (assembly GCF_024723255.1). Taxonomy (GTDB): domain Bacteria; phylum Bacteroidota; class Bacteroidia; order Flavobacteriales; family Flavobacteriaceae; genus Aestuariibaculum; species Aestuariibaculum lutulentum. The sequence continues at coordinate 247,779 of NZ_JANIAC010000002.1, forward strand.
GCATTAGAAATTACAGGAATTACCGATTTAGATGCTGAACTTGTTTTAAGTGTATTACAATATCACGTAACTACAGGTCGTAGAGCATCAAACAGCGTAGTTCCAAAAAATGGCATGCGCACGATTGAAACATTATTACCCGAAGCTACTTTTAATGTTTATCCAGACTTGAGTATTATGGCTATCGGAAATTCAGCAAACATCCTGGCAGCTGATATTTCTGCTTCTAACGGAATTATTCACGTAATCGATACGGTTATACTCCCTATAGAATAATTTGTTTGTAGTTTAATTGGTTTATTAGGTATAAAAGCTATCAAAATTTTGATAGCTTTTATTTTACATTTTTCTCAATAAAAACCAACTAATTCATTAATGAAAGTTAATTAAATATACTTTTTAGGTAATATTTATCATGAATTATACGTAATCTAATGTTAAATTAGCAATTAAATATAAGCTTCAAAAAATGAAAAACACAAAAATCAGCAGACGAGATTGGTTAAAAAAGGGATCTTTATCATTAGCAGGAATGGCACTGGTACCATCTGATGTATGGGCAGAATCTGTGAAAATGGCGCAAGCTAATAACAGTACTTTTTTATATAGTACCGATAACAATTTTAATGAATTTACGCCTCCTGATTTATTTGAATCTGAACTCAAAGCGATTTTAAGAGCTAATGAAAATCCTTATGGACCTCCTCCCCTTGCGGCTAAAGCTTTCCAGGAAGAAGTGTTTTCTGGAAACAGGTATGCTTGGTCTACACTTAACAATCTGATTGAAATGATTGCCAAAAAAGAAAATGTAAAACCTGAACAAATACTAATGGCTCCCGGGTCGTCTGATATTTTGGAGAAAGTAGCTATGGTATTCTTTCAGCATGGTGGAAATGTTGTTAGTGCCGATCCGAGTTACATGTCTTTAATAAATGTTTCCGAATCGTTTGGAGGGCAATGGAAGTCTGTTGAATTACTTGAAGATTATCAGCATGATTTAGAAGAAATGAATTCTGCTATTGATGCGAACACTAAACTTATCTATATATGTAATCCAAATAACCCTACAGGCTCTATAACCGATGCTAAAAAACTTAAAAATTTCTGTAGTAAAGTATCTGAAAAAGTTCCTGTTTTTGTTGATGAAGCCTATATTGAATTATCCGATAATGGTTTAAAGGATAGTATGGTTAGCTTGGTTAGTGAAGGAAAGGATGTTATGGTAGCCAGAACATTTTCTAAAATACACGGAATGGCTGGTTTGCGGATAGGTTATTTAATAGGAAAAGAGGAAACGATTGATAGAATTAATCAAATCACTAGAGGTGGTATGGGTATTACCGGTCCTTCTATCATGGCTGCCACAACAAGCTTAAAAGGGTCTGAATTTTTAGAAATGACTAAAACTAAAATAGCTGAGGCTCGTTCCTATACAAAAGCTTATTTAGAGCGTAAAGGATTTAACTATATGCCTTCTCAAACCAATTTTATGATTTTTGAAATAGACATGGACGGTAAAGAATTTTTAGAAAAAATATACAGTAAACAGGTTGGCGTTAGGGCATTTACATTCTGGGGGAAAAACTGGTGTCGGGTTAGTATGGGAACTATGGATGAAATGAAACTTTTTACCAATGCTATGGATGAAATATTTGCTTAATGACTGAATCTCTTACCAAAATTGTTTCTTTCATTTTATTTATTCTTGTTGGAGTTTTATTAAAGAAAAAATTCGCAAACAGTGAAGAACTAAATGGGTTAAAAAAAATAATACTGTTATTAGCACTTCCCGCTACTATTTTTATAGCACTCCTAAAGATTGATTTACAGCTAAACCTAATATTATTACCTGTTTTAGCATTAGGATTTAATCTGTTCTTGTTTTTGGTTACTCCTGTATTATTAATCTTTCTAGATATTACGAATGAATCTCAAATTAAAACAGCTAAATTACTTATACCTTCTTTAGCTCCCGGGTTATCTTGTTTTCCGTTTATTTTTGAATTTTTAGGAAATTCATACTTAGCCAAAGCTGCCATGGCTGATTTAGGGAATAAATTTTTTGTTCTTTTTGTATTGTATATAATTGCTATAAAATGGTATTACAGAAACAATAAAAACAATGAAGAATCTCTAAAAGATAAAATGACGTCTTTGGCTAAAGTCATGTTTTTTGAACCTGTAAATATTTTAATAATAATCGCATTATTGCTTTTAGCATTTGGAATTTCTATGTCGGATTTGCCATTATTTCTTCAAGATAATTTAAACAGGCTGGCAGGTTTACTTACTCCTATGGTCTTACTTTTTATAGGACTTGCGGTAAAAATTAAAAGCAAATCTTTTATTCAAATATTTTCGCTACTTATGTTAAGATATGGCGTCACACTTTTGTTAGTGGCTAGTATAGTGGCATTTGCTAAACTCAATGTTCATGACGATGTGTTATTTATAATTGTTTTTTCGCTAAGTGCCTGCAGTTTTTGGCCTTTTGCACATATTTCCAGTATTACTTCTAAGGAAATTAGTTTAAAAGTAAAACAAAACACATTCGATACAGATTACGCCTTATCCATTTTGGCTCTATCATTGCCATTATCCGTCTTATTAATTCTTACTGTTTTCACAACAGGAAAAACATTTACAACACCTGGAAATATTTTCTTATTAGCGTGTTGTATTATTTTGACAGGAACTAGTGTTCCCTTTTATAAATGGGCTAAAAAGGGTGCGCAGATTAAATCTAAGTATAGTAACGTAAAAAATTAAAAGTATCTGTCATTTCATTTATTCCCTTATTTATAACTGTTAGGTTCATATTATTCTTATATATTTGTTTTTTATATAAGTTAAATCTTTCAAAAAAACATAATTAATGAAACTCCTCTTAAAAGACATAAATTTAATACTATGTCTTATTTGTTTGGTTTTTATTTCTTGCGATAATAATTCTGAAGAAGTAAAATCTCAAATAGTAACTGAAATTGAACTAAGTGGTGTGTTTGACGAGGAAATAGCCATTAAAGGAGAAAATTTTGAATGGGATAAACTTCAGGTTTTTTTCGATTTAGAAAAGGCCCCAATAACATATTTTTCATTTACAGAAATAAGAGTTCGTGTTCCTAGGTCATTGGGGAAACATAATCCTACAATTAGAGTTATAGATTTGGTTAGTAATGAAGATATTATTAATCAAGTTTTTAATTTAAAACCTCCTAAAATTGAAAGTTACAGTAGTGCTGAAATAACCTTTGACGAGAAATTAATAATTAGAGGAGAAAATTTTGATATTAACAAAGACTATGTGGACGTCCGTATTAACAATGTAAAAGCTGAAATTTTTGCAGTTAGCTATAATATTATTGAAGTTTACATTCCATATGCCATTACAGACTCCAATTTAAAGATAGAAGTAACCTCGCAATTGCAAAGCGTCTTATCGTCTTTAGATTTAACACTAAAAAGACCTCAAATAAGTAAACTGCTTACTGAAAACATCTCTTATTTTGGACAAAAAATCATGTTAACCGGAGCTAATTTTAATCCAGATGAAGACTTTGGAGATGTTTATGTAGATGGTATATTGTGTAATTATTTTTCAGACAATAGTAATTTAATTGTAGACTCACCTATTGGCCCTTTTAACGAGTTTGAAATGAAAACTCTAACATATACAACTGCAGGAATGACAGTTAATTTTGACTTACATTTACCTATTACTAATTCAAGTATTATGGTAGAAGAATTAGCAAATATTAATTTCAACATTATAACTTACAATAATAAAGCCTACGCATTTACTGTAGATTATTATGATCCTCAGGAATTTGGATATCAGGTTGATTTGTTTGAATTTTCCCCTAATACAGAAAAATGGACTAAAATTGAAAGTTTTAGTTATGGCGGTTATCTAAACGAAGTTATATTCGATAATATAAATTCGGTTTATTTATATAAAGGCGTTGATAGAGTTAATAATAATGAACTTACAAAATTAAATTTGGATGATTTAACTGAAAAGAAATTATCTCTCCCTTTTCATGAAAGTCTGGGAGGAGCCAGTATGTTTGCTTTTCAAAATTATTTATATGTCTTTAATGGAAACTCCTATGAGAATGACCAAACAACTCCGTCTAATAAAAAATTTGTTTATTCAAGTAATGAAGATAAGTGGCAAGAAGTTAATAATGATGATTTCGCCAATAATATTTGGTTAGATAGTCAGGTTTATAATCGTATTTTTAATAACGGAAATCTTTACTTAACATTTGGCTATCCTAATGGTACCTACGAACTAAATCAAAATTTAGACCTTAATTTAATGATTGGTCCATATAGTGGAGGAATGCTATTTCCTAAAGACAACAAAATTATATGTGCTGGTAATACTGTTAATGACAGAACTTATATTTATAATATTTACGATAATAATACAACTACTCAAGTTATTTTTGCACCTCTTAGTAATCATAAGTTTTTTGTCTTAAATAATAACATTTACTTTTCGGCACAGCATAGTGCTAAATATTACACCTTTAAACTAAAAGATGGTTTTTTCAATGAAATTTTATAAAACTAATATCCTGCGTTTCTTAGTTTTTCTTTTGTTAGCGTCTTGTAGCTCACCAGATAATAAAGCGTTTCAAGATTCTATTGCAATAGAAATTACGTCTTTTACCACGTCTAAAAATAAGGTAGATATTTCTTGGAGTATAGAACGTTTCAACAGCGCAATTATTTCAAGTTTAAGCATTTACAGATACAGTACTGATAGTGATGCCGATAATTCTAATAGAGGGCAATTGATAGCAAATTTACCTTCTAATGAAACTTCTTTTACCGATAACGATGTACCTTATTTGGAAAACTTACATTATGTTATAAAGATTAATTATTTTATAGAAAATGAAAGCGGTAATGAATATTTTAATGTAGAGTCTGATGAAGCTGTTTTTGAACGGAATATTGTTAAATTGGAAAGAGTTCCTAATCACATAGTTCAGGATCAAACGAATCTGGATAATTATCATTTTTTAACCAAAAGTTCTAATCTTGATGTATTTCGTTATAATATGAATACGAATGCTATAGAAATGGATGTCACTTTTGAAAAAGGCTATAATTATCTCGATAAACTCATTATTAAGGATGAAAATATATTTGTAGGAAGTATTTATGGAGTTATAAATGGCTTAAATACTAATGATTATAGTAAGACAATAACTTATAATCTTCCTATTATTGATGAGTTAAAATCTTTTGGGTTTAGAGATAACGAAATTCATTTTAATGACAAAGAAACTTGGAATTGCTTTAAAATTGATAGCGGAGAGACAATTCCGGTGGGCTCATATTATTCAACAAACTTTGTGTTTTCCATAGATTTGAAAGACAATAAATTTTTAAATATAAGTAACCATTATCCTCATTTCTGGGCAACGATATATGATATAAGTGATTTTGAAAATATTAAAAAATTATACGAAACAGACGCCGTACTTAATCATACAAGTTATTTAGATAAAAGCATTCTTCATTTTAAAAATGATAATTCGCAATTTATTTCCACATTTTACGGCAGAGTCCTTAGCATCAAAGATTTAAGTTTATTGGCAGAGTTAAGCAAAATAACGGGATATCAATATTATCATTTTAAGTACGATAATAAAGGTAAGCTTTACGGTACTGTAAAAAACAACAAACTTATACATGTATTTAACGATGAAACATACGAGCTAATTGAAACCATCAAAACCAAATTATACCCTGTATTTCCTCTTATCTCAAAAGACGGCAGTCTTCAGTGTATTGGTGATTTAAATAGTTATTCTTTAAGACACGCTATCGAGACATTTTAAAATATTTTTAAATAAATTACTCTTCCTCTATTTCAAAATCCTGCTGTTCCTGACCTTCCATTTTATACTTAATTTCAAATACCGGCTGAGCTCCAATATTTTTTAAATTTGAAGATGAAGGTAATGTAATTTTAATCTTTGTGCTGTCGTTAGACTGTTTAGCCAAATACGTTTTAATACTTGCCACTCGAACCGAATCAAATGCTTTTGAAATGGAATCCACTTTCATTGTATCTAAAAGTTCTAATTGCTTAGCTATTTCTTCCTGTTGCTTGGTTTTATCATTAAAATACACCAATTCTATATCTAAACCGGGTTTGCTTTTTTCTAATCTACGAAGTAAATTAAGCTGATGCTCACGTTTACCAACAAGCGTAGTGTCCATATAAGTGTAATTAATTTCCTTAATATCACTGGGATCTACATTAATAAGGTTGGATAAAGCTCTAAAAGGCGAGGTTACTGTTTTTACTAAAAACTTACCAAAAGTACTCCAAACAATTTTTTTAATATTTATTTGAGGATCGTTTAAATCGCCTCGTACTGGAATATCCATATTTATTACACCGTCTTTATCTTTTAAAATAAATAGAGCCACTTTTAAAGGTAAATTGTAAAACGGACTTCCCTTTTTATTTCCAACTTCGGCGTTATGTACTATTAATTTATTTTCCAGATTAAGCTTGCCATGATCGATATCTATAATGCCTTTATAATACATGTCTCCATAAAGAATTGGATATCCGGTATATTCCATAGAATATATATTCAAATCGCTAAGCTGGAAGTTAGAAATCACGTAGTTAACCTTCATATTCATAGCAGCATCATTAGGATTAAAGCCAATATCGGCAGCTAATTGTCCACGTTCGTTTAAAACCATTGAAGCTTTACCGTTTACCCAGTCTGAATCACTTTTTATTTCGTTAAAATCCATCTTGGCTTTAGAAAAATTATAAACAAAAGGTGATGACGTTGTGTGGTCTGTAAATTTTAGTTTTCCATCGTTTACATGTAAAGATTTTATACTGTAACGCAATGGTGTTTCTTCGTGATTTTCAGACAAAACGGGAGGCTTTTCATTTGTTTCAGGTTCGTCTAAACCGAAAGACTTATAAAAATTATTGGAGTCTTTAAACAGTTCAAAATCAACATCCGGAGCCTGAATACTTATATCTCCTAATTGATATAAAGATTGCATTGGCATTAGCTTTTCTATTGGACAAACTATTTTATTGGCACCTAAAAATGTACGCCCGGAAACATCAGATAACGCAAAATGTTCTAAGGATGATGTTCCCTGAATAGTTAGTGTGTTAACAGTATTTATATTACCCGAAATATCAACTTTACCATAGGCTAAACCTTTAAGTCCTCCTATATTTAAATAGTCTTTTGTGTATGGTTTAAATGTTGAAATATCTAAGCTATCCATCTCTACATGAAGTAAATAGTCTCCTTTTTTAGAGTCAAACTTTGAAGCAATTCCAAAGCGTCCTCCTTCGGTAAGTTTAAAGGAAGCATCCATATTACTGGAGCCTCTTCCCCATTCGACATGAGGCAAATAAAATGATAAATTATTTAAGGTTTGAGTAACCTCGTGAGCTTCATCATTATACACCAAAGTTCCGCCATTTAACCTGAAATCCGATAAACTAAACAAATAAGCTTCATCATCGTTGGTTTTCTGTATAGAAACGGTATCCTTTTTATTTTCAGTAGTATAAAAAGCAACTAAATCATCAAAATTAAAAATAGAGTCTTTTTGAGAAATGTTTACCCAAAGATTTTTAATATATAATTGCTCAACAACTATTGAGGATGAAAAATACTCCAATGGATCGACATCCAGAATTAAACTATCTATAGAAACAAATTTATCCCGGTCATTTACTTCATACATGGTGGCACCAGAAAGCTTCACTGTTGATGTAAAATAGTTTATGGATAAATCATTAAGAGTTAACTTTCTACCCACCCATTCTTTGCCATTTTTTTCAAGCTGACTTCGAATAATTGAAGGTGAAACAGCAAGTAATACAACAATTAATAGCAATAAACTGAAACTTATAATTAAAAGTCGTTTTATGGAATTTCTTAAAGTGAAACCAAATAAATTTGACTTTTGTTTTTCGGTTGCCATAGTAAATAATATCTAGGGTTAAATTTTTATTTTGAAAAAGCAATGAATATACAAAGGTAACTATATAGCAAATACTTTCCATGGGTAATAGATAAACCAAAAGTTAAAATATATGAAATGCTTTATTTTATAGACCAATGACCTTGTTTTGACATATTGTTAAAACCAATTAAAAAGATGGAGTTTTATTTGATTTTATTATAATTAATTTTTACTATAAAAACACAGAATTGCATTGAGTAAAACTATGGAAATTGCAAAATCTTACTGCTTCTCATATTTTTCATATTTCGTACAAAGGCTAAGAAATTTTTAAATACGCGATTCTCAGAGAGAAGGAAATAGATTACAAAAATAATATCAATTTTCACCTTATCGATGAAAACTATTAAAATTAAAATATTAATATCAAAATCTTATATAGGTGTTTTAAATTCAGGATTCTTATAATTTTATTATTCCTTGTTAGCGGACAATTATTTTCAAATAAGCGATTCTCAGCCAATAAAGAACTGTATTGTAAACCGACATATATTTTATGTATAAACATAACTAAATCAGTTTGTTATTAATTATTTCCTTAATAATGTATGCTTCAAAATTTAGAAATATAGTTTGATTTAGATACCAAGAAGATTTTTTTTCATATTTTAAAATAGGAAAATATTATAATTAAAAGTTTCATTTACAGCAATATAAGAGATGAAAATTCCTTAAATTAGTTAGAGTGAATTATTTCATGTTTCCGACTAAATTCTCATATTATGTCTAAAAAACAGTTAAACGAATTGGCTGCAACAGCAATTTGTGGAAATGACATTAGTTCTTCTTGTTTATATGTTTCAGCTCTATCAATTGTTTATGCCGGTCAGTATGCCTGGATTTCTTTACTCCTGGTTTCTGCTATTTTATTTTTATACCGAAAAATATATGGAGAAGTTGTTGGAGCATTACCATTAAACGGAGGTGCTTATAATGCATTACTTAATACCACAAAAAAATCTACAGCTTCTTTTGCGGCAACATTAACAGTATTATCTTACATGGCTACTGCGGTAATCTCTTCAAGCGAAGCTGTGAAATATGCACATAGTTTATGGAGCGGCATACCTATTGTTTATGCCACCATTTTTTTATTATTTATTTTCATGGCATTAGTGATTTTAGGAATCGGTGAATCTTCTAAGGTTGCCATTTTCATATTTATATTTCATTTAAGCTCGCTCGTTATTTTATGTTTTTTCAGTTTATACTTTTTATTTTCAAATGGGTTTGATGTATTTGTTGAAAATTTCAAAGCGCCAGTTAAAGGAAGTATAGCTACTGCCCTATTCTTCGGATTTGCGGCAGCTATGTTGGGAATTAGTGGTTTTGAAAGTTCTGCAAATTACGTAGAAGAGCAGAAAAAGGGTGTTTTTAGAAAAACCTTAAAAAATATGTGGATTATTGTAACCGTATTTAATCCGTTATTAGCATTTTTAGCCTTATCCACAATTCCGCTGCCAACCATTACAACCCATGAAGATACACTATTGTCTTTTATGGGGCATTTAACCGGCGGAAACTGGTTATTATATTTAATATCTATCGACGCCGCCTTGGTTTTAAGTGGCGCTGTATTAACATCTTATGTAGGTGTAGGAGGCTTAGTTGAACGTATGGCGTTAGATCGCATTCTGCCTAAAATCTTATTAAAAAAGAACAAACGTGGTAGTTCTTATTTAATATTTGTTGCTTTCTTTTTGCTCTCTACTTCCATCCTGTTAATCACCGAAGGAAATTTAGAGTCGCTGGCGGGTATTTATACTATTGCCTTTTTATGTGTTATGATTTTGTTCAGTTTTGGAAATATGCTTTTAAAAGTGAATCGTAAAAAATTACCAAGACCGGAAGTTGCCGGTTGGCTACAATTACTCATTGCGATTTTTGGTGTAGGTATAGCTTTAATTGGAAATATTATTTTAAATCCGAAAGATTTAAATGTGTTTTTAGAATATTTTATTCCAGCCATGTTAGTCATTGGTTTTATGTTATATCGTATTACTATTCTAAAAGCTGTATTATTTTTTCTTGATTATATTACCCCTGAAAAGAAAACCATTTTTAAATATTTGAATGTAAAAATAAAACACGCTATCCATAGAATTAATTCTCAGCATTTTGTGTTTTTCACCAATCATGACGATGTTGCAACCCTAAATAAAGTACTTCAATACATTGAAAGTAATGAGAATACAAGACGTTTAAAAATTGTATCTGTTTTAGGAAATCAACCTCATGTCTCCGAAAATCTTAAAATTGATGTTGAAGTTTTAGATCGTGCGTATCCAGATATTGATATTGAATTTATTGAAGAACCCGGTAAATTTGGTCCTGAAAAAATTCAGGAACTTTCTAAACGCTGGCGTATCCCCATTAACTTTATGTTTATTGGTTCGCCAGGAGATAAATTCCCTTATCGTATTGAAGAGCTTGGCGATGTCAGGCTTATTATATAGCCTTTAGCTTTACAACAAACTATCTAATTCCAAACGCTTTTTTTTATGTTGCTTAAAGCAAAAGCTGCGGCGGAAGCGGTAAATACTAAGAAATCGAAAGCTCTTTTAATTCCGGTTGAGAAGGTCATTGAAAATGCGAAAGTCAATATCAATATGCCGCTCAAAAATGCTTTTATAATTGTAATATTTAAGTTTCTAAAGTAATTAATTCTCAATTAACTTCAACGGAATATGCACATTAAAAGATTCACCCTTTTGTGTAGGGTTGACATTAATTAAAGCTCCTGCAGAATAAAGTACTTCTGGCGTACCATCCTCAGCTATTAGTAATTGAGGGCGTTCTAAACGATTCATATGTAAAGTATCTCCAGATTTTAGAATCACTTCCTTTTTCATAAAGAAAGATTTTTCAGGTTTCGTCCATTTAATGCCATCTACAGATTCTAATAAAGCCAAACCGGGCTGTCCCATTGTAATTTTACCAGTAAAATCCTTTAGAACTACATAAAATTTTTGATGTGTTTTATGATACCAGACATACGGATCTTCGCCACTGGCAATTGTACCGTCTTCGTTTCGAATATCAAACACAAAATTATCAGTAGCTGTAAAAGGCCCTGTTGGAGAATCGCTAATTGCAACACCGTGAACACCTCTCCAACCCGGATTATAAAAATTTCCTTTAAAAAATAATAGGTATTTTCCATCTGAAGGGCGTTGAACAACCGACGGATTAACCACTATAATATTATCTGGTTTTGGCTCTGTTCCTTCTGGTGACGGCATCACAATATTGTTTGGTTTTACACGGGTTCTTGGCGTTAAAAGAGGTGTGTCAAATCGTTTGTATTTTCCGTTCATCAAGTCCTCAAAACTATTGAATTCAATAACTCCGATACACTGACTTTGCTGAACGCGATTACGTTTGTCGACATGTTCTCCTTTAGAACCTGTTGGTTGAACTCCGGGATCTTTACCTGCGCCATAATACAAATAATACTTGTTGTTAAATTTCTTCACATGAGGATTATGAACCATTTGTGCATCCCATGCTGTTGAGTCTCCTTCTAATGCCCTACCTTTTAATACTATTTTTTGAATCTTGAAATCTCTGTCTGGATAATCGGAAACGGCATATGCTATTTTAGAATGCAGGACCCATGAATTCGAAAAAGATGGAATAGAATCACCGCATTCCCATGTGGAATATAGCATATGAAACTTGTTATCATCTCCTTTTACAACACTACCACCCCACACAAAACGGTTAGGATCATTTAACACAGATGGCCCAACAATAAGGTTTCCTTCTACTTTACCATCGATTGGCAATTCTTGTATTTGTATGAAAGTTGAATGCTTTTCGGCACAGCTATAAGCAAATAAAGCTATGCTTAAACTAAGAAAAAATATCTTCATGAATTTTAATTTGTTATTATTTGGAGCTAGTAGTTGTTCTATTAACGGAAAATCCTTGGTTACGATATGTTTCAAGTAATACTTCTAATTCTTTAATTTTTTCAGGATATTCATTATAAAGATTAGTACGTTGCTCTGGATCATTCTTCATATTAAACAGAATGCCTTCAGTATCGAAATCGGTATATCCTGTTAAATTTTTAAATGCTTCGGGCATATCACGATGTCCTCCAGATGAACTATTTATATATATCCAATCGCCCTTTCTGATTCCCCACTTAGAATCAAACGTGTTATGAACTGTTGCTTCGCGAAGTGGCTTTTGGTATTCTTCACCATTTAAAAGTGGTAGCAGATTATAACTATCAGGAGCTGCATTATCAGGCAAATCGGCACCGACAATTTTTGACAAAGTAGCCATAATATCCACTTGAGAAACCACTTCATCTGTTACCAAACTGGCTTTAATATGGTCTGGCCATTTCATAATAAGAGGCACATGGTGACCACCTTCCCAAACATCTCGCTTTAAGCCTCTAAATTTTCCCATACTATAGTGATCGTATTCTACAGCACGTTGCCAGGCATAATGTTCTGGGCCATTATCGGCGCTAAAAATAACAATGGTATTATCTTCAAAACCATTATTCTTTAAAGCTTTCAAAACTTGTCCAACAACCCAATCGGTTTGAACCATATAGTCGCCATAAGCGCCTGCCTTCGATTTTCCATCAAATTCATCATTAGGAATAATAGGAGCATGTGGTGATGGTAAAGCAAAGTACAAAAAGAATGGTTGGTTTCCTTTTTGTTTATTAATCCATTCTGTAGTCTTCCTTGTTAGTGTGGGTAATACATTATAAGGATTCCACCCCTTGACTCTTGGTCCGGGACGAAATTCCCATTTCCCTTCTTTAATTTCAAAACCTATGTTTTCACGAGTCATCTTTTCTGTTGGAGCTTCAAGAACTTTCACGTTTTCAACCCAGGCATAAGGAGGAAAATTAATGGTGCCGTCACCAAAATAATAATCAAACCCTCGATCTAAAGGCCCACCTTTTATGGGTTGACTCCAATCTATATCTTCAGGTAAATACTCATTAACTTTTCCCTCCTTTGATTGAGATTCCTGTTTCAACTGCCAATCCCAGCCTAAATGCCATTTGCCAATGCATGCTGTAGTGTAATCCTTGGTTTTTAATACCTGAGGAAGTGTTACATCAGAATCCTTAAAAAACGGTTTACCAAAAGATCCAACAATTCCATGTTGCCTGCGCCAATGATATGTGCCGGTTAAAAGCGCAAAACGACTTGGAGAACATATCCCTGAAGAGCTATGTGCATCTGTAAAACGTATACCTTCTTTGGCCAGATTATCTAAATGAGGCGTCGGTATTTTTGAATTCGGATTTTGTATATTCAAATCACCATAACCCATATCGTCTGCATAAATGATAACAATATTAGGTTTGGACTTATCCGTTTTTTTAATACAACCTGTTAACAAACTTGATATAAAAACAAGTTGAACTAATTTGAGTACTCGCATAAATCATTACTTAATCGTAAGACACAAAATACTATCTGTGTTTTATTTATTCAGAAAAATTTCGATAGACAACAAGGTGTAAACCTTCAACAGCATCTGGCTTTATAAATTATCATCCTAAATATATACTTCCAATTTATGCGAGACCCTTATTCAAAAATTACTTCCACCATACGGAATTTTTGTAATCTTTATAATTTATTAATTCTCCCAACCTTGGATAACTAACAGGAATATTTTTTTCTTCAGCCGATTTTATAAATTCATCTACAGGATGTTGCCAATGGTGTTGAGCTAAAGCAAAACCTGCCCAATGTACAGGCATGATATGTTTGGCGTCAGCATCAATAGCGGCCTGCACACTTTCTTCGGGGAACATATGTATTAAATGCCAGTTTTCGTTATACTGGCCACATTCCATAAAGGCAAAATCGAACGGCCCTAAGCGCTCTCCAATTTCTTTAAAATGGTTACCGTATCCACCATCTCCAGAAAACCATACATTTTCAGAGGCCGTTTTAAAAGTCCAGCCTCCCCAAAGAGACTTAGCTCTATCCGTTAATCCTCTTCCGGAAAAATGACGGGTTGGCGTAAAGGTTATTTGAATATCATCTATAGATTTTGCATCCCACCAATCAAATTCGGTTATTTTTTCTTCATGGATTCCCCATTTCGCTAAATGACGTTTTACACCCAAAGCAACAAAATATTGTTTCACTTTAGATTTTAATTTTTTTATACTTTTATAATCTAAATGATCGTAGTGATCGTGGGTAAGCATTATTAAATCAATCTCCGGAAACTCATCTATTAAATTTAACGTGTCCTTACTAAAACGCTTTATTGGAAATGGCGATATTGGTGCGGCATTATCCCCTAACATAGGGTCGATAAGTATAGTTTTGTTGTTGATGCGTATAAGTACTGCCGAATGACCATACCAGATAAATTTCATCGTTTCCGAAGGTGATAAAAACTGCTCGCTATCAAAAGAATCCATAGCTATAAAGCTTGCAGGTTCTCTGCCATCCTTTTTGCAAAATTGCTTGTATAATAGTTTCGGAATGTTCTGAATGCTAATAGACATGGTTGTTTCTTCAAGATTTTGAAACTTACCGTCTTTCCAGTTTTTGCTATTTGAGTATTTTAAAATGTCTGCTTCTGTTGGCTTCGCGCCGTATTGTTTTTTATTCATAATCCCTTTGTCGGAAACCTTCAAGAAACCTTTTCTCAAACAAATAAAATAAATCAAATCTACCCATTGCTTTTACTCCAGTGAGATTTCGATATTTCATAGCAAAGACAAACTTCGTATTCAGGGTATTCTTTAAGTTTAGGATGCTTAAATTCTGAAACTTTTTTCATTCCTATTTTTTTCATGACTTGTTCTGAGTTTACATTTTGCCTGGTGCAGGTCGCTATAACCTGATCTAAATTCAATTCTGTAAAAGCTAATTCCAGACATCGCTTGGCACCTTCGGTAGCATAGCCTCTACCCCAAGCCTTTTTCTTTAAACGCCAGCCTATATCAACGGCCGGAGTAAACTCCGATTCATAAGTTTGATAAGCCAAACCTATAAACCCTATAAATTCTCCAGTTTCTAAAACTTCAACAACAAAATAATTATAACTGTGTTTTTCAAAATGGACCTGTAATCGATCAATAAATTCAGATGTTTCTTTTGTTGTTAGAGTCTTTGGAAAATGCTTCATCACATCTTCATCGGCATTCATTTTAGCAAATTCATCTAAATCATTTGTGCTCCAGTTACGAAAGCCAAGTCTTCGTGAAGTAAAAATGTAATCTATTTCCATGGTTTGTTTAGTTGGTATTGGTAATTTTAAATCTTATATTTTTTTATTCATCCAAATGTTACATGATGTATGTCCTGATTTACCTAAGGGCTCCCTTAAGGTTTGAAAACCTAATTTTGTATACATTTTTACTGCTGTGGCAAAATGAGGCAAACTTTCCAGATATATATTGGTATAACCTAAAGCTTTAGCTGATTCTATACTTTGCTCCATTAGCTTTGTTCCAACTCCTTTACCTCGGGCTGAAGGAGCTAAATAAAACTTAACCAATTCCACATAACCTTCGGGCAGCCCATCGGTTGGATATATACCACAACAACCTAAAATTTCACCTTTTTCTTCCGCTACCCATAATATTGATTTTTCTGTATCAAATAATGAAAACAAATCATCAGTTGTCGGATCTGAATATACCGTGCCACATTTTGGAGCATCATGTTCATCGAATGTATTTTTTATAATACTTGCTAAAAACGGATTGTCTTCTGGTTGGATTTTTCGAATAATCATGATTACAAATTGCTTTGTTTTGAAAATTTATAATGTAATAGATCTTCATCGTCATTTGGGATATTAATGATTCCCATACATGTTAATCCTAATTTTTCCAACAAGCGCTGTGAACTTATATTTTCCTTTGTTGTAATGGCATGAATTTCTGATAGTCCAAATTCAAATAAAGCTAATTCCTTCACTTTAGTAGCCGCTTCAAAAGCATATCCTAGCTTTTCGAATGCAGGAAGAAAGGCAAAACCAATATCGATGCCATCTAAACCTTCTCGGTCGTAAAGTCCGCAACTACCAATTTTACAAAGGTCTGTTTTTCGAATTAATGTGTAATTTCCATAGCCCAATCGTTGTAATTGAGGCATCATTTTACTTTCAATATAATCTTTCGCAGCTTCAATGGTATTTACTTGTCTGTCTCCAATATATTCTAGCCATTTAGGTGTATTAAATAATTCTAACACAAAAGCAGCATCCTCTACAGTTGTTGGTTTAAGAATGAGACGTTCTGTTTCGTAGCATTTATATAAATTCATTAGTCATATTTAGAACTTAAATATAAATTATATCTGAATAACTTTTTTAGAAAAAATCAGTTGTACTTCTTGTCCTATTTCCAAACTCACAGGAAAATTTATGTTTTTTGATTTAATGAATTCCATACCTTTAATTTCTTCTTTTATGGTGATTTGTCCCGATTCTAATTTTGAGTTGGATCACAAACAGAAACTACAAGTGGATTTTTTTCCTTTTTGATAAAACTAAACAAATACTTAAGTCTTTTCTATAATATAAATACAAACACCAATAGAAAAATTAAAAATCTATTTGTAATTATTTAAATGTCATAATTTTTCTGAAGAAAATCCTGTTAGTTACTTACGAACTGTTGAATGCAGGAATTTGAGTTTCCATTGGCCATTTACCTTTTTAAACGTGGCGCTCTCCAACCATTCAATCTCGCGATATATGGAATCGTTAATTACAAAACTGCCATGATTGTAATATACCATATCTCCATAATTGCCATTAATTTCTACACTTTTAAAATCGAATTGCTAATGCCTTTTAATAGACTTCATTTTCGGGTTTTCACGTACTAAACTATCATTAGTCCAGATTAGGTCATTTTCAAAAAGCACAAAATCTTCGGTAGTTAATCGGTTTAATTCATCTAAATCCTGCGTTTTTATACCATCAAAATAGTTTATCAATACCTTTTTTAACAGTTCAGGATTTTCAACCTCGTGACTGCAGTTGAAAAATAACACAAAGCATACAGCTATCAATGGAATTATTGATTTCATAATTTGTTGATTGATTTAAATGAACAAACGAAATAGACAATAATCTTTTATGTCTATGGAAATTAATGTTTTATAAATATAAAAAACAAAGCGCCTTTCAAGTAGCGCTTTGTTTTTGTTTATCAATTTTATATGGCCTTTTTAGGTCTTATTCATTTCATCGTGCATTTCCTTTTTAATAGCATCATATCTACTTTTTAACTCATCGGAAATTTTACCAGGCATGGCATTTAACTTTTTAAGTTTTATGGATAAATAAATACTAAATGCACCTACAACTATTAATGTTAATCCTATCCAGAAAATAATTGTCATACCTGCCAATACCGGATTCCAAATTAAAATAAAAGAAAACACAACACCCAATACGCTTACAATCATTAATTTTGTCCAGTCCGACACGCCGTATTGCTTTAATTCTAAGGCATAGCTAATCCCCATCATGGAGCGAAACAACATAAGAAATCCGATGTAAAATGATAAGGTTACTAACGTAATTTCAGGTTTAGACATTAATAGTATACCGATTAAAAAGGTCATGATACCAAATGCTAAATTCCAGCCCCAATTATCCATTTCATCTTTATTTGCCATTGCAAAAGTAATTTCTCCTATACCTGAAAAGATAAAAGAAAGGCTAAACATAAATGCTAAAGCTAAAAATGATTCTACTGGAGACATTAAAGCATAGATACCTAAGCCTGCAAATAGTAGGCCGACAATAAAAGGAATATACCAATGCTTAACAGAATTTCTAATGGTTTTTAAGAATTGTGCTTTCATATTTTATAATGATTTATTTAGTTACAGCTTGAAAAATCTACATTAAATATTATGCTTTTCATCAAAATCAACCATCCACTCAATACCGTATTTATCTCTGAACATTCCGAAATAAGAACCCCAAGGACTGTCTGCAATTGGCATTTCTATGGTTCCGCCTTCAGAAAGTCCGTTAAATAACTTATCGGCTTCCTCTTTGCTTTCTGCACCAATAGAAATTTTACTTCGGGTTTCGTTTTCATTATGTTTTCCCATAAACTCCGGCGTATCGCTAGCCATTAAAACATTGGTTTTACCAATTGGAAGGGCTATATGCATTATTTTGTTGGCCTCTTTATCTGATACCTGATCATCTAAGTTTTCAAAATCTTTAAAACGTACCAACATGGCAAACTCACCTCCAAACACCGATTTATAAAATGTAAAGGCTTCTTCGGCGTTTCCATTAAAATGGATATAGGGATTAATTTGTGCCATTTGGAAGGATTTTAAAGTTAATTAACAAACAATTACCACTTCATTTTCAATGACTTAAATATACTAAAAGTGATAAACATTTTGTTGAAAAATCCCAGTAAAATAACAGCAAATAATTAAGATTTACTCCTGTACAGTAGTACTTAAAAGTTCTGCGCTTTTTATTAAACGAATCATTTCCCCCCGGTAACCTTCTTCGTCATTTCCTTTTGATTCTTTTGCTAAGTTGTAAGCTGATTCCCAGGTAGTGGTTCCCAAATATTTTGAATTTCTTAAAAGCATTCCAAATTCTGCTACAGACGCTGAAAACCTAAAATTATCTGAAGTTTGATTTATTGCTACTGTTGTGTTTTTCACAGATTGCTCAATGAGTAAACTCTTATTTTTATCCGGTTTTTTGTAGCGTAATTTAAGCGTGATTAAATCATTGCTTTCCAGTGCCTGGTTAGTTAATTCTGATGTCTGATATTTTAAACCTCTGTCATTCTTTTCATTATTTTTAGAAGGTATTATCTCGTATAAGGCAGTAACCGTATGCCCTGCTCCTATCTCTCCGGCATCTTTGGTGTCGTCTTCAAAATCTTCATCATTTAACAGCCTGTTTTCGTAACCTACCAGTCGGTATTTTGAAACATGAGCCGGATTAAACTCCAGCTGAAATTTAACGTCTTTCGCAATGGTATATAATGTGCCACCAAACTCACTAACCAGTACTTTTCTGGCTTCTAATAAATTGTCGATATAGGCATAGTTACCATTGCCTTTATCAGCAATAATTTCCATTTTATCATCTTTATAATTTCCCATACCAAAACCTAAAACAGAAATCGCAATCCCCTTTTCTCGCTCGCTGGTTATAAGCTGTTCCATTTCAGAATTGCTACTTAAACCCACATTGAAATCACCATCCGTAGCCATAATAATTCTATTATTTCCCTTTTTCAAGAAATTCTCGTTAGCCACCTTATAGGCTAATTTTAAACCTGCACCACCAGCAGTCGATCCACCAGCACTCAAGCTTTCCAGTGCATCAATTATGGTTTTCTTTTCACTACAACTTGTAGAAGGCAGTACCAAACCAGAGTTTCCGGCATAAACTACAATAGCCACACGATCTTCAGGTCTTAAGTTTTCTAAAAGTAGTTTTAATGATGATTTTAATAATGGTAATTTATTAGGGCTGTTCATAGATCCTGAAACGTCTAATAAAAATACAATGTTTGAAGGCGGCAAATCTTCCATAGGTATGTCTTTTCCCTGTAATCCTACGTGTAAAAGCAGGTTGTTTTTATTCCAGGGACAAGTTGATAATTCTGTGTTAATGCTAAAGGGCACATCGCCTTTTGGTTGCTGATAATCGTATTTGAAATAATTTATCATTTCTTCAATTCGAACAGCATCTATAGGTGGTAAATTTCCATTGTTAATGTGTCGGCGCACATTACTATAGGATGCTTTATCAACATCTACAGAAAATGTGGATAACGGATTTTTAGTCACATCCTTAAAATCATTTTCTTTAACAGTGGCATAACTTTCATTGTTTGGAATAACAAAATGCGCAACAGCACCTACAGCTGATTTTCTCTCCATTTTAGCCATACCTACTACTACAACTTCTTCTAAAGCAGCAGAATCCTGCTCTAAAGTTACGTTGATTACAGTTTTACCTTTAGCATTGACTTCTTTAGTTTTAAATCCTACAAATGAAAATACCAAAATTTGATGCTTTGCATCGATTTCAATTTCGTATTTGCCATCAAAGTCTGTTACGGTCCCCTTTGGTGTACCTTTTACATAAACAGACGCTCCCGGAAGCGGCGTTTTATTATCATCATAAACTATTCCTGTTATTTTTTGCCCAAATACGGTGTGAGTCAATAATAAAACAAAGAAAGCAATAGTAAAAGAGGTCTTGTTTAGTTTCATAATGGTATGTTTTAAGATTAATGATTCGAATGCATTATATATGTAAAATTTTTAATACACATAAACTATTCCAAACTAACTTGCTCAACCAAAGATTTTTAGGTTTGTAAATAATTTCTTTAAGTTAAAGAAATTGTACGTAATATCCTAAACAAAAAACATCTTGAATAATAGGTCTTCATATGATACTTAAATTAACTCTTCTTTCCTTTCAAACTTCCATAAACGGACAAATTAGAATTAATCTGATCCGTATCATTTGGAAGACTTTATTTTAGATATAACTTATAACTAATTGAAGGAGTTTAATTTAAATCTACTGTCATGAAAAAAATGATAACTTCATTAAAAGCTATTATAATAACTATTTTGTTGACAATGCTTATTCAAAGTTGCACAACTTATAAAGCAGCAAATGTTAGTTTAAATAAAGCTGTAAAATCTGAACTAAAGGTTAAGGTTACTAAAACAGACGGTAAAAAAGAGAAGTTCGCAAGAATTGAGATTTTTAATGATGGCCAGTACTATGGTTTAAAAAAGATTAGAGCCAATGAATATAGTAATATATTAATAGATACAAATACTGTAAAAAAAGTTCAGCTTTATGATAAAACAAATTCAATTATTCAAAGTGTTGCGCTTCCGGTGGTTGTAATAGGTAGTGTTATTGCAATCAGGGAGTCAGTCATTAATAGTATTGGTTTTTAGTGCAATACATATAATTCCCAATAGTTTATTTTGAGAAAAGACAAAAAATTGTCATGAATAATCTTTAAACTAAAACATGAAAAAAAAGCTACAAACTTAAACGCAAATTTAGGTGTTATTATATCAGCTATTATTCAAGAGCATATTTCACATTCACTGAAACTTCAAATTTAACCTTTTGAAATTCAGTATTAATGGGGTCGGCTACTTTAGCTTCATACATGCTGGACATGCCACGAATTTGAATGCCTGCAGCTTGACCCTGTAAGGCATTAGAAATAGAATAGCCGTCTGCAATATAAAGCGCTTTGCCTATGTTTTGATTTAAGGGTTTTGCCAGTTTTTTTGCCGTTAACAGTGATTTCTCAACCGCCTTGTATTTTAATTCCAACAATAGATCTTCAGCTTTTGAGTATTCTGTTCTTTCAATGGTAACATTAGATATTCCGGCATTTTCAAGTTCGGCTAATACTTTTCCCGCCGTAACAGCATCATTCACCAACAATGAATACATTTTCGACTTCACTACATTTTGTCCTTTAAGAAAGTAGTTTTTAAAATTACTTGACAAATCCAGTAATGAAAGATCTTTTTCTGTATTGATTTTTAGTTGTTTTAGTGTCGACTCCAATGTCTTTTCCTGCTCTTCAACAGATGTTTTGTTTTTGCTATCTGCTTCATTTAAAAGTATAGAAATGAATATTTTATCGGGAACTACTAAGGTATCTACCTTTGCATTGGTTTCAACATAAGGTTGATCGATAAAGTTTTTTTGTGCAAATGATAAAGAGGAAACGGCTAAGCAAAAGACTATTAAAAGGTTTTTCATAAGTGTTCTTTTTTTAATTTAAAGATGTCTTAAAAAGGAATTGGTTGCGTAAAAAAGCGCCTTTAAAACATCTGTTAATTGCCTAACTACAATTAGCATACCATAATCAAACTATAATCTCAGAATTTCACTTATAAAATC
Organism: Aestuariibaculum sp. M13; assembly: GCF_024723255.1. GTDB lineage: Bacteria > Bacteroidota > Bacteroidia > Flavobacteriales > Flavobacteriaceae > Aestuariibaculum > Aestuariibaculum lutulentum. The sequence continues at coordinate 269,742 of NZ_JANIAC010000002.1, forward strand.
ATCAACTCTGTTCCAGTCTGTATATTCTATTGGCCATTCTGTTTTTGTTGGCCCTTTTGTCATTTTCATAATGAGTTTTATCATTAGTTTATCAAAAAACGAATAGGCGCCATAGTCTAATTTACCAGCAAACACATCAATAATATCTGGTTTCCATTGTTGTTTTTCAAAAAATTTCATCACATAAGGATTGGTATTAAACTGGTTCTTATCCTCTTTTCTGGCCACCAGATTTACCGAGAAAAACGCCGTTTTAATATTCTCAAGTTGTTTTAAGTTTTTATCAATAAATGAAGAAACTTCTTTATGGTGTTTACCGTACCTGATGCTGGCTCCAATAATTAATTTAGAATAGTTTGAAATATCTCCTTGAAAATTAGAAACCTCAAACAAATCAACTGTAAACCCTTCTTGTTGTAAGGTCTTGGATATTTTATTACAGATTTTTAATGTTTGTCCGTCAACGGATGAATATAAAATTAATATTCTATTACTCATTGCTTAATTGAATGTTATAAATAAGGTTTTATGGTAATCATATACTGAAAAACCATAGGTTCTTATGAAGAAAAAACAGATGCTTTAAATGTACTATATTTTCTGGTTTTTATTCAATAACACAAGATTAAAACAAGATTTAAATGCTATTAAAGTTGATTGCAGAAGTTGTTCATCCGTTTTATATAAACCTGGTTTATGCGCTTCCGTTAACTTTAAAATCGAAACACTCTTTTTTACTTAAATTCACTTTTAAATTAAAATAACAATTCCCTCCATCTTTAACTAATATTGTTTGTGTTTTCCAACGGTTATTTACCTCAGAAGATTTACAAAAGCAAATTACCCAAACTACTTTTTCTTCATTCTCATTGAGCGATGGAATATATTGTCTACGATACTGTGACAGGTAAATAAAAAATTCTTCTGGGTTATTGTAGATATCAGGGTGCTTCGTTTGTTTTTCAAGAAATACTTTTTCCTGCTCTTTATTGTGGTCTGCTAACAAATCACGTACTAAAACTTCAATTATTTCCAGTTCTTCATCCGTTAGGGTTATGTCATTATTAGGGTAAGATTTAGAAATAACAACATCCGGATTGCTTGTTGTAACAAAGAATTCTTTGTCAGTATTAAAAACACTACCTTTATTTAATAATCTAGTATCTTTTTGTTGTGCCAGTATTAAGCTGGTTGAGAAAAGGACAATTAAAATAGCAAAAAGTTTTTTCTTCATTTGTTCAGTTTTATAAAAGTAATCATGAAGTTAATCTACGATAATTCAGTCGGATTTATGTTTTTTTGAAGTTAGCATTTTGTTATGATTAAATTGGATTATAGATTTCAATAGCTTTTTTCATGACATTCATTTATGTTTGAATGCTATTTTCTTTTACTCTGAATTCCACAATTTGTTTAATCAAGTCAAAAGGTATGGGTTCATTAAGTGGAAACTGCACCGACCCTTTTCCTTGTCTGTATTTCGATAATTCGTTTGCAAATTCTGAATGGCCAGAAGGTGTTGCATAAAACCCAATATGTTTCTTGAATGCCCCAAAATACACTAATGGTTTTCCATTAGTTTTGTAAGCAGGCATTCCATAGGAAATACTTTCACTAGACGCTGGTGCCGCTTTAAAGATTATTGTTCTTAGTTGTTTAAGAATCCCTTGAGTTTCCAGCGGGAATTCTTTTATGTACTGTTCAACAGATTTAATTTCTGTTTTCATTATTTCCAGTTTTTCTAATCTATTCATTTTTTATAACCACCAACGGTTTCTATAGTATGTGCCTCGTTATTTTTTTATTCGATTATATTTTTTCAGCGTTTCAATCAGCAAGTCATGTGGAATTGAATAGGCTTTATTCCCATTAATTCCTTCCATAGTTTCTGCAGCAACCATTGCGTTTATTATGGCTTCTTCTACCGCTTGAACTGTCGCTTCAAAAACTGGCATGAGTAAATCGTTCGACATAGTTTCTACGGTTGTCAGTTCATCACGATTAAATGCATTTTCATTTGCTGTAGAAAATGCTAAAAATATATCTCCAGAACCGTTACTACCTCTTCCTCCAACAATACCAACGCCTAGAGGTATTCTTTGAGCGACTCTTTTTAATTGGTGAGGTAATAAAGGAACATCTGTTGCTACAATAATAATTATCGAGCCATCTCCTTCTTGTCTTCTTGATTTTGGAGCTGCTTTAAATTCATAATTTAAAGTGTCCTTTAATTCAATTCCAACAGGAACTCCTGCTATTGATAAGTTTCTTTTAGCTCCGAAATTTGATTGTACAATTGCCCCAACGGTATAAGTTGAATCTTTTATTTTAAATACTCTTGAAGATGTTCCGGTGCCTCCTTTAAAGCCCAAACACATCATTCCAGTCCCTCCGCCCACATTACCCTCGGCTATTTTTCCACCTGAAGCATTTTCTATAGCTTCTAAAACATGCTTTTCTTTTACATGAAATCCATAAATATCATTTAGAAACCCATCATATGTTTCTGCCACTACTGGATAGGTATACCACCAGCTTTCTCCACTATACCAATCGGTATCAACAAACCATTTCAATACAGCCTGTCTAACTTCTCCAACACTATTGGTGTTAGTTATCATTATCGGTGTTTCTAAAAAACCAGATTCAGTTACCCAGGTTGTACCTGTCATTTCTCCATTTCCGTTTAAACTGTACCAATTAGCGTAAACAGGGCTAAATTTTTTAGTCTTTCCTCTTGGAAATATCGCAGTAACACCCGTTCTAATTGGACCTTTCCCAATTATATTTTCTCCTTCTCCTGAAATAATTGTACTATATCCAACTTCTACATCTGCTACATCTGTTATTGCATTAAATTTCCCTGTTGTCCCAACAAAAGGAATTCCTAAATCTCTTGCTCTTGGTTTTTGTCCGTATGATAGAGAACAAACGAGTAGGGTTATAAAAATTGCTAATATTCTTTTCATATATGTTGGTTGTTTTTTGATGAAGCACGGTGGTCAATCTATGATTTGTGTCAGGTGGTTCTAATACTGAATTCGACAGGGGACAAAATACTTAGATGCGTTCATGAATTTATTATTTTTTTTGAGCAAGAAACTAGTCATTAATATTGATTAAATTTTTTCAATAAATTGAATTAAGTTATTGTCTGGATCTTTGATGATAAAGCTTTTTATATTTAAGTCTTTATCATATTGCAATTCCATATGCATTTCTGTATTTTTTAGTTTTAATCTATTGTAAAACTTTTCTATTCGTTTTATTTCAAAACTAATTTTGTAAAATCCCCTTAAAGCACTCTCCCTCACATGATAATTAGGTTTTAAGTCATAAATATCAAAGGAGTTATTTCTTTCAACTAATTCAAAATTCAGATTTTTATTTTTGAGCAATTCAATGTTTAAACTATCCAATTCGGGATATGAGATTGATTTATATGATTTAACATTAAAAATTTCTTCATACCATTGAACCGATGCTTTTAAATCTTCAACATAAATTGCCGTACTGAATGGTTTAATATTCTGAGCTCGTATTATGCTAAAATGGAGAAGCAATAAAAAAAAGAGTAAATTATGATTTTTCATTTATCTCTATATAGGTTTAGTTAAAACTACTCTTGACGGTTCGTATATGGAGCTTTGCTGTTTTGTTTACGAATTTTTCCCAACAGAAAATCCGATCTAACGAAACAGCAACAACCTTTTGTTGTTCATATTACACTATGCTATGAACTTACGAAGCTAATTACAGCTATTTTTTTTATTCACTTTTCAGTACTTTTAATTTGTCTTTTGATGGAGAATTTTTATTTAACGAAACAGATTTTTCATAATTTTCAATGGCTTTTGCTTTGTCTCCTATTTCTAAATAGAGGTCCCCAAGTGAATTATATGCGTTGGAACTTTCAGGGTAATTTTCAATATTATATTTAAAAAACTGTTCGGCTCTTTCAAATTGTCTTAATCTATTCCTAATAAGTCCCCCAAGAACATCTATATACTCTTCGTCTGGTTTTAATTCACTTCCAAACTCTTTAGATAATTGCTTATAGTGGTTTTTTATTTTGTCAAGAATAGGGCTATCAGGATTAAAGTAATCCTCTAACTCTATATTCAATTGAAAGGTCTCGAAAAAAAAGCGTAGGGCATCGTACTCTGCAACAAGTGGTACAGACATATGATCCTCTTTTTCATAGTATTTCCCTTTGTACCTTAAGTTTTTTGCAGGGTTTTTACTCAGTATGGAATGAAAACTTAAGTTAGCGCGAATATGGGCTGTCATTTTAGTAGTGTCCTTTTGCACAGTTAAGGTATCCATATCTTTACCCATAGTATTTGCAATTGCTAAAAAAAGTTTTTTGTTACTGTATTTTTCATCAAGTGGGGTACTCTTAATTTTATTAAGTAACAAATTATTGTCCCAGGACAAAGAAGGATCAATAGCTAGATAGGTATTGAATAGTTCTGGTTTTTCTATTAAGGTATTTATAACGGCCAATCCACCAAAGGAATGACCAATAAGCATACGATATGAGTCTGCCGGATAATTGGAACTTATATAAGGAATTAATTCTTTCTCTATAAATGAGATGAATTTATTTCCGCCACCCGAATTGGCAGCCATAATACTGTCTGTAAAAGGAGGATCCATTTCTACTTTTGAGGGTGTCAAGTCCCTTGTTCTATTAGTGTTTGGTATTCCAACTACAATCATTTTGGGACAAATGTTTAATGTACCGCTTAACTGATGTATCGCTCCTACTACATAGTGAAAATTATAATCGCCATCCAACAAATAAACTACAGGGTACTTTTTATTTGAGCCCTCATTAGCAGGAACATGCACCCATAACTTTCTTTCCTCGCTTAAAATACTTGAATTTATACTGTCTATTTTACCTATAATTATATCGTTACTATTCTGTGCGTTTATAGTAAAAACAGTCGAAATTAATAAACACAAAATTTGTAATGTTTTCATTTTAGACTTTTAAAAGTTTAATTTACTAAAACATTTCGTACAAACGTTAATTCTAGGTTTAGTTTACTTCTTTTTTCGGTTAAGCACAGGCTTTAGCAATTCTGAGTAGATTACTTCGTCAGTTCACTACGCTCGTGTCGGACGTAGTCAAATCCGCCAACTAGAGCATAGCGACTGGCAAAGCAAATTGCGGTTATATTATGTTGTGCTTTCGTTATTTTTTACAAACTCTCTTCTATAAGTGAAAGCAAATATTCCGCTTTATCTTTTCTTTTGAGTAAAATTTTAGTAAGTGCTTGTTTTCTATTCATAGCTAACCTGATTCGTTTTCTTCCTTCAATAGAATTAATGATTCTCATCAATTCCTGTTTTCTTTCAGCTTCGGTTTGTTTATATGCAACGTTATTCTCTGAAGAAAAACTATTTGGGAATTCCATTTTAGAAGCACTGAGCCAAAAATCATTGTCATTTTGAGTTTGCTCTTGCTCCCAATTCGTAAAACCTTGAGTCATATGTGTTGATTTAACGTAATACTCTGTAATGGTGCTGTCTAACTCTTTTAAACCTAACAAATTGGTAAGCCCAACATTTTTTATCTTATCAAATGACTGTGAATTTATTTCTAATGTCGTTGCCCACAAGGGAAGTTTTTTATAAAGACTATCGGCATCTATAGCCTCATTTAAAGAATCATTTAATATTTCAACTGAATACTTAACCTGTTTTTCATTCCCTTCAACATAAGCTATAAGAAAATTAATATCTGACCTTAAATCGTTTTTCATATTCTGTAAAAGGTCTCTTGTTCGTAGATTTTCTATTCTGTTTTGGTTCCAGTTATTCATTTGAAGGGCAATCAAAATACCAAAGACCACTAATACGATTTCTCCCAAGGCATATTTAAGGTAATTGGTTGTTTTACCTTCATTGATAAGTCTTTTACGAATATTTCTAAAGAATTTTATCATTGGTTATCACTTGTTCATAATTAAGCACAACGGTAAATTGTATGAGTAGTGGCAGATTGCGTGATACTTTCCTGTCAAACTACTATGTTGTTTGAGCGGGCTACAAACGTTGATATTTTGCCACTTCGCCTGACATTACTTATACAAAGTGTTATAAGACGTTTTATATCGATAGAATTTAATTTTTAACAAAAGCTCCATAAACAATTTCTCTCAGCTGGGTATTTATTTCTTCAATATCAGGAGAGAATAAAACCTGTCTCATTTGAATAACTATTAAATCGTTTTCAGGATCAATCCAAAACTCTGTGCCAAAAGCTCCTCCCCAGCTATAAACTCCATTGGGGAATATTGGATGACCTTTTGAAACAGCAAATCCGTATCCGAATGTTGCAGGCCACCATTGGAATGTGACAGTATCAATTTGATTGGAATGCATTTGTTTTGCAGTTTCCGGTTTTAGAATCCTAATGTTTCTTAAGCTACCATCATTCAGCATAGCCTGGCAAAAAAGGTAATAATCACGAGCTGTCCCTGTCATTCCGGTACCGCCCGCAAAATAATATTGTTCTTTTTGCACAGGATAATCCGGATTTACAAACCCAATGGGCGCTTTCAATTCTACAAACTTCCCATCAGTGTTTGTGCCGTATACTTTCACCAAATCTCTTGATAATGAATCCGGGAAGTAGAAGTCCAATTTTTCTATACCTAGTGGTTTGGTGATATTTTCTCGTATATAATCATCTAATTCTAAACCTGATGCAACTTCTACCACTCTTCCCAATACATCAATACTTAATCCGTATTGCCATTTGGTTCCCGGTTCAAAAGTGATAGGAGCTTTGCCCAATTTCTCCATAGATTCTGTGATATTTTTACCAGGCTGAAATGTGTTATTTGTAGGAACACCGCCAAGTTTCGTATAAATGGCCGAAAAGTCGGGTGACCCCCATGTAAAATCAAACTTTTCACCATAAGTTATACCCGAGGTAAATGTCAGGAGGTGGTGTATATTAATATAGGTGCTTGTTGGGGAGCTTGTCCATGTGGTGTCATTAGGATTGTAACTTGTAATAATCCCCATTTCATTAAAGGAATTAATGTATTTACCAACAGGGTCATATAGGTTTATTTTCCCCTGTTCTACCAGTTGCATGATTGCAACAGAAACAATAGGTTTAGTCATGGAAGCCAATCGAAACAAGTGGTTTTTACGATATGGTACTGTTCGTAGTGAATCTGACCAGCCTATTTCAGATTCGTAAATGATTTTCCCATTCTTGGCAATTAAGGTAACTGCTCCAGGAAATTTTTTAGCTTCAACAAACTCCATTACCATTGAATCTATTTTTGAAAGACTATCTAAGCGCATACCTGATTCTTCCGGTGTAGCAAACAGGAATTTATTCTGCTTTATCTCCTTCTCTTTACGATTACAACTATAATTGAAAATGATAATCGTTAATAACAAAATTAACTTATATAACTTCATATACAATATTCTATAGTACCCGAATGTCTTATAACGGTTTGTGTAAGGATAGTTGCGTGTGCGAGCAACTAACTTACTAAAAATGGAACGAACCAGAGGAAAATCCGCAGGATTTTCCGAGTAGGCTAGAACCAAGCAATTATTTTTACACGTTGTTACCACAAGTTATTTTTTATCTGGTCACTTTCATAAAGTCATCCGAATAAATACAATTTTGTCCAGTTTTGTCCAAAATGAAAGTTTGTTCAATTAAGTCATTAGGGTTATTGCTCAAAGTGAATTTACAACTTATCATTTTTGCAATAATTTCTTTTTGGTCTCTGTTTTTCAAATTTTCAGGGATATTTTTGATTGTAATTTGTTCTCTTTTGGAGTTTTGGTTAATATAAGAGTCAAAATTGTTCTCGTCGCTCAGAACTGCAATATATGACATTGGTATATCCGCAATGCTAAATGAATGAAATCTAACATTAATATCATTAGTCGGATAGTTTGGAATCAGATAATTGGCAACAGTTCTTTCTTCTATTGTCAGCGGTTCCTTTCCACTTTCTGAAATGTTACATGAGTTAAATGAAATTCCAATTAGAATAATTAGTAAGGTCTTTAAAAAAGTCAGTTTGGTTTTCATATTTAGTGTTGTTTGTTATAATTTGTGGTAACGGTTTGTGTATAGTTTCGTTGCGTGAAAATCCGCAGGATTTTTGTGTTAAGAAACTAAGATAGTAAAGTTGCGAGGATTTTCCGAGAGGAAAATCGGAAGCAATGAATTATACATGGTGTTGTGCTTTCGTTATTTAATTGGATGAGATACCGATCGATCTAAGGTTTTATTTCCTTTTCTATCTTGACAAGAAGACCACTGGTTAAATCTAAAATATCATTATACCTATAATAAACGTTTCTATGGGCAATGTATAAGCTTTTGTATGCAATAAAAAGTTCCTTGTTATTAAAGAATTCTTCCAAATTGGATTGAAAAGGGACTTTATCCAAATCAGGTGGAATTAGGTATAAGCCAAGTTCATAATTTTTGCGTTGGGTTACTTTTTCTAAATTCTCACTATAATAATTTTTATGTTCTTCTAGTGAAGTAAAAGTATTGGGAAAATTTTGATTTACTTTTTCTACCCCTTTACGGTAATAGGTTTCCTCGTACCGACGAATGTCTTTTAGCAAATAGTCTACCTTTTCCAAATAAGAGGTCAGCTCATTTTTAATACTGTCTGAGCTTATATTATCCATATTTCCTGAATTGATAAGCGACCTTAAAGTGCCAAGAACTGGACTATAAATTCTACTGCTCATAGGGATGCGTATTGACTTTTCAATAGTATCATTCGGAATCTCTTCTTTCCAGAATGCCCTTTCTACTAAAGCACTGGCACGGGCCCTATCCAGATAAAAAGCACTAATTTTTTTAAGTTCCGTTTCTGATGTTTTTAAATCGGTTTCAAGCTGTTTAAGAATGGTGGACTCTATATTTTTCCTATTGCGTTCATTGTTCCACTCATTAACCTGAAGAGCAATCAATATCCCAAGAACTACCAAAATTGTTTCTCCAAAAGCATATTTTAGGTAATTAATAGTTTTATTTTCTTTTATGCTGTTTTGTCTAATTTTTCTAAAGAATTTAATCATTGGTTAATGGTTGGTTATTATGAAGCACAACGGTTTGTATAACCGTCAGTTATCGGTTTGGTTTACTTTGTTTTTCGGTTTAGCACTGGCGTTAGCAATTCCGAGTGGATTCGGACGCAGTCGAATCCGCCGTAATTGCGGTTATATATTGTTAGCTACAGTTTTTATTTTAAGTCGGATTGTATTTAACAAAGTCATAATTCATTTTTTTTGCTATTTTTTTAGCTTCTAAATTAGCACTTTCTATATTTTTAAAATCTTTTATTTTTATTTTTTCTCTATGTGTTTTGTCCAATAAACAAACTCTAAAGACTTTATTTTTCTCTGAAAACTGGACTCCTGTTCTACTATATCCATGACTTTTTAAATTCAGGTGTAATAAAGTGACGTAAGAATAATTTTCTAGAGTTTTCCAATTCCCAATTTTTATAAGAAAGAGTCCAACATAGTGTTTCGTTTTCTTTTTTTCAAAATCAATTAATGTACCTTTTCTGGTAAAAACTATTATTAATCCAATTACTAAAAAAGAAAGACCTGCAATTGCTTTTTTATCAAAATTTACAATTAATAGTATGCCTGAAATTAAAAGAGTTATTCCGATTATTAAAAACATTAAAGGAAAAACTTTTTCTCTTTTGTAATCAATTATCATATAGGTTTAGGTTAATTGTGGCTAACGGTTTAGCTATGCGCAGTGTCCCGAAGGGCATTGCGTATAGGTGTTGTTGTGGCTAGTATTTTTTTCTTTTATAATCAATTACAACTTCAATTTCAGGTATCCATTCGCGTCCACCAATATTGTACATTTTCGAGTCAATCAGTATTAGTGAATGACCATTGTAAACATAAGTATCATCCCTGTATTTGATTTTTTTGTGTTCTGAATTATCAACGTGTGGAATGTCATATTCTGCAATGAAGACTTTGTTACCTTCAATTCTGTATGTCATTTCATACTCTTCTTCCATTTCACAATTATAACTTACACCTATTCCATTTTCTTGAAATTTCAAAAACGATTCACAGTTGTCAAATGGTCTGTAAATCCATTGATTTCTAGTTAGAAAATCAACAATTACATTATTAATTGTTATGGTGTCCAAAATGGTTTTAAACAACTCTTCACCAACTTTCTTTTTAATTATTTGGTTGTCAATTTTTTCAATTAAACGTGACTCTGATTGGCTTTTGTCAACCACTTGAATTTCTGATTCCTGTTGTCTAGCTTTTTGACCACAAGAACACAAGAATGTCAATACTAATAATGTCTGTATTATTATCTTCATATTATTAGCCACAACGGTTCGTATAACCGTCAGTTATCGGTTTGGTTTTTTTTTATTTTTCGGTTTAGCACTATTGTTAGCAATTCCGAGTGGATTCGGACACAGTCGAATCCGCCGTAATTGCGGTTATATAGTGTTGTAACACGTTTTTATTCCGTTAAATATTGTATTTAGTTCAATTTCTTTTTTTTCAATTCCATCCATTTTGTCAATTTTCTGTCCAAATATTTTTTTCCAAAAACCTCTTTTTGTAAAGTCATACGAATAGCTGAAGTTAGGGTTAGACTCAGAAATGTAAAGTTTGGATTTCAGGATTTTTTTGTTTTTTATGAATTGCACTTCTTTTCCTTTTAGTCCTTTTTCAAGAATTGAGATAATACCATTTCGATTAAGCTCATTAAATTCTAAAGCTGGGTCTCCATAATTTGGCGGTTCGCTAAAATGATATTGATAAAAGTATTCCCCGAATACATATTTGTTATATCCAGGAACTGTCGGATTGAAAATATGAAGATAAATCAGTTTATTTTCTTTGGTAAAATATCCGACACGAATTTCAGTCAGAGAACCTTTTTTAGTTGATTTGAATGTTTCAATTTCAGTTGTATTTCTTAAATCAGAAGTTGCATTTTCAAATTGTCCGCTGTCAATTAAAATTCGGTTAATAAACTCTTTCCAATCTTTAAATTCCTGCATTTTTCTTGATTTGGTCAAATGTGTTACAACAAGTACATAAACACACTGGTGTGTTTATTTCTATTATATATACACCCAAATATACATAAATACCTACAAGAAATTACCTTTATTTAAGAAAATACACATTTAATTGAAACGCCTGTTTTAGGGGTTTCCTTCGAGTCATGTTCGATAGTCCTTCGGGATTTCTTCGGTAAACGCCTTATTTTACGAAGAAAACCCGAAGATTTCCCGAAGGAAATACGAAGTAAACTCCTGAAAAGCACATTTTACATAATTAAAATCTTACATTAAAATTATATTCGTAAGGTTTTTCTTTGTATATTTAATTTTAGTAACCCCTTAATAATCAAACTCATGGCAACATACCAACAAGGTGTTTTAGGCGACTTCTCAGGAAAAGTAGGGACTGTAATTGGCAGTCGCTGGCGCGGTAAAGCAGTGTTGCGATCGCTACCCAACAAGTCGCAAAAACCACCAACACCAGCCCAACAAAAGCAACGCAATAGATTTAAATGTATCCACAGCTTTTTAACCCCCATTAAAGACCTTTTAAATGAGACCTTTGGAGCACCTGTAAAAAGTAAATCGCGATACAATCTGGGGTTTTCGTATCACTTAAAAGAAGCTACCATTTTTAATGGTGTAGACTTTGAAATACAGTATAACAAAGTATTAATAAGCATGGGGCCGTTATGTGGTGTAGAGAGTCCCTTGGTGACACATCCGGAAACAGGTCATCTCCATCTGCAATGGGCAGACAACAGTAATCAAGGCATGGCCTACCACGATGATGTACTTTTGGTTGTGGCCTATGCCCCGGCGCTTAAACTATTCTCTTGTTTTACACATATGGCACGCCGTACTAATGGCGAATGCCTGTTGGATTTTGAACTGGTTTTTCACGGGCTTGAAGTTGAGCTTTGGGCAGGATTTACCAATAGCAATAAACAGCTAAGTGCAACCAGTATGTATTTAGGGAATTATACCGTACAATAGCCCGTAATTAAATCATTGTATGATTCTTACTATTTGGTTTTATGTCCAAATCTGTAATTTAAAGAAAATACCACCTTGCTGCTTGTTTTATCATCAAACGGAATATAAAAATCTTCCTTAAAAATGTACATGATATTAATGCCAAACTGCTCGGTTATTAAGGCTTCTGCCGATATAAAGCTGGTGTCTAAATTTAATATATAACCGTAACGAAGACTGTAATTATCGCTTATACCAAATCCGGTACCCGCACTTGCTCTGGAGTATAAGGTTGGAAAAGCAGTAGGGTACATAAATCCGTAATTATAATCGATATCGAAGTATTTTTTAGGTCCAAGACGCACATAAAACTCCGGCAGAATGGTGTAGGTCTTACTGGCATCGCCTATGTTACTCTCGTCTATGGTTTCATCTTTATTCATACGGAGATTACCTAGCTGGAAACCGCCGCCTCCACCCAACCACTTACCATCTACTTTGAAATACGGATTCACGGCATATATAAAATCAGATTCCTTAATATTTGCTGAAAGATTATGGCTTTTTATAGTTCCGGCCGAAAGATTTGCGCCGTAGGTAATTCTGCTCTTCTCTTTTTCGGTAACAAACGAATAGCCACCGCCTACAATGCTGTAGGTTTGTTTAAAATACTGACTATCGTAGGTCGTGCCACACTCCCCTGCCTGCGGATTATAACGTACCTCATTATTGAAATCGCCAAACGAAGCGCCAAGATCTACCCTGTGATACTGTTTAATAACCGGTTTGTGATTCGGGATGGTTTGAGCAAAAACGTAAACCGGCATGAGTAGTACGATGCTTGTTACCCATCGATAGGCTTTTAAACGCTGGTCGGTGTATAAATAATAAGCTGAAAGTACAATAGCGGGTAAAAACTTAATCCAGATAACTGTTAATTCGTAAACAGACAGCAATTCTTTAAAGGTATAGAGTCCCAATGATATTAAGATGATATATATAAAATCGGCATGCAGAAATGGGGTATTCTGACGCCCTTTTACCAACTCAATTTTCAGATATTTTTCATAAATCAATAATAGTAGCGCAGCTATCAAACTATACAAAAGCATGCTCCACTGATACCAGCGTAGTCCAAAATAATACACATTATTAAACTGGGAGCCGTTAGGATCTCTGAAAAACTCAATAAAAAAACGCATGACAAAGAACAGCGTTAAGCCTGATAGAATGGCTGTAAAATTTTTACGCCAGTACTTATGGGTTTTGAAAACCATATAACCAATAAGAAATAATGCCAGACTTTCGTATAGCTGCACCGGATGCACCGCTAAAGACATCGCCATATGCGGCTCTATAAGTCCTTCTGCCCACTGATTAAAATGAGCATGCGTGCCTACAGGATACTTTACTGCCCACAAGGCATGAGTAGGCACACCATAACAACAACCGTTAAACAAACAGCCGAATTTTATAATCCCTAAAGCTATCGGGCCTAACCACGCATATAAATCGAGCATAGGACGGTTGAACCCAAAAACACGCTGAGATATAATCAGCCCCATTAAGCCAAATAACAAGCCTCCTACAGCCGAGCGATTGTTGAATGTTGTTACAGGCGACTGTATAGCTGTTAGCCAGTCCCCGACCGGAATGGTAAACAACCTGGATCCCAATACCGTAAACAGCGAGATGGTGGTTAGCATGAGTAATACCGAGCGCAAATGATACCCACGTTTAACACTTTTGTAAATCACCATCAGGTAAATAAACACAAAAGCCAATACATAAAACAGTTTGAAGTAAAACCGAGGATGATCGATAGTCATGTCCATATTTAATGCATTTATTAAATAGGCCATTTCAAGACCATGTGCTCTTAAAATGAAAAGTAAACAGGTAGTTGGTTAAAGTCGGCTATTAAATTTAACAAATTATACCGACATATCCTCCTGAAAAACAAAAATTAAAGGATTGTATAATGGTTGTAAATACAAAAAAAACAGGCAACCAAAGGTTGCCTGCTTGTTATTCGATTAACAGAGTAAAAACTATTGAGCTAAAATATCAACACCTTTTTTAAGGGTTATGTCTTTAGTGGCTACCAGCATGCCGTCTTTCATTTCTAAACGCAACATACTTTTAACCGCTTCGGCTCTGCAGGACAACGTTAACTCTGGAATTAAAGGGTCATCATTAAAGAAAAACGACGATAATCCCTGTTCTGGTTTTCCAGGTACTTTAACAATCCTGTGAATTTGTTTTAGCTCCTTTTCTCCTAAATATTTACCCGGCATAAAGGTATAAAAGGTATATTTTCCATCGGCATCGGTTTTAATCCATGCACGGTGGTGAACATAACGTTTACGGTTACTATCGCGTTTCATAACGTAGTCTCCGTCTTCATCGGGTTGAAAAATAAATAAAACCACATCTTTAGCAGGCGTTACACCATCACTTTCGTAAATGGTACCGGATATTTTAAGCTTGTTTGGTTTTTCAGCAAAATCCGGAATGGTATCGGTGTTATTCAGTTGGTGATCCGACAATAAATATATAGGGCTTTCTTTTTTGTAATTAGGTGGTACATCGTCTAAAATACTTGTTGATTCCTGAGCATAACTCAAAGTACCAGCTAATATGAAACAAGCGATGCGTAATGAAGAATAAAGGGCTTTCATAGTAAGGCTTAAATAAATTATTGAGATTAAAACTAAATATTTAAACCTATTTGTAATAAAATACTATACGAACGCTTTATTTAAACGATAAACGGTTAGAATACCTTTGAATTTCTGGTAAAAAAAGAGGCTCCCATCGGAGCCTGTATAACTTAGTCTTCTTCCTTTTTGGCAGATACTTTTCCAGTATACTGTATGGGCGTTCTGGTATTTCCTGTAAGGGTCATGGAACTTTTCATATTAGGAAACAAATCGACAGATACGGTAAAGTTTTCATTATTGCTTTTTGCATCAAAATTAATAGTATAACCACTGTGTTTATTTGCTTTAACACGATAGTCTTCCACCAATCCTTTAAACTCAATACTGTTATCGGTACCACCATAGGCAGCCCCCATTCTACGTTCCCCGAAATAAGGTAAATAACTGGTAATGCTATCGCCTTCCAGTTTTAAAAAATTAGAATTACCTATTAAATTCACCCCTCCACCGCCGCTTCCTGGCTGCATTAACGGGGAGTTTAATACCTGCGACATGGCTGCTGTTATTTGAGGGTAAGCCCAATCGGACTCTATATAAAACGTTTTACTGTCTACCAGCTTTTTTAAGGCTTCAATTTCGGCTGGTGTAGCTGCGGTTTGCGTGCTTCCGCAGGATATAAGTGTAAGTGTGAATAGGCTAAGAACGAATGTAAGAGCTTTCATAATATAACATCTGTTTAATTGATATTCTAAATTACAAAAAAAAAGGAATTTTCCCTAACATGATTTCATTCGCCTGTGCTTTGCTGGTCGGTATAATTCCTTTACATTAGCAATACTATGCATCACAAAACCAAGGAAACACAACTGCAGTATCAGGGTTATGCCAATACACCCCTGCTTTGGAATGATGGGGCGGTATATAATCTGAAACAGCTGGAATTTACTCCGGAAACAACAGAGCGATTTACTGAAGTTTTACCTGATACTATGCGTTTGGGAAAACGAGTGGAGCGTTTTGTTAGTCATGAGTTGTCTCATGATGCCAGCATTGATATTCTCGCTGAAAACATACAAATACAACAGGATAAATTAACGCTTGGTGAATTAGATGTTTTGTTACTGTATAATAAGCAGCCTGTACATCTGGAAATTGTGTATAAATTTTACCTGTATGATGCCCGTGTGGGTGCCTCTGAACTGGATCATTGGATTGGTCCTAACCGTAGCGATACATTAGTAAAAAAACTGGATAAGCTTAAAGATAAACAATTACCACTTTTGTTTAATTCGCATACAATGCCCGTTTTAGAATGTCTGCATTTGACTCCTAACGATATTCTGCAACGGGTTTGGTTTAAAGCTCAGCTATTCACGCCTTATCAGGATTATGACATAGCGTTTAATTTACTTAATAAAGCCTGTTTAAAAGGCTTTTATATCAGACCATACCAACTTAAACTTTTTGTTGATTGTAAATTCAATATACCAAACAAAATCAACTGGTTACAAGAAAAAGAAGTCCATGTTGATTGGTTAAATTATAATGCATTTTATGAAGCTGTTAGTGTTATAATAAACAACAAAACATCACCGCTTTGCTGGGTGAAATTCCCCAACGGAAATATTAAAAAGTTTTTTGTGGTTTGGTGGGATTAACACTCGTGTAAAACGCCTTAAAACCTTACCTTTGCGGCCATGTGGATGTATCTTGGGCTGCTTGCAGCATTATTTTTAGGCTTACATAATTTATGTAAAAAACACGCCGTACAAGGCAATGAAGTATTTCCGGTACTTTTTGGTACCATTCTGGCTGGATTTTTATTATTACTACCCTGGTTTGTTCTGTCGAAAGTCGACCCTGCTTTAGCAAAAGACATCGGGTTGTACATTACCGATATTCCTTTAGCCAAACATGGTTATATTTTTATAAAGTCGGGCATTATGGCGGCTTCATGGATTTTGGCTTATCAGGCACTAAAACATTTACCCATTACCATCGTGACTCCTATTCGTTCGGCTGGTCCGTTTTTCACGTTTATTGGTGCTATTTTAATTTATAGAGAACAACCCACATTTACGCAATGGATTGGTTTCTTCCTGATTATTTTTTCGGTGTTTTTATATTCTAAAATCGGAAAGAAAGAAGGCATACATTTTAAAAGCAACAAATGGATTTTCGCTATCGTTGGTGCTACATTTTTAGGGTCATCAGCCGGATTATATGATAAATTCCTGATTCAGAATTTAAGTTTAGAGCCTCAAACCTTACAGTTCTGGTTTTGTTTATACACCACATTAATTTTGTTAGGGGTTTTGTGCGTTACCTTTTTTCCGAACGCTGAAAAACGTAAAGCATTTAAATTCCGGTGGACGATTCCAGCTGTTGGAATCCTGCTGCAAATGGCAGATTACTTCTCGTTTAAGGCATTACAAGACCCGGATGCATTAATTATGCTGCTTTCAGCTATAAAACGCAGTCAGATTTTAATTGCCGTAGTTATTGGCGGATTAATATTCAGGGAACAAAACAAACGCAAGAAACTTATTCCGTTGGTAGGTATTATGCTTGGGGTAGCCTTAATACTCTATTCGAAGTAAGGATCGCAAAAAACTTAAAGTACTGTTTTACTGAGTAATGCTTTTTTTACTGTGTCTTTGCCCGAAGTGATACCCTATACCTAATCCCAACCCGAAGGTTACAATAAGTATAGTTGAGGAGGTGATAACTAAAGATACCATAATCAAAAAAATTAAAAAGTTAGTAGGTTAAGTCTTCTGTTTAATAGCAAAACAAAAGGGTGTAGATATTAGCAATTTACACTACAATAGTATTGCGTTTTCGTTAAATATGACAGAAAAATTGGTCTAAAAACATATTCTCTTGACATATGTCAAGATTCCATTTCGTTAGCAAAATCAACCTGATGCGCCTTTAAAATACGACTAAACGTTTCCGGTCTCATACTTAACATATTAGCTAAAAACTTATGAGGAGCCCGATTTAAAAGAAAAGTATTTCCGTTAGACACAAAATGATCAAAGCGTCCTTTAGCCGATGGTATTCGAGATAACAGTGTTCTGTTTTCGGCATGAATATAATATTCGATAAGTAATATATTGAAAATCTGAACCATCTCAGGAAACTTGCTTAAAGCCACTTGAAAATCGTTGTAAGCCAGATATTCCACATAGGTATCTTCCACAGCCTGCATGTTTTCTGAAGCCGGAATATGCTTGAAAAAACCTGTGATAGAGGTTACTAACTCGTTATCGGTACTTAACCAGGTGGTAATCTCGTTATTCTCAATGTTATGATAACCACGAATCATCCCTTTCTTTATGAAATATAATTTATCGCATAAAGAACCGCATTCGTTTAATAAAGTTCCTTTTTTATATAAAGCATGTTTGACATGCTGCTGATAAAAAGACTTAAATTCATTTGATAAGGGACATATTTTTTCTAAAAAATACAGAGAGAAAGATATTTTTTTGCCATTCATAATTCAAGGGTAAACTTCAAACCTAAAAGTAGACAAAAGTCAGTAATAACCAAGCTTAATTAATAAATCTATAGTGATTATAAATTAGATTACCCTGTGACTTTATAACAAAAAAATGGTCCTAATGCGTTAATTGCAATAGAACCATATACTTATATTAAGAACACCAGAAGATATGTCTATGAATTGATTTAAGCTTAATCCAGAATTTTATGGATACTCTGCATCCAGTCATCAATTGTAGTGTTATTGGTATTAATGGCTATGTTGCCATTTCCATAAGGCCCGTACTTTTCTTCATCGGTTACAGAGAAGAACCCAACGGTAGGCGTCAAGGAAGCTGCTGCAAGATGCATCACTCCATTATCGGCTGCAATGAAAATAGCGGTATTATGAAGCACCCCACCCATTTCACGAATGTCCTTACTGTAAAAGTTAGGTGCTTTAAAATTAACACGTGAGATATTTTCAATAGGTAGCATTTCAATAATATTATACTCCGGAAACTCTTTTAATAAACGTTCGTAAAAAGACTCCCACCACTCATAAGAATAACATTTGGCACCAGTAGCATTTGTGTAGATGCATATGGTTGGTTTTTTATTTTTAATAATGCCGTCTAAAATGGTTTTTCCATTTGCAATTTCGGCATCGTTTAATTTAATATTTAAAGTTGGCAAAGAACGCTCCGGCATAACTACGCCCAGGTTTTTCAAAAAATAACGTAAGTTATAAATGGTATATTTTGAAATGTGTCTGTGATCGGGATGTGCTTTTTTTATGTCTTCATTTACATCGCCATACACTTTAAACTTGGCTCTTGAAAGATCGGTTAACAAACGTCCTGAAGAAGAATCTTTATCGCCGTTAATCACCAAATCGTAAGATTTCTGTTTTATCGATGCCCAGCTTTTTGCGTATTTATATAAGTTATTGAAAGGCTTTCTCGGTAACTGAATAATTTTATCAACTTCAGCATAGTTTTCAAACACCGGAAAAGCGACACCTCCTTTTACAAACAAGTCAATTTTACAGTTCGGAAAGCTTTGAATCACTTCCTGCACAATAGAGGTTAATAATATCTGATTCCCAAGTCTGTGGTTAGGCCTGATGATTAAAACCCGCTTAATATCTTCCGGATTTAACGAACCATATTCAGGCTCCTTATAAGAACTCCCTACATTTTTAGTAATGCTGTGCATTACCTTTCTTCTAACGTTGTTTACTGCTATTTTAAATGACATGCGCTACCTCGTTTTTATTTAAAGGCGAACAAAAGTACCAATTTGAATGCTTTAGAACAAGAATAAAACCAGTAATGCAGTTCTATTTGATGTATTTAGATTTGTACCAGACATTTAACACCAAGCCACCAATGATTAATGCTATTCCCACCAAATTCCAAATGGTATACACTTCCTGAAACAACATCACTCCTATGGTTGCTGTAAAAACCACCTCTATGTATTTTAATGGCGCCACAATATTGGTAGATGCCGACTGAAATGCCTTGGTCATGTAGATCTGACCGATATAACCAAAAATACCTAAAGAGAATAAAAAAGGCCATTCTGAAGCTTTAGGCGTTACCCAGTTACCAATAGAAAGTACACCTCCCAAAATAGTTGCTGTTACCATAAAATAATTTACGATAACCGCAGGATGTTCACGCTTTCCTATTTTACTGATGATAATATACACCAGGCCACTTAAAACAGCTGCTATGAGTACCAGTATTAATCCGTAACTATTGATATGGCTGTCTAACCCTTTTAATACAATAACACCTATAAATGAGACAATGAAGAACAGCCACTGTAAAGGTTTTACCCTTTCACGAAGTAAAAACACCGCCATAATAGCTGCAAAAATAGGTGCCGTGTATCGTAAAGACACCGCCGTACCAATTGACAGATATTTAACCGACATAAAAAACAGCAACATAGATGTTGCACCAACTACAGAACGCGCAATAAGCAAACCATTATGCTTGCCTATAATGGGAATCCTATTTTTTAATAAAAATCCGAAGGTGAAAAACAATGATCCTAAAGATCGGAAAAATACAATTTGATAACTGTTAACATCTTTTAGATACTTTACCGTAGCGTTCATGCAAGCGAACCCCAGGGTACTAATTACCATGTATTTTAATGCTTTTTTAACGTCCAAAAGGTCTTAGTTTTATTTTTCGTTTGGTGGTTATAAAATACACCCCGGTTAATAATATGGCTGCGGCAATTATGGTTTGAGCACTAATGGCTTCGTCCAGAACCAACCAACCTAAAAATATAGCGATAACCGGATTTACATAAGCTGAAGTGGATACCTTTTCCGGTGATACCACTTTAAGCAAATAATTAAAAGCGGTAAAGGCCACAACACTTCCAAAAATGGCAAGCAACAACATAGACCACATAACCGGAGTGCTCCAGTTATTGGGTGCTACCCAGGTTTCATCTAAGGTTAAGCTCGTTATAGCCAGCATTACGCCCGAAGCTATCATTTGGTATGCGGTACTTACAAAATAATTGGCTGGCAAGTCGGCTTTTGAAACAAAAATACTGCCGTAACTCCAGCTTAAAACACAGGTTAGAATCATAAACATACCTAGCAGAGTACCTTCCTGGGTTACGAGTTCATTCTGACTTACCAGAATATACATCCCGACCACACCTAAGATCACCCCGATAACAGAATTAGATTGCATCTTTTTACCATCGATTAGCTTCAAAAGCAACAAAACAAACAATGGTTGCGTTGAAGCTTCTAAAGCGCCAAAGCCACTATCAACATATCTTAAGGCCCAAACAAACACACCATTACCATACACCAGAAATAAAAATCCGGTAATAATAGAATTAATTAACTGTCTTCGGGTAATAGCCAAAGGTAACTTCATCAATTTTGAAATCGCAAAAATGATAAGTCCTGCCAATGTAAAACGAAAGGACGCTAAAAAAAAAGGTGGTAATTCGGAAACGGCTATTTTGTTTAACAGATAGGTAGAACCCCAAATCACGTAAATAGCAAAAAATGCCAATACAATTAAAACAGTTTTACGAGGTATACTCATAAATACACAATTAGTTCTTATTGCAAATTATATTTTTTTAACTCTGACAGCGTTCATGCCTTTAGGTCCGCTTTCCAGCTCGTAAGTTACCTTGTCATTTTCAGAAACAGGTTCAAGTAAACCACTAACATGAACGAAATATTTTTCCTGATTAATACTGTCTAAAATAAATCCGAACCCCTTAGAGGTGTCAAAAAATGATACTTTACCTTCTTTAGCAGCTGGCTCCTCCTCTTCGCGTTCTTCCTTCTTTGGAATTCCCACCTCAATACTTTCCAGGTCTATTTGCTCTTTTAGTTGTGGATTTGGTGGCGTATCAGTTAAATTGCCGTTATGATCTACATAGGCGAACTGAATTCCTTTAGGGTTTTCCTTCGCTTCGATCTTGCGTGCTTCTTTCTTCTTCTGCTTTTCCTCGCGCTTTTTTAAACGTTTCTTTTCTTTTTCAATTTTGTTATAAGTAACCTGAGATTTTGCCATAAATAATTCGTTTTAGATTAATACTGAATGTTACAGTGAATTTTTATGAAAAACCTAAACCAAGACCACTGAAAAAATGGAAAAATTAAATAAAAATTGCCTAACAAACTTACATGGCGTAAAGGTACATTTATTTTTTTTTCGTTTTAACAATTATTGTAAGATATATTTAATCTTCCGGCGGATATCCATGAATATCTTCAAATACCTCGTCAAAATTATGACGTAAATACGAGTTTAATTTCTTACGGTAATCGTCTTTTAACCACTCTACAAAGTTATAGGTGCTTTTACTAATGCACTTGGTGTAACGCTGAATTCTGAAGTCGATATCATCTCCTAACATCTTCGCTAAACCAATAGCATCATATACATCTTCACTATTCTCAATACATATTCTGGCGTGTTGCTCGATAGAACGTTCTAAAACTACTTTTGAAGACTCCCCGCTTCTAATAGAATCTACATATGTTTTCTGAATATCGAAATACACCTCGTCGCTCTTGCCAAACTCTTTACGTAAATCGTCCGGCATTTCGTAACGGAAATTACTTTCTAACTCTTCATCACTTATAATAGAATCTAAGTAATAATTAGGTGATTTAAAGATACGTTGCCAGTCTAAATTATCTCCCCAAGGTCCGAAACGGTAGAAGTTATTACCTAAATCGATAACAGTAAACTTGGTTTTGTCTTTTAATATACGAGACCCACGACCAATCATCTGGTAATATAAAGTTAACGATTTGGTTGCACGGTTAAGAATGATACTTTCTACCGACGGCTCATCGAAACCAGTGGTTAAGATACTAACCGAGGTTAAAATAGCATCCGGCGTATTCTTAAACCATTTTAAGATTTGAGCTCGCTCTTTCTTTGTGTTTGTATTGTCTAAGTGTGCAATTGGGTAACCTGCCCTTTTAAAGGTGTCGTAAACGTGCAACGACGTATTAATACCATTATTAAAGATTAAGGTCTTCTTCCCTTTTGAACGCTCTTCATAAGCTTGTAATAACTTCGATAACATATCATCGGCTGTATACAGATCTTCAGAAGATTTTACCGTATAATCACCATTAGCACCAACCACTAACGAGGTTAAACCTACGTTATACGTATACATATCGGCACGTGCCAAGAATCCGTTTTCAATTAACGATTCAATGCTTTCACCAACAATTAACTCATCGTAATTGTCGGTCATTGGTAATTCTATACTTGAACTTAAAGGTGTTGCCGTAACACCTAGAATAAACGACTGACTAAAAAACTTAAATAGCTTAGTAAATGAGTTGTAGTGGGCCTCATCAATAATTACTAAACCAATATCTGAGATATCAAGTTTATTGTCGTTTAAACGGTTATTTAAAGTTTCAACCATCGCTACAAAACAGCTGTAGTTTGCCTGATCGCTTAAATCTGCCTTACTATCAACCACTTTGTTTTCCACAGCAAACTCGGTAAGCATTCTTGATGTTTGTCTGCAAAGCTCAATACGGTGTGTCATAATTAACACCTTCTTGTTGTGGTTTTTTAAATACTGTCTAACGATTTCAGAAAATATAACCGTTTTACCACCACCTGTTGGTAATTGGTATAATAAGTGGTAATCATCGCGCGATTCATCAAAAGCCTTAAAAATTTTATTTATGGCTCCCTTCTGATAACTATATAAATCTTTCCCTGCTTTACGCTCTTCTTGTTCTAATTCTGCTTTCGATGTAATAGACATGTAATTAACTTTTAGGCGTGCAAAAATAACACCTTTGCAGGGTTTATGACGAATAAATGATGGAAAAATTTAGAAGTTTTTATTTATTCTAATCTTCAATAAGATACATTTAACAAAAGCTAATTATGAAAAGAATTTTATATTTACGAGCAAACTAAACGAATACAGATTTATGCAAATCAACGACAAAAGCCAGACCAAAGCCTATTACGCCGACGAAAATCGTTACGACAACATGACCTATAATCGCACTGGAAAAAGCGGTGTGTTGTTACCGGCTCTATCGCTGGGTTTGTGGCATAATTTCGGATTTGTAGATAGTATTCAAAACGGACGCGATATTTTAAGAACAGCATTCGATTTAGGAATTACCCATTTCGACCTTGCAAACAACTACGGGCCACCTTATGGTTCGGCTGAAGAAAATTTCGGAACCATCTTCAAAAAAGATTTTAAACCATATCGAGACGAATTATTTATTGCCACAAAAGCAGGTTACGACATGTGGCCGGGACCTTATGGCAACTGGGGTTCAAGGAAATATTTAATATCAAGTTTAGGCCAAAGCTTGAAGCGGATGAATCTTGAATACGTTGATGTATTTTACCATCACAGGCCAGATCCAGAAACACCTCTTGAAGAAACTATGGGAGCCTTGGCAGATATTGTTCGACAGGGAAAAGCTTTATATGTAGGTATTTCTAATTACAAACCAAAAGAAACAGCTGAGGCTGCAAAGCTTCTTAAAGCACTGAATACCCCTTTTATTTTGCATCAGGCACGTTACTCAATGTTTGACCGTTGGGTTGAAGACGATTTATTAGATACATTAAAAGATACTGGTGTGGGATGTATTGCCTTCTCGCCTTTAGCACAGGGTATGCTTACCGATAAATACTTAAAAGGGATTCCTGATGGTTCAAGAGCAGCTAAAAATTTAACGTATTTACAATCTGAAACCGTAAACGAGAACATTGAAAAAGTACAGGCTTTAAATACCATTGCCGAATCCCGAAACCAGAAACTATCGCAAATGGCATTGGCATGGATTTTACGACAGCCACAAGTCGCTTCTGTATTAATTGGAGCTAGTTCTTCCAGTCAATTAAAAGAGAATGTAAAAGCTTTAGATAATTTAGAATTTAGTAAAGAGGAACTTGAAGCTATTCATCAAATTCTCAAATAGCATTATTCCTTTACAATAATAATACTGGCCTTAACGCCTGTAGCAAGATTCCAACGGTTACCTGAAATTAGGTTTTCCTGATCGTCCACCACTCTGAATTCAGCCGTGTTTGGACCAGATTCACCTTGATTTAAGGCTACAAAGTCTATTTTATTAAGTCCAGGTCTTAAATCGATTTTAACACCCTGGTAACCGCCATTTAAATATACTCTGGCTTTAATAACGTCGTCGTTCACACGAACCTGAATAATATCACCGTCAACCGCACCGTGATCGCGATACACCACGTTCACAAACTTCGAATTGCTTTTAAAATCACCAAAATACTGATCGGTTTTACTACCGTTTAATTGCTCTACTTCTTCAGGAGTTAATTTTAAATCAGCTATATTTTTATTAATTTGCTTCGTGTATAACTCACCCGGATTTCCGAATTCTTCTTCAAATAGTGAAAATGATTTTTTGGGAGTATTCAAACCTGTAGCAGTAACATCGGGAACATTTAAATTCCCAAACACCACAGGATCTTCTTTCTTTTCCTCAGGCAATATCGTTTTAGACTCCGTTTCCTTTTTGGTTTCAACTGCAGGAATAGCCACAGAAGTTTTCCTGCTATCCAATTGCGCTTGGACGGATAACGATATAAAAAATAAAATAATATATAACGAAACTAACTTCATTGTCATTTAAATAATTGGGGGTTCGCCTAAACGTTTCGGTTTATAATACATTCAAATATATTTCTTAAAATTTAAACCGCCATGTTCAATACCATATTTTGCATTGATTTAACAAAAATCATTCCTGTTTTCTTGAAAAACCAATAAATTTCCCCTTTAAAATCATTAATCTCAATTAATCCTTTCATTTTCTTTGGTTTATGGTATTGTTTTTGTGAGGTATTTATCATATAACCTCTAAACATTTTCTTATGCGACTTTCAAAACAACATCCTGAAGTTAATGCCGGTTCTATGGCAGACATCGCCTTTTTATTACTTATTTTCTTTTTAGTAACTGCTACTATCTCATCTGATGAAGGAATTAATCGCAAACTTCCTGCGGACTGTCCGCCTGGTTCAGATTGTGGAAGTGTGATTCCTGAACGGAACTTATTTCGTATTTCTATTAATAATAAAGACGAAATTATGGTGGAAAACGAAATTATCGATTTAGACGAATTGAAAGATTTAACGAAATTATTTATAGATAACAATGGAGACGGATCTTGTCATTACTGTACGGGGATTAAAAATCCTAAAGGCTCTGATAATCCATCTGAAGCCGTTATTTCTTTATTAACACATCCACAAACCACTTATAATCGGTTTATTGAGGTGCAGGACAGACTAACTGCCGCCTATTATGAACTGAGAAATGATTATTGTACGAATGTTTTAAAGAAATCGCCAAGCGATTTAACAACTGAAGAACTTAAACAAGCTAAAGAAGCTTATCCATTTATTATTTCGGAAGCCGAAACAAAATAAAATCCACTATTCATCAATAAGCTCGCCATAAGCAATGGAAACTGTTCGTCTACCCCAGGCTTTGGCGGCTTTTACATCAGTTCCCATATAGATATCAATCTTGTTTTTCCAGCGCGCAGGCATTCTATCTTTAACATAATACACGCCTTCAAGCCCTTTTATTCTCACAGGCGTATTATATTTAAGACCTTTAGCGTAAAGGTCACTTGAAACCGCTATAACTTTAATTCCCGGTTTTAAACTATCACCAAATGCTGTAATTCTGGGCTTGGAATTCGTTTGCGATTCTACAGAATTATAGGCCGTGGCCGTCACAGTTAAATCATGCCAAACATAATCATCCTGCACATCGTAAGACATTAAAGTGAATGACAATAACAAAAGAATAAATAAAGAAAAAGTTCTCAAAATCAGTTATATTTTACTAAATATACGAAAAACTATAGCTTATGGATGCTTAAAAAAAAGAGAGCTTTGTAGCTCTCTTTTTTTATTTAGGAAATATCTATTTTCTTTACGGGCTTAACTTTGGCTTCTTCCTTTTTAGGCAGATGAATTTTTAATATACCATCATTATATTCAGCTTTTATACCTTCCGTATTCACAGAGTCTGGAATGGTGAAGGTTCTTTTAAATGAAGAATAACCAAACTCTCTGCGTGTATAACGTTCGTTTTCATTTTTATTTTCAACCTTAGACGCTACACCAATAGACAAAACATTATTATCCATGTTAATGTCGAAATCTGATTTTTTAAGTCCTGGCACAGCCATTTCTATAGTAAAATGGTCCTCAGAATTCTTGACATTTACGGCAGGTAAAGACATGCCTGTGTTAAAATTAGGCATAAATTCCGTTCCTAATCGGCTGCCTAAAATATCATCAAACCAAGATGTTAAATTCGGTAATAAATTAAAGTTAGAGTCTGAAATTTTATTACCATTTTTAGTTGTTGGAATTAAAGTACTCATAACTATTCTGTTTTTTATTGTTAAACATATCATTTCAATACATGTTTAAACAAAAAAAATACCAAGCTATTTTACCTGAAAAAATTTCACAAAACCTGACATATTTTCATATTAAAAACTTGAAATCAAACACTTTACTAATAATTCACCAATTCAAAAAGCGATTCTTCAAAGCGTGATTTGGCAAGATATTGTGCTTCTATTGCCTTGTTAAAGGGAATCGGTGTATCTAAACTCGCTACGCGTTTAATTGGCGCATCCAAATATTCAAAACAATGTTCTGCTATCAAAGCCGAAATATCACTGGCAATACCTCCAAAAAGTGAATCTTCCTGTAAGATAATAACACGACCTGTTTTTCTGACCGATGAATAAATGGAGTCGATATCCAGTGGTTGAAGCGTTCTTAAGTCTATTAAATCGGCTTGAATATGCTGATGCTTTTCTAAAACATCTAATGCCCAGTGCACTCCTGCTCCATAGGTGACAACAGATACCTGCTCCCCTGTTCTAATAAATGATGCTTTTCCAAATGGTAAGGTGTAATAATCTATAGGCACATCTTGTTTTATGGTACGATACAGCCCTTTATGCTCAAAAAACAACACTGGATTCGAATCGTTAATTGCAGTATTTAACAAGCCTTTAGCATCATACGGAAACGCAGGGTAAACCACTTTTAACCCCGGAGTTTTAGTGAACCAGGCTTCATTGGTTTGTGAATGAAATGGTCCGGCACCAACCCCTGCTCCACAAGGCATCCTTAAAACAACATCAGCAACTTGTCCCCAACGGTAAAAGCTCTTCGCTAAATAATTAACTACCGGATTAAATCCTGAAGATACGAAATCGGCAAACTGAAGCTCAACCACACTTTTTATACCAGCTATTGATAAGCCCATGGCTGTTTCAATAATAGCGGATTCGCAAATCGGTGTATTACGCACACGTTCCTTTCCGAAAGCTTCAACGAAGCCTTCAGTGATTTTAAAGACGCCACCGTATTCTGCAACATCCTGCCCCATAATCACCAGATTATCATGATGTTGCATGCTTTGTTTTAAACCTTCGGAAACAGCATCAACGAATCTCATTTCTTGACATTCATCACTTGGCTCAACTAATTGAAAATCAAAACTATGATAAACATCATTCAATTCATTACTTAAATCAGGAGTAATATCATCTTCATCAAAAGCCAACTGCAAATTATTAGTAATTTCTTTTGTAAAATCCGCCTTGATAACGTCAATCTGTTCTTCATTTAAAACACCGGAATCTTTCAAAAAGCGCTCATAATTTTCAACAGGATCTTTTTCCGCCCAGGCATCCATAAGTTCTTGAGGAACGTATTTCGTTCCGCTAGCCTCTTCATGCCCCCGCATTCTGAACGTCTTAAATTCAATCAATACCGGACGCGGATACTCCCGAACACTTCTAGCTATTTCTGAAACTTTGGTGTAGACCTCAATAATATTATTTCCATCCACAATATGCGATTCCATACCGTAACCAACGCCACGGTCTGCAATATTTTCGCAGCGATATTGCTCGTTTGTAGGGGTAGAAAGTCCATAACCATTATTTTCAACACAAAACAACACAGGTAATTGCCATACTGAAGCGACGTTTAAAGCTTCGTGAAAGTCTCCTTCACTGGTTCCACCTTCACCTGTAAAAACAGCTGTTACCTGTTTTTTATTATTCAATTTTGAAGCCAAAGCAATGCCATCAGCAACACCTAATTGTGGACCCAAATGCGAAATCATCCCAATAATCTTGTACTCCTGAGTTCCAAAATGAAATGAACGATCACGCCCTTTGGTAAACCCTGACGCCTTACCTTGCCACTGCCCAAACAAACGATATAAAGGTATATTTCGAGTGGTGAAAACCCCTAAATTTCTATGCATAGGTAAAATGTATTCTTCGGCATCTAGTGCCATCGTTACGCCAACTGCAATCGCCTCTTGCCCAATACCTGAAAACCATTTACTAATTTTTCCCTGACGCAGCAAAACAAGCATTTTCTCTTCTATTAATCGAGGTTTCAAAAGCGCTTTGTAAAGTTTAATTTGCAAATCGGCATTCAGAAATTTGGTATTAAATTCCATAGATAACAAGTGTAATTAAGTGTCGTTTAGTGGTTTGATTTTAATCAAATATAACATAAATTTAGTGGTTGATAAACAAATTTCATTACTCTAAACTTAGCAATGTTTTTGTACATTTGTATAGAGTCATATTTTAAAAAAATCCCACATGAATGTAATTCCAAGTGTAGATTTATCCGATTTTATTTCGGGTGATGCTTCCAGAAAACAAAAATTTGTTGATGCCATAGGTAAAGCTTACGAGGAGATTGGTTTCGTTGCTTTAAAAGGTCATTTTCTTGATGACACCTTAGTTGAAAATCTGTATACAGAAGTTAAAAACTTTTTCAGTTTACCGCTTGAAACCAAACAGAAATATGAAATACCTGGCATAGGTGGCCAACGTGGTTATGTGTCTTTCGGAAAAGAAAGCGCAAAAGGTAAAAAAGAAGGTGATTTAAAGGAATTCTGGCATTTTGGACAATATGTGGAAGATGACGACAAATTAAAAGCTGAATATCCGGACAACGTTATTGTTGAAGAATTACCTGAATTCAATAAAGTTGGCAAAGAAACCTATCAAATGCTGGAGAAAACCGCTAAATATGTGTTACGTGCTTTGGCACTTCATTTAGGTTTAGAGGAAACTTATTTTGATGGGTATATTCACAATGGTAATTCTATTCTTCGCCCAATTCACTACCCACCAATTACCGAAGAACCAAAAGAAGCGGTTCGCGCTGCAGCCCACGGAGATATTAATTTAATTACTTTGTTAATGGGTGCGCAAGGACGTGGTTTACAGGTACAAAACCACAAAGGCGAATGGATTGATGCTATTGCTCAGCCCGACGAATTAATGATTAATGTTGGAGATATGCTTTCCCGACACACTAACAATAAACTTAAATCGACCATCCACCGCGTGGTAAACCCGCCAAAAGAACTTTGGGGTACTTCGCGTTACTCTATTCCGTTTTTTATGCACCCAATCAGCAGTATGAAACTTGATGTTTTGGACAGTTGTGTAGACGAAAATACACCTAAGGCATTTGAAGATATTACTGCAGGTGAATTTTTAACGGAGCGTTTAATAGAGTTAGGACTTATCAAAAAATAAAATAATGGATTTACAAGACCAGTTAAAAAATCTGTTTCCAGATCACGTGTCTGAAGACCCTATTGAAGAAACTCCTGAAGGAAATGATATCTGGATGCAAGATGACCCTTTAATTTGCAAATACGAAAAACGTAAAGGCAAACCCATAACTATTATAGAAGGTTATACCGGAGCTACAAGCGATTTTAAACTATTAGCTAAAGATATAAAAACAGCATTAAGTGTTGGTGGAAGTTTTAAAGATGATAAAATCATTATTCAAGGCGACTACCGCGACAAAATCATGCAAATGCTAAAAGACAAAGGGTTTCTTGTTAAGCGTGTTGGCGGATAATTAATGAGTGAAACTTCGCTACATATTACCAACGGAACTGTTTTAACCAATCGTTTAAAAGAGTTAAATATAGACGGGACAATGCTTACCTGGCAGGAAATGTTATGCGAAGGACCAACGGTTGAACAGGTGTATTCCAAGGAGTTTTACGAGCTTAGAAAACAATTTTTCAATGACTTTTATCAAATCGATTTAGAAATTGAAAAGATAAAATCAGCTTTAGATCTTCTAAATCACACCGAAGATTTTACAGAAATTATCCTTTGGTTTGAATACGACTTATTTTGCCACATTAACATGATAGCGGTAATCAGTTTAATTCAGCAAAAAAAAATAAAACTTCCGCTCTATTTGGTATGTAGTGGTCGGGTAAAACGAAGTAAAAACATGAAAGGTTTAGCCGAATTAACCACCGGGCAGTTATTAAGACATTACAACAACAAAGTAAAATTAACTCCTGAAGATATCGATTTGGCCCGCACCGTTTGGAATATTTATTGTGGAAAAGACCATAATTTACTCAAACCCTTTATTGTAAAAAACTCCTCATTCGACTATTTAACCAGTTGTTTAAAAGCCCATTTAGAACGCTTTCCCGCAACAAAAGATGGCTTAAACAATTTAGAAAGAAATATTCTTGAGATAGTTAGAGATATCGAAGTGAATTCAACGAATCATTTACTGGGATATGCCCTGCATTTTCAAGGGTTTTACGGTTATGGTGATTTACAGCTTTTGAGAATTATAGGCAACCTTATGGTTTATATTGACGTTCATAAAGACAAACTAATCCTTAACCGAAAGGGACATGAAGTCTTATTGGGAACGCATCGTTATCTTTCTGAACTTGATAATCGTATGGTTTTTGGTGGTGTAAAAAAAATGGATTTTCAATTTAACAGCACCATCAACCGATTAGTTAAAAACGCATAACATGAGTATTAAAGCATCCGAACTTATACTAAATCCAGATGGTAGTGTTTATCATTTGAATTTAAAACCAGAACATATTGCTGAGACTATTATTTTAGTCGGTGATCAGGATCGGGTTGAAAAGGTATCCAAGCACTTCGATACGATTGAATTCAAAACTCAAAAGCGCGAATTCAAAACTCATACCGGGAATCTTAATGGAAAACGTATTTCAGTAATCTCCACAGGTATTGGTCCCGATAATATCGACATTGTTTTAAACGAATTGGATGCTTTAGTCAATATAGATTTAGAAACCCGATTACCAAAAACAAATTTAACATCGCTAAACCTGATTCGTATTGGAACATCAGGAGCATTACAAGCTTCTATCCCTGTAGATAGTTTTGTTTTGAGCTCTGCAGGTTTAGATATTAACGGTATGCTTCACGCCTATCAAATGGAAAATATATGCAACCCTGATTACGAAGCAGCCTTTATAAAACATACCAATTGGAGCAAAAATAAAGCACGTCCTATACTGGTTAAAAATAGCGAATCATTAGAAAAAAAGTTAATTGATGACAATATTTACAAAGGTGTTACACTTACGGCAGGCGGATTCTACGGACCTCAGGGCCGCGTTCTAAGACTGCCGCTCCAAGATCCTGATTTAAATACGAAAATTGACAGCTTTAGTTTCGACGGATATCAAGTAACTAATCTGGAAATGGAAACGTCCGCCATTTATGGTTTATCGAAACTTTTAGGACATCACGCAGTGTCCTTAAATGCTATTATTGCCAATCGCGCTACAGGAGATTTTAGTAAAAACCCTTCCGAAACCATAGAAAAACTCATAACTTATACACTTAATAAAATTTTAGCATAAACGTAGAGGATTCATGAAGAAAGTAACTATTGGCGGTGTACCTGAACATTTCAATTTACCCTGGTATTTAACCTTAAAAAACGGAGAATACAAAGAGAAAGGGATTAATCTGCGTTGGAACGATTATCCTGGAGGTACCGGTGCCATGTGTAAAGCGTTACGTGAAAAAGAAATTGATATTGCCATAATCCTTACAGAAGGTATTATTAAAGATATTATTGAAGGAAACCCCAGTAAGATTGTACAAACATTTATTCAAACGCCTTTAAACTGGGGAATTCATGTAGCTCATGATTCCCCCTATAAAACCGTTCAAGATTTAAAAGGCACCAAAGCAGCAATTAGTAGGTATGGTTCGGGCTCTCATTTAATGGCTTATATCAATGCTGAAAGCCACAATTGGGACCTAGAAAACGATTTAGATTTTGAAGTTATCAAAGATTTAGAAGGCGCTATTGAAGGTTTAACAAATGGTACTGCCGATTATTTCATGTGGGAAAAATTCACCACTAAACCCATTGTAGACAGAGGTGTTTTCAGAAATATTGGTAACTGCCCTACACCCTGGCCATGTTTTGTAATTGCTGTCCGTGAAGATTTTATAGAAAATAACAAGGAAGACTTAAAAACAATTATAGACATCATCAACAACAACACTGCTGATTTTAAAGCTATTCCAAATATAGATAAAACCATTGCCAATCGTTATGAACAGGAACTGGAAGACGTTCAGGAATGGCTAAGCATAACCGAATGGTCCCAAAGTTTAATTGATGAGGAAACTGTTATGAATACTCAAAAAGAACTTCATGCCTTAAATATTATTTCAGAAATAGTGTCTTATGGTAAGTTAACCGCTAAAATATAAACTCTTATCAAAATTAACTTCTGTTAACCTATAAATTAAACAGTTAGACTAATATTCGTAAATATCTCACTTTTTTTTTCATAAATTTAATAAAGCCTAAACTTCTTTATTTATGAAAAAAACTACGTTCTATTTTCTTCTAATTTTATTATTAAGCAACATCTCTGCATTAGCTCAGCCAGCAAATAATCTACCTTGTGGAGCTACCGCATTAACAGTTAATGAATCTGGAATTTGCTCAAATCAAGTTTACTCTTTTGATGGCAGTGAAACAGATTCCAATATGGGAATACCTTCGTGCACCAGTAGTTACAGTGGTGAAGATCTTTGGTTTAAATTTATAATGCCTACAGATGGTGCTGTAACTATAAAAACTTCATATGAATCTTTAATTGATAATCTTGATTTAGAGGTGTTTGCCGGAAGTGACTGTAACTCTTTAACATCTGTAGGATGTAATGCTGATGGCAACCCAGATGTTGGTTTAAGTGCTTACTATGCACAAATAGATGTTGTGCAACCTGCGGGAAGCACGGTGTACTTTAGAGTCTGGGATGTTGATTATTTAGAAGAAGGTTCTTTTAATGTTTGTGTTTACAAAATAGACACTCCAATGATTGCTACTAATGATAATTGTAGTAGCCCTATAAATCTTCCTTTATCTGCCGATTGTTCTTCACCTATTTTAGCAACAAACTTTCAAGCAACACCTTCAAGCGGAATAGACGACCCTAGTTGCGGTGTTTACGAAGGATATGATGATGTTTGGTTTACTGTAAATGTTGATGATACCAAATTTTACGATATAACCATAGAAACATCTGAAGACACAGGCTCCGCTTTTTTAGATACGGGTATTGTTGTATATAGTGGCTCCTGTGATGGAACTCTCACCGAAATCCAAAATGGCTGCGATGACGACAAAGGAAATAAAAATTTCTCAAAAGTAACCATTGAAAACCGAAGGAATGAAACCCTTTTTGTTCGTATTTTTCCTTCGTTTGAAGCTCAAACTGGAACTTTTAATATTTGTGCCATTGGCACTGAAACACTTTCTGTTTTATCTCCGGACAATTTATCTTTTAATCTTTATCCAAATCCCGCGGAATCTTTAGTTAACTTAAAGTTTAAAAAAACAGTAAACAATAACATCAATATTAATATTTACAACATTCAAGGCAAATTGGTATTAAGCACGACAAAAACAATTAAAAACAACCTATTACAATTAGATGTTTCCATGCTTATTAATGGATTTTATTTCCTTAAAGTAAATGATGGTTTTCAAACAATTTCTAAAAAACTCATTAAAAAATAAACCATACTTCTAGAAAATTAAAAAGACTACTTATTAATAAGTAGTCTTTTTAATTAATATCAATATTAGTTAGAACTTAACAATCTGCTTCATTGTAAATTCTTCACTATCAAAGTTTTTAATTTTAATTAAATACATACCCTGTTGAAAAGCTTCAACATTATTTATTTCAATGCGTTGATTACTACTTTTCATAATTCTCTTTAATACAATTCTTCCATTTAAATCATAGATTGATATTTCAAAATCAGTCTTTCCATAGTTTTCTGGAAGACGAATTAATATTGTTTCGTTAAACGGATTTGGTTTAACCAATAAGGGACTTAATAAATCTCCATTTACGCTCAAACTCTCACAACCATCTGGAATATTATTATTATTTGTATCAATCGCATCATCAAAACCAGGACATAAATCATTACAATCTGGAGTACCATCAGCATCTGAATCTGTATCTGCTACACCACAACCACAATTACCCGGATCGGTTTTATTAGGGTCGGAAGGACATAAATCATTACAATCTGGAGTACCATCACCATCTGAATCGGTATCAGCTACCCCGCAACCACAACTACCCGGATCGGTTTTATTAGGGTCGGAAGGACATAAATCATTACAATCTGGAGTACCATCACCATCTGAATCGATATCAGCTACCCCGCAACCACAACTACCCGGATCGGTTTTGTTAGGATCGGAAGGACATAAATCATTACAATCTGGAATACCATCACCATCTGAATCGGTATCTTCTACCTCGCAACCACAACTACCCGGATCGGTTTTGTTAGGATCGGAAGGACATAAATCATTACAATCTGGAGTACCATCACCATCTGAATCGGTATCTGCTACCCCGCAACCACAATTACCCGGATCGGTTTTGTTAGGATCGGAAGGACATAAATCATTACAATCTGGAGTACCATCACCATCTGAATCGGTATCTGCTACCCCACAACCACAATTACCCGGATTGGTTTTATTAGGGTCATTAGGACAATCATCAACACAATCGGCTACACCATCTTGATCGGTATCTAAAAAACCTTCATCTACCTCTCCATCACCATCATTATCTAATCCGTCACAAGTTTCTGTATCCACACAATCGGCTACACCATCTCCATCGGTATCAGGAAAACCTTCATCGACTTCTCCATCACCATCATTATCTAATCCGTCACAAGTTTCTGTATCCACACAATCGGCTACACCATCTCCATCGGTATCAGGAAAACCTTCATCGACTTCTCCATCACCATCATTATCAATACCATCGCAATCTTCTAAAACACCTGGATTAATATTTGGATTTTCATCATCTGAATCTCCACTTAATGCTGAAAATCCTTGTGGAGGAGTAAGTTCGCAAAAATCGGCAGTTTCACTTGAGCCATAGCCATCTTCATCACTATCAACATAATAAGTTACTGGTTCATGAATCGCATTATTATTGTCGTTACAATCGGTATTATCTAAAACATAACCTGATGGTTGTGTTAATGCTTCCTGACTTACTTCAGGATTTCCATAACCATCCTGATCGGAATCTTCATACCATAAATAAGAATCCGATCCATCACAATTTTCATCAATACTATTATTTGGAATTTCAGTTGCATTCGGATTAATCCCTGCTACAGTATCATTACAATCCTCACTATTTAAAACATAGCCTGATGGTTGAGTACATTGTGTTAAAGTGGTATTTATATCTCCATAGCCATCCTGATCGGAATCTCTGTACCAAACGGTATCTGGATGAATGTCTGGATCACTATCAACACAATCTGTGGCATCTAAAACATAACCTGCTGGTTGTGTGCATTGTGTTAAAGTGGTGTTTATATCGCCATAACCATCCTGATCGGAATCTCTATACCAAACAGTATCTGGATTAATGGCTGAATCACTATCAACACAATCTGCGGCATCTAAAATATAACCTTCTGGTTGGGTGCATTGTGTTAAAGTAGTGTTTACATCTCCATAACCATCCTGATCGGAATCTCTATACCAAACAGTATCTGGATTAATCTCTGGATCACTATCAACACAATCTGTGGCATCTAAAATATAACCTGCTGGTTGGGTGCATTGTATTAAAGTAGTGTTTATATCTCCATAACCATCCTGATCGGAATCTCTATACCAAACAGTATCTGGATTAATCTCTGATTTATTATCATTACAATCATTGCTATTCAAAACATAACCTTCTGGCTGCTCGCATTGAGTTAAAGTTGTATTTAAATCACCATAACTATCTTCATCTAAATCTCTATACCAAACGGTATCTGGATTAATATTTGGATCATCATCATTACAATCTTCACTGTTAGTAGAGAAACCTGGAGAAGGTGTTAATTCGCATCGCATTGCAACCACAGAAGAACCATAACCATCTTCATCTTTATCTTCATAATACAATTGCCGTTCATAAATTAACGGATTATCATCATCACAATCTACAGCATCACTATAACCATCATTATCTAAATCTACTGTAGTTGTGGGGCTCCATAAATTCAAATCGAAATTAGCATTAGATGCAGAAAAGCCTTGAGAATAAACTCTAAAATAATAGGTTTGACCAATGTTTAAACCACTAAAAGCAATCTCTTCAAAAGTTGTAGATAACCCACTGTTATTATCACTGCAATCTATTTCATTAAGATTGTTACAATCTCCAGAAAACAATGTTATAATAGCATCAAATGAAGGATTTACAGTAATGTTTATATCTGTCGTTTGTGCCAAAAAAGAATACCACACATCGTCTCGAGCATTAGCACTTCCATTACAAGATTCAGCTGCCACGTCTGTGCCTGCTGCACCTGAAACACTTCCTTGAACAGTATTTTCAGAATCATTAATAGTATTTACACCTGTTTCCTGAAGTAATGAAATAGCTCCACTACAAAAGTCGTTAGATGGCGGGCTAACAGATAAAGTTGTTATTACAGGTGTTTCGTACCAAATACTATAGGTGTCTTCATCACATTTAGACCTAATAAAAACCACATATTGCGTACTTGGTGATAACACGCCTTCTCCACTTGTTGCATTGGTGTTGCCGCCTGTACTACCTGAAGCTACTACTCCAACGCCCTGAGTATTTCCATTTGGGACAATTTCCCATTGATAATCTATTGGAGTATCTCCAGAAGATGGAGATTGCCAATAAAAATCCAACCTTGTATTAGACAGATAACTAATTCGTGCACTATTATCCAATGGCTCATAACAAGTTGGTAAATTATCTAAATTTATCAAGGATATTGTATGGTTCCCATTATCGGTCGAGCTACAGCTTGAATTTAAATGCATGTGAATTTGAATGGTATTATCATCTACTTCGCCTATCTGAAACTGATAAGTTAACGGTGATGTCCCTTGAGCTAAAATGATATCACCTGAAGAGTCTCTAATTGTAATATAATCATGAACATCAGTTAAAACTGAGGTAAAAGTATATTCGTTTTCCAATATATTGTCTACCACCACATACTCATCTGGAACAATATTCGTTGTAACTGTTTCTGTATAACCGCTATTTGTTGCTGTATATGGAGGACTAATTTCAGTACTACTTCTACAATCTTGAGCATACATTAAATTTAACTGAAGAATAAGAAATGTAACGACAGTAATTTTTTTCATATCTAATTGGTTGAA
This sequence comes from Aestuariibaculum sp. M13, assembly GCF_024723255.1. Taxonomy (GTDB): domain Bacteria; phylum Bacteroidota; class Bacteroidia; order Flavobacteriales; family Flavobacteriaceae; genus Aestuariibaculum; species Aestuariibaculum lutulentum. The sequence goes on from NZ_JANIAC010000002.1 coordinate 308,121, forward strand.
GGTGTTTATTAAATATAAAATATTTCGTTATAAACTTAATTATTAGTAGATGTATCGCATATAAAATTGATAATCTGATACACAGGTAGTTAATCCCATTTTAATTGTGTTAAAATATTTTATTATTTAACCTTGTTTCCTTTATATTTGCCCGACTTGATTTTAGATGGCTTCACTAGTAGTTAACTGAGCGTCAAATAGATTTAGTTGTCTTCTCCTACTTTTTTTAAAAATCATTATTGGAGTATTTTTCTTTCTTTTAAAATAAAAACATAAGAATTTTATCGTTTAAAAGCTTAAAAATCAGATTATTGGTTGCAAATTAACATTTGTTTATTTATGTTTGACCCAAACCAACAACTAATCATCTTATGAATAAAGTTTTATTTTTCATTTTTTTAATAGCTACTAATTCTATTTCTTACAGCCAATCCCTTTTCGGTCCCAAGCAGACCATTTCAACAAGTACGGGGTACCTTCCGTATGTTATTGATTCTAAAGATTTGGATAATGACTCTTATATCGATATTGTTATCGGTACAAATGCGGGTAATACCATTGAATGGTATAAGAACAATAAAAATGGGACTTTCACTTTACAACCACTTGTTTCGTCAACTATTTCAAGCATTGGTGGTCTTGTAATAGCCGATATTGATGGTGATAACGATAATGACATTATAGCTACATCTAGTTTGAGCAATAATTTAGTCTGGTATGAAAATAATGGTGCGGGTGAATTTAGCAGCGCCCGAATTATTGCTAGCGGTTTAACTCGTGCTGAAAAGGTTAAAGTTGCTGATATAGACAATAATAATACTTTAGATATCATTGTAAGCGTATACGATTTAGATGTTGTTCAGTGGTATTCAAATGATGGATCTGCTAATTTTAGCGCAGCACAACCTATAAGTAATTTAGCAAATTACAGACCAGTTAGTTTTGATGTAGGAGATGTTGATAATGATGGAGATATGGATGTTGTAGTTGCCTATGACTATACCTATTTAGTGAAATTATTCTTAAATAACTATACAGGAAGCAATAGCGTTTCTTTTACACAGGCATCGAATAATGTTTCCATAAATGACTTTAAATTAAAAAATGTTTCCTTTGGTGATATTGACAATGATAATGATTTAGAAATTTTAAAGATTGACAAAAATCAAAATCCTAAATGGTATAATATTGAATCTGACGGTAGTTTTACCGAGCACACTCTATCATCTTCCGTCTCTAATCCCGCATTTGCTCAAATATCAGATTTTGATGGAGATTCAAAAAATGATATAGCTATTGGATATTCAAGCACATCCTCTAATGCCAAAATAACCTGGTATAAAAATTCAAATTTATCAACAGAAAATACTATTGACGATTCTCAAAATAATGTCTTAGGGTTTACCGTTAACGACTTCGATAACGACGGCGATTTAGACATTGCAAGTGTTTCTACTTCTGAAAACCATCTAAACTGGTTTGAAAATATTGGGAGTACTGCTTGTCTAGATTCAGATTATGATGGTGTTTGTGATAGTGAAGATGTTTGCCCTGGTTTTGATGATACTATAGACAATAATGGCAATGGTATACCTGATGGTTGTGAAGATATTAATATTTGTACTGAAAGCACAACTTATTTTAGTAATAGTTCATTATCCCATAGCGGCAATGACTCTAATAGCAACACTCTAGACCTACCTGCTAATAGTCAAAATGTTTCTTTTATTATAAGTGGTATAGATGAAAAGCTAAAAGGTAAACCATCAAGCCAATATATTGAGCAAGTTATGGTTACTTATGTTGATGGGCAAAATAATACTCATAACTATGGAGCTTATAGTGGATCTGTAACTAACAGTCAATTAATAGAAATTAATGGTTTTGTTAAATCTGTAACTATTACTTTATCAAATTCATTAAATACTAATACCAATTCTAACATGATAATTGATTTTTCAGATGTAACCTTTTGTGGTGAAAATAATGAATCAAGTGATTGTATTGAAAACACGTCTTACTTTAATGTTAATCAACTTACTAACAACAACTCAAATTCCAATAGCACAACACTTTTACTACCAAATGATAATAAAAATGTATCATTTTCAATAAGTGGAATAAATCAGAAGTTAAAAGGAAAAACCGGCAGTACCTATTCAGAACAAGTTATTGTGAATTATGTCGATTCAAACGGACAAACTCAAAATTACGGTTACTATAGTGGATCTACTACATCAGAAATATCTATATATATTCCTGAAAAAATAAATTCTGTTACAATTACCTTGAATAATGAATTAAGCGGAAGTACATCCGCTAATATGTCAATTGATTTAAGTGCAGTTACCTTTTGCTCTAACCAAACTATTCAATCTAAAACAGTAATCACAAAAAAAACATTAGAAAACAATTCTTTAAATAACAATGAAGAACATTTAAATAATCAAATTAATATTTACCCAAATCCCGTATCAGAAAACTTATTTATTAAAGTAAACTCTTTTTTTAATCCTGAACTCGAAATTTCAATTTTCAACTTATCAGGTCAGCTGGTAAAGAAGAATATTTCACAAAACAGGGATAGCTTAAATTTAAATCTTAATGAATTACCAAGTGGTTTTTACATTATTCAAATTCTGAATAGCGAAAATAAAAGTTTACTAAAGACAGAAAAACTGTTAGTTAAATAAATGGCACACTATAAATAAAACACAATATTTTAAACTATTATGTTATGAAAAAAATATTACTTTTTTTAGCTGGATTATTATTTATAATTCCTACTTACAGCCAATCCCTTTTCGGTCCCAAGCAGACCATTTCAACAAGTACGGGGTACCTTCCGTATGTTATTGATTCTAAAGATTTGGATAATGACTCTTATATCGATATTGTTATCGGTACAAATGCGGGTAATACCATTGAATGGTATAAGAACAATAAAAATGGGACTTTCACTTTACAACCACTTGTTTCGTCAACTATTTCAAGCATTGGTGGTCTTGTAATAGCCGATATTGATGGTGATAACGATAATGACATTATAGCTACATCTAGTTTGAGCAATAATTTAGTCTGGTATGAAAATAATGGTGCGGGTGAATTTAGCAGCGCCCGAATTATTGCTAGCGGTTTAACTCGTGCTGAAAAGGTTAAAGTTGCTGATATAGACAATAATAATACTTTAGATATCATTGTAAGCGTATACGATTTAGATGTTGTTCAGTGGTATTCAAATGATGGATCTGCTAATTTTAGCGCAGCACAACCTATAAGTAATTTAGCAAATTACAGACCAGTTAGTTTTGATGTAGGAGATGTTGATAATGATGGAGATATGGATGTTGTAGTTGCCTATGACTATACCTATTTAGTGAAATTATTCTTAAATAACTATACAGGAAGCAATAGCGTTTCTTTTACACAGGCATCGAATAATGTTTCCATAAATGACTTTAAATTAAAAAATGTTTCCTTTGGTGATATTGACAATGATAATGATTTAGAAATTTTAAAGATTGACAAAAATCAAAATCCTAAATGGTATAATATTGAATCTGACGGTAGTTTTACCGAGCACACTCTATCATCTTCCGTCTCTAATCCCGCATTTGCTCAAATATCAGATTTTGATGGAGATTCAAAAAATGATATAGCTATTGGATATTCAAGCACATCCTCTAATGCCAAAATAACCTGGTATAAAAATTCAAATTTATCAACAGAAAATACTATTGACGATTCTCAAAATAATGTCTTAGGGTTTACCGTTAACGACTTCGATAACGACGGCGATTTAGACATTGCAAGTGTTTCTACCTCTGAAAACCATTTAAATTGGTTTGAAAATTTAACAGTATCAAAATCACTAAGTAGTGACGATTTCAATAAAAATACAATTACAATTTATCCTAATCCAACAAGTGATTATTTATATTTCAACAACTACAACCTTAGTAATAAGAACGTATCAATATTTAATATGTTAGGCAAAAGAGTTTTAACTTCTAAAATAGAATCTTCTAATAATAGCTTAAATGTTTCTTTTTTAACAAAAGGATTGTACATTATTCAAATACAAGAAACAAATACCACATTAAAATTTATAAAACAATAATTATTTTTAACTTATAAATAAAGGGGCAGCCAAATGGCTGCCCTTTTTCATTTTAATTAACTAACTCTTATTGTCGTTTTATTTGCTGTCTCTTAGAGGAAACAACTTTTTTAACTAAGGTTCCTTTATTTGTGGTTAATCTAACAAAGAACATTTGATCATCAAAACGAGATAAATCCAGTTTCGTATTATCAACAGTTCCTTTTCTGTAATTGTTATTTACAGCTTTTTTAACCACTGCACCTTTAAGATCATAAACATCTATTTTCACATTTGTATCGTATTCGAACTTGTAACTAACCGTTACTTCTTCTTCAAACGGCACAGGATAAGCTGTAAATGTTACTTTAGTATCTCCTACTTTACCCCAACCATCTGTATCAACATCACATCCAACAACTGGCAATCCATTCGAGGTATCAGTATCAAATATACCTCCTTCTTCTGGAGATGCTGGATACGGAGTACAACCTTCAGGGATATAACTTTCACAAACTACAGCATGAACAATAACATAGAAATCTCCTGACACATTTTCAAGTACTGGTGTGCAGTAATTTTGAATGTATCCTAAATCTCCTCCATTAAAACTATATTGCCCAGGGGCTACTGTATTAGCTCCTTTATTAGTTTTAGGATAAGGTTCACAACCTATATAAACATGTGCTTCAGACATTACATAGCCAGGTTTTAAGTTATAACATACCTGCACTGTACCATCGTTGTTATACTCAACTGTTACTGTTCCTGTATTAGTGCCTTTACTTAAGTCACAACGTCCAGCTCCAGCATAAAGATCGAACTCAACTGGGGCTCCACCTTGAGCTGATGCTGGTATTCTGTTAACCCATCCCCAACGATTGAAACCATCATTACGGAAGCAACTACTATAATCCTCATCTACAACTGTGTAATCACCAGAAACTTCAGTTTTAACTGCAAATCCAGTTTCACAATTAGGTGTACAATTATAAACTTCTACCTGGACATTACAAGTACTTGAACATCTTGTATCTTGCGAACTTTCATCATATACAGTTACTGTTAAATTATAGATGCCTTCAGGAGCTGTTCCTAATAATGTAGGATTTGCTGAGGTCGCATCATCTAAATATTCAGAACCAACGCCACTCCATACAAAACTATAAGTGCTTTGATCGTCTTCTCCTATACCTCCTGAACCTATAACGTGTAATGTTATTGGTGCTCCAACACAGGCCATTACATTATCTGCATAGGCGTTACATGATGGTGTAGGATTTATTGTTATTAAGAAACTCTCTTCATCGTAACAGTTTGGATCAGTTCCAGTTTCTGCATACACATAAATGGTTTGTGTTGAAGTAATTGGATCTCCTACAGATAACATAGTTCCTGTTCCTCCTGGACCTGTGTAATAATCTCCATCACCTGTTATTGCTGGAAGATTATAACTATCACAAGCTGTTACTGGATCAATCGGATCTACATCTGGTGTTACATTTATTGTTATTAAGAAACTCTCTTCATCGTAACAGTTTGGATCAGTTCCAGTTTCTGCATACACATAAATGGTTTGTGTTGAAGTAATTGGATCTCCTACAGATAACATAGTTCCTGTTCCTCCTGGACCTGTGTAATAGTCTCCATCACCTGTTATTGCTGGAAGATTATAACTATCACAAGCTGTTACTGGGTCAATCGGATCTACATCTGGCTCTCCAATTATAGTCAACTGTAACTCTGCTTTAATAGGACAATCAACCCCTGATTTTGAAACTTTTGCAAAAAAAGTATAAAACCCGGCTTTAGCAATTAAGTCTTGAACATCTTCTAAAGTTAACACCTTATCACTAAACACCTTTGTTCCTGCATCATAGTTTTTAAACCACTCAATGACAATATCTGTTAAATCAGGAAGTAATTGAGTATTGTAGGTACTAAATGGAGTGGTTAGAGCTAAAGCTCCTTCACATGAGGACAGAGGTACATTTTGTGGAGCTGGTGGTGCTGATATTACAACATTAACAGGTTCTGTAGTTACAGCACATCCCCAAGGACTTGTCACAGTTACTCTGTATTGTCTTACTCCAGCCACATTGGTTGCAGCAGGATAAGTTGGAGAGTCTACCCCTACAGAAGACCATACATCTGGATCTGAACTTGTTTTTTCCTCCCAAGCATAATGATAAAGGGCTGGAGCTATATCGTCCGCAGAAGGTGTTGGTACTGCTGTAAGTGATACAGGGTCACCATCTAAACAAGCTGTACCACCTGCAAGGCTAACTTCTAACACCGGTTTATCTCCTAAATTAAAGGGCCCTCCTAAATCTTTTAACGAAGACGTCCAAGATGCTGAGGATCTTGATTTGACCATTACAGAACCTAAAGTACTTTCACAGTTACCAGATTCCGATTGTGTATCAAACCCTAAAGCTGTTGCGTTAATAGCAAATTCCACAAAAGTATCTGTAGGGTATTCTAAAACTGGCTGACTATTTCCTGAATCAATGGTTCCCCAATAAGGAGCGGGACTCGGTCCTGTATTATTTAATTGTGTAAAAACAGCCTGATCTTTACCTTGTCTCAATTTAATTTCAGCGTAACCAAAATTAGATTCATCACCTTCTATTGAGTTTGTACATGGTGTAAAATCTCCAGTAAAATCAAAAGGTCTTGCATCATATAATGAATCATTATTAAAATCTGTTAGTGTTCCTAAAAATTGACTTATTGCATCGATATCAATCCAAACCAATAACGTTACTTCTGCTGTACGCCCACCATCTTTATAATCTACAGACAATAAAATATCTCCATGGTTATCATCAAGAACCCCTCCATCTGTAGGATCAAAATAATACGCCGTGTGACCACAATCCTCTCCCTCACCTGGATTATCATAAACAATATTCTGAATGGTACTAACTCCCTCTGGTCCATCTATTGGTTCCAAGTGTATTTTTTTCCGGTAATATTCAAAATCCAGGTGATTACTACCATCGGCATCAGCAGTAGATGCGCCTAAAAACGCCCACTCATTTGTTCCATCTTCATCACCAACATTTCCTCTTCTTAAATGTCCATAAACATCTATAATATCAGTCTTAGTTGGCACACTGGCTATTTTAAACTGCCAGGCACGTGGATCATCGAAATTTTTATTAATATCCTGTTCAAAAACCGTTTTATCCGGATCGTTACCGGATTTCACATAGGTATCTCTAAAATATTTGGCATCAATCCAAACACGACCATCACCTTCAGGAGTTGTGTAAATTGGTGATGATTGCCCCAATTCTATACTGGTATTTTCTCCATTTTCAATTGTAGCAATTTTTGCTAAAGCTGAAGCTGAAAAAATATCAATTACACCTGCTCCTGTGACGGTAGTTCCATCAGGTGCTATTTTAAACCAATCATCAGTACCATATCCAAGCGTTCCGAAACCAAATATTTTTTCTCTTCCTGTATTCGGCCACATGGATATTGTATCGTTATAAACATCTCCATCAGTACCAAAATCAGCTTTTGTTTCGGTAGATGCAGGAATAATAATCTGCGCCTTAACCGTAGTGACGCTAAACAAAAAAAGCATGAATACAAACAAGCTTAAGGCTCGTTTAACATGCTTTGATAACCAACAGTAATACGCTGTTTGATTAGTAAATCGTTGAGTAAAATTGTTCATTAACATAACAGTAGTTTTAATTAGTAAATATGTTAACACAACAATCGTAAAGTTCGAAACATCTAAACTTGCTTAGCAACTCCAGGTGTTCTTTCAGAACAGGGTGACATGTGGGCATTTTAATTACCTAACAGTCGTAAAGTTCAAATTCTTTAAGCTGTAATAGCCTAAAACATAAAGTATAGAGATAAATAGGGCGGCTTACCCAACAAAAGAAAAGTTCCAGAAAACCAAAGCAATTATATAACAAATTACTCAAGTAAACTTGATAGTACAAGGATGAAAATAGGGCATTTCAAACTGCTATTAATCAAAATGCGCTTTTAACTATTAAAGAGAATAATAATATAAATATGAAAAGCATATGAGAGAATGGGTTATAACAAATATATGTAATAAAATACTGTTAAGCAAGAAGATTTTACCTTATAATTTATTTTTAGACCATCCGCACATTTAAACGATTAACAGATTTTTAACAATGTCTTTCATCTCCAAAACCTGCCCTTCTATATCTTTCCGCAACTTTAAAAATAATAAGAAACCAGTAATATTCAATCGTTAATATTAAGTGAAAGTTGCCAGCTAAACCATGTGTTTTTATATTTTTGAGAACATTAAATCTAAAATCAAACATGAAAAAACTACTAATCTTATCTACAGCTGTTGCTATGATAGCCTGTAAAGAAACGCCACAAGTAGATTACGCCCTTATTGGTGGAACTATTACAAATTTTAAAACCAACGCCAAAGTAACCATTAATACGCCTGATGGGTCTGTTAAAGAAGATTTAATGGTTGCTGAAAACGGTACTTTTGCAGATACTCTAAATACTAATAAAAATCTTTACGCTCTATACGACGGAAAGACACCTGTTTACCTTTATGTTGAACCTGGTTTTAATTTAAATGTTAATTATGATATTAACGATGTTCAAAATTCTTTAACTATTACAGGCAAGGGTGCTGAAATTAACAATTACTTAATTGCTAAAAGAAAAAAAGAAGGTGAACTTTTCGGTAAACCCAGAGAGACATATAAGCTTGAAGAAGCCGTTTATAAAGCTAAGTTAAATGATATTAAGACCGAACTTTCTGCTTTACTTAATGAAACTAAAGGTTTACCTGAAGAGTTTAAAGCCAAAGAGTTAAGAAATATAAATTACTTCTATTTAATGCTTCATGATAACTACGAAAATGCGCATCGAGCTTTAACGCAAAATCCAACATTCAAGGTCTCTGAAGAATTCATGAAAGAATTAGAAAACGTAGATTTTTCAAACCAAGAGGATTTTAAATACTCAACTTATTATAAAAACTTAGTGTCCGCTCACTACAGAAATAAAGCACAGGAATTAGTTAAAAATGATTCCATTGATTATGAAGTAGCTTACTTAAAATCTGTAGCAACAATTACAAATACCGATATGAAAAATGCTTTGGCTTTCGAGTTTGCAAACCAATACATTGGTCGCGCAGAGGATGTTGAAGCGTTTTATAACTTATACATTGAAAACTCTACAAACTCAGAAAATAATGCCATCATCACTGAAAAATATAATAAGTTAATGGCCTTAGCGGAAGGAAAACCTTCTCCAACCTTTACCGATTATGTAAATTATGAAGGAGGAAAAACATCGCTTTCAGACTTAAAAGGGAAATATGTTTACGTTGATGTTTGGGCAACCTGGTGCGGACCATGTAAACGTGAAATTCCTTTCTTAAAAGAAACTGAAGAAAAGTTTCATGATAATAACATCGAATTTGTAAGTATTTCAATTGACCAACAAAAAGATTTTGAAAAATGGAAATCTATGGTTGCTGAAAAAGAACTTAAAGGTGTTCAGTTATTTGCTGATAGTGATTGGAAATCATCTTTTGTTCAAGAGTACCAAATTAACGGTATTCCTCGTTTTATCTTAATCGATCCGAATGGAAATATTGTAAACTCGAATGCACCAAGACCTTCAGATCCTAAATTAACAGAATTATTTACATCGTTAGATATTTAATTTAAATCATTATAAAAACAAAAAAAGGCAGCTATTAGGCTGCCTTTTTTTATTTCTGTTCCTTATTATTTTGTTCATCTTCCTGAGTTGGTTCTGGTCGTTTAAACAAATCCAGATATGCTTCACCTATGTAACTAATAACATGACTGGCAGTTAAACTTTCGTAGCCATAATCTTCAACAGCAATATTTGCTGATTTTCCATGTAAATAAACACCAAAAACAGATGCAATCAACGGATCGTAACCTTGTGCTATTAATCCTGTAATCATCCCCGTTAAGACATCACCACTTCCTGCTGTGGCTAATCCGGGATTCCCAGTTGAATTGATATAAAGTTTCTCTTGATAGACAGTAATGGTATGTGCGCCTTTAATAATTACAATGACATTATGTTTTTTTGAGAAGGCTTTTACCTTATTAAGCTTATCAAAATCGTCAGTCCACTCGCCTATTAATCGTTCTAATTCTTTAGGATGTGGCGTTAAAACCGTTTCAGATGGTAATAAGTCTAATAACTCAGGCGCTCTGGACAATATATTTATTCCGTCAGCATCTATTACAGACGGTATTTTATTTTGTTTAAAAAAAACTTCCAAAGCTTTAATTGTTGGCGCTGCAGTTCCAATTCCTACACCCAAACCTATAACCGTAGGCTTAATCACAAAAGAAATATTCGTGATTTTCTCCTCATTTTTATCAGTTATAACCATCGCTTCTGGAAATCCAGATTGCAAAGGTATATAGCCGCATTTTGGAACATAAGCCGTAACCAATCCTGAGCCCACCGTAAGGGCTGCTTTACTTGCCAAGGTTACCGCACCAATCTTTCCGTAGCTTCCTCCAATAATCAAACTATGGCCAAAACTACCTTTATGTGAAAATTTATCTCGCGGAATATATAAAGGAATAACTTCGTTTTTACCAATTAAATTAGCTTCAGTTTCCGTTTCAAAAATATATTGCTGGTCAAAACCAATATCTAATACTTCCCATTGATCTGTAAACTTTGCGGTTTCTGGCAAGAAGAACACGAGTTTAGGTGTAACAAAACTCAACGTATAATTCGCTTTCACGACACACAAATCACTCTCAGGAACTTTATCGGTTTGTAACCCGGAAGGAATATCTACCGACAACGTAAAGGCTCTTGACTCATCAAAATGTTTAAACAATAATAAAACCCATTGCTGCATAGGTCGGTTTAAGCCAATTCCGAAAACGGCATCAACAATTATATCGCGTTCTCCTATTTCAGGAAAGTCATCACCTTCCTTTAATAATGTTGGCCAATCCTTTGTGGTTTGCTTAATACGGTCGTAATTAATTAAAAAATCTTTAGAACGCTTATCACTATAATTAACGATATAGGTTTTTACATTATACCCATCCAGAATAAGATGCCTCGCCAAAACTAACCCATCACCTCCATTATTACCTATTCCGCAAAAAATATGAATGGGTACTTGCCCACCCTGCATGCGCCGATGAAACCAATCAAAAATTGCCATTCCTGCCCGCTCCATAAGATCTGCAGACGATATTTGTTGACGTTCTACAGTTAAACGATCGCCTTCATAAACCTGTTCCTTCGAAAATATTTTCATTTATATTTTTATGTTTTAAAAAACTTCCTGTTTATAACTTCTTAATATTATCTTAAAATTATTTTGTTGAATATTCATTTCTCAATTCCTTTCGTGAATTTTATTAAACGAAAATCGATTCAATATAAGAATACCGTAAAAAAATTAGATTTGTTTTTTTATTACATTAAAAATAATACTTTTGGAAAGTACTATTACAGAAATAATGAATCTTTTAACCCAAAATATTAGCACAATGCATCCTTTTTCTTCAAAAGGATACACTACTATTTTCGGTACAACTACAATTATTACAACCCCTTGGGGTTGCTAATTATATATTCTTCAGGCTCATTTTGTAATTCTACAATTACAACCAAACAACATATTTAACTAAACAAACAATTTCTTAAAACATGAAAGTTTTAAAATTTGGAGGAACATCTGTAGGTTCATCGAAAAACATCAACAACGTTATAAATATATTAGAAAACTATTCTAAAAACGATACCATTGCTTGTGTGGTTTCGGCTGTTGGTGGCATTACAGACAAACTGCTTTTAGCTGGTAAACAGGCTCAAAATAAAGAGCAACAATATATCGATACCTTTAACTTAATTAAAGACATTCATTTTAACATTATTAATGAACTTAATTTAGGAAACAGTTCATCAATCATTTCTTTTGTAGATGAAAAATTAAATGCCCTTAAAAGTTTATTAGATGGTATCTTTTTAATTAATGAATTATCGCCAAAAACATCTGATAAATTAGTTAGTTTTGGCGAATTATTATCATCGTACATTATTGCTGAAACAATGAAGAATCGGGGCATTTCAGCTAATTCTAAAAACTCACAGGAGCTCATCGTTACTAATTCCAACTTCACAAAAGCAGAAGTTAAATACGACTTAACAAATAAAAATATTCAGGACTATTTTAATAGTGCTACTCAAAAAATTACCATTCTTCCGGGGTTCATTTCAAAATCTAAATTAGGCGAACAAACTACTTTAGGTCGTGGAGGATCGGACTTTACAGCTGCTATTGTTGCCGCTGCTTTAAAAGTGGAACAATTAGAAATCTGGACAGATGTAAGTGGTATGTTTACGACTAATCCAAAACTAGTCAAGCAGGCCTACCCTATTGAAAAAATATCGTATCAGGAAGCTATGGAATTATCGCACTTTGGAGCTAAAGTATTATACCCTCCAACAGTGCAACCTGTACTGGACTTAAATATTCCTATTCATATAAAAAACACTTTAGAGCCGGAAGCTGCCGGAACCGTAATTTCTAACGATGAAGCTCCTGTAAATGGCTCTGTAGTAAAAGGGATTAGTAATATTAGTAACATTGCCTTGCTGACTTTAGAAGGCAGTGGTATGGTTGGTATTCCGGGTTTTTCGAAGCGTTTATTTGAAACCTTATCTCAGGAAAAAATTAATGTGATTTTAATCACTCAGGCGTCATCTGAACATTCTATATGTTTAGGTATTGATGAAAAGGATGCAGATTTAGCGAAATCGGCCATAGATGCGACGTTTGAAAACGAAATTCAGCTTCATAAAATCAATCCGATTATTGTTGAAACCGGTCTTTCAATCATTGCTTTAGTTGGTGATAATATGAAAAACCACCAGGGTATTAGCGGAAAAATGTTTAGCGCTTTAGGTCGAAACAATATTAATATACGTGCCATTGCCCAAGGAGCATCAGAGAAAAACATTTCAACGGTTATTGCAGAAAAAGATGTAAAAAAGGCGCTTAATACGTTACACGAACAATTTTTCGAATCGAGAACCAAACAGCTAAACGTATTTATTACCGGCGTTGGTAATGTGGGTGAAAAATTAGTAGAGCAAATTAAACAACAACGTAAATATTTAAAAGAAAATTTAAAAATCAACTTGCGTATAGCTGGTTTATCGAATTCAAGAAAAATGATTTTCAATGAAGACGGCATCGAATTAAGTGACTGGAAAGAACAACTTGAAAACGGTGAGCAGGCTTCTTTGGATGGTTTCTTCGAAAAAACAAAATCTTTAAACTTACGCAACAGTATTTTCGTTGACGTAACTGCGAATAAGGATGTAGCTTCACTTTACGAAAAATATTTGCGTCAAAGTATAGGCGTAGTTGCCTGTAATAAAATTGCATGCTCAAGCGATTATGACAATTATAAATTATTGAAGCGTCTATCTCTTAAATACAATGCGCCGTTTTTATTTGAAACTAATGTTGGTGCCGGTCTGCCTATCATGGATACACTTAATAATCTGGTGGCTTCTGGAGATAAAGTAACATCTATTCATGCCGTATTATCAGGGAGTTTAAACTTCGTTTTTAATAATTTTAATGATACAAATAAGTTCTATGATATTGTAAAACAGGCTGCAGCCGAAGGATACACAGAACCAGATCCACGAATTGATTTAAGTGGTGTTGATGTAGCCAGAAAAATTTTAATTCTTGCCAGAGAAAGTGGTATTGAAATGAATTTAGAAGATATTGAAAACACACCTTTCTTGTCGGAAGCCGGTTTAAAAAGTGACTCTGTAGACGATTTCTATCAGACTTTAATTGAAGATGAAGCTCATTACCAGGCATTATATGCGTCAGCGAAAGCGAAAGATTGCCAGTTAAAATATGTAGCCCAATTTAACAACGGAAAAGCAAGTGTTAGCTTACAGGAAATCCCAAGCGATCACCCGTTTTATAATTTGAAAGGTAGCGATAACATTGTTATGTTCTACACTAACCGTTACGCGAACCAACCAATGATTATAAAAGGAGCTGGTGCTGGTGCCGATGTAACGGCTTCTGGTTTATTTGCCGATATTATAAGAATTGGAAATAATTAAAACTGTTATCTAACTAAAACAAGAAAGGATGACATTACACAAACAAAATTCCAGCTTTTGCTCAAGTGCTGCTGAGAACTATTTATTAGAAAAGATGAACGAAATAAAAATATTTTCACCTGCTACCGTTGCCAATGTGGCTTGTGGTTTCGATGTTTTAGGATTTTGCCTTGACAGTGTAGGAGACGACATGGTTATTAGAAAGGTAGAACGAAAAGGCATCCATATCACACATATTGAAGGTTTCGATTTACCTTATAACGCTGAAGAAAATGTGGCCGGAGTTTCAGCTTTAGCCATGTACAATGCTATAGATGTGGACTTCGGTTTTGAAATTGAAATCTATAAAAACATCAAGCCAGGTAGTGGTATTGGTAGCAGTGCTGCCAGCGCAGTTGGTAGTGTTTTCGGTATGAACGAACTTATTGGTCGTCCGTTTAACAAAACGCAATTAACCGAATTTGCTATTAAAGGTGAAGCTTTAGCCAGTAAATGTGAACATGCCGATAACCTTGCGCCTGCCATGTTTGGTGGTTTTACTTTGGTAAAAAGTATCAGTCCTTTAGAGATTTTAGAAATCCCATCACCGGAAGATTTATACGCTACGATCATACATCCGCAAATAGAAATAAAAACTTCAGAAGCCAGAGCCATTCTTCCAAAAGAGGTGGCGTTAAGCAATGCCATTACGCAATGGGCTAACTTTGGAAGTTTAATTCATGGTTTACATACCAGCGATTATGGATTAATTCAGCGTTCACTTCAAGATGTCATTGTCGAACCTTACAGAAGTCAGTTAATTCCGAATTACCACGACGTTAAACAAGCTGTTATTGAAGCGGGAGCGTTAGGTGCCGGAATTTCAGGTTCAGGCCCTTCTATTTTTTCATTAAGTAAAGGGTTAGAAACGGCGCAAAAGGTTAAAGAAGCCATGAGTCAGGTTTACTCGAAGACAAATATTGATTTCGAAATTCACGTGACTAAGATTAACACTAACGGAATTAAAGTTTTAAACTAACTATTCATCATTATTTGATAATAAAATGAACTATTACTCATTAAACCAACAAGCACTAAATACATCTTTTAGAGATGCCGTTATAAAAGGGTTGGCACCCGATAAAGGCTTATACTTCCCTGAAAGTATTACACCACTTCCTCAGTCTTTTTTCGATAATATTGATAATTTGTCATATAGCGAAATTGCTTTCGAAGCTATTAAACAATTCGTTTCTCCTGAAATCCCGGAAGACATTCTAAAAACTATCGTTGAAGAAACCTTGTCTTTCGATTTTCCGATAGTGAAATTAAACGAAAACATTTCAACGCTTGAATTATTTCATGGCCCTACTATGGCCTTTAAAGATGTTGGAGCCCGTTTTATGGCACGTTGTTTAGGATATTTTAATCAAGATAACGATAAAGAGGTTACGGTTTTAGTTGCTACATCAGGTGATACTGGTGGTGCAGTTGCTAATGGTTTCTTAGGTGTAAAGGGTGTTAATGTAGTAATTCTTTACCCAAGCGGAAAAGTAAGCGATATTCAAGAAAAGCAGTTAACTACTCTCGGACAAAATATTAAAGCACTAGAAGTTAACGGCACGTTTGATGATTGCCAGGCCATGGTTAAAACAGCCTTTTTAGATGAAAGCTTAACCAGCCAGATGCAGCTAACATCGGCTAACTCTATTAATGTAGCGCGTTGGTTACCGCAATTGTTCTATTTTATGTTTGCGTACAAGCAATTACACAAACAATATAAAGACATTGTATTTTCTGTTCCGAGTGGAAACTTTGGTAATATCTGTGCTGGTATGATGGCTCAACAATTAGGGTTGCCAATCAAGCATTTTGTAGCTTCAAACAATGCTAATAATGTGGTAACGCGCTATTTGATTACGAAATTGTACGAACCAAAACCATCGGTTCAAACCATAAGTAATGCCATGGATGTTGGAGCACCGAGTAATTTTATCCGTATTCAGGAGATTTACAAAAACGATTTTGAAAACCTAAAAGAGAATTTAACCTCTTTTAGTTATTCTGATGCTGAGACCAAAGAAGCGATGCTGGAAATGTACAAAGATTTCAACTACGTTGCCGATCCGCATGGCGCTGTAGGCTATTTAGGTTGTAAAGACTATTTGGAATTAGAACCAGATGCACATTGCGTATTTTTAGAAACGGCCCATCCAACAAAGTTTTTAGATATTGTTGAGGATGTCATTAAAGAAAAACAATCGTTTCCAGAACAAATTCAAGCAGTAATGGATAAAGAAAAAGAATCTGTAGTTATTTCTACTTACGATGATCTAAAAGATTTCCTTTTAAAATAATACTGAAAAGCGTTTCAAATTGAAACGCTTTTTTTTTGTTCGAACGAATTGATATGAATGTTTATATTTACTACTCAAACTAAAACTTTCAAATTTTCTACTTAAAATCAACTATGAATTTTAAAAAATTTTCGACCCTAACCTTATCACTATCATTACTGATTTCTTGCGGGAAAGCAAATAAAACTCAAGATAAAACAGAAACAACATCAAAACGTCCGAATATTATCTTTATCATGTCCGACGATCATGCTTATCAGGCTATAAGTGCCTATAGTGATAAGTTAACAACAACACCAAATATTGACAGGATAGCCAACGATGGAATTTTATTTACCAATGCCTCAGTTACCAATTCCATATGTGCCCCATCAAGAGCAACAATTCTTACCGGAAAGCACACACATATTAATGGAAAAATAGATAACCTGTCCCCTTTTGACACCACTCAGGTTACATTCCCACAATTATTTCAAAAGGCGGGTTATCAAACCGCAATGTTTGGAAAACTTCATTTTGGAAATAGTCCCAAAGGTGTCGATGACTTCATGATTCTTCCTGGACAAGGGAATTATATTAATCCTGATTTTATTACTACAACCGGAGAAATAGTTAAGAAGGAAGGCTATGCTACAGATATTATCACAGATATGTCTATTGAATGGATGGATAAAAAAAGAGATACCACTAAACCATTCTTATTAATGTATCTTCATAAGGCGCCACACCGTGCCTGGTGGCCTAAACCAGATAGGTTTAAAGCTTATTCTCAACGTACATTCCTTGAACCAGAGTCTTTATTCGACGATTATTCCAACAGAGGAACGGCTGCTAAAACTTCCGAGATGAACATATTAAATCACATGTTGTTGTCTTACGACTTGAAAGTGTTTCCTGAAACTGTTGATGCTCTTGGCGCAAACACCGATAAAAGAAACACAGGCATGTTCAATCACGGTGATTTTTCAAGAATGAATGAAGAGCAAAAAGCCTTATACATGCCTATTTTAGATGCTATCAATAAGGATTTTAAAGACCGTTGGCCAACAATGACTGATGAAGACAAAATGCGTTGGAAATACCAACGTTACATGCAGGACTACTTAGCATGTATTTCTACTGTTGATGATAATATTGGTCGTGTTTTAGACTATTTAGAAGACCATGATTTAGAGGATAACACCATTGTAGTATATACTTCCGATCAAGGGTTTTACTTAGGAGAACATGGCTGGTTCGATAAACGCTTTATGTATAACGAATCTTTCAGAACGCCTTTAATGATTAAATGGCCTAACCAAATTGAGCCAGGTATAACGAGTGATGAAATGGTTCAGAATTTAGATTTTGCACAAACCTTTTTAGAAGCAGCCGGAATAGCCATTCCTGATGATATGCAAGGAGAAAGTTTGATGCCGCTACTAACAGGAAAAACCGAAGAATGGACTCGTGATGGTGTGTATTATCATTATTACGAATATCCTGCCGAACATTCGGTTAAACGTCATTATGGTATAGCTACCAAGGAATTCAAACTCATTCACTTCTATTACGATGTTGATGAATGGGAGTTATACGACCTTAAAAACGATCCGCAAGAAATGAATAATGTTTACAACCATCCTGATTATGCTGAAGTTGTTACCAGACTGAAAAAAGAATTAGCAGAAATGCGTGTAAAATATAAAGACTCTGATGAATTAGATGAAAAATTTATAAACCGATATAAAGAAAAAAGGAATCAGCATTACTAATAAAAAAGCGTTTCAATTGTGGAACGCTTTTTTATTGAAGTAAATAACTCGTAAATTTATTATCTCAAATGTTTAAATATGTAATGCCCACTGTTAATAAGTTACAAACAAACCGATATGTTAATTAGGGCATTCCATCTGACAATAAAAAAAAATAAAATATAAACAGATGAAATCAGAAAAGGAAAAAATGCTTGCCGGAGAGCCTTTCGATGCACATGGTGAAGAAATGATCGCCATCAGAACCAAAGTAAAACATATTCTGCACAAACTAAACGTTACTGAATATTACACCGATAAGTTTCAGGATACCATAAATGAATTGTGCCCAAATTCGGCTAAAAACATTCACTTAGAACCACCTTTTTATTGTGATTACGGAGAAAATATTTTTGCCGGTGATGGCGTATTCATAAACTTTGGAGCTGTTATTCTCGATGGCGCAAAAGTCTCTATCGGCAGAAAAACACTTATTGCTCCAGGCGTTCATATTTATACAGCGAGACATCCGCTAAATATTAAAGATAGACGCGTATGGGAAGACGTGCGCCCTATAACCATTGGTGAGGAATGCTGGATAGGTGGCCATGCAACTATATGCCCTGGAGTTACTATTGGCGACCGTTCAGTAATTGGTGCCGGATCGGTTGTTACAAAAGACATTCCTGCCGATTGTTTGGCGGTTGGTAATCCGGCAAGGGTTGTTAAACAATTAAATCAAAAGGACTAAAATGAATTTAACAGACTGGATTGGCTTCATTGGCGTTTCATTAATTCTCCTGGCTTATATTTTGAACGTTAGTAACAGAATTTCAAATACGCATATGGCTTTTATACTCCTAAATTTTATTGGAGCTTCAACAGCATGCTTTGCTTCAGTACTTTTAAACTACTGGCCCTTTATTATTTTAGAAGGTGTTTGGGCTACAGTGTCGTTAGTTTCCTTTTGGAAATACTTTAGGACCTAGCTATGCAACGGTTTTAAAACTTTTGAATTTTTGATTTTTCTATAGCTTCGATTTGCTTTTTTAAACTACCTGTAATTACCATATTAGATTTTTCTAATAAAAAATCCATAGCATTATCATCAATTGATTTTTTTTCATAAAGTCCGGCTAAGGATAGATAATTATGATGTTGATTCAATAAAAATGAAAAGGCATTCTCTCCCTGACTATCTAAAATATATACATTAATGCCAAATACTACATTGTATTCAGATTCGTTTGGAGGAAAAAGAATTTCAGAAACTAAATGATAATCTGTGGTCACTTCATTTTCTTTAACAGCACTGATTAATGCTTTTAATCCATTCTGAAAAAATTCAAGCTGTCCCCTTCCACTCAATTCTCCTGGATATAAATTTGAAGCATTAAATGAGACATTAAGATTACCCTCTTGTTGAAGCATTTCAAACAATTGTTTTCCTGTAGACTGAGAATACATTATAGTATCGACAGTTCTTAATATTGTAGGATATACAGTTATTTTAGACTTTTTATAAGTACCTACAAACGTATCTAGTGCTTTATTTTCAGGCATAAATCCCATATCAATTTCAGGAACATACTTCAGCATAGATAAAAATTTATCTGTAGTATGATTAGTGCCTTTTAAATAAGCATCAGCAGATTTAGCAATAATCTTCTCATTTAAAACACCTTCATAAATATTAAAGCCATCAATAGCTCCCAACCAAGTTTTATCTTGTAAATAACCCGATTTTCCAAGGTAGGCATACATATTACTCAAGTGCTCTATAGTATTTTCTATATGATTGTCTTTGCTTTTAGATCCAATAAGAACACCGTCTATGTAAAACTTAATCACTTTATTATCAAAAGTAGTTACCACATGATGAAATTTTGCATCTTGTAAAAAGGTAGTAGCTACATCTGTGCCTGAAGCCCAAGGTGCTGTATAATTTTTACAGGATATAGTTGTAACACTTGATTGGTTATTACATAATGATTGAAATACATAATCTACACCATAATTTCCTAAAGTATTTCCAAAATAGGAAAACATAGTATGTAAGTCATTACCTCCTCCTGCTAATAAAAAGGCTTCTAGGGAAAAGGACTTGTAGTTGTTAATCTTGATTATATCGGCTGGTAAATCTACATATTGATCTAACGCATACGCTAAATACATGCCATTAGTTATTTTACCGCCTTTAACAATACCATGAGCATCTCCTACAACATCATTAGGAGAGCCATCGTTAAAAGTATAGGAATGCCTTAATACCGGTTTTTGTGCTTGAATTTGAAGACAAAAAGACAATAGAATTAAGCAAAAAAACATAATCTTTATGTTTAGCCTAGTGTTTATATCTAAATATAAAATCATTACAACCTATTTAAAAACAGCTATTTAAATTACTAAATAATCTGATTTAAAACCACAATAAACTTCAATATTTAACTATATAAGTTAAGTTTTATATATAAAATAGGTTTTACATTATAATTCAATGTATAACATTTTGTGAACCATTTAAATTCAAAACTATTTCTTAAGTTCTTTTTAACTTTATATAAAATCAGGTATCTATAAAATTTCAATACATTTGCGTCACAAACTAAAATATTACGTAAATGAAGAATACAGCCTTAACAGAAACTCACATTGCTCTGGGCGCTAAAATGGTGCCTTTCGCAGGATACAACATGCCTGTACAATATGAAGGAGTTAATATTGAACATGAAACCGTAAGAAATGCTGTTGGTGTTTTTGATGTGTCTCACATGGGTGAGTTTTTAATTGAAGGTGAACATGCATTAGCTTTAATTCAAAAAGTATCGACTAACGATGCTTCTAAATTAACCATTGGTAAAGCGCAGTACAGCTGTATGCCAAACGATAATGGTGGAATTGTAGACGATTTAATTATTTATAAAATTAAAGACGAGCAATACTTATTAGTTGTTAATGCAAGTAACATAGATAAAGACTGGAACTGGATTCAATCTAAAAACGATGTAGGAGCAGACATGCGTAACCTAAGCGATGAATACTCGTTATTAGCTATTCAAGGACCAAAGGCTATCGAAGCGATGCAAAGCTTAACAAGTCACGATTTATCAGCTATAAAATTTTATTCTTTTGAAGTTGGTGATTTTGCTGGTATCGATAACGTAATCATCTCTGCAACCGGATATACCGGAAGTGGTGGATTTGAAATCTATGTAAAGAATGAAGATGTTCAACAAGTTTGGGATAAAGTATTTGAAGCTGGTGCCGATTTCGGAATTAAACCAATTGGTTTAGCTGCTCGTGATACGCTTCGTTTAGAAATGGGATATTGCCTATACGGAAATGATATCGACGACACCACCTCTCCTATTGAAGCTGGTTTAGGTTGGATTACAAAATTCACGAAAGACTTTACAAATTCTGAAGCTTTAAAAGCGCAAAAAGAAAACGGAGTAACACGCAAATTAGTCGCTTTCGAATTAGACGAACGTGGTATTCCGCGTCAAGGTTACGACATCGTTGATGCAGAAGGCAACAAAATTGGTAATGTTACTTCAGGAACTATGTCGCCAAGCTTAGGTAAAGGTATTGGTTTAGGGTATGTTCCAACAGAATTAACTGGACTAGAAAGCAAAATCTACATCCAAATACGTAAAAATGCAGTTCCTGCTACTGTAGTAAAACTGCCTTTTTATAAGGTATAACCACAAAATTCTATGTTATGAAACGCCTGCAAAACGAAGAAAAACATAGAATATTAATATTAGGGGCTAGCGGCTTTTTAGGCAATGCAATTTATAAAGAGCTATGCCCCTATTTTAACACTTTCGGCACCTTCAATACCGAAAACAAGCAATACGAAAAAAATCAGCATTTCTTTCAGTATAACTTTGAAGAGGATGATGTTTATGAAATTCTCGATGTTGTAAAACCAAGCATCATTATCTCAGCACTTCGTGGCGATTTTGCTGCACAGTTTATAGCCCATAAACACGTTGCTGAATACATTAGCAACCATAAAACCAAATTCATCTTTCTATCTTCGGCTAATGTATTTGATGCGTATAGCAAATACCCGAGTTATGAAGAAGACAAAACCCTTAGTAACAGCATTTACGGGCATTTCAAAATTAAAATTGAAAATATGCTCTTAAGACTTCCAAAAAAGAAAGTCGCTATACTTCGGTTACCAATGGTTTTTGGCCCCTATTCACCAAGAATCAAAGAAATTGCTCAGCATATTCGTGATAAAGAACCTGTTGAAGTCTTTCCTAATTTAATTATGAATGTCACCACACACACCAAAGTGACGCAACAGATTCACTATATAATCAACCGAAACAAATCGGGCATATTTCATTTAGGAAGTACCGATTTGGTACATCACGATGAGTTTATTCGAGAAATAATAAAAGTATCCGGCTTCAAAAAAGCTATTTATAAACGTGTATACACCACAAACGACGACCGGTATTTAGCTGTTTTACCAAAATACAACATGCTACCTAAAAACCTGCAATTACTAAGTCAGGAAATTTTAACAGAATTAGAAATATAATTGATTTTACAATTCTTAATTAGTACATTGTAGTTAATTATAACCCAATTAAAAACCATAGATTATGAGCAAATTATCAGAACAAGATATCGAAAAACGTTTACTTTCATTACCAGAATGGGACTATTATGACGATGCCATTCACGCTGAATTCGAATTCGACAACTTTAAAGACTGTTTTAGCGCCATGAGTCGTATTGCTTTCGAGTGCGAAGCATTAAACCATCACCCGGACTGGTCTAATACTTATAATATACTAACCATTTCGTTGTCTACTCACTCTGCGCATGGTGTAACCGAAAAGGATTTTGATTTAGCAAAAGCCATTGAAGCCATTGTAGAACCAGAGGACGAAGAATAAATACGCACAACAATTTAAAATCTAGCACAAATCCTTTACAGATTTTTTTAAATTTGCAGTTGAATATAAAATAACAATAACCTCTAAAAAGTTACTTTTAAAGTGACTTGATATAAATAATTAAATTATGGGAAGAGCTTTTGAGTTTAGAAAAGCACGTAAAATGAAGCGCTGGTCGGCGATGAGTAAAGCATTTACTCGCATTGGTAAAGATATTGTAATGGCTGTTAAAGAAGGAGGCCCAGATCCGGACAGCAACGCACGTTTAAGAGCGGTAATACAAAATGCCAAGTCGGTAAACATGCCTAAAGACAATGTTGAACGTGCCATTAAACGAGCTTCAGATAAAAATCAGGGTGATTATAAAGAAGTTATTTTTGAAGGTTATGCACCACACGGAATTGCTGTTTTAGTTGAAACGGCAACCGACAACAATACAAGAACTGTAGCTAACGTTCGTAGTTATTTTAATAAATGCGACGGAAGCTTAGGAACTTCAGGTTCTGTAGTATTTATGTTCGACCATACCTGTAATTTCAGAATTAAAGCTGATGGTTTAGATCCTGAAGAGTTAGAACTTGAATTTATCGATTTTGGTGCAGAAGAAGTATTTGCTGATGAAGATGGTATTTTAATCTATGCCCCTTTCGAAAACTTCGGAACCATTCAAGCGGAGTTAGAATCTCGTGGTATTGAAATTTTATCATCAGGTTTCGAGCGTATACCTCAGGTAACTAAAGAACTTTCTGCCGAGCAAGCTGCCGATGTAGAAAAGCTTCTAGAAAAACTTGAGGAAGACGATGACGTGCAAAACGTGTACCACACGATGCAAGAAGTTGAAGAATAATTCTTTACTATAAATATTGAAAAGGCTATCATTAATTTTGATAGCCTTTTTCTTTTCTAATATTCTTAACATAAAGATTATATTCGCTAAGTCTGACTTTAAATATAAATCTTAATTTAGAAAGAAAATATATACACATGATAAAAAACAATAAAGTTATTAGATGGGGCATTATAGGCTGCGGTGATGTTACCGAAGTAAAAAGTGGACCTGCATACAAACTAACAAAAGGTTTTGAGTTAACGGCTGTCATGCGGAGAAATGCAGATAAGGTTAAAGACTACGCAAAACGTCATCAAATTGAAAAATACTATACCGATGCCGACCAACTCATTGACGATCCTGATATTGATGCTGTATATATTGCCACACCACCAGATTCTCATATGTTTTATGCTTTAAAGGTAGCCGAAGCAGGAAAAATTTGTTGTATAGAAAAACCAATGGCGCCCAGTTATCAAGAAAGTTTAGCCATATACAATGCCTTTAATGAAAAGAATATTCCGCTTTTTGTGGCTTACTACAGACGCTCATTACCTCGCTTTACACAAGTAAAAGAATGGATTGACAATAATGAAATTGGTGATGTTAGACACATCAGTTGGCAATTCAGCGCACCTGCTTCCGACTTAGACAAATCTGGTGAATACAATTGGAGAACCGATGTAAAAATCGCTCCAGGAGGCTATTTCGATGATTTAGCAAGCCATGGTCTGGATTTTTTCACCTTTATTTTAGGAAACATAAAAGAAATAAAGGGTATTAGCCTCAATCAACAAGGTAACTATTCTGCAAAAGATGCCATAACCGCCTGCTGGGTGCACGAAAATAATGTAACCGGATCGGCATTCTGGAATTTTGATTGTAACGATAGACTAGACAAAGTCACCATTCTAGGAAGCAAAGGCAGCATTGAATTTGCTATATTTCATGAGAAACCTATAAAATTAAAAAGCGACAGGAATAAAGAAACGTTACATATCGAGCACCCAAAACACATTCAAATCTACCATGTTGAAGACATGCGAAACATGCTTATTCAAGGTAATTTTACACATCCTTCGCTTGGTGCTTCAGCATTACATACCAGTTGGGTGATGGATAAGATTTTAGGTAATTTATAACTAAACTTTTTTATTTAGCATTTTTTAACGTTTTCAAAGGTAAAACCAATCTGTTTAATGGGTATTTTTAGCTTCAATCATTTGAAATTCAAATCAAAATATGAAGCAACACAAACTAAACATTCACCATTACGCATGTATTGCACTCGCATCGCTCTGTTTTTTGAATCCTTCAAACATGGAAGCTCAAAACAAGAAAAAAAAGAAAAAAGATGCTCAAACGGAAATTGTCGCCGAAACGCCTAAAAAAAGCAAAGACAAAACCATTGCTGAACTCGTAAAAACGAGTAAGGAAATAGATGGTTTATTTAAGATTTATCAGGATACCATAAAAGGCTCCCTCCAAATGGTTATTTCTGAAGAGCAGCTCGGTAAAGAATACATTTATTTCAGTCAGATATCAGATGGTGTCATGGATGCCGGAAGAGTTATAAGAGGCATGTACCGGGGTTCTAAAGTTTTCAAAGTTGAAAAGTATTTCAATAAAATTGAATTTATTACGCAAAATACGTCCTTCTACTTCGATCCTGAAAATCCTTTATCTAAATCAAAAGATGCTAATATTAGTGAAGGCAATATGGCTAGTATAGAAATTTCAGCTTACGATAAAGACAAAAAGCTTTATTTAATTAATGCCGATAATTTATTTTTAGCAGAAACCTTTTCCCAAATTAAAAATCCATCAAGACCAGGATCATCTCCAACAGAGTTTAAGATTGGGAATTTAGACAAATCGAAAACCAAAATATTAGACATTAACAACTATCCTGAAAACACTAATATGGAAGTTGAATATGTTTACTCTCAACCTTCTGTATTAAATGGCGGCTCGAATGCTGTTGCTGATGGCAGAAACGTAAGCATAAAAGTGTATCATAGCTTAATTGCTATGCCTGAAAATGATTTCCAACCTAGATTTGACGATCCACGAGTTGGTTATTTCACAACTCAGGTAGACGATAAAACATCGGCAAGCTCGACGCCTTACCGTGATTTAATTCACCGTTGGAATTTAGTTAAAAAGAATCCGGAACTGGAATTATCTGAACCTGTCGAACCGATTACCTGGTGGATAGAAAATTCAACTCCTTTAGAATGGCGTGAAACTATTAAAGAAGGTGTTTTACAATGGAATAAAGCTTTTGAAAAAGCGGGCTTTAAAAATGCCATGGTTGTAAAAGTGCAGCCTGATGATGCTACCTGGGATGCCGGAGATATTCGCTATAACGTTTTACGTTGGACATCGTCGCCAGAACCACCGTTTGGAGGTTACGGCCCTAGTTTTGTGAACCCTAGAACCGGAGAGATTTTAGGAGCCGATATTATGCTGGAATTTGCGCATTTTTCTAACCGTGTGTTCTATGATAAAGTTTTTGAATTAACATCTTCAGTAAAAACTTTCGAAAACAACACATCAAACACAAACGACCATACGTTTTGCTTTTTAGGTGATGAATTGCATGATGAAATGATGTTTGCTAGCTCAGTTGCTGAAGCTGCCGGAGCATCAGATTTTGAGTTAGAGCGCATTAAAAAGGAATCAATGACCGCTTTAATTATGCATGAAGTTGGACATACTTTAGGTCTAAATCATAATATGAAAGCGAGTCAGTTATTTTCACCTGAACAATTGAACGATGCTGAATTTATTAAAGGAAAATGTTTAACCGCTTCAGTAATGGATTATGCGGCTTTAAATGTAACTAAAGACCGAAGTAAACAGGGACAATACGACGATGTTACAGTTGGCCCTTACGATATTTGGGCTATTCAATTAGGTTATAAACCTTTTAAAACAGAAAAGGAACATCAGGATTTATTAAATGAATCTACAAAACCAGAACATATTTTTGGTAATGATGCCGATGATATGCGTTCGCCCGGTAAGGCTATAGACCCTCGTGTAAATACAGGAGACCAATCGAACAATCAAATTGCCTGGGCTGTTGATCGAATTGAATTGTCGAATAATTTAATGAAGGATCTAAAGGGTAATTTCAGTAATACAGGAGAATCTTACCAGGAACTCCGTCGTGTTTACTATTTGTTATCTGGACAAAAAGGATCTGCCGCAAATACCATTTCAAGATTTATTGGAGGTGTTTATGTAGAACGTTCTATGGTAGGGCAAGAAGGTGAAAAACAACCGTATACTCCGGTAAGTTTAGAAGATCAAAAACGCGCTATGAATGCCTTAAGCAAATATATATTTGCTCCTGATGCTTTTGATGTACCTAATGATTTATATAATTATTTAGCCATGCAGCGTCGTGGTTTTAATTTCAGAACACCTGAAGACCCTAAAATACATGATCAGGTTTTAGGATACCAGAAGGCTGTTTTAAGTCATATATTACATTATAATACACTTCAAAGAATTTCAGATTCTGAATTATATGGCAATAAGTATACGCTTTCAACCATGATGACAGATTTAAACACCGCTATTTTTAAAGCCGATATCTCTGGAAACGTGAATTCCTTCAGACAAAATTTACAATTAGAATACACAAACATGCTCATTTCTATGTTAACAAATAAGCAAGGATCCAGATATTCTAATTTAGCACAATCTATGGCTTTGTATAATTTAAATGCAATTAAAACGATGACAAGTTCTGGTGGCGATGTTTCTTCAAGAGCACATAAGCAACACCTAAAAACGTTAATTGATAATGCTTTAAAGGAAGTGAAATAGTGATCTATAAAATCAGAAAAGCGACTCTAATCGAGTCGCTTTTTTTGTATGTAGAACATTAATGTTTCTTTTTAGGGACAAATAATTGTTTACTTTATGTTTCATTACAACCACACATGAAGTAAAATTCAAAATCTATGCCAAATCACTAGTTCAAATTACTGTTTAACAAAATTTTTACTACATTTTTTGATATAGACTTTTCAGTTTTTCTGGTGTCATAATGTTTTTCCAGTTTTTACCTAAGGCATTTTCCCAAAGCGGTGCCATTCCTAACGAAACTTTAATCATAATATCGAAATCAGCATCAGTTAAATCGGCACAAATCCCCTGTGGTAATTTTATATTATGTTTGGCTTTCATTTCTTTAAACAATTTAACGCCTTCAGGGTAAAACTCTTCTAAATGATCGAAAACTATACAATTTCCAATACCGTGTTTTGTTCCTAATAAATAAGCTAAACCATAACTCATAGCATGGGCTACCCCCACCTGAGAGTAAGCAATACTCATTCCACCGTGCCAGGATGCCATCATCAATTTTTCCTGAGATTCAACTTCTGACAGATTATTATCAAGAAATATTTCTTTACATAAATCAAAAGCTTTCTCGCCATAACTTTGGCTAAAGGCATTTAAATAAGACCCTTCTAGCGATTCTATGCAATGAATATAACAATCCATTCCTGTATAAAACCATTGTTCTTTAGGAACATCTTGTGTTAACTCAGAATCTAAAACCACCTGATCAAAAGGCGTATAATCGGAGTTGATTCCTAACTTCTTTTCAGGTCCGGTTAACACCGTTGTTCTTGAAACCTCTGCTCCTGTTCCTGAAATAGTTGGAATCCCCACATGATAAACGGCTTCATTCTTAACTAAATCCCACCCTTGGTAATCTTTAGCTTCACCTTCGTTGGTTAACATAATAGAAACTGCTTTGGCTAAATCTAACAAGGTTCCGCCTCCTATTCCAATAATTCCTGAGGGACGTTCTTTTGTGGTAAGTATGATATCTTCTACCAATTCATCAACCTGTGAGGTTTTTGGTTCTTCGGCAGCTGATATATATATTATTCTATCATCGTAAGCTAAAGGGATTCTAGAAGTCAACCAGGCATTATTTTTAAATACATCATCTACCAAAAATATAAATGGAGCTTTTGAATTTAAGCGCTTTGGTTCTAAAATATCATTTAACTGATTGAAACTACCGCGACCAAAAATAACTCTTGGTACCATTGGAAAGTTTTTATAACTCATCTACTATGCTTTCTTTTTCGTAACCCAAAAATAAGGTTATTTTAAAATTAACATCATAAAATCGCACTTGATTTTATGAATTTTAACACAATTATATTTTAGTTTAAAAGTGTAATTAAATCCTTTAAACTACTAATGGTTTTGTAATTTTTGCCATTCGTTTCTTTTTCAGACACTTGCTCATGAGCCCAAGTGGTATGAAACGGAATATGCACCGCATGTGCTTTAATATTTACTAATGGTAACACATCAGATTTTAATGAATTACCAACCATTAAAAACTCGGACGGATTAATATCTAAATGATTTAAAAGTTTCGAATAATTTTCTTCCTTTTTATCACTCAATACCTCTATGTGGTGAAAATATTTCGTTAGTCCTGACTTTTCTAACTTACGCTCCTGATCTAATAAATCTCCTTTTGTTGCCAGAATTAATCGGTATTTTTTCGATAATGATTCTAAAACATCTTCAACACCATCAAGCAATTCCACTGGTTTATTAAGCATGTCTTTTCCTATGTTTAATATTGCTTCAATTGTTTGTTGAGACACATTATAATTGGACTGTTCTAAAGCGCTTTCAACCATCGACAAAACAAAAGCTTTAACTCCGTATCCGTAGAGCGGTAAATTATCAATCTCTTTTTTGAAAAGCTCCTGGTCTAATTTATTCAAGGTTTCATACTCCGATAGTAAGTTACCAAAACTAGCTTCAGCCTCTCTAAAATAGGTTTCGTTTACCCAAAGGGTATCGTCGGCATCAAAGCCAATTACTTTTATGTGCTGGTAGTTTACTTCCATTGTTTTTGTGCTCGTATTAAATCTTCAGGCGTGTCTATTTCAACTCCTTCAACATCGGTCTCCACCATTTTAATGCGTTTTCCGTATTCTAAATAGCGTAGTTGCTCCAATTTTTCAGAAGCTTCTAATGTTAGCATTGGTAAACGGTAAAAATCTAAAATAGCCTGTTTTCTGAAAGCATAAACCCCTTTATGCTTATAGTACTTTACATTAACTGTTTCGTCTCTGTGATACGGAATCGGGCTTCTTGAAAAGTACAAAGCAAAATTAAAATGGTCTAGAACCACCTTAACTGTATTCGGGTTTTTTATATCCTCTTCTTCGGTAATATGAACCATTAAAGACGCTAAGTCAATAGATTTATCGTGATCATCTTTAAACACATTAATTAACTTTGATAAGGATTCCTTATCGGTAAACGGCTCATCTCCCTGAACATTAATTACGATATCAATATCCAAATCCTCAACAGCCTCAGCGATTCTGTCACTTCCGCATTCGTGTTCCTTTTTACTCATAATGGCCTTACCTCCATTATTTACAATTTCATTATAAATAATCTCGCTATCAGTCACCACAAACACATCATCAAACAAACCAGTAGCCACAGTGGCTTCGTAAGTTCTAAGAATAACAGGTTTTCCTCCTAAATCTTGCATAAGCTTTCCAGGAAAACGAGAAGCACTGTAACGTGCCGGAATCATTGAAATTATCTTCATTCGTATATTATTAATATCTGCTTTCAGAACTTTCTTTTTATTTCGTTACATTCTGAATTTACAGGACAAAAATAGAATTTTTATTATCGATTTGAAGCTTTAGGACGACTAAACTTTTTATACAATTTAAATATGATAAACAAGATGAGTATTACAAACAGAAAGGCTATTACCGGAACAAAAATAGATAGCACAGACATTACTATTGATGTTCCAGTTTCTACGGTAGAAACGATAGGGTTTCCCAAACCACCTGTTGTTGCTGTCGATGCTAATCGTGTTGTTCCTGAAGAACCCGAAATAGCGGCTGCCGTTCCACCACCAGCAATAATAGCCAATGCCCAGGTTACTACCGGACTTAAATCGGACACAGTTGAAAGCATAACAGCCGTTCCTGCAAGTGCGGCTAAAGGGACAGCTATACTATCTAAAGCATTATCTACAAAGGGAATAAAATAAGCAAAGATTTCAACTATGGTCGCCACCCCTAACGTTATCAATGCTACTGAACTCCCCACCCATTGCCAAGACTCGTTAAGTTCCCAAACATTAAAACAGGCTGCTAAACTTAAGGTGAATAAAGGTAAAAATACCCGAAAACCTACCGAAGCTGCCAGACCTATTCCCAAACAAATGCTTATAATTGAATCTACTGCCATAGTTATAGTATATCAAAAACTATTCCTCAAAAAAATCGTCTTTAAAGCCTATAAGATACAATTTTTCTTTGGCACGTGTCACCGCAGTATATAACCAACGTAAATAATCGGTATCGATGCCATTGGGCAAATACGGCTGCTCGACGAAAACCGTGTTCCACTGCCCTCCCTGAGATTTATGACAGGTTATAGCGTAAGAGAATTTTACCTGCAAGGCATTAAAATGTTTGCTGCCTTTAACCTTTAAAAATTTTCGATAGTTACTACTCTCGTTGGCGAAATCTTTCATAACCTCCTGATACAGTCTGTTTGAATCGTCGTAAGATAACGACGGACTTTCAGCTTCAATAGTGTCTAACAATAAAACCGTTTCTATCGGGGCCATTTTGGGATAATCGACCATTCTTATTTTTACTTCCGCGAAGCGAAAGCCATAAAGCTCTTCAATTCTAAATATTTCAAGAACTTCTATAATGTCACCATTGGCTATAAAACCGGCTTCACTGGTTGGTTTTACCCAAAAATAATTGTTCTTAACCACCATGAGATAATCGCCGGCCGACAGTTCGCTTTCATTAAATAGTATACGATTTCTAATGTTTTGGTTGTATAAATTAGCCCGTTTATTACTACGAACAATTATAGCCGTTTCTTCATTTCCTAAATCGCTGTATGCGCTGTTGATGGCATCCATGATTTCGTGACCATCAACCAAACGAACAATATCCTTAAACCCGTGTAAATCGAATTTAAAATAATCATGAAAATCACTCGCCAATGCTTCACGTAACACTGTGGCATTAGCTAAAATGCCTGAATCGTATTCCTGACGTACTACTTCGTCTAACTCCATTAGAGTGACTTCCTTATTATAATTTAGAGCTAAGGTATTTTCATTTAAGGCAGGACTTAAATCTAATTTTACAGGTGGTAACTGCGCGGTATCTCCTATCAACAACAATTTACATTTATGTCCTGAATACACATATTGAATAAGGTCATCTAGTAATGATCCGTTTTCAAAAAGTTTAGACTCTCCGGGTGTATCTGGAATCATAGATGCCTCGTCAACTATAAAAATGGTGTTTTTATGCTTGTTGGGTTGTAATACAAAAGACAACCCACCGCCTTTATCCTTTTTTGGGAAATATATCTTCTTATGAATGGTAAATGCCTCTCTACCAGAGTAATTCGATATTACTTTGGCAGCACGACCTGTTGGAGCCATTAAAACCGAACTTTTTTTCGCTTTCCATAAATTATTTACTATCGCACCAATTATGGTTGTTTTTCCTGTTCCTGCATATCCTTTTAATAAATACAATCCGTTAGGTGAATCGTCAAAGATAAATTCTGAAAGTTGCTGTAACACAACACTCTGCTTTAACGTAGGTTCAAATGGGAATTGTTTTTTAACTAAGGAATTAAATTCGGATGCAGTCATTAAAAGGAATAAAAATTATAAATTATTCAAATATAGAAATGATTTTATTCTCAATAGATTTTTACGATTAAAAAAAAATTGTAGATTTGCGAAAGACCTTTAATAACTTTTTAATTAAAAAATAACGATGTTAAAATTTATTCTTATTGCTGTTGCAGTAATCCTACTTACAGTTGTCCTGGTTAAGGTAATTGACAAATTTGTTCCTTCTAAAGTTAAACCAGTTATTAGTATAGCACTTTGGATTTTAATCATATTTTTAGGTTATCAAACCTATATGTCTATATACACTCCAATCTTATTCAATCAGGAGAAAAACAGACGTTATGCTGAAGTTATCAAAAAATTAAATGACATTAGAGATGCCGAGTTGGCTCATAAAACGGTTACTGGAAAATTCGTTGACAATTTCAACGATTTAATTAAATTTATCGATACAGCAGAATTTACCATTACTGAACGTCGTGATTCTTCTGTAATTGACGTTGAGCAAACAAAACGTTTCGGAGTAGATATGTTTAAGGATATTGTAGTTATCGATACTTTAGGATATGTACCAGTAAAAGACTCTTTATTCAAAAATTCTGATCGTTACAAAACAATGATGAATGTACCTGTTGGAGAGCCTGGAGCTCAATTTAAATTAGATGCAGGTTTTATCGAGCAAAGTAAAATTAACATTCCTGTATTTGAAGCTTCAGTTAAAAAAGATGTTATTCTATTCGACCAGGATAGAGATATGGTAATCCAAGAAAACCAAGTTATGTCGGTAGACGGTGTTAACGGCGAGGTTTTAAAAGTTGGATCTATGGAAGAAGTAAATACTGCTGGTAACTGGCCTAAAAACTATGGCGCAAACGAGTAAAGAATTAAATACTTTAACAAATAAAGACTTGTCCATTCAAATTAGTTTGAGTGGACTTTCTTTTTGTATCCTACAAAGAGACACCAATACTATCAGTAATCTTACTGAAATTAATTTTGGCAAAAAACTAAATTATCTTGTGCTTTTAGATCATCTAAAAAATGCTTTAGAGGCTAACCCAAATTTGCAAGAGACATTTGATAACGTAACTGTCGTTCATGATAACGAAATAGCAAACTTGGTACCTATGCCTTTATTTGATGAAGATCATCTTGCCGATTACCTGAAGTTTAATTCTAAAATTTTAAAGTCTGATTACATAGCGACTGATGACATTGTTCTTAACGACAGCGTAAACGTTTATGTGCCATTCACCAACATTAACAATTTTGTTTACGATACCTTTGGTGAATTTACCTTTAAGCATGTGTCTTCTGTTTTAATTGAAAACATTTTACTTATTGAAAAAAATGCAGATGCTCCAAAAGTTTATGTAAATGTTGGTCAAAATCATTTTGAAATTGTCGTGGTCGATAAAGCCAAGCTTTTACTTTATAACACTTTCGATTTTACAACAAAAGAAGACTTTATTTATTACATCCTCTTCACGACAGAGCAACTCAAATTAAACCCAGAAACCTTTCAGTTAGTATTGCTGGGAGAAATTGCAGAAAACGATGAATTATACAACATAGCTTATAAATACATAAGATTTATTAGCTTTGGCAGCAGAAATGAAAATTACATTTACACGGAAGTTCCGAAATCAAATCATTCTAATTTTACACTTATAAACAGTTTTTAATGCGAATTATCTCAGGATCACTTAAAGGAAGAAAAATTATAGCACCTAAAAAATTGCCAGTTCGTCCAACAACCGATATGGCAAAGGAATCCTTATTCAATATTTTAAACAATACCTTTTATTTTGATAGTATTTCGGTATTAGATTTATTTGCCGGAACTGGTAATATAAGTTATGAGTTTGCTTCTCGCGGCACTTCACAAATCACTTGCGTCGATCAGGATTTTGGCTGTATCAAGTTCATTAAGCAAACAGCTGATAGTTTAAATATTCCAATTCAAACTATTAAAAGCGATGTGTTTAAATTCTTAGAAAAAGCTTCTATGCAGACCGATATCGTTTTTGCCGATCCGCCATACAATTTCCCTGACGAAGATTTTGCAAAGATTGCCGAATTGGTTTTTGAAAACGATTTTCTTTTAGAAGAAGGCGTTCTAATTATAGAACATTCTAAACACACCGATTTATCTCAGGTAAAACATTTTAGCTATGCTAAAAACTACGGCAGCAGCGTATTTAGTTTCTTCGAAAATGAAGTAAGTTAAATTTTACTTCTGTAATTCTTTTTTTTTC
This sequence comes from Aestuariibaculum sp. M13, assembly GCF_024723255.1. GTDB lineage: Bacteria > Bacteroidota > Bacteroidia > Flavobacteriales > Flavobacteriaceae > Aestuariibaculum > Aestuariibaculum lutulentum. The sequence continues at coordinate 343,160 of NZ_JANIAC010000002.1, forward strand.
AGTACTTTAGAGTTAGGAAGAAGCCCTTTCTCTAACTTTTACTTATTTTTTTGATGTAAGCTGTATGTAGCTCTTATTTATGGTTCATGTTTTTAATAACCAATAAAAAACCATAAATATGAAAAAACTTCTTCTAGTAATGCTTGCAACCATATTGTTTGTTGCATGTAAAGACCAACCACAACGCTATTTCGAAACTTCTCATGAAATAGACATTTTAAAATCGGGTATTAAAGCCTATGAAGACCAGGACTGGACTGCCTGGAGAGCCAATTTTGCAGACACTGCAAAAATTCATCATAACACTATTAAAGGACTATCTCCTGAAGATAACATGACCAACCTGCAAAATATGGTTGTCAATTTCGCTTCTTATGGATTTCAGGACAAAGGATCATTCTCTGAAATGGTTATAGATAAAGATGGAGAAACCTGGGTAAATTATTGGGGTATCTGGAATGGCGTTGTTATGGAATCGGGAGAAAAAGTAACAGTTCCGGTACACCTAACAGCGAGATTTATTGATAGTAAAATTGTTGAAGAATACGTGTATTACGACTCCGCTCCTATTTTAAAAGCTTTAGAAGCAGCCAAAAAACTATCTGAAGCCGAAGCACCAATTGAAGAAGCTGAGATTGAAAATGCAGAAATGGCTGAAGAATAAAACCCTAAATAATTCAATAAAATATACCAACATGAAAACTATCAAACACATTTTATCTATCATATTTATTATTGTTTTAATTCCGAATGTTTCTGCTCAAATGTATCGTATACATCAGGATAATGTAAAACCTTCGAAACTTGAGGATTATGAAAAAACCGCTAAAGCCTTTAACGAAGCCTGCGTAAAGTATAATGTTCAAGCTAATTGGGCAACTGCAACAACCGATAACCTAAAGTATCTTTATATTTCTGAAATTGAAAACATGGCAGCTTTAGATAATCGTCCATTTGCCGAAATGGCTAAAGCTATGGGTGACGACTTTGGTAAATTGTTCGATGATTTCGATAAGTGCTACGACTCTCACAGCAGCTATATTATTCATTTAGTCAAAGATTTATCTTATATGCCAGAAGGCTTCAGTATGATGCAGGAAGGTCAGGATTACCGCAAGTGGTTCTATATTTACTTCACCCCTCAGAATGCTAAAAAAGTTAGAGAAGGTATGGAAGCCGTGAAAAATATGTACGAAACAAAAAAATCAAAAGAATATTACCGCGTTTACAGAAATGGCTTTGGCACATCTGAAGACTGCTATCTTGTTGCTGTCTCTTCAAAAGATGAAATTGACGGAGCAACAAAAGCTAAAGAAAATGACAAACTTTTAGGTCCAGATAGCTGGGATACGTTCAAAAAAGTTATGGATTATGCCGAAAGATTTGAAGAGGTAAGCGGTAAAATGCGACCTGATCTCTCTTATTTCCCTAAAAAGTAAATTAAGGCAGATTTTATTAAATAGAAAATCCTTCTGGTTTACCAGAAGGATTTTTTGTACTTAAGTAAATCTATAAGCCGAATTCTGTACTTTTAAAATTAAAAGCCCTTATCATTTATCTGAATGTACTGTTACCAGCACACTTTAGCTGCCTACCCTCCAACAATCGAACGTGCCGCCCTCAAGCGTTGGTATACATGGCATTGCACCTCATAGAGTTTACCTGATTTCACTACAGCATTACCTGTACATCCTTTCTGTTGCACTTTTCCTGACCTCTCGGCCGGTGGCCATTAACCACTATGATGCACTATGGTGTTCGGACTTTCCTCCCTAAATGCTGAACTTGTTTCAGTATCATTTTCAAATCAACTATAACGTTAACAAGAAGCAGGTACTGAAATAAATTCAGCACAAGAGCGATAAGGCGATTTACTCGCGGGCAAAAATACAATTAATTGTTAATAACTCCTGTTTAATTTTTATAAGGTTTACACATATTTTTGACTTGAATTTTTAACTTTGTTTATCAAAAAATATCAATGGAACACTTTGTAGTATCAGCCCGTAAATACAGACCTCAAACGTTTAAAGACGTTGTTGGTCAGCAGGCCATTACAAACACTTTACTTAATGCCATTGATAACAATCACTTAGCGCAAGCCTTACTATTTACAGGGCCACGAGGTGTGGGTAAAACCACCTGTGCGCGTATCCTGGCCAAAATGATTAACAGCGATGGAACTGAAACTGGTGATGAAGATTTTGCTTTTAATGTTTTTGAACTCGATGCTGCCTCTAATAATTCGGTTGACGATATTAGAAGCTTAACGGACCAGGTTAGAATTCCTCCGCAAGTTGGTAAATATAAAGTCTATATTATAGACGAGGTACACATGCTGTCTCAGGCTGCTTTTAATGCGTTTCTTAAAACCCTAGAAGAACCACCAAAGCATTGCATTTTTATTTTAGCAACTACCGAAAAACATAAAATTATCCCAACCATCTTATCGCGTTGTCAGATTTTTGACTTTAAGCGAATTACAGTTAAAGATGCTAAGGACTATTTAAAATATATTGCTGAAGAACAAGGCGTAAAAGCTGATGATGATGCGCTGCATATTATTGCCCAAAAGGCAGATGGTGCTATGCGTGATGCCTTATCGATTTTCGATCGTGTAGTTAGTTTTTCAGGTAAAGACTTAACCAGACAAGCAGTTACCGAAAATTTAAATGTACTGGATTACGAAACCTATTTCACCAGTACCGATTTAATTTTAGAAAACAAGATTCCAGATTTACTACTTCAGTTTAACAACACCTTATCTAAGGGTTTTGATGGTCATCATTACATCGCCGGATTAGCATCTCACTTTAGAGATTTACTGGTAAGCAAAACTCCTGAAACCATTGAGCTTTTAGAAGTTGGTGAAGAAACTAAAAAGAAATATTTAGAACAGTCTCAAAAAGCAACACAAGCCTTTTTACTTGAGGCCATAAATCTGGCTAACGACTGTGATTTAAAATATAAAACGAGTAAAAACCAACGCTTACTCATTGAATTATGCCTTATGCAGCTTGCCTCTATCACTTTTGATGGAGAAAAAAAAAATAGCAGACATTACATAATTCCGGCATCTTTCTTTAAGAAAAAAGGGATCACTCCTGTTCCTGTTAACCTTCCGAAGGCATCAACTACAATAGAAGAGACAACTCCAAAAAAGCAAATACCTGCTAATAATTTTCAGGCGCCGCAGCCGGCTAAAATTGATTTAAAAAGCGATAATAAACGTAAATCTGGATTATCGCTAAGTAGTTTACGGGTTAAGAAAGAACACCAGATTAAACAAATGGAAGTTGTTGTAGATGAAGAAAATCTACCAAGCGAACCATTTACTGAGCAAGCTCTTATCGCGTCCTGGAACGAATATACAAACTCTATAAGGAGTAAAGGTCTGCATAACCTGGCCTCTATTTTGGCGATGGATACTCCGAAAGTAAAAGGCACTACAATACACGTAGAATATCCTGCCGAAACCAATAAAGTTGAAGTTGAGCGTAACCAATACGATCTTTTGGCGTATATTAGAAAGTCTTTAAGCAATTACGAAATTAGTTTGTCTATTGATGTTAACGAGGTGAAACAAAAACAATACGCTTACACCCCGATGGAGAAATTTGAAAAGCTTAAAGAAAAAAATGCTAATATCGATATCTTAAGAAAGACTTTCGATTTAGACCTTTAATGGATTTAAAATGAAAAAACTACTGTATTTAATTTTCATTATTATAGGTTTTATAAGTTGTGATGGTCGTGAACGTGCATACATGTCTAACGAAGCCATTTTGAAAGAAGACAATCTATTTAAAGCCTTCAGTGAGGAGTTACACTTTATTCCTGAAACGCCTGTAAAAATTGTAACAGACACCATTTTAAGCACAGGATTTCAGGTAAAAATCAACTATCATTCAACGGAGAGCAATCCTCTTGTTTATACCAAAAGAAATAAACGCGATTCCATTACATATTCACATTACAAAAACTTTGAAGCCCATATTCAGATTTCAAAAAATTCCGAATCCATTATTAATTCTGCTTTAGACAAACGTCTTTTTAAGTCGTTTGAAAACTCAGAATTTTGGGATAAGGCCATAATGCAATATGTATGGATCAATCATGAAGCTTCAACTGAACAAAAAATTCAGTTACATACCGCTTTTCAAATACCAGAAACTGAAATTTACAGAGATTTTATTCTAAACATTTTTGAAGACGGAACCATAGAGATTAAAGAATACCACATTAAACCTAAAACAACATAGTATGTTAGGATTAAAATTACCAACAGACCCACGTTGGGTTAATATTGTAGAAAAGAACATTGAAGAAATACTTACCGATCACGCATTTTGTGAGCAAAAAGCAACCAGCACCGCGATATCGTTTATTGTAAGTTTTCCTGAATACACCGATTTGGTGCAGGAAATGACAGCTTTGGTAAAGGAAGAAATCAGCCATTTTAAAATGGTTCATGATAAAATTATTGAACGCGGCTGGACTTTAGGACGCGATCGTCGTGACGATTATGTTATAGAATTAACGAAATTCTTTCCCAAAGGCGGAAGCCGAACAACACAGCTGGTTCACCGCTTACTTTACGCGGCCCTAATTGAAGCCAGAAGTTGTGAACGTTTCAGGTTGTTATCTGAAGAACTTGAAGATCAGGAATTGGCTAAATTTTACAGAAACCTTATGGTTAGTGAAGCCAACCATTACACCATGTTTTTAGGCTTTGCCCGTAAATATGGGGTAAAAAAAGAAGTTGATGCCAAATGGCAACAACTTCTGGAATATGAAGCTGAAATTATGTCTAAACTAGGTACTTCTGAAGCTATACATGGTTAAAATTTAAACCCAACACCTATTTGGATATTGGTGTTTTTAGCTTCAGCATTTACATTATCATCAAAGATATTAGAGAATCCGTAAGTATATCGTACGTCTGCAAACAGGCTGTACGATATCTTATAATCTAAACCTGCGACACCAGAGTACGCGAAGTTTTTCATCATATCTTCCTCTTTATGAACTTTTAATCCCACTTGTGGCGCTATACCGAAACGTAGTTTTTCCGCTAGTCTGAATTTTAAAAAGATAGGCATTTGAATGTAGTCTAAGTTTAAAACTTCATCCTTAGCACCTTCGGCAGAAAACTGAAGTTCAGGAACCAATGAAAATCCTTTGGAGAAAGCGATATCACTAAAAGCTCCAAAATAAAAGCTATTTCTATGCTTGTTTTCCATTATTGGTGTATCCTTAAAATCTAGATTTGATATATTATATCCTCCTCTAACACCAAATTTTACATCTTGTGAAAACCCGTAAAAGGACGCACCAAGAAGTATTGTAAGTAGTATTTTTTTCATAATAATATAGGTTTAGTATGTAAATCTGTTGCTTAACTAAATAAGTAACACGAATATATATTATAAACCTAAAATCTTACAATTTTAAAAGGTGAAGTGCATAATTTTACTGTGTATTGCTCGAAACCGTATCGTAGTATATACTTTTTATAATACCATCGGCCAAACCAATCTTCGGTACATAGATGTTTTTGGCACCACTCCATTTCATTGACGATAAATAAATTCGCATTGCCGGTATAATAACGTCTGCACGGTCTTGATTTAAGTCTAATTCTGAAATACGTTCTTCGTATGAATAACTTTGGAGCGTGTTATAGTATGAGGTTAGATAGAAATAAGATAAGGGTTTTCCTAAAGCCTTTCCTGAAATTTTAAAAATCTTATTAATGTTACCACCAGAACCTAACACAGATATCATATCATACTGACTGGTATGGGTTTTAATCCAGGCCTCCAAATCCTGCCACGTTTCTTTAGATACCATATCGTTAAGCAGACGTACCGTACCAATTTTAAATGATCGGGAGGTAACCTGAACACCTTCATGAATTACGGTAAACTCAGTACTACCCCCTCCCACATCGACATACAAATAAGTTTTACTTTCGTCGATATAAGTATTTAAATCGGTAGCTGCAATAATAGCTGCTTCTTCCTCTCCATCAATAATATCGATTTTTATTCCGGACTGCTGGGAAATGGCTTCCACAATTTTTTTTCCGTTAGTTGATTCGCGCATCGCCGATGTGGCACAGGCTTTATATTTAACCACTTTATGAGATTTCATAAGCAACCTGAAAGCCAGCATGGTATCCAGCATACGCTGTGTATTTTCCTTAGATATTCTTTGATTCACGAAAACATCTGCTCCCAAACGAATAGGCACACGTACCAAAGAGTTCTTTTTGAACTTAACTGGTTTCCCTTCGCGTTCAATAATATTAGATATAAGTAATCTTACCGCATTGGAACCGATATCTATCGCTGCATATTTTTTAATTGAAAGCATATTAGTTTTTCATTTTATCTACATAATACTCGTAAGTGGCAAATTGTGACCTTACCTTTTCCTTGTCATTAACTCGATATTTATTCTCTTGCGAGTCGCAAATAATACGTGCTTTAACATTATCGCTCCAGGAAATATTAAAGGTATCGATAATTTCTCTTTTTATATCTTCATCATAAATTGGGCAACTCACTTCCACTCTATTTTCTATATTTCTGGTCATCCAGTCTGCCGAAGAAATATATACTTTTGGATCGCCGCCATTTCCGAAGATATACACACGAGGATGCTCTAAAAATTTATCGACAATACTTATCGCCTCAATATTTTCGCTCATACCTTCTATTCCAGGAATCAAACAACAGATTCCTCGAACAATCATTTGAATTTTCACACCGGCATTACTTGCTTCATACAATTTATCGACCATAGTATAGCTCGAAATACTATTCATTTTAAGTCTTATGTATCCCGGCTTACCTTGTTTTACATTTTCAATTTCTTTATCTATCAATTTGAAAATCGCTTTCTTGGTATAATGCGGCGAGGTAATTAAATGCTTGTATCTGAAAATTTTATAATTCGTTTCAAAAAAACTAAAAATTTTAGTCACATCTTTTAATATGCGCTGATCTGAAGTCAATAACGTGTAATCTGTGTAAATCTTTGCAGTAGATTCGTTAAAGTTTCCTGTGCTAATAAAACCATAACGTCTTAACTTTTTACCTTCTTCACGCTCTATAATACACATTTTGCTGTGCACTTTTAAGCCCTGAACACCAAATATTAAGTTAATGCCTTCATCTTCCATTTGCTGTGCATAGGCAATATTGGCCTGCTCATCAAAACGAGCTCTAAGCTCAATTGCCACGGTAACCGATTTCCCATTAATCGCTGCATTAATTAAAGAACTTGCAATATGTGAAATCTCAGCAAGGCGATAAATAGTAATTTTTATGGTTTTAACACTCGGATCTAAAGCCGCTTCACGTAAAAACTTAACCACATAAGAAAACGTCTGATAAGGTGCATAGATTAAATAATCTTTCTTTTTTATGGCTTTAAAAATACTTTCCTCAAGACTTAATCCTTTTACAGGTAAAGCTTCAATTTTATCATACATTAAATCGGTGCGACCTAAGCTCGGGAAACTCATATAATCTCTTCGGTTATGGTAGCGACCTCCAGGAATGATACTATCGGTATTATCAATACCCATTTTAGACATTAAATAATCTAATGTGTCCTGATGAATTGTTTTATCGTAAACAAAGCGAACCGGCTCACCTATTTTTCGGTGTTTAACACTATCGGAAACCTTATCAATAAAACTCTTACTTAAATCACTATCAAAATCCAGCTCACCATCACGCGTGATTTTAATCATGTGCGCAGATATTTCCTTATAATCAAAAATATTAAAGATATCTTTCAAACAATAGCGTAGCATATCATCAATCATAATGATATAACTTTTATCGCCCTGCTTTGGCAATTCAACAAATCGATTAACAGATTTTGGAATTTCAATTAAAGCAAACTGTTTGCTTTTGTTTGCCATAATCATTTTAACCGCCAAGTAAGCAGCACTATCCTTTAAATTTGGTAAAACAACATCATCATTAAGGATAATGGTTACCAGTGCAGGACTGACCTTTCTAAGAAAATAACGTCTTATAAATTCACTTTGGGAAGCATCAATTTGTGTTTCATTAATAATATGAATATCCTCGTCTTCCAGACGCTGCTGAATCATATCCAGAATCTCTAAACTTTCACTTTGCTGTTTAATAACAATCTGAGTAATGATTTCCAGTAGTTCTTCAGCTCTGATACCTCCAAGCTCGTTTTTCCCCGCTTTACCTGCATCAACAATACGTTTTACTGTAGCATAACGTACCTTAAAAAATTCATCTAAGTTGTTTGAAAAAATTCCAAGAAACCTTAAACGTTCGATTAACGGCACCGCTTCGTCTTCTGCTTCCTGTAAAACCCGTGCATTAAATTGTAACCAGCTTATTTCTCTATTTATATAGCTATTCGTGTGTACTTCGGGTTTCGTCATGCTCATAATTCGTTTATATCGGTTTAAGCAAATATATTTATTTGCAGGAAATAATGTTCAATATAAATGATGCTTTATTCATCATTTTTTAAATCTCTTGGAAATAAAGTTAATACAGTTTTTCCTTTATTCAAATCTTTCCAATCGTTAATATCGAACTCTATAATAACCACTCCGCTAGTCGGGACATTATCAATGTATTGACTACCAAACGTATTAACAAAGTCTGTAACAGCATGGTTATGTCCAAAAACTAGTAAAGTTTTCACATCTGTATCGCAAGATTTAATAACGCGTGTTAAATCTCTACCATCAAAATCGTACAATTCATACATATACTCTAAATCTTTATCCATTAGATTTAAATTTGAAATGAAGATTTTTGAGGTTTGTGTAGTACGCACAGAATCGCTGGAAAGTATTAAATCTATAGCAGCAGAATCCATGTTTAAATGCTTTGAAACAAGGTTTGAATCTGTAATACCACGTTGGTTTAACGGTCTCTCATGATCGATGACATTAAATTCCCACGAGGATTTAGCATGTCTTACTAGTATAATTTTTTTCATAACTTCGATAAAATGCAATTTTCATCGTTAAAATGTTGTTTTTGTCGATGAAAATCACTTTATTTGTTGAATTAAAGTATAACTAATTTAATCAGAAAATATAAATAAAGCTATTATCAATTCTCAACTTTAATAAATTAACATATGTAAACCATGCTTATCGCTAAAAAAACACATTAACTCGATTAACTGTTATTACTGTACGGTTTATCGTTTTTTTAAGGTGTTTAACATTTTTTTTTGAAAAAGCAACGTCGCGTATGTTCTTTTGTTGTGTAGAATATTAAAAAATGACCCCAAATCTAATATCTCTTTTAAGTCTTAGTGTAAACAATAGCACTCCTCCCTCACTACTTTAAGAAAATTAGATTATTAAAAATTAGTAAGATAATTTTATATACATACCTAAATACTATTCAAACTGATGTTAACCAATTATTGGCTTATGAAAACAAGTACTTTTAATTCAATATTTAAACAAAATCTTAATATAAAGCGTACTTTATTTGCTTTTTTGTTTGTATTCTTGAGTATTTCCTATGCTCAAGCAGACTGTGAGATTACTAATAATATGACAGGTGCTCAGTTAGTTGCTTATATAAACAACCCTGCTAATAATTGTGGTGGAACTGTTACTATTGCTAATGGTACAATTATTAGTATCACTGAAGATACAACCATTCCTGATACAGTCGATCGTATCATTATAAAAGAAGGAGGTCATATTTGGTGGACTGCAAAAGCGGTTTTAATTCTAGCGGCTAACACTGCACTAGTTATAGAAGATATAGATAAATCCGAAGGTGATCCAATTGGTACTTCTGGAGGACAATCGTGTAATAATAACATACAAATAAGGATAGGAAATGTTGAATATTCACGTTGTGCGGGTCAGGGCAATAATTGTATATATTTCGAAGATTTAATTGGTGCAGGAGGAACACCCCAATTAGATCCAGATTTTGCTATAATTTCTGGTTCAGATAACGCTGTATGTTTTGGGCCTACTGACATTTCAATTGATCTTAATGGGCTTATAAGTGGTGCCGTTACTTATGAATGGACAGTTCCTCCGATAAATACAAACCCTGGAAATGTTATTTTTACTCCAAATGATATGCCTCAAACGACAGTTACTGTAGATCAACCTGGAATATATACCTTAAGAATTAATGTTAATATTAAGTTAGGTATAGAAGGGACTTCTTGTGCTGACTCAAGTGTTGATGTATTTGCTGATATAGAAATTGAATTTGTTGAAGGAGTAACAGCTTCAATCATGGAAAGCTCACCTAGCACTGGTAGTGATTGTCAATTAGATGTAGATTTTACAGCTACAACAAATGGAGGTCCAAATACTCAATTTTTATGGGAATTTGGAGATGGAAATATAAGTACAGAAGAAAATCCTTCATATACATATGCTAGCTGTGGAACTTACACAGTAACATTAACAACAACTGATCCAAATGCCATTGCTGAATGTAATTCATCAACTGTCTCTAAAGAAATTACAGTTGAAGACGATACTCCCCCTGTAATTACAGGTGGAACTTCTGGTTTGGTTGAATGTGATGGAAATGGCAATCAAATAGAATATGAAGCTTGGTTACAAACCCATGCGGGAGCTACAGCTACAGATAATTGTGATGATAATGTTATTTGGTCATATGAAGTTTTACAAATATTTGATACTTGTGGAAATACTAAAACATATAATGTGTTATTTACAGCTACAGATAAGTGTGACAATACCGCACAAATTGATGCTAATTTTGTAATCCAAGATACTCAAGCACCAACTGGCAATACTCCAGTTGGAGTTACAGGGGTAAATCTTTGTGCTTCAGATGCTGAAGCAACATATCCTTTCAATAATGCGACGGTTGCTGCTTATTATTCTGACACCTGTGGAGGAGATGTAACTGTTATCCTTACCAACACCACTCTAAATGGAGACAACTGTTCTTGGCAACTAGTTTACACCTTTGATGTAAGCGATGAATGTGGTAACAAGTTGGTTGGGGAAACGATTACTCATTCTGGGTCCGACCAAAACGCCCCTACAGGATTTGAGCCTATTGGAATATCTAATTTAGATTTATGTGCCGATAAGTCTGCAATTGACAGCTACGCACCAACTTCAACAGACATCTCTAATATAGAAGACGCTTATACAGATGATTGTGGGACAGTAACGGCTACTTTTAAAAATTCAACACTTTCTGGTGATGATTGTGCTTGGTATTTAGAACGTATTTATACTATTTCTGATGGTTGTCCTAGCAATGATTTTGAGATTAAAATAATATATTCTGGTGGCGATAAAACAACCCCTAGCTTAACAGGAACTATTCCTGCAGGTGCTGCAAATCAAGACCTTTGTTTTAATGCTATTCCTGAGGGACCTACTGTAGCGGACATCGCTGCGTTATACACAGACAACTGTGGTGGTGATATCACTGTAGTGAAATCTGGCACGCCTGCTGGAGACGATTGTTCTTGGTCAGTAACTTACACATATACCGTAGAAGATAAATGTGGTAATGCTATCGCTAACCCAGTTGAAATTACATACTCTGGTGGCGATAAAACAGCACCTAGCTTAACAGGAACTATTCCTGCAGGTGCTGCGAATCAAGACCTTTGTTTTAATGCTATTCCTGAGGGACCTACTGTAGCGGACATCGCTGCGCTATACACAGACAACTGTGGTGGTGATATCACTGTAGTGAAATCTGGCACGCCTGCTGGAGACGATTGTTCTTGGTCAGTAACTTACACATATACCGTAGAAGATAAATGTGGTAATGCTATCGCTAACCCAGTTGAAATTACATACTCTGGTGGCGATAAAACAGCACCTAGCTTAACAGGAACTATTCCTGCAGGTGCTGCGAATCAAGACCTTTGTTTTAATGCTATTCCTGAGGGACCTACTGTAGCGGACATCGCTGCGCTATACACAGACAACTGTGGTGGTGATATCACTGTAGTGAAATCTGGCACGCCTGCTGGAGACGACTGTTCTTGGTCAGTAACTTACACATATACCGTAGAAGATAAATGTGGTAATGCTATCGCTAACCCAGTTGAAATTACATACTCTGGTGGCGATAAAACAGCACCTATTATTAATAATTCTAACATTGCTAACATCGAAATAGAATGTGGTGTTACAGATCCTGATGCACTTCAAAACTGGTTAGATAGTAATGGAGGTGCAACGGCTACTGATAACTGTGGTGAAGTATTTTGGTCTAATGATTATGGACAAAATACAACTGTTGATTGTGACGGTAATGGTATTTTGGTAACCTTTACAGCTACCGATGCTTGTGGGAATAAAACAACTACAACTGCAACATATATCATTAAAGATACAACTGCTCCAACAATCACAACTGCAGCTGCTGCTTATGTGGCTGAATGTGATGGTGCTGGAAACGTAACAGAATTAAACGATTGGTTAAACTCCAACGGCGGAGCTGCTGCAACAGACGATTGTTCCGTAATTACCTGGTCTAATAATTTCACTGCATTGAGTGATGATTGTGGAAATACTGGTTCGGCTACAGTAATCTTTACAGCTACTGATGCTTGTGGAAATGAATCATCTACAACTGCAACCTTCACAATCGAAGATACAACAGCACCAGTACTAACAGTACCTGCTGATGTGACTATCGAATGTACTGAGGACGAAACTAGTGCTAATACTGGTATAGCAACATCAACCGATATGTGTGGTGATGTAACCATTACTGAAAGTGATGAGGTTGTAACGGCTTGTGGTAATACTAAAGTAATCACCAGAACATGGACCGCTACTGATGAATGTGGTAACCCTACTTCTGCAACGCAAACTATTACAGTTCAAGATACAACGCCTCCGGTATTAACAATACCTGCTGATGTCACTATCGAGTGTACTGAAGATGAAACTAGTGCTAATACTGGTGTAGCTACTGCTACGGATACTTGCGGGGATGTAACTATTACTGAAACTGATGATGTTGTAACGGCTTGTGGTAATACGAAAGTAATCACCAGAACATGGACCGCTACTGATGAGTGTGGTAACCCTACTTCTGCAACGCAAACTATTACTGTTCAAGATACAACGCCTCCGGTATTAACAGTACCTGCCGATGTCACTATCGAGTGTACTGAAGATGAAACTAGTGCTAATACTGGTGTCGCTACCGCTACGGATACTTGCGGGGATGTAACTATTACTGAAACTGATGATGTTGTAACGGCTTGTGGTAATACGAAAGTAATCACCAGAACATGGACAGCTACTGATGAGTGTGGTAACCCTACTTCTGCAACGCAAACTATTACAGTTCAAGACACAACGCCTCCGGTATTAACAATACCTGCTGATGTCACTATCGAGTGTACTGAAGATGAAACTAGTGCTAATACTGGTGTAGCTACTGCTACGGATACTTGCGGGGATGTAACTATTACTGAAACTGATGATGTTGTAACGGCTTGTGGTAATACGAAAGTAATCACCAGAACATGGACGGCTACTGATGAGTGTGGTAACCCTACTTCTGCAACGCAAACTATTACTGTTCAAGATACAACGCCTCCGGTATTAACAATACCTGCTGATGTCACTATCGAGTGTAGTGAAGATGAAACTAGTGCTAATACTGGTGTAGCTACTGCTACGGATACTTGCGGGGATGTAACTATTACTGAAACTGATGATGTTGTAACGGCTTGTGGTAATACGAAAGTAATCGCCAGAACATGGACGGCTACTGATGAATGTGGTAACCCTACTTCTGCAACGCAAACTATTACTGTTCAAGATACAACGCCTCCGGTATTAACAGTACCTGCCGATGTCACTATCGAGTGTAATGAAGACGAAACTAGTGCTAATACGGGTGTAGCTACAGCTACTGATACTTGTGGTGATGTAACAATTACTGAAAGTGATGATGTTGTAACGGCTTGTGGTAATACCAAAGTAATTACTAGAACCTGGACGGCTACTGATGAATGTGGTAACCCTACTTCTGCAACGCAGACCATTACTATAGTTGATACTGTTGCTCCAACAATTACAGCTCCGGATAACGTAACTATTGAATGCTCTGAAGATGAAACAAGCGTGAGTACTGGTGTCGCTACGGCTACCGATACTTGTGGTAATGTAACCATCACAGAAAGTGATTCTGAGGTTGCTGCTTGTGGTAATACCAAAGTAATTACCAGAACATGGACAGCGACCGATGATTGTGGAAATGCTTCTACAGCTACACAAATTATTACGGTTATTGATACTACGGCACCAACCTTTGTTGAATCATTACCTACAGATATAACTGTAGAATGTGATGCCGTTCCTACCATTGACGATGTCGTTTTAACAGCTACTGATAACTGTGGAAATGCCACGGTAACTGTTGAAGATGTAAGAACAGACGGTTCGTGTCCTTCTAGTTATTCAATTGCTCGTACCTGGACAGCAACTGATGAATGTGGTAACGCAATTTCTCATACTCAAAACATCACGGTTCAGGATACTAAAGCTCCTGAGAATATTACTGAATATGAAGAAATCATAGCTGTTACTTCATTAGATATTCCAGATGCTCCGGAACTTGAATTCACCGACTGTTCAGAATATACTGTAGAATTTACTGAAGAAAGTACTTTTGTAGATAACGTTTTTGTAGATTACCAAATTACAAGAACCTGGACAGCAACTGATGCTTGTGGTAACGAATCTGTTTATACACAAACTGTATTAATTGCAATTCAAACAGTAACAACTCAAACTACCGCAGCACCACTATGTTATGACGATGGCGCTGTAGACTTGAAAGATATCATACAAGACCTGATTCCAAGTGATGTAAACCTTCAAGGGGTTTGGGAATTCCTTTCTGGATCTAATGTAGCCACTTTAATAGGTTCAATTTTCGATCCAACGAAATTACAACTTGGAGAAGATTTCAATCCTGGAGAAGTATTAGAATTCTTAGTTAAATACAAGACCACAAGAGATGGTTCTATCTACGAAACAGAACTTACACTTCAGGTTAATTCAGATTGTGTGGTATTACCATGTGGAGAAAATGACATTGTAATTTCAAAAGCTGTAACACCTAACGGAGATGCTTACAACGAGTCATTTGATATTAAAGGAATCGAATTATGTGGATTTGTAGCAGATGTTAAGATCTTCAACCGTTGGGGAGCTTTAATTTATGAATCTAGCAACTATACGCTTGGAGAAAATATGGGAGACTGGAGAGGAAATTCTAATAAGTCTTCTTTCGGAACTTCTGATACAGTACCAAACGGAACGTACTATTATATAATAACATTAAAAGATAGTGGATTGGCACCATTTACAGGACCAGTTTATTTAGGAACTAAATAAAAATCTTAACCTATGAAACTTTTTAAACATTACGTAATCGCTATTGCATTATTAAGCTGTACGGTTGGACTTGCGCAACAATTACCGCAGTTCACACAGTACATGTATAATACAATATCTGTTAACCCGGCTTATGCCGGTAGTAGAGAAGCCTTGAGCATTGTTGGATTGCACAGAAGCCAGTGGGTTGGTTTTAAAGGTGGTCCTATAACACAAACATTATCTATTCATAGTCCGTTAAGAAATGACAGAATAGGTTTAGGTTTGTCGTTTATAGAAGACGATTTGGGTCCTGAAAATTTCACGTATCTGTACGGTGATTTCTCTTATGCCATTCCAACCGGAAAAACAGGAAAACTGGCTTTCGGTATTAAAGGAGGATTTACTCAATACAGTCTGGATGATGAATTTTTAAACGATCCTACTGTTATTGAAGACACCTACTTTAGAGGATTTTCTAATCGCTGGTCGCCAAATATAGGTTTAGGTGTTTACTGGAGTACGGACAAATGGTATTTAGGTTTATCTACCCCAAGAGTCTTAAACACCGATAGAAATACGGAAGAAGGCTATGAAGCTTTAGATCGTTTAAGTTATTACTTTACCGGTGGATATGTTTTCAATCTTGGTGATAAGGTAAAATTCAAACCAGCATACTTAATAAAAGCAACAAACGGTGCCCCTTTATCATACGATCTTACAGCTAACTTCTTGTTCAATGAAAAATTCTGGTTAGGAGGTTCGTATAGAATTAACGAGCAAACTGCTGCGATTGGAGGTATTGTAGATTTTCAAATTTCACGACAACTACGTATAGGTTATGCATACGAGAAAGCCATTTCTGATATAGCAGACTATACAACAGGAACACATGAAATCCTGCTTATTTACGAATTCAAATTCTTAAGTACTAAACTAAAATCACCTAGATACTTCTAATACCCTAAGATATGAAGATTAAAAATTACATTTTAGTATTCGCTGCGCTAATGTTAACCGTAACTGTGTTTGCACAGCAAGGAAAACAAAATCACGCAGACACGCTATTCAATAAATTCTCTTTTGTAAAAGCGGCTGAAGTTTATAAAGAACTTATTGCTAAAAATTACAACAAAGATTACGCAACAAGAAAGCTGGCCGATTGTTATGCCCTGTTAAGAGATCCGAAAAACGCCTCTAAATATTACAAAAAAGTTGTTGAACAAGATAATGTTCCTATTGAGTATTATTACAGTTACGCTCAATCTTTACGTGGTGTTAAAGATTACGATGCATCGGAAAAATGGTTACAACGTTATAAAGATTCTGGCGGTGTTGTAAATAATAACGACTTCTCTAAGGATTCAAATTTCATTACAAATGTCTTTAATGCCAAACAACAGTATTTCTTAGATAAGTTCGATTTCAATTCTGAGTATAGTGATTTTGGAGCTTATGAGCATGATGGTAAAATTTACTTCTGTTCTACCCGCGATGCTGGTGTTGCCATTAAACGTTTATATGGTTGGAACGAACAACCGTTTTTAGATGTTTATGTTACCGACGTAGACTCTAATGAAGAAGTTGATCACACCAATAAGTTAAATGGCGATATTAATACTGTTTTCCACGATGGTCCCGTGACTATCACTAAAGACGGAAAATACATGTATTTCTCCAGAAATAACTTTAAAGATAATGTAGAAAACAAAGACTCTAAAGGTCTTACGAACATGAAAATTTATCGCGCAACATTTAGAGATAGTATCTGGACAGATGTTGAAGATTTACCAATTAACAGCGATAATTTCTCAACACAACATGCTGCTTTAAACAGTGATGATACAAAACTTTACTTCGCATCAGACAGACCTGGTGGTTTTGGAGGTTCAGATATCTATGTGGTTGACATCTCTGCCGATGGTGTTTTAGGTGAACCTAAAAACTTAGGGAATGTAGTAAATACAAATAGTGCAGAAGGTTTTCCTTTTATTAATAATGAAGGTACTCTGTTCTTCTCTTCAGACGGACACGTAGGTTTAGGATTATTAGACGTTTTTGCAACGGTAAACGATGAGAATGATAATATTATAGATGTTATAAATTTAGGTACACCTGTTAATTCCAGTAACGATGACTTTTCTTTCACGATGAGTGCTAATGGTACTTCTGGTTATTTTGCATCAAATAGATCTGGAGGAAAAGGTGATGACGACATTTATGCTTATAACAGAATACCGCCTTTAAAAGTTGAAGGAGTAGTTTCAGATGCTATTAATGGTAATCCAATAGCCAATTCAACCATCAAATTATACGATGAAAAAGGTGCAGAAATTGCCTATATGGAAACCGACGAAAAAGGATATTACTCTATTAATATAGACAGAAATCAGGATTACAAAGTTGTTGGAAGTCATGAGAAATACATAGAGGACTACAGAACATTTACCTCTAAAAATTTAAAAACCGAGTTAACAACAATTACAGCTAACTTATTACTAAATCCTGTTGAAGATGTGGTAACACTAGCTGAGTTAAATACAATTTACTTCGACTTCGATAAACACAACATTAGACCTGATGCAGCTTTAGAATTAGACAAGATCGTTGACTTAATGGTAAACCAGTATCCTGATATGGTAATCAGAATTGAATCGCACACCGATTCCAGAGGTACCTTATCTTATAACGATAAATTATCTATCGACAGAGCTAACTCTACTTATGAATATTTAATATCACATGGAGTTGCTGCCGAACGTATAACAGCTCATGAAGGATTTGGTGAGCGTAGATTAACAAACGGATGTGATGGTAGTGAAGATTGTGAAGAGGCTGCCCACCAGTTAAACAGACGTACACAGTTTATTGTTATTAAAATGGAATAACAACAAACAAAAAATAAAGCTAAATTCAATTTTTTTAAAACCCACTTAGGAAGAATCTTAAGTGGGTTTTTAATTTTTAATCCTTACCTATCTCATCTTAATTTAAATTGTTGTAACAATAACTCGCTTAGTTACGTTTATATGAAAGAAGTGTTAATAGATTACTTTCAAAACATATATCTAATTACAAGTTGATGTTAAAAAGTACTAATGAACAAGCCAATTGTTTGAAAAAGTAGTGTTTCTAGAATTAACAAATAAACAATTTTCGAAGTTTCATGATTCAGAATATTATGCAGCGTACAACTTATTAAATCAAAACTTTAAAGATTTAATTGATTATAAAATCTCAAAAGAAATAAATGAAATTTGGGATTGTATAAACATGGTTTATTCCAATTCCGACAAAAGATCTTATGTAAACAGTGTTAGCGATTATAATAATTTAATTAAACCTGTTTCCCATATAATTTTAAAAGTCACTAATGACTTTAATATTACCATGAAAAATGAAATTACAGAAGAATTTAAAAATGCTATCGGAAATATTTTATGTCAAGGTTTTTTAAATAAATTTTTACGCAGATATAAATAACAGTATATCTACAGTTTAGGATTTATAACACAAAAAAGCCTCCCCAACCAAGGGAGGCTCATACCTAAAGCTAAATTCAATAACAATTAAGTTATCAAGATATAACCAATTATAAATAAATGGTTATGTTGTAATTGCTATCAAACTGAGACTAGCAAATAATTATTTTTTTATGAAGATATTGGTGTAATACCATTTACCTTCAGAGTTTACTTCGGCTGAAATGTCGAAGTTGGTAAAATCACCTTCTATGGTAGCGCGGTGCCCTTCGCTTTTAAGCCATGCATTAACTACCGATTCCGCAGAACTGTAACCATAAGCTACATTCTCAGAAACTTTAGATGCCCCTGCATTAGCCTTTAAGTATTCACTTCTCTTAAAAAAATTAGCATGCGATACTTCATTATTATCTACCATATAGTCGGTGTGTGTGTAAGCAACAGATTTTACAATAGACATGTCTGTTAAAGGACTAAGTCCGACTGATAATCTGTGATCGTTTATAAGTTCTAAAATTTCTACTTCGATTGATTTGTCTTCTAAAATAATAAGACTAAACTCTTCTCCCAGGGGTTGTTCTTCAAGGCTATCTGTAGTACAGGAGAAAGTTAAAATAGCTAGAAGTGCCAAAAATGGCAATTTGGTTAATAACTTCATGGTTAAGTAAATTTAGATTTGGTTCTGTAAATTTAGAAGCCTAACCCGAAGTAAGTGTTAAGGAAATGTTAAAATCGATTAAATGAATGTTTTTAATCGTTAAATAATGTATTTCATCGGATATTTTATTTTGAAATTAGAATAATTGTGTATTTCAGCGTTAAAATCATGGAGATAATCGATCAACCTGCCAATTATAGTCTTCTTGTAATGTATATCGAATTCTATCGTGTAATCTGTTAGCTCTTCCCTGCCAAAATTCAATCTCCACAGGTTTAACAATATACCCCCCCCAATGCTCAGGACGAGGTATTTCTTTACCCTCATACTCCTGCTCTAAAGCCTGAAGCTTACTTTCAAGAGCTTCCCTGCTCTCAATAACTTTGCTTTGGTCTGAAGCTATAGCCCCTAACTGACTACCACGGGGTCTGGACTCAAAATAACCATCACTTAAATTTTCAGCAATTTTTTCAGCTTTACCTTTAATAATAACCTGACGTTCGGCACCATGCCAGAAAAAGGATAAACATACATTTGGATTCTTGGCAATAGCCTTACCTTTTTCACTGTTGTAATTGGTGTAAAATATAAATCCTTCGTAAGTATAACGTTTAAGAAGTACTACCCTGCTTTTTGGAAATCCATCCAGACCGATAGTTGAAACCGTCATCGCATTTGTTTCATCTTCAACAAAATAATTGTCGACCTCATAAAACCATTTTTGAAACAATTCCATTGGATTTTCCGGAGCATTTTTTAATAATAATTCTCCCTTTTCGTAAGATTTCCTGTAGCTGCTTAAGTCCTTTTCCATGCTAATTTAAAATTGTTCAAAATTAAATATTCTTTTCATTTCCTAATAGAATAATCTTTCTAAATTAGTGCCTCCCTAAAGAATTAATATGATATTTGAGAATTCCGCCTATTACGATAGAGAGCAATTCTTTAAATTGGAAAAACCATATGGAACCTTTTATTTCGGTGAAAAGTACATCTTATCTGAAATGCATGAAGGCATTCATTTCGATTGGTCTATGGTTAAAGATTTATTGAACGATATCGAGGCTTATTATGAAAATGAGGTTAAACTGGCTTACATTTCCAATCGCATACACTCCTATTCCCGAGATCCGCACAACTGGCAGAAGTTATCTGCTTTAAATTTTATTGTAGCCAGTGCTATTGTAATATACAATGATATGGCCTATTTAAACGCGACCTTGGAAAAACGTTTTTCTAAAGAAAGTATAAAACGTTGTCAATGTTTAAACGAAGCTATTGAGTGGGTATTAGATTTAAAAGAGTTTAACTAAAATCGAACACCTTACCATCCTGAGATAACCTGACGTGTTTAAAGACTTCCTGAGCTTCTTCTTTAAACGGTTTTAGGCTATCGTAACGCGTTGAATAATGTCCTAACAATAAAACCCCTGCATTTGCTTTTTTAGCAATTGTAGCAGCTTCTTTTGCAGTTGAATGCTTAGTTTGTGGTGCCAGATTTGCGTGCTTTTCCAGGAATGTCGATTCGTGATATAACACATCGACATCTTTAATTATCGGCACAATATCTTCCTTATACATGGTGTCACTACAAAAGGCATAGCTTTTGGGCTTCTTGGCAGGCTTCGTCACTTTTTCATTGGCAATTAAAACGCCATCTTCATTTACAACATCAAATCCTTGCTGTAATTTTCGATAGTAAGCCACATCAATATTTGCTTCTTCAACCAGATTAATATCCAGTTTGCGATTTCCTTCCTTTTCTTTGAATAAATACCCGTTGGTATATACCCTATGATTTAAAGGAATGGTATGCACTTCAACCAAATCATCCTCAAAAATTAGTTGAGATTCAGTTGATGTTAATTCGTGAAAAATGAGCTTGTAATTGGTCCAGGAATCTGATAATTTCATTTGAAGCGTAATCACCTCTTTTATGCCTTTCGGACCGTAAATATGTAAATCGGTTTCACGAGTAAGTAATCGAAATGTCGAAATGAGCCCAACAAGACCAAAAAAATGATCACCATGCAAATGCGAAATAAAAATATGCTTAATCCTGTTAAACTTTATTTTATGCTTTCGCAACTGCACCTGAGTACCTTCACCACAGTCTATTAAAAACATGTGGTTGTTAATTTCTAAAACTTGTGAAGTGGTATTGGTTAAAGCTCTTGGTGTAGCACTGTAACAACCTAAAATAGTGAGCTTCATGTATTATTGGGTTTTATAATTAATAGAATCGACTACCGAAAATTTACTTTTAAAGGTAAACGCATATGGGGTTTCTCCATGTGAATTTAAGTAATCTAATCGAATTTTAGCATCTTTTAAGGTAGGTTTAGTTCCAAACGGAACGTACCAAAAGGCCATATGCTTCATTTCTACTTTGTTAAACCACTCTTTTTTTCTTTTGAAAACCTCAATATGATCGGAATGATAAATGTAATTGAAAAGGGATTCTAAATCTTCCCAAACTGAAATATTAACCAATAAATCCTCTTCTTTAAAAATAGATAAGGCTTCATCTTTATCTTCGTCTTTAAAACGCCAGACAAAGCCTTTGCTATCGTCTGCAATAGCATTTATACGGTCTACATTATTTATAAAATCCTGCATAATAGGATCGCTTAGAGGCGCTAAACCTTTAGCGATATTAACTTGTGCAAGATGGTAAGTGTTCATGTTAAAACCCTAAATCGCGTTCCATTTCCTCCATTTCAATAATATCGTACGCCTCTTGGGTGGTTGGCACTACTACGATTTCATCTGGAGTTTCGTCTAAAGCAATCTTGTCGGTAACAATTACAAACGACTGTTTAGCTCCACGGTGGGTATTAGAAAGTTCTAAAAATTCAACAATATCCTGAACGCCCAACGATTTTAATGACGACAAAACAACAATAATATTATTATTTTTAAACTTAGGGTATAAAGCCTGAATCTTCTTAACTAACTCTGGAAGCGTTGCTTTCTCCTGAGTAATAATCGATATGTTTCCGTCTTGATCTAGTATCATAGCTTATTGTTTTATTTTAGAGGCTAATAAATATATCACAGCCATTCTTACTGCCACACCATTTTGAACCTGATCTAAAATGATGGCTTGTTTAGAATCGGCCACATCACTCGTTATCTCCACACCGCGGTTAATTGGCCCCGGGTGCATGATAATAATCTCTTTATCTAAAGAATCTAATAGTTCCTTATTTACTCCAAACTGTTGTGTATATTCTCTTGTCGACGGGAAGTAACTAATATCCATACGTTCGTTTTGTACACGAAGCATATTAGCCACATCACACCAGTTTAAAGCTTTACGTAAGTCTATTTCTACTTTTACACCTAACTCATGAATATAGCGCGGAATTAACGTTTTTGGTCCGCAAACCATAACTTCTGCACCTTGCATTTGCAGTGCAAAAACATTTGAAAGCGCTACCCTACTGTGTAAAATATCGCCGACAATAACTACTTTTTTACCTGCCACATCCCCCAGACGCTCACGAATAGAATACGAATCTAACAACGCTTGTGTTGGATGCTCGTGGGCTCCATCTCCAGCATTTACAATACTAGCATTAACGTGCTTTGATAAAAATACACCAGCTCCCGGATTGGGGTGACGCATAACCACCATATCTACCTTCATAGATAAAATGTTGTTTACAGTATCGATAAGCGTTTCACCTTTTTTAACCGAAGACTGTGCAGATGAAAAATTTAAAACATCTGCAGACAGACGCTTTTCTGCCAATTCGAAAGACAACTTGGTTCTGGTTGAATTTTCAAAAAATAAATTGGCAATGGTAATATCTCGAAGTGAAGGCACTTTTTTAATGGGCCTGTTAATCACTTCCTTAAAATGATCGGCGGTTTCAAAAATAAGTTGAATATCTTTCTCTTGAAGATATTTAATTCCTAATAAGTGATTTACACTTAATTCGCTCATTTTCTATGTTTAAAGTTAAGTGTTTAAACCTACCCTATTGCGGTAGTTTAAACGTGTAAAAATTATCGTTCTATAAGGTAAACTGAATCTTCATTATCCTTCTCTTTCCAGTTTACACGTACTTTCTCATTATTAATCACATCTACCTGTCTTCCTCTGTAGTTAGGCTGAATTGGTAAATGCCTGCTAAAACGTCTATCAATTAGCGTTAAAAGTTCTATTTCGTTCGGTCTTCCAAACGATTGTATAGCGGTTAAAGCCGCTCTAATACTTCTACCGGTATATAATACATCGTCTATAAACACGATGTTTTTATCTTCTACTAAAAAATTGATTTTGGTTTTATTCGCCTCTAATGGCTTTTCTCCTCGGCGAAAATCATCTCTAAAAAACGTAATGTCTAAATACCCTAACTGGATATTTTCAACCTTATAGTCTTCTCGTAAAATTTTAGCGATTCTATCGGCTAAATACACGCCACGCGGCTGTAAACCAATAAGTACGGTATCTGAGAAGTCGTTATGTTTTTCAATAAGTTGACAAGCCAATCGGTGAAGAATGATGTTTACCTCTTTTTCGTTAAGTAAAACTTTTTGACTCATATACTATCCAAACGTATTTGGAGAGCAAAGTTAACTAAAAAAAACGTGTGAACCATGCAGAAATGATGTCTATTAAAAATAAAATCTTTCAAATAACGTTAATCAGTTTTTACTCATTGAGATATAAACACATAAAAAAAGACCTTCAGTTTCCTGAAGGTCTTTTTTAATTTATAATGGTTTCCTATTTAAAGGATGGTAAATTATTTTTTACCGTCCATTTTGTCTTTAAGAGCTTGTAAAGCATCGTTAGCATCACCTAAAGTTGGTTTTGCTTCTGCTGCTTGAGCTTCAGCTTTTCTAGCTGCAGCTTTTACGTTAGCGATTTCTTCTGCTTTAAAGATAGCAGTGTGAGATGCAACTACACGTTTAAACTCTTTGTTAAATTCAATGATTTTGAATTCAGCAGTTTCACCCTTTTTAAGTTTGCTTCCGTCTTCTTTTTCTAAGTGACGAGAAGGGATGAATGCAACGATATCTTCGTTAAATTCTACTGTAGCTCCTTTATCAACGATTTCAGCGATAGTTCCTTCGTGAACAGTTTCTAAAGCAAATTCAGTTTCGTATTTATCCCAAGGGTTTTCAGTTGTTTGTTTGTGACCTAAAGATAATTTACGTCCTTCAACATCTAACTCTAATACTACTACTTCTAACTCATCTCCAGCTGCACAGAATTCACTTGGGTGCTTAATTTTCTTAGTCCAAGATAAATCAGAGATATAAATTAATCCGTCAATACCTTCTTCTAATTCTACGAATACACCAAAGTTAGTGAAGTTACGTACAATACCTTTGTGCTTAGAACCTACTGGGTATTTAGCAGTGATATCAGTCCAAGGATCTGAAGTTAATTGCTTAATACCTAAAGACATTTTACGCTCTTCTCTATCTAAAGTTAAGATAACTGCTTCAACTTCGTCTCCTACAGATACGAAATCTTGAGCTGAACGTAAGTGTGTAGACCAAGACATTTCAGATACGTGGATTAATCCTTCAACACCATCAGCTACCTCGATAAATGCACCGTAATCTGCAATTACAACAACTTTACCTTTTACTTTATCTCCTACAGCAACTGTATCAGCTAAAGCTTCCCATGGGTGTTTGCTTAATTGTTTTAATCCTAATTGGATTCTTGATTTATCTTCATCAAAATCAAGGATTACAACGTTAAGTTTTTGGTCTAATTCAACGATCTCATTTGGATGGTTGATACGAGACCAAGAAAGATCTGTAATGTGGATTAAACCATCTACACCACCTAAGTCGATGAATACACCGTAAGAAGTAATGTTTTTAACAACACCTTCTAATACTTGACCTTTTTCTAACTGACCAATGATTTCTTTCTTCTGAACTTCGATATCAGCTTCGATAAGCGCTTTGTGAGATACTACTACGTTCTTAAATTCGTGGTTGATTTTAACAACTTTGAATTCCATAGTTTTGTTTACGTATTGATCGTAATCTCTAATTGGCTTAACATCTATTTGAGAACCTGGTAAGAACGCTTCGATACCGAATACGTCTACAATCATACCACCTTTAGTTCTACACTTAACAAAACCGTTAACGATTTCTCCAGTTTCGTTTGCTTTAATTACACGATCCCATGCTTTGATTACACGAGCTTTTCTGTGAGATAATACTAATTGACCAGTTGCGTCTTCACGAACGTCGATTAATACTTCTACTTTATCTCCAACTGCTAAGTTAGGGTTGTAACGGAACTCGTTTAAAGAAATTACACCTTCAGATTTAGCATTGATATCGATAATAGCATCTCTATCAGTGATGTGTACTACAGTACCTTCTACAACTTCATCATCTAAAGTGTCAACGAAATTCTCAGCTACTAATTTTTCAAATTCTTGTAATTGTTGAGCGTCTACTTCGTCAATACCTTCTTGATAGTTGTGCCAGTTAAACTCTTTTAAGAATTTTTCAGGGTTTGCTTTAGCTTCAGATACTACTGGAGCTTCTACAGTTTTAGCTTCTGTTGCTTCAACTTCAGCTTGTTTTGCGTTTTCAGCCATGTGCTGATAAAAAATTTGTATTTTGCATGCTTAGGAAATATTATGCGGCAACCACACAAAAGTGTTATTAAATATTTGATTTACAATCCTTTTACCTTTCCTGAACCGCTAAAAGGAGCGCAAAAATACATATTATTCTGCTAATTACCTAAAAATGAGGAAATAAATTTAATCGTGACTTTCTTTATTAGTTAAGGGTCTAAAGTATACATGTTTTAAAAGCTTAACTTTTTATTAAATTTAAAGAGTATATTATTCGTTATATTGAAAGAAAAATATTAAACACTTATAATTATGACTGTAAAAGAAAAATACCAACCGGTTTTAGATTTAGGAGAAGCTCTTAATGTCACAAACGGTAACGTTGAAGAAACAGAAAACAAATTAAAAGTTTGGGGAACTACAAAAACCCAATACGAAAAAAACCTGCTTTGGGATAAAATAAAGGAAATTGGAGGCAACAGTCCTGATGATATTATGGCCGATATTAAAGTTAAAGACACCAGTGTTTACCACAGACACATTGTAAAAAGTGGTGAAACTTTAGGTAAAATTGCAAGACACTATTATAAAGATGCTTCAAAATATCAGGCTATTTTTGAAGCCAACACAGACAAGCTAAAAAATCCTGATTTAATTTATCCCGATCAGGAATTGGTGATTCCGAATTTGTAAAAAATTATAATCTGAAATAAGCTCAGATTAACAAGCAACAAAAAAGGAGCGGTTTTAAACCGCTCCTTTTATTTATTCAATACTTTATTTACTAAATCCAGAATAACATTAAATTGCTCTTCCAGACTCATATTAGAATTATCGACTTCAATAGCATCATCAGCTTTTACCAAAGGAGAATCTTCCCGATGTGTATCAATATAATCGCGCTCCTGAACATTTTTTAAAACCTCATCATACACTACAGCATCTCCTCTATCAATAAGCTCTTTGTAACGGCGCTGTGCTCTGGTTTCAGCTGAAGCTGTCATAAATAGTTTTAATTCGGCATCAGGAAACACGACTGTACCAATATCACGTCCATCCATAACAACACCTTTATCTTTCCCCATTTGTTGCTGTTGTTCAACTAATTTGTGTCTGACTTCAGAAACAGCCGCAACGGTACTAACAAATCCGGACACTTCGAGGGTTCTAATCTTTTTTTCAACATTAACACCATTCAAATACACCTCAGCAAAACCTAAACCTTCATTAAACTTAAAAGCAATATTGATATCTGAAAGTTTATCAATTAAACCTTTCTTATCAAAATAATCTTTAGTTATAAATCCATTACCCATAGCATAATAGGCCACAGCACGATACATAGCGCCTGTATCAACATACACATAGCCTAAATACTTTGCTAACTGCTTCGCAACCGTACTTTTTCCCGTTGAAGAAAATCCGTCTATGGCAATGGTAATTTTATTATTCATGTTATTGTAAATCTATTTGCAAACCAAAAAAGTTAGAATTCGCTGCACTGGTATACTTTGCATGCGTATAACTAAAACGCAGTTTGTTTAATTTAACTAAAAAACCTGCTGATAACCCAGAAAAATTACGCTGATCAACCAAACGCAACTCCTCTGCTCTTCTGAAATTATAACCTAACCTGATATTAAATCCACTCTCAGGAAACACCTCAGCACCAATAATAGTGTGACGAATCACCTGACCTAAAAAACCTACTTTCTCTTCGGTTTGATTTCCGCTTAAGTCACTCGTAACACGTGCTGGATTGGGTCGGGCTATTGGCCATTCCTGTAAATTCTCTAAAGTTACATGCCATCGGATAGGCACATTTTCTAAAGTTTGCGACATTCCAAAATCGACTTCCAACGGTAATTTTTCCTGAAGCCCAGCGTAGGTAGTGATTTGAGTTCCTAAATTTCGAATAGCTAAAGCAGCATGAAAGTCATTAACCTCATCAATATAAATTAAGCCTAAATCTACCGCTGCTCCAAATGAATTGTACTGCTCTAATTTAGACGTTATTAATTTTAAATTTCCACCAAAATAAAAATCAGAATAGCCTATCTGCAAAGCATAGCCCAAAGACAAAGCGGTTTCGCTTCCTGTAAATGTTCCTGTAGAATTACCATCTTCATCGTAACCATCAAAAGACCCATAATTAATATAAGTGATCCCACCGTGAAACGTTTGTGTACGCCTATCTAAAGTGTAAGCATAAGATGCCGTTCCGTAACTAATACCTCCTAAATAACTCGTGTAATTCAATGCTAACTGATTATCCATTTCCGGATTAATCGTTGCCGGATTAAAAAGCCCTTGAGTAACATCGTAATCGACATTGGTTAACACCTTTCCTCCAAGTGCAGCCTGACGTGGCGAAGAGACTAAGTTCAAAAACTGATACGTTGCTTCCCCTCCTAACTGTGCATAGGAGATACCTGATGTAAATACAGAAAAAGCGACAATAATTTTCTTTAGCATATATAGGGCGCAAAGTAAACAAATCTATCTTAAAACGAGAACATGCGCTTTTTATTTTAATAAAAAAAATAGAGTTAAATTGAATGCAGATTATTAATAATTGTATAAATATTTTAGAAATTAACACTTTAAAACTCATTATCACGCATCGTTATTCTTTAAATGGAATTAAAATTAAAAACATGAAATTTATTTTAAGCATCTTGAGTCTATTTTTATTTGTAAACATGCATTCTCAGAATACCAATTTAAATAAAGGAAAATCTTCAAAGCAATATTTTGAATTCATCCCCATTGAAATAGTTAAAAATAAGATTATTTTACCTGTAGACATTCAAGGAAAAACCTATCGCTTTATTCTTGATACCGGAGCTCCAAATGTTATTTCAAACGAGCTGAAAGAAATTTTAAACCCCTCAAAAACTAAAACTATTTCAATAACGGATGCCAACGGAAAGCAAAACCAATTAGAATTAATATTACTTGATAAACTAAAAATAGGTACTGCAGAATTTACCAAAACACCAACCCTGATTTACGACTTAAATGCCGACCCCGTTTTTAAATGCTTTAAAGTAGATGGATTTATTGGCAGTAATCTTTTAAGACATTCGATTCTTCAGATTAATATGAAAACTAAGAAGATAATTATTACTGATGATTCTAAAAACTTGGAATTAAACAAAAGTGAAGCTTTAGAAATTCAATTTATAGACAATCAAAGTAGCCCATACATCTGGATTAATCTAGAAGGAAAACAAAAAGCCAGAGAGCGGATTTTAGTAGATACAGGCATGAGCGAATTTTACAATATCGCTTTAGAAAACTTCAAACTGTTAAACACGAAAGAAATATTTAAAATTAAAGGTAAAAGCATAGGTGCTTCAGGAATAGGTCTTTTTGGAACGCAGCCAATTAATGAACAATATAAAGTTTTAACACCTATATTAAAACTAAACCATGTGGTTTTTGAAAATGTTCCTGCGCAGACATCTAACGACAATAACTCAAAAATAGGAACCAAATTGCTACAAAAAGGGATAACCACTATAGATTACAAAAACAAAAAATTCTATTTTGAATCTGATACCAATACTATAAAGGTTAACCGCCCAGAATTAGGATTTTCATTTTCTGTAAAAGATGAAAACGTTATTATTGGATATATCTGGAACGAAAGCTTGAAAAGCAAATTACATTATGGAGATCAACTCTTAGAAATAAATAACACCCCTGTAAATTTATGTGACATTGTTACCTCTGAAAAAATCTCTGATGACCTAAACCCAATAAAAATGAAAATACAACCTGTTAAAGGAGATCTCTTTGAAATAACCGTTAACAAAGAATAGATATAAAAAAAGAGGTTGAACATTCAACCTCTTTTCTATTTATAGCTTTTTAGCATTTGTTACTTTTTGATTCGTGACAGCTATTTTTATAACCTCACTCATATCTGTGACGTAATGAAACGTTAAGCCTTTTAAATAATCCTGCTTAATCTCTTCGATATCACGTCTGTTTTCTTCACAAAGAATAACATCTTTAATATGAGCTCTTTTCGCTGCTAAAATTTTCTCTTTAATACCGCCCACTGGTAGTACCTTGCCACGAAGTGTAATCTCCCCAGTCATCGCCAAATTTTTCTTCACTTTTTTCTGAGTGAATAAAGACACCAACGACGTTAACATGGTAATACCTGCACTAGGTCCATCTTTAGGCGTTGCTCCTTCCGGTACGTGAATATGAACATTATACTTATCGAACACTTCACTGTCAATACCGAATTCATCAGCGTTAGCTTTAATATACTCCATGGCAATGGTTGCCGACTCCTTCATAACCTTACCAAGATTTCCGGTAATATTAAGCATGCCTTTTCCTTTAGAAAGAATAGACTCTATAAATAAGATATCACCACCAACACTTGTCCAGGCTAAACCTGTAACCACACCAGCTACATTGTTATTCTCGTACTTATCTCGCTCTAATTTTGGTCGACCAAGTACTTCTATAATATCTTCGTTCGTCACTTTGATATTGTACTCTTCTTCCATAGCGATATTCTTAGCTGCATGACGTACCATTTTAGCTATCTGTTTCTCTAAGCCACGAACACCTGATTCTCTGGTATAACCTTCTACAATTTTCTCCAGTTGCGGTTTTCCTATCTTTAAATGCGAATCGTTAAGTCCGTGCTCTTTTAACTGCTTAGGTAATAAGTGACGTTTTGCTATCTCTACCTTTTCCTCGATAGTATATCCAGTAACGTTAATGATCTCCATACGGTCACGCAAAGCCGGCTGAATACTTCCTAAGCTATTAGATGTTGCTATAAACATGACTTTAGAAAGATCGTAACCCATTTCAAGGAAGTTATCATAGAATTCACTGTTTTGCTCAGGATCTAAAACTTCAAGCATTGCTGAAGATGGATCGCCGTTATGCGAATTGGTTAACTTATCGATTTCATCAAGAACAAATACAGGATTCGATGTTCCTGCCTTTTTCAAACTCTGAATAATACGCCCTGGCATAGCACCAATATAGGTTTTTCTATGACCTCGAATCTCAGCTTCATCACGCAAGCCACCTAACGAAATACGCACATACTCTCTGCCTAACGCTTCAGCAATAGATTTTCCTAACGATGTTTTACCAACACCCGGAGGTCCGTAAAGACATAAAATCGGCGACTTCATATCGTTACGCAATTTTAACACCGCTAAATATTCAATAATACGGCGTTTTACATCTTCTAATCCGAAATGCTCACGATCTAAAATCTTTTTAGCACGTTTTAAATCGAATTTATCCTGGCTGTATTCATTCCATGGTAAATCTAAAAACAGCTCTAAATAGTTGCGCTGAATAGAATACTCTGCTACCTGAGGATTCATGCGTTGCATTTTCGATAACTCTTTATCAAAATGATTCGCTACTTTCTCATCCCATTCTTTGGTAAGCGCACGCTCACGCATTTCCTCAATCTCTTCCTCATGGTTCACACCACCCAATTCTTCCTGAATGGTTTTCATTTGCTGATGCAGGAAATATTCACGTTGCTGCTGACTCATGTCCATTTGTACTCTGGACTGAATATCGTTTTTAAGTTCCAGTTTTTGAAACTCAATATTCATGAATTTCAAAGTCGCCAATGCACGTTTCTTAAGGTCATCAACTTCTAATAACGATTGCTTTTCAGCTACCGTTAAATTCATATTTGATGACACGAAATTGATTAAAAACGAATTACTTTCAATGTTTTTAATAGCAAAAGATGCCTCACTTGGAATATTCGGACTCTCCTTAATAATGTTTAAAGCTAATTCCTTAATAGAATCAATAATTGCTGAAAACTCCTTATTCTTCACTGCTGGCTTTGCTTCCGGTAAATCTCTTACCGTAGCATTCATATAAGGCTCTTCTGTAATAACCTCTGCTACTTTAAAACGCTTTTTACCTTGAATGATAACCGTTACATTACCATCAGGCATTTTTAAAACACGTAAAATTTTAGCAACGGTACCAACCTCATGAATTTCTTTAGCTGATGGGTTTTCTACCGACTCGTCTTTTTGAGCGACAACTCCTATAATTTTAGAGCCTTTGTTTGCATCGTTAATTAGTTTAATAGACTTATCACGACCAGCTGTAATAGGTATAACTACCCCAGGAAACAGAACCGTATTTCTTAATGAAAGAATAGGTAATGTCTCGGGCAACTCTTCGTTGTTTATTTCTTCTTCGTCTTCAGGTGTCATTAAAGGAATTAATTCTGCATTTTCATCAAAATCCTGTAATGACAAACTGTCAAGGGTTAAAAAATTAGATTTCTTCATATGTATATTTAAGCCAATCTGTCAGTGAACAGACTAGTCTTTCAGTTTTAATAATTAACCTATAACATCAATTATTTAACATTCAGTCGTTTAAATAATTAAAATTATACATCTTTCCTATATAAAGTCAATTCTTATGCCATAAAACATTATAAGACGAGCCAAAACCAAAAAAAGCAAGGCTATCTTATAAAAAAGCCTATTCAAAATATTGAACAGGCTTTAAATATAATTTACATTTTCCCTGATTTCCTAAGAATATAGAGTAGAATAATTGGAATAGCTAGCAACACAATCATTAATAGATTTTCCTGAAACAACGAGGGTGCTAATATCAATGTAATAATATACCCTCCTACTGCCCCACCAAAATGCGCATCGTGACCAATATTACCTATTCTGTTTTTCATACCATAGATAGAATATAACAAATAACCGATACCAAAAATATAAGCTGGAATGGGAATGGGAATCAAAAAAAACATCAAAGTCATATCAGGTCTTAATAAAATGGCTGAATACAATACGCCTGTTACAGCTCCACTAGCCCCCACGGCACTATAATGATATTCATTCTTATGAAAGTATAACGACAAGACATTACCAAACAACAAACTCCCTATATAAATAAATAAAAAGCTAACTACTCCCAAACTCAAAACAGTATTAGCAAAGAAGTACAAGGTTAACATATTAAACAGTAAATGTTGAGTGTCTACATGTAAAAACGCCGAACTAAACAAACGTACTTTCTCCCCACGTTGCACACTGCCAACCTGAAATTTATACCTATCAAAAAAACCATAATCACTAAACCCTTTATAAGATATCAGCACATTTGCAGCAATTATTACAATGGTTATTAAATTTAAATTACCCATAAAGCTTAAAAGTTTATTTTCAAATTAGCATATATTTGCCCTTACAAATCTAAAATTTATTCATGCAATTTCTAGCATATATTCTGGTTTATCCACTTTTATGGTTTATATCCATACTACCATTTCCTTTGCTTTATCTTGTTTCAGATGGCTTATATATACTCATTTACTATATTGTAGGGTACCGAAAAAAAGTCGTAAAGAGCAACATTAAACTTGTTTTTCCTGAAAAGACGGATGAAGAAGTTTTATTCATTACAAAAAAATTCTACAAGCATTTATGTGATATGTTTTTAGAAATGACTAAAACACTAACTATATCTGAAAAGGAATTAAACAAACGTTTCAAAATAAAAAACCCGGAGGAGTTTAAACGACTTGAAAGTTTAAACAAAAGTATTATTATAATGTTTGGTCATTATGCCAGCTGGGAATGGTCATTAGCATTACAAAATTATATAAATTTTAATGGGCTAGCTGTTTATAAAAAATTATCAAATAAATATTTTGACGGTTTGGTAAGACGCATGCGCTCTAAGTATAACACCACTCTTATCAGTACAAAAGAAACCATTAGCACCATAAATGAAAACGAGAGCCAGAATATTAAAAGCATTATGGCTTTTCTGAGTGATCAATCTCCTCGCCTAACGAAGGAAGTTTACTGGGGTCATTTTATGGGAATTGAAGTTCCTTGCTTTACTGGCGCCGAACGTTTAGCTAAAAAATTAGACTTAACCACAGCCTTTTTAAAAGTCACAAAGGTAAAACGCGGACATTATGAAGCTGAAATAAAAACATTAGCAGAAAACAGTACTGAATATAAGGATTATGAATTAACCGACATGTTTTTACGCGAAGTTGAAAAACAAATTCAGGACGCTCCTGAATATTATTTCTGGACACATAAACGTTGGAAATACAAAGACAGAAAACCAGAATAATAAAAAAGGCAACATTTTTAATGTTGCCTTTTTTATTACAAATACTTTTATCTATTTCAGTTCTTTTCCTTGAGTTGTGAAAGAAATACCTTGTTGTCCTGAAGTTGAAATCATGACACTTTCAAAAAATGGAGAATTTGAAGACCCTTTAATTCGCCAATTGAATAAAAAATTAGCTCCGGTTCCTCCTTCCTCGTCACGTTCATCAATAACAATCTCTACAGCTTCCATAGGCGCAACATAAATTGTCTTATCGAAATAGGTTCGAATGGCATTTCCATGTGTATCAAAATAGGTAGCTTTATCAATATAAACCGTGTCCTTTTCATTAATATTTCTAATACTTACAGTAGCCGTTAAACTGTGAATACGATGTTCTGTTTCACTATAAATTTGAGAATACACCGATAAATACGTTTTCCCTTTAATTAAAGAATCAGGTAACACCGAATGAACCGTTCTGCTTTTCCAGTTGACTTCATCAATAGAACTGTATTCTTTATCTTTATCGCATGACTGCAAAAAAAGTACTGCAATTAAAATAGTAGATAAAATTTTTGTAGCCATGACTTCCAAAGTTTTAAACGTTAATTCCTGCTATCTCTCCAATCTCTTCAATAAATTTATCTGCCAATTCATCTGCTAATATTTGAGATTTTGCTTCGGTATAAATTCTAACAATTGGCTCTGTATTGCTTTTTCTTAAATGCACCCAGCTTTCGGCAAAATCAATTTTCACACCATCAATAGTTGACAATTGCTCGTTCTGATAACGTTCCTCAATGGATTTCAAAATAGCATCAACATCTAAACCTGGTGTTAATTCTATTTTCTTTTTACTCATATAATAATCTGGATACGTTTTTCTAAGTTCGCTTACTTTCATATCCTTTTCAGCTAACAAGCTTAAAAATAAAGCCACACCAACCAAAGCATCACGACCGTAATGTGCATCTGGGTAAATAATTCCTCCGTTACCTTCACCTCCAATAACAACTTTATTTTGCTTCATGAGTTTCACCACGTTTACTTCCCCTACCGCACTGGCTTCATAAGTTCCGCCATACTTTTCGGTAACATCGCGCAATGCACGTGTAGAACTCATATTGCTCACCGTATTACCAGGTGTTTTACTTAACACATAATCGGCGCAGGCCACAAGTGTATATTCTTCCCCAAACATCTCTCCATTTTCATCCACAAAAGCCAAACGATCGACATCCGGATCTACAACAATACCGAAATCGGCACGTTCTTCAACCACACGTTTTGACAACTCAGACAAATGCTCTTTTAATGGTTCGGGATTATGCGGAAAATGTCCGTTAGGCTCACAATACAATTTAACAACTTCCACCCCCAAACGTTCAAGCAATAAAGGTATTGCCCAGCCACCTGTAGAATTCACTCCGTCTACTACAACTTTAAAACGCGCTTCTTCAATTGGACTTACCGTAACTAAAGGCAAATCTAAAACCTCAATGATATGTAAATCGATGTAGGCTTTGTTTTTAGTTATTTTTCCAAGACTGTCAACATTCGCAAAATCTATAGTCCCACTGTCAGCGAAATCTAATATTTTAGCACCTTCAACCCCATCTAAAAATTCACCTTTTGCATTTAATAATTTTAAAGCATTCCACTGCTTTGGGTTATGGCTTGCTGTTAATATAATTCCGCCATCGGCGTGTTCCATAGGCACCGCTACTTCAACAGTTGGTGTTGTAGATAATCCTATATCCACTACATGAATACCCATACCCACTAAAGTATTCATCACTAAATCCTGAATCATTTTACCCGAAATACGTGCATCTCTCCCAACAACTACCTTATAATCTTTCTTATCGCGCTGCTGCTTAATCCATGTACCATATGCCGCTGCAAATTTAACCGCATCAATAGGTGTTAAATTCTCTCCTACTTGCCCCCCTATGGTTCCTCTAATTCCCGAAATCGATTTTATTAATGTCATTAATTTTTTAATTATATTTAGTTTGAAACAAATATACAATTACAAAGTTGTAATTCTTAAAACCTAATTCGTAAATTTCACAAATGAATTATTTAGCCCATATTTACCTTTCCGGAGAAAACGAATTAGTTACTATTGGTAATTTTATTGCCGATGGCATCAAAGGAAAAGCCTACAAAAACTACGATACCGATATTCAAATTGGTATTCTACTTCACAGAAACATCGACACCTTTACAGATGCACATCAGGTAGTCAGACAAAGCACTAAACGTTTACATGAAAAATACGGTCATTACTCGGGTATTATTGTCGATATTCTTTACGATCATTTTTTAGCAAAAAACTGGCAACAATATCACCACAGCTCCCTTAAAGTTTATGCTGAGAATTTTTATGACACTTTAGAGAATCATTACGACCTGCTTCCACTTCGTATCCAAAACATGATGCCATATATGATGACCGACAACTGGTTGCTAAGCTACGCTTCAATAGATGGTATTTCCAGGGTTTTAGATGGTATGAACCGACGCACCAAACATCGCTCAAGTATGAATGAGGCCGTTAATGAACTTGAAGAGTTTTATGATGAATTTGAAAATGAGTTTTTGGAATTTTTCGATGAACTTATGCTGTTCTCTAAACAAAAACTAAAAGAGCACACTTATATTATTAATAAAAATGCTTCGTAAACAAATAATAAACAACACTTTATCGAAAACTTGTTACACCTATCGTTTTTAATCTAATTTATTTCATCAAGTCATTAGTAATTAATATTTTAGAATGCATTCGACTTTTCATTTTTATAACATTCATCAGATAATCTGCCTATGAAACTAAAACGCGGTTTAAAAATATTTTTCGGAGTACTGGTATTTTTCACCCTTCCCAGTCTACTGTTTTTTAGTTTTCTTTATTTTAAATACAACGAAAATCTTCCACATGGCACCCAAGGACAAGAAGCAGATGCCCTGGCAAAAGCCATGCTAACATCTCTAAACTACGAAGCCTACGAAAACACAAAACTAATTGAATGGACATTTAAGAAAAGACATCACTACGAATGGAACAAGACCAACAATACCTGTAAAGTTTACTGGAAAGAATATAGTGTAGATCTTGATTTAAACAACCCAAACAACCATAAAGCTTTTGTTCACAGCTTTGATGTGCATGGCGAATTAGCCATCGAGCTTATCGAAAAAGCTGTAAAATATTTCAACAACGACTCTTTCTGGTTAGTAGCACCTTATAAAGTTTTCGATACAGGCACCGAGCGCAGAATTGTAGATTTACCCAATAATAAAAAAGGGTTATTAATAACCTATACTGCAGGAGGCTCAACACCTGGAGATTCTTATTTATGGCTTTTTGATGAAACAGGAAAACCCTCAAGTTTTAAAATGTGGACTTCCATTTTACCTATAGACGGCTTGGAAGCCACATGGAGCGATTGGATAACAACTTCAACAAATGCTCAGCTCCCAACTTTTCATAAGCTTCTTTTCTTAGGTTTAGAAATTGATGACATTAAAACCAGCTTTTAATTCATTACATTTCTTAAAAATTTGTTAAATAATTAACATTCGTTAACTTTTTTTAAACCCCAAAAAAAACAAGGGTAGCTAATCTTAAACATAAAATAAACATCACACACCCCCGTAAAAACACACTCTTAACATTAAATTAACTTCAACAACACACACAGACCCCTCAAAAAAAACAAAAACAACAACTCTCAAACATGGTAATTTTACACTTATAATGAGAAACCCCATTTGCATAATATCTTAAACTCTATTACTTTAGAACCACAATTAAACTAATTACCTATCGGTAACTACCTGTAAAATTTAAAAACAGTAGTTATTCAAAATTTTGATCTGATTCATTTCAGACATAATAATACTTTACCAACTAATTAAAATACACCACCAAAAGCTGCGTTTAACAACGCGGCTTTTTTTATTACTTCGACTAAAATCAAAAGTCTTCCTTCTAATTATTTAACAACTAAAATTGTAACTTTGCGCTTTTGCGATTATATGAGTCATTTCGAAGAATTTATAGAAGTAAAAGGAGCCCGAGTACACAATTTGAAAAACATTGATGTATCTATTCCTCGTGAAAAACTTGTGGTTATCACAGGGTTATCCGGCAGTGGAAAATCATCATTAGCTTTTGATACCATTTACGCTGAAGGACAACGACGATACATAGAAACCTTCTCGGCGTATGCCAGACAATTTCTTGGAGGACTGGAACGTCCTGACGTTGATAAAATCGACGGACTTTCACCCGTAATCGCGATAGAACAAAAGACTACCAGCAAATCACCACGATCTACTGTAGGTACCATAACCGAAATCTACGACTTTCTACGTTTGCTTTATGCGCGTGCCAGCGATGCCTATAGCTACAATACCGGAGACAAAATGGTTAGCTATAGCGATGAGCAGATTAAAGAATTAATTATAAAAGATTTTAAAGGCAAGCGCATTAATGTTTTAGCTCCGGTTATTCGTTCGCGTAAAGGTCATTATCGTGAATTATTCGAACAGATTGCAAAACAGGGTTTTGTTAAGGTTAGAACAGACGGTGAAATTCAAGACCTTAAAAAAGGCATGAAACTCGATCGTTACAAAACGCACGATATTGAAATTGTAATTGACCGACTGGTAATAGACGAATCTGCCGATAACGATAAACGCTTAACTGAAACCATTAACACAGCTATGTATCATGGCGAAGACGTTTTAATGATTCTTGATCAGTATTCACAGGAAGTTCGTTATTTCAGCAGAAACTTAATGTGTCCGTCTTCGGGTATTTCATATCCAAACCCAGAACCTAATAACTTTTCATTTAACTCGCCAAAAGGCGCTTGTCCGGCTTGTAATGGTATAGGCACCATGCGAAAAGTCAACGAAAAGAAAATTATTCCTGACGACACCTTATCTATTAAAAACGGAGCATTAGCCCCACACGGACCAGAAAAAAACAGCTGGATTTTTAAACAACTAAACACCATTGCTCAGCGATATAATTTTGACTTATCAGACCCCTACAAAGACATTCCTGAAGAAGCCAAACATTTAATTCTTTACGGTGGAAATGAAAAATTTTCAATAGAAAGCAAAAGCTTAGGTGTTACCAGAGATTACAAAATAGATTTTGAAGGCGTTGCTAATTTTATTGAAAACCAATATAAAACTGCCGAAACCACATCGCTTAAACGTTGGGCCAAAGATTATATGGATAAAATTGAATGTCCGGAATGTCATGGCACTCGTTTAAAGAAAGAATCTTTATACTTTAAAATAAACGAGAAAAACATTGCTGAACTCGCCAATACAGACGTTTCAGAGTTAGCCGCATGGTTTAATGAATTAAACAAACATCTTTCGGAAAAGCAATTAAAAATCGCGGAAGAAGTTTTAAAAGAAATTAAATCAAGACTTCAGTTTTTATTAGATGTCGGATTAAACTACCTATCACTAAACCGCAGCTCTAAATCCCTTTCAGGTGGCGAAGCGCAACGTATTCGTTTAGCAACACAAATAGGCTCACAACTTGTAGGTGTGCTATACATTTTAGATGAACCAAGCATTGGTCTGCACCAACGAGATAACGAAAAACTAATTAATTCTTTAGTTTCACTAAGAGATATCGGTAATTCAGTGATAGTGGTTGAACACGACAAAGACATGATTGAACGTGCCGATTATGTTATCGACATCGGTCCGAAAGCAGGGAAACACGGTGGAAAAATCATTAGTATTGGTACACCTCAGGAACTTTTAACTCACGACACGCTTACTGCCGATTATTTAAATGGTACAAAAGAAATTGAAATTCCTGAAAAGCGTCGAGAAGGCAACGGTAAATTCCTTGAACTTAACGGGTGTACAGGTAACAATCTTAAAAATGTATCGGTTAAATTTCCTTTAGGAAAAATGATTGGGGTTACCGGTGTTTCCGGAAGTGGAAAATCGACATTAATTAACGAAACCCTCTACCCGATTCTTAACGCGCATTATTTTAACGGCGTTAAAAAACCTATGCCTTATAAAAGCATTAAAGGTCTGGAGCATATAGATAAGGTTATAGATATCAACCAATCGCCGATTGGTAGAACACCAAGAAGCAACCCGGCAACTTATACTGGTGTTTTTAGCGAAATCAGAAGTTTATTCGCTAAAATTCCCGAAGCAATGATTCGCGGGTACAAACCGGGACGCTTTAGTTTTAACGTTAAAGGCGGACGCTGTGAAACCTGTCAAGGTGGTGGATTAAAAGTAATCGAAATGAATTTCCTTCCAGACGTTTATGTGGAATGTGAAACCTGTCAAGGAAAACGCTTCAACCGTGAAACTCTTGAAATTAGGTACAAAGGAAAATCTATTAGTGATGTATTAGATATGACCATTAACGAGTCCGTTGAATTCTTCGAGCATATCCCTAAAATTCACAATAAGGTTAAAACCATTAAAGATGTTGGCTTAGGATATATCACACTCGGACAACAAAGCACTACCCTATCTGGTGGTGAAGCACAACGCATCAAATTAGCAACCGAATTAAGTAAGCGCGACACTGGAAACACCTTCTATATTTTAGATGAGCCCACTACGGGATTGCATTTTGAAGATATTCGCGTGTTAATGATTGTGCTTAACAAATTAGCCAACAAAGGAAATACGGTGCTAATTATAGAACACAATCTGGATGTTATAAAAGCAGTAGATCATATTATCGACATAGGTTACGAAGGCGGTAAAGGCGGCGGTAAAGTAGTTGTTGAAGGTACCCCCGAAGAAGTTGCCATGCACAAAAAGAGTTATACGGCTAAATTTTTAAAGAAAGAATTAGGTCTTTAAATAATATGACTGTCGTAGTTTGCTTTTCATAAAATAGAAAACTAAATTTGAGCAATTCACTAAGCATACTAACCAGTAGGCGTAATGAATAATCAAAAAAAATAATGCAATTTATGAGAAAAGAACAACACCCTAAAGGGTGGAATGCGATAAAAACGAACGACTCTTGGGCAATATTCAAAATCATGGGCGAATTTGTTAATGGTTTTGAAAAAATGAGCAAAATAGGTCCTTGTGTATCCATATTTGGTTCAGCCAGAACAAAATCAGATCAAAAATACTATCAACTTGCCGAAAGCATTGCCAGACGTATTGTCGAAGCTGGCTACGGGGTAATAACCGGTGGTGGTCCAGGTATTATGGAAGCCGGAAACAAAGGTGCTCATATTGGCGGCGGAACATCGGTTGGATTGAATATAGAACTACCTTTCGAACAGCACGACAATCCTTATATAGATTCAGATAAAAGTCTGGATTTCGATTATTTTTTTGTTAGAAAGGTTATGTTCGTTAAATATTCACAAGGCTTCGTAGTTATGCCAGGTGGCTTCGGAACTTTAGATGAATTGTTTGAAGCAATGACTCTGATTCAGACCCATAAAATAGAAAAATTTCCAATTATCCTTGTCGGAACTGAATTCTGGGAAGGCCTTATAGACTGGATTAAATCGACACTTCTAAGTCACGGTAACATAAGCCCTGATGATTTAAATTTAATTCATTTAGTGGATTCTGAAGATGAAGTTATAGACATCTTAGATGGTTTCTATAAAGAATCCGGTTTAAGTCCAAATTTTTAAAACATTCGACGAACTATATCTTACACAATATTTTAATTAATAATTTTCGTTTACATCTTTGTATAATAGAATTACGAACCCCTAATTTTAAATAAAAATTGAAAATCCGTCACCTTAGTTCTGCCATAAGCCTATTATTGGGATTCTATTGTTTTGGTCAAAACAAAATTGACGTACACGCGGTATTTAATATTGAGAACAAACAGATTAAAATTTCTCAAAACATTCAATATCAAAATACATCTCAAGACACACTTCAATCCATATATTTAAACAACTGGGCAAATTCGTATGCTACAAAAACGACGCCTTTAGCGAAGCGTATTGCTGATGAATATCGTAACGATTTTCATTTAGCAAAAAATGAGGAACGCGGCTTTTCTATTTTAACATCGGTAAAAAGTAATGACCAGGACTTAAAATATCACGACCTGAAAGGACAAATAGATATTGTCAAGGTATTATTAGATTCGACACTGCTACCTGGAGAATCATACAACATTCATTTGGATTATATAGTTCAACTGCCTAGCGATAAATTCACAGGATACGGCATCACTAAAACAGGTGATTTAAATTTAAAGTACTGGTATATTACTCCTGCCATATATAATGGTGAATGGCAGCATTATAGCAACAAAGATTTGAATGATTTATTCATTCCTAAAACCGATGTTTCTTTAAAAATAGAATGTCCTAAATCCTACACGATTACTTCAGATTTAGATTTAATTAAAGAATCACAAAATACTGATTTAAAATTAGTTACGCTAGAAGGAAAAACCCGAACAGTTAACAAATTATTCCTAAGCAAAACATCAAAATTCAATACAGTTGAAACCAAAGACTTTTCAATTGTTTCAGATATTGATGATGAAGATTTAGAGATCATAGACAAGGTACTTATCACCGAAAAAATAATAAAATACATTACAAAAAAATTTGGTGATTACCCTCATGAAAAACTTCTTGTAACACAAACCGATTACGACGACAATCCGGTTTATGGCTTAAATTTTCTACCGAGTTTTATAAACACATATCCAAATAATTTCAAATACGAGGTAAAACTTCTAAAAGTTGCTCTTCATAATTATC
The DNA here is from genome assembly GCF_024723255.1 of Aestuariibaculum sp. M13. GTDB lineage: Bacteria > Bacteroidota > Bacteroidia > Flavobacteriales > Flavobacteriaceae > Aestuariibaculum > Aestuariibaculum lutulentum. The sequence continues at coordinate 386,176 of NZ_JANIAC010000002.1, forward strand.
TAGAAAATACATTGCTAATTAACCCGAGAAAAGACCAATGGTTAATTGATGGTATTGAGATTTTCTATCTCATGAATTATGTTGAAGAACATTACCCAAACATGAAATTCCTTGGATCTTTAGCTAATTTTTGGGGCGTACGTTCATTTCATGCGGCCGATATGCGCTATAATGACAAGTACAATTTAGCCTTTATGCTAATGGCAAGAACCAACAGAGATCAACCTTTAACGATGGCTAAAGATTCTCTTTTAAAATTCAATGCTAACATTGCTAATAAATACAAAGCAGGCATAGGATTAAACTACCTTGACGATTTTGTAAATAGTCATATTGTTGAAAATACAATTGAGTCTTTTGTAGCAGAAAACAAACTAAAACCAATAAATTCTTCCGATTTTGAAACCTATTTAAAATCTAAAACCAATAAAAATATTGATTGGTTTTTCAACGATTACTTGTCTACAAGAGAAAAACTGGATTTCAAAATCAAGAACGTATCTAAAACCAAAGATTCTGTTACGCTTACTATTAAGAACAAGCGTCACAACAACATGCCTGTATCTTTATATACACTAAATAATGACAGTGTAATTTCTAAAATATGGATTGAAAACATAAGCAATAACAAAACCCTGACGATTCCTAGGGACGAAGCGAATAAACTGGTTTTAAACTACAACAGTATTATTCCTGAAATTAATGAACGAGACAATTGGAAATCGTTAAAAGGTTTCTTCTTCAATAACAAACCATTACAATTCAGACTATTTAAAGATATTGAAGACCCTTATTATAATCAGGTCTTTTTAATGCCGCTTTTGGAGTTTAATAATATTTATGATGGCTTTACTCTGGGCATGAAAGCCTACAATAAAACATTGCTAAGAAAACGTTTCAGCTATAAACTATCGCCGCAATACGCTTTTAAATCCAGATCATTTACTGGCTCTGGTGTAGTTTCAATGACTCACAATCTTGAAAACAGAAACCTTTATGCCATTAACTATGGCTTTTTTGGTGGCTACCATTCATATGCACCAGATCTATTTGTTCGACAGTTTACGCCATCGTTATCTTTATATTTCAGACAAGATGACGATTTCAGGTCAAACAAAAGACATTTAGTTTCTTTTAGATATTTGGATATTCACAGAGATAAAGATGCTAATAATATATATACTACTGATGAACCAAGCTATAATGTTTTTAATGCGCGTTACGTACATTCCAATGATAATTTAATCAATTACACAAAATGGTACACTGACTTGCAAATAGCAAAAACATTTAGCAAAGTGGTGTTTAATTTTGAATACAGGCACCTGTTTCAAAATAACCGGCAACTTAATTTACGTTCGTATACCGGAGTATTTTTAAGTAATAGAAATGATATTAATTCCGATTATTTTAGTTTTGCATTAGATCGCCCTACCGATTATTTATTTGAATATCCATACTTAGGAAGATCGGAAAGCTCGGGAATTTTCAGCCAGCAGTACATTGAAGCCGAAGGAGGGTTTAAATCTAAACTAGAAACTCCATTTGCCAATCAATGGATTTCTACAGTTAATATGAGCACCACTTTATGGCGTTACATTTTAGCATATGGGGATATTGGTTATGTAAAAAACAAATATAGTTCTGCTGAATTTGTATACGATTCAGGAATTAGAATAAATCTGGTTACCGATTATTTTGAGGTCTATTTCCCAATTTATTCTAACCTGGGCTGGGAAGTTTCGCAACCAAAATACGAAGAAAGAATACGCTTTAAATTTACTTTAGACCCTCAAGTGTTACTTGGTTTATTTAGAAGGCGTTGGTTCTAACCTATTGCGTAATTATTACTAAATCATTAATTCGAGTAAACATTTTTCAATCAAAACATCTTAAAAATCATTTTTTTAGAAATTTGTTAATTTCTTCAATCGAAATATAATTGCATAAAACCTAAAGATTAACTACTTTTGCAAAAAGTTTAAAAGAGGCAACTAACATGCAAACCACTCCAGATTTGAAAAACAACATCTCATTCGAAGATTTTAAAACAGAAGTTTTAAACGATTATAAAATAGCAGTGAGAAGTCGGGAATGTAGCTTACTTGGGCGACGTGAAGTGTTAACAGGAAAGGCAAAATTCGGGATCTTTGGAGACGGTAAAGAAGTGCCTCAGTTAGCGATGGCTAAAGCCTTTCAAAAAGGTGACTGGCGTTCAGGATATTATCGGGACCAAACTTTTATGATGGCGATAGGAGAACTTACTCCTGAACAATTTTTCGCAGGTTTATATGCTAATACAGATATCGAGCAGGAACCTATGTCGGCTGGTCGTCAAATGGGCGGACACTTTGTTACCCACAGTTTAAATAATGACGGTAGCTGGAAAAACCTAACCAAACAATACAATTCAAGTTCAGACATCTCTCCTACTGCTGGTCAAATGCCACGTTTACTAGGATTGGCTCAGGCATCAAAAATCTTCAGAAACGTTGAAGGGATTAACGCTTCAAATTTTTCTGTTAATGGAAATGAAGTCGCTTGGGGAACTATTGGTAATGCCAGTACAAGTGAAGGTTTATTTTTTGAAACCATCAATGCTGCAGGTGTATTGCAAGTACCAATGGTAATTAGCGTTTGGGATGACGAATATGGCATCTCTGTTCACGCCAGACATCAAACAACAAAAGAAAACATCTCAGAAATTCTTAAAGGATTTCAACGTGATGAAAACAATAAAGGTTACGAAATTTTACGCGTAAAAGGCTGGGATTATGCTAACCTGATTGAGACCTATCAGGAAGCTAGTGCTATTGCTCGCGAAGAGCATGTTCCTGTTTTAATTCACGTTACCGAATTAACACAACCTCAGGGACACTCAACTTCAGGATCTCATGAACGTTATAAATCACCTGAACGTTTAAACTGGGAAGTTCAGCAGGACTGCAACACCAGAATGCGTCAATGGATTATTGACAGCGGTATTGCTACCAATGAAGATTTAACCGAAATTGATCGTGTTATTAAACGAGAAGTTAAGGAAGCGAAACGCAAAGCATGGACTACATTCTTAAAACCAGTGTCAGACGATCAGCGTGAGTTGGTTGCTGTTTTAAAACAATTAGCCGAAAGCAGTGTTAATGGTGTTTTCATTAATAAATTAAAAGACAGCTTAGAAGCTATTGACGAACCTACCAGAAAAGACATCTTATCTCATGGTAGACGCGCTTTAAGATATACCATAGGTGAAGAATCTTCTAAGAAAGACAAATTAGTTCAATGGATTGACAAATGTCTTGAGGAAACACAGCCTAAATTTAGTTCTCATCTTTATTCTGAAACAGAACATTCTAACATTTTAATCAAGGAAGTTAAACCAACCTACGACGAAAAGGCACAGCAGGTTGATGGAAGAATCATTCTTCGTGATAACTTCGATGTTATTTTCAACAAATACCCTGAAGCTTTAATTTTCGGAGAAGATACCGGAAATATTGGTGATGTTAATCAGGGACTGGAAGGCTTACAGGAAAAATACGGTGAGCTTCGTATTGCTGATGCTGGTATTCGTGAGGCAACCATCGTAGGGCAAGGTATTGGAATGGCTTTAAGAGGTTTAAAACCTATTGCCGAAATTCAGTACTTAGATTACTTAATGTACGCTTTACAGATTATCAGTGACGACCTTGCAACTGTACATTACAGAACTAAAGGAAAACAAAAAGCGCCTTTAATTGTTAGAACACGTGGTCACCGATTAGAAGGTATCTGGCACTCGGGTTCTCAAATGGGTGGTATTTTAAATTTAGTAAAAGGAGTTAATGTATTAGTTCCTCGAAACATGACTAAAGCCGCTGGTTTCTATAATACGTTACTGCAAGGTGACGACCCTGCAATTGTTGTTGAATGTCTTAACGGTTATCGTTTAAAAGAGAAAATGCCTAACAACCTTGGCTACTTAAAAACACCAATTGGTGTTGTTGAAACCGTAAAAGAAGGTTCAGATATCACTTTAGTGTCTTATGGCTCAACGCTTCGTATAGTTGAACAAGTCGCTACCGAACTTTTAGCTGTTGGTATAGATGCCGAAGTTATCGATGTACAATCGTTAATGCCTTTCGATTTAAATCATGATATTGTTAAAAGTATTCAAAAAACAAATCGTGTCATGATTATTGACGAAGACGTACCTGGTGGTGCTTCAGCTTACATTTTAAATGAAATTTTAAACAAGCAAAACGCCTACCAGTATTTAGACAGTCAGCCTAAAACCTTAACAGCTAAAGAGCATAGACCAGCTTACGGAAATGACGGAGATTACTTCTCTAAACCTTCTGCTGAAGATATTTTTGAAGCTATTTATGGTGTGATGCACGAAACAAATCCAGAAGAATTTCCAAAACTTCGTTAAATTAGTGTATATTTAATTCAAATATATACTACATATGAAAAGGAATTTTCCTGATATCGGTTTACTGGTTTTAAGAGTTGGATTCTGTGTGATGATGCTAACACATGGCATTCCTAAATTTCAGTCTTTGTTTTTAGGCCCAATTAAATTCGCAGACCCTATTGGTTTAGGTCAGCCTTTATCATTAAGTCTGGCTATTATTGGTGAAGCAGTCGCTCCCCTATTGGTGTTAATTGGTTTTAAAACCAGATGGGCAACCATTCCAACGATTATTACCATGTTGGTTGCAGGTCTAATTGTTCACGCCAGTGACCCAATTTCCGTTAAAGAAAAATCTATTTTATTCTTAATTGGGTTCATTGCTATTTTCTTAATGGGACCAGGTAAATTCTCAATCGACGGATTCAAAAAACAATAAGTATTGCAAGCGACTTCTATAGTTAACATAAAAAAGGAGTTAAAACATAAATCTCCGGAAGAACTTATAGAATTCTGCCTGCGGTTATCGAAATTCAAAAAAGAAAACAAAGAACTTATTACCTACCTGCTTTTTGAGTCTGACGATGAAAGCGGGTATATAGAAAGTATAAAACAACATATCGATTCACAATTTGAAACGATAAATACTAAAAGCTATTTTTTCATTCGAAAAAGTGTGCGTAAAATTTTAACGCAGACCAAAAAGTACATTCGCTACTCACAAAACAAAGAAACCGAAGTAGAACTTCTACTCCACTTTCTACAAACCCTACAAGATTTCAAACCTAGTTACAAAAAAAGTGCTCAGCTTCAAAACCTGTATAATCGTCAGCTGGCACTAATAAAAAAAGTGGTTTCCGGTCTTCACGAAGACCTTCAGTACGACTATAATTTACTTCTTGAAAACCTGTAATTTCACACTTAAAATTCTGTTGTTTAATATCCTTCTAAAAACGAGATAAATTAAGGGTTTATGTTTGAATGCTAACCGCAATATTTTATCTTTACAGCCTTAAAACAGAACTTGGTTTATGAAGATTTCTTATAATTGGTTAAAACAATTTATAAAAACAGATTGGACACCAGAACAAACTGGTGAGTTACTTACAGATTTAGGTTTAGAAGTTGAAGGTATTGACACTTACCAATCTGTAAAAGGAGGCTTGGAAGGCGTTGTAGTTGGAGAAGTATTAACTTGTGTACAACACCCAAATGCCGATAAATTAAGCGTTACTACTGTAAATATTGGAGGTGATACCCCTGTACAAATTGTATGTGGTGCACCAAATGTTGCCGCTGGGCAAAAAGTACCTGTAGCGACTATTGGAACAACTTTATACACTGAAGAAGGTGAAGCCTGGACCATTAAAAAAGGGAAAATTCGTGGTGAAGAAAGTCACGGAATGATTTGTGCTGAAGACGAACTTGGTTTAGGTAAATCGCACGATGGCATTATGGTTCTTGATAGTGAACTTACTGTTGGAACTCCTTGTGCTGAAATATTTGAGGTTGAAAGCGATCACGTATTTGAAATAGGCTTAACGCCAAACCGTTCCGATGCGATGAGTCATTGGGGAACTGCCCGCGACTTAAAAGCTGGCTTAGTTCAAAAAGAAATTAATTTAGAATTAATTACACCATCCGTTAGTGCTTTTCATGTGGATAGCAGAACACTAAAAATTGATGTTGAAGTTAAAAATAAAGATTTAGCACCAAGATACTGTGGCGTTACCATTTCTGGTTTAAAAGTAAAAGAATCTCCGGCCTGGTTAAAGCACCGTTTAAAAGCTATTGGCTTAGCTCCAATAAACAACGTGGTAGATGCTACAAATTATGTTTTACACGAATTAGGGCAACCACTTCACGCGTTTGATGCGGCAAAAATTGCAGGAAATAAAGTTGAAGTTAAAACACTGCCTTCTGGAACCAAATTTAAAACCTTAGATGGTGTTGAGCGCGAATTACATGAAGATGATTTAATGATTTGTGATGCTGAAAAACCGATGTGTATTGCTGGTGTTTTTGGTGGTGAATATTCCGGAGTTTCAGAAACGACAACAAGTATCTTTTTAGAAAGTGCGTATTTCAATCCGGTAAGTGTTCGTAAAACAGCGAAGCGTCATGCTTTAAATACAGATGCTTCTTTCAGATTTGAACGTGGTATTGATCCAAATATTACAGAATATGCATTAAAACGAGCTGCTTTATTAATTCAGGATATTGCGGGTGGTGAAGTAACTTCAGATGTTATGGACTTCTACCCGAACAAAATTGAAGATTTCCAGGTGCGTTTAAGTTTCGATAACGCCAAGAAATTAATTGGAGAAGAAATTCCGAAGGAAACGATCAAACGTATTTTATCGTCTTTAGAAATTAAGGTTAATAACGTTACCGAAGCTGGTTTAGGTTTAACCGTACCTGCTTACAGAAACGACGTGCAACGTGAAGCAGATATTATTGAAGAAATATTACGTGTTTACGGATATAACAATATTAAAACTACTGAAAAGTTAAATGCTTCTATTTCTAATTCAACGCGTTTTGAAGATCATAAAATTCAAAACATAATTGGAGATCAGTTAGCGGCTTTAGGATTCTTTGAAACTTTATCAAATTCGTTAACAACACCCGCTTATGCTGCTTTAAGTGACCAGTTAAAAGAAGAGCATAACATAAGCATGTTGAATCCGTTAAGTAACGATTTATCTGTTTTAAGACAGTCGTTATTGTTCTCTGGTTTAGAAGCTATTTCTTTTAATATTAATAGAAGACGTGGTGATTTAAAACTCTTTGAATTTGGAAAAACCTACCACGGTTTAGGTGAAGACAAACGTGAAGAATTTAAACATTTGGCTTTATTTGTAACAGGAAATAAATCTTTAGAAAGTTGGAATTCTCCTAGTTCAAAAAGTGATTTCTTCTATTTAAAAGGTTATGTGATTAATATTTTAGAACGTTTAGGTATTTCTAAATTCAATGAAAGTCCTGTAAACTCTGATTTATTTGCTGAAGGCGTAAGTTTCAGTTTAGGTAAAATGAAATTGGTTGATTTCGGACTGGTGAAAAAACCAATCTTAAAACATTTCGATATTGCTCAGGAAGTGTTATTTGCCGATTTTGACTGGGATACCATTTTAACGATTGTTAAGCGTAATAAAGTTGTTTTTGAACCAATTCCTAAATACCCCGAAGTGCGTCGTGATTTCGCTTTATTATTGGACGATCAGGTAACATTTGAATCTATTTACAAAATTGCCAGACAAACCGAAAAGCAATTACTTAAAAGTGTAAACCTGTTTGATGTATACCAAGGTAAAAACTTACCAGCTGGCAAAAAGAGTTATGCAGTAAGTTTCACGCTTCAGGATGAAAACAAAACGCTTAATGATAAGCAAATTGATAAGATTATGAGTAAATTACAATCTAATTTTGAAAGCCAGTTAGGAGCGGAATTAAGATAATTTACAAACTATAAATCTAAAAGAGCGCATTCGATTTTCTAATCAAATGCGCTTTTTATTATGGTTACTATCCCTATAATCAATATCAATCCCAGAGATATTTTTTTAAAGTTTTCCTGTGAAATTTTATACAAAAGCAATTTTCCTATATAAGTTCCAAGAATACCAATCCCTACTAAAAACGGAATGTATATTAAAATGTCTTCTTTAATATACCCGTTAAAGAAATAGACAATTGTTCTGCTTAAATCTACACCAAAATCTATAATGGCCGAAGTTGCTATAAATACATTTTTTTCAAGATTAAAAGCCGCCATAGTTAATCCGCGAATAGCCCCTCCTGTGCCCACTACTCCGGCTACAAACCCAGAAAGCGTTCCACCAACAATGGCTTCTTTTTTGTGAGGTTTTATGATTAAATCTTTTTTAATGAGAAATAATAAACTTAGAGATACAAGAAAGAAACCTAAAAACAACTCTAAAAAAGTGACTTTTAAAAACTTGCTCACAATTCCGCCAATAATAACAAATAAAACTGCTGGTACACCAATATAAAGGATTAAGGTTTTATCAATTCCTTTTTTAAACAAAGCAATTTTACTAAGATTACTCACTACATGAAACACAGCTGTGATGCCTAAAACGGTTTGAAAATCGAAATAAAAATTAGCAATAGGCACAAAAAACACAGACGATCCAAAACCACCAACAGTCCCTATAACTTCTGCGATAAGAGCTAATAATAAGAATACAAATTGAATGTCTTTCACAACGGAGATTTATATACTAAAGATACTCAATAAAGTAGACTTTAGCTACACATATCGTGATACAAATTCACAAAAAAATTGTATCTTTAGAAGACAACGATTAAAACTTAATATCATGAAAGACTCAAATTATATTAAAATATATACTGGCAGTTTGGTTACAACCCAACGCATTATAAGTGAATTAGATAAAGTTGGCATTAGTGCCGTCGTTAAAGAACAATCTGAAACTGGTTTAATAGCCGATGTTTTTGGAGGATCAAGAGATTTCCAGGAAGTTTTTGTGCATAAAGATGAACTTGAAGCCGCTACTAAAGCAATAAAAGATTTAACCTCTGAACTGGAAGCTTAATTACAAAAACTAAAATTTATGAAAAACTCTGAATACACAAAAATTTACACCGGCGATGCCATTATGGTCAGGCGTTTTATTTTAGAACTTGAAGATGCCGGGATAAACCCTATTGTAAAAGATCAGACAGAATCGGCGCGATTAGCAGGTTTTGGAGGTGGTATATTACCTGGATTTCAGGAAATATTCGTTCATCAGGATGAATTAGAGAAAGCAACACAAATAATAAATGATGTTAATTCAGAATTAGAAGCTTAAACTAAAAATATTCTACAAAAAAAGCGACTCCAGCATATGAAGTCGCTTTTTTTATCTATAAAGTTTTGATTAAGCTTTAACCGAATACATACTGTTTCGTAATTCCTTAATTTTTGGATCCTGCATATATTCATCGAATGTTGTGTAACGATCGATAACGCCGTTTGGAGTTAATTCTACCACACGATTTGCTACTGTTTGAGCAAACTCATGATCGTGAGTTGTAAATAACACCGTTCCTTTAAAGTTTGTTAACGAGTTATTGAACGCCGTAATACTTTCAAGATCCAAGTGGTTAGTAGGCTCATCTAACATTAATACGTTAGCTCTGGTCATCATCATTCTACTTAACATACAACGCACCTTCTCTCCTCCTGATAGTACATTCGATTTTTTAAGCGCTTCTTCACCACTAAAAATCATTTTTCCAAGGAAACCGCGAATATGAACTTCTTCACGCTCTTCTTCGGTTTTAGCCCACTGGCGTAACCATTCTACCAACGTTAAATCGTTTTCAAAATATTCGCTGTTATCTAATGGTAAATAAGATTGTGTGGTTGTTACACCCCAGTCAAATTTACCTGCATCTGCTTCTTGCTTATTGTTTAAAATCTGATAAAATGCTGTAGTTGCTCTTGAATCTCTCGAGAACACTACTACTTTATCTCCTTTAGCTAAGTTTAGGTCGATATCTTTAAATAACGTTTCGCCATCAATGGATGCGGCTAAACCTTGAACATTTAAAATTTGATCTCCTGCTTCTCTATCTCGATCAAAAATAATCGCCGGGTAACGACGACTTGTTGGTTTAATATCATCGATATTTAACTTATCAATCATTTTCTTTCTACTGGTTGCCTGTTTACTTTTTGCAACGTTAGCAGAAAAACGACGAATAAACTCTTCTAATTCTTTCTTCTTTTCTTCGGCTTTCTTATTCTGTTGTGCACGTTGACGTGCTGCTAACTGCGACGACTCGTACCAGAAGGTATAGTTTCCTGAAAAGTGATTAATTTTTCCGAAGTCGATATCTGAAATGTGTGTACAAACCGCATCTAAAAAGTGACGGTCGTGAGAAACCACAATAACACAGTTTTCATAATTTGCCAAAAAGTTCTCTAACCAAGAAATCGTTTCATAATCCAGGTCGTTGGTAGGCTCATCCATAATTAATACATCCGGATTTCCAAATAAGGCCTGTGCCAATAACACACGTACTTTTTGCTTACCATCTAGATCTTTCATTAACATGTAATGAAAATCTTCTTTAATATCCAGGTTAGAAAGCATCGCAGCTGCATCGCTATCGGCGTTCCATCCATTCATTTCCTCAAACTGCACCTGAAGCTCACCAATTTTTTCAGCATTCTCATCTGTGTAATCTGCATATAATGCATCTATCTCCGTTTTAATCTTGAATAATGGTTTGTTTCCCATTAATACGGTTTCTAAAACGGTGTGTTCGTCATATAAGTTGTGGTTCTGTTCTAAAACCGACATACGTTTTCCCGGTTCTAAATGAACATGACCAGAAGTTGCATCCTGCTTTCCTGAGATAATCTTTAAAAACGTAGATTTACCGGCTCCGTTTGCGCCAATAATTCCATAGCAATTCCCTGTAGTAAATGTTGTGTTTACTTCATCGAACAACACACGTTTTCCAAATTGTACTGATAAATTTGATACTGATAACATAAGTTTATAATCGTTTAACTCAGATGTTTTAAAATCCTGATTTTGTATTCGCTTAATTTATATATAGCAAACATTTCTAAAACTCTTTTGTAGAGCGTTGCTATAAATTTGTGCAAAAGTAGAAAATTCAAACCGTAAGTGGAAACTTAGTTCCTGAATTTTAACCCGAATAACTCAATGATTTTGTTATATTAGCTGTTTTTTCGAAGTTTCAACTTTAACAACGCCTTAACAGCACTATATTAATACAACCCATATTTTTGTATAGTAATAAAGTCGACCAAACATTCTATGAGATTACACTATTTATGCATATTTTTAGGTTTAACACTGGTTAACTGTGTAGATGACAAAAAAGCCGAAAATGAGAATTATGCATATTTTGGAGGGGAAATTATTAACCCTGGTAATGACTTTGTTGTTCTCTCGAAAGCCGATAAAATTATTGATACGGTTAAGTTAGATAATCGTAACCGTTTTCTTTACAAATTTGAAAATATTGAAACTGGTGGTTTATACACCTTTCATCATGGTGGTGAAATTCAGGTTGTTTTTTTAGAACCAAAAGACAGTTTACTTTTTAGGCTTAATACCCTTGAATTTGATGAATCTCTGGTTTACACCGGACGCGGTGACAAAAAGAACAACTATTTGGTTAATGAATTTTTAATAAACGAAATTCAGGAAAAGAATATTTTTAAATACTGCCAATTAAATCCTGAATTATATCTTAAACGTATTGATTCTTTAAAATTCATCAAACTTAAAAACCTTAAGTTGTTTAAAGATCGTTATGAAACTTCTGAGCTATTTGACAAAATAGCCATGGCTGATATTAATTATAACTATTATTCTAGCAAAGAGGTTTATCCTATGGTGCATTACGGAAGAGATAAAAGTACTATTTTAGAATCTCTTCCTAAGGATTTCTACGATTACAGAAAAGATGTTGATTACAACGATGCTTTTTTTAAAGACAATCATTATTACGATAAGTTTTTAAGACATAGTTTTAACAATATGGCGCTTCATGAGCATTACAACCATAATGACAAACAACACTTTAATAGAAGCTCGCTGTGTTACACTTTAGATAAGCTGGAACTCATTGATAGTTTAGTAAGTAATCCTGTTATTAAAGAAGAGCTACTTTATTATTATACTATAAACTATTTAGCAAGAAGTACAGATTCTATAAGCAATAATAAACTTCTAAATTCTTATTTAAATAAAAGTACTGACGAAGAAAGTAAAGAAAATTTCAAACGCTTTGTTTCGATGCTGGACGTAACTAAAAATGGGGCAACCTTCCCATCGGTTAAAGCTTTCGATACTAAAAACAACGAATTAGATTTAAAGGAAATTATTGATAGACCTACTGTTATTACATTCTGGTCTCATTTATATTACGATCACTTTAAGGATAGTCATTATAAATTAAGAGAACTAAGAATGAAATATCCTGAAGTTAACTTTATTTCAGTTAATATCGATAATTACGATAGTGATAGAATTAAGAAATCACTAATAGATAAAAGATTCCCTTTACAGTACGAGTACATCTTAAAAAACCCAAAAGTATCTAAAGAGTTTTTAGCTGTACAGCCTATGACTAAAACTTATTTAGTAGATAAGCACAAAATTATAGTTAACAGTAATGCCAATATTTTCTCAAGTAATTTTGAGGAGGAAGTATTAGGTATGATTAACCGATAATAATCACTACAAACTTATTAAAGCTTATAGTGATTCATTAGTAATTTTTCGTATACCTTATCTGGTAAAATACGTTTTAAAGCCACAGAGAATTTCTGCATAAACTCCCCTACTTTGTAATGCACCTTGGGTGATTTTGTATTGATTACATTATAGACTGCTTTAGCCATCATTAAAGGGTCACTGCCACTGTCTACGTGAGTATTCATTAACTCTAAGGTATTTCCGTAAGGTTCTTTATATGGTGAGTCATCCAGTAACGGCGCATGATAACGTCCTGCAGCTATATTGGTAGCAAAATCTCCGGGAGCAATATTAGTCATATTAATATTAAACCCTTTCAATTCCATTCTAAAAGCCTCAGTAATCAATTCCAAAGCGCCTTTACTTGCACTGTAAACACCGCGATAAGGTAAGCCCATATAACCGGCAATAGACGTAATATTGATGATTAAACCCGATTGTTGTTTACGCATCTGCGGTAATACGGCTTTAATCACATTTATAGGTCCGAAAAAATTAGTTTCAAAGTTCGCTTTAATTTCTTCCTCTGGAATTTCTTCAATAGCTCCGGTAATTCCGGCTCCGGCATTATTAATAGCAATATCCAATCTGCCTTCCTTTTCTATAATGGTAAAAACCGTTTGCTTAATCGTATCTGTATTTTTTACATCTAAAGCTAAAATGGGAAATTTACTATCCGGATATTTCTCAGGATTTCTACTTGTTCCGTAAACAATAAAACCTTTATCTGTTAAAAATTCTCCAATAGATTTTCCTATACCAGAAGATCCTCCTGTAATTAAAATAACTTTAGACATATTTAGATGTTTTTTGAAGACGTAAAGGTAGTATTTTGAATGGCTTTTTAGGAAACAAAAAGGCATAAAAAAAGGCAAGCTACCTACATCACACCGCTACGACCATTTACCTTTGCTGCGTTCCCGCCCTGGAGGATTCAACAGGAGCTGGTTGTGTAGGACTTGCCGCTGCAAATATACAATCTTTTAAAAGTTTCACAATGATTTTTTACTCTGATTTTAAATAAATATCTTGCTTTAAATTAAACATCTCAAATGAAAACATACAAGTACTTAGTAATCATATTTTTAAGCACAACCCTTATAAACTGTGGTTCTAACACAGGATCGAAAAAAAATGGATTTTCTATTAAAACGAATGCCGAAAAAGGCAATATTTCCAGTAATGAGACCCTAAAATTAGATCTTGAAAATCTAAAATCGTATACTATCGACTCCGTTTCTTATACTTTCGACGGAAAGTCTATTGAAAATAATCTTACACTTTCAAATTACAAATTAGGAAAACACACTGTTGAAGCCACTGTTTACTTTAATGGCGAAAAACAAACCATCAATACTGTGGTCACTATTTTAGCCAGCGAATTACCTAAAGTGTATACCTATAACATCGTTAATGAATATCCACATGATATTACTTCTTATACCCAAGGATTAGAATTTCACAACGGACAACTTTACGAAAGTGTTGGTCAATATAAAGAATCTAAACTTCGCTTAGTTGATTACAAAACCGGAGATGTTTTAAAGAATATAAATATAGCTGATCAGTTTTTCGCGGAAGGTTTAACCATTTTAAATGATAAAATCTATCAGCTTACCTGGAGAGAAAACACAGGTTTTGTTTACGATGTAAATTCATTTGAAAAAATAAGCAGTTTTAAATACGGGAAAAGTAAAGAAGGCTGGGGACTTTGTAACGATGGCAAATCGATTTACAAAAGTGACGGTAGTGAAAATATCTGGTTGTTAAATCCGGAAACATTAACTGAAGACGACCATATTGAAGTTTACACTAACAAAGGCAAAATTGTTGGTGTAAATGAACTGGAATGGGTTAATGGCGATATTTATGCTAACCGTTATCAAAAGGATGGTGTAGCTATTATAAATCCTAAAAACGGAGCTGTTATTGGTGTTGTAGACTTCTCTCCTCTTAAAAAGAAAGTTACACAACACGAAGGTTTAGACGTATTAAATGGTATAGCCTACAATCCAGATACCAATACCTTGTTTATTACCGGAAAACGTTGGGATAAATTATTTGAAGTAGAAATTGTAGAGAAATAATTTTAGTAAAACATATTACTAAATAATCAAGCCACAAATTCATAGATAATTTTAATCTAAGTTATGTATGAATTAGTGGCTATTTTTTTTAAAACAATAAAAACTTATTGTTGTTTAGATTGGTAATTCATCATTTTAAACGCCACTGGAATAAATAAGATTCCAATTAATACAAACAGGAAAAACGCATTTTCAAGATTAAAGGCATGCGCAAGATAGCCTATCAATGGTGGTCCTATAAGCATGCCTAGTATTGCATATGTAGTTATAATTGAAATTGCCATTCCCGGTGAATATTTTTTCGAAGTTCCAGCCAATGACATGGTTACCGGAAAAATCGCAGCCGTGCCAAAACCTACCAGGAAAAAACCTGCCAAAGCCATCCAAAATGTTTTAAAAACAATAGCCATAAGTATTCCTGTAGCAATTAACAATCCGCTTAAAATATAAGTTTTTAAAATCCCTATAACATTAACTAATTTATCTGAGAAGAAACGTGACAGAGCCATGGTAGTCATAAAAATTAAATAGCCATAGGTAAAGACTTCTTCATGTAAAACTTCTTTAAAAAAGACACCACTCCAGTCGAACATACCACCTTCACATACTGCTCCAAAAAATATAAGTATTCCCAAACTCATAATATAAGGATCAGGCTTACTAATGATTAATTTATTTCCTGAAGGCGATTTATCATTTTTAACTGTAAATCTAAATGTTAACAACGCCACAGCTAAGCTAAAAACAGCAATGCTTAACATGTGAATTTGAATAGGCACATCAAATTTCACCATAAGTGTTGAAATACCAACACCTAAAACACCTCCCGAACTCCAAAGCCCGTGAAAAGCCCCTACTACCCTTTTTTCATATTTCTTTTGAAGCGTAATAGATTGGGTATTAATTGAAATATTTAAAATTCTTAAACAAAATGCAAATCCTGAAATAGAACACACTAAGGCAAAAGTTGTTGTGGCAAAACCAATGGATGCCATACTAATAGAAAATAATGTAAAAGCGAAAATTAACGGAATACGACTATCAAATTTTGACACCAGCCACCCTGAAATTGGCAAACCTATTAACGAACTTATAGGCATGGCTATTAAAATGGTTCCTAATTGCGCATCATTTAAATCGAAAAATGTTTTAATGGTTGGTATGCGCGATGCCCAAGTGGCAAAACAAATACCAGATAAAAAGAAATAAATACTTAAAGCAATACGTTGTTTGGCTCTTAATTCCATTGTTAGCTTATTAATTTTCAACTTATAATGAAGTTCATTTTTTGAATCTTCAGTCTAATACAAATTGAATTATAAAAGTAAACCTCAGCTTAAAAACTGAGGTTTATAAATTATTAATATTTTAAGCTGCAAAAATACTACAACGTATTGATTTTAAATCATAATTGTCATTTTTAATTATGAACAGGACTTTGCGTACACGGACAGTTACTAATACCTTGTAAAAATTCTAATCCAATAGTTACGACATGCGTTCCGGAGTTATAGCCAGAAAGTCCGTTTGTAGTAACCTGATACGCATAACCAAAGTAGAAGATTGATTTTTTGAATCCTACCATTGGCCCAATATTTAAAGGTTTTAAGAATTGATCGTTTAAGAAACGATAAGAGATTCCTCCCCAGAAATAATCTTCGTAACGGTTGTATTTTCTAAACTTAAAGTTTAAATCGGTACTTGAACGTTTATCACTACTAAACATTTGATAGAATACAGAAGGTTCAAACTCTAAACCACTTTTTTTAGGTCCTCTAATGGTATACCCTGAATAAATCTGATAGTTTAAAAGTAAACGTGGCTCCAGTTTTCTAATATCTCCATTAAAGTTTTTCGGCAATAAGTTATTCGCATTAAAACTTAAATAAAATCCATGATTTCTGTAAAGTGCACCAACATCAAAGTTGTTGTTCGAAGTTCTTCTATCATCTGTAATAAAGGGATCTACTACAGGGTTTTCATAACCTGTGTTGAAATTATTAATGTCTATTCGGAAATTATTAATGTTATACGAAATACCAAACGATAAATACTGCTTAGAATAATAATCTAAAATAATGTGGTGAGCGAATGAAAACTTAGCACCGGTTTGAAGCGTGTTACCATTTTTATCATTGTAAAACGACACCCCAACTCCAGAACGATCAGCAATTCTAAAATCGGCATACACCGACTGGTTATCGGGTGCACCTTTAATTCCAACCCATTGTGTTAATCCGTTGGCTCTGATCTTTAAATTATCACCAATACCAGCAAATGTTGGAGACACCACAAAATTATTATCTGCCAGATATTGAGTAAATACCGGCAAGTTTAACTCTTGACTATAACTGGTTGTTATAGTCAAGAATAAGATATATATGATTAGTTTTCGCATCGTCGTAAATTTAATATTAACAGTCATAAAACCACTAATTACCTGTAAAGCGTAAAGTGTCCAACAAAATCTCTATCGTCTTTAGGGTCGTTAAGTTTCACAACAAACCAGTAATCACCCGTTGGTAATTCTTCGCCGTTATACTTGCCATCCCATTTTTGTCCGGCTTTCAATCTCGCTACTACACGTCCGTAACGGTCATAGATATCGAACGTCAAATCTTTATACTGCTCTGTACATCCAGGGCCCCATTCATCTAAGGTACCATCACCATTTGGTGTAAAGTAATTAGGAATACAAACATCAATATACTCGAAATATCCTGAAGCTTCTAAAGTACATCCGTTACTATCAACTACTGTTACTGTATAGTTACCAGTTTCATAATAAATGAATGTGCTTTCGCTACCATAAGATTCTCCATTTAAGAAAAACTCATATTCACCAGTACCTCCGGTTGCCATAGCTTCAATTGTATTGATAGTTTCACCTTCCTGAATCGCTAACTGTAACGGTTCGTAAGCTTCAATATCAAATAATTCGGTTTGCTTCGTACATCCGTTAGTATGCCTAACATCTATATAATGACCAATGCCTGCAGGAACATTTACAAATATATTACTTGCCTGATATGGCCCGCCATCTAATGAATATTCTAACTGTGTCGGGTCTGTCATGGTTTCATCCACATAAACCGTTACCATATTTGTAGAAATATTGTTTTCACAACCATACTCCAATACGGCTACAGGATCAATCTTAACAGGATCTGGGAATTCAATATTCCATTCAGACTGACAACCTTCACTATCGGTTACGTAAACCACATGATCTTCTCCATTTAAATTAGAGAATGTGAACAACGTTTGACCATCAGCTCCTTGAACATAATTTCCGTTGATATCATCAAGAGCAACACTATAAGGTTGAGTACCTCCCGTAATTTCAATACTGAATTCTCCGTTCATATCGCCATCACATAACACAGGGATTAACGAATTCGGAACAATAGTTACGAACTGAGGATCTGGTTGTGCTATTGTGAAATCGAATAACACATAACAACCTAATTGATCCTGAACTAAACCTTGATAATAACCTGGCTCAAGGTTATCGAAAATAGGCTCATCAAAGAACTGATTCATTTGTGGTGAAATCGCATACTTGATGATACCACTTCCTCCTGTTGCTGTGATTTCTAAAATACCATCGTTACTTCCGTTACAGGTTACATCGGTAACATCCCATTGCACTTCTAATGGTAAATTAGGTTCTGTAATAGTTACTAGAACAGATGTCACTAAACAATCACCACTTTCTACATGTACCTGATACGTTCCGATTGGTAATTCGGTAAATACACCAGGGCTATCCTGAACTGCTGTTGTGATGTCGTTACCTGAAGCGTCTTGTAAAGTATAAACATAGTTTCCTAAACCTCCTTCAGCTTCTGCAACAATAACTCCTGTTGTATCTCCGGCACAATTAATAGTTGCATTAGTTGTATCTAAAATTACTGTCAACTCCGGAAGTTCTTCCACAACAATATCGTTAGATACCACAGACGTACATCCGTTAGCATCTCTAACATAATATCTGTACGTACCTGGCGCCACAGAGAACGTGGTTTCTGTTGTAAACGAACCTAAAACTGTTGCAAATAATTCATCTGCACTATACTCATAAGTTCCTGTGCCACCCGTTGCGCTTAAAGTCAATGTCGCATCAACTGTACAGGTTTGAGTTGAAGCTTTCACTAAACTTGCCACCATTTGCTCAGGTTCCGCAATAACGATATCTGCAAAAGTCGTTTCACAAGTAAAGCCATCTGAAACAGTCACGTTATATGTTCCTGCTCCCAAACCTGTAAACACGTTAGATGTTTGCGGCCCAGATGAACTTACTACCGGTGATAATGTGTTTAAAGTATAGGTATAATTTCCACCTTGTCCACCTAATACATTCGTTACAGTAATGCTTGCCGTTCTGTCACCAAAACATGACAACATAGTTGTGCTTGGAGTAACTATTGCGTCAATTGGTAGCGGATCTATTAATTCCACTGTTTCTGAAGCAATACAGCCTTGGCTATCTCTTACGCTTACCGTATAAATACCCGCAGATAAACCTTCGAAATAATAAGTACTGCTGAACGCTGAAATGACAGTTGCTCCTAATTCTAACTGATACTCATAAGCTCCTGGCCATCCACCTGAACCACTTGCTGAAATGGTTCCGTCTGCACCAATACAAGTAATATCGGTATGAGATGTTTGAATTTCTAATGGTGCTGTTGGTGCTGTAATGGTTACATTCGTTGTTACCGAACAGAATGGCGCATTCGTTAACGTCGCATTAATAGTGTAGGTTCCTGATGCTAATCCAGTAATCGTTAACGGACCAGCATTAGTCGAAGCTCCCGATTGTACTGAAACTCCTGAAGCATCTAATACATCATAAGTAAACGGGCCAGCTTCGTCGGTTGGTGTTGGTACACGATCTACTAACGTTAAAGTAACATTTCCGTCGTTATCGCTAAAACACGTTACATCTGTAATACTTTCAACTTCTAATTCAAAGGTATTTGGATTGGTTACATAGTGCACCGTTTGTAAACTACAACCTGTATCTATGTTTTCTACTGTAATAATGTAATTACCTACTGTTAAACCTGTAAAGATTCCTGTTGCATTGGTTTGGTTGTATGACACATTAACCCCTTCAACAGTATATTGCAGATTTGCTGCTCCAGAAGTTGTTGCAGAAACCGTAATATCTTCATCGTTAACACAAGTAATCGCATTATCAATTGCGATATTGATGTTCTCTAACTCTACATAAGGAGCAATAACTGCAGTTGTTGTTCCAGAGCATCCATTTTCATCGTATACGTTAATGGTATAACTTCCGCCAAGGAAATCAGCTTCATTATAAACATTATTTAAACCAGATTGTGCTAAAACACCATCTCTGTAGAATTCGTATATCACATAGTTATTAGAGCCACCTGTAACACCCGAAACTGTGATTGAAGCAAAGTTTGCTGCATTTGTATCCGGAGTACAAGTATACTCTACAACTGTTGGATTTGGCACTACAATAGCATCCGGCTCTCCAACTGTTTCCTCTTGTGTTAATGTACAGTTTCTTCCTGAAGTCACCGTGACATCATACACCCCTGGTGCTAATCCTGTAAATACATTCGATGTTTGTGTGGTTACACCTCCGTCTAAGCTATAAGTATAAATAGGGTTATCGTTAGTCGCTGGTAAATTCACAGTAATCGTTCCATCAGCACTTCCGTTACACGTTACATCGGTTGGCGTAGTAGTAAATGTTACCGGTGTTGGAGCATCTAAAATAATAGGTGCTGTATTGTTACATCCTGTATCCACATCAGTGATTATAACTGTATAAGAACCTGAAGGAATGCCAGAAATTTCATTACCTGTAATGGTGGCTCCTGCAAAATCAATCGCGTAGCTATAATTTCCTGAACCTCCCGTTCCGTTAACTGTAATAACACCATCGGCAGTATCACAACTTGGTAAGGTGGTCACTGAAACATTTAAATCTAATGTCGGATAAATTTCAATTGGCGTTGTTTCTGTATACGTACATCCGTTTCCATCTTTAACTGTAACATAATACGTACCCGGTGTAGACACTGTGAACGTTGGACTTGTTTGGAATCCGGCACCAATAGAAAAACTATACGGTTCTACTCCATTTTCTGCAGAAACTGTAAATGTAAATGCATCGCCATTTAAGTTACACTGGTTATCTGAACCAGTTGGTACCGTTACTGTTGGTAGTGGGTCAGTTGTAATGGTTACATCAATCATATCTATACACCCATTCGCATCTCTTACCCATACATCCCAATCTGTACTTGTTGTAGGATCTAAAACTGCAGACGCACTATTGCTATAGTCTGCATCAACCGGAGCAGAACCATTAATAATAAATGCATACTCGTAAGGCAATGTACCTCCTGTTGCTTCAACCGTTACATGCGCACCAAAATTACAGTTGGCGTTAATATTGCCAACTTGTACTAAACTTACTGGTGTTGGATCGGTAACCACAACCGTAGCTTCATCTTTACAACCCGTAGCTGTATCGGTAACTTCAAGGGAATAACTTCCTGCGGAAAGATTAGTTAAAGTAACGGTATTACCCGACTTGGTAACTGTTTCTGTTCCTGTGCCTCCTGATAAAGACACGGAATAATCTGCAGAATAGTTAGCCACCGTAAACTCAGCGGCGCCGTTAGCATCACCTGTACACAATACATTATTAGTTAATAAACCTGAAACAGTTATATTAGTTACTGGGTCTATGGTATAAGCTTCTGTGTAAAAACATCCATTTGCGTCGGTAACTGTAAATACATAAGTTCCTGGCAATAATCCTGTAAATTCACCTGAATCTTCACCCGATATATTTGTTGTTTCGGATGCTGGTGAAATAATACTGTATTTCAATGGTGCTACACCATTAGTTGCCGTTAAATTAACTGAAGCCGTCGTTGTTATACAGGTTATATCTGTTGGAACAAAATCTAAATCCGTAGGAACACTTAATGGTTCAATATCTGTAGTTGCAGAACTTGCGGCAGTACATCCATTGGTATCTTTTACCCAAACCGTTACAGTACCAGGATTATATGTTCTATATGTATTTGTTGTTGTGTAATTAACACCTCCATCGAAACTGAATAAATAAGATCCTGAACCACCTGTTGCTGTTGCTGTAACTTCAGCTGGCTCAGTAGCATTTCCTACTCCACAGCTTAAGGTTGTAGTTACTTGTGCAAATGCTTCAACCAAATCTGGTTCACCAACTGGTATATCAACTTGAGGAGATTCACAATTTTTACTATCTCTTACTTGTATAGTATAAGTACCTTCTGTTAAACCATCAAATACATTTGAAGTTTGCCAAGCATCCCAAGAAGAACCAGCATCATCACTTTTTCTATACTCATAAGGTGCTATGCCATTGGCAGCCGTTACAATAATACTTCCATCTGTACCACCATTACAAGTTACATCAAACACTTGAGTTGTATGCGTAGGAGTTGTAATAGGAGTTACTGTAATATCATTAGATATAGCTTGACAACCTTGATCGTCTGTAACTCTAAATGTATAAACACCCGGTGTATTAACTGTATATTCTCCAGCTACTGGCGTTATTGTTGTATAACTTCCGCCATCTAGGCTTACTTCATATAAACTATAAATATTAGATCCTCCTGAAGCCGATAAATTAATAATGGCATCGTCATCACAAGTTAAATCTAAACTTAAAATCGCATCTAATAAAACAGGTGGATGAACTGTATAAACTGTTGTTGCAATACAACCATTGTCATCTTTTATGTATAAATCATAATCTCCCGCGGCGCTAATAGTAAAAATAGCACTTGTTTGATAAACTCCTCCACCTATACTGTATGTTTCATTTCCATTATAGGTTGTTCCTGTTATAGTAATTGGAAATGGTGTACCATCAAAACAATACGGACTTGGATCATTAATTGTCGGTGGTGCATCAGTTGAAATATCTTCATTAAGTCTAACAGTACAATTGTTAGCATCTGTAACAACGATATCCCAATTCGTTCTGATACTTGGATCTAAAACCACAACATTACTAGATACAAAATCACCTACACCAGGGGTGAATCCAGGAGCTCCAACGGCGTATTGATACGGTCCAGTACCTCCAGTAGTTGTAATAGTTAATTGAGCTCCAGTGTTACAATTTGCATTCACCGTATTTGATACAGCCGATAATAAAGGTTGAATTGGTTGATTAATTCTAAATGATTCTGAAACAGTACACAATGTTCCATCTGCCTCTCTTACAAATAATTTATAATTTCCTGCCGCTAATCCTGTAACAGAACCATTTGCAGGAGCACCAGTTAATCCTGTGAAAGTACCATTTTGAGCTGGTATTATGGGTGAATTAGTCAAATCATCCTGAATTTCATAATATAACGAAGTAACTGAAGAATCATAATTAGATATTGTAAAACTTATACTTCCATCATCACTTCCGTGGCAATTTACATCAGTTGTGGTTAATGGATTTATTTCTATTCCGGATAAAACTGGAGTTGTAACCTCTATTATTGAATAACACCCTCCTGAGTCAACCACCTGAAATAAATAAGTTACTCCATGATTTAAACCCGTAAATATATGTGATGTTGATGCTGTTGGACCAACTTCTGTTGCTGTTTGTCCATAAATAGAATATGTAAATGGACCTGCCCCCGTAATTACAGAAATTTCAACTGTTGCTCCTGTAGCACAAGACCCTGTTGATACATTACTATCTAATTGAATATTTGGAGGAGTTTCAATTCTTTGTTTATCACTAATATATTCACATCCTTTTGCATCAACTATAGTCACATAATAATCACCAAATGATAAACCGGAAAATGTATTTGTCACTAATGAAGTTGTTACACTTGAACCTACCTGAGTAAAAGTGTTATCATACAATGAATATGTAAATGGAGCTATTCCTCCTGAATTTATAGTAATGTCTATACTTCCTGGAACATTTGAATTACATTGTATAGCATTTCTAACAATAGTTACATCTATAGGATCTGGCTCTCCTAACGTAACCGTTCCATCGACAAAACAGCCTTTGCTATCCATCACAACATAATCATAAGCTACATTTGCAATTAAACCACCAAATACATTAGATGACACAAAAGTGGTTCCTCCATCTAAACTATAAGTAAAAGGCGCCTCTCCTGTTAAACCTGTTAACTGAATTGAACCATCTGAAAACCCGTTACATGTTGGATCTATAGAAACAGCATTAGCTGTAACTAAAACGGGATCAGTTGTTGTAAATACTTCGGTCTCAAAAGTACAACCATTAGCATCACTTATTTCAAACTTATACGTTCCTTCAACCGTTGTTAATAAACTAAAATCATTTCCACTAACTGTTGGTGTACCTGTTCCTTGAATTAAAACTACAGTATAAGGCGCATTTCCACCGGAAATAGTTCCTTCAATTGTGGCTTCAGCTGGTGCCGAACAGGTTAAGTCTTTAGTTAATAAAGCATTTACTGTAATAGGTTCAAAAACATCTGTAGCTGTATCGGCTGTTGCTATACATCCATTAGCATCTCTAACCATTACAGTATAACTTCCAGCTGCATTAACAGTGAAAATCGGACTTGATTGATATGAAGCACCTCCATTAATACTATACGATAATGGTGCAATTCCAGTCGCACTAACTTCAAAAGTAAATCCTGAACTTGCTGTACACTGATTATCTACTGTTGGCGCTGATACCGTTGGTAACTCATCCTGGTCAATAGTAACTTGTGTAGGTGTTGGCTCTGTACATCCGTTAGCATCTTTCACATAAACATCCCAAACTAAAATTGTTCCATTACTGGTATCAACTGTAATTACATTACTTGTTCCATAATCAAAATCACCTGGAACAGGATCTCCTGAAGGTACAGCTGCATACCAATAATTAGGTGTTCCACCTGTAGCTGAAACTGTAATTTGAGATTCTGAAATATTACAAGTAATATTAGATGCTGAAGCAGTCACCCCTATAGCAGCTGTAGGTTCATTAATAGTTACACTTTCGGTAGCTGTACATCCCGTGTCGGTATCTGTCACTGTAACAGTATACGTTCCTGCTGTTAAATCTGCCAAATTAATTACAGATCCTGTAACGGTATCTGTTCCACCAGTTACTGTATACGTGAAATTCGTCGCATTAAATACTTCAAATTGTGCTGATCCGTCATTTGCTCCAAAACATAACACATCACTTAATTTCAGAGCGGTCATTGCTATCGGCGTTACCGGGTCGATAACAAACGATTCTGTATAATAACATCCGTTTTCATCGGTTACTCTAAATACATAAGTATCTGGCGCTAATCCTGAGAAAACATTTGATGTTTGAGGCGCAACCACTACCGGAGAAATAATTTCATAGGTTAATGTACCTACACCATCTGTTGCTGTCACAGTTACTGTAGATGTGGTATTATCACAAGTTACAACAGTTGCCGAAAAATCTAAATCGGTTGGTGGATTTAACGCTGAAATAGTTAACGAACCATCAGCGGTACATCCATTAGCATCCTGAACAGAATATGTTATGGTTTGGTCTGAACCATTATCATTGACTTCTAATGTATTTGAAGCACTATATCCTGAACCGTTAAAACTATACTTATACGGTGCGGTTCCTGTTGTTGGAACAGCAATAGTCACTGTTGAAGATTGTGCTGTATTATCGGCAGCACAGCTGAAAGGCGTTGCCGCAGCACTAGCCACTAAAGTTGTAGGTTCTGTAATCGTTACAGTTCCATCAAAAGTACATTCATTAGCATCCTGAACCTGATAATTATAAGTTCCAGCCGCTAATCCTGTATATAAGGACGTTGATGAAAAACCACTTCCGTTAAAACTAAATAAATAAGGCCCTACACCTCCTGATGGCACAATTTGAACCGAACCATCTGCACTTCCATTACACAAAGCATCAACTACTGTCGTTGTCGCTGTTGGGTTTTCAATAGGGTTTACTGTAATCACATTCGATACAGCTGTACATCCATTGGCATCGGTTACCTCGAATTGATAAGCCCCTTCCGCTCCTGTGGTTAAAGTAAAGGTGTTCCCTGTTAGGTTAACCGTACCAGATCCTTGAATCAAACTTACTGAATATGGTGCATAACCATCGGTAATAGTTCCCGAGATAACTGCATCTGGTGATACTGTACAATCTAATTCTTTTGTTAATGTTGCAGAAATATTAACTTGAGAAGCAATGGTTTCAGCATCTAAAGTAACTTCACAACCATAAGCATCTCTTACTGTAAATATATAATCTCCAGGAGTTAAATCGCTGAAAACAGGACTTGACTGAAAAGCTCCTCCGTTAACACTATACTCGTAAGGTGTTTGCCCGCCTGAAGCAGAAACTTCTAAAGTTGCCCCATTAGCCGCATCGTAACAATAATCAGCATTAACAATTGATGCTGTTGGTGCAGTTGGAGCTATTAAACTTATTGTTGTCGTTGCCGTACATCCGTTAGCATCGGTTGCTCTAATGGTATAATCGCCTGCAGCTACATTGGTTAAAATACCATTCGCCGGGAATGTATTTACAACTGTTAATGTAGCATCTAATAATTCGTATGTATACGCCGGTGTTCCACCTGTTGCTGTTGCAGTTACTGTAGAACCATCCAAACAAGTTACCGGAGTAGTTGTAGCCGATACGCTTAATGGTGATGGCGCTGTTATTACAGCTTGTAATGTTGCATCACAAAGTCCATCTGAAGCCGCATCGTAGCGCACCACAATATCATAAGTTCCTTCACCTAAGTTTGAAATAGTTAAAGGAGAGGTTGTGGTGGTGTTCCAGGTTGTTCCTCCATCAATTGAATACTGGTAGCCATTCGTAGCATCAAAATTTTGTGCCGCAATAGTAATACTTCCGTCTCCTGCACTTGCACAGGTTACATCGCTTGTTGAAACAATATCCGCAGAAAACGCTTGTCCTGATTCAATAATGAATGGGAAATCCTCCTGAGTAATACAAGTTACAGGTAACTGATACACTTCAATATCGTCTACGGCAAAATCAATACCGTTTACCTGAGCAATTTCTAATCGTAATACAAAATCTAAAGACGTATTATTTCCAGGATCTACGGTTTCATTAAACTCTACCCAACCATTAGTTTTAGGAATACCACCAATAGACTGAGATGATAAAGCCATACCATTACTATCCTGTAATTCTACAGTAAGTGATGCATCTGGTTGTGTATTTCCAACTTTTAATAAGTTAGTCGCAAAGAAACGCACCTGAATTGGTTGATTCGGAATGATATCTGTAATCGGTTTTCTGTAAACCACCGCATTGTCTGGAATAGCAAAACCAGCATCTACTGCTAAGAATCTACCCGGAATACTTCCTGTAGTATGATCTCTCGGACTCCACCATCCGCTATACGGATTGTTTCTTAATTCGTTTGTAACCGTATATTCTCCATTACCAAATAATCTATCACCATTACATTTTGTTGCTTCAACCTGTCTTTCAAAACAGAAATTCGGATTAATACCTGGTGATGTTACATCGCCACCTGAACCGAAACTTTCAAATAATAGGTTACTATAGGTTGGTACAGTTTCTAATTTATAAGTTACACTAATGGTATGACTACCTTCAGATACATTTAAGAAGGTTTGTGGATCTGCTAAATTCGGATTTTCAACGCCATCTAATAAATAGCCGTAAGAATACGAATCTGATCCTGTATTATTTACCACAACCGTTGTGTTACCTGTACCATCACAATTGTAATCTACATCTGAAATACTAATTGACGGTGGCACTGGTTCCGGATCGATAATGATTCCAGGCATTGCATAAATACAGCCATTGGCATCTCTCATGTAAATAGTATAGGTTCCCGGAGCTACCCAAGCTTCATTATCTGAAGTCCAGCTTACCTGATTATCAAAACTATATTCATATGGCGGTGTTCCTCCCGTTGGGTTTGTAACACGCACTCTTCCTTCACCATTTGGTCCACAACCTGCCAATTGCGATACCCCAGCCGAAGCACTTAACGGATAATCGGTTTCTGTTATAACAATATCTTCAGCAACACTAAAACACTCCTCGCCATCTAAAGTATATTCAATAAGTGTTTGGTATGTTCCTGCAGTAAGATTATAAAAATTAGGATTCGATGAGAATGTATTTCCATTATCTATACTATAGCTAACACTGTAACCATTCGCATTGGTCACGCTAAAAGTTATACTTCCAGAGTTCTCTCCGTTACATAAAATATTGGTTTGCTCCACTGTAAATTCCGGAGGTAAAATACCTTCGATAGTTTGGGTTGTTGAAGCCGAACATCCATTAAAATCAAATACTGTAATATCGTATGTTCCTGGTGTTGGAGCTGCAATCACTGGAGAATCCTGTGAAATAGTATTCCCGTTAACATAATACTGATAAGGAGGTGTTCCTCCTACCGGATATACTGTAATCTCACCATCGGTACAGGTTAAAGGTTTAGTAATAGCCGATGTTACCGTTAATACCGGTGGCTCAATAATTTCAATATCACCGGTAAATGTACAGCCATCATCTGTGGTGATGGTATATGAATAAGTTCCCGGATTAAGATTATCGAATGTATAATCGCTATCCATAATCGGACCTACGCTATTTATTAGCGTTCCTCCCATAGATAAACTATAGTAATACTGTGGAAGTGCATCGTTAACCGCTAATTTTATCGTCCCTTTATCTCCGTTACAGGTAGGCTGCGTTACAAATTCGGTAACATCAGCTTCTCTTTCACGCACATAAATACTAGGTGTTTGGAAAATACAAGGATTCATATCCACTTCAACCTGACGAATATAAACGGTGTAATAATCTGGCGTAGTAATTTCAAAAACGTTAGACGATTGCCATGGTCCGTTTGGATCTAAACTGTACTCATATCCAGAAGGCACACCACCAACGGTTACTTCACCTGGAGTGGTACAAATAATATCTTTAGCCGTAATAGTTGGATCTAATAGGTTCTGATAAACATTGAAATAGAAAATACTAAAACATCCACCAGGATAATTTATTACTATTCTAAACTGCCCTGCATCGTCAACTAGGAAATCTGGTCCTGAACCTACTTCGTTCCAGGTACAAGATTCATTTTCGTTAGCACAATCATCAACTAACATTTCATCACAACTAGATTCATCTAATTGTTGCCAGCTAATAGAAACCGCATCACTAATACCTGTTTGAATATTACGAACATCATTCGCACCACATAAGAAAATATAAGGTAATACCTTACCGTCGTTAGGACAGATTGGTAATAAATCGGCATATGGAATAATTGGATTCGTGATTGTATTTCCGTAAGGAATAACATGTATTGTTTCCTGAATAGAAATACAGGTTGATGATGTCGTATTATTTACGTAATAAGTTCCTGTACCTGTTGCTGTATATGTTTGTCCTGTTCCTACAACCGGTGACCCAGTCGGACTGGTAGACCATGAATAACTATCGTAACCAGCAGCAGCCGTTAGTACAACTGTAGAACCACATAGTATTTCTGTTTTTTCGAACGTACAGTTAGAAATATCCACTAAAAAGTTTGTAGATCCTGGCACACCAAGACATTCTTCGGTAGCAAAACTGCCTTCATCTACAACAACTGTCTGACTGATTACCCCTGTATATGTACCAAAAGCCTGATTCTTAATTTCATTAGAACAGGCCTGACTTAAATCGTAACAGTTAGGAACAATTCGTACCGGAATACGTATCGTGAATTTCGGATCGTTAACTTCTACCGAACCATCGGGTATCTCAAAAATAATTGTTCTTGTTGCGGGATCGTAAGACTGAATGGTCGCTCCTCCGGCGTTGCTTAAGTCTACATCTGCAGGATCAAAAATAATATTATCGGGTAATACGTCTTTAATGGTAAAATTAGTAACGTTATCGTTACCAACACTTTGATAAGTAATCTCATAAAATAATTGCTGACCTAAGTACACATCATCACCATCAATATCATCGCCGCTGGTATCTACAACCGTTTTAATTAGGTCAATATCTGGTGAAAAAATATCTACAGCAAACGCACTAAAAAATGCATAAATAGGATCGGCTTGTCCATTGGCTACCTGCAATCTAAAATCGGCTGAAGTCACATTATTATTGATGTATTCAGGATTGGCATGCAATATTTCCAAGAAACCCGTATCATAACCTAAGGTATTATTTCCTTCAGGGTTTCTCGGGTGTGAAACACCATTGGTATTTTCAATTACAGAATTAAAAAAGTTATTCGCAGGTCCTCGTAATGGTGTACTAACCTCTTTACCGTTAATTTCTAATTTATTGGCTTTTTGCGTTTTATCACCATCTAAAGCACCATAAGCAAATTGTAAATCAATATCACCTGTTGATGGTGTTCTAAAACCAGTTACAGGAATAGTTTCTTGATGCCCTTTATATAAATGACTAAATCCATCAAAAAGGGTGAATGATTTTGTATGTAACGCTGGATCTTCATAAATCACAATTAAAGACCAACCCGCACTTAACCCTGTAGATTCGTTCGTTCCTTCACTAGATACCACATTAGCCATAGTATATGTTCCTTCTACATCACCTAAACTAGACATAATATCGGTTACATCGGCAAAACACGCATATGGTGTATTAGCAGTTTCGTTATTAAATGCTGAAATTGGATTAACAATAGCATCATAAATTATTTCACCCGAAATATCGGTGTAAGCAGAACTATTAGGAACCTTAAGCTTTACATTAGTAATATTCGATCTGTTTTCACCTTGCTTAAGCATCGCACTCCAATACAATCCAGCGAAGACTACGCGATAACAATCTGTCGAGGTTCCATCTGGGTGGTCTGATAGTACAAGGTCTGCACTACTGGAACTAAAAGTTGAAGCATCACCATCAATATCAATATATTGCATACTGAAATCCTGGTTATTAGCTCGATTATCGTTAAAATCCTGATTGCTTTGTCCTAAAATATTATTACCTATTACAAGCATACTTCCTCGAACATCGACCTTTTCCCTAACAGAAAATTCCTTGTAGGTTTGAGCCATACCGCAATAGGATAGCAGCAGGAATAACAAAACCAAAGTAGGTTTAATAAAAGTAGTTTTTTTCATGGCGGTTAGTTTTTTATCACTTATAATACCTAATTGGGGCACAGTATTATAAATGCTGGGCTTCTTTATTTTTCTAGTTATTTTCAATTTTTACCATAGACATTTTACTGTTATATGGTTGAGGTCCTTTATTATCTAATGCTCTTTTAGCAGTTTCAATGCTATCATACTTATCATTATATATATAATATTTACTTGTATTTACATCGAAGAAGAAATCGATATTCTTTTGTCCTGCTTCTATAGCACGTTGTACAAACTGATCTCTTTTCGCTACATCACTATGAACAGCTAATACTAAATAATAACCACTCTCTACATGCTTAACATCTTTAACAATTCGAATGTTACCTGTTAATTCTTCTCCGTAATCAAAATCTTTATCAGATAATGGTAACTGACTTGGCTTAGTATATTGTTTAATAGAATTTAATGCCGCACGGTCTTTATTGTATCTGTCCTCCTCATTATCATAAAGTGCACGTTTAATTCTACGCTTACGCTCTATCTCTGTGGCTACTCTTACACTTTCAAACTTATCAAGCACGTTTTCTCTAGTTCGAATCATTTGAAATTGATTTTCTTTTAAAGCATTAATTGTTCTTGAATAGAACATATTTGTTTCATCACGTTTATCTTTTACTTTTTTAAGTCTTAAACTGTAAAGTGTCTCTAATTCAGCAATTTTTTCATTTTGAGAATTAATCTCATTATCCAATTGCAATTTGATAGATTCCAGTTTCGCATTTTCGGCACTTACACTCTTGAATGCTTTTGGTGCACTCACAATACCTTGCTCGCTTAAATCGTTTTCTTCTTTTAAATCTTTTAAATCTTTTTCTTTTATAATTAACACTTCATTTAACTGAATCATTAATTGCTTTTGAATATTTTGATTTTCTAAAGCCAATCTGGTTACAGCACTTAAAGCATCTGTATTCTCGTCCGTTGGTTCCGGAATAACAATACCACTCTCTTTAACTTCTGACACTATTTCTGCAGCAACTCTCGCCTGTTCTTCCTGCTCTGCTTTCAATCTAGTGGCTTCTGCCAATCTTGCTTGTTCTTCCTGTTCTGCCTTTAATCTAGCAGCTTCTGCCAATCTCGCCTGTTCTTCCTGCTCTGCTTTCAATCTAGTGGCTTCTGCCAATCTTGCTTGTTCTTCCTGTTCTGCTTTTAATCTAGCGGCTTCTGCCAATCTTGCTTGTTCTTCTTGTGCTGCTTTTAATCTAGCAGCTTCTGCTAATCTCGCTTGCTCTTCTTGTTGTGCTTTCAGTCTTGCAGCTTCGGCTAATCTCGCTTGCTCTTGCTGTTGTGCTCTTAATCTAGCAGCTTCAGCCAATCTCGCTTGTTCTTCTTGTGCTGCTTTTAATCTAGCAGCCTCAGCTAATCTGGCTTGCTCTTCTTGTTCTGCTTTCAGTCTTGCGGCTTCTTCCGCATCTTTATCATCTTTGTTAGCTACTATTTCTGTAGGGATAACAACTTTAGCTATATTAGTATTGTTGGCTTGTTTTTTCTCCTCAATACGTTCAGCAGCAGCAGCTTTTTGTTTTGCTCGTAACTCTACCTTTGCTTGCGCAATAGAATCCAATCTAATTTGCATTAATGCTCTCTCTTCTTCACGTTTGGCCGCTAAAGCCTCGCGATCTACCTTGGCTGTAGCTGCATTAGCTTTACGTCTTGCTGCAATTTGTCTGGTGCGCTTATCTTGAATTAAAAGAGCCTCTTCCTGCTCCTCATCACTGTAATTATATCTGTATTGCTTTTTAAATTTATAGGCCAAAGTAAATTCATGAGAATTTCCAAAAGATGATAAATCTCCAACCGCCTTTTCATAATTATATTCAATGGCGATTTGGTTGCTTATATTAATACCTAATCCTGCCGACATCCCATACATAGTATTATATCCTGCTTGAGCCCAAATTCCTTTTGGAACAGCAATCATGGCAAGTCCGGAAATAATGGTCTTGTCCTTTTTAAATTCTGTTCTTAATAGAGCGCTGAATTTGCTTTCATCGAAAAATCCGCGACTGTCCATAAAACCAGTATACATCACATGAGCCTGTAAACCTTGCTCTGGATTTTCTTCCAGTAGATTAGACGATTTTAAGTTATAGGCAACAATATTATTTAATGCTAATCCGAAATCTAAAAATGTTGTCCCATAATTAATTCCAGGATTTAAAGTTAAAATAGAGTTGTTTGGGATATTTTGTAATGCCGGATCGGAATAATTTGAAACAACAAGACCTTCATTAATACCACTTTGGTAAAATCCTAAGTTGGCACCAAAAGTTAGATTACTATCACGGTCTAAAACTACATTGTAGGCATAGTTTACAATGCCTCCAAAAGTGGTAAGGACACCATAATCCTGCTGAAATAAACCGATACCCATACCTCTATTTTCTGCAAACCTTCCGGAGTAGCTGAATAAATAGGTCTGCGGGGCATCATCAAACTGTACCCATTCTCTTTTATTCGTGAATGTGATGAATTTATTCTGCTCACGAACAAAACTAAAGGTCGGATTTATAGCATATTTATTAAACTTTAAAGACGTTCTTACTGGTAATACAAAAGCAACAACACCATTTTCCTGAGCAAAGAAAAACTGCGTCGTCGCTAAAAATAAAATGATATGTAATAAATATTTAGTCATATTATTTTACTACCGTAATGGAACCTTTTTTGACGGCATTGTTAGCCGTTGTTATTATGTAATAGTACACTGGATTTATTTCGTTAAAATCTATCTGGTTTTCAGGCCAGTTATTTAAATAATTATTTGTTTGATGAACCACCTTGCCCTGAGCACTCATAATAATGACTTCGGTATTTGACCCACTGGTATACTCTACAGGTATGGTCCAAGTATCGTTAATGCCATCGCCGTTGGGACTAATAATATTCGGAATATTAGACACATCTGGAAAAGGTTCTGTCACAAAAAGTGAAAACAAAAATTCTTCGGAAGCCGCACAGCCACTGGTTTGTGTTACAACAACTTTATAATCACCAGTTTCTGCAGCTGTATAACTGTTACCCGCTGCGCCAGAAATTAAATTATTATTTAAATACCATTGAAATGTTGGACTATTGGCGGTAGTAGTTACGGTTGCGGTTAACGCTTCCCCTTCCTGAATGGAATTGGTTTCATCAACATCTATAGAACTTGTAAAACCAGACGTTTCTAATGTAATCGACGCCGTGGTAGAACATTGTCCCAAATCAATACTCACAGAATATGTTCCAGACTCATCAGTTACATAAGTCTGACTGGTTGCTCCGTCAATCTTTTTTCCATCTTTATACCACTGATAAGCATCAGCATTTATAGTACTTAAAGTTGTTGCGCCTTCGGCGGAACAATACGGATTACCTAAACTTGAACTGATTTCAGAACTCGTTCCTGATGAAGCTTCAGAAATCGTTACACGGTTAGAATAGGAATCGGAAGTACATGATCCATAATTCGTTTCACAATAATATGTTCCTGCGCTTGTTACATTAAAAGTTTCGCCTGTTCCTACTAATGTAGAGGTTGTTGAACTGGTTTCTCTATACCAGTTAAATGTTAAAGAAGGATATTTTAAAGGAGAATCGTTATCGCCAGTACCAGGATTATCAATCGTTAATAAATAACTACCACCAGCACAAAAGGCTGCAGTACCAATTAAATTGTTGATAGTAAAAGGGCTATCCTGAATTTTATAATAAGCAGGAAACGACACAGAACCAACACTTGTTGCTGATGGAGAACTACTTTTTACTCTAATTTTGTATGATTCTCCTGCCGTATCTAATGGTAAAGAAAACTGTACTGTAGCGGGCGAAGTGTTATACTGTCCTGCACTGGTTGTAAGTATAACTTGTCCGTTAGCAAAACTACCATTAGCATCAGACAATTCGATAGTGAATTGATTGCTACCGCTCGCCGCGATATCAGCTGAAAAGCTAAACGTGGTATAATAGGTATTAAATGAGGGACTCGCACAGGCCTGAGTAAAACCCAAACTTGGTGTACTAATCGTTTGAGCGTAAGTAAAGTTAATTACACTTGCAAAAAAAACGATAAAGCCTATAAAAGTAAAGTTCCTCATTACTATTCGTTTTTAAATAAAACTCCAAGAAATAATATCACCTTAGTTATAAGCTATTACCAAAAATTCTTTGCTCCTAGTTTTTTAAAAACCACAGAGCAAAGGAATTCTTATTTATATTAATAGTAAATTTGGGATTAAAAGATCTGGAGCTATAATTTTCTTATTAAATCTTAATCAAATTAAACCGAACCGTGGTTAGTCCTTTTCGTTTGATGCTATAATTTTATTAATACGTAATCTAAAATCTGGACGTCTTTCATTTTTTAGATCGATAAACGTTTCAGAATTCTGACTTTTCGAATATACATTAAAGAAAGCACTGTTTCCGTACCAGTTTTCAAGATCCTCATTATTAGAATTGTTCTCTACAAATATATTTCCATTACAATTATTGAAATACATATCTGTAAACTTAATTTTTTCTAAGTTTCCTTGGTTGATAGCTATTTTATCTTCGAAGATAACTGCTGGATTAAATCCTGAAATCACACTCTTATTCATATCTAATGACGCACTTTGTGCTACATAAACCGCTTCCTTCACCAATCCTTTATCGATATCTGCTTTTAAATCATCACTATTATTTAACATGGTTAAATTTTTAGCAACAACGCTGGTTTGCTTTTTGGTAAAATCTACATCCTCTATTTTATCAAAAGACGATACGTATAAACATCTTGTACCTGCAGTACTTGAAGATATATAAGGAGATCTCACTGCTAATGAATTATTTAATACACCTTGAGCTCCGTAGTTAAATTTGAAATCATTATTTGTTGCACGGTAAGAGACCATTTTAGTCATATTTACTTCTCCGCCCCAAATCTCAAATGAATTTCCAGCAGCATAAGACACCATAATATTTTCCAAAACAGTTTCACTACCTACACTGGCAAGTAACAAACCGTTTAACTGTGTTCCGTTTTTTTGCTTTTTACCAGCATACTCAATTCTTACATATTTTAAAATACCTGAATTACTGTTTGGGTTCTCTCCTCCATAATTAATATATGGATAAGATGATGAATTCAGATTATTATAATATGAAATCACAGAACCTTTTCCGAATTTATTTGTAGGAGCATCACCTAAAATCATAATTCCTCCCCAGTCTCCTGCTCTTTTTAAACTTCTGTTAGAAGTAAAAATAATAGGATCGGTTTCAGTACCTTCAGCAATAATTGCAGAACCTTTAGCAATAGTTAAAGTTGCTTTAGAATCATAATCACCTAAAATAACCGTTCCAGGCTCAATAGTAAGTGTAGCATTATTAGTAACAAATACATTACCTAATAATAAATACACATCGCGCTTGGTTAACTTAGTATCTTCTGTAATGTTTCCGGCTAATATTTGTGTGGCTTCTCCGAAATCAGATGTATTAGACCTAAAATCAGTCCAGCCATACAACCAGTTATCAGAACCAATAATTCCCTTTTCCTGCTGAGCGAACAAGCTCCCAAATGCAAGAAGGAATATCCATATTGAGTGAGTAAAGTTTTTCATAGTTACGGTTTTATGATTAAAACTAATAAGATTTTACTTCAAATATATAACCAAAAATATAAAAATATCCCATGAAATACCTTTTTTTTCGTTAAAATACACTTTTTAACAAAATTTTAAGAGATTAACAGCCGTTAAACTGTAAGATTCTGTAATATATTTTTGATTTATTTAATTTTTAATGTCATTGTATACATCAAATTTCAAAGCTCAGCACTTTCAATAGAATTCAACCACATTAAAAACATCAATTGTTTTCAAAAAAAATCTTCAAGCTTGAAAACAAACCCGAAGACCTTTATATTATTTTATGTTTTATTAATTGTATTCGCTATACTCATGTAAGGATTTCATAATATCCTCATAGAAAATAATAGCTGAAATTAATTTATTAGTATCTGAATACGGCAAAAATTTCTTGTGAAATTCTCCTGTATTTTCTAAATATTCATCTGTTGATTTAAATTGATGTTCTAAGGCATGTTTATTATCCTTGTCATTTGGTATCCCCAAGGTCTCCAAAGTAACACCTGGTTTGGTTGCGAAAGCAATATACGGCAACATTTTAACCAGACTCTCTATACGCTCCATATAAAGACCCAATAAATCACCTTTTGGCATTCTGTCCAGCTCATCTTTACTATGATACTTTTTAATAGCCACTTTTGCACTAATAATATTTAGCGCCTCATCTTTCTTATGTTGAGCGTATCCTACACCAACTGCTAAGAAAAAACTAAAACTGAATAAAATAATTTTCACTTTCATGGTTAACATTTAGGGATTGTATTTTACAAAAATATGTAATTAATCGTCAAAAACAAGCTTTTTATCGATATTTTTAAAATTTAACACAAAATATCACAAAAAAACGGAATCTCCAAAACCTAAGAATCTATTTACATACAGTAAACACAATAGGTTACAAATTTTAATTTAATTAAATACAAATTTAAATTTTACGCCTAACAATATTACAAACAAAAAAAGGCGGGTTTTAAACCCGCCTTTTTACAATATAGATTACTAATATCTTATTTCACTTCTTCGAAATCAACATCTTCTACATCGCTTGCTTCTCCTGCTTGTCCGTTTTGACTTGCATCAGGTCCTGCTTGCGCACCACCTTGCTGAGCTTCAGCTTGTGCTTTGTACATCTCTTCACTAGCTGCTTTCCATGCTTCATTAATTTTTTCTAAAGCTGGATCGATAACCGCAACATCTTTAGTTTCGAAAGCTTTTTTCAATTCATCTAACGCATCTTCAATTGGCTTTTTCTTATCATCTGATAATTTATCACCAAACTCTTTAAGCTGATTTTCTGTTTGGAAAATCATAGCATCAGCAGCGTTTAATTTTTCAGCTTTTTCTTTTGCTAATTTATCAGCTTCAGCATTAGCCTCAGCCTCTTGTTTCATCTTTTGGATTTCTTCTTCTGTTAATCCTGAAGATGCCTCGATACGGATATCCTGAGTTTTATTTGTTGCTTTATCTGTTGCTGTAACATGAATAATACCGTTTGCATCGATATCGAAAGTTACTTCAATTTGAGGTGTTCCTCTTTTTGCTGGTGGAATACCATCTAAGTGGAAACGTCCGATTGTTTTGTTATCAGCCGCCATAGCGCGCTCACCTTGTAACACATGGATTTCTACCGATGGCTGGTTATCTGCCGCTGTAGAGAATACCTGTGATTTTTTAGTAGGGATTGTTGTATTTGCTTCGATAAGCTTAGTCATAACATTACCCATAGTTTCGATACCTAATGATAATGGGGTTACGTCTAATAATAATACATCTTTAACATCTCCTGTTAATACACCACCCTGGATACCTGCTCCTAAAGACACTACCTCGTCTGGGTTAACTCCTTTACTTGGTGCTTTACCAAAGAATTTCTCAACAGCCGCTTGTACTGCAGGAATACGAGTTGAACCTCCTACCAAGATAACTTCATCAATATCACTTTTACTTAAACCTGCAGCTTTTAATGCAGACTCACATGGCGCGATAGTACGTTTTACTAAATCGTCGATTAATTGCTCGAATTTAGCACGAGTTAACGTACGCACTAAGTGCTTAGGTCCTGTAGCCGTAGCTGTAATATACGGTAAGTTGATTTCTGTTTGAGCAGAAGATGATAATTCAATCTTAGCTTTTTCAGCAGCTTCTTTTAAACGTTGTAAAGACATTGCATCTTTACGTAAGTCCATATCTTCTTCAGCTTTAAACTCATCAGCTAACCAGTTAATGATTTTCTCATCTACATCGTCACCACCTAAGTGCGTATCTCCATCTGTAGATAATACTTCAAATACACCATCACCTAACTCAAGAATAGAAACGTCATGTGTACCACCACCAAAGTCGAATACTACGATTTTCTGGTCTGTACCTTTTTTATCTAAACCATAAGCTAAAGCCGCTGCTGTAGGCTCGTTAATAATACGACGTACTTTTAAACCTGCAATCTCACCAGCTTCTTTTGTAGCCTGACGTTGAGAATCGTTAAAGTAAGCTGGCACAGTAATTACTGCTTCACTTACATCCTGACCTAAATAATCCTCAGCCGTTTTCTTCATTTTTTGAAGAATCATAGCTGATAATTCCTGAGGTGTATATAAACGACCATCGATATCTACACGTGGTGTATCGTTATCTCCTTTTACTACTGTATATGGTACGCGTTCTGCTTCTTTTTGTGATTCAGAATATTTATTACCCATAAAACGTTTAATAGAATAAACCGTTTTGTTTGGGTTAGTTACTGCTTGACGTTTAGCAGGATCTCCAACTTTAATTTCTCCTCCTTCAACAAAAGCGATAACTGATGGTGTAGTACGCTTACCTTCTGCGTTTGGGATTACAACCGGCTCGTTACCTTCCATTACAGAAACGCAAGAGTTTGTTGTTCCTAAATCGATTCCAATAATTTTACTCATAATATTTTTTATTAATTGTGTTGAATGTTCATTTTTAAATTCGTTAGCTAAAAGTCAATGATTATGCCATTTCAAAAAAACTGACATCATGTCACTTTAGTAATTTATCCGTCTAAAAACAATACTCATAATTAAGAACTATTCTATGATTGTACTTTTTTAATTACAAAAATGGTAGTATATTAGAAGTAAACTTATTGACTAACCATAATGATTAAAAAACTAAGTCTACTAGTAACATTGTTCCTGTGTTTTTTTATAGCAAACGCCCAAGAAAGCACGTCACATGACAAAAAGCACAAAGACTCAACCAAAGAAAAAAAGATTGAGTTAAAAATAATGCCCTATATAAGTTATAACCGAAACTTAAAAGTCATGCTAGGTGTTATTCCTATGGCAAATTACAGATTAAACCCAAATGACAGTATTTCTCCTAAGTCTATGTCTGGTATTGCCGGCGTTTACACGACAAACGGATCGTACTTTGCAACCGTTTTTAACCGCTGGTTTTTGAATGAGAATAAATGGCGTGTAGCATTTTTTGCCGTTACCGGAACTCATATTTCCCAGTTTTTCATGGAAGATGTTGATGTTAGTGGGTTTTATGATTACGACACCAAAACCACGATGGCAAGCATTGCGGTTAAACGTAAAATTACTGAATCGCTATATGGCGGGCTTACCTATACTTATTCCTTTTTTGATACCGTATACGAAGATGATGTACAACCTGCATCTAAAACAAAAACAAATGCAGTAGAGCTAAATATGCTTTACGACTCTAGGAACTCACAGTATTACCCAACCAAAGGAATCAATACTCAGGTTCGGTTAATCACTTATCCTGAATGGTTTGGTAATGAAAATAGTGCCAATAAATTTGTCACCAACTACAACACCTACTTTCCTATGCGCCAAAACAATGATGTACTTGCTGCACGTTTCTCTGGTCAATTCGGTTTAGGAGATGTACCCTTTGAGCAACAGGAAACTATTGGAGGCAAGGATATTCGCGGGTATTCTGAAGGGAAATACCGTGGAGATGGATTAATTTCTCTTCAAGGAGAGTACCGCTACAATTTTAATCAAAAAATGGGAGTAGTTGGCTTTGCTGGAATCGCAACCATTTATGGTTCAACAAACGAAAATTTCGATTGGGATGCGTACCCTGGTTTCGGCGTTGGTTATCGTTATAATGTTTTTAGTGGAATGAAATTCAATATAGGACTCGATGCCGCCGTAGGTAAAGGCGATTGGGGAATCTATTTCAGAATTGGTGAATCGTTTTAATTAAAAAAGTATTCGTAAATTTATTACAAATAAATACTTAGCTATGAAAAAACTTATTTACCTTTTCGCTTTATCCATAAGCTTTTTAGCTTGTGAAGGTCCTCAAGGACCTCCTGGGCTTCCAGGTTCCGATGGTGGATTATTTGTTGCCAGTGCTTTTGAAATTGAAATAAATTTTAATGCCGCCAACAACTACGAATATATTGAAAACTATGGTTTCGATGTCTACCCTTCCGATGTGGTTATGGTTTACATTTCTTGGGAAACCGATAATGGTCAGGATATTTGGCGTGCATTACCGCAAACAACCTATTTCAACGAAGGGACATTAATTTACAATTTCGACTTTACTCAGGACGATGTCCGTTTCTTTTTAGATGGCGATATCGACTTTAGTATTTTAGCTAGTGAATGGACACAAAACCAGGTATTCCGTGTCGTGGTTATTCCTGCAGATAATGTAGATGGATTAGATTTAAATAACTACAATAATGTTATTGAATCTCTAAATATTCAATCTTTCAAAGCGCAATAAACAAAAAACATAAGTGTCTTAAAACCCCTTAATTAAAAGGGGTTTTTACGTTTTTTTAAAGTTTTTTTAACTAAAAACCGTACACAAGTTCTTGTATATTTGCGAGGATTCAAATTTTACAACATGGAATGTATTTCGGTTTTTGATATGCTAAAAATTGGTGTTGGACCTTCAAGTTCGCACACGCTTGGGCCCTGGCGTGCTGCCGAGCAATGGATTAACGAATTAAAGCAAAAAAACCGTTTCGATACCGTTGAAAGTATATCTGTAGATCTTTATGGTTCATTAAGTTTAACCGGAAAAGGGCATGCTACCGATTATGCCATAATGCTTGGTTTGAGTGGTGCTGACCCCGAAACTGTACCGACAGAAAATATTCAAACGATCATAGATACCATTAAATCTTCTAAAACTATTCAGTTTAACAATGAAAAGTCTTTAGATTTTGATTCTTCGGTAAATATAAAATTCAACAAAAAATTTCTGCCATTCCATGCCAATGCCCTTGTATTTACAGCAAGAATTGATGGTAAAAACAAAAAATCGACCTTTTACTCTATAGGTGGCGGTTTTGTTGTAAAAGAAGAACGTAAAAATGCCAAAAGAAATAAAGAGTTCCTAAAATCGTTTCCATATCCTATTACTTTAGGAACCGATCTTATCGACTATTCTAAAAAATTAAATTTACCCATCTCAGATATCGTTTTAGAAAACGAAAAATCAATAAGAACTGAAGCTGAAATTGACTTTGAACTAAAACGTATTTGGGAAACCATGCTAGAATGCATGTATATTGGTTGTCATACCGAAGGCAATCTTCCCGGAGGTTTAAATGTAAGACGTCGTGCTCATGATGTACACCAGAAACTTAAAGGCGATTTACCATATAACACCCCTCAGGAATGGCTTGAAACCATTCGTAAAACCGAAGTAAAATTCCGGGCTATTTTAAAATGGGTAAGCTGCTTTGCTCTGAGTGTAAACGAAGTAAATGCCTCTTTAGGGCGTGTAGTA
The DNA here is from genome assembly GCF_024723255.1 of Aestuariibaculum sp. M13. Taxonomy (GTDB): domain Bacteria; phylum Bacteroidota; class Bacteroidia; order Flavobacteriales; family Flavobacteriaceae; genus Aestuariibaculum; species Aestuariibaculum lutulentum. The sequence goes on from NZ_JANIAC010000002.1 coordinate 428,507, forward strand.
ACAGCGCCTACAAACGGAAGTGCAGGTGTTATTCCTGCCGTTTTAATGTATTACATGGTTATTGAAAATCATCAGGCTGATTTTAACCACATCAAAAAATTTCTACTTGTGGCCGGAGAAATTGGCAGCATCTTTAAAAAAGGCGCCACTATTTCTGCTGCTATGGGTGGTTGTCAGGCCGAAATCGGTGTATCGTCTGCCATGGCTGCGGGAGCATTAACCGAACTTTTAGGAGGTACCCCTGAACAGGTTTTAATCGCTGCCGAAATTGCGATGGAGCATCATTTGGGTTTAACCTGCGATCCTATCGGTGGTTTGGTTCAAGTGCCATGTATAGAACGAAACTCTATGGGTGCTATTAAAGCTATTAATGCCGCCGAATTAGCTTTAGACACCGATCCCGCAAATGCCAAAGTACCTTTAGACAAGGTCGTTTCAACCATGTGGGAAACCGCTAAAGATATGAATTCCAAATACAAAGAAACCTCTGAAGGCGGCTTAGCTATTGGCGTTAATTTAGTGGACTGTTAGTTTAACCTTCATTACAACCTTGTCGGCGACGCGTATCAATTAAATAAATAATTTTCCAGGTGCCGTTATCATTAAACAACTGAAAATTATTTACACCACAATGACTAAATGTATCATTATACCAAAATTCATAGGGTATCCACACATTAGCCATATTGCCATCCACCTGTATTTTATAATCTAACAGGCGTTCATTCCATTTTTGATCGCTGGTTCTTTTGGTTATGGCTTCAAAAAGCTTATCAGGTTTATCTGTCATTAAAATAGCCTTCCCTTCTTTCGTTGTATATGTGGTTTGCAAAATAACATCATCCATCATAACAGACTTCATTAGGGTAGTATCCCCCTTATGAAAACCTTCAAAAAACGTATCAACAGCATATTTAGCTTTTAATTCTTCATCTTCTTGTCCGTAAAGCATTGAGGTAATGAGTAAAACGAGATAAAAAATAAAGCGTGCCATAAAGTTCAGTTTTTACTAAAATTAAATCAAAACAGTCAGGTATTCATTCATTTAAAGAAAAGTTTAACAGAACATTCTATTTTTATTACATTTACGTTTTTGCCTAAAATAAGCTTAAAACCCAACTGTAAAACCTTACTAAATATAAAGACTTTAAAATGAAGAAGATTAGTTTTCTAATTATTGCATTGTTACTGCTTTCATGTAACCAACAAACAAAAACATCACATTCTGAAACCTCTGAAACATCAAATCAAGAAGATGTTTTTCCTGATAGCACGCCAATTTCAGATTGGTTTAAAGACGATTCCAAAATAAATCCTCCCGATTTAGGTAAATTTTATTCTATTACTGATTACGGTTGTGTAATCGATAGCACTAAATTACAAACTGAAGCTATTCAGCATACTATCGATGAAGCATACCGAAATGGCGGTGGTGTTGTAGTGATCCCTAAAGGTGTATTTTTAAGTGGCGCATTATTTTTTAAACCTAATACACATTTACATGTGGAAGAAGGTGCTGTTTTAAAAGGTTCAGACGATATCGACGATTACCCATTCATTCCTTCAAGAATTGAAGGACAAAGCATTGAATATTTTGCAGCCTTAGTCAATGCTAAAGCTGTTGACGGATTTACCATTACCGGAACCGGAACCATAGATGGTAACGGATTAAACTATTGGAAAGCCTTTTGGAAACGCCGTGAAGAAAACCCGAAATGTACCAATCTAGAAGTATCAAGACCGCGTTTAGTCTTTATCTGGAAATGCAACAATGTACAGTTACAAGATGTAAAACTGCGCAATTCAGGGTTCTGGTCAAGTCACTACTACCAATGTAATAATGTGAAAATTTTAGACCTACGTATTACCTCGCCACACAAACCTATAAAAGCCCCAAGTACTGATGCTATTGATATTGATGTATGTAACAATGTTTTAGTAAAAGGGTGTTATATGGCGGTTAACGATGATGCCATTGCTTTAAAAGGTGGAAAAGGCCCATGGGCAGATAAAGATGCAAGTAACGGCGAAAACACAAACATTATTATTGAAGATTGTGAGTTTGGTTTCTGTCATGCGGCATTAACAAACGGAAGTGAAGCTATACACAACAAAAACATTGTCATGCGTAATTGTAAAGTTACCGATGCCAAACGTTTATTATGGTTAAAAATGCGTCCGGATACGGCTCAACATTACGAGTACATAACTGTTGAAAATATTACCGGACAAGCCCACAGTTTTATTTATATTAAGCCCTGGACTCAGTTTTTCGATTTAAAAGGTCGTGAAGATGTACCATTGTCTTTTTCTGATCATATTACCATGAGAAACATTAATTTAAACTGTGACATCTTTTACGACATGAAAATTACCGAATATGACAAACTTTCAAATTTCACTTTCGAAAACATTAAAGTAACGGCTAAAAATGGCGCATACGACAAGTCAATTATTGAAAATGTTACCTTTAATAACGTTGAAGTTAATGGTGAATTAATTAAGTAAAAGCATGAAATATTTAAAATTGCTGTTACTATTTGTTGTCCTCTTTAATAGCTTATTTATAAATGCACAAAATTCTCCTGCACCAATTAAGTTGGTGCAGTTTGTTTTAACACCAAATCACTCCGATTGGAATTACAATTTAAAAGAAAATGCCATCGTAAAGATTGCAGTTTTAAAATATGGCATTCCAGTAAATAATACAAAAGTAATTTACGAATTTGGTAATGACGAAATGCTTCCTGACAAAACGGGTAAACTCCTGTTAAAAACCGGAACAGCAGAAATCAATATTGGCACGTTGAAAACCCTAGGTTTTAGACAACTAAAAGTCAAAACCATTATTGATGGGCACACCTACCGAGATCAGGTAAAAGTTGGGTTCTCCCCTTTCGAAATTCAGGCAACACTAGAAAACCCGAAAGATTTTGATGCCTTCTGGGAACAAGCTATAGAAACAAACAAATCAATTCCCTTAGAGCCTGTAACGACTCATAAACCTGAATTCTCTACGCCTGCGGTTGATGTATATTTAGTACGATTACAGAATTACAAAAAAGGAAAATTTATTTACGGTTATTTAAGCAAACCTAAGGACAATAAAAAACATCCGGTTTTGTTTAATCCGCCAGGTGCCGGAGTTAAAAAAATAAATGCCATAACGTCCTTTGCAGAAGAAGGCTTTATAAGTTTTACAACAGAAATTCACGGCATATCCCCTGAATTATCTAAACAAGACTACAAATCGATTAGTAATGCCATAGGCGATTACTGGAGCATTAATCTTGATGACAAAGACCAGTATTATTATAAAAGTGTTTATTTAGGCTGTGTACGTGCTATTGATTTTTTAACCAGTTTACCTGAATTTGATAGTAAAAACGTGGTGGTTACCGGAGGCAGTCAAGGTGGGGCTTTAAGTATGATTACTGCTGCTTTAGACAAACGCGTCACTGCGGTTTCAGCCTTCTATCCTGCTCTATGCGACAATTCTGGATATTTAAACCAACGTGCCGGTGGGTGGCCACATATGTTCAGTTCAAAATACCAATTTGCGACTCCTGAAAAACTAAATACTATGCAGTATTACGATGTGGTAAACTTCGCTAAACGCATCCGTATTCCTGGTTTTTATTCTACTGGTTATAATGACAACACCTGTCCACCAACATCCGTATTATCAGCGTTTAATAGTATCAACGCTAAAAAAGAAATCGTCATCACGCCTATTTCAGGACACTGGCGTTTTCCTGAAACCAACGAAAAGTCTATAAAATGGCTTAAACAAACCTGTGGTATCGACTAACATTTTAGTACTTTTGCACTCTATCTTAAAAAATTAATACAATGTCTACTGCAAAAAAAGAATATAAACGTATTACAGTCAAAACTTTAGTTGACATGAAAGCTAATGGTGAAAAAATTTCGATGCTTACGGCATACGACTATACCATGGCTAAAATTGTTGATGGTGCTGGTGTTGACGTGATCCTTGTTGGGGATTCTGCCAGTAACGTTATGGCAGGTCACGAAACCACATTACCTATTACTTTAGATCAGATGATTTATCATGCGTCTTCAGTAATTCGTGCTGTTGAACGTGCTTTGGTTGTTGTAGATTTACCATTTGGTTCTTACCAGAGTGACCCAAAAGAAGCCCTGCGTTCTGCCATTAGGATCATGAAAGAAAGCGGGGGACACGCTGTTAAACTTGAGGGTGGAAAAGAAATAAAAGAATCTATTAAACGTATTTTACACGCTGGTATTCCAGTTATGGGACACCTTGGATTAACACCACAATCGATTTATAAATTCGGAACGTATACCGTTCGTGCTAAGGAGGAAGAAGAAGCTAAACGCTTAATTGAAGATGCAAAAATGCTTGAAAAAGTTGGCTGTTTTGCGATTGTTCTTGAAAAAATCCCGGCGAAATTAGCGAAACAAGTTGCCGAAAGTGTAAGCATTCCAATTATTGGTATTGGCGCTGGTAATGGTGTTGATGGTCAGGTGTTAGTAGTTCACGATATGTTAGGCATGACTCATGAATTCCATCCGCGTTTTTTACGTCGTTACATGAATTTATACGAAGGCATGACTTCGGCTATTTCTCAATATGTTGACGATGTGAAAACCCTTGATTTTCCTAGTGATCAAGAGCAATATTAATTTCTAACGCTTAGAGATGTCTAAAGTTTTATCTAACAAATCCAACCTCCAGGTCTTATTTGAAGACAATCACATTATTGTGGTAAATAAAAGAGCTGGAGATATTGTGCAAGGCGATAAAACCGGAGATAAACCACTTAGCGACGTTGTTAAAGCGTATATAAAAGACAAGTATAACAAACCCGGTAATGTGTATTTGGGCGTCGTACACCGCTTAGACAGACCTACTACCGGGCTTGTTATCTTTGCTAAAACCAGCAAGGTTTTACCACGCTTGAACGCCCTTTTTGTATCGAAAGACATACATAAAACCTATTGGGCTATTGTAAAAAACGAACCTCCGAAACCAAGTGACACCTTAATTAACTGGTTAAAGAAAAACCCAAAGAATAACAAATCCACCGCTTTTCCTAAGGAAGTAAAAGACAGCAAAAAAGCTGTTTTACACTACAAAACTTTAAATCAACTCGATAATTATTACCTGCTTGAAGTGAATCTGGAAACCGGAAGACATCATCAAATTCGCTCGCAATTATCGAATATTGGATGCCCGATAAAAGGGGATTTAAAATACGGATTTGACCGTAGTAATAAAGATGGAAGCATCCATTTGCATGCCAGACATATTACATTTGAACACCCCGTAAAAAAAGAACCTGTAAGTATTACGGCGCCACTACCTAACGATCCGATTTGGGACGCCTGTAAGTAGGAGCTCTTCAATTACTCAGACTAAAACTAAAGGGGATAATTTAATATTAACTTTACCCCTTCTCCTTCTTGAGACTGCAGGTTAATGTCAGCGTTTATTAAAGTGGCGCGGCTGCGCATGTTAATTAATCCGGAGCCTTTTTCGGCTTCATCGACATCGAAACCTTTGCCGTCATCTGTTAAAGTAACGATTAGATTTTCTGGTTGATAGTTCAATCGGACTTTAATATTATCGGCTTCCGAATATTTTACTGAATTTGATAAAAATTCCTGAATAATTCTGAATATAATGATTTCGTGTTTTCGGTTTTTAAACTCAGTTTTATTTCCAATAATTTCCAGTTCCGCCGATTTGAATTTCAGTTTCTTCATTCGGTTTAACTCGTTGGTAATCGACTTTTCAAATCCTTGATTAAGCACCACTTCATTATTCAAGGTTTTTGAAAGTGCGCGAACTTCGGCTAGACTTTCTTTTAAAGCTTCGGTAGTGTCTTTAAATTTTTCTTTGGTTTCATTATCTACCTGCATTTTTAAAATACTGAGCTGCATATTGGCAAAAGACAGTAATTGCCCGATATTATCGTGCAACTCCCACCCTACGTTTTTAAGGGTTTGTTCCTGCGTTTCAGTTTGTGCCTGCACTATTTCTGCTTCAAAAGCCTGTTCCTGCTCGAGTTTTTCCAGCATCAGTTTGTTTTTTCGTTTTAAAAACACGACAAAAAATATAACCACCAAAGCGGTAACGATAAATAATACCGACACGGAATAAATTAATAAATATCGTTCTGAAGCCGTACTGGCTAATCGTTCTGTGGTTTGTAGCATATTAAAAAACGTTTTAAACATAAATTAAACTTCTGTTTCATTCTCCGGTCTACAACAGATTAAAGCAAAAGTAATGGTTAAATACATAACCATATTCGCGATTAAATATATTAGGCTTTGTAAATTTCTAAACACTATGTCTCCACCTCCAAAATAAATTCCATAAAACACAAAAGGCGTTGTAATGATCCACCAAATAAAAAACGAGAAACTGATGTAAAAATTTAATGACTTATAAAAGTTTAAAATTTTATCACTCAGCAACACTTCAATAAAATAAAACATGATACACATGAACACAATAAAAGCACCATTTACACTAATAGCAGGAAAAAACATTTTGAAGAATGCATCCCAATGGGTAAAAATCCATATAAACGACATTAATACAAAAATATAAGTCGCATATTTAATTGTGTTTTTAAATACGGTATGAATTAAAATTTTTCGAAAATAAAAAGACACAAAAAGAATAGCTCCAATATGCCAATACAATGTTCCAAACCAATAATTGTTTATAAAAACTGTGCCTTCCAAAAAGCTAAAAAGCCCTTCGTTTTTAATACAATAGGTATAATTACTGGCAAAATCACAGATGGATAAATACCATAAAAACCATATAAAATATTTAGCAGCTGTATGTTTATACTTTTTATAAAGTATTAAACCAGTTACAGCTGCTAAACATTCAACAACAGTGGTTAATAAGAAATAATTTTTAAGTAAAAAATCTTCCATTTGTTTAGACCTAGCTTAATGAAGGTTTAACATCTCCTTTGGGTCTACACCACATTAAAGCGAAAGTAAAAGTTAAATACATAAATACATTAGCTATTAAATACAATAACTTTCTTGTAATTCTAAAATTTTCATCACCATGAGAACCATAAATTTCATAAAATACAATTGGAGTCACTATCAACCACCAAATAAAAATGGCTAAACTAATATAAAAATCCAGCGTCCTGTAAAATGTTAAAATTCTATCGCTCAGCAAAATCTCAAGAAAATAAAAAATACTACACATAAAAATTACGATAGCTCCTAAGACACTTATTATTGGAAAAAAAACTTTAAAATAAGCTTGCCAGTGCGTTAAAATATATCCTATTGAAAACAGTAAAAAACTATAGGTACTGCTTTTAATAATTTTTTTGAAAATAGAATTGGTTAAAACTTGGTTGTAATAAAAACCAAAAAACAGAATAGCCCCAATTTTCCAGTATAACGTGGTCCACCAATAGTTAGAAACCAAAGCTGTACCTTCTAAAAAGCTAAAGATCCCGTCATTTTTTATACAAAAAGTATAGAGACTAAAAAAATCGCAAATAGACAAATACACTAAAAACCAAATAAAATATTTAACAGCTGTATGTCTGTACTTTGCATAAAGTATTAAACCTGTTACAGCTGCTAAACATTCTACTAAGCTAGTAATTAAAGAATAATTTTTAAGTAAGAAATCTTCCAATACGAGGCTATTTATATCATGTTAAGGATAATCTCCATTACCTCCATTACCCTCATTAAGCGGGTCTACAGGAAGGTCTTCATCATCATCACCTCTTAAATTAAGAATACTAGCTTGTGCTTTGTTCACTTTACCAATAGGTGCAATAAACATGGTCGTTAAATCTTTTTTAGCCTGACCGGCATTTTTACCATACACCCCAAGATACACGCGAATACCTGTCATGGTATATCCTAAAGTATCTGCTTCCTGCTGTGCCCAGGCTAAATAGTCCTGAATATCACTCAAAGACCATTCTACAGAACGGGTATCATCTTTAGTAGCCCCTTGTGCTTTAGCTGCCGAATCGACTGCTTTTTTCCGGTACTTCGTCCAGTTATTATTCAGTTTAATAGCTTCCGCTTGCGGAATAACCCCTTTGGGTTTCATAACTATTGGTACGGCTTCTTTAATTGGTTTGGGCGTTAAAAAGAAGGTGAGCAACCCTCCTATAACGATACCAAGAAATACATAACTTAATTTTTTCATATGTAATTGGTTTGTGATTTTTTAAGTGTAATAAAAGTATAAAAAAGATTTCACTAAATAGGTATTTATTGATTACTCTAGTAATCCTTTTCATATTATTCGAAGTTTATAACTGTACTATATTTCACTTCATTAATCACAAACATGCTGTGTGTACTCCCAATATGACTGATGCTCGTGAGTTTGGTTACCATGAATTCCCTGAAAGATGTCATGTCTTCAACCATAACTTTAAGCAGGTAATCGTACTCACCACTGATATGATGACATTCCAAAACTTCATTTAATTTTGCCACTTCATTTTCAAATTTTATAACCACATCCTGCGCATGCTTTTCCAGTTTAATATGGCAAAATGCCACAAAGGCTTTATTTACCTGATGCTTATTTACTAAAGCTACATATTTACTAATAAAGCCTTCTTTTTCAAGTTTCTTAATGCGCTCGTAAACGGCAGTAACCGATAAATTTAATTTATTAGCCAGTTCCTTGTTGGTTTGTTTACTATCGGTTTGTAAAAGCTCCAATAGCTTTTTATCTGTTTTATCAAAAATCATAACAGAAAATTTTTCATTAAAAATTCATTCGAGACTATAACACCTTTAAAATAATCTACATAAACACTAAATTATAGATTTATAATCTAACATATCACAAAACTGTTGTAATTCCTTCTAAATACTTGTAATTTAAAGTCTACTTTAAACACAAACCGCTATGACTTTTAAACCCGCAAATAACATTCAGGATTTACAGTACTTTGGTGAATTTGGAGGTGTAAACCCATCCATTTCCGATTCATCAACCTATACGTTTTTATCGGCAAAAACCATGTTCGATACTTTTGAGGGCAATGCCGATGGTTGCTACCTGTACTCCAGACACTCCTCGCCTTCCAATTTATATTTAGGTGAAGCCCTTGCTGCCATGGAAGGCACTGAGACTGCCAATGTAACAGCTTCAGGAATGGGTGCGATAACTTCGGTGCTTTTGCAATTATGCGGAAGCGAAGATCATATTGTTTCAAGCCGTACGATTTACGGCGGAACCTATGCCTTTATGAAAAACTTCATGCCTCGATTTAATATTTCAACTTCATTTATAGATATTACAGATTTAAATGCTGTTGAAGCTGCTATAACAAAACACACGAAAGTTATTTACTGTGAATCTGTAAGTAATCCGTTATTAGAAGTTGCAGATATTAAATGCTTATCCAAACTCGCAAAAAAGCATAACCTGAAACTGGTGGTCGATAATACCTTTTCGCCCCTGTCTATTGCTCCAAAGACCTTAGGTGCCGATGTGGTAATTCATAGTTTAACAAAATTCATAAACGGCTCCAGCGATACCGTTGGCGGCGTAGTTTGTGGCACACAGGACTTTATTAACGATTTACGAAATGTAAATAACGGAGCAGCTATGTTGCTGGGGCCAACCATGGATAGTCTGCGTTCGGCATCCATTTTAAAAAACTTAAGAACATTACATATACGCATGCAGCAACATAGTAAAAATGCTTTCTTGTTGGCTAAAAAATTTGAAGCTGATGGTTTAAAAATTGTGTATCCGGGTTTAGAATCGCATCCGTCTCATGAATTATTTAAAAGCATGATGAATGAAACTTATGGGTTTGGAGGTATGCTTACCATAGATGTTGGTAATTTAGATACTGCCAACGCCCTAATGGAACTCATGCAACATAAAAACTTAGGCTATTTAGCGGTTAGTTTAGGTTTTTACAAAACTTTATTTTCGGCACCAGGAACATCTACTTCTTCAGAAATTCCAATAGAAGAGCAACAAAAAATGGGCTTAAGCGATGGGTTAATAAGATTTTCCATTGGTTTAGATGCCGATATAGAACGCACATATTCGATAATGCGAAAATGCATGGAAGAACTAGGTGTTCTTCAACCGTCAATGGTTTAAAACCATTTTAAATAAAAAAACATTAAGACAACTTTTTTAGGTTGTCTTTTTTTATTTTACCTACTGAAATTGAATTTGCGTAACTTCTTGCAAAATTGTAACATTACATTCTAATTCCTAAACAATGCACGACAACAAAAATATTTCTGAATTTGAAGCCGGTAACATACATGTCATTAAAAACAAAGAATTAAGGATCCAGGAAGCTTTAATTCCTGTTCTTATTCTTATGAGTATGCTGGCTTATAACATCTTTTTTGTAGACGGTCAGGAATGGTTTGGAACATACACCAATCAAATTATTTTATTACTGGGTGGTGCCGTTGCGGCTATTGTAGGGTTTCTTAATAAAGTTAGCATCAAAATTATGCTAAAAGAAATCTGGGAAAACCTAAAAAGTGTTTTTACGCCTATCATCATTTTATTTTTAGTTGGTGCCTTAGCTGGAACCTGGTTAATCAGTGGTGTAATTCCTGCCATGGTTTATTACGGTTTACAAGTGCTAAACCCAACTATTTTCTTACCGGCATCGGTAATTATTTGTGCTATTATTTCGATCGCAACCGGAAGTTCGTGGACTACCTCTGCTACCGTTGGTATCGCATTAGTTGGTATTGGTACAGCTTTAGGTATTGACACAGGTATGATTGCGGGTGCTGTAATTTCAGGTGCTTATTTTGGAGATAAAATGTCACCATTAAGTGATACGACTAACTTAGCTCCTGCCATGGCTGGAACAGATTTATTCACACATATTCGCTATATGAGTATCACCACGGTGCCGACGCTAATTGTAACCCTTGTGTTTTTTACTGTTTTAAGTTTAAATATTGAAACCTCCGGGAATGCGGATTTGAGTGGCTTATTACTTACTATAGAACAAACATTCAAAATCACACCTTTACTTTTTATTGTACCTGTTGTGGTTATCGCATTAATCCTATTTAAGACCAAACCAACCATAGCTTTAAGTGCCGGAGTTTTATTGGCAGCGGTATTTTCATTCATCTTTCAACCCGATATTTTAAATCAGTTATCAGACACAAAACTGAGTAGTATAATAAATGCCATTTTAACCGATACACAAATTACTACCGAAAATGAAAAGCTTAACGATTTATTTGCTTCAGGCGGTATGCAAGGCATGATCTGGACCATACTTTTAATCGTTTCCGCAATGGTATTTGGAGGTATTATGGATGGTATAGGCGCTTTAGCGAAAATAACCACATCACTTCTTAAAGTTTTTCATAGCACCTTTGGCCTGTTTGCAAGTACCGTTGGTAGTTGTTTGGCAATAAATATTAGTGCCAGCGATCAGTATCTGGCCATTGTTATCCCAGGAAAAATGTATGCTAACGCCTATAAAGAAAAAGGCCTTGCTCCTGAAAATTTAAGTCGTACGCTTGAAGATTCAGGAACTGTAACCTCAGTTCTTATTCCTTGGAATACTTGTGGTGCTTACCAAAGTGGCGTTTTAGGTGTAGATACTTTACATTATGCCGGGTATGCCATCTTCAATTGGTTAAGTCCGTTTACAACTTTATTATTTGCGGCATTATCAGTTAAAATAAGACAACTTACTGATAAATAACACCATACTATAACCATAATACGTTTCCATAATTAAAACCTATTACTCAATAGATTTTTAAGATTTTATTAATCGAATAAATCCTGTCTCGTTTCTATATTTGCATCGTTAAAAACAAATAACCTTTAAATAAAAAAACATGGCATTAGTAGGAAAAAAATTCCCAAATTTAAATGTTAACGCAATGAACGACTTAGGAGATACTTTCCAAGTAAACGTTTTAGAAGAAGCAGTTAACAACAAGAAAAAAGTACTTTTATTCTGGTACCCAAAAGATTTTACTTTTGTATGTCCTACAGAATTACATGCTTTTCAAGCAGCTTTAGGTGAGTTCGAAAAACGTAACACTATTGTTATTGGTGCGTCTTGTGATACTCCAGAAGTACACTTTGCTTGGTTAAGCACTGCTAAAGATAATGGTGGTATTGAAGGTGTAACTTACCCATTATTAGCAGATAGCAACAGAAACTTATCTAGCATTTTAGGTATTTTAGATATCACTAAAGAAACTTACGACGAAGAAACTGGTACAGTTCAAGTTGAAGGAGACAACGTAACTTACCGTGCTACTTACTTAATCGACGAAGACGGTTTAGTACAACACGAGAGCATTAACAATATGCCATTAGGAAGAAACGTTAACGAATATTTACGTTTAATCGACGCATTAACTCACGTTCAAGAAAAAGGTGAAGTTTGTCCTGCTAACTGGGAAGAAGGTAAGCAAGCTATGCAAGCTAACGCTAAAGGAACTGCAGAGTACTTAGCACAATTAAACTAATTTAACCATGGTTAAGGAATTAGAACAAGATAATTTAACAGAACTTGTATCATCAAACGATACTGTAGTTGTACAGTTTTCTGCTACATGGTGTGGTAACTGCCGCATTATGAAGCCTAAATTTAAAAAATTAGCAACAGAAAACGAAAACGTTACGTTTGTAATGGCTGACGCTGAAAAGTTCCCGGAATCAAGAAAATTAGCAACTGTAGATAACTTACCTACATTCGCAACTTTTAAAGCCGGTGCTTTTGTAAATCAAGTACAAACAAACAAATTCGAAGTTTTAAAAGATTTAGTAAATGAAGTTACCAGTAATTAAGCATTTAACGCAGTTTATTGAAGAGAACGATGAAGATTTCGTAATCGAAACTATCGAAACTCTTGAAGCATTAACCGAAGTTCCTTCGCTAAAAGACGAAGAATTAGACGTTATTGGAGAGCTAATCTCTAATATGTACGGTGCTGTTGAAGTTAATAAAATGATTAAAGACGGTACGCCTAAAAAAGAAGCCCTTAACAATTTTATGGGTCGCGTTTTAGGTTCGATTGACAAATAAACAATGCTCTCGACTTACGAGTAATGTAGAAATTATTTAGTACTAAAAAAGCCATGATTCTTAATTGAATTGTGGCTTTTTTACATTAAAGAAATAACTTCTCTAAAAGTTATAGACTCTTTTTAAACTATAATAGACAAATTTCTCTACCATAACATTACTGTTTCCTGTTAAATTTGCGGAAAAAAGTATTTAATATGCAACAGGCAGACATTCGTATTAACGATAAAATATCCTCTTCCGATTTCTTAAAAATCGAAGCTTTCGATATTAATAAACGTTATACAAAACCCCATAAGCATAATAAATACCTTGAGTTGGTATATTTTACTGAAGGTAGCGGATTTCACTATCTAGACACAACTCCACACCCTATTCTCCCACCCACCGTTTTTCTAATTCATCAAAATCAGGTGCATCACTGGCATATAGACACGATTCCTAATGGCTATGTTATCATTATAAAAGAGAAGTTCTTAAACACCGTTTTAGATGCTTCTATCCCCATTCTATTAAACAGACTATCCGCCTTTGATGCCATAAAATTAAATAATACCCCCATTTTAGATGCTTTGTTTAAGGCTTTATGTCTGGAAATGAAAAACCAAAAACCGGATAACAATGTTATTGAAGGTGGCCTAAAGGCTTTATTCTCCAAAATATTGTCATACACCAATCAAATCCATAAAATAGTTTCAAGCGATATAGATAGCAGATTTATTCAAATGTTATCTGAAACTCCTAAAAACAATGTTGCCTTTTATGCTGAAGCGCTGAATACAAGTGCTCAAAACCTCAATACCATTTGCCAGAAGACTTATAAAAAATCGGCATCAGACATCATTGCAGAGCATTTAATAAGGGAGATAAAACGGCAGTTATTATATACTTCTAAAAACGTAAGTGATATTGCTTACAGTTTAGAATTTAAAGACACTTCTAACTTTACCAAATTTTTTAAACGTCATACATCCCTAACCCCTTTAAAGTATAGAAAACAAAAAATGACTTTGTAAATTTTACCATTAATTTTTCATTTAAACCAAAATGAATCAATTCATAATTGTAGCTTGCACGGCTTAATTGAAACATAAATTTATGCTAAACCCCATTCGATTTTTATTCTTATTAGCTTTCATGATGACCTGCCAGTTGAGCTATTCTCAGATCACAGGAATTATTCTAGATGAAACCGATACACCTTTAGAATATGCCACAGCTGTAATTCACAATCAAGACACTAACGACATGATTACCGGTGTGGTTACAGATGCCCATGGTCGTTTTGAAATTAAGCATCTAAAAAAAGGTAATTATTACCTTATAGCGTCATTTATCGGTTATGATGCTAAAACCATTAATAACATTAACGTTAAACATAGTAACCAAAACATAAATATTGGCAGTATTAAATTAAGCCCAGGAACCTCTCTAAACGAGGTTGTTGTAAAAGGAAAACAAGCTACGGTAACGAATAAAATTGACCGTCAGGTGTTTAGCGCTAATGAATTTAAAAGTGCTCAAGGTGGTTCTGGAATTGATGTTATTAGAAATCTGCCATCGGTAAGTATTGATGGCCAGGGTGATATTAGTGTTCGTGGTTCTAACGGTTTTGTTGTTTTACTAAACAGTAAACCGCTTCAAGGCAATGCTAGCAGTTTAATTGCTCAGCTACCAGCTAATGCCATCGAACGTGTTGAAGTTATTACAGCGCCTTCAGCAAAATACGACCCGGAAGGAAAAGCAGGTTTGCTAAACATCATCACTAAAAAAGGAGCTGCGAATGGTGCTTACGGACAAATTAATGTAAAAGGCGGGCTACCTTCTATCGAAAATTATGGAAACGACAAAGCCCACCAGCGTTACGGAATTGACGGAACTTACAATTTTAGAACAGACATTTGGAATATATCGTTAAGTGCTAATTACCAGCGTAACGATTTGGGGGGGCGCCGCGAAGGTGATGTGTATACCATTATCGACGATGTAAAAACCCAGTTTCCTTCTACTGGAGAACGTAGTTTTGATGAAACCAATTATAGCGGACGCTTTACGGTGGAATTTACACCAGATACCACCAATGTGTTTTCTTTGGGATTCTTTGCAGGAAAACGCGATAAAGACCGTTTAGCCGATATTGTGTATTACGATAATCATGCCGTTTCTCCAGCCGATAGCGACAACCTATTGTACACCTTTCAGTATTACAATCACAATTTAAGAAATCGCAAAAGTGATTTTGCTTTAGGAAGTTTAGACTACGATCACACGTTTAAAAACACTTCTAAACTTTCAACTTCGGTGCTTTACGAATACACCTTGTTGGGAGGCCCGACAGTGAATCAAAATTTAGGTTACCCCGACAATTCAATCCTTTATCAGGATGAATACAATACAAATGACAATCCGTTACACGGTATTCGTGTGCAGGTTGATTATAGCTTTAAACCATTTAATTTCGGTCAGTTAGAAATAGGGTATCAATTCCGTAATTTAGACCATACCGGAGATTTTATTTATGAACGACGTACCGATTTTAACGATGATTTTACCTTAGTTCCAGAATTTTCAAGTGAAGTGAATTTAATTCGTAGGATCAACTCGTTTTATTCGCAATTAAACGGAAAACAAGGTCATTGGAATTATTCAGCTGGGGTGCGTTTAGAAGTTATGGATCGTGAATTAACATTGAAAGATAAAGCTAATACCATTGATGAAACCTACAACTACGATTTCACGAAACTATATCCTTCGGCTTCGCTTCAATATGCTATAAACGAAAAAACTAATATAAAAGCAGCCTACAGTAAACGAGTGGAACGTACCACCACTTTTAAAATGAATCCATTTCCTGAGCGTGAACACTCTGAAACTTTAGAGCAAGGAGACCCAGAACTAAAACCAGAATTTATTGATTTAGTTGAATTAGGAATCAACAAAAAAATGAAAGGCAGTAATTCTGTTTGTGCTACAGCCTATTACAGAAACACTAAAAATCTGGTAAACCGTGTAAATACCATTTACAACGACACCATTTTAAACCGAATTTATTCAAATGTTGGTAAAGCCAAAGCTATTGGTCTTGAATTGGGTACCGAACTAAAGCTGGCTAAAAACTGGAGTAATTTTATCGGTGCCAATATTTATAATTACGCAATTGACGGCAGTTTCGACAACAAACCTGTAGACTCAAAATCGACACAATATTCTATTAATCTGAATTCTACATATACCTTTTGGCAGAATGCTTCTTTACAATTTACATTTAACTACCTGTCTGAACGCGTAACCGCTCAAGGTGAAGATTCCAGATTTTATTCACCGAATTTAACTTTTCAAAAGTCTTTTTTTAATGATGCCCTAACCGCAACACTACAATGGCAAAACATCGATATGGGATTATTAAACACGAACGAGCAACGGATCACCACATACAGACCAGGTGAATTTTATACAACAACCAACTACGTTTACGAGGTAGACATGGTATTTATCAACTTATCATACACCTTTAAAAATGGTAAAAACAAATCGAAGTTTATAGAAAGTGAATTCGGTAAACGCGAGTTTTAACGGAGTCTAATCCTCAAAAACTTTTATTAAAACGCCACAATTCTTAGTTGAATTGTGGCGTTTTATTTTGGGTTTCATTCGATATTCCTTCGGGATTTGTTCGAGTTTTCTTCATAAATACTGGCTTTTACCGAAGAATCCCCGAACAAATGTCGAACATGACTCGAAGGAAACCCCTAAATCACTTAGCAAAACCAACTAATTATAAAACCAAAATATTTACTATTTTTAAGAAGAATAAGTTTCTTTTAATTCTCTTTCATCATGGCAACAAACAAAGTCACAATACACCGTGTTGTTAAAAGTACAGCTGAAAAAGTTTTTCGAGCCTTTACCGAACCCAACGCTTTATCTTCATGGAGTCCACCCTATGGTTTTTTGTGTACTGTTCATGAGTTTGAAGCTAACGTTGGTGGTAAATACAAAATGTCGTTTACCAACTTTACAACAGGTAACAGTCATTCGTTTGGTGGTGAATTTTTAGAGTTGGAACCTAATTCATTTATTAAACACACCGATGGTTTTGACGACCCCAACCTTCCCGGCGTTATGATTACCAGCGTAAAGATTAACGAAGTTTCCTGTGGTGTAGAACTCACCATAACTCAGGAAAACATTCCAGAAGTTATTCCTGTTGAATTATGTTATCTGGGCTGGCAGGAATCTTTAGATAAACTAACAAAACTGGTAGAACCCAATATTCCAGATTAAATAACTGAATATTACTTTAAAAGTATTAAGAAAAATATAACAGGTCCAATTTTTAGCTTTGTGTATATTTGTTTCTATGCTCGAAAAATCTAACCAGAACATCATAATAAAAGCAATCTCCTTGTTGGGATTAGCTTTGTTATTGATGCTTTCACCGTGTAAGGTTAGAAACTTTATTCAGGACGAGTTAGGCATTCCGCAAACCGAAATATCTAACAAGAACAAAACAACATTTAGTCAGTCTTGTAGTGACTCAGATACTTCAATTGAATTAACAGTAAAGGAAAAACAGACTAAGCAAAGGCTTTTTGCCGAATTTAAACCTTTTGAAGCTGTTCTTATCATTACAGATTTTCACGAAGAACCTTCATCATTAACCCAAACACTGTTTCACAGGGTTAATCATATTCCTTTTTATATTTTATATCAGAATTTTAAAGATTATCTGTAATTTTTATCACCACTTTGCTGTTCGATAGCTAGTCATTTTTTCGAATAGCATTTCAACTTTAAGATTTATAAAATTACAATACTATATGCTTTATAATAGACAAAAAGCATAAGACTTTGTATATCCATTTCTAAAATTCAAAAACATGAAAACCCCAATAAAACATATTACAATGTGGTGTTTCGTTCTATTTTCTGCCATAACATTACAGGCACAAAACGAAAACACCGAGACATTAAATTACTCAATCCTTTCAAAAAATATTCAACAACTTAAACCAGCATTAATCACAGCTAATGCCTTAGCCAAAGAAGACGGCAAAACCTATGGTAATTTATATGTTGTGTTCTGCGGAAAAACAGTTCAGGATATTGCTGATAATTCTGAATTTAACGCGCTTTTAAAAGACATTATTTCAAATCAAGTAAAAATATTTATCTGCGGACTCTCATTAAAAAAATTTAATGTAAATCCCGTCGATTTACGAAAGAATATTCAAGTTGTAGAAAACGGTATACTATACGCATTTCAGCTAAAAAAACAAGGATTTATAAGTCTAACCATATAAACTAACGCTACATAATGAATACTTTTAAAATAAAAAACGATGCCGGTTTACTGACGCTTGCTCTTCGATTGGTTATTGGTTGGACTTATTTTTCAGCCTTTTGGAGGCGCACCATTTTAACCGATAAATTAGACCCGGACACAGCTAATTATATTGGTGAAAAATTCAATCACTTTTTACCGAATGCTATAGGCATAAAACCTTTAATTCAATACATGGTTGAAAACCCAGATGTGCTTTGGTGGAATATGGTTTTATTTACCATTATTGAAGGCATTGTTGGTCTGTTTATTATGATTGGATTATTTACCCGCCTGTCAAGTATTGGCGTTTTTGGTTTAGCTATGGGCATTTTATTAGGCTCTGGCTGGATTGGCACTACCTGCCTCGACGAATGGCAAATAGGCGTACTTGGTATTGCTACCGGATTTGTATTATTCCTTACCGGAAGTGGTAAATATTCTTTAGATTATTATTTTATAACAAACCAATTTGCTTTTACCAAAAGAAAATGGTTTAGTTGGTTAGGTTCTGGTATTTTACCTATTAAAGAAGCTGTTTTTCCAAAAGTTATACTTACTGGTTCCCTATTTATTTTAGGAATTACGCTCATGACCAATCAAATTTTTCATGGCGGTTTATGGGGAACGCTGCATAACAAATCTATAAAACCAAAACTTGAAATTACCAACGGAATGATTAAAAACGACACACTGTCTTTTGATGTTTACCGAACCGAGGGTGTCGATGTTTACGGATCATGGACCATTGCGATCGAGCTATTCAACGAAGCCAATCAATGTGTTTTGAGTTATAATCAGGAAGATTTGACTCATTTAACCAATGAAAACATTTCGAATTATTACATCGCTAAAATCAAGCCTGGCAAGCATAGTTTAGTTATTCCGCTTGGTGGAAAAGCAAAATTAATATTTAAAAATGATGCTTTAACAAAACTTCCTTTGGGCAATTACACCTTGAAAATAACCGATATTAGCGGATTATACTGGGAGCACAATATTGTTAAACATTAAAAACATTTAAAAGCGGTTTAGAAAACATATCTGAACCGCTTTTTATTTTTAAAGATTCATTTCATTCCAGAAGAAAGATTATTGTTATTTTTATAATGGAATAAATCTTTTAATGATGAACAAAACCACTTTTGAAATTACTAAAATGGATTGCCCTTCGGAAGAAAATCTGATTCGTATGAAATTAGAAGGATTCACAAACATTAACCATTTAGATTTCGATATTCCCAACCGAAAATTATTTGTTTATCATACCGAAACTTCAGATACCATTGAAACAGCATTAACAGAGCTTAACTTAGGAAGTCAAAAAACTTTAACCGAAATTAGTGAGCAAACCCAATTTGAAGAACACAGCAACCAAAAACAACTGCTCTGGACGGTTCTTGCCATTAATTTTGCTTTTTTTATTATTGAAATACTTACCGGATGGATTTCAAAATCTATGGGATTAGTAGCCGATAGTTTAGATATGCTCGCCGATAGTTTTGTATATGGCATTAGTCTTTTTGCTGTGGGCGGCACAGTCGTCAAAAAAAAACGAATAGCCAAAATTGCTGGATATTTTCAAATTACATTAGCAATTATTGGATTTATTGAAGTAATCAGACGTTTTTTAAATGCCGAACAACTTCCTAATTTTTCAACCATGATTATCGTTTCAGTTTTTGCTCTTATCGCTAATGGTATTTGTCTTTACATTTTACAAAAATCTAAAAGTAAAGAAGAAGCACATATGAAAGCGAGCATGATATTCACTTCAAACGATGTTATTATCAATCTTGGTGTAATCATCGCCGGACTCTTAGTGCTTTGGTTACAATCAAATAAACCCGATTTAATCATAGGAACAATAGTTTTTATTCTCGTTGTTCAAGGGGCTTTTAGAATTTTAAAACTCAGTAAATAAACCTCTACAATTCATAAATCGTAGTCTCCTTAACGCTTTCCATAACAAACGAACTGTTAATAGTAGAAATACAATCCAACAGCGATAATTTTTCATTTATAAATTGCTGGTACTGGCTAATATCGTTTACCACAATCTTTAATAAAAAATCGAAATTTCCGGAAATGTGATGACATTCCATAATTTCTGAAAACTGGAGTGTTTTCGTTTTAAAATCATCAATCAACTCCTTATGATGTCGAATTAAAGTTATTTGGCAATAGGCTACAAACTTTTTACCAATAACATCTCTGTCTAATAAAGCCACATAAGATTTAATAATGTTTGCCTGCTCCAGCTTCTTCACGCGTTCGTACGTTGGTGTAACACTCAACCCTACTTTAGCAGCTATTTCCTTGATATTTTGCTTCGCATTAATTTGAAGTTGTTTCAGTATGTTTTTATCTATTTTATCCATAGTAGATTTTATTTCTAAATTTTGATATCCGCACTTCACTTATCAATACAAAAATATTGAATAATTATTTTATATAGAATAATTTACCAATTAAATCATATTGTAAGAAACAAAACCTATTAAAATATACTTTTGAAGAGTTTTAAACCAAAAATACACGACAAAATATAACCATTTTATTGATGAATATACACACCCAACTTGAAGACACCTTAGAAAATATAAAAAAAGCCAGCAACCTGTTTTTAGGCTACCCTATTTCAAAAGATTTTGATTACACGCCACTTTTTGAATTCCTTAAATTCCCGATTAATAACGTGGGAGACCCTTTTATTAATAGCACCTACAAAGTGCAAACGCACGACATGGAACGGGAGGTTATTGAATTTTTTGCTGATTTATTCAGAGCTAATCCAGAGGATTATTGGGGTTATATTACAAATGGCGGATCGGAAAGTAACCTATACGGATTATACATTGCCCGTGAATTATACCCAAAAGCGATGGTGTATTATTCAGAATCGACACACTATAGTGTGAAGAAAAACATTCATTTACTTAACATTCCTGGCATTGTTATTCGTTCTCAGGAAAATGGTGAGATTGATTATGAAGATTTGCAAAACACTTTACAGTATAATCGTCATAAACCAGCCATCATTTTATCGAATTTTGGAACTACAATGACTGAAGCTAAAGATGATATTTCAAAAATTAAAGGCATTTTACGAAAATTGGCTATTCAGGATCATTACATTCATTGCGACGGTGCCCTCTCAGGAACTTATGGAGCTTTCTTGAATGAAAAGATTCCTTTTGATATCGCCGATGGTGCAGACAGCATTTCTATAAGCGGACATAAATTCATTGGCTCACCTATTCCAAGTGGTGTGGTTATAACAAAGCGATCATTAAGAGATCGTGTTTCTAAAGGCGTCAGTTATATCGGTTCTTTAGACACGACTATTACTGGCTCAAGAAATGGGCACAGCGTTTTATTTTTATGGTACGCCATTAAAAATATGGGAGTCGACGGATTAAAAGCACGCTACAACCATAGCTTAGAAATCGCCGAGTACTGTAAAACTAAATTAAACGCTATAGGCATTAACGCATGGAGCAATCAAGGGGCCATAACAGTTGTATTACCTAAAACTTCTGATGCTATTAAAAACAAATGGCAATTAGCTACTGAAGGAGATGTTACGCATCTTATCTGCATGCCAAATGTTAACAAACAACAAATTGATGCCTTTATTGAAGATTTGATTATAGAGAAAGAAGCTGAGACCGTCTTAGTCTAAAAAAATTAATATTAAGAAGATAAAGGCCACTTTAAATTGAAGTGACCTTTTGTTATACAGTTAAAAAAACATTCTATTTTCCTACATTTACGTTTCAATTTTTCAAATATAACCAATGACAACTAAATACTCTTTAACCGTATTACTTCTAATTATATTGTCCTGTGGTCAGGAACAAAACGCTAAACAGCCTGAGCCTGTACCAATAGTAGGAACTTGGAAACTAATTTCAGCGACAACCATTAAAGAAGACAGTACTATATCAAGCGATTTATCTAATAGAAGTATGATTAAAATTATAAATGCTTCTCACTTTGCGTTCCTAAATCATGACCTTAACGAAGGAAAAGATTCTCTCGCTTTTTTTGCTTCTGGCGGAGGTAAATATAATTTAGAAAACAACAAATACACGGAATATTTAGAATATTGCAATTTTAGAAATTGGGAGGGCAACACCTTTGAATTTACAGTTGAAGTTCGTGGTGACACTTTAATACAAAGTGGTATAGAAAAAGTAGATGAAGCCGACGTTGATCATAAAATTATTGAAACATACATACGCTTCAAATAATTGAAAATAAAAAGCCACTTCAGTTTGAAGTGGCTTTTTATCTATAAATATAAATGATTAAGCTAAATCAAAACGATCAGCATTCATCACTTTTACCCAGGCATTAACAAAGTCATTTACAAACTTTTCTTTGCTATCGTCTTGTGCATATACTTCGGAATAAGAACGTAAAATAGAATTCGAACCAAACACCAAGTCAATACGAGTAGCTGTCCATTTTACAGCGCCCGACTTACGATCTACAATCTCGTAAACACCGTTACTAATTGGTTTCCATTTGTAAGCCATATCGGTTAGGTTTACAAAGAAATCGTTAGTTAAAGCACCTACATTATTAGTAAATACACCGTGTTTTGTTCCTCCGTAATTAGTTCCCATAGCACGCATACCTCCAACTAACACTGTCATTTCAGGAGCAGTTAATCCCATCAATTGAGCACGATCTAATAACATTTCTTCCGGACTAACCACATAATCTTTTTTCTGCCAGTTTCTGAATCCATCAGCTAAAGGTTCAAGCGGTGCGAACGAATCTACATCGGTCATCTCTTGAGAAGCATCACCACGCCCTGGAGCAAAAGGCACCTTCACATCCATTCCTGCATTTTTAATGGCTTTTTCAACACCCACATTACCTGCAAGAACAATAGTATCTGCTACGCTGATACCAAATTCAGCAGCGATAGGTTCTAAAACAGTAAGTACTTTCGATAATTTATCCGGCTCATTACCTTCCCAATCCTTTTGTGGTTCTAAACGAATACGCGCTCCGTTTGCTCCTCCTCTAAAGTCTGAACCTCTAAATGTTCTGGCACTATCCCAAGCAGTAGAGACTAATTCTGAAATAGTTAAACCAGAATCGGCAATTTTAGCTTTAACGGCATCAACGTTGTAATCTGATTTTCCTTTTGGCACAGGGTCTTGCCAGATTAAATCTTCGGTTGGTACATCTGGTCCAAACCAACGATCTTTAGGTCCCATATCGCGATGTGTTAACTTAAACCACGCTCTTGCGAAAGCATCAGAAAAGGCATCAAAATCATCTTTAAATTTCAATGAAATTTCTTTATAAATAGGATCTATACGCATCGCCATATCGGCATCAGTCATCATTGGATTGTATTTTGTTTTTAAATCTTCAACATCTACGGGCATATCTGCTTCGGCAATACTTACAGGCTCCCACTGGTGCGCCCCTGCAGGACTTTTACGCAGTTCCCACTCATGGTTAAATAACATCTCAAAATAGCCATTATCCCATTTTGTTGGATGTGTCGTCCATGCTCCTTCAATCCCACTGGTTACCGTATCTCTACCAACTCCTGAGCGTGTTGGATTAGACCATCCGAAACCTTGTTCTTCAACTGGCGCAGATTCAGGATCTGCTCCTAAAATACTGGCATCGCCGTTACCATGTGCTTTACCTACGGTATGTCCACCAGCCGTTAAGGCAACGGTTTCCTCATCATTCATAGCCATACGCTTAAAGGTTTCTCGAACCTGTGCACCTGTTTTAATAGGATCTGGATTTCCGTTTACACCTTCAGGATTTACATAAATTAATCCCATTTGCACTGCTGCCAACGGATTTTCCATAGTTTCTGGTTTAGAAACATCTTCATAACGACCGTCACTTGGTGCTAACCATTCTTTTTCAGCGCCCCAGTATACGTCTTTTTCAGGAGCCCAGATATCTTCACGCCCAAACGCGAATCCGTAAGTCTTTAATCCCATGCTTTCGTAAGCAATAGTTCCGGCCAGAATAATTAAATCGGCCCAACTAACTTTATTGCCATATTTTTTCTTTATTGGCCATAGCAAACGTCTGGCTTTATCTAAACTCACGTTATCGGGCCAGGAATTAAGCGGAGCAAAACGCTGATTTCCGGTTCCTCCTCCACCTCGACCATCGGCTACTCTATACGATCCAGCAGCATGCCAGGCCATACGAATCATTAATCCGCCATAGTGCCCCCAATCGGCAGGCCACCACTCTTGCGAATCGGTCATTAAATCGGTTACATCTTTCTTTAAAGCTTCAACATCTAAAGTTTTTAAAGCTTCCTGATAATTAAAATCTTCTCCTAAGGGGTTAACTTTTGTGTCATGCTGACTTAAAATGTCTAAGTTTAACGAGTTAGGCCACCACTCTACTACAGAATCTTTAGTTTCCGTATTGGAACCATGTATAAACGGACATTTTCCGCCGGATGAATTTGAATTTCCTTCCATATTTTGAGATTTAAAAATTTATAGGTTATTTCTTTCCCCTAAAGTTATGAAATATGATTTAAAAAACCATTAACTCATATTTATATTAACTATACAATTATTACGAAAATTTATTGAAGGATTCATAATTACCTTCAGAACCAATCTCAGGTCAAGTAATCAAAAAGGTTTTATTAAATTCCAAGTTGATAACCTTTAGTTAAAGATTTCAAAAACCCAAACCGGTTTACTTTGATATTCTTATTTAATTACTACTTTTAAAAAAAATTAAAACAGGAAAAAATGGCAACAGTAACATTAAAAGGAAATGCAATACACACTTCTGGAGAACTTCCAAAAATTGGCACAAAAGCTCCGGATTTTAAATTAACAAATACAGATTTAGCTACCGTTAGCTTAAGTGATTTTGCAGGAAGTAAAGTCGTTTTAAATATATTTCCAAGTATAGATACAGGAACCTGTGCTGCTTCAGTTAGAGCCTTTAATAAAGAAGCAAGCGAATTAGAAAACACTAAAGTACTTTGTATTTCTCATGATTTACCTTTTGCTATGGCACGATTTTGTGGAGCTGAAGGCTTAGATAATGTTGTAAATTTATCGGATTATAAAGACGGAAGTTTTGGTAAAGCTTATGGTCTAGATTTTACCGATGGCCCTTTAGAAACCTTACATTCTAGATGTGTTGTTGTTCTTGACGAAACAGGAACTGTGCTTTACAACGAACAAGTATCAGAAATTGTTGACGAGCCAAATTACAAAGCTGCTTTAGAAGCTTTGGTTTAATATATACCTTCAATTTAAGTGACAAAAAAAGAATCCTTCTTTACAAACCGTTTAAAAAGTGTAGGCTATGCTTTTAAAGGTGCAATTTTACTTTTACAACGAGAAGCCAGCATAAAAATTCAATTTGTAATCGCTTTAAGTGTTTGTGCAGCAGGATTCTTTTTCAATATATCTGCTACCGAATGGATTTTGCAACTTTTTGCTATTGGTTTGGTTATGAGTATTGAAGGTATTAACACCGCCATTGAAGAAATTGCAAATTTTGTTCACCCCGAGCATCATGCTAAAATAGGCTATATTAAAGATATAGCAGCAGGAGCCGTTTTTATAGCCTCTGTTTTCGCCTCTATTATTGGATTAATCATATATCTTCCGAAGATTTTTTAAAATAATATATCGTTAGGATAAACGTTAGTAATTTGTATTTTTGTTTTAACCTAAACGTGCATGAATGGCGAAGAAAAAAACCAACTCAAAAACATCTACTAAAAAAAAATTAAAACTACCTAGCTTTCAATTATCAAGCCAACAAAAACTGGTTTTCGGAAGTTTTCTGGTTATTTTCGGTATCGTACTTTGCATTGCATTTGTGTCTTTTCTTTTCACAGGTGAAGCAGACCAAAGCACGCTTTCTGACTTTGCTTCAAGGGAAGTAAAACCAAAAAACTGGCTAAGTAAAACCGGAGCCTGGTTAAGCGATTTATTCATTCAGCGCGGTTTTGGTATTTCATCATTTATTTTCTCTGGCCTTTGTTGCTTATCGGGCGTTTATATTTTAACCGACAGTAACAAAACGAAATTAAGAAAGCACTGGTTCTGGGGAATTTTAATCATCATCTGGCTATCAGTATTCTTTGGATTTTTCGGGTCTAAAATAGATATTCTTGGAGGTACTGTTGGTTTTGAAATTAACACATATTTACAGGACTATATTGGTAAAATAGGTGTGTCGCTTTTATTGTTATTCGGAGTGATTACTTATTTAGCTATTCGTTTCAGATTAACTTTTGAAAGCTTTGCGAATCTTTTCCATTCTGCTAAAAAAGACATTAAGGATGAATTTGCAATGGCAAATGATGAGCTTATCGTTCCTGTAGACAATAATCTAACAGAAGAAGCCGAAGCTTTTAAGTCGGCATTCGATATTAAAGAAAAAGAAACAATCGACACGTCATTCGATGACGATTTAAACGATGATATTCTTGGTGATAACATGACGTTAAACACCATTGATACTGAAGAGAAAGAAGTTTCAACCAACACGGCTCTTGAGGTTAACATTGCTGAAGAAGAAACTGAAGAGGAAGATTTATCTATAGAAGTTGAAAAGGTTGCCGAAGAACAATCTGAAACCGATAACCTTTCTGATAAACTAGTTGCCGATTTTGGATTATTCGACCCAAC
Organism: Aestuariibaculum sp. M13; assembly: GCF_024723255.1. Classification (GTDB taxonomy): domain Bacteria; phylum Bacteroidota; class Bacteroidia; order Flavobacteriales; family Flavobacteriaceae; genus Aestuariibaculum; species Aestuariibaculum lutulentum. The sequence goes on from NZ_JANIAC010000002.1 coordinate 455,578, forward strand.
CCTTGAACTGGCAAAATACCAGTTCCCTACTCTCGATTTACTAAGAAAATACGATTCTGAAGGCATAACCATTAACCAGGAGGAATTAGAAGAAAATAAAAACCGAATTGTAGATACACTTAAAAACTACAACATTGGTATTGCAAATATTAAAGCAACTATTGGTCCGACGGTAACCCTTTATGAAATTGTTCCTGAAGCAGGTATTCGTATTTCGAAAATTAAAAACTTGGAAGACGATATTGCCTTATCGCTTTCGGCATTAGGTATTCGTATTATCGCGCCTATCCCAGGGAAAGGAACTATTGGTATCGAGGTTCCTAATAAAAATTCAACCATCGTTTCCATGCGTTCAGTGATTGCTTCGAAGAAATTCCAGAGTTCCGATATGCAATTACCAATAGCATTAGGAAAAACCATCAGTAACGAAACCTTTGTAGTCGATTTGGCTAAAATGCCTCACTTACTTATGGCGGGTGCTACGGGACAAGGTAAATCGGTTGGATTAAATGCCGTATTAACCTCTTTACTATATAAAAAACACCCTGCCGAAGTTAAATTCGTTTTAGTTGACCCTAAGAAAGTAGAACTTACGCTATTCAATAAAATTGAGCGTCACTATCTGGCAAAATTACCTGACAGCGAAGATGCTATTATTACAGACAATACAAAAGTGATTAACACACTTAACTCTTTATGTATTGAAATGGATAACCGATACGAGTTGCTTAAATCGGCGATGTGTCGAAATATAGCCGAATACAACGCCAAGTTTAAAGAACGTAAACTTAATCCTAACGAAGGGCATCAGTTTTTACCATACATCGTTTTAGTTGTCGACGAGTTCGCCGATCTTATTATGACGGCTGGTAAAGAAGTTGAAACGCCTATTGCTCGTTTAGCCCAGTTAGCCCGTGCCATTGGGATTCACCTGATTATTGCAACGCAACGGCCGTCGGTGAATGTTATCACGGGTATTATTAAAGCTAACTTCCCCGCACGTATCGCATTTAGAGTAACTTCTAAAATTGACTCGAGAACCATTTTAGATGGTGCCGGAGCCGATCAGTTAATTGGTCGTGGTGATATGCTTTACACCCAAGGAAACGACTTAATTCGTGTACAATGTGCCTTTGTTGATACCCCTGAAGTAGAAAACATAACAGACTTTATTGGCTCGCAAAAAGCTTACCCTGAAGCATATATGCTACCGGAGTTTGTAGGCGAAGAAAGTGGCACAAGTCTTGATATAGATATCTCAGATCGCGATAGTTTATTTAAAGATGCAGCCATTGTTATTGTAACCGCTCAACAAGGATCTGCATCCCTATTACAACGAAAATTAAAATTAGGTTATAACAGAGCCGGTAGGTTAATTGATCAATTGGAAGCCGCAGGTATTGTTGGTCCTTTTGAAGGTAGTAAAGCCAGACAGGTTTTAATACCAGATTTAACCGCTTTAGATAACCACTTAGAAAATGAAATACAATAATTTAAAAATGAAAATGAAGAAGATTATCACTGTTTTACTGTTAACATTATCAGTTACGGCATTTGCTCAAAACAAAGCTAAAACCCTTTTAAATGAAGTTTCAGCTAAAGTTAAGAGTTATAGTAACATTTCTATTGACTTTAAATATGTTTTAGAAAACACAGCCGAAAACATTAAACAACAAACCAAAGGTGATGTGGTGATGGAAGGTGAAAAATACCGTCTAAACATTCTTGGTGTAACACGTCTTTTCGATGGTAAAAAATTATACAGCATCAGTTTAGAAGATGAAGAAGTTACTGTAACTTCAGATAGTGATAGTGAAGAAGATTCAGTAACCCCAAGTAAAATGTTATCGTTTTACGAAGATGGTTACACTTATGCTACGGATATTGAGCAAAACATCAATGGCAGAAAAATTCAGTATGTAAAATTAACACCTATCGATTCTAACTCCGAAATAAAAAGTATTTTGTTAGGTATCGATAAGCAAACCAAACACATTTATAACTTAATTCAGGTTGGTAAAAACGGCACCAAAACAACGCTTACTGTTAATTCTTTTAAAACAAACGAGCCTTTATCGAAAAGCTTATTTACCTTTGACGCCAACAAATACAAAGATTTTTACATCAACAATCTAGATTAAGCCACCTACACTTGAAAATACTAGACCGATATATCCTTACGTCTTACCTCAAGACTTTTTTGAGCGTGTTTATTATACTCATGCTCATTTTTGTATTACAAACCATCTGGTTATACATTAAAGAACTTGCAGGGAAAGATCTTGACATAGAAGTAATTTTTAAATTTCTGTTTTATTTCACACCTAAGCTAATTCCATTAGTTTTACCATTAACCATTCTTCTGGCCTCTATTATGGTTTTTGGAAGTTTTGCAGAAAACTACGAGTTTGCTGCCATGAAATCGACTGGAATTTCATTACAACGTGCCATGTCGGGACTAAGTGTTTTTATAGTAATCTTAGGGGTTACAACGTTTTTCTTTTCTAATAACGTTATTCCCTGGGCGGAGCTAAAGTCTTATAACCTGCGTAAAAATATAGCGAAGTTAAAACCAGCTATGGTTTTAGCTGAAGGACAATTCAATCCTGTTGGCACTTACAATATAAAGTTTGACAAGAAACATGGCGATCGCGGACAGTATTTAGACAGTGTTACCATTCATATTAAAGGTAATGATGGTCGTAAAAATGCTACGGTTATTCGCTCTAAAACTGGTGAATTAGCCAGTAGAGAAGATTCAAATGTTATCAAACTTATTTTAAAAGATGGTAATTATTACAGCGATATTTACTCGAAAGATCCGAAAGAACGAAACAAAAAGCCATTCGCAAAAAGTTCTTTCGAAACGTACACCATAAATATAGACATCTCGCAAATGAACGAGGTTGATATGGACGACGAATCACAAACCGATAAGCACAGCATGCTGGATGTGATTGATTTAAACAAGGCTATAGATTCGCTTGAAATTAAACGTAAGGAAGACCACGAAACGTTTTCAAAAAGTATTTTCCAACGAACCAGTATCATGGCTAATAACCACAGAATATCTAAAGTTAAAGAGCGTGATTCTGTAAACTTAGGCCCCTTATTAGATAGTCTGGAATTAAAACGACAAATAGAATTAGTTGATATGGCTCAAAAAACAATGGGAAGCGCCAATCAGCTCCTCATTTCCAGAGAAACTCCAATTAAAGCTACCAATTCCATCATCAACAGACATTATATTTCTCTGCATGAAAAATTCGCTTTAGGTTTTGCTTGTATCGTTCTGTTCTTTGTTGGGGCACCATTAGGAGCTTTAATACGTAAAGGAGGAATTGGTTTGCCAATGGTTATCGCTATTTTATTATTCCTAACCTATCACTTTATTGGAATTTTTGCTACAAACAGTGCTAAAAACGGAGGCTTCAACCCTATTCTTGCCAGCTGGTTTTCTACTCTGGTTATGTTACCTCTTGGTGTATTTTTAACCAAACGAGCCACAGCAGATAAAGGCCTATTTGAATTCGATCATTTAATTGAACCAATTAAGAAAGCTCTAAATATTAAAGAAAAAGAAACCGTAGACTACACGTTTATGCATTCGTATAAAAACGATAGAATTCTTGATGTTATAGCCAACTATGAAGCTTTGGGTCATGACGAGAACACACGATACGAAGCTTTAAAACTGCTTAATTTTCGGGGGTATTCAACACGATCTTTGCGTAGTCAAGGTCTGGAGATAGATGAAGCCTTTGATACTTCTGAAGATATTTATGCTGATTATAAAGACCACACCAAATTTGCAATTACACTATATACAACAGGAGCTATTTTACTTATCCTACACTTTGTCTTTGCAAATAATAAATTACCATCGGTTGCAACGGCTTCCATTCAGTTAAGTATTGTGTCGTTTACCATGTATATTATTTATTATTTCAAAACGATTATAAATATCAATCAGTTTTATAAACATATCAATAAACCAGAAAAAAAACCACATCTCATTTTAATCATTATTGGTTTACCTCTTTATTTTATTGGATATGTTTTTCTAAATTCTAAAATGAAGGAAGACCTAAAACAAAATTGTTTAAATTCCTTAAAATAGCAATATCTTTGCATCATGATACTTGAAGCCATGACACATAGCACAACAAATATAACAACGCCAAAATTTAAATTAGATCGCATACAAGACGCCATTGAAGATATAAGACATGGCAAAGTGATTATTGTTGTTGATGATGAAAACCGTGAAAATGAAGGTGATTTTTTAGCTGCTGCCGATAAAGTAACACCAGAAATGATCAACTTTATGGCAACTCATGGTCGTGGACTTATTTGTGCGCCCCTTACCGAAAAACGTTGTAAAGAGTTAGATTTACACATGATGGTAACCAACAATACCGATCATATGGAGACCGCTTTTACCGTATCTGTAGATTTACGTGGTAATGGAGTAACAACAGGGATTTCTGCAAGCGATAGAGCTAAAACCATAAAAGCCTTAATAGACCCTTCAACTAAACCATTTGAATTAGCAAGACCTGGACATATTTTCCCTTTAGTTGCTAAAGAAGGGGGAGTTTTAAGACGTACCGGACATACCGAAGCTGCCATTGATTTTGCGCGTCTGGCTGGCTTACAACCTGCTGGTGTTATCGTTGAAATTATGAATGAAGACGGTACCATGGCACGTTTACCACAACTAATGGAAGTGGCTAAAAAACTGGATTTAAAAATCGTTTCTATTGAAGATTTAGTGGCATACAGAATGCAACACGATTCTTTAATTGAGAAAAAAGAAGATTTTGAAATTGAAACCCGTTTTGGAAGTTTCAGATTAAGAGCTTACAAACAAACTACTAATAATCAAATACATTTAGCATTAACTAAAGGCATCTGGAATGAAGAAGATGCCGTACTTACCAGGATTAATTCAACGTTAATTAATAACGATATCTTAGGTACATTAACCAATAACGTTGATGAACAATTAGAGAATATGTTTAACGTAATTAATGATGAAGGTAAAGGTGCCATCATCTTTATCAATCAGGAAGTACAGTCTATGGATATTTTAAGCCGATTGAGTTTCTTAAAGGAAAACCAAAAACCTAATGCAGTATCTAAGGCACCAAGAATTAGTATGGATGCGAGAGACTTTGGTATTGGTGCCCAAATACTACACGACTTAGATATTCATAAAATGCGCTTAATCTCGAACAGTGCTCAAACTAAGCGCATAGGTATGGTTGGTTACGGTTTAGAAATTGTAGATTACGTAAACTACTAATCAGATACGTTAAATACTTTAAGTAAGTTTTTACTTTTTGAAGCAGGAACTTCCGATATTAAAACATAACGGCCGGGTCTTAAATCGGCCGTAAAATATCCATGTTTTCCGGCTAGCATTTCCTGGATGCCTCCCAAAAACTTAACCCCTTCCGGAACTGGTGTTATTAATCCTTTTGGATTGGCCCAATCCATCCAGCTTTCTAAAGCATCTAAATTTACGCTATCAGATATTTCAGCCAAATGTATATCGGTTTGTACAAAATTTTCGTGTAATTTTTGATCTTTAAACGTCACTTTAAATACCGTTTGTCCTTTTGGTAAACTATCTGCAATAACAATTCCTTCATCATTAGAAATTGCTATTTCAACATCCTCCTTTGGCTCAATATTTCCTGAATCCTCATCAATTACAATAAGTTCTTTTATCATGCCTATTGCGTTATGAAATTTACCATTAGGCATTTTTACATAACACTCCATCACATAATAGCCGGGTTCTAAATACAAGGTCGTAATACTCGTTTCTCCTCCTGCAATTAATCCGGAACCTCCTGTAAATACAATTTGAGGAAACCATTCCGGAAGTTTACCAAATTCGGCAAAGCCAGCCTCGGCATTGCCTTCATTTATTAAATCCATGCCTTTATCGAAAACAGGAATTATCTCCTTTTCACCATCTTCAACAGTTTTTCCTTGTGGGTATTTATCCAATAATATAAAATGCGTTTCATTGGCCCTATTCATGTATTTAAACGTATTCCATCCAGACAGAATCGTATCCGGACCTATAAACTCCATAGATAAGGTTTTAAAAACAATGGCGTCTTTATAAGTGTTATAGGGCTTTACCGGAACCTTTTCTTCAACAGTAATTTCTGTTTCCGATTTGGTTTTAGATTTACATCCTACATAAAGAAAAATGAATAATAAGAAAGAAAAATAAATAAAAAATCTCTTCATAATTGAAACTTTAATGTTTTATTGATTAATAGCTTAACCAAAGTTAAAATTTCAACTATGAAGAGTATAAAAGATATGTAACAAATGATAGAAGATATATAACACGAATATGTGTTACGCCTAATATTTTAAGGCCTCTTGAATAACCTGAACCATTTTAGAAGCTCTGGCTTTTACCTCCTCTTCAGTCCATGATAACTTGATTAAACTCGAAATATTTCGCCCGATAAAATGATCAGATTCTGTAAATTCTGCGTCTTTTAAATAGGCTAATCCTGCTTTTACTTCCTCCGAAATTGGATATAAAGATTTTAGTTCTTTTAAATGTTCCCACTTGCGAACATAATGCCAGTTGTTGTCGTAATAATGAAAACAAGCATCAACACCATTGGTTTTAAATCCTTCTGAAACTTTACGAGCCACTTCTAAATTTGGTAAAAAGAAATTTAAGAAGCCGTAGCTTTCCTCTCCACCTTCCGGAACAGTTCTAAAAGTAACTTCTGGAATTGCAGATAAAGCCTCTCGTAGAATGTTAAAGTTCCTTTTTTGAGTCTCTATAATCTCCGGTAAACGTTTCAACTGACCTAAACCAACGGCAGCATGTAATTCTGAAATTCTGAAATTATATCCTAAAAAAGGATGAGATTCTGCTCCCCTATCGTTGCCAACATGGTCATGCCCATGATCGCTGTAATGATCGGAATACAGGTAATATTTTTCATTATTGGTAATAACTGCTCCACCTTCGCCACAGGTAATGGTTTTTACAAAGTCGAATGAAAAACAACCTAAATCTCCAATGCTTCCTAAAGCTTTACCTTTGTAGGTTCCGCCAATAGCCTGACAAGCATCCTCAACTAATATCAAATTATGCTTATCGCAAACAGTCTGTAAAGCTTCTAAATCGCCCATACTTCCACACATATGGACAACCATAACGGCTTTAGTTTTTGAAGTAATAGCGGCTTCTACTGCTTTTGGATTTAAGGTTAAGGTATCGTCTATATCGACTAAAATCGGGGTTGCCCCCAGTATCATAACAGCTTCAAAACTGGCAACAAACGTAAAGGTTGGTAAAATAACCTCGTCTCCTGCACCTACTCCTGCGGCTGCTAAAGCAACTGAAATGGCTGCTGTTCCGCTTGAAACCAGCTGAACGTGATTCGCTTTAAACGTATTTTCTAATTCTTTTTCTAATTTTTTGGCTTTCCAGTGTCCGTTGCGCATACCGTCGAAACCATAGCGCATAAGCACACCATTATCTAAAACATCGTTTACTTCTTTACGTTCTAAATCTCCAAATAATTCAAATCCTGGCATATTTTTTTTGTTTTTGCGTTAGGGATTGAGGTTTTGTTGAAGCTCCTCGCAGAGAGCGACTACCGAAAGCCCGACCCCAAAGGTATTTTGGGGTAACGCCATTAATTGTATTTTTTATAATTCTATGATTGCTTCTTCAAGCGGTTTTCTAACCTTAGCGAAGTCTGAAAACATATCGTCGTCTGAACGGTATCCTACAGGAAGTAATAAAACCGATTTTAAGCCTTTTTCCTGAAGGCTTAAGATTTTATCGTATTCTGAAGCTTTAAAGCCTTCCATTGGGCAGGAATCGATATTTTCAACCGCACAAACAGTCATTAAGTTTCCTAATGCAATATATGCCTGATGTTTTGACCACTGCTGGCGTTCTTCGACAGACATTTTACCCATCATTTTAATGAGGTCTTCACGATAAGGTTTCAAAATATCTTCAGACGTTTTCCTAATATCCTTTATGTTTTCGTAATAGTTAACCACGTCGTGCTCTAAAACATTTTCCTGAATACAAATAACAAGAAGATGGGAAGCATCGGTAACCTGACGTTGATTGTACGCATGCGGCAATAACGACTGACGTAAACTCTCGGTTTCTACAATAAGTAGTTTTATGGTTTGTAATCCGAATGAGGTTGCTGTAAGATTAAAAGCTTGTTTTAAAGTATCCAGTTTGGCAGGCGATAATTTTTTATTTACATCAAACTTTTTAGTGGCATAGCGCCACTTGAGCTGTTTTATGATATCCATTTTTCAATATTATGTTACACAAAAGTAAGGTTTGCATTTTTATTTTACATCACTATTTTTAAAATTACTCATAATGAATGGATTAAAAATTATTTACAAAAAAGTCGAAAAAAAGCCGAAAAAACTTTGATAGAATTGAAAAAGGATTCTATATTTGCACCCGCAATCAGGGAATACCTGATGAGACACTCAAGGAGAAATGGCAGAGTGGTCGAATGCGGCGGTCTTGAAAACCGTTGAGGGTCACACCTCCGGGGGTTCGAATCCCTCTTTCTCCGCAACAAAAGCTCGTAACAGTAATGTTTACGGGCTTTTTTATTTTTGGTTGACAATATAGTTGACAGTTCTTTTTATTAAATTTCTTTAGCGATAGGACTTTTTCTTTAAAAGGTTTCACCTCCTATCAATCGTTTAGATAAAATTTAATTTTATCGCTTCAAGCTAAACTATTCCTATAAATTTATTTAATATTTTCTCCTTGATCATTCATCTGTAAGAATAATATTTATATTTATCATAATAAATATAATGTGGATAAACACAATAGTGTTTATCCAATTGTTAGCAACAATTTGAGAACTACAATGAGAAAACCAATATTTTTAGTTTTAATTTTAACAATTCTTTCTTGCCATAGTAAGAAATCTGAAAAACCTCAAAATGCGGAATTGAATACTGAAAAGGAAATTATCCAACCTGAAAAATTAGTTCTTAACGACACAGTTTTTTATTTAAGTGGAGATAATGACTTGGCTCTTATAAAACTAACTTTAATTCCAAATGGAACTTTTGATTTTTATATGAGCATTTATCCTGAACCAATGCAAGACGCGGAACCTGAATCTGACATAATAAACTCGAACGGAACTTGGAGCGTAAATGCGAAAACTGTATCGCTAAACTTTGCGGAACGAAAAAAAGACACACTGAATTTAAATGACCTTTTTGACTCAAACTTTAAAGAAGGAAATGAATTTAAAGTTATTAATAAAAATACGGTTGAGATAGACTATTCTTTAGACAAACTAAACATTTGGGGAATTAGTTGTCATAAATCGGAAAAATAAAAACTGGTGCTAACACCGTAAAAATTGCTATTTTGGTGTTAAACCGATGGAGGTTGCTTGTTTTGCTACTTCTGATTTTCCTACGGAAAATCCTCGCACACAAAACCGCAACTTTCCATATACAAACCGTTATAGCACATACCTCTAAATCAACTGAATGATTGAATTAATCTTATCTACTTTAGCTGAATTCGGACTTATCCATGAAGATTATAAACATCGTAAACGGATTAGTAAAAAAGAGAACGAAGACGGAATAAAAAGACCTTTTCAAAAATATTTTTTACCACCTAGCTCTATAGTGGTAATTTCTATTTTTGTAATTGGACTTTTAAGTGCATTCATATTTTTTATTTATCAGCATAAATCCATTTTTCCTGAAACAACGGAAAAAGAAATTGTGGAAATGACTGCAAGAATGGAAAAATGGAAAGAAAAATACGGGCAATATCCAACTAACTTAAAAGAACTGATTGGAAATGACCCAATGAGACAAGATTGGAATAAAGATTCCTGGAATAGACCTTATCATTATTTTGTGAACGAAAATGGAACAAAATTTTTAATTATTTCAGCGGGCTCAGACGGAAATTTCAAAACGGAAGATGACATTAAATCGAAATAAAATAAATTTAAAAATTATAAAACTTTACATCCTTAGTCTGATTTGTATTGTCTTTTTCTTTTTACTTGAAAATACCATTATCATATCTGAATTAATTGAAAAATCAAGCAAATTACGATATAATGGATTTGTTACATTTTTACTGGCTGGATTACTCAAATACGGATTGTTAATAATCGGAATAGGGCTTATCGTAATTTTAAGTTTTATTCTAATTAGAAAAAAATTATAAACTTACTACAACACTATATAAAGCTCATCGCTTCTGATTTCCATTCGAAAATTCTCGCAAACGTGCTATCTTGATTTCACAATCTGAAAATCCTCTCGGATTTTTATACAATACCTCCAGGGTCAAATTCCTTACTCTTATTCATTCTCTACCAATTTATTATTAATTTAGATATCGAATATTTTTACCGATTATAATTATCAATTCCACAAAAATATTCACATATTTTTAATATATAATAACACAATTTTAAAAGTATTACTATTAAATTTGTGAGATAGACAATTATACACTATGATTAATTTACTACAAAGCTTTAAAATAGAAGTACCTAAGGGTATTTTCATTAAAGACCCTGAAACCTCAGACTTGGGTAAACGTATCATTAAACATAGCATTTTGCTTATTGATGAATTAGGATTTGAACTTTTCACATTCAAAAAACTTGGGGTAGCAATTAATTCAAACGAAAGTTCTATTTATCGATATTTCGAAAGCAAACATCATTTGCTCATGTATTTAACCTCGTGGTACTGGGTTTGGATTGAGTATCAATTAGTTTTAGAAACTTTTGCATTAAAACATCCTGAAGAAAAACTTAAAAAAAGCATTGAGGTACTAACCAGAACTACTGAAGAGGATAGTAATTTTGAGCATATTAACGAAGTTGTGCTAAACAAAATCATTATTAGTGAAAATGCTAAGGCCTACTTAACCTGTGATGTAGACTCAGAAAACGAAGAAGGCTTTTTTAAACCCTTTAAACGTGTTGTGACAAGATTTTCTGAAATTATTCAGGAATATAATAAAAACTATACTTACTCGATTAGTTTGGCCAGTTCTACAATTGAAGGCGCTTTACATCAGCACTTTTTTCAACAGCACATAAAAAGTATTACAAACTGTAATAAAACAACATCTGTAACCGAATTTTATACCAACTTAATATTTAATACACTAAAGCATGGAGAATAACAACGTTTTATCACCTTGGAAACGTTTTCTAGGTCTTGTTCAACTTGAAAAAAAAGACATATTCAGAGTCGCTTACTTTGCCATTTTTGAGGGGATTTTAGCTTTAACCTTACCCTTAGGAATTCAAGCTATTATTACACTTTTACAGGGCGGACAGGTTTCTACTTCCTGGATTGTTTTAGTGGTTTTAGTAACCTCGGGCGTGGCGTTTACAGGTATCTTAAAACTTATACAAATTAGAATTATTGAAAGTATACAGCAGCGTATTTTCACAAGAGCTTCATTCGATTTAGCTTATAGATTTCCTAAAATTAAAATGGACGAAATGCGCAATTACTACCTGCCCGAATTAGCCAATCGTTTTTTCGATACCTTGAGTATTCAAAAGGGACTTTCTAAAATACTTATCGATATTCCATCAGCTTTTTTACAGGTTATCTTTGCCTTAATCCTGTTATCATTTTATCATCCATTCTTTATTGTATTCGGAATTCTTTTATTAGGACTCATTTTTATCGTATTTAAATACACCGCAAAAAAAGGTTTGGACACCAGTTTAAAAGAATCTAAATACAAGTATAAAATGGCGCACTGGCTTGAAGAAATTGCCCGTACCGTTATAAGCTTTAAACTATCAGGAAAAACCAGTTTGGCTCTTGACAAAACCGACGATTTAGTTTTCGATTATGTAAGCGGGCGTGAAAGTCACTTTAAAGTTTTAATGCTTCAGTTTAAACAAATGATTGGTTTTAAGGTTATTGTAACTGCAAGTTTATTATTGGTTGGAGGATCTTTAGTACTTCATCAACAAATGAATATTGGTCAGTTTGTTGCTGCCGAAATCATCATCATCTTAATTATTGCTTCAGTTGAAAAACTTATTTTAAGTTTAGAATCTATTTACGATGTCCTTACAGCTATTGAAAAATTAGGTCAAGTAGTAGATAAACCTATTGAAAATCAATTCGGAGAAGAAGTATCTGATGCAAGACCGTTTACTATAGAACTTAAAAATGCTGGATATCGGGTTTACAACCGTAACAAGCCAATTTTAGAACGCATTTCTTTTACTATAGAGCCAAGTGATCGTGTTTTAATTCAAGGAGAAAGTGGTTCCGGTAAATCAAGTTTATTGCAGCTTATCTCAGGCGTCGTTGCCCCTACCGATGGTTATATTTATATCGACAACTTATCTATTGAAAGTTTACACATTAACAAATACCGTTCGCATTTAGGGATGGTGCTTTCGGAAGAATCGCCTTTTGAAGGAACCATTCGAGAAAATGTGACGTTTGGAAATCGTGACATTAGTGACGAAGACATTTTTAGTGTGTTTGAAAAAGTAGGTCTAACCAGTTTTTTAAAGCGACAACAACACGGTTTAAACACCTTAATAAAACCAGAAGGAAAACAGATTCCGTACTTTATTTCCAGTAAACTACTACTGGCAAGAGCCATTTTAAAACAACCTAAAGTTTTAATTTTAGAAGAGCCTTTAAAGCAATTTAATTTTGAAGAATCTGAAAAAATATTTGAATACTTATGCGACAAATCCAATCCTTGGAGTGTTATTGTAGTTAGTAACCTTAACTACTGGAAACACAAGTGCAACAAGCACATCACTTTAGAAGATGGTCACATGATTAATTCGTAATTACTATGCTAAATATATCTCATAATAAAGTTTCAGAACTACTTGATTTAAACAAATACAAATCAGGTCAGGCAACACAACATACCAATCAGCATAACCTGTTTAGACGTGTTTTGCTAATCAGTACCATATTGGTTGTTATCATTTTGTTTTTACCCTGGACACAGAATGTAACCAGTAAAGGTTTAGTAACTACACTAAAGCCTAACCAACGTCCGCAAACGTTACAATCGCCTATTCCGGGACGTATTGATTCTTGGTTTGTTCAGGAAGGTGATTTTGTTAAACAAGGCGATACCATTCTTAAAATATCGGAAATTAAAAGTGAATATTTCGACGACTTACTAACCGAACGTACAGGTGACCAGATTAAGGCAAAATCGGCTTCTGTTGATGCATACCGTTCAAAAGTTCAAGCGTTGAAAAATCAGTATGCAGCATTACAACAGGAGCAACAGTTAAAGTTGGAGCAAGCTAAAAACAAATACATCCAGTCTAAATTAAAAGTAGAATCAGATAGCATTGATTTAGAAGCTGCTAAAACCAAAGCCAAAATTGCCGAAACTCAGTTTGAGCGTACTTTATCGTTACAAGAGCAAGGGTTAAAAGCTGTTAAGGATGTTGAAGAATACCGAAATAAACTTCAGGAAGCCAATGCCAAATACGTATCTCAGGAAAACAAATGGCTGGTGTCAAAAAACGAGGTGATAAATACCAAACTGAACATCTCAACCATCAAGGCCACTTACGGCGACAAACTATCTAAAGCACAAAGTGATTTATACACTGCCGAATCGAGTGCTTTAGACAGTGAGGCTCAAGTTTCAAAATTAGAAAACAGTTTGGCTAACTACGAAAAAAGAAACAGTTTACTTTATATAACGGCTCCGCAGGATGGTTATATCAATAAAGCCATAAAATCAGGAATTGGAGAAACTTTTAAAGAAGGAGAACCATTAGTTGGTATTATGCCGGCAAACTACGAATTAGCTGTCGAAATGTGGGTTAGACCAATAGATTTACCTCTTTTACATAAAGGAGAGCACGTGCAAGTGCAATTTGAAGGTTGGCCTGCAATCGTATTTAGTGGCTGGCCTAATGTCTCTTACGGTACTTATGGCGCAACCATTGTTGCTATCGAAAACTTTGCCAGCAAAAATGGTATGTATCGTGTGCTAATAAACAGAGATCCAGATTATGGTCCGTGGCCAGAAGCTTTACGTGTTGGTTCTGGGGCACAAACTATTACACTTTTAGAAGATGTGCCTATTTGGTTTGAAATCTGGCGACAAATAAACAGCTTCCCTCCTAACTTTTATGTTCCAGAAGGTGAAGATGATTCTAAAAAAGGTGAAGAAAAGAAATAAATCCAATCATTTAATTCTACATAATGATTTTGAAAAACATACATTTTACAAAACTTAAAACATTATCACTTCTGTTATGCATGTTTGGTTTGTTCTTTTCAGTTCAGGCGCAAACATCAACTGATAGTATTTTTAGCCTGGAAGAGTATTTAGGTTATGTAAAACAATACCATCCTATTGTGAAACAGGCACAGCTAATCGCTTCCGAGGGAGAAATAAAACTTCTTAAAGCACGTGGTGCTTTCGACCCTAAAATAGAAGTCGATTATAGTAAAAAGAAATTCACAGGAACTGAATATTACGATAAGTTAAACGCTGCCTTTAAAATTCCTACCTGGTACGGGATTGAACTTAAAGCTAATTACGAAAATAATGAAGGCTACTACCTCAATCCGGAATCAAAAGTTCCTGAGGACGGACTGTACAGTGCAGGTGTTTCCATGTCGTTAGCCAAAGGATTTTTAGCTAATGAACGTATGGCAACCCTAAAACAAGCCAAGCTTTACAAAGATATTAGTCTTAACAAACAAAGTCTGACTACTAATGAGGTACTTTATAATGCCATTGAAACCTATTTTAACTGGTTGAAATGCTATCAGGAATTTAAAGTTTATACCGATTACCAAACCAATGCTGACGAACGCTTAAAAAATGTGATTACCAGCTTTGAAGCAGGCGACAAACCTGCTGTAGATACTTTAGAAGCCAGCATCAATTTTAAAAACAGAGCACTGGATGTTGAAAAATCGCGTATTAAATACATTAAATCTCAACTGGAATTATCCAATTACCTGTGGTTAGAAGATAATACTCCTGTTGAACTTGACTATAGCTTAATCCCCGATGTAAATTCACCATTTATAGCAGATAGAGTTTTAAATAGTAGTCTCCTTGAAATTTCAGATGATCTTCTTGAAAATCATCCTAAAATACAAGCTTTAGCTTTGCAAAGGCAACAATTAATTTTTGAAAAACGTTTAAACAATAATAATCTGCTTCCGAAAATAGATGTACAATACAACTTTTTAACCAGCGATTACGAAAAATTAAACACCTTAAACACGCAAAACTATAAAGCCGGACTAAATATTAGTATGCCTCTGTTTCTGCGTAAAGAACGTGCTGATTTAAAACTTACGAAACTAAAATTGCAGGATATCGATTTTAATTTATCGTCAACCAAAGTCACTTTACTAAACAAAATCAATGCAGTACAACAGGAAATCGAATCATACGAAAAACAAAGTGATATTGTGCAAAATCTGGTTAATGATTACAAACAATTGGTTATAGCTGAAGAGAAGAAATTTGAACTTGGGGAAGGCTCTTTATTTCTAATTAATTATAGAGAAGCCAAACTTATTGAAACCGAATTAAAAAATATTGAAGTCACAAATAAGGTCTTAACGACTAAAGCTAATTTTGCGCAAATATTAAATACCTTAGAAGATTAAAAATTCAATTTTATAAAAATAAAAAAAAGCCTTTCAATAAAAACTGAAAGGCTTTTTTATTTAGTAAACTTCATGTCAGCTTAAACAGTTTAGCTCACTTACCACAATTAATAGAGCCTCTTAGATATTTAGAAAAACAAATTTGAGAACCTTTTAATGTTGTTTTATTTTTAAATCTTAAAAATTAAGATTAGAGCCAATTCTTTTCATCTATACATCCATTTCACTGGAGAATAAAAAATAAACAAAACAATAGTGTGCTCGAACACAATTTATTATTATCTTCATCCCGCAAAAATAATATTTGTTAATTACATGGTTATAAAAGCCGCATTAGATGAACTATTTCAGCAATGAAATCAACTATAATTTTATACTAATCATTTTGAAAATATAATAATTAATGAAAAAATCTGCTCTTGGATTAATGCTGTGTTTCGTTGCACATTGTTATGTAGCTTCGGCACAACTTAAAGGATTTACTTATGGCGACAGAGAAGCTCCAACTGGTAAAGAATGGGAATCACCTTCTCACATAGCTCATAATAAAGAACAACCTCGTGCTACTTTTTTCTCTTTTAAAGAAGTTAATACGGCTCGTAAAGTTTTACCTGAACATTCTGAATATTGGAAATCATTAGACGGTACATGGAAATTTAACTGGGTAAAACACCCCGATTTACGTCCTATCGAGTTCTTTAAACCTCAGTTTGATGTTAGTAACTGGGATGATATTTCTGTTCCTTCCAACTGGAATATTTATGGACTTAATAAAGATGGAAAACAAAAATATGGAACCCCTATTTACTGTAATCAGCCTGTAATTTTTCAACATACTGTCGCCTTAGATGACTGGAGAGGTGGCGTTATGCGAGAGCCAGCCAAAGACTGGGTAACCTATGATGCGCGCAATGAAGTTGGTTCTTATCGTCGGAATTTTGAAATCCCTGAACATTGGGATGGACGCGAAATTTTTATTCAATTTGATGGTGTAGACTCTTTCTTCTACCTATGGATAAATGGCGAATACATTGGTTTCTCTAAAAACTCCCGAAATGCCGCAGCATTTAATATTAGTAAATACATAAAAAAGGGTAATAATATAATTGCTGCCGAAGTGTATCGTAATTCTGATGGTTCTTTCCTTGAAGCACAAGATATGTTCAGACTGCCTGGAATATTCAGAACTGTACAATTGTATGCTACACCTAAAGTTCAAATTCGTGATCTTTTCGTACTTCCAGAACTTGATGATAGCTTTAAAACTGGTTCCTTGAAGATTTCAGCTGATATTCGAAACTTTAATAAAAAGACAGCTAAAGGCTACAAAGTAGACTATTCGTTATTCGAAAACACACTTTATTCTGACGAAAACAGCCATGTTAAAGACGCAATTGCAAGGGCAACTATACCTATTGTAGAAGGAAACGAACAAGCAAATACTTCCGCCATAATGCATATTACCTCTCCAAAATTGTGGTCTGCTGAGAAACCTTATCGCTATACGCTTGTAGCTCAGCTAAAAGATAAAACAGGTAAAGTCGTTGAAACGATTTCTACATATACGGGATTCCGGGAAGTGGTAATTAAAGATACGGCAGCAGAAGATGACGAATTTGGTTTAGCTGGTCGTTACTACTATATAAATGGTAATACAGTAAAACTTAAAGGTGTTAATCGACATGAAACAAACCCTAAAACGGGACATACACTTTCTCGTGAACAAATGGAACAAGAAGTAATGTTAATGAAGCGCGCTAACATTAATCATGTTCGTAACTCTCACTACCCTCCCGATCCTTACTGGTACTACCTTTGTAATAAATACGGAATTTATCTTGAGGACGAAGCTAACATTGAATCACATCAGTATTATTATGGCGAAGCATCACTATCGCATCCACCTGAGTGGCAAAATGCCCATGTTGGACGTGTGGTTGAAATGACGCATCAAAACAAAAACCACCCTTCCATTGTTATTTGGTCTCTTGGTAACGAAGCCGGGCCTGGTAAAAATTTTGAACATGCCTACGATGCCTTAAAACAAATTGATATCTCACGACCGGTTCAGTATGAACGCAACAACAGCATTGTCGATATGGGATCCAATCAATACCCTTCAATTGGCTGGATGAAAAGTGCGGTTACCGGCACCATGGGAATTAAATATCCGTTTCACATTTCAGAATATGCCCACTCTATGGGTAATGCCTGCGGTAACTTAATTGATTATTGGGAAGCTATAGAATCTACCAATTTCTTTTGTGGAGGAGCTATTTGGGACTGGATTGACCAGGCCATATACAATTATAAAGCTGATGGTACTTCATATCTAGCATATGGTGGCGACTTTGGAGACAAACCTAATAGCGGACAGTTTGTGATGAACGGAATCCTTTTTGCCGAACGCGACCCAAAACCTCAATATTTTGAAGTAAAAAAAGTATATCAGAACATTGGAGTTAAGGCTTTGGATTTAAAAAATGGAACATTCGAAGTTTTCAATAAATATTATTTCAAATCACTCTCAGATTATAATTTAGAATGGTCTCTATGGGAAAACGGTTCAAAAATAGAAGATGGTCAATTAATCCTTGCTCCAATGGATGCAAGAACAAAATCCGCAATATCCATCCCTTATAACTTTTCAGATTTTAAAACTCAGTCTGAATACTTTATAAAACTTCAGTTTACACTGAAAGAAAATCAACCATGGGCTAAAAAAAGTTATGTTCAGGCTGAGGATCAGTTTTTACTGAAAACAAAAACAGACATTCCTTCCATTGCCAAAATGACTAAAGCTGAGGGAGGTGAAAATGTTGAAATTATAGATTCTGAAAACAACATTAAAATTGTAAAAGGAAAAGGATTCATTGCTAAATTCAACATGCTTGACGGGTCGCTATTTGGACTAAACTATGATGGCAATACAATTATTACTGATGGCTATGGTCCAAAACTCGATGCTTTCCGTGCCTTTGTTAATAACGATACATGGGGCTACCAAAGTTGGTACGAAAAAGGTCTTCATAATTTAAAACACAAAACTATAAGTTCTAAAATTAAAACTAATGAAGATGGTACAGCTACGTTAGCTTTTACAGTTATTTCTCAAGCACCAAATGCCGCTCGGGAGCATGGTGGAACAAGTGGTAACGTTTTAAGTATTGAAAAACTTACAAATCGTAAATTCGATGAAAATGACTTTCGTTTTATTACAAACCAAATTTGGACGGTTTATCAGGATGGTTCTATAGAATTGCAATCCAACATCAGTTCCAATGAACCCAAATTCGTACTACCACGACTTGGGTATTCTATGACAATTCCAAAAAAATATAATAATTTCACTTATTATGGTCGCGGACCTATTGGTAACTATAACGATCGTAAAACGTCTCAAAATATTGAAAAATATAACACCACGGTTAACGAAGAATTTATAAACTTTCCGAAACCTCAGGATATGGGGAATCACGAAGAAACACGCTGGTGTGCTTTGACTAACAACAATACAGGTGCTGTATTTATATCGAATAACAGCATGTCTGTTAGTGCATTGCCTTATACTGCTCAGGCCATGGCGACATCTGCTCATATATACGAATTACCTAAAACTGGAGATACCACACTCCATCTCGATGTAAAAGTATCTGGTCTCGGAGGTGCCAGTTGCGGACAAGGAGGGCCTTTAACATACGATCGTGTTTATGCCGACCAATATGACTTTGGATTTATTATTCGTCCGGCTGGCGAGGATATAAATAGTATAGTTCATGTTGCGCCTGCAGGAGAAGTACCTATTGGGATGACAAGATCTACTACCGGAGCCGTAAGCCTTTCTTCTAGAAATAAGAGTTCCCAAATATGTTATTCTTTAAATGGAGGTAAGACTCATAACTACATAGAACCTATACCCCTTCGTACTGGAGGTACTGTGAAAGCCTGGTTTAAAGACAATAAAGATTCTGAAATTTCAATAACCTTTAATAAAATTGAAACCATTAAAACCACAGTGGCATTCGTTAGTAGTGAAGAACCAGGTAGCGGTAATACTGCCAAAAATTTAGTTGATGGTGACCCTGCTACTATCTGGCACACGATGTACTCGGTTACGGTTGCACAGTTTCCGCACTGGGTGGACTTTGATTGTGGTGAAGCTAAATCCATTAAAGGATTCTCGTATATGCCGCGCCAGGACGGAGGTAATAATGGGAATATAAAAGATTATACCATTCATACTAGTCTTGATGGAAAAAACTGGGGCGAACCATTACACACTGGTAAATTTTCAAGTGATAGCAAAGCAAAACGCATCGTATTTAAAGTTCCTATAAAGGCGCGTTTCATTCGCTTAACGGGAAAAAGTTCACATAACGGCCAGGATTTTGCCAGTGGTGCAAGCTTTGATGTTCTTGCTGAATAATCTAACACAAATAAATTTGACACTTTTAAAAGCTCGAACATAAAAAAAAGCCTTTCAATAAAATTTGAAAGGCTTTTTACCAACTAAACTAGATTAAAGTTCAAAATCCTGTTCTAAAACAGTTTCAGAACTTCCACCAACAAAAACTTTAAAATCACCTGACTCGAAAACAAACACTCCAGAGTTATCAAAGAAGCCTAATTCATTTTTAGTTAAAACAAAGTTTATCGTTTTTTTCTCATCAGGATCTAAGTCTATTAACTCAAATCCTTTTAACTCTTTTACAGGTCGGGTAATACTAGCTACTAAATCTCTTATATAGAGTTGAACAACTTCCTTCCCCTGAACATCTCCTGTATTTGTAATATCAACCGAAACTTTTACCTCTTCTTCATTTACTTTACTGATTTTAAGATTAGAATACGAAAATGTAGTATAACTTAACCCATGACCAAACGCATATAAAGGTTTATTACTTTCATCCGTATAATGCGACCAAAACACTTCGTTTGGTGCTGGAATAACTGGTCGCCCGGTATTTTTATAATTGTAATAAATTGGCACCTGCCCCACATGTCTTGGGAAAGACATAGGTAACTTTCCACTTGGGTTATAATCCCCATACAACACCTGTGCTATGGCGTGACCGCTCTGTGTTCCCAACTGCCAAGCCTCTACAATTGCCGGAATATGTTTGTCTGCCCAGGTAATAGCCAATGGTCTTCCATTGTTTAATACCAAAACAATATTCTTGTTTACAGCATATACAGCTTCTAATAATTCCTGTTGTACACCTGGTAAATCTAAATCAACTCTACTTCTTGCCTCTCCACTTTGAAAACCATGCTCCCCTAGAACCATGACCACAACGTCAGCATTTTTAGCAACAGAGATAGCTTCTAAAAACCCACTTTTATCAGACATATTAATATTTAATTCCTTTGCAAAAGTAGTTTCTCCATAAACTAAATCGGCTCCTTTAGCATACGTTAGTTTATTTTCTGAATACTGCTGCATCCCTTCTAAAACTGAAACCGCAGTACTATCTTTCGCTGCAATGCGCCAGCTTCCTAGCGGACTTGTCTTATCGGCAGCCAAGGCTCCTATTAAAGCTATATTCTGACCACGTTTCTTTAATGGTAATAACTGATTCTCATTCTTTAAAAGCACAATTGATTTCTTAGCGACATCTAAAACAGCATCATTAATTTCTTTGCTACCTATTACTTCCTTTTCGGTTTCGCTGTCACAATATTTGTAAGGATCATCGAACAGTCCTAATTCAAACTTTACTCTTAGAATGCGCTTTACCGCATCATCAATTAAAGCTTCATCTACCTGCCCTTCTCTAACAAGGTTTGCTAATTCATCAACATAGGCATAGGATTCCATATCCATATCGGAACCGGCAGTAACTGCTAATCTTGCGGCTCCCTTTTTATCTTCAGCAAAACCGTGTGCCATCATTTCATTTATTGAACCCCAATCGGAAACTACAAAACCATCATAATTCCATTTTCCTTTTAAAATGTCACGCTGCAAAAAAGCATTTCCAGTTGCCGGAATACCGTTTAATTCATTAAACGAATTCATAAAAGTTTTCACGCCGGCATCGGCTGCAGCCTTAAACGGTGGAAAAATGATGTTATTCAATGTCGAGGTTCCTATATCGACGGTATTATAATCTCTTCCTGATTCTGAAAAACCATAACCCGCCCAATGTTTGGCACAGGCTGCAATGGTTTCTGAAGATGATAAATCATCACCTTGAAATCCTTCTACACGAGCTACGGCTATTTTACTACCCAAAAACGGATCTTCACCTGCGCCTTCCATAACACGTCCCCAACGGGCATCTCTGGAAATATCAACCATGGGTGCAAATGTCCAGTTTATACCTGCCGCTGCAGCTTCCTTTGCAGCCACCTCAGCCGATTTTTTTATAGCTTTCAGATCCCAACTAGCAGCTTCTGCTAATGGAATAGGACTTAAAGTTTCATAACCGTGAATCACGTCGAAACCAATAATTAACGGAATTCCTAAACGGGTTTCTTCAACCGCTATTTTCTGAACGGCTTTAACCTCTTTTACACCGCGAACATTTAACATCGAGCCAACGTAACCTTTCTTTAAATGCTCGTACTTTTTAGCAGCATCGCCCGAAGACGGCGTTGGACCCGTAACATCCCAAAATCCGTTGTACTGATTCATCTGGCCAATTTTTTCTTCCAACGTCATTTTAGCTAATAAACTGGTTACTTTTTGTTCAATACCATCTGCTTTTATTTCAGTATTTACTTTTGCATTTTCTTTACATGAACTGTTAAAAATGAAAAGCAATATAAGTATCTTATATATGCGTTTTGTTTTCATATTATTGGTATACTTTTACGTAATCAATCTCCATAACAGCCTCAGTAAAGTTGGGATCAATGGTAAACCAACTTCCACCAAGTGCTACATTTAAAATCAAAAACTGTGGTTTATCATACGGCCAGGTAGTCACATTCTTAGTGGCTGGATTATAAGTGTATTTTAAATCGCCATCAATCAAAAACTGTAGTTCGTCTTCGTTCCAAATTAAGGAATATATGTGAAACGATGTCGCGTAGTCGGTCACTGTGGTTTCTCCTACTTTTACATTTTCGCAACCCCCGGAACAAGACAAGGTATGTGTGGCACTTGAAACCACAGTTGCATTATGCCCCCAGTGTTCCATAATATCTATTTCACCGCACTCAGGCCAACCAACTTCATCAATGTTGGCTCCTAGCATCCAAATGGCTGGCCATGTTCCCTGTCCGCTTGGTAACTTCGCTCTTACGTCGATTCGTCCATAAGTAAACTCATATTTATCTTTAGTCAATAATCTTGCGGAGGTATAAGCCGAGCCCTGATAATCTTCCTTTTTAGCAATAATTTTCAACAGACCGTTTTCAACCTTCACATTATCTGAACGGTTGGTATAATATTGTTTTTCGCCATTTCCCCAGCCACAAATATCGGGACAACCATTACCTATATCGTACCCCCATTTTGAAGCGTCGGGAACACCATTTGTATTAAATTCATCAGACCAAACTAACTGTAAATCATTTGAAGCCACGTAAACCATCACCTTTTTAAATGTACTAATCTCATGGCCTGTTTTGGAATATGCAAATGCAGTGATTACATATTCATTAGTGCCTTCATTAATAAATGTATATTCAAAAACACCGGTTGTATTTTTAACTTCCTGTTGAGATTCTACTTTAAAACCATAGGAATCGGCATTATCTGCATGTATCGAGACAGTAATTACTCCAGAGCCATCTCCATTAGGATTATTAGTGTCTGTTCCCAAAACATCAACCATTAAGGTTAAATTAGTAGGTATAATATCTTTTGGGGTATCTGGTGGGCTTAAATCATCGCTACCTCCTGAACAAGACAATAGCAGCCATAAGCCTATATTTAGAATATAAAGCATCTTTTTTATCATTATATTTTGTTTGAAATTTTCTAAATGCAGGAGATTAATTAAATAACCTCCTGCTATAGCTATATATCAAATTACGGTTGAACTGGTTTTTCTGTTTGAAATAAGCAATACCAGGCATAACCGGGTTCAGTAACCCGAACTTCCAGCGTGCTATCTGTAATTTCTATGATTTCAAAACTACTACTACCCACATACCAGCTCATAAAACCACCATCTGAAAAATTAATGGTTGTTCCTCGATAAGGTTCATTATCAGGGTCATTTTGATCGATAGTGGCAATAGATGTAGAAGGTACAAGCTGCACATTTTTAACGCCAGCTAAAGACGGTACTACATCTGCACCATGACACGTATCACCAGTGACACCTAAATTACCAGCATAGGTGCCCGGAACATAAGCATCCCCGACAGTTTGTTCAAAAGTTAAAGTCCCATCAGCGGCCTGGGTAAAGACCATTTCGGCATCGTACATACATAATTTATCAGGGTGCCAGGCATTAGACTGAAACCAGGCCGGATATCTATGTTCTCCTCCACTTGAAACTTCATTAGGGCCTAAACCTATATTTGATGGCTTATCGGCTGCCCAATACCAGGTTTTACTGGTCCCAGGGCCTCCACTTAAGAAATCTTTAGCCTCCTGGTCTTCGAACGAACTATAGACTTCTACAATCATAGACTTCGAACTTTGTGCGCCTCCTGTACCTGATGCAATCACTGTTACGGTATAAGCATTAACGCCAACTTGAGTAAAACGGTGTATTGCCTCTCCTGTTGAAACTACGTTATCGGTATCGTCTCCAAAATTGAAAATATAAGTAAAGGCATTATCGGCTTTAGCGGAAAATTTCACAAAACCAGTACCATCACCATTGGGATTACTGGCATCTACTCCAATAATCTCGACATCCATCTGAATATTAGTAGGTGTTATTATATCACCTATTTCTAAATCTTCATCCTGACAGCTCATCGTAAAGAATAAAACTGCACAAAGCGGAATTAATATATATTTTAGTGTTTTCATCTTTCTGTTTTTTTATTCTTAATTATGAAAATAAATATTGTCGACATACACCGTTGAACTGCCTCCAGAAGTGTCCCATATTAACTGCGTAATATTCGAAAAATCAAGATTGTATTTTGACAACGGAATAGTGACGCTTATCCAAGTTCCGGTAATAACTTTAGGCAAAAACACAATATCTTCCATTGCAGGATCGAAAGTCGTATTAACTATTTTAAACCCTAAGGTCGTAGCATCAGGTGTATAATAATCAAAATGCAGATATTTCACTCCTGTTAAATCTGTAGGATTCCCATAATCGGTTACAATTCCAGAATAGTTTAAAGATTCGTACAGCCATATATTATCACCTGAAACACTGTAATCAGTCAAGGTTGTTGTTTGTCCCCACCCTGGATTTACCTCATTTAATGTCACTCCTGTGTAAGCATCGCTGTAAATAGAAACCACATCGGCCTGAGCAATAGTAGGCACAGGGGCTGTTACTTCTGGTTGACTTGTACTATCTGAATAAAAATAAAGATTATCTATATACACTTTGGCACTTCCTCCTGCCGTATCAAACAACAGTTGCGTTACCGCTGAAGCATCAATATTGAATTCAGACATTGGAATGGTTACACTTACCCAGGTACCTCGAACAATTTCATCAACGAATACAATATCTTCCTGATTAACTACAGTATTTACTATTTTTAAGCCTAAAGCTTCTGCGTCTGGCGTAAAATAATCGAAATGCACATAATCCATACTTGCCAGATTGGTTGGATTTCCATAATCGGTAACGATGCCCGTATAATTTAAAGCTTCATACAACCAGATATTATTTCCGTTAAGGTTCACTTCTGTCAACGTTGTGGTTTGTCCCCAATTCGGATTTAACTCACTTATTCCAACACTTGTGTAAGCATCACTGTAAATAGACACCACATTCGATGCATTTTGAGTAGGTGTAGGTGCATTATATTCTGGTGTTTCTGCTACCGTTGAAGGTTTATAGAAATAGATATTATCAATAAACACCGTGCCAGTCGCCCAAGGATCTCCAACAAATTTCATTTGAAATATTTCGGTTACCGTAAGCCCTTGATCTGTGTATTCTGAAATTGGAATATCAAGACTTGTCCATTCACCTGATGTTAAATCGCGCCAAACTGGTTTTTCAGTTACTGTTCCAGAAGCATTATTAATTAAAGAGGTCTCTATTTTTAAACCTTCAGAAGCCGTCCAAACATCAAGGTGTAAGTATTTCATTCCTGAAACATCAACAGTCGTTCCGTCGGCCAGAGCAATTCCCTGATAACTTAGATTAATGTATTGTAACATTTCATCACCGTTTAAATCAAAGGTAGCCCATCCACTACCCTGACCTGCTTGTCCCCAGTCTGGAAAATAATTAGTCCCTGCCACATCGTTATATTTCGCACTGTAAATTGAAATCACATCCTGGTCTTCTCTATTAGGCGGTGTGGGAGCCGATTCTATAGGTTGTAAAATCTCGGTGACTTCAAAATCGAAAGTACATTCTGTAGTTTGAGAAGAAGCACTCATAGCTACAATTTTAATACTATAAGTTCCCGGTTCCTGATAAACATAGAATACTGGGTCACCAATATTAGCTACCAAAGGTTCGTCATTGCCTTCTTCCCCAAAATACACCTCATAACTCAATCCGTATTTTGCACTTACCTGAACATCAACTTGTTTTGAAATGGCTTCATTATTTGAGATTTTAATATCGGAAGCATTAACAATATCACAACTTAATTCTGGTGCTTTAAATACAACCTCAAGATTTTCTGTTGCCGAAGTTTTTAATCCTGACAATCCCACAGCTTCAATAGTTACCGTATAAAATTCACCTTCAGGTTTTTCGGCATATTTATGTACTACACTTTCCCCCTGCATTACTTTTGCCTTTTCTGTTGTACCATCACCAAAATCGATATTATACGATGAAGCTCCCACGGCATTTGGTGTAATGGTTATTAAACCTAAATCTCCATTAGCTTCATCTAACACTGGAAGAAAGGTTGCCGTAACACCTGAAGGCGCCACGATATCGTCTAAATACTCGAAGCTATCGTCGTCGCTACAATTAAAAACAATTAGTAGCATTAGACATAAACTGTATATATATTTTAATGTTTTCATAATGTCGTTTTTTAGTATCCTGGGTTTTGGTTCCATCTGCCTCCAGACAATTCAATCTCCTCTACTGGTATTGGGAATACCTCATGTTTACCAGAAACAAACCCTTCAATTTCTTGAGCTGCTCGTCCTGTTCTTACTAAATCGAAGAAACGATGCCCTTCTCCCACCAATTCTACACGACGTTCCTTATAAATAGCATTGGTTAAATTAGACCCTGATACATTTACAGGAGCCAATGTCGCTCTGATTCTAACCATGTTTAAATATTCGGCTGCACGCGTATCACTAATACTACCCCTATTTAAAGCTTCAGCAGCCATTAATAAAACATCGGCAAAACGAATGGATCTATAATTATTAGGATTGGTTAACGCAGCATCTGGTTGATTTAAATCTCCCTTTCTGGCGATATACTTTAAATTGAAATACCCAGTATGCTCATAACCTGTCGTATAAGTCGCTCCTGTTTCTTCTGCCCAGGCTTCTATATCTAAAATAGAATAGCCTAATCGAATATCTCCATCTTCGAAAGCATCAACGACCTCTTGAGTTGGCACATTAAAACTATATCCGAAGTCGTAAAGTGGTCCATCATAACTTCTAACCCCATTAAACCCAACTGCATAATTCCCTTCCAAACACTGAAAACAATCATAACTACCACCATCAACATCGGAATACTGGATTTCAAATACCGATTCAATATTGTTTTCATATTCATTTTCAAACATTAACGGCGCTTCTTCTGAAGACAACAATCTATGCGGCCCATTGTTTATCAAATCTTCCAAAACCGTTGCTGATTCAGAAAATTTATTTTGATACAAGTACGCTTTACCTAATAAAGCCTGTGCAGCACCTTTGGTCACGCGACCGGTTTCACTTTGTGTATATGGCAGATTAGCAGATGCAAAGATTAAATCTTGTTCAATCAAATCATAAACATCTGATGCTGGCGCGCGATCGATATTAAATTGTTCTCCAAACTGAATACGCTTATCGATGGCTAAAGGCACATCTCCAAACCATTTTACCAGTTCGAAATAATAATATGCTCTTAAAAATCTAGTTTGCGCAATTACACTGGTCTTATTAGGAAAATCTAACTTATCCTGAAATTCCATAATGTAATTTGCACGATTCACCCCCGTATACATCCAAGTCCAGATTTCTCTTAAATTAGCATTAATAGGGGTATGAATCATATCGTCTATTTCCTGAAAACCTATCACATCGGTAGCACTTTCACCACCACACAACGTATTATCTGAAGCAATTTCACCAAGCTGAACATTTCTAGCTGTTGCCTGTAAATAATCGTAAGCGGCAACCAAGGCATCCTGATAATCTTTTTCAGAATTAAAAAAGTCTTCTGAATTCGTATCTTCTGAGTCTACATCAACAAAGCTATCACTGCATGACCAAGTGATAAGTACCATCAGTAAGATTATATTTAGTTTTATATTTTTCATGATGAGATTAGAATTTTAAGTTAACACCGAATAAATACGTTCTGGCACTCGGGTAGAATCCCTGATCGATTCCGCCTCCAATTGGAGCGCCACTAGACGCTGTTGGGTCGTAGCCAGAATACTTAGTAAGTGTAAACAAATTACTTGCCGACACATATAAACGAAGCTTATTGATTTTGGAATTACCAAAAACCTTGTCACCAAATGTGTAGCCTAACTGTACATTTTGAAGTCTTACAAATGAGCCATCTTCAACATAAAAATCTGAAAACAGAATATTAGAAGTCGCTCCCGTTGTTACTCGAGGGGTTGTATTTGTTGAGCCTTCACCCGTCCAACGGTCCAGATAATAAACCGTCTTGTTTGTCAGCGCCTGATTTCGCTCAAAATTTCTAACAATCTCATTACCGACAGATGCAAAAGCGTAAGCTGAAAAATCGAAGTTTTTAAAGTCCATAGACAAGTTAAGCCCCATAGTTGCATCCGGAATCGGGTCTCCGATGTTCGTCTTATCATCATCGTTAATAACACCGTCGTCGTTAATATCTACAAATCTTAAGTCGCCCGACTGAACACGTTCATCAATTGTTGGATAATTATCAACTTCATCTTGATTTTGAAAAATACCATCGGTTTTATAACCTCTAAAATACCCAATTGGATAACCTGCTTCCATTCTTGATGGTGTTGGCTGACCTATGCCAAAAGAACCACCTGTTAGAAAGTCGCCATCGGTATTTACCGAAATCACTTCGTTTTTAAGAGTTGTTAAGTTGTATCGCACACTGAATTTAAAATCGTCGCTGAAATTATCGGTATATCCAATAGCAAATTCAAATCCTGTATTCTCGATAATACCACCATTTATTACTGGCGCACCACCAGTTCCCAGCAATCCGGAAACTTGAGGAATAACTAATAAATCTTCAGTACGTTTTTTAAAATAATCGGCAGTAATGTCAATTTTATTACCAGCAAAACGCATATCGACACCAACATCTAAAGTCTTTTGTTTTTCCCACTTAATGCCTGGGTTTGAAATCGCTCCACTGGCAACACCAAACACCTCGTTATCATTAAAGATGTAAGTTCCTTCACCATTTAAAAGGGATACAAATCGATAATCGGGAATTCTATCATTACCTAAAATACCATAAGAAGCTCTGAATTTAAGTAAATCGAAAAACTTACTTTCTGAAAGAAACGATTCATCTGAAGCTACCCAACCAATTGATCCTGAAGGGAAAAATCCAAATTTATTTTCCGGTCCGAATTTGGTTGAACCATCACGACGCAATACCGCTGAAAACAAATACTTGCCTTTATAGTCATACTGAAGTCTTGTGAAATATGATAATAATCGAGAATCGAATGTAGGGTTTCTACCCTGAGCCTCGTAACGATCTTCAATATCGGATGCCACATCCATTGATGGATTTGCAATGGTAACATCATATCCTGTTAACCCTGAAAACTCCCCGGTAGTTTTAAATACCGATGTTCCTAAAAGCACATTAATGTTATGAGTGTCATTAATTGAATTTTGATACTTAACAAAAGCATCAAATGTATAATCTCTGTAATGGTCTAAAGTGGTTACAATAGAACTCCTGTCTACATTACTATTTTTACCACTACCAAAATAAGCAACCGGATTAAAGATATTAGAACTCACTTCGGAATAATTCCACTGAATATTGGTTTGAGCTGTAAAATGATCTAAAAAGTTATAAGATAATCCGGCGTTACCGCTAAGTTTTAGAACCTTTCCTCGGTCGTGAGTGTCATCGATTTGAGCTAAAGGATTAATAACCTCTCCTCCTAACCCTTCGGCTAAAGTATAAGCCCCATCTTCATCTCTAACTGTAAATGTTGGTGCCATATTTAAGGCATTAAATAAAACAGATGAATTAGAATTTTCCGGAAGGTTTCGTTTACTCGTTCTTATCAACATCAACCCTGAAGTAAATTTAAAATTCTTCAGAAAGTCCACATTATAACTGATGTTATTTGTAAAACGTGTGAAGTTTGATCTTGGTCCGCCAACAATACCATCTTGAGTTAAAAATGATCCACTATAAGAATAATAAGAATTCTTTGTTCCGCCTTTAAACAAAATATTATGGTTGGTAATAAAAGCATTACTAAACACTTTATCTTGCCAATCTGTACCCGAGCCTAAATTTGATACATCCGGAAAAGGAATGGCACTCCCTCCGGCAGCATGCGCCTCATTAACGATTAAAGAATACTCTGTGGCATTGAGCACCGGAATTTCTCTTGTTGTTTGCTGAAAACCGCCATAAGCATTGTACTCCACCTGAAGCGGCATTTCTTTACGACCTGTTTTGGTTTTAATAAGAATAACCCCATTTGCAGCTCTAACACCATAAATACCGGCGGTTGCATCTTTAAGAATATTGATACTTTCAATATCGTTAGGGTTAATAACGCTCAAATCTTCAATAACGTTACCATCAACCAGAATTAGAGGCCTGCTATCTCCGTTGGTAGACACCCCACGAATACTTATTGTTGCTCCCGCACCCGGCGACCCGGACTGCGAAGTAATATTAACACCAGCAACCTGCCCCTGCAGCGCCTGCTCAATTCGGGTGGGTTTTAATTCCTCGATGGTTTCAGCTCCTAATACACTTACCGCACCGGTAATTTCCTTTTTGGTTTGGGTACCATATCCAATAACTACGACTTCGTCTAGTTTAGCCAAGTCTTCCTGTAACTGAATATTTAAAAAGGAATCGTTTGCAACAACAATATCCTGAGTTATGTAACCTACATAACTAAAGGTTAATGTTGAACCTATTTCAATGTTAGAAATGGTAAAATTTCCATCAAAATCGGAAACTGTTCCATTTGCTGTATTCTTTTGCAAGATATTAACTCCGGGAATAGGCACACCGGATCCATCTTTTACATTACCTTTTATTTCAATGCTTTGAGCATTCGCATAGGAAACAAAGAATAATGTTAAAATCATAAAGAGATAATGTCTCATGTGAATTTAGTTTATTTAGTTTCCATAAAATTATGTTTACACTTTGATGTATTCTAATTTTCAACCACTACAAAAAACATACATCTTAAAAAAGAATGAAAAATATTACTAAAACCTCAATATTAATGCGTTTTACTAATAATTTACAAAAGCCATAGAAGTTACTTAAAATCCTAAAATTCAGCAAATGTTGTGGTGTTGTATAGGTGAAAAAACTAGATGTTGTGGATTTAAATTTTCAAAATGTAATCTGTTAAGCTATCATCGTGTGGTAAATCGATTTTTTTTCGAAGTCGATAACGTTTTACTTCCACACTTCTAGGAGAAATATTTAATAACGGAGCAATTTCCTTTGAGGATAAATTCAGCCTTAAATACGTACATAATCGTAAATCGTTTGAAGTTAATGATGGATGAAGTTCTTTAATCTTTTTAAGAAAATCTTTATCAGCATTATTAAAGGCTTCTTCAAAGGTTTGCCAGTCATCAGTGTTGTTTAGATTTTTATCAATGATTCTAACCACATTTTTCAAGTTTTTATCATCCGGAATCTTCTTTAGTTCCTTTTTAAGATTATTTAAAAACTCGTTCTTCTTAATTAAGTTCATGGTCGACAAACTAAGTTCCCTATTCTTACTTTCAATATCCTGCTTAAGCTTTTCATTATTATGACGCATGGCCTGCTCCTTATTCTCCAATTCTTTGAGTTCTAATTCACGTTTCGTTTTAAATAAGAGTTTTTCACGTTGTCTTTTATAATGACGTTTGTATGCATGATGCATAAAAATTGAAAATAAAGCTACAAGAATAGCGTAACCTAAAATTGCGATATTAGATAAATACCATGGCCTTGCAATGGAAAAACTGTAGTCCTCTATATTTTCTGAGGTTTCATTCCCCAACCTGGATCTTACTGAAAACTTATAATTTCCAAATGGTAAATTTTCGAAAAACACTTCTGAATTTGTAGACCAAGTGCTCCAATCGTTATAAATACCTTCTAATCTGTATTGGTATTCAGGAACAGAAAATTTCTCATAAACTGGAACACTAAAATGAAATTCCAGATTATTATCGTTGTTTTTAAACACCCCTTTTTCGGTAGCATCCACAAAAATATTTTCATGGCTACTTTTGAGATTTCTGTTAGCTATTAAATTTAAGTGAACTTTATGAGGACTGTTCTTTAGCATATTTAAATCTATTACAATATAGCCTGTAGTTGTTCCATACAAATATTTACTATTCCCCAAATAGGCCATATTTTCGTAACCTGAAACATCATTTCTAACATAACTAGGTAGAAAAACATTATTTACTTTAAGCGAATTACTTAACTGACCCGTCGATAAATAACTAAGTCCTTGCTCGGAAAATCCCCAAAGTTTATCAGTTTCCTTAGTGTAAACTAATTTACCCGAAGTGTAGTCCTCTGAATTATATAATTTACTAATTATAGTATCTTTTTCAAACCTCCCTAATTTTATTTCATATTTAAAAACACCCTTACTTTGTGAATACAGTATGCTGTTTTTATATTTTATTAAGCTTGTTTTTACATCTTTATTTACCGAGGTATCACGTTGTACAACTACCGCTTTTTTATAACTCGTGTCTAACGTAATTATAAAAACGCCTTTGTATTCATGACTAACAAATACTTCGGATTCGTTTAACATTTCCAAATACCGACTTGAGATATCAAAATTTTCAATAGTGTTTCGCCATTCCCATCTACCGTTATTCTTCTGCAATATGTTTAAGCCGTTGTAATTTCCTTGAATAAGCAAATTTTCATGTGTAGCAATTGGTTTAATATCCCAGGTTCCTAAAACATCCGCTACTAAAGACGCCTTACTACCTTCTATAACAAAGGTTCCTGAATTATGACCACAAAACAAAGTATCATTAATATTTCTTAAACACCAAACCGCACCTTGCGTTCCGGAAATAAATTGAAATTTTTCATTACTATTAAAAGTCTTGCAAAACAACCCTTGATTTGTTCCGATGTATAATTTATTATCTAAGACTATAGACGTGTTTACTGAACCTATTTTGCCCTTTTCATCGTTATAAATCCGGAATGGCGATTTTATATTAACACAGTTAATTCCGTTTTCCAATCCTAACCAGATGTTATTATCGGCATCCTCAAAAACCGATAAAACCGTATTGTTACTTAGTCCATTATTTTGATTAATTTGATAATTAATGACTCCAGAAGCTGTTAAATGAATTATTCCATTAGAAATACTTCCTAATACAAAAGAATCATCCGTAAGCTTTATGCTGCTATAAATTCTATCGTTTAAAAGTGTTTGATTTGCTGGAATTTCCCATTGACTTAATTCTTTACCCATTAACTTAAAAAAGCCTTTATCTTCTGTTTGAAAAAGAATTCCTCCTTGGTGATTAAAAATATTAACCAAAAGATTATCCTTTAAAATAGAATGAAATGTAACGAGCTTGGCTTGTCCATTTACAATTTGAAAAACACCCTCCTTAGGCTTTTGAAAATAAACACCTTCCTTTATCCTGAAAATTTTATAAATCCCAGAATTAGAATTAATAATACTTACGCTATCCTTCTTTTTATTATAAACATAAATCCTTTTTAATGTTTGGAACAAAATAAAATCTTCAACATCCATAATATTCCAAACCTCTTCATCTTCTAAAAAATCGATGCTAAGTTTTGAGGACAGGGAGACATATTCCAAAAGTCCGTTTTTTAAATGGTGCCAATAACCAAACTCTCTATAAGAACCCGTATAGATAAAATCGTCTATAACCTTAACAGATCTTACAATAGCTCTGTTAGGGGATTCATATACCGTCCATTTCGCGCCATTAAACTCTAGTAGTCCTTTGTTATTGGCAACATAAATATATTTCTCTTTAGACTGAGAAATCGACCAATTTTGATTCTCAGCACCATAGTCGGTTGGCGTATAAATTTGAATTGGTGGATGTTCCTGTGCTGTTAGTACAAAGCACAAAAACATTATAAAAATTTGTGGTAGTGATTTAGTTGGTATCAAAATACAATGCTTTACTTACTAATGTACTAAAATTAATAGTAATTTGGCAACAGTCCTGCTACAATCGACTTCATTTCCAGCAGGATACAAAAAAGTTATTCCATTCCCTACTCCTGAAATGTTTAGTAAATAAAATCTTAACAAAATCGTAGAATGAAAATAGAAATTAATTATCTTTATAGTAAGTCAATAATGCAGTTACCATTTTGAATGATTTAAATAAATTGAAAAATATTATTTAATTCCCCTAATCTCTAGAAATTATACTAGCTTTTTTTAAGTACATTCCCCAAAATTTATCAAATTTTAGATGTGTTAACTATTTACTTGGTGGCCAAACTAATATTACGAAAAGTATTGAGTCATTTAACAATAGTACAATAAAAAGTCTTTAACTAAGACATCTTTTAATCAACATTTATAAGATTTATCCAAATTTAAAATTGAAAAACCAAACGAATTTGGATTTTGCACGACATGTTGAACGACTAGTTAACCAATCAACTTTTACACAAGCCTTTTAATTTTATAGTAAAGTCTCTAAATTCTAAATTTTCTTAGAATAATTTAAGCTGAATAATTAATTAACTTTTTAATTATGAATAAACACGCTTTACTCTTATGCTTTTGTCTGATAATTATTGAATGTCAAGGCCAAAATGGAATTTCAATTTCTGGTTCTACTAATAATACCTATAGTATAGACCTTTTTGCAATTGAAGGAAACAATAGATTTCATACTGGATATTCACACCAATTTAATGGACAGCATGGCAATGTTGAAAAGGAAAAAATGAATGAATCAATAGAAACAGGAAAAGGAAAATATTTTTGGGCATGCGATTTTGGATATAGTTGGATTTTCTTTAACCATTTAGCGATCGAAACTGAAGTTAGTATTGGAGCCACTAAAAAGTATACCAATTATAAAGATAATAGAGATTACATTGATGATTATTCGGTTATCACTTGTAGAAATTTAGCAGCCGGAGTTGGGGTAAAACTCGGATACTCATTTAAAATTGGTTTTGAACCTTTCATAGGATTTAATACACTGAAAAACGTAGATTTTGGAGCAAGATTTTTTTGGTGAGTAATGAAATGCAGTATCGAATATTTCGAATAATTAAATTCTAATTTTTAAAAAAATAAACTAAAACAAATCCTTTAATCAAATGATGAGTGCAATTATTTTTAGCCCCCTTTTTAGAATGACACTAATCTTCGCAACTAGCATTGTTTTTGCTCAAGATTCCATTAAGGATTTTGAACCATTACCCGCAAATTCAAAAAAATTGAATATTGTCTATCCTAATGTATATTGGTTTAATTCATACAAGATAAAGATACCCGGTTATGGTGTAGCTAAAATAAAGGAAAATGCCTCAGATACCGATGCCATAAAAAAACAAAAGATAACAATTAGTTTAACCGATTTAAAAAATAATGTGGTTAAACTGGAAGCAAATTCTATTCAAGAATACGTGTATTCCGTAAAAACACATTATTTAGAAAACGACGTTTTGAGAATTTTAAAAACTGGTTTAGAGGTTGATACTGAAGAACTCATGATAGACTCTATTGGTCTTAAAATAATTGAAGGAAAGGTTGTTACAAATCTGGAAAATTTAAAAAACTGGAAGCTTAGTTTAGTTAAAACTAAAAATACAACACCTTTTTCAGAACTGGGGAATCTTACTTTTGGAGATCGAACTATAAAAATGATACAATCCACCTTAGAAAGCAATCAAAATTTAAATCAGGAAGGAAATATTTATCAACATGCCCTTTTTTATGAATTAATAGAAGATGGTATTTCGTTAGGAGCTATGGCATTTCATGGAGAAACTGGAATATGGTTAAAACCAGATTTAGACACATCAACTAAACTTGTTTTATGTTCAACTTTATTGTTATTAACTAATTTTTAAGGTGGTTTCACATTAAAAATAAGGTCCTTTTACAATTATATAACCAACCAATCGCTTAGAATCATGTTAAAAACAGTCATTTTAATCCTTAGTTTATTAATTATTTCAAGCTTATATGCTCAAGAAAAAGTACTCAACATTTTTAACGAGCAAAAGTTTAAAGGGACTTTGATTAAGGAAAATAGAAAAATTAGAATTAAAACCAATGATGGGTTGAAATTAACCGGAAGGTTTAAAATAGTTGATGATGAAACTATTTACATAAAGAATAGAGAAATAAAACTGAACCAAATAAAAAAAATAAAAAAACACCCTTTAGTAATGTCTGTTATCATAGATGGATTTTTTTATTATTTGGGAACCACTTTTATTCTTGGAAGTCTTGCTCTTTATGCGCTTTCCAGCGGCGATGCTTCTGTTTTATTACTCATGATACCTTCTCCTTTATTTCTTTACGCAGCAGTAAAATCGCCTAACATCTTAAGAAGCTACAATACTGCCGACCAATGGCAATTTGAGATTATTAACCTATCTGATTAATAAACGCCCCGTGAATGATTGAAAACTTTAATTATTGCAATAGACCACTAAAAAGAAACACAAAATAAATTTTCATTATTAACCATAAACTAAATGCATATGAAAACCTTAGTAATAGTACTTTCATTTTTAAGCTCATTAATAGGTTTTGGTCAAAAAAATCAAATTTCAGTTATAAAAAGCGAAAAAATATTAGGTAAAAACTTTTTAGACAGTTCAGATATCAAGGGATTTGAATATGCCTTTTCTGATAGAATTGAAGAAACGTTTCTTGATACAACTACAGGCTTTTTAACGACAAAATTAAGAGGCCTTACTAAAAATGGAAAATGGCTTAATAGTACAGGTTATATTGTACAATACGACATTAAAAATGAAACTGTCTTGTGGAATAAAAAGTTTTCTTATCAAACAAGTGATTTAAAACAATTTAATAACACAATGATTTATACCATTTCCAATAAAAGTTATTGTCTTGATGTGCATACTGGGTCCGAAATCTGGGAGGTTAAAAATAACATCTATTTAGTCGATCCAATTGATCAAATTGGCATTGGTTATAAATTTAAAACTATGGATGGTTATTCCGATGAACTAGAAGGTATTGATTTAAAAAACGGACAGGTAGTCTGGAAAAGAAATCTAAACAGAGAATACGGTTGGAATGATGTTTTTTATGCAAACGATTCAATTTTGGTTGTAGTGGCCTCTGGTTTGCATGCTCTAAATATAAAAACAGGTCAAGGATGGGATTACAACACAATAACAGGAAAAAAAGATTATAAAGGAACGGCTGTTAAAAATGCTTTTGGCGTTGGACTAGGATTGCTCACTGGTACATCTGTTTTATCTATTGGACATGATGTGGTAAGAGATCTCGTCTCTAATAAGTTAACAGACAGCTCTCACATATACATCGCTTCAAAAGAGCAAGTTGCAAAAATTAACAAAACCACGGGAGAAATGGTTTGGAGCTACCCTTTTTCAAAAAACGAGGCTAGCAAATCATCAATTTTTATGAATGACAGTTTAGTATTTATGATTAACAAAGGCATGGCATTCATGGGGAACAAACAATTAAACTTTGGTAAACCATTTTTTGCCGCATTTAACAAACAGTCGGGTGAAAAGCATTTTTTAACCATAATAAACACTACAGATGATCCTATTTTAAGTTATCACCGACAAAATACTTTTACGTATTTAATATTTAAAAACAGAATTGAAAAATATGAAACGACCACTGGAAATTTAATTTGTAAAAAAGACTTTCCGGAAGAAAACTATGGGGATTTAAAATATTTCATTGGAGACCAAGTGTATATTAAGAACCCAAATGGTGATTTAACCTGTCTTAAACAATCTGATTCTACAAATGTATATGTTTACACTAGTCAAAAGAAAACATTAGCTCTTGATTCTGAATTAAATATTTCTAAAACTATAGATTATAATGATTTAAATATTTATTATTTAAGCACAAAAAATTATAAGTTTTTTGCAAAAGACAATAAAACTTTGGTGGTTAACAATAATGGGCATCAAATTGCTGAAATCTATACCTCATCCAGTGCTTTTACTAAAGGAAATACATTATACGACACACAGGACAATAAATTAATAGCCATAGATTTGATTGATAATCTAAAGAATTAACACCCATAACAATGTTAGTTACTATTTAATGAGGTGGGTAACTACTAATAATTAGCAAAAAAAAGATTATATCTAAAACAAAAACGTTTACTTCCCGATACAAAAAGTAATCAATATTGATTATCAATTATTTAAAAATAAAAGATACAAATAAGGTACAAATCAACACAAAATAAACAGATAACAAACCATTAGTTGAGACTATGAATTAAAAATTTCTTACTTGTTAATAACCTAATCTTCTCTTGTGTTTTAAGAATTTAAAAATAAAAAAATTATTTGTCCGAAAGCTACATAAACTACATTATCTACATTCATGTATATAATAGTTTCCAAAAATTTAAATATAGTTACTCAGGATTACACCCCACCCCCTAAAAAAAAGTGATTTTCTAATTAGCCCCTCCATCATTATATACCCATAGAGAAGCACACCTAATATCAGATCAAATTTTTCAAAAATCTAATGCTATATTATTTAAACAAATTTGATTTTTATTACTAACCAAATCCGTCCTTAATACATAAAATCACTATTTTAAAATTCTTATTCCT
The DNA here is from genome assembly GCF_024723255.1 of Aestuariibaculum sp. M13. Taxonomy (GTDB): domain Bacteria; phylum Bacteroidota; class Bacteroidia; order Flavobacteriales; family Flavobacteriaceae; genus Aestuariibaculum; species Aestuariibaculum lutulentum. The sequence goes on from NZ_JANIAC010000002.1 coordinate 494,592, forward strand.
AAATTAAAAAACATTCTATTTTTGAAAGTAAATTCTAGTTTCTTATTTTGCTGTCTATCTTCTACTTCAAAAACGTTTCTAACAGTAAATCCACCCCCTGCATTCACATATAAATCCCCGATGAGTTTAAATACAAACTCTGGCCCTAACGTCACCCTAGAATATGAAAACTTGTTTAAATTTAGAGGAGAATTAATTTCGTCAAAATTCACATTATACAAATCTCCGCCTACAGCTGCCTTAACACCCACTTTGTATTTGTCATTAAACTTAAAATATTGCCCAATATAGGCCGGAATTACGGCCATAGTAAGCCATTTGTCTCTTTTATACGTTAGACTAAAAAGTGGAATGATTGTTAAATTTCCAAACCGACTGGTATAGGCTAACCCAAACCCATATTGAACATTTTGACTTGATCTTTTAGTTGCCAAAGCAGAAATCTGGAAAGTAAAATCTTCGGAACTTAAATTATTGTGGAAATCCGATGCCAGTGTAGGTGTTATATTAAAAATTAATTTCCATTGTTTTGGTAAAATTTTAATCAAACCCAAAGAATACTGAATTGAATGGTAGCTTTCATTAATCGTCAATGAATTTTGATCAAAAACAGTATTATAATGGAATAACGTATAATTTAAACTGCTAAACAGATACGTTTTTTTACCTTTTAATGGAATAGCCGCTTGCATGGACAGTCGTTGCTCATTAACTTCAATCTCACCCTGACCAATATTGGTATTAAAAGTTGTATTTGGGTAATAAAATTGATCTAAGGTGAGCAAAGGAAACTTATGAAGTCTATTATATGTTATTGTGTCTTTTAATTCTTGTGCACATAAAGAAATAGACATAATAAAAAGTATAAATATTGTAAGAAGAAATTTTAATATATGCATAAGTATTTGCTTCATTTAATGGTATTTAAAACTTGATAGCACCTGTAGATTTTAATAAAATTATTAGTCTTAATACTTTCTTTATTAAAAAAAATTTGAATGCAGGTCATTTATAGCCTCTACAAGAGTTTTCCCATATCCCCGAACAATAGGAAACCCAGAATTATCTATCAATGAAACACAGTGCTCTTCATTTTTAAATTCAAACCTCAAACTTTTTAATTCTTCAACTTCTATAACCATCTTGTCTCTCCAACTTAATTAGACCTAAACTTTTTTCTTAAAAAATAAGGTTGAAAATATCTAGACATAAGGAATAACTCTAGTATCTCCAACCTTAACAACTAAACTGCAATATTTTTATTCTGACTCTAATACAACCAAATAAAGTGCATTAGGCTGTAATGAAAGTTTGGTTTTAAAAACTCCTTCTTTTAAAGGCTTTATGGTAGTTTCAACCATGCTTAAATTACAATTATCTAAATCGTATTGATAATTACTGTGTTCAGAATCAATTAACCCTGTTTTAACCTTAACACTCTTATTCTTAAAAGATTTTGGAAGATTTTCAACAAGTAAATCTAAATTATAACCCACAGTATTTTTACTTTGATAGTTCCATATCATAATAGAAACTCCCGATTCATCTGAACTTGCAATGGAATAAACACCTTTTCCTTCATCTAATTCTGATGAGCTTGATACTTCTAACCTGTTTTTCTTCATCTTTGACACCATAAGTACAGAATTACCATATGGCGTAAATTTTCTAGTATGAATCATATCTCCTCCAGTTGAATCCCTAGTAACTAATTGATCTTTCCTTCCTTCTGTTTGATGTCTTAAAACCCAATTAAAAGGATATGAATTCTTACTATTAAGATACCAATAGTTGATAGACATAACGCCCGCTGCTTGACGCAAACGATCATTTTTCATATTACCATAGTCGTCAAACAGTGGTCCTGGATACACCCCCATTTCTGTAATAAAGGTTGGTATCTCTGTGGATATACCTCTACTTGTCATTTCCTTTTCTAAGATTGATCTTTGATCTTTAACTAAACTCGGATTGTCTTTATAAAACTTGTATTCCTTTCCTGGTTTTGTAAAATATCCGTGATATGAAATAAAGTCTAATCGCTTATCTTTAGATGAATCCTTACTATATTCCTCTAAAAATGTAGTAATCCAATTTAAATCAAACTGAGCTGTTGAAGGACCTCCAACTTGTAATGGATATTTAGGGTTAAGGTTTTTATTTACTTCATTAACTGCCTGATAAAACACCTTATAAACACCATAGTATTGTGTTGGAGTTAATCTCTTTTCGTAATCTGGTTCATTTAATACTTCGATGTAAGTGAAAGCAGGGTACTTTGATTTTAAATCCGTTAGTATGTTTACCAAAATCTTTTTACTCTCATCTACCGAAACACCCCAATCACCTGTAATTCCTCGTCCATTCATATTAAACATTAAGTGATCAGATAGCTTACTTGTATCCTCAATGTAGTCGGCATACTTACTATAATCGTAGGTTTTAGTTTCTGGATTATAGAAGTCTGCGTCATAAATCCACAATTTATAGATTTTACCATGCAATCCCTGATCATTATAAAATGCCACGTCTGCATCTCTCTGTTCTGTAAATAAGTGGTGATCTGTTAAATTATTATAGCGCTCTGTTCTTATTAATTCGCCTATATTTTTACCGGCATCTACTTTAATAGTTGAATTAACAAAATTGGTTGCTACCGCTGTTGCTACTTCACCTGATCCAGACGCTCCCTGAGCCATTAAATTTCTACGAATTTCTTCTGGTGGACCTCCGACACTAGGATCAGGTATTTCAAAATCAAAATCACTGCCTAGCGCTAGTCTTTCTGCTTTTAAGTTAAATCTACCAAGCAATTTTGCCTTCATGTGATTTTCATCTCCTTCAACCTTGGTTAGTATAATATTTGCTGGAGTACCTGCTGTTGTAAAGTATACTGTTAAAGTTGAATCTGTAGATTCCTTTTTATAAATTAAATCCGGATCACCATCGTCATTTTTAAATGCTCCAACCAACTCTTCCCCTTCATATTTAAATTTCAAATACATTTTGCTATGCGCAAATGATCCTTCTCCTTTAAGATGCCACAGACCTTCATAATCCTGACTTTGAGCAAAAGCATTGCATGCAAAAACAAGTAATATAATTGTATATAATCGTTTCATTTTGTCTTTACTTAATTATTTATTGTTTAGCTGATAATTCATTAATCTTTACTTGTGGAACAAGCGCCTTATTTACCTTTTGCACAACTCTATCTTTGCCTAGATTAAAAGTTTTCTCTGTTTTAATATCTTCACTAGACGCACCAACTTTCACTATATATTGGCCAGCTTCAGCAACCCAAGCAGATGCTTCTGAGTCAAAAGATGTTAAACTTGTAATATCAATTTTAAAGGTTATGGTTTCTGATTCTTTGGGTGCTAAATTTTTAGTTTTAGCAAAAGCTTTCAATTCCTGAATAGGTTTCTCAAGATTACCTGTTGGTGCTGATACATATAACTGTACCACTTCTTTCCCACTTAATTCCCCTTCATTTGTTACAGTAATACTAACTTCTAGTTCATTCTTGAATTCTGTATTACTCAATGATAAGTCACCAAAAGAAAAGTTTGTATAACTTAATCCGAAGCCAAAAGGATAAGATGTTTCTACACCAAAAGTATTGTAATAGCGATACCCCACATAAATACCTTCCTCATAGATTACCTGTTTAGGATTATCAACTGGTGTTCCTGGAAAGTTCTTTGCTGATGGATCATCTTCATATTTCATAGGAAATGATGCCGTTAGTTTTCCTGAAGGATTAACATTCCCACTTAATACATCTGCAATCGAATTCCCAGCTTCTTGACCAGGTTGCCAAGCTATTAAAATTGAATCCGGTAAATCTTTCCAACTGGCAGTTTCAATAACTCCACCTATATTTAGAACCACAATTACCTTTTTCCCTTTTGCATGAAATGCCTGTGAAACATTATTAATATTATTTAGCTCTACCTCTGTAAGCTTAAAATTCCCTTCAATACTTCTGTCTGTTGTTTCACCTGATATTCTGGCTATTGTAATAATTGCCAAATCAGATTCATTTGCCATTGTTTGAATTAATTTTTCATCTAACAACATTTCAGGAGCTCTTTTCTTTCTCCCTCTAGTCATGTCAATCATTCCAGTTGGAGGTGTGTTTTCAGAAATGTATGCCGTATATATATCTTCAAGTGATTTTGAAACATTGAAGTTTTGATTTTTCAACCCCTCAATTATATGTACAGTAGGCCCAGCTCTCATCACAAATCCACTACCTGATCCCCCTACGATTGTTTCATATGACCCATTACCGAACAATGCTAAATTTTGCCCTTTATCTGATAATGGTAATGCTTCATTTTCATTTTTAAGTAACACCATTCCCTGTGCAGCTGCACTTCTGGCTATACTAGCATTTTCTTCAAGATTAGGTTTATTGGAATATTTATAATCTTTGAATTTTTGAACTTTCATAGCCCCATTTAAAATCCAACTTATGTTTTCATCCAACACCTTTTCATCTAATTTCTTATCCTTTACCGCCTGTAACAACACGGTATCTTGATAAGGTCCTGGCATTAACAAATTAAGACCTGATTTCATTTGTTTAACAGGATCTTTACCTGCTTCCCAGTCTGACATAATTATACCTTCATAGCCCCAATCTTCCCTAGCCACTTTAGTAAGTAAATCATAATTTTCGGTAGCTAAATTTCCATTCACTGAATTATATGAAGCCATTAATGTCCATGGATCAGATTCCTTAATAGCTATTTCAAAACCTTTAAGATAAATTTCTCTTAATGCTCTTTCACTTATGATAGCATCAACTTCAATACGGTTAGTTTCCTGGTTGTTTGCCACAAAATGCTTTAATGAAGTCCCGGCTCCCTGAGATTGTATCCCATTTATAAGAGCAGCTCCCATTTTTCCAGATAATAATGGATCTTCAGAAAAATATTCAAAATTTCTCCCTGTTAACGGATTTCTGTGAATATTGATAGCTGGAGCTAAAAGGATATCTAATCCATACTCAAGTGTCTCATTACCCATGCACTCTCCAATTTTTTTGACAAGATCTACATCCCAAGAACTTGAAAGTGCTGTACCAATAGGATAGGCTGTACTTCTAGACATAAAACTTACACCTGCAGGGCCATCTACCATTTCAATTGTATTAACACCAAGACGAGGAATTTCCAACGTTCTACCTACTGCACCACTCACGTACACCTTCGATTTTGCAGCTAAACTGCCTGGTGCTGGTTGATTAGGAATTGGAAACGGTGAATTTTTATCAATAGAATCTCCAAATTTTAAGCCTGTACCAACAACTAATGCCACCTTTTCTTCTAAGGTCATGGCTTCAATTACATCCTCAATGGAAGATTTGCCTAAAAATGGAGTGGTTTTACTTTTACACGATGTTAATGCCAGTATTGATACTGCCATTACCGTGATGTAAACTTTTATTTTTTTCATTACTTATTTGTTTTTGGTCTTTTAGTTTAGTTTGGATGCTTCATTTTACATTCTTCTCCTCAATTAAAATTTATATATACTTATAAAATCACAATAGATTTATGGTTATACTATCAGTATTCCCAACTGACACACTACAATCCTGAAAATCGGGAGAAGAAAATCTTGGTTTAAAATTTTTTGAAAAGCCATACGGCTCTTTTGGTATCCCAAAAAAGTTTTTGTCGATATCTTTATTATTATTTATATCATGATATATTATAAATGCGTATTCAGCATTTGGTAAATCAGTTATTGTGAATTTTTGAGATTGTGATGTTACTTTAAACCTGTAAATTCTAAATTCTTTACCTTCCTTCAAAAAAGATTCATTAGTATCAAAAACGCTAACTTGAATTTCTCCCACACTTTTTTTTATGTTAGGGACACTAATTGTAAATGCTTGCTGAGAGAATACTGTGAAACTACTCAGGAACATTAATATATAGAGATATTTAATATTTCCCATTGATTAGAATTTTAACTTTGAGGTAACTCTATACCTTTCATTTGTTTTATTATTATATTACTTGCAAAGCGAGGGGAAATTCTATATAAAATATCAAGCATAGTTGAATCCTTTCCTACTGTAGCTCTATATTTATTTTTTTCCATTGCCTTTATAATCATAGTAGCGGCCTTTTTAGGTTCAAGTGCCATTTTACTGTCTTTGGATGTTTCTGGATCAACACTATTCTTTAAACCAGAATTAGCCATGATATTCGTTTTAATTGCTCCTGGATGAATTACCGTTGCTCTCACATTTGTATCCTTTAACTCTGCATATAAGCCTTCCGTTAAAAGTTTTATTGCTGCTTTTGATGCACCATATATAGTTTGCCCCGGAAAAGGCATAAATCCTCCAAGACTCGATACGTTAACAATATGCCCTTCCGGTCTTTCTAAGAAATATGGCAAAAATGCTTTAACCAAATAGAGTGAACCGTAAAAATTAACATTCATAATCTGCTCAATTTTATCCATTCCAAGCTTATCTACATGTATAAAAGGCTGGATAATTCCTGCATTATTAATTAAACCATCAACAGCTCCATGTATTTTTATTACTTCCTCTGGAAAACCATTCACCTTCTCCCAATTTGTAATGTTTAAATTATGAATTGAAAGATTTGAATTAAACTTACCTGATAAACTTTTAGTTTCTTCAAGTGCATCTTGATTTATATCAATTGCCGCAACCTTAGCTCCTTTCTCTAGCAGATGTAAAACTAAGGCACGACCAAGACCTCCTCCTCCTCCTGTAACTACAATTACTTTGTTATTTACTTTCATGCTCTCTTAATTAAGATCTCATTATTGCTCCACCATCAACACAAATAGATTGACCAGTTATCCATTCAGATAAGTCTGAAAGAAGAAATGACACTATAGCTCCCATATCTTTTGGCGTTCCTATTCTAGGCGCTGGTATCATTTGTAAAACCATTTCTACCAAATGTCCAGAGTTCTGGATTCCACTTTCTGTCAGTACTAACCCTGGTGAAACAGCATTACATCTAATTCCTTGTTTACCATATCTTGCAGCAATGTTACGTGTTAAAGCTCCTATTCCTGCTTTGGTTACAGAATATGCCACTTTATCGTGCATCCCTGCATAAACAGCATCTGATATAGTATTTACGATTGAACCACCTCCTGAAGCAATAATATGAGGTATGGCATATTTTGAAGTTAACAGATATCCGGTTAAATTAATATCAAGATTCTTTTGCCAAATCTCTAAGTTTATATCTACCGGATCTGTATCCTTAGCAACTTCATCCGGAGCTATATTGGCAGCAACGTTAAAAAGACCGTTAATTTGACCATACTTATCAATAGCCAAATCTACAAGAGCCTTAACATCGTCTTCTTTTGAAATATCCATTTGTATTGCTACGCCATCTCCTCCGGCTTCCTGTACTACCTTTACGCATCTTAATGCGTTTTCATTGATAATATCCCCAACAACTATTTTTGCTCCGTATGATCCTAAAAGTTTAGCAGTCCCATCTGAGATTCCTCCTGCACCTGCAATTACAATAACTTTATCTTTTAATCCTTCCATTTTATATTTAGTTTATTTAAAATCATTTATAGCAGTAATTAAAAAGGAAAAGCCAGTTTAACTACTTTGATTAAACCAAATATAAATAAAGACTATAGGAGAAATGTTTTACTAATTATGCCCATACCAAAAACACGTTCCATATTCTTGGCTAGAGCGAACGCATTTTATAGGACACTGAAAGACAATATATTACACAAAGAAAACAACACTGCTTTTTTAAAAAAACTTTTAAAATTTCCAGGTAATTTAAGAGTGCTTTTTCTTATATTCTGTTGGTGTCATTCCTGTATACTTCTTGAAAAATATATTAAACGCCGTTTTAGAATTAAAACCACTCTCAAATGCAATACCAACAAAAGATAAGGAGTCATATTTTGGTGATATAATCATTTCCATTGCAAGCTTAACTCTATACTCGTTTACGAATGTGTAGAAATTTTTCTGAATATTTTCGTTTAATACTTGAGTGATATGATGCTTTGGTATGTCTGTTGCTTCTGACAATGCTGCAACATTTAATTCGTTATTCTTCCAGGCCTCAGAATGATCCATATAATCAATAAGTCTTAGAGCATATTGCTCTGCCTTCTTAGGTGACAATCCAGACTTCGTATATCTTTTTGACTCAGATTCATCGTTCTTTTTCAAAAAGTTTAATTTAGGAGAACGGATATTTGTTGCTAACTGATTTTGTTTAAAGCCCCAAAAACTAATAATGTAAACAAATAAAAGTAATGCTCCACTTCTAAAGGATTCTATATGAGGCATTGCGGCTCCTAGATAATATTTTGTACTGATGTAAATAATATAATTGTATATCACCAAGAATGAAACAATTATAAATATCAACCAGTTCAAACTATTCTTGTAGGATTGGAAAGAGAAATAATTCTTAATCTTTCTTCTATAATTAATGATAAAAATTAAAGCTAAAAGACAATACACCCAAATATATAATTTGAAAACATACCCTACCTCATTAGGTGAATTGATATTGTTTAACTCCTCCTTAAATTCTTCTATCCCTTGAGTAAGTGATGGAACAAAATATATTAGAACAACGCAACCAACTAATAGAGGCACAAAATGCAAATAATCAATACGTTGAAACGTCGAATAATCTGAAACGACATATTTTGTATAGATATATAAAAAAATAGGAAAAGAAGTAGACAACGTTAACGATATTGGCCAAAAATCCTGAGTTGCTTCGTAATGTAACTTCACAACATTAAGAGCAAACATTCCTCCAATTGCTAAAAGCCAAAAACCCAATATCCGATTAGCTATATTTCTAGGTTTTTTAAAATAAATAATAAATGCAGAAAATAAAGATTGTGCTAATCCAATATAAATAAAAGCAATATCCATGAATGTCTTTTGGTCGATAAGATTTCTAACCAAATAAACAAAATATCAATCAATAATAAAAATATAGTTGTTACTAATACCTCCTAAGAAACTTAGAAATTAAGGTATTATCAAAAACTAATGAATAAAAAAACCGTCAAGAATTTTCATCCTGACGGTTTCATATTTTTATTTAATATTTATTAAAATTTAAAACTAGCAGTTAAAAAGTAAGCTCTTGGAGGTATACTCTGCGTGTAATAAACCGCATTTGGATTTGCCAATAACTGTTCCCTAGTAAAAGCCTCTGGATTAAGTGATGTTGGATCTGTTCCTGGAGGCATAAAAGCATTTACACCAATTGAATTAAAAATATTATTCATATTGAATTGTAGTCTGAACATTTTAGAAAATTCATAGCCCATTGATAAATCAAATTGATGATATGCTGGTAATTCAAAAGCTTTAATAGTATTAGCCGGTCTGTCTCCAACAAAAGACCAATCAACCGTTGAATAGAATTTTCCTATATTATATGATGGAGAAATTCTAAAATTCAATGTTGAAGCTCCATCATTGCCTTCGGTTAAATCAATTATAACATCATCGGCTTCTCCTGGAGCTCCTGTATCGTAAGTTTGAGCAATTATAGGAGCACGATGTTGATAGGTAAACACACTACGAAGATTGATATTTTTATGTAACGCAACGTTTCCTTCAAGCTCAATACCATAAGCCTCATTTTTATTATAAAGAACTGGTGTATAATAAATATCTCCAGCATCATCTCTACCAATAGATTGTACATAAATGTTATCCAACAAGGTATAGAATGGCGTTAAAAATAAACTATACTTTTCTCGATTCATTTTTATACCTCCCTCTATTTGTTGAACCCTTTGAGGTTTTGGGGCCAATAAACCTTGAGAACCATCAGAATCAATACTTAAAAACTGAGATAAATCTGCTGGTAATTCACCTTGTGAAAAACGTCCGAAAATAGCAAACTCATCAGAAAACTTATAGTTAAGACCAAGTGAATATGAAAATGCCGTGATAGATTCATCGTAGGCAAATGTAGAAGCATCCCCTACTAAATAGTTATCATATAATGTTAATGGATTGCCATCTGTTCCTCCTGTATCAGACTTTGGTCTTGGATATTGAGGAGTAACAATATTCTCACCGTCTACCCAATCTTTCTCATATCTTACACCCCAGTCAAAATTTAAGTCTGGCGTTATTTTCCAATTTTGTCCAAAAAATCCAGCAAGCTGAGTTTGCTTTAGATTAAAAAACGATGTAGGAGCAATAAAACCACTTCCCCCAACGACACCATCAGGATTTGTAAGTTGAAATTCATTACCATATGGATCTAGGTAGCTTATAGTCGTTAAACTTGGTATAGGGGATGTTAATTGAGGAAATGCTATACCTCCACTAGATGAAAGTCTGTCTACATTTGATGTTGAAAAGTAAGCTCCAGCAGTGAAACTCATATTCTCAAATTCCTTAGTAATCATCAATTGATCGATTACTTCAGAAACATTGTTGTCAAAAACGGTTAACGGATTAAACAATAATGAATTAGGAGCATATTCTCCTGCAAGCTCTCCACTTACATGGTCAAAAGAAAGCCCTGTTGCACTGGCACTAAATCTAACCTGCATTAATTCTTGTCCTGAAGCCTGATCTCTGAAAATTACATTACCAAATGGTGTCACATTTAGTCCTTGATTATCAAACAAACCTAAAGAACCATATAGTACAGCAGCTCCACTTCCTGGAATTACCTGACCAGTAGTTGCTATAGGAGTTGGTATAGAGGTTTGATTCCAGTTACTTCCCTTATCTGAATACCTGAAATTATTTTTAAAATTCCAACCATTATCTAACTCATAATCTAGGTTAGCTCCAATTGAAAAGTCAGTAGAATGAATCAAATCTTCAGAATCAAAAGTACTGAATACTCCTGACTGATTTTGTTCATATCTTGATATTACAGAAGGTATTAACACAGAACTGGTTTGAGTAACTCCAGGTGCCATTCTAGGATTGTCAAAATCTACTGTTGGTAAAAACTCAAAAGAGGAGTTTCTATCATTTAAATACTTCGCATAAACTTTTAAACCTCCATTATTAAATGGCATATATAAATTAGCCTTTAATTGACCACCTTTATTCATTTCATAACCCGGGTATCTTGCACCATCTGCTTCTCTCCAAAATCCTCCTATGTTATAAGTTATGGATCCTCCTTTTACCAAAGGCCCTCCTACATTTATATCAGTTCTATAATATGGATTTTTTCCATCTCCTTCCAGACCAAATTTTGCCTGAACTTCTGCTCCGAATTCATGACCTCCAACTTTAGAAACATAATTATATATACCACCTGGAGCATTATTTCCTAAAATAGATGCTGTTCCACCTCTTACTGCTTCAAGTTTTGATAAGGTAATATCTGATCTTAAAAAGTAATCAGGTCCATAGTTGTTATACTTAGCACTTGTTACAGGCAAACCATCTTCCTGGACAGAAACATAAAAGTATCCTCCCAATCCTCTAGATACAATAGTATTTTTAATTTCACCTGCCGAAGAGTTTACATAAACACCTGGTACGTTTTTTAATAAATCTGTTGCACTAACAGGCACCTGGCGTTCAATTAATCCTTCCTTAAGTACCGAAATTGCAACAGAAGACTCCATAGCCGTTCTTTTATCAAAAACTCCGGTTATTATAACTTCATCAAGAGTTTCATTACTTTCTTTTAAAACAATATTTAGATTTCCTGTTCCTGTAACAGAAACCTCTTGCTTCTGATATCCAATATAGGATACCACTAAAGTTACTTTACCTTCTGGAACATCTAAGAAAAACTCACCATCAAAATCAGTCATTGTTCCTGTGGTTGTTCCTTTAACTAATACACTCGCACCTGGCAGTGGCATACCAGATTCATCTACAACCTTTCCTTTTATACTTTTCTGTATTAATTTTAAATTCTCAGATTTACTTAAATCCTTTACATTAATATTATTTTCAATCGCTTCAGAACTCATCGAAACCGAAAACAAAACAATGGATGTACACAAGTACCTTTTAAAAGTGTTTTTAAAACATTCACTTAAATAGTTCATAATTCTTATTCTTTAGTTATTAATTGGTTTTTGTTAATCAAATTGGTATTGCTAAATGTATAAAACAACTTCTTTCAAACTATTCAGATAATTTAGCATACACTACAAATACGTTCCTATTTTATAACAACAATTGTTCACCTAATGTAGGACACTAATAATCAACTAATTACAATAAACAGAGAAAACTCCTGAGCTACGCATTTTTAAATTTGATACTAGTAAAAACCATAAACCATTCTTTTAATCTGGATTTCCAAATACCTATTATTTTCGATATACTGTCTTCTCTTTTATTCCTTATCATTTAAAAACTCTTTGAAAGATAATTTATATAAAATTGAAACAAAAAGGGTCAATTTTCATTTAAAAAAATAAAAATTGACCACTTAAATAAACTCAACAAACATTCTATTTTTTTTAATAGACTACAATTCCTTCCATCTATTTCTAAGAAACCAAGCAGCTAATTTAGGTCTTCTATCTCTTGTAAATACACCTTTAAGATTATACCCCCCAAACCGGATTAAACCTTGGCTTGTTTTAAAATCAGCTAAGTTCCAAACATGCATTCCGGTTACAAAATCCTTTTCATCTGCCACGTCTAAATACGCCTTAATAAACTCCTTTTGATATTCTTCGGTGAACATTTCTGGATTTACCGCATGCAATCCGGCCTGAGCATCAGCTCCAAACTCAGTAATCATACATGGCTTTTTAAATTTTCTATGTAATCTATCCAGTTCCTTACTTATAGCATTCGCACCTGTCTTAATATCTCCTGGCGAACTGTACCACCCCCAATACCTATTAATAGCTATAACATCGGTAAGATTAAACCAATCTACAGGGCCAAACATCACTCCAACATACATGACAAGTCTAGTAGCATCCAATGATCTAACTTGTTTAAATAATTTTTCAAACTCTTCATATGCCATTTTTTTATCATTATTTTCTGTATACCCCATTTGGCCTAATTGAGCTTTATCATTTGGTTCATTTGCAACACACCACATAATTATAGAAGGATGGTTTTTGTCTCGATAAATCATCTCGGTGATATACCTCTCCATGGCGCGTTGTCTTTTTTCCATCGATTCTGGATCACCTAAAAAATAAAGTCCAACTCCCGGTGTTTCTCCTATAACTAAAAACCCTTCTCTATCTGCCAAATTATAGTTTTCTTCATCATAAGGGTAATGCGTTGTTCTAAAAGAATTAGCTCCTGTCCATTTCATCAATTCAAAATCCTTAACAATCAAAGAGTTTGAACTTGACCTTCCTAAGACTGGAAAATCTTCATGTCTTCCAAAACCTTTTAAAAAAACGGGCTCATCATTTAATAAAATACTTTTTTCGTTTACACTTACCTTTCTAACTCCTGCTTTAAGTTCATATATATCTACTGGATTTCTTTTGTCGCCTAGTGTTACTTTTACCGTGTAGAGAAATGGATCTTTTGGCCCCCATAATCTCACATTGGGTACTTCTACCTTTACAACTCCTTGATTTTCTATAAATTTTATAGAACTTTCTATAACCTTTTCTCCCCCATAGACATAAACATTCCCTGTTTTATAACTTCCAATTTTCTCAACATTTACATCTATCACTCCCACATTTTCGTTATAATCTGTTTTAACAGTAATATCTCTGATAAATGATTTAGGAACGGAGAACAACTCGACAGACCTATTGAGTCCTGAGTAAGGGAAAAAGTCATAGTTTGATGCAGGTAAGGTCTCAAACGATCCTCCTTTTACATTACCTGTTGGAACTCTTTCAGGTGACAATTGATTTTCAACCTGTATTATTATTTTATTTTTTTTATCCCAATTTATATAACCGGAGATATCGAATGCAAAAGGCACATGGCAACCTTCATGGTATCCCACAGAAATTCCGTTTATCCAAATATTAGCCGTGTAAGTTGCATCATTAATTCTAAGAAACACTTTTTGATCTTTCCAGTTTGAAGGAACATAAGTTTCGGTTTCATACCAAACCCAATCTAAGTAATCCCGCATATCATCAAACTGCTCATTCCAACTGCCAGGTACAGCAATAGATCTGGTTTTAGATAAGCCATTATACCATTGTTCTTTAACTCCAATATTTAGAGAATCCTTTTTAAACTTCCAGATTCCTGAAAGATCCAAAACATTACGCTTTGTATTTTGTATTGGAGATAAGGCTATATCTTTTGGGTCACTAAGATTATCGTTTTGAGAATTTAGCATCGAAGAAAATGCTAAAAACAGTAATAGAATAGAATATTTCATAAGAGTAGATTAAAAAATATTAGACATAAAAATCCCTACCTAAGATTTATACATTCTTAAGTACAAATTTTGTAATAGTAAAAACTGTGAAATATAATTTACTCTACAACACGTTCGCCCTTAGCATCGAACATATCCATTAGAGAACCAGTAATAACATTATCCTTAACTTTTTCTAACTGAAGATATACATTATAGCCACCTGCTAACCAATAAACTTTAAGCTCATTGTCTTTAATTTCTATTTTATCTGCTTTAACAGGATTCGGCCCAGAGCCATCAGTTTGAACGCTCCCCACGTATTTGTCATCTATTTTTTTAATTTCTAAATTCATAATAACATCTCCATTTGGAGTTCCATCAACCTGCACCTTCCATTTACCAATAAAATAGTCATTAGAATTTATATCATTTCCAATAAGAACTAAATTTACATCAACTGGATATTGACTTATATTTGAAGCAAAAGTATTGAATGTTAACAGTGTAAAAATACTTGAGATAATAATTGGTAATTTTTTCATAATTAAATAGTTAAGTTGGTGAAAATTTTTATTTAACTCTCAAAAAAACAGATTCAGTTTCGGAGTCAAATTAAATTTAATTAAATCTTGACAATATCTAGTTTTTCTAAAATGGCTCAATTCTAAAAAGCGTACATGTTTTTTAGCAATAATGTTCATGTATTCTAGGACACTGAATAACAAACACTTAAAACACCCCTAAACATAATCAAACAGAACTACGATCAATAAAAACAAAAGGGTTTTTTCTTCTACCTTTTTTATTATTAAGAATCATATTTGCCGCCGACTCCCCCATTTTTACAAAATTTGTAGATATCACCGCGATATTTAATAATCGCTTGAATGGTGTTTCATTGTACGATATAACCCCTACATTCTCTCCTAAATTTAATTCTTTATTTGCAGAAATACAATCCAATAAACTAACTAAATGATCATCAGTAATAGTGATAAACAAATTACCAGGTTCTATAATCTCACTTTCATCCACTTTGTTTATAATTTTAAAATCAAATGAAAACTCATTACAAAATTTTATAAAACCGTTACATATCTTGTTTAGGTAAGGATAAGTTTCACCCTTTGATATTATTAAATTGATTTTGTTATACTTTTTAATTTTATTAAACCCTTCCTTTAGTGACCTATATATGTCATTTTCAAAATCTTGATAAATCTCAATAATATCTCCATCAATATTCATGTCATTGTTATCCAGTAATATAATTTTATTAGATGGAATACTGTTTATCAATTTGGTGGACTCACTTTTAATACTTGCCTCCTCAGGACTAAGTATTTTAAAATGAGGCATAATCACATAATAGTCGTATTTGTTTAAATTTTTATCTATTAAACTTAAAAATAAAGATTCATTGCAATGATAAACTTCAAAATCTGTATGATAATCATCTCCTATTCTATTGATAAAAGCGTCGTAAACTTTTAATTTATAAGGACTCAACTTATTAATCAAGAATAAAACACTAGCCTTAGAAACAAGTTCATTTGTATTTATAAAAGAGCCTAGGCCCTTTTTACCAACAATAATACTTTTTGACTTTAAAACCTTATAAGCCTTTTCTACAGTATCTCTTGACACATTATACTCCTTACTAAAAACATTAATTGAAGGAAGTTTTGTATCATTTTTAATGTTTCCTCTAGCTATATTATCAGTTATACAATTCGCTATTTGTAAATAAAGTGGTGTTTTATTCTCCGTATTAAAATTTAAGTCCTTAAGTAGATTCATAGTAGAAGTTTTAAGGGGTTATAATTAAGTCAAACTCTTACTGATTCCGAATTCTAATCCTCGAAGTTCGGCTAAACCTCTTAGCCTTCCTATTCCTGAATAACCAGGGTTGGTTCGTTTATTTAAATCGTCAAGCATTTGATGTCCATGATCAGGCCTCATAGGTATTAAAGCATCTTTTATTCCCAAAGCTTTTCGTCTATACTCTTCAAGAACAACAGCTTTTACAACTCGAAACATATCTACATCGCCCTCCAAATGATTAGCTTCGTAAAAATTACCCTTCTCATCGCGTTGCGTACTACGAAGGTGAAGGAAATGAACACGGTCTGCAAATCGATTAAAAATTTTAACCAAGTCATTATCTGCTCTTACCCCTAATGATCCTGTACAGAATGTTATACCATTTGATCTATCCGGCACTTCCGTGAATAGATGAGCGTAATCCTCTTCAGTGCTAACAACACGTGGTAATCCTAATATTGGATACGGAGGGTCATCAGGATGAATACACATTAACACCTCATTTTTTGAAGCTATTGGAATAATCTCTTTTAAGAACAATACCAAATTCTCTCTTAATTTTTGAGCATCGATATCTTTATAAGTATCTAAAATGGTTTGAAATTGCTCTAAAGTATAACCTTCCTCTGCTCCTGGTAACCCTGCAATAATATTTTTAACCAAAGTTTCCTTTTGAACATCAGACAAGGTATCTAAATAAGCTTTAGCTTCGACTTGTTGCTCTTTAGAATACTTTGCTTCTGCTCCAGGTCGTATTAATAAATACAACTCAAAAGCTGCAAATGCATTAACGTCAAAACGCAGTGCTCTGGACCCGTCCGCTACTTCAAATTCTAAATCCGTTCTTGTCCAATCTAAAACTGGCATAAAATTGTAGCAAACAATACTAATACCACAACTTGCCAAATTTTCAATACTGGTCTTATAATTCTCAATATAAGTTTGAAAATTCCCGGAACGCGTTTTTATATTTTCATGTACCGGAATACTTTCTACAACACTCCAGGTTAACCCAGCATTTTCAATAAGCTCTTTACGCTTAATTATTTCTTCAACCGTCCAAACGTCACCATTTGAAATATGATGAAGTGCAGACACAATTCCTGTTGCTCCCGCTTGTTTTATATCTGATAACGACACCGGATCTTTCGGTCCGTACCAACGCCATGTTTGTTCCATTTTCTATTTTCCTTTTTAATTAAACTCCACTATAAGCACTAAATCCCCCATCGATTGGAATTACAACTCCTGTTACAAAGGATGATTTCTCATCACATAAATACATTGTAGTACTAATTAAATCCTCAGGTTCTCCGTAACGTTCCATTGGTGTTTGATCAATTATTTGTTGTCCCCTTTGAGTTAAACTACCATCTTCATTTGTTAGTAAAGTTCTGTTTTGATCAGTTAGAAAAAAACCAGGAGCTAATGCATTTACTCTAACCCCTACTTTAGCTAAATGAACCGCAAGCCACTGAGTGAAGTTTGAAACTGCCGCTTTAGCTCCACTATAAGCAGGTATCTTTGTCAAAGGAGTAAAAGCATTCATAGACGAAATATTTAATATACTACACCCCTTCTTTCCTATCATATCTTTAGCGAAAATTTGGGTTGGCAATAATGTTCCGATAAAATTTAAATTAAAAACGAATTTAATTCCCTCTGGATCTAAATCGAAAAACGTTTTAAACCCTTCTGTTGTATTTTCCAAATCCTCAATATTTAGATATGGATTTGAAGTCGTTCCTAAAGGGTGATTTCCACCTGCTCCATTGACTAAAATGTCACATGATCCAAATGTTTTATTCACTTCTTCTTTTGCCTTTTTTAACGACTCTTCATTCAAAACATCGGCCATCACCCCTATAGCATCACCTCCTTTTGACTTTATCATATTAGCCACTTCTTCAGCTGCATCTAGTTTTAAATCTAAAACAGCAACTTTATGTCCTTCTTCTGCAAATGCCATTGCTATTGTGCTGCATAACACCCCTCCGGCTCCAGTCACTACAACTACTTTACTCATTATTAGTTTATTTATGGTTAGTTAATTATTGATTAAAATCCTTGATTTATCATCCAATCTTTAAAAAGCGTTGTCCAAATATCAGATGACTTATTTTGTTTGTTTACTGAAAATCCATGGCCTCCATCATAAAAACAATGCATTTCTATCGATTTTCCAGCATCTCTCCATTTCTCGTATAGTCTTGGGTTTCCATTAGCAATAACATCGTCTGAAGCCCAGGCTAAAAACATGGGTGGCGCATCATCCGGAATATCATTTCCTAAAATTGCTCCACAATAAGCATAAATAGGCACTACAAAATCTGGGCGAGTTACAGAATCATAATTTTGAGCTACAGAACTTACAATCGTTCCTCCTGCCGAATATCCAATTATTCCAATTTTGTTTGGATCAACGTTATAATCATCACAATGATTCCTAACATACTTTATAGCCTCTAAACCATCAGTAACTGCTAGTTTTACATAAGGTGTAAATATGGAATCTCTTTGGGTATGATTTGCTGTATTCAATTCTGGATTAGGAAATGGCATTAATCGATATTTTAAGATAACGGCTGTAATTCCATTCTCTAAACACCATTTGGCAGTCGCAGTACCTTCTGTTTGATAAGCTAAACCTTGAAATCCGCCTCCAGGACATATAATCAGAGCTGTTCCTGTAGATTTAGTTGGCTCTGGCTTATATACAGTAATCGTAGGAACAGAGACATTTCTAATAGTAACAATTTCACCATTCTCATCTAATCTTGCACTTTCTTTTAAGGTAAATATTTCCGAACCTGGCGGAATCGAATCTTTATAAATCGGAATCACTTCTTGGCTATTTCCTATCAGACAGCCAAACACGAATATGGTTGACCAAATTCTTAAATCACTAATTATCTTCATTTTAAATTCTTTATTATTCTAATAGATTAATTACTATTTCTTTATTGTCAACAGAAATATGATACTCACCTGATTCAAGTATTTTATTCCCAGAACTATCCACAAAACTTAAATCACGAATAGGATTCAAGTGAAATTCAAAAGCTTCAGTCTTTCCTGCCTTAATTGATTTTTTCTCAAAAAACTTTAACTCCTTGATAGGTCTCGAAATTGAACATACAGGGTCTGAAACAAACCAATGCACAACATCTGCCCCATCAATATCAGATGCATTGGTTACCGGAATTTCAATTATTAGATTTTCATCTTTCCTCAGGTTAGTTTTTGAAGATTTTAAATCTCCATATTTAAAGTTTGAATAGCTTAATCCATGAGTAAAACCATAAAGAGGCTCTTTTGGAATATCCTGATACATACCTGACGTGGGACGTGCCTTTTTCCTCATATTATAGTAGATAGGTACTTGTCCTGTAGAAAAGGGAAAAGTCATCGCAAGTTTTCCTGATGGGTTAATTCTTCCTGATAGAATACCAGCAACTGGTTTCCCTCCAATAACTCCAGGTTGCCACATTTCGATAATCCCATCAGACAATGGAGCTAAGCGGCTTAAATCTAATGGCCGCCCATTTGATAATAATAAAACAATAGGTTTCCCTAATTCACTTAGTTTTAAAAGTAAGTCCTCTTGAATTTTTGGAAGGGAAATTGTAGAACGTGAAGCATTTTCACCACTCCAGGATTTTTTTTCTCCCAAGCAAACAACGACTACCTCTGCCTTTCTAGCTACATTAATAGCTTCAGTATATCCAGAAGTATCATTGCCATCAAAATCACAACCCTGAGCATAAAATATTTTAGATTGTACAAACTCAGATTCTATTGCTTTATAAATACTTTCCACATCCTTGGCATCTCCATAAGCAGACCATGACCCCAAAAGATCTTCTTGATTTTTAGCCATCGGTCCTATAACAGCTAAAGAAGAAACCTTGTTATTTAAAGGAAGTATATTATCTGAGTTCTTTAGCAACACCATGGTTTCTTCAGCCAATTTTTCAGCTGTTGAAATATACTCTGGAAGCAGATAACGATTATTCTGAGGAATTATAGAAACATATGGTTTATCAAATAAACCTAGTTGAAATTTAAGCTTTAAAACCCTGCCAACTGCATCATCTACACGATTTAGCGAAACCTTGTTTTCTTTTACTAAATCAGAAATATGGTCAAGATAAAGTCGATCTGCCATATCCATATCAACACCTGCATTAATTGCTTTTAAAGTAGCTTCCTTATCAGAACTGGCAACACCTTGGTTTATTAGTTGTTTGACTGAATTCCAATCTGACACCACAAAACCATCCATTTCCCATTTTTCTTTGAGTATTTCAGTTAACGTATAATAATTTGCACTAGCTGGCACTCCACTAATGTCATTAAAACCACTCATAACAGTCGCCGCCCCTACATTAACTCCTGCTTCAAAAGATGGTAAATAGGTATCCCAAAGTGTTTGTTTTGAAATTTCGGTGTATATATAATCCTGACCTCCCTCTGAAGCGCCATATCCAACATAATGCTTTAAACATGCGGCAATGGAGTTCTCATCTGCCAAATCATTACCTTGATATCCCTTTACTGAAGCTTTAGAAAAAACAGCATTTGTATAAGGATCTTCACCATATCCTTCAGCAACTCTTCCCCATCTCGGATCGCGAGCGACATCTACCATTGGAGAAAATGTCCAATCGATGCCCGAAACTTTTGACTCTTTGGCTGCCATTGCACAAGCTTGTTCAACCAATTCAGGTTTCCATGAACATGCCTGAGCTAAGGAAATGGGATAAATTGTTTTAAACCCATGTATTATATCATTAGCAAAAATTATTGGAATACCTAATCGAGACTGCTCCATAGCCTTTTTCTGCAAATCGTTTCTAAGATTTGGATCTTGATTCACATAAATTATAGAACCTATCAATGGTGAAACCTTTGCCATTTCTCCTCCAATATTATTTGCAGTCATATGTTTTCCAAAAGCCACCTGATTTAATTGATAAACCTTCTCTTCAAGTGTCATCCTTCCCAATAAATCTATTACTCTATCGTCTATTGGAGCTTGTTGATTTTTGTAAACAACCAAATCTGAACTCTTCTCTTCATTAGAAACACATCCAAATTCTGTTAGCAAACAAAAACAAATTACAGCTATAATTGCTTTACGGTATTTCATATATTTTTTCATAAAAAGCAATCAATTAAATTATGGCGCAGGATGTAGACCTTCCCATTTCACTGTCCAACTTCCATCATCAGGAAATCCTGGCGCATGTTTGTCTGGAGCTCCATCCCATCCAGCTGCCATCATAGCAACAGCATATAATAGTCCACCGTTACCAGGTAAATATGGACAAGGCCCTCCGGTACATACCCCTCGTTCATCGTAATAATTTTTTGTACCGGCATCAATAAGTAGAGCATCTACTGCCATTTTTGGTTCACCTAAACGAGCTGCTGCCATAGCTGTCCATGGAAAATCCCAACCCCAACAGCGCTTCCATTCCCAGGTTTCCCAAACTTTAAGTAAACTTCGATGAGCGGTTTCATAATCCATAGTATCATTTGGAGGCAACATTCCCCAAACTCCTACGGTATTAGGGTGTTCCCAGTTACGCTCTGTATAGGTATCTTCCCATTCTTTAGAATGAAGATATAAGCCATCCTTTACAGGTAATTCTTCAAGATTAGCTAAAACATCTTCCCAATCAGGGTTACGTTCTAATCCCATACGCTCCCTCCAAATTTGAGCATGTTCTAACCCCCATTTCCAATAGGCCAAATCAAAAATATCGTCTTTAGTTACACCCTGCTCGCTAGGAGGCATGACTGGTTCTAAATGATATACTCCTGTCTCTTCATCTCGAACGGCATAATCTGCCATATGCTCCGCGGTTCCGTCAATAATTTCAGCCCATCGCTCAAGAGTTTCCTTATTGGGATTTAATCTATAATCTAACTCTGCAAAAAAGATTGGGTGTGGTTGTTTCCAAATCAAAATTTGATTGCCTACCCAAGGTGCTGTTCGACCTTCAGGTCCAACAGATTTTTGCCATTTTAAACCTTTATAATCTAATTGTTCTGCTAAAGCACGTGCAGAAGGAATAAATCTTTCATATACATTAAGAGCCTCCTGAGGCAAATCCCATCTATCCCATAAAGCATAATGTGACAAATGCCACCAAATCATTTCCATATGAAACTGACCTCTCCAAGAATCTATTCCCATTAAACCAACTTCTGCCGGAGGATTACTTCCTTTAGATTGTGCAGCCATTAAATATTGCGAAAGCACAATTCGTCTCTCCAATTCCTGCCATCTTGGATCTTTACTTTCAGATAAATCAATAGCCCCACCACTTTTCCAAAAAGATGGCCAATATACTTCACTTGAAGCTATAGTTTCATTTACGTCAGGCAAATTATATGATAATGCACTTTTTGAAAAAGCACAGGAGAACTTAATACTATTCGTATTATCTGCTATTAACTGACACGTATTAGGAGCCTTATTGCTATCAAATTGGATATTAGCATCTGAGCTCCAATTAATCGTTGCATAATAACTAACATCATCCATTTCTCTCTTAAAATCAGCCTGATTACTCTCATTTGGGTCATTCAATAAAATGGTATTGTTGCCTTGATGCTCATTGAAATCACCTACCCAAGCAAGTCTTCTATTTATAGATGGATATGGAAAGTCTATGCTTATTTGTAAAACACCTTTTTTAAGCAATTCTGACTCAACATCAACAGAAACCAAATCTTTATCGGGGTGGACACTAGTTGTAACATTAACTTGTTCTCCATCTATGGTAAAACTTGAAGTTAAAACACCAGACCATAAATCATAGGTTCTATCTATGTTCTGAATATCTTTCTCTTCTAATTCATTACCATCTGTTCTGATTAATCGTATTCTTCCTAGGTTGTAACTATGAGGGTTATCAAACATCCATTGGCGCAACTCTGATTTATCCTCAGGAAATTCATCAAGACCTGTATTTCTTCCCTGTTGGAAGGTACCTGTTGCAGGTATATCTTCGGCTGAAATACCTTCCGGAAGAGGAAATGAATGCCAAGCCCAATGAGACATGGAACTACCTCCAAATGTTTGCAAACCTGTTCCGTCGGCATTAAAACAAAACTCACCATTCCCTAAAGGAATTTGCCCATTTACATCATTCCAATTAATATTATGTCTTGTAACCAAAGCATAGCGATCTATTGGTTCTTCAGGCTTCTTTTTGTCGTCTGTTTTACAAGAGTAAATTGATAAACACACAAGTAAAAGGATATTTAAAGCCTTTATATTTTTATTGAATATTGAAAATTTATAAGTTTTCATTTTTTTGATAATTTAGCTTAGTTGCTTATTGGTTTAATTGTTATGGTTCTTTCGTATTTTTTAGGAAATACTCTATAAGAATTTAGAACTGGTTGCGACGTATCTCCAACACCAGTGGTGTCATAATCTAAATTAAGAGTTATACCTTCCGCCTTTTTTAATTGAAATGCGTAAAGTGCTTTTGTGATGTTTTCGGTGGTAAATGCATGAGCATTGAAATTGAAGTGATCATTCATTGAAAATTCTAGACCATTCCCTTCTTTATCAGTCATTCTTAAATAACGATTATCCATTCTTAACCCGTAATCCTGAGGCACTAAATAAGGCTCAAACATATTATCTACAGTAGAATTGTAAATTCCCAATTTATATCCAGTCTTTCTGTCAGGATAATTCTCCTGAGGACCTCTACCGTACCATTCTACCTGATCACAGCTATTATCTAACATCAGAGATATTCCTATTCTTGGTAAAAGCTGGGGCATTTTACCTTGTGGCATCACCTGATGGTTAACCTCTACAAGACCATCTCCATAAAAACTATACTCATAAATACTTTCAAAGCCTCCTAATTGCCCTGCTGCTCCTCCCTCAATAAGAAAATCTAAGGAAGAGGCTTTACTATCCTGACGTGTAAGAGCTACTTCTCGAACATAAATTGAAACCACTCCATCTGCTTCATTAGCTCTAACTTCTAATGGAATAAAATCCAGTTGATCGATACCATTAGAATATAAATCCGTTGCCATAGTTCTTCCATATTCAGGCTTCCATGATGGTGCGATGAAACTATAACCAGCCCATCTGTCATTTTGGTTATTAACCGGGGCTCTCCATACATTTAACTTAATAGGAGCTACAAGTAATTCTTTTCCATTAACAACCATAGACTTTAATTCTCCTGTAGTCTTATCCAATAGGTAAGTAAAATTATCTCCGTGGATTACATAATCTCCTTCCTGATTTTTAAGAGATATTGAAGCATCAGTCTCGTAAGATTTTATTTTCAAAACATTCCAATGTTTTAACTCAAATTGATCCCATGAAACCTCATGCCCCTTTACTGCCCATATCTCATCTTTTCTTAAAACGGAACTAATATTTAGTCTATATTCTTTTCCAGGAATAATGTTAGGCTTTGTATAATTTATTGTTGTAGTCAGTCTCGATCTAGGCTGTAAATCCAGATCTATAACTCCCTCTTGAAGCACTTTATCATCTTCTGTCAATGTCCAAGTAGTTTTCCAAAAAGAAGCATTTGTAAAGTCACTTCTATTCCATACCTCAACAATTCCTTTTTCGTTGTTTAATAATCTAAATGATAAAGGTTGTGGAGATTTCTTCATTTGCCATAATTCTGGTTGAGGCTGACGATCTGGCCAAATACTACCATAGGTTCTTGCGGCCATACCATTGCTGTAATAAGTCCCTCCATTACTTTCTTCTTCAAAATCCAACCATAAAACAGTATCTGAAACATTAATTTCTTCTGTTGGATTTACAGCTTTATCTAACACTCTAACATTATCAATCTGAGCATCACATATATAAACCTTAGTATCCTGAGTATGTATTTCTGCATTTCTTCCAATATTTAAAGGGAAAGGTAAATTTTTAATATTACCACTTACAGACTTAACAGCTACCTCAACTTTATCAATAAACAATTTCATTTGTTTACCATCATAAACTGCTGCTATGTTATGCCAGTTATTCTCCCAATCTGATGGTAAATCGGCACTTAATACATGTTTGGCTTTTGTGAAAATGTAAAAATCCAAAGAATCATTTCCATTTTGTACTAAACCAAATTGGTTACTTCCTTTAGTTAAAAATGACCCAGAACTACTATTAAGAGGTCTTGGATATACATCCATAGATATCGATAGTTGATCTCCAGAAATTTCTAAATTGTTACTTCTATAAACTTCTACCCATTCATCATGTCCATTCAAATCAAGCACTTTACCTGATTCACTATCTGCAAGTTTTGAATTACCCATGGCATGCAAAGGTGTATTATATGGGGATTTATCCTTTAGAATACGAACATTATCTGTAAGTCCATTACTTACGAAATCCCAAATAGCACCTCCCATAACTCTTGGGTGTGTATAAATTCCTCTCCAATATTCATCCAATGCTCCTCCTCCATTACCTGTAACCGATAAATATTCATCCATAAATGAAGGACGACTATCTGTTGTATCTAAACCCAGGTTGATTTCTTCCTGCATTGGTGACGGATAACGAGGTCCAATAATATCCTCAGCCGGGTGAACCATATCATTTCCTCCATACATCCATAATCTTGTTGGATCTAGCTTCTTTCCTTCTTTAACAACTTCTGTAATATTCATGCCTTCACCACTTTCATTTCCAGCACTCCAAAACAAAATACTTGGGTGATTACGATCTCGAAGAACAGCCTTTCTTGTTCTATCTTTATACATTTCTGTATACTCTGGCATATCTGAGACGAATTGAGTAGCATGACACTCATTACCTACCTCATCAACAATGAACAGACCATATTCATCAGCAAGTTCTAAATATCGATTTACCGGAATATAATGTGAAATACGAACAAGATTGAAATTAAATTGTTTTAAAATTTCCATATCCTTCCTGATTGTTGCCTCATCAACTACATGTCCCATCTCAGGATGTTGCATATGGGTATTTGTTCCATTAACCTTAATTGGCAGACCATTGAAATAAAATACATTACCTCGGATTTCAGTTTTTTGGAATCCCATTCTGGTATCAATCTGATCCACAACTTCACCCGAGCTATCTAATAACTGTAATTTTAAGTCATACAGAACAGGTGTATCAGGTGTCCATTTAAGAGGTTTTTTTATTAATTCATTTAGATTAATTGTTTGTTTTCCTTTATTCAAACTGAATTTTGAGCTTTTTAAAACCGAAATCTCTTCTCCATTTCTTTGCAGAATAGCCTGTACCTTATAATTATTTATTTTCTGACCATAATTTTTAATATCAAGATTTATCGAAAGTTTAGAATCTGTATAAGTTTCATCAAAATCGGTGATAACCTGCCAATCAAAAAGTCTTACTTTAGGCGTTGCATATACCCAAACGTCGTCAAAAACACCTGCCAATCTCCAATAATCTTGTCCTTCTAGGTAGTATCCATCTGAAAATTTCAAAACAAAAATGGCAATGGTATTTTCACCTGGTTTTAAATAAGATGTGATATTATATTCTGACGGCTCGTGCGCGCCTTCATTATAGCCTACTTCCTGACCATTTACCCAGACGAAAGATGCTGAAGCTACTTTCTCTAAATGTAAAAACACTTCATCTCCATTCCAATCTTGTGGTAGGTTAAAAGATTTCCTGTAAGCACCTGTAGGGTTGTATTCCTTAGGAACCTCCGGAAGAACAATAGCAAATTCACTTGCATTTTTTTTACTCTCCTCATTTTCTACAAATTCATAACCTAAGCCTATATTTCTAAACATTCTATCACCGTAGCCATGCATTTCCCAATTTGAGGGCACAGAAATATCGTCCCAAGTTTTATCGTCAAAATCATCTTTATAGAAATCCCCTGGTATCCCTTCTGGAACATCACTATACATAAACTTCCAGTCTCCGTTAAGTAAAATATTTTTCTCGGGAATATTAAAAGCCCTTGCTTCCTCCTGTCCCTTTTCAAATACATTGGTGTTCTCTATATAACTAGATAAATTATTTAAAAAACCTCCTTCCTGGGCCAATACCCCTGTAATATTAATTAGGAAAACTGTTAGTAAAGTTATTCTTCTCATTATTAGCTCTTTTTATTTTTAGTCTCTTTTAGTTTTAATATTGGTTATTTTATACCTGTAAAGTCTTTGGAGTTTAAATACTTGTCTGTAATTGTAACACTATATATAGCTCCTTTAAACCAAGACAGTTTATTTTGACGAACACCTATAGAGGTTTGCCCTTCTATTATTGGCTTATATTCAACATTTCCTTCCAATTCCTTTTTTCCATTAACATAAGTAGCTTGTTGTCCATCTTTAACTGTAAAAGCAATATGATACCACTCCCCTAAAGGATGGGAATATTCTGGAGACATTAAAACCACCCACTTTTCTTTAGATTCAAACATACCATCCAAATACCACGTATCTTCACCTGATCGCATTTCCATAAGTGACCGATCTTTACTTACCGTACCCGTATGAAAATAGCGTTGCTCCTCAAAACCACCTTTATCAAATCGAATAATCATTTCAACTGTAAATTCTTTAAGGTTTTTTATAGGCATTTCTTCTAAAAACAAGGCATCATCCACACCATCAAACTCTACAGCTTTACCATATGGTGATTCTATCAATTTAGGGTTTCCATTCACTAAAACGCCCTCTTTAGATTGAAGCAAATCTGACATTACCCATACTATCTTACCATTATTTCGACTAACCCCTGAACAGGAGATAAGCATCAAAACTAAAGAGAGATTCATTACATAGTGACTAACACGTTTCATATTTTGTATGATGTTTTTATAATATTATTTCTTTCTAATTTTTCAGTATTAATAATTATTCTCCTAACAAAACTGTAAGACTTAACCATTCATGAAATCTGTCTATCCAACCATCTACAGGCAGGTTCTTTTTATCCATTCCAAAACCATGACCACCTTTGGAATACACGTGTAGCTCTGCAGATTTACCCGCTTGTCTCCAAGCCTTAAAAACTTCCGGACTATTAGCAGCAATAAAATCGTCAGCAGCACATAAAATAAACACAGGAGGTGCACTTGCTGGTACTTCGGCATCATTTAACCATCCTCCATAAATTAATCCTGCAAAATTCAATTGATCTTCAGGTGAAACATTAAGGATTGTATGCATGGTTACACCTGCACCTGCCGAAAAACCAATCATTCCAATTTTATTGGGGTCAACACCGAAGCGTTCACAATTTGCGCGAACGTATTGAACAGCTTTAATACCATCATCCCCACCATAAAAAACTGGTTTTTCAGGTATCCCTCTTTTACCCTTTTCTTTTTTTAATGACTTTCCAAAGTTGTTCCAGAAAACCTTAAATTCAGATTTATCAATTGGTGTTTTATTAAGTCTGTATTTTAAAACAAATGCCGTAAAACCTTTTTTAACTAACCACTCTGCAACTGCAGTTCCCTCACTTTCATAAGACAACCATACATTTCCTCCTCCGGGACAAATTATTACAGCTGTTCCATTAGAAATTGATTCATCCGGAACATACACTTCTAATGTTGGATCAACCACATTCCTTAGCATTCTTGTATTTGTTCCTGAATTATAAAATTCAATTTCCTGATAATCCCAATTTTCAGAACCCGGGGCTTTTCCTTCATACAACCGTATAATCTCTTGCGAATTACCAAGCGTAACAGAAAAAAGCATAGCAACCAATAAAAAATATTTCATAATAATTAGTTCTTGAGATTATTCATTAAACTTAAACCAATCCAAATCCAAAAGATCTTCACCTTCTCCTCTAAAGCTTATAAAAACAGCATGTTCTCCTTTTATTGGTTTTATTGGAAAGTTTATTACTGTCCATTCAGCGTTCTCTTCATTTTTTATTGAATAGTTTCCTAAGGTTGGTCCCCAAGGCTGATCTTGTTTTATAACAATAGTCCCTCCATTAGCAGGTTTTATTCTCATATGAATAGAACTCGCTCCTCCTTTAAAATCAAAATTTTTATAAGCCACATTATCTGAAGGATTAATAGCTGTTAACATTTCATTTGCTTGTTCAAACAGCACAATCCTAACATTTCCATTCAACAGACAAGCTCTTTCCGCTTCAGTTTTAAGAAAGGCATTCAAGGGAGGACCTGCACCTTGGGATGTCATTTCTACTTCGTTAATTGTTCCATCTTCATTAAAGAAAATTGGCTCTATACAAGCTTTTCGCATTGTACTACTATTGTGTGTTGATCTGTGATAAAAAACGAACCAGTCGCTATTAAACTCAACTATTGATCCATGGTTATTCCAGTTCGAGGGGTCTGAATTATCGTTATCAATTATTACTCCCTGATATTTATATGGTCCTGTTGGGTTTTTACTTGTAGCATAGCCAATACAAGTTGGCCTATTAGCTCGACTTATATCTGTATAAACCAAGTAATAAAGACCATCTCTCTTGGTCATAAAAGCTCCCTCATGGAAGTAATGCTCGTTTTCGGTAAGTATATTTGAAACAATTGATGATGTGTCAACTTCTACCATATCAGGCTTTAACTTAGCTATCTTAGCATTAAATTGCCCCCATACGAAATACGCTTGGCCATCATCATCAATAAAAACTGATGGATCTATTTCTTCAATACCTCCAACATCTAGTTTAACTCCTTTAGTAAATGGCCCTTGTGGATTTTCACTTATGGCTACACCCTCAGCAGAATTCTTATCAGATAGACAATAGTATAAATAATACCTCCCATTGTTATACTGGCAATCTGGCGCATATAAATAAGCATCATTATAAGCTACTTGATCACTATCTCCTTTTGAAGAAAATGAATTTGAACTTACCTCCCAATTAACTAAATCTGATGTACTTAAAATGTCATAGCTATTAGAGCAGTAATACTCTGTACTCTCATCTTTTGAGCCATAAACATATAACTTGCCATCGTTCCAAACTTTAGCTGAAGGATCAGCAAAATAAACTCCTGATGGTACTATAGGATTTTGTGCTTCAATAGTTTTAGAAAACAAGAAACAAAAAACAAGAGCTATATAATATTTTGAGTAAACCATAAAGATCTATTCGTTTGAATTAACTAATTCAACTTCTATCTCCTGTGGTTTTTTATAAGTTGTTTTCACAGATCCATTCGGTAATTTTTCATGTCTTAACTCTAACAATCCATAAGGGGTTGGGAAGGTTCCTTCCACCCAACTCAAATCACCTAAATGCGGTTCAACAACTATCTTCTTACATCCCGGATCAACCACATTAACTCCCAAAACATAACGACTTAACCATGCCGTAGGGCCTGATGCCCAACCATGACATAGACTATGTCTGTAACCTACGTAACAATAGTCTCCATATTCACCATGAACATCAACTTTATTCTCTGGAACAATCTCATCAATACGTGCTGCATTTTCTTTCCAATCTATATTAAAATCTTCCCAAAACGTGGTCGCACCTAAATCTAACATAGCTCCCCAATATTCACGAATATTATCTATAGCTCCTTGATAGTCGCCTGCCATAGCTCTTGCTATAAGCATATAATACCCATAAAAAGTTGACATATTCTTTACACCGTTTTGGGCTAACATGCTTTTATTTGAAACTTCCGGAGAAACCAAATTGGCCATAGCTAATAAAGCTGCTGCCTGTTTTGACCCTGCCATTGATGGGGTGTGTTTTTTCAATTTTTTAACTGAAGCCTCACATAATTGTACTGTCTCCTTATCTCCTAGAATTTCACTTAGCTCTTTACCTGCTTCAAACCCTAATAACATAAGCGAATGAAGTCCAGCATGAATAGCATCTTTATTTTCACTTGATGGCCAGTCTAAAAAGCGTTCTCCATCTAAACTTTCACTACCATCCTCTTTTATTTTATCCGATAGCTGATTTAATAATCCTGTTAAATATTCCTTTTGTTTTTTAAGGTATTCTAAATCTCCCTGATAATAATACCAGTCCCTTTGAATAAGAATCCACCAAATGGAATATGACCCTATGCCATTCATGTAATTTGGTAATGGCGTTTGTTTTTTAACAAAATCTAATGTGTTAGGTACGACTTCATTATATCCAAACACAGAATTAATAGTCATAACTTCTGGATGCATGTCTCCGACCCAAATTAATCGATCTCTTTTAATCCCATCCCACAAATAGTCCTGCATATTTAAATGAACTGTATACGCTCCTGTCATCCAAATATCATTGAGCCTTTGGTCATTACATTTAAAAGAGCCTTTATATGGAATATCTCTATACCTAAATACAGCACTTATTTCTTTAATAAAAACTCGTGAATTTGGATCAACTAAGTCAATGCGAACAAATCTAAAACCTGATTCTCCAACATTAATCCTACCTAACTTGGGAACTAAAATTTCAAAATCTCTAATGGCATGGTCATTTGTTGCTCCATTTTCACCAACATTACTCATTACCTCAGCGACCGACTCCCCAAATCTTACCCGTAATGTTCCCGCTGGATTCATATTTCCCCTTGGAAGAACTATTTCTATTCCACCTTGAATTTCTCTTCCAAAGTCCAGAATAATACCATGGTTAGAAATACTGTCATTTCTAATCATTAAAAAATCATCCCTCCTCAAATCAGCTTGGCCTGACCCAGGTTTTAATACATATTCTGAATTCTTTATAAACTCTCCTGATTCATCTGTTTTCCAGATAATTCGAGATGGCGTTATGTATTTTGTTGTTAGACTTGTACTTCTCACTAATGCGGTATCCATGGATTGAAATACCGGAGGTAGCTGAGCTTCTGCTTTGAATACAAAAGCTAAACAAATCATTAATATATATATGTTTTTCATTATGCAGTTAAATATCTTATTTAGTTTTTTACAATGACTGGTCAGGTCATAAGGGCTGCTTTCAATACAATTAATTTACAACTTAAATTCCACCTAATTGAAACCCTTTATCTCAAATATATCCAACAATTAATTAAATTAAGTAAAGCTAATCTCGCCCATATAAGAGATGCGTTCATTTGGTTTAGGAACACTGTTCGTATTATTTAGGAAGCTGATTAACAATAACTTGAATCAAACATCTTAAATTCCAACTTAATCATTTGGTTTATCTTTTTTAAGCATTATTTCTATCAATTCGCGTTCCTCCTTGTTCGGGTTATCCTCTACTACACTTTCATCTACATCAAAAATCATGGTGCTTCGTGTATCCAATGAATACGAAGGCCATTCTAAAGCTGTTGTACTTGGATCACTCTTTCTTGCAAATTCAGCCCAAGCATTAGCCATCTGTTTTGACAATTGTTCCGATTCAGGATAAAGCGTTAATCGCATCACTAAAGGAAGATCATAAGTATGAAAAGCTCTAAGTTTCCCATTTTCAATTGGAGTATTATACTGGCTTAAATACATCCATACCTTTGATTTTTTATTAGCTAATTGCAATTCCGCTAATTTATTAGCAGACCTCCTAAAACTGCGATCTGATGATATTCTAAAATATAAATCACTCATAGAATCCTCAGGGTAGTCTTGCAGATAAAGCTGTAATAACTTATCTATATAATCCTTAGTTAAACCTTCTTCAAATAATTGATTTTTCAAACCCTTTAAATCCAAAGAAAAAAGTGTTGAATCTTGTTGTCTGAATAACGTGGTTTCATCCTTGCAAGTTCCTATTAATAAAGGAATACCCTCCGATTCATTAGGAGCATCAGGGTAGAAAGGATGTCTTTTTAGGGAATAACCATCTACAACAGGACCAAAACCAAAAGCTTTTTGCATGAGTATATCAGCCGGAACAGATAATAATTCCTCTACTGAATCAACTTGAATTTCAGACATAAAGTCTCTGATTTTTGCATTGGCCTCCTCTTGCTCGCTCATTTTTATACCTGCACCACTCATTATGGCTGCCTTATGAAATAATCCCTTTGCTCCAGGCATAGCCAAAAGACAACTTACCTTTGCTGCTCCTCCTGATTCTCCAAAAATCATAACATTATTAGGATCTCCACCAAAGTTTTGAAT
Organism: Aestuariibaculum sp. M13; assembly: GCF_024723255.1. GTDB lineage: Bacteria > Bacteroidota > Bacteroidia > Flavobacteriales > Flavobacteriaceae > Aestuariibaculum > Aestuariibaculum lutulentum. The sequence continues at coordinate 527,831 of NZ_JANIAC010000002.1, forward strand.
ATTATCTCGTACCCACTCAAGAGATGCAATAAGATCCAACTGTCCAGGGTTTCCTATTTTATATTTTTCATCAATTCCACCTAAATAAGTATAACCAAAAACACTTAAACGATGATTGACACCAACCAAAACAACATTCTGCTCCTTAACAAACTTGTCTGAAAAAACACTAAGCAAACCGCCTCCATCTTTAAAGCCGCCTCCATGAAAATATACCATAACTGGAAGTTTTCCTTTTAAATCAGGACTAAGAACATTCAGGTTTAAGCAATCTTCGCTCATTCCCTGTTTTGACAATTCAAACCTATCTTCTCTACCTCCAGAAAACCAAGGTCCTAATTGATTCGTTTCAAAAATACTTCTGCCTGTTTGAAAACATCGATCACCATTAGTTGTACATTCTCTCACTCCACTCCATTTTTCAGGCCTTTGGGGTGGCAGAAATCTGTTCTCTCCACCAGTATCAGCCCCATAAGGGATGCCACGGAATATTTTAACTTCATTAAACTGATATCCCTTAACGTTTCCATAGACAGTTCCTGTAATAACCTCTGAAGTCTTAGATTTACTTGAATTACAGTTCACATTAATAAATCCTAAAACCAAAAAAAATATAAGTCTGAAAAAATTAGATTTCATATTAGCTTCGGTTTAAAATTTTATTAGCAAGATCCCTAGCTTCCCGATCTGGATCATTACGAACCTCACAGATATCGTTTAAAATCATGACAGCTCCCTTTTCATCATCGTATGCAGGCCAATGTGGAATTCCTGAATGATTTGGATTTCCCGTTCTTGCAAAATTTGTCAAAGCCAACCCCATTTTTTCAGCCAATTTACGTGGCCTACTTCCTCCTCCTGTAATCGTATCCATAATGTCTGTTGTATTAAACCAAAATGGCAAATCGCTATTATGATAAGCTCTAGGTCTACCATCATATAAAGGGGTCGCCCAATCAAATAAATAATTGTAAACCACACCTCCATTAGCTGATTGCCTTTTAGCCTGTTTGATTTGACCATTTCTACCTGCCAACAACGACCATATTTCAACTGGTTTTTTATTGGGAAATGCCTTAGCGTAAGCCATGACTACATCTCTGGTTTTCTCACCAAAATTCAAATTCCCAACAAAATATCCCTTACCTCCTTGGTTATTTTCAATACGATTTATTAATTCTTCAAATGAAATATCTTCTAGTTCTGGATTATCACGACTTGGAGAGAACTCGGCAGTCGTACTTCCTATTATCATTGGAATTCTTGCTGATATTAAAGGAGCCTGTGGTTCAAATGGATGTTGGGGTATATTTAAATTATCTAAACACGGTGAAAACACTCCAGACCTTAAACTCGGATTATTTCTTGTTACTTTATACAAATCAACCCATGACATCTCCTGAAGTTGATCTATTTGTTTTGATGAAATACCCAATGCATCAATAAAGGATTGAGCTATTTGAGCTTGCGTATCATAACTGGATAATTTTAAAGCTGCTCCACTAATAGTTACTGCTTTATGAAAAAGACCATTCGCAGCAGGCATTGCCATTAAAGTACTAACCTTTGCCCCTCCTCCTGATTGGCCAAATATTGTAACATTAGAAGGGTCTCCTCCAAAATTAGATATATTTTCATTTACCCATTTTAAAGCCTGAACACAGTCCAGCATACCGGCAGTACCAGAGTCTTTATACTTTTCACCACCTATCTCTCTTAAATTAAGAAATCCAAATAGGTTTAATCTATGATTAACCGTTACAACCACTACATCATCTAGAGCACTAAGATTCTCTCCTATATAAGCTTCTATTTGAATTGATGAGCCTCCTGCAAAACCTCCACCATGAAACCAAACTAACACAGGTCTTTTGGTATTATCATTAATTTCAGGAGTCCATACATTTAGAGACAAACAATCTTCACCATATCTTTTTTCTGCCCAATCAAATGTAAACCAATCATTAAAATGACTAAAATCTGCCTCCATAGGATCTCCCAATCCACCTCCTTGTGGGGCAGCGTTGCCCCAGGCTAAAGCATTACGAATACCCGCCCAGCTTTTAGGTTCAATTGGAGCCATGAATCTATTTTTACCTGCAGTTGAATCTCCATACGGTATGCCTTTATAAGTATAAATATTATTACGTCGAAACCCTCTTATTTTCCCATATTTGGTTTCAACAATAGCTCCTTTCTCAGATACCTCTACAACTTGTTTATCTTCATCCTCCAGCTTTTCGTTCTTAGAAGAACAAGAAACCAAAGATAATCCTCCAACACCTAGTGACGTTGCACTAGCTCCTACTACTTTTAAGAACTCTCTTCTATTATTTTGCATATTTAAGTAAGATTAAGTTAGGACAAATAGAGCCCTATAGAATTTTAAAATTCTATTCCAACAAGGAATAATTTTTAATAAACTATGAGATTATATAAAAGAAACTTGTGTCAAATTGTAGACTAACACAAATTAAAAAGGTCTTCTCTTTAAATAGTAAAACTGAAGAATAAATACCTTAATTTGACACAAGTTCTTCCTGAAAGTCAATTAACTTTCAAATAATAAACAAAAAACTAAACTAATACCCTGGTTGAGGAAAACCTCCCATTAAATCAATCTCAGATTGAGGTATAGGATAATTTACCATATGAGGTTGCATAATTCTATTTGATACATTTGTAGAGTTTGAACCCACCATAAAATGTAGATTTACCCTTTCTACTAATAACCCCAGTCTTTTAAGTACAAACCAACGAGAATGTTCTAATGCCATCTCACGCGCATGCTCTTCTAAATAAGTATCTAAGGTTATAGAAGTATAATCAAAAGCAGGATCATTATTGAAAGCTCTTCTTCTAACCTTATTAATGTATTCCAAAGCTTTAGCATCTGTATTTCCACCTAATCTCCAATGTGCTTCTGCTCCAAATAATAATGTTTCAGCAAATCTGTAATGAATATAGTTTTGATAACTATCTGTTGAAGTTGCTGGTTTATTTTCATCATGGAACTTTCTTAAACTAAAATGGAATCTTCTGTAGTTATCTTCTGTCGATACAAAAGGCTGTCCAAAATTTGGATGATCAGGGTTATTTACGACATATGTGCTAGGGTCATAATAATATGTTGTAAATCTATTGTCGTTATCCTGGTCATATAATGACTCAAGGTAATCGTTAGGGAATGCCCAACCAAAAGACTGACCTCCATATTCAACGGCCTGAATTATTTCGCCACTTCCAGCTTCATAAAGTCTATTAACAAACATACTTGCAAATGCTGTTGCTCCTCCACCTGCTGAAGCATTACCACTAGCAAGTTCCTGATTAAACATGTATGTATATAAAGACTCGGCATGAATTCTATCTCCTGAAAACACTTCATCTAATCCTACTAAATAATGAATATCATTTTTTTCTACAATAGCATCATACTGATCTGCAGCCTCCTGCCAATCTTCCTGCCACATAGCAGCGTTTCCTCTAATGTGTCGAACAACACCTTGTCCATAACGTCCGGACTCTGCTGTCCAATCAAGTTTAGAAATAGCGAAATCTAAATCACTATTAACTAAAGCCCAAATATCAGCAGGGTCTGCAGGTACATATTCTACAGCTGTATTTGGTTCCGTTTTAAGCACTATATTATTATAAATCGTATAAGCCTCCATATAAACCTCTGCTCTCATAGCGCGTGCCTGAGCTACCAGTTTATCTTTCTTATTCTGATCCATGTCAATACCCTCAGCCTTTGCAATTATAACATTACATCTTTCAATAATTAGATACAATTGATTCCATTTTCCTGTAGGACCTATACTAGTAGGACTATATTGACTAGGATCGTACGCCCAACTTGATGCTATCCTAGCTATACCTAAATCAGTTGCTATTCGGAAAAACCCACTAGCCTGAATTGGCGCATCAGTCCCTGCCGGGTAATATAACTCACGCATAAGATTATAAAGGCCTGTAATACCAGACTCTAATCCTGCCTCAGTTGATAAAAATTCTGAGTCTATAACATCAATCGGTGTTTCTTCTAATAAATCATCACAAGACACGATTAGTAAAATTGACAATAATAGAATATAAACACTTTTTATTTTATATAAATTTTTAATTGTTTTCATCTTTCTTAACATTTTAAAGTTCATTAAAATCCAACTTGAATACCTGCAGTTACCGAAATAGCCTCCGGATATGAATACGCATCGTTTTCAGGGCTAAAAGACTGAAAATCTGTAACAGTTATCAGGTTTTGACCTGTAACATAAAACCTAAGCTTACTTAGTTTCAGGTTTTCAAGAATACTGTCAGATAAAGAATACCCTAAAGTCACATTTTGTAATCTGAAAAATGAAGCATCTTCTAAACCTGCTGTAACGTTACCTGAATCCATAAATCTTCTTCCACGTGCTTCCAATGGTCTAGGACGATCTCCTGTTGGGTTTTCAGGAGTCCAGTAATTAACCTTTACTCCAGATAAAATCCCTCTTGGATTACCTCCTGTTTGATAATCTACCAGGAAAGGGTTGAATTTAGTAACTCCTTGAACTGTATATAAACTGCTAGAAAAATCGAAATTTTTATATTCCATGTTTAGAGTAAACGTTCCATACCAATCAGGTGCCTGACTAGTTATTACACGATCATCTCCGTTTAACTCACCATCATTCGGATCTCTATCCCAAACCTGAATATCACCTAACTCTGCATTAGGCGTGTTGGAATTATCTATTTGGTCTTGTGAACTAAAAATACCTTGGTATAAGTAATCGTAATAAACATCTATTGGTTGACCAATAAACCATTGATTGGCTACATCATCATCTTCTCTTCCGTCTCCATCCTTATCTTCTCCATACAGGCTAATTATTTTATTACGGTTACTATTAACCACAATTCCTGCACTTAAAGTAAAGTCCTTTTTTCTAATGATATCAGCGTTAAATGAAGCTTCAATACCTTGGTTCTCTATTTCCCCAACATTTGTTTTACTGATAGAATAACCAGAAACCGCCTCTAATGCTCTATCTACAAGTAAATCTTTAGTTCTTGTATTATAAAACTCAACTGTACCACTTATTCTATTCTCTAAAAAACCATAGTCAATAGCTAAGTTTAAAGTTGTTGATGTTTCCCATTTAAGGTCAGGGTTTGGAAGGCTTGGCCCTGGTAATAAACCTGCGGTTTTTACTCCGTTAATTATATAATCTCTCGGTATTAAAGTGTTTAAACTTTGGTAAGGCTGAATACCTTCGTTACCTACACTACCATAACTTGCTCTTAGCTTTAAATTATTTACAGCGCTGTCTGATAAAAAGTCTTCTTTATGTACATTCCAACCAGCTCCAACTGCTGGGAAATAACCCCATTTGTTGTTATCACCAAATACACTGGATCCATCAGCACGCATTGATGCTGTTAAGTAATATTTTCCGCCGAAATTATATTGTCCTCTGGCAACAAATGAAACTAAATTTCTTTCTAAACCACTAATAGTTGTTTGATTTGTTCCTGCAGAAGCAATTCCATAAATTCCTAGGTTATCATTCGGAAAATTACTCGCCTGATTCGTTAAAGATGTAGTTTGCGTATTTAAAACACTTTGTACAAAAGTTAGATTTAGATTATGGTTATCATTTTTGAAATCAAAATCATAATTAAAGATATTCTCTAACTGCCATGATTTATTCTCATCGTAAGTAATAGAACCTAATCCAAATCCTCCGGCCTGTATACCTAACAAAGATTTAGAAGAGTTATAAATAATAGATTTTCTATTTATTGTATTTCTACTTGCATTAAATCTATAGTTTAAACCTTTAAATGGTTTAACATCTAAAAATACATTAACGATATCACGTTTGTCTTCAATATTATTTGTTATCTCATTTAAATCTAACAATGGGTTAAAACTATCCTGAACTTCACTTGGATGAATTTTCAAGCTTCCATCATCATTGTAAACCTGACCCAGTGGAGATGTAGTAATTGATCTCAACAACATAGAAGCAGCATCATCTGTATATGCTACACCTGGATTATCTTTTTCAGATATTTGATATGAAGTATTTAAACCAACTGTAAACCATTCGTTAATTTTTTGATCTAAATTTAATCGGATTTGTCCTCTGTTGAATTCAGAACCTTTAATTAGACCTTCCTGCTTCAAATAATTGAAACTAGAATATACTTTAGTTTTTTCTGAACCTGCAGAAACACTAACATCTCCATTTGTAATTACTGCTGAATTATTAATAATCTTATCCTCCCAGTTAATGTAATCACCTGATGCTATAGTTTCTAATTCAGAAGCAGAAAACACCTGATCATCGGGTAAAAACACTCCACCATTAGATGCTCTAAATGCTTCTCTTTTATAAGCGATAAATTCATCACCATTATAAGTATCAAAATGTTTTTGTAATGATTGTACACCTGTGTATCCGTTAAAATTCACCTGAACTTTTCCCTCTTTACCTCTTTCAGTGGTTATTAAAATAACACCATTAGATGCACGTGCTCCATATATAGCTTGGGCGGCAGCATCTTTAAGAACTTCCATAGAAGAAATATCATTAGGGTTAACATCATTCAAACTAGTTACCTGAACACCATCAACGATTACTAAAGGATCGTTACCTCCATTAATCGATCTTTTTCCTCTAATTTGAATTGTTGTGCTACTACCTGGGCTGGCATCAGATGTACTAATTAATACCCCTGGCGCTTTACCTCTTAACATCTCCCCAACATCCGAACTAGGTACTTTAACAAGATCAGCTGTTTCCACTTTAGATACAGAACTAATTAAATCACTCTTTCTTTGAGCTCCATATCCAACGACTACAACTTCATCTAAGGCAGCTGCATCTTCTTGTAAAACCACTTTAATTTGTGATTCTCCATTTAATTTATACTCCTGAGATTTAAATCCAACGTACGAAACAACTATTGTTGTATTTAGATCAGAAACTTCTAAACTAAAATTCCCATCAAAGTCTGACTGAGCTCCATTTGTAGTTCCCTTTTCTAAAACATTAGCTCCTGGTAATGGTTGTCCATTTGCATCTGTTATTGTTCCTGATACGGGAAATTTCTGCTGCATCAAGGTACTCACTTTCGGCTTAGGTTTAACAATAATACCCTTTCCGTCTGTTACTATAAACTCACAATTTGTTTGAGGTAAACTTTTAGTTAATAAATCACGGGTTTTTATTACGCCCTTTTTAACTTCCACCTTAGGAAAGTTATCGAACATACCTTCTTCATAAATGAATTTGTATTCGGTTTGACTCATTATTAAGTCGAAGACTTCATCTACAGTTAATACTTTATCTTCTTTGATCTCAATCTTAGAATTTTGAGATACAACATGATTAGGGATAATAGCAAAAACTGCTGTGCAGAAAAAGAAAATGAATGTCCTCATAATAATTAGCAATAGCTGCTTTCTACTTAGAAAGCAACAATTAGTAAATTTAATTTTCATAAATTAGTCGATTATTTAGTTAGTTAATAAAAATTAATTAATTGGTAATGCTTAAAGGGGATAAAGCATAAAAACTTGCTGGTTAGACAACTTTATCCTCTTCTTTTTATTCCTTAAGTTTATATCATAGGCAAATCTTGATTTAGTTGATTATATTTTATAAAATTTAGTTTCTCTTTATTTAAGTGTAACCGTTTTTCCCTCTATAGAATACCCATTTATTGAGGTGGAATTTATGATAGACAAAATTTCCTCTAAACTTTGATCTTTATCTAAAATCCCTTTGAATTTTATGTTTTCAAGATCCTTGTTTTCAAAAACAACATTAACGTCATACCATCTGGACACAACCTTCATCATATCTTTTAAACTTTCATTTCTGAAACTAAAGATTCCCTGTTTCCAGGAAATAATCTGGTTAACATCTACTTTTTCTACCTTAAAAGATTTTTGTTTTTTGTCTAGGATTGATTGCTGATTTGGTAAGAGATTTTTGGAAGACATTCCATTATCAACCAACACCTTCCCTTCTACAAGCGTTGTAAATACCGCTTCCTCATCAGAATAAGCTTTTACATTAAACTCTGTACCAATCACTTCTATTTCCTGAGATTTATTTAGCACTTTAAACTTAGCTCCTCCATGCTCTGTACTTGGAGAGACATCAAAATAGGCTTCTCCATAAACAAGCTCTACTTCTCTGGTTGTTCCTTGTTTGAAAGCAACAGGGTACTTTAACTGAGATTCTGAATTCAGCCAAACCTCTGTTCCATCAGACAAGACTATGTAAAACTGACCTCCCCTAGGTATCGTTAAATAGTTATATAAAATTTTGGCAGATTTCCCGTTTTGCTTTTGATAAACAATCTTTTCTCCATTGCTCTGAGCATTGTTCGTTTGAAATGGATTCTTTTTATCAAGTTCTATAACAGAACCATCCTCTAATGTCAAAGTCGCTTTATCTGTTCCTGGCAATATTGGAGTAGTTACTACTTGAGGTACTTCTATACTCCCATTGTAAGTATTGTTAACTTTAAAATAAACCAGAGCACAAATACCTATAATTGCAGCAGCAGCTGCAAATTTATAGATGGCTCTTATAGGTAATTTATAAACCGGGATACTCTTATTGGATTTAGATTCAATTGCTCCCCATGCTTTTTCTTTATCTATCTGAGAATAGTCTTCTAGACGATCTATTAAATCCTCTATTTTAATCTCATCGACATGCGTGTTTTCTTTATAAAATTGTCCAAGTTGATTTTCATCTGAATCTGACAAAAGACCCAACTTCTTTTTTATAATTAATCTCGATATATTGAAGATTTCGATCATTACTTTTTATCACTGTTTTATTAAGGAACAACTCAATTACTAAAAAGTACTATCGAATTTTGATTTTTTTTTAATTTTTTAATTAAAATATTGTGAATAGGTCTATTAAACTTACCGTTTTAACAGCAAAAAACACCTACAAGCCTTTATAAACAAAGAGATTATGATATTAGCAAGAAAAAAATTAATTGATTAGCAAAAAATAAATAATTGCGCTTAAATCTTTAAACTCTTCTCTTAAAATGTTATAAGATTGTGATTTTAGTGTTTTAACAGTTTGAAGTTTAATCCCCAATCTTTCTGAAATTTCTATATTTCTTAACCCTTTTAAGCTCAGTTTAATAATCTCTTTCTTTCTAACGGGTAATTTTTCTATAGCAATATATAACTGACGTACTACTTCCTCTTCTAAAATCTGATTTAAAAACAAATTATCATCATCTAAAGATTTAATGGTACTCTCCTGATATTTGATTTTTACTTTTTGATGTTTAATTACATTGTAACATTTATTTCTAACAGCTTTATATAAATAAACCTTTATAGATATATCATCAGAGAATGAATTATCGCTCTCCCACATAGTAACTAAAACATCTTGCACCAGGTCTTCACACTCTGCTTTAGATTCCAAAAATCTATTGGCATACATGACTAAGGCCTCATAGTAAAGGTCAAAAACTTCTTTTAATTTGTCTTTAGTTAACATTAACTATTAATCTGTCTTGAGGGTTTAAACTGTTTAGCTATGGAGCACAAATTAATACAAATATTTATGAATTGACTAATTATTAATATGAATTGGTAACTGTTATTTTAAACCTTTAGGTAATTTACTACAGGGGTTTTTAAATACATTCGTAGAAAATATTTAACTTGCTTTAATGTTAACTATTTCTTTTTAAAGCGCATTTGAATTGAATTTTCGTCACCTATACGCTAAACAACACCTATGAATACATTGCAATGGAATAAATTCAAACACCTGCTAACAAAAGAAGAAATCTCATCGAAAACAATTTTACTTAATGAAGGTGAAATTTCAAGAAAAGTGTTTTTTATTGAGAAAGGCTGTTTAAGATCCTGGTTTAACAATAATGGAAAGGATATCACATTTCAGTTTTTCACAGAGGGTCAAATCGTGGCATCTATTGAAAGTTTTAAATCAAACCAACCAAGTTTATTTACTATCGAAAGTATAGAATCCTCTATTATATATTCGATGTCCAAAACCGAATTCGATAGAGTCTTAGAAGAATCTTTAGACATAAAAAAACAATTTGAAGCCCTCACTTTCGATAGACTAATTACTTACCAAAAACTATTTCTTTCCAGAATAAAAGATAATCCAGAGAAAAGATATCTAAACCTACTTGAAACTCAACCTGAAATTATTTTAAGAGTTCCGCAGCACTACATAGCCTCCTATTTAGGCATAACGTCTGTTTCCTTAAGTAGGATTAGAAACCGAAGATAGATTTCTTAACAATTGTTATCGTCAAAAAAACGTATTGATAGGACATTTGTACAAAATTAAAAACAGTACAAATGAAAGTAGTAATAATATTCAACCACCCATACAAAGGTAGCTTTTGCAATGCCATTTTAGAATCTGTATCTAAAGGTCTTATTAATAATGGCCATGACATTGATTTAATACATCTTGACCAAGACAACTTCAACCCTGTAATGACATCTAATGACCTCAAGGCCTTTAGGGATAAAAAACCTGTAGATCCTAAAGTTATAGAGTACAACAATAGAATTAAACAGGCCGATCACCTAATATTTATTTTCCCCATCTGGTGGGAACTCATGCCTGCCATGACCAAAGGGTTTATAGACAAAGTCATCTTTCCAGGAGTAGCATACGACTATTCTAATACTCAAAACACACGTATGAAACCGCTTTGGAACAAACTTAAAGGCATAACCATCCTAACAACCATGAACACGCCTAAATTCCTCTATTGGGCTATTTTTGGTAACGCTATTAAGAAAGCAATGCTATTAGGAACATTTTGGAAGCTGGGATATAAAAACCGAAAATGGATTAGTTTCAATAAAGTAAAACAAGTCTCCCCAGAGAAAAGAGAGCAATGGTTAACTAAACTAGAGCATCGATTTATGAAAACATATATTTAAAGTAGCCTTATAATGCTACATTAATCATAATACTCAAAAATTTAATTGTAATAAAACCCTATCTCCTTTTACTAAAATAAAACACCATATAAAAGACTAAAAATGTACAAGTTAAAAAACTACACTTAAACCATTTAATTATCCTTTTGTTTACCTGTAAGTCATATTTCTATGTAAATACTATAGCATCTACACGCAAACAGCTGTATAAAATTTTACATTAAGCATAGATTTTTAAGTTATCAAAATTTTAAGGTCTTAATCCATTTTTATAATATATTTCCTATTTATTAGTAAGATTTTATTATATATTTATAGCTACTTAATTAAGCAATTATTTTGTTTTTCCTGCCCTGTGAGCATATAAATTGACTATTTAATTATGATGTAATACGTTAGCTTTAAGCTAAAAGAGACCCCGGGGTACTCAAAATGAACTAAACTAAAAAAATAAAATGTCAATATATCAGGAAATATTAGATTGGTCACAACAGAGACCTGATTTTATTAAAGATGCACTTAGGAGAATAGTCTCAAATTCAACAATTAATCAAAATGATATTGATGAATTAGTGCAGCTACTAAAGAAAGAAAATGGGGATACAACTATAACATTAAGTGTTTTTCCTTTTAACAACACACATATTCCTTCATCGACTGGTTCTTTAGCTTATTATCCAAGATTAACACGTTTAGAGCAACCTGTCAACATTTGTGCATTGCACAATCAAGGAAAATTACAATTTCCTAGTATTGGATTGACTGTAGTATATGGTAATAATGGTTCAGGAAAGTCAAGCTATTCAAGAATACTGAAGAAGCTCTGTTGGAGTAGAAACTCAAATATTGAATTAAAGAAAAATGTATTTGCACAAAACCCAAATCCTCAACAAGTTGATTTTGAGATTGATCTTAATGGAACAAGTACTAGATTTCAATGGGTAGAAAATACTCCTTCACATCCTGCCTTAAATTCCATAAATGTTTTTGATACTAACTGTGGGGATATCTATATAAATAGTGAAAATCCTACGGAGTACAAGCCAATTGGAATTGATGTTTTAGAAAGGTTGATTCCTGTTTTAAACGCAATCTCTCAATCTTTAACTAACGAAGTTACTGTTTACACAGCAACAAAACCATCTATTGACCAATTATTAAATACAACCCCAACTGGCCAGTGGTATTCTAATTTCGAGAGTTTAACAAAACCAGTAATTGATAATTACATACAATTTGGTTCTGAAAATGCAGCTCGTAAACAAGAACTACACAAACTTATTAATACTCAAAACCCTCAAGAGAATATTAAGAATCTAACAGGTTTTAAAGCAAGAGTAGATAATTATGCGAACCAGTTTGAAGGTATTGAGGTTCTTTTTAATGAAGAAAATATTACAGAATTAATAAGTCTAAGAACAAGTTTTGAGAATACAAAAAAAGCTTATGACGCTCTGACTATTGAAGTTAAGGAAATAAATACAATTGATGGTTTTGGCTCCAATCCTTGGAGAGTACTTTGGGAGGCAGCACAAAAATTTGCACTCAGCAATGGAATGTCAGATGGTGTGAAATTCCCTTCTTTTAGTTCATTGGAAAAATGTGTGTTGTGTCAACAGGATTTAGATGAAACAGCTCAAAAAAGATTGCTTGGCTTCAATCAATTTATATCTAATGATGTTTCAATACAATTAACTAATATCCAAAATGGAATAAATGGAAAAATACAATTCTTAAAATCGTTAACAGCTTTCTCTTTTGACAATTTTAAAGAGCTTAATCAATATATCCCTGACTTTGAAAAGGAGTTTAAGGAATTTTCAAACACAGTTGAAACTCTTAAAGCAAACCTTATTGATTACCTTGAAAAAGGTACAGAACTAAATATACAAATCAATGCTATTTCTATTAGTATAAGAAGCTTAGTACCGAATATTAATGCTCAATTAATACAAAACAATCAATTATTAAGAAATCGAAACGCTTTAATAGCTGAATATAATGAGCTGATAGCAAAAGAATTTTTATTCAATAATAAGGTTCAGATATTAAAATACTATGATGAACTGAAGTACAAAGAATGGATATCAAGGTGTCAATCGAATTTAAATACAAATAGCATCTCCAGAAAAATTGGAGATATAATGGAAAATCAAGCAATAAACTTACAGCATCAAGAATTTATAAATCACTTAAACGATTTTAACTCTGATTTAGCTGCAAAAGTATTATTATCAAAAACTAGGACATCTCAGGGGAGTACTTTTCAAAAATGCAGTTTGGATGGTATCAATCATTCTATTGAATCCATTTTAAGTGAAGGCGAGCAAAAAATAATTGCTCTCTCTAATTTTTTAGCTGAGTGTACGATTGATGGACGAAAAAATACTATTGTATTTGATGACCCTGTAAATTCTTTAGATATGGATTATCGGGATTTAATTGCAAACAAGATTGTAACGCTTTCACAGGACAGACAGATAATTGTTCTAACTCATGATTTATCATTTTTGCGTCTTTTAATTGATACACATAAGGCAGTAAATTTATCTGATTGCGAAATAGTTGGGATTGATAAGTATAATGGGATTAGTGGCATTGTCACCGATGAAATACCATATTTAGCAAAGAATGTTCAAGAACGGATTAACTCAATAAGGAGAATACTTACAGAACATGATGCTCTACAATTAAGGGATGCACATGGTCGAGAAACTAAATTGGACTCGGCAAGAAAAAGATTTAGAATGTTATTAGAGCGTTCGGTAGAAGAAATTCTTTCCAATAAAACCTATGAGCGATTCTCAAAGAATATCCATTTGAAAAAAGGAAATTTATCAAGCTATATTGTAACAGAACAATCAGATATTGATTTCTTGTTAAACTTATTTGGTAAATATTCTGTAACTGAACATGATGGTGGAACAACAACAATTCCTCAGTTGCCAAATAAGACCGTCATTGAACAAGATATAAGGGACTACTCAATGTGGAAAGATGGTTTTAAAGCCAAACTAAAAACATTTGTAGCCTCATACAATTAATATGAATAAAAATAAACAAAGGCTAGCAGCTAACATTTTGAATAAGTAATGGCAGTGAAAGTAGCATATTCCAAGGTTTGTAATCCGCTCGAACGGCAAAGCAGTTTAACATTAAAGTACTACGCAATATGTCACTAATCATACAATTAACCTACAAAGAAAATGAATTCATTAAATAAACTTAACAATAACAGGACAGCGAAGTGCTTTAAAGTGCCACACTAAGAAACGCCGTTAATATCATAACAGTATCAAAACCAAATAATTTCATTAAAACATAATAGAAAAACACCTATTTTCAGATTAATTTTTATCATTGAATTAAAGAAAGATACGGGAAACCTTACTTATACTTTTATCATTATCCCTATATTGGTCTTAATTTAAAATCTACAAAACTACGATAAATGAGTTTTTTAAAAAGTGCTATAAACCAGGTCGGAAGAGACATGGGGAAAGTTGTTAGTAATCAAATTTTTCAAGATAACCATTCGTCCCCATATAGAAGTGTTGGTCAACATACTGTAAGATTAAATAATTCTACAAAACAATCAAATTTAAAATCAGATTTTGATAAGGCAATTAACTTTCAGATGGGACATAGACCGATTACCTTAATTGCCAAAATATCTGGTGTTTATACTGTGATTAAAAATGAAGCCAACTACTATGTTTCTGATGGTTACCTTGACACAAAGGAATCTGAAAGTCTATTTGAAATGTTGAACAGATTAAATATGAAAATAGATGATATTTGCGATGTTTTAGAATTAGACTCAAAGGGTAATGAAAAAGAAATAAATCAACTTACCATTCTTGTTGAAAAAACAAACATTCTATTTAAAAATACCTTAGAAATTTCTGCGAAAGGTTGCTTTCAAAGACAAAAAGAACATGAGATTGAGGCATTACAAATTAAGAAACCTGAATTACTTTCTTTTATTGGATACCATTTAATTTGGATGGGTAAATATGCTAGAGGGTCAAAAAAATCCATAACAAATACCATCTTAGCAAACATTGCAGACGTGATTACTTGTACCTTCCCCTTAACCAGAACATATTTATTTTTAAAAGGATTATTTACTTTTTCTGGAGAAAAGAAACGCATAATAACAATCAAAAATGCACACATGAGACTAGCTGAATTGGAAGGTAAAAGAGCGGAAACCTATTTAAATATGGCTTAATTTTTTATTAAATACACACAGATACACTTGAAAACAAAAAAGAAAGTTTTCGACTTTATAAACACGAATCCAATTTTCACAAAGTTTATTTATGGTCTTATTATACTTAATGTAATTTCTATAATTTTAGAATCTTATAACGAAATAAAAATTGAATATAGCTCTCAATTATATTACTTTGAAGTTTTTTCTGTTATAATTTTTTCCTTTGAATATGTCTTAAGATTTTGGACATCTGATTTAGAATACAAAACAGGGACTAAATTTTTAAAACGATTAAAATTTTCAACATCAACATATGGTCTTATAGACATATTGGCCATCCTTCCTTTCTATCTCCCGTTATTATTTCCATTCGACCTAAGGGTTCTTAGAATATTGAGACTATTTAGATTATTAAGGATTTTCAAATTGGGGAGACTTTCTAAATCTATGAAGACGATTACGAGCGTATTAAAAGACTCTAAATCTGAATTATCTATAACTATCTTTGTAGCATTCATTTTGTTAATATTATCATCAACTTTAATGTACTATGTGGAAAGCGATGTACAACCTGAAAAATTTGAAAATATTGGTCAAGCACTATGGTGGTCTGTAGCAACATTAACAACTGTTGGCTACGGAGATGTTTACCCTATAACTGGGGTTGGTAAATTTTTAAGTGCAATAATTGCACTCATAGGTATTGGATTCGTAGCTCTACCAACAGGTATTATTAGTTCTGCCTTTGTTGAACGTATACAAAGTGAAAAAAGGAAAAAATTAAAACAACATCAATGTAAATGTCCTTCTTGTGGTATAGAACATTGATTCTACTATTAACCAAGCCTTCTTAGATTGAATTACAGCATCGATAAATAAATAAAAATACATGACCGACTTAACCAAAACAATACTTGAATATTCAAAAGATTATATAACTCTAGAAAATAACTGGTATAACTGGCGTGAAATAAATGAAGTAAAACTTCCAGAAGGTATTTCACTACCTAAAGGAAATCAGTATTTAAAAAATATTGCATTAAAAAATAACTTGCATACTAAATGGATAGAATCTACTACACAAAAGGAAAAATTTGAGCTTATAAAATATTACATTGCTACTTGGGGAGGTATACAAACAAACAGCAAAGCTTCTATGGAAGAGTATACTACTTTACCTGCTACAGATCTTATAAAAAAAGGGAAAAAAGGTATCGCTTCATGGTCTAAGGCTATCGTAGTACATAATCCAAACACCTATGCCATTTTTGATGCACGTGTAGCCATATCTTTAAACTGTATTCAAATTATCTATAACTTAAAATACAAAGTATTGTTCCCTGTATTATCGAGCAGAAACAAAGTCGTGTCTAAAGGTAATTCCCTTCTTAAAACATTGGCTAAAAAAGAAAAATGGGAAATAGCATCGGAAAACAGTTTCTATCTTGATTATATTAACATTTTAAATACGGTTGCCAAAGATATAGGTAGTGACATTTCAACAATTGAAATGCTATTATTCGCCAAAGCAGAATCTTTAGTTGATAAAGCTTTTAACCATACATCTTAAAGTTTAGTATAAACCCTAAATACGCAGTGAATTAAGAAGTACTTTAAAAGCAATATGCAAATAAAAAAACTAAGCCATATTGACAACTGTATAAACTATCAATATGGCTAAGTTCAAAATCTCTTAAAACAGCAATTAAACCATCTCTTCTGACTTTTTTATTCCAATCAAGTAATCAGCAATATCTAAACCCTGTAATTTTTCTTCAGGAGAAGCTTTAGTTTCAATCAGATCTGACACTCTAAAGCTTGCCAATTTAGTTAGGCTTGGTATTTTGTCATTCCATATGTCATAACATCCTAGATCCGGGAACAAAATAACGCTTCGGCCTTTTAACACTCTTGTTTTTTCTTCTGTCAGGTTATTTACACTGCCACAGGACATCCAAATAAATTCAGGTAAAAACACACTTGCTATTATTGCCGTTTTCTCACTCTCTACTATAGCAACAGGCTTATCTTCGTCTTCATTTAATAAATGCTCTCCAAACAAACACTGTTTTAAGTTAAAATCCTCCAGTTTTAAAACCTTATGAGCCCAGGTTATATGATTAAAAGGCTTCTTCACTCTTTTACCTGTTTTAGGATCATAAAGCATTATTTTCCCTGAACGGATTTTATTATTTATATCCATTTGCCAAAATACTGTTCCTCCCTGCCAGTGCTTGGATGATCCTATATTATATCTTTCCGCTAATGATAGCGCTATTCCAGGATTCCACAAATGAGACAAATAATCTAAAAAGTAGTTTGTACTTCCCTCCTTTTGACTTCTGTCAAATATGTCTTCATCAATAAAACTGGGTTGCCTTTTAACTACTTCAGATTGGATTCTTTCATTACCAGTAAAAACCTTATTCAAAGAAATATCATTGACCTGTAAATAATCTTTTGGAGGGTAATGATACCCGCATTTATTTATTCGATCACAAATACCCACACTTTCATGTAAATATTCATTTGTTTCTAAATCAATATACTTAGTAAACACCCCAATTTTATAACAATTGGGGCATTTAAAACGACTTTTTATTCCTTTATATGGCTCCAGTATAAACCTATATGAATTCATTTCGATAAGCTTTAAAATCCTAAACCATCAGGATCTAGTTCCTTACGTTGAATAAAGACTTCATTTCCTCCAGACTTTCGCTCAATACAATAGCCATCATTTTTCAAGCGCTTTGAAAATGTTTTATTGGAACATGGCTTATATCCACCATCCAGACAATACGATTTATATTCTGTATAGATATCCTTTAAAGGTCGATGAAAAGTTATAGATTTTTCATAACCTTCCTCCTCTAAAAACATAAGAACACTATCACTTTCCTTTTTATACTTTTGAATCTCATCCTGAACTATCGTACTATTGGTGAAACTCTTATTTTTTAATAAACGCTCCAGACCCATTAAAACCCAGTTAAACACACCCGACAATTCAGATTCTATAATACGCTTAGAAAGTTCCTTGTCTTGTTTATCCTCAGGTATGGTAACTTTAAAAGGAAGAATTAAAAAACGACGGAAATAACCATTCGTATTTTCTATTTCTGTTGGCAATTCATTACAGTTAAATATAAACCTAGCATAATCTGTAATAGTTTGAGTGTCCTTATAAAGCAATTTAGCTTCAACAGGCTCACCTGAAATTAACTGCTTAAAAATACTACTTTCTAGCTTTCCATTAATTTCGCTGGCATAATTCAAAAGCTTATTCTCCAACATAGCTCTTGAATTACCATTTTCTGCTGTTAACGACTGAAGTGAATAATTGGTTATATTCTGTGCGCCCAATAATGCCATTAAAATCTCAAATAATACACTTTTACCATTTGCTCCTGTCCCGAATAGTAAAAGCACTTTTTCTAGCTTTAGAACACTATTCTTAACAAATACATACCCTATGTATTCCGCTAAAATATCTTGCAACTCCTGTTCTGGCAACACCTCATCTAAAAACTTTCTAAATTGAGGAGCTACCGCTTGAGGATCATATCTAAATGGTAATTGATATGTTAAAAAATCACTTTCTCGAAATTCTCTTAAAAAACTCTTTTCAGGTCCTATTTCAAATGTACCGTTTTTTAAATTTATCAATGTCGTTTTAATATTGGGTTTAATTTCCTTTAAACGTGCATCAGACAAAAACTGTTTATACATCTCGTCTTTATACAAATGATGCTTAGCATCATACTTATCGACTCCCATCTTTAAGGCTACATTGCTTAAAAAATCCTTAAAAACCCCTTCACTTAGGTTTACCCAATGTTCTGAATTAAATAAGTATATATTATCATTTTTTCTGCACAGGTTAAAACCTTTAATTTTGGCTGATTCTAACAACAGCTCTACACTAGCAACTAAAAAATGTTTCCTTTTTAAACTACTCTTTTCCTCTGATAAGTTGCAATACCTCCTAAAGTCAATTGTATTAATATTTCTTAATATTTCTGAAAGAATTAAGTCCACTTGACTCCAATAACAATATTCCTTATCCTCAGTAACCTCAACCAATAGCTTTTCAGCTTCATCTAAAATATCTTCTCTGTTAATCCCCATAAGTTTCTCCTATTATATTTTATGTTCCTCATTTGACATATCATCTTTTTCAAGATAATATTGATTGATTTCTTCAAAACTTAATATACGATTATCCTTACAAGTATTAGTATTAAACGAATTACAATCCCAACTTTTAATATTAAATCCACTCATAAACTCACCAATAATATTCTTATATATTTCATTTGTTTCATTCATTTTATTTACTAAAAAATCATTCTCTTCCAAAAATCTTCTCTTGTTCTTAGCAATCTCATATTCTACATTCTTCCTTTCATAAAGATACTCTTGAACTATTTCATCAAGAAAATCCAAAAAATAATCGTTGTCCTCTGAATGCAGTAGTACATTAATACTCATAGCGACCTCCTTTCTTTGAGTTTAGAAAGTATACTTCCGCTTCCGCTTCCAACTCTTTTAAAGTTTGTTGCCTATCTGTTTTAATCCAGTCTATTATTTCAGATTTAAAGAAATACAACCTGTTCCCTTTTTTATAAAAGGGAATTTCGTTACGTTGCACATAACCGTACAGTGTTGGCTTTGTTAAACCTGTAAGCTCTGAAACCTTAATGATATCAATAGGACTTTCTGTTTCGGTAACTTCTACTGAAGCGAACATAGCTAAAAGCTGTTCTTTGAAGTTTTGTAATTCTTGTTTTAGACCTAATACCTCAGCAGGTAGTTGATCGAATGTAATTGAATTCATTTTTTGATGTTTTAAAAAATTTTAACACCGCAAATGACCGACTAATGATGGAAAGGAATTTTAAAGAATTTTTGAGAATTTATTAAAGTGTTAAAAAACAGAAACATAAAGACATTATTTTTTTTTACAAAGAATTTTAAAGAATTTTATCGTATACCTAAAGCCCTTTTAATCTCTTCAATATATTTAGGCTTCCCTTTCTGAAAAGATTTAAATGCACTGTCTTTAGTTTTATCTACAGAGATATTAAATGTATTACAAAAAGCCTCTCCAACTATTTTGTGGTCTAAATTTTCATTAATCGCATATGATTTTAATGAAACCGATAGTGCTGCTAAAAAATCTTTCCCGGAACCATAAGGTGATCCCTTTTTTAATAGAATTTTATTATCGTCATCCCATAACCCTGCATCTTTACCTTTTTTTATAAAATTATCATAAGTTGTTTTTGCTTTATCATTCCATAAGTTTTCGACAGTATTCTCAAGAATTTCTTTAGATGATTTTCTTTCAAAACTGGAAATATAACTCAATAAATACTCGTAGTTTTTTGCAGTACTGTACCTTTTATAAGTCTGTTCTAGTTTATATATAAAATCATAACTGTAGTAGTTTCCCCTTGAATTCGGGAATTCATCTGTAAGTAACTTATACTCCTCTAGCATATCTTCATTCCAACAGTCCAATTCACGTTTATGGTATAATTCTTTAATGAAGAATGCTTGCTCTTTAAGTCTTTTAGTTTCCATACTAAAAACCCCTTCATGCATTAAACCATAGGAGTTTAGTTTATCAAATAACTCTTTATTTAAAACATCTAATCTTCTTTTTCTTTCCTCATTTGATAGAAATACTAAGTTTTTTACTCTTTCATTCAAAAATACATCTGGATCATAATACGCCATTAATCGATCTTGTACATGTCTACATATTAATTTATGTAATTTCAAATTACTCATCATTATTTTTATAAATCAAGTATAATTTTGTTGGTTGTTGCTTGTTTAGCTTCATCAACAACCTTAGCATATATCTGTGTTGTTTTTAAATCTTTATGTCCTAACATCTTTGAAACCGTATATATATCTGTTCCGTTTACTAGCTGTAGTGTTGCATAAGTATGCCTAAAACAGTGAAACGTAACATGTTTTTGCACACCGGCATCCTTAACCCATTTCAAAAGAATTTCGTTTTCGCGTGCAGAATATTTTAACCCTTCAAACACTTTCATACTAGGATCCTTTCGTTCCCCTAACAAATCATAAGCTTGTACTGAAATCGGAAAGTATTCATGACTTTTCGTTTTCTTTTGCTGAAAATGAATCGAATAGTTAGAAGTGTCATTTTTAATAACCTCTCCCCATATTAACTTTACTATATCTGAATGTCTTAATCCTGTTAAAGCCGAAAACAAGGCTGCCTGTTTTAAAACAGCATTATCACAATTTGTTTGCACCAATAAGTTAAGCTCTTCCAATGTCAAAAAAACCCGCTCACTACTGGCCTCTTTTATTGGGGTTATTTTAGAGTTTAAATCTTGTAGTAACAAGTCATCAACGAAAGCTTGTTTTAAAGTTGCTTTAAACTTATTAAAGTAGCTCCTTGCCGAATTTTGAGAAATTGTTTCTGTCTTACTCCTTCGGCTTTTGGCATGTAACAAATAATACTTGTAATCGTTACAAAACTTTTCATTTAGGTCACTAAATTTCAGATTACCATTTGTAAACTCCTTTAAATAATGAAAAGCGGAAAACCAAACATCATAATTATTACCATCCCTTTTCTTCATCAACTGTTCATAGTAAACTATAAACGATTGTTCTCCCTTTTCCTTTAGTTTTAGCTGTTCTAACTCAAAAGCACTATAAACTTCTGGCTTATTTAATTCATTATCCCATTTTTGTCTAATCTGTTCTGCTATAAGCAAAATTCTCTTTTTATCCTGCTTTAATATGGTTGTATTAGCTTTTTCTGGAATATGAAGTTTTAAAAACTTTCTTCGAGTTGTTTTATCAGAACCCGAAACCTTTATTGCTGGGTAAAAATCTAAATAAAGACTTTGCTTACCATTGCCTATAGGCTTTCTTCTTAAAGTTACTTTTATTGCCATTTAATTTAAACTATGTATAAAGTGTAGTTTATGTAGTAATTTTATAAAATATATTTTTTTAACTATTTTGAGTTTGGCTCAACATTAGCTAAGCAAAGCTTCTATTTTAACTTTAGGTACGTAAACAAATTTCCCTTCCTTAATCTTTGGTATTTTGTTTCGTTTGATGAGATTATATAAAGCCCCACTAGATATATTGTATTTTAATATTACTTCATTAATGCTATAGCAGTCAGAAATATCATAATTTTCGGATTCATCCATAACTGTTTCTGGTTCGGACTCTACAAACATTTTATCAATTTCCGAACGCTTTACTCTAGTTAATCTTTCTCCTATATTAAATGCGCTAATTGTTCCCTGTTCGATGTAATAATAAACAGATCTAACCGAACAATTTAAAAGAATAGACACTTCCTTCACTGTTAATATTTCCTTTGAATTAATAACTTCTAGTTTACTATCCTCTTTCTTTTCCGTCTGCTTTTTAGAAACTTCAACTTTCAAGTTTTTAATCCGCTCCTTATACGCCCTACTATTACACTTATGGGAACAAAACCGAGTTACCGTTGTTTTTGCAACAAACTCTTTTTTACAATGCTCACAAACCCTAATAACTTCGATTTTACTACTCATTTTTATATCATTTAATACTATTAAGATAATTTAAATGCAATTAAGCGCAAAAAAATAGAAGTATTAGATTGACTTTGTACTTCTACAAGCCCAAAGGTACAAACGAGGTACAAATCTACAAGTATTTAACCAGTACTAATTATTAACAATTATTAAATAGGAATCATTAAAAAACCCTGTATATATAAAGTATACAAGGTTTATTATATTTTCGTTACCGATTAATTAATGAAGGTTACTTTCCGATACAGAAATTAGCAAAAATATTACCCAGTAACTCATCGTTCGTAACCTGACCAGTAATTTCACCGAAGTAATACAAGGCCTGACGAATATCGATAGCCAATAAATCTCCAGACAAACCAGAATCTAAACCGTAGCGCACTTTTTCAATCTCTTCTAAAGCTTTTAATAACGAATCGTAGTGTCTTGTATTTGTTACAATGGTATCGTTATTTCTTAAAGCTCCGGTATTTACAAAACTTAGCAATTTATCCTTTAATTCTTCGACACCAAATCCAGTTTTTGCCGATAATAAATGTAAATCTGAAATCTGAATTTTAATGTTTTCTATCTCGGTTTCTGAAAGCTTATCGATTTTATTAGCAATTATTACGATTGGCTTTTGAGGATATTTGTTCTTAATTTTTTCAATTTCAATCTTAAACGATCTAATGAAACCGTCTTCTTTAAGATTGGTGCTATCTGCTAAGAAAATCACAACCTGAGCTTGCTCTATCTTCTCAAACGTCTTTTTAATACCGATGCTTTCAACCACATCCTGAGTTTCTCGAATACCTGCGGTATCTATAAACCGGAAACCAATTCCTCCTATTGAAATTTCGTCTTCAATGGTATCGCGAGTGGTTCCTGCAATATCTGAAACAATAGCGCGTTCCTCATTTAAAAGCGCATTTAACAAGGTAGATTTACCAACGTTTGGTTCTCCTACAATAGCTACAGGAATTCCGTTTTTAATAACGTTACCTACAGCAAACGAATCGATTAAACGCTTTAATACCACACTAATGCGATCTACTAAATCTTTAAACTGAGATCTGTCTGCAAACTCGACATCTTCTTCTGCGAAATCTAATTCTAGTTCAATTAAGGAAGCAAAATTCAATAACTCTTCACGAAGTTTAGCGATTTCAGATGAAAATCCACCGCGCATTTGTTGCATGGCGATTTGATGAGACGCCTCATTATCACTGGCAATTAAATCGGCTACAGCTTCCGCCTGACTTAAATCTAATTTTCCATTTAAAAACGCACGAAGCGTAAATTCACCCGGTGTTGCTGTTCTACAGCCTTTTCTAAGAAACAACTGAATAATTTCCTGTTGAATATAATTAGAACCATGACAAGACACCTCAACCACATCTTCACCGGTATAGGAGTTCGGGTTTTTAAAAACCGAAACTAAAACTTCATCAATAGTTTTTGGTCCATCGACAATATGTCCTAAATGTATGGTATGGGTTTTCTGTTTGGTAAGCGATTTATTATTTACAACCGACCTAAAACAACTATCGGCAATAGTAATAGCATCTTTACCTGATAAACGAATAACAGCAATGGCACCCGCTCCTGAAGGTGTTGCCAAGGCAACTATGGTATCTTGATTAATCATAAGGTTTAAACTAAATAAATGCCGTCTGGTTTAATCTCAATTTTCTTGTCTTTGTACAATGAACCTACTGCTTTTTTAAAGTTCTTTTTACTCATTTGAAGCAGATCCTTAATATCTTCAGGGTTCGATTTATCGGTTAAGTCTAAATAACCGCCATTATCTTCTAATTCCTTTAAAATACGCTCGGCATTTGGTTCAATATTTCTATAGCCAATTTGCCCCAATGATATATCTAATTTATTACCGGGACGAATCTTCTTAACGACACCTTTTAACTTATCGCCTACGCTCAATTCTGTAAAAATTTGATCGTTATAAATTAAACCGGTATGTTTTTTATTCACAATAACGTTCATTCCAATTTCTGAAGGATGTGAGACAATTAAATCGACTTCATCAAACTGCTTAACGGTAAGTTCCTTATTGCTCAAAAAACGGTTGGTTTTACTCGAAGCGACTAACCTTTCAGTTTTCTCGTCCATATAACAATGCACCAGATACCATCCTTTAGGCTTCATTTTAAAGGCTTGTTCTTTAAACGGACAGAATAATTCCTTTACCAGTCCCCAATCTAAAAAAGCTCCGAAATCGTTTACCTGACTGCATCGCAATAAAGCAAATTCGCCTAATTTAATATAAGGCATATCGGTAGTGGCTACCGGACGTTCTTCATTGTCTAAATACACAAAAACATCTAGCTTATCCCAAATTTTAAAAGTTTCTGGAACATACCTGTTTGGTACTAAAACCTCGTTATTTTCTTCATCTACTAAGTAAATACCATGATCGGTTTCACGTAGAATTTCTAATGTATTAACTTGCCCTATATTTATCATGCTGCAAAGGTAATAATATTAACACGAGTTTTTCCAATAAATATAAGACATAAAAAAAGCGCTGCAATATATAATTACAACGCTTTTCTATGCATAATTAAGTGTATTCTAATAAACAGATTCTTTACCGAAGTGCTTCGTTAATAAGTAATAAACCACCGCTCTGTATTTATTACGATTAGATTTACCATATTGCTCCATAACAGCATCAATACCTGCGTCTAAATCTGGCCCGTCTGCTAAACCTAATTTTTTAATTAAAAAATTGTTTTTTACAGTAGCTACCTCTGCTTCATCTGATCCTGAAACTGTTGCTGCATCAGCGTTATAAATTGCAGGTCCGCACCCAATAGTTACTTTTGTTAATAAATCCATATCAGCATCAATACCACATTTCTCTTTTAAATCGGCAGCATATTTCGCAATAAGCTCATCTCTTTTACTCATAATAATGTCTTTTATAAATTAATAAAATTAGTAGTTTTAAATATACTTAATTTTATGACACTGTAAAAGGGAAATAGTCACATATAACACAGATTTTACATACGTCAATTAACAAAACGCGAGGAAATCTATAAAATACCGTTACTTTAAAAACTCAAAATAATTTAAAAGGACTTTGTCGTTAACTTGTTTAGGCGTAAAAACCTCAAGTAATTTTGGTCTTTCACTTTTTTCGTAAAAACCTTCTAAAGCATACTCCAAAGAGGTTTCCTCGTTAGCTGTTATATACTCGAAACCATACATCTCACTTAAATGCTTTGCTGTTAAATTATGATTGGTTTCAAAGTAAGTATCGAAATTTTCAGTATCCTTATGCCCAGGAAGAATTCTAAAAATACCGCCACCTGTATTGTTCACTACTATAATTCTGAAATTAGCCGGTATATAGTTATTCCAAAGTGCATTACTATCGTATAAAAAACTTAAATCACCAGTAATAAATGTGGTTTGCTTTTCATTGGCAACTGCACAGCCTATCGCTGTAGACGTACTACCATCGATTCCACTGGTTCCTCGATTACAATACACCTCCAGAGTTTTATTTATTGTAAAAAGTTGAGCATAACGAATTGGTGAACTATTGGCTATTTGTAATATTGTGTAATTAGGAACAGCATTGAACAAATAATTAAAAACCTTAAAATCACTAAACGGAATTTGATTTAAATACTGATTATGTTTTTCCATTCGTTGAGTTCTTACCTTCTTCCAGTCAGAATGATAATGGCTCTTTACATAATGCGTAAGTTTTGGTAAAAACGTTTCGAAAAACTGATTTGGTGTAACCTCCAAGTGATTACTTAAACAGAAAAATGTATCGTTGGCATCCTTCTTACCAATATGCCAGTGTTCCCTAGGCTGATATTTACGTAAAAATGCTTTAATTTTTTTAGAAACAATCAGTCCTCCAAAAGTTACAAGAATATCAGGCTGTAGCTCCTTTTCTTCTTCCTCTGTTAGAGGCGCAATCATTTGATCGATACTCGGGAAAAAGCTGTCGTGATATAAATTCGATGTTGTCTCTGTAAATACAATAACACTATCGTCTTCAGCCAATTCATCAAGCCATTTTCGTTCTATCTCATTAGGTTGATTTACTCCAACCAAAACCATCTTTTTGGTAGCAGCATTCCAATCTTCCAGACATTCCTGTAGCGTATACGTTTCAATCGTTTTTTGCTTCACTGAAAACTCTGTTACCTTAGGCGAAACACTTAATTTATCAACCGTTTGATACAAAGGTTCATCAAAAGGAATATTAATATGAACCGGACCTTGTTTTATAATGGAATGATTTATTGCCGTTTGAATTTCTTCCTCATTATACGACTGAATATCTTTCTGAAGTCCTAAAAAACGCTCTAATCGGTCTTCAATGTTCTTAAATATTGGTAAATCTTCATTACCAGGAAGGTTATTCTCATCCTTTAAATCTAATTTCAGATTCGCTGAATACAGAATATGATTATCAAAAACGTTTTTCTGATTTATCGTTTGTCCATCACCAATCCCAATTAAATGCTTTGGTCGATCTGCCGACAAAACTACTAACGGAATATCGCTGTAAAACGCTTCAGCTACCGCCGGATAATAATTCAACAAAGCACTACCCGATGTACATACCACAGCTGTTGGCTCCTTTATTTGTTGCGCAATACCTAAAGCAAAAAAAGCAGCACATCGTTCATCGACAATACTATAACACTTAAAATACGGATCGTTGGAAAAACCAAGAGTTAATGGAGCATTTCTACTTCCCGGAGATATTATAATATGTTGAATGCCTTTAGCCTTACAAAGCTCTATAACAGTTTGAGCAAGAGGGATATTTGGGTACATCATAGCTTTTTAATGAGTATGTAAAAGTAATAATAGCGTAGCAAATACCCTAATTACAAAACGTTTTTCATCACTTTAGATTTCGATACCGTTTCTTCCCATTCGCTTTCCGCATTTGAATGTGATGTGATACCGCCTCCAACATAGATAATTGCAGTACTATTTTTAATTTGCATGCAACGTAAATTCACATACAACTGGGTACTTTTCTTAGGAATGGCGTATGCCCGGTTTTCTATATTACGTCGCCCTGAACGGGGTTTAGCGACGGTTTCTAAATTTAATTCACCTAAAAAACCTGTATAATATTCTCTATTATAGTTTTCATTTTTTAAGATAAACTCTTTTGACTCCTGTTTAGGCAAACCACAAACGGCTGGCGTTGGATGAATTATTGAAATGACATCCTTTAACGCTGAATTAGAGTCCAGTCGTGCTGAAATTAGAGTTCTTAAATGAACTAGATTACCGGCTTTTACCGTCTCTGTTTTCGAAACTTTTAAATGGCCTACTGAAGGCTTAATGCTATCTACAATAAAATCAGTTACAAATTGTTGTTCTTCCCTTTCCTTATTCTGCCAGGTCACATCAAGTGTACCGTTGTATTCCTGAGTGCCGGCTAATGACATGATTGAAAACTGCTGACCTTCAATTTTTATCAAAGTTTCCGGAGTCGCGCCTAACCATAAACCCACTTTTGGATGATACCAGCAATACGCAAAAGCTAACGGATAATGATTAAGAAGACTTTTAAAAATTTCAATAGGATTAGTTTCTTTAATTTTAACGTCTTCCTTTCTTGACAATACTACTTTTTCAAAAGCAGCATCTTTAATAGCTTCAACCCCTTTGTTAACCAAATTAATATGAAAGGCCTTTTGCTCGCCTGTCACAACAGATAACGGCTTACCGTTAAGTTGTGTTGGTATTACCTCATAATCTGAACAAATAATTTTTGAAGCATTATCTACAGGCAACAAAATAGCATCTAAAGCATCATCAAAAGGTGCAAAAACAAATCCTTTCTCTGTAAAATCTTTGGTAATATGTAACGTATTATCTTTTTGTAAAAACGCCGATATAGATGATTCTCCTGGTTTTCTATAAGCAACAAAAGGCAACTCGTTATTGTATTGGGTTTCAATACAGGTAAAAAAATTAAATAAGGTCATTAACTATCCTTGTTTTGGTAACGAAATGGTAGATAATTTACAAACCGAGATTAAATTATTGTCTTCATCGGTTACTTTGATATCCAACAACTGGGTTGTTCTTCCTTTATGAACAAACGTTGCTTTAGCATAAACAAAGCCCTCACGAATACTTTTTAAATGGTTTGCTGAAATTTCTATACCACGCACAAAAAACTTTTCGGTATCTATAAAAATATGCGAAGCAAAACTCCCTACACTTTCTGCTA
This sequence comes from Aestuariibaculum sp. M13, assembly GCF_024723255.1. Classification (GTDB taxonomy): domain Bacteria; phylum Bacteroidota; class Bacteroidia; order Flavobacteriales; family Flavobacteriaceae; genus Aestuariibaculum; species Aestuariibaculum lutulentum. The sequence goes on from NZ_JANIAC010000002.1 coordinate 556,852, forward strand.
AAGCGGCTGTTGCACCACCGTGCAAAACACCATCAGGCTGGTGTACTCTCGAGTTTACAGGCATTCGAGCCACTAAAAAATCATCACCATAATCTACAACTTCAATTTCTAAGGTTTCCATTAAAGTATTTTTGCAAGCTGCATTAGCTTGAGCTATTACATTCTCTTTAGATAATGGCATTTAATATTGTATTTTTATTAGCGCAGGTAAAAATACAAAATGCTAATCAAAGGCATGAAAAATTAACCTTTAATTAAATTTACCTTATTAATAATTTTATGAAAGCACCTACTTTAGAAAATAACCGTGTTAAACTAACCTTATTAGATTTAAGCAACTATAAACACCTTTTAGATATTGCACTGCAACCCAATCTTGTTCAGTATTCGCCGAGTAAAATTAACACCCCGGAAGACTTAAAAGATTATGTACAAACGGCGGTTGATGCATATTACCACCAAACAGCAATCCCTTTTATTATTTTTGACAAACAACTGAACTCATATGCTGGGAGTACTCGTTTTGCTCTAATAAACTGGCAAAACAAACTTTTACACATTGGTTGGACCTGGATTGGCAAAGAATTTCAAGGAAGCGGATTAAATACACAAATGAAATACCTAATGCTTGAATATGCTTTTGAAACGCTGAACTTCGACAAAGTTTGCTTCACCGTAGATGAACGCAATACAAAATCAAGAAAAGCAGTTGAAAAATTAGGAGCAACCTTAGAAGGCATCCTAAGAAAAGATGTTTTAATGCTGGACGGTTTTAAGCGTAGTACTTGTTATTATGGCATTTTAAAAGAAGAATGGCCAAAGATAAAATCAACTATAGTAGCCCAGCTTTAAACGTTGTCCTAAACCAATAAACATAGAAAATAGCATTAAAAACAGCAAACACATTAAAACACTATTAATTAAGGTTTGTTGCCAGCCTATTTCCAAAACATTAATAAACGGGTAGGGATAAAACCCGGAAAACATACCTCGTGTTAATATATATATTAAATACACCAACGGGTAAATCAACCATTTCGGAATTAAAGACCAAACAACATGTTTGGCTCCATCGTACAAAAACCAATACACCACGGTTAAAACAGGAATAATACTATGAAGTAATTCGTCTATAACAATCTGAAAACCTTCAGGTGTCCAGACCGGTCTCAATAAGGTTTGATATACTACGCAAACCACCGTAATATAAACCGCAATTGGTGTTAACCATGTTTTGTAATCCACCTTTTGAAAGTTTAAACTTTTCATGGTAAAAAACAGCGCTACAATGGTGTTTGTTAATATGGTGAAATAACTAAAAAACCGTTCTATCGATTCTACCGAAGACATGGTTTTATCCATTAGCATCAAAAAAAACTGCATTATTACGGCAAACCAGCCCAATATAGCAATACTATAAGCCAACCGTGTTTTCATAAATGGTTAATATAAATGTTATTTACAATTGGTTTTCACCAGAGGCATTTTAGAAGAATAAGCAATACTATCTCTAAACTTAAAGGCTGTTCCCGTTTCGTTTAAGGTGCCGAATCCTTCAATTAGAGTATCTTTTTTCACTAAAAACGCGACTTCCCTAACGCTTTCTATACCTTCCGAAATAAAAGTAAATGTACCCAGAAGCTTATCGCTATACAACTTCCCTCTAAAATTACCCATGTTCTCATCTTTTTCGTGATACCTGTATTTTAACCGACCGTAAACATCGTCACTCACATCGGTAATTTGAAATAGCAACTCATTTCCGTCTCCACTATATACGTAGCAACCTGTCTTCAAAGATGTTGTGTAATAACCACAGCCTGCTAAGGTATGATGTGCTGTTTCTCCTGTGTAATTATAATTAATAGTTACAGCATAAGGAAACGACTCGCCTGACATAGCGTTTATACAATTGCGTTTTGAAATCTGAATCGTTAAAACCACAGCTTCTGTTTCTACATGATAACGCTTTACGTTAGCATCCATAGCACGAACAGGCTCAATATGCGGTGTTATAATGGTATCACTCATCATCTTCAATTCAATTTTATTATCCGCAATTTCCAAACCCCAAAATGGTTCGGTTCCTGCTGCTTTAAAATAAGAACCAGACTCAAGTGTTTCTGAATATTCTTCTTTTGTTTGAACTTTCAAAGTGTCTGATAATTCAGTATCTGAAGTTTCCAATTTTTCAGTATTCTTATTTTTACATCCAATGAGTAAAATCAAGAAAACAAAAGCAAACCTAAACATGACTTATGGTGTTACTTTTTTGAAGCGCATCATAGGTAAATCGCCCATCAATAAATTCAATTTTCCATCGGCATCAATACTATAAGCATCTATTTTCTTCATAGTTTTAAGAAATACCACTTCTCCTCCGCCTTCACAAAACATTAAAGTTGTTGGTCCCGGCTCTCCGAAAGACAATTTATTTCCTTCTAAAGTATAATCTGCCGAATATCCATTACAGCCATTGTTTCCCATAACTTTCCCTTCTTCTTTACTAAAAGTTATTTGAGGTTTTTTGTTCGGATAAAGACCATCAAATGCTATGCGAGGTCCAGTAACATATTCTAGTTCCCATGATGAATTATATATGGCATCTGTTGTAGACTGTGATGTTTTACATGAAAAGACAAATAGAAGACAAGCAATACAAAAAGTTAAGCTTAAGTATTTCATAAGTTAAGGTTTTTAATATGTTCCCTACGAAGTTAGCTTATTAATAACTTAAAATCAAACGTTTTAACGATTCGAAATATCTTTTAACATAAAAAAAACATAGCAACCATAAATAGAGTATTTGATGGTTGCCATGGTTTATATTTTATTAAAAATGAAAATATTAATATCCGCCTCGAATACAGTCGTGAACCTTTTCTTTATATAACTGAGTTAATGCCTGATGCACAATGGGAGATAATGTGTTTAAACCAGATGCCTGGGCATTACCAATAACCTGTTGCTTTGAACTAGCTCCCGGAATAATTGTACTCACTGCTTCATGGTCTAAAATCCAGCGTAAAGCTAATTGCACCATGGTTAATTCATCGGGAAGTATATCTTTCTTTATTTCTTCAACAAACTTTAATCCCTTTTCAAAAGGAAGGCCTGCAAAAGTTTCACCAACATTAAACGCTTGACCGTCGCGATTAAAGTTTCTGTGATCATCTTCAGTAAAAATGGTATTTTCATTAAATTTTCCGGTTAACAAACCACTCGCTAATGGTAATCGCACAATAATTCCCACGCCTTTGTCCTGTGCCTGTGGCAATAATTCGTCTGCCAATTTCTGACGGAAAATATTGAAAATAACCTGTAAGGACAATAAACCTTCCTGTTGTAAACAAATTAAACCTTCTTCAACGGTTTCTACACTTGCTCCAAAATGCTTAATTAAACCTTCCGATTTCAATTCACGTAACCAATTGAATACCTCTCCGTCTTTTAAATACTGTGTTGGAATACAATGTAGTTGTAATAAATCTAAACTATCTGTTCCTAACAGTTCTAAAGAACCTTCAACAGTATTACGTAATACCTCCTTGGTGTATTTATCTGGGAAGGCATTGGCTGCTCTTCCAAATTTGGTAGCTACTCGAATTGGATTTTCACAGGTTTTTAAAAATTCGCCTATTAAAGCTTCACTTTTTCCGTTACCGTATACATCCGCGGTATCAAAAAAAGTAATGTCATTTTTTACAGCTTCGTTTAAAATTTCGAATGCCGATTCTTTCGACAAATCTTGTCCCCAATCGGCACCCAGTTGCCAGCATCCTAATCCAACCTCACTAACCTGAAAACCTTTTCGTCCTAAATTTCTATATTTCATTATTGTTTAGTTTCTTCTTTTTACCAAACAAAGTTAAAACAAACAATTAAGAATTAAATATCTTATTCAACTAAGCGTTTTACAATTAATGAAACAGGCAAAACTTCAGTGGTGTGCTCAATGCTTGGGCCCGCCACCCAAACCGTTTTATATGTCGCTTTGGTAGCAGCATTTTTTGTAGCATTCATCCCTATTGAAAACCGAATCATTTTCACCCACTTTTTAAGTTTTTTATGTCGGTTTAAAACCGATTCAAGCCAGGTAGCTTTGGTTCCTATTTTTTGAACATAAGGCGTATTAATAACTGTACATGGTGTACCTGAAATACGCTCAGTCATAACAATATCGCCGACACCATATTTAATACAGGCTTGTTTATATTCGTCGGTGACATTAGCCTCTACCGAAGCAATAAACGGACTTCCAACCGAAACTCCAGCAGCACCGTAATTCAGCATCCTGTCAACATCGGCTTTACATCCCACACCTCCGGCAGAAATAACAGGGATTTTACATTGCGCCGTTAGTAATTTTATAAGTGTTTCAGGTGATAAATCGCCACGATGTCCTCCGGCTTCATTATTAACGGCAATTACCGCATCGGCCCCCAAAGCTTCCACTTTTCTGGCATACTTTAAGTCCACCACATCACAAAATACTTTAATACCATATTTATGAGCTTCCTTAATAGTTTCTTCAGGACTCCCTAATGAAGTTATAATAAAGTCGCAGCCTTCTTCACAAAGTACCCGTAACTGTTCCTTATATTTAATATTCGATTTGTTAACGATTAAATTAAATCCGAATGAGCCTCCTTGAACTTTAGATGCTTTTAAGTCTTTTATAGCAACTTTTAATTCGTCTAAAGTTCGGTAATTAAGCGCAGGAATACACCCGGCAATACCCTCGTTCATAGCTGCCTTAACCATTGCAGTATTCGACACCAAGAACATTGGCGCCTGAATAATTGGGTATTTTATATTAAGAAGTTTGGTAAGTTTAGTTGACATTTTAAAAATGAATTTCAACAAATATACCAATTATTATGCGTGCATAACACTTAAAGTAATGTAAATATTAAAATTGATAATATCCACATTTTAGGTAAGCGCCTTCTTCAAATGCTACAGGATGATCGATATCATGATACGTTTTTAATTTTATTGTATAAGACCGTTTTACATTACTTAGAACCTGCTGATTGATATCGAAAAAAGCCTGTGCTGTAACTCGAGACGAGCAAGAAGCCAAAACCAAAAGACCGTTTTTTGCAGTGAGTTTTTCGGCTAATTCTGCTAATTGGGCGTATTTTTTCTTTGCCAAGTCTACTTCTGAAGCCTGTTTTGCAAAACTAGGCGGATCGATAACGACGACATCAAAAGTTACTTTGTTAACGATAAGTTTTTGAAGCTCCTCAAAAGCATCACCAGCAATAATTTTATGTTCTCCAGTATAGTCATTAAGTTTACCGTTTTCCAAAGCAATTTCTAAAGCCTGCTTACTAATATCTAAACTGGTAACCGATGTTGCTCCGTTATATAATGCATGTACCGAAAATCCACCGGCGTAGCTAAATACATCTAAAACTGATTTTCCTTTACTCCACTCTCCTACCTGTTTTCTATTGGCACGATGATCTAAAAAATAGCCTGTTTTATGCCCTTTAATAACATTTGCAGAAAACTTCACATTGTGCTCAACAAACTCTACTACTTCATTTTCAAGTGTCCCGAAAACCACTTCTCCATTTTCCAGATTATGTAATCCAGACTGCTCCAGACTTCTACTTAAACGCATCACTACCGTTTTAGCCCTTGACACCTCCTGCAAACTTGGAACAATACTTTCTAAATATGGCAACCAGATTTCTGAATAAATTTTCACCACTAAAACAGAATCATACACATCGGCAATTAAACCTGGAAATCCATCATTTTCACCAAACAACAAGCGATAGCTATTGGTATTGGTTTGAAGTAATTCGTATCGTTTGGCAAATGCTTCTTCGATTCTATTTTGAAAAAATTCAGCATTTATTTCAACCTTTTCAAAACCACTATGAAGCATTTTTATACGAATTGGTGAATTTTCATCGTAAAGTCCAATACCTACAACACGATTCTTACTTTTATCGAAAATAATAGCTAAATCTCCCGACTTGGCATCATCTTTAATCTTGGAAATATTATTTGAAAACACCCATGGATGTCCTTTTAACACAAACTGTTCGCCTTTAGTATTTAGTTTAACGGCTAATCTGTTTGGCTTGTAAGTTGATTTTAATTTATTGGAAAAGGACATGATTTTAAACTATAAATTTCAAGTGTCAAAAGTATTCCATTTAAAACGCTTATTAAAACAATTCTAACCAAAAAATTAGGGTTACTTAATTAAAAATGATTAAATTTGGTAACCCTGAGGCCTTAGCTCCTCCTTAATAATCTTTATTAGCACTAATTGTTTCCTAAAATGGCCAAAGAAAATAAAGATTATATCATCCCTATTTTGAAAGAAAATCCTTTATTCAAAGAGATTTCAGATGAAGAATTATGTGCTTTCCTTAAAATTTCATCTGTAAAAAAATGGCCTAAGAACACTTGTTTATTTGACGGAGACAGTACGCTTTACAATTTTTATATCATCATATCCGGAAAACTAAAACTCTATTATTACAACAAAGCTAAAGATCGTAAAATCACTTTGTTTTTATTAGTTAAAAACGATGCTTTTGATGTTTCTCGTCTATTAAATTTTTCACAACATAAAGTATACTACGAAACTTTAACCAGTGCCAACATACTGACTACAAATTCGCTTTTATTAAAACGATGGATGATGGATAATCCTGAATTTTACAAATCCTTATTACATTATACACTTATTAAACTTAAAGACTTAGAAGAGTATGTTACCAGCTCCTCTATTGATGATACTTCAACAAAACTAGCAAAACTTCTCATAAATAACGTTAATTATTCTTCAAATCAGATTGAAAAAATCAACGACTTACCACATAAGGAATTAGCTCAACTTATTGGTACCACACGCGCCGTATTAAACCGTCAGATTCAGGTTTTCAAAAAAGAAGGCATTATAGATATCAGAAATAAAAATATAGAAATCAAGAACATGGATTTACTTTTAGATAAATTAAAAAACAACTGATAATCCAAATGTTAAACATTTATTAAAACAACAAAAAGTGCTACCTGGGTAGCAAACAACTGTGCATTTTCCGACTAGTTTTACAGTATAAAATTTTTCTCCCTGAATAATAGTGGTAGCAAATTGTTTAATTAAATCTATTATTATGAAAAATTTTTTACTGGCTCTAACTATTTTAGGATTTGCCAACCTATGTTTCTCTCAAATTGAAGATAAACGCCATCCGCTTTATATGGCGTCGACTATGGATGATTACTTTAAAGAATCTCCTACAGCAAAAGAAAAAGAAGCAAATATCAATAAGATATTGCGAGAAAGAGAACCTAATTTTGCTTCAGCAAGCAAAAATTCAAGTTTTGAAGAAAACCTTTTAGCTGTCTTAAACGACAACTTTATGATTAATGACAATTATGTTTTTGAATCTTTAAAAGAAAAAACTTCGTCTCCTGAAACAACAAAAAGTCACTTAAATGATGAGTATTACGATGCTGTTGCTGTTTCTGCAGACTGTGAACGCATAAATGCCTTAGAAACTCTGGTTGCTAATTTCGATATTACCAAACATCAATTTTATAATGAACGTTCTAATAGATTTGAAATTGGATTTAAAGAAGGTGATGATAAAAGTGGACAGATAACTGCAGTTTTTGATGCTGAAGGAAATCTAATTAAATCATTTGAACGCTTTAAAGATATCAGACTTCCTCGTGTTGTTTTGGATGCCATAAACGATGAATACCCTGGCGCAATTATAAAAACCAACACATACATTGTTTCATACAACGAAGATTCAGGAACAAACAAAATTTATAAGGTAAAAATAGATGCAAACGGAAATAAAAAATCTTTGAAGATAAATAGTAATGGTAAGTTTATTTGAGTTATTATTTGAATTAGTCAACTAAAAGCACAATCAAAATCCCTGGTTGTGCTTTTTAATTTTATGTCAATTAACCTTATTTAGTAAAGCCTGAAACCTAGGTTCTTCTCTTATAGGTTTAAATCTTACATCTTGCTTTAATCCCCAAAAGAAAAGCCCCTGACCTCCTACTTCATAATCCTTTTCTAACCAGGTAAGAGTATTTTCGACATCGCCTAATCCCATATAAATGGTTGCAATCATAAATGGAGGCACATAAACCATCTTATTTTTGTTCAGTTGAAATTCTAATATTTCTCTGGCTTTTTCATACTCGCCAATTTTCCCATAACAATATCCAAGCATCCAGTTAGTATTAGATGCTACACTTCTTGATGTATAAAGGTCTATAGCTTCCTGATACTTACCTAAACCTGATAAATTAGTAGCCTTCATCCAGATAAGCATATTATTGTTTGGAAACAATTTTAACGACTCATCCATTTTATCAATCGCTTTTTGAAATTCCCCTAGATAATAATAATGTTGCCCCATATCGCCTAAATATTTAGAAGACAACGGATCTAATTTAATTACTTTATTAAAATTTTCTTCCATCAACTTAAGGTTTCCTTCAAAAGCATAAATCCACGCTAACTTATCGTATGCACTAACATAACTAGGGTTAATCTCTGTTGCCTTCTTTAAGTACAATATGGCTGTTTCTCTTTGATATTTATAATAACTAATTGCTCCTAAAGCACCGAATGTTCCTCCATCACTTGAATTAATAGCTAAAGCTTTTAAAGCGGGTATAGAGGCAAGCTCTAACATTTTTTTAGGGGATTCCCTGCCCCAGAAAATATATTCAAGATACGTTTCTGCTAATCCAACATAAGCTCTGCAAAAATTAGGATCCAGTTCTGTGGCTCGTTTAAATAATTGTTCCGCTTTTTTAAGTTCTTCAACCTTACCTCCTCCACGATGCAAAAAAGCTTGTCCTTCTTTAAACACACTATAAGCCTCAGGGTTATTTGTTGGTAAATTATTTAAACGGGATTCTTCGGTTTCACTCAATCGAATTTTAAGAGCATTAGCAATATCTTTTGATACATCGGTTTGTAATTTAAAAATCTGAACCATGGTATTGTCGTAATTGTTAGCCCATAAATTTTTATTACTTGTAGCATCTACCAAATTAGCATTAATACGCACCTGATTATCATTAACACGAACACTACCTTCAAGAATATAATTAACATCTAATTCCTTCGCTATTTGTTTGATGGATTTAGCAGTGCCTTTATAATGCATGGCCGATGCTCTAGAAATCACTTGAAGATGTTGAATTTTAGAAAGATGTGTTATAATATCTTCAGTAACACCATCGGTAAACGCCTCAGAATTTTCATCTAAATTCACACTGTTAAATGGTAAAACGGCAATGGTTAAATCATTTAATTGGTTATTATCTAAATTTTCAGGTCTCGTAAGCAATAATGTTGTGATAAAAGCTAACAAAATGACTAACAAAACAGCTGCTTTTCGTTTAAAGCTTTTGAATGATTTCCCTATTCGTTCTTCTGTTTTACCATTAATCTCGGATAAACTCGGAACAACAACACCTTCATTCGCTACTGCAAAAACAGGCATGGTTTGATTCACATTCTTAAATTCAAAAACATCCAAATACTTAGTTTGAAACTCATTTTGATTCCTTAAATCATCATTAACTTTATCTGAAATTAAAATACTTCCGGGAACCGCCAACGATTCAATTCTAGACGCAATATTTACAGCATCACCAATAACATCGGTTTCCGTGCGAATAATATCTCCGAGGTGCACTCCAATACGAACTGGTATAACTGGTTCTTCCTGAAAATGCTGCTGCATTTTAATGGCACAATTTATAGCCGAAATGGAGCTTTTAAAAACACTTAAAGTACCGTCTCCATAATATTGAATAAGTTCTCCACCACATTCTGTTGTAGATCTATTAAATATTTCACGGTGTTTCTGACGAATAAGAACAGCTTGTTTTTCATCCTTTTGCATCAAGGCTGTATACCCTTCAATATCGGTAAACATAATTGCTACAAGCTGTCGGGTTTGTGTCATTTTATCTCAGTGGAAAATGTTTAATACACTAATTTAAAACATTATCCTTAAAAACAACATATTTCACATAATTACTTAACTAACAGAATTCTATATGATATTTATTTATATTTATAGAAGTAATGCAACCAATATGCCAGACGTTTTTAATAATAGTGTTTCAGAATTTCTTACCGGGGTTCCTTTTTTCACCGAGGTTTCCAGACCTTCTTTAGATAAACTATGCAAAGCATCTAAGACTGAAACCTTTTTAAAGAATGAAAGCATACTTACGAAAGGAGATGTTGGTGATTCTATGTTTGTTATCCTTGAAGGACATGTTAAAGTTCATGAAGGAAATCATATTTACTGTTTTCTTAAAGCTGGTGAATGTTTTGGTGAATACGCTTTAATTGATGATCAAAGACGTTCGGCATCGGTGACTACTGTTGAAAAAACAAACGTCCTTATTATTGATCGTAAAAACTTTGTCAACTTAATAAAAACCGACACCGGCTTTGCCAACGGTATTTTATCTGTTTTAATTAAACGGCATCGCGAACTCGATATCATTCAGGAACGATTGGCCAGCTCAAAAAAAGATATTGAAATTGCTCATTCTAAAATGAGCGGACTCATTAATGGCGCGATGGATGCCATTATTATGTTTAATCAGAATTTTAAAATCACCCTAACCAATCCTTCTGCAAACAAATTACTGGAAAACGACGATGTTCTACAACGAAACGTGCTGTTCTTTTTTGATGATGACAGCGCCGATTTAATTGAAACCATAGTTAACAATGAAATTGATAATGATACCATAAACCAATTTCTTCCTCAGATAATAAAGGTTATAGGTTCCAACAATACCGAAACACTAAACGAAGGTACTATTAGTAAATATGGTGTTGACAACGATTATTACTATACTTTAATCTTAAGAAATACAGAAGATAGAATCCGTGCCGAAAACAAAATCAATCAATTAACTAATCAGGCACAGTATCTTGAAGAAGAAATTCAGGAACTTACCAGTGGTTATGGCATTATTGCTGAAAACCAAAACATGAAAGCGGCATTAAACCTTATTCATCAGGTTGCAAAAACTAATGCCACGGTATTAATTCATGGTGAAACCGGTACTGGAAAAGAACTAGTTGCCAGAGCTATTCATAAAGAGAGCGACCGAAGCGATAAACCTCTCATTAAAATTAACTGCGGTGCTATACCTGCCAATCTTATAGAAAGTGAATTGTTTGGTCATGAAAAAGGCGCCTTTACCGGAGCCACAGCTAGCCGAAAAGGACGATTTTTATTAGCCGACAAAGGCACTATCTTTTTAGATGAAATTGGCGAGATGCCTTTAGACCTTCAACCCAAACTGTTGCGCATTATCCAGGAAGGCGAATTTGACCCTGTGGGAAGCTCTGAAACTATTAAGGTCGATGTACGTATTATTGCCGCCACCCACCGTAACCTAAAAACTTTTGCTAAAGAAGGCAAATTCAGAGAAGATTTATATTACCGCCTTAATGTATTTCCTATTGAAGTTCCTGCTTTAAGAGAGCGTGGTGAAGACGTGGTTTTAATTGCACAGGAAATGGTTAACCAGTTTTCAAAAAAAATGGGAAAACTTCCTCTTGCCCTATCTGAAACTGATAAAACCTTATTGATTCAATATCATTGGCCGGGAAATGTTCGTGAGCTACAAAACCTGATTGAACGTGCTGTTATTGTTTCAAAAAACAAAAGTCTCAATTTACCTAGTATTATTCCTCTTCAAACAAATGAAGAAACCAAAACTACAAAACCCGCACCTGATAAAATTTATACTGCCGGAGAATTAGCTTCTTTGGAAAAAAACAATATTCTCAAAGCGCTAAAACAGACCAAGTGGAAAATATCCGGCGAAAACGGTGCAGCTGCTCTTTTAAAAATACCTCCTACCACTTTGGCTTCAAAAATTAAGGCCTTTGGTATAGAACGTCCTCTGTAAATTCACGAAATCTCGTAAATACACTAACGAAATCTCGTAAATATACGATTTTAAGTTAGTTAACTTCGCATCCTTAAACCATGTAAGTCATTGATTTTAAGTATTTTAAAAAGTTTGGCACGCCAAATGCATTTACTATGGCAACGAATCAATTAATCAAATTAATCAATTTAAAATTTAGAAAACATGATTACAACAGCAAATGTAAAAAACGGAGTAAACGTAGACCAATTGGTAGAAACCATTGGAGCAGTTCAACAAAATCCAGAATTAGCAAAATTCCAATTCAGATCTAAAAACAACTGGATTGATGGCGGACATTGTGTGTCAAGCATCAAAGAATTTTACGGCGTAGGACAAGAAGATACTTCTCGTCAAGAAACTTTCACTATGGAATGTGACCACCCAAATGTTTTATTAGGTAACGACACAGCTGCTACACCACCAGAAGTTGTATTACACGCTTTAGGATCTTGCTTAACAGGAGCTATGGTTTACCACGCCGCTGCAAACGGTATTACCATTGAAGGTGCCGAATCGTCCTTAAAAGGTAACTTAGACTTACACGGATTCTTAGGATTAGATCCTGAAGTTAGAACCGGATTCGACGGTATTACCTTTACTTTAAAAGTGAAATCTGATGCAAGCGTAGAACAACTTGAAAACCTTGCTAAATTCTCTCCGGTATTCGACATGATTACCAACCCAACGCCTGTTAAAATAGAAATTGTAAAACAATAGGCTAACCAAAAAAATGGCTACTATAAACTAACCGGTAGCCATTTTTTTATCACTTAATTTTTAACCAGCATCATGAAAACTTCAAAATACAGTATCCTAAACGCCAATCAGGCTGTGGCTAAAATCGCCTTCAAAACCAATGAAGTGATGCCTATTTACCCGATTACTCCAGCATCAGAAATGAGCGAACTGGTTGAGCAATGGGCTGCTGAAAACAAAATAAATTATCAAGGTTTAACACCTAGTGTTTATCAAATGCAAAGTGAAGCCGGTGTTGCCGGCTCCATGCATGGTGCCTTAATAACCGGAGCGTTATCATCAACTTTCACAGCCTCACAAGGCTTACTGTTGATGCTACCGAACCTTTATAAAATTGCAGGAGAACTTACCCCTAATGTTATTCATGTTGCCACTAGAAGTATTGCAACTCATGCTTTATCTGTATTTGGAGATCACAGCGATGTTATGGCTGTTAGACAATCCGGCTATGCTATGCTTGCCAGTGCTTCAGTTCAGGAGGCTCATGACTTTGCTCTTATCGCCCAGGTAGCCAGTCTGAAAAGTAGAATACCTTTTATTCATTTTTTTGATGGTTTCAGAACCTCACACGAAATTTCTAAAATTGAAACTAATACAGATGAAATCATTCAGCAACTTACCCCTTCCGAAGCTATTCAAGAACATCGTGATCGTGCTTTAAATCCAAATAAACCAACTATCAAAGGAACATCACAAGCTGCTGATGTGTTTTTTCAAAGTCGGGAAGCGACAAATACCACATATAACTCATGTCCCGATATCGTTCAACATACAATGGAAATATTCGAAACCCTAACCGGAAGACCATACAAATTATTCGAATATATCGGACATTCTGAAGCAGAATCAATCATCATATCAATGGCATCTTCTACTGAAACGATTGAAGAAACCATTGAATATTTAAACCAAAAAGGCAAAAAACTAGGTTTAATTAAAGTGAAATTGTACAGACCCTTTAGCACTAAACATCTCATTGAAGCCTTACCAAAAACTTGCAAATCCGTAGCCGTTTTAGACCGAACCAAAGAACCAGGATCTAACGGTGAACCTTTATATTTAGATGTGTTACAGTCTTTAACTGAAGCATTTCAAACTCATCAAATAACTCATTTACCCCAAGTCCTTGGAGGGCGCTACGGCTTATCTTCAAAAGAGTTTACGCCAACCATGGTCAAAGCAATTTTCGATAACCTTAAGGAAAACAGCCCTAAAAATCATTTTACTGTAGGCATTACAGACGATGTAACTCACTTAAGTTTAACTACAAAAGAAAATCTTTACATAAATCAATCTTATCAAGCTGTATTTTACGAAACCAAACGCAAATCGCTTGGCGAAAACTTTAAACAGATATTAAAGCTTATCGGTTCAAAAAAACATACGTTTATTCAAGGCTATACAGAGTGTGATTATAAAAAATCGAACTCCAGAAATGTATCACATTTACGAATAGACAACAAACCTATAAAAGCTCCGTACCTAATTGAAAATGCCAACTTTATCGCCACTGATAGCGTAAACTTTATAGAAAACGATTCGGTTATAGAAACTCTAAAACCAGGCGGTTTATTATTAGTAAATTCTGATTTAACAACCACAAACTTCTGGACATCTCTATCTCAATCGGTACAAACGGAAATCATTAAAAAATCAATCATTTTAAAGATTGTAAACATTAAAACTATTCAAGATTTAGAGATTACAAGTAACCTTAATGTTTCAGCATTACAAGTTTGTTTTTTGGCGCTAACAAATCAGTGTTTAGATGCCGAAACCATAGCATTGATAAAACAACATATCCAACAGGTAGATACTTCCGAAGTTATATTAAACTCAGAAAATAGCAATCCATTTTCTAACACCTTTTTAGGAAAACTACTTGCTAACCAGGGGCATTCTATTCCCGTTAGTGCACTACCTTTAGATGGCACCTACCCTACAAACACCTCACAATTCAACTCTATTGAAGCAACATCTTATATACCAGATTGGAAAACTGATTTATGTACACAATGCGGAGTTTGTAGTATGGCTTGTCCACAAGGGGCTTTACGCATTAAAGTCTTTGACGATATCTATTTAAAACAAGCTCCTAAAGGTTTTAAATCTGTTAAAGCCACAGAAACAGAATGGGAAATCGATCTTTTAAATTATACTATTCAAATCAATCCTAACCAATGTAACGGCTGCAATAACTGTGTTGATGCCTGTAGCTCAAAAGCTTTAAAATTAACAGATAAACAAGCTAAAACAAATGACGACAACTGGGATTATTTCAATTCTATGCCTGAATTTGACCGAACAAAAATTGACACTACAAAAATGAGTCAGCAGCAATTACAGGAACCCTTATTTAAATACCCTATGGGCGTTAAAGGCTGTGGTGAAGCACCTTACTTAAAACTATTATCTCAACTTTACGGCGACCGATTATTAATTGCAAATGCTACGGGTGCCAGTTCTATTTTTGGAGGTGCATTACCAACCACCCCCTGGAGCACAAACAATAATGGACAAGGTCCTGCCTGGGCAAACTCTCTATTTGAAGATAATGCCGAATTCGGTTTAGGTTATAAATTATCTATTGACCAACAATTAGCACAAGCCAGACAACTTTTAAAACAATTGTCTCCCGAATTACCTTTAAAACTGGTTTACGATATTTTAAATAATAAACAAACCAATGAAAAGGAAATACACAATCAGAGAGCTTATGTGAACCAGCTAAAAACAATTTTAAAAACAATTGAAACTAATAAACACAAACAACTCTATAATTTAGCCGATAATTTTATTAAAAAAAGCATCTGGATTGTTGGTGGTGATGGCTGGGCTTACGATATAGGATTCGGTGGTATCGACCATGTATTGGCTTCTGGTAAAAATGTAAATATTCTGGTTTTAGATAATGAAGTTTATGATAATACTGGTGGACAAGCCTCTAAAGCAACTCCTTTTGGTGCCGAAGCTAAATTTACTTTTAATGGCAATAAAAAACAAAAAAAGGATTTGGGTTTAATAGCTATGAACTATAGCAATGTTTATGTAGCTTCAGTTGCTATGGGAGCTAATCCGGAACAAACTTTAAAAGCCTTTAATGAAGCCGAAAGTTTTAATGGACCATCAATTATCATTGCTTACTGTCATAGCGAGTCACATGGTATCGACATGACTAAACCCAGTCAATATCACAAAGCAGCAGTACAATCCGGACAATGGCTGCTATACCGTCATGACCCAAGACGTCTAAAATATAGTCAACCACCTCTACAACTAGATTCTAAAGCACCAAGTATTAAGATTACAGACTATCTGAAACTGGAACAACGATTTTCAAAACTATTCAAAAATGATAATCATTCAGCTGAAAAAGCACTGGTAACTTATCAAACTCACATTAATAATAAATTTAAAACACACCTAAACATATCGCAACCCAACAATCTCATAAACAACAAAATAACTTATACTAACAACTAAACTTATTTTTTTGTAATTTTAAGTAAGATTTTTACTCAACACCCTAATTTACAGATTGCAGCAAACCATTATTCTTTGGTTTATTTCGGTCACATTTACCTTACCTACCTGTTTGCCCCTTTCTATAGAAAACCTTAACTACTGCTTGTTTTTTTAAACCCTAACAATGCATAATCAACCCATTAAAATAATAAATAAAATAGGTAGACTAATCGTTATATGCTTTAGTGTTATTGTCGTTTTATCCATCTTTTTGGTTCTCATACTTTTCGATGTTATCACGCTAAACACTCCTAAAAAGATGCCTAACATCTATTACATGAATTATGACGTAGCGTCATTGAACGATTCCGAAGCTAATACTATAATTAAATACGGATACGAATTATTCAACGAGACGCCTAAATACATTGGTCCCGATAACGGAAACCCTAATATGGCTTATCAGGGAAATCGCTTAGCCTGTAAAAATTGTCATCTCAACTCAGGAACAAAACCCTATTCGGCTCCCTTAATAGGCATCATTCAGCGCTTTCCACAGTTTAGAGGACGAGAAAATAAAATAGGCACCATTGAAGAACGTATTAATGGATGCATGGAACGAAGTATGAACGGCCATATGCTTCCTACAGATAGTCAAGAAATGAAAGCTATCGTAAAATATCTGGAATACCTGAGCCGATATGCCCCGAAAGATGGTAATATTGAGGGTCAGGGGTTTGTAAAACTAAAAATACCTAATCGTCCTGTGAATTTAGCTCATGGAAAGATCGTCTTTGAAAACAATTGTGTGGTATGCCATACCAGTAGCGGTTTAGGTGTTAAAGATAGTAACGGATTCACCTATGAATATCCACCTCTTTGGGGAGAAGATTCGTATAATCATGGCGCAGGAATGGCTAGAGTAATTACTTCTGCCCAGTTTATAAAAGCCAATATGCCTTTCGGAACCACCTATGATGCTCCTGTTTTAACCGATGAGGAAGCTTACGATGTTGCTGGATATGTAAACATGCAGCAACGCCCGTTAAAATCAAATCCTGAAAAAGATTTCCCCGATTTAAAAAAGAAACCCGTCTCTACCCCTTATCCGCCTTACGCCGATAATTTTTCAACTGAACAGCACCAGATAGGTCCATTTCAACCTATTATGGAATACTACAAAAAAACCTATAACATTACTAAAACCAAATAATTATGAAAACAACAAACAACACTAGACGACAATTTTTAGGCGCACTTGCCTTAGGAGCAACAGCCAGCACTATTTCGGTATTAACGAATCCGATTTACGCCAGTACCACTATTTTTGACGAATCAAAAATGAATGAAACTTACGATTGGTTCGACCAAATTAAAGGAACTCATCGTGTAGTTTATGATGGTTCAACGCCTCACTACGGATTGCCAATACTCTGGAACTGGGCCTTCTATTTAACCAACAATGAAACTGGCTCACCTGATACCGATATTACAGCCATGACTGTTTTACGCCATAGTGGACTATGTCTGGCACTTAACGATGAAATCTGGAAAAAATACAAACTAGGTGAAATTTTCAATGTAAAAGATCACACAAAAGAATTTGCTGTTAGAAATCCATTCTACGAACCACAGGATGGTGATTATCCAATAAACGGTCCTGGTGGACTAAAAAGTTTAGATGAACGTGGTGCCATGTTCTGTGCATGCGATTTGGCAACTAAAGTTTATAGTGGCAAAGTAGCCGAAAAAATTGGCTTAGATCCAACTAAAGTATATCAGGAATGGGTAAATGGCATGTTACCAAACGTTAAGCTTGTTCCATCAGGAGTTTGGGCTCTTGAAAGAGCGCAAGCACATCAATGTGCCTATATTTTTGCTGGCGAATAATATTAAAACGCAATAAAAATGAAAACAGTAATCAGCTGTATCTGGGCATGCCTGCTCTCTTTGATTGTCATTGCTCAGGAAAAACCCGTAAAAATAGTATTCGATGTTACCAGTGGCGATACCAAAGTACATCAAGCCGCTGTTCGGCATGTTAAAGCCATGTCTGAAGCTTATCCGAATTCACAATTCGAAGTGGTGATGTACAGCGGCGCTATGGATATGGTTTTAAAAGACAAATCGGTAGTCGCCGATGATGTTGCCAAACTGGTTCAAAAAGACAATATCGACTTTGTCATTTGTCAGGGCACCATGAAACGTCATAATACCAAAGACGAAGATCTTATTAAAGGCGTCAAACAAGTACCCGACGGTATTCTGGAAATTGTTTCTAAGCAAAAAGAAGGTTGGGGTTACATAAAAGAAAGTCAGTAAATTCCTTTTATACCCCATAAAAAAACCGCTTGATAAAGCGGTTTTTTTCAAGACACCATTAGCGATATATCATTAATAATCAATAAATTAATTTATCACTCCCTCTAATTTTATTTAAGAAAATTACCTATATTTAACATATTGATTCTTAGCAAGAACACTGAAATCATCCCTGATTTATAATAGCGTATTCTGTTTTCTAAATTTTATAAAACAAAACACTATTATGATTTTAAAATTCAAACTTTCAAAACACATTATCTTAATTACTCTCAGTTTGCTTTTAATAGTATCCTGTAAAAAGGAGACAAGTAAAAACAACAATCACATTAAAGAATCTAATTTAAAGTCTTTAGATGAAAATATTGTGAACGTAACCACAAACGTGATGGACTTTATTATACCAGATACTCTTCTATCCGGATGGACTACATTTCGTTACAACAATAAATCGACAGAAACCCACTTTTTTATCTTAGAAAAATTACCCGACGGCGTTAATTTAGAAACTTACAAAAACGAACTCGTTCCGCCTTTTAAATCAGCCTTTTCAGCTTTAATTAAAAATGATTTTGAAGCCGCCATGAAAGCTCTTGAACAAACTCCAAAATGGTGGTATGATGTTAAATTTTATGGAGGTGTTGGTCTACTATCTCCCAAAAGTCAGGCTGAAACAACGCTATTCCTTGATTCGGGAACATACGCTATGGAATGTTATATTCGTATGCCTGATGGCATGCCTCATGCGTTTTACGGTATGCTTAAAGAAATTACTGTTACCAAAGAAAAAAGTAATGCTAAAATACCTGAGGCAGACTATAATATTATCGTGTCGAGTGAAACAGGAATCACATTTCAAGATTCTTTGAAAGCCGGAAATTATCATTTGAGTGTTCATTTTAAAGACCAAAAGCGTTATGAAACCTTTCTTGGGCACGATGTGAATCTGGTTAAAATTGAAAATGACACACTTATTCCAATTCTTAATAAATGGATTAATGCTGGAGATATCACATCTCTTAGATCTCCTGCGCCTTCAGGATTAATCTTTTTAGGTGGTGTTGAAGACTTAGAAGTTGGCGAAACAGGATTTTTTCAGGTTTTTCTGGATAAAGGACACTATGTCCTTATCTCAGAAATACCAAACGCCTTAGAAAGAAACATGTTTAAGGCTTTCACCGTATACAATTAACCCTTCCTATTTATAAAATGCTTTTTCCAAAAACCTAAAAACCGCTATATGACCACAAATGAACAAAACTTATCCCCTTTAAAACCTACAGACCGAATTCAATCTCTAGATATTATGAGGGGCATTGTCCTTCTGGGAATTCTAATTATGAATATTAACGGTATGGGACTTGCACGAGCCTATGCAGACCCTACCATTTCTGGTGGTTATACTGGCTGGGATTTAACAACCTGGATTACTGCTAACATGTTTTTTGAAGGTACCATGCGCGCTTTGTTTTCGCTTCTTTTTGGTGTAGGCATGTATATTCTGTTAGATCGCTTAGAAAAGAAAGGTGCAGGGATTAAAGCAGCAAATATTTATTTCAGACGATTATTATGGTTATTGGTTTTCGGATTGATTCATGCCTACTTATTACTCTGGTTTGGAGAGATTCTGTATAATTATGCCTTGATGGGCTTTTTAGTTTTCTCCTTTAGATACATGAATCCTAAAACACTAATTGCAATTGCTGCATTTTTAATTATCGCTGGAACAACCTGGGATTACTTCGATATTAAATCGGATTTAGAATTTGCTGAACAAGCAAAAATAGCAAATCAATACAAATCTGAAGGAAAAGAATTAACCGACGATTTAAAAGAAGCTTCAAAAAAATGGGAAGCCATGCAAAACAAAAGAACTCCGGCCTCAATTGAAGAATATAATGAAAATATGCGCAAGGATTATTTTTCGGTAGTCGCATTTTTAGCGCCATTTAACACTAAATTTAATGAACATGATTCGTATCGTTATGATTTATGGGATGTGTTAAGTATGATGCTTTTAGGTATTGCTTTATTTAAATTAAATATTCTTTCGGCTGAAAAATCTTTTAAATTTTATAGCGTAATAGCACTCATCTGTTATGCCATTGGATTATCCATAAATTACCATGAAACCAAACTGATATTAGATAACAACTTCTCTTATTCAGCCTTTGCCAAATCATTTTACACCTATCAACTAGGACGCGTACCCACATCTCTGGGACATGTAGCTCTTATAATGATATTTTGTAAGCTACCTATATTACGATGGCTAAAAACAAGTCTTTCGGCGGTAGGCAAAATGGCTTTAACTAATTATGTTATGCATTCGGTTTTTGCTATGTTTATATTTACCGGGGTTGGTTTTGGGTTATTCGGAACATTGCAGCGTCATGAACTAATGTATATTGTTTTTGCAATATGGATATTTCAACTCATTGTCAGTCCGATTTGGCTAAAATATTACCAGTTTGGTCCTTTGGAATGGCTATGGCGAAACCTGAGTTATTTAAAACGCCATCCGATAAAAAGATAAACTCTAAAATTACTTTTCTACTTCACCGGAATTGTATTCACATGATCCCAATCATCAGGTGCTCCTGAAATGGTATATTCTGCCGATTTGGTTAAAAAATATTTTGCCACCAAATCGGTTGGATGCATCGCCAATACACTATCGAACGCAACTGAAGCTTTAGGAAATTCCTTTGCAAAAAAATGAGTCATTCCCCTTTCGAATTGCTCCATAGTTTTGCGTTTCAATGCAATGCTTTCTTCCTCATCACCATCAAAACATTCATAAATCCCCATGGTATTATACTTTCCTTTCACCCTAACTTTACCTAAATATCTAAAATTAAAATCTTCTTTGTTACTTATTTTCGCCAGACTACTATCGCTGATAATAATTTTTGCTCCATAATATTTTGTTACGCCTTCCATTCTTGAAGCAGTATTTACTGTATCGGCAATAATCGCTGTATCATTTCGGTAAACATCCCCAATAATACCCATAACAAGCTCGCCGGTATGCAAGCCCATACCAACTGAAATGGGTTTAAATCCTTCAGAAACTCTACGTTTATTGTATTCTATAATTACCTTTTGCATATCGATAGTGGCCTGTAACGCATGAGCCGCATTTTCTGGAAAAAGCGCCATAATACCATCACCTAAATATTGATTTACAAAACCTTTATTCTTTTTAATTAAAGGTCCCATACGTCCAACATAAGCATTCACAAATTTAAAATTTTGTTCCGGCGTCATACTCTCTGACAGACTCGTATAATCTCGAATATCGGTAAATAAAACAGTGACGTGCTTTTCAATATGATCGCCCAAAACCACATCGGTAATGGCTTCTCGCCCTACAGATTTTAAAAATTCGGCTGGCACAAATCGACTTGTAGCTTTATGAATTCCATTTAAATTAACATGTGTTCTAATTCGACTAAGCAATTCATTTTTAGAAAATGGTTTGGTTAAATAATCGTTGGCCCCTACATTAAAACCAGCAACTAAATCGCTCACTCTGTTTTTAGCTGTAAGTAAAACAATGGGCAACTCGCTAGCGGAAAAGTCTTTTCTAATGATTTCACAAACCTCATACCCGGAAAGATTCGGCATCATAATATCAAGAAGAATCAAATTAAAATTTTCAGTTTTCATTAAATTTAAAGCTTCTTGACCACTACCTGCTTCTACAACCGAGTACCCTGCAACCGTTAAATGATTTTCCAAAACCCGACGATTTATAGGTTCATCGTCTACCACTAAAATCTTAATATCTTTGTTTTCCGAAGGCAAGACTTCTACCTTGCTATCTTCTCTATCTGCTTTAATTTTCTGAACCTTATCGTTTGATGCTACTCTTTTTATAATCGCTACATCCTTTCTATCTGTTTCACTTAAAGACAAAGTAAACGTAAACGTTGATCCTTCTCCAACTTTAGATTCTACGTTAATAGTACCACCATGTAACTCTACCAACTGTCTGGTCACCGACAAGCCTAGTCCAGTGCCACCATACTCACGCTCCACCGATCCATCTACCTGCTCGAAAGACTTAAAAATGCTTTCAAATTTATCTTCCGGAATACCAATACCTGTATCGGAAACAGAAATTTTTATTTTGTTTTCTTCCTGATGGGCCTTTACCTGAACCGTGCCTTTTTCGGTGAATTTTATGGCATTACCTATTAAATTATAAAGTATTTGCTGAAGACGATTTTCATCAGCCTCAACCAAATGAATATCTTTAGGAACAGAATTAATGAGCTGAAGCGATTTCCCTTTGATTAAACTTTCTGACACCTTCAAAACCAAATCTGTAATAGCATATAAATCGACCGGATGAACAGACAATTGTAAGTCGTTGTTTTTCAACTTTGAAAAATCTAAAATATCATTAACCAGATTCGATAAACGCTTGCCACTATTAACAATCATATCGAGATCCTCGATAGCTTTTAAGGACATGGGGCCAGCTGCACCATCTTTTAAAGATTCTGACAAGCCTATTATCCCATTTAAAGGGGTTCGCAGTTCGTGTGAGGTATTGGCTAAAAACTGGTCTTTTAACTGATCGACCTGTTTTAATCTTGTAACAACTTCTCGCTCTTGTTTTAACTTAATACTTTTACGTCTGGAGCGCCAGTAAATAAAACCAATAAGCAGCAATCCAATGGTAGTAAACACCACTAAATTGGATTTGTTGCGTTGTTTACTAATACTTTCGGCATACTGTAATTCCTGCTCCGCCTTTTGTTTGTTAAATGCAATACTATCTGCCAGCTTTTCACGCTCAAACTGGTATTCCATTTCCTGACGTGTAATTTCCTGAGCCTTTTCATTATTGAATAATGAATCTTTTGCGACAATAGATTGCTTATAATATGATAATGCCTTACTATAATTTCCCAGATTTTGCCATGCGTTACTTAAACACTCACATGCTTCCTTTTTAACCAAAAGCATTTTGGTTGCCTTTGCTAATTCTAAGCTTTTCTGACAATCTAAACGGGCTTTTTCAAATTGGTTTAAACCCATATAGGCATTTCCTCTCGTTAGGTATATACTCACCAATCCATCACTATCATTAATTTCATTTTTAATCTGAATTCCCTTATTTAAATATTCCAGAGATGTTTTAAAATCGCCTTTTAAGTTATTCAACTCTCCTATATTTTCGTAAGCACGACTTAAAGATATTTTATTATCTAATTCTTCAGATAGTTCAATACATATTTGAAAGTTCTCAAAAGCTTTATCGAATTGTCTCAAACTATTATGAACCAAACCAATGTTATTATAAGCATGAATTAAGGCACCCTTATCGCCAATTTTCTTTTTCAGATTTAAACTGTAGGTATAGTATTCTAAAGCTTTTTCATTATTATTCTGCCTGAAAAACACATTTCCTAAATTGTTAGTCAGCCGTGCTAAATTTGAAGTATCATTAGATTTTTCAGCTATTTTCAACCCTTTTAATTCATTATCGATAGCTTTGGTGAAATCGCCTAATTCGTAGTATATAGATCCAATATTATTATAAGTAGTCGATAAAGCTTTAACATCACCTAATGCTTCAAGGATATTGTGGCTCATTATAAAATACCTTAACGCCTCTTGAAAATTACCCTGATATGCATAGGTGTTTCCTATAAATCGCAGTGTGGTAGCCTCCCAGTTCTTATTTTGTTTTTGATTGGAAAACTCTAATAATGAATTTGCATAATGGCGGGCACTATCCAAATCTTTTCTGAATAATAACATGAAAGCATCAAGCCCCGACTCAAACCTTAAAGAATCTGATATTTTATCGTTTTGAAAAGCAGCTTGTAAACTGTCTAATTTAGTCGATTGACTAAAAGAAACAGCAAAAGAAAGAAGTAATACAATTCTAAAATAATTGCATTTCATTGAAATTTAAGGTTTGGCTGATTACCCTATAAAGTTAATAGTTAATATCTTACAGTGAAAATATTTTTTCACAAGAAATAACCTTAACACATTAATAACTTAAACAACATCAATTTTGAGAACCAACCAAACCTTGTTCAATTTCAAATAAAAACATTAATCTTTAACACCTAATTTCTCTAAAATGGTATCCATTAAACACCATTTGGTTAAAGAGGATTGTAATAAATTAGCGCCTACAAATGCCGTAAACCACAACCAGTTTTGATTGACATAAATCGCTAATAATAAACTTACCAGAATAAAGGTTCCGGCAATACCACGTACTATTCTATTTTTCATTTTTACCTATTTTAATTCTTATATAAATCGTTCTATTGGAAGTACAATAGCCCTAATTGGATTATTGGTTTCCATATGACTATTAAATTCTTCAATTCCCTTAAACAAAGCATCAATACGATCTTCTTCAGTAAAAGAAAAAAACATATTAGACTCATTACCTTTGGATTCTCCGGCAAACCAATTTGAAGCCACTATTAAAGGATTGGTTGTTTTATAGCCGTCAATATCCGACTCACTAAAATTTTCTATTTGCGCTTTTCTGAACAGTTTTATAATATCATTATGAAACTCCTCTACTGCTGTTACTATTACTAATTTCATGGTCTGTAATTTTTATATGAACTACCCCTCAACAGATTATTTATAATTTTTTCTTTCAATCATGTAATATACTAATGGCACTACCAACAAGGTTAATACTGTAGATACTATTGTACCTCCCATTAACGAAATAGCTAAACCTTGGAATATAGGGTCGAACAAAATAACGAATGCTCCAATAACTACGGTTCCTGCAGTTAGTAAGATTGGTGTTGTTCTTACAGCTCCGGCCTCGATTGCTGCTTGTTTTAACGGCACGCCTTCTTCTAATCGAAGATTGATAAAGTCGATAAGTAATACCGAATTACGAACCATAATACCTGCCAAAGCAATCATTCCAATAAATGACGTTGCCGTGAAAAAGGCGCCCATCATCCAGTGACCTAAAATGATACCGATTAACGATAACGGAATAGCCACCATCATAACCACTGGTGCTTTAAAGTTCTGGAACCAACCTACAATTAAGATGTAAATCAAGATAATCGCTCCTAAAAAGGCAATTCCTAAATCTCTAAATACTTCTAAGGTAATTTGCCATTCCCCATCCCATTTTACAGTATAATCATCTTCATAATCTGGTTGTCCCAAATACATTTCGTTCATCTCATAACCTTGAGGTAAATCAATGGCTTTAAGTTTTTCTTCCATACCTAAAATCGCATACGCCGGACTTTCCAGTTCCCCCGCCATATCAGCCATCACATACACCACGCGTTTCTGATTTTTTCTATAGATACTTTTAGCACTTGTCGTTTCAACAATGTCAACTAAATCCGCGATTGGCACTAAATTACCTTGTTGCGATTTCACTTTTAACTGCGAAATATCCTGAATGGTAGATTTTTCCTTTTCATCTAAACTCAACACCACACCAACCTGATTTACAGCATCTTCATCATACAAGGTTGTTATTGGACGATTTGCCAGAGCCATATTCATCGTGTACGCTATATGCTTAGGCGCCACACCGTAAAGCATCGCTTTTTCCTTATCGATTGTAAACTGATATTCTGTTTGATCGGCTTCTACCATCCAATCGATATCCACCACATCTTCGGTGTTATGTAATATGCTTTGAATGCTATCGGCTATCTGCATTTGCTTGTCGTAATCTGGGCCATAAACCTCAGCTACAATCGTTGATAATACCGGTGGTCCTGGCGGAACTTCAACAATCTTCACATTAGCATTGTATTTTGAAGCTATCTTTTGAATATCGGGACGTAACAACTTAGCAATATCATGACTCTGTGCCGAACGTGCTTCTTTATCTAAAAGATTAACCTGAATATCGGCCATATTACTACCGCCACGTAAATCATAGTGACGTACCAATCCGTTAAAGGTAATTGGTGCCGATGTTCCAATATAATTCTGATAGTTCACCACCTCAGGACGTGTCGATAAATATTGTGAAATCTCCTGTGCCACTAACGCGGTACGCTCTAATGTGGTACCTTCGGGCATATCAATCACCACCTGAAACTCGTTCTTATTATCGAATGGTAACATTTTTACCGCCACCGATTTGGTAAAGAACATCATCATAGTTCCTATCAACAAAACAAACGTACCTCCTAAAAAGATCCAGCGTTTTGCTTTATTTTCCATTAACGGACGCTCGAACTTGTTATAGAACTTATAAATTACTGTTTCTTCTAACGCTTTTTTAGGTTTCTCTTCAACTCCTTTTTTATCCTTTTCTCTTAAGAAAATATATCCTAAATATGGTGTTATGGTTAAGGCTACGAATAACGATAAAATCATCGCAATAGACGCTCCAATTGGCATGGGCGCCATATAAGGTCCCATTAACCCAGATACAAACGCCATTGGTAATACCGAAGCAATAACAGTGAACGTCGCTAAAATAGTCGGGTTCCCCACCTCGTTAATGGCGTATAAAGCCGCTTGTTTAAATGGCAGACGCTTCATCTTGAAATGCCTGTGCATATTTTCGGCGATAATAATGGAATCGTCGACCACAATACCCGTAACAAACACTAACGCAAATAAGGTAATTCTGTTAAGTGTATAATCTAACATGTAATAACTTAACAGCGTTAAGGCGAAGGTAATGGGTACCGATAAGAATACCACTAAACCACCACGCCAGCCCATGGCTAACATCACCACAAACGTTACGGCAATAATAGAGCCGATAAGGTGTAACAATAATTCCGATACTTTATGCGATGCGGTTTCACCGTAGTTTCTGGTAATTTCAACATGAACATCGTCCGGAATTAAATTTTGTCTTAAATGCTCTACTTTATCAATAATCACATCGGCAATTTTCATGGCATCAGCACCTTTACGTTTCGCTACCGAAATAGTAACTGCAGGATACTCCGAATTAAAATCTGATGCCTTTTCACTACCCTGACCAAAGCCCAGACTCACATAGTTTTGAGGTACTTCTGGTCCGTCAATAATTGAAGCTACTTGTTTTAAGTATATTGGCTGATTTTGTTGTACACCAACTACTAAATTCTCCACATCGGTAACACTTTCTAAAAACCTACCGGTGTTGACTACAAACTCGGTATCATTCTTATCGAAGGTTCCTGAGTTTAACTGCGTGTTATTAGCCTTAATCATTTCAGAAACCGATAAGAAATCCAGACCACTGGCGGCTAACTTATCCTTATCTAAAACCACGCGAAGCTGGCGGCTTCTTCCGCCTATTTTATGAGTTATGGCAACATCATTCACCTTTTTAATTTCAGCTTCCAACTCCTGAGCCATTAACCCTAACTGATAATCGTCGTAATGTTCACTCCACAGCGTCAAACCTAACATCGGCACATCGTCAATAGCACGTGTTTTCACCAACGGAAAAGTAACCCCTTCCGGCATTTGGTCCATGTGCTTATTAATCTCATTGTACAGCTTTACAAACGAGCGCTCAATATCTTCACCCACGTAAAACTGAACAATCACCATGGCTTGTTCTTTCATCGAGGTTGAATACACATACTCTACCCCTTTAATATTCGAAATTAATTGCTCTAACGGCTTTACCACGCGCGATTCTACCTCTGTAGGACTCGCTCCCGGATATCCCACAAAAATATCAGCCATAGGCACATCAATTTGTGGTTCTTCCTCACGCGGAATTAAAAACGAACTATACACTCCAATAACCATAAAAACGATCATTAAAAGCACAGTAAGCTTAGAGCCTATAAAAAGCTTGGCTATTTTTCCTGCTAAACCTTCTTTCATTGTTTTAATTTTTTGGGCGTTTTAACGGGCTGTACGCTGTATCTTTTTTATTGTTTTGCATTTCGACTGCGCTCAATGTGACAATAAAAAAGGATGCCGCTGCCATCCCTAACGCAGATTTATAGTTATTGAATTGAAATTTTTGCGCCGTTATAAAGCTTACCTTCAGCCGAAACGATATACGATTCATCAGCCGATAAACCAGATAACACTTCCACCTGGTCGCCAAACGTTCTTCCTAAACGTAACCAGCGTAAAATAGCCGTATTACTTTGGCTTACGGTATACACACCAGACAACTGTCCATTATTAATAACCGCATCACTGGGTATTAAAACCATTGCGGTTTTAGCTTTGCGTTCCACCGGAAATTGTACGGTTGTAAACATACCAGATAAAATATTCGCATCCGTTTTCTCTAAAACCACTTTTACTAAATACTGTCCACCTGTCTGACTCGCCGATGTACTTACTTCGGTCACTTTACCTTTTAAACTCTGGTTGATAGATTTCACTAAAACCGTTGCTTCTGTTCCTTTTTTAATCGCTGAAATTTCAGTTTCAGGAACCATAGCCATCACTTCGTAACTTCCTGGTGCTTCAACGGTAATAAGCGGCTGACCTGGATTGGCCATATCCCCTTTTTCTGCCATTTTACTGGTTACAACTCCAGAAAAAGGCGCTGTAATATTAGTATAAGCAAACTGTGCATTCACTTCATTTTCCATCTGTTTAGCGCCTTCTAAACGTGCTTTAGCCATTTCGTAACGCGCGGTCATATCGTCGAATTCTTTTTGTGAAGCACTATTGTTATCGTATAAACTTTTAAAACGATTATAATCTTTTTCGGCGTTATTAAAAGCCGCGGTTGCTTCGGTAATACCGGCATTAACCTGCGCTTTTTTAGCTTGTAAATCGGTATTATTAATGGCAACTAATAGCTGTCCTTTTTTAACGTTGTCTCCAACATTTACCAATACATTATTAATGTACCCCATCGTTCTGGTGCTTAAGGTAGCGCTGTTCTCCGCTTTAATTTTTCCACTTACGGCCAAAAATGGTGAGTTTCCATTCTCTGAAACCTGATTTACGGTAACCGCAATTGCAGGTCTGTTATCTGCAACGGACTTCTTGTCATCACTTCCACAACTAGCGAATAAAACAGCTAGTGATAGTATTGTTAATGTGTATATTTTTTTCATCTCTTATCCTTATTCTTTAGTTAAAAATTCTAAGTATGCCTGCGCATAGTTATATTCAAAAATGGTTTGATAGTATTCTAATTGTTTTTGTGAAAACTGGGTTTCAGCCATCAATAAGTCTGAAGTTTTCTCTAAGCCTTCTTTAAATCTGTCTGTTCTGATTCTTAAAGATTCTTCAGATTGTTCTAACGCCAGTTTTGTTAAATTCAGCTTGTTTTCAGCGTCCTGCAACATACGTTTTGCCTTGTTAAGCTCTAGTTTGCTTTGTGATACATACTGATTGTATTCTAACTTCGATTTTTCGTATTCAGCTTTACTTTTCTGTGCTTTACCAAAACGTTTCGACCCCTGAAAAATATCCCAGCTTAATTGCGCACCAACCACATAACCACTGGCATCGGCTCTAAATATTTTATCGTCGTACATCTCGTAACTACCAAAAGCATTTAATCGAGGCAAAAACGTCATTTTATCAGCTTTACTCATGTCCTTATAAGCCTCACTTGCTAATTCCATAGCCTTGATATCGCTACGGTTTTCTGAAATACTTGAATTTTGAAAATCTAAGGCTTCAACTACCAAATCTTCGCTTGGCTTGTAAACCACATAGGTTTCATCGTTCATTAAAAACGATAGGTAATTTGAGGCATTCTGAACGTTACTTTTCGCATGTTGTAACTGCGCCTGAACTTCGCTTACACGAACTTCCACGTTAAGGACATCGGCACGTTGTAAGTAGCCTTGCTTAAAACTATTGTCAGCTAAGGTTTTATTGGCATTGGCAGCCTCTAAAGCTTTATTTAAAACATCAACCGCTTTGTAGGCTAACTGCAATTGCATATAAGCCTTATCGACTTCAAGCGCTAAATAATCTGAAGTACGCTGCGTTTGTAACGACATCGCCTCCATTTTTGTTTTAGCAGCTTTACGCTGATAAATACCATCGGCATTGATTAAAGGTTGCTGAACTTCAATTTTCGTTGCGAAGTTTTGAGTTTTTGACGGATCGTTTAACAAGGCCGGATCGAAATCTGAAGCCGTTAAAATCTCCTGGTTTAATTTAGAACCAAAAGCCATAAGCGGATTTGTTGTAGAAATTCCGGTATGGCTTGCAGTTATATTTGGTAAGAATACAGCATTTGTTTGCCTGAAATCGGCCTGCGCTTTATTGAATTCTTCCTCCGATATTTTTATCGATGTGTTTTCTTCCTGAACTCTGCTTAAAGCTTCTGCCTTAGATAACAGAACAGTTTCCTGTGCCTGAGACACCAAAGCGAGACTGAGAAAACTAAATATTAATACACCTATTTTGTTCTTCATAATTACTTAAATTAATAATTCAAAAGTAGGTCGGTAGATATTTATTTTCAGTAACTTATGTTACTTCAATGTGTAACAAAGGTTACATAATCAATTATCTGGAAGAGATACCAATCTTATTTAATATGTATTTGTGGGCTATTCGCGTTTTGGTAAAACTAATAAAGGAATATTTATATTAAATGCGAAAGTTTCTGCCTGATGTTCTACAAAAACCGTTTCTAAAAACGAGTGTTTTTTATTTATCATGGCAATTAACTTTATATTGTTATTGGTTATATATCCCTGAATGGCATCGAAAATATCCTGAACATTAGTTTCTATCATTTTATAAGATACATCTTCAAAGTGTTCATTGAAAAAGTCAACATCTCGAAACAGTTCTTTAGGATCTGAATTTTCCAACACCACATGTAAAACGCTAAGCTTACTACTATTTTTAGCTATAATTTCATCAAGCAGTCTTAATTCCTGCATGTTATATAAGGATTGAAAACTGGTGGTGAAGGCTACATCCTGCAAACCTGTAAATTCATATTCATCAGGAATTACCAATACCGGAACTTCACAGTGTTGCAATACTTTAACCGTATTACTACCAAAAAGCTTTTTGCTTAAACCTGATGCTCCTTTGGTTCCCATAATAATTAAATTCACATCATTATTAATGACCGCCTGATTTATGGCATCGGTAAAATTATCATAATCGACTAATGAAAAGAATTCATGTTTTTCATTTTTATAGGTTTTAACCAACTTAGCTATTAATTTGTCAACAGATACTTTTGCTGCTTCAACAACTGTATCATAGACAACGCCTGTTGGGTTTGCCATCATTAAATCATCAGATATATAAGATCCCACACGCTGTACATTCATAATATAAAAGTTACAGGTTTGATTTTTAAACATCTTCATTGCATAATCGATAGCATTTAATGAATTATCTGAAAAGTCCGTAGGTAATAAAATCGTTTTCATAATTAAAAGTTTTTCTTGTCACTCGCTGTTTCCTGTCTGAATAATAAACAATTAAAATTCAGATATATAAAAATACAATTTGTTAGGCATACAAATCATGACAATTATCAGTATTCCTACATCAACACTTACAAACAAACAAAAATTAGCATAATAGATTAAAGCATTGTATTTTCGGCACAATAAATGATAATCCTGTCGTTATACATTATAATCTATAATCATATGAAAAGCATCCCATTTCTATTCATGCTATTCTTAGCATCTTTAACTGCCATAGCACAAAACACAGCGGTTGGTTATAACGAAAAACTAACCTATACCGCTTCTTACAATATGTCTGGTGTATTAAACGACATTGCAGAAGTGACTATGGAAACCAGCCCGGTAAAAACGTCTAAAGCAACTTTATTACGTTTAAAATGTACAGCCGTAACTTACAGCAAGTGGGACAACTTTTTTAAAATAAGAGATTTATACGAAAGTTATGTAAGCCCAAAAACTCTTACTCCTTATTTATATTCACGCGACATTAACGAAGGTGGCTATTATAAATACATGAAATATACTTTTAGCCATAGCACCGGAACCGTTAAATCGTTAATGAAAAAGAAAAATAATTACGAGGAAAACAAAACCGTAAAAATAAATGCAGGGACAAAAGACATTGTTTCTACGATTTATAATCTAAGATTAATAGATTTTAGTGCCATGAAAGTTGGTTCTAAAAAAAGTTTTACTATTATCTTTGACCGCGAAGAAACCAAAGGTCAGGTAACATACTTAGGTAAAGAAACCATTAGTACAGCTATTGGTAAAAAAGAATGTTACAAATTAGCTGTTGGATCTAGTGACAATGTGTTACAAGGAACAAACAGTAACCTTATTTGGCTTACTGCCGATGCTAATAAGATTTTGGTTTACGGTAAATTTAAAATTCCAGTGGGTAACGGTGAATTAAAAATTAAATCGGCTACAGGATTAAAAAATTAATTTTAGAATGAAAAAAACACTAACCATATTTGCTGTTATAGCTTCTGTTTTCGCTGTCATATTATCAGTATTACCAGTTTCTAATCTCGCTATTTTCCCGGGAATTGCAGCTCTTTTGCTTGCCGGAGGTGCCTTCTATTTAGGAAAGAAAACAGGAGAAGTAAAAAAATTAGTTCAGTTTTCATTTCTATTAACTATAATGGCTTTGGCGGTTACCACTTACAAAGCCGCTTTTACCGTTACAGAAGTAGAAAATACGGAAGCATTAGAAGCTAAAGAAGAGGAGTTTGAAGAAGCTGCTATTGAAGAATTAGAAGGTCTAGAACTTGAAATTGATGAAGCCGAACTAGGTGATTTAGAAATAGACGACGCAGCCATTGAAACTATTGAAATCGACGAACCTCAAATAGAATCTTTAGAAATTAATGAGGCTGAATTAGAAAATCTTGAAATAAAAGCTAATGAGATTATAGAATCTGAAATTGAAGCTTCAGATTTAGAAAACTTAGAAATTAATTAGTAAGTAATTTCCTGTTTTTATTATATTTGGGATAGGAACAAAAAATGAAACTCACACTTTCAACATTTTTCTGCCCCAAGGAATGATGGTTGTAAGTTTCATGTGATATAACACAAACACATGAAAATCTTCTGCATAATCTCTGCACTTACCCTCGTGGGTACATGTGCTACACCTAAGTATACTACTAAAATTGAAAATATTAAAAATAGTATACAGTTGGTCGATAAGCCTTGGGTTACCAAATATGCAAGCACCATCACTTCAGAAGAACTAAAAACACATCTCTACAAGTTTGCATCTAAAGAATTTAAAGGGAGACGCGTAGGTGAACCGGGACAAAAAAAAGCGGCTCATTTCTTAAAATCCTATTATCAAACAGAAAACATAACCTCCCCTTTGGGAGATACCATTAATTATTATCAAAAAATACCTCAAGATTTTTTCCTTAAAGACATAAAACCTACCGAAAATGTCATGGCATTTATTGAAGGAAGTATAGTTCCTGAAGAAATAATTATTATATCTGCACATTTAGACCATTTAGGCATTAGCGATAAGGGGGAAACTTATTTTGGTGCCGACGATGATGCCTCGGGAACAGTGGCGCTTATGGAAATGGCACAGGCTTTTAAACTGGCTAAAAAAGAAGGTCACGGTCCGAAACGCAGTATTTTGTTTCTACATTTAACCGCCGAAGAAATTGGAAAAAAAGGCTCAGAATACTATACCTTACATCCCGTATTTCCGTTAGAAAACACCGTAACTAATCTGAACATGGATATGATAGGTCGTATAGACGATGTTCATAAAAACAATCCCAATTACCTTTATTTAATTGGTGCAGACCGGATTAGTAAAGAATTACATTATATTTCCGAAGAAGTAAATAACACCTTCTTTCATATCGATTTAGATTACCGTTATAATGCTGAAAATGACAGAAATCAGTACTATACCAGATCTGATCATTATAATTTTGCGGCTAAGGGTATCCCGGTTATTTTCTATTTTAATGGCGAACACAGCGATTACCACCAACCTACAGACACACCAGACAAAATAGAATTCGATTTATTAGAGCAGCGTACACGATTTATTTTTGCCACCGCATGGCAAATTGCAAATCAAAACCACCGATTACTAACCGATGAGAATAACCATTTGTTAAATTAATTTCAAAATCGGGTAAGCTATAAATTCATTTTTGTAATATTAGAGTCTAAATAAATTTAACTTCATGAAACGACTAAGTGTCTTTTTATGTACCGCCCTATTAATTACATCGTGCGGTACATCGCAAAACAATAAGCAACAAGATAAAGAAGATTTATCTGCAACTTATGCTGCAACCATAACTTCAGATGAATTAAAAGAAGCTTTGTATACCTATGCTTCAGATGATTTTGAAGGTAGAAAAACAGGTGAACCTGGACAAAAAAAGGCGGTAAACTTCCTAAAAGATCACTACGAAAGTTTAGGTATAGAATCACCAATTGCTAAAGGCGATTATTTTCAAGATATTCCAGAGTCGTTCTTTTCAAATAAGGCTAAAGCTTCTGAAAATGTAGTGGCTTACATTAAAGGATCTGAAAAACCAGATGAAATTATAGTAATTTCAGCACATTTAGATCATATTGGTGTTAATGGCAATGGAAAAATTAATAATGGTGCAGACGACGATGGTTCAGGAACCGTAGCCATTTTAGAAATTGCAGAAGCCTTTAAAAAAGCAGCCAATGAAGGACACGGACCAAAACGTAGTATTTTATTTTTACACGTTACTGGTGAAGAAATTGGTTTATTTGGTTCAAGATACTACACCGATGTCGACCCTATTTTTCCATTAGAAAATACAGTTGCCGATTTAAATATCGATATGATAGGACGAGTTGATAAAAAGCATGAAGATAATCGTAACTATGTGTACCTTATTGGATCAGATAAACTAAGCACCGAGTTACACAACATTTCTGAAGAAGTAAACAAAAAGTACATTAATATGGACTTTGACTACAAATATAACGACGACAACGATCCTAATCGTTTTTATTATCGTAGCGACCACTACAACTTTGCAAAAAATAACATTCCGGTTATTTTCTATTTTAACGGCACCCACGACGATTATCACAGACCATCGGATACTCCTGATAAAATTCAATACGACTTATTAGAAACCCGCGCACGCCTGGTATTTCATACTGCCTGGGAACTGGCTAATCGAAAAGAAAGAATAAAATTAGATTAAACTGATAATTCATAAAAAAGCCTCTCATTAAGAAATGAGAGGCTTTTTTATTTTCCTCAATTTCATATCAAAACCCAGTAAACTTTTATAAAACGCCTTAATTAATTAGTTTTACAGCATGGAATACACAAAATTAAAAGACCAGCTACCCGAAGACGAAGGTAAATACAACGTAAATATTAAATCAGGAAAAGGATTTAGAGAAAGCATAGCTATCTGGACACCTCATGTTGGATTTGTTCTAATTGATGATAGTTTAGTAAACGATGAATATATTGAAGGATGGCATATTTAATAGTCTAAAACTTGACCAATATCAAAACTGAGAGAAGAATTATGGACTTCATAATCACTTTTCAAAAATTATTTAACATACAATTTACTAAAGCCCAACATGTTTACTTTCCGGCATGAAATTTAAACAAACTAAAACGTAAAAATGTTTGATATAATAGTAAAAGGTTATTATATTTGCACCCGCAATCAGGAAATACCTGATGAGACACTCAAGGAGAAATGGCAGAGTGGTCGAATGCGGCGGTCTTGAAAACCGTTGAGGGTCACACCTCCGGGGGTTCGAATCCCTCTTTCTCCGCTGATAAAGTAGTCAAAAGACGCTTTAAAAATCAAAACCCTTTAAACATCAGTGTTTAGAGGGTTTTTTATTTTTGGCAAGTACTCAAAATACCCATTAATTGTCAAATCTAAGTTACCCTATAGGTTACCCTAGCCTAGTTACCCTGATAATTACCCAAGTTGTTACCCTGACAAATTTAAAAATATTGGGTAACTGATAATTCAGGGAATCCTTGGGAATCCCTAGCTATACCGTTGTTTTACAAATAATTTTACCAAAATTTTAAATTTATAATATTATGATTAAAACAATTTTCTATTTAAAATCGGACAAAGAAAACAACAAAGGTGAATCTGCTATCTATGCAAAGATTTCATTAAGGGGTAAATCAACAACTTTGGCTACGGGAAAATACATCTCGAAAGAAAGATGGGACTTTACAAATAAACTCAAAAATACTGTAAGATTAAATCCCGAAAAAGTATGTCAACAAACCTTAGAACGACTAGATTCTAAAATTGAAAGTATATATCTTGAATTATCAAAAAACAACTACAATGTAACTCCTCTTGAAGTAAAGAATAATTTAACTGGAAAAACTGAAAAAATTGAAGGTTTAGATATTCTTAAGCTTTTTGATAAACATAATAACTTCTTTCAAAAACGATATAATGCTGGTGAACGCTCGAAAGCTTCACTTCAAAAATATAAAAGAGCAAGAGATTTAATTGCAAGTTTTATTAAAGTGAAATATTTTAAAACAACATTTCCATTAATAGAAATAGACAATAAGTTTATTTATAGTCTTGAAGATTACTTAAAATACGAATCTTCGTTTAATGGAAAAAAAGGAATAAGTCATAACTCTGTTGTGAAATATTTTCAATGTTTCTCGACTATGTGTAATTACGGGATTAAACATAGTATTATCAAGTATAACCCCTTTTCTGTGTACGATGAAAAGTTAATAATTACAGATGCTGTATTTCTTACTAAAGAAGAATTACAACGAATAGAAAACAAGGAATTTGAAACAGATAGACTTAACAAAGTTAAGGACATATTCTTATTCTCATGTTATACAAGCTATGCGCCATGCGACGTTGAAAAGTTAACCAAAAACAATCTTATTAGGGATAATGAAGGTGTATTTTGGATAAAGACGAATCGTGCAAAAACAAATACTAAATCTAACGTACCGTTAATACCACCAGCGAAACGAATACTTGATAAGTATGAATATTTAGATGAAAAAAAGTTACTACCTAAAATATCAAATCAAAAAATAAATGAATACCTCAAAGAAATAGCAACCTTATGTAAAATCAATAAAAAGCTCACCCACTATGTAGCTAGGCACACCTTTGCTACAACCATAACTTTAGGAAACGGTGTTTCCCTTGAAAATGTTAGTTCAATGATGGGGCATACCAGAATAACCATGACACAACATTACGCTAAAGTTCTGGATGAAAATGTAAAAAATGACATGGAAAAATTAAAACATATATATTCATAATTCTTTATTTTTATATACTTTAGAAGCTCTTCAATATTGAAGGGCTTTATTTTTTATTAAATATTCAAATGAAAAAAATCAATGACCTATATTCTGAAATAGAATTAATTATCAATCCAGAAATTGAATATTATCATGAATTAAAAAACATTAAAATACATGATAAATGGATAAATGAAATAGATTATTTATTCTTCAATGAATGGGAAGAAAAGCTAAAGACGAAAATTAATGAAATAACTGATTTAGAAAGCCCTATAAAAATTAAATTAGCTAAAGTTTTTCATCAGGAATTATTAACAAAATACGATGACTTACTCAAATTAGATTACACTAATATTAGCTATTTAAAAGCTCTACCTAGAAATATTTTCATGAACAATTTTTTCATGAAACGACCGATTTCTAAATGTAAAGATTTCTATTTCTCTCCCGATAATTCAGATGCTTATGAAGAAATCTTGACTAAAATGTCTGAAGTATATGGATTTGAAGATTTTTTCGAAAACTTTCCCCAAGACACTTATAGCCCTGAAGAATTAAAAGATATTTTACAAGATGAAATTCTTTTTAAATTAAATGAAAAAGAAGAAAACCTTGATATGTTATATTCCTATGCATACTTATCTCTTTTTCTTGAGAACCAGAGGAAAATGTTTGGGAGAATCACTAAGTACCTCGATAACTTAATAAACTTCATTAAAAAGCTTGAAACCTTTAAAGAAGATGACATAACATTAGATGAGGTTTTGGTTAATAACCCAAATAATTTAAAGCTTGAATTTAAAATAAGTAAAAAAGAAATTGCCATATTATTCAAAAACTTAAGCGATTGTGAAATTTTTCATGTTGACAACACAGGATTTAAGCACGAACATACTCAACTTAAAAAATATATTGATAATGCCAACATGTATTTTTCTCACAATGGTGAACTAAAACCTGTTAAAGGTATAAACAAGGAATTTGCTAAAATTTATGGCACAGAAGAAAGAATAATGCATCGAGATTTTGAAAAAAAATTCCTAAAAGGTTTAATAAAAGATTTAACAAAAAGAATAGAGGAAATAAACTCCGAAGAACTTTAAAAGTTATAGGGAATGCGAGGGAATCCCTCGCTATACTTACAAACATGCAGGATATTTGCATCATATTAATTTCAAAAACAGATTTTTATGAATGCAAAAGACTTAAATTTTCAATTCCTTTCTAAGGAAGAACTTAAACATCTATTAACTCCTATTGTCTCTAAATTGGAGTCAATAGATAAAAAACTTAACCAAACAACCTCTACCCAAAAAAAAGGTTACTACCGTACCAAAGACCTAAAAGCAAAGTTAGGCTTATCACCAAATACCATCATAAAATATCGTGAAGCTGGCATCATTCCCTATACCCAATTAGGAGATGTCTACTTATACCCTATTGAGCAAATTGAAGAAATTCTTAAAACTAACTCAAATCTAGATTTATTCTTCAAAAAAGCATCTTAAATAAATTCTTCCCAAGAGTTTAATTTCAATTAATATCTAAAAATAAAAAATGGAAAATATATTATATCAAGTAGCCAAAGAATTACAAAAAACTATTGAAGATAAATCCATTAATGAACCTGTTGGTGCATGCTACCTATATGGACATTGTCTTACTGAAATATTTGGTCGAATGGGGCTTCAGAGTAGAAAAGTATCAGGGAAACTAGCCATTCTACAGAAAAAAGGTAAATGCAGATATATTACATATGGAAAATTACCATTTAAGGGACAACAGGTTGGAGTTTATCACACTTGGTGTGAAGTCATTATTGATAATGAGGTTTTTATAATAGACCCAAGTCTCAAATCTAATTTAAATTTTATTCAAAAAACATTTAA
Organism: Aestuariibaculum sp. M13; assembly: GCF_024723255.1. Lineage (GTDB taxonomy): Bacteria > Bacteroidota > Bacteroidia > Flavobacteriales > Flavobacteriaceae > Aestuariibaculum > Aestuariibaculum lutulentum. Next base: position 596,436 of record NZ_JANIAC010000002.1, read on the forward strand.
AATTAAAATTGACCGAATGGTAGAGCAAGATGTTTTAGTCACTAGTACATCAAAAACTTACTATTATAAATATTTTGAGGATACTTCTTTAGAGTCAGCTTCTAACACCTCTTTAATCTCATTAACTACTCCAGAGCAAGTAGACCTATTAATTGATATTACGCTTGAGGGAGTTCAGAAATCGTTAATAAAAAAATCAGCATAAACGTAAAATTATGATAACACATATAAATAAACAGAAGCTTGGAGTTTGGTTGCCAAATAAGTTATTCCACGCCCTTGAAATAAAGATTAAAGATTATAACAAATCAACCACTGGTATGAAACTAAATTTGACTAAAGCATCATATATTTTGAATCTATTATACTATATCCCTTTAAGTACAAATGAAAAATATGAAGATGGTTGGATACCTATTTGCAGTCAGGCTTTATTAAGGATTAAAGGATATAAAAAGTATATCGCATTCCTTCAGAATGAAGATTTCTTAAATAAAAAATGTATTGAATATAGCACAATATCCAATGCATGTAAAAAATATAAGATAGGTGATGCCTATATAAAACATTTGATTGATTTTCATTGGTTAGAGGATAATTCAAACTTCATAAAGAAATCGAATGAGATTAAAATTAGTAGAATGAATGTAGCAGATGAAAAGTGTTCACATTTAACTAAGTGGCTTAATCCAGAACTATTATCAATAGATTCCCTTTCAGCATTGAAATATATACAAGATACTTATATAAATGATTCACAGATAAAAAATAAAAACAAAAGAATCTTCATTGTTAAATCTATTCAGAATAAATGTTGGTCATTTAGTAGAGAAGGACTAGATAATAGGTTGCATTCAATATTCACTGCAATACCGAAAGATTTAAGAAAATATGTGAAATATAAGGGAGAACAATTAATATCCTTAGATATTAAGAACAGTCAGCCTTTTATTTTAGCTTCAATTTTAAAACAAATAATAAAACCAAGTGTTAATTTATTAAATAATTATTTATCTAATGAATATAATACACTACATGTCTCTATTATGTCAGACCTTTTATATGGTGACCAGCATAATGAAATTCAAACCTTTATCAATCAAGTATTAGATGGTACATTTTACGAACATTTTGGAGATATACTTTATAACGAAGGATTGATATCTAAAGACATAAACGAAGAATGCTATATAGGAATACCAAAAAAGATAAGAGGAATTTGGATTAAAAAACATACTAATTACGATAATTTAAGAAAGGTCAGTAAAGATGTGGTTATGCAAATTCTGTTTTCATCTGAAAAGCATAGTTCAGAATTCATAACCGTATTCAAAAAATATTATCCTGAATTGTATAGAGTCATTCAATCTATTAAAAAAGAGAATGAGAAGAATTTCTTTCCTGTTTTATTACAAAACATAGAAGCTGATTGTATTTTAGACCATTGTACGAGGTATATTTCCTACAAACACCCAGATATGCCATTATTTACTATTCATGACTCTATTGTAACTACAGAGCCTTATGAGGCTATATTAGAAGAGGAGTTAAATAGACTACTTGGTATTTACTTTGGCCTAAAACCAAGATTGGAAAGTGAGCTTTGGACTCAGCAATTTGATGAGGTTGGTTAAGTAATAACCTCAACTAAATAATGAATTCGATTAACCTTTAACTAAAAAAAATCTGTCTAAAATTTTTAAAAAATTTTTTAAGACATCCGACCTATTGTATATACACTTGAATTTTCAACCTAGATATAAGGGAGGATACGCAAGAACACTTTTTCTTTACACAATTGAAGGCACCTCCCTTCTAAAATCACCATACGACACCAAAAACTCATAATACATGCATGTAAATACACTCTTTAACTTGTTGTGAAGGTACCACTATAGTACCATAAATTCCCTTTTGAATGTTTTGAATATTCTAGATATTTATAATAAAAAGGAGTAAACTATGAAACTACCAAATCCATCTAAAGATGAAGTTTTACTAATTAGAATAAGTAAAAAAGAAAAAGAACATTTAAAAGAATTAGCTAAAAAAGGCAAACATGGAACAAATGCCAGTGAAGTTGTTAGAAATCTAATTGAACGTGAATACTTTAAAAAGTGATGATGCTTAAAATTTTTCTTAATAGATATTTTGCATCTAACTTAAAAATGGAATAAAGTATCACATTTATATCTCTGGAATTAAGTATTCAAAAAAAAGAAATTTAAAACATAAGAAAGTTCATATTAACTGCTTTTTTTGAAGTAAAGTTCTTATATTTATTTTCTCCCTAAAACAACGTAATTGATATTCAATTGAATTTTCATTTTAAATAAATGCTAGAATATAACTTAGATTCGTTAAACGTTGATAATGAAAAAAAGGAAGCTATTAGCAGCACAGAAGGTCCTTTATTAATTATCGCTGGTCCAGGCTCTGGAAAAACCAAAACTTTGGTTGAAAGAATTGTATACCTCATCTCTAAAGGAATAAAACCTGAAGAGATACTCGTTGCTACTTTTACTGAAAAAGCTGCAAAAGAGCTCATAACAAGAGTTTCTAATAGGCTTTTAGAACTAGAAGTTAAAATAAACTTGAATGAAATGTACATCGGAACTTTACATTCAATTTTTTTAAGATTTTTAGAAGAACATAGAGAATATACTAGGTTAAAGAGAAGCTATAAATTATTAGACCAATTTGACCAAAGGTTTTTTATCTACAGAAATATTAAATCTTATTTAGATTTAGATGGAGCAGAAGCTTTATTAGGGGATTTTAAGGTATCCAACTGGATTAAAGCAGACAAATTAATTGGCTATATCAATACCGTTGGTGAAGAAAACCTTAATATTAAAATCCTCAAAGAAAGTGATGACATAGGAGTTCAAACCATTGGTAAGTTTTACGAAATATACTCTAAACAGGTTGAAGAAGATAACTCCTTGGACTTTTCATTTATCCAAAGTGAGGCGTACAATTTGTTTATCAACCATCCTAACATTCTTAATGAAATACAGAATAAGATAAAATATTTCATGGTGGATGAATATCAAGATACAAATACAATACAAGAAAAAATAATACTTCTCTTAGCCAATAAAAACAATAATCTGTGTGTTGTGGGAGATGATGACCAAGGGTTATACCGATTTAGAGGAGCGACTATTCGAAATATATTAGAATTTCCTCAAAACTTTTCTAGTGGTCTTTGCAAACAAGTCACCCTGACAACAAACTATCGTTCTCATCCAGAAATAATCAGTTTTTACAATAGATGGATGGCTGAGTTAGATTGGACCGAAAATGGTAAACAATTTAGATATGACAAATTAATTCAACCAAGAACTGACAATTTTATTGATAATGCATCAGTAATAAAAGTATCCAATGAAGGGTCCATAGAAGATTATTATGAGGAAGTTTATCAATTTATAATTGATTTAGAAAAAAAGGGAGTACTTAAAGATAGAAATCAAATTGCTTTTTTATTTAAGTCTGTTAAGAATCAAAAAGTAATTGGTTTATCTGAGTATCTTGAAGAAAAAGGAATTCAAATTTTTTCTCCACGCTCGTCTTTATTTTTTGAGCGTAATGAAGTTAAATTACTTGTTGGTGCTATTGTATTTGTATTTCCAGATTTATTTGAAATTTTAAAGTGGTCAGATACAGCAAAACTTGAAATTTGGGACTATTATAATCACTGTAAGATTCTTTTCGCTAATGCAATTAGAAACGACCTTGAAAAGCATAAAACCCTATTACAATGGTGCCAAACTAGAGCTAAGCAGCATTTAACTTTAACCGAGGGAACTAATTACAGTTTTGCTGCATTAATTTATCAACTTCTGGAATACCCTATGTTTTCAGAGTATTTAGATATAAAGTTAAATGCAAACAAAACAGATTTAAGAGCTTCCTACAACATCGCATTATTTACAAAATTACTTTGGAAATTTGAATACCTCAACAATGTCACAGTAATTACACCAGAAAATAAAGAAAAGCTATTAAAAAACCTATTTAACGAATTCATAAGGTTTGTCTATGATGGTGGTATAGAAGAATACGAAGATTTCGATGAGTATGCTCCTTCTGGTTGTGTTTCATTTATGACTATCCACCAATCAAAAGGTTTAGAATTTCCTATTGTTGTAGTTGGAATGCCTAATAATAGACAGGGACCAAGAACACAATATACTGAAACCGATGCAATCTTACAGGAAAACTATTATGATAAACCACCTTTTGAACCACTTGAATTAACCAAGAACTACGATTTCTGGAGACTTTATTATACTGCCTTTTCTAGACCTCAAAATCTTTTAGTTCTGAGTTGCCGAGAAGAAAAAAATAAAAATGGTAGTTTTAGTTCTCCTAATAAATTATTTAAAGATTTATACCAAGAAACACCTTCTTGGAAAAGAGATGTTTTTGATGCAACTAAGTTGGAATTAGAAACCATCAAACCAACCAATATAAAACATGAATATTCGTTTACATCACATATCCTCCTTTATGAAAATTGTCCTCAACAGTATAAGTTTTATAAAGAATTAGAATTTACAGAGGTTAGAACTGGAGGTGTTCTAGGTGGGCAACTTTTACATCAAACTATCGAAGATATTCATAAAGCTGTTTTAAAAGGACAAGTCGAAACCCTGACAAATGAGAATATAGAAAGCTGGTTTAACACCAATTATCACTTATTATCTAAACAACAGCGCTCCTATTTGCATAAACCTCAACAAATAGCCCTATTAAAACAAATTTTAAACTACCGAGATAAAAACTCTAACGATTGGGATAAGATAGTTGAGGCTGAGGTAGATGTTTCCTTAGTTAAAGAGGATTATATATTAAAAGGAACTATAGACCTAATTAAAGGTCAAAATGGAACGGTTGAACTGATAGATTTTAAATCAGGCGACAAACCTGATGTAAATGCTACTGATGAATTAACAAGAAATACTCTAGACCGATATAGAAGACAATTGGAGGTTTATGCTCATTTAGTAGAAGAAAGAACTGGGCATAAAGTAAGTAAGATGCATCTACATTATCCAAAAGAACAAAATGGCAGTCCTTTTGTTAGTTTTAATAAAAATGAAAACACAATAAACCAAACGATTGAATCCTTTGACAGAGTTGTCAAAAACATTGAGAAAAAGAACTTTGATAATTCACATATTAAAAAGAATGAAAAGCAATGTTCTGATTGTGATATGAGATATTACTGTAACCCAAGACAATATTAAGATGACTGTTTTAGAATTAAAATCAACTTGTATAAATGGCACTCAAGTTTACTTGGATTGGTTAATTGAAAACGACAAAGGATTACAGACCATTGACATTAATTCTATTACCACAAAAGATAAAATCCACTATAAATTTAAATTATCATCAAAGTTATTTGATTCAGAATCTATCCTTATTAGACATGTACCAAGCTCAAAAGACTATAGCGACCTTTTTAAAATAATCGAATATGATGCCGATAAAAGAGTATTAATTTTAAAAAAGGACAAAGAATTTCCATTTGAAATAAGTAACGAAAAGCGAGATAATATTAAGATTGTTTCAAGTCTTAGGTTTTTAGTTCAAAATATCATTGACTGGTACCAACAAAACGGAGACAAACTTAAATTACCAACTCAAAAATCTCCTCTTTTTAATTCCTCTTCGAAAATTGAATTTGAAAACAACACTTCAAACGAACAAAAGGAAGCTATAAAAATGATTTTCGAAGCGCCGTTTTCATATGTTTGGGGTGCCCCAGGTACTGGTAAAACCAGATGGGTTTTAACCCAAGCAATGCTGCAATACATAAACCAAGGTAAACAAATAGCTATACTCGCTCCTACTAATAATGCAATTGAACAAGTATTGGAAGCTATTATTCCAATTGCTCAAAAGAAAGGAATACCACTTAAAAAGTTTATACGGCTAGGAAACCCAAGTTCAAAATTTTCTGAACTTTATCCAGATATCTGTGAAATAGCAGGTTTAGAAAAGCAACTAAAACAAATTGATAGCAGAATAGATTTTTTAAATAGGCATTCTTCTTCAGTCATCGAACAAAATAAGATTCAAACTGCTAAAACTTCAAAATTATTAGTCAAATACGAATCTTCGTTAGGCGACTATTTACTTTGTGAATCAAAAAAGAAAGAGCAAAAGCAAACCATTAAAGAGTTAGATGAAAAACTAGATAACCTAAGAAAAGGTCTTAAAAATCAAAAGCAAGGACTTTTAAACGTTAAACTTCAAAGGGAAAGTTTAATTAATAAAATTGGCGCCTTTTTTGGCTTAAATAATAGAGACTATGACTCTGAAATAAAAGAATTAGATAAATCTTGTGATACATCAAACCAGCAAATTATTAATACTACTCAGAAAATCGATATTGAAAAACAAGAATTAGATAAGATTAATATACACTCGTATAATTTAGACCTAGCTAACCAAACTGATTATAAAGAAGTATTAAATACATTCTCCTTTTTATTTGATGAAAACGAAAGTCATTTAAAGCATCCTATTAAAATCTCAAGAACTGAAATAGAAATAAAATCCAGAATTGAAAAACGCCTTTCTAAATTTGAATCAGACGCTCTTTTAGCATTAGAGTATAGTAATTTGGATGCATATGGTATTGAAAAGCTTATTCTTGAATTAAAAGAGAAAAGAGACAACTTAGCTGCAATGACTACAGCGCAACGACTAGAAAGTGTTTCAGTAGTAGCTTGTACCCTAGATAGCTATATAATGCGTTTTGTAGATACTCATTTAACTGTTAATCATATTTTCGTTGATGAAGCTGGATATGCCAATGCTTTAAAAACGCTACCTTTATTTATAAATAATATCCCTGTTACACTTTTAGGGGACCACAAACAATTACCTCCTGTTTGTGAATTAAACGATTTTGTTATTGAAAAAGATAAGACATTCTATGATGCCTATTTATGGCATTATACAAGTACATGTATCGATAGCTTATTTGTTCAAGACAAAAATGAAACCTACAGTAATTTTGTAAATAAAGTACAGCTAACTAAAAACCAAATGTTGTACAATGCACTAAGAACAACATATAGATTTGGAAGCAACTTGGCTAAGGTTTTAGGAGATTATATTTATAGTATAGATTTTAAATCTGGTAGTACTATCAATAATACGGAGATTTTCTATATAAACGCTCCCAAAAGAATGGATGAATTACGTAGTAGAAAAAGCGACAATGAAATAAACGCAATAATGAAATTAGTTGTACAATTAGATGCTAGTAACGAAGAATATGCCATTCTTTCTCCGTACCGAAAAGGGCAACTGTATCAACTAAGCCGTAGTCTACCGAATCAAAGAGATAACGAGCAAATTCTTACTGTTCATGGCTCACAAGGAAGAGAATGGAACACTGTTATTTTATCTGTTGTGGATACTAGCGACATGTATTTTACTAATACTTCTAGACCAAATGCTATCGGAAGAAATTTAATTAATACGGCTGTGAGTAGAGCAAAAAAAAGGCTTATTATTGTAGCAGATACTCATTTTTGGTTGAACCAACACAACCAATTGATTTCTGAATTATTAAGAATAGGAAAAGAAATAGAAATATAAGATGGAGCAAGGTAAATTAGATATACAAGTAGAGAAAAAATTAGAAACTGTAGAAGATTATAAATTTGAACCAATCAAAGGATATGCAATGCTTCATTGGAAAGGTAAACGACCTTTTACCTCAACACAGTTCTATCCTGCTCAATTAAAAGAAACATATGGAAAAGAAGTTAATGGATGGTTAAACAAAATTTTTTGGGGAGATAATCTTCAAGTGATGTCCCATCTTCTTAAAGAATATAGAGGTAAAATTGACCTAATTTACATTGACCCCCCTTTTGATTCCAAAGCTGACTATAAAAAAAGTATAGGCATAAAAAATAAAACCTCTACCACAGATATAAATGCTTTCGAAGAAAAGCAATATACTGACCTATGGAGTTCTGATGGATATCTTCAATTTATGTACGAAAGAATAATCTTATTAAGAGAATTATTGAATGAGAATGGAGTAATTTCTCTCCATTGTGACTGGCACAAAGTACACAATCTAAGATGTATTATGGATGAAGTTTTTGGGCATGAAAATTTTGTAAATGAAATAATTTGGCAAAAAATACGAACAGCTAAATCTCAAAGTACATCATTCGGCAATATTCACGACACTATCTTAATTTATTCTAAAACAAAATCCTTTACTTACAACAAACAATATTTTGAACCAGATTTCAAAAAATTAAAAAAACATTATAGTAAAACAGATGAACAAGGTAGAATTTATCAACCCGTTTCATTTACCCAAGATGGACAAGGAGAGCCCCGAGATTTTGGTGAAAAAGGAATACTTATACCTCCTCCAGGCAAACATTGGATATGGTCCCAAGATAGAATTTGGGATGGATTAAAAAAAGGACTAATTGAATTTTCTGATAATGGTAATCCTAAAAAGAAAATGTTTCTTGATGATGTTAAAGGAACAGCTATTGGTGATATATGGACAGACATATTTCCTTTAAATTCAATGTCAAAAGAAAGAACCGATTACCCAACCCAGAAACCTGAAAAATTATTAGAAAGAATAATTACTACATATACTAATCCAGGAGATTTAGTGTTTGATTCATTTATGGGGTCTGGAACAACACAAAATGTATCGATGATATACGGAAGAAGGTTCTTAGGTTCAGATATTAATTTAGGAGCTATAGAAACAACTATTAAAAGACTCTTAAAAACCTCAAAGTCAATAGAAATACAATCTCCTTCAATCAAAGTAAATTCTGACAATGAAAACGATTCGTTAGTTGATATATTTTACACTGGTTATTCAGTTTTTAATGTAAACAATTATGATGTTTTTCGAAATCCCGTTCAAGCTAAAGAAATCTTAAAACAAGCATTGGAAATACAACCATTACCAAATAATACTATTTATGACGGTGAAAAAGACGGTAGAATGGTAAAAATAATGCCTGTTAATAGAATTGCAACCAGAGCAGATTTAAATGAATTAATTAGTGGTTTTAACATAAAATCGTTCGAAAAAAAGTTCGAAACATCTCCTAACAAACCTGTAGAAAATATATTGCTTATTTGCATGGGGCATGAACCAGATTTAGCAGCCACTTTACAAAAAGAAATGCACCCTTTTAAATTGGATGTTGAGGTAGTAGACATACTTAGAGACAAAGCAAATCTAGAATTTAAGCGAGATTCTGAAGCTGAGGTAAAAATTACAGATGACACATTGGTAATTGAGCAGTTCTACCCAATGAACTTGCTTCAGAAACTTTCCTTAATGAAAGAGAATGTTGAAGATTGGAAGGAACTAACTGAATCTGTAAAAATAGACTTTAACTACGATGGTGCTGTTTTCGAACCACAAATTGTAGATGTTCCTGAAAAAAATGAATTGGTATTAGGGGAATACCCTATTCCAGAAGATGCTGGAACAATTAGAATAAAAATAACGGACTTACTATCAGAGTCTTTAGAATTAACCATTGAAAACTAAAAGTGATGGCTAAAAAAAAGACAAATTCAGATATAGATTTTCCTTTCTATACCTATCTAAAACTTTTTCACGATAATAACAAGAAAAAAGTATACAACTCATATAAACCTTTAACCAAAAAGTTTTTAGACTTTAATAATCCTGAAAACCCCACAGCATATTTGCGCCAACCTCAGTTCGAGGCATTAGAAATGTATGTTTTCCTTAAAGAATTTTTGGAAAACAACTACCTATATGAAGTTTTTGAAAATTGGTTTAACAAAACTGGTAAATTCGAAAAACGTGATGATGTTGGTATTTCTAAAACGAAAGGAACTGTAGGAACCCTTAACATGTTTGGTCCTTCTGAGTTCCAAAATGAAGATAAATTAGTTTTCAATGAGGTGTTTAAACAAATAGAGTCTTTTAAACAGATATATCCAAACTACATTTTTGCTTTAACAATGGGACTTGGAAAAACTGTATTAATGGCAACCTCTATTTTTTATGAATTTCTCTTAGCTAATAAATACCCTAAAACAAACAGATATTGCCATAATGCACTGGTATTTGCTCCTGATAAGACAGTATTACAATCACTTAAAGAAATTGAAACTTTCGACAAGTCAAAAGTGATTCCACCTGAATATGCTAACTGGTTAGACACGCATTTAAAATTTCATTTTTTAGATGATACAGGGGTCTCCTTAAATGCATTAGATAACTCAAAGTTCAATATTATCATTTCTAACACACAAAAGATAATATTAAAAAAACAGCACAAACAAAAGTCACCCTCTGAAAGCTTATTTAACGACGGTGGTGCGTTACATAAAGCAAAGTCTCTAAATAAAGATTTCGAGGACCTATATGGCTTCGAAATTGACACAGATGTAGAATTACTATCGAATCAAAGATTCGCTAAATTAACTCGCTTAAAACAGCTTGGGATATATGTAGATGAGGCACACCATGTATTTGGCACCAACCTAGCAAAAGATTTTGGACTTAAAAAAACCTCAACCAGTCTTAGGGTAACTATCAATGAATTAGCAGAAGCTTTAGATGAAGCAGGTTCAAGGGTTGTTGGCTGTTATAATTACACGGGGACTCCTTACGTTGGAAAAAGATTATTACCTGAGGTAGTTTATGCTTATGGCCTAAAGGAAGCTATTGATAATAAATTCTTAAAAAAAGTTAGAATTGAAGGTTTTGAGAATGTTAAAACTCAAACAAAAGCATTTGTTAGAGCAGCTATTTCAGAATTTTGGGAAAAACATAACGGCAAACGATATGAGGGTATGCTCCCTAAATTCGCTTTTTTCGCTTCATCAATTGATGAGCTCCAAAATGAATTAAGACCTATTATTGAGGACATTTTAGTAGAGTTAAACATACCTATTAACAAGATATTAGTTAATGTTGGAGATGATAAAATCACAAGTAATGATGACCTTCGAGAATTTAGAAACCTTGACAGACCTGAATCTAACAAACAATTCATATTACTAGTAAACAAGGGTAAAGAAGGTTGGAATTGCCGTTCCTTATTTGGTGTAGGATTACATAGAGAACCTAAATCAAAAGTATTCGTTCTTCAGGCTGCTATGAGATGTTTAAGGGCTGTAACCGAAGTGCAACAAGAGGGGATGGTATATCTTTCAGACGAAAACATAAAAATACTAGAAAACGAATTAGAACAAAACTTTAAACTTTCGGTTGATGAACTAACAAGTGCTGGAGACAGTAAAGATTTAGTTGAAATTAGACTGGTCCCTCCCCCTGTCAAGATTAAAGTTAAAAGAATCAAAAAACTCCATCAATTAAAAGAAAATAAGATTAAAGATGGTGTTAACCTAGAAATTGATAAAATCGATTTCGAAGCTTATAAAATAAGAAGAACGGTTAGAGATATAAGAGATTTATCAGATGCCAAGAAAAACGGAGAATTAACGGATATCGATAAAAGGGAATTCTCAGAATACACCTTAGTTTCTGAAATAGCAAGATACTTATATCACCCTGAAGGCGTTGACAACCTAAGTAAAATAAGCTGTTTAGAAATAAGAAAAGTCTTAACCAACTCTGTTGATGGTATAAAAAAAGTCTTAGAAGCGGTTAACAAACATAATGAAGTCCTTTATGACTGGGTTATCCCCAAACTATTCAATTCATTCTACACTATAGACTCTTTTAACAAAGAAGAGGAAGAGGAAATTGAATTGGTAAAAGAACCAAAAGAAGGGTTCTATAGAATGAAAGCTAAAGCTGAATTAATTGCTAATATAGAGGACCCTAGATACTCTTTATATAAAGAGAAGTCATTTCATTTAGATAACTATTGTTTTGACTCATTGCCTGAATCTTCAATGTTTACCTCTCTTTTAAAAGATGAGGTTATTGAAAAGGTGTGGTTTACGGGAATGTTAACACATGGACAATCTGATTTTTTAATTAGATATATTGACCCAGAATCTCATACTGTAAGAAGTTATTACCCTGATTTCCTAGTCAAAGTTAAAACTGAAGACAATTCTGAGAAATATGTTATCATCGAGGTTAAAGGAGACAACAAGATAGATGATGCCGTAGTAAAAGCTAAATCTGATTATGCATCACAATTAGCAACTGCCAGTGGAATGACCTATCAAATTGTTAAAGGTTCAGAAGCAGCTAATGGTATAATGGTTTAATTAAATAATAACTAAAGTTAGGCTATGGAGGTATTGTATTTTCAGGTTGGAATATTCTTAATTATTGTAATTGCTGGATTATTTGGAAATTCTTCTAGAAATACGGCTACAATTTTAGCAATTATTTTCACCATTGCAATGGTGTTCACCTCTCAACTAATGATTGTACAATTCATAACCATTGTCATATCCTATATTGTTTCAAGAAGCATATCAAAAAATTCTAAGGATAAAAATCTTGATGATTACGAAAAGTACAGGCAGAAAAACCAGAATAAAACAAGTTTTGGGGATAAATTGGGTTGCATATTTATCTCCCTTTTGGCTCTCCTAACAGTGTTAGCGGTAATAATCGAGAAGGTTAGATGATAATTATAAATTTCTTCTATGTCAAATAATCAATTAGAAAATCAATTTTCAATTAAAGCCAATACCTTTACCCTGAAGCAAAACATTGATGATAATAAAAATGTAGTACTTAACGAGGATTTAAAATATGTAATTCCAATTTATCAACGTCCCTACTCATGGACTGAAGAACAAATAACAAAATTTATTTCAGATATTTTTATCTCCTTTTACGGCTATGATAAAAATTCAAAACCAGAACCCATGTTTATTGGAACGATGCAACTTTCTGGTCAAACAAAACAAAATGGGCATAAAATAGAGCAAGAAGTTGTAGACGGGCAACAAAGACTAACTACATTTATTTTACTTCTTAAACTACTGTCTAAGGAATTTAACGACAACAACGAACTTAAAAACCTCAACTTTGATTGGCTCGAAACTAAGGTTAACAGCGGAGAACAACAAAAATTTCTCACCACTTTTTTAAATGCTGAAACCTACCCTATTTTAAATGAAGAGACTCTCAATCCTTATTTAAAAAATGCTGCTATTATTCAGCAACTTTTAAATGAAGAATTTAAAGATGAACTTGGTAACTCTATAAATTTTGATATTGATGCCTTTATAAATCACTTATATTCCAATATCTACTTTGTGATTATAGAAACTTTTGCAGGGCTTTCAAAAACACTTCAAATTTTTGATGCAATAAATACAACGGGGTTAGACCTTAATGGAAGTGATATTTTTAAGATAAAAATGTACGAGTACCTTAAGGATTTTGAAAAAAAAGATGATTCGGTATTTGAGGAAATAAGTTCATTATATGCAAAAGTAGATAGGCTGAATTTGGAACTTGATTCCAATATTGCATTTTCTGAAATTTTAGGAATTTATAGTGATATACTAATTTCAAAATATAGTCTGAACACATCTTTATATTCTTTGGGAGCTGATACTTTCTTTGAAAGATTATTTGATACTATTTTTAATATAAAAGTTTGGAAAGATTTTAATAATGCCCATAAAGTCCAATTAAGTATTGATGAATTGGAAAAAATTATTGATGCCAGGTTTTTATGGGAAAAATTGCCATATCCAACTTTTGAAGACTCTTGTTTAATGCACATTACTTGGTGGTCAAGATATAGACGATTTTGGACGATAATTATTATTTTCATTTATAAATACAATCCCCAGAAGAACGACTTATTTTTATTCACCAATCGCTTAAATAAATTATATTTCTTGTATAGTATATATTTCGACAGAGCTATAAATAATATATATACATTCACACATAGGCTAATTGATAAAATTATTAATGATGAAAATATTGTTGATATAATAGAATCAATAGAAAATAAAATTCATGGTGAAGTTCCTTATTATGAATTAGAAGGTAAACTTGTATTTGAAAAAAACTTAAATGGGGATATTGTTTATAACCCTAAAAAGAAAAATTTGATATGCAGAGTTTCTGCAATGTTAGATGAAGAATACAAGAAGCAAACGAATTCCGATAAATTAAAAGAATACTTTTTTAATAATGCAAAGTTCCCAAATGATATTGAACATATCCAGTCTTTTAATGATGAAAATTTAAGCTTAAGGGATAAAATTAAACAAGAATGGGGTGAAAATTTAAACTCAATTGGGAATTTAGTCATCCTTGAAAGAGATATCAATAGAAGTATTAGTAATAATTGTTATCCAGAAAAAGTAAAAGAATACACTAAAAGTAAATTCAGTATTGTTCAAAAACAGGTTAAGAACCATAAAGAATGGACTTTAGAAGATTGTAAAAATAGAAAAGAAAAAGAAATAACTAAATTATCATCTTACCTATTTGATAGCATTAAAAACTAACTAATCATGTACAAAATAAATAAAGGTGAAAATAAAATATCCCGATTAGAAGAGAAATCTTTCAAAGAATTAGGCTTTACAGAAAGAGCTCACCTTCAAGAATGGCTTGCTGATAATCCAACAGCTTTAGGTGAAGAAATGCTTATTATCCAAAAAGAATTTAGTGGCTTTAATGAAACCAATGAACGTTTGGATTTATTAGCCCTAGACAAGCAAGGTAGCTTAGTTATCATTGAAAACAAATTAGATGATAGCGGAAAAGATGTCACATGGCAATCTCTAAAATATGCCTCATATAGCTCTAGTCTAACAAAATATCAAATTAGAGATGTTTATCAGGATTACTTAAATAAATACGAGAATGGAGATAATGCTGAAGATAAACTATCCGATTTTTTTGATGGAAAAGATTTTGAGGAATTAAGCTTAAATGTTGGCACAACACAGCGTATTATGATGGTTTCTGGAAGATTCAGAAAAGAAGTTACTTCAACCGTCCTATGGCTAATGAGCTACAATATACGTATCCAGTGTTTCAAAGTCACTCCTTTTGCGATGAATGACGACCTTTTTCTTAATATAGAACAAATCTTGCCTGTTAAAGATGCTGAAGATTTTTCCATCTCTATGGCTAATAAGGTTCAAGATGAAATTGCTGCTCAAGAATCTCTAAAAAACAGGCATCACGTAAGATTAGCTTTCTGGAAAGAATTTTTAAAAGAAATAAATACGAGTAATAATCTTTTTTCTAACATATCTCCTTCAAAAGATAATTGGTGTGGAATTGGAATTGGTTTGAGTGGCGTTAACCTAAATGTTGTTGCTACTAAAAAATCATGTAGAGCTGAAATATATATTAATAGAGGAAATAAGGATGAAAACAAAGAGTTTTTTGATTTCCTTGAAAAAATGAAACCTGAAATAGAATCTACTTTTGAAGATAATCTCATCTGGGAAAGAATGTCAGACAAAGTTTCCTGTAGAATTAAAGCTCAGTTAGATAATGTAGATATCTTTGAACCTAACGATTGGGAACAAATGATATCATTTTTAACAGACGCTGCTCAGAGAATGAACAAAGCTTTTAAAAACCCTATTAAAAAGTTAAGTAATTACGCTAAGAATAAATCGTAGTATTTTATTACTCAAGTCAAAATGGATATAACTAGCCTTAAATTCGAAGATTTACCAGAAGCAATGACCTTATTGCTTAGTAAAGTTGAAAAGTTAGAAGACGAATTAAAAACTTTAAAAGAACATTTTCAACCCAAAGAGCCTTTAGAACTTATGTCGGTAAAAGAAACAGCCGATTTTTTTAAAGTTGGCACTTCTACCCTATGGCGCTGGAACAAAATGGGTAAATTAAAAGCCTATGGTGTTGGCTATAGAGTCTATTATAAAAGAAAAGAAATTGAAGAAGCTCTAATTTTAATCAATGGCTAACTTACGTAATAAGAGAACTTATTTCTAATAGTGAGATAATTATTTTTTAAAAGCCTTTACCATTTCAATTGCACCAGCAGTTACAAAAAGTATTATTGCAAACAGTAGATTAAGAATTAAATTCATCACCCCTAAGGTATTCACAAAAGAATTCGAATTGTATTTCCTTTCCGCACTTTGAAACGAGCGATACCAGTGGTCAGCCTCTAAATCGTATTTTGTTCGAGTTCTTACACTTTCATCATTAGGTCTCCATAAATACTCAGTGCTTTTACTATGATTTTCCATGAATTAAAATTTTATACCACAAATATAACAAATTGCTAACTAATGTTTGCAATTTGTTATAAAATATTTTATCTTTGATTATATAACTTAAACGTCATGAAAACCAACACTTCAATTCAAATTGCTCAAATTATTTTAAACCAAATTAAGTCTATTGATAGGTCTGCACTTTTTGCATGGGGAGCAAAAAACTATTTGGCTTTACCAGAGTCAAAGGATTTTCAAGGAGGTGTTACCTTTAAAGTAAACGGTTTAACATTTAAAGGATGGGTTAAGGTTGAATTAACTTGGCTGGATGAATACAAAGTATCTTTCATCAATAAAAAAGCCGAGGTTGTAAAATCTTATGAAGGCGTTTATTACGACATGCTTGTACATATCATAGACTATATAGAGGGTAAATACGCTGCCTAATGAAAAGTTACGTAGCATATTATAGGGTCTCAACCCAAAAACAAGGAAATTCTGGGCTCGGATTACAAGCTCAGAAAAATGCCGTTTTCGCTCACATAAAGGAAAACGGTAATTTAATTGGCGAATTTACTGAAATTGAATCTGGTACTAGAAAAAAAAAGCGTGTAGAGATTTATAAAGCTATTGAACTTGCTAAATCCTCTAAAGCAACCCTGATAGTCGCCAAACTTGACAGATTAGCTCGTGATGTGGATTTTACTAGAGCCCTTTTTAAAGGTGGAGTAGATTTTATTTGCTGTGATAACCCAAATGCCAACAAATTAACTATCCAATTACTTTCTGTTATAGCTGAAAATGAAGCTGAAGCTATTTCTAACCGTATTAAAGAAGCTCTACAAGTTAAAAAGGAGAAAATTAAACAAGGTATCTACACTAATAAGGATGGTTCAACAATGACTCCCATAAATGGAGAAGTTAGACTTGGCAATCCAAATGGTTTTGGGGAATTTCAAAAACTTGGAGTTGAAAAAATCAAAGAAAACGCTCGTAATAATAAAAACAACATTCAAGCAATGGATATCATCTGCTCAGCTCGGAAAGAAGGTATGACTTTCCAAGCTATTGCAGATAAATTAAATAAACTTCAGTATACTACCAGAAAAGGCAAACAGTTTAACCCCATTCAAGTTCATCGCCTTTTTAAGAAGTGTGAAGATTAAACTAATACAACAATATTTATACCTCAATTATATTCAATGTTGTCCATGAGCTTTATATCCTTTATTGATGATATTCAATCTCCTTAATCTTCCCTCTTTGATTCCGAATCTATAATTTGTTTATTCTACAAACTTCCTTTTTTTGGGATAAAGGTTATATCCTTTTCTTCTTCATAATATTCCCAACCTATTTCATCACATACTTTATTTAACCAACCATTTTGCATAGCAACATCAAAATATTCTGGAGCTACTTCTTTCCATTCGTACACAGTTTTATATTGTGATTTAGGTTTGGAAACTTTTTTTAATATTTTCTTTTCTGAAACCTTCGCCCTAATAATTGCTTTTTCAGAAACCTTAATACTTGTTTTTTTTTCATTCATAATGTAAAAATTTTAAAAGTTTTAAAAAATTGTTTAACAATGATGCAAATATCGGGTATCATCACAAGTATAGAGAGGGATTCCCAAGGATTCCCTCAAAATTAAAAATGAAAAAAAAATTAACGAATTTAGGAAGTCAACTTCCGCTCGCAATGGATATCATATGGCTAAATTCTGGTTTTATTCAAGTGCTTTAATGTCATTCAATTCACTTAAAATACCTTGCTCTCGGAATTGGGAATAAATATTAAATTGAATAACATTTCTTTGGTTTTTCCATATTATTAATGTTTTAAAAGCAATTGTGATTTGGACTTGCTTTCTTAAATCATTTTCGGTTTCTCTATCCAACCATCTTTTTCTAATCTCACTATTTTCCTCTAAATTTAAGTCAAGAACTGAGGTGTAAACATTATTTTTTCTTGTGGTCAATGAATCAATTTCAATTTCAGATTTTTCAAATTCTAAATTTTTGATTGTTGGTAAATCATCTCGTTTAAGAATGAAAAATGTATCTTGAACTCTGTTGTTGCTAGACCGAAAATGAATAATTAAATCGTTAAACTCTTTAAGTAAATCCAATTTTCCAAATGATGGATTTATAGCAACAATAACATAATCTGAATTAACTTTTAACCTTTTAATTGCAGAATTTAAATCACTTTCTTTAAACAAATATCGTTTTGTCCTTGACGAAAGAAAAGAATTTGGGATATAATAGTCTAATTTATTTTTAACTACTTGACTTGCAAAAAAAGTATCAAAATTTAAGTGTGAATTATCCTCTGTAAAAGCTTGTTTTGGATAATTAGTTTGCAATCCATTCACACCAAATTTGGTAACATCTTCTTCATTTGATAAATCTTTAGGGTTTTGAATTACTTGATATTTATTGAACGCACTCTCTAATATCTCATCAGTCTTTGAATTAAACTGTTCAACTTTAGGTTTATAAAGCGTAATGTTGTTTTCGTTGTATTCAATTTTTTCTTGAATTTTAGTTTTAAGCTCTTCTAAAAATATTGAAAATGTATTTTCTCTAGCATCTTCTTCAATGATTGATTGATAACCTAAAACTTCCATTAGTTCTTCGTTGATTTTAACTTTTTCTAGGTTGTTTTCAAAAACTAAAATGTTTCGCAGCCAATAATTAAGTTCATTTGTGCCTTTAGGTAAATTAGGTAAACCTTTAAAATCGTGAAAGGTATAAAAAGGGCGTAAAGTAAATTGACGAATAAACAATAATGCCAAAAATGAATTAATCCAAAACCTGATTTTTTGCCCCCAATAGTCGTCAAGTCCAGAAAAAGGGTACATGAATTCTAATTTATCTTCTAATAAATAATTGTTTTCTGAAAAATTGTGTAACATTTCAAAAATTTCAGTCATATGAGTAGGAAGAAGCACATAATTTGGTGGTAGACTGGTTGAGTGATTAAAAACAAATTTAATAGCCTCATAATTACTTTTAAACATTAAAAGACCGCCAAAAGCAAAATTGAATTCTTGAAATTCTTTTCGTTCTTCAATTCTTTTATTTATTGCTTCTTGATTACTGTAAAATCTTGTTTCGGTGTTGTATTCTTCTCCTTCAATATGTCTTAATTTGTGGTCATAATGTTGATGAGCTCGTTCCCAATACATTTTGACGAAATCTGTTCTGTCAACTATTAAATTGATATTTCTCCATAGCCAAGTATAAGACTCTTTTGAAGTAGATATAGAGCTAAAGCCTTCTCCTAAAATCCAGATTCCGCTAACCGCTCTATGTTCCAATACTCGAAGTTTGTTTTTGTGACTATCTACCAATTCTGAAGTTACGTTATAGTTGAATTGATAAAGGTCAAATGGGTATATTAAAGCTGTTTTATTATCGTGTGATTTTTGAAGTTTAGAAAATTCGTCAAAATAAAAACTCACTAAAGTCTTCTGAATATGAGTGTCCTGATTGCGAATGGCGTAGTAGGCAAATTCATTGATAGTTTTTAAATGGTAATTCTCTTCTATATCAGAATCCTTAGAATCATTATATTTAGATACAAGATAGTTCAATAGTTTTGTGGACTTATGATTGTAAATCGAAACTTTATTTAGCCAAATAAAAAAAAGAATAATTAAAACAGAAGTTGTTAAAAAAACTAATAAATCGGCAGAATTATTTACAATCCAATACTTTTCCCAACCAAATAAAGGCTCAAACATAAAAATAAGCGGTATAAATGATATTACCGTTGAGTAAATCGCTAGAATGAAATATGAAATTTCCCTTCCTAGAATCTTTACTTTCTTTTGCGGAAATTCTTTTTCAAATAATTCTGAAAGATAGTCTGATGAATATTTACTCCCAATATTCGAAATTTTGTCAATTATAATAGGATAAGCAATACCAATTATTGCTATGTCTAACGCAACACAAATTGAGACAATATTATCTATTTCGGGTACTTTCATTTATTACTATAGAGTTTGTTTTAATTTATAAGAACGATTTAGTTATCAGTTATTGGTTTTGAAATGTGTACTGTATTAATAGCAATGTTTTCTTATATCCTTCAGCGGTAAGCAAATGACCTTTCCAATTAGATTAAACCAAATGTAATAAAAATACTCGGACGTTAGGATTTGTTATTAATCACATTATTTTGGATGTAAATTGTTATGCACTAGGATTTGATTTATTTTAAATTCACCAATCCAAAAAAGTTTGACATTTCTAATAAATGTTTTAAGTGAGCTTCGAAATTTTTAATGTGCACAATTTTATAATTTACATTACCTGAGAATGGTTGAACAGTATCAAAATGATACTTTCCGTCAAAATATTTTTCATTATCTACAACATAAATCATTTCAATATTTTTGTTTAGGCATTTCTTGAGTTTTTTATTATCTCTTTCTACTATTTCCGATAATCCATTATCACCTCCAAAAAAGTCTAATGGTTCAAAATGTTGAATGCCTTGACATTCAATAGCTATATTGAAATCAGGTAAATAAAAATCTAAATTCTGTCTCCCCAACCATTTAAATCTTTTTTGCATTTCATGTATAACGCTATACTTTTCTAGATAATTAAAAACTGCCCTTTCCAACTTACTCATTTTACAAGCTGGACAACCAGCACCCATTAAATGATTATTAGCCTTCTGCCAAAATTTATGGTCACATTTTTTACATTTAATGTGGATTTTAGACGCAGCTGTCATGTAACTAGTTAGGTATTCATATTCATCAGGAAATGCTTTCTCAAGAAATTCCTTATTACTTAAACGACTTAATCTTCTTGTTTGGCGCAATGATTCTAATCCACATTTAGGACATCCATGTTGCGTTAAGAGGGTATTAGGAGTTTTATAAAATTCTCCATGTTCTTTTCCTGTTTCAGTGTCTTTATTATAACATATGATTGTCACTTTAGTAGATGAATCTACGTAATCAACTAATGAATAATCATATAATGGGGCTCCGCTTTTATCTTTATAGATTTCATTTGCTTTTTGTATAAAAAAACTCCTATCCATATAATTTCCAGTACATTTAGGACAGTTTTTGCCACCGAGGTGATTTGATGGTGACTGCCAAAAAACACCATGTTCTTTACAAATGATAGAGACTTTAGAATGAGTTTTTTTATAGACTGTCTTAGAATAATCATATCGATTACCATGTACTTTCTCCGCTTTTTCAATCCATTCTTTTGTGGTAGGTGAATAAATGTTAGCGCATTTAGGACATCCATTACCTCTTAAATGACTATCTGGAACTTGTAGAAAAAGTCCATGCTCTGAACAAATAATATTTACTTTTTTACGTGCAGTTTTATATTCAACTTCTGAATAGTCATAATGGTTATTATGAATTACTTTTGCTCTTTTTATAAATAGTTCTTGAGTCATATAATTCCCAGTACATTTGGGACAGTTTCCTCCTACAAGATGATTAGATGGTTGTTGTAAAAACCCTCCATGTTTTTCACCTGTTATTTCATCTACATTGTGACAAATAATACAAACTTTTTCAGTAGCTCTAACATACTCTACTTTTGAATAATCATATTTGTTTCCATGTTTTTTTATAGCCTTTTCAATAAATTCTTCAGTATTAGAAAACGCTTTCTTAATTGCTATTTTTCGCGCACATTTCAAACATCCTTTACCTCTAGAATGAGAATTTGGAATTTGATAAAAAGGTCCATGTTCTGGACAAATAATACAGACTTTTTCTGTTGCTCCTACATACTCTACTTTTGAATAATCATATTTATCCCCATGTACATTTATTGATTTCTCAATAAACTTTGATGCTCTGATATGTAAATTTTTACTCATAACTTCGATACATCATAGGTACTAATGAAAAAACTTGAATCCATATTCAATGTTCGTGTTATACCGTTTGCGCATAACTGTGCTCTATGAAATATAATTAATTATTTATCCCAAGATTAAATGATGATAAACATAATAATAATAATAATAATAATAATATGTATTACCTAAAAACAGAATTCCCTATTAAATGATATTAATAATCATATTTCATAATCCAACTAAATTAATACATCATATAACGGAAAAATAAATTCATATATTTGTTATATCAAATAAAACAACAAGAGTTACCCTATAGGTTACCCCAAAAGTACAACCTCTGGGAAGCATTATAAATATTAATGTTTAAAGACAGGTGGAAGAACCTCTTTCTCCGCAACAAAAGCTCGTAACAGTAATGTTTACGGGCTTTTTTATTTTTGGTTGATATTATAGTTGACAGTTCTCTTGTCTTTATACCGAAATTAATGCAGTGAGTCCATTGGATATAAAAAAATCCCTTTAAGTTATTAAAGGGATTTTAATTAGAATAATTAAAGATATTATTTCTTTGAAGCCTCTAAAGACACCTTACGAAATTCTTTCATTAATTTAGTCATTTCTAAAGTAGCTTTACGAGCTCTTGTTCCTGCAGCTTTATTTCCACTTTCTACTTGAGCATTAGCGTCTTTTGCGAATGCTTCAAATTGAGCATTGATTTGTTCTAAAAGTTCTTTCATGAATTAAAGGTTTTAAATTAATGCTAGCGAAAATAGGGTAAAAAGATTTTTAAAAACAATCTTTTTTACAAAAACAACAAATAATTATTAGTTCTATATCAGTTATAAAACCCTTTCCTACCAAAAACAACTAATAAGTCATTGTAATCCATATTTTTAAGAATAAACACAGATAGCAAGTAAACTTGCACTCCAAACAGAATTTCTAATAACCTTAAATATTAAAGCACAAAAAAAGCCTTTCAATTAAATTGAAAGGCTTTTTACTTTTGGGTGGAAGATCGGTCTCGAACCGACGACCTCCTGAACCACAATCAGGCGCTCTAACCAACTGAGCTACAACCACCGTGTTGTGCATTTCGTAATGCGAGTGCAAATGTAAACGTTTTAAGCGTTTCTGCAAAAGTTTTTTCGAAAATTTTTCAAGTATTTTTCACTTTTAAAACTAACTTGTTCATCTACTCAAACTTACATTTAAAAAAAATTCACGCTAAATTAAATCGAATAGACTATTTACCCCAACATAACGCTCTACCGTGAAACCTTCGGCATACTCGACACCTATTAAACGCCCTAAATCTCTGGCTCGATAAATAACACTATCTGTAAAATTCTTGCTTGAAATAGGCGTTTGAGGCTCTTTACTATCTTCACTAAAAAACTGAGTTTTATAAGCCAACACCGATTTCATCTTTAAATCAATAAAATCGGAAACATCGACAACAAAATCCGGTTCTATATTCTTCCATTGAATAAAATGATACACTTGCTTTGGTCGCCACGGTTTTTGCACTTCTTCCTTTTCATTTAAAGTTTCAATTTTAAGTAATCCACTTAAAAAACAAGCATCACTTGCCAATTTACTACCTTTTCCATGATCAATATGTCTATCGTCAATAGCATTGCAGATTACAATATCTGGCTGGTATTTTCTAATTTTTGAAATTAAGGCCAACTGATGCGCCTTATCATTTACAAAAAAGCCATCCGCAAACCTCATATTCTCTCGTACCAGGACATTAAGAATTTCTGCGGCAGCTAAAGCCTCCTCGTCTCTTGTTTCAGCAGTACCACGAGTCCCTAATTCCCCTCGAGTTAAATCTATAATACCAACTTTTTTTCCGTTAGCTACCTCTTTTGCTATGGTCGCACCGCATCCTAACTCAACATCATCTGGATGGGCCCCAATAGCAAGTATGTCTAATTTCATATGCTATAATTTTTATTAAAAAGAACCTGATTTCCCTTACCAATAAGTTACTTATTCCTGAAAAATTTTTAATTTTTATCAAAAAAACAAAAAAGCTTACAAACAATTAACTGTGATAATCTTTTAAATCCATAAAAAACAGAATTACTACCACGTTTTCGCTTACGTTTTTACTACAATTTTACTATTAAAACTTCTAATAATTGAAAAAATAACACTTAATAAAAAGTATGACTTTAGTCATAATTATTAGTACCTCTGTACAGTAATTTTAACAAAGAATTAAGAACCAAACCAGATAAAGCCTACCTTTAAGGAAAATGGTTATTGTAAAATTAATAAACAAATATTAGATATGATCTATTTAATGCTCTTCATTTTAGCTGCAACTATTGCCCTTTTCATTTGGGGAAAATTCACTCCTGATATCGTTGCCCTAATCTCAATGTTAGCCTTATTTTTAACTGGAATTTTAGATGCCACTGAAACATTAAGCGGATTTAGTAATCCTACGGTTATTATGATTGCCGCCCTCTTTATTGTAGGCGAAGGTATTGCCCAAACCGGATGGACAGCTATGGCGGGTAAAAAGTTTGTAGAATGGGCGGGCAAAAGTGTTCCTAAACTTCTTGTAATCATCACATTGGGAGCAGGAATATTATCCGGTTTTGTTAGTAACACCGGTACTGTAGCAACACTAACTCCTTTAACCATATCATCAGCCTGGAGCATTGGTACGCTACCTTCAAAAATGCTTATGCCTGTTGCTTTCGGTTCAAATACAGGAGGACTTTTAACTTTAACAGGAACGCCTCCTAATATTATTGCAAGTAATGCTTTAGTGGAATCAGGTTTCGAAGGCTTTTCATTCTTTGAATTTGCTTTAATTGGTATTCCTCTGTTAATTGTCTGCCTACTTTACTTCAGATATATAGGGTATAAATTATTACCGAATAACAAAACAAACAACAAACCTGTAAATATAGAATCTACCCTTCACAACTGGATTGAGGCCTATAAGGTACATGATGACTACTACAGACTACGTATTCGCTCCATATCTCCTCTTATTAACACTAAAATGGAAGAATGGCAGTTTGAAAAAGAATATAATGTTAATATTATTCGAATTAAACGCAGACATCCTAATGTGTTAAAAGGTATTAATAGTTTTATTGAATTTCCTAATCCTCAAACCGAATTATACTATCACGATATCATTACGGTTAAAGGAAGTACAGAAGCCATTAATAAATTAATGATTAGCTTCAGACTTGGTTTATTACCACTGGAACCTATTACAGACGAGTTAAAACACAACTTGATTAATCAGGAAGTTGGTATGACCGAAGTTATTGTAAATCCTAATTCTATGTTAGTAGGTAGAAAATACAAATTAGGAGACTACTTTAAAAGATATGGTATTCAGCTTTTAGCAGCTTCACGAAATAATAAACCTCTTCAAGATAAAGACATTGTGGTAAAAGCCGGAGATGCCTTTTTATTACGAGGAACCTGGGAAGCCATTGATGATCTTAAAAAACAACACGAACACCTTGTTATTATTGGTAGTCCTGAAGGTATGGCTAAAAACGTCGAGAACTTAAACTTTAAATCTTATATCGCTTTAGGCACCTTAATATTCATGATTTTATTAATGGTATTTAAAGTAGTACCTGGATCTATTGCTGCATTAATTAGTGCAGGTATCGTTTTACTAACAGGTTGCGTACCTATTTCAAAAGCATACAAAGGTATAAGCTGGACTAGTGTTGTGATGATTGCCGCCATGATACCAATGGGTATTGCGTTACAAAAAACAGGAACAGCTCAATTAATTGCTAACGGATTGGTAGAACATTTAGGAGGCATTCACCCTATTGTACTTTTAGGTGGTATATTTTTACTTACCACAACGTTTAGTCAAGTTATTAATAATTCAGCTACAGCGGTTTTAATGGCGCCAATTGCCATGCTGGCCGCAAGCTCATTAAATTTAGATCCGCATCCGTTTATGATTGTCATTGCAATTAGTGCTTCAACAGCCTTTTTAACCCCGATAGGCACCACAACAAATGCCATGGTTATGACAGCCGGAGGATATAAGTTTATGGATTATTTTAAAGTAGGTGCCCCCCTATTACTCCTGCTATTTATATTAACATTATTATTAGTGCCTGTAATATGGCCATTATAATATTATCAAAACATTTAAAACCAATTACAAATGGAAGACTCAGCAACTATTGAAGTTCATGCTAGCTTAGAGCAGTATGGCTTAAAAGATGTCAATGTACATTGGAACCTACCACCAGAAGAGCTTCAACGTATCACTGTTGAAAACAAAATGGGAAAAGAAACCGCTAATGGCACCCTAGCCGTTAATACTGGAAAATTTACTGGACGCTCGCCGCAAGATCGTTTTATAGTAAGAGACAGCTATACCGATAAAAAGGTATGGTGGGGAAAAACCAACAAGCCAGTTTCTACTGAAAACTTTAACAGTTTAAAACATGAAGTCATTCAATATCTTTCTGGAAAAGAAATTTATGCTCGGGATGCCTTCGCTTGCGCGGAACCAGAATTTAAAACAAAAATTCGCGCCATAACCGAACTACCCTGGTCAAACCTGTTTATCTATAATATGTTTTTACGCCCAAGTGCAAAAGAACTTGAAAACTTCGAAGAAGACTGGTTAATCTTATGTGCTCCGGGTTATGTTTGCCCAGATCCTGAAGCTTATGGCATTCGTCAAGGGAATTTTTCAATCATCAATTTTAGTCAAAGAGTAGCGTTAATTGGAGGTTCGGCTTATACCGGAGAAATGAAAAAAGGTATTTTCTCTGCTCTTAATTTAATTTTACCGGTGGAGCGAAATGTACTCCCAATGCACTGCTCTGCCAATGTCGGGAAAAAAGGTGACACTGCTATTTTCTTCGGTTTATCGGGCACAGGAAAAACCACGCTTTCGGCAGATCCTGAAAGAAAACTTATTGGTGATGACGAGCATGGTTGGACAGAAGACAATGTTATCTTTAACTTTGAAGGCGGATGCTACGCTAAGGTTATCGATTTAAGCGAGGAAAAAGAACCTGATATTTATAGAGCAGTAAGACCTGGTGCTATGCTCGAAAATGTTGTTTTTAAAAATAATGGAGAGGTAGATTATTTGGATAGCTCTATTACACAGAATACACGTGTAAGCTACCCTATTTATCATATTGATAATATTCAGGAAACACTTTATGCTAATAATCCTAAAAATATCTTTTTCTTAACCTGCGATGCTTTTGGTGTATTACCACCGGTATCCAAATTAACTCCTGGCCAGGCAGCTTATCACTTTATTTCTGGATACACCGCAAAAGTTGCCGGAACAGAGGCTGGAATTACTGAACCTGTACCGTCATTTTCTGCATGTTTCGGTGAACCGTTCATGCCTTTACACCCAACTATATATGGAGAAATGCTGAGTGATAAAATGCAGGAAGCTGGTGTTAATGTGTGGTTAATTAATACCGGTTGGAGTGCCGGACCATACGGTATAGGATCTCGTATAAAACTAAAATATACCAGAGCTATGATTACTGCGATTCTTAACGGAGATTTAGATAACGTAGATTATGAACAAAACCCAATTTTTGGTTTATTCATGCCGAAATATTGTCCCGGCGTACCATCAGAAATACTTGACCCAATGAATACCTGGTTGCAAAAAGGAGCCTATATAGGAAAAGCTATTCAGTTAGCACATTCCTTTCACCTAAACTTTGAAAAATTCGCCCTTCAGGCCTCAAAACAAATAATGGAAGGTGGTCCATTAATTGACGAACACCACCACTTAGAAGAACATATTTAATAGTTGTTTTTTTTATTGGAACTGTACAGGAAACTTAAATTGGTCGTTTCCTGTACAGTATTTTTTTTCTTAATAATTAAAAAGGGTTAACCTTCATTAACACTCACTTTATTTAATAACTCCTTATTTCCAAATTTCAATACAGATTCTCTAAATTCCTTATAATCGTTTGCTGTTTCCTCCAAAGTCATTCCGTTAACCGCTGCATTCCAAGCCTGTTTGACAGACAAAACTCCAGCCTCAATTCCTGAGGAATGTCCAAATATAGCATCTCCAGCCATATACAATAAGTCGGTAGACTTTATACGTTTATAAGTTTCAAACGCCTGACCTCCCCATTGCTCTGAAGATACCACTGGTAAAACCGCTTCGCTGTTCAAAAAGGGTTTAAGACACGATTTTATAGAGCGCACGGCCGAATCATTCGACTCCCAAAATCCATTATCAATTCCATTAACATACATTTGGTCTATACCTGCTAATCTGGCAATTTTATCATAGGCCGGGAAGTTTATTCCCAAATAAGGATGTCGATTAAACATTCCCCAACCGTTTCGATGTGCATGAATGGACAAACCTCCCCAGTTACAAACTTGCTTGGTCGCTGTCCAGCCAACACTATTTACACTTAGCATCGCACAATTTCCTCCTGCATTTACAACCGTTTCATAATTAGACTGCATTGTTCTAATATCTCCTGTGATATTGAATCCGTACATAATTTTCTTTCCTGTCTTATCGGCATGAGCGTTAATAACATTCATCACTTTTTCAACACGCTCAGCAAATGGAGAGTTAGATGATGATGTTAAAAGCTCATCATCTTTAATAAAATCAATTCCGGCTTCTGCCAATTGCTTTACCAAAAAGGCCGTATGTTCTGGTGTTACGCCTAAACTTGGTTTAATAGCAGCTCCTATCATAGGGCGTTTTAGGCCTACACCAGCCAAAGCTTTTGTTCCGCGCATCCCAAATTTTGGTCCTCTAAAGTGCTGCCTATAAGAATTAGGCACTTCAAAATCATCTAATTTAAGTCCTGTAAATTGTCTTGATTCATATAGACTTCCAAGAAGTGTAGTCATTAATGCCGGAATATTATATCCAAAATTCCCAACAGGCCAAGACACAATAACTTTAGCGCGTTTAAACAATGTACCTGCAGTAAAATCTCCAGGAATACTTGGTATTGAAACTTCATCTAACAGTTCAATATGTTCAACTTGCGCAGCTAAATGTTTCTTAAGTTCTTCTGCTTCTTTCGGAACAAATAATAAAGTTTCTTTTAATGGTTCACCCGCCAAAACTGCGGCTGCTTGTTCTACCTCATAGGGTGTTTCTATAAGGTAGGTTGCGAAAATTCTTTCCATTTTAAATAATCAGCTATCAATTAATTTAATTAGGGTTGTAGGTAAAATTGGCGCAAATTTTTGTTAATACTATCCTGCTGTAACCTGTTTCGAAATCGGTCGTTAGCAAATTCTATAAAAGATACGCATTTTTAGTCATCTATCATAGTATATCTTTATATTAGCGCAAAAAACGATGTTAAAGGCTGTAATTTTTGATATGGATGGTGTTATAATTGATAGTGAACCCCTACACTACAAGGCTTACCATAAAATGTTTGAAGATGTAAAGGTTGATGTTTCTCCTGAACTTTATGAATCCTTTACCGGAAAATCCACCCTTAATGTCTGCAAACAGGTATGTGATACTTTTAATTTAAATGAAACACCAGAAACTTTAGTTAGCATAAAAAGGAAACATTACGAATATATTTTCGATAACGATAAAGACTTCGATTTAATCGATGGCGTTTTGAATCTGATAAAAGATTATCACGCTAACGGACTGACTTTGGTTCTTGGTTCTTCGGCTTCCATGCCTAATATCGAGCGTATTTTTAAACGTTTTGATTTGAACCAATATTTCAAAGCGAAATTAAGCGGTGCCGATTTAAAAGCTTCTAAACCGCATCCTGAAATTTTTATTAAAGCTACCGAAGCTTCAGGATTTCAAGCTCACGAATGTATGGTTATTGAAGATTCTACAAATGGTATTGAAGCCGCTAAAGGGGCAGGTATTTTCTGTACAGGTTACGACAGTAAGCATTCCAAAAATCAGGATTACAGTAAAGCCGATTTAGTCGTAAAGTGCTTTAGTGAAATTCCTTATGATCGGGTAAAAACCTTAATTTAGTACCGCATAACCAAAGTTTACTGAAAAAGGAACACACCATATGATAACATGATTGTATTGATTATAGTCTATATTATCAGGTAAGTTATATTCGTAATTTCCTTCAGTACCTTTTAAAGCACCTAATGAAACATAACTGGACGCCGATGTATCTGTTGCAAGATACACTTCTAAACCCGGTCCAGAGTCAGTTTTAAAATCACTAAAGGATACTATTTTTTTATCTTTATCAATAGTTACCTTTCCTGAAGTAGGATGAGCACTAGAAATAAAATTTCCAGAGTAAGCAACTTCGACTGAAGACATCTCCTCCATTTCCATATTTTCTTCTGATAACATTTCAGAATCATCGGAAGTTGAACAAGACATAATTAACAATAATAAAATAAAACCAAACAAATAAGGACGTTTCATAACAATCAGTTTTAGTTAGTTCCTTAATTGGTCGAAATTAATTTAGAAGTTTACACCTCATCATTACCATCATCTTTACTTTCTTTAATTTTTTGCTTCAAAGCTTTAAGGCGCTCTTTTCGTAATTCAGCTTCCTTACGTTTTTTATTCTTTTTCTGGTCAACCAATCTGGAATGTTTGGCTTTATTTTTCGTGTTTTTATCCCGACCTGTTTTTGCCATGCTTATTTATTAGATTTTATTAAATTATTCTGCTCTTCCATCAACTTTGTAAGCTTTGCTAATAGCTCAATATCTTTAGGTGTAGTGACTGTTTCATCTTCGACATCCTGCGATTTGTTTCGAAGGCGATTCATAAACTTTACAACAATGAATATAGTAAACGACACAATTAAAAAATCTATTAATGTTTCTCCAAGAATCCCATAACCTATAGCCACTTCATCAGTTACAATTTTCCCTGATGTATCTAAAACCGCTTCTTTTAAAATGATGCGCTTATCGTGAAAATTCACGCCATTGGTTAATAACGACAATGGTGGTAAAAATACTTGTTTCACTAATACATCAATAATTTTATTGAAAGCTGCCCCGATAATAATTCCGACAGCCATATCCATCATATTACCTTTAACGGCAAACTCTTTAAATTCTACAAATAACTTCTTCATAAGTTCACATTTTAAATATTACGTTAACTTTAAAACTAAAAAATCTTGCTAACATAAAAGCACGTTAGCAAGATTAATAACTTATAAATTGGTTTTAAAACCTTTATTTTTTGTAATATTTACTGTATCCGCGGTAAGCAAAGAATCCTAAAACTGCTACAATTGCACAAGCAATGCCTATAAATTTCAAGCTTACAATCTGATCTCCGCTGGCGTAACTGTGTAATCCTGCTAAATAGAAATTCACCCCAAAATACGTCATCATAATGCTTGAAAACGCCACAATAGACATTAAGTTATAAAACCAGCGTCCGCGTAAGCCCGGTACCAAACGCATGTGAATAACAAAGGCATACACCATAATACTAATTAATGCCCAGGTTTCTTTAGGATCCCAGCCCCAGTAACGACCCCAACTTTCGTTAGCCCACATACCACCTAAAAAGTTTCCTATAGTAAGCATGGTTAAACCAACAGTTAAAGCCATTTCGTTAATTATGGTAAGCTCCTGAATATTTAAATCTAGTTTCTTTCTATTCTTTTCGTTAGTAAAAATCATCAGTAATAACGACACCACCCCTAAAATCATTCCCAGTGTAAACGGACCGTAACTTGCCACGATAACCGCCACGTGAATCATTAACCAATAACTATTTAATACGGGTTGAAGGTTAGCGATTGCAGGATCCATCCAGTTCCAGTGTGCTACCATTAAAATCATTGACGTTACAAAAGCGGTTGACGCCAAAGTTAAATCGCTTTTTCTTCCAAAAGCCAATCCGAAAAACATGGTTGCCCAAGCGACATAAATCATAGATTCGTAAGCATCACTCCAAGGTGCATGCCCCGAGATATACCAACGTGCAATTAATCCTGCGGTGTGCAGTAAAAACAGACCAAGAATAATGAATTTAAATACTGTTACCGATATATTTAAAGTCTTGTTTTTTTCTTTAAAAATCTGAATAATCAATAAGATAAACAGCAAAGACCCCGCATACATATACCAGCTAAACAGCTTTTTAAATACATCGTATTTATTGTATAATATTTCGGTTTTTATTTTTTTATCGCTTAGCATGACAGAACCTCCATACTGATGCTGTGTTTTCTTAAAGGCTTCTAATAATTTTGATGCTTCTGAAAAATCTCCGGATTGCTTTGACTGATTTAGCGTAAACAAATAGGCTCTGAAACCATTTCTAACAAAATTAGAATACAGTGAATCCTGAATTTTATAGTTTCCGAATTTATAATCGTAAGCCGATACCCATTTATTATTTGCATCGTTTGGAATTGGGAAAATCTTTAATGAAGCTCCTTCTATAGTATTGAATAATAAACGAACACGTTCGTCGGTTTCCTTAATTTTTTTCTGATACCCATTTGGTACAGCTACACTGTAAGCATCATCTAAATAAGGCTCTAATTTATAGGTTCCATCTTCATTTAAAAAATCGACTAAAGCAAAATGTTTCCCTTCCTTACTAACACCAATAATGCTTCGTAATGAATCGGTTTCCATGGGGCGTAAATAAATAACAGGTACATTATACCATAGTGTCGGGCTTTCCTGAATAGATAAAAATACCTGGTTCGCATCAAAACCTTCATAAGTATCACTTTTACTCAATTTACGCAACATTTCAGAAGCATACGTATTCACTGGCATCATACGTCCGCCAACATCCTGAATTACCAAATGTCCAAATTCATCGGCAACATCTTTTGGCGTTATATTGGCCGCTAAAATAGAATCTATTTGCGATTTAGAAGGTTTGGTATGATCATGACCATCGTGCTCTGAATGGGTTTGCGCAAACGTCG
The DNA here is from genome assembly GCF_024723255.1 of Aestuariibaculum sp. M13. Taxonomy (GTDB): domain Bacteria; phylum Bacteroidota; class Bacteroidia; order Flavobacteriales; family Flavobacteriaceae; genus Aestuariibaculum; species Aestuariibaculum lutulentum. The sequence goes on from NZ_JANIAC010000002.1 coordinate 629,390, forward strand.
AAAGTCCAAAAAGCAATACAACAACACCTAGCATTTTTGCTTTTTTAGCTTTTACTTTTTCAAGCATTACTTTTAATTCTCCAAAACGCGACCCTTTAACAAATAATATGGCTAATAATCCTGCATATAATAAGAAATAGCCAATGTACGTTAGTAATGTTCCCCAGTAATCATGGTTTACAGAAAGTATGGTTCCTTTTTCATCGGGATCAAAACTCGATTGGAAGAAACGATATCCGCGGTGATCAAGAATGTTATTCATGAAAATTTTATAATCGAAATTTCCTTCCTGTTCATCAATAACTGTTACTTTACTTGAATACGCTGAGTTTACATTCGATCCCGGGAATTTTTCGGCTTCAAAATCATTCAATTTTATTGAAAACGGTAATTCCAAAACTTTAGACCCATATTTAAAAGCAAAATCAAGACCTCCAATTTTTATTTGCTTGAAAGCGTTATTCATCCCTTTTCCGCCTAACAAACCAACGCGTTTGGTTTCTCCGCCTGTTGTTACTTTTAAAACCACTCCATCAGAATCATTTTTCAGCATTTGCGATTTCTGAACAACATCGAATTCTCCTTTAATAACAGGCTTTGGAAATACCATTTGCATATCGCCAATCACATAACGTGAGCGCAACATTAATGGCTGCAGGCTGTCTTTTACCAATTTACCCTGAGCCATGGTTGCCATAACCATGTATTCGCCTTCAAACGGCGATTGTATATTTAATTTTCCGTCTTGGTAAGTAATATTAATGGCTCCCGGTGTTGGCTTATTTAAAGCAAACAGTACGCTGTGGATACTTTGAATTTCACCAACCTTTAAAAAGTGATTATGTGGCGCACCGCCTCCGGCTTCAACAATTTTTAAATATTCTTCGCCATCTTCAGTTGGTACAATATCTTCTTCGGCGCCTTTTACGAATTTCTCTAATTCGATAGTTACCGGTTGCTGGTCGTATCTGGTTTCTATTTTAAAATCATTGTCTAAACGACCCGAAAAATCTACTTTATGCTCCAGAGGTAAACGTTGCGGTACACCATCAATTTCGTAATCTCCATCAATGTAAGTCGTGATGTATGTTTCTCTGGATAAGAATGCATTTTCTGTTTCGCCTTCTCGAATAGCCATCATCCCTTCAAAACTCACATAGCGCGTAATACCGGCACCAATAATGATAAAAATAAAGGCTAAATGCAGTAATAAAGTGGCCCACTTTTCTTTTTTATGCAAACGATATCTGAAAATATTACCAAAAAAATTGATAACAAAAAGCACCATAATAGCCTCAAACCACCAGGTATCATAAATTAAATTTCTGGTATATGCTGTTGGTGATGTATCTTGTCCGGCATCTAAAAACGTACCTGTTGCCATAGCTGCGGCAAAAGCGATAAATAAAACAGATGTTAGGCGTGTTGAAAAAAGAATTTTGGAGAGTTTATTTTGCATAATTGGTACCCTTTTTTGAGGTCGTGCAAATTTAAGTATTTCAATTAACTTAAAATTGTTAAAATTGGAAAGAATTGTTAATCAAATCCTAATGTTTAAAAGGCAACTTAATTTATAATTTAAGATGAAAGATCACTCACATTGGCGTGCTTTAAAAATTTCCATGTAAAGAAACGTTCCCATTTTTCTGGCACGTCGTTTAGCATTTCCAGCATAATCACCTTGAAAAAGTTCATCGATGGTTTGAAACCAAAGATTTAACCATAGTCCGAAATGTACATCGGTAATCGAATGATTATTCTCCTGATCAACTTTTACGTGTACCTCTAACGGATTACCTAAATATTTAGTCTTTAAGAACAAACTCGATTCCCAAAAGGTTGTTAGCTTTTCAATATGTGCATCCCAATCGGTAATAACGTTATTAAAAAAGGGGCCTAAAACCGAATCCTTTCTAACTTTAGTATAGAACGAAGACACCAATAAATAAACATCTTCACGGGTAGTGATATCTTTTTTAGTCATAGAAAACAAAGATATGGCTTTGGGTTTTTATATCGCGCAATATTCTCTATTTTTGCCATATGATTTCAGTAGTAATTCTTGGTGCTGGCAATGTGGCCACACATTTATACAAAGCCTTTAAAACAACCGGTGACGTTAAGGTTACACAATGGTATAATCGTAATATAGAAGCTATTAATGCGTATAAAAATGAGGTTTCTATTACCGATGATTTATCGCAACTTGTAGAAGCCGATGTGTATATTATTTCAGTTAGTGACGACGCTGTAAAAGGATTGACAAAAAAATTGCCTTTTGAAAACCGATTAGTTGTTCACACTTCGGGAACGGTTAAAATTAGTGACATCGATAAAAAAAATCGTCAGGGTGTTTTTTACCCATTACAAAGTTTTAGCAAATCGGCTAAAATGGATTTTGCTAATGTACCTTTCTGTATCGAAGCTATTAAAAGTGAAGATTATCACTTATTGAAAGATATAGCCATTGCCTTAGGAAGTCCTTCTAAAAAAGTAAACAGCGATCAGCGTAAAGTGTTACATTTAGCCGCTGTATTTGTAAATAACTTTACGAATCAGTTGTACCGGGTAGCTCATGAAATTACAGAAAGTGAAGGTGCCGAATTCGAAATGTTAAAACCTCTTATTTTAGAAACTGCTAAAAAGGTACAGGATTTATCACCATATGTGGCGCAAACCGGTCCGGCAAAACGCAACGACAAAAAAACATTAAACAAACACGCAAAACTTTTAACTAATCCGCATCATAAAGACATTTATGATTTGCTGACAAAATCAATTCAACATACCCATGGAAGAAAAAAGCTATAAAGAGTATTTACAACACATAACAACCTTTATTTTTGACGTTGACGGTGTTTTAACCGATGGTTCTTTAAATGTGACCACAACAGGTGAATTATTAAGAACCATGAATGTTCGAGATGGTTTTGCTCTTAAATTTGCTGTAAATGCTGGTTACAACGTAGCTATTATTTCCGCTGGACAAAACGAAGGTGTAAAAGTTAGATTAGAAGCTTTAGGTGTTAACCCAGTATTTTTGAATGCCAGCAATAAAGCCGAAAAATTTACAAACTACACTCAGGAAAACAACATAAAACCTGAAAATGTACTTTATATGGGCGATGACATTCCTGATTACGCTGTAATGCAATTGGTTGGTTTGCCTACTTGTCCACAAGATGCTGTTCCCGAAATAAAAAGCGTTTCAAAATATATTTCTCACAAAAAGGGTGGCGAAGGCGCTGTTCGTGATGTTATCGAACAAGTACTTAAAGTTCAAGGAAAATGGGTATTTTAACGGCTTAAATAATTTAAGTTTTGAAAAGAATAAGCAGACGGATTGCCAATAATTTTGGTTACATAGGTTTTGGTAATAGCCAAAACGTATTTAATCAGAAATCGGCAATCCCGTTTTCTACGTTAAAAGATAAACTTCACAGCACATCACACGACCATCACCAACTTGATTTTCTACATCACAGTCTTACCAAAGCAGAAAAGGAAAACATAAAACAAAAAATCAGAAGAGAAAGTAAAGAACAAAATCAAAAAATCTTTACTGTTTTTATTGTGCTTTTTATAGGTGTGCTATACTTTATAAAGACACTTATAGATAGTTTAATGGCTAACATTTAATTTCCCCTTGAAGTTTTTAAACCTAATTCGCTGGAAAAACCTACTCATGATTGCCTTTGTGCAATTACTTATTAAATATGCACTTTTAGAACCATATGGTGCTTCAACAAGATTAGATAGTTTTGGAATTTTCATTCTAATAGTGGCAACTATTTGTATTGCAGCGGCAGGTAATATAATAAATGATATTTGTGACATTCATACAGATTTCATCAACAAACCTGATAAACTCATTGTAAGCAAAAGCATTTCTGAGCAGACCGCTTACAACTTATTCATTGCTTTCAATGTTATTGGAGTTGGATTGGGCTACTACATGTCATACAGTATAGGCAAAAGTGGTTTCTTTGCCATTTTCGTTGTTATCTCGGCGTTGCTTTATATTTATTCAACTTACCTGAAACAACTGTTTTTAATAGGTAATATTGTCGTTTCAATTTTGGTTGCTTGCAGTATTTTGATCGTTGGTCTGTTTGATATTCTGCCCGAAATAACAGAATTAAACAGGCAAACGCAATTGTTCTTTTTTAAAATTATTTTCAACTATGCCGTTTTTGCATTCAGCATAAATCTACTTCGTGAAATAGTAAAAGATTTAGAAGATATTGATGGAGATAAAAAAACGGGAATGCACACATTACCCATTGTTTTAGGAGAAAAATTAACCAAAAACATTTTGTTCACTTTAAGCCTTCTAACGGCCACAACTCTGTTTATTTATGTTTTCAATAGTTTATATAAAAACATCATAGTCAGCCTGTATTTTATCACGTTAATTATCGGTCCTGTAATTTTCACCTCCATTAAAATCTTTAGTGCAAAAGATAAAACCACTTATGGTCAAGTGAGTAACCTTTTTAAAATAATTATGCTTTTCGGAATGCTTTCACTACTTTTATACAAGTATATTTTACTTAAATAATGCTTAACGAAAAACTAAAAAATCACCATATTATATTAGCCTCAGGTTCACCAAGACGACAGGATTTTTTTAAAAATCTGGGCTTAGATTTTGAAATTAGATTAAAACCGGTAAAAGAAGACTATCCTTCTCGCCTTACCCATTTTGAAATCAGTAATTACCTGGCACAGTTAAAAGCGCTACCGTTTAAAAATGAATTAAAACCTAACGATATACTAATTACCAGCGACACCATAGTTTGGCATGACAACAAAGCTTTAGGGAAACCTGAAGATGAAAATGAAGCTTTTAGCATACTAAAATCGCTGAGTGATAAAACCCATCAGGTGATTACATCGGTTTGTTTTACAACTACAAGTTTTGAAAAAACCTTATACAGTATTACCGACGTCACTTTTAAGGCATTAACCGACGAAGAAATCTGGTATTATATCAACACCTGTAAGCCTTTTGACAAAGCTGGTGCTTATGGCATTCAGGAATGGATTGGTCAAATTGGCGTTACCGAAATTAAAGGCTCATACTTTAATGTTATGGGCTTACCAACACACTTAGTTTATAAGACATTAAACAGTATTGCCGAAACTTTTTAATCTTACTTTAATTCGATTAAAATTGAGGCTCATGTTTAATTTTAAAAATTAATATTATGGTTTTAGACATTTTACAAGACAACAAAAAAGAAATTATATTTTCTACTATTGTCCTCGTTATACTTCTTATTATCTATTACACTTTAAATTTTGCAGTGACTAAAATTGCAAAAAAAAGCGGTTTTAACGATGCTCGTATCCGACTGGTTCGGCGCTATATTCACGTTACCTTATTCTTTACCGGACTCATTACATTGGCTTATATTTTTGGCACAGATTTTAAAGATTTAGCCGTTATTTTTTCATCGGTTTTTGCTGTTATTGGTGTTGGTTTCGTTGCCGTTTGGTCTATTTTAAGCAACATCACTTCAGGAGTTATTATGTTTTTTAACTTTCCGCATAAAGTGGGCGATAAAATAAAAATTCACGACAGCGATTTTCCTATTGTTGGCATTATTGAAGATATTGCCGCTTTTCATCTTCATTTAAGATTAGATAATGGTGATTTGGTAACCTACCCTAATAACTTAATGTTACAAAGAGCAGTAACATTAATCAAAAAAGACGCTATTGAGGATGATGCCGATGCTGTTTAAATATTCTATATATTTATAACATGGCTAAGAAAAGAACAAAAAAACAAAACAAAAAATCGGGTCTTGCTCCTGGAAGTGTTATTTACACCGGAGATAAATCCGATAAAAATCTGTTTATTGAAGTCTTCGATTACAATAAAGAGCAGTGTATTGAAAAGGAATTACACAGCATTGAAGAAGCTTTCGATTTTAAACTTACCGACTGTGTTTCGTGGATTAACATTAACGGTTTAAACCATGTTGATTCAATTGAAAAGCTTGGAAACCACTTTAGCTTACATCCTTTAGTAATTGAGGATTTGGTAAGCATTTCTCAAAGGCCTAAAATTGATGAATATGAAGATTATTTATTTGTTGTCCTTAAAATGCTTCATCTTGATGCCGAAGAAAAACTAAATTACGAGCAGGTCAGTTTTATTTTGGGGCCTAATTATGTGTTATCATTTCAGGAATCTGAAGGCGATGTTTTTGGTTCGGTAAGAGAACGAATCCGCCAAGGTAAAGGCCGCGTAAGAACCATGCAATCAGACTATCTGCTTTATATTCTTATGGATGCTATTGTCGATGAATATTTTAGCGTTATTGAAACTTTAGGAGATAAAATTGAAGATTTAGAAGCCGATATTTTTGAAGGAACCATAGATGAATCTGCAACAAAAAACATTCAGGAGCTAAAGAAAGAAGTTCTTAAAGTTAGACGTTCCATTTTCCCTCTTCGTGAAGTAATTAATCGTATTGAAAAACATGAGAGTGACCTCATTCAACAACGAACAAAAACCTATTACCGAGATATTTACGATCACCTCATTCAAGTGACTGAAAATATAGATATTTACCGAGAAATGATCTGGAGTTTAATGGATATGTACATGACAACCATTAGCAACAAGATGAACGAAGTCATGAAAGTACTTACCATTATGGCTTCTATTTTTATTCCGTTAACCTTTATTGCCGGTATTTATGGTATGAATTTCGAGTACATCCCTGAACTGCATTATAAGTATTCTTACTTTATTTTGTGGGGGGTTATGATTGTCCTTTTTATAGCCATGCTTATTTATTTCAAACGTCGAAAATGGCTTTAAACCTTAGTATTTTAACGTTAAAGAAATTCTAAACCCTTCGATTACCGCTATTAACTTTGGTATATTTGGATTTAGCTAACAACTCAACTATGCGAAAACTTACCCTATTGTTCCTTATTTTTTTCCTAACCTTTTCGTTTACACAGGCGCAAAAACCGAAAACACCAGCTTCGTCAGAGATTTTTGAATCTATTCAAAAACTAAACTTTTTGGGTTCTGTTTTATATATTGCTGCGCACCCCGACGATGAGAATACAAGACTTATTTCATACATGTCTAATCATGTTAAAGCAAGAACTGCGTATTTATCGCTTACTCGAGGTGATGGCGGTCAAAACCTTATCGGACCAGAAATAAGAGAGCTTTTAGGCGTTATAAGAACCCAGGAATTATTAGCGGCTCGCCGTGTTGATGGTGGCGAACAACTTTTTACCAGAGCTAACGATTTCGGGTATTCAAAACACCCGGACGAGACTTTGGAAATCTGGGAAAAAGATGAAGTTTTAAGCGATGTAGTTCTCGCTATTCGAGAATTCCAGCCAGATATTATCATAAATAGATTCGACCATAGAACACCAGGAACCACACATGGGCACCATACCGGCTCTGCGATGTTAAGTTTTGAAGCTTTCGATTTAGCCAGCGATAAATCGGCCTTTTCTGAACAATTAGAAACTACCGAAACATGGCAGCCAAAACGCTTATTTTTTAACACTAACTCCTGGTTTTACCGTAGTCAGGAAGACTTCGATAAAGCCGATAAAAGCAACATGCTAAGCTTTGATATTGGGGTTTATTATCCGTTGAAAGGTTTATCAAATAACGAAATAGCATCTATTGCCAGCAGTCAGCACCTGTGTCAAGGCTTCGGAAGGCTTCATCAGCGCGGTTCTCAAAAGGAATATATTGAGTTTTTAAAAGGCAACCCTGTAACAGATAAATCGGATGTATTTTCTGGCATCGACACTTCGTGGAATCGAATTAAAGGAGGAAATGCCATTGGAGATATTTTGAATGCTATTGAGCAAAACTTCAATTTCAATAATCCATCCATCCATATTCCTGAGCTTTTAAAAGCCTATGAATTACTACAAAACATTCAAAATGAACATTGGAAAATTCAAAAAACAAAAGAATTAAAAGCCATTATTGAAATGTGTGCCGGGTTGTATTTGGAAGCGTCCGCTGAAGCGCCTTCAAGCACACCTAATACCTCTGTGAAAATAAATATTGAAGCCTTAAACCGAAGCAACCAAAATATTGTTTTAGAAAGCATCACCCAAACCGATGGTAAAATCTTAGACAAACATCTTGTTCTGGAAAATAACGATTCAGAAAAATTTGAAAGTACATTTCACATTTCTGAAAATTCCGACTATACGACTCCTTACTGGTTAGAAAAGAAAGGAACTTTAGGCATGTATACCGTTGAAAATAAAAACCTGATTGGAAAACCCGAAACACCAAGAAGTGCTGTTTTCAACTTTAATTTAAAAATAAATAATACACCTATCACAATTAGTAAACCTGTTGTTTATCGCTATTCCGAGCCCGACAAAGGCGAATTATATCGTCCGTTTGAAATCATCCCCGAAACATCAGCTAAAATCACAGAAAAGGTTATTATTTTCGATAACGGACATGAACATACTATTACACTTGTTGTAAAGGCAGGACACGATAATTTAAAAGGGGCGGCTGAAATTTGTCATCCAGAAAACTGGAAAGTCTACCCTGAAAAACAAGACGTAAACATTGCTAACAAAGGCGAAGAACAAATACTAACATTTACCATTATTCCACCTATAAATCAGGATGAAGGTTATATTAGTCCTATCATTCATATTGGTGATAAAACCTATACCAAAGAACTTATAGAAATCAATTACGAGCATATTCCTTATCAAACTGTATTGCTTCCGAGTGAAAGTAAAGTGGTTAGATTAGATATAAAAAAACATGGAGAAAACATCGCTTACATTGCCGGTGCAGGTGATGTGGTGCCGGAAAGCTTAGAACAAATAGGTTATCAAGTACGTGTTATAAACCCTGAAGATATTACCAGAGAAACTTTAAGCCGTTTTGATGCCGTTGTTGTGGGTATTAGAGCCTACAACACTATTGACAATCTTAAATTCAAACAACAAATTCTTTTCGACTTTGTAAAAGAAGGCGGAAATATGATTGTTCAATATAATACCAATCGCGGATTAAAAACCGACAATTTAGCTCCATATAGTTTATCCCTTTCGCGAGATCGAGTAACCGATGAGAATGCTGAAGTTAAAATTTTAGACCCGAAGCATCCGTTATTGAATTCACCTAACAAAATCACACAAAAAGATTTTGAAGGCTGGACTCAGGAACGAGGCTTATATTTTCCCAATAAATGGGATAAAGCTTTCACTCCTATTCTGTCAATGCACGACAAAGACGAATCGGATAAAGAAGGTAGTTTATTAGTGGCGCAATACGGAAAAGGCTACTATATTTATACAGGATTGAGCTTTTTCAGAGAATTTCCAGAAGGTGTTTCAGGGGCTTACCGCCTATTTGCCAATATGCTTTCTATTGGAAAAGATCATTTACAACCCAACCAAAAACTAAACGACTAATTATGGAAAACAATGACCAACCCAAGCCCAAATGGTTAAAATTATATTCTCTGGTATTAATCGCCAATGCCATTTATTTTTTCATATTCTATCTAATTACCAAGGCTTTTTAATATGCAGACATTAAACTGGATAGATTGGGTCGTTCTTTCTTTAACTCTTTTTGCAATAGTTGCTTACGGTACATGGCAAACCCGTGGCAGTAAAAATGTAAAAGATTACTTAAAGGGAGGCAGCGCTTCGCATTGGTGGACTATAGGTTTATCGGTTATGGCTACACAAGCCAGCGCAATAACCTTTCTATCAACCCCCGGACAAGCATTTAATGAAGGTATGGGCTTCGTGCAATTTTATTTTGGCTTACCTATTGCCATGATAGTTATTTGTATGGTGTTTATTCCTTTATATCACAGATTAAAAGTTTACACCGCCTACGAATTTCTTGAAAATCGCTTCGATCTCAAAACCAGAACACTTACTGCGATCTTATTCTTAATTCAACGGGGCTTGGCCGCTGGAATTACCATTTTTGCTCCGGCTATTGTCCTTTCGGTAGTCCTAGGGTGGGATTTACTAACACTTAACATCATTATTGGTGTCATCGTAATAATTTACACGGTTTCTGGAGGAACACGTGCAGTGAATGTAACACAAAAACACCAAATGGTTGTTATTTTTATAGGTATGCTAGTCGCTTTCTTTTTAATTGTTAGCGATCTTCCGGAAGATATTACGTTTAGAGAAGCTGTGGATATTGCTGGTGCCAGCGGGAAAATGGAAGCTTTAGATTTCTCTTTTAACCTTAACAACCGATATACGTTTTGGAGTGGTATTATAGGAGGCACCTTTTTAATGCTTTCCTATTTCGGGACAGACCAAAGCCAGGTACAGCGTTACCTTTCTGGAAAATCGGTTAAAGAAATGCAACTTGGTTTAATTTTTAACGGACTTTTGAAAGTACCCATGCAGTTCTTTATTTTGTTTATTGGTGTTATGGTATTTGTGTTTTATCAGTTCAATGAAGCACCAATTAATTTCAACCCAACCGCAACAGAACTAGTCTTAAATTCTGAATATTCCGAAGACTATCAAACCCTTCAAAACCAACAAAAACATATTTTTAAAGAAAAAAAAGAGCTCATTTATTCTTTTGTAAATCAAGACAATCAGCAAGCTAAAGAACAACTGATTGAGATTAACGAAAAATCAAATAAGCTAAAACAACAAGCAAAATACTTAATTGAGCAAGCTGGTGAAAAACAACAGATTAAAGTTGAGAGTAACGATGAAGATTATGTGTTTATTCATTTCATTTTAAACAATCTACCCAGAGGTTTAATAGGCTTACTCCTGGCAGTAATTTTAAGTGCAGCCATGTCAAGTACTGCCAGTGAATTAAATGCGTTGGGCTCGACTACTACTATTGATTTATACAAAAGGAATGTAGGAGAAAAAACCGAAGAACAAATGGTTTCTGCATCAAAATGGTTCACTTTACTTTGGGGTATTATCGCCATAGGCGTAGCCTGTGTTGGTGAACTTGCTGAAAATTTAATTCAGCTAGTAAACATTATTGGCTCCATTTTTTACGGTAATGTGCTTGGAATATTTTTAGTCGCTTTTTTCTTTAAAAGCGTTAAAGGAAACGCCGTTTTTATTAGCGGTATTATAACCCAGATAATCATTATCGGATTATACTTTTTAAACCTTTATGAATTTATAAACTTGCCGTTTCTTTGGTTAAATTTCGTAGGCTGTATGGTTGTTATCATTTTAAGCCTAATTATCGATTTCAACAAAACAACTCACATCGACAAAGGTATTTTAGTAGCCTTAATAGGCATACTATCTTACTTTGGCTCTCTAATTGTCTAAACTTATGAAAACGCCAATTGAAAAAAGAAAAATACGTTGGGGCATTATAGGCCTAGGAAAAATAGCAGATAAATTCGCCACCGATCTGGCTACCATTCCTGATGCTGAACTTTATGCTGTAGCTTCCAGAAATCAAGAAAAGGCCAACGAATTTTCTAAAAAGCATAACGCTTTAAAAGCCTACGATAGCTACGAAACTTTAGCGAACGACCCCAATGTTGATGCCGTATATATTGCGACACCGCATACTCTGCATAGAGAAAACACCATCATGTGTTTAGAAAAAGGCATTGCCGTATTGTGTGAAAAGCCTTTTGCTATGAATGCTGAAGAAGTAGAAGAAATGATTTCTGTAGCCAAGGCAAACAACACCTTGCTCATGGAAGCGCTTTGGACCTACTTTTTACCACATTACCAATATGTTTTGAAACTCATAAAAGATAAAACCTTTGGTGACGTACAATCATTATCAGCAGATTTCGGGTTTCAACGCCCTTACGACACGAGCACAAGACTATTTAATAAAGACTTAGGCGGCGGCAGCCTTTTAGATATTGGCATTTACCCTGTTTTTGCTTCCCTGTCAGCTTTAGGATTACCTGAAAACATTGAAGCAAATGCTACTTTTTTTGAAAATGGAGCAGACTCTACTTGTAGCATGACATTTAATTACCCCAATAATGTGAATGCCTATTTAAAAAGTTCACTCATTGAAGAACTTCCTACACAAGCCATTTTTGAATGCGAAAAGGCAACCATTAAAATAAACACACAGTTTCATGCACCAACAACCGTATCTATCATTAAAGATGGACAAGAAGAAATAAAAGATTTTAATTATAACACTATTGGGTACAATTTTGAAACCATTCACTTTAACAACTTACTTCGTGAAGGAAAAACTGAAAGCAGTATCATGACATTCGACTTTAGTCGCAATCTTATAAAAACACTGGATAAGCTTAGAAAACTTATAAACCTGGAATATTAATGAAAAAGCAAAATCCCATCGGAAAGGGATTTTGCTAAAACATAATAAAAATAAATTAATATTTCAATGAACCTTCAGAATCGAGCTTTAACTTTTTTGTCTTGTTTCCTTTTTTTACTGTCACTTTATAAGTCTTATCCGCAACGGACTTATCAATATCATAAAGAACAGAATAATTAACCTGGTCTATCGACCAATCAGGAAATTCCTCATAAACAGAATATCTGATATGCTCAGGAATCTCAATGTCGTTGTACTTTTCCGAAGTACTTAATATTTTACCTTCTTTATCATAATACGCATCTATAAATCCTTTAGTTCCGGTTAAACGTGCTCTAAACTCTTCATCTCTGCCATCATACAATGGAGAATCCAATACATTATGCCTAGAAGCGGCATATTCTAATTTTCTCACAATTTTAGCAACATCTCTATCTTGAACTATAGCTAAATAATCGCCATTAATATTGGTTACCACTATATCATCCAATATCACTCTATGAAACTCCCAACCTCTATCTTGAGAAAAACCAAGATTAGTAAACCACATAAACAAAAAAACAATTAATAAATTTTTCATGACAATAGATTTAAATTAAACAAATACTATTGCTATTATTTAGGGAGAAAAATTCAATGTCAAAATTAGGTTTTTAATTAAATCAGCCATGCTACTTAAGTAGCTACTTTTAATATTTTTGTTTTAAACATTCTGAAAGTTTCAATTAAAGAACACGTCTAATTGCAAATACAAAGAAAAAATTATGCATATAAAAATATGGTCCGATATACGTTGCCCCTTCTGTTATATCGGAAAAAGACATTTTGAATCTGCTTTAAACAGCTTCCCTGAAAAAGAAAAAATAACCGTAGAATGGAAAAGTTTTGAGCTTGATCCTAATTTACAAACAACAACTACAACAGATGCCTTAACGCATTTTGTAGAGAGCAAAGGCATTGATCCTGAACGCGCCAAACATATGTTTAATAATGTGACGGCAATGGCTGCTAGTGCAGGATTAGATTTTTATCTGGAACAATCTGTTCCTGCCAACTCCTTTAACGCGCATCGTCTTTTACATTATGCCAAAGAAGAAGGACTAGCTAACAAAACAAAAGAAGCACTTCTTAAGGCACATTTAACTGAAGGTGAAAATATTGATGATCATACGGTTTTATTAGATCTTGCAAAATCTGTAGGCTTAAATACTTTAAAAGTGAAACAAATGTTAGAATCTGATGATTTCGCCTACGACGTAAGACAAGACCAAATGGAAGCCAGAAATCTGGGGATTAACTCTGTGCCGTTTTTTGTTTTAGATAACAAATATGGAATTTCTGGGGCACAACCTGTTGAAGTATTCTCTAAAGCTCTTCAGGATGCCTGGTATAAACACCAAAATAATTTAACAATAGTTGCGGACGACAACTCCTGCGATATAAATGGAAACTGTTATTAAAATAAAAAAAGCGCCTTAAATAAGGCGCTTTTTTTATATCATATTGAAATACCATTACATAGCACCCCACTCTTTTAAAGAATCTTTGTTCATTTTTACATAATCAGCATTTCCGGCAGCTTCAGCGCCAGATAAAGATTTCTTAGCAGCAGCAATAGCACCTTTCTTATCACCGGCCTTTGCATAAATTAAAGACTGTTGTCTTAACTGCCAAAACGGTGCTTTATCGCCAGACATCTCTATCGATTTATCAATCCATTCCTTCGCTTGATTAATGTCTTTACCTTCTTGTAAATAATATACAGCCGCAGAATAATAATCACCTGCACCCGGCCCATTCATCGTTTTTTCAATAGAAGCTGAAACTATAGACTCGGTTGGCACATCAATTTTTACGCCTACATAAACATCTTCCCATAAAATACCTAATATTGCCGAATTGTTTGTTAAATCGTCAAAGGTCATGGTAAAAGTTTCAATCTTTACCGGCATTTTGTAAACTTCGGCTTTAGCCTTAGCAACTACTTTAGAATCATCCCATTTTTGAGGTGTTCCCCAGTTTGACGTATCACTGTAAAACACAACCTCCCACGAGTCCTTTCCTGGCGTTGCAAAAACAGCATATTCCCCTGCCTTAACTTTAGAATCGCCAATAGTTACATCGGTGTTAAAACTAATTTTGGTGTTGGCATTGGCCCCCAAACGCCATAACTTGTTATAAGGAACCAAATCTCCAAATATAACCCGCCCTCTCATGCTTGGGCGACTGTATTCTAAAGTCATATTAGTTAATCCAACCATTTGTTCAATTTTAGAAGTCGGACTAGGTTGCGGTGTTTTAATCTGTGAAAAGCCTGTGAATGACATGGCCACAAATAAAACAGAAGCGATAATTTTTTTCATTTTGATGTAGTTGTTTAGTTATTGAATCTTAAAATTAATAAAACTTCTTATACTCCACTAAAAATAATCAAATCTCACGAAACAAACTCGATTATTAAAATTAACAAAATATTTTGTTTAACTTTAACTTTAAAAAATTAAACATTTTGTATCTTTACAAATAAATAAGCTTCAGTTATGGCTAAAAAAAAATCTATCTCGAAAGAAGACTTTATGTCTTATTATATGAATTATGTTCTGGAACATAACGAACGCCCAAAGACTATATTTTCATTATGTAAAGTTATGGGAACGGAAGAACCGTTCTTCTACGAATTCTTCGGTTCTTTTGAAGGTTTAGAAAAAAACATTTTCAATCAGTTCTATATAAACACCAAAAATCTACTTGAAAAAGCCCCTGATTTCAGCGCTTTCGATTCCAGAGACAAGCTTTTGAGTTTTTACTATACATTTTTTGAAATACTGACTGCTAACAGAAGCTTTGTAGTTTTTATGTTAGATGGTTATAAAACAGATTTGAAACGTTTAAAAGTACTTTCTACACTAAGACAAAGTTTCATTGAATTTATTGAAGACTTAAACATTGAAACCATTGAAACGAAACAAAAAGACATTGATAAATTTCAGCAAAAAGCATTGACCGAATCTGCCTGGCTTCAACTAGTAGTTACAATAGAATTCTGGCTAAATGATACCTCTGCAAAATTTGAAAAAACAGATATCTTCATTGAAAAATCGGTTAATACCAGTTTCGACATTATCAATACAACACCAATAAAAAGCATAATCGACCTTGGAAAATTTCTGTTTAAAGAAAAAGTACAAATGTCTTAAACAACAGCCATGAAAACCATAGATCACATACCAACATCCAAAATTCAAAGGGCCACGAAACTCGTTTCTACTGGTGCTAAAGTTGGCGTGAATTATTTAAAATATTACGGTGATAAAATCACTAAATCTGAGGCCGAAGCCTTAGAAACGCTTAACAAAAATAACGCTGAAGATATTTACGACAGCCTAAAACAGCTTAAAGGCAGCGCTTTAAAAGTGGCACAAATGCTTAGCATGGAAAAGAATATTTTACCAACGGCCTACGTCGAAAAATTTTCTTTGTCGCAGTTTTCTGTTCCGCCGCTATCCGCGCCTTTGGTGCTAAAAACATTTAAAACAAATTTAGGGAAGTTACCAAGCCAGATTTACGACTCTTTTAACCTTAATTCTGTAAATGCTGCCAGTATTGGTCAGGTACATGAAGCCGAAAAGGATGGGAAAAAACTTGCTGTGAAAATTCAATATCCTGGAGTCGCTAACAGTATTGCCAGCGATTTGGCTTTGGTAAAACCTATTGCCATTAAAATGTTTAATATTAAAGGAAAGGATTCTGATAAGTATTTTAAAGAGGTAGAAAACAAACTTATTGAAGAAACCAATTATATTTTAGAAGTTGAACAAAGTAAATTTATTGCAGAAAGCTGTAAACATATCCCGAACTTAAAGTTCCCCAATTATTACGAGAACTTGTCATCGGAGCGCATTATTACTATGGATTGGATGGACGGTGAACACCTTTCGGAATTCAACGCCCACAATTCCGATGATAAAACAGCTCAAAAACTCGGTCAGGCACTTTGGGATTTTTATATGTACCAGATGCATGTTCTAAAAAAAGTCCATGCAGACCCGCATCCCGGAAATTTTCTGGTTTCCGAACATGGAGAACTCATTGTTCTCGATTTTGGTTGTATTAAGACTGTTCCCGATAGCTTTTACAAACCTTATTTTGAGTTAGCAAAAAAGGAAAACATCAATAATCCAGAAGTTTTTAAGGCCAAAATGTTTGAATTAGAAATATTACGAGAAGATGACAGTAAAAAAGAATTAGAGTTTTTCTCAGCTATGTTTTTCGATATGCTTAGCTTGTTTACGCAACCATTTCATGCCGAAACTTTCGACTTTTCAAACAAAGCATTTTTTAGAGCTATTTCCGAAATGGGACAACGTTACAGTAAAAGTACCGAACTTAAACAAATGAATGGCAATCGGGGTTCTAAACATTTTATTTACATCAACCGAACCTTTTTTGGCTTATACAATCTCATGTTCGATTTAAAAGCAAAAGGCATAAAAATCAACAATTTTAAAACGCTTCAATAATGTATTTCAGTAGGAACGATATTAATGACATGCATCATCTGTACCGCATCAATTTAATTAATAGTTGTTCGGGATTTAAAAGCGCCAATCTCATTGGCACCAAATCTAAGGATGGCATTGAAAATGTGGCTGTGTTTAGCTCGGTAACGCATTTAGGTAGTCATCCGCCACTTCTCGGTTTCGTCCTGCGACCAACTACCGTTCTAAGAAATACCTACGAAAACATCAAGGAAACCGGTGTTTACACCATTAATCACATACATAAATCCATTATTGAAGATGCGCATCATACGTCGGCAAAATACAGTAAAGACGTTTCTGAATTTGAAGTAACAAACTTAATATCAGAATATAAGACTGGCTGTTTTGCTCCATTTGTTCAAAATGCTCCGGTGCAGTTACAAATGAGATATGTTTCTGAATATTTTATTAAAGAAAACGATACCATTCTACTTATTGGAGAAGTTGAAGGCTTGTTTTTAAATGATGATTTACTCGAAGACGACGGATTTATAAATCTTTCAAAAGCTGAAATTGCTTCCATTAACGGACTAGACGCCTATACGATTCCGAAGTTTGAAAAACGTCTGGAATACCAGCGCCCAAAGCAATTATCAGAAAACTAATTTAAAAATATACAACCATGAAAGTTCTCATTACAGGAGCAACAGGCTACATTGGGAAACGCATCATCCCTCTCCTTTTAAACGAAGGGCATAGTGTAGTTTGCGCTGTTCGCGGAAAACTGAGAACCGAACAAAAATTTTTTGATGAAGAGGACATTGAAGTTGTTGAAGCCGATTTTTTAAAACCCGAAACATTAGGAAATATCCCGAAAGATATTGATGCAGCCTACTACTTGATTCATTCCATGTCTACGTCGGTAGACCAGTTTCATAAAATGGAAGAAGCCTGTGCTGTTAATTTCAAAAACTATATCGAAACCACGAATGCCAGACAGGTTATTTACCTAAGCGGCATTACCAACGACACCAAGCTCTCTAAACATTTGTTATCGAGAAAAAATGTAGAAAACACTTTAAAATCTAAGGTTTATGCCTTGACCGTCTTCAAAGCAGGTATTATTGTAGGTTCTGGTAGTGCCAGCTTCGAAATCATTAGAGATTTAGTTGAAAAACTCCCTGTGATGGTTACTCCAAAATGGCTGAATACCAAAACACAGCCTATTGGTATTAGAGATGTTTTAAGCTTTTTGGTTAAGGCTTTAGGCCGAACAGAACTTTATAATAGATCTCACGATATTTTCGGTCCGGAAATTTTAACTTATAAAACCATGTTGCTGGAGTTTGCTGAAATCCGACAATTAAAACGATACATTGTTACGCTCCCGGTTATGACACCTAAACTATCCAGTTACTGGCTGTATTTTGTTACATCCACATCATACAAACTCGCCAGAAGTCTAGTAAACAGCATGGGGATAGAAATTATTGGAAAACCCAGTAATATTAATGCGTTATTAGAAGTTAAGCCTATGACTTACAAAGATGCTGTTGCATTAGCGTTCGAAAAAATTGAAAGTAATCATATTGCCTCAAGCTGGAAAGATGCCCTTATTAATAGCCGACACAAAAAACGCGCTTCAAGTAAATATTTAAAAGTTCCTAAATACGGTTGTTTTAAAGATATAAAAGAACGGCACGTCATAGACGAACAGCGCACGTTAGATAAAATATGGTCTATTGGTGGCGAAAACGGCTGGTATTATGGTAATTTTTTATGGCAAATTCGAGGGTTTTTAGACAAACTTGTTGGAGGGATTGGTTTACGTCGTGGTCGAACTAATAAAACAGAAATACACACCGGAGATGCTTTAGATTTTTGGCGTGTGCTTATAGCCGACAGACAGCAAAAACGGTTAGTTCTTTTTGCTGAAATGAAACTACCCGGAGAAGCCTGGCTGGAGTTTAGAGTCAACAAAGGTAAAGTCTACCAACGCGCCACATTTAGACCACGAGGTCTAGCCGGAAGACTCTATTGGTATTGTGTTTTACCTTTTCATGGTTTTATTTTTAAAGGCATGATTAACCAATTAGCCAAAGCTTAATTGTGCCAAAAACAGTAAAAAAAGAAAATTTACCGGTTAAAATATGCCCGGTTTGTAACCGACCCTTTTCGTGGCGTAAAAAATGGAAAAATCACTGGAACGATGTAAAATATTGTAGCGAACAATGCAAACGCTGGAAAACAAAACAAGCTTAATCTGGTTTCGAAATAATTTAAGGATTCATGATAATTCGTCCATAACAAAAGCCATTACTAAGGGCAAGAAAGTCATTGCTGTTTACTGTTTCGACCCCAGACAATTTAAAATGAACCGTTTCGGATTTAAAAAGACCGAAAAATTTCGTGCCAGATTTCTAATTGAATCTGTTTCCGATTTAAAAAATAATCTTAAAAAACATAACATTCCATTATTCGTTTATCTCGATAAACCTGAAAACTGCATTCCTAATTTAGTTGTCAACCATCAAGTTACCGAAATTTATCTTCAGGAAGAATGGACACCAGAAGAAACTTCTGTACTTAGAAAAGTTAAGAATCAACTTTCCAAGAATATTCTTTTTACAACATCTTACGATCAGTTTTTATTTCACCCACTAGATTTACCATTTAAAATTGAACATCTTCCAAATGTATTTACCGACTTCCGGAAAATTATTGAAAAACAGATTAATGTTCGGCCCATTTGTAAAGACTACCTCATTAATTTCAATCAACCAAAAATTAATAATACCACTAAAATTCCTTCGTTAACAGATTTAGGATTTGAAGATTTCAAGACACACCCTAAAAGCGCATTTCCTTTTAAAGGAGGTGAGACCAAAGCCTTAAAACATATTCAACATTATATGTTCAACACTAAAAACCTAGGGGTTTACAAAAACACAAGAAATGGACTTATTGGTACAGACTACAGCTCTAAGCTATCACCCTGGCTAGCCAATGGATGCGTTTCTGCTAAACTTATTTATTATAAAGTAAAGCAGTTTGAAAAAGAATATTTCAGTAATCAATCCACCTACTGGCTCGTCTTCGAACTCATCTGGAGAGACTATTTCAAATACCTATCTCTAAAAAACGGAAATCTCATTTTTAAAATTGAAGGCATCCTTGATAAAACTTACCCATGGTTAAACGATAATGATATCATTCTAAAATGGATAGAAGGCAAAACACCTGAACCTTTCGTTAATGCTAATATGATTGAACTTAACAAAACAGGCTGGATGAGTAATCGTGGTAGACAAAATGTAGCCAGCTACTTTGCTAAACATTTAAAATTAGACTGGCGCATTGGAGCCAGTTATTTTGAAATTCTGCTTCTTGATTACGATGTGCACAGCAATTATGGTAACTGGATGTATGTAGCAGGTGTAGGCAACGACCCAAGAGACCGAAAATTTAATATAAAGTCGCAAGCCGAAAATTACGACAAAAACGGTTCGTACCAACGCTTATGGCTTAAAAATACGCTGTTTTAAAATTTGAAAACCCTTAGACTTATACTAGGCGACCAACTAAACAGCAAACACAGCTGGTATAAAACAAAGCAGGATAATTACGTGTATTGTATGTTTGAAATGCGTCAGGAAACCGATTATGTCACGCATCATATTCAAAAAATTACTGGCTTCTTTGCTGCCATGCGCGATTTTGCAAGGTTATTAAAATCTAAAGGCTTCCAAGTTGAATACATCACGTTAGACAATCCTAAAAACACTCAAAATCTGGTTGAGAATTTAAATATACTCATCAATATCTTTAACATTGAAAAATTTGAATACCAGCTTCCTGACGAGTATAGATTGGACGAGCAACTACTTAATTTCACAAAAACACTGGCAATACCATCGCGAGCATTTTCAACCGAACATTTTTATACGAAACGCTTTGATTTAAAAACTTTTTTCAAGGATAAAAATCACCACCTTATGGAAACGTTTTACCGCCATATGCGTAAAAAACACAACATTTTAATAGTTGCGAATCAACCGGAAGGCGGCAAATGGAATTTCGATAAAAGCAATAGAAACAAATGGAAAGGCTCTCCCGATATTCCGCCATATAAGAACTTCGATAATGAGGTTTCAAATATTCTGGAATTGATAAAAAGTAAAAACATAAAAACCATTGGAATATTTGAGGCTCATACTTTCGAATACCCTATAAACCGAGAGCAAGCTTTAAGTCAACTTAAATACTTTTGTGAAAATCTTCTGGTTCATTTTGGCGATTATCAGGACGCTATGCACACAAAGGAAGTGAATCTATATCACTCTCGATTGTCATTTGCAATGAATTTGAAACTCATTTCACCAAAAAACGTTGTCGATACCGTTTTAAATTACTGGACCCAATACGGTAATCACATCCAGATTTCACAAGTAGAAGGCTTTATAAGGCAAATTATTGGCTGGCGAGAATATATGAGAGGCATGTACTGGGCTTTCATGCCGGATTACAAAACCTTAAATCATTTAAAAAGCACCCAAGCACTTCCTGATTTTTACTGGACAGGAAACACAAAAATGAATTGTCTGAAACATTGCATTACCAACAGCTTAAATAACGGTTATGCACACCACATTCAACGCCTTATGGTTACAGGTAACTTTGCATTATTAGCTCAAATTCATCCAGACGAAGTCGATAAATGGTATTTAGGGATATATATAGATGCTATAGAATGGGTGCAACTCCCAAACACGCGAGGCATGAGTCAATTTGCCGACGGTGGAAAAATCGCAACAAAACCTTACGTTTCCAGTGGAAGATACATTAATAAAATGAGCAATTATTGTGACTCCTGTCTATACAATAAAAATGAAAAATCAGGAGATAATGCCTGCCCCTTTAATAGTTTATACTGGAATTTTTTATTTGAAAAACGCAATGCTCTAAAAGATAACCATCGTATGCAGATGATGTTTAACCTTCTTGATAACATGGATAAAAATCAATTAATAAAAATAAGAGCACGAGCACAGAAAATTATTGAATCGCCAGATGAATTTTAACAAAAACATGAAACAAAATTTAAGCATTGTCTGGTTAAAAAGAGATCTTCGATTACATGATAACGAAGCTATTACGAATGCCATAGCAACTAATCATCGGGTACTCCTGCTCTATGTTTTCGAAGACTTCTTACTTCAAGACCAACATTATACCGAACGGCATTGGAATTTTGTAAAAGAATCTTTAAAAGACCTAAACAACACGCTTGCGAATTATCATTCAAAAGTATTTATCATCAATAGTTCCATTGAAAGAACGATACAATCGCTTCAAAATAGTTTTAACATTCAAGAGGTATTTTCACATCAGGAAACAGGAATAAATTCTACTTACAAAAGAGATATCGCTTTTGCTGAATTTTGCAAATTAAACAACATAACATGGAAAGAAAACATAAATAACGGCATTCAAAGGGGCCTTTCAAATCGAGCCACATGGATTAAGGACTGGGAATATTTTATGTCTATACCTGAATTCATTTTCAACCCTAAACCAGAACAACTACTTTCTATAAACGAAATCAACACCTTAGAAATACCTTTTAAGACGGTTAATTTAATCACACTTGGCACCAATACATTTCAGAAAGGAGGAACAACTATGGGCTTAAAATACATGAGATCTTTCTTTAACAATCGCTTTGAAAATTACATGATTCACATTTCAAAGCCCTCAGAGTCGCGAACTGCCTGCAGCCGATTATCCCCTTACCTGGCATGGGGTAATATATCTGTAAAACAGGTGTTAAACGCGGCCCAAAAAACTTATCAAAATTCAAAACATAAACGTCAATTAAACGCCTTTACATCACGTTTGCGCTGGCAGGCACACTTTATTCAAAAGTTTGAAATGGAACATGAGATGGAGTTCAGGAGTGTAAATAAAGGATATTCCATTCTAAAAAAACCAAAAAACAACGACTATCAGGAAGCCTGGAAATCGGGTAACACTGGTTTTCCTTTAGTTGATGCATGCATGCGCTGCCTTAAGGAAACCGGCTATTTAAACTTTAGAATGCGGGCCATGGTCGTTTCATTCTTCACGCATAATTTATGGCAACCGTGGGAAGATTTAAGCCCCTATCTTGCCAGTTTATTCCTTGACTTCGAACCTGGTATCCACTACCCTCAAATTCAAATGCAGGCCGGAGAAACCGGAATTAATACGTTACGTATTTACAATCCTTTAAAAAACAGTATAGAACTTGATCCCAAAGGTACATTTATTAAAAAATGGGTTCCTGAACTTGAGGGGCTGGAAACACCTTTTATTCACAACCCTAGTAAAATGACCTATTTTGACCAACAACTTTCAGGTTTTGAAATAGGAAAAGATTACCCATTTCCCATTGTAGACGAGCAAACTACCCGTCAACATGCCAGCAAAATTTTATGGAATATGAAAAATAATACATTAGTTAAACAAGAAAGCTTTCGCATCTTAAAACGTCATACCTTAAGTAGTAAGAACAACGAATTAAAAAATAAGTAAAGCCAAAACTGTGTAGATTGTTAATTTTTGTTTAACTTTTACAAACAAAAGATAAACATTATGTATTTTTGAATCATAAAATAACACCAATTGATTTTAGACACTTCATATACAAACAAGGCTAACAACGAATTAATAAATGATTTGGTAGGTAGACCTTACAGTATTTTTGAAAAATTAAAGTTAAGAGGCGTTGGATCTAAACGAATGATTATTGAGCAGGCAAGTCCTAATTTTAAACCTTTTTTGAATAGTAATTCAAATATTAATTACGCTAATTTAGAATTACGTCCTAAAGGCCTTTTAATTCGATTTAACAAAGGATTACAAACCTTCACCTGGATTATACCCTTTTATCATCTGACTTTATTTAAAATAAACGGATCCAGCATACATGCTCAAGGAAAATTTATTCATTTTAAAAACAACATCACGTTTAAAGAAAATAAGAATTTCTTTAAAAAATTAATCGATAGAAAATTACAGTTTGACAAACAATATAATTTCAATTTGTAATGATAAGCAGCATATTTTCAGAACGAGAACTTGACCGAATTATTGAAATGGCCTGGGAAGACCGTACACCTTTTGAGGCTATAACATTTCAATTTCAACTTAAAGAACAGGAAGTTATCGAAATTATGCGAAAAGAAATGAAACCCGGAAGCTTTAAACTTTGGCGTAATCGGATACAAGGAAGAGTCACTAAACATAAAAAATTGAGAGACTTCGAAAATGGACGATTTAAAAGTTACAGCCAAAAACAAATCACAGGAAACAAAATTTCAAAAAGGTAAACATAGTAGAGACTTAAAATAAAAAATAACATCTAAACTAAAAACACCATGAGTACAATTGAACAAGCCTTAGCATTTGAACAAACCAGCCTAAAATCATTATCTACTAACGATCGCATTAAATTATCCAGACAGGCAAAAGCCTTGATTTTAGATTTAAATCAAATCTACAAAGCAAAAAAAGACCAAAGCATTATGGATTTAATGAAACGCTTAACCGCCATTAAACGTAAAGTAGAAAAGCGCTTAAATGGTAAGCATTTACTAAACAATATCTAAAATGAAATCAGTAATTATTATTGGAGGAAGTAAAGGCATTGGCAATGCTATTTTAAATCAGCTTATAGACACACACAAAGTCATAAACCTGAGCAGAACAGCTCCCAGTCAGCAACATACCAACCTTCTACATAAAAATTACAACGTTTTAACTGACGAGTTACCGGAAATTGAAGCAGCCGATGCTTTAATTTACTGTCCGGGGAGCATTAATTTAAAACCCTTTTCAAGATTATCAATTGATGAATTTAAAGCAGATTTTGAAATTAATGTCTTAGGCGCCATTAAAGTAATTCAACACTATTTACCTGTTTTGAGGCAAGGAAAAAACCCCTCAATACTCTTGTTTAGTACGGTGGCAACAAAGTTAGGCATGCCATTTCACACCAGTGTAGCCATGGCTAAATCGGGCGTTGAAGGTTTGGTGAAATCTTTAGGAGCCGAACTCGCACCCAGCGTTAGAATAAATGGTATCGCTCCCTCGGTTACCGATACCGAATTAGCATCGAAATTACTTAGAAACGAAAAAATGATTGAAACGATTACAGAACGCCATCCATTAAAAAAACTATTAAAACCTGAAGAAGTTGCGGAATTGGCTGTATTTTTAATTTCCGATAAAGCATTAGCCATGTCTGGACAAATTTTCCAGATGGATAACGGCATCGTAACATTTAAAATCTAAATAAATAACATTCAATGAGAAATTCAATTTTAATCCTAATTACCATGTTTTCATTCTTTACAAAATCTAATGCACAAGCCACCCCTGTAGAATCCATTTATGACATACAAATTAACAGTCTTGAAAGTGAACCTATAGATTTATCAACCTTTAAAGGTAAAAATATACTTTTTGTTAATGTGGCTTCAAAATGCGGATTTACCGGGCAATATGAAGATTTGCAAAAGCTTTATGACACCTATCAAGACAACCTAATGATTATTGGAGTGCCTTGTAACCAGTTCGGTAGTCAGGAGCCTGGTACTGCCGAAGACATTCAAACGTTTTGCCAACGAAACTATGGGGTAACGTTTTTAATGACCGAAAAAGTCAATGTTAAAGGCGACAACCAACATCCGCTTTACCAATGGCTCACCCAAAAAGCAAAAAACGGGAATATGGATACCTCAGTAAAATGGAACTTTCAAAAATATTTGGTAAATGGCAATGGACAATTAGTTGATTACTACCTATCGGCTACAAAACCTTTAAGCGATAAGATTACACAACATTTACAATGAAAAAAGTAAAGTATTTTTTAGTCTTTCTTATCATAAATTTCGGAGCTTTAGCTTTAGGGGTCTGGTTGATGCAAAATGGCCCCCTTTCGGAATGGTATTTTAATTTAAATAAAGCCCCCTGGACACCTCCGGGCTGGGTCTTTGGTGCGGCATGGAGTTTCATTATGTTCTGTTTTTCAATCTACATTGCGTTTTTATGGAACAGCGATTCTTCAAAAAAAGTAAAATCACTTTTTACTGTTCAATTTTTACTAAATGTAGGTTGGAATTATGTGTTTTTTAATCGACATCTGGTAGGTTTGGGCCTTGTAGTCATACTGCTTCTAACAGCTATTATCTGTATTTTTCAATATGATTACCGAAAAATTCTGGGTTTAAAATCCTTGTTTATCACCCCATACATGCTTTGGCTATTTATTGCAAATTCACTTAACTTATACATTTGGCTTTACAACTAAATTATGAAGATTTATACTTTACATAAAAAGCAAAACTTACCCATTAGCGTTGACGAAGCCTGGGCATTTTTTTCGGATCCTAAAAATCTAAAAACCATCACGCCCGATTATATGAGCTTCGATATCCTTTCGGGTGCCGATCGTCCTATGTTTTCTGGTCAGATTATACAATATATCGTCACGCCTATTTTAGGCATAAAAACCAAATGGGTTACCGAAATTACACATGTGGTCGACAAACAATATTTTGTAGATGAGCAACGCTTCGGCCCCTACCGTTTATGGCACCATAAGCATTTTATAAAACCTATTGATGGGGGTGTTGAAATGGAAGATATTGTAGATTACAAGCTTCCTTTTGGATTTCTTGGTCAACTCGTTCATCCTATCATGGTTAAACCTAAACTTGAAGAAATTTTTAACTACAGAACTAAAAAATTAGAAGCCCTTTTCGGAACACTATAAATGAAAAAAACAATAAACATCTTCTGGTTTCGTCGCGATCTACGACTTCATGATAACCACGGACTTTTTGAAGCCTTGTCATCTGAACATCCTGTTTTACCTGTGTTTATTTTTGACATTGAAATCTTAGATAAACTCCCTAAAGATGATGCCAGAGTTACTTTTATTTTTGACGCACTTGAGCACATCAAATCCACTCTTAAAGGAAAGCATCGTAAATCGTTAGCCATTTATTTTGGTAAACCTTTGGATATTTATAAAACCATTTGCGAAACCTACCACATAAATACGGTGTTTACCAATCACGATTACGAGCCGTATGCTATGAAACGTGATGCAGAAATTGAAGCGTTCTTAAAAACCAAAAGTATAAATTTCAAAACATTTAAAGATCAGGTAATTTTTGAGCGTAACGACATTACAAAAGCCGATGGCACCCCTTATGTTGTGTATACGCCATATATGAAGGTTTGGAAATCACATTTTAAATCTCAAAAAATCACATCTTACCCAAGCGAATCTTTATTAAATGAAATAATTGATGAGCAATCTTTACCAAATGTCGATTTAGAAACTATCGGCTTTACAAGGTCGGCACAACATATTGAAGATTATAAAATAAATCCTGAACTCATTTCAACTTACGAAGACCTAAGAAATTTTCCTGCTAAAGACGCCACTTCAAAATTAGGCCCTCACCTACGTTTTGGTACGGTAAGTGTGCGAGTTATGGCCAATAAAGCCAACCAATCTAAAAATGAAGTCTTTCTTCAGGAATTAATTTGGCGTGAGTTTTTTATGCAGATTTTATGGCATTTTCCACATACGGTTACCAAAAGTTTCAAACCATCCTACGATAGGATTATCTGGAGAAATAATGAAGAAGAATTTAAAGCCTGGTGTGAAGGAAAAACAGGTTATCCTCTGGTTGATGCCGGGATGAGACAACTCAATGCTACCGGATTTATGCATAACCGTGTAAGAATGCTTGTTGGTAGCTTTTTATGTAAACATTTATTAATCGACTGGCGTTGGGGTGAAGCCTACTTTGCTGAAAAACTGCACGACTACGAGATGGCCAGTAATATTGGAAACTGGCAATGGGTGGCTGGATCTGGTGTAGATGCTGCTCCTTACTTTAGGATTTTTAATCCGACCACACAAATTGAAAAATTCGATAAAAATTTAGAGTATATCAGACAATGGGTTCCCGAATTTCAAGAACTCACCTACCCGCAGCCCATAGTCGATCATAAATTTGCTCGCGAACGCTGTTTGAAAGTCTATAAGGAAGCTTTAAACAATTAAAGAGTAAGTATAAAATGACAAAAATCACGTCATAACTAGTCTTTATTTTTTAACTTTAGAAGAACTAAAACTAAAATGACATGACTGATTTAGACATAGCAAAAACTGTTACTCTAAAACCTATTACTCAAATTTCTGAAATGTTTGGCATCAACCCCGACGACATTGAAATGTACGGAAAGTATAAAGCCAAGATTCCATTACAATATATTAACAAAGAAAAGGCTCAAAAAAGCAACCTGATATTAGTTTCTGCTATTTCACCTACTCCTGCAGGCGAAGGTAAAACAACCATGTCTATTGGGCTTTCTGAAGGCTTGAATCGGTTAAACAAAAAAACAACCGTTGTTTTAAGAGAACCATCTTTAGGACCTGTTTTTGGAATAAAAGGTGGTGCCACTGGAGGTGGATATTCGCAGGTACTTCCAATGGAAGATATTAACCTTCATTTTACCGGTGACTTTTCAGCCATTGAAAAGGCACACAACCTCTTGGCAGCCATCATCGATAATAATATTCAAAGCAAAACCAATTCGCTGCAATTAGACCCAAGAACCATAAGCTGGAAGCGTGTGGTTGATTTAAACGACCGTGCCTTAAGACGTGTTATTGTAGGATTGGGCGGAACAACATCGGGTATTCCAAGAGAAACGGGGTTCGACATTACGGCGGCCTCTGAAATTATGGCCATTCTTTGTTTGGCTCAAAATATTACCGATTTAAAAACACGATTAGGCAAAATTTTTATTGGCTACACCTTTAATAAACAACCTATTTACGCTAAAGATTTAAAAGCCGAAGGTGCCATGGCTGCTTTATTAAAGGATGCTATAAAACCTAATTTAGTCCAGACTATCGAAGGTAATCCGGCCATTATTCATGGTGGACCATTTGCAAACATCGCTCAAGGAACCAACTCGGTTATTGCGACACTTATGGGGATGTCGCATTCTGAATACACGGTAACCGAAGCAGGTTTTGGTTTCGATTTGGGTGCCGAAAAATTTTTCGATATAAAATGTCAAAGTGCGGGATTAAAACCAAAAGCCGTTGTGCTTACCACTACTATTCGCGCTTTAAAATATCATGGTGGTGCCGATTTAAAATCATTAACCGAAGAAAACATTGAAGTTTTAAAAAACGGACTTCCCAACCTTGAAAAACACCTTGAGAATATTGCAAAGTTTAACGTGATTCCAGTTATAGCCATTAATAAATTTTCAAGTGATACTCAAGCTGAAATAGATGTCATTAAAACCTTTGCTGCTGCAAAACAAATTAAAATAGCAGTAGCCGACATTTGGGCCAAAGGTGGTGAAGGCGCTTTAGATTTAGCTCAACAGGTTATAGATGTTGTAGAATCTCCCCATTCAGATTTTAAACCGTTATACAACTGGAAATCGCCTGTTAAAACTAAAATAGAAACTATAGCAAAAGAAATTTATGGTGCCGAGCATGTTGATTATACAGCAAAGGCAAAATCTCATCTCCAAAAAATTTCTGATTTAAAACTCGATCACTTACCCGTTTGTATTGCAAAAACACAAAAATCATTATCCGACAATCCTAAACTGTTGGGGCGTCCAAAGGATTTTATCATTACTGTTAGAGAAATAGAAATTGCAGCTGGAGCCGGCTTTTTAATTCCAATCACCGGCGACATTATGCGTATGCCAGGACTTCCCGCCCACCCTGCTTCAGAACACATAGACATTAATGATAATGGAGAAATTAGCGGGTTGTTTTAAAAAATAGTTTTTAAATTAGAAATTTTTTAAACACTGAACTTAACCCAATTCATCTTACTTATATGAATTTACTGAGAAGCTTCATTTTACTTCTAATATGTTTCTACACGCATTCGCAACAAAATAATAATTTATTTTCCTCCGAAGTAATAAACGCTAAAAATGAAGTTAAAACAATTGATTGGACACCATTTCAAGACCTTTCAAAATCGTCTCCACAACAAATTATGATGGGTAAAATATTACTCAACTCAAACAAATATGCATTAACAACCTGGTGGGAAAACCGTGGGTTTTCAGAAACGCCAATAAATAATTATCTAGATCTAAAAGGTATTACGGAACATAAAATTCGCCCTGTCGCTGCACAGGCGGAAGCTCTGGCTGGTTCTTTAAGAATGGGACTCTACAACTCTGAAATTACAGGAATTTCTGAAGGTGAAGCGCAAGCTAAAACGGTTCAGCTAATAAAAAGCTTAGCCCATACACATCAATCAAATTTTGAAGAAGGATGGGGACGAAAATGGCAATCGGCGTTATGGGCTGGTTACACCGGTTTCGCCGCATGGATGATGTGGGACAAATTAGATGAACAAACTCAGTTAGAAGTATTAAATATGATTTATAACGAGTGCGATTGGGTTATGAATAACAAAGATTCAAAATCCATAAAAACCTACCGAGACCTTACCGGAGTTATTATTAGTCCAGGAGATACTGGCGCAGAAGAAAATGCATGGGATAGCCTTATTCTTTCTGTTGCTTGTGCTATGATGCCTGAAAATCCAAACTATGATACGTGGATGAACAAAATGATTTTTCTTAACCTTAATGCCCTGGCGCGTCCATTAGATTTGAATTTAAATAAAAAATACAATGGCAAACCATTAAATGAATGGTTGGTTGGCACAAATATTAATGACGATGGTACTATTGTAAATCATCATTTTATTCATCCCGATTATATGACATCGCCTTTTGAGTTTAATCCTATACGTTTTTTTTCACTCGCCCAAACACCTGCTCCCAAAGCCTTAAAACGACATTTGGATTTAGTATATAAAGCATTTACAGAATTACATTTTCAGGAAGGAGATTCCATTACAGGTGGACAAGTAAAATCTCCCGGAGGAACCATTTTCAAAGAGGATACAAACACTATTTTTTACCCTTTAGGTACCGATTGGGGCGAAGGCAGACGCATGAACTTTGTCTCATTTTGCAGTACTGTAGGAACTTTTGCAAATAACCGTAAAATCAAAGAGGATGCCTCGATGTGGATTTTAAAATATGGGCAATTGGCTCTGGACATGCAAAGCCGATTTAACGATGGACATACCTACACAGATAAAAGTGAAGACAGTTACCCTTCCCGAGAAGAATGGGTGGCAGATAAGGCCTTAACAGCCTATCTAACTGAAACTTTAAAATTAATTAACAAAACTAAATTTACCAATAAATCGTATTGACGTTTTTTTCCTATTAATTTTAAAACTTATAAATTTCATCTTTGGTTAATGTCTTCCAATTATCAGTTCTAAATGGTAAGGCAGGAAAACCTTCGTTATTATACAGATTACAATCGCTTGCATCATCTGCCCATCCGTAGCGAACAGCCTGTGGATTTGTAACGTCTTTTGAATGTGCAATTACTTTATCTCCTTCAATATATGCTTGTGCATAATGAAAAATCTGATCTGCACCTGCTATTTCAAAACCTTTTAAATACCCATATTTGTCTGAAGTTTTTAATCCTGTTCCTATATTATTAAATATCAGGATTGCCTTGTTGTTATCAATTTCCATAGACTTAAATGCAGGACCACGGCTTACTATTTTTTCTTGATAAATATCGTTTAATGCCATCGCTGCCAGTCGCTTCCCTACCTCTTGTTTATTTGTAGGGTGTATATCTTTAGGATTTCCTATATCTATAGTTACTGCCATTCCGGTATTAATCACATTCGCTTCGGTGTTATTCTGCGCTTCTCTTAATTCTGCCCATTTACTACCCGCATTGCTATTACCTCCAAATTCATCAAACGTTGATAATTGGACAAAATAAAATGGAAAATCACCCATATTCCAATGTTTACGCCAATCTGCAATCATTAAAGGAAATGCCTTTTTGTATTGTGCTGCGCGATTAACATTAGCTTCTCCCTGATACCAAAGTACGCCTTGACAAGCAAAAGGTATTAATGGATTAATCATGGCATTAAATAACAAGGACGGATATGAATTAGGCGATACAGAACTTTTTACATCGGTTACCAAATATTTCCACTTCCCTGATAGTGGAATTTCAGTTTGACCTACATTCAATTTTAAATCTGAAGCTTCTCCCCATATTCCACCACCACCCGCATAATCGAATATTTTAATAGAAATAACATTTAAACCTTCTTTTAAAATGTTCTCTTTAATTTGATATACTCGGTCTTCATCATACCGATTGGTGGTTCCTACTTGTACCCCATTTACATAGGTCGTATCCTGATCGTCTATTTTTGCCAACTTCAACACAGCCACCTTACCAGCATCTTCTTTAGATACATTAAAGGTTTTACGCATCCATACAACACCATCAAGCTCTCCCAATTCCTGGAGTTCCCATAATTTAGGCGCATACATTTCAGGCCAATTCGAATCATTAAAACCTACATTTTTGTATTCCCCTTGATTAGATGCATTAATTATATTTCCTTGAACCTGTTCTATACGGCTGTAAACCTCACTTTTTTGTTGCTCCTGAAGTTCGTCAATATCGACGTCAGGCATTTGTGAAATCATATTTTTAAACTCTGTACTT
Organism: Aestuariibaculum sp. M13; assembly: GCF_024723255.1. Lineage (GTDB taxonomy): Bacteria > Bacteroidota > Bacteroidia > Flavobacteriales > Flavobacteriaceae > Aestuariibaculum > Aestuariibaculum lutulentum. The sequence goes on from NZ_JANIAC010000002.1 coordinate 661,875, forward strand.
CCCTGAAAAGCCTCTCTACTTGTCCAGGTTTCAACACAGGTACCACCCCATGACGTATTAATAATCCCGATTGGAATTTTTAATTTTTTATATAATTGTTTAGCAAAAAAGTAACCTACTGCGGTAAAGTCGCCTACTGTATTTTTATTACATATTTGCCAATTACCGCCTGTTAATGTTTTTTTTGGTTGCCCGCTCATAGCCTTTTCTACCAAAAACTGCCTGATTTCAGGGTAATCACTATCGTTTTGTTCTGTATAAAAATTATCAGCTTGACTTACCGGCCATTCCATATTTGATTGTCCGCTGCAAATCCAGACTTCGCCAATTAAAATATCTGTTAACTCGATCTGGTTTTTACCTTCTATAATCATTTTAAAAGGCCCTCCCGCTTCCTGGTCTTTTAAAACTACGCTCCAATTCCCGTTCCTATCTGCCTTTGTTTTTAAAACCTGATTTTTAAAAACTACCTTTATAGGCTCATGAGGTTTAGCCCACCCCCATACCGGTATAGGTTTATTACGTTGCATCACCATGCCATCTGAGAACAATTTTGGTAATTTAACCTGCGCACCCACAGTGATGCTTAAACATAGAATTAAAAATGATAAAATAGTTTTCATGGTTTTTACTTTATTTCAATTTTCACGACAAATGCTCTGTTATCAATTATTTCACGGGGTGTTTTAAAATGCAGTCCGGTGTCATTCTGATTAAACACGACATCTTGCTGGTAACCCAAAATAGAAAGCTTATCTACATTTGGCACTTGTTTACCTAATACGTCGCTTGTAAAAGAATTTAAAGTTACAGGCACATGCTCCCCTGGCCAACCTAAAACAATCGCATAAATAGTATTTCCTTTTTTAGTATAACGCACATCTTGCGCCGTATAAGTAATTTTATCTAAAAACATGCCTGATTTCTCCTGCTTGGTTGGACCTTCGCCAAAAACCTGCCAGGGCCGAGTTTCATAAATAGCCTCGCCATTAACATTTAACCACTCGCCTATTTCTAATATAATGTTTTGCTGATTTTCAGGAATAATTCCATTGGCTTTTGGGGAAACGTTAAGCATTAAAGCGCCATTTTTACTAACCACATCAACTAATACATGAATAATCTCGGCTGTTGTTTTTAAAGCTAAATTCTCTGTATAGCTCCAACTTCCCAACGATACTGTTTCGTCTGTTAGCCAAAATTCTTCGGTGATTCGGTTCATTCTTCCTTTTTCAAAATCCTCTAAACTCACAGATTTCGGGAACTCTCCCTCTTTATGTGTAAATACTACTTCTTTATTTTTCTTGTCGGCATCATTAAAATAATAAGCGGCAAATTCTTTTTTATAAGACTCTGGAATTTTTTGTGTCTGGCTATCAAAATAAATTAAATCCGGACTATAATTATCAATAACTTCTTTTAACTGACCCAGCCAATCTTCACTGAATTTATCTTTTGAAATATTGCCGTACATTTTAGCGAATAAAGGATCTTCTGAAGATGTTGGCATTTTAGGATTATACGGAAAATAAGAGGTATCATTTAACCATTTTTGTGGTTGCTCTTTAAATATCTGAAGATTTCTGGCCATATGAAAAGAAGCCACCAATTTCATGTCGCGCTCATGAATAGCCTTAGCCAATTCGCCATACACGTCGCGTTTTGGCCCCATATCAACTGCATTCCATGGATTTATTTTACTCCCCCAGTTGGACCAACCATCGTGATGTTCGGCTACCAGACCCGCAAACTTTGCTCCCGATTTTTTAAACAAGTCTGCCCAGGTCTCGGCATCAAAATTCTCGGCTTTAAACATGGGCACAAAATCGTGATATCCAAACTCAGAAGGTTTGCCATAAGTTTCTACATGGTGTTTATACTCATTACTCCCTTCAATATGCATATTTCGGGCATACCAGTCGTTGGCGAAAGCCGGCACCGACATAACACCCCAATGGGCATAAATACCAAATTTAGCATCTTTAAACCAATCGGCAGCTTCCTTGTAATTAGATAAAGATTCCCAGTCTGCTTCGTATTTATCATTAGTAATTTCGACTTTGGTTGCCTTTTCCTTACAGCCCCATATAAATATTACGAGACCTAATGTGCCTATTATTTTTTTCATTTTATTTTTCTTTCCAAACCGTTACACCTCCAGGTTTTAAAATGGTTGTTCCCATAATTATTTCTGAATTTGCAGGTATTGTTAACATATAATCTTCAGAAGAATAATTTACCGCTACCCAAAAACCATCTCGCCATTGTACATAAATACCTTCCGGATAATTTTCAATGGAAGCGCCAGTTTTTTGATAAACCGATTGTAGAATGTCCTTTTCCAGCTTAGCATCATCAGTATCTACACCAATATAAGTTACTGTGCCTTTACCAATGCTATTCGTTACAACTGCTGCTTTACCTGCATAAAACTGATTGGTATAAGTTGCCAGCACATTTCCTGAATGGTTAGCATCAATTAAGTCCGCCCAATTATTCCAGAAATATGTTTCACCATTCGCATTAATTGTACCCTTCATATTTGGTAATAAATGATCGAAATATTCTATTTCAGCATCTATTAACGGATACATTTTTGCCCCGTAACCCGATTGAAATAAATGTCCGTTATTATCTTTAACCCCTGTTCTGGTAGTTAGTACTAAATTACCTCCTTGCTTTACGTAGTTAGTCCATTTCTCAATAATTTCATCATCTATCAATTCAAAAGCAGGCGCTATAACAAGGGTATAATCACTTAAATCGTCATTTTCATAGAGTATATCAACAGGTGCACCGAAGGATTTAACTATTTCTAAATACTTCTGAAAAAATCCTAAAGTATGCCATTGACTGGTTTGTGCTTGTCTATCTAAACTCCAGCGGTTATCGAAACTCCAGAGCATAGCCGTTTTTCGTTTCTTTAATGCTTCAGGCATTTTAGCCGATGGATTATAAGCTTTTTTCAATAATTTCATTTCCTGAATAACCTGCTTATATTCCTTTCCACCTTGCGACAAACTCACACCATCTAAGGTGGTAATTCCACTATGATACTGCTCTGCTCCATAATTTATTTGACGATAACGATAGGAACAAGCAAAAGATAGGTCACCGCCAAAACAATGATACAACCACATACGTAACGCTCCAGGTTGTAACAACGGATTAATTTGCCCCCAATTCACAAAGCCTGGTTGTAATTCCATAACCCCGGAAATTGTATTTTGTTGTTTAAAAAAGCTCAAGGCAAAAGACAGTTCTTTGGGGTCTCCTAATCTAAAACCTAAATCTCCAATATTAGCCTGGCCTTTATTCGGGTAGCTGGTAAACGCATTAAAATCCAGATTTTTAGTTCGGCGCGGGTCTGCGCCATAAGTTGTCGCTGTATAATTGGTAGTGATATACTGATTTGTTGAAATTAATGGTCTTAAAATATCAGCTTGAAAATCTAAAAAATCAGCCTGAGTATCTGCTGAAAAACGTTTAAAATCCAACAAAGCGTGAGGATTTGTTCCCCACCACCCTACATGACTGGCATTATGAATTTGTACTTGATTAAAATCACTATAGGTCTGACTCCAGAATTGCGTGCCCCAGGCTTTATTTAAAGCTTCAATAGATTGGTATTTCTTTTCAAGCCATTTACGAAAAGCATCCTGAGAGGACGGACTATAATCTTCCTTTGCTTCAGGTTCATTATCTAATTGCCAACCAATTACCGTTAAATTATGTCCATATCGTTCGCCTAATTTTGTGATTATCTTTTCTGAAAACGCTCTCCAAATTGGATTACTTAACGATTGCTGAGCTCGTGTTCCATGTTCGGCGCGTAAATAATTTGCCCCCATAGCATAAATCTCGGGATATTTTATCCCCATCCATACCGGAGCTATCGCAGTTGGTGTTCCCAAAATAACTTTTAAATGATATTTTTCGGCTAAGGCAATGACCTCATCTAACCAACCAAAAGTATACACGCCTTCCTGTGGTTCTAAATTAATCCAAGCAAATTCTGCTAAATGTATAAACTCGAAACCTAACTCCGATATATTCTTAATATCACGTTCCCATTCGCTCTTATTCCAATGTTCAGGATAATAATAAATGCCTATAGACATTAAATCTTCCTTTTGAAAAAACACATGTTTTGATTGAGCATTAAGCCCAATTGAACAAATGAATACAAAAACTAAAAAAATACTATTCCTCATGAGTTATAGACTGGTATTTAAAGTTTTTAAATTTTACTTCACCATCGCCCATAGACACCAAACCAATACGTAAACTTAAAAATCCGCTGAGCACATTATGGTTATACGACCCAGCCTCTAATGAATTTTCTATTTTATTCCAGATTTTCCCATCTAAACTATAAAACATATCAACGGTATTCGACGTATTTTTCAATCGTAAAAACACGTGATTATTGATAACATTCGATTCGGTTACAAATTGCCATCCTCTTAGATTGGCCAAAATATTATTAGAATCTGCCAAAATACCAGAAAATGCACGTTCGTTATAAAACAGAATCAAACCACCAACAGCCTCATTACTTAGTTCCATTTCAACATCAACTATATAACTATGATCTAACGGAATAGTTAATAAAGGTGAAGTATTTGCTACGTTGTCACCCATAGCTTTCACTATTAAACTTTCATCGATTAAATGAAATCTATTATAACTGAAACCTTTATAAAACGTCCATTGCGATTTTAATGTTTCCCCTGAAAAATCATCGTTTAAATCGAACGATTTTTCAATATTATTTTTTAATGGCGGTACTTTAATAGGGCTTTCCAAATCTATTTCATCCGGTATTTTGTACCAGCCATCTTCTGTCCAAGTAATTGGTACAAGCATGGTTTGTCTTCCTTTATTATAAAATTCATTTTCATAACCATGAAACACCATATACCAGTTATCCTGGCTATCATTAAATACTGTTCCATGCCCGACAGACCACCATTTTTCATTTTTAGATGTGGTTCTTAAAATTGGATTTTGCGGTGAGTTTTCCCAAGGTCCCAAAGGAGACTTGGAACGTGCTGAAATCACCATGTGTCCTGTTGCCGGCCCCGCAGTTCCTCCTTCGGCGACGGTTAAGTAATAATAATCGCCACGTTTGAATAATTTTGGGCCTTCCATACAAAAGCATTCAATAGACCACTCCCGTGGTATTTCCCATCCATCATACACATGCTTTACATCTCCGGCTACCGAGAGCCCATCTTTTGATAGCGGCACATAACTTCCACTACTAAAATACAAATATCGGTTACCCTCATCATCGGTAATATGCCCCGGATCTATCATTGAAACTTTTAATTCTATTGGTGCACTCCAGGGACCAGCAATATTATCGGCTGTTATAACATAATTGGTATTACTTGCAGGAAAATAAATAAAATATTTATTCTCATATTTCACCAAATCTGGCGCCCATACCGACCCTAAATATTCGGTTAAAGCATGCGTTACCGGTTCCCAGTTAATTAAATCTGTTGAATGCCAGATTAAAAGTCCCGGATAATATTCAAATGAAGAATGCACCATATAAAAATCGTCGCCATCACGTAGTATACTCGGGTCTGGATAATCTCCTGAAAAAATGGGATTTGTATAAGTATTTGATGCAACTGACGGGGTGGCAACTTCTACCTTTATCTCCTCTTTGCAGGAAAAAATAAATAATAAAACCAAACAAGTTACTATCCTGAATTTCATATCATTATAATTTAAAGCCGCTTAAAATTTAATAGACATACTTCGTTTTCATTAAGAGGCATACTCTGTTTAAAAATTTGATTTGCAGGTATTTTGATTCTCTTCACTATTTCAGGTTTCCCTGAACTTTTATCCTTTAGCATTTCTACCTGCGCCTTAGTGAGTTGAGAAGGTTTATTTAATTCAAGATAATGTGTAAAAGGATCATTGTGTTTATAGCCTATTTTAGAAATTTCCAGTTGATAATTGCCTTTTGGAATATTTAAAATTTCAATTTCAATCTGTCCTTTTTCTTTTGAAGGCAAATTTCGATTGTAATAATCCTGATTATTCGTGTTCTCAGGTAAGGTATAGGTGTAATCCCATAATAACACCTGAACATCTCCGGCTTCAGATTTTGTTACCCATGACTCCCGATCTGAATTCTCCAATTCCAGATTTCCCAATGTATTCAAAAAGGCATAGGCGTGATATGCGGGCTTTTTAATCCCCTGGATATTCATTAAACCAAAACCACCATGAAAAGGTGTAAACCTGGGTCCTGGTTCCTCAAATATATCTGTAAACACCCAATAAGACATCGAATTTGCGGCGTTACCTATCTGTTTTATTTTTTGAAGAATATAGGCCGCCTCATGATAGCTATCATGCAATGGATCGGCAGGTGTATAAGAGGAACTCCACTCGGTGTAATGCAATTCTAAATCTGGTCTCGAAGATTCTAAAATTTCATGTTTAGACTCCTTAACTTCTTCGCTTACGCTCCATTCATTCTTACTTAAAACAGTACCTGCCCCCCCGTATTCATCTAAAAAACCAACATCTACGCCGTAGGCATGTGTACTTATAAAATCCAGCGGCACCTTGTTTTGTTCGCAATACTTAATCATTTCAGGTTCCCAGGCGGCTCCTGCTGTTGCCGGGCCTCCTATTCTATAATCTAAATTTACCTGTTTTACTGCCTGTGCAGCGTACTCATATAATTTAAAATATTCCGCCTGCGTTCCTGTCCAGAACCCAGGAGTTAAATTAGGTTCGTTCCAGACTTCAAAATACCAGGTTCTAACCTCATCACTTCCGTATCTGTCGGTCCAGTGCTGAACCAAATTTTCAACAAGTTTTCCCCATTCATTATAATCCTTTGGAGGTGTTACGTTACCCTTCCACCAAAATATAGTCTGGTTTCCGCTAGCCATTGCCGAAGGCATAAACCCAAGTTCTACAAACGGTTTCATTCCTATACTTAGAATATAATCGTAGAGTACATCAATGTATTGATAATTATAAACGGTCTTGCCCTGACGGTCTGTTTTATAAACCGCCATATCATCGCATAAAAGCCCATGCATTCTTATATACTTAAAATCGCAGTCTTGTTTTGCAATTTTTAACTGCTGTTGCCAGTCGGCTCTAAGTCCTTCATTTGCTCTGCCCGCACCAATACATTCTTTAAACATGGAGTTGGTTTTTCCCTTTTCTTTTAAAAAATCTACAGTTATATGCCTGTTCTGAGCAAAACCAGAAAACCCGGTTGTTGCTAGGTAGAATATAAATACATAAAACATGTGTTTGTTTGACATAAGAAAGCTATTAATTTAACCCATTGATTAAAGCATCTAAGGCCTGTTGATCATAAACCGTATTATTAGATCTGTTGAATAAAGCCGAAGAATGATTCCCCATATTTCCGGCATCCCAATAAAAAGGCAGCAAACCATTGGCTTTGGCCTGTTGCACCACCGATTTTAAGTAATACGCTCTGGAATTAAGATGTAACTGTAAATTTTCGCCTGATAAATTCTCACGTTTTATTGCTGCAAACTCTCCCAATACCACAGGAATACCTTTATCTACAAATTGAGATTTCATGAGTTTAAAATAATTTTGCAAAGCAGCTTCTTCCCCCCAATTGGCATTTCTGGAATTGTCGGTGGCAGAATGGTAGTTTGTTCCCCAGTAATAAAACATTTTTCCCCAGGTAGCATCTTCAGTCATTAAGGCAAATTGATAAGGTGTGTAGTAATGTACTTCGACCATTAAGCGGTTCTCGACAGCATCAACAGGTAAACTAGTCATTAACGTATTTGTTTTTTCTACATCGGTTGAAGGCCCTTGAACCACCAAGGTTCGATAAGCATTTTTACCTCCTGTAGAACGCACTGCATCAATAAAAGTCTGGTGATAACTGTTTAAAACAGCCATTTGCCCTTCATCTTCTGCGTTAGGTTCGTTAGCACTTGCAAACAATAAACGTTCGTCAAAATCTCTTAAATGAATAGCTATCTGCTCCCAAAATGCCTTTTGTTTGGCGTTTACATTTGTCTTACTGGTTTCATTAACATTGTTTTCCAGCCAACCGCCATCCCAATGAATATTTAAAATGACATGCATATCGTTATCTATACAATACTGCACCACCTCTTTTACGCGATTTAACCAGCTCTCCTTTAGTTTTGCATTATCCGCATCTTCTAAATACTGGTTCCATGAACAGGGAATTCTAATGGCATTAAAACCATTTGCTTTAACCGTGGAAATTAATTCTTTAGTAACCATAGGGTTACCCCAAGCGGTTTCTCCTCCTATAGCCTCCAAAGTATTTCCAATATTCCAACCTAATGAAATTTTTGCTGCTATTTCCTGAGCTGTACTGGACATACCAGTGGCATCAGCAGGAATAGGATTTAAATTATAATCCGGATAAATGCCATTACTTGAAAATGCCCCTTTTTGATTCACTGCAATTTTTACAGCTGAAATGCCATTGGCATTAACCGTTATTATAGCAGAGCGTGCAGCTATACTTGAATTATTTTCAGCAGAAATAGTTACCGTTGATACGCCTGAACTTCCGGTTGTTTTATCTAATGACAACCAACTGGTTCCTGAGGTACTAATAACCCAGGTTTCTACATTTGTATCAATAGATAACTCAAAATTGCCTTCTGCATTTTCAAAATCGATAGCATTAGCATTAACGGTTAACGTTTTTGCAACGGGTTCTTCTTCAACCTCTTCAATGGGGTTGCTATCGCTGCTACATGACCAAAATCCCAAAAGAATGATTGCCATAAAATGTCTTAAACTAAATACTTTAAATTCCATTTGATTAATTATTATCTATTTATGTATTTCTATAACAACCTCTTTTTCAATATGCCTTGAAGAATTCCCTAACTTAAGAATATACGTTCCCGGTTCTACTAACCAACTTTTTTTAACCTCGTTATAATAAGCTAATTCTTTAACCGGTAGTGTCATAACTACTTCCTGATCTTCACCTTGTTTTACAAATACTTTTTTAAAACCTTTTAGCTCTTTGGCGGCCTTCTCGACATAAGATTCGGGGTCGCTAACGTAAAGCTGCGCCACTTCCTTTCCACTAAAGTCACCCGTATTTTTCACTTTGAAAGAAACCTGAATAACCTCATCTGTTTTATAAGTAGACTTATTGGTTTTTAAATCTGAAAACTCAAAATTCGTATAAGATAATCCGTAGCCAAAAGGATATAACGGCGCTATATTTTTGGTGTCGAACCAACGATAACCAACAAGAATGCCTTCGGTATAATTAACCGATTCGTCACCAGGAAAACTATGTGTGGCATGTGCTGGTGAGTCTTCCAGTTTTTTAGGCATGGTCCATGGTAATTTACCTGACGGGTTTACATTTCCTAAAATAACATCTGCCAGAGCATTTCCACCTTCCGATCCGTTGAACCAGCTCCAGATTAGCACTGATGATTTTTGACTGATATTTTGAATATCGAAAGGTGCTCCTGCTATAATAACTACAATAGTATTCGGGTTAACCTCAAGAACTTTTTCGATAAGTTCCTCCTGACCAAAGGGTAATTTTAAACTCGCTCTGTCTGATGCTTCTGTTTCATAATCTCTGTTTGATCCGGCGAAAATAATGGCCACATCAGAGCTTTTAGCGGCCTTTATAGCCTCTTCTAACATATCGGGTTCCAGCTTATCAATAGTTACAGGCCCATTAAGTGTAATATCGCCTAGTTTTGCCTTTTCATCGTTAGAATAACGCTCTAAATACCCCTCGGCATAATTAATGGTTACCGATTCTGGTAATCGGTTTTGTAATCCTTCAAGAGGTGTGACTTCACGTTTGGTTTTCACACCAGCTCCAAATCCGCCCAAAGCATTTTTCTTTTTAGCATTGTTACCAATAACCGCAATACTTTTAACACCGTCTAGTTTTATTGGCAATTGATTGTTCTCATTTTTAAGCAACACTACCGATTCGGCTGCTATTTTGTATGCATCCTGAAAATGATCTTCTGTATTGATACTTCCTTTTGCACGACCAGCATCGTCTATACTTTTTAAACTAAACATGAGTTGTAAAACACGTTTTACATGTACATCGACATCGGCTTCAGCTATAACACCAGATTTTACTTTTTCTATCAAGGCATCGGCGTAATAGAATTCGTTAAAGGGCTTAGGTGTACCCATTTCAACATCCAGTCCGTTTTCTATAGATTTTTTAGTATCATGAACTGCTGCCCAATCGGAAATAACAATGCCTTTAAAACCCCATTCATCACGCAACACATCATTTAGCATATAACCATTTTCACATAAATATTCACCCCTAAATTTATTATAAGCTCCCATAAAACTGTAAGCCTGTGCTTCCTGAACAGCGGCTTTAAAGGCTGGCAAATAAATTTCACGAAGTGCTCTTTCATCAATTTGAACATCGACATAATCTCTATGTGTTTCCTGGTTGTTAGCGGCATAATGTTTAACACAAACCGCTACGTCGTTCTCCTGAACACCAACAATAAAAGGCACGGTTAATTTCTTGTTTAAGAACGGATCTTCGGTAAAATACTCGTAAGTTCTTCCTCCTAAAGGCGTCCTGATAATATTGATGGCAGGAGACAGTAAAACATCTTTATCCCTAGCTATAGCCTCCTCTCCTACACTGGTCCCAAACAAATACGATAACTCGGTATTCCAGGTAGCAGCCAGCCCGCCACCGGCAGGGTAATAGGTTGCAAAATCGTTATCCCATCCTGCAGCCGCCCAAGAATCTCTGGAAATTTCTTCTCTTACCCCTAAAGGCCCATCGGCCATGGTAAGTTCCGGAATTCCTAAACGCTCAATGGCTTTTGTTGCAAACATACTGTTACCATGTAGCATGCCCGTTTTTTCTTCAATCGTCATTAAAGCAATAAGGCTATCTATTTTAGAATCATATGCATTGGTTATCGGCACTCCTTGGTAGGTAACCTCAACCGTTTCTTTGGGTTTTATCGGTTCTGTTTCTTTTTCATTTTGCTTACACGAAGATGCAAACAAAAACGCAGATAAAACCGTCATGTACATTACATGCTTTTTCATTTGTTATTAGTTTAAGTTAAAGCCTGAAAAGACTTTCTAAATAATTTGGTTTAGTTGTTTTTTAATGAAATAATCTGAGATTCTCCATTATATTTAACCGTTATTCCCTGAGGATCGAACTGAAAAGGTTTGGGTTCTTCTTGACTCACCGGAACAACAATAAATATTCTGTTTTTCAGGACACCTTCAAAAGTTCCCTGTCTTTCACCTATGGTTAAAGTTTCTTCTGTATCATTATAGCTAAATGAAATGGTTGCATACGCGTCCTTTTCATAATTATAATTCACACCTTCATCTTCGTATAATTCAAATTGTCCGTCTTTACCTTTGTAAACAAACAACGTCATGGTTTCTGCAGGTTTTTCATCGGTATACTGAATCTCCGGCCCCACAGGAATTATCGCGCCTTCAGGAATAAATAAAGGAATTTGCTCGTAAGGAGCTTCAATATTTAGATGTTGACCTCCCTGTATATAGGCTCCCGAATAAAAATCGTACCAATTGCTTGTTTTAGGAAAATATACCTGTCTGTTTCTGGCTTCGTATTGGTATATAGGGCAAACCATTATGGAAGGCCCAAACATGAACTGATCGCTAATATTTTGAACCTTACTATCATTTTGATAATCCATTACCAAAGGGCGCATAATGGTATAATCGTCGAAATAGGTCTTTCCCGCCAAACTATAGATATACGGCATGAGTCGATACCTTAAATTGGTATAATACACAATAGATTGATATGCCGGGTGACCTTTAGGAGCAATATTCCAGACTTCACGAAACGGAAATTGCCCATGCGCTCTAAATAGTGGCGTAAAAGCTCCAAATTGATACCAACGGGTATTTAACTCGCGCCACTCTTTGTAATCGGCATTTTCTTGTCCGTTTTTATAATATTCAACTTGAGCGGCAACATAGCGGTCCTCAACACAAAACCCGCCAATATCCATGGTCCAGTAAGGAATTCCGCTAACTGAAAAATTTAATCCTGCAGCCAGTTGCGCTTTCATATCTTCCCAACGGGTAGCAATATCGCCACTCCAGGTAGCTGTAGAATACCGTTGTAATCCTGCAAATCCCGAACGCGTTAAAAGGAACACCCTTTTATTCGGGTTAACATCACGCTGCCCATTATAAATAGCTTCGGCATTCATTAAAGCATAAGTATTAAAAAACTCGGTTGAAGGCCCTAAAGCCGTTGGACCCTGAAGTGATTTTCGATAATCCATATCTGTACAATCAAGTACATTTGGCTCGCTGGCATCCATCCACCAGGCATCAATATTTAATGGATAATAATGTTCATAAATTTGATTCCAAAACAGTTTTCTGGCTCCTGCAGAATAGGCATCGTAAAACGATCCTATATAGCCAGGTCCTACCCAATCGCGTATACTATCCTTTATGGCTTGTTGGTACATCCAGCCTTTTCCATCAAATTCTTTAAAGTGTTCTGTGTTTTTATAAAATTTAGGCCAGACCGAAATCATCATTTTACCATGCATGGCGTGAATAGAATCGACCATAGCCTTTGGATCTGGAAAACGTGCTTTATCAAATTCATGACTTCCCCACTGGTCTTCTTCCCAATGATTCCAGTCTAAAACAATATTATCGATAGGTATTTCGCGTTCTCTGAATTCTTTAAGCACGCCTAAAATCTCATCTTCGGTTTTATAACGCTCACGGCTTTGCCAATACCCCATGGCCCATTTTGGCATAATTGGAGATTTTCCGGTAAGGGTTCGGTACCCTTTTATAACTTCATCCATGTTATCCCCATGAACAAAGTAATAATTTAAAGACTTGTTCATCTCACTCCACCATACCTGTTTCCCTAATTCTAATTCCGGCTGGGGTGTTCTAACACGTAATCCGCAATACGAAGTTCCTCCGTTCGGTTTCCATTCTATGCGCAATGGCACTCGTTTTCCTTGTTCTAAATTAAAATTAAATTTATAAGCATTCGGGTTCCACGCGGTTCGCCAGCGTTCTGGCACAACCAATTCGTTATTTACAAAAACCTTTATATATCCGGCATAATAGAGAATGAATTTAAATTCGCCTGTTTCTTGAGCTTCTATATCACCTTCATAAACCACATTGGCATTTTTTAAAGGAATATCTTTTGGCAAATTCTTGATGCTTTTCTGGTCTTCAAAAAAGATTGAAGGCTCCTTTCTTATAATATCATTCTGAATTTCTGATGCCGCGTATGTTCCTGTTAACCCACCTGATTCTCCGTTTTTATCATAGAGTTTAAACACGTCGTTTAATTGTTGATAAGAACGGCTATCACCAAATCGGCTTAACGAATAGCTATCCCAAAGCAGACCGTAATTTTTATTTGATACGATAAAAGGAACAGACACTTTAGTGTTGTACTGAAATAACTCTTCACTTTTATTTTTATAATTAAACTCATCAGACTGGTGCTGACCAAGCCCATAAAAAGCTTCGTCGTCTGGCGACTCAAAAATCTGACGCACGGTTTGGCCTTTTGTTCCTTCTACCTCTATAGATGTAAAGGTTTTTCCTCCTCCAGCGACTTCTGTTAAAACCGCCTGATCATTTTTGTCTTTAAAACAAATACCTCCATCTATTTTTGAAACCCAAACGCTAAGTTTAGAAGTTTTCAATATAATAGAATCCTGATGTTCTTTAACAGAAAAAGGTACTGTTTCTTGATCAGGTACAATAATTAAACTGGAATCCTTTGGAAATTCATTTTCAGGTGTTGCCGAAACATGTATGAGCTCCTCTCCCAACACCTTTAATTTCATTTTTTTTACTTGTGTATCTGGATTGTTTAAACTTATAACAATACCATCTTGAACCTGATTATAATTTTTATTTTCACAAGAGTATATTATGAATAAAAGAAAAATTAATGGATATAATATTTTCATTTTTGAATATTTCATTTGGTAGCATTTACTTCAATACACTCTCTATTTTTAGCACAAAAAAAACGCAACAAAACCCTGTAAACAAACCTCATAAGATTTATTCAATTCGTTTCATGCTGTTATTAGATAAATGTATTTTTAGATTATCCGGGGATATACCAGCAGCACATCCCCGGACTTTAATTTTATGATTTAGGAACAAATACCCAGGTAATCCAGAAAGCATCTTCTCCTGATCCGGCAGGGTCTCTGTTTGCTTGTAGTAACAAAGCTCCTGGTTCAATTTTAAAAGTTCTGATTGCGGTCCAGTCTGCCACGTAATTATCACCAACAAGGCTTCCGTTTACCTCATGAGTTGCAGACCAAGGATGTAACATTTCGGCAGTTATCGTTAATTCACCTTCAGTTACACTCCAGTTTCCTGTTAACTGCACCATAGATCCCGTATCTGCCCACTGGTTAACAACCATAGTACCATCGGCATTAAACGTCATATCTCCATAATCGACGCCTACATCTCCTGCTGCATATTGATCACCAGGCATTGGATTCCAAGCCCAGGTGGCAAAATCGGAATAAATTGTAGGCCCTTGTAAAGCACCATAACTGGTTGCTACATCGTAAGTTCTATTAGAATCTAATACCCATGTGTTACTGGTTAAAATTGACTTAACCTCAGCATCTGGGTCGGTATCTCCATTATCTAAAACAAAGTGGAATACCATATATTCACTTTTACCAGATTCATCTCGTTTACCAAACCAAATATCTGTAACGACAGAACCTGTAGTGGCAGTTTTAACAATTTTCCATTGGTTTTCTGATGTGGTCCCCACAGTTGCCCATGAACTTCCAATAGGGAAATAAGGTGTTATACCTTCAAAGGAAATTATGTTGGTTGATTGATCTGTTGTATAAGTTCCAGACATTTCTGTTCCATTACTGTCTATTGTTGTTACAGTACCATCGTTAGAAAACGTAATTTTATTATTTATAACAGTTGCCTGATCCGCAGAAGTGTACCCTGGCCAACCGGCAGCTTCATAGTCAGCAGCTGTTTGCCAACCATTTAATAACGTTCCGTTTAAGTCAGTCCAGTCGAAAGGACTATCCGGGCTTAAATGCCAGGTTTTTGTGGTCGTTGTTGTAGTAGATAATAAATCGCCAACTGTACCCCCATTTAAATCAATATCCGGTGTTGGATCTGGTACATCTTCAGGCACCCAATTGTCGTTATAATTTTTAGAAATGAAATTAAATACTAATAATACGCGGCCACCACAACCATCTTTTCTAAACACCCCTAATTGCATAGTATCTTCGGTAAGCGAAAAAAGTTTAGCATCAGACCAGCTTTCAACACAATCCTGATTTCCAAAATCATGTAACATGGTCGCATCTGTAAAAGTTAAGGTGTGATTATCTTTATCTAAAAAGTAGGTTCCTTCTTCATTTGTCCCCGTTGATAAATTGTTTGTAGTTACAAAAGGACCTCCATCCAAACTAAAGGTCATGGTTCCAAAATCTTCTGCACCGTTAGGGAATAACCATTCATTACCATTCCAATCGGGATTCCAGTTCCAGCAATCTCCGCCATAACATCCTCCATCTCCACCTTCAAGCCATCCCATATCTGTACCATAAAAATACATAGGGCCTGCAAAGTACTTAGAAACCCCTTCAGCATTTAAATCTAAATACCAGGTTTTAGAATTGCCAACCCCTCCGGATAGATACGTCCATAAAGGATCGTTTACATAGTTTAAATTATCGTCGGTTACCGTTATGGTTACGGGATCTAATTCAACCAATCCTCCAGCGGTTACAGCCGTTATTTTTATGGTATAATCGCCTTTGAAAGCGTATTGAACTGTTTCCTGTTTTTTGTTAGACCGTCCTGTTCCATAATCCCAGGTAAGGGTAACCCCATCGGTAAGATTGGTCATATTTACGGTATTCCCTCCCGGATCTACTGCAAAATCCTGAGAAATTTCAAACTTAATTTCAGATTTATCGGGCAACTTACCTAAAGAGTAGGTTTCCGGATCACATGATGAAGCCAGGTAAGCAATACCTAACGTCAACATTAAAGCTATAAATATTTTAATTTTTTTCATCTTTAATAATTAGTTTAGTTATTATTACCAACCTTGATTTTGTTTTAAAACACCACTAGATAGAGTTATCTGAGTATTTGGTATTTGCTGTAAACCTTTAGTCGTTTCAATATTACTTGCAGAAATGGTTTTAGTCTCTTCTACTCCACCACTTAAAAGTATTGTGGACTCTGCAATGGTTGCTGCGGCTGTACTCACACCTTGTCTTAATAAATCCCAATATCTAACGCCTTCTAAAGCAAACTCTAGATAACGTTCTTCTAAAATATTAGCCTGAGACACTGTTTTTGATACAAAATTTCCCTGATAAGCACGTTGTCTCACCTTGTCATAATAGGCCTGTGCATTACCACTTCCTAATTCGGCAGCCATTAAAAGGACATCTGCATAACGCATTACTACATAATCCTGATATTGATTAATTTGAAAATCGCTCACTCCATATTGGTTAACAGAAGACACGGTATTTCCTTCTTCGTCTACCATAGACATTGGGGTATACTTTTTATTATAGTAGCCGGTGTATTCACGCTGATTATCAATTTTATCGAAGGGAATTTCTTCATCGTCTATACTAATTATACTAGCGGATCTTCTGGTGTCGTTTTCATTGTAAGCATTCCATAATTTTGGATTTACCGTAATTCCCCAACCACTACCATAAGGCAATGAGGTAAACTCACGCATTCCGAACATAACTAACCAGTGGTTGCCATCTGTATTTCCATTATAATCACTGGTATAGGTATAACGAATTGAAAAAACAACTTCTTTGTTATCTTCACCGGCAAAGTTTTCTACAGAAGCTGCTGGCCATAGCGTTGAAAAATCGCTAACCAAATCATGACCACTTGAAGAAATAACATCTTCAAGATGAGCCAAGGTCTGAGATTTTGTAACCACGCCAACCAAATCGGTTGCGCTATAATACCCCGTGTAATATAAAAACACTCGCGCTAATAACGATTTTGCAGCCCATTTAGTGACTCTTCCCGTTTCAACCGAAGTATAGGCATCGGATGGCAAATTCTCCGCAGCAAACGATAAATCTTCGGCAATTACTGTGTATACTTCATCTGGAGTTGCCTGAGGTACGTTTTCGGTTGTTGGTTCAATGACTAAAGGAATATTTCCCCATAATCTAACCATTTCAAAATACAGGTAAGCACGAATAAATCGAACTTCAGATTCATAACCGGCACGTAGTGCATCATCACCCTCCCAGTCGATTTGATCCATTTTTAAAAGGAATACATTGCAACGGTACAAGGCTTTATAGTAATTTATCCAGTTACTATTATATAAATCAACGTAAGACGGCGCCCGAGTAATATCGAACTCGTCGATAGCTGCATAATTATACCCATCGGCATTTCCTGTTCCTCCAAAACAATTATCAGACATAACCTCACTTACTACAGGAATTCCTATTCCTGATGCTCCTGAAACTACCTGTAATCCGTCGTAACAGCCTACTAAAGCCGATTTGGCATCGTTTACATTTAAATAAAATGTAGTATCGGTTTGTTCTGTATAAGGTTCGGTGTCCAGACTACAAGATCCTAAAGTTAAAACTCCCAAACCTAATATGTATAAAAATATATTTTTCATGTTTTCCAGTTTTTTAAAGTTTAACATTTAATCCCATCATAAAGGTTCTTGGTCTTGGGTAATACCCCACATCGACACCTGAAGAAAAGCTTTGAGTACTATCGGAAGAACCAAAACCAATTTCAGGATCCATACCGTCATACTTTGTAAAGGTGTATAAGTTTAACGCTGAAAAATAGATTCTGAATTCTTTAGCGAAGAACTTATTGCTTTGCTTAATTTTCGCTAAATCAAGACCGAAGGTTAAGTTTGTTAACCTTAAGAAATCACCATCCTGAACATATAAATCTGAAAACTGGCTAAAGTTTCTTCCATCTTCTGTTACCCTAGGCATGATGTTTGACGATCCTTCACCTGTCCATCGTTGTAAAATAGCAGAAGTATAATTTCCTAAAGCACCTGGATTCCTGTACGATTGCACGATTTGATTTCCTGCTACGCCATTTGCTGTTAGTGAAAAATCGAAAGCCCCGTAATTTCCTGAAAAGGTAAATCCATACGTAAAATCTGGATTTGGGTCTCCAATCTCGGTTTTGTCTTCACTGTTTATAATATTATCTCCATTAACATCTGCATAAATAATATCACCTGGTGCTGCATTAGGTTGTAAACTATTATCTATCTCATCTTGATTTTGGAAAACACCTGCTGTTTTATACCCCCAGAAATATCCTAGCGGAAAACCATCCTGAGCACGGTAAAATTCCTGAGAATTGTCATAAAGTTCATTGCTTAAACCATGGATAATACCGTCGGCCGTTGGTATTTCTCCAACTTCATTTTTATTGTAGGCACCATTGGCTGCGATAGTATAATTAAAACCACCAATATGGTTTTGGTAACTTAATGCCAGTTCGACCCCTGTATTTACAACATTTCCTCCGTTAATATAAGGAGCATCGGCTCCGGCAGTCGCTAGGATTGGTGCTAAAATCAACCAGTCTTTATTTGTTTTCTCGTACCAGTCAAAGTTTACACTTAGATTGTTTTTGAAAAAGCGTGCATCCAAACCTATATTAAGTTGTTCTGAAGTTTCCCATTTTAAATCAGGGTTTGGCAATCTATTAGGATAAGCTCCAGGTGTTAAAACGCCTTCTTCTCCTCCAAAAATATAATTGGTATTATCTGTTTTTATTGGTGCTAAATACTGAAAAGCCCCAACATTCTGGTTACCTACCTGTCCCCAGCTTGCTCTAATTTTAAGGAAGTTTATTGCTGTTGATGTGCTTAAAAAATCTTCATTTGTTACAACCCAGCCTCCTGAAATTGATGGAAAATAGCCCCATCTGTTATCCGGGTGAAAATTTGAGGATCCGTCTGCCCTAAAAGTCGCATTAAGAAGGTATTTATCTTTAAAGTTATAATTAAATCTTCCGAAATAAGACATTCGCTTATTTTCAGATTTTCCACCTCCAAGACTCATTAAAGGTGCGCCCAATTTATTAGTCGTATTATCTAACCAGGCATTGTTTAATCCGCTGAATACATTATCTACATTAGAACCACTTATATAGGTTCCGTCGTAGTTTATAGAGGAAGAACCTACCATGGTTTCAAAATGATGATTTTCTGCTACATCAAATTTGTAAGTCAACAGATTGTCCCAAGTAAGTGATTTTCCTTTATTCATACTTTGAGAAGTTCCATTTTGTCTTCTAAAGGAATAAATCGATAATTCATATATAGGACTATAAGAATGGCCTTCACCCGCATAATAGTCTAAACCTAAAGTTGTTTTGAACGTTAAATTTTTAATGGGTTCAATTTGCAGATAAACATTTCCTAAAAGCTTTTGGTTATTGCTTTCATTCTGGTTGTTGTAAATCATTTCGGCATATGGATTCGACGAACCGTTTAACCAGGGATCAGTATCGTTAAAGGTATTGTAATAATTACCATCTGCGTCGTACATAGGTAACAACGGACTTACTCTAAAAGCACTTCTTAAAGCATTATTATACTGATTTCCTACACTAATACCATTTTGATTGATGTAGGCGAAACTTAAATTTTCACCAACCGTTAATATATCATTATAAAGTTTATGCTCTGAATTAAATCTGAAGTTATAACGTTCGTAATTCGATAAATCTTTACCACCAACAACACCTTCTTGCCCCAGATATGATAATGATCCCGAATACACTGAAGCTTCGGTACCTCCGGAAACGCCTAACGAATAATTTTGAGTCACGGCATTATCTACAAACATTTCATCCATCCAGTTGGTTCCTTCCCCCAGAGTTGCTATTTCTGCATTGGTAAAATAAGGATTCTTACCCGAATTAACCGCTGCTTCATTAAGCATGACAGCATATTCTGTGGCATTTAACAAATCTATTTTTCTTGCCACAGACTGCAAACCGTAATACTGATCGAAGGTTAATTGAGCCGCCGAACCACGTTTTCCTTTTTTAGTAGAAACTAAGATAACCCCGTTTGATGCCTGAGATCCATAAATGGCCGCCGAAGCCGCATCTTTTAGTACCGATATCGACTCTATATCAGAGTTATTTAAATACGATATATCTCCAGTTAAAATACCATCAACAACATAAAGCGGTGTGCTTCCTGCAGTAGAACCAACCCCTCTAATTACAACATTTAAGCTTTCTCCTGGCTGCCCTGATGTTGAGGTAATCTGTACTCCTGGAGTTTGCCCCTGCATGGCCTGAAGTGCATTAACCGTGTTCATTTTTTCTAAATTCTCTCCACTAACCTGAACACTGGCACCAGTTACTAAAGCTTTCTTTTGAACACCATAACCTATTAACACGACTTCTTCTAAAGCTGCAGTTTCTTCTTCTAAAGTAATTTTTAACATGGTTTGCCCTGAAACATTAACCTCTTTGGGCTTGAAACCAACATACGAAATTATTAAAATGGCATTTCGGTTAGATACATCTAGTGTAAAATTACCATCAAAATCAGACTGCGTTCCATTTGTGGTTCCTTTTTCGATGATATTGGCTCCCGGCAATGGTTGTCCGTTAGTATCAATAACACTTCCTTTAAGGGTAAGCTCCTGAGGTTGATTAACATCTGTCGCCTCCGTAGTTATTATAGATGGTTCACTTTCTACTCTTTTTAAGAGAAAAATTTGTCGGTCTACAATATTATATGCAGTTTCTGTTTCAGCAAAAACCTGATCCAAAATAGATGCAATCGATTGTTTTTTTGCGTGAATAGAAATATTCCTGGTCAGATTTACGGCATTAATTTTATAAACAAATCTAAATTCACTTGTACTTTCAATCTCATCGATTAACCGACTTACAGTTACATTATTTAACTCCAGAGATAGTTTAGTTTTTTGTGAATATGAATTATTTGCCTGAAGAGAAAAGAATACTAAAAACATCAATAATGTGCTTAGTTTCACCTTCAAATCAAATGATCTCAAAGAAGAATGATGGCTTCTTTCTTTGTTAAGAAGTTTTTTCATACTTAAATAGTTTAATGTGGTTATTAGTTTAGTTTCTCATTTCTCTCCCAAGAAATGATGGGTTTAGTTGTTGTTATGTTTTATAGCATAGGCATGGTGCGATTTATTGAATTAAAATTTTATTGTCTTTTATTTCATAGTTAATTCCGTAAGTAATTTTAAAATATTCGAGAATTTTTTCTATAGGTTCTTTTCTAAAACTGGCGTTAAACTTCTCTTCTTTTAACTCTGAATTATTATTTACTATTTCAATATTATAGTGGCGCTCCATACGTTTAAGCATGTCTTTAAAAGTTATGTTTCTAAACACCAATTCGCCATCTATCCATGCCGTATAAATACTTGTAATTACAGGCTTTTTTTCAATTTTATCCTGAGAAAATTTATTAATAGATCCCTTAAATCCAGGTTCTAAAATGGCACTATTACCTTTATCTTTTACAGCAGTTAGATAAACGGAGCCCTCTAATAACACCACATCGGTATTTACATCTTCAGGGTAACTGGACATGTTAAATTGTGTTCCTAAAACCTGAACATCTAAACCATCGGAGTTTACAATAAACGGATGCGTTTTATCTTTGGCCACATTAAAAAAAGCCTCACCTTTTAAGAAGACGGTTCTCTGTTTTCCTTTTATAAATTTCACAGGGTATTTTAGTGATGTTCCTGCATTTAAATTAACAACCGTTCCGTCTGATAATTGAATTTCAAAACGTTTACCGTAAGGTACTGTAAGCGTATTATAAACCAGTTTATCCTGATTGTTTTCATCAGTATAAACCAGCTGTGTTCCCGTTTGCGAACCAACAATTTCTCCTTTGGAATTGGTTACCGTAGAAGATCCATCTTCGTTTATAACTTTTACATCGCCATTCTCTAACTGAAGGGTTATTTTCTCGTTAGGAAAAACCAATTGCGGTTGAGAATTAAAATATCCTGTGTTATAAATAACTCCTATTCCAAGTAAAATAATAACAAGCGCAGCATACCTTAGTATCTTTTTAATTTTCAAGCGACGCTCCTTTTTGTCGCTTTCAACTAATCGCTTTTCCAGGCTATGGTATATTTTATTGGTATCAATTTTCTGATAAATAGCCAGTTTACTTTGAATATAATCGCTATTGGTAATCCTTTGGTATAATTCAAAATGTTCCTTATCGGTTAACCATTCATTTAAAATAATCTCTTCCGAATCAGATAATGTATGGGTAATCGATTTATAAATTATTTCTGCTATATAATGTTTTTCTCTATTCTGCATTTTCAATGATTAAATAATCAAAATAACTATATCGTAAAATTTAATACTTTTTATTATGGATATACCACAATTAAGTATCACCTTTTATTAATATGACTATTTAAAAAGATTTTCGGGTGGAAAAAAAATGAGAAATTTTAAAAAAATTTAAAGCGAAGCCAAAAACACCGCATAAAACGGGTGGTCTTTTAAATATAATTTTAATAAAGATATTGCTCTTGCCCGTTGTGATTTTACTGTATTCAGGCTAATTTTAAGATCTTCTGCTATATCTTTATATTTTATTCCATCCAGACAGGATAACTCAAAGACCTTGCGACATTTTTCAGGAAGTGTTTCTAAAGCAGCATATAAAGCGGCGTGGGTTTCTTCTTCAACCACAAACGGGTCGTTTAATGAGACATTATCATGCTTTTTAATATCGAGACGTATCAACTTTTTCTCTTTCTTATTATAATCAACGCAGGCATTTCTAACCATGGTGTATAAATAAGATTTTAAGTTTTCTACATTGTCTAACTTGGATCGCTTTTGCCAAAGTTTAAGCAAGGTATTTTCGACAACTTCTTCAGCTGTAAACTGGTCTTGAACATAATTTAAAGCAAAAACACATAAACGTTTAAAATATATATCGAAAATAGACTTAAAAGCGCTTTTGTCTCCCTTTTTTAGAGATTTTAATAATTGGGCTTGATTAGTCACTTCTCTATTGCTCAAAATAAACTATGGATTACATTTTGGTAAAGAATAGAGTAAATATAATTGATTTTCTCTTATAAAATACTTACAAAAAACAAAAGAAATTTAATATTGCTTTTATTCAATTCAATCCTACCAAAATATAAAATTATCAGCTCTGAATAAATGTAGCCAACTTATTTTACTGTTTTTTGTGCACAAATCATTACTTAGGTTTTATCCCATCTAGAAATAAGTTAATATTAATTCTACCTTTTAATATTAATCATACTAAATAAATACCCAAACACAAAACAGGACACAACCCCAACAAAAGAATACATTAAAAAGTTCAAATTAGTATATACACTAACATACCATTCAGTATTCACTTTCGTATTCACCTTGCAATATATCAGAAATATTGGACATAAAAAAAACGGCTCAGAAAACCTAAACCGTTAATTGTAAATTGATTACATTTTGTAGCGAGAGCGGGGCACGATATCGCAACCTCCGGGTTATGAACTCAACTATCGTGTTCACTAAAACACATTTATTGGTGTTCACAGAGCCTAATTACTTATAATCGTGTTCACAAACGTGTTCAGGTTTGTGTTAAATTTTTAATATTTTAATTAAAGCAATTTAATTAAAATATTTTAAAACTAGTTATAAATTAAAAACCTACTAAAACATAATGTTTTAGTAGGTTTTTAATTATCTACGATGATTTTGTTATTCTACTATAAGTTTTTTAGTAAGAATACTAATGTCAGTTTTAATTTTTAACAGATATAATCCAGAACTTAAATCGAACTTTATTTCATTTGAGGATATCAACCCTTTCTTTACAATTTGACCGTTTGTACTGTAAATGGCATATTCCGAATTTTTAAGATTTTCAGGGACTTTTATAAAGTCTGTTGCTGGATTTGGATACACTTGAACAATTTCTCTCTGTGTTTTTTTAGAGGACAGGGTTGTTGTGTCTAAACTGTACAATTCGTTACCTGTTGTTCCGTCACTTCCCTCAAAATAAATAACATTATTTAGAACCGCTAAATCATCTATACTTCCAATAGTTGAATCTAATCTTGTAGTCGTGGTACCATCTGTTCTGAATAAATATTTTACTGAATTATCAGAAACTTTACCAGCATAATACAAATAATCGCCATTTGCAGCATAGTCTGATGGATCGTGGTTGTCTCCACCAGTAACAGTACTACTGCTTAAGTTACTTACGTTGGTTAAAACACCATTACTTGGATTATAACTCCATAATTGGTCTTCTGACGTTCCGTTGTCGCCTTCAAAAAACAAAAGTCCCTTCCAAGCATACAAACTTGTAATTCCTGCTAATGCAGATGCTTCTGTAACAGCCATAGTCCCGGATTCAGTACCATCGGTTTTCCACAAGGAATCCAACGCTTCAAAGTATAATTCATCGCCCAAGACAGTAAAATTACTAATGCTTGCATCAGAGGCATCTCCCGTTACATTCTTAATAAGACTAAAGGTCTCTGAAACAGGATTGTACTCATAAAGTTCTCTTCCAATAGTAGCTTCATCTTCAGAATAGTCCATATAGCAAATAATTTTATCTTTAAATGTGGTTATTGTTGCTCCTAAAATTGAAGCTGTTCCAGTGCCTGAATTTGGCACAATATTAGCGTTTGAACCATCAAATTCATATAATTTATTTGAATCGGTGGTTAGAACAAAATAGACTTTGCCGTTTAATTCGGTTTGATTAAAAATAAATGGAAATGATGTTTGAGTAGTACCTGTATCAGTCCCATCTGTTGTAAAAAGTACATTTCCTGATCCTGTATTCGCTGAAAAATAAAGAGTGTTATTTAATTCGAAAAAGAAATTTGGAGTGGAACTATCGGAACCTGACCTTAAATCTTTAACAAAAGAGGTTCCGCCTCCGGTCCCATCACTTATCCAAAGTTCTTTGCCTAAATCGGCTCCACCTGGCGAATTGGAGCCACTAGAATCGTCTGCTGCAAAATATATTTTATTATTAAACACTGTTAAACTTGCTGGAAATGATCCTGAAGAGCCACTGTCATTAATATTTTTTACTTCAGAAATTTGACCTACGGTAATTATAGGCAATAGTAGTGCTAAACAAAGTAATTGTTTTTTCATAAGTTGAGAGTTTGTATTTGTTAATTAATTATTTATTCAGGAAGTTCTGGAATTAAAATTCTTCCTCTTGAAGAACTTAAAGTTTCCAGAAAAGCGACTAAGGCATCTATTTCTGTTTTATTCAAATCTAATTTTTTAAGTATCGGTGATATTTCGGGAATTAAAGTGTCTCTAGCTGTTCCCAAATACTTTTTTTGTATTGGTGCCGGATTACCTAAATTGTATAATTCGACAACATCTAGTAAGCTAGGAAAATGACCGTGATGCATCCAAGGCCCCGTTCTTGACACTTCACGAAGTGTTGGTGTTCTGAATTTACCAATGTCGTCAACATTATTCGTAACATTGTATCGACCAAAATCTTCAAACTTGGTTCCGAACAAAGTTTGCCCGTCATTATGGAATTTGTTATCGCTAAAATATGGGGTGTTATGGCAGTTAATACAACGCGCTTTGGTTCTAAATACATGAAGTCCTAAAACCTCTTGGTTATTTAATTTTGTAGAGTCGCCTTCAACAAATTTATCGAATCGGGTTTTGTAACTTGTTATTGTTCTTTCGAAAGTTGCAATCGCCTTTTGGATCCGTTTAAGAGAAATAGAATCGTTGCCAAAAGCTGCTTCAAATAATGGTTTGTAACCTTTAATTTCTGCAATTTTATCAACGGCTATATTAAGTTCTTCATTCATTTCTACCGGATCCTTTATAGGAAATCTTGCTTGATCTTCAAGACTGATTGCACGACCATCCCAAAAAAGACTATGTGCAAAACCTGCGTTTAAAATAGTCATGGAGTTTCTTGCTCCTGTTTGACGATTATGACCAAATGAACGAGTAGAATTATCTGTCCAAGCCAACTCCGGATTGTGGCATGAAGCACAGGCAATCTGTCCACTAACCGATAATCTCGGGTCGAAAAACAAAATTTTACCTAGTTTTTCCTTTTCTTTTGAATACGGGTTGTCTTTGGGGAATTTCACTTTTCCTAAAGCGCCAATATCTTCAAATTCAGCTTTGTTAATTGTGCTATCTAAATTAGGTTTAGGCCATTTAGATATATCTCCACTCGAATAAGCAGTTTTAAGCTGGGTGATATCAATATAATTTTCATCTTTCGATATATTATTACAAGATGTAACTAGAACAAAGACTATTATTAGTAATGTGATGTTTGTTTTCATTGGGTTATAATGAATATTCTTTTAAACAATTGGTTGTTGTCAAATCTTCAGGATCTGGATAGCTTCGGTTATTATATAATCGATATTCGGCTGTCACGGTTCCTCCTAAAACTTCTTCGTTTGTTAGATGTAATTGAAACTTTATTTCGAAAAGACCTGTAGCGATTTCTTCATAAGTACCTTCACCTGAAATTGCAAATACATGACTGGTATCATTATTTCCTCCAATTGTTATATACTGAGGAATTACAAGTACAGTCCCTTGGGTTTTACTTGTTCCATTCTCAGGAAAAAATTCTAAAGCTGGGCTAATATTAAATCCTGGTGAATTGGCAGCAGATGTCGATTCATTTGAAAACCATCTTTTTATATTAAATGAGTTAGTTGTAGAGGTAGCTATGGTGCTGTTAAAACCAATTTTAAATGCATCATGGTAAATATCGTCTGATGTGTCAATAGTACCTAAATCGTCATAAAGAATCGCATTTGCATCATTCACATCCACAATTACCGGATAGGTAAACGCGTTAAAACTTGACCACTGACAAATGCCATCATCATTAAAATCATTCCAGGTTTCACCGTAAGTTCTGTAATATTGGTCTGCAAGATTATAGAAATTAGCCGCCGGATTGGTATTAATATCCCTTTCAGACTTTATAGGTTTAACGATTTGTAAAACAGAATTTCCTGTGGGCACATAGCCATTATATTCCTGTAAGCTAATAACCGTTTGATAATATACATCATCGTTATTGATAGCTTCATTTAAAGTTATTGTAAATGTTATGCTATTTGCATCTTTAGAGGTTCTATTAATTGTATAATCAAAACCATTTAAGAAACTAAAAATTTCCGATTCATCGATATCATCATTAAAATACCCTAAAGGGAAATTCACTTTTACCTCAATTTCATCAGAAGGGTCTCCCGAAATTTCAATTCTATTGGTATTAAAGGCGTATTGAAAGGAGGGTTTGTTGAAATTTACAACTAGCTCATCATTCGGTTGTAAACTATTAGGAATACCTATTTGAATATCCGAATTACTTACCTCCGACAAACCAAGTTTTAATTGTGGGATTTGCGAAAAATCCCAACGTTTATTAATGGTTACATAAATGGTGTCTACCAATTTTGTTGGTGAAAACCTAAGTGTCTGTTCAGGTTGAATTGTTAAATCTATATCACCATCAATAGAAGTGGTAAAAGTTGCCGTTGTGTTTTCGGTAATCTCAGTAGCTGTCAGAGCCACCGGGATTTTTAAGGTTTTTATATCTTCCTTATTAAACTCTGATACTGCCGAAAGTGACCCATTACTACTAGGGTATTCTAAGGCATTATTATTGGAATCTACCAATAGAAAAAAACGTATAAACTGCTCATCATCACCATTTAGCAGTTTACTGGATTCATCGCTACTACAAGCGAATAACAATGAAACACCTAGTATGCTGTATAATATTTTAATAGCCTTCATTTTGTGTAATATTTTCATTTAAATCTGTACTTGAAGATGGAATAGGTAAAATGTATTTGTTAGATGGATAGCTTAATCCGCATACTGTACTAATACAACCTAAATTTCGGTTAACATCCTTTTTAAAACGAGCCAAATCGAATAGCAAATGTCCTTCGAAGGCCAGTTCTTTACGACGTTCTGTAAAAATATCGTCAAGTAAAGTTGTCGTATCTGTTAAAGTTGGAATATTAGCGCGTTCTCTAATAATATTTAAATCTGTTAATGCATCATCCAACAGGTTTTGTCTGGCATTAGCTTCTGCTCTAATAAGGTACATTTCTGAAAGTCTTATAAAGGTTGTACCAGCATTATCCTGAAATTTTTTAGTGAAATAATAAGATTCATCTGTTGTAATGTTATTTACGCTAGTTGGTAAACTTACCTCTAAAAACATATTTTTTCTGATATCTTGGGTATCATAAAGGTTTACTAAATCTCCTGAAGCCACATATCTTCCATAGTTGGTATTAGAGTTATAGATAAAATGAGCTGAAATACTAGAAGAAACCTGACCTTCGGTTGTTCTTGGCGCAGAGAATTCGAGTATTACTTCATTAACAGGGGTCTCGTCGGCTTCCCATTCTTTAATGTAATTTTCCTTACTTGTTAACGAGATTCCTGAAGTTTTAATTACATCATCAGACATGGAAAATGCAGTTTCCCAATCGTTCATTTGCAAAGCGATACGTGCATACAAAGCTTTGGTAGCATTTGAATTAAAATAAGAATATACCGGACCAGTTAAAGACTGGTTTTCTGTATACAAATCAAGTGCTTCATTTAAATCTGATTTTATGTAATTATAAGTTTCAGACATGGTTAATCTAGACGGAAAGTCTTCTCCAATGGTCAGAGGAGCCGTGTTATAAACAATTCCTAAGTGGGACGCATCGTTTGTGAAATTATAATTTTGAGCATAATGAATGCAAATTTGATAATGAGCAAAGGCTCTGGTGGTTAGCAATTCTGCTTCCAACTCATGGCGCTCATCGTTGGTTAAAAATGTAAAATCAGACAAATAAAACAACAGTATATTTGTCTGATTAATAATATCATAAAATGTGGCATAATATTCTGAGTAATTTGATTCATCTTCTAAATCTGAAAAATTATAACTGTTTTCTATTACCGATGGAATTTCAACAAGATTTGTAACAGTACTTGGTGTAAAAGTTATATTACCTCCTTGCACATCTGCATAAATCACATGACGTGAAGACATTATATCTTCAATGTCTTTATAAATTCCATTTAAAGCTGCTAATACACCATTTTTATTGGATAGTTGCTCCTTTATTGATATTTGTTCTCCTGGTACCTGATCCAGGAAATCACTACAAGTAAAAAGTGTTGTACTTATAAACAGGATATATATGATTTTCTTTTTCATAATTAAAATGTTGTATTAATTCCTAAGGTAAATGTTCGCATTTCCGGATAGGTATTTCTAAATTCCGCAACTCCATTTTTATTTTTAGGACTTTTATCTTTAAACCAATAATGCAGGTTAGATCCATTAACAAAGAAGCTTAAAGTTTTTAGCGGTAATTTGTAATTGTTTACAGGAAAATTGTATGTCAGGTTTACCGATTTTAATTTAATATGAGAAGTGTCGAACAGGTACTTTGTGGAATTTGAGATTATCCTGTTATTGCTTGATATTATTGGGTAAACTGCCTGATCTCCTTGGTTCTGCCAGGCATCTTCATAAACATTAGCATTTATATTTCTGTTTACTAATATTCTGTAGTTGTCGTAAATATTTCTATCTACCAACATATCTGCCCCATAGGTGTATGACATTATAATTCTAAGTGTAAAATTGTTTAGTTTAAAACTGTTATTTAGCCCGCCATAAAAATCAGGTTGTGAATCCCCGATAGGTACCCAGTCAGTATTATCAAATTGACTTGCAACGGTAGATGAATCGTAAATATTTCCATCAATATTATACAGTTCTCTTCCGGTTGCCGAATCAATGCCTATAAAATTATATCCCCAAATGGCAGACGTTGGATAACCAATGGTTTGCGATCTTGCAACTTCAGCCGTTGAAAATGCAGAACCTAAACCAACTAAATCAGTAATTCTGTTTTTAATTTTTGTAAAATTGAAATTGGTATCCCAAGAGAAATTTTTATTCTTAAACCAATCGGCGTTTAAACTAAACTCAATACCTTGGTTATACATGCTTGCTCCATTAATTTGAGCACTTGAAAATCCGGATTCGATAATAATATCACGAGATGTGATTTGTTGTTCTATATTATCTCTAAAGAAATCTGTTGTTATTTTAAATTTCTGAAGGAAGTTAAAATCTAATCCAACATTGAATTTTTTATTGACTTCCCAGCCCAAATTAGGATTTGGTGCTGACGATAGATTAGCATAATCTAGGCCATTATATCCATTATTTTGTCTGGTGTATAGCCCTAAAGCTCTATAAGAACCAATACGAGAATTTCCTGTTCTACCATAACTTGTTCTAAGGCGAAGAAAATCTACAAACTTACTTTTCTTAAGAAAACCTTCGTTACTTATATTCCAACTGACACCTAAACCTCCGTTTAATGCGGTATCGTTATCATCACCAAAAGCTGAACTTTGATCTACTCTGAAATTGGCTAAAAAGAAATACTTTTTCGCATAATTATAGTTTACCTGAGCAAATCCTGATCGTCCAGCATATTCTGTATAATCGATCTCATAATCTTGTTGTTCGGCAGTAATAATAGGTTGAGGAGAATCGTAGATGGTAAATCCACGGCCTATTTCATATGAAAAATCAACTTTTTCACTTCTTGCCTCTATACCTAATAAAGCATCAAAATTATGTTTTTCTGCAAATTGTGTATTATAAGCTAGGGATGCATTCCAGTTCCATTTTCTTGTATCACGAGCTCTAATCATTCGTCGTCCCTTAGAACCATCATTAAAATTACCAGAACCGTTTAAACCCGAAAAGAATTTATCTTCATCTTTATTTGAAGCATCAATACCAAAGAGCGTAGATAACTTTAAATTATGAAGAACATCGTAATCTAGTTTTAAACTTCCTAAAAGTGCAAATGTTTTAGAATCCGAAATATTTTGTTTAGATACGGCTACAGGATTTCCGTAGGTTTCGAAATAGGTATATTCTCCGTTTACATCATAAGGCGATAATGTAGGAGGTAATGCGTACGCATAAAGTGTATTCGGGTTTTCTTTATTGGTTAACGAAGGTGATAAACGTAAACTTAAACCAAATTTATCTTTTTTATAATCTGCCGAAAACGACGTATTTAATTTTTTATAACTGTTTTCCTTCTGCGTTTCATTTGTATGTTGGTAACCTACATTAGCTCTGTAATTCCAATTACCTTTACCGCCGGAAACACCGAAATTTAATCGGCTAAAAATGCCTGTAGTATTTAATAAATCGAACCAATCAGTATTTACACCATTCCACGGTTGTACACTTCCAGAATTTCCACTATTGGTATAATAGGAATTTAACACCGTTTGATATTCTTCTCCACTTAAATATTTAAGGCCATTAAATGCAGTATTAATACCTGTTTGAGCCGAAGCTGTATATCTTAGCTTTCCTTTTTCACCTGATTTTGTGGTGATAATAATAACTCCATTAGCTGCATCAGCACCGTATAAACCAACAGCAGCAGCATCTTTTAAAATATTAAAACTTTCAATGTCTTCAATACCTACGCGAGCTAAAGGATTTAATATGTTCTCTGAAAGAATGCCGTCACCTAAATCAAAAAAACTATTTCCATCAATCCCAGTTTCTTCCGACAGGATAATACCATCTACTATTATTAACGGTTGTGTAGAGGTTCCTACCGCATTACTATTAAGTGGTGTTAAAGAGCCTTGGCCACGAATATCAATTTTTGCGGCTTCACCTAATTGCGGGTTTACTTCAACTAATACTCCGGCAACCTGACCTTCTAATAATTCATCAAAAGTTACAGCAGGCTGTTCTTTAGAAATATTGTCCGGATCGACTGTAGAAATGCTTCCGACAACTTCTTCTTTAAGTTTTTTGGTTCCGTAAGAAGACGTAATAACAACTTCTGTTAATTCACTAATATCTTCTTCCAAATAAAATGTAAATTCAGAAGCACTCCCAATGGTTTTAGTCTGAGATTTCATTCCCAGATATGAAGCTTCCAGTTCTACATTATTGATATTTTCCCCTTTAATGGTGTAAATAAAGTTACCGTCGATATCTGTCATGGCACCAATGCTTTTTCCTTTAATTACAACCATAGCGCCACTAAGGGGAAATTGATCAGCAGCGCTCAGGACCTTTCCCTTAATTAAACGGCTATTAGTGGTTTCTTTTTCCTTTTTATCGGTTAATAATATCTGGCTACTAATTAAAGCATAAGCAATATCAGAATCTTTTAACAGTGAGTTTAAAGCATCTTCCAATTTTGAATCTGTAACATTTAAAGTGAAGCGTTTTGTAACATCTACTTTATTAGAATTATAGATAATACGATACCCTGTTTGTTGTTCTATAGATTTTATAATGGTACTCAAAGGGGTATTTGTAGCCTTTATATTTACGGTTTTATTTTGTGCAAAACCAACTGTAGTGACAAGCAAAAAAAACAAAACACAGAGTGTCCTTTTAAGTTTAGCATTTTTTTTGTAGTTAATCATTGTTGAGAGGTTAGAGTTTTAGTCGTTAATTATTATGATATTATTTTTAATTGAATATTCGAAAGGTGTATCTATTTGTAATAGTTTAAATAAAGTATCAATATCAGATTCATCAATTCTAATAGATCCAGAAAACTCTTGATTTGCAAGTGTTTTATTATCGTTAATTATCGCCACATTATATGCTCGCTCTAATTTTTTACATAAGGCGCTAAACGGCATATCCTTAAAAAGGATTTCTCCATTTACCCAGGCTATATGATCGGTAGTATTGACATCTTTAATATGGAATGTGTTTTGTTTTTCTAACCAAACAGCTTGTTGATTGGGCTCTAGAATAGAATATTTTGAAGCATCGCTTACAGCTGAAATTTTAACAGATCCTTCTAAAAGTTCACTATGTGAATTGGCATCGTTTGGATAAGAACTCACATTGAATTTTGTTCCTAGAACCTGAATGTTAACCTTATCGGAATGTACAATAAACGGATTTTGTTCATTTTTTGTTACTTCAAAAAAAGCTTCACCTGTTAAAAACACATCTCGGTTTGCCGAGGCTATAAAGTTTTCTGGAAACCTAAAGGTTGTTCCTGAATTTAAATGCACAACGGTACTATCTGAAAGAACCACCTTAAATCGTTTTCCGTAAGGAATCTTAATGGTATTATACTTTAGCTCTTCACTCTTTACATTAGCATTAAAAATAATTTCATGATCTGTTTGTTTTCCTATAACAATACCGTCTTTATTTATTAAAACATTCTCCTGATTGTCATTAATATGTTTAACAACGCCATTGCTTAATTCTAAAATAACATCGTTATTATTATCGGTTATAGTGTTATTATAGATAGCACGTCCAATACCCACAGCAATCACCAAAATAGCTGCATACTTCCAGTAAGTGAAAACTTTGCGCTTTTTCTTTAAAGTTTGTTTTTTTATTATTCTAACCGTTTCTAAATTTGAAGCTTTCGGAGATTCTGTAAGGGACCAAGCTGTTTTCAATGCTATAAACTGCTTTTTGTTTTCATTAGAAGAATCTATCCAGTCGAATAGCTCTGCTATTTCTTCTTCAGAAGCTTTATTGTCCAAATATTTATAAATCAGTTTAGTCATTACTTGTGGTGTTTTGGGTTAATAAGCTTATTAATACACTTAAAATGATGATGTTTTTAATAATATATTGCCCTAATAAGGTGAATGAAAAAGGGCTTTTATTAAATGATAGTTCCGGAAAAATAAAAAACGTTGAAAATGTTAACGTTAGATGAATGAGCGCTAAAATAGTTGCTGATTTTCGTTGATAATTAAGAATAAACATCAACCCAATGGCTGTTTCCCAAATCGCTAAAAGCAAATAGGAAATGTTTGAAGGTAATAGGTCGCTTATTAAAACATTAATCGTTTTTTTAGCAATATCTTCGGCAGGACTGTAATCTGGAAAAAATTTTAATATTCCAAAGAAGAAAAAAATCAATCCAATAGACAGTGTAATTAAACGCTGACTTGTAGACTCTCTAGATATTAAAATCTGAGTTTTTTTCATATTATAGAGGTTAGTAGTTGCTTGTTAAACAGAAAAAAATCTCTGCTCTACAAGTTTGTACCCCTATGTCTTAAAAAACCCTATGCTTTTTTTAATTTTTTTTAGTCGAGAGAATAATTGATATTAAAATAGTTGGGAAATAAGGTGCCAATTGCTGCCTTAAAGCCTTTAAAGCCTTGGTTATGTGAGATTCAACGGTTTTTAAACTAATCTCTAATTCATCGGCAATTTCCTGATTTTTTTTGTTATCGAATCGCTTCTTTAGAAAAATTGCTTTGGTTTTTTCCGGAAGGTTTTCAATAGATTTATATATAATTTGTTCTAATTCAGAGAAGTCCATAGAATCAAAATTTAACGAGTCTAATACCTCCTGATTTAAAAGCTCTTCCCTTTTGTTTAACGTCTCGTTTTTATATTTTTCTTTAACCTTTTTACTTCTTATCAAATTCAAACATTTAGATTTTGTGTAGGTGTAAAGAAAGGATTTAATACCTGTTGGAAGGTCTATTTTGTTTTTATTAGACCATAAATTTATGAAGGCTTCCTGAGCGATATTTTTAGCTTCTTCTTCATCATAAATAAACTGTACACCAAAGCCAACGATACTATTGTAGTATTTATGAAAGAAATACTCAAAAGCAACTTCATTACCTCTTTTGAAGGCTTCAAACTGTAATTGCTCGTTTGGTTGTGCGTTCATTTATTTAAAATTGTCTTTGTGGAAAACTTAACTTAACATCTAATTTTGAGTAGAAAATAAACTAAAATGCGCCTAAAATTACATTTTTTATGTTAATACAAAATTTTTATTAGATAATTTATAACTACGCAAAACAAAAAGAAGATTAAAAACTTAGATTAATTTGGATTGACCCTAAATAATATTTCGCCTGATTTTCTCTATCTGAGCTTGCAATAAAAAACAGGACAAATAGCTGAATAACCAACTTTGTTAGTTCCTAGTGTTTTTTATTTTTTGTATCTTGAATTAATAGAAATAGCTAGAATTATGATAAGGATAATGAAAACATATAAAGAGCAAAACAAATCGATTAAATTGCTTTTTTTCGCCTTTATCATGCTACTTCAGGGGTGCTCTGTTTATAGATCAAATCCAACAACAATAGAGCATGTCATTAGGAATGAATCTAAAGTAAAGATGGTATTTAAAAATAATAAAACTGAAAAATTTGAGAAAATTATTATTGAAGAAGGTAACTATTATGGTGTAACGATAATCAACGGCGAAACAATTAAACATCCCTTGGACCAAAACGAAATTTTGGTAGTAAAAGAGAAAAATAAATCATTATCAACTATTCTTGGTATAGGAATTCCGGTGGTTGTTTTAGGTACTATTTTTGTGCTGGTCGGAGAGAATAACTCATATGACTTCTTTTTTCAGATGTAGTAATATTTGTCTGTTTTTTTGTTACAATTTCATTACTTACCTTTTTATTTTCCCTCCCCCTTATTTTGTATAATACCATTTTTGAATAGTATATTTTTCGTAAATTCATGTAATAATTAATTACTCATGTGTTTCCATACGGCTCAACTCAAAAAAGTTAAGGATTTAGAACGCAAGTATAACGTTAAAATTAGCGATGAAAACTGGGAGAAATACTTTGACGAACCTAGATACCATTTAAATGGTTTTTCGCATCCTAATATGTTAGTTATTCCGCAGCAAAGATCTGATGTTCTTGCACCAGGCGTTTGGGGTATAGTTCCCAATTATAAAAGCCCAGAGGAAATTAAACCTTATTATAAGGAAGCTGTAAAATATGGTTCAGGACTAAATGCACAATCCGAAAAGCTTTTCAGTCATTTTATGTATCGTGAATCTGTAATGACACAGCGATGCATAATTCCAGTAGATGGCTTTTTTGAACCACATGAACACAACAAGAAAAAATACCCTTTCTACATTAAAGAAAAAGAAGATAAAGGTTTGGCTTTGGCAGGTATATATACCGTTATTGGGACGTATATCACCTTTAGTATCTTAACTAAAAAGGCCTCCCCGCTATTTGAAAAGATACATAATTTGAAAAAACGACAACCTGTTATTCTAAATTCTGAAAATATTGATCATTGGCTTTCTGAAAGCCTTAATGAAGACAATGTAAAGGAATTAGTTAATCTCAATTTTCCTGAAGAACAATTGGATGCCTATACGGTTAGCAAAGATTTGTTTAGCCCTAAGATTGATAGTAATACTCAAACTATTTTAGAAAAAGTTGAATTTGATGGATTAGAAGGAATGTTTTAATGAAGTTGTGTATGGTTAGCTTGAGTCGATATGCCTTTAAAATAGCTAAAAAACGTGAATTAAAGTGAAATTCGTCAGAATTTAACGATGTAAAATGCACCAGCAAATTAATTATACACGTTTTTATAAAACGTTTTTTACTCAATTGTTATTAATTCCAATTCGTTTTTCAATTGTCCAAAATTTATTGGTTATCATGTGGAAGTGATCATCCCTTAATGGCATCATTTTCTGTTTGCCGTTCTGTTTGTATTTTTTCTCTTTTGCTTTTTTCATTTTCAAAACATAAAACTTTCAAAAATTCTAAACTATATTTGATAAAAGAAACTTTTTTGTGTGAGCATTCTTAAATCCATTCGAGAAAAGGAAGGTTATACCCAGACTGATTTAGCCAACCAAACTGGACTGTCTTTGCGTACTATTCAGCGTTTAGAAAGCACAAATAAAGTACCTAAAGGTTATACCTTAAACGTTCTGGCAGAAGAATTCAATATGGAACCATCAGCTTTACAGGCTAAATATGTAAAAAGCAAACTTTCAAGGGATTCTGAAATTACAACAATCAAGATGATAAACTTATCGGTTTTATCCTTTATTGGAATTCCATTCGGAAATCTAATTTTACCTATCATTTTATGGAGGAATAACCGTGATTCAAAATTCGTAGATGAAATAGGCCGTCGAGTTGTTAATTTTCAAATTTTGTTCACATTGTTCCTGTGTTTATTACTCATCTTATTACCATTTACCGTTGCAAAACTATTACCAAATATTCCAATCATGTTGATTGTATTGCTAATTGCTTACCTTTTTAATATTGCTGTAATCATCCGTACTGCCATAAAGATTCAACATCAGGACTTCGATTTTTTAAACGGTCCTTTTCGTCTTATTTAGACCTAAAACTAAAAATGTCATAAAAATGGCGGCATGAAACCCCCTTATTTTACTGGGATTCCTTATTTCTTTGCATCATGAAATTATTTTAAATGTTTATTCAAAATTTTAATGTATCATGAAAAAAATTATCGGTTACAGTATTTTAGGCCTTATAGGTCTTGCATTAATTTTTAGTATTTTCGGTATTAGAAAATTCAATAACAAATATTTTAAAGAACGTCCGGCCTATTTAGAACTTAGTCATGAATCTCAATCCATGGATTTTAAATGGACACATTCGAAGGTGGATGAAGGACATATTGAATATCAGTCAGGTCTTTTAATACCTGTGCAGATTGACAGCCTTCAACACAATCTTAATATGCAATTTGATACCGGCGCACCAGATTCTTTTTTCTATGAAAAAGATCTTATTTCATTGAGAAATTTGGGCTATAATATTGAGGAAGTTCAGAAAGATGGATTCCGATTTGTGAAGGACCTAAAATTAAAATTAGGTGGTAAGCCTGTTACCTTATCAATGGTGAAAATCTATCCGAATTATGGGAATACCTTTTCGGCTGAATATAACCCAGAAACCAATATTATTATTGGGACTATTGGAAGTGATATTCTGGTAGATAGAGTTACATCAATTGATTTTAAAAACAAGACCATACAGTTTTTTGAAAATCGTCCTGAATGGATGCAGGATCTCAAGGGGTTCAAAACTTTTGATTTCCCAGGGCGTCGTATAATGCTACCAGCTATCGTTGATGGAAAGGAGTATGAGTTTTTGTACGATTCCGGATGTTCAGCCTTTGGTTTAATCACGACCAAAGACCGTTTTGAAAAATATACTGATATAGCAACTCCTGTAGAAAGTTTTGGAGCTAAGAGTTGGAACGATAAAATCTATATTAACAGTAAAGCAAGTGATTATCCGCTTACCATTGGAGGTGCTCAACTACTTATGAATAGAGTTTCGTGTGTAGATATGTATGCTTTTCTACAGCCTTTAGTAACTCCATTTACCCGAATTGGTGGTTGGATGGGTAACCAAGCTATAAATGAGAGTCACCTTATTCTTGACACAAAAACTAAAGAATTTTTGATCACAATTTAGGTGATTGATTTGATTGTAACCGATCCAGATGCCTTAGCCCTTCATGGCTTGCCATGAACCTGAGGTGTCTGGTTACCGGTTAAGGAAATACCTTCATTCTAATTTTATGTAATTATTTTGTTTAGAGTATTTAACTTTTAATAAGAAAGCATCTGTTTTGACTCCAAGTAAGACAAAATAGATTCCTAAATTAACTATGTAAATTGGGATATTTTGTCTTTGAAAGGAAAAGGTGTTGATGTTTTAACGGTTAGGCTATGGTTTCGTTGCGTGAAAATCCGCGAGGTTTTTCCGCCGTAAACCGAAGATAGTTCATTGCTTTTGACTTTCCGAGAGGAAAGTCAAAAGCAATGAACTATAGCCGTTGTTGGGCAAAGTTATTTATAATTTATTTCTCGTATTATTATTCTTTTCAGAATTCCATTTTCAATTACCTTTTTTTCAGATGAGCCTTTTCAAATCTTTTATTTATCCAATCTTTCATTGTAATTAAATATGCATGTTTTTATACGTTGTTTTTTATTTTTCAAATAATTTTCGAGTTAAGTGTTCGCAGTTTTCGTCTATAAGAAAAGATGTTATTGTTCCATCTGAATGCCAAGTACTGTGTCCAATGTCAATTCCGCAACTGGTTAAAATATTCTTTTAGGGTGTTATTCGCAATTTCCATCTTCCGCATATAATTTAAGCCTGCAAAGTTATTAAGAAATAACAGGTAATCTTTAAACGTTATTAAATATCAACTAATAAAAAAAAAGCGGTTTGATTTTTCAAACCGCTTTAACCCAAAAAACTAATAATTAACTACCCTCTAATTAATTTTTTTACTGAGCTAACTGGAACAGCTATTTTAATAACCATTTGCCATTCAGGGTTATTACTATTTCCTGCATAAATAGAATTTGTAGATGATACTATCGCTACCAAATTTCCAAAGTCATCA
This sequence comes from Aestuariibaculum sp. M13, assembly GCF_024723255.1. Taxonomy (GTDB): domain Bacteria; phylum Bacteroidota; class Bacteroidia; order Flavobacteriales; family Flavobacteriaceae; genus Aestuariibaculum; species Aestuariibaculum lutulentum. The sequence goes on from NZ_JANIAC010000002.1 coordinate 701,311, forward strand.
AAAATGGGCCCTCCACTAGATCCCTTTGCATAATCAGCTGTAATATCGCATCTGTTTTCCCAAGGGTTATTTACAAAACTGGAGTTTCTTGCAACAATACCTTTGGTATAATAATATGCCCGCTGATTTGGATGAGTCATGGTATGCACGGTAGACCCAACCTCTAAATCATTACCTAAAGCAACAGGAGTTAATTTTTCTCCTCTTGTATCTATCTTAAATGTAGCTAAATCAGCATACTTACTGTAATTTAAAACTTTAGTTATTGGATACACCTTTCCTTTTGAATCTGCCGCAAAAAACAAGCTATCTTGCGGCATTATACTTTGCCCCTGATCTATAATAGATTCAAAAACATGATAATTAGAAACACATAAACCATCTTCACTAAGAACTGCTGCCGAAGCACCTATAATTACAAAGTCTTTATGAATACCAAAACCTCTTTTTAATTTACAAATCATTAATGATGTTGGCCTGATATTTTTCACTAATTTTTGAGGTGTTAACTGTTTTTTATTGGCTTTTGGCAACTTCGGATATTCGATAGCAGTTTCATTTTCAGCCGATACACTATTATTTTTAAGTTGTTCTATAGATATAAAATGTGCACTTTTTTGAGTTTCAACTATTGAATCGTAGAGCCTGTTAGGTAAATCTTCCCAATTAGAATAACTCACTTCCTGAGCTTTTAAAACTAGAGAAAAACTAGAGAAAACAGCTACTAAAACTAAAATATTCTTCATTTTCCCTTTTTATATATTATTTAAAATTTCGTCTAGCTTTTGATCTAAGTCTGCCCCTCTTAAATTTTTAGCGATGATAACTCCGTTAGGATCAATTAAAAAGTTCGCAGGTACAGCGTTAATACCATATAACTTAACAGCCATACTTTGCCATCCAGCTAAATCGGAAATTTGATTCCAAATTAACTGATCTTTCTCGATTGCCTCTGTCCATTTTCTTAAAGCATCATTTCCTCCATCCAAAGAATACCCTAAAATGGTAAAGTTTTTATTCTTAAAGGAATTGTATGTTTTAACTAAATTTGGATTTTCCCTTCTACATGGCCCACACCAAGAAGCCCAGAAATCTAAAAGCACATATTGTCCTCTTAAAGAACGTAAACTTAAATTTTCTCCATTTGGTTGTTTAGCACTAATATCCGGGGCTTCAGAGCCTATATCTGCTCCTTTAGTTTGATTTAATATATTGTTGTAGATTACACCTGCAGCCGATGTTTTTACGCCATCCGTCATTTGAGCAAACAATTTTTTTGCTAAATTTTTCTCTTGAATGATATTTACATTTCTTCTTAACCAGTCCAAACTAACGGCAGAATTTAAGTGACTTAAAAAAAATGCTTTCTCAGCTTCCTTTTTCTCTGCCATTAAAACTGCATAGTCCTTCTCTATTTCGGCCACTTTTTCAACATTGTTTGCCGATGAAGCTTCTTCATAAGCATCATTTAATGCATTTATTTTTAAATCGAAAGCTTTCCCTACAATGGCCAATTCCTGATAGTCTGTATTTAAAGGCGTTCCTTCTACAGCTGCTGTTAAAATGGAGTCTTTCCCAGTAATTCTTAATTCTCCTTCTTCTAGGTATACAGGCATTCCATCTGCATTATTGGGAGGAACCGTTGGATCTATTTTATGGTGTAGTAAGGTTAAAAAACCTCGTTCTACCGCAGGAATATCTCCAGAAAATATAAATTCATTATTTGAATTAGCATATACCGTATCAATTATTACTCTAGAGTTTTCTTTTATCAATAATAAAGCGGGGGCTTCCTTAATAACATTTTCCATTTTCACCACAATTTTATATTGTGCATTTTGCTCTTGTGCATTAGTATTCCAGCCAAACACTGATACCAGCACCCCTAAAATCATTAGATTTGTTTTCATTTTGTTCATAGTTTATTTTATGTTTAATAATTTTTCTAAATACACTTTTGTTTCAGGTTTGTCTGGCTTTGTCATAAAATTTTCAATAATGTAACCCTTCTTGTCCAATAGGATATATCTAGGTATATATTTGATTCCAAACCTATCCTCAAAGTCTTTGTTTAGTACTCTCCATTGCTCTCCCTTCATATGTAGATTAGAAACATCTCCTAACCACCTAAAATCCCTTTCATCGAGGTTTACTCCTAAAAAAACAATATCTTGTCCTTTGAAATCCTCTTTAAGTTCTTCAAAAAAAGGCATTTGTTTACGACATGGATAACACCAAGATGCCCACACATCAATAAGCACATACTTTCCTCTTAAATTGGATAACTTAGCTTTTTTTCTCTCTAAATTTTCCATTTTAAAATCTGGACATAAATCACCTATCTTAAGAGTATCTATTTCTTTATTCTTTAACACAAAAGGAGCTTGCATTAAAATATCTCTTTTTTCAATTGCGATAGCCAAACTTGTTGTTATTAAAACTATAATAACCATTAATATTCTATTTGTTCTCATTTGTTTTTTATTTTGATTAATAATTAGAATTGAATCATTTCATTTTAACATTAGGACATAGTTCTCCTGTGACCGATACAAATTCATTAAAATTTGCACCAGTCACTAGAACTTTTAATTGTTATTTATTTAATTAATTATATTGATAGAGTTGACTAGACCATGAATAAGACGAAGCCGATACATAAAGTACATCGGACACCTTACCTTGCCCTGTTTTTATATCATCCTGAAGTTCGACTGTACTTAAACCATTTAACTGATAACGATAAATTTTATAGGTATCGGTTCCCGATTGATACGTAGCAACCACTAAACCAGTAAAATTAGGATCTAAAGAAGAAAAGTTTGTATTAATATATTTCAAATAAGTAATTTCCTCTCCTGCTGGAATATTTTTTATAAACGACGGATTATAAGTATCACTATCCATATTATAAAGCCCAATACTACTGGAATTCGCAAAGTATAATATGTTATTACCTTTATTCATAGCATAAAATCCTGCAGATGTTAACATAGCGTATTCTGCATGAGATAACCTTTTTTCGAATGTAATGGGATTATTTCTCCCTGCTTTATACAATGTATAATTACTATAATCTCCTGGATTGGGATAGTAATAATAAAAACCTTCTACAAACTTATCATAATCGAAACCATATAGGAATAATGCGTCTTGATCATCATGCTTTCTAAACAAAGAATAAGCATAAGTTGTAGAACTATAACCAGATCCACGCTGTGTGTTTTCTAAAAATATAGCCTGACCATTCATATTATTTACTGGAATTTCAAGACCATTATTGAAATCGGTATACTGATCTTTAAAAAATCCAATAGTATCTGATGTTGAATAGCCTGCAGAACCAAACATAATGTATCTCTCATTTTTAGAATCGAAAGCCAATGTATTACCATACGATCCTTTGGTTGCCAAGCCTTCCACACTATAATCACCTTCAATTGCCGGAAAAAAGGCTGGATTTCCATCATTCATGGAATAAACTTTAGCTCCTTTACTCATGAAAACCTTGTCTCCACTAATCATAACTGATTTAATTTGACCCTCTTGATCTTCTGGGTTTAGAAAGAACATATCTTCAAGCGTTGATAATGTTCTTGCATTATTTACATTATAAGCCAAACCATCTTCCTCACTAAATGCTACCAAGGCAGGTGCAGAACTGTAATACACATCATCTTCTGATGGTTTCCATTTATAATAAGGTGAAAAAGCAAAACCAACAGGCATACCTTCTAAGGGAGCTCCTAAAGTCTTTTCTACAAGGTTATAATTCGGAATTTCTGAACTCACATAAAACCCGTCAATTTCTGTATTACCAGCAGCGGTTTGCTTCATAACATACCACCCTTGACTAGACACAGACTCGACATTAATTTGGAAAGTTGTGGACTGAATTACATTTGTGGTATTGTTGGTTACTTTTAAATTAAAATTCATTACGCCAATGGAATCTAAAAGGTATTCTAAAGTTTTATTTTCAGAAACTGAAATCAATTCATTTTCACTAAATAAATCCCATTGATAAGAGAAGTCTAAGTTTTCTCCGGTTTCTTCACCATACGTAATAGTAGGATCGATAACCAATGTTTCATTATAATAATAAACATTTTTAATATCTTCTACCTGAATATTAATATCTGGAAACTGTTCTACAAAATCTGAATTGTCTGAACAGGATGCTACAACCACTACCGATAAAACACCGGTAATCATAGCTTTTATAAATGTATTTATATTTTTCATGATGTTGTGCTTTATCTTAATAAGTTCTATCAAAGGTCACTACTGTGCCATCGGCCTCTCTTAAAGGGCCGTTTACTCCTAATCCTTCGTTATACTTTTTTAAATCTTCTTTAAACTTGTATACGTAGTAAGCTAAAAGGAAAGAGTCACTTAAAACTATTTCCATATCATCTTCAGTCCATCTTAAGTCTGAATGGTTGATCATAAAATCCAATTTTACATCACCGTAAATTCCAAAATACCAGAAATCCCAGTTACTTGGTCTTGAAATTTTGTCTGCTATGTAAACAACCACACGATTTTCATCATTATCTGCAACCTTGGCATTTTCCATTTCCGCTAATCTGAATGTTAATCTAAAGGTAGTTTCTTTTAAACTTTCATCCCTCAATAAGATAATAGGAATAGAATCTTCCATTACGTTAGCTTTATACTTTAAAAGATTTATCATTTCTTGTGACTCGAACGGCACATAGTGTACACCCGGAACAGCATTCTCAGTAGCACTATCTATGCGCTCTGGAAAAGACAAGGTGTCACTATTAAAGGCTTCTAATTTCACTGCTACTTCTTCCTTTGGAATTGCTCCAAAAGCATTTAATGGTACATAAATGGTATCTCTATCAACACCGTCTTGCCCATAATAATAAAAGTTATTAAAATGTTGCTGAACATAAATATTATAACCATGATCATCGGTTGGAAAAATCAAGTAAGGGTCGCCTTCAAATGTTGCCGGGTAATCTTCACTGCAAGACATTACCATAAGGCAAGAGGCTAATATTATTAAAAATCTATATTTCATTGTATTCTTTTTAGTCGATTTGTTTTATCAAAATCCAATAGTCTGATTACTATAAATCTCTATTGGTTTCTCCTGATGGTATTGCAATTTTATACTTGTCGGTGTTCATTTCCTGTCCAGAGAATGGTAATGATGTTAAGCTTAAACGCTTGTAAGTATAAAATATCTGCCCTTCTGCCCAAAATTCTCTGGTATACTGATTTAATATGTTTTCCTGTAAATTCCCTTCGGTAAGGGTTACATTTTCATCAAATCTGGAATTAGCAAACGTATCGTAATAAGTTTGGGCTTCTGCAATTGTAGGCGCGGTTTCTGCCAAAATCAAATACATTTCAGACACTCTAATAATGGGGAAATTTTTATAAGCACTAGCGTCGTTTTCTGACATTAAACTATACTTTAGACTAATCTGAGCATTATAAACTAATGCATTACTTGTTAATGTTGTAAACAAATTCATCTTTCTAATGTCTGATGACGATGGATAAACTTGGTTTAAAACATATTCTGAATTAACGCAATGTGCAGTATACGAAGAATACGAAGTATCATCATAACCTAAAGTTTCAACCCCAAACAACTGTTCTACAAATAATGCTAAATCGGTGTTTCCCATATCTGTAGATGTACCTAAACGAAACTTGCGGGTTCCATCTTCATTCTGGGCATCGACTACCTCTTTTGCATATTCATAAGCTTGTTCTTTGTTTCCCATCCATAATTGAACACGAGCTAAAGCACCTAAGGTTGCATAATAATTAAAACGATTTTGTCTGTTATACCAACCTAAATCTTCATACTCTTCAATACTTCCTTCGACGTTTAACAATTCATTGCTATAATAAACAATGGGATCAGAAAAACTCAACATGTCTTTCGCTTGTTCTAAATCTGACAGAATATTTGCGAAATAATCATTGTAATTTAAATACGGAATAAATTCGTTTGACACCTCTAAAGAATACGGCAATATCAAGTTTGAAGTCCCCGCGCTATCGTCTGGTGCTGTTCCATAAATTCTCCAGATATCGAAATGCAAAAAACCTCGTAATGCTCTTGCTTCACCTTCTACAAAGTTTTTCTGTTCAGCGGTTAAAACTTCTGTTGTTTCAATACTACTTAAAATTACATTTAAGTTGGTAATTGCTTTATACATCTGTAAAAAAGCAGCCCCAGAACTATTATCATAAGAAGTATCCGAAAAATTATAATTGTAAGCACTGTTTAAACTTTGAGAAAAGCCTATACTTGGTTCTGTATAAATATTAGCAAAAGTATCTACACCACTTCCCATTACAAAACCTCCCGGATTGTAAACGTTTTGCAATATTTGATAAACGCCAACTAAAGCAGAAGTATAGCCCTCTGGTGTTGTTAGGGCCTTATCTACTGTTACCATATCTTTTGGTTCCACAGTTAACCAATCATCGCATGATGAAAAAAGGCTAATCGCTGCAAACAAAAAGGTTATATATATTTTTTTCATAATCATTTAATTAAAAGGTTACTGATAAGTTTAACTGAGGTCTTATCGAATACGGGTAGTCTGTTCCACGTTCTGTGCTAATATTAGACAGGTAAAACACATCTGAAATTGAACTGGTTAGACTTAACTGTTTCACTTTAAAATAGTCTAATACCTTTTGCGGGAATTGGTAACTCAAATTAACCGAGCTTAAAGCAAATGCTCGTTCAGTGAAAACAAATCGATCATTTGGATAAGTTGATTCATCACTGGAAATACTCTTAAAAGCTGTTATGTCTCCTGGTTGCTGCCATCGTGTTCCTAAAACTCTGGCATCCATGTTATTTACAACATACGCATTTTCTACACGCAACAATGAATTATTTAACTTTTTGGCTCCTAATCTATAAGAAAAACCTATATCCATCATCCAACCCTTATAACGCAAAGAAGAGGTTATTCTACCATTAATTTTTGGAAGTGTGTTGCCTACCGAAATTTTTCTCAAACCTTCCTGAACCGAAGTGTAAACATTCCCTGTTTCTGGATCTTCGTAAAGTACCTGACCTGTAAGGGGGTCTACACCTGGCGATTTCAAAACATAAAGTGCATCTGTAGATTCTCCTTCTCTATATTGATAAAACGTGCCATTACTATAGTTTTGACCCTCCCATTGCTCATTAGCTTCTTTAATAGCATCAGATAATTTCACTAAAGTGTTTTTATTACTGTACACCCCAGTTGTTACATACCATGAGAATTGATTGTCTAAATCTCTTACTACATTAACACTTAAATTAGCATCATACCCAACGTTTCTAACCGTACCAAAGTTTTCTGTGTAAGATGTATATCCATTAGAATAAGGTAGAGACGCTTCTCCAATAAGGTTATGAGTATTAATTCTATAATAATTCACAGTCATACCAATTCTATTATCAAAAGCTTGAAAATCTAAACCAAAGTTGTGTTGCTTAGTATTTTGCCACTCTAAATTAGGGTTTCCTAAAGCCAATAAAGTCATTCCTGTAATATTAGAATATTGCGACGTCGTATCGTAAGAATAGGTTGATAATGCCTGATATGCTGAGAAGTTTAATGAACCTGTAACTCCGTAAGAATATCTAAACTTGATTCTATCTATTTTAGAGATATTTTCCTTAATAAATTTCTCCTGACCTAAATCCCAGGCAGCTCCAAATGAATAAAAAGGCGCATATCTACTTTCTAATCCAAATGATGACGCTCCATCCAATCTCGCCGATCCTTCAACAAAATATCTATTGTCGTAATTATAGTTTAGGGTTCCTGTTAAACCTACACTACGAACCGTAGATTCTCTTCTTGACGGACGTTGACCGGTATAAGAAATACCATTAGAAATATCATTTAGCTTTTCATTGGTAAACCCGCGAACCGAAAGCGTCGTTGACTCATTTTGATTTTGAATCAACTGTCCGTTACCTCCCAAGTACAACATATGTTTACCAAAAGTCTTTCCATAACTTATTGTTGAAGATATTTGATATGAACGTTCTTCTCTAAATGTTTGTGTATAGATACCTCTATCTAATGGGGCTATACCTGCAATAAAATTACTCGAGTTTAGTGGTGAACTAAAATAATCAGATCCTCCTTTTAATAATGTAACACCTAAACTGGTATCCCATTTTAAATTTTGATTAAAATTTACACTTACCGCTGTCTGATTACGAATGTTATTGTAATCTGTAGTTGAAAAACTAGCTAAAGACGAATCATATAACGGATTATACTTAACTTGATTATTAAATGTATCATAAGACATTACAGGGTCTCCGTTTTCATCGTAAGGTCTCCAATACGGATTCATATAATAATAGTCTGAAAATCTTCCGTAAGGACTATTGGTTCCTTTGTTAAACCCTAGTTCTAACTGGTTAGAAAATCTAACTTTTTTAAACTGGTACTGTAAATTTAAACTGGCATTGACATTGTCTCTTTTTGAGCCTTTCATAGCTCCCGTTATACCGTTGTATGACACATTAAACCCATATCTAAACTCTTTATCTCCACCACCAAGTCTTAAGCTATGATATTGACCAACTCCTACCTGCGTTGGTTCTTTAAGCCAATTCGTGTTAACACCTTCCTGAACGGCTTTATTATTCTGGTTATAAAGGTTATCTAGTAATATTTGCTCATTTACCGTTTCTCCGGTATACAAACCTGCTATACTCTCGATTTGCAGTTTTTGTCTTGCATCAAGTAAATCGTAAGATGATAAGTTTGGAATTTCAAAATTCAACCCCGAAGTGTAAGATACTCTTAATTTTCCTCTTGGCGGATTAGAAGACGTTATTACTACAACACCGTTAGCACCTCGTGAACCATAAATAGCTGTGGCACTGGCGTCTTTTAAGATTACGACCGATTCTACATCATTTTGATTCATATCCAAAACACGTTCTACGCTAACTTCAAACCCATCTAAAAGGAATAACGGCGTATTTAACTGTCCTCGTGATTGGTTTTGTAAATTGCTTACATCTGTTATAGATTTTGCACCACGAATTTCTATTGAAAGCGTTGTATTATTGGGATCGGAACCAAAAGCGTTTTGTTCCTGAATATCCAATGACGGATCAATATTTGCTAAGGTTCTAAGTAAGTTTCTGTTACCAAACGATTTAATTTGCTCTTTAGTGATTACAGAAGCTGCTCCGGTAAAACTGGTTTTAGGTCTATTGAAAATACCAGTAGAAATAATTTCTACGGCATCTAACTCTTCAATATCTTCTTCCAGAGTTACATCAATTCTCTTACCTCTTCCTACTAGAACTTCTTTCATTTTAAAGCCTAAAGCCTGAAATATTAAGACATTTTCTGGACTTGAAACGGAAATTGCATAATTCCCATCAAAATCTGAAGACACACCTTGTTTTGTCCCTTTTATAACAACAGATACACCATAAATGGGATCACCGTTAACATCCAAAACCCTACCTGAAACAAATTGCTGTTGATCATCTTCTTTAGGTTTAATTATAATTTGATTATTTGTAGAAAGAACAACATTAAAATCCTTTGACCCTAAACTGTAGCTCAATAATTTAAACACATCAATTTCTCCCTTTTTAATCTGTACCTTAGGATAGTTCTCAAATAATTCCTGAGGATACATAAAGTGATAATGTGTCTGTTTATTTATTATATCGAAAACCTCATCGATTGACACCAATTTATCTTCGCTAATAGTTACCTTATCCTGAGCGAAAGAATTATTAGTACTAATACCAAAGACTGCAGTACATAATAAAAAGATGAATGTTCTCATAATCATTAGAAGGAACCGTTTTCGCGTATGCGAACGGATCTTAATTAATTTTTGCATAAATTTGTTTTGTGTTAGTTAGACATTTGTTTTAATTAATACATCGAATTGAAAGAGACGAAGTTTGTTCACCGCCAAATGATAGGACTTCGATCTCTTTTTTATTTTAAAATTACTTGCTTGTTTCTTATTTCATAGTTTTTAATCACTCCGAAACTTTTAATATTCTCTAATATTTGTTCTATAGGTTGCTCCTTTCCTAAAGATCCATTGAATCCTCTTTGCTTTAATTCTTCATTTTCAAAAACTACATCCATATCATACCATCTTGATAAAATGGTCATAATGTCTTCTAAAGTCATTCGCTTGAAACTAAAAATGCCCTCTTTCCAAGATATTTGTCTGTAAACATCTACCGCCTCAACAGATAAGGTATTGACATTCTTATTTAACCTAGATTGTTCTCCTGGTTTTAAAATATGCTGTTCCTTACTCGAAGATATTTCAACTTTACCTTCCACTAATGTTGTATAAACTTCATCTTCGTCATTATAGGCCTTCACATTAAATTCGGTTCCAAGAACATGAACTAATTGGTTATCATTTATTACTTCGAAACTAGCTCCTTTATGTTCTGTACTTGGTGAAACATCAAAATATGCTTCACCATATACCAATTCAACCTTACGAGACTCTCCTTCAGTAAAATTTACAGGATATTTTAATTGGGATTCAGAATTTAACCAAACTTGAGTTCCATCAGAAAGTTTCACAAAAAACTGACCGCCTCTAGGTATAGTTAATGTATTATAGGCTAATGCTTGCCCCTTATGAGCCTCGTAAATTATTTTTTCACCATTACTGGTTGCATTATTGGTTTGCAAACTTGCTCCTTTTTCAAAAACGATTTCTTTACCATCTTCTAGTGTTAAAATAGCTTTGTTAGCTCCTGGCTTAATAGCATTATTAACAATTACAGGAGCTACCATATCATCACTACCGAAAATTGAATCTGGTTTAAAAAGGTACGCAGTTAACAAAACACCAACTAAAACAGCCGCCGCTGCATATTTATAGATATTTAATCTGAATACTTTACTCCTGTTTTGCTTTGCATTGATTATTGCTTCAGTTTTTCTATAAGCCTGCATAGCATCGAAAACCTGTCTTTTATCCAGTGTGTGATAAATATTCAAATACTCTTTAAAAGCCACATCATTGGAAGGGTTCTCTTCAATCCAATGTGACAACTGATTTAACTCAGCTACAGAGGCTTCATTATTTAAAAACTTAACTGTAATTATTCTGGCTTCTTTCGGACTCATTCTTTAGATTATGATATTAATTCTTTGTGTTATATTTATTAGACGAACACATATTAAAAAACCATTATTTTTTTTTTAAATTATTTTATCTTTTTTTTGCGTTCTTTTGTTAACCAACTGTTTTCTTTGAAAAATATTCCAATAAATAGCGAACTTTTAAACGATTTGAAAAAAGACTCTAAAGAAGCCTTTAGAGAAATCTATATGCTATTTTATGAAGATTTATGTGTTTTTACTTTTGCATACACCAAAGACCACGAATTAAGTGAAGACCTGGTACAGAGTGCTTTTTTAAAACTTTGGGAACAAAGAAAATCTCTGGAAATAAAAGATAATATTAAAGGCTATCTCTACCGACTCATCTATAATTCGTTTTTAGATAAAGTACGGCGAGATCAAACTTTTAACAAAAAAATTGAAGACCTAAGATACAATCAAATTATTGAAGCTATTGAAGAAGATACCGAATTGAAATCAAAACGTATTAAAATTCTTCAAGAAGCGATTGAAACCTTACCTAAAAAATGCAAAGAGATATTTATTTTAAGTAAATATGAAGGTCTTAAATACCAGCAAATAGCAGATCAACTAGGAATTTCTAAAAACACTGTTGAAGTTCAGGTAGGAAAGGCGTATAAAATCCTAAGAAAAAGCCTAATCAGTAAAGATAAACTAAACCTCTTTATTAGCTTAATATATAAAAAGTTAAAAATTGAATAGAGTTTTAGATAATTAACTCTAAATCTACAGATAAACCACCTCTTGTGTTTCAATATCGTAATATGGGTTTTGACCAAATTGATTTGAGTACATATTTGTAATAGGTAAATACCTCGCTCCAGTAATTAAAGACTTTAACTAATTAAACTCTTTTTTAGTAATATGTTTATTTTCTTCTTTGGCTGCCCATTGTTTTAATCAATCAGCAATAAGATAGCCCGCCATAGCATTCCCAACTCCAGCAAAACTCATTTTTTCTTTTTGAGATTTAAATTCTGGATTTATTTCTGTAGTTGGTAAGTTTTTCTCTTTTGGTATTGGTAAAACATGTTTTGGCTTTTTAGCATGGTGCGCTTTATTACGACAGGTGTCACTACAATACTTTTGAACACGACGTCTTTTGGGTTCAAATTCTTTAAAACAATACTTGCATTTGTAAAATCTACTTTCCATAATTTAACGTAAAATAAACGTTTGTTTTACGTATAACACCGTTTATTTGGTGTGTTATTTCAATTTTTGATGACATTTGTAACCTTATTTATGATTAATATTAAACACCGATTCCAGTAAAAAAGCGTCGGCATCTGCATCACTAATAAGTTGTGGCTTTTTAGTTTTTAGTGCCTTTAATGTCGTTTTTTTAATTGGTTCAGAACCGATTTCATTGACATTAAAACCACCCGTTTTTTCCTTAAATGGGCTACCAGATATAAAACCTGAAAATTTGGTTTTAATCTCTATATGATGTTTTAAAAATGCATCTTGTTGTAGCTTAAAAAGTGTAGTAACATTATCCGATACATCTTTAAAATATTTGCTTAAATTCACATACATTAAATAGGTAATGTTAGCGTGAATATCTAAATGCTCCCAATACTTATTCATTAAAAACTGAAATTGGCTTTCCGCTAGTTTTTCTCGGGCATCAATTAACAAAAACAGGTTCTCTTCAAACAAATTACATTTTGTTGCTATTTCAACTCTGTTGAATTTGGTTTCATCCGTGGTAATTTCCTCTTTACGATTTCTATACGCTATTGTATTCGTTGCTTCAGCAGGAACCAAATCTTTAAATTCCGTTTGTTGGAACTCATTATATATCGTATCTGGTATATAAAATAAATATGACCGTGTGAGATTATCGCGTATGGTGGTAAAAATAGCGTTCATATTTTATTTTAATAAATGTGAATAATAATCTGGAATAGCAGCATCGATAGTACGTAAATACTTTTCAAGAGCATCCATAGTAGAATGACCTGTAATATGCATAATTCTGCTTTTTACTTCGTTTGGTGGGTAATCGGTAATTAGTGATTGATATAACTTAGTGATAAAGGTATGCCTGAAACTATACAAACCATAGTTTTTATCTAAATTGAAATCCTCTTTGACTACCTTTTTAAAACGCTTTGAGAAATAGTTCCTTTTGTTATTCTCTTCGGTTTCCCAGAAATCACCAAACCTATCTGGGGTGAACAAATAACTATTTGGATCAAAAGCACCTAAATCCGGAAGTTCTTGTAGCAACATATCCGGAATACGTTTTGTTTCTAAAGCGTTCGTTTTCGATTTAAATTGTATCAGACCTTCTTCGACATTAATATCCTTTATTTTTATTCTACAAACCTCAATAGGCCTTAAAAAGCCATAGGCAACAAACTGAATATATAATAACAGTATAGGATCTTCCTTTTTTAAATAATCAAAAATTTCAGTTTGGGTCGTTTTAGAATAGGTTTTGTGACGTTCCGGTTTGGTCTTTAATGCTTTTATATTCTTTACAGGATTTGAAGTTATGATGTCGTTATCCTCCATAGTTTGCATTAAAGCGCCTAGATTGGTTCTGTGGTTATTGTAACTTCTTGCACTCGTATTAGAAAGTACATGACTAAGGAAAGTTTGGATTAACCCCTTATCAACTTGGTCAATTGTTTTTATGTCTGGGTTTGATTCCTTAAGCCAGTCTATAAATCTGTTCGCGTGAAACCTATAATCTTTATGAGTTCTTTCGCTAATCACATTCTTTTTAAAGTCTAAACTTAAATCGAACGCTTTTTGAACCGTTGGACTATTGGATTTTGTCTCTTCCACTACTCTTTTGACCTTAACTTTATCTTTGGCTGACTGAGGATTTAACGGTGCTTTGGGAGTTGCTTCACTTTTTGCCTGTTTAGGCTTGGTTGCTTGTGTTTTTTCCTTTTCAAATAAGGCTTCGTTATTTTCAAAAGGATTGTAGCCTTTTTTAAGAAGAATGATGAGTCGTTTTCTATAAACAGTTAAAACGGAAAGCCGATCTTCTTTCTTTTTATAAGTATTCGCTATACCATAGATGTTTTTCATTCGCTCTAATTTTCCTGTTTCAGGATTGCGAAATGAAAAATAAACATACCAACGTTTGTTTAAATTTCCGTTAGCTGTGTAGATTTTTGGGGTTGAAAATTGGGGTCTTTTACTCAAATCGTGTTCCAAATCGTGTGCAAAAACGTGTTCACTTTTGAAATCAAATGTAAGAAATTCATTTAGATAAAACATAAAAAAACGGTTTAGAGTGAACTAAACCGTTTCATTTCAGAACTTTACGTTTTGTAGCGAGAGCGGGGCACGATCCCGCGACCTCCGGGTTATGAACTTGAAGCCATAACCTTTCAAAAACCATTTTACTGGGGCTTTCAGCAGTATGTTTTACAAAAACGTATTCGTTTCCGTATTCAAATCGTATTCAGTTTGATGTCTTGATTAGACATTTAATTTTTAATAAAAATAATACAATTAATTCATATAATCTTGCCACTGGATTAGAATATATTTTTCAAGGTTTTGCTCTTTCTTCCTCAAAAAACCATATTCATAAACAAATAAATAAACATCTCCTTTTTGGTTCTTCCAATAATGAGTGAAAAATTTAGAATTGAACCCTTGTTCTTTTAAAACATTAGCTCTTACAGTGGATTTTCCTGCCTTATTAAAACTCTTCAAGATTTTACGGTTGAGTTTTAATTGATTATCTACCTGATTATAAAATCTAGGGGCCTCTTCTAAAGATCGGCGATAGTGATACGAGCTCTTACAGTGTAAATCACAAAACACTTTATCCGATCTTCCTGTTAATTCCTTTCCGCAAGATTTACACCCATTTCTTTTCATTTTTATTATTTAATCGAATGTTACACGAATACTATTCGTATAAGATACTCTTTTTTAAAAGATTATAAGTAAATTCAACAAAAAAAGTCATGGCTTTAAATCTTCATATCACCTTAAAACACCTTTTAATAGATGATGTACCGCAAATTGGTCTTAAATTTTATGCCAATGCAACCATAGAAATTCTAATTAAAGAATTAGACGATGTGAAATGGAGTAAAGAGTTTACTATGTTCTATGTTCGAAACACAAAAGATAACCTTGACGCTATTTTTAAATTATTTAAAGGTGTTGCATGGATTGACACCAAGTACTTTTTTGAAAGAACAAGAGCTAAAATTCTTGATGAAACCTTTGATGCCAGTTGGGTTTACAAGAGAAATAGACATGAAAATTATAAATTTTGTCCAGAAAGCTATCTACAAAAATTAGAACTCAAAAAATATGCGAATAATACCGTAAAAACCTATGTATCCTGCTTTGAAAGCTTTATAAATTACTATAACGATCAAGACATTAACACACTAGATGAAAATAACATTAGAAATTATTTAGAATATTTAATAAAAACAGAACGGTCTGATAGCTACATAAACCAAGCCGTTAACAGTATTAAATTCTACTATGAAACTGTATTAGGATTACCAAACAGGTTTTATAGTATTGAGCGCCCTAGAAAATCAAAGAAACTACCCGTTGTACTTTCAAAACCTGAAGTTTTATCCATTATATCTAATGCAAATAACTTAAAACACAAATGCATTATATCCCTACTCTATTCTGCTGGACTTAGACGATCTGAACTCTTAAATTTAAAGCTAACCGACATAGAAAGTAAACGAATGCTTATCAAGGTGCGAGATGCGAAAGGGAATAAAGACAGATACACTATTTTATCCGAAAAAGTACTAGAAGATTTAAGAGAATATTACAAACAATATAGACCAACAAATTATTTATTCGAAGGACAAAACAAAGAACAATACAGTGCTAACAGTGTAGGTAAAGTGGTATCTAACACGGCTAAACAAGCTGGTATTAAAATACCTGTAACGGCTCACACCCTACGCCATAGTTTTGCTACACATCTTTTAGAAGCCGGAACAGATATTAGATATATTCAACTTTTACTAGGACATAACTCTACGAAAACCACTGAAATATATACTCACGTTGCACAAAACAGTTTTAGTTCTATAAAAAATCCGTTAGACTTGTAAGTATTTATGTATATTTGGGTGTATATATATTAGAAATAAACACACCAGTGTGTTTATACACACGTTACCTGCAAGCTGAAAAAACGAAATGAGAAACCTTTTAATAATAATTTTAATGCTAAAATTTCTAACTGGTTGGGGACAAAATAAGAATGAGGACAAATTCATTACTTGGGAACAATTCACTCAAAATTTCGGAAAAGAAATGGTTTCTGCTCAAGATGTATTCAACAATATGCAAAAGAGTGGCGTGAGTGATTTTTCATTAGCGAAATTTGACTTCCATTTTATATCTAACTCTAAAGAAAAACTTGAAAAGCTGCAAGAATTTCTAAAGGAACATTATCCTTATGAAATCAAATCCTTGAAGAAAATAAACAAAGGACTTTGGGAATTGAATGGAGAAACTAATGAAATACCAATAACGGAAGACAATTTACTTTATTGGGGTTTGGACATGTATAAAAGAGGTTATGAATTTGATGCAAAACTTGACGGTTATGGAGCACCATTTGACCCAAAAAATCAAAAATTCCCCCATTTCGACAAAGCAAAAGAAGATTATTATTTTGACAAAGGACTTGAATGCTATAATTCGGGAGATTTAAGCGGAGCAATACTAAATTGGACAATTTGTATAAAAATCAATCCTAATGACCCTAATTATTACTATTCAAGAGCAATAGTTAAAAATGAATTATACACTTGGAAATCTTCGCTGAAAGATTACGACAAGGCTATTGAAATCGCACCTGACTTTATAAGTGCTTTAACAAATCGTGGAAGTGTCAAAGACGAAAATGGAGACTATCAAGGAGCAATTGAGGATTATGATAAAGTCATTAACCTCGAAAATGTTGATATAGAAAATAAACAAATGGCTTATTTCAATAAAGGAAATTCTGAATTCAATTTGGGAAATAAAACTAAAGCCTGTGAAAATTGGGAAAAGGCTCACGAACTTGGAGCTGAATACGCATTGGAACGAATAAATGAAAAATGTAAATAAAGCCAGCAGGTAACAATGTATATAAAAAATAGGCGAAATAGCAGTAAATTCAATGGCTTAGGCTCATATCAAACTTTGTGTTTAACCGAAAGTTTCGTGCTTCGTAATCGCCTACTTTTCATATACTAAACGTTGCCAACCATTTGAGAAATGACAAAGTACATAACAATATTTTTAACTTTTTTGATTTTAAATTCTTGCGAACAAAAAGCGACGGAAATGAAAACACCTGAAAATGCTAAAGAAAAGTTTGCGGAATTTATTGCAAAAGAAAAATTCTATATGGAAAACTTTTATCCTGGAATTGCGAACGAAAAGTTAAGACCCGTTTTTACTAAAAAAATTAATGAAGCTGCATCTGACTTTCTCACTGTTGCGGAATCTGACAATCCGACGGACAAAAAATATCAAGAAAAAATCGAAATTGGATTATCACGATTTTCGGATGTTTATATGGACTTGGATACGGAAGACCGAGAGCGAGTTTGCAGTTATTTTGAGGAATTAATGGACATTGTCGGATTGGAAAGTTCAGATGGTAAACTAAACAAATTCATGTACGGTTTTGACCCGAACTGAAATAAAAAATAAAAACGGTTGGCAACACCGTGTAAAAATAATTGCTTGGTTCTAGCCTACTCGGAAAATCCGCAGGATTTTCCTCTGGTTCGTTCCTTTTTTAGTAAGTTAGTTGCTTGCACACGCAACTATCCTTACACAAACCGTTGTGTGTAATTTGACGCAACTTTTTTAACAAAACTGCATCTATATACAAAACACAATTATGAAATTCATCATTTTTAAGTTCGGATTACTTGCATTGTTCTTGTCATTTTTAGAATGTGAAGATGACTTACAAGACCCAAGTGGCATTGAAACAAGAGTATATGGAAGAATGTATGATAGTCAAAACGAGATTCCTATTGTTGGTCAACAATTAAAAATAAGTGAATACAACAGAATCCCAGGAAGTTTTTATGGAAATACTGAATTTATTCAACACTTGGATTCAACACTGACTAATTCAGAAGGTTATTTTGATTTTACTTTTACAACAAGTGGACTTGGAGATTTGTATATTTTGACGTATCAATTAAATGACCAATTTAATACTATGGGACAGGATGCAACAATTGAAATTGAAGACTTAGGAGAGCCTTACGAAATAGACTTTGACTTTACTCATTTATATCCTGTAAATTTGAAAATAACCTTAGATTCTAATGTTCAATTTCTACCTGTTAGAATCAACCCTCAATTCCCTCTATATTATCCTTCGTCAAATAATTTAACCCAAACTGGTGTTGAATATACTCGCACAATTTACACTAACAAAAATTCAAGTCAAAATATTTGGTTTTATAGAACAAAAAACGATGGACAAGGACAACGTACAGTAATCAATTTACCTGCAACAAACACAACAGACTTAACCGAATTAAACATCTACATCAATAACGATGATTTTGTCGATTTTTAAAAACTACACACAACAATGTATAACCGCAATTACGGCGGATTCGACTACGTCCGAATCCACTCGGAATTGCTAACGCCAGTGTTAAACCGAAAAACAAAGTAAACCAAACCGATAACTGACGGTTATACAAACCGTTGCCAACCATTTGAGAAATGACAAAGTACATAACAATATTTTTAACTTTTTTGATTTTAAATTCTTGCGAACAAAAAGCGACGGAAATGAAAACACCTGAAAATGCTAAAGAAAAGTTTGCGGAATTTATTGCAAAAGAAAAATTCTATATGGAAAACTTTTATCCTGGAATTGCGAACGAAAAGTTAAGACCCGTTTTTACTAAAAAAATTAATGAAGCTGCATCTGACTTTCTCACTGTTGCGGAATCTGACAATCCGACGGACAAAAAATATCAAGAAAAAATCGAAATTGGATTATCACGATTTTCGGATGTTTATATGGACTTGGATACGGAAGACCGAGAGCGAGTTTGCAGTTATTTTGAGGAATTAATGGACATTGTCGGATTGGAAAGTTCAGATGGTAAACTAAACAAATTCATGTACGGTTTTGACCCGAACTGAAATAAAAAATAAAAACGGTTGGCAACACCGTGTAAAAATAATTGCTTGGTTCTAGCCTACTCGGAAAATCCGCAGGATTTTCCTCTGGTTCGTTCCTTTTTTAGTAAGTTAGTTGCTTGCACACGCAACTATCCTTACACAAACCGTTGTAACTAATTTTTAAACCCAAATCAAATGAAAACTAATCTTTCATTAAACCCAAAGATTATCACCTATATTTTAGCTTTAGTTTCAGTTTTAATACTGTTAAAATTATTAATAGAAGTTATACAGGATAAATTTCAATTTGGCCTTTTTATAATTGCTTGTTTATTCATATTGACTACAATTTTCTGCTATAGCTTTAAAAAATTAGTTTATGACAATAAGTTCCTTTATATTTTAGATAATGCAAAAGAAATAAAGATTGATTTGAGAAACGTAAAAACCATTAAGCCAACAATGACCAAAATTGCAGGATGGACTGTTTGGAAAATAAAATATTATAATTCCAATAATAAAATCAAATCAATTAGATTCTTACCCTATGGATTTAAAAACAAAGTTTTTGACTTCTCTGAAACTGTAAAAAAACATAATACCAACTTAAACTTTACTACTTGGACTTCAAATTTCGATTTTGACCAATAAAACTAGTTACAACATCATATAAAATTTATTGCTTCGGATTTTCCTAACGGAAAATTCTCGCAATTTTGCTATCTTGGTTCCATAATCTGAAAATCCTAGCGGATTTTCACGCAACAAACCTTATACAAACCGTTGTACGCAATATCTCAAAAACATTACGCTGAAATAAATGTTTAGTTTTAAAAAGAATAATTTAGAGAAAATAAAGACATTCATTCGAAATTCGGAGGAAGTTCAAATCGATAAAGAGGACAAAGAGGAACTAATCAAAATGATTAGACCAACTGTTGGTATTAGGACTAAATCGTGTGAGGATAAAAACCTAAAACTAGGAACATCTAAAATCGGTGGAAAACCTGATTTGCCAAAAGACTTTGAATGGCCAAAAGCAGATGGAAAACCAATGCTATTTTGTGCTCAATACAATTTAGCTGAATTAACAAAATTTGACAAAGAAAACAGGTTGCCTAAAAAAGGTTTTTTTTATGTCTTTGTGAGCCTTGACCAAGATTGGAAAGAATTTAATGGTGTAAACCAACCATACAAATTCATATTCAGCGAAACTGAAAATATCATCCGAACTGAATTTCCAAATGACCTTGATGAAAATCAAACGTTTAAAACAGCCGTAATAGAGTATTTTGAGTATTACACAATTCCCCATTGGCAGAATTATAAACTATTTGAGTTCGACAAAAAATATGACGATTTCAATTTCTACTTTATTGAACCTATTGAATTTTATATGATTGAGGAATTATATCAAGATTCTGATAATATGCATCAAATTTTAGGACACGATAGGTCTATTCAGTCAAGTGTAGTTTATGATTTCGCTTCAAAAGAATTGGGGCTTTACAGTGCGGAAAGTTCTGAATATCAAAAACGGTGGAATGATATTTTAGAATTATCAAAAACATACGAATTGTTACTTCAATTAGACTGCTATGATTCAAATACTGATTTAACAAAATTTGGTGGAAGTGGAACTTATTATTTCGGACTATCAAAAACCGATTTAGAAAATATGAATTTTAGCAATATAAAAATGTCGTTCCAAATGACATAAAATACTGCGTACAACAACGGCTATAGTTCATTGCTTCTGACTTTCCTCTCGGAAAGTCCTCGAAAAATTGCTATCTTCGGTTTACGGCGGAAAATCCTCACGGATTTTCACGCAACGAAACCATAGCCAAACCGTTGGGCACAATTAAAACCAAATGAACAGACTACTGATATTATTTCTTTCTTTATTTCTAATTGGTTGCGGTAAACCAAAGAAAATTTGGGACAACGGATTGACTAAAAGTGTGGAAGAAATAACTGAATATACTATTCGAATTCAAGAAGATTCCTTAAAAAATGAAATTCGAGACACACTTTTAATTGCAGTAAAAAAATATAGAGATGACGACCAAATAGCTTTTCAAACACGCAAAACTTTGTTTGACAATGAACAGATAGAAATTAATTATGTCTATGACTATTCCGATAGATTAAAGCAAGAGATTGTGAAAATGTCAACAGACAGTCTGCCATTTAAAGTAAACTATTCCTATAAAAACTCATTGCTTTTTCAATCAAGCGGAATTTTGGATAATGAAACTGAAAGGTTTGAGCGAATAGAAACTCATTATTATAGAAAAGACGACACTAAAGAGAAGTCAATAATGAGACAAATATTTATTGACAAAGAAACTAATGATACAATTACAAATTCAACGGTAAGTACTTACTTCAATACTGACGAAAAAGTTGACAGTATTTTATCAGTCAATCTTCGCAGACAAGGTCAGAACCGAAAAGCAGTATACGAATTTGACGGAAAGAATTTTATCGGACTTAAGGAATATAATGAAAAAGATTCTTTGCTATCAAATCAGAAATTCGAGTATAAAATGGACGAATTTCACAATTGGACTGAAAAAAAGGTAATTGAAAACGGAATTCTGAAAAGAATAATAATGCGAGAAATAAAATATAAATAACTGTGCCCAACAACGTGTAAGCGCAATAACGGCTGAATTTCCTAATCGGAAATTCAACTCGTTTTGCTAAATTAGGTGCGTCAGCGGAAAGTACTCACGCACTTTCCTGTTACTGACGCTTACACAAAACCGTTGTACACCATTTAACGAACATGATATTTCTAATCGATATAGTAGACTCTGAGCATCAAGTAACTGTTTACAAAAGCATTACTGATGTAACTCAACGAATTGAATGGCAAGATATTTTTGAAGGAAAATCAATTATTTTAGACGAAAATGGAACTGAATATGAATGGGATTCTTCAAAAAGGAATGAAATTGGAACAATATACAATTACACTTTGGTTCCAACTTCAAGAATTTCGGAATTAATAACCGAATGTTTAAAAAGAGTCAATACCGACCAAAACATTTGTGAATTCAATTTTTAAAAATGGTGACCAAACATAAAATAGACTCTGAATTCGTTCTAATTTGCCAACAAATTGTAAAAGAAAATCTTGACTTGAACAATTGGAGGTTAATTGAAAGTAGCGACCAATTTCAAACGGGAAAATATTGTGGTGGTTTTGACGGAACTGAAAATGAATTCACATTCAGTTACTTTGATGAGAATAAAAATGAATTTTGGTTTCAATTAGCTCTTTCTGACATTGAAAAAGTAGTAAAAGGAATTATAAAAGAAATTGAAGTTATAAAAGCAGAATAAAAAAACGGTGTACAACAACATATAACCGCAATTACGGCGGATTCGACTACGTCCGAATCCACTCGGAATTGCTAACGCCAGTGCTAAACCGAAAAGCAACATAAACTAAACCGATAACTGACGGTTATACGAACCGTTGTACACAAGCTAAAAAAACCAATCTGAATGAACAAAAATGAGAACATTGGAGCCAAAGTTGCATTAATAAATGGAATGACATTTGGACTAGGGTTTCTATTTATTATGACATTTATCGGACTAATGTTTTCGGGTGGTTTACTCGGATTAATCGGAATTGGAGCATTGTTGTCATATAATTCCCTATTTATATCCTTGGCTTTACTATATCTGACTTTGCCAATTGCTCTCTGGATTTTTGGAAAAAGAAACACCAAAAGCTTAAATCAAGGAAAGAGCATTATAAAAACTTCTGCGGAATTCTCATTTGGAGTGAATTTTATAATATGGATTGTGTTTTTGTTTTCTCAATTAGTATTCAGTGGATTTGAAAACTATTTAACCCTGAATTTAATAGTCATCGGAATTATAATCGTTTTAGGTTTTTTGACGACTTATACTTTCGGATTTTATATTGTAAAACTGACTAAAGAAAAAATAAAAGCCAGTGTACAACACAGTATATAAAAAATTGCTAGTTTTAGCTAAACCAATGTTAGTTGCTTGTTTTGTTAACTCTGATTTTCCTTCGGAAAATCCTCGCTCACAAACACGCAACTTTTCATATACATACACGTTAGCGGTAATTTAAACCCAAATCTGAATGAGACAAGAAATAACAGTTGACAAAGCAATTAAAAGAGGACATCTAATAGTGAATATTCCTGTTTTTATCGCAATTATTGGCTGTCCAGCTTTGGCTCTATACTTAGAGAAACAGAATTTAATTCCTGGTTGGGGAATTGGAATAGCTTTTTTAATAGGTTTTGTTTTAGCTTGGCTAATTTGGAGTTTTATGATTACCAAATGGAGAATTTGGGCATTTGAGAATGTGAAAAACGTTCACGAATTAAAGAAAAGAGCTATCCAAGAAAAATTGATTTGGAATGACGGAAATATTTTCGAAAAAACGGAAATCAGGAATAGCGAGGATAAAAGTAAACTTAAAAAACTTGAAAAGAAATTTGAGCAAGAAGATGAATTTCGAGAAGATTACTCTCTTCCACCTAAAATGGAAATTCACTATTCGAAAGTATATAACTATTTTGAACTTGGAATCTCTATTTTAATAATTGGAGTTGGAATTTATTTTTTTACTAAAGGAGAAACAAAGCAATACATTTTGGGTGCAATTATGACTGGAATTGGACTTTACAGCACAATCAAGGAATTTCTAAAAGCACTCGATACCAAACCAAAAATAATAATTGATTCGAAAGGGATACAAACTAAAAACGTGGAATTCAAAAAATGGTCGAATATAGAAAGTGAGGAAGTTGTTCAAGAAGGTTATGGCAAATCAGCTAAATCCTATCTGACTTATTTCTACGATGAAGACGAGTTTGAAAAAATAGAAATTGACTCTCTGAATGTAACACACGGAGAATTAGAAAATATAATAAGAACATACAGAATACGAAATAATAAAAACTACCGCTAACAATGGCTATAAGTAATTGCTTGTTCTCGCCTACTTCTGAAAATCCTCGCGGATTTTCAGAAGTAGGCGAGACCGTTGTGTACAATTAAAACCAAAGTCAATGAAAAAAATATTACTGCTATCATTATTGCTGATTTCGATAACTGTTTATTCTCAATCGGAAAAACCTGTTGATAAAAGACCCCAAATCGAAAAAGAAGACTCTAATGATATGTATAATCAGAGTAAAATAACTACTCTTGACTTACTTGAGGCACTGGAATTAGCATCTATTAGAGTGCATAAATTTGATATTGGACCGTTTGACAAAGAATACAAATTTGAAGTATTTGCGGACGAATACGTAAACGGAAAATTAATTAAAACCGACACTCTTATAAATTACACAAATGATTATGGATTTTGGATAGACGGAGAATATAATCAAGGATTTATTGACCAAATAAAAATCTTTACTAAAACAGAAGAAAATAATAGCACTCTGAACATCAGAACTTACGCTTTAGGAACAACTAAAGAAATAAACTTAGGAAAAACTGATAATCGACAATTCTATAATTGGAGAGAATACGAAGAGACTAAATGGAAACTGAACGAAAAGGTTCCACTTTTGATTTTTGCATCTTCTTGGTTGGACAAAAAATTCAATTTTCACAGATTTTGTGGAGTTGTAAACCTAAAAGAAAATGATGAACGGACACAAGAATTATTGGACTTTTCGCCAAACTATATTGTGATTAACTATAAAATATCTGGACTAGAAAAATAACTGTACACAACAATGTATAACCGCAATTACGGCGGATTCGACTACGTCCGAATCCACTCGGAATTGCTAATGTCAGTGCTAAACCGAAAAACATAGTAAACCAAACCGATAACTGACGGTTATACGAACCGTTGTGTGCAATGTAAACAGACCAACAAACGAGATAATGTTTGACAAATTGAAAGACATATTAAAAAAAGATGAAGTCAATTGGACTAAGTTTAAAGATATATTCATTGAAAAGGAAATTGCATCTAAGACAATATTACTGAATGAAGGAGAAATCTCAAATTACATTTATTACATTAAAAAAGGATGTTTGCGTGAATGGTTTAATAAAGACGGAAAAGACATTACTTTCCAATTCTTTTTTGAAGGGCAAGCCGTTGCTTCCCTTGACAGTTTTATAAATACAAAACCAAGTCTTTTTACCATTGAAAGTATTGAACCTTCAATTATTCTTTCAATTAAGAGAGCGGATTTTGAAAATATCTTGGATTCATACCCTGAGTTTAAAGACGAATTTCATAATCTTATCTTAAAGCGTTTTGGTGTTTACGGACAATTATTTTTATCTCGGATTAAGGACACAGCCCACAAGAGCGATACGAGAATCTAATTAAGAATCAACCTGAAATAATTAAACGGATTCCACAGCATTATATCGCATCTTATTTAGGGGTAACGCCAATCTCACTTAGTAGAATCAGAAATAGAAAGCCACATTGATTAATTAACAATTGTTATCGTCCAACGATTTGTTAGTTCTGATTTTTGTACTATAAATTTTAAACAATAGAATTATGAAACTTTCAGTATTGTTATTAGGCTTGTCGATTAAGATGAGAATGGCGAACAAAAAGAATGACCTTTTTCAGCGTCGATTACGCACCAAAACCGGATCTATCTTAATTAGAACGGCAGATCGTAGCGAAGGACGACTTTTTATCTTCAGCAAAGGTCATATTTTCACTAAAAAAGAAAAGGCGGGAGACGCCGATGTACAGATGGTTTGGAAAAATGCGAATATTGCTTTTAAAACCATGACTAGTAGCGATCCACAAGCACTATTTCGTGCAATGGATAAGGGTGATGTAGAAATGGTTGGAGATTTATCGATTGCACAATGGTTTGGGTTGCTGGTGAAAGCAATGAAAGCCAATGATAAAAAGGGCGCAAACCCACAACGTGTAGCAATGATTGGCTTGGGTAAAATGGGTAAGGGTATTGCAAGCAATATTCAAGACGCAGGATTCGATTTGGTGGTGTATAACCGCACAAGTGCCAAAGCAAAACCGTTTCTGAGCAAAGGCGCTACTTTGGCTAAAACTCCGGCAGAAGCGGCCAGCCTTGCAAATATTGTGGTTACATCGCTTATGGATGATGCTTCGGTGCTGAACATTGTGACAGCGGAAGATGGAATATTAGCCGGTTTGGCAAAAGGAGGAATTCACCTATGTGCAACGACTATTTCACCTGAGATGTCTAAAAAGCTAGAGGAGATCCATCGTCAGCATGGAAGTCATTTTATGATGGGTGCCGTTGTTGGTAGACCCGATGCTGCGGAAGCAGGAGAACTTTTAACTTTAATGGCCGGAGATGAAACACTCATTGATCAATGTAGAGCTGTAACTTCTGCTTATTCGGCAGCAACACTAATCATTGGTAAAGAATCCTGGCTGGCAAATTATGCAAAACTTTCGGTAAATTATTTTGCAGTTTCTAATATGGAGTTAATGGGACAATTATACGCTATGGGTGATGCAACCGGTATTGGAAGAACCTTTTATAAGCAAATCTTTGAATCAAGTTATTCCAACCCTATCCTTCGATTTTATGCACAAAGAATTATGGATAAATCGTATAAAGAAAATGTTGGTTTCGAACTTTCAGGAGGGATAAAAGATGTAAAACTGATGCAGGAAGCCTCAGATGCTACATCAGGTTCATTGAATTATGCACCAATCATTATTTCGAAAATGCAACAAGCTATGGATATAGGATTAGAACATTGCGATTGGAGTGTATTTACAGGTATTTCGGGAAAGAATTAGTATGACTAAATTTATTATCTTTTGGCAGTTGACAAAACTATTTAGAAAATAATAAGAAACACAGCACACAACATTTTGTATAAGTAATGGCAGGCAAAGCACTTAATATCAAGGTTTATATGCCGCTCAAACTGTATAGCGGTTTGACAGGAAAGTACCACCCAATCTGCCACTACCCATACAATTTACCGTTGTAACTAATTTTTAAACCCAAATCAAATGAAAACTAATCTTTCATTAAACCCAAAGATTATCACCTATATTTTAGCTTTAGTTTCAGTTTTAATACTGTTAAAATTATTAATAGAAGTTATAAAGGATAAATTTCAATTTGGCCTTTTTATAATTGCTTGTTTATTCATATTGACTACAATTTTCTGCTATAGCTTTAAAAAATTAGTTTATGACAATAAGTTCCTTTATATTTTAGATAATGCAAAAGAAATAAAGATTGATTTGAGAAACGTAAAAACCATTAAGCCAACAATGACCAAAATTGCAGGATGGACTGTTTGGAAAATAAAATATTATAATTCCAATAATAAAATCAAATCAATTAGATTCTTACCCTATGGATTTAAAAACAAAGTTTTTGACTTCTCTGAAACTGTAAAAAAACATAATACCAACTTAAACTTTACTACTTGGACTTCAAATTTCGATTTTGACCAATAAAACTAGTTACAACATCATATAAAATTTATTGCTTCGGATTTTCCTAACGGAAAATTCTCGCAATTTTGCTATCTTGGTTCCATAATCTGAAAATCCTAGCGGATTTTCACGCAACAAACCTTATACAAACCGTTGTGTGTAATTTATAAACCTACTATGAAAAACATAACTTTATGTCTTCTGATTTTTGTAACATTTCAAGTATTCGGACAAAATAAAGAAGATAATAACGGATTTAAAGACTTAAGCTATGAAGACAAAATAGCAGAAAAATCCTGTATATATCTTTCTGAAATGGACTCTATTTCTGACCCTAAACAAGCAGTCATAAAATGTATTATTAAAGCTCAAAACAAAGTACACGAAGAAGATGTTGACAAAAAATATAAACGTGATTACACTGTAGAAGGAATCAGAGGACTGTTTAAAAAAGTGACTGATTTACTGATTGAAAATTGTGAAGTAGTATCAAAATCTGAATGAAACAAAAAACTACACACAACACTATATAACCGCAATTACGGCGGATTCGACTACGTCCGAATCCACTCGGAATTGCTAACGACAGTGCTAAACCGAAAAACAAAATAAACCAAACCGATAACTGACGGTTATATGAACCGTTGTGCAACATTTAAACTAATGAGAATAAACCTAAGTATAATCTACTTTTTTCTATCAATTTCAGTAATTGGACAAAACAACCCAATGGAATTGTATAATACTGGAAATTCAAATTTCAAATCTGGGGATTTTAAGAAGGCAATTGAAAATTACTCAGAATTAATCAAAACCGTAGAAGAAAAAACTGTCCAAAAGACTTGTTATATAAATCGCGGACTTTCATACGACCGACTTCAAAAATACGACTTAGCAATTGCAGACTTTACAGAGGCAATTAAGTTAGATAGTACAGATATGGCTTCATTCATTGACAGAGGGCTTTCAAAAATGCACGCTGGATATTTGGAAAAGGCGAAAGAAGACTATAATTACGTTGTTTACAAAAACAGTAACAATGGAATGGCTGAAGCTGCTCTTTATTGGCTTGCCCGAATTCACTACTCACAAGGAAAATTCGAGGAAGTAATAAAAAACTGTGACAGCTATTTTACTATAAACTCAAAAGACTCAGAACTGTATTTCATTCGTGGAACTGCAAATGATATGCTGCGGAATTTTGAACAATCAATTAAAGACTACGGTAAAGCAATTGAAATAAAACCAAACTATGTTCAAGCCATTGCTAATCGAGGAACAGCAAAGATTAACCTTTTGACTAGCAACGGAAATTTGGAGCCAAGTAAAAAAGAAACGAAAAGTGCGTGTATGGATTTAAAAAAGGCAAAAGAACTTGGTGATAATTCGGTTGAGGATTTAATTTATATGTATTGCAACAAAAAAGAATAAAACAAACGAATTAGAAAAACGTTGCACAACACCGGCTATAGTTCATTGCTGCGGTAATCCTCACAGTTTATTTGGGCAACTTTACTATCTTTAAGTACGGCGGAAAAGTCCTGCGGACGTTTTCCGCAACGAAACCATAGCCAAGACCGTTGGCAAACATATGAAAAGACACCTACTAAAATTGATTATAATACTGACTTTAATAGTTTCTTGTAAGGAGAAAGAAACTAAAAAAATGGAATTGACAGAACCAAAACCAACTACTGAATTAAAGTCAAAAACTGAAATAAAAATAGAAAACAAAGATGATTCACAAAAAAATATAATTAATGACACTTTACATTCAAATTCTAGTTTAGAAATCGTAAAACTCGATACAGATTTAATCGAAAAACTATTTAAAAATCTGAAATCAAATTTTGAGATTGACTTTAAGCTAAGTCATTTGGATAATGCTCTGAATGGAATCAATTTATCCGAATTAAAAAATGGAAAAGTATTTGAAAAAGAAATGTTATTTGAGGATTTTGAATGTAAGTGTTTTGACAAGATAACTGTTTCTTATTCCGAAAAAAGATACTTGCTCGATATATATGAAGAATTTTACGAAGAAGAATTGGATTGGTGTCCTGAAAGTAGTTACAGATATTCATTCATGATTATTAACGACAACATATCTGACTTGAAATTAGATTATATGGCTGGATAATAAAATACGTTTGCCAACACTATATAACCGCAATTACGGCGGATTGGACTACGTCCGAATCCACTCGGAATTGCTAACGCCAGTGCTAAACCGAAAAACAAAGTAAACCAAACCGATAACTGACGGTTATACAAACCGTTAGCTTTAATGTAAACCAAACTAAAACTTGGAAAAAATTAACGACCGAATAAAAAATGTGGATTCCGAAATGTTAGATTGTCGGAACAAAATTAACCAAATGAAAAAACGGATTCCACTGGGAATTTTAATAGGAATCGGATTCTCTTTCCTCTTCCCCTATTTACCAGGAAAGCACGGAAGAAGACCTTTGATAGAAACTTGGGATTATCATAATGCGGTAATATTTGGTGCGGTAATTTTTGCAGTCATTTATCCAATTGGATATTCAATCGGAAAAAACAAATTAGAAAAAAAGCTACGCGGACTGAAACTAAAAAAACATCTTATTGAAAAAGAAAACTCTATATAAAACACTAAAGCTAACAATACATAACCGCAATTACGGCGGATTCGACTACGTCCGAATCCACACGGAATTGCTAACGCCAGTTCTAAATCGAAAAACAAAGTAAACCAAACCGATAACTGACGGTTATACATACCGTTAGCAACAATTTAAACCAACCTTAATAATTGACTAGAGAATACGAAAGAGCATTAACCGAATCCGAAAAAAGAATTTTGAGGAAGCAAATTGAGGAAACTAAATCAAGTATTCCGAAAGACGTTGGTTTAATTATTTTGAAAGTTCTATTTCTTATAGTTTTTGCTATTCTTTTATATTTCTACCCTAAGATTTGGTTGATAATAATTTTGTCAATTGCGTCTTTTTTTATGCTTTGGTCTTTATATTATGAAATACCAGATTTGATAAGATTACCGAAGTTCCTAAAGAAAAAAGAAGAGGTTATAGAAAATGGAATTGTTCGTGTTAACGAAATTAATCTTGATAGATATATTAAAATCGCCAATTTTGAAGATGAGGGAAATCATTACATAGTGGAGTATAATGGAATGTTGACTTTGATTGGCGGACAAGAATTTCTTGGAGTTAGAAAACTAAAAAACAAGATTGAACAAATAGAAATATTAGACCCTGAAAAAACTGGAATTTATTACGAAAAAATAAAAAAAACAGGTGCAAATTTAAACCCTTACTATGTGTTTAAAAATGGAATTTCAGACAATTTAGTGGAATCTCAAATTTGGGAAAAATTGACAAATCGAAATCCATTTCCTGGAAAGTTGGAGGATTTAGATGAATTTATAAAAGAAGATAAATAAAAAACAGTTGCTAACAATGGCTATAAGTAATTGCTTGTTCTCGCCTACTTCTGAAAATCCTCGCGGATTTTCAGTTTGGTATGTCCTTGCAAAATTAAGTGCTAAACCACGCAACTACTCATAGCCGAGACCGTTGTAGGTAATTTAAGTAGCCCCAAAAAACAATGAATTTCAACCAATTGAAAAACGTTTTCATACTTACTTCTTTCTTATTACTAGTTATTTCTTGTGTTGAAACAAAAAAGGAAGAAACTGCAAGAATTAAAAAAGATAAATTATTAATTGACTCTTTATATAAACGAAAATGGTTAAGGGTTGATTATGGAAATGACCGAATTGAAGAAGTGGAAATTTATGTTACTAAAAATAACGACACTATTTCCAATCAATTCAAACCTTCTAAAAACAAACAGATTGATACTCTCCATAGTGAATTCTACGATTTAAAAATATCTGAAACAGACAAACCCAATATTTATAAAGGGCAAATTACAATTCATTCAAAATATGATAAGCTCGTAACAAATGAAAAGAATAAAAGAACTTTAGAATTTCACTATTGCGAACAGAATTCTGACAGTATTCGAATTACAACAAAGGAAACTAAAAGCTCAAATACAATCGACTTTGAGTATGAGAACTTTTATGGCAAACGCTTACAAGGACTAATTTACTTAACTGTGGAGAGAGATACGATTATGAATAATGAAAAGATGATAAACCTTTTTATGCTTCCATTATTAGTTGATAACGAACCAACCACTGACAATCTATTTCTTAAGGCATTCGAATTGGACAAAAAGAATAAATTTAATCCTGAAAAACTAAAATTAGAAAAAGAATAAAAACTACCTACAACACCGTGTATAATTCATTGCTTCCGATTTTCCTCGCGGAAAATCCTCGCAACTTTATTATCTTAGTTTCTTAACACGAAAATCCTGCGGATTTTCACGCAACGAAACTATACACAAACCGTTGTAGGTAATATTAAAAAAAACTGAATTGAAACATTTTGACAGAGTCGGAATTTATGAATATCCGGATAAATATGTTATAGTTACAATAAATACTTGGGAACAAGGTGGCGGAATGCAAACTGACCAAATTTCTGTGACTTCAAAAGACATTGATAACCTTGAATTGTCTGAATTAATTCTTAAGCATTTAGCATTGTCAAAAAGTGGAGTTAACTATTTTGACAGAGAAAAAGCAAAAAAGGAATTAATAAAGGTAACTGGATTAAAAACATTAAAAGCTCAAATGACAAATTCCAAATACATTTCTGTTAACCGAAACAATGGGATTTATTCAATCGGACCGACCGTAAATGGAGGAACTTCTGGACCAAAAAAAGGTTATCATTTCACAAAAGAAAAAATTGAATTTAATGAACCTGAAAAAATAACTGAAATCGGAATTAATGTAAAAAAAGGATTGGAGTTATCTAAATAAAAATACGACCTACAACATCGGCTATAATTCATTGCTTCGGAATTTTCTGCCGAAAATTCCTTCCACTTAACTATCTTTGGTTTACGGCGGAAAATCCTCTCGGATTTTCACGCAACGAAACCATAGCCAAACCGTTAGCACCAATTTGAAAAATAAATAACTAATTAATGGGAATTTTAGACATCTTCAAATCTGACAGCTCAAAACCAAAAACTGCTTTAAAAAGGAAAAAAGAAACAGAAAAGTTCTTAAAGTCAATTAACGTTCCTTTTATTGAACATCTTCCTATGATTGAAGAAGAAAATCAAGCACGAATAAGAAAACCTAAAGAAATAGCTGAAAGAATATTAATTTTAACTTATCTAAATTACGTTGCAGAAGAACCTGATGCTAAAATTGAGATAATTGATTTTTTAAAATCTAATGGTCTTTGGGACAAAGTCTCTCCAGAAGAAAAAATTTTATTCAAAAGCAAAGAATTAACAGAACTAGAACATATTAATATTTCCTGGCGTTCTGAGGCTATTTGGGTATTATTGTGGGCAATTAACAAAGTTGACAAAATAGAACTTCCGATTGAGCAAGTAGAAATAACTGAAATAGTTTCAAGACTACCTGAATTTATGGTTGAACCATCCGAATATATTTCGTCTGCAAATATTAGGTCAACTACTGAAATATTGGACTTTTCGGATTTAATCTATAGAATTCATTGGGCAACTCGAAACGCGGGATTAAATAATGATAAGTCATTGAATTTTAATCCTAGTATTGTAATGGAACAGCATTATGCAATAAATTGGATAACTTATTATGCAGAAGAATGGGACGAAGTAACAACGGACACATAAAAACTGGTGCTAACATTGTATAAAAATAATGCTAAATTTAATGCTTAACTAAAGGTTAGTGCGTATTTGGTCACTCTGATTTTCCTTCGGAAAATCCTCGGACACAAAACCGCACTATTCTTATACTAACCGTTGGCAGTAATTAGAAGAAAATGAACTGGAAATTTATTTCGGGATTGATTTTAATAATCATTCTAATAATTTACATCATATTTTATCCTTTACAATTTGAGTTTTATGAAAACTTAAAGGCAAAAAAAATATCTGACTTTATTGTTTTACCGATTTTCTTTCTTTTAATCATTTATGAATTGTTTCGGAATATCAAAAAAGGAGAAAAAGAATGGAAAAAATACTTGTTAGACTTAACAAAAGGACTTGGAATATTTGCTGTACTTTATTTTCTAATGTTAAGAAGTTTGTTTTCCAGCGGAATTATATTTATTAATACAATTTTCGGAGAAAAGGAAATGGTCAAAGTTAGCGGAATTATAACTGATAAAACGGACTTAAAAGGTAGTGGGAAATTTTTGGGTAAATATGAACTAATAATTGAACAAAATGGGAATGAATTTGTTTTTGACTCAAATCATAAGTCAATTGAAAACTATAAAGTCAACGACCATTTTGAAATGGAAATGAAAAAAGGAGTTTTAAATCTGATATATAAATAACTACTGCCAACACCGTATAAAAAAAATTGCTAGTTTTAGCTAAACCAAAATGAGTTGCTCGTTTGCTAGCTTCTGATTTTCCTGCGGAAAATCCTCGGACACAAAACCGCACTATTCTTATACAAACCGTTGTAGTGCATTTTAACATGACACATAAAGAAAAACGAGAAAAAATGGATAAAGCAATAAAGGAGATAATTATTCCCTTCTTGCGAAATAAAGGTTTTAAAGGTTCCTTTCCTCATTTTAGACGTGAGAATAATGACAAATTGAACTTACTAAATTTCCAATTCAGCCTTTATTCATCATCATTTGTTGTAAATATTGCAAATTGTTCTGTAAACGGAATGACCACATCGGACGGTGAATTAATCAAGCCTGCCAAATGTCAAGTTCCATATTTAAAAAACCGCTTAAGAGTTGGGAGCATTAAAAATCGGAGAGATTATTGGTATGATTTTGATAAACAGTTAATTTTTGGAGATATCTTTAAAAAAAGAGCAAAAGAATTTATAAATAATTGGGAGGAAGCTGAGCAATGGTGGAGGAATAACGATATTGAACTATTAAATTAAAAAAAACGCACTACAACACTATATAACCGCAATTACGGCGGATTCGACTACGTCCGAATCCACTCGGAATTGCTAAAAACAGTGCTAAACCGAAAAACAAAGTAAACCAAATCGATAACTGACGGTTATACGAACCGTTGTATGCCATTTATGAAAAACCTGTTTCTGACATTTTTACTAACAATTGGAATTAATTTGACTTATTGTCAAAATGGTTATTCTATGCATTCCGTTGAGTTTTTCAAAAACAAAATTGAAAAGAATATTAAGATTTCGGAAATTTCAATAATAGTTGACGGAATCAAAATTAGTGGAGAAAAAGTTGGAAACGAATACAGATTTCCTATGATTGATTCCACCAAAACATTTGAATTTCTCATCAAATCGAACAGAATGGATTTTAATTCAGGTCCATATAACGCTTGGATTTTAAATAAAGGCTCGAACATAATACTCGGAAAAATAAACCGAATTGATAAACTTCTCTCTGTTGCGGAATATAATGGAATGGAAAAAACGGAAGATGATTATGATATATTCTCAAAACGTTTTTTCGTAGCAAATGATTATACGATTGACATAAATGAATTTGAAAAAATTAAGCGTCTTGACTATTTAGTTTTCAACCCAATTCAACAAGGAGATGGAAGTTATGTCTTGACCCAAAAAATAATTAAACTTAAAAAATAAAAACGGCATACAACAACGGCTATAGTTCATTGCGGCGGAATTTCCAAGAGGAAATTCCTGTGTATTTTCTAACTTTGGTTTACGGCGGAATAGTTCTGTCGAACCATTCCGCAACGAAACCATAGCCCAACCGTTGGCAACAAACTAAAAAAATGACACACTATAAAAATAGAAACTTAGGAATAAGATTAGCCTCAATGATTTTAGACCATATTATTATGACATTTGGAATTGTAATAATTGCGTTTATTCTAGTTGGAATTGGATATTTAATAGTTGGAGAGCCAACGGAATCTGATTTACCTGAATGGTTTGTAATATTCCCAATATTTCTCGGCTTGATAATTTTTTCAGCCTATTTGAACAAAGATGCTGTTAAAGGAAAAAGTCCTGCTAAAAGACTTCTTGGGCTTATCATAGTTGACTATAAAACAGGAGAAATAGCAAACCCGATAAAGTCAGTTATTAGAAATACAACACTTATATTTTGGCCAATAGAAGTGATTTTTACACTTTTCTCTCCAGACCGTAGAATTGGAGATTATATAGCAGGAACAAAAGTTATTTCAGATGACAAAACTCTAGACACCGAATTGAAAATTGGACAAATTATTTTTGCGCTAATAATCGGAATACTGTTTATGTTGTTAATTTCGCTATTCCAGTTTTTAATTATTGGAATAAATGTAATGGAATGGTAAAAAACCCAGTTGCCAACAATATATAACAGCAATTACGGCGGATTAGACTACGTCCGAATCCACTCGGAATTGCTAACGCCAGTGCTAAATCGAAAAACAAAGTAAACCAAACCGATAACTGACGGTTATATGAACCGTTGCCAGCAATTTAAAAAGACACCATCACACTTATAATGACCTTAAAACAAAATAGAATAAATGACCCAGAAAAAATCGATGTTGATTACATTGAGAAGGAACTCAGTGAGGATAAACATGTTATTGTTCAATTCTCGGGTAAGACTTTCAATGATAAGATACTTTCACAATTAGATAAACTGTGTGAGAAACATGACACAAGTTTAGGAGTGCGATTTTATGGTCATTACTCGGGGATATTTGATTTTAATATTATCTCTAAAATTCCTCATGTAAAATGTTTGTACACGGATTGTTTGACTAAAGCAACCAATTTAAATGTACTTAGGGAACTTAAATATTTGGAGAATCTTTCGCTTGGAGTTTATGAGCTGACTGATACAGAGATTTTAAATTCTGATAATTTTAAAGGGCTAACTGAACTGCTACTGACTGAAACAAAAACGAAAGCTTTAAACCTTGAATATTTAAAAGAATACAAAAAACTAAAGACTCTTGTAATTGGAGGTCATACAAAGAATATTTCAACGGTCGGAGAATTAAGTGATTTAGAATTTTTGTCTTTTAATTCTGTTAAAAAAGTCCCAATTGATTTTGTAAATAGATTGAAGAAACTAAAAACTCTAAAATTTATTCTTGGTGGCAGAGACAATATACTGGAAATTGAGGAAAATCAGATAGAGAATCTTGAGATAACATGGGTCAGAGGATTTAACGATTTAAGTAACATTGGAAAATTCAGGAATTTAAAAAAGTTGCATGTTGAAAATAATATTCAGCTTGGACAAATTCAGTTCGACACTGAATTTAAAAACATGGATGATTTAAAAATCATTAATTGTAAAACGCTTGACAAATTAACGGGATTAGAACAGTTATCAGCTCTTAAAGAAATGGTGATTTATCAAACTAATCTTGATTTTGAATCAGTTATTAATCAAAAATTATCTAAAACGCTTGATATGTTTGTCTTTTACACAACTAAAGCAAAGATTGACAAAGAGATTAAAAAACGGATTATTGAAATGGGATATAAAACAAGATAAGAATAAAAAACTGCTGGCAACAATGTATATACAAAATAGGCGTGAAAGTAGTAATTTCAACGGTTGTAGCCCGCTTCAACATCTCAACGGTTTGATAAGTTTGAAGCCCGCAATCGCCTACTTTGCATATACTTACAGTTACCCATAAGCTAAACCACCAAAATTTGAGAATCCTACTCCACATTATAATTTTCGTCATCTTAACAATTATCACTCAAATTGGCGGAATTTTATATCTAGTTTCAATCTTGCTTATAAATCGAAATGCAAAAAAAAGACGGATTAAACGGATTGGAATTTTTGTTGGACTCTATCTAATCTCTACATTTTTGATTGTTCCAAATGTTGCGCCGATTTTCGGACGTGAAAAAATAAAAGAAACTCAATTTCTAAAGGCTCATTCGATATTCTACAAACTCGCGAATAGAAATTATGTTCGACCAGAACTAAACAAAACTCTCACCCAAGTGGCAACTGAATTTGAAAATCAAAATAGCGGAATTAAAATGGTCTACCTTGATGCAAACTTCCCGTTTATTGATAAATTTCCTCTTCTACCTCATTTGAGCCACAATGATGGAAAGAAAATAGATGTTTCGTTAATATATAAAACCCCAAACGGTCAATTAACAAATAAAAAACCTTCAATTAGTGGATATGGAGTTTATGAAAACCCCAAACCTAATGAATATGATCAAAGTGAAGTTTGCAAAAAAAGCGGACATTGGCAATATGACTTTCCCAAATACCTGACTTTAGGGACAATTAATAAGGACATAGACTTTTCAGAAAGTGGAACTCGTAATTTGGCTAATTTAATCTTAAAGCAAAATAGTATAGGCAAAATGTTCATCGAACCGCATTTGAAAACACGACTGAATTTAACTAACGAAAAAGTAAGGTTTCACGGCTGTCAGGCAGTTCGACACGATGACCACATTCATTTCCAATTAAAATAAAAAAAGCCTATGGGTAACACCGTGTATAATTCATTGCTTCTGATTTTCCTCTCGGAAAATCCTCGCAACTTTGCTATCTTAGTTTCTTAACCCGAAAATCCTACGGATTTTCACGCAACGAAACTATACACAAACCGTTGCCCACAATATTGAAAACACACAATATGATTAAGAAAGTTTCGCTTTTAATAATAATGATTTGTACAATTTCCTGTAACCAAGCTCAAACTGACAAACATTATGCAGATGACCTAAAAGGGTGTCTAAATGATAATGATATAGAAATATTAAATCGAGCAACCTTTCTTTTTGAAAAGATGTTGGCTGAACATTATGGTAGCACAAACAATAAAGCAAATTTCAACACATATATAGAAGAATTAGGCTCAATTCCAAAACGTTTAAATGTGCCATTGTCTTTCTATTTAAATGACAAATCAGTAGCAATGATTAAAGAACTGGAAAGTAGCGGAACTTTCAATAAAATTTGGATAAAATTTGTTGAGAAAGAAAACGAAAAAGAAATACCGATTGTTGCCGCTTCTGAATATGAGGAGCCTGAAAGTGAAAAACTTGAAATCTACACACTAAACCCAAACGGAGATTATTTAAAGTGCATAAATAATGTTTCCAATAATGAAGGCTTCAAAGAAGTTCTAAATTCACAAACAAAATATGGAGATATTGCGCCGACCATAATCGCTGGAGCTTTAAAACAAAAAATTACTGTAAATGATTTCAACAATGGACTTAATAGAGTAATCATTGCAATCGGATTTTATTACGACATGGTTAATTTATTAAATAAAAACCCAAGATAATTAAAATACTGTGGGCAACACCGTATAAAAATAATGCGTAGTTTAGTACAAATTCAAAAGTTAGTGCGTATTTGGTCACTCTGATTTTCCTACGGAAAATCCTCGGACACAAAACCGCACTATTCTAATACAAACCGTTACCACACATTTGAGAAAAACAGCGACCATATCATTAATTTTAGTCCTTTTTTTATCAGCTTGTAAAACTGACAAGAATTTGAAAGGAACTTGGATTGGAGAATATTCGAAATCGGAAAATGGAACTATTGTTTTTCCCGAACGAAATTTATTAACCTTTAAGAATAATAAATGCTATTCAAAAGGCTCAAAATATGATTACGGAACTGAACTTCGAGAAAGTAAGAATATGTACTTTTCAAACGACATAATATTTAACGAAGATTATTCAGAAGAAAACCCTTTGGAATATTATGAAATCGTAAAAGCGGAGAATGATTCTTTGGTAATAAAAATTCCGAATAACGAGTTTCAACACGTTTACAGAAAATTACCAGAATCAGCAAAACACAAACAAACGATTAAACTTATTGGAAAAAAATTCTTTTGGGAAAATAGAAAATTTCAAGATACGATTTACTTCAAAACTGACTCTACTCTCGTAAGAGAATCTAATAAACATCCTGACTATAAGACATCATCATGGGAACGAATTAATTTTGAGGGATATGACATAATTTTTATGGACGGAGATGTTCCCTATCTGATTGAAAAACAAAACGGAAAAACTATAAATTTAATAACATTCCATAAAACTGACGTTGAACACACAATGACTGAATTGGAATAAAAAACGTGTGGTAACAACGTGTAAAAATAATTGCTTGGTTCTAGCCTACTCGGAAAATCCTACGGATTTTCCTCTGGTTCGTTCCTTTTTTAGTAAGTTAGTTGCTTGCACACGCAACTATCCTTACACAAACCGTTACCTGCAAGTTTGACAAAATTTAACAAACAATAAATCTCCAAATATGACTAAAAACCTTTATCTGAATTTAATATTGAGTTTTATAATCTTGTTAATAGGTTATAATTATTCTTCTCAATTTAGCAATATTTGGATAACTAGATTCGGTAATTTCTTATCAATAATTATAGCAGGTCTTTTTTTAATCAAATTTAAAGCAAGTGCATTGCCTGAAAAACATTCAAAACCTTTAAAAGTTCAATGGGTATATTCAATAATTATAGGTGTCATTGGACTTTACATATTTAACTCTTTCACCCATAAACTTACATGTAGTTTATTCGATTTTGAATATACCGGTGAAATTAATCGTACGACAAAAGAATTAATCGAATTAATATTTATGATAGCTATTTTAGGGATTCTGGAGGAATTCTATTTTCGAAGAATTATTGCCCAGAAAATCTTAAATTCAAAAGGATTTTCAAAAGCTTTATGGATTTCAGCCTTAATTTTTAGTCTTGCTCATATTGTAACAGATTCAAGTATTTTTTCAACTTTTATAGGTGGACTATTTTTTGGATATATCTATCTTAAAACCCAAAATCTTTGGTTAACAATTTTCGCACATATGTCATATAACCTAATTACCTTTTTGATTTCACCAATAATTGACAGTAGGTTGTCTGAATTTAACACAAATAGGATGATTTCTTATTTTCTTGCACTTGGTCTAGGATTGTTAATTATATTTTACTTGATTTTAAAGAGGCAAACTAATTTAAAACCAGCAGGTAACATCGTATAAAATTTATTGCTTCGGATTTTCCTACGGAAAATACTTGCAATTTTGCTATCTTGGTTTCGTAATCTGAAAATCCTCGCGGATTTTCACGCAAAAAACCTTATACAAACCGTTAGCAGCAAGTAATGGATTGGAATAAAATCAATAAATCCTGGAACGAATTTGCTCAATTCCATGATACTCATTTGGACTACAATGAACGTAATTTATTTCATGTCATTCAATGTAGTTATAAAGTAGATTTAAAGAGTAATCAATATTACGCAAGATTTTCAGGAGTTCTATGGAAAACTCAAGACGGCCAAAATAGAAATCGGACAAAAATTCTCACTGAATTTAAGACTGAAAAAAAATTAAATAATTTAAAAATAACCAAAACGAGAATTAGCAATCTATTTTCTAAGAAACAACGGACTGATTTAGAGAAAAGCATTGCTAAGGATTTAGAAATTTTAAATGGAAAAAAACTGACTTTGAAAAATAACGTTTTGGAAATAGAATTGAACTCAATAATATCAATTTGAGAACGCAACAACTCTAATAGAAAAAATAAAAACCAGCTGCTAACATCGTGTATAATTCATTGCTTCCGATTTTCCTCACGGAAAATCCTCGCAACTTTACTATCTTAGTTTCTTAACACGAAAATCCTGCGGATTTTCACGCAACGAAACTATACACAAACCGTTGTGTGTCATTTGAAAAAACCTATGAGAAAAATATTTATACTAATCATAGTTCTTGGAATTTTGTCTTGTAATAATTCCGAAAACAAAAATAAAACACTTCAAAAAGAACAGGAATCCACTGAAATTGAAAACAGAGTTAACGAAGAAAAAAAAATAATAGTAAATAAAGATGAAAAAATTGATTCAATTATAGAACCAATTAAACCTAAATTAATTTTTACTGATTTAGAAAAAGAAATAGCAGAAGTTGGAATTTCATTCCATAGATGGTACATTAAAAATACAAATGAACATAATCCTGAAACACCTACAGAATTTGAGGTTACAGAAGGAAAAAATGATAGTTGTATTGTAAATTATGAACCATATTTTAAGGAACTAAGAAAATTAGGTACAATTTCAAATTCATTTTTGGATAAAGAAAAAGCAAGAACCAAACTATGTGCTGAAACTATTTCCAACATGAAGTGGAGTGAATACATTGGTGTAATTCCAGAAAACTGTGACGATTATCTATATTGGACCAATAGTCAAGATATAACTGATGGAGTTGATATCATTGAATTAAATAAAGAAAATGACTATTGGACTGTGTTTTTATCGCTATTTATGAGTGATAAAAATGGACAAAAATATTTTGGTAATGATAAACTAAAAGTTACTGTGATAAAAGAAAATGGCAAATATTTGATAAGCGAAATTAATTGGATAATAAAATAAAAAACGCCACACAACACCATATAACCGCAATTACGGCGGATTAGACTACGTCCGAATCCACTCGGAATTGCTAACGCCAGTGCTAAACCGAAAAACAAAGTAAACCAAACCGATAACTGACGGTTATACAAACCGTTAGCAAACATTTAAAAATTAAATGAAAAACGACATATCTTCTCTACTCATTGCAATTATAATTCTTTTATCATTTTGGATTTTAATTGTAAAATATATTCTTCATCCATTATTTTTTAAGCCGAAAATAAAGACATCTGAAATCACTAACTTTCTTAATGAAAAAGAATGTTCCTTGGTTGAATATAAAAGTTTAAACAAAAAAGAAAGAGAAAGAAATATTTTCAACAAACCTAAAGGATTGACGTTTGAAAGTTTCATTTCTGGACATTCTGAATATAAAATTATCGGATTCTCTCAAAAGACCAATCACTACAAAATATTTTGGACTGATTTAGAATCATCGTTCCTTCCTTTTGGTAAACGGATTTTAAATTTTATAGAAGAAAAAAATTCTGAATTATTAAACGAATTACAAAAGGAATATACTCAAGAAATAATAAATGTTTTTGATAGATGTCCAGCTTGTCAAACCCTATTATTTAATAACTCTAAAAAATGTCCAGTTTGCGGATTGAATTTTATTGCTAAATAAAAAAACGTTTTGCTAACACCGTATAAATTTTATCGCTTCGGATTTTCCTACGGAAAATACTCGCAAATTTGCTATCTTGGTTTCTTAAACTGAAAACCCTAGCGGATTTTCACGCAACAAGCCTTATACAAACTGTTA
Source organism: Aestuariibaculum sp. M13 (assembly GCF_024723255.1). Classification (GTDB taxonomy): domain Bacteria; phylum Bacteroidota; class Bacteroidia; order Flavobacteriales; family Flavobacteriaceae; genus Aestuariibaculum; species Aestuariibaculum lutulentum. The sequence continues at coordinate 744,354 of NZ_JANIAC010000002.1, forward strand.
CCCAACATTTTGAAAAAAACCTACCAACCCAATAATAAACTTCTAAAAACCCTTTTAAGGGAAAATCTCTATTTCGCAATTGGATTAATAATACTTACTCCAATTTTGTACTACTTTAGAGAGGGAAAACAATTCGTTTGGGATTTCCCATTTGTGAAAATAATGGCCGTAATTTTGATAATTTACAACCTTCCAAATTTTATAATTTATTGGGATTACTATAAAGAAAATAAAACCACAAAAATTAAATTCGACACAGAATCAAACCGTATTGGAATCACAAAAAATGGAGTTCAAAAGCAATATGAAATATCCGAAATCAAATCTTCAATTTATCATTTGGGTGTTTACTATAAAAATCGGATTGACGATGCTAAACGTTGGAAAATGATAAATTCTGACCTTGCATATTGGGATTTAGAATTTAATAATGGTGACAGATATTACATTTCAAATTTACTTGTGGACTTTTTGCATGATGCTCCAATAGTGCAAAATACAAAGTATAGATTTAGAATGTTTCAATACATTAATAAATCCGATTCTAAGGAAGCAGTGGAATTAAAACAAACTCAAGAAAAGAATCGGACAAAAAAATTCGTTGACAAATTTCAATCGAAATCAGAAAGTGAATTGAATTATATTTTGAACAATAAATCAAAATATCAGAAAGAAGCGGTAAAAGCGGTTGAAATAATAATAAAAAATAAAAACGTTGGGTAACACCGCGTATAATTCATTGCTTATGATTTTCCTCACGGAAAATCCTCGCAACTTTGCTATCTTAGTTTCTTAAACCTGAAAATCCTGCGGATTTTCACGCAACGAAACTATACACAAACCGTTGTAAAACATTTAAGAGAACCGTATGAAATTCATATTGACGCTATTTATCGGAATTTTGACATTGACTTTAAATGCACAAACGGACGGAGAAGAAACTGTTATATTCTCAAGAATTGGAGAATTGAGCGATGAGCAATTAAATAATTCTGGAGCTTCTAAACTGACTTTTATTACAGACATAAAAGAAGCTGAAAAAATGGCGGAATTAGATATTAAAAACGGAAATCCATTTTTGTTGCTAATGGGCGGAATTGCACCAACAATAATAGCTACTGACCCACAATTTGAAAAAGAATACGGAATTTACTTTTACGAATTTGGTTGTACTGGACCAGAAAATGACATAATAATTGCTTACAACAGAATAGTATATGAACACTTGAACTCGACAAAGGGAGAAAAGTGGATAAAAGAAGTTAGAGATGACGTAATCGGATTTAAAGAATGGAAACGCAATTACAAACGGAAATAAAAAAACGTTTTACAACAATGTATAACCGCAATTACGGCGGATTCGACTACGTCCGAATCCACTCGGAATTGCTAACGACAGTGTTAAACCGAAAAACAAAGTAAATTAAACCGATAACTGACGGTTATACGAACCGTTGTGTGTAATTAAAGAAAATAGTTAATGGAATATTTATCTTTTAAAGAAGGAAAAACAATGCTTACAATAATCTACATTTTTCAGTTGATTATAATGAGTATCATCTGCTCTATTTTACTAGAAAGAAGACATTATCTTGGAATTTTAAAAATTTTAACCATATTTTTCTCAATAATTTTTTTTCACGGAAAATACATTGTAAAATTTCATAAGATTAAAAATATCTTTTTTGACGATGAAAACTATTATATAAATTCCGAAGAACTATCATACACTAAATCTGACTTGACAAAAATCAAAAACAACTACCTAACTGCTAGTTATATTGAGTTTAAAGATGGTAAACGGTTTTATTTTTTAAGGAATCCTAAATTCATTTTTTTTGATATAATTGATTAAAACTACACACAACACCATATAAAGTTCATTGCTTCGGATTTACAACTAAAAATAAGTTGTTTAAGTGAATTTTTGGCATAATAAGGGAGCCACCAATTCCTACTTCGAAATTTTTATAAATTTCTACGCAACGGAATTATCTTATAAATTATACCTCTACTGATTTTAGTCCCATTTTAAAATCAGTTCATCTTAAAATCCTATCACAAAAGCTTAATATTAAAAATCGTTAGCAACTTATTCTAAAAAAACCGCAGATTACCATAAAACAAACTTAAATAACTATTCAAAATCAAGGGACCTACAAATAACACCATATTTTACATCCAAAACACCATTAACATTTTTTAAAAATTCCACTGATTACCACAAAAACAAACTTAAATAACCATTCAAAATCAGGGGACCTACAAATAACACCACATTTTACATCCAAAACACCATTAACATTTTTTAAAACACCACTGCGCACCGCAAATCAAACCTAAATAACTATTCAAAATCAAGGGCCCACAAATAACACCACATTTTACATCCAAAACACCATTAACATTTTTTAAAAACGCCACTGAGCACCACAAAAACAAACTTAAATAACCATTCAAAATCAAGGGACCTACAAATAACACCACATTTTACATCCAAACTCTATTAACTAATTTACACCCATTTTTACACCCATTCTTACTAATTGTAGTTTTCGGTGTAAAAACCGGTGCTAACTTTTTAGTGTGGTGCACACTGGTGCATTCTAAAATAACTCTGTGTAATGACTAAAAACCCCATAATCAAACACCTTCATCTAATTTACACCCATTTTTACACCCATTCTTACTAATTATAGTTTTCGGTGTAAAAACCGGTGTTAACTTTTTAGTGTGGTGCGCACTGGTGCATTCTAAAATAACTCTAGGGTAATGACTAAAACCCCATAACCAAACACCTTCATCTAATTTACACCCACTTTTACACCCATTCTTACTAATTATAGTTTTCGGTGTAAAAACCGGTGTTAACTTTTTAGTGTGGTGCGCACTGGTGCATCCTAAAATAACTCTGGTGTAATGACTAAAACCCCATAATCAAATACCTTCATCTAATTTACACCCACTTTTACACCCATTCTTACTAATTATAGTTTTCGGTGTAAAAACCGGTGTTAACTTTTTAGTGTGGTGCGCACTGGTGCATCCTAAAATAACTCTGGTGTAATGACTAAAACCCCATAATCAAATACCTTCATCTAATTTACACCCACTTTTACACCCATTCTTACTAATTATAGTTTTCGGTGTAAAAACCGGTGTTAACTTTTTAGTGTGGTGCGCACTGGTGCATCCTAAAATAACTCTGGTGTAATGACTAAAACCCCATAATCAAATACCTTCATCTAATTTACACCCACTTTTACACCCATTCTTACTAATTGTGGTTTTCGGTGTAAAAACCGGTGTTAACTTTTTTGTGTGGTGCGCACTGGTGCATCCTAAAATAACTCTGGTATAATGACTAAAAACCCCATAATCAAACACCTTCATCTAATTTACACCCACTTTTACACCCATTCTTGATAATTGCAGTTTTCGGTGTAAAAACCGGTGTTAACTTTTTTGTGTGGTGCGCACTGGTGCATTCTAAAATAACACTGGCATCACTTCTGTCACACAATAAACACACATTTTTGAAACCGGTGTTCTTTCGGTGGAAAGCATCAACTCGTCTCTAATGGCACATTAAATACTTGAGTTAAAAGCACAAATTCTGCTTCGCTTCTTGCCTGCTCTTTTAGTTCTTCAATATGCTGCTTTCTTTTATCCTGAGCTTTAGACGTCTTAGTTTCCTTTAACTTAAATTCTAATTTTTCAGAGTCTTTGCTAACATTAGGGATTAAAACACGTTTTACTTCTTCCAGTGTTTCCTCTAGGGCTTTATTTTCAGAAACAGACACCTGTTTTACTTCCGATTTATTTTTTGCTTTTTTACCAAACCGTTCCTTAAGCTCTTCCAAATGCTGCTTTGTGATATTTAATTGTTGTACAAATGCATTAAACTGATCCTTACTTATATCCGGTATGTCTATTTTCACATATTCCATATAATAACTGTAAATACCAACAAATCCTTGAACATAGGTTGTATAGCGATCGATTAAAAACTCGACCTTTGTTTTAGGTTCAGTCTCTACCATTTCTAAGAGGGTATAAATGTTGTTATCTAAAAGAAGTGATTTAGATAATACATGAACACTAACCGGTTGTTGGTCTACTAAATAATTGTGTCCGTTTTTCTCAAAAAGCAACATCCTATTAGCATGATTTAACAACACCGGTGTCGTTTCACCAGCCATCTCTAATAATCCTAAAGGCAAGTAATACACCGAAGCACAAAACAAATTACTTAGAAGCTCTAATTGTATATCTTCATATGATTTCATAAGCATCTAACTTTTTAGTAATTCTGAAAAATCTTTTGGCAATTCGGCATCAATGTCTCTTAAGTATTTCTCTAGAGCATCCATAGTATTGTGCCCTGTAATTTGCATTAATTTACTTTTAGCTTCATTGGGTGATGATTCTTTTACCAAGGCTCTGTATAACTTCGTTATAAAGGTATGTCTGAAACTATACATGCTATGCTCCGAATCTAGATTAAAGGCATCCTTGACAACCCTTTTAAAGCGTTTGGAAAAATAATTGCGTTTACCATTATCACTCATATGCCATTCGCCCCCAATGCCTTGTGGTGTAAACAAGCTATAATTTTTATTTAATTTACTTAAATCAGGTAACTCTTTAAACAAGATCTCTGGAATAATTTTAGTCTTTAAGGCTTTATTCTTAGCTTCAAAAGTGACTGTTTTTTGTTTTAAGTCTATATCTCCTACTTTCAAACGACAAATCTCAATTGGCCTTAACAAGCCATAGGATACAAACTTTACAAAAAGTAAAAGCATTGCATCCTGCTCTTCCATATGCTTAAAAATGTTCTCTTGAAGTTCTTTACTGTAGGTTTTATTTCGTTTAGGTTGCGTTTTTAGCGCTTTGATATTCTTAACAAAGTTCTGATTGACTATTTCGTTTTCTTCTAAGGTTTGAAATAAATTACTCAAACTAATTCTATAATTATTCCTGTTTCTTGCTGAGGATTTTGTTAATGTATAGTCTAAAAACTCCATCACTAGCTTTTTATCAATCTCTCGTATGAATTTAACCTCTGGGTGATTATTTTTTAGCCATCCACTAAAGACATTAATATGACTTTTGTAAGATCTCAAACTGTTTTCCCGAAGCGAACGCTTTTTTAAAGTCATATATAAATCAAAAGCCTCTTCAATACGCTTTCCTTTGTCAAAGACTTCCTCTGATTGTTCTGACTTTAGCTCAACTTTGGGTGTGATTTTAATTTCAGGAGTCTCCGTGGTGTTATCTGTACGCTGTTTTGCCGTTTCTTTTTTAAAAAGTTCGACATTATCAGCATAAGGATTGTAGCCTCTTTTAAGTAATTTAAATAGAATTTGACTGTAAACAGTCAAAATAGCCATACGCTCTTCTTTGGTTTGATACCGGTTAGCATTGGCATAGATTGGAGATTGACGTCTTAAGGTATTCGTCTTGGGATCTCGATATGAAAAATAGACATACCAACGCTGCTTTAAATTACCACTGGCTGTGTAGATTTTGGGCTTGGAAAATTGTTTTTGCACAGATAAATCGTATTCGTTTCCGTATTCACTTTCGTATTCACCTTGCAATATATCAGAAATATTGGACATAAAAAAAACGGTTTGGTGACACCAAACCGTTGATTTTACTAGCATTCTGCTTTGTAGCGAGAGCGGGGCACGATCCCGCGACCTCCGGGTTATGAATCCGACGCTCTAACCAACTGAGCTACCTCGCCGTTTTGTGGGTGCAAATATAGAAACATTATTCATACACGCAAACACAAAATGAAAAAAAATATTATTAAAATTTATTGTCACAGGTCTTAATTAATGTATATATTGGGCTAAATAATTTTTTAATAGTACTTTATGGACGATAAAATTAAATTTGAAATAGAATTCTCAATACACGCTTCTCCTCAATTATTATATCAATACATCTCAACCCCGTCTGGTTTGTCTGAATGGTTCTCCGATAATGTTAATTCTCGTGGCGAATTATTTACCTTTATCTGGGACGATAGTGAAGAAAAAGCGAAGCTGCTAAGCAAAAAAAGTGGCGAACGCGTAAAGTTTAGATGGTTAAATGATGAGGAAGACAATACTTCATATTTCGAAATTAAAATTCAGGTTGATGAAATTACAAAAGACGTTTCTTTAATTATCACCGATTTTGCTGAAGAAGATGAAGTAGATGAAGCAAAGATGCTTTGGGATAATCAAATTTCTAGTTTAAAGCAGGTATTAGGTTCTGCATAATTACTAAATAATATATTTCAATTATATTTGTGCCCTGTTCTCCAAAAAGAGGACAGGACATTTTTTTTATGACAAATTACAACGGAAATATTTTAGCAGAAACCAATATTCTTTCAATTCAAAATAGAGGTTACGCATACGGCGATGCCCTTTTTGAAACCATTAAAGCTTCACACGGAAAATTACTGTTTTGGGAAGATCATTATTTCAGATTAATGGCATCTATGCGTATTATGCGTATGGAAATTCCAATGAATTTTACCATGGAATTTCTTGAAGAGCAAATTCAAAACACGTTAAAGGCAAATAGTTTAACAGAAGCTTCAGCTCGTGTAAAATTAACGGTACATAGAAATGAAGGTGGATTATACCTGCCTCAAACAAATGCAGTAGGATTTAATATTTCTGTAAAACCATTAGAAGATGACTTTTATGTGCTAAATGATGGAACTTACGAGGTGGATTTGTTTAAAGATTATTATGTTTCTCCAAGTTTACTTTCTACATTAAAAACCAACAATAAAGCCCTACATGTAGTGGGAAGCATTTATGCCAAGGAAAATAATTTAAACAACTGCTTAATTTTAAACACCAATAAACAAGTTGTAGAAGCTCTTAATGGTAATGTGTTTTTAGCAAAAGGAAATATCATTAAAACACCACCACTAACCGACGGATGTTTAAAAGGTGTGATGCGTAAACAAATTATTGATGTTTTAAAAACTTTGGAAGGCTATCAATTGATTGAAGAGTCTATTTCTCCGTTCGAACTTCAGAAATCTGATGAAATTTTTATTACTAACGTAATTTCTGGAATTACACCAGTATCTAAATACCGTAAAAAGTCATTTAACAGTGAAGTAGCTAAAACAATACTACAGAAATTAAACGTAAAAATTAGGTTAAGTTAATTGTAGTTGGGGTTTTCTGGAGCGTTAGACCAAATGCTGTATTCATCACCGAACTCCAGCATTTTCTCTTTCCAGAACGATTCGTAATCCTTACCTATAATTTCATTTTTGTAGATATTTTCGGTAACTACCCAGGAATTCGATTTTAATTCATCGTCTAACTGTTGGGCAGCCCAACCAGAATAGCCTAAAAAGAATCTTATTTCATCTTCTTTAATGCTGTTTGTTGAAATTAATTCGGCTACTTTGGAAAAATCACCTCCCCAATAAATACCAAGTGAAATTTCAACACTATCTGGTATTAAATCAGGTATTCTATGAATAAAATACAGGTTATCCTGTTCTACAGGTCCGCCATTGTAGACTCTAAAGTTAGCTTCTACTTCAGGCACCAGGTCATTGATATTGTAGTCTAAAGGTTTATTTAAGATAAAACCTACAGACCCTTCATGAGAGTGTTCTGCTAATAACACAATAGATCGATTGAAGGAAACATCGCCAATTATAGCAGGTTCAGCGATTAACAGACTTCCTTTTTTTGGTTGGATTGTAATCATACTATCGATGAATTAGTAATCTAAATCTAACATTTATTTATTAAAAAAGCAACACTTTAAAAGCATATATAAAAAAAGCCTTCAAAATTTGAAGGCTTTTTCAATATTAATGTTGTAATCTTATTAGTTTACTGCGTTTGATAAATCTGCACCAGCTTTAAACTTTACAATGTTTTTAGCTTTGATTTTAATAGTATCTCCAGTTTGTGGGTTTCTACCTTCTCTAGCTGCTCTTTTCGAAACTGACCAAGAACCGAATCCTACTAAAGAAACTCTGTTACCTTTTTGTAAAGCTCCTTCAATCTCAATTAGTGCACATTCTAAAGCCTTTTTAGCTGCAGCTTTAGTAATTCCAGCGTGTTCTGCCATCGCATCGATTAAATCTGTTTTGTTCATAATGTAAAATTTAATTATTAATAAATTGGTTAAACGTTTGTGTTAAATCCTACTACAAATTTATACGGATATCTCAATAATGCAAGTAATAGCAAGGGAAATGCCAAGTTTTGTTGATAACTTCCGGCTTTTGTTAATAACGAAAGTGCTTTTCGTCGATGTTTTAAAAATATCAGTAATAATAGGGCTTTACAGCATTTTTGCATTTACATTAAACTCGTATCCGTTTAAAAGCGACTTAATGTCCATAGCGCGTTTTCCCGGAAGTTTAATTTCCTGTATATTAATGTAACCATTTAATACAGCAACTTTTAGCTCTTTTTTAGAAGCTATAACAGATCCAATGGTGTAATCATGTTCGGCAGGTTCTTTACTTGAAGCGTAAATTTTCACATCTAAATGTTCTTCTCCATTAACTAAAGTACACCAGGCTCCTGGATAAGGACTCAATCCGCGAATTAAATTATAAATATCGTTTATTGGGGCTTCCCAGTTAATTTTACAGTTATCTCGATTTAATTTGTAAGCTGTTTTAATATCAGCTGTATCTTGTTGAGGAGTAGTTGTTTCACTATCACTTTCAATTTGCTTTACTGTTTTTAAAACCAAAGCACTACCAATAGTCATTAACTTATCATGAAGACTTCCTACATTTTCTTCAGGGTCTATAGCTATAGACTCCTGCAGAATCATATCTCCGGTATCAATATCTTCATTAATAAAGAAGGTAGAAACTCCTGTTGTTGCTTCACCATTAATAATAGCCCAGTTTATTGGTGCAGCTCCACGATAGTTAGGAAGTAAAGATGCGTGCAAGTTGAAAGTACCATATTCCGGCATTTGCCAAACCACTTTAGGTAACATTCTAAAAGCAACCACAATTTGTAAATTGGCTTCTAAAGCTTTTAATTCATTTAAAAAATCTTCACTTTTTAAGTTAGTTGGTTGTAATACATTCAGGTTTTGTGAAACTGCGTATTGTTTTACCGCACTTTCATGAAGTTTTCTGCCACGACCAGCAGGTTTATCTGGTGCTGTAATAACGCCTACTACATTATAATTGTTCTCAACTAAAGTTTTTAAGGTATCTACCGCAAAATCTGGTGTACCCATAAATACAATTCTTAAATCTTTCATTGTATACTATTTATTATTTTAAGTCATAAAAATAGAATCGTTGCTATTATAGGTGACTCAATTTATATGTGTTTGTTTTTGTAATATTTATAATTTGGTGCTCTAATAATAAGAGGAGCACGTCTTTTAAATCGGTTTCGTTACAGTTTAAATGAGACATTAATTCACGTGACGATTGTTCATTTTCCTGTAAAAGCTCGATAACCTTATTTTTTAACGAACCGATATTTTCAGATTTTTGAGGCTTCTTTTTGTTTGTAATACAAACCGAACAGATACCACAAGGTTCAATCTCATTTTCTCCAAAATAGGAAAGTAACTGCATGCTTTTACAAACAGAATCGTTATTAATATAATCAAGCATGGCATTAACCTGATCTTCTTTTAGTGTGTTTTGTTGCTTTATAATCGAAGCCACTCGATTAATAGTTTTATCGTCTTCACGGGGTTCAATAAAAGTTACCTGCGCATCGGTTCTTGCTAAGTTTAACGTAATAACTTCATCGGCTTCAAGCTGTAGTAATACTTCCGTGATTTGTTTTTCTGAAACGGAAGCTTTTTCAGCTATCTTCCCTAGATTTATCTTTGTATCATGATCAAAAATACCTCCGTACATACGTAAAATAGACTTTACAATAATGTCGTAATTCTTCCGTGTTTCTAAATATTTAAAAAGTGCCGGACTCGAAATAATGAACTGAGCAGAAACCTTATTTTTAAACTGTTTTGAAAGTGCAATTATACTATTTCTATCTAACAACAACAGGGCATTATAGGCTAAAATAGCGTTAAAATTATAAGTTTTACAGAAGGTATTGTAATCGAAGTCGAATGTCATGTATTCTCCTTCTCCATAAGACACTTGAAAATAATTGCACAACTTTCGGTATACTTGTTTTACAAAATCTACAGTTGGTAATATTTTTAAAAACTGATTTTTAACCAGTTCTTCGTCGCTTTTGTTTTTTAAAATAACAGCAAAGGCCTTTTCACCATTTCTACCTGCCCGACCAGCTTCTTGAAAGTAACTTTCAATACTTTCTGGTAAATTTAAATGAACCACTGTTTTAACATTGGGTTTATCGATTCCCATACCAAAAGCATTGGTGGCCACCATAACCTGTTTCTGGTCACTTAACCACAAGTTCATGTGTTTGTCTTTATCATCGGTAGGCAAACCTCCATGGTAGTAGGTAGCCGAAATGTTTTTAGACTCTAAAAACGAACTGACTTCCAGTGTCATTTTTCGATTGCGCACATAAATAATTGAAGGCTCTTTATATTTTTTTAAAATGGTTTGAAGTCGGTAGTATTTATCTTCTTCATGAAAAACCATATAGCCCAAATTATCTCTAAAAAACGATTGTTTAAAGATTTTAGGACTTATGAAATCTAATTCCTTAACAATATCGTCAATCACTTCTGGTTTAGCTGATGCTGTTAATGCAATAACATTAACCGTTGGATGCAACTGACGTAAAATAGCAATGTTTTTGTACGCCGGCCTGAAATCGCTTCCCCATTGAGAAATACAGTGCGCTTCATCAACAGCAATTAAATTCACATGCATTTGGCGAATACGCTCCTGAACCAACTCCTGTTGTAGGCGTTCTGGCGACAGATATAGAAATTTATAATTTCCGTAGATACAATTATCAAGCATGGTATCCAATTGCGTGTAACTTATTCCACTGGTTACAGCCATTGCTTTAATGCCTTTGTCGTTTAACTGCTTAACCTGATCTTTCATTAAAGCAATCAAAGGGGAAACCACAATGCAAATACCTTTTTTAACTAATGCCGGAATTTGAAAGCACATCGATTTACCGCCTCCAGTTGGCAGTAAAGCAAAGGTGTCTTCACCTTCTAAAACCGCATTAATAATATCTTCTTGCTGCGGTCTAAAAGATGTATAATTCCAGTAACGTTCTAGTATGTTTACGGGATGTTCCATTTACATTTGTAGTGCCTTTAAAATATAGTCTGCACGGTTTTCAATTGTATCAAAAGGAATATCAATTAGATTATAATTATAACGGCTATAAGTATTTAGTAAATGGTCATGTATTTGAAGGGCTTGCTCAAAACTTTCATAGCGCTCATTATCTGAAGTGTAAATGGCTTCCCAAGGTTTTAAAATAAATACTGAATCGTAAACCAAATTTTCACAAGCATCAATAAAATGTTGTGGGTAAGTGTCACCAATAAAATCCATATAAGCAATTACGTCGTGAACCCCTCTGTCGAAAAAAATAGTTTCTGCGGTATGAATGTTTGCATCTTCAAACTGTTGTTGCCTTCCTTTTAAAAGAAGCTCACTAAATAACAACGGGTTTGATAAAAACAGTTGATCGATTCCCTCTTTTTGAGCATCAAGTATAACCTGACGGGATATTTCCTCAAGACAAGTATGCCCGCGTTTTACTAATTCATTTATTAATGAAGATTTTCCGGTTCCGGGACCACCTGTAATCACAATTTTTTTAGAATTCAAACCTGTTCTATTTTAGCTGTAAAATTCGGAATTTAACTGTTATAAAAAAAATGCGCAAGCCAGAGTTTACTTAAGCTTTACTTTTGTTCCTTAAAAAAAGGCTATAAATTTTTATAAGCTTATATTTGCAGTATATAAAAAAGATTATGAGCACACCTTCAAATTCAGAAGAATTCTATAAAAAATTAAAAGAACAATTATTAGAAACCACTAACTGGCCATCGGAATATTTGTATAAATTTATTGTATTAACAGAAGCCAGTAAAATTTCAGATTTAGAAAATATTTTTGATAATATGGGCGCTGTAATTAATACAACGGCTTCAAAAAATGGTAAGTATACCAGTGTTTCCATTAACCTATGCATGTCCGATCCAGATGCGGTAATTGCCAAGTATAAAGAAGTTGCAGAAAAAATAGAGGGCGTTATTAGTCTTTAGTTTTTTTTTGTATTTTGCACTAGCAGAATTACTACCTGCTAAAATTTTTAACTTCACATATTTTATTTTGACAATAGATAATTTAGAATACAATACCGAGCGTGAGTACTTAATTATTCCGGAATATGGTCGCCATATTCAAAAAATGATTAGTTATGCCAAGACTCGAGAAACAAAGGAAGAACGCAACAAAGTAGCTAAAGCTATTATTGCGGTAATGGGAAACATGCAACCACATTTACGTGATGTTCCCGACTTTCAGCATAAACTTTGGGATCAGTTATTTATGATGTCTAATTTTGAATTAGACGCAGATTCACCTTACGAAAAACCTACAAAAGAACTTTTTGAAAGTCGCCCGGAGCCTTTAAAATATCCGCAAAATTTTCCTAAATACCGCTTTTACGGAAACAATATAAAAACCATGATTGATGTGGCTAACACTTGGGAAAGTGGTGACCTAAAAGAAGCACTGACTTACACCATCGCCAATCACATGAAAAAATGTTTTTTAAACTGGAATAAAGATACCGTTGAAGATGATGTAATTTATGGTCACTTATATGAGCTTTCAGGAGGAAAAATAAATTTAAAAAATTCGGAAGAAGATCTTTCTGATGCCACAAGCTTAATGCGCAACAAGACCAAGTTTACCAACAAAAAAGGTGGACATCACAAGAAAAATTCATCAAACCGTCAAAGAAAACGCTTCTAAATATTTATGGGAACATTTAAAATTGAAGGAGGTCACCAGTTAAAAGGAAGCATACAGCCTCAAGGAGCCAAAAACGAAGCCTTACAGATTTTATGTGCTGTTTTATTAACCCCTGAAGTTGTTACAATTAATAACATTCCGGATATCGTTGATGTCAACAAGCTTATAAAACTATTAGGGAACCTTGGTGTAAAAATTGAAAAAATAGGGAAAGGCTCGTACACCTTTCAAGCCGACGAAGTTGATTTAGAATACCTTGAATCTGATGCGTTTAAAGTTGACGGCCGTGGTTTACGAGGATCGATTATGATTGTCGGGCCACTATTAGCGCGTTTTGGTAAAGGTTATATCCCAAAGCCAGGTGGTGATAAAATTGGTCGTCGTCGTTTAGATACACATTTCGAAGGACTTATTAATTTAGGCGCTAAATTCCGTTACAGCAAAGAAGAACAGTTTTACGGTGTTGAAGCCGACAGACTTCAAGGAACGTACATGCTCCTTGAAGAAGCTTCGGTAACGGGTACTGCTAATATTGTTATGGCTGCTGTTTTAGCGGAAGGCCAAACCACTATTTACAACGCTGCCTGTGAGCCTTACTTACAACAATTATGTAAGATGCTTAACCGCATGGGTGCCAAAATTAGTGGTGTTGGTTCTAACATGTTAATTATTGACGGTGTTGAAAGCCTTGGCGGAACCGATCACACCATGTTACCAGATATGATTGAAATTGGTAGCTGGATTGGTTTAGCTGCCATGACTAAAAGTGAACTAACTATTAAAAATGTATCTTGGAACGATTTAGGAATCATTCCGAGTGTTTTTAGAAAGTTAGGAATCACAGTTGAAAAACAAGGTGATGACATTCATATACCAGCGCATACCAATGGTTACGAAATACAAAGTTTTATTGACGGATCGATTTTAACCATTTCTGATGCGCCCTGGCCAGGATTCACACCAGATTTATTAAGTATTGTTTTAGTTGTTGCGACACAAGCAAGAGGAAGCGTTCTCATTCATCAAAAAATGTTTGAAAGCCGTTTATTCTTTGTCGATAAATTAATCGATATGGGGGCTAAAATCATTCTTTGTGATCCACATAGAGCAACCGTTATCGGTCATGATTTTAAATCGACTTTAAAAGCAATGACTATGACCTCCCCAGATATTCGTGCTGGTGTATCTCTTTTAATTGCTGCACTTTCAGCAAAAGGAACTTCAACCATTCAGAATATTGAACAAATTGACAGAGGTTACGAAAATATAGATGAACGTTTACGTGCCATCGGTGCTAAAATTGAACGTATAGAATAGTTTTCAAAATATAAAAACATAAAAAAGGAGCTAAATAGCTCCTTTTTTATGTTTTTATATGGGGCTACGCTTCTTAATTCTCATTAATCTCCCGCATCACCTCAGCAAACTTTTCAACCGAATATAATCGATCGTTAATATCGTAAACATTCGTAGAAATGATTAATTCATCTGCTTGAGTGTGTTGCAAAAAGGCTTTTACTTTTTCTTTCACAGTTTGTTTACTTCCAACAAAACTGTATTTTATCATATTCTGAATTTGTGGATGCTGAATAATCTCCTTTAAATCTGAAGTCATATCGGTTGGCGGATTTAAATAATCACGCTTTCCGGTAAACATACCAATAATCATTCGCAAAGACGAGGTAAATAAACGTTCGGCTTCGGCATCGGTGTCAGCAATAATGACATTAACCCCAGCAATTACATAAGGAGATTCTAAATCTACTGACGGCTTAAATTGGCTTCTGTAAATCGACAGAGCTTCCTCTAAATACGAGGTCGCAAAATGACTCGCAAAAGCATAAGGCAAACCTTTTTTTGAAGCCAGATGAGCACTATCTGTACTTGAGCCCAAAATATAAACTGGTACCTCTACCCCTTCTGCAACAACCGCCCTGACTTTAGCCGTATCGTTTTGTTTAGAAAACAACAGTTGAATTTGCTCGACATCATTTGGAAACGAATGTGAAGCCTGTAAAAAATCAGATTTTATAGCTAATGCGGTATCTCTGTCGGTTCCGGGAGCTCGTCCCAAGCCTAAATCAATTCTATTTGGGTATAAATTCCCTAAAGTTCCAAATTGCTCGGCCACTACTAAAGGCGAATGATTAGGCAACATAACACCTCCTGATCCTACACGAATCGTGGATGTTTTTTCTGCAATATGACCTATTAAAATGGTTGGCGCATTACTTCCTACCGCCAGCATATTATGATGTTCGGCAAACCAAATGCGTGTATAACCTTCAAATTCGGCTTTCTGAGCTAAAGAAACAGCATTTGCATAAGTTTGTTGAACGGATTGGCCTTTAGAAATGAGAGCCAATTCTAATATTGAATAAGCTGTTTGTTTAGATTTCATATAATGTATTGTGTTCTATTTATTCGGATGATTATCCGAGGCAAAGTTCCTAAAAAATTAAACCAATTAAGGCATAAAGCTCAGGTTTAACGGGTTACTTTTGTGTAACCAACTCGTATTCTTTGCGAGACACTTTAATATCATTAATATGATTTTCAGACCAGCTTACTAGACTATGAATATGTGGTAATAACGTTTGTGCACGCACTGTTAATTCGTATTCAACTTTTGGTGGAACCTGTGGGTAAATGGTACGTTTCACTAGCCCATCTGCTTCCAGACTCTTTAACGTAACACTCAACATTTTTTGGGATATCGTTACTATATAATTGTGTAATTCGTTAAAACGTAACACCTTTTCTTCTTCCAAAACCAACAAAACCAACAAGGTCCATTTATTCCCAATACGATCTAATACATTTCTCACCGGACAAGCTTCAACGTTACTATATTTTTTTAAAATTTCTTGATTCATAAATCCTTGATTATTATTAAAACTAACCTAAAAGTAAGTATCACACACAAACGTAACCTATTGCATATTAATATTTTACTTTTTAACTTTGACTAACTAAAAGTAAGTTAATTACTCATATTAATCAAATATACAACAGAATTTTAAATACACAAAAATTATGAAAATAGGAATAACAGGAGCTACTGGTCAACTTGGAACACTGGTAGTTGAACAATTAAAAAAACTAGGGTATAACGATAATCTTGTAGCCTTAGTACGCTCGACAGATAAAGCTAAATCTTTAGGCATTGAAGCCCGAGAATTCGATTACGATAACCCTGAAATTTTAGAAAAAGCACTTAACGGAATTGATCGATTGGTTTTTATTTCGGCTAACGAAATAGGTCAACGCGCCAGACAACATAAAAATGTTATTGATGCAGCAAAAAAACTAAATGTGAAGTGGATAATTTACACCAGCCTTTTAAGAGCTGATACTTCAACATTAAACTTAGCTGGCGAACATTTAAATACTGAACAGGAACTAAAAAATTCCGGATTAAATTTCACCATTTTACGCCATGGTTGGTATACCGAAAATTATACAGCTTCAATACCAAGTGCTATTCAAAACGGTGGATTCATAGGTAGTGCTGGCTCTGGAAAAATTTCATCTGCAGCCCGATTAGATTATGCCGAAGCTTTAGCAATAGTAATTACAAACGAAGAACATAAAGGAAAAGTTTTTGAACTTGCAGGTGATGAAAGTTATACGTTAACCGATTTGGCAATCGAACTATCAAAACAAACCGGAAAAACCATTCCGTATAACAATCTTCCTGAAGAGGCTTACGCTGGTATTTTATTGCAAGTTGGACTACCAGAAGGTTTAGCAAAAGGACTGGCGAGCTGGGATGTTTCGGCATCAAAAGGTGATTTATTCGATAATAATCATCAGCTTTCTAAATTGTTAGGAAGACCTACAACCCCTTTAGCTAAATCTATAAGAGAGGTTCTATAAACAATAACCAAACGTTAAAACAAAAATGGGATTCCTAAAAAGAATCCTTTTTTTGTATATTTCTGTATCAGAAAACAAACAAATACTTTTATGAATCAACTGTTTCAAATCTTTAAGGTAGATGCTTTAGAAGCCGCTAAAATTGCTGCACAACCTGACGAACCTCATAACCATGATTTTGAAGAATTACTTATTGGTGTCGAGGGCGAATTAGAGCATTTCATAGATTTCGATTCGGTGACCATTAAAGCTCCATTTATTACGTTTATTACCAAAGGAAAAATGCATCGCGTCATCCCTAAACCTGTAAATGGCATTTGCGACATTTGGGCCATTCGATTTAAAAGCGAATTTATTCCCGAGACCACGTTTCAGCTATATTCATTATATCATAATCAGGCTAACCTAAAACTTGAAGACAATTACTGCTTTAAACGCTTGATTACCTTGAGCAATATGATTTTTGATGAAACACAACAGAAAAATCCTAATTACGGTATTATCAGGCAATTGTTAAGCGTTATTTTTACGATGATTGAAGTAGAACGCAAAAAAGAAACATCGGAAAACAACACGCTTAATAAAACTGAAAACACCACGTTTAAAAATTTCCTGAGCATACTTGAAGAAAACTATCATCGTCCGTTGGGTGTTGAATTTTATGCCGAAAAGCTTTTTATGTCCTCGAGAAACCTGAATATTATTTGCCAGAATATTATGGAGCAAAGTGTTTCGGAAATTATTGAAACCCGAAAACTTATTGAGGCGAAGAATTTACTATTATCAACAAACAAAACCGTTTCTGAAATAGCTTTCGAATTAGGCTATAACGAAGGATCGTATTTTTCAAAAGTATTCAAGAAAAAATCTGGCCAATCACCTGGAGACTTCCGTGAAGAGATTCAAAACGCACTCATTTCCTAAAATTACCCAAGCACTTCCGAATAGTATAAAAAATGAAGCTTTCATAGATTTTAAATTTGTAGGACAATCATTAACCATTTAAAAACAAATATTATGTCTACAACAAAATGGGTTATCGACCCATCACACAGCGAAATAGGTTTTAAAGTAAAACATTTAATGATCTCTAATGTAAAAGGCGCTTTTACAAACTATGAAGCAACCATAGAAGGCAAAGATATTTTTTCTTCTCCTGTCACTGTAAAAATTGAAACTGCTTCCATTTCAACAAATAATGCAGACAGAGATACACACTTAAAAAGTGCCGATTTTTTCGATGTTGAAAACCATGAGTCTATGACTTTTAAAAGTAAATCGTTAGCTAAAGTTGACGACGATGAATATAAATTAACAGGTATTTTGACTATCAAAGGCATTAGTAAAGACGTGGTTTTAGATGTTGAATATGGTGGAACAAATACAGATCCATGGGGCAACGAAAAGTTAGCGCTTGAAATTACAGGGAAAATTAATCGTAAAGACTGGGGGTTAAACTGGAATGCCGCTTTAGAAACGGGAGGTGTATTAGTTGCCGACGAAGTAAAAATCGCTGCTGAAGTACAGTTTACAAAACAAGTTTCATAAAGTTTATTCTTATGAAATGGATAGAAAAAAGTTTTTAAAATCATTGGCATTACTGCCATTAATAGGTTCGAGTATGACTTTGAAAGATTTAGATAAAATGACCTCTACCATGAATAATACAGGCAAAATGCCTGTATTATTCCTTGGTCATGGTAGCCCTATGAATGCTATTGAAGAAAATGAGTTTGTTAGGACTTTTAGAAAACTTGGGCAAGAACTTACAAGACCAAATGCCATTTTATGTATTTCTGCGCATTGGGAAACGCGAGGAACTTATGTAACTGCCATGCAAAACCCACCAACTATACACGATTTTGGTGGTTTTTCGCAAGCCTTGTTTGATGTGCAGTACCCGGCTCCCGGCAGTCCTGAATTAGCAAAGGAAACCCAAAAGCTAATTTCACAAACAGACGTTGGTTTAGATGAAAAATGGGGACTTGACCACGGTGCATGGAGTGTTATAAAACACCTCTACCCTAATGCTGATATTCCAGTGATACAAATGAGCATTGATTATACCCAGCCGCCAAAATACCATTACGAACTTGCCAAACAAATCAATAAATTACGACATAAAGGCGTATTAATTGTTGGAAGCGGAAATATGGTGCACAATTTGCGTATGGTGGCATGGAATAAACTCAACGAAGAATATGCCTACGATTGGGCAACAGAAGCTAACGAAAAAATGAAAAGCTTTATTTTAAATAACGACCATAACAGTTTAATTAATTTTAGGTCGCAAGGTAAAGCCTTTGATTTGGCCATTCCTACGCCCGAACATTACCTTCCTCTACTCTATGCATTGGCTCTAAAAGAAGAGGATGAAAAAGTGACCTTGTTTAACGATAAACCTGTAGCCGGGTCATTAACCATGACCTCATTAAAGATTGATGCACTATAAACAATAGAACTTCTTAATTTTAAGTTTCATAAATTGGTGTTATGAAACCGACTAAAAGTATACTCCCCGTAATTGTTTTTTGCCAGTTCTTCTGCACATCCCTTTGGTTTGCCGGTAATGCCGTATTAAATGATTTGATTGAAAGTTATGATTTAAAAACTTCAGTTATCGGAGATTTAACTTCGGCTGTTCAATTCGGGTTTATAATTGGAACGCTTGCATTTGCCATCCTTACTATTTCCGATAGGTTTTCTCCTTCTAAAGTTTTTTTGGTCTGTGCCATTTTAGGAGCCAGTTTTAATTTAGGAATAACAATAGAACATAATCAGTTATGGAGCATTTTAACATTTAGATTTTTAACAGGGTTTTGTCTGGCTGGTATTTACCCCGTTGGTATGAAAATAGCAGCCGATTATTACGAAAAAGGACTTGGCAAATCCCTGGGATATTTAGTAGGAGCTTTAGTCTTAGGAACAGCACTGCCTCACTTACTAAAAGACCTAAGTTCTGTTTACCTCTGGAAGTCGGTTATAATTTCAACATCGGTATTAGCATCTATTGGAGGTATATTAATGTTTTCTCTAGTTCCTGACGGTCCTTTTAGAAAAGCAAGTCAGCACTTAAATTTATCAGCCTTTTTTAGTGTGTTTAAAAATCAATCCTTCCGCTCAGCGGCTTTTGGTTATTTTGGACATATGTGGGAACTTTATGCGTTTTGGACATTTGTTCCCTTTATTTTAAAAACCTACAATGATATTCACACACATTTCAATACTAACATTCCGCTGGTTTCATTTTTCATAATTGCTGCCGGAGGCCTGTCCTGTATTTTAGGAGGTTATATATCAAAAAAAATAGGATCTAAAAAAGTAGCTTTCCTTTCGCTTTTGTTATCCTGTATATGCTGTCTTTTATCTCCCTTTTTGTTTAGTTTAAATCATCATCTATTTCTTCTTGTTATTTTATTCTGGGGTATGGTTGTTGTCTCTGATTCACCCCAATTTTCAACGTTGGTAGCTACGAATGTAGCAACAGAAATAAAAGGAACAGCCTTAACAATTGTGAACTGTATTGGTTTTGCTATTACCATCTTCAGCATTCAATTAATTACTAATCTACAAAACGAAATAAACCCCAAACATTTGTATATAGTCCTTTCTATTGGTCCTATTTTAGGCTTAATAGCTTTAACAAGGAATAAAGAAAAATAACCTAATTGAATTTATTTCATAAACCGCATGTAATCGTGAAACAAAAAAGCGGCTTGAAATTCAAGCCGCCTTTTTATCTATATATATCTTTAAGAATATTACTTCATAAGCTATTACTATCACTCTGCCATAATACTAATAGCATAGCCTCCACCTTCCACACTCTTTAATGATAATTTAGATGTATTAGTTACTTTCATCTTTTTAATAGTGTATGCCTGTGGATTTGTTTTATAATTCGCATCCTTTGCATCGGCGTAAATGGTTGCGATATATTTTTTCCCTTTATCTAAGAAGTCTAAAGAGATATTCGACTCGCGACTCACTTTTCCATTGACATTACCTACGAACCAGTTGTTTGTGCCCTTAGCCTTTCTTGCAATCGTAATATAGTTGCCAGGCTCGGCTTCTAAATACACACTTTTATCCCAGTCTACAGCTACATCTTTTATAAATTGAAAGGCGTCTAAAAACTTATTGTAATTTTCGGGTAAATCGGCTGCCATTTGCAACGGACTATACATGGTTACATAAAGTGCCAGCTGATTAGCTATGGTACTATTAACATGTGAATTATTATTCGGATTTAATTTACTAATATCCATTTCAAAAATACCAGGCGTATAATCCATAGGGCCTCCTATTAAGCGCGTAAATGGCAATACCGTAACATGATTAGGTTTCGAACCACCAAATGCCTGATATTCGGTACCACGCGCCGATTCGTTTCCTATTAAATTAGGATAGGTTCTGGCAATTCCGGTTGGTCTAACAGCTTCATGAGCATTTACCATAATCTCATAATCGGCAGCTTTTTCGATTGCATATTGGTAATGATTAATCATCCACTGGCTGTAATGATTTTCACCTCTCGGTAAAATATCACCCACATAACCACTTTTAACGGCATTATAGCCATGGTCTTTCATAAATTGATAAGCTTTATCCAAATGTCTTTCATAATTTCTTACTGAAGATGACGTTTCGTGATGCATAATCATTTCAACTCCTTTAGCATTCGCATATTCTTGAATCTCATCAACATCAAAATCTGGGTATGGAGTTACAAAGTCGAACACATAATCTTTAGAATGCCCGTACCAATCTTCCCAACCTACATTCCAGCCTTCAACTAAAACACCATCAAAACCATGCAATGCGGCAAAATCGATAAGTTCCTTTACACGCTTATTATTAGCTGCATGCGTTCCATTAGGTGCTGCTTTACTATAATCGGTAACTCCTAATTTTACGGCTTTAAAATCGTTCGTATATGCCCAGGAACTTTTTCCGGTAATCATTTCCCACCACACGCCAACATATTTCACCGGTTTAATCCACGACGTATCTTCAAGAGCACAAGGTTCATTTAAATTATAAGTCATTCGTGATGCTAAAATATCTCGGGCATCATCACTAATCATAACGGTACGCCAAGGAGTATTTGCAGGCGCAATCATATAAGGTTTCGTACCTTGTGCATCAGGGGTTAACCAGGCATTAAACACCATAGTTTCGTCATCTAATTCGAGGTGTAATACTGAAAAGTCAATTAATGCGGCTTCGTGAATATTGATATACAGACCTTCATCGGTTTTCATCATTAATGACGTCTGAACTCCTGTTGAAGAAAATGATTTTTGAGACAAGTTTTCGGTAATTGATTTATCCATCAATCCGCGAATTTCAGACAAGCGAGATTCGGTATAATCGTATTCCTG
This sequence comes from Aestuariibaculum sp. M13, assembly GCF_024723255.1. Classification (GTDB taxonomy): domain Bacteria; phylum Bacteroidota; class Bacteroidia; order Flavobacteriales; family Flavobacteriaceae; genus Aestuariibaculum; species Aestuariibaculum lutulentum. Next base: position 766,545 of record NZ_JANIAC010000002.1, read on the forward strand.
GGTATCATAATCTCCGGGAATCCAGAATGCCGTATGATCTCCCATCATGGCAAACTGTGTTTTTTCATCTTCAACAATAAAATGCCCTAAATTAGGTTGCTCGGGAAACTCATAACGAAAGCCAATACCTTCATTAAACGCTCGAAATCGAATATTCATTAACCGCTGCGTTGATTCCTGTTTTAATCTTACTAAAAGTTCATTATAATGGTTTCTTCTTACACTTTCCTCTCCCCAAACCGGTTTCCACGTTTCATCAAATGTTGATGCTTGTGTATCTAAAACTGAAAATCCACTATCCATACTTTCAGTTTCCTTAAGTGTAAATCCAAGTTTACTTGATTTTACAGCTGCTTTATTTTTGAAAGCTATTTGATAAACCGGTGCTCCATCTGAGTTTAAGGAAAACTCCATGACAACATCTCCATCTGGCGATGAAAGTTGTTGTGCTGTTACTCCGAAACAGGTTAATAGAGTAAACAGCAGTATATACATATTCTGCCTCTTCATGCTTATTTTATTTAGTTAGTTTATTCTGCTATTTGCTAATTAGAATTTTGTATTCCCAAGGTTCTAATCTTAACTTGTCGTCTTGACTAAATTCTATAGGCGTATTGGTTTTAAAGTTGATAAAATGCCCTGAGACAGGTAAATTCACCTCTTGTTCAACTTTTGAAAAATTACCAATAAAAACAAGTTTGTTTTTTTCTTTATATCGCTGCAAAATCAAAACATCTGGATTTTCAACATCTAAAACCTTTAATTCTGCTGAAGTTTTCCCGCCATTTAAAGCTGGATTGGTATTTTTCAGTTGACCTAATTCCTCTAATAGATTCCATGTTGCACCTTTTATTTTTGGGATAGAATCTTTTTCAAAAAACTTCAATCGGTAATCTAAACCATATTCCTGTCCTGAGTAGATTAATGGCATGCCCGGCATCACATAAGTCAGAGCTGTCATTAAATTAGAAGCTTCACCTAAACGCTCTTTTACGGTACCATTCCATGAATTTTCATCGTGATTGGTTACGAAATTCATTAAAATATCATCCGATTCGTATTCCGTTTTGCTTTTCTCAATATAAGTTTTTATATCGTTTACATTCATTTTTTCCTGAGCAACTTCATTTAATATATGATGGAATTCCCAACCATAGCCCATATCAAATAAATTCGCTTTCATCAACTCCGGCTGACCAGCTTCGGCCAACATAAAAATATCCTTTTGCGCTCTTAACTGAGGAATGGCCTGCGCCCAGAAATCGGTTGGAACATTGCTTGCTACATCACATCGAAACCCATCAACACCTTCTTCGGTAATCCAGTAACTCATGTCGGCAATCATTTCTTTACGCATTTCAGGATTGTCATAGTTTAAATCGGCTACGTCTCCCCAACCCCACGATTCTCCGGTATCGGGATTAATTGGATCTATAATCTCTCCTTTATCGTTTTGGGTGTAATAATCTGGGTGATTTTTTATCCATTCGTGATCCCAACCTGTGTGATTTGGCACCCAATCTAAGATGACATAAATGCCATTATCATGAGCTGTTTTAACAAGATTTCTGAAATCTTCAATAGTTCCAAATTCCGGATTTATTTTAGTATAATCGGAAACTGCGTAATAGCTTCCTAACATTTTAGCACGCTCGGTTTCATCTTCAATTTTATAGGCAAAATCACCTCCAGTAGCTTTTCTATTGGTTTCTGAAATTGGAAACACCGGCATCAACCAAATAATTTTCAACCCTAATTGTTTTAACTGCGGAATATCTTGCGTAAAGGCCTTAAACGAACCTTCGTTAGAATACTGACGAATATTGGCTTCGTAAATAACTGCAGATTCTAAAACAGCATTATTAATAGGCTCAATTACTTTTATTTCCTGAGATATTTCAGATTCCTGCACAACCTGTTTCTTTTCGTTTTTACACGAAATGAAGATGATTAAAGCAGGTATTAATAACATTAGTTTTTTCATTATTATGTCTTATTTTTTAGTTTTAATTTTTAGTTGAAAATAAAGTGACTCCATTAGGTTTGATTGTAATAGAATCTTCCCAAACACTTATATCACCACTAATTATATTTTTAATGTTCTTTCCTTTTAAACCAAGCTCTTCAAACCTTGAGGTTGACAAACTTGTTTCAGATGTTTTATTCAAAATAACAATAACAACCTCATCATTTAAAACGCGAAACAAGACATACATACCATTTTCCGGAGCAAAATGAATGGTCTTCCCCTCATGAATGGCCTTACTTCCCTTTCGGTAGTTCACTATTTTTTTAACGAACTGCTGCATGTCTAATTGTTTTTTTGACAATCCTTTTCCGGTAAACGCGTTGACTGCATCACCTTCCCAACCACCAGGAAAATCAGTTCGAATTAATCCGTGGTCGCCAGGTTTAGCCGTGTCGTTCATTAAAATCTCAGTCCCGTAATACAACTGAGGGATTCTTGGCAAAAGAAACATATAACCTAAAGCCATTTTTACCTTTTCGACATCATCATAGACTTGTGTACTAATACGACTCATATCGTGGTTATCGCCAAAAATGAGAATATCCTTTGGTGAAGCGTAGTGAAAATCGTTGGCTAGTCCCTCATACATTTTAATAAGTCCGGTATCCCAACCTTCCTCTTCATTCAAAGCATTTACAATCTGGCGTTGCATGGCAAAATCCATAGGTGATTTTAAATTGGAATCGTAACCATCTCTATTATTCGCACCTTCCTGCCAATAACCAATTATTAAAGGGTTAATACTCCACTCCTCTCCAACAATGGAAAAATTAGAATATTCATTCATAATAGCTCCCGCCCAACGACTCATAAACTCTTTATCGGAATACGGATAAGTGTCCTGACGAATACCACCTAATCCTGCAGTTTCTATCCACCAAATACTATTCTGAATAATGTACTTGGCCATAAACGGATTTTTCTGATTCAAGTCCGGCATAGAAGGTACAAACCAGCCATCACTCATGTCCTGCTTATCTTTCGCAGATGCATAAGGATCCTGATTACTTGTACGTCTGTGATTGGAATTTGTTAGATGCTCTTTATTTTCAAAGGTTTTCTGCTGATTTACCCAATTTGAAAACGGCAAATCTTTCATCCACCAATGCTCCGATCCACAATGATTCGCCACCTGATCCATGATAAGTTTGATTCCTTTTTCTCGTGCTTTTTCGGATAATTCCAGATAATCCTCTAAAGTTCCAAAACGTGGGTCGATTTCATAAAAATCGGTCATAGCATAGCCATGATATGAACTTTCAGGCATATCGTTAGTAAGTAACGGACAAGGCCAAATCGCGGTAAATCCTAAATCTTCAATATAATCCAAGTGATTGGTAATTCCTTTTATATCACCACCATGACGCGCATAATCATTAGTTCTGTCAATCGTTTTTTCTAACAGATTTTCATTAATATCGTTAGAAGGGTTTCCATTTGAAAAGCGATCGGGTGTTATCAAATAAATCGCATCCGAACTATTAAAACCAACATAATTGTCCGCCGACTTGATTCTTGGTTTTAATTCATAAGTTTGTGTTTTTACCTCGCCATTTTCAAACCTAAATTCAATATTAAATTTCCCCGGTTTCGTTTGATTATCAATAAGCAAATCGATAAACAAATAATTTGGACTTTCGCCTTTATTTACAGATGTAATGGTTACTCCCGAGTAATTAATTTCCGGTTGCGCCTTGGAAATACCAGGACTTTTAACCAACAATTGTAACTCCTGATTTTTAAATCCTACCCACCAATTTAAAGGTTCTATGCGTTCCAAATCCTTGTATTCTGAAATTTTAACATCGGCATAAGATACTACTTCTTTTGCCTCTGTATCATTTTTACAGGCACTATTTAAGGCTATTGTAAAAAGAACAAAACCTAATTTTAAAATGCCATGTATTTTTAGATTAGCCAGAGACATTTTCATAATTATTAGGAGTAATTACCTGTAATTCGTTATTTAACAAAATCTTCAATTCCTTTTCACTTTCAAGTTCAAATATCGTTTCCTGCTGAGTAACATGAACCTTCAATATTTGATTTCTGAAATTGATTTTAAAGGAATACCCGCTCCATTGTTTTGGTATTTTAGGTGTAAACGACAACATATTATCTTTTACTCGCATCCCTCCGAAACCTTCAACAATACTCATCCAGGTACCTGCCATTGAAGTGATATGTAAACCTTCATGAACTTCTTTATTATAATCGTCTAAATCTAAACGAGACGTTCGTAAATAGAAGGTATACGCCTGCTCCATACGGTCTAATTTAGCTGCCTGAATGCTATGTACACAAGGAGATAAAGAACTTTCGTGAACTGTAAACGGTTCGTAAAAATCGAAATGACGCTCTAAATCGTCCTGACTAAACTGGTCTTCAAAAAAGTAAAATCCTTGTAAAACATCGGCTTGTTTAATGTATGGAGAACGTAAAATACGATCCCAGCTCCACTTCTGATTTATTGGACGCTGCGATTTATCTAAATCTGCAACTGTTACCAAATCTTTATCCAAAAATCCGTCTTGCTGTAAATACACCTGATGTTTTTCAGAATATGGGAAATACATATGTTCTGCAACTTGCTGCCACTCGTCTATTTCAGATGTAGACAGTTTTGTTTTATTCATAATTCGGATATAATCTGAATTATATTCCGTCTCAACTTTCTTTATATTTTCAATAGCATAACGAATACACCATTGCGCTAAATAGTTTGTGTACCAGTTGTTATTCACATTATTTTCGTACTCGTTTGGTCCGGTGACACCAAGAATAACATACTTGTTTTTGTCGGTTGAAAAAGTGGCGCGTTGCTGCCAAAAGCGAGCGATTCCAATTAAAACTTCCAAGCCTTTTTCAGGAATGTAGCTGTAATCGTTGGTGTAACGATAGTAGTTATAAATAGCAAAGGCTATAGCTCCGTTACGGTGAATTTCTTCAAAGGTAATTTCCCATTCGTTATGGCATTCTTCTCCGTTCATAGTCACCATTGGGTATAATGCAGCACCATTTGTAAACCCAAGTTTTCCTGCGTTTTCAATAGCACGCTCTAAATGATTGTAACGGTATTCCAACAGACTTCGCGCAACACTTTGGTTTTTGGTCGCCATGTAAAACGGAATGCAATAGGCTTCGGTATCCCAATACGTGCTTCCGCCATATTTCTCACCAGTAAATCCTTTCGGACCAATATTTAGTCTTGAATCTTTCCCAAGATAAGTTTGATTTAACTGGAAGATATTGAAACGAATACCTTGCTGTGCTTTAACATCGCCTTCAATGGTAATATCGGCCATATCCCAGATGTTCGCCCAGGCCTGCATTTGCCTTTCCAACAAACCTAAAAAGCCTAAATCTTTTGCTTTAGCCAATACATTTTGAGAAGCAGATATTAATGCAGATTTTTCATGATTACTATCAACCGTATAACCTCCGAATTTTTCAATTTTAAAGGTTTCACCTGCTCTAATGTCTTTTGAATAGCTGAATGAAATACTATTTGAAGTAGTCTCAATTTGTGGATTTAAGTCAACGAAAACATCATTTACAAACACCTGCGATTCCATAAATGTACAGGTGTGGAATTCGGTTTTCATGGTTTTCGCTTCAATAAACCCCTGAGAACCTTCATGAGTGACCTTTAAAACATCCCAGAATTTATCATCCCAATTGGTGTCTTCGTTGGTAATTCCGGCGTCTAAATACGAGGAAAATGTAATTGAAGCATCGGTATTTAACGGGGTAATTTCGTATCGAATAGCTCCAAGTTCATCTAAATCTAAACTTAAAAAACGTTTGGTTTTAACAGCAACCTGAACATTATTTTGAAGTGTTGCCTTAAAACTTCTGGATAACCAGCCTTCCTTCATGTTCAATTCTCGAGAAAAATCTTCAACACTTTTGCATTTGTAAAGGTCTAAAGATTCACCATTCACCTTAACGTTAATACCAATCCAATTTGGCGCATTTAACACTTTCGCAAAATATTCAGGGTAACCATTTTTCCACCAGCCCACACGGGTTTTGTCTGGATAATATACGCCGGCAATATAGCTCCCTTGAAATGTAGCTCCTGAATACTGTTCTTCAAAATTGGCCCGTTGCCCCATAGCACCATTACCTATACTGAACAGACTTTCCGAGGATTTTACACGACTCGCATCAAAGCCTTCTTCTATGATAGACCATTGATCTGCTTTTATATAATCTTGATTCATTTGTATTTTGTACTGTATTTAATTGATTTTTTTCAGCTAAAGACAGTTTATTTTTTAGGGTTAATTAGTTTGTCTAAGAAGTCTAAAGACATCTCTGTAAAATCTTTGAACACATAATCTGCCTCATGTAAAACATCGACATCTCCAATACCAATACTTACCATGTTTGCAGCATTTGCTGCCTGTATTCCGGCCACAGCATCTTCAAAAACAATACAATCTTCTGGTTGCACAAGCATTTGTTTTGCTGCATTTAAAAACACCTCCGGATCTGGCTTGGCATGAGTTACCTGATTACCGTCTACAATAGCATCAAAAAACTGAGTTAAATTGACTTTTTCTAGAATGCCAACTGCATTTTTACTGGCTGAGCCTAATGCTATTTTTTGATTTTTTGAAGATAAATAGTTCAAAACCTTTGAAACATCTGGCAAGATTTCATCTTCCTGCATCGTTTCAATAAAGCTCAAATAGTGATCATTTTTTTCAGTCATTAAAGCTGTAAATTCATCATCAGAAATAGTTTTTTGTCCCCAATGAAGGATCTTTTTTAAAGACTCTACTCTACTCACTCCTTTAAGTTGTTCGTTTTTCTCCAACGAAAACTCTATTCCAATTTTGTTAGCTAATTGCTTCCAAGCCTGGTAATGATACTTTGCAGTATCTACAATGACCCCATCGAGGTCAAAAATAAAACCGTTCATTACGATGATTTTTTAAGATTGGATAACGTCGTCGACGTCTTTTACTTTAAATACTAGCGTAGCAGCAATTAAGAAACTAAACCCACTAACCATTAAAGCGATAATCGCTTGGTCCCCATAAACATACTTCACTAACGGACCACCAATTAAGGCATTGATAATTTGCGGAATAACGATGAAAAAGTTAAAGATCCCCATATACACACCCATTTTTTTAGGTGAAATAGACCCCGCCAAAATAGCATAAGGCATGGCCAGAATACTGGCCCAGGCAATACCAACACCAATCATAGAAAGAATAAGCCAGTCTTTATCAGGCATGATGTAAACCGAAAGCAGTCCTATACCTCCAATAATTAAGGACAAGGCATGCGTACGTTTTCTACCTAATTTCTTTGCGATTAACGGTAAGGCAAATGCATATAAAGCTGAAATAAGATTGTAAACGCCGAAAAGAATACCTACCCAGTCACCAGCATCTTGATAAGTTGCACTGCTACTATCGTTTACAGGCAAACCATAAATGTGCTGTGCTATGGCAGGAACAGCAAATACCCACATACCAAATAACCCAAACCATGAGAAAAACTGAACCCAGCTTAACTGACGCATGGTAGTTGGCATGTTTTTAAAATCTTCGAAAATGGTTTTTAAGCCTGCTTTTTCTGAAGTGTCTTCATCTTCTGAATTTGAAGCTTGATCATCCTGAAATTGTGCTAATTCCTCTGGTGAATACTCTTTAGTTGTGAATACGGTAACCAGAATAGAAAGCACCAAAATAATGGCTCCAATAATAAAAGATAAAATTAAGTTTAACGGAACTTCACCTGCAACCGTAGCGTTCGATACGCCAAACCAATTGGTTAACGTGTACGGCAACCAGGAGCCAATAACTGCGCCAAAACCAATTAAAGCGGTTTGCACACTGAATCCTAAGGTACGCTGATCTGTTCTTAAATTATCACCTACTAAAGCTCTAAACGGCTCCATAGCAATATTAAAAGAGGCATCCATAACCATCAGGAATCCTGCACCTACCCAAATAGCAGGTAAAAAGGCTGTAAAAATATCGGCTTGTGGCATTAACACCAATCCTATAGAAGCTAAAATAGCTCCAACTAAGAAGAACGGTTTTCTTCTACCAAATCTACCCCAGGTATTATCGCTATAATACCCAACTATTGGTTGAACAATTAAGCCCATTAAAGGTGCAATAATCCAAAACCAGGACAGCTGATGTACATCGGCTCCAAAAATTTGAAGTATTCTGCTTGCATTGGCATTTTGCAGGGCGAAACCCATTTGAATTCCCATAAATCCGAAACTCATATTCCAGATTTGAAGAAAACTTAACTTACGCTTTTCCATCGAAATAGTATTTTAATTGATACTATTGATAAGCATAAAACTTATCAAAACTTACATGTGAGAAGTGAATATATAAGTCTTGATTCTGCGTCAAAGATATAGAAAAGAATTTTAAAATTCCTAAAAAAAATTATTTAGTCGATTCTCTTTCAATAATTTCGGTCTCTATCACATAGGTTTCAAATGCCTGTTCTCTAGTGTTTTCGTTAACATTTGTATCGTTATCCTCGTCCTCCATTTCTAAACGATCGATTAATAAATCGGCTGCTTTCTCTCCTATTTTTTGTCCGTGTTGACTTACAATAGTTAGACTTGGCGAAGCGTGTTTAGATAAAACACCATCGGTAAATCCGATGACTTGTAAATCATCAGGAATAGCCAATCCTAATTTCTTAGCCACTTTCATGGCCGTTACAGCATATAACTCATTCACAGCAAACACACCATCAATTTTCGGATTCTTTTTAAATAACTGTTCTATTTCATTTTCAAGAATATCGAGATTTTCTTCTAACGACACCATATCGTCCAATTTTAGAATTAAATCAGGCTCAGCATATACCTGACTTTCTTCTAATGCTCGCAAGTAACCTTGAGTTCGCAGTCTACCTACACTTACGTAATCCATGGTGGTGATTAAACCAATATGTTTACAACCATTAGCTACCAGTTTTTTTACAGCCTTAACAGATCCTTTAAAATCATCAACAATTACTTTATCACATTCTACCTCATTAACCACTCGGTCGAACATGACTATGGGGATGCCCTGACTTATGGTTTCATTAAAGTGATGATAATCCTGTTTAAGTAAAGTTTCTTTTGAAATAGATAAGACAAAACCGTCTATACTTCCATTAGCCAGCATTTCCATATTTAACACCTCCTTGCTAAACGATTCGTTAGACAACCCCACAATAACATTATAACCACGCTCGTTAGCGACAATTTCAATACCACGAATAACCGTTGAAAAAAAATGATGCACAATTTCAGGTATTAAAACGCCTATGGTTTTCGTTTTTTTATTTTTTAAGCTGAGTGCAATATTATTGGGTTTATAATTCAGAAATTTAGCAAATGCCTGAATACGACGTCTGGTATTCTCCCCAATTTCCTTACTGTCTGCCAAGGCTCGGGAAACCGTTGAAACTGATACATCGAGTTCTCTTGCTATTTGCTTTAATGTAACTTTTTTCTTCATTATTTGTTTTAAATATAGCTAAATTTAGGACGTGTTACTAAAAAACACGACTAACCCAGTAATGCTAATTTAGTTTGTTTCATCTAAAAATCCTAAGCTTCAAAAAAATATCGTTACGGAAACGTTTGCGTTAAAAATTTCGTAAAACTTATTAACACGGAAACGTTTGCGTTACGAATTTGATAATTCACCAATAGGCTTAATTATTACATTAGCAATAATTCATGGTGAGAAGTGAAGATATAATAAACTAAACAAAGACATTAACAAAAGAACTGTATGAAGACAATTATTAATGGCGTACTGTTTTTTCTCTTGTTTGTTCCCGCAACCATTTTGGCACAAACAAGTATAAAAGGAACAGTAACTGAACAATCTACATCTTTACCACTTCCCGGAGTAAATATTCTCGTTAAGGGTACTACCAATGGTACTGCCTCTGATTTTGACGGCGAATACCAACTTCAGGTGAATCAAGGAGATGTAATCACGTTTACATTTATCGGATATCAGACTCAGGAAATCACCTATACCGGGCAAACGGTTTTAAATGTGATTTTAGTTGAGGACACAGCAAGTTTAGACGAAGTTGTTGTTATTGGATACGGTAGTGTAAAAAAAGAAGACTTAACCGGATCTGTTGAAGTGATTTCTTCAGATGACTTTAACCAGGGCGCTGTGGTATCTCCCGACCAATTACTTCAAGGTAAAGCTGCTGGTGTTAGAATTACCAGTGCCGGCGGACAGCCCGATGCAGCCCCGAACATTAGAATCCGAGGTGGTTCATCCCTTTCTGGAAATAATGCTCCCTTAATAGTAATTGATGGCGTACCATTAGATAACGGTGGCGTTGCTGGTGTAGGCAACCCTTTAAGTTTAATAAACCCAAATGACATTGAAAGCTTTAGTGTGCTTAAAGATGCTTCTGCAACAGCAATCTATGGGTCGAGAGCTTCTAACGGGGTTATCATTATTACGACAAAAAAGGGAACCTCTGGAGATGCTAAATTTAATTTTTCAGCAAGAACATCCATTAGCAACATTTCTAAAAATCAGCAAATTAATATCATGGATGGAAATACTTTTGTAAAGTTTGTACAAATGTACTACCCGGATGATCTTGGAATTTTAGGTGTACCTGTAGGATCGGTTTCTACATCACAGCCAGTATCTCAAGTTATTAGCACCCCGGAAGGTGATCGCGCCATTTACAATTCCGATTGGCAAGATGCTATCTATAGAACTGCCGTTACTAAAGATTATAATTTTGGAGTTCGTGCCAACTTATTTCAAGCCGTACCATTTAGAGCATCTATCGGATATAACAATACAGAAGGTGTTGTTAAAACAAACGACTACGAAAGAATTACCGCTTCAATTCGATTAACTCCAAAGTTTTTTGATGAGCATTTAAAAGTAGATATTAATGCCAAAGGAACTTCGGTAGATAAAAACTCAGTAGACGACGGCGGTGCCATTGGTGGCGCCATTTCTATGGATCCTACAAAACCTATTTACGACAGCAACTCTATTTTCAATGGTTATTACCAACAATTACGAGCTTCAGACGACGCTAATAATCCAAATGCAAAAGCCGGAGCAAGCAACCCTTTAGCTGTTTTAGAACAAAGAAGTCGACCTGAGAAAGTACAACGTATTTTAGGTAATGTTGAACTTGATTATAAGTTTCATTTCTTACCAGAATTAAGAGCAGTAGTTAATTTAGGACTTGAAGCCGCAAAAGCAGACATCGAAGAACGCTTTGCCGAAAACGCCGTAAACTCATATACTTTAGTTCCAGACCCAAGTGTTCCAAAAGGCACCTATATTTTTAATCCAGGAATAAGTTTTGCAGAAAGACAAACCATTACAAATACAACAATGGAATCGTATCTGGCTTATAAAAAAGAGTTTGAAGATACATTCATCAATAATTTCGATGTACAGGGAGGATACTCCTACCAAAACTTTAAAAACGATGGAAATAAAGATGAATATAGAAACGACGAAATAACAGGAGAACGCGTTCCTAATATAGACTCATTAAATCTAAATAACAGATATTTCAACGAATTAAACCTTCAATCGTTTTTTGGAAGAGCCAACGTTAATCTAGCTAATAAATATTTACTGACAGCTTCATTTAGAGCGGATGCCTCTTCATTCTTTACCAAAGAAAACCGCTGGGGATATTTTCCATCAGCAGCATTAGCCTGGAAAGTTAAAGAAGAAAACTTCTTAAAGAATGTCAACTTTATTAACGATTTTAAATTCCGTATTGGTTGGGGTGAAACCGGACAACAGGATATTTCAGGACAGGTAGGGTTCTATCCTTCCATTCCACTTTTCGAAATAGGTTCTCCCCAAAGTCAGTATTTATCGGGTGTAAACTTATATAACGCTAAGGAATACAACCCAGATTTAACCTGGGAAAAAACAACCACTTATAATGCCGGTGTAGATTTCGATTTCTTTAGAAACAGTTTTTTATCAGGATCTTTTGATATCTACAAAAAAGAAACAACCGATTTATTAGTATTAACCAACGTACCTCCGGGACAAGCTTTAAGCGATCAGGTAATTCAAAATGTTGGTACCACTGAAAGTAAAGGTTTTGAATTGAATTTAAATATGAATCCTGTTCAAACAGAAACCTTCAATCTGTCATTAAATGGAAATTTATCTTATAACTACACCGAAGTAACCGACTTAAAAGGAGCGCAGCAAATTAATGCCAAAGATGGTGGTTTATCGTTTGGTACCGGTAACATTCTGTTACGCCATGCTGTTGGACAACAAGCGGGTTCTGCCTGGGTACTTAAACAGGTTTACGATACCGATGGTAACCCAATACTTGGTTCGTTTGTCGATTTAAACGATGATGGAAGAATTACTGAAGACGACAGATACTACAGAGCTATTCAACCTAACTGGACCTTTGGTTTCGGAATTAACATGGACTATAAAAACTGGAATTTAACTGCTAGTTTCAGAGGACAATTAGATGGAGAAATTTACAATTCAAGACGATTAACTCATGGTGAAATCCAAAACGTAAAATCGCTAGATGGCACTTTCTTTAATAATGCCTTAAACTTCTTTGATGGAACTGCAAATCCGGTATTCACAGATATTTTAGATCCCGTTCAATATTCAGATTATTTTATTGAAGGTGCATCATTCCTAAGATGTGAAAACATTGTATTGGCACATACTTTAAATAATGTTATAAAAAATGCGACCCTTAAAATCTACGGTGCTGTAAATAATCCATTCCTAATCACAAATTATTCTGGACAAGATCCGGAGAACTTTTTAGGAATAGATAATAACTTTTACCCTAGAGCAACAGTTTACAACTTAGGTGTGAATATTGACTTTTAAACTATGAAAAAAATGAAAAATAATATATTTAAAATACTACTTGGTTTGGTCTTTATTAGTACTCTAAATATTGGTTGTACCAGCGATTTAGATACCGAACCACTAATTGAGTTGTCTTTGGAAGAACTCTTATCTCAAGATCCAAAAGCTGTTGAAGGTATTTTATCTCGTCTTTATGGTTCGTTTGCCCTTTCGGGTGCAGATGGTCCTGAGAGTTCAGATATTAGTGATAATGCCGGAGAATCTCCCTTTTTAAGGGGAATTGTTAACCTTCAGGATTTCGCTGCCGATGGCATGAAAAACCGTTGGGGTGATAATGGTTTAGACCAATTAACTACAACTAGTGACTGGACTCCGGAAAATAAATTCTTCAGATATTTATACAACAGAATTTTCTTCACAGTTCCACAGTGTAACAACCTGTTAGCCATTTTACCTAATGTGGATGTAGAAAACAAAGAAGTGATAACTTCAGAAGTTCGATTTATCAGAGCTTTAGCATACTACTATTTAATAGATGTATTTGGTAAAGGAGTTTTAGCTACTGAAGAAAATTACGGACAAACCGATCCGTTACCGGAAGCTTCAAGACAAGAATTATTTGATTATGTTGAAGCGGAATTATTAGCTGTCGAACCACTTTTATCATCTGAAAACACTTATGGTCGTGCGACTAAAGGTGCTGCCCAAATGTTATTAGCTAAATTGTATTTAAATGCGGAAGTTTATACTGGAACTGCAAAATATGCTGAAGCTGCAACTTATGCTAATAAAGTAATTACAGAAGGTAATTACACACTTGCAAATAATTATGTGAGCCTGTTTTCTGCAGACAACAATACTTCATCAGAAATCATTTTCCCTTTAATTGCAGACTCTCAGGTGAGTCAGAGTTACGGTAATACCACTTATATTGTGAATGGTAACTTAAGCTCAGACACTATGCCACTTGCAGAATTTGGCGCAACCGATGGTTGGGCAGGTCACAGAGCAACAAAAGCCTGGTACGGTCTTTACGGAGATTTAGCAACCTCAACCGACGACAGAGCCAAATTATTCTGGACGGAAGGTCATAACTACGAAATGGACGATTATAAAGAATGGACAGATGGTTATCCTTCTGTTAAATTCAGAAATACTAATGTCTCAGGAAGTTCGTTAGCTTCAAGCTTTTCAAGTACAGACTTTCCGTTATTCAGACTGGCTGATGCTTATTTAATGTATGCAGAATGTGCTATAAGAGATGCTTCCGGAACCGATAAGGGCACCGCGCTTGGATATGTAAACGATGTAAGAACACGTTCTCATGCCAGCACTGTTTCTTCTGGTGATTTAACGCTGGACTTTATAATTGATGAAAGAGGAAGAGAACTAAATTTAGAAGGACACAGACGTACCGACTTAATCCGCTTTGGAATGTTTACAGGCAGTTCTTATATATGGCCTTGGAAAGGTGGTGTAAAAAATGGTGCTTCTATTCCATCAACTTATAATGTATACCCTATTCCATCTTCTGCATTACAAGCCAATCCTAACTTAAGCCAAAATCCAGGTTATTAAAAACTAAACTAATTATTATGAAATATATAAAATTTTTATCGCTTTTAATTTTAGCCGCTATTGGCTTTACTTCTTGTGATCAGGAAGACGATTTAGTGTTTGTTGCTAAAGTACCTGAAGAAGGTATAAGCTTTTCAAATATGTTTTTAGAAGAATATACGCTAACTACAGCTACTTCTAAAAATATTGGTGAACGTTTTACTTGGGAGGACGCCTATTTCGGAGTTCCTACCAACATTGAATATGAATTACAAAACTCCCTTTCAGGAGATTTTACAGATGCCACAGTTGTTGCTACTACAGATGGTAATGAGCTTTCTATCACTATTGGAAATATGCTAACTTATGCCACTGCTGCAGGTCTTGACAACGATCCGAATACAGATAACCCAAATTCAGGAGAACTTTACTTTAGACTTATGGCTTCTCCTGGTACCGATGGCGGATTACCTGTTTACACCGAAACTCAAACCTTAAATGTTGTATTACCTGAGGCTGTTACTGGCGGAAGCGCTTACGAAGTTTCTACATGGGGTGTTGTTGGTTCGGGCTACAATAACTGGGGAGCCTTTGCCGATGGAAAATTCTATACCACAGCAACACCGGGTGTTATTGTTTCTTATGTGAACCTAGTTGATGGAGAAATTAAATTCCGTGAAAACAATACTTGGTCGGGTGACTTAGGTGATGCTAATATGGATGGTATTTTAGATGCTGATTCCGATAATAATATTGCGGTTACTGCAGGAGATTATAAAATTACCATTAACACAAACGACAACTCATATACTATAGAAGAATTCTCTTGGGGAATTGTAGGTAGTGGTTTTAATAACTGGGGAAATACTCCTGGGGTTTCAGATGCTAAATTATATTATGATTACACCACAGATACTTTTAAAGCCAGTGTAAAATTATTTGATGGAGAAATTAAGTTTAGAATGAATAATGCCTGGTCTGTAAACTTTGGCGATGCTAACTTAGATGGTATTTTGGATTCGGATAGCGACAACAACATTGCCGTTACTGAAGGGCATTACTTAATAACCTTAGATTTAAAAGACAACTCGTATACTATTCAGGAGTCAAATACTTGGGGTGTTGTAGGATCAGGATACAACAACTGGGGTGGCGACAAATGGGACCATGACGGAGATACAGCAACAGCTGAAGAATTTATATCTGATGCAGCCCTAACGGAAATTCAACCAGGAGTTTGGTTTGCAGAAAACATAACTCTAATTGATGGGTTAATTAAATTCAGACCTGATAATGCATGGAATGGAGATTATGGCGACGCCAATGTAGATAACATTCTAGATCAGGATCCGGACAATAATATTGTCGTGACCGCAGGGAACTATGTTATTAGTATTGATTTCAATGATGCTGAAGGTCCTAAATATTATTTAGGAAAACGATAAAATATGGTGACTAATTCATATTTATAAGTAATGATAAAAGGGTTGTGTTATTGTATAATGATGCAACCCTTTTTGTTTAAACTTTAAACAAAATGAAAAAACTAATACTATTAACACTACTCTTATCTTTTTTTGTTGGTCAGGCTCAAAAACAAAATGTAGATTATAACCTATCGCCAAATCCCTTTAATGAAGACGATAGCATTACCATTACTTTTGATGGTGCTACAATCGACGAATCTGCCTGGGGGGTTACCGATAATGCTTTGTATTTATGGGCATGGTCTTTTGATACAAACTTGTCAAACCAACAAGATTGTCCAACTAACGGAAGTTGGGATAATTCCAATGAATCCAACCGCTTAACATATAACTCCACTGCCGATGAATATACAATTACATTTATCCCTACCACATTTTATAACCGCACAGGTATTGGGCAAATAGGCTTTCTTATTAAAGCTAAAGATGGAACAGTTCAAAAACAATCTCAGGATGTAACCATTAATGTCGGAACATTTCTTGTTTCATTAACCGCTCCAACCTCCAGCACATCCATACTAAACAGTGGAGATAATTTATCTATTGCAGCCAGTAATACGGGAGGAAACGCCGATTATGTTCTAAAAGCCAACAATGTTACTATCGATACTCAAAATGGTTTTTCTTCTTATACTTTTACCCATACAAATATTACTGAAAACACAAATTATTCGTTGGAAGTTACCTTTTCCGGAGAAACCAAAACCAAATCATTTACAGCCATTTTAGACCCTGTTACCGTTTCAGAAATTATGCCTGAAACCTACCAGGACGGCATTACTTACGACGAAAGCGATAATACCAAAGTAACCCTAGTACTTTATGCTCCAGGAAAAGATTTTGTATATGTTGCCGGAAGCTTTAATAACTGGCAACCCGATGCTACATATGCTATGAAACGCGATCCTTCGCGCAACAGTAAATTCTGGATTACTTTATCAGGCTTAACACCCCAACAGATTGAAACCTACCAATACTGGGCAGTTGATAAGACACCCTTAGCAAATTCGCCAGTATTGGTAAAAACTGCAGACCCATATTCTACATTGGTTTTATCTCCTTTTGATGATCCTTATATCCCGGCAAGTTCCTACCCGAATTTACCGGAGTATCCACAAGGACAGGAACGTGAAGTTACGGTTTTACAGACCGGACAAACCGATTACAACTGGCAGGTCAGCAATTTTTCGAAACCTAAAAAAGAAGATTTAATTATTTATGAAGTTCTGGTTCGTGATTTTGATGCAAACAGATCTTTTCAGGATATTATTGATCGCATCGATTATTTCAAAAACCTGAATATTAATGCCATTGAACTTATGCCGGTCATGGAATTTGAAGGCAACGAAAGTTGGGGTTATAACACCGCGTTTCATATGGCTTTAGATAAATTTTACGGTACAGAAGAAAAGTTTAAAGAACTTATAGACACCTGTCATCAAAACGGTATTGCTGTTATTTTAGATCTTGCCTTAAATCATGCTTTTGGAAGAAACCCTATGGTTCGATTATGGATGCAGGATGCCGATGGTGATGGCTGGGGAGATCCGAGTTCTGAAAACCCATATTTTAATCAAACGGCCAAACACTCTTATAATGTAGGTTCCGATTTTAATCATGCTAACGGTTTTACAAAAACATATGCCAAACGCGTGGTAAAACATTGGATTGAAGATTTTAAAATAGACGGTATCCGCTGGGATTTAACCAAAGGATTTACCCAAAATTGTGAAAATAATGAAGGATGTACTAACGATTATAACGCAGACAGAGTAGCAGTTTTAAAAGAATATGCTGACTATAGCTGGAGTTTAGACTCTGATCATTATGTTATTTTTGAACATTTGGGTGCCGACTGGGATGCCAACAGCGATGGAAAAACATCAAGAGATGAAGAAACCGAATGGGCCAACTACAGAATTGATGAAGGTAAAGGTATCATGCTATGGGGTAATTTAAATCACCAGTATAACGAATTGACCATGGGATATACCGGAGACATTACAGAAGTGGGGCACACTTCAAGAGGATATACAAGCCCAAGATTAGTAGGTTATGCCGAAAGCCACGATGAAGAACGTTTAATGTATAAAAACCTTCAATACGGCAATAGTAATGCTGAATACGATGTGACAAATTTGGAAACCGCATTATCAAGAATGTCGGCATTAGGAGCCATCTCGTTAACCATTCCAGGACCAAAAATGATCTGGCACTTTGGCGAATTAGGCATGGAAAACTCCATTTATACCTGTAACAACGGGTCGGTTAATACTGCCGATGATGCTACTGATGGCGATTGTAAACTAGACACCAAACCTCAACCACAATGGACGAACAACTGGCTAGGTAATGCTACTCGAAACAAAATTTATAATGATTGGGCACGAATTAACCATTTGAAAACTAACGAACCTGTTTTTGAAGGAAGCTATACTATTAGTTCAGGAAATCTAACCCCCAGAATTAGCATTTACACAGGTGATGAAAACACCAATGGTGTTGAACTAAAAAACGTAATTGTTATTGCGAATTTTGATGTTACAACACAAGCTATTAATCCAAATTTCCCATATGCAGGTACATGGTACGATTTAATGGATAACAGTGTAATAAATGCTGCAACAACGAGTATTCAGTTAAATCCGGGTGAATTTAAAATTTACGGAAACCAAAGCAGTACATTATCAGTTTCAAATATTGAAAATGCTACGAATTTCAGATTATTTCCAAACCCTGCTACAAACGCATTTAAGGTAAACCAAAACGTTCAACAACTGGAAATATACGATATTACAGGTAAGCTTATTAAACAATATAATGGTAATATAGATTCAGGAACTGAGATTGACATTTCCTATTTATCCAAAAACATTTACCTGATTAAAATAAAAAATGATTCCGGCGATACAGGCTTCGCTAAATTAGTTAAGTTGTAAAACCTGCAATTCACGTCAAAAAAAGAGGATTCTAATTTAAGAATCCTTTTTTTTATGATATCATTCACACTTCATTTCAGGACATCCCGTTTAACAAACAGACTGTATTTCAATCAATTTAACAATTTTCATGTTGAAAATTTGAGAAATTAGAATTATCTTAATAAGATGAATGACATTTGTCATAATTTAAAAAAATATCATTCTCTAACTTTACTACATATTTAAAACTAATTACTCATGAAAAATATACTATTACCCACAGACTTTTCAGACAATGCTTGGAACGCAGTTGTTTACGCTCTTAAGTTGTATGCCGATGAGCCTAGTACATTTTATATTTTAAATACGGTTACCATTCAAACAGCTTCTTATGGTAGTCTTTCCAGTAAATTAAAAGATACTATGAAAAGTAATAGTAAAAAAGAAATGGAAGACCTAAAAAGACTTGTTGAAACTTGCGACCATAATGCCAATCATGAATTTCACTTTCTTCAGGGAACAGAAGATATAGTTACCTGTATGCGTAAAATTGTTCAGCAAAAAGACATAGATCTTATTATTATGGGAACGAGAGGGGCATCTGGTGCTAAAGAGTTTTTCTTTGGTAGCAATACCATTCAAGTAGTAAATCACATTCATGATTGCCCAGTTTTAATTATACCTGAAGATTACGATTTTAATGTGCCAAAACAAGTTGCTTTCCCTACCGATTTTAATCGAGCTTATAGTGAAACGGAATTGGCGCCAATAAAACATTTAGCCGATTTATTTAACTCTAAAATTAGAGTGGTGCACATTAACGTAAAAGAGAAATTAACAGCAAATCAGGAAAAAAATTTAGAACACTTAAAAACACTTTTAGCCGATTACGAGCATAGCTTCCACTGGATGCCAGACTATGCCAATAAAGCTTCAGAAATTAATGATTTTATTGAAGAGCTTAGTATAGATGCTTTAACCATGGTAAATTATAAACACAGTTTTATTGAAGACATTATTAAAGAACCAGTAATCAAACGTATTGGGTTTCATCCTACCGTTCCTTTTCTGGTAATTCCTAAATAAATTCAATTAATAGCAATAGTACATATTTTTCGAGGTCACTCTTGAACAGCATAAAGCAAACTGTCAACCCCTATTTATGTTTGCTTTATGCTTTTTTTTTTATTTGAATATCTTTCAATTTTATCAATAGCCATCTTCATTTTAAACTAAACTATTTCGTACATTTATAATAGTAAGTTTTTGGAAACTATCTCACTAACTATAATTTAGGTTTTATAATGAAAAAGCATTACACATCGATTGTGGTTTGTCTCTTAGGTTTTTTCTTTTTAAATGCTCAAGATACCATTCCTTCTATTTCAACAAACCACAAAAGCGAGTTACCTAATTGGTATACTCATAAATTTGAAATGCATCTTGGTGCTTTTTTCCCTTTAAACAACACTCAGGTTCGTGTTGGAAGTACATCCAGCGGAAAAGGTACCTTATTAGACCTTGAGGATAATTTAGGTTTCTCGAAATATACCACCTCCTTTTTTGGAACATTTTCATGGCAGGCTTCGAAACGTTCGCGTTTTGACTTAAACTATTTTTACCTGAGTCGCTCAACACGTTACATCATAGATAAAGACATTGTTTTTGGTGAAAACACCTATCATGCCGATGCCGAATTAGAGGCGTTTTTTGATACTCAGATTTTACGGTTTTCATATGGTTATGCCATAATAAATAAACCTAAATACCAAATTGGAGCTTTAATCGGGACACATCTTTTATTTGGAAATATTGGACTGAAAGCTGAAACAAATGTTGGCTCAGCTGAAATAAAAGACAACTTAGATTTTACCGCTCCTTTACCTGATTTAGGTATTTGGAATAAATTCCTAATCAGCAGAAAACTGGCCATTTATAGTAACTTTAATTATTTATCTCTTAAAATAAACAATATTAAAGGTCGTATTTTAAGCTACAATGCTTCCCTTTCTTATAATGTAATCCCTAATCTGAATTTAAATTTAGGTTATACCGGACTTAACTTTAGGGTAGATATAGAAAAAGAAAAGCTAAACGGATTTTTAAAATGGGGGTATAATGGTCCAACCATTACCGCTATGTATGCCTTTAAATAAGAATTTTTAATTTTACAGCTCCCAACCAAAAGTGGCCTGAAATACATAATCGTCTTTCGACGCATCTTGTACCGGCTGATTATCGAAGTTATAGGTTACACCAAATTTTATAAAGAAATCTAACGGTAAATCATATTTTAAATCCAAAGTATAATCTACCCTTAAACGATTTTTCTCTGTAATACTTGGATAGGCAATAATATTGGTTAACAAATTGAAATCTTTAACATCAAATAAATTGAGTTCTAAAGAGCCAAATGCCTCCAAACTGTTTCGATTTGTACCAACATCATCGGAGAATCGCTCATTATTTAAAGCCAAACCAGCTGCGGCCCCGAAATACAAATAATTGGTATGAATAAAATAGTTACCAAAACCTACACGATTAGTAAAACGATAATCTATTTTTTGTTCGTCGTTTGCTAAATATTCAGAATTAAAAATAGCCAACATATCATTTTTCAAAAAGTAAGTAAACTTAATATTGGCATCAGTTCTATGAATTTCACTACTGCCATCCTGCTTACTTCTAACAGAATTATAATTCCCTAAAAGCTGCCAGTAATCAGCCGCATACCCCACTGAGCTCCTTACATTCAACTGTCTTAAATTATTGCTTTTCGTTAAATTAAAACCAACTGAAATAGAGGCGTCCAATCGCGATAAAAAACTGGATTTTACCGATTTTATAAAGACTATATCCTGAATACTAACCACTCTTCCATCTCCTACATTGGTTAACTTAACCTTTCCTGTTCCTGAAGCCAAACTAAGTGCTGTATTGTAACGTTCTCCATTTTTCAAGGTTACTAAAAACAACTGTTTCCCGCTAACTTGAGCAACTTCTACCCATGTAATTTTAAAATCGGAATCACTATAATCGGTTTCAACTGCCAAAACTCCATTTTGCATACTCTTTATTTCTCCTACTATGCGATTATTATTTTTAAGGACTAAAGTATCATTCTGAGCCAGAACACTATATCCGAATAATAGAATAACAACTATAATAATTTTACTCAAACCATTAAATACAATTGAACCTTTAGTACGTTTTAAATTAAACTTATACAGACTATTGTCTCCCATAATCTTACTTTTATTAATTTATATTTTTATTATTCCTTTAAATCTTTTCCCTTTCGTCCTAACGGAATATTGGCATAAACCGCCCATTGTTGATGATGCTGCTTTCCTGGTCCATCCATGACATCGCTGAATCCACCATAATAACGAACACCCACCGATGTAGTTTTTAATGGCGCTATATAATAACCAACACCTACAATCCATCCAAAATCCCAAAGGTTTACTACATCCTTAATGTTCCGTTTTAACTCCAAACTACCCTCCGGTGTATCAGCTTCAAAAACATCATTAGCTTTAATTCGCATAGACACATGCGGACCAGCTTCGGCATACACTCCAATAGCTGTTAAATACTGAATGGCCATTGGGATACTTAAATACTTTATTTCTCTGGATACTTTTCCATCGGCGTACAAGGCATCCAAATGTTCATCTCCCAAGGAATACACAGGAATATCTCCAGCGCCACGAGTGTATTTTGCCAACATTTCGGTTTGTGCCCTAAACTTATCACTTATCTTATAATTAAAATTTAAGCCAAGGTTAAATGCATTTAAACTTCCCGATTCCGGGAGATTTGAAATATCATTCCATGAATAATTTAAATGGATTCCGAAAATTAATTTTTCAGAGTTTAAATCGTCTCCAAAAATTAGGCCCAGTAAAATTTGAGCAGGCGCCTTATAGCTTACCAAAAGCGCAAACACAATTAAAACCGAAGTGAAATATTTTTTCATCATTTTTTATTAAATAAACTTTCAAATCTGTAATTCACCATAATTAAAAACGAGGTACGCTTTCCAAAAGTTCCTAACTCAGTTCGAAGTTGCCAGTGTTTGTTATGTTGATACTGTGCTCCAAAAATCAAATTCCAGGGCTTCGCTAATTCCTTATCCAAAGCATATGTTATTTGGGCATCTCCAACATCTACCCCACTTAAATGATCATCTATTTTATCGATTATTTGATTGGCAACTAATTTTTGTCCGGGAGGCAACCCATCCGCCCACTCATGTAAACGATCAATAAAGCCATCCTGAAGCCCTTCGGTTCCGTTAGGAAATAAGTCTTTAATTGTTATGCTTCCGTTGGTATCCCCGTTTATGTTTTGGCGAAAAGCACCAAACCAAACAGCTAAGCCCCGATCTGCTCGACGTGGATTTACAAAATTATGCCCTAAACGAATGTCTAAATTATGAGCTGGTACCGGCTCTACCAATGCCTCTACATTTCCAAAATTAAAATTATTATCAACCACAAAAAACAAAGGGCCAAATCCTCCTGCTACCGTAAAACCAAAACCCGCACTGGTTACACTAAAATGTTGGGTTGTAGAGAAATCAACCGGTCGTACTAAAGGAACAGCTGTACTGGTCGACCCAACTCCAAAAATACCATAGATATTCAAAAATGGTAATACCCACATATCTGGCCTAACTGTATATGCCTCTGTTCTTGCTTCTACCGTTCCGAACTTTATAAAATCACTTAAATCTACAGGCTCTAGATCGTTTAAACCTATCAAGGTTCTTTTAATATTTACATCTTGAACTTGTGTATAATAGGCTGTACTCAATCCATACGTAAATGGCACATCGAATCCTTTTTTATAAGCTTGTTTGGCTAAAATTGGAAATCTATAGGGGTACTCTCGGCTTTGTAAACTATCGTGATAAGCCTTATGGTATGGGTTTAATTCCTTCGATGTATACTGAGCGAAACTATTGTTAGAAATTATTAAAAAGAGACCTGTTAAAGCAATCTTCTTAAAAAACTTAAAAATTGAATTATAACTGAAGCATAATTTACAAGGCATAAGCAATCCATTTTTTCATCTTAAATCTAAGAAAAAAAAGACAATACTTAACACTAAAAACAAGATAACTTGAGATTAATCAAGAATTTACATTTTTAATTCACTAATATGAATTCAACAAAAAAACGTCACCTAATCATTACTCAGATTCAAAAGAAAAGATTATTAAATTCTTAATAAGCCTTTTGTTTAAGACTATTTTTTAAAGTGAAAAAGAATTCTTTTTAAAAAAAATTGAAAAGCACTTTATAATAGTCTATTATTTCATTTCAATAACTAAATTTGCTCCTTTAAACGCAATTTTAAAGCATTTTAGTTTTATGAGAAAACTTAACGAGTTTATTTGGGAAACACACGGTATTCATGCTGGTACAGAACAAGACCACGTAAAGCATGGTATTGATAAATTAGAGGATATTATTGATAAAGCTATTGAAGCCGGTCACCCGAGTATTACCTTTATTATTCACTCCCCTCGCTTAACAAGTTTTCGATATACTGCCGAGCGCGAAACCAATGTAAAATTCATTCGTGGTAACCGTTCGTATTTAAACTACCCAAAACGTATTGCCAACCTTCGTGAAAAATACGAAGGACAAATTAATATTAAATACGGAGTAGAATTAGAATGGATGGGACCTGAATTAGGTTTACAATGGAGCCGTTCTAAAATTTTCCAGGCCGAAGATGCCGATTACGTTATTGGTTCAGTACACTTTGCTCCGGAAGGCTTACCTTACGATGGCTCGAAGGAAGAAGCCTTGGAATTATTAAAACTTCGTGGAAGTCTGGAAGCTTACTGGGATGGTTATTTTAATGAAATGATCCAGATGATTGAATCTTTCGGAGATATGATTCAAATTATTGGTCACATCGATTTACCAAAGCTTAATGTCGATATGCCTGAAGCTTTAATTAATTTTGAAACCAGCTCGCATCCATTAGCAAACAAATTCAGAACCCTTTTAGAGTTAATTGCAGACCGTAACCTAGCGCTTGACGTTAATATGGCTGGTAAGTTTAAAGGTGTTGGCGTTTACCCGGTTCAAAGCATTTTAAGACGCGCTAAAGAATTACAAATTCCGGTTTGTGTAGGTACCGATACGCATCATGTGCGTTACTACGGACTTAACTTTAAAGAAAGTTTAGAATACATTCAGGAGGCTGGTTACGAGAGCTACGTGAGTTACTCGAAATTAATTCCTGAAAACCGTACCATTTACGACGATCACGAACTAAAAGTAAAATACACCGTTTTAAATAAAGGTATTGAGTTATTAAACCAACGTTTAGATACCGAGCAAAGACGTATTATTCCAGATTTTTCATTCGGTGGGTCTTTTTCTGAATTCGTTGATCTTTATAAAGGTTCAACCAGTATGGGCGAATACAATGCCATTAGAATTCGTAAAACCGGGAAATCTATCACGGTAACAAACGAAATTCCTGAAAAACCAACCAAAAAGGTTAACGGACTATTCTCTAAACACTTAGATAAACCAGGGGTTATTTCATCATTATTCAACACTTTAGCTTCTGAAGGTATTAACGTAGAAACGGCGCGTTTAAAATCGAACGACGACGGAACTGCCGAAGCTTTTTTATCTATTAATGGTGATAATGAAAATATAAAAAGCGCTATCGATTTCATTAACGGAACCGATGCCGGAACCTTTACAAATTTAACATATAAAGAAAACGCCGAACTACCAAACTACCACCGCGATGGTGTGTATTTATTGGAAATGGATGGAGTAAATCTAAACTTGGCTTTAAGCGAAAAAGTTATAGTTACGAAACACCATAATGCTCCTGGTGTGTTATTAATCTTATTATCAGCTTTAGCTTCTAAAAATATCAATATTATTGATTTACGATTAGGAAAACTAAACAACGTTGGTTATTCGGCTTTAGCTGTTGACGGTGATAGTAACACCATCAATAACTTATTAAGTAAATTAGGAGATCAATACTACGAAGCGAATCTTATTGAGTTTCACAGTATGTAATTCTGAATCAACTGATATAAAAAACACCTTAGCAATTTATGTTAAGGTGTTTTTTTATGTGGTTAGTTAACTAAAAACAAAAAGCACGCTTAAAAAGACGTGCCCAATGCCTCCCTATGGTAAAAGGATTAATAGCATGACAAACATAAGTCTTTAATGTGGTTCTATTTTATGGAAAACCGTAACCTGATCTCTTTTTATATAAGACCTAAATCTTTAAGAATCGCAACTAAATGAATGGTGTTATTTGCCTTGAAAACATCTTTTAACTTATTGATACGTTTTTCAATAGAACTTAAACTACTTGGAACCATTTTCTTTGATTTGAATAACTGACTTATTTCTCCCTGAGAAAACCCCATAGACAATTGTTTAATCAGTTCTATATCGTAATCGTCAATTTCGAGTTCGTTATTTTGGTTTAGGGCATTTTCAACCTGCGGGGAAAGAAATATGTTCTGATTAGCAACTTGTTTAATGGCCTGCGATAACTCTAAAGCTCCTTTTCGACTTTTACAAACATAGCCATTAACCCCATGAGTGTTAATTAAAGTACGGACCTTTTGCAAACGATCTTCCATAGAATACACGATAATCGGTAACTCCGGAAATTCATCTTTTAAGACCGCTGCCAAATCTTCACCAGACTCTAAAGTAGTATTCTGATAATCTTGTTTAAAAGATAAATCGGTAATTAATAAATCGAAAGGCTCTGCATCTAAAACAGCACGTTTTACTTTTAAATGTGCCTCGTCGCAATATTGTGCCTGAACCACATTGGTTATATCATTTTGATTAAGTATTGAAAGTACGCCCTCGCTTACTACATCGTGATCATCAACTATTAAAACCTTTTTAAACATAATTATACTGAGATTTTTGATTTGAACCCTCTACCCGATTCAGATTCAAAAATAATCGTTCCGTTTATAGATTTTATACGGTTTTCCATATTCTGAATTCCGGTACCCTTCAATAACTGACAACCTTGACCGTTATCACTATATCCAATTTGAATTTTATTGTTCTCATATTTAAAACTCATAACCACATTAGAAGCCTGGCTGTGCTTCTTCATATTTACCATTAATTCCTGAAGCACACGATACAGTGTTATTTTTTTTATGTTATCAATCTGCTCCCATGGCACCTGACTGATTCCTTTTGTGATGATATTTACCGAATTATTACGGTACCCTTGCAATAGGTCTTTTAAAATACTCAGGTAATTTTCATTCAGATCAATTGTACTGTTTTCTTTAGAAATATCTCGGGTTTTAGAATATATGGCTTCCAAATCATCTAGAATATTATCATTGACTTGTGGAGTTGTTTGAAGCTTTGACATGACCTGATACACATCGTTCGCTACCTCGTCATGTACTTTTTTAGAAATTCGCGCTTCTGTTAAATATACCTGTTGTACTTTATCTTTACGGTACTTTACCCTAAGAATCATCATCACAAATCCTGAAATAATCAAAACTAACACCCCTATAGATAAATAAAGCAATTTAAAATTCCTTTCTTTCTGCTTTTCTAATTCGGCAATGGTTAATTCCTGTTCTTTCTCTAATAACTGTTTCTCCTTTTCTGCAACATTGTATCGTATGGCTGCAAACTTATTTTCTCTCAAAAAATGTTCGTTTTCAACCTGTTCTTTCAAATTTACATAGGCACTAAAATCATGATTATGTTCTAAACTCAACTTTAATTTTAAAGCTTCTAACTGATAACTCGGAGTTCCGATTTTATTTCCAATGTTTTGTAACGAATCTATGTATGATTTAGCTTTTACTTTATTTCCTGCATCTAAACAAAACAAAGACAAATGTCTATAACTGGAAAAAAGACCTGATAAAAGCTCACTTTTCTTCCTCATGGCCAAAGCGGCTTTCATAAGCTCTACACCTGAGTTATCTCCTGCTTTTGTTTTATAATAGCCAAGATTGTCAATAAAAACAACTTTTATGCTAATATCTTGTATGGTTAGTGCTTGATTGTAAAGTGGATTTAAAATCTCAACAGCCTTTAAATAATCACCCTGATCGGCAAAATTATTAGCGATGTTTGTAGTAATGGCGATAATATTTTCAGGGTCTTGATTAAGTTCTAATGCCTTATCGAAATATCGATTGGAATTTTCATAATCTTTAAGATTTCTGTAAATAGTCCCTAATTGATTAAATAAACGCTCTCGTGCAGCTTGAGTTTTTGATTGCTCTTCAACCTTATCCAATAGTTTTAAAGATTCAATGATAAGTTGCTCACTTTGGTCGTAAAATCCCATTGTATATTGCCCATAAGCGATTAACTCCAGATTATAAGCTGCTTTTTCAGGTTTATTATCATTTAATGCTTTAGTTGCTTTCTTCTTAAAATAATCGAATGCTTTTGTAGATAGATTAACGTCCTTAAACTCGGTTATCGCTTTATAATAAATTTTGGTACTATCCTGTATTTGTTGTGCCGAAATTTTAAGACAAAATATGCCTAGTAACCCAATGAAAAACAGAAGTAAAAACACTTTTTTATTCATAACTCAAAAATAATGAGTATTCTCTGACTTTACTAACTTTTATTCTCAAAATTCAGTCTTAAAAAGTATTTCTTCACTACAATAAATATTCTTTATTTTCATAAATAAAACACTAATAAACAACGACTTAAACATAACCTTCCTGCTGTATTTTATTTTTGGCACGCTGTTTGTAATTCAATAAGCGTAACATAAAAAACGAGCAATTATGAAAAAGTTTATATTCTTATTAGCAGGTTTAGTCCTTACAGGCTTCACTACTCATGCAGCCACAACCACCAATACAGAACATGCAGAAACAACCATTTATAACAGAGGTTATGGTAATTCTTTCATATTTGTTGAAAACGGTATTGAGTTTTCAGTATTTAGAGATGGACAGTTCGACTTTAACATACTTGGAAACAATTCGCAACTAAACGTATCGGTTGGATCACCAAATTTCAACATCAGTTTTAATTCTGGTTACGATTATAACGCTTATGTGCAATACGATGAATTTGGAGCTATTATTCAAATTGAAAACACACCAATTTATTACGATTACTTTGGTCGCGTATCACAAGTAGGTCATGTAAATATAAATTACAATAACTACGGATTTGTAACCCGTGTTGGTGGACTATATGTTCATTACAACAGATACAACGTGTTTTCGCACTGTACCGGATACATTAATGTATATAACAGACATTATGTATACAGACCTTGGCACAGATACTACAGTATTCCTGCCCGTGATTACTGTGTAGTGTATAACAGACCTTACAGACAGTACTATAAACCTGTACGTTACAAATACCACAGACCGTATTATAACAATTATAGACCAAGAACTTCGGTTGCCAACAGAAATGGTAATACCATTAAAAGAAATAGTGGTTATGCTACTGTTAACAGAAGTCCTAAAAACATAAATTCAAACCGTTATACAGCAGATAACAATAGAAATTATAACAATAAAACGGTTAACAGAAGTTCTAATAGAACCTATCAACCAGACGTTAATCGCAATAATTCTGGAAAGAATAACGTTTATAGAGATAACAAAGCGGTTAGAAATAACAATTCAAGAAATTACGAACAAAATCGAGTAACACAAAAACCAAACAGTAATAATACTCGTATATATAATAACAATAGTAGAGACACAAGAAAGTCCTCTCAAATAGCTCAAAGATCAAATGATAAATCAAGAGCAACACAACAAAGAAGTTCAAATGTTTACCAAGGTTCAAAAAGTAAACCAATGGCATCTAACACGAGAGGTAATAATAGTAAAGAAAATAACAGATCGGCAAATTCACATAACAGACGATCTTAAAATTTTGGTTGGTTAGTTTAGAAATCCCTTCGATATGTTCGCCCTAAAGCAACTTCGAGGGGGTTTCTTTTTTATATTATTTAAGTTTGATAAATCTATCGAGAAGTGAAGAAATATTATCCGATAATTTAAACTTATGAATAACATAAACATAAATCAGCCCAACTAAAGCTGACTTTAAACTAATATTCAAAATCGGGTGAAACGGAAAATCCCAGAAAAAGAATAGAATAACTGCCAAAACTATAACACCACCAGTTTTTAAAGTATTAGCTGTAAATGGTAAAATTTTAAATTTCCTGTAAACAAAAATCAGCTTAATCGTATTGTATAAAAACATTGCTAAAAACGTTGCTAATGCCGCGCCATTTATTCCTAATAACGGGATAAAAATAACATTTAGTAACACCATTAATACCACAAGAATAACCCCAAGTAATAATACCATCCTGTAATAATTGCTGTTGAATAAAATAGCATTATTACTTCCTAAAAGCGCATCGTATAATTTAGCCACACTAATAATAATGACTACAAACAGTGCATCACTAAACTCTTCCGGTATGATGTGATACAACTGCTTTATGTTTAAAACGATTAATAAAAAAATTAATCCGCTAACCACAAATAAGGTAAGTGAACTACGCTTTGATAAATCTTCAAGTGATTTAATATCTTTTTCATTGATATATTTTGCCGATAGTGGCAGCAAAATTTGATGCATTGACCTTTGTGGCACCGCTATAACCGCTGCAATAAAAATTGCCACATTATAATAGGCTATTTCTTCAATAGGAATATAATGACCTAACATTACCTTATCGACATCCAACAATACCGTGGCAATAGAACCTGCAATAATGATTAAAAATGAATACTTTAAAATACTGCTCAGGTTATTCACCTTTTTAAAGGTCAACACCGGCCATTTAATACTGAATGCGTAAAGTTTCATAATTAACATTCGAATAATATAAACCAAAACCAGTCCTTGCATAAACTGTTCAATACCTATAACTTCAAAATGCAACATAAACAAAAGTATCATAGCACCTACTCTATGAAAAACCTCTTTCATAAAATTCCCAAACACGGTTTGCATCTGTACTTTTGCCCAGGCAAAAAACACTTCAAAATACGCTAAGGCTATCGCTATAATAAAGGTATGCCATAAGTAATTTTTAATGATTACATTCTCCTTTGACAGAAATCCGGCAATGGTATCATAACTAAAAATTCCTAAAACAGTTAATGGAATAGTAACTATGATCGGTAGAAAAAGCATCAATGTTAAAAAGCTGTTAAGCGATACTCTTGTTTTAAAAGATGAATAAAACTTGACAATAGTATTATGCACCCCAAAAGCCATTACTGGCATTATAACATAAGCTAACGACAACATATAACCCACCATTCCATAATACTCATCACTCATAAATTTGGTATAGAGGAACAAGGTATTAATAGCTCCAATAAAAAAACCTAAGTAAGTAGAAATGATATTTTTTACAGATTGTGAAGCAACAATACCCATTTAAATCAAATTTGATAGCGATTTGGTTAATGCCTTGCGACTGTATTTTTGCAGACCAATGGCGTGCACTTGTAATTCGTTATTTTTAAATGCCTTATAATGTTCTAAAATAACAGATTTTAATGAACTGTAACTGTTATAGTAAAAGTAGTTACC
Source organism: Aestuariibaculum sp. M13 (assembly GCF_024723255.1). Taxonomy (GTDB): domain Bacteria; phylum Bacteroidota; class Bacteroidia; order Flavobacteriales; family Flavobacteriaceae; genus Aestuariibaculum; species Aestuariibaculum lutulentum. The sequence goes on from NZ_JANIAC010000002.1 coordinate 798,030, forward strand.
TGTGTTGGTTTCTTTAATAATGGTCTCGACATCTGAATCTTTAGGACCTAAGGCTATAATTGGTCGATTAGACACCATATACTCAAAAAGCTTTCCTGGAATAATGCATTTGGTTTCGTCTGAATCAATTTCAATAAGCAGCAATAATTGCGATTGCTTTTGATGCTTTATCGCCTTTTGATGTGATACATAGCCTATATTTTTAATACAATTATCTAAACCATATCTATTCATAGATCTTAACACATCTTCACTTACTGCTCCTATTAAATTCAACTGAAAGTCTTTGGCAAAGCCATCACTTTCATTCCTTAAATCGCGTAACACACGCCACAAAACTTCCGGATTACGCTTTGATAATAATGACCCTATATGCGCCAAAGAAAACTTAGAATCCATTGTAAATTCCTCCAAAGGCTCATAATCATAACCATTGGTAATAACATGAACAGGTTTGTTTGTGATTGCTTCAAATTCAGATTTTGTAGTAAAACTGGTTACAATAATTTCATCAGCTGAATTTAAAACTTCCTTTTCTAAAGCCTTATGTTTTTTAGCTGAAGAGGACGTCAATTTTAACTGCTTATGGTATCCAATCGTTGTCCACGGATCTCTAAAATCGGCCAGCCATTTCACGCCTAATTTAGTTTTTAAATGTAAACCAATTAAGTGCATACTATGTGGTGGCCCGGTGGTTATAATAGTTTCAATATGTTCTTTTGAAATATATTCTGAAAGGAACTTAACCGAAGGTTTTACCCATCCTTTACGCGCATCAGGAATAAAAAAGTTTCCACGTACAAACAGCAAAAGTTTTTCAGTTAAACTCTGCTTTTTTTGTTCCGGAATAATCCCCTTACTAATGGCTTTCGACGACTTTTTTGAAAATAACCTCGCCAGTTTATATGGCTCTTTAATCGACTGTTTGATGATTGTTACATCGTTAGAAACTTCTTCTAACAAACTCTCATCAAGAAGTGGATAATTAGGATTTTCAGGAATATAAACTATCGGCTCAACATTAAAATCTGGTAAGTATTTTACAAACTTTAACCAACGTTGAACTCCGGGACCTCCAGCAGGAGGCCAGTAATAGCTTATTATGAGGACTTTTTTAGGCAATAGTTTCCTTTTTCTTTTTAAACTCGTAAAATAATCCACCAACCAATAGCAAAGCAAAAAGTAATGAGCCCGCTAAAGTTATTGTACTTCCGGTTTTCACCACATCCGGGTCGAACTTAAACTCAATTGTATGTTTACCCTCTGGAATTTCCATACCGCGTAACGTATAATCTACACGAATATGCGAAGCCTCTTTACCGTCGATAATCGTTTTCCAACCATTTCCATAATACACTTCTGAAAATACAGCAAAACCATCATTTTTGTTATCCGACTGATATTTTAAATAATTAGGTTGTTGTTCAACCAAAGTTATGGTTGCGGTTGAATCTACTGTGTAGTTTGGAATTTCAGATTTGAAGGTATTTCCAAAATCAACGGTATTCAAAACCGCCTGTTTTTTATTGTCCAACTTATCTAAAGCTAAGATTTCATGGTTAGGATTATCAACGGTTTTAAAACTTTCAATAAACCAGGCATTACCATTAGCTTCATCATTTACATAAGGGAACATCTGTCCTTCTTTATCTTGAGCAATAATATATTTGGTGTTTAATAAATTTAGTACATTCATGTTGTTTTTAGCAACATAAAATTCGAACACATCATTATAGCGGCGTAATTCAGCAGCATTATAACCCGTTAAAGAATTATGGAAATACGAAGGTTTTGATGGCCCCGAAACTAAATCGTAAACTCTAAAATGACTGTCATCCTTTAAAATTTCCTTATCAATCGCATTAGCTGTAAATGGCTTATCGACTTCTCTCGCCGAGACAAAATCGTCATTGTTTACGTAGCGTCTGTCGACACCTACCAAATCAAATAAAATCAAGGCTGCAAAAACAAAAATAACGGTTTGTTGTTTAAACTTCTCTTTTAAGAACATGTAAACCGCTCCGGCTGATAACAGCACCAAAACCAAAGTTCTTATCGTATCGTTAGTAAATAATGTTTTTCTATCGGCCTTTAAAGCTTCAACAAAATCTGGCCCATAATTCTGACGGTAGAATCCATCGTTTACACCAACAAAATCGAATAAGGAAGTCTTAAATAACAAGAATAAAACAGCTATTCCTCCAGTTATACCAACAGTATATTTTAAAGCTTTTAACTTTTCTTCTTTAGTATTTTCGTCTTTAAATAACTTTACCAGTCCGGAAACAGCTAACACCGGAACACACAATTCCAGTAACACCTGAATAGATGTTACTGCTCTAAACTTATTGTAAAGTGGTACATAATCAATAAAGAAATCGGTTAGTAAACTAAAATTCTTTCCGTAAGATAATAGTAATGAAAATACAGTTCCGCCAACCAACCACCATTTTAAACGGCCTTTCACTAAAAACAAAGCCAGTACAAATAAAAATAGTACAACTGCTCCAATATATGCAGGAGCCTCAACTATTGGTTGCTCTCCCCAATACATCGGTGCACGTTTAGCTTCCTGAGCTGCTTGTGTAGTGGTTGCTCCTAACTTTCTAAAAGCATCGTAAGTTGCAGAATCTTTACCAACATCTTCTCCGTTTCCGCCTCCCATAAATCTTGGGATATACAGATTAAATGTTTCGGCTATTCCGTAACTAAATTGTGTAATATAGTCTTTATCTAAACCTGTAGTTGCAACCTTAGGTGAACCATCAGGATTAATAGTTAATTCGCTTTTTCCTCGTTTGCTTTCCTTTACATATTCTTGGGTAGCTAAAATATTCGTAGCATTTAAAGCTATCGATAAAACAACCGCCCCAACTAATACAGCAATAGCTTTAAAATAGTCTGGTAAGGTTTTCCTTTTGTATGCATCAACCAAATAAGCGATTCCTAAAATAATGACCAAAAACATTAAATAGTAAGTCATTTGGAAATGGTTTGCAACCAACTCCAGCCCCATCGCAACAGTTGTCAGTAAAAATCCTCCTAAATATTTTCGCTGAAAAGTTAAAATAATACCACTTAGTACCAATGGCATATAGGCTATAGCATGTGCTTTACTATTATGCCCAACCCCAAGAATAATAATTAAATACGTTGAAAAACCAAAGGCCAAAGCCCCTAAAGCGGCGAGTTTAAAATCGACTTTTAGCACCAAAAGTAAGATGTAAAAGCCTAAAAAATATAGAAATAAATAATCAGCCGGACGCGGAATAAAACGTAAAGCTAAATCTAATTGTTTAATATAATTATGCGGATATTTTGCCCCTAACTGATAAGTAGGCATCCCGGCAAAAGCACTGTCCGTCCAATAGGTTTCGGTACCTGTTGCTTCTCTAAAATCATTTTGTTGCTTACTCATGCCTATATATTGCATGATATCGCTCTGAAAAATTTTCTTTCCTTTTAAAATCGGGTTAAAATATGCTAGCGCAACAATAACAAACCCTAAAATAACTAATAAATGTGGGAGTCCTTTTTTTAATGAAAATTGCATGAAAATGGTTTAAATCAATGAGTGCGAAAATTAGTCAATTTCTTCGTAATCCACGTATTCACCAACCTCTTTATTTGAAGATTTTCTATTTGGCATTTTATCGATAGTTACCTCTCCTTCCTTTTTTGAAGGCTCCTGTTGGCGTTGTTGCTGAAAATTACCAAATTGCCCACCGAATCTTTGTTCTGCTTTTTTAGAAACATATTTTATAAGGAACGGCGTTAATAGCCTTGAAATGATTTTTATTCCGTAATACACAAGAATAATTATCAAAATCATTCGTATCAATCCGTTCACCGATGCTTGCTGTATCATAAAATTCTTTTTAACAAAAATACAATTCTATATGCTTAAAAAACGTTCAAAAATGATAAAAAAACTATAAAATCTCTATATTTGAAATGCCTAAAGCGGTATAAATACTGTATTCGTTTTATCTTTTTGATAATGCGAAAATTAAACTCAACATTATGAAGCTAATCAAATCTACTCTGTTTATTTCACTTAGTTTAATAGCCGCCAAAGGCTTTGCCCAATACACCGACGTTATAAATTCTAACCGACCAGGTGCTTCCAGAAGTGCTTTTTCTGTAGGAACAAATGTCTTGCAATTTGAAGCTGGGCCTTATTTTATAAACGAAAAAAGAACACCTGCACCTAGCTATGAAGTGGAAGGTTTTGGTGTCGATTTTGCTGCGCGTTATGGTTTGTTATGGGAGCAACTGGAGTTATATGTAGAAGGCACTTTTCAAAGTGACACCAAAACATATACTTCGACTATAGACGCTGAAGACAAACGAGCGAACTTCAAATTTTTAACCGTGGGCGCCAAATATTTAGTTTTCGACCCTTATAAAAATGCAGAAGAGGACAAACCTAATTTATACAGTTGGAAAGCTAACCACAAATTTAAATGGAAACATTTAATTCCTGCGGTTTCAGTTTATGCCGGGGTAAATTACGACACCGATAAAAACCCATATACAGCGGTGGGTATTGAAGGTTTTAGCCCTAAAGTCATGATTGCAACTCAAAACAATTTTGCAGGCGGTTTTGTGTTCATTACAAACTTTATTAAAGACCGTATTGGTACAGATCAATCCGACTTTCAATATATTTTAACCTTAACCCACTCCTTTAGTCCAAAATGGGTTATTTTTGCAGAAACACAAGGGATAAAAAGCGATTTCTATGCCGACAATCTGTTTAGATTTGGTGGAGCCTATTTGTTAAGTGAAAACTTTCAGCTAGACACAGCCATGACTTTAAACACAAAAGATACCCCATCTGTATTTGGTGTCAATTTTGGAATGTCGTACCGTTTAGATTTTCACCAGGACCCATATAAGGAAATTGATAACGGGACATCGGCTGAAGATGAAGGCCAACGCAGATCTCGCCGAAATAAAAACAAGAAAGGAGATTCCGACTTGATTAATTCAAAACAAAAACGCGAAACCGTAGACTTTAATTAATCCTGCGGCTTTAAAAGCACTTTATGATTACAATAAAAGAAGTTAAAACTAAAAAAGATTTAAAAGACTTTGTTAAGTTTCCATTTAAGCTTTACAAAGACTCAAAATATTGGGTACCACCCATCATTTCAGAAGAAGCCAAAACGTTCGATGTTAACGAAAATCCTGTTTTTAACGATGCAGAAGCCACATTGTTTTTAGCTTATAAGAATAATGAAATTGTAGGGCGAGTTTCTGCCATGATAAACTGGCTTGAGGTTAATGGCCAAAACGTAAAAAAAATGCGCTTTGGCTGGTTCGATTTTATCGACGATTTAGAGGTCTCTAAAGCCTTGTTAAATAAAGTTGAAGAAATAGGCCGCTCTCATGGTTTAGAATATGCTGAAGGTCCAGTTGGTTTTTCAAATTTAGACAAAGTTGGTGTTATGTATGACGGATTTGAAAACAGAGCTACCATGGTTACCTGGTACAACCATCCTTATTATATAAAGCACTATGAAGCCTTAGGTTACAATATTGAAAAATCGTATTCTGAAAGTAGCTTTTCTTTTGATGTTGTAGATCCTAAAGTATTTTTAAAACTCAACGATATTGTTACCAGGAGGTATCAGCTAAAAGCGTTAAACTTCACTAAAACTTCTGAAGTGATGCCTTATGTAGATCGTATGTTCGATTTGTTTAACGACACCTATGCTAAACTATCGTCTTTCGTTGCCGTTACCGATATTCAAAAAGAATATTTTAAAAAGAAATTCATCGGATTTGTCAATCCAGAATACATCAAATTTGTAGTAGATAAAGACGATAACTTAATAGCCTTCGCTGTTGTACTTCCGTCATTCGCTGAAGCTTTACAAAAAGCGAAGGGTAAATTATTTCCTTTTGGATTCGCCCATATTTTACGTGCTAAGAAAAATAGCAAAAGTGCGATTTTCTATTTAATCGGTGTGCATCCCGATTATCAACACAAAGGTGTTCATGCACTAATCTTTAATGAATTTTACGAAACATTCAAGGAAAAAGGTGTTGAAACCTGTGTAAGAACTCCTGAATTAGACGACAATATAGCCATAAGGCAGATTTGGAAACATTTCGATTCTAAAGTTTATGCGCGCAGACGAACGTATAAAAAGAACTTATAACAACAAAAAAACGCCGCTAAAATTAAGCGGCGTTTTTTTTATCTATTAAAACGGAATAATTACTCACCCATTGCTGCCATTACAGCTGCAGATAAACGCTTGTAAGTTCCGTTTTCTAATCTTTCTCTAATGCCATCGAAAGCATCTAAAGTAATTCTCACATCTTCTAAAGTATGCGTAGCGGTAGGAATTAATCTTAATAAAATTAATCCTTTAGGAATTACAGGATACACCACGATAGAACAGAAAATTCCGTAATTTTCACGCAAATCCTTAACTAAAGCCATCGCTTCAGGGATACTTCCTTTTAAATAAACTGGAGTAACACAACTTTGAGTTGTTCCGATATCGAAACCTCTTTCTTTTAAACCAGATTGTAATGCATTAACGTTTTCCCAAAGTTTATCTTTTAACTCTGGCATAGTTTTAAGCATTTCTAAACGTTTTCTAGCACCTACAACTAATTGCATTTGTAGAGACTTTGCAAACATTTGAGAACGTAAGTTGTATTTTAAATAATCTATGATTTCCTGATCTGCTGCAATAAATGCACCTGTACCAGCCATAGATTTAGCGAAAGTTGCGAAGTACACATCGATGTCGTCTTGTACACCTTGCTCCTCACCTGCTCCAGCACCAGTTTTACCTAAAGTACCAAAACCATGAGCATCATCAACTAAGAATCTGAAGTTATATTTCTTTTTAAGCGCTGCAATTTCTTTTAATTTACCTTGCTCACCACGCATACCAAATACACCTTCTGAAATCACTAAAATTCCACCTCCGGTTTGCTCAGCCATTTTAGTTGCACGCTCTAAGTTTTTCTCTAAACTTTCAACGTCATTGTGTTTGTAAGTAAAACGTTTACCCATGTGTAAACGAACACCATCAATAATACAAGCGTGTGCATCAACATCGTAAACAATGATATCATCTTTAGAAACCAATGCATCGATAGTCGACACCATACCTTGGTAACCAAAGTTTAATAAATACGCAGCTTCCTTGTTTACAAATTCTGCTAACTCTTTTTGAAGTAATTCATGAAGATCTGTATGACCAGACATCATTCTTGCTCCCATTGGATAAGCCGATCCATAAGCTGCACCAGCTTCTGCATCTACTTTACGAATTTCAGGGTGGTTAGCTAAACCTAAGTAATCATTAATACTCCAGGTAATAACATCCTTCCCTTGAAACTTCATTCGGTTTGAAATCTGACCTTCTAATTTTGGAAAAACAAAATAGCCTTCAGCTTGAGATGCCCATTTTCCTAATGGACCTTTGTCTTTATAAATTTTTTCAAATAAATCCTTCATTTATTATAAATCTTATTGCTATTAAAATTAAGCTTAAACTATTAACTTGAAGTGGCTTTTACTAGGTAACACGGGGCTTCTCCCTTGTTTTAGCCTGTTAAAAGAAAGCTTTATAGTTCTTAGTTAGCTGCTGCAAAATTAAATATTTAAATTCTTTGTACATAATTTTTAGGGTTCAATTATTTACAAAAAAAATAAAGAGATGATTTATTGTTTTTTAAACAATTATCATCTCTTTATATATATTGTTTTTGCACTTATTTTATGTACTGAATATTTTCTGCAGTAACCTCATTTTGAGAATCAAAAAAGCCTTGATCCTGCATCCATTTATCGCTATAAACTTTACTCATGTAACGCGATCCGTGGTCTGGGAAAATAACAACTATCTGGTCGCCATCTTTAAATTCCCCACTTTCATCAAGTTGTTTTATGGCTTGCATAGCAGCTCCTGAAGTGTATCCTGAAAACAATCCTTCTGTTCTCGCCAATTCTCTTGCTGCATGCGCACTTTCTTCGTCTGTTACTTTAACAAAAGTGTCTATAACGTCAAAATCTGTAGCTCCCGGAATCAGGTTTTTACCTAAACCTTCAATTCTATACGGGTAGATTTCCTTTTCATCAAACTCTCTTGTTTCGTGGTATTTTTTAATTACAGAACCAAACGCATCAACTCCTATAACTTTAATATTAGGGTTTTGCTCCTTTAAGTATCTCGCTGTTCCTGAAATTGTTCCTCCAGTACCACTACAAGCTACTAAATGCGTGATTTTACCTTCGGTTTGATTCCATATTTCCGGCCCTGTAGAATCGTAATGCGCATCAATATTCAATTCATTAAAATACTGATTAATGTAGATTGATCCAGGTGTTTCTTCATGGATACGCTTTGCAACTTCGTAATACGATCTTGGGTCATCGGCAGGAACATGAGCAGGGCAAACATATACTTTTGCTCCCATGGTTTTTAGCATGTCTATTTTATCTGGTGAAGATTTAGAACTTACTGCTAAAATACACTCATAGCCTTTAATGATACTTACCATGGCTATACTGAAACCAGTATTTCCCGATGTTGTTTCAATAATGGTATCGCCTGGTTTTAAAATACCTTTCTTTTCTGCTTGCTCAATAATGTAAAGTGCTGTTCTGTCTTTAGAAGAGTGCCCAGGATTAAAAGCTTCTACTTTTGCGTAGAAATTTCCTTTAAAATTTGAGACCATTCTATTAAGCTTGATTAGCGGTGTGTTACCCACTAAATCTAATACATTATCGAAAACCTGTTTTTTGTTTTTCATAAATGCTTTTTATAAGCTACGGTAATATTACTGAAAATATTTGCAACCTAAAACCTGACAAAAATAAGTTTTTTTTTTTTACTGACCATAACTTGCTTCTAAATCTAATAAAAAGGCGTATTCTAACGCAACTTCTTTTAGACTTTCAAAGCGCCCTGAAGCTCCACCGTGCCCCGAATCCATATCGGTTTGCAATAACAATTTATTAGAATCGGTTTTTAACTCGCGTAACTTCGCTACCCATTTAGCCGGTTCCCAATATTGCACTTGAGAATCATGTAGACCTGTTGTTACTAAAGTATTCGGGTACGCTTTAGCTTCTACATTATCGTATGGTGAATAAGATTTCATATAGTGATAATATTCCTCTTCATTCGGATTCCCCCACTCGTCATACTCTCCTGTTGTTAATGGAATTGTATCATCCAACATTGTGGTAACAACATCTACAAAAGGTACGGCAGCTATGATTCCGTGATACAACTCCGGATTCATATTCATTATAGCCCCCATTAATAAGCCTCCGGCAGAACCTCCATAAGCATACAAATGGTCTGCAGATGTATAATTTTGTTCAATTAAATATTTCGAACAATCGATAAAATCGTAGAACGTATTTAACTTGGTTAACAGTTTTCCGTTTTCGTACCAGTCGCGTCCTAAATATTCTCCACCTCGAATATGCGCAATGGCATAAATAAATCCGCGATCTAACAAACTTAATCGTACCGATGAAAACGACGGATCAATAGTATGCCCATAAGAACCGTAGGCGTATTGTAATAAAGGACTTGTGCCATCTAACTTGGTCCCTTTTTTATAAACTAAAGAGATAGGTACTTTTACCCCGTCGCGTGCCGCAGCCCAGACACGCTTAGATTCGTAGTTTTCTTTATTGAACTTTCCGCCTAGAACTTCCTGTTCTTTTTTAATGTCTTTGGTTTTTGTTATAAAGTTATAATCAACCACCGAACTTGGCGAGGTTAAAGAATTATAACCATAACGTAACACATCACTATCAAAATCAGGATTATTACCTATATATGTTGTATACGCTTCGCTTTCGAATGGCAGATTGTAATCTTCACTTCCATCCCAACTGATTATTCTAAGATTATTTAATCCGTTTTCGCGTTCGTTAACGACTAAATAATCTTTAAAAATTTCAATATCTTCTAATAAAACATCTTTACGATGCGGAATAACCTCTTCCCAGTTTTCAATGCTTGTGGCATCTTCATGTGCTTTTAAAAGTTTGAAATTGGTCGCTCCATCATTATTTGCGATGATATAAAAATGATCATTGTAGTGTGCAATGCTGTATTCCAAATCACGCTGACGTTCCTGAAACATTCTAAATTCGCCATCGGGTGTATCGGCATTTAAAATACGATATTCTGTTGTTAAAGTACTTGAAGACCCTATAACAATAAATTTCTTAGACTTGGTTTTATAAACAAACGTATTAAAAGTATCATCGGCTTCATAAAACACCTCTACATCATCTTTAGCCTCTGCTCCTAATTTATGCTTCATAATTTTACTAGAACGCAACGTCACCTCATCTTTCACGCAATAAAACAAAGTCTTATTATCGCTTGCCCACGTACTGCTACTGGTTGTGTTTTCGATTTTATCTGGGTAAATTTCACCGGTAACCAAATTTTTAATTTGAATTGTGTATTGACGTCTTCCAACAGTATCTAATGAAAAACTCGCCATGGTGTTGTCCGGACTAATAGAAATGCTCCCTAAATTGAAAAACGAGTATCCTTCCGCCATAGCATTACAATCAAACAAAATCTCTTCAGGTGCCTCTAGTGTTTCTTTCTTTCTGGCATAAACAGGGTAATCTTTTCCCTTTTCGTAACGTGTAATATACCAGTAACCGTTTAGCTTGTAAGGAACCGTTGTATCATCTTCTTTAATTCGGCCTTTCATTTCTTCAAACAACTCCTTTTGGAATCCTTCGGTATGCTCCATAACCGATTTGGTATACGCATTCTCAGCATTTAAATAATCAATTACTTCAGGATTTTCTCTTTCATTTAACCAATAGTATTTGTCAATCCTTACATCGCCATGCATAGTAAGTTCTTTTGGTTTTTCGGTTGCCACAGGAGGCGTTGCTAAAACTTTGTTTTCTGTCATTTCGCTTCTTTTTTACACGAGTTTGCAAAATTAATGCTAATGATTAATATAATGTTGATGTTTTTCATTTTTCAGGAAATTTAATTTCAAATTGCTCTTGAATACCTAAATTTGTAACAAAAAATTACATACTATGTTTGGAGATATGATGAATATGATGGGGAAACTTAAAGAAACCCAACAAAAAGTTGAAGATACAAAAAAACGCTTAGACACCGTTTTAATTGACGAATCAAGCAGTGATAAAAAACTAAAAATCACGCTTACAGCTAATAGAACAATTAAAACCATTGACATAGACGACGAGCTTTTAGAAGACAAAGAACAACTTGAAGACTATTTAATTCTAACGCTTAACAAAGCCATTGAAAAAGCGACTAAGGTAAACGAAGCCGAGTTAGCCGCTGTAGCTAAAGAAGGCATGCCAAGCATTCCTGGCATGGATTTCTTTAAATAAAAAAAACCTCTAAAAGGTTTCAAGACATTCCAAAACCTTTTCATGCATAATATTGGTATAATCGAGGTGAGTTACCATGCGTAGCTTACCTCCTCCCATACCGATAATATGGATATTATTTTCCTCTAATTTATTTAGAAAAGCCTTTTCATTTACGTCTTTATTCAATTCGAAAATCACAATATTTGTTTCGATAGGCTCTACCAACTTAACTATTGATAATTTAGAAAGTGCTTCACCCAATTCCTTGGCCTTTTTATGATCTTCCGCTAAGCGGTTAATATTGTTTTCTAAAGCGTACAATCCGGCTGCTGCCAGATACCCCACCTGACGCATATTTCCGCCAAAAACTTTACGAACTCTTAAAGCTTCCTTCATAATATCGGAATCACCAACCAAAACAGAACCAACAGGACACCCCAATCCTTTACTTAAACACACAGAAATCGTATCGAACAAATCACCGTGCTGTTTAGGTGTTTCATTTTTCACTACCAGTGCGTGCCATAAACGCGCTCCATCCAGATGAAACCCTAAATTATGTGTTTTGCAAACCTGCATTATCTTTTTTAACGCAGCGTAATCCCAGCACGCACCCCCACCTTTATTCGTTGTATTTTCTACTTCTACCAAAGAGGTTTTAGCATAATAATAAGCATCCGGATTTATAGCTTCAAGAACTTGTTCGGCCGTAAACATCCCCTGATGTCCATCTAATAACCTGCACGACACACCACTATTAAAAGACGCTCCTCCCGATTCATAATTATAAATATGAGCATACTTATCGCAAATAACCTGCTCACCAGGATTGGTATGTAATTTTATTGCGGTTTGATTCGCCATGGTGCCACTAGGAAAAAACAATGCCGATTCCTTTCCGAACATATCTGCTATCCTTTTTTCCAGGACATTCATGGTCTCGTCTTCCCGAAATACATCATCGCCTACCTGAGCTTGCATCATAGCTTCAAGCATGTCTTTACTTGGTTTTGTAACGGTATCGCTTCGTAAATCTATTTTCATTTAATGGCTGTTTAAATCTCGAATATCGAGTAAATCTATAAAATTATCACTACAATACTTTTCTGCTCTTTCTTTAAATTTTATTTTTGTTGAAAATAAAAGCCAATAATTGGTAAACAATATAAAATTGACATATGATAACTCTTGATCAAATTAAAGATCTTAATACCCGCCTTGACAAACTAAGGCACTATCTTTGACGTAGATAAAAAACTTATTGAAATACAAAACGAAGAAGAAAAAACCTTCGACCCAAATTTCTGGAACGACCCAAAAACTGCCGAAACGATTATGAAATCGCTTCGTGTGAAGAAAAAATGGGTTGAAGATTACAATACCATCAAAACCCTTATTGAAGATTTAGATGTTCTTTATGAATTTTATAAAGAAGGGGAATCTACTGAAGAAGATGTACAAAATCAGTACAACAAAGCTGCTACTTTATTAGAAGATACTGAGTTTAAAAACATGCTTTCTGATGAAGGTGATAGCTTAAGTGCTGTACTACAAATTACCGCTGGTGCCGGTGGTACCGAAAGTTGCGATTGGGCAAGTATGCTGATGCGTATGTACTTAATGTATGCCGAAAAAAGCGGCTTTAAGGTTAAAGAATTAAACTTTCAGGAAGGTGACGTTGCCGGAATTAAAACGGTGACTTTAGAAATTGAAGGCGATTTTGCTTTTGGATGGCTTAAAGGTGAAAACGGGGTACATCGTTTGGTTCGTATTTCTCCGTTTGATAGTAATGCGAAACGACACACAAGTTTTGCTTCAGTTTATGTGTATCCTTTAGTTGACGATACGATTGAAATTGAAATCAATCCCGCCGATATTGAAATTACAACCGCAAGATCAAGTGGTGCTGGTGGGCAAAATGTAAATAAGGTAGAAACCAAAGTACAATTAACCCACAAACCTACAGGGATCCAGATTTCATGTTCAGAAACGCGTTCACAACACGATAACCGTGCAAGAGCTTTACAAATGCTTAAATCTCAACTTTATGAAATTGAGTTGCAAAAACAAATGGCACAACGTGAAGATATTGAAGCTGGCAAAATGAAAATTGAATGGGGAAGTCAGATTCGTAACTATGTGATGCAACCTTACAAATTAGTTAAAGATGTTCGCACCGGACACGAAACCAGTAACGTAGATGGCGTAATGGACGGCAACATTGGTCCGTTTTTAAAAGCCTATCTCATGATGATGGGACAAAAAGTTGAAGAAGATAATACACTATGATAAATACTATAATTTTCGATTTAGGCGGTGTGCTAATTGACTGGAATCCGGAGTATGTTTTTCTTGATGCTTTTAACGGCGATAAAGAAAAGTCAAAGTGGTTTTTAGAAAACATTTGTACCAGCGACTGGAATGAAAATCAGGATGCAGGCTATCCCTTAGCACAAGCCACCGAAGGTTTAGTCACTAAGTTTCCAGAGTACGAATCTTATATCCGTATGTTTTATGGTGATTGGGAAAAGATGCTGGGCGGGGCCATTGAAGGAACTGTAACTATTTTAGAAGAATTGATAAAATCTAAAAATCATAAATTGGTGGCTTTAACCAATTGGAGCAGCGAAACCTTCCCTATTGCACAAAAGCGTTTTGAATTTTTAAATTGGTTTGAAGGCATTGTCGTTTCTGGTGATGAAAAAACCAGAAAACCATTTAAAGATATTTATGAAATCACTTTGAAACGTTTCAATATCACTCCGGAAAACGCTCTTTTTATTGACGATAACCTTCGAAATATTGAAGCTGCAAAAGCTTTAAATATTAACAGTATTCATTTTAAAAGTCCAGAACAGTTAATTGAAGATTTAAAAACTTATAATATTCACATCTCATGATAAAAATATATCACAACAACCGATGCAGTAAATCGCGTTTAGGCCTTCAGTTTTTAGAAGACGCCGGTAAAGACTTCGAAGTTGTAAAATACCTTGAAGACGTTCCAACCGAAGCCGAATTAACCGAAATTATCAAGCTTTTAGGAATTTCTCCAATAGAATTGGTTAGAACAAATGAAGCCATCTGGAAATCGGATTATAAAGGTAAAGATCTTACCGATGCAGAAATCATTAAGGCCATGGTTGAAAATCCGAAGTTGATTGAGCGCCCTATCGTTATTAACGGAAATAAAGCCGTTATAGGCAGACCAACTGAAAAAATTGCTGAAATTTTTTAAATTCAGAAATCATATTTAGGAAGGTTTTTATTTATATTTATTTTTTAAATCAGACCTTCCTAAACATGAAAAAAGTACTGGCTTATATCCTCCCTTTGGTAATGCTAACGGCATTACTTTTTTTTACCTTAACTTCATATTCTAAAACAACCACAGTACCTGTTACTAAAATAGAAAATACAGAACAACTAGGCGGACGAGAGTTAGCAAAAAGATACTGCACAATGTGTCACCTTTTCCCTGAACCTAGCTTATTAGACAAAACTACATGGACAGAAAAGGTCTTACCTAATATGGGGCTTCGTTTAGGCGTTAAAGATCCTAAAACAAATCCTTATAAAGATTTAGATCCTAAAGAAATTCAAATTATAAAAAGCCTGAATATTTTCCCAAACAATCAAATTATTCTTGATGACGACTGGGAAAAAATCATAAAATACTACAAAACAGAAGCGCCTTCAAAACTTCCGATTGCCAAAAACAATACGCCTGTAAATAATAAATTAATGCCTTTTGAAGCCCAGTATATCACGGTAGGCGATAACAAAATGCCAATGGTTACCATGTTAGAATACAATAAAAAAACTTCAGAGTTATATATTGGAGATTTCAACAACCTTTATGCTGTTAAAAACACAGGAGAGCTAACCGGACACTGGAAATTAAACAGTCCGGCAACACACGCCGAATTTCGAGATAATAAATCTCCTTTAATTTTAGGTATTGGAAATTTTGCGCCGTCAGACCAAGAAAAGGGAATGCTTGCCAGTCTGTATGCATCGCCAAATGAAAAAGACAATATTTTTATTCAAAACCTAAAACGACCTGTATTTTTTGTTTCCGGCGATTTAAACAACGATAACAAAAAAGATGTGGTTGTTTGCAACTTCGGAAATTACACTGGAAAATTGTCTTGGTTTGATGGTTTCGATCCAAATAAAGAACATGTTTTAAGTTACCTTCCTGGCGCTCGTGTAGCATACATAAAAGACATGAATAAAGACGGAAAACCCGATGTGGTTGCTTTAATGGCACAAGCCTTTGAAAGAGTATCTATTTTTTACAATCAAGGGAATAATATTTTTGAAGAAGAAAAAATAGTTGAATTCCCTCCTGTTTATGGTGTTAGCTACCTGGAAGTTGTAGATATTAATAAAGACGGCTATAACGACCTAATAGTTAGTAATGGTGATAACTGGGATTTATCTCCTATCGAAAAGCCATATCATGGGTTTAGAATTTATTTAAACGACGGGAAAAATCATTTTAAAGAAAGTTACTTCTTCCCTCTTAGCGGTTGTAGTAAAGTAATGACGGGTGATTTTGATGGTGATAACGATTTAGATATTGTAGCAATTTCATTTTATTCGCAATTAGACAAGCCCAGCGAGAGCTTTGTTTATCTTCAAAACGATGGTAAAATGAATTTTACGGCTTCCTATTTACCACAAGCTAAAGACGGAAAATGGCTTACTATGGAAATAGCAGACTTTAACAATGATAAAAAGGATGATGTTCTGCTTGGCTCCTTTATCTATAACATTACAGAAATGGGAAAAGCGGCAACTTCAGCAGGTCATACCAATTTTTCACAAGTTTTATTATTAACTCAGAAAAAATAGCAAAACCCTGTAACACCAAGTTAACCTGCTAATTAACTTTATTTTAACAAAACCCTACTAAACTTATATGTTTTTTTGAAGTCTAACACTTTAAAAAACAACTATGACCAAATATCTACTAACTGCCTTTGCTCTTTTTGGCGCCGTATTATCGGCTTTAGCACAACCAAAAAGTACTGATCCAGTTGCCGAAAAAAACATCATTATAACCGGAAAGGTAATCGACAAAGACATGAATATGCCTTTAGAATACGCTACCGTTGCCTTTTTTAGTAAAGCTGAAAACAAAATAGTCGATGGCTGTATAACAGATACTAATGGTAATTTTAGCATTCCAGTTGCAAAAGGCATTTACGATATTTCAATTGAATATATTTCCTATAAAAAAATTACACTTAGCAATAAGAACCTCACAAAAAACGAAGATTTAGGAACCATAGGTTTAACCGAAGACCTTGCTACACTGGATGAAGTTGAAGTTATTGCTGAAAAAACCACCGTTGAAATAAAACTTGACAAAAAGATTTACAACATCGGAAAGGATTTAACTACTGCCGGAGGGACAGTAAGTGATGCTTTAAATAATGTGCCATCGGTTTCTGTAGATGTTGAAGGCGCTATTAGTTTAAGAGGAAATGAAAATGTAAAGATTCTAATTAACGGAAAGCCTTCAGCTATGGCAGGATTCTCCGACTCAAATATCTTCAGTCAATTACCTGCTTCAGCTATAGAACGTGTTGAAGTTATTACATCGCCTTCAGCGCGATATGATGCCGAAGGTACCGCCGGAATTTTAAACATCATTTTACGACAAAAAGAAACTTTAGGTTTTAATGGCTCATTCAATTTAACATTGGGAAATCCGGATAACGTAGGTGTTTCCGCTAACTTAAATTATCGTACAGAAAAATTCAACTTATTCTCTAATTTAGGATTTAGATACGCTGCTCCGCCAAGAAACAGTTTTAACGATAGTAAATATTCGGCAACTACAGTTGATGGCGTTACAACATTACCGGAGTACGAAAGAATTATTGAAGACCAGAATGTAGATCGTATAAACAGAAACTATAATGCTAATACTGGTATTGAATACTTTTTATCAGATAAAACTTCCATAACCGGTAGTGTATTTTACAACTTTGGTAATGACGACGATTTATCCCTTAACACCAGTGACCGCTATAACAGCGGAAGTATAGTCGAGCGAACGCTTAGAAGCGAACAAGAAAGTGAAGACGATAACAAATATCAATTTGCATTAAATTATATTACAAAATTTAATGATGAGGGGCATGAATTAACAGCTGATTTCCAATATGAAAATGGGTCTGAAGATAAATCAACCCGCATTAACGAAGACTATATTTTTACTGACAAAACTAATCCCGATGCCTTTCAGAATGAAAATATATTTTCGGTTGAAGATGAAAAAGAATACTTGTTACAAGCCGATTACGTTTTACCTATAAACGACAAATCTCGTTTTGAAGCAGGATATCGTGGAAACTTCAAAAACAAATCAACAGATTATGTTTTAGAGCAAGAAAACATTAATGATGGTAGTTTCTTTGTAAACGACACGCTTACAAATATTTTTGATTACACAGAAAACATAAATGCTGTGTACTCTCAATACGGGACTAAATTTGGTGAATTCTCATTCCTTTTAGGATTACGTTTAGAAAACACACAACTTAAGGGAAATATAGATTCTAGATTAACCGAAGAAGAATTACAAACAGCTTTTGGATATCCAATAGACACCGATTTTAACAACAACTATTTAGGTCTATTTCCTACTGTAAATTTAATTTACAATTTAGCAGGTAATAGTGACGATTCTGAAGAGAACATCTCTTTTGGGTACAATAGGCGTATAAACAGACCAAGAGGATTTTTCATTAACCCGTTCCCTTCTCGTTCAAGTAGAACAACTGTTTTTCAAGGAAATCCAAACTTAAGTCCTGCTTTTGCAAGTGCTTTTGATATTGGTTACTTAAAACGTTGGGATAAATTAACCTTAACTTCTTCTATCTATTATCAGTACGAAACTGATTCTTTCGAATTTATTCAGGAAAATACAGGTTACTATACTTCAGACGGCATTCAAATTACCAGAAGAATGCCAATAAACTTATCGAATAACACTAGAACAGGTGGAGAAATTGGCATCATGTATAATCCTGAAAAATGGTTGAGAATTAATTCCAGCTTTAACTTTTTCCAGTTTGAAAAAGAAGGTGAATTTAACGGAATAGATTACGGAACGAAAAATACCAGTTGGTTTGCACGTTTTAGTAGTAAAGTAAGCTTACCTTCAAATATAGATTGGCAAACTAATATGCATTATATGGGACCAAGCGCAAATGCTCAAGGCGAAACCGAAGGTATGTTCTCTATAGACTTAGCTTTTAGTAAAGACATCTTTAAAAACAATGCAACGATTTCATTAAATGCACAAGATTTATTGAACTCTAGAAAACGCCGTTCAACAAGATCCACAGAAGGTATTGAAACCTACAGCGAACACCAATGGAGACAACGTCAGGTAAATTTATCTTTAATCTACAGATTCAACCAACAAAAGAAACGTGAACGTCCTAACACCGGATTTGGTGGTGGCGATGACGATATGGGAGGTTTCTAAGACAAACCTCCCCAAACAAAAAAAGGGAAGCTAAATTTAGCTTCCCTTTTTTTATTAATATATTATCAAAAAAATGTTAGGCGTTTTGACGCTTAGCTTTTTTCTCTTCTCTAATTTCTTTCATTCTTTCAATTAAAGCGCCTCCAATCCAGTAAGGAATAACAAAGGTCATTAAGAAAATCATTAACCAAAACCCTATGGTTAAGATGGTTAAAAAAGCTAAAAATCCTAAATATTGGTCAAAATCGAACATAATTGTTAAGTGTCTTTAAAAAATATGAAGCAAAGATAATATAAAGCTTTTTGTAATACAATATGAAACTAAAATTTATTAACAGAGTTTTTAAGATTTTAAAAGATTACTGAACAGACTAACTATAAATTCTCAGACAATTCTTTTACTATTTGAAGTGCCTTAGGAAATGTTTTTTCAAAATACGATTGATATTCTTCAGCCGAATCCATGCCAACCTCAAGCGTTGTTATGCCATTTTCCTCTGTTAATGTATAATCTTCTTTAGCTCCAACCCAGTCTTTTGTTTTTTCATCTGGAGGTAACTCAACACCTTTTTCAAGCATACCTAAATGTTCAATTCCCATAAACTCATTGGTAATACGTTTATAAATTCGGCTAACCATACCGCTTCCCTCTCCATTTGTAAACAGCGCTTTACTGCCTTCTTCCCAATCGGTTTCTACCTGAGAATCTTCACTAAAAATCTTCGTCCATTTCGGATAAGTTTCTTTTCCCCAAAGCACGTCCCAAACTTTGGAATTTGCGGCATCAATATCAATCTTAAAATACACTCTATATAACATGGCTAAATTTTATAAAATGATGTTCTTAAAATTACCAATTAATTTAATTCTTAAAAACAAAAAGCATCAACTTTTAATGTCGATGCTTTACAATTTAAGTGTTAATCTAAATTGGGTTGTGGCGTCATCCTTAGATAAGGCTTAATTTCTTTATGTCCTTTAGGGAATAAACTCGGAATTTCCTCATTGGTAATCGCCGGAGAGATGACCACATCTTCACCACTCTTCCAGTTGGCTGGTGTGGCTACTTTATGGTAAGCCGTTAACTGTAAACTATCAATTACCCGTAATAATTCTTCAAAATTTCTTCCTGTTGAAGCCGGATAGGTTATAATCAGTTTTACTTTTTTATCGTCACCAATTACAAAAACCGAACGTACAGTAAATTTTTCACTGGCATTCGGGTGAATCATATCATAAAGTTCAGATACCTTTCGATCTTCATCTGCTATAATCGGAAAATTTACAGTTGTATTTTGTGTTTCGTTAATATCATTAACCCAGCCTTGGTGCGACTCTAAACCATCAACACTTAAAGCTACTACTTTAACGTTACGCTTTGCAAATTCATCTTTATATTTTGCTACAGTACCTAATTCAGTAGTACAAACAGGAGTGTAATCGGCTGGATGCGAAAACAAAATTCCCCAACTACCGCCTAACCATTCATGAAAATTAATATCGCCTTCGGTAGACTTTGCTGTAAAATTAGGGGCTGTATCTCCTAATCTAATTGTTGCCATAATTCTTCTTTTTTAAAATTTAATTCCTACTAAATTAATCAATTTACTAGAATTAATGTGATAAAATTTACTTTTAATTTTTAAGTTCAAAAAAAATAATAAAACTAACTTTTATCATGCCTTAAAACTTAGTAAAAAACTTAACTTTGTTACTTTAATTAAATCATTATTACGATGAGTTTTAGAATAGAAAAAGATACCATGGGCGAGGTAAAAGTGCCTGCCGATAAACTTTGGGGCGCACAAACCGAGCGTTCAAGAAACAATTTTAAAATAGGGCCTTCTGCTTCTATGCCTTTAGAAATTGTTTACGGATTTGCTTACCTAAAAAAAGCTGCCGCATTTACAAACTGTGAATTAGGGGTTTTACCTATTGAAAAGCGCGATTTAATCGCTGCTGTTTGTGATGAAATTTTAGAAGGAAAACACGACAATCAGTTTCCTTTAGTTATCTGGCAAACAGGTTCAGGAACCCAAAGTAATATGAATGTTAACGAAGTTATCGCTAATCGTGCTCAGCAATTAGCAGGTAAAGTAATTGGTGAAGGCGATAAAGCAATCCAGCCAAACGACGACGTTAATAAATCACAATCGTCTAACGATACCTTCCCTACAGGTATGCATATTGCTGCTTACAAGAAAATTGTAGAAGTAACATTACCAGGTGTAAAACAGTTACGCGATACACTTCAAAAAAAATCTGACGCCTTTAAAAATGTTGTGAAAATTGGTCGTACCCACTTAATGGATGCGACGCCTTTAACCTTAGGACAAGAGCTTTCTGGTTACGTGGCGCAATTAAACTACGGAATTAAAGCTTTAGAAAATACCTTACCTCACTTAAGTGAATTAGCTTTAGGAGGAACAGCTGTTGGTACTGGGTTAAATACACCAAAAGGTTACAGTAAGCGTGTTGCCGAATATATTGCTCAGTTTACTAAATTACCTTTTGTTACGGCTCCTAATAAATTTGAAGCACTAGCTGCACACGACGCTTTAGTTGAAACACACGGTGCTTTAAAACAATTAGCGGTTTCTTTAAACAAAATAGCTAACGATATTAGAATGATGGCTTCTGGACCAAGAAGTGGTATTGGAGAAATTATTATCCCTGCTAACGAGCCAGGAAGTTCTATTATGCCAGGAAAAGTAAACCCTACTCAATGTGAGGCTTTAACAATGGTTTGTGCTCAGGTTATGGGTAACGACGTAGCAGTTTCTGTTGGTGGTTTACAAGGACACTACGAGCTTAACGTATTTAAACCAGTTATGGCTGCTAATGTTTTACAATCTGCTCAGTTAATTGGTGATGCTTGTGTAAGTTTCGATGAAAACTGTGCGATTGGTATCGAACCAAACCACGAAGTGATTACAAAATTACTTAACAACTCTTTAATGCTTGTAACGGCTTTAAATACCAAAATCGGATATTATAAAGCTGCTGAAATTGCCAACACAGCACACAAAAACGGAACAACCTTAAAAGAAGAGGCTGTTAATTTAGGCTATGTTACAGCCGAAGATTACGACGCTTGGGTTAAACCAGAAGATATGGTTGGAAGCTTAAAATAAGCCATAAATCAAAATCTATAAAAACAAAAATCAGGTCATTAAAATGACCTGATTTTTTTTGTTGGTTGGTTAGCTATTAATCTTTCCTTGTTAGTTAATTAGGTATACTTAAGAAAGGAATTCCTGCCAAATATATTACTTAACAGCTTTCAATCAATTAACAAATGTTAATTGATTTCACTTTTTTTTCTAATGCGACTTAACTGAACTGGTGTAATTCCTAGATAGGAAGCTATGTGATATTGTGGAATAATCTTATCGACATCAGGAATTTGTTTCTGCAATTCTACATATCTATCTTTAGCTTCAAGCGATATTAAATCCACCAAACGCTTTTCATATAACACGTAAAACGATTGAAGTACTTTATTATATAATTTACTAACAGACAAATTTGTTTCAGCAAGTTCCATGACCTTCTTAAAATCGACTTCGTGAATTTCACAATCGGTAAGTGTTTCAAAAACAAATTGTGAAGGCTCGTTTTTCATTAAAGCCGTTAGAGAACCAAAAAAGCTATTCGACAGGTAAAAGCTTTTATTAAACTCCTTACCAGATTCTGTACATATATAACACCTAACAACACCTGATAACAACAGGTAAACCTTGTTAGGAATTTCGTTTATTTTAACCAGTTGTGTCCCTGGTTTCAATGTTTTTAACTCCGATACTTTTAAAAGTTCTTCAAATGTTTCATTAGAAATATTTGAAAAAGAATTTAGAATTTCTTCTTCTAATTGCATTCTATTAGTAAATTTTCAAGCATTAGTAAATGCCTATTTGGTATTAGTTAGTAATAACAGATGCATTATTAAACAAAAAGGGATGAGTTGCTATTAATCTCCTAAGTCATACAAATGCAGTGTATCATACCAAATGTAAAAGTTATGCTCATATATCACAACATTTCAATTAAAATTCGAGTAAGAGCAAATTAATTTCCTTCAAACGAAACAATATTGTATGAAAAAACCTCAAGATTTCACTTGAGGTTTTTATAATCTTGGGTATATACGTTTACTTAAGTGTAAATTCTGATGTAGATACTAAATCTTTTTCATTAAAAACATTCACAATGTAGCGTCCTTCATCGAAATCCTCATCACCGCGAGGCGCAATAAATTCACATACATTTAAGTTTGCATTTTCGTAATTAAACTTACTAATTAAACTGTAATTTAAAGTTACTTCATCAAACTGTACTTGCTCGTTTAAACCAATAATATTGTTTTTTGGGTCGATAACCTGAATATATAATTCCTGATCTCCAGCTTGTACTAATTTATTTTTAGCTACAATAAAACATACTCTAATTTTATCACTACGTCCGGCACGCTCGGTTGGAATTACCTTTCCTGAGGTTCTTACAATTACTCCTGAAGCTTTTAAATCTACTGCAGAAAGCACTGCTGCATTAGAAACCACTTCAGCCAAAGCTGTATTTTGAAGTAATAACGAATCGTTGAACATCGTGCGCTCTTCCAAACGAACACGAGTACTATCTAAAGACGTTGCTAAATAAGCATTGCTCACTTTTAACGAATCGTTTTGTGCTAACAACACATCCATCTCCTTTTGTAAAGACGCATACTTTTGTTTGTATCTCCATAAGCTTTTCACGTTGGTTTCTGAGATTTTTAGTGAATCCATTAACCCTTGAATACGTGCTCGAGCTTCAATTAAATTTTGGTTAGCCACTTCATTTTCACCTATGGCTTCGTCATACTGACTTGCCATTAGGCTTAACTCATCCATTACTTTTTGTTTTTCCTCAGTTAAGTCCTGCTGAACTTTGTTACTTTCTTGATACAAGTTCATTGAATAGAATGCCATGCCTAAAAATAGGACCACTGCAATCCCCAACGCAACCTTCAGACCGATACTGCTTTTGTTGTTTTCCATAATTGCTTGTTTTTAATGATTAAAATCTACGTTGTTTAATATTTTTTATTTTTATAATGCCACAAATAAATAATGATGTAATTTCGTTTCAAAATTTATTTACTCACATGGATAAACTTTCTTTATTCGATAAAAATAGTTTAAATAAACTATTAAACAAACGTTCCGGTGAATCCAAGTTCGGTCAGGAGATTAAGCTCTTAACCAGCATTTCAAATATATACGACCAACTTAAAAGTTTGGATGTCAAGTACGTAATTATTGGTTTACCAGAGGATGTAGGAGTGTTCGCAAACTACGGTAAAATTGGCACTTCCAAAACGTGGGAAATTACCTTAAAAACCCTGCTAAACATACAGAGTAACGAGTTTACAACGCCTCAAAACGTTTTAATTTTAGGGCATTTAAATTTTTCTGAAGAATTACAAAAATTATCACTTTTAAATCCTGATAAGAAGAAAAGTTTTATAAAAGCACGAGACATTGTAAAAGAAATTGATACCCATGTCGCTTACATAATTAATCAAATTGTTTTAGCTGGAAAAAAACCTATAATTATTGGCGGAGGACATAATAATGCCTACGGAAATATAAAAGGAACAAGTTTGGCTTTAGGCAAACCTATTAACGTGGTGAACATGGATGCGCATTCCGATTTTAGACCAGAAGAAGGTCGACACAGCGGGAACGGTTTTAGTTATGCCTATTCTGAAGGATTCCTGAAAAACTACAGCATTTTCGGATTACAAAGAAATTACACATCAAGAGCTTTATTTAAAACCCTGAAAAAGTTAGATAATATCCAGTACACAACCTTTGAAGATATTGAAGTGACGCATAAGGTAAAATTTTCAACTGCCATGAAAACTGCTTTAGATTTTGTTGGAGCAAGCCCTTATGGCATTGAGGTAGATTGTGATACTATTGAAAATATACCTAGTAGTGCCATGACCCCCAGTGGTTTTTCTGTAAACAATGCCAGACGATTTGTTAGCCATTTTGCCGAAAACCCAAATGCAAGTTATTTGCATATTTGTGAGGCTGCACCAACCGAAGAAACGGCATCGCAAGTTGGAAAACTTATAACCTATTTAATAACAGACTTTATAAGTGCACAAAACAACCTTTAGTTGTTTTGTGCTTCCATAAGTTTATGTATTAAAGCGTATTGTAGTAAGACTATGGTTCTGGTATCATGAATTTTTCCTGAGTTCAGCATATCGATGGCCTCGGAAAATGGTAATTCCAACACTTCGATATCTTCATGTTCATTCTCTAAGCCTCCGCCTTCATTCACTTTCATATCATCGGTATATTCTCCAATAAAAAAATGCATTTTCTCTGTCATAACACCTGGAGATGAATAGGCTTCATAGACTTTTTTTACTTCTTTTAATCGGTAACCTACCTCCTCCTCTGTTTCTCTAATAATACAGGCTTCGGGATTATCCTTATCTAACATACCCGCGCAAATTTCTACCAGATAACCATCAGTGTTATCATTTAAAAAGGTTGGCATTCTAAACTGTTTGGTTAAAATAACGGTTTGTTTTTCGGCATTATACAACAAAATGCCGGCACCATCTCCTCGATCGTAAACCTCTCGCATTTGAGTAACCCACTCACCGTTACTCATTAAATATTTAAAAGTTAATTTATTAAGTGTATAATAATTATCAGATAACAACTGGGTATTTATGTCCTTTACACGAATGTCTTTCATTACTAAAATAGGTTCTAAATGTTTTGAAAAGATAATACTTTTAAAAAAAATTCACGCCTTTAAAATCTGCCTAAATAATTGAAACCTCTTTAAAAATAAGGGATTCACAAGAAATACAAATAATACACTTCCTACAAAAAATAATCTAACAACATCATTTTTAATTATTTAATCAACAAAATATATTATATTTGATTAGCTATTAAATCATTCTAAAGCATCTGCTATGCTACCTATTAAACTATCGGCGTCTTGGCTTTTACTAAGCCAAATAGACATTGTAACTGTACTTGTTATAGTTGTTGTATTCTTTTCAATACTTCTTGTTTTAGGTATTAGAAAATCATACAAATTAAAAAAGGAAAATGAACGCCTCGACAAAATAAGCGAGGAAATGGCCCGAAAGGAAGAAAAATATAGAGATTTTACTGAAGGCCATATGTATAACAACAATTAAACTAATACCCCAAATAATTTATTATCATGAAGAATATTGCTACTTACATTTTTTTGTTCTTTCAAAATAATTCGGAATCTTTAGAACATACTAAACACTTATCAAATTTGGGAAAATTAATTAGTATATTATCCGTTGGTATTATTACTATATTATGTCTTTTAATAATAAACTTAATAAAAGTTTACAAACAAAATAAACTAATTAAAGAATTAAAAAGCCAATTGAATAAATTTTAATAAATAAAAAAGCCAGCTAAAAGCTGGCTTTTTTATTTCAGATGACTCTACTAAATTAGCGAACCAATTTTTTGTACTTAATACGTTTCGGTGTTAAATCACCTCCTAAACGTTTCTTTTTATTTTCTTCGTATTCACTAAAACTTCCTTCAAAGAAATACACTTGTGAATCGCCTTCAAAAGCCAAAATATGTGTACAAATACGATCTAAGAACCAACGGTCGTGAGAAATCACTACGGCACATCCAGCAAAGTTTTCTAAACCTTCTTCGAGTGCTCTTAAGGTATTAACATCAAGGTCGTTGGTAGGCTCATCCAGTAATAATACGTTACCTTCTTCCTTAAGAGTCATCGCTAAATGTAAACGGTTTCGCTCTCCACCTGAAAGCAACTTCACTTTCTTATTCTGTTCACCGCCTGAAAAGTTAAAACGACTTAAATACGCTCTTGAGTTCACCTCTTTTCCTCCCATTAAAACCAATTCCTGCTCATCACTAAAGTTTTGCCAGATGGTTTTCTCAGGATCTATATTCGAGTGACTTTGGTCTACGTAAGCAATCTTAGCCGTGTCTCCAACTTTAAACTCTCCTTTATCTGGTGTTTCTTCTCCCATAATCATTCTGAAGATGGTTGTTTTACCAGCACCATTCGGACCAATAACCCCTACAATCCCAGCTTGAGGTAAGTTAAAGTTTAAGTCTTCGTAAAGTAACTTGTCATCATAACCTTTACTTACACCAACCGCTTCAATAACATTGGTTCCTAAACGTGGTCCGTTAGGGATATAAATCTCTAACTTCTCGTCCAGTTGTTTTTGATCCTGACTTAATAATTTATCGTAGTTCTTTAAACGCGCCTTTTGTTTGGTTTGACGTCCCTTTGCTCCTTGACGTACCCACTCCAACTCACGCTCTAATGTTTTCTGGCGCTTAGAAGCCGATTTACTTTCTTGTGCTAAACGCTTCGCTTTCTGGTCTAACCAAGACGAGTAGTTTCCTTTCCACGGAATTCCCTCTCCTCTGTCTAACTCTAAAATCCAGCCAGCTACGTTATCTAAAAAGTATCTATCGTGCGTTACGGCGATTACGGTTCCTTTATATTGCGCTAAATGCTGCTCTAACCAGTGTACCGACTCAGCATCTAAGTGGTTGGTAGGCTCATCCAGTAATAACACATCCGGTTCCTGTAATAATAAACGACATAAAGCTACGCGTCGACGCTCCCCTCCAGAAAGTACACTAATCTTTTTATCCCCATCTGGCGTGCGCAACGCGTCCATAGCGATTTCTAATTTGGTGTCCAGTTCCCAGGCGTTAGAAGCATCAATCTGGTCTTGAAGTGCCGCTTGGCGGTTCATTAGCTTTTCCATTTTGTCCGGATCGCTATACACTTCCTCTAAACCAAACATATCGTTAATCTTATTGTATTCATCAAGAATGGCTACAGTTTCAGCGGCACCTTCTTTTACAATTTCCATAACGGTTTTATCCTCATCTAACTTCGGTTCCTGCTCTAAATAACCTACTGAATAGTCTTGTAAAAAGGTCACATCGCCTTGATAATTCTTATCTAATCCAGCAATAATTTTAAGCAAAGTCGACTTACCAGAACCATTTAAACCAAGGATTCCGATTTTAGCTCCGTAAAAAAAGCTTAAATAAATGTTTTTTAAAACAGGTGTATTAGCACCTTGAAATGTCTTGGTAACACCAGACATTGAGAAGATAACTTTCTTGTCGTCACTCATTATACTCTACCTTTTAAAGCATTAAAAACCCAAGCAACTGCAAAAAATCCAATACCAACGGCTGCAAAGCCCCAACCTGCTACGTCATCGTATCTAAAAGCACCAAGTGCGATTAAACTTAAACCTACAAAAATCATAATCCAAGTTGCCCATGATAACACGGTATTTTTATTCATTGCCATAATTAATTTTATTTTTTTAGTCTTAGGGTGCATCCTTGCCAAGCAAGGTCAGGTTTTACGCTGTATCTTTTAATTTGTTAATTAAAAGGATGCCGCTTCAACCCTTTGCGCAAAATTTTAAAGGACAAATATCGCACTTTTAACAGGAATTGGAAAACATATAAATTAATATTATTTCTATGTTATTTTTAATTATAGATTCTCTCTCCTTTTGTGCTTAATTTTCAAATCAATAAATCCTTCATTTCTTTATTTTGTTTCCTAGGAAACTATTTTTTAAGAATACATTAATTTTCCTAGGGAAATATCTAATTAAAATGAATAGAATCTACTTTAAATTCAATACTTTTTAATTAACATTTTTTTTACCATTTACAATGCTTTATCACCAGTAATTACAACTACTTTTGTCCCTTGGTTTACGCCAGAAACAAATTAAAATATCATTTTTTATGAATAAATCCTTATTGTCTTTAGCTATTGGTGGATTTGGAATCGGACTTACAGAATTTGTTATTATGGGAATTCTTCCTGATGTAGCTTCTGCCTTTTCTATTAGTATTCCGCAAGCAGGACATTTTATATCAGCCTACGCTTTGGGTGTGGTTGTTGGTGCTCCCCTTTTAACTGGGTTAGGTAGTAAATGGCCGGCAAACAAAGTATTGTTAGGTTTAATGCTATGGTTTACGGTATTTAATACCTTATCGGCTTTTGCTAAAGGCTATACGTCTTTCTTGATTCTAAGATTTCTATCTGGATTACCTCATGGCGCATTCTTTGGTATTGGCGCCGTAGTTGCCGGAAAGCTGTCAAAACCAGGAAAAGAAGCTCAGGGTATTGCTATTATGTTTAGCGGCTTAACCATCGCTAATTTGTTAGGAGTGCCGTTAGGAACCTATTTAGGAAAGCATTTTAGCTGGAACATCTCATTCCTTATGGTTGGTGTTGTTGGTATATTAGCAGTCACGGGTGTAAAACTTTGGATGCCGGCATTAAAACAATCTTCAGAAAATAGCTTTATTAGTGAATTTAAAATATTTAAGCGCGTTGAACTTTGGCTAATTATCCTTTTAACCACCATTGGTACCGGAGGATTCTTTGCCTGGTATAGCTATATTGCTCCTTTAATTACAGAAGTAGCAGGACATCCTGACCAAATGGTCTCTTTAGCAATGATTCTTGCCGGATTAGGTATGGTAATCGGTAATTTTATTGGCGCTAAAATGTCTGAAAAATTTGGTCCGATGCAGGCCATTATCATCACATTAGTGCTTATGGTAGTAGCATTAATTGCAAATACTTATTTAGCAACAGATAAAATTCTTGTTTTAGTGATGACCTTCTTAATAGGAACCATAACCTTTTGTATTTCAACACCAATTCAAGTCGCAATAATTAAAGTTTCTAAGGGTTCTGAAACTTTAGGATCGTCACTTAACCAAAGTGCTTTCAATATTGGTAATGCGTCAGGAGCCTATTTTGCAGGATTACCTATTGCTATGGGCTTTGGATATACCGCCGCCGATTGGGTAGGTGCAACCATGGCTGGAACAGGAATCATTATTGCTTTGGTTATTATGGCCATACGTCAAAAACAAACCAAACGTAAGAAAGCTTTGGAGGCTTGCTATTCATAATCTTAATAGACATAAATAAAAAAATCCCAACAATTTTGGTTGGGATTTTTTGCTATTAATCAACACCTTTAGAATTCCATAGGCACTTCAATAAATAAAATACTGGATTCTTCTTTGGCTTCAATATTAAAATCTAAAGTTTCCGAAACACCTATGGCATCTCTGGTTTCTAATGTTTTACCATCAACAAGAAATTCTCCGTAGATATTCATCACGTAAACACCGTGCTTATCACTTTTTAATTTATAGTTAAAGGTTTGGCCTTTATCTAAATCTATTCGAGATAATACCGCATCCTGATGAATTTTCAAACTACCTTCATGATTCTCATCAATGGAAGTCACTAAAGTTTGCAATTTGTTCTTTCTTTCTGTTGCATCAAATGATTTTTGATCGTATCGTGGCGCTACATTTTGTTTATCTGGAAAGACCCAGATTTGAAATAAGCCTAAATGTTCTTCAGCTGAACCGTTTATTTCAGAATGCTGAACGCCTGTTCCTGCTGACATTACCTGAACTTCTCCCGGTAAAACCGCCTGCCACTCATTATGCATAGAATCTCTGTGTTTCAACACGCCTTTTAATGGAATGGTAATGATTTCCATATTATCGTGAGGATGTGTTCCAAAACCCATACTTGGTGCAATCATATCATCATTTAACACACGTAAGGCTCCAAAATGTACTTTTTCCGGGTTATAAAAACCCGCAAAACTAAAGGAGTGGTTTGCCTGCAACCATCCGTGGTTGGCATACCCCCTGCTATCTGATCTATGAACTATTGTTTTCATCTTTTGTTTTCCTTTCTTTTTATCTCATTTTATCAAGCAGAAAACTTAATTGTTCTGCTTCTTCTTCAGTAAGATTTTTAATTAAATCTTTATTGAAATCATCCGGAACCGAAGCCAAAAGTTTCAATCCCTTTTCGGTTATTGCTATTTTCACTACACGTCTGTCGTGAGCGCAAGGCAATCGTTCTATAAATTCCTTAGCGCATAATTTATCCATTAATCGGGTGGCATTTGGTGCGCGTTCAATCATTCGGTCTTTTATCACCTGAACATTTAACGGTTCGCCAGCACCTCTTAAAATTCTTAAAATATTATACTGTTGCGGTGAAATACCATATGATTTGAAGAACTCGTTCTGACAGCTTGAAATCCAATTTCCTGTGTACATGATATTTACCAATGCTTTTTGCTTGTTATTGATAAATTTCGAGTTAATTTCTTTTGCTAAATCTCCCATAATTATTACGGATTTATTCGTTATTATACAGTCGCCTCTACCAATTTATTTTGAAACTGCTCTACTGCATTTTTTAACTGTGCACTATAATCTTCATTAGTGATTTTTCCTTCAGCAAAATTATTTCCGAAAAACGGCAAAGAAAATACCTCAACAATATCGGCATCATGATATGGAAATCTGCTTTTCGCAACATCTAATACCGATGCACCTCCTCGACCTCCTGGGGAAGTTGCCATTAACAACATAGGTTTATCGAAAAATGTTTTGCTTTCAATTCTTGACATCCAGTCAAATAAATTTTTAAACACCGTTGTATAAGCCCCGTTATGTTCGGCTAACGATAACAAAATACCATCTGAATTTTTAATGTATTCAATAAATTTATATGCGTTATCAGGAATACCGTGCTCTTGTTCGTAATCTACACCATAAAGTGGTAATTCAAAATCATTCAAGTCTAAAATGGTAACATCAGCACCTTCAACTAAACTTGCGGCATAGATTACTAATTCTTTATTAATGGATTGTTTACTATTAGTACCTGCAAATGCTATTATTTTTTTCATAACTATATTTTATATCTTAAATCTTAGTCAAAGATACAACAAATAAATTTATTTTCCAAGGAATATAATTCTAAGGAATATATTTTAATACAATCTTAACATTAAGATTTATATAATTTGAAACTTTTGTATTTTAGCCACAAAATACACATCAATGGATTTAAACTTCAATAAGAACGAAGATCACAATAAACTTTTAGTATCAGAACTTAACAAACGTTTGGCCAAAGTACATGTAGGCGGCGGAAAGAAAAGCATTGAAAAACTTCATGAAAAAGGTAAAATGACGGCACGTGAGCGTATTGATTATTTACTGGATGCTAAAGCTAAATCCATTGAAATCGGAGCCTTTGCCGGAGAAGATATGTATGAAGAGCACGGTGGTTGTCCGTCTGCAGGAGTGGTTGTTAAAATTGGCTATATAAAAGGTAAACAATGTATTGTTGTTGCTAATGATGCCACGGTGAAAGCCGGAGCCTGGTTTCCTATAACTGCTAAAAAGAATTTAAGGGCTCAGGAAATCGCTATTGAAAACCGATTACCTATTATTTATTTGGTAGATAGTGCTGGCGTGTATTTACCATTGCAAGATGAAATTTTTCCAGATAAAGAACACTTCGGACGTATATTTAGAAATAACGCCATTATGAGTAGCATGGGCATTACACAAATTGCTGCCGTTATGGGAAGCTGTGTGGCTGGTGGGGCTTATTTACCAATTATGAGTGATGAAGCTTTAATAGTAGATAAAACAGGTAGTATCTTTTTAGCTGGAAGCTATTTAGTGAAAGCAGCTATTGGAGAAACCATAGATAACGAAACCTTAGGCGGTGCTACAACACATTGCGAAATTTCGGGTGTTACAGACTATAAAGCGAAAGACGATAAAGATGCTTTAGATACCATAAAAAATATAGTTGATAAAATTGGGGATTACGATAAAGCCGGTTTTAACAGAGCAGAACCTAAAAAACCATTAGAAAACCAGGACGATATTTTTGGTATCCTTCCAAAATCGAGAGCCGATCAATACGATACCTATGAAATTATAAAGCGTTTGGTTGACAACTCGGAGTTTGATGAATATAAAGCAGGTTACGGAAAATCCATTATTACCTGCTACGCTCGTATTGATGGTTGGGCTGTGGGTATTGTAGCAAATCAGCGTAAACTAGTAAAAACCAAACAAGGCGAAATGCAGTTTGGTGGTGTTATTTATAACGACAGTGCCGATAAAGCAACCCGATTTATTGCGAATTGTAACCAAAAGAAAATCCCATTAGTCTTTTTACAGGATGTTACCGGATTTATGGTAGGTAGCAAAAGTGAACACGGCGGTATTATAAAAGATGGTGCTAAAATGGTAAATGCCGTTAGTAATTCTGTTGTGCCAAAATTCACGGTAATTATGGGAAATAGTTATGGTGCCGGAAATTATGCTATGTGCGGTAAAGCATACGATCCTAGATTAATTGTTGCCTGGCCAAGTGCGGAATTAGCAGTAATGAGTGGAAATTCGGCAGCCAAAGTATTACTTCAAATTGAAACAGCATCGCTTAAAAAGAAAGGAGAAACCATTACCCCTGAAAAAGAGGAAGCCCTTTACAACGAAATTAAATCGCGATATGATGCTCAGGTATCACCGTATTATGCTGCAGCTCGTATTTGGACCGATGCCATTATTAATCCGTTAGATACCAGAACATGGATTAGTATGGGTATTGAAGCTGCAAACCACGCCCCTATCGAGAAACCATTTAACCTGGGAGTGATACAAGTTTAATTGGCTTTTATGCTTTATTTTTCGTATCTTATTAGTTGAAAATCAATAAATTTCAATTATGGATACAATAAAAACACTTAATAAGTGGGCCAATGCGCATACTTATTTGCCTCTGGATTTATTACGTGTTGCTCTGGGTGTCTTTCTGTTTATTAAAGGCATTAGTTTTATGTCTGATAGCATGATGCTTACCGAATTATTTAAACCTATGCAGAACATGGCCGGCGGTATGATTGCCGTTCACTATGTGGCTCCTGCTCATTTTATTGGCGGTATGCTTATAGCTTTTGGGTTATTAACGCGATGGGCAATTATTGGACAGTTACCAATTTTAATAGGCGCCATACTCATTAATTTTGTCGGTGAAATGAGTTCCGGAAATTTAATGTTGGCTCTTGTTACGTTTGTAGTGTGTATGTTTTTCCTTTTCTACGGTTCTGGAAAACATTCCTTAGATTATTATTTTAAAATGCAACAATAAAAAAAGAGCGACCGTTAAGTCGCTCTTTTAGTTTAAAAGAAAATACACATTTCTCTATTTTATATCCAAACTATAAGGTACTAACAATTGAATCCCTTTACGCTGAGTCATAGTTTTAACCTGCTTTAATAAGGTATACGCATCTTCACCAAGTTCTTCTTTCATAATATCTTCTTTAGCTTCTGCTAACCCAAATTGTCTTAAGATTTTATCTAAATCTTTCTTATAAATAGGAAACTCTTTAATATTATACTCTGAAATGCCTGCTGCTTCAGCTGCATATTTAAGTGCTAAATCCAATCCTCCTAATTCATCTACCAAACCGATTTTTAAAGCATCTGTTCCTGTCCAAACGCGACCTTGAGCAATCTCTTTCACTGCATCTTGTTCCATACCACGACCTTCGGCCACACGGCCAGTAAACAATTCATAAATACTTATAATTTCTTCTTTAATAAAATCATGCTGCGCGTCATTTAAGGGCTCAAAGAAACTATAGGTTACCGAATTCTGATTTGTTGATACCTGTTCGGCATTAATCCCTATTTTACTTGCTAAAGCGTTTCCGTTTGGCAACATACCGAATACCCCAATACTACCAGTAATCGTTGTTGGTTCAGCAATGATTTTATCGGCATTACAGGCAATATAATACCCTCCTGAAGCCGCAACGTTACCCATTGATACAATAACAGGTTTTAGTTTCTTTGTCAATTCTATTTCACGCCAGATTAACTCACTTGCCAAGGCACTTCCTCCTGGTGAATTAATACGTAAAACCACGGCTTTAATTTTATCATTATTTCTGGCTTCAACCAATGATTTTGTCATGACGCCTTGCCCAACCGAGCCTTCGTCACCTTCACCGTAAATAATTTCACCTTCGGCATAGATAACAGCAATCTTATCTTTACTGTAATTGGTTAACATATTAGAAGCTGAATGTTCTGCATAATCAAAAATGGAAACCATCTCCAACTTTTTTGAAGCTTGAGTACCTGCCGCCGTTTTTAAACCCGCCAGATATTCATCATGATACGCAATTTTATCGATAAGCTTCGCTTGCTTTGCTAAGGGCGCATTACGTGCCAACAAACTATCTGCAATAATATTTAATTGTTCTGCAGAAACTCCTCTGCTCTCTGAAATCTCCGACTTAATTTCAGTCCAGATAGAGTTTAAAAATACTTCAACTTGTTCCCTGTTGGCTTCACTCATTTCATTTTCAAGAAAAGGTTCTACGGCACTTTTATATTTTCCAAAGCGCACAACTTCCATTTTCAATCCCGTTTTTTCCTGAAAATCTTTAAAATACAACTGCTCTGAAGACAAGCCTTTAAATTCCATCATTCCGGCAGGATTCATAAAAATCGTATCGGCAACAGAACTCAGGTAATAATCTTTTTGTGAATAAATATCGGCGTAAGCTGTAATGAACTTGCCAGATTCTTTAAACTTTATTAAAGCATCACGAATGGCTTTGGTTTGAGAAATTCCCGCATTAATAAAATTATTGTCGATGGAAATCCCTTTAATATTATCGTCGATAGCTGCATAA
Organism: Aestuariibaculum sp. M13; assembly: GCF_024723255.1. Classification (GTDB taxonomy): domain Bacteria; phylum Bacteroidota; class Bacteroidia; order Flavobacteriales; family Flavobacteriaceae; genus Aestuariibaculum; species Aestuariibaculum lutulentum. Next base: position 833,577 of record NZ_JANIAC010000002.1, read on the forward strand.
TGAATAGCGTCGATAATATTGAATAACCCGTTTTTATCATCTTTATTTAAAAATTCGTAATGCTCAAATTCTGTTTTACCAGCATAATCTTTAATAGGAAAATCGAGTTTTAAATCGAGTACTGAATTCGGTTTTACTTTTACAATTTCCTCTGATGAAGACCCAAAAATTAGTCCGAAAACAATAAGTAATCCAAGACAAATACCTAAAAACACAAAGATGCCTGTAACGGTCGATAACACGCGTTTAATAAAGTTCATATAATATTTTTTCAATTATTTATAAAAGGTTGCTAATTGGTCTTAAAAAGAGACTTTTCGTTACAGAAAACTTATTTTTTTATTGACTGCAATGTCTTTTTTCGCTGAATTTTTCCTGAAGAAGTTTCTACAAATTCCTTTAAAGCATATACAGCTTTAGGTGTCTCGAATTTATCCAATTCTGAAAACACTTCAGAATTCAAATCATTTGTTTCACTTTCTACGACCAAAATAAGTTGTTCTCCTAAAACTTCGTTGGGCTCAGAGGTTATAAAAAATCTATCCTTTATTTTATTCTGAAGTTTAGCTTCTATTTGCTCCGGAAAAAGTTTAACGCCACCTGAATTAATCACATTATCGAAACGCCCTAACCATTCAAATTCTGATTTCGAATGAATTTTAACGATATCGTTAGTAATAATTTTTTCTTGGCATAACTTCGGAGCTTCAATCACCAAACAATCACGATCATCCTGAGAAATAGCAACTCCAGGTAACAGTTTAAAATTAGGCTTTGCAACTGAAGTATGATTAAATGGTTTTAAAGCGATATGCGTCACCGTTTCTGTCATACCATAAGTTTCAAAAACATGCGTTTTTAATTCCTGAATACTGGCTTTTAAATTATTGGAAGTCGGTGCTCCACCCACGATTAGGGTTTTAATATTATCAACTTTATCAAGTACCTTTTCCAACTGCATAGGAACCATAGCACAAAAATCGTAGACCTTATTACTGTCAAATTTTAAAGCAGAAGAAGGCTCCACAACATCCAGTTCCAAACCTAGAATTATAGATCTAACCAGCATCATTTTACCTGCAATATAAGTTGCCGGCAAACACATTAAAGCGGCATCACCTGGATTTAACTTAAAAAAATCACCCGTAGCTAAAGCAGAATTCACAATAGCCTGTTTCGATAATTCAACAACCTTTGGTGTTCCCGTTGAGCCTGAGGTTTTAACCTTTATAGTTTCGCTATGATCTAACCATTGAAACAAAAAATCACCAATTTCTCTTTCATAAGATTTGCCTTCCTTAACAAAATCGTATGCGAGTTCCAGCAGATATTCACTTGAATAGTGAAACCCATTAAACTTAAATTTCAGATGTACATTTTTATAAGTTGGTATCATTTCCGATGGCATCTATTTCTGATGTTAATAATACTGGTTCTTCAACTTTTCCGAATAGCTTTTCTTTCCAATCCGTCCATTTATAAATTTTAGATAGGATAAATAAAATGATTGGAAAGACTACAAATACCGGAACAAATATTTCGCTCAATGCCGTTTCTGAAGGATCGGACATATCTTTTAATATGGAATGCGTTTGGAATGCGGTCCAGTCCGCTGTCACTAAAAGAGCCGTGAATAAATTATTGGCAGCATGAAAGCCAAGCGACAATTCCATACCTTCATCCATAAGCGTCATAATTCCTAAAAACAATCCCGTACCAATGTAATAGATCATTATCATAGGCCCTAATTTTTCAACCTCCGGATTAGCTATGTGAAGCAATCCGAAAACACAGGATGTTATTATTAAAGGGGTTGATTTTCTTTTTACCACCTGATATAAAACATCATAACTTGATTGTTCTATTAACCTTTCTGATAATTCAGAGTTTAAAAATAATATTAGAATTATTGATGCTAAAACAAAAAAAACAAGCTTACCTAAAAAGCCTAATGAAAATATACTTGCTAATATTAAATAGCATAGTATTACTAACAACATATAAACTAATATAATTGGGAATTTTTTAGTTGTTACAGACACACCAATACCCTGCATTAAGTATCCTCTAAACATATACTCTTCAAAACTAGTTTGCAAAGGCACAAAAATGATCGCTATTACACAAAGTACGACAAACGGTTTAAGCTGAAAATTAAGCTGATAATGCTCTGGCGTCATGTAATAATCAGCTACAACCAATCCACTTGATATGATTCCCCAGAATAAAAAGATGAACCAAAAACGTTTCCAATCAATCTGTTTTCTTGACGTTGTTAATTCTGTAAAAGACTGTTTATGTAAATATTTTGCAACTAATAATAATGCTGCTAAACCAACTGCAAATGATAGTAACATCAGGAACAAATTCAGATTTGGTTCCAGATAACTCATCATTGCGGACTGATCTAATCCCGATGGGTTTTCACCATCTTTAAAAGCCTTCAACAATACGGCTGCTGTAAACGGTATCTGCCCTATGAAAACTCCAAATACAATTATAAATACACCTATAATGTAACGCCACCAATCGTGTAAGGTTTTAAATGCTTGTTCTATATACATCCTTTATATGTTAAAACTCCAATTTAGTGAATTATTATATTTCAACGCACCATTAATCACTTGTAAAGGCGAATCGAAATTATTAGTAAAAAGTCCACCTGTTCCCAGACCCTGAGGTAACGGACTTTGCTTCTGGTAAGTGTATTGCGCAATGGCGTTAAGCCCGATATTGCTTTCCAATGCACTCGTTATCCACCAGCCTATATTTTGGTTTTCAGCTATTGAAATCCACTCATCGCTACCTTTAAAACCACCAACTAAACTTGGTTTTAAAATAATGTACTGCGGCTTTATAGTTTGTAGTAATTTCTCTTTATCCGTTACATGAAAAACACCTATTAATTCTTCATCTAAAGCGATGGGTAATGGCGTTTGCTCACAAAGTCTTGTCATGTCTTCAATCTGACCCTGTTTAATAGGTTGCTCGATAGAATGCAGTTCTAAGTCCGATAAGATTTTTAGTTTTTCTAAAGCTTCTAAAGGTGAAAAAGCGCCATTAGCATCAACCCTTAATTCAATATCTTTTGCTGAAAAGTCCTTTCGAATAGATTTTAACAAATCGACTTCCGACTGAAAATCGATAGCGCCAATTTTCATTTTAATACAAGAAAAACCAGCTTTAAGTTTATCCTCTATCTGCTGTTTCATAAAAGCTTCAGATCCCATCCAGATTAATCCGTTAATGGCAATTGAATCTTGATCTTGAGTGAATTTTGAAGGAAATAATTCAAAACCATCTTGGCTTTCCAAAGATTTCAAAGCCATTTCTAAACCAAATTGAATACTTGGGTATTCTATTAATTCATAAAGTAAATCATCTAATCCTAAATGAATATTCTGGCAAGTCCATTTTAGTTTGCCTTCATAATCGGGCTTATCGTCTGCCGATAACCCTCTGAACACACCACATTCTCCTATTCCGGTTTTTCCGTTTTGGTCTAAAATAAGAAACCAAGTCTCCTTGGTTTTCAATATGCCTCTGGACGTCCCAGAGGCTTGTTTAAAATTTAAAATATATTTTTTGTACGAAGCGTTTATCATCTATAACTCTATACTTTCACCTATTTCTAATAACATTAAATCTTTGTCGTTATCAAAAAACTTACGTTTTGCCTCTTCGTGATCGATTTCAATATAACCAAAAGTGTCGAAATGATAACCTAAAACCTTATCGCACTCCACAAAATCACTTGCAGTAATAGCATCATCTACTCCCATTGTAAAATTATCTCCAATTGGAAGAATGGCTAAATCTAACTTGGTACGTAACGGAATTAACTGCATATCGTAAGTCAATGCCGTATCGCCTGCGATATAAATATTTTTATGTTCACCTTCGATAACAAAACCTCCCGGTTGCCCTCCATATGTCCCATCAGGGAACGATGATGAATGTAAAGCAACCACATATTTAACGGTTCCGAATTCAAAATCCCAGTGCCCACCGTGATTCATCGGGTGTGCTTCAAAACCCTTATTTTGGTAATAGGTTGCAATTTCAGCATTGGAAATAATAACAGCATTTGTACGTTTAGCAATAGCTTCAACATCTAGAATGTGATCCTGATGCGCATGGGTTACCAAAATATAATCGGCCTTTAACTCTTCGACATTGATATGAGAAGCTTTCTCGTTAGCCGAAATAAATGGATCGACAAGAATGTTCACATCGTTAACTTCTATTCCTAAACTGGCGTGACCGTAAAATGTAATTTTCATCTTTTATAATCTTAAAATTGAATAAAGAAAAATACGAAAAATCTATAACAAATGCCCTATCCCCATTAGAACAGCTAATAACACTGTTGTTAAAGCCACCTTCTTTAATTCCGGGTCTAATAATTTGGAATCTTTATTCATTACCACTTTTTTTATATGAAGGATTAACGGGATGTAAGCAACAAAAAACATCAAATTAAATATAGACGTATAATATAAAATCCCGAATAAAGCTGATAATACAATTGCTCCTCCAACAAGGAATAACTGATACTTTTTTGCATTCGAAATTCCAATTTTCACAGCCAAAGTAATTTTATTCGATTTCACATCAGATTCTATATCTCGCATGTTGTTTAAGTTCAATACCGCAGCACTAAGCATACCAACAGTAATTGCCGGTAAAAATACCACATGATCGATAGTTTTCGCGTACAGTACGTAACAACCAATAACACTAATTAATCCGAAAAAGATAAACACATAAACATCACCTAAACCCTTATATCCATAGGCATTATTTCCTACTGTATATTTAATAGCCGCAATAACACTCGCTATTCCTAACACAAAGAACAATAAGGTTAATAAAAAATGATTTACCCCAAACGATACAAAAATTAAAAAAAACGCTAATCCTATTGAAATTAACACATTTAATTTTATAGCATTAAACATTTGTTCTGGAGAAATATCACCAGATTGTATCGCACGATCTGGCCCTACTCGATCTTCATTATCGGTTCCTTTTACTCCATCGCCATAATCGTTAGCTAAGTTCGAAAGAATTTGAAAACTAAGCGTTGTTAAAATGGCCAAGGTAAAAATGAGCCAGTTAAAATATCCGTTGTAGGCTGCTAAACAAGAGGCTAAAATAATTCCAGAAATTGATAAAGGCAGCGTTCGTAAACGCATGGCTGAAATCCAAACAGAAACATTCTTCATATTATGGAATCCATTTTTTAGCAAAATTAGGCTTACGTTTTTCCAAGAAAGCATTTCGTCCTTCAATAGCTTCATCGGTCATATAAGCTAAACGTGTTGCTTCTCCGGCAAACACCTGCTGACCAACCATACCATCATCGGTTAAATTCATGGCGAACTTCAACATTTTAATAGATGTTGGTGATTTGGCTAATATTTCCTGAGCCCATTCGTATGCGGTTGCTTCCAATTCATCATGAGGAATTACGGCATTAACCATTCCCATTTCAAAAGCTTCCTGAGCAGAATAATTACGTCCTAAAAAGAAAATTTCACGCGCTTTTTTCTGTCCTACCATTTTTGCCAAATATGCAGAACCATATCCTCCATCAAAACTGGTTACATCAGCATCAGTTTGTTTAAAAATAGCATGTTCCTTGCTCGCTAAAGTTAAGTCGCAAACCACATGTAAACTGTGACCTCCACCTACGGCCCAACCTGGAACTACAGCAATTACAGCTTTAGGCATAAAACGGATTAATCGTTGAACTTCTAAAATATTCAAACGGTGATACCCATCTTCACCAACATAACCTTGATGTCCTCTTGCCTTTTGGTCGCCTCCTGAACAAAAGCTCCAAATTCCATCTTTAGTAGATGGCCCTTCGGCCGATAATAATACAACTCCGATATTTACATCTTCATTAGCGTCATAAAAGGCATCATATAATTCACTGGTTGTTTTAGGTCTGAAGGCATTACGAACATTAGGTCTGTTAAACGCTATTCTCGCAACTCCATTACATTTTTTATAGGTTATATCCTCGTATTCTTTAGCAACTTTCCAATTTATTTGCTCCATCATTTTATATTTTAGCCAAAAATAAATTATATTTCATTAATACCCTTGTTTCATTTTTAAAAATAACCTTTGGTTTTATAAATTGCTTTTATTTGATTCTCCATAAAATTTTTAAACTGTTGTTTTTCAAACAAAAAAGACAACAAATTTCACAAATAGCAATATAATTCGTCAAAATAACGATATTATTACTTACATTTTTATGTAAGAATAAAAAACATTTGAAAACATTTTTTTCTACAGATTAACAATATGAGTAAGAAAAAATTAAAAATTCCTTAATAAAAACAAAAAATAACAAAAATATTAACAGTAAATTCTGAAAATCAAAATAAGTACAACTGCGTATTGGTTTGTAGTCCTTTTATGAGTAAATTTGCTATAGTTTAACACTTAACGATTAAGTAATACCCTTTGAATATATTTTACTTATCTTGTCGTTAATCCAAACCACGTGCCTATGTTAGTGACTATTACTCTTTGTATTACTGCCCTTGTACTTGTAAATTTTTTACTTTTAAAATTTAGTTGCAACAAAACCCCAAAACCTACTAAAGCGAACAAAATGCCTGTTATTATTCGATCTGAAATTTCTTTAGCTCAAGATCAGGTATTAGCTCCGACAGGTAGCTAAACTCAGACGAGTTTTGTAAGTAACTTTATTATGGTTAAAAAAAACAAAAAGTGTAACTTTTATGAACTATCATGAAAGTTACACTTTTTTATTTCCTAAATAGCTTCTTAAAATTTTATTCAAAAATATTACCAGGTGATAACTTCTTTACCTAACTCTCGTAAAATTTCATTGGTCTTACTGAAATGTTTATTACCAAACCAATACCCTCTGTTTGCACTTAAAGGCGAAGGGTGTCCACTTATTAAAACATGATGTTTTTTTGAATCGATTAACTTCACCTTCTTTTTAGCATAACCTCCCCAAAGTAAAAACACTACATTATCTTTATAATCACTTATGGTTTTTATAACAACATCTGTAAAGGTTTCCCAGCCTTTCTTTTGATGACTTCCCGCCTGATGCGCTCTAACCGTTAAAGTTGCATTTAACAACAAAACACCCTGATCTGCCCAACGCTCCAGATTTCCACTTTCTGGATAAGCGACTTCCAAATCGGTTTCTATTTCCTTAAAAATATTGACTAAAGAAGGCGGATGTTTAATGCCGTCATTAACAGAAAAACACAAACCATTGGCTTGTCCCTCGTCATGATAAGGATCCTGACCAATTATAACCACTTTTACATTTTCAAAAGCACAATGGTTAAACGCATTAAAAATTTGATCTTTCGGAGGAAAGCATTCTGCCTCAGAATACTCTTTTTCAACAAACTCATTTAAAGCTTGAAAATAAGTTTTTTCAAATTCATCTTGTAAATAGGGCATCCAACTATTAAGCAATTGTGGTTTCATCATTTGATTTTATAATGCAAATAAAATAATACTATCTTTAATCCCAATAAATTCATACTAATTAACTGCTATAATTTATCTACCAGTCAATGAAAAAACTCAAATTCCCAACAGCACAAACCATTTTATTAATAATCGCAGCTTTAGTTGCCGGATTAACTTGGTTGGTTCCTTCAGGGAAATTTGATACATTAACCTATAATAAAGCCGAAAACACATTTACTAAAACAAGTTTAGGAGAAACTTCTAGTTTACCAGCGAATCAAAAAACGCTTGATGAATTGCAGGTAAAAATCCCTTTAGACAAATTTACTCATGGTGACATATGGAAACCTATTGGTATTCCTAATACTTACAAAGAGGTTGAAGCATCTCCTCAAGGTATTACAGCCTTCATCCAATCACCAATTAAAGGTATCATTGAAGCTTCAGATATTATCTTTTTAGTTCTTTTTATTGGTGGATTAATTGGTATTATGAATTTCACCGGAGCTTTTGATGCCGGAATCAACTGGTTGGCTCATGCTCTAAAAGGCAGAGAGTATCTATTAATTATTTTAGTCACAACCCTCATTGCCATTGGAGGAACCACTTTTGGACTAGCCGAAGAAACCATTGCCTTCTACCCCATCCTGATTCCTATTTTTCTAGCTGCTAAGTACGATGCCATGGTTGCTTTGGCGAGTATTTATATAGGATCATCCATCGGAACAATGTGTTCAACTGTTAATCCGTTTAGCGTAATTATTGCATCAGATGCTGCTGGAATAAACTGGACTACCGGACTAACTGCTCGTTTTGTTATTCTCTTAATAGGAACTCTTATTTGCATTCTATACATTATTCGATATGCCCAACGCGTAAAAAAAGACCCTTCAAAATCCATTATTTTCAATCAAAAAGAATCCATTGAAAAACTATTTGGAAATACAACAAACGCTACAGTGGTTTTAACTACGCGTCTTCGTTTCATTTTATTTGTTTTCGTAATGTGTTTTGTAGTTATGATTTTTGGCGTTTCTAATCTAAACTGGTGGTTTTTAGAAATGACAGTCGTCTTTCTTGTAGGTACGATAGTTATAGGTATTCTTGGAAAAATAAATGAGTCCACCTTAGTTGATACATTTGTAAAAGGTGCCAGTGATTTATTAGGTGTTGCTTTAATTATAGGTATCGCGAGAGGAATCACCGTTCTTATGGATGACGGTCAAATTAGTGACACGATGCTATACTATGCAAGTACAGCTACAAATGGCATGAACAAAGGACTATTTGTCAATGCGCTTCTTTATATTTTCGGTGGGCTATCATTCTTTATTCCTTCGTCTTCTGGAATGGCAGTACTAACTATGCCTATTATTTCACCGCTAGCTGATGGTGTAGGTATTGGTCGGGATTTGGTAGTGAATGCCTACCAATATGGTATGGGGCTTTTTGCTTTTATAAATCCAACAGGGTTAATTTTAGCTTCTTTAGCCATTGTAAAAGTTGGTTACGATAAATGGCTTAAGTTTGTTACTCCTTTAGTAATCATTCTAACCGTATTTATTATGATTGCCCTAAGCATTGCTGTTTACCTTTAAGAAAATATTTTCACCAACAATTCTTTAAGTAAATCGCCTTGTGATACAGAATTAGCTCCTACACCTTTACTTTTTACATCAAATTCGCGTAAGGTTGCTACCACCATACTAACCTGACGCATGGGGAAGTTTCTGGCAGCGGTAACATAATCGTTCACAAAATAAGGATTGACTTTTAATGCTGATGCTACATTTCGTGGAGATTTATCACTCAACCCGTGATAATGCAAAAGCTGAGAAAAGAAACTAAACAATAATGATACCGTCATCACCATTGGATTATCTTTCGGGTTATCTCCAAAATATTTCACGATTCGATGGGCTTTAACCACATCACGTTCGCCAATAGCTTTTCGCAACTCAAAATTATTAAAATCTTTACTAATACCAATGTTCTCTTCAATATGTTCTGGACTTATCTGACTTCCTTGAGGTAAAATAATTTTTAATTTTTCCAGCTCGTTATTAATCTTACTCAAATCGGTTCCTAAAAACTCAACAAGCATTTGTGCTGCCTTAGGTTCAATGCTATATTTTTGAGAAGCCAACACACGTCTAATCCAATCGGCAACCTGATTTTCATAAAGCTTTTTACTTTCGTAAATTACTCCCGAAGCTTTTAGCGTTTTATAAAGTGTTTTGCGCTTATCAATGGTTTTATATTTATAATTAATCACCAAAACCGTGGAAGGTTGCGGATTTTTAGCATAATCTGCCAGTTTTTCGATAGTTCGCGATAAATCCTGAGCTTCCTTAACAATCACCACCTGATACTCCGCCATCATAGGATAGCGCTTGGCGTTACTCACAATGTCTTCAATAGTAATGTCACGACCATAAAGCACCATTTGATTGAAGCCCCGCTCCTCTTCGGCTAACACATTATCTTCAATAAAATCTGAAATTCTATCAATATAATAAGGCTCTTCTCCCATTAAAAAATAAATAGGTTTCAGGTTACCATTCTTAATATCGCTTACTAATTGCTTTACTTCGTCCAAACTTGAAAAAATCGAAAATTATAAACACAAAACTCCAAAAACAGGCTTGGTAATTTGGTATTTGATTATTGTACATTAACTTTGAAATTATAAAAGAACAGCATTGCAAGACCTTAATTTTCCAAAGTTTTCGTTTCGATTCAAAAGTAGCGAAAATAAAATTTCTATATTCGATTGTATTCGTAAAAAGTTTGTGGTTTTACAGCCTGAAGAATGGGTAAGACAACATTGTCTTATGTATTTAATGGAAGTTAAAGGTTACCCTAAATCGTTAATAAATATAGAAAAAGAACTCATTGTTAACGACTTAAAAAAACGGTATGATATTGTTGTTTTTAACCCCGACGGCAGCATACATCTTATAGTAGAATGCAAAGCTCCGGCAATAACCATAAACCAACAAACCTTCGACCAGATTGCTCAATATAACCAGACGCTTAATGCTACATATTTAATGGTGACAAACGGTTTAAATCATTATTATTGCCAAATGGACTTTAAAAACGAACGTTACGATTTTTTAAGAGATATACCTGATTACAATTTATGAAACTAGCTATTGTTATATTAAACTGGAATGGAACAAAGCTATTAGAACAGTTTTTGCCCTCCGTTGTAGCTTTCTCAAAAGAGGCAGATATTTATGTTGCCGATAATGCTTCTACTGATGATTCTATTGCTTTTGTAAACAAGAATTATCCTGAAATTAAAATTGTAAGAAACGCCGAAAATGGAGGCTATGCAAAAGGTTATAACGATGCTTTAAAACATATCGATGCCGATATTTACTGTTTACTTAACAACGATATTGAAGTTACCGAGAACTGGCTCACTCCAATTATAGATACATTTCAAGCAGAACCCAACACAACCATTATTCAACCAAAAATTCTGGATTACAAAAACAAAAATCTGTTTGAATATGCCGGTGCAGCTGGTGGTTTTATAGATAAATATGGTTATCCCTATTGTCGTGGACGCATATTTAACACCATTGAAGCCGATGAAGGACAATATAATGACACCATTGAAATTTTCTGGGCATCGGGCGCATGCCTATTTATTAGACAAGATATTTTTAATGCTTTAGATGGTTTCGATGATTCCTTTTTTGCGCATATGGAAGAAATAGATTTGTGCTGGCGTGCTAAAAACCATGGCTACTCTATAAAGTACGTTGGAGCATCTACAGTTTATCATGTTGGTGGTGCTACACTGGAGACTATAAGCCCAAAAAAGACCTATCTAAACTTCAGAAACAGCCTCTTTACATTAACAAAAAATGCCACTGGACCAATTTTTACAAAAATTTTCATCAGATTGGTATTAGATGGCATTGCTGGCATAAAATTTGTGTGTGAGATTAAACCAAACCATACTTTGGCAGTCATAAAAGCACATTTCAGTTTTTATTACCACCTAATCAAGGTATTGAAACAACGAAAAAAATTAGAACAATTAAAAATTAAAACAAAATATTATGAGCGAACATCCATTGTTATGGATTATTTCGTAAATAGAAAAAGATACTTCAAGAATCTGGGAAAATAGTTGATAAAAGTTTGGTTAAAGTTGTTAAATCGGCCGTTTTTTACATATTTTTGTGGTAATAACTTAAAATATTAATCCTTAAATAATTATGAGAAAAGTCCTATTATTTGGCGCTTCTGCGATGCTTGTGCTAAGTTCATGTGTATCAAAAAAACAATTTACTGATCTTGAAGCAAAATACAAAGAGTCTCAAGATTTACTAAATTCTGCAACCGTAAAATTAAACTCTTGTTTAGAAGAAAGAGCTTCTGCATCTGCTAGAGCAAAAGCATTAGAAGAGCAAGTATCAGATTTAAGAAATTACAACGAAAACTTACAGGTATTATCTGCTAAAGGAGCTTCTAACATAGAGAAGACTCTTGAGAGTATGAAAGAGAAAGATTTAAAAATCACTCGTTTACAAGATGCTCTTACTAAAAAAGACAGTGTAACTTTAGCTTTAGTTACTAGCTTAAAACGTGAAGTTGGAATTAACGATCCAGACATTGAAGTAAATGTTGAAAAAGGTGTTGTTTACATTTCTATCGCTGACAAATTATTATTCAAGAGCGGTAGCTACAACGTAACTTCTCAAGCTAAAGATGTTTTAGCTAAAGTTGCTAAAGTTGTAAACAGCAAACCAGATTTCGAATGTATGGTTGAAGGACACACTGATAATGTACCTTACAAGAGTAATGGTGTAATCCTTGATAACTGGGATTTAAGTGTTAAACGTGCTACTTCTGTAGTAAGAGTTTTAGAAGACTTAGGTGTTAACCCAAGCCAACTTGTTGCCGCTGGACGTGCTGATTACGTGCCATTAGTAGAAAACAATACTTCTGAAAACAGAGCTAGAAACCGTCGTACTCGTATTTTAGTATTACCTAAAATTGATCAGTTCTACGACATGATCGAGAAAGAAATGAAAAACATGGAAGCTGGAAACTAATTAGCTTTCTAAAATAACATTGAAAAGCTCAACCATTTGGTTGGGCTTTTTTTGTTTCTAATACACGAATAATCAATTAAAAAACATCATGTTTTTTTATTATATTGAAAACCTAATCACAACATTTTCAATAATATGCCAACTAAAACCAACCGAGAAATTTATAACGAACGCATTCTTCAAGCCACATTAGACCGAGCTTACCACGCCTTTTCAAATCCGTCACACCTAAAAGAATGGTGGGGTCCTGAAGGTTTCACTAACACCATACATGAATTCGATTTACGTCCAGGAGGCAAATGGTTACTTACTATGCATGGACCCAATAATGTAAATTACGAAAACGCTTCGGTATTTAAAACTATCAAACCGCAACAGTTAGTTTCTTGGAGCAGAACTTCAAAACCATTATTTGATATGGAAGTTGAATTTATAGAACTTAATGATTCTGAAACTCAAATATCGTTTAGAATGATTTTTGAAACAGCGTCTGACTGTGAAAAACTTAGAACTTTTGTCGGTCCAAAAAACGAAGAAAATTTTGATCGCTTGGAAAAAGTACTTTTAAATGTAAGCGTATAAATTTAGTTTACAATACTTCTAAACTTCCTTTCCCCTCTCTAACTATAATTGCAGGATCTTCAGACATATCAATTACCGTAGACGGATTATTATCGCCATAACCTCCATCGATTACAATATCTACCAGATTATCCCATTTTTCCAGAATAAGTTCCGGGTCGGTAGTGTATTCTATCACCTCATCTTCATCACGAATAGAGGTAGAAATAATAGGATGGCCTAACTTTTTAACAATCTCTAAAGCAATCTTATTATCGGGTACACGAATACCTACTGTTTTCTTTTTCTTAAACGGATGTGGCAAATTCTTAGATCCCGGTAAAATAAAAGTATAAGGGCCTGGAAGCGCTCTTTTTAAAACCTTAAAAACAGAGGTATCTATCTGCTTCACATAATCACTCAAATGACTTAAATCGTGACAAATAAAAGAGAAATTAGACTTCTCAAGTTTCACTTGTTTAATACGAGCAACCTTTTCTAAAGCCTTAATATTACTTATATCACAGCCCAAACCATAAACGGTATCGGTTGGATAAATTATTAATCCTCCACGTTTTAAAACCTCAACAACTTTTTCAATTGCCTTTGGGTTTGGGTTTTCCTCATATATTTTTATAAACTCTGCCATAGATAGTGTATATTCACTTCACGGAACAAGTTAACGACATTTTTTGAATTGTAAAACAATATTTTCGTTTCTATATATCATCTATTCTGTAGAAATAAAAATCCTACAATTTATTTGTTTTTTCTCTTATTTGGGCAAGTTTCAAAAACATCATTTTCGTTAAAAAGACAATTATTTGATTTACTTATAGAGAGTGAAAAAGAAAAGAAAAAAAATAGTCTGCTTAATTACACAGGCTATTTTTTTACATCATTTATTATGGATTTAACCAATCACATCCAGTTTTGCAAAACGAAGTAATAGCTTTTTAACACCAACCTGCTGAAATTTAATTTCAGCTTTAACATCGGCACCTACGCCTTCAATTTTTAAAACTTCACCTTTGCCAAAACGCATATGGTTTACAATATTACCTGGCACCAATTTACCATCAAATAAATTAGCCTCTTGTCCTGCTGAACTTGAAGCTTCTACTTTGGTTAACTTCTTAGGCCCATTAGCCTGAAATTTAGGTTGTTCTTTTTGAGGCGTACCCTTTGTTAAGTTTACTTGTTTTGCCGGTTTAAAACGAATATTGTTATTAGATGTCACATGTTGTCTTGTATTCGGACTCACATCTCCAAAAATATCAGCATCCAGCATCGGGTTGATACGACGCTCCTCTATTGGTGTGGTAATATCTAAATATTGCTCATCAATTTCTGAAATAAATCGGCTTGGATCTGAATCCACCAATTTTCCCCAACGGTATCGAGACAGCGCATAGGTTAGATACGCCTGTTTTTCAGCACGCGTTAAGGCTACATAAAACAAACGACGCTCTTCTTCCAGTTCACTTCGGGTATTCATACTCATGGCACTTGGGAATAAATCTTCCTCTAACCCTACAATAAACACGTGTGGAAATTCCAATCCTTTCGCCAAGTGAATCGTCATTAACGCTACATGATCGACATCTTCTTTATCAGAATCTAGATCACTTGATAACGCCACATCTTCAAGAAATTCCGCTAAAGACGCTGTGGCATCAGCCACTTCCTTTTGTCCTTCAACGAAATCTTTCATACCATTAAGTAACTCCTCGATGTTTTCCATACGAGTCACTCCTTCAGGCGTAGCATCTTTCTTAAATTCCTTAATTAATCCACTGGTACGCGTCACATGCTCTGCCAATTCAAATACGTCGGCATTTTGATTCATAACCTGATAGCTTTCAATCATCGTTACAAAATCCAGAAGTTTTCCTCTAGTTCCTGAGTTTACTTTTATATCGGTTTTATCGATATTCTTCATCACCTCAAAAATCGAACGGTTATAACCATTGGCGGCAACTACCAATCTGTCTACAGTGGTGGCACCTATACCTCTTGGTGGGAAATTAATCACACGTTTTAAAGCTTCTTCATCAGCCGGATTGATAATCAAACGTAAATACGAAATCACATCTTTAATCTCTTTACGCTGATAAAACGATAAACCGCCGTAAATTTTATACGGAATATCACGTTTACGCAAAGCATCCTCTATCGCTCTTGACTGCGCATTGGTTCTATATAAAACCGCAAAATCTTTATTATCCAGCTGCTCGTTCATCTTGGTTTCCCAAATGGTACTGGCTACATAACGCCCCTCGTCTCCATCTGTTAATGAACGATTGACTACAATCTTTCCACCTTCATCGTTAGCCGTCCAAACCACCTTATCAAGCTTGGTCTGGTTTTTATCAATAATAGAATTGGCAGCGTTTACGATATTCTTTGTTGATCGATAATTCTGTTCTAATCGGAACAATTTTACATTATCGTAATCTTTCTGGAAATTTAAAATGTTATTGATGTTTGCACCACGGAAGGCATAAATACTCTGCGCATCATCCCCTACCACACAAATATTCTGAAACTTATCTGACAATGCACGTACAATTAAATACTGCGAGTGGTTGGTATCCTGATACTCGTCCACCAATATATATCTGAAACGATTCTGGTATTTCATCAACACCTCTGGGAATCGCGTTAACAGCTCGTTGGTTTTCAGTAATAAATCATCAAAATCCATTGCACCTGCCTTAAAGCATCTATCTACATAAGCTTTATAAATATCTCCCATACGTGGGCGTCTCGCCATGGCATCGGCTTCCTGCAATTCAGAATTCTGAAAATAAGCACGTACCGTTATCAAACTGTTTTTATACGACGATATTCTGGAACGAATGGATTTTGCCTTGTAAATATCTTTATCAAGCCCCATTTCACGAATAATGGAACCGATTAATTTATCAGAATCCTGTGAATCGTAAATCGTAAAATTGGTTGGGTAGCCTAATTTATCAGCTTCAATACGTAAAATCTTCGCAAAAATAGAGTGAAACGTCCCCATCCATAAATTTCTGGCTTCACTTTGTCCCACAATAGCAGCAATACGCTCCTTCATTTCACGAGCGGCCTTATTGGTAAAGGTTAACGATAGAATATTAAATGGGTCTATACCCTGACTCATTAAGTAGGCAATTCTAAAGGTTAACACACGCGTTTTTCCCGAACCCGCACCTGCAATCACAATCATCGGTCCATCTTTCTGTATGGTTGGTGCTAACTGCGCCTCGTTTAACTGACTTAAATACTTCTCCAAAACTAATTTCTATTTTAAAGGGTTAAAATTAAACATTGCCAACCGTTTAATTAAAAGGTTTTATTAATAATTATAAACAATTATAAATGCCCAAAGCATTTATTAAAATTTAAATATCTTTATCTTAAATTCTGAAAATTTATACAATTTATGTTCTCTTTTTTATCTGATATTTCTTGGTGGGGCTGGATTTTAATTATACTATTATTAGTTGCCATTCGCGATATTTTTATTCAAAAAGCACACACTATTAGCCATAACTACCCCATTATTGGTCATCTTAGGTATATGCTTGAAAAAATTGGACCCGAACTGCGCCAGTATTTAGTCGCTAACAACCGTGAGGAATTACCATTTAACCGTATTGAACGCGGCTGGATTTACGCCTCGGCTAAAAAAGAAAACAATTATGAAGGTTTCGGAACCGATACCGATATTTATGCACATCAGCATATTTTTATTAATAACGCGATGATGCCTTATAAGCCAAAAGAAAACCATCCTAACGAAATAGACAAAACCTTTTTACCATGTGCTAAAGTCATGGGATTACACAATAATAGAAAAAAACCATTTCGTCCGGCATCGGTTATTAATGTTTCGGCTATGAGTTTCGGTTCGCTTTCAGCAAAAGCAGTTGAGTCTTTAAATAAAGGCGTAAAAATGGCTGGCGCTTATCATAATACAGGTGAAGGCGGCCTGTCCCCTTACCACAGTCACGGCGGTGATGTTATTTTTCACTTCGGAACCGGTTATTTTGGTGTTCGAAATGAAGATGGGTCGTTTTCCTTAGACAAACTGGTAAAATTAGTAGAAGATAATCCATTTATTCGTGCTATTGAAGTAAAGCTATCTCAAGGTGCTAAACCGGGTAAAGGTGGTGTGTTACCAGCGTCAAAAATCACCAAAGAAATTGCAGCCATTCGTCATGTAGAATTAGGCAAAGATGTGTTGTCACCACCAAACCATTCTGCATTCTCAAATGTCGCTGAAATGGTAGATTTTATTGAAGAAATAGCTAAAGCTACCGGTTTACCTGTTGGCATCAAAGCTGCTATTGGTAAACTGGAACAATGGGAAGAGCTTGCCGATATCATGTTAAAAACAGGCAAAGGTCCAGATTTCATTACCGTTGATGGTGGCGAAGGCGGTACCGGTGCAGCTCCGCCAAGTTTTGCAGATCATGTGTCCCTGCCTTGGGTTTACGGGTTCAGCGACTTATACAAACTTTTTCAGCGTAAAGAACTCACCGAACGCATTGTCTTTATTGGTAGCGGTAAATTAGGATTCCCTGCCAAAGGCGCTATGGCTTTTGCCATGGGTGCCGACTGTATAAACGTGGCTCGAGAAGCTATGATGAGTATTGGCTGTATTCAGGCGCAAGTTTGTCACAACAACCGTTGCCCGAGTGGTGTTGCCACGCAAAGTAAATGGTTACAAAGTGGTATTGACCCGACGTTAAAATCGGCGAGACTGGCTCAGTATTTTAAAACCTTTAGAAAAGAATTTATTGAAATTACCCATGCGGCAGGTTACGAACACCCTTGCCAGTTTAAAATGAGTGATATCGAAATTAACGTAGATGATCACAATTTATCTAAAGAACTAAGCAAAACCTATATGTACAACAAAACACATGTACCATTTACAGGTATGCAGGATTTAAAAGATTGCATATATTTGGGAGGGAATAAATAAACTTAACACTACTTTTTATGGATTCGTCAAGAATTATCGATTTATTATTATTTGCTATTCCGTCCTTAATTACCGGACTTATAGCATATTATTTTTTTAAAGAACACACTAAAAATGAAGATGGTCGCAGACGCTTTTTACTACAAAAAGACCTGGAAGTAAGCGCCTTACCAACACGCCTGCAAGCCTACGAACGTATGACCTTGTTTTTAGAGCGCATTGCACCATCTAAACTTTTACTTCGAGTAGCACCAACCTCATCGGATAAAAACACCTATGAAGCCATGTTAATCCAAGCCATTGAGTCGGAATTTGAACATAATTTAGCACAGCAGATTTACGTAAGCGAACAGTGTTGGAGCATTATTAATACAGCTAAAAACGCCACCATACAACTGATAAGGAAAGCTAGTTTACTTGAAAAAGCTGATACCGCCGACAAACTACGCGAAGTGGTATTAACCGAAATGTTAGAACGCCGTGCCCCAAGCGATTTGGCCCTTTCGTTTATTAAAGATGAAGTGAAAAATATTTTATAAAACATGTACTCTTGAATATTAAAAAAGACAACCTCAATAGGTTGTCTTTTTTAATATTCAACATCACTTAATTCATTACCCCCCATATGCTTCTGCTTAGCATATTCAAAACCTTCTTCCCACCATTTGGTCATTAAGCGTTTACTAAATATTAATGAATTCTCGGTAAGCTGGGTTGGTGTATAGTATAAATTCAGTTTTACATTACGATGCTTTGCTGCGAGTTTACCAATAGCAATATCGGCCTTTTCGACCTGATCTAAAAGGTGACCAAACAAGTTAATCATCAAGGAAAAAGGATTTTTCCCTAACACTTTGTTGTATTCTAAATTTTCACTTTCCAAAACTATCGCATCAACTTCGGTAGCACCACGAAGAATGGCTTCACGAATAGGAATTACACATCCCAGTCCTCCATCGGCATACTCAAAGCCATCACGTTTTACCAAGGACATAAACGGAATGTAATTGCAGGAGATCCAAATCCAGTCGCAAAACTCTTCATAACTAAAATCGTTAATAGACTTATACTCCACCCGGTTTTTAGACAGGTTAGACACTGTAACCACTACATCTTCTTTCGTATCTCGAATTAAATTAAATTCTTCTTCACTAAAATGCTTTTTTATATGACGCCTTAAATTTTTACTTTCACCAAATGTACGTTTACGTTTTATAAATTGGAGAATGGAATTAAAGTAATTAATAGATACATACTCCCTGCCATCCTTTTTATGTTGCACAAACGGATTGATACTAAAAATGGTATTTTGCTTCACGTTGGTAAAAATCTCATGTAATTTACTCAGGCTATTGGTTGCTAAATGAGGTACCAGCAAACTACCTGTTGATGTACCGAGAAACATATCGTACTCTTTACCTTGTTCTTCCATTAAATATTGCGCTACACCACCAGCAAACGCACCTTTACTGCCACCTCCGGAAATTACTAATGCTTTCATATACTAATCTTCTAACGCGCTTACTTGTTTATTTTTAAACTTGGCAAAATTATAGCCACTTTGCCACCATTCGGTCATTTTTTCTTTGTTAAAGATTAATGAATTTGTGGTTAACACCGTTGGCGCGTAATAAAAATTAATAATGGCATTAGTATGGTTAGCCACATGTTTACCTATTTTTATATTTTGAGATTCGATTCTATCGAGCATAAATGTGAACATATTGGTCATTAAAGAAAAGGGGTTTTTTGACGGTAATCGGTTATATTGAGTCACTTCGGTTTGTAAAATTATAGCATCAACTTCGGTAGCGCCTCGATTTATAGCTTCCTCAATGGGCACCATATTTCCTAAACCGCCATCGGCATATTCGCAACCATCCTTTTTAACTAAAGTCATGAACGGTGTATAATTACTAGAAATCCAGATCCATTCACAAAATTCATCGTAATCAAAGTCTTTGATGCTTTTGTATTCCACCTGATTCAGTGAAATATTAGATACGGTAACTACAATGTCTTTGGCTGATTGCTTTAAAATTTCAAAATCTTCTGGTGTTAGTGTTCTTTTTATAAGGTCTTTCAAGTGATAGCTTTCACCAAAAGTCTTACTCCCGCGCAACATATTTAAAAGCACATTAAAATGATTAATAGCAATATTTTGATTGCCGTGTTTTTGTTTTACCACAAAAGGACACACGCTAAAAATATCGCTGTTTGTTACACTTGTATACACATGTTTTATACGTTCAATTTCCTTTAATGCCAGATGCGACACCAGTAAACTCCCGGTTGATGTTCCTATATAAATCTGGTAGTCCCGATTCATCTCTTCAATAAGATATTGTGCCACTCCACCAGCGAATGCCCCTTTACTACCGCCTCCTGAAATTACTAAAGCTTTCATTTTAATTTTGATTTAGGGCTTGTAACATCGATTTTGAAAATTTCGAAAATTGCCAGTTGTGATGCGTTGTAGCTTCCTTTAAATTTTCTCTGCATACTTCATTACAGGCTTGTATTTGCTGCAAAAACATAAACGCATTCTGTCGAATATCGAAACTGTATTTTGGAGATGTGTAGTCTGTTAATTCCTTGAAATATTCAGGCTTATTTTCCGGCTCAAAACCATCAGTAATCAATGCTAAAGTCAGCCACAACATCCTAACGTTTTTATCGTGAAACCCTACAATGCCTTTTGTTTGAT
Organism: Aestuariibaculum sp. M13; assembly: GCF_024723255.1. Lineage (GTDB taxonomy): Bacteria > Bacteroidota > Bacteroidia > Flavobacteriales > Flavobacteriaceae > Aestuariibaculum > Aestuariibaculum lutulentum. The sequence continues at coordinate 854,383 of NZ_JANIAC010000002.1, forward strand.
TTAAATATTTATAGCGCTCTTGCGGAAAGTTTCGCCATAAATTCATTAAAGCGGCTTCAATAGTTACATACGATTCATCCTGTAATAATGATTCGTAATCCTGCTTTAATCGTTCAGGAATAATGGAGATCGATGTTGCAATGGCTTGACGCACTTTTATACTGGATTTAAAATTATCTGTTGTAATTTGATTTGGTATTTGCTCGATCACCTTAGCTTTAGCCTCATCTGAAATCCCTGAATTTAAATACTCGCCACATTTGGAGGTATACAATTCACAATCTACCATAAGATACTCTTGAATAAACACCGATTGTTTTAAACTTTCTAACATCAAGTTATAATTTAAATCTTTGTTTTCCAACCAAAGTGCCACAAACTTGCTTAAATCTTGTTTACTTGTCCGTTCAACCTCTGCTATAAAGTCTTTGGTTTTTACATTTTTAAAAGCATATTTATTTAAATAACTCTTTACTGCACTTTTAAAAGCATCATCTCCCACCTGTTCCCGAAGCAAATGCAAAACCCAGGCTCCCTTTTTATAAAATGTGGTACTACTAGACTTTGGGTTTAAAAGTGCCGTGCTTCCACCCGATTTATCCTGTACATCCAGCTCCTGTAAATATTCATATAAACGCCAGTAATAATAATTATCACCAAAAACATCGCGTTCAGCTAATAATGCATAATATGTTGCAAAACCTTCCTGCAACCAATGGTGTGTTCCTGAAGTTTCGGTTACCAAATCGCCAAACCACTGGTGAGCCAGCTCGTGCGCATTTACATTAACATAATTCTTATCTACAAAAGCCGTATCGTTAACCACAAAAGCATCAGAAAAAATAGTCGCACTGGTATTTTCCATGCCGGCATACAGAAAGTCTTTAACTGGTATTTGCTTATAATTCTGCCACGGATACGCTACCCCAATTTCCTCTTCTAAAAAATCGAACATCTGTTTTGTGTATCTATAAGTTGGTTCAAACTTTAAAGAATCTTCAGGATAGTAATACATCTCTAGAGTTATACCGCTTTCTGAATACTCGATTTGCTTATCATACTTTCCAATGGCTAAAGCCACTAAATAACTCGCCATAGGTTTTCGCATATCGTAATGCCAGGTCATTGTGGAATCGTTGATTTGCTTATCTATTAATTTTCCGTTGGCGATAACCTCGTAATTTTTATTAAAAGTAATGCTTAAATCGAACTCAATTTTATCATTCATATCGTCGATACTCGGCAACCAGTTACTCGTATATTTCCCCTGTCCCTGCGTCCAGATTTGCTTGTTTCCATCCGGATACTCCCAATCAATAAAATACAAGGCTTTCTTTGGTTGGGCTTTATATTCAAATTTTAATTCATAGGATTTCCCCTTTTTTAACTTACGCTTAATCCACAGTTTTTTTGAATCGCTTCGGAAGTCTACCGACTTTCCATTTAAAGACACCAGAGAGAATTCCATGTTTATGGCATCTAAAAAAATGGAGTCTCTAGATTTTAAAATATCTAATTTATAAGTCACCTCACCCAAAACCGTTTTCGCCTCAGGTTGAAATGTCACCCATACAGCTGCACTTTTAAAATCCACATAATCGGCTTGCTGGGCACACAAAAAACCAGTAATAAAAAAAATAAGGGCAAGTAGGTAGAATTTCATATTTATAGGGTTATAAATCCATGTCGGACAAGATTTTAAATAATTAAGCCATTTGACTCTAACAAGGATTAAGCCAAAATACGGAAATTTTCCATTTTTTGAATTGGTTGAAAAGGTTTAAATTCGTCCTGTTATGGCAATAAATCTACAAACTCCTATCGATTATTTAAAAGGCGTTGGCTCGAGCAGAGCCGATTTGCTTCGCAAAGAATTGGGTATTCATACCTATCAGGATTTGATGAATTTATTCCCAAACCGCTACATCGATCGTACGCAATATTACAAGATTAATGGATTGCCGCACAACAATGCCGATGTCCAGGTGATTGGTAAAATTATTTCATTTTCTGAAGTCGGACAAAACCGAGGCAAACGTTTGGTGGCAAAATTTCAGGACGACACCGGAACCATGGAACTGGTTTGGTTTCGAGGCCATAAATGGATAAAAGAAAGCTTAAAATTGAACACCCCTTACGTGGCGTTTGGGAAAACCAATTGGTTCAACAGCACCTTCTCCATGCCACATCCTGAACTGGAACCATTAGCTGAGCACGAAAAAAATTTAAGATCTGCTATGCAGGCTATTTATCCGTCAACTGAAAAGCTATCGAATCGAGGTATTTCTAATCGGGTAGTAAGTAAAATTATTCAGCAATTATTTATCGATGCCAACGGAAAATTTGACGAAACGCTTCCCGAATATTTGCGAAAAGAACTGCATTTAATTAATAAAAATGAAGCCCTTTTTAACATCCATTTTCCGAAGAGTCCGGAGCTGTTAACCAAGGCACAATTCCGATTAAAATTTGAAGAGCTTTTTTATATTCAGCTGCAGCTCATCATTAAAAATTTAGTTCACAAATCAAAAATTAAAGGCTTTCCTTTTGAACATATTGGCGAACATTTTAAAACCTTTTTTGAAGAACATTTACCCTTCGATTTAACTAATGCACAAAAACGCGTTCTAAAAGAAATACGTGCCGATTTAGGAAGCAATGCCCAAATGAATCGTTTGTTACAAGGTGATGTAGGTTCCGGAAAGACCATTGTAGCGCTAATGTCAATGTTAATGGCACTTGACAACGGTTTCCAGGCTTGTTTAATGGCTCCGACTGAAATTTTGTCAGTCCAACACTATAACGGATTACTTGAACTATGTAAAGAACTGAAAATCAGAATAAAACTTTTAACAGGTTCAACTAAAACTTCAGAACGAAGAGAAATTTTAGAATCTTTAAAAAATGGCGATTTAAACATCATTATCGGCACCCATGCGCTACTTGAAAACAAGGTAGAATTCCATAATTTAGGGCTCGCTATCATAGACGAGCAACATCGTTTTGGTGTCGCTCAAAGAAGTAAATTATGGCATAAAGGCCCACCTCAATCCTCCCAAAGGGAGGACGCTAAAAAGGTGCTTCAAAAATACATGACCGCCCGACCGTCAACGTATAAATTATTAAAAGAACTTCAGGCTGAAAATAAAAAAAGCAGCAGACAAGCCGAACAAATTTTATGGGAATCTTTGAGGAATAAAAATCTAAATCACAAATTTAGACGTCAACATATCATTGATGAATTTATTGTTGATTTTTTATGTTTGGAAAAGAAATTAGTTATTGAAGTTGATGGCGGTTATCATAATACCAAAGAACAAAAAGAAGCGGATAATTTAAGAACTCAAATTCTAAATGAAATCGGTTTTAAAGTCATTCGTTTTACCAATGAACAAGTTATAGTTGACACTGAAAATGTTTTAAAATATATTGAACAAACTTTAAAAAGCCTCCCCTCTGGGGAGGTTGGTGGGGCTCCTACCCCGCCACACATTTTAGTGATGACTGCAACTCCAATTCCACGTACGTTGGCGATGTCGGTTTATGGCGATCTTGACATCTCGATTATAGACGAATTACCAGCAGGAAGAAAGCCTATAAAAACGGTTCATCGCTATGATAAAAACAGACTGAATGTTTTTCGTTTTGTGAAGGAAGAAATTGCCAAAGGCAGACAGGTGTATATTGTGTATCCGTTAATTCAGGAAAGTGAAAAAATGGACTATAAAGATTTGATGGATGGCTATGAAAGTATCGCTCGAGATTTCCCAATGCCCAATTATCAAATTTCCATTGTTCACGGTAAAATGAAACCTGCCGATAAAGATTATGAGATGCAACGCTTTATAAAAGGCGAAACACAAATTATGGTCGCTACAACCGTTATCGAAGTTGGTGTAAATGTTCCTAACGCTTCGGTTATGATTATTGAAAGTGCCGAACGTTTTGGGCTGTCGCAACTTCATCAGTTACGTGGTCGTGTGGGGCGAGGTGCCGAACAGAGCTACTGTATTTTAATGACTGGACATAAACTAAGCAACGACAGTAAAACCCGTTTGGAAACTATGGTTAAAACCAGTGATGGTTTTGAAATTGCCGAAGTCGATTTAAAATTAAGAGGTCCCGGCGATTTAATGGGCACCCAGCAAAGTGGTGTGCTTAACCTTAAAATTGCCGATATCGTAAAGGACAAAGATTTATTACAACACGCCCGTTATCACGCAAAAAAGATCCTTAATGACGATCCGAAACTGGCTTCCACAGATAACGCAGTAGTTTTAGACACTTACAGAAAGCTTAGTAAATTTAAAAACATCTGGAATTATATTTCTTAGATTACCGAAAGCTTTATTTTTGTAAAAATTTAATTATGCTTCATTTACAACTGGAAACCGACCCGCGTTGGGCCAACCTGGCGGAATCAAATATAGAAGAAATCCTTACCGACCATGCCTGGTGTGAGCAAAAAGCAGCCACCAGCGCCATTACTTTAATTACTCAAAATCCGGAATACCCCGATATGGTAACCGAACTTCTAGAAATTGCGCAGGAAGAACTGGAACATTTTCAAATGGTTCACGACATCATTAAAGCCCGTGGGTACGAATTGGGCCCCGAGCGCAAAGACAGTTACGTTCATGAGCTTTTTAAATTTATGAATAAAGGCGGAAATCGCATTCAGCGTATGGTAGACAAATTGTTGCTTTCTGCTATGATTGAAGCCAGAAGCTGCGAACGATTCAAACTGTTATCAAACATCATAAAAGACGAAGAACTGGCTAAATTCTATTACGATTTAATGGTTAGTGAGGCGAGCCATTATACCACGTTCATAACCTTTGCCAGAAAATATGGTAAAGGGGTTGATGTAGAAAAGCGCTGGAAGCAATTAGTAGAGTTTGAAAGCTCTATTATAAAAAGCTACGGAACAGGCGAATCGCTTCATGGCTAAATCCAACTTTTAAAATCGATTATCAAGCAAAAATTGGGGCAAAACAAAGCTCAACCTAAACGAGTTGAGCTTTGCAAACTGTTCTATAGTTTGATTGATTGATGACGATTTTTTAAAACTTACACTTGTATTTTCAAACAGCATCTTCATACTCAACTTTGCAGTTGTAAGGTATTCACTATTTAAACACACCCTTGTTATTCTTTTGTTAAAGAATGAGTTACAAATGTTAATTAACATTTTTTAAGACAAGGAAATACCGCTATAAATTTACTTGCAGATTGTTTAACTTTGCCTCTTTCGTATTCATATTTAAAACAAAGAATGATTAACATTCACGACAAGACATTACAAGACTTAGAATTTCCAACCGTTTTACAACAAGTTAGCGAACATTGTATCACCCCACTTGGAAACGAAAGAGCTTTAGAAATAGCACCATACAGAGACAAAAAGGAACTGCTTAACAGTTTACAGTTAACTAACGAATATGTATCATCGTTTGCTAACGACAACCGTATTCCTAACCACAGTTTCGAGACCATATCTAAAGAAATTAAACTTTTAAATATTGAAAATGCTTTTTTAGAGGTCTTTAGTCTGAAAAAGATTGCGTCGATTTCAACCACATCAAACGAGATTGTGTTATTTCTTAATAAATTTGAAGAATACTATCCGAAACTTCATGAATACGCATCTCATATTGAAGTGACCAAAATAGTTATCGATAAAATTAACTCTATTATTGACCGTTTTGGGGATATTAAAGACAATGCTTCCGATAAACTTTACGAGTTGCGACAGTCTATCAATAAAGTAAAGGGGCAAATAAACAGCAGTTTCGTTACCGCATTAAACGCCTATCACAGTTCTGAGTATTTAGATGATATTCGCGAGTCTGTTCTGGAAAACCGACGTGTATTAGCTGTAAAAGCCATGTATCGCCGAAAGGTTAAAGGCACTATTTTAGGAAGTAGTAAAACGGGAAGTATTGTATACATGGAACCTGAGGCTACACAAAAATACACACGAGAACTTAATAATCTGGAATACGAAGAGAAAGAAGAAATTACACGTATTTTAAAAGAAGTTACTGAGTATATTCGTCCGTTTGTTGAGTTGTTTGCAAAGTATCAGGAGTTTTTAATAAACATCGATGTAATTTCGGCGAAAGCCAAATACGCACAATCATTAAACGCTATTCTTCCGGAAATTACAGAAGATCGCAGTATGTTTTTACGTGAAGCCTATCACCCGCTTCTATATCTTAACAATCTTAAAAAGAAAGCTAAAACCTTTCCGCAAACAGTAGAATTAAAACAGGACAGTCGCATTATCGTTATATCAGGACCAAATGCCGGCGGTAAAAGTATCACCTTAAAAACTGTTGGATTGTTGCAAGTTATGCTGCAAAGCGGTATGCTTATTCCTGTTCATGAGCGCAGTAAAGCCTGTTTGTTTGATCGCGTAATGAGTGATATTGGTGACAACCAGTCCATAGAAAACCATTTAAGCACGTACAGCTACCGATTAAAACAAATGAATTATTTCTTAAGGAAATGCAACAAAAACACCCTGTTTTTAATTGATGAGTTTGGTACAGGTAGTGACCCTGAATTAGGAGGCGCACTGGCGGAAACGTTTTTAGAGGAATTCTACCATCGGGAAGCCTTCGGAATTATCACCACACACTATTCCAACTTAAAAATATTGGCCAACGAACTACCAAACATGCTCAATGCCAATATGCTTTTTGACGAACGTACATTGGAACCGCTTTTTAAACTCGTAATTGGTCAGGCCGGAAGTAGTTTTACATTTGAAGTGGCTCAGAAAAATGGTATCCCTTTCGGATTAATAAACCGCGCTAAGAAGAAAATTGAGCGCAGTAAAGTCCGTTTTGATGCCACGATAGCAAAACTTCAAAAAGAACGCTCTAAACTTGAAAAAACAGGCGAATCTTTAAAACTGAATGAGAAGAAAAAAATTGAAGAAGCCGACAAACTCGAAGAAATCAATAATCGCATTCAAAAGAAACTGGAAAGCTATCAGGAACTTTACGACAGTAATCAGCGTTTAATTTATATCGGACAAAAAGTTGATGATTTAGCCGACAAATATTTCAACAACAAACAAAAACGCGCCTTAATGGATGAGTTATTCAAACTGGTTCAGGTTGAAAATTCAAAACGTCAAAAAGTTAGCAAGAAAGAAAAACAACAAATAAAAGCTAAAGAAAACAAGGTTAAAAAAGAAGTTGAGAAAAAGGTTGAAGTAATTCGTGAAAAGAAAAAAGAAGCGAAACAAAAAGCTATTGAAGCACCTAAACCAAAACCGATTCTAACCATTGGCGACCGCGTTCGACTGGAAGATGGTCGAGCGATTGGAACCATCGATAAAATAGAGAAAAACAAAGCTGTGGTTAACTATGGTATCTTTACAACCAATGTAAGCCTGGATCAGTTAGAACTTGTTGAACGCGTAAAGTAGTTCAACAAGTTTTATCTTTTTTATACCTTTAAAACATGAAGGTCGATTTACCAAAAAACAAACAACTTATTCTATTTGATGGGGTTTGCAACCTATGTAACTCGAGTGTTAACTTTGTTATAAAACACGACAATAAAAATAAATTCTTATTTACACCGCTACAAAGTGAATTAGCTAGTCAAATTGTAGAAGAATTTCAAATAGACAGAAAAAAAACTGATTCTATCCTACTCTACACCCCCGAAAAAGTCATCACCTATAAATCGACTGCTGCTTTAAAAATTGCATCTCATTTAGGCTTTCCAATTAATATCCTTTCTGTTTTTCTGATTATTCCTGCATTTATTAGAAACTGGATTTACGATTTTATTGCTAAAAACCGTTACAAATGGTTTGGAAAAAAAGAGGTTTGTATGATTCCTACTCCGGAATTAAAAAGTAAGTTTTTAGAGTAAATCTTAAAGTGTCCCCAAGATTTTAATCCTTTTAGATAAAGACATCCCGCCCGGATTACAACCTGGTTTACCTTCGGGAACTTCCATATTCAACTTCTTAAAATAGTCTTCCCATACTTTAAAATACGACTCCGAACCTGGTGCTTTGTATGTCATTGGAAACAACTTAAAAAATGGTTGTCCGTTTGCACTAAGAAAGCAATCGTAAATTAACTCGGAACAATAGTACTTGTCGTTATCGTATAAATAATTTACATCATAAGGTGTACCAAGTTGTTTTTTGCCAAAGTCAATAGCCTTTGCAATCAAGTTTCTATAACGTTTTTTTAAACGCCCAACATACATTGGATTTTTCGTCTTTAAAACAAAAGCATCATAAGGTGTTAAGGTCACTTCTGTTCCTGCAGCTTCCAAAATAAGTGTTTTATTATTTTGAATTACCACCATACCCATGTGATTAAAATCATGCCCTTTATAACCTTCTGTTACCTGATTAATTGCATCACATAACGGACCACAATCTATAGACTGAAATATTAAATCACCGTTTTGTAATTCAATATTTTGAGCATACCCAAAGCATACAAACAGAAAAACAGGTAAAAACAAAGACTTCATAAATTGTTTTTAATTGATTTTAGCTTTCGGTAAGACTTCCCCACTCTGTCCAAGAACCATCGTAAACCGAAATGTTTTTATAACCGGTCAGGTCTGCTCCCAAAGCCAGTACACAAGCTGTAATTCCTGAGCCGCAAGAAAAAATAATCGGATCCTCTTTATTCACCAATGAGGAAAACATCAATTCTATTTCTGCTTTCGATTTTAATTCGCCGTCTTTCAATAAATCTGTGAATGGTAAATTCACCGAATTCGGTATCGTCCCCATACGTAATCCTTCACGAGGTTCCGGTTCTTCGCAATTAAAACGCCCTCTGGAACGGGCATCAATAATAGTATGCGATTTAGTTGATGAAGCTTCCTGCATATCCTTAAAAAACTTCATTGTTTGCGGATTTAATTCAGCCTTAAAAGCTCCTGAATCTCCTTTAAATGGAGTCATCGCTTCAGTTGGGTAACCTGCTTTATTCCATGAAGGCAATCCTCCACTTAGCACTGCAATATTATGATGTCCGAAAGCTTTAAACAACCACCAAACACGTGCCGACGAATAAATACCTTTATCGTCGTAAACTACAATAGCACTATCTTTATCAATCCCTAAGGCTTGCGCTTCGGTTTCAAATTGTACTGCTGAAGGAAACGTACTTGGAAATGGAGCTCCCACTTCACTAAACTTGTTCTTTATATCAAAAAATCTTGTATTCGGAATTTGCTCCTTTGAAGCATCAAATACTTTATTAATGGTTCCGTCTAAAATCACCAGATTTTCAGCATCTAAATGATTGTAAAGCCAGTCGACTGTTACTGAAGACTCTTTTAATACAAGCTTAGCCATAATTAACTACTTTTTTAAATTATCGTCCCAGTTTTTAACATGAGGCTCGTGTAGTTTATCTAAAGATTTAGCGACCAACACCGATACTGTTGCATCGCCGGTTACGTTTACTACGGTTCTACACATATCTAATGGGCGATCTACCGCAAAAATAAGCGCTAAACCAATTGGTAATAATTCTGCCGGAAACCCGATAGATTCCAATACAATAACCAACATAACCATTCCCGCACTTGGTACCGCAGCACTTCCAATAGAGGCCAATAACGCCGTTAGCACAATCACTAACTGATTAGAAAATGTTAAACCTTCAGGCCAAATCACCTGCATAATAAAAACGGCAGCAATACCCTGATACAAACTGGTACCATCCATATTTACGGTGGCTCCAACAGGTAAAACAAAACCAGATACTTCTTTATCCACCCCAATATGTTCTTCAACACGCTCCATAGTTACCGGTAATGTTGCTGCACTGGAACTCGTTGAAAAAGCTAATAATTGTGCCGGACTAATTTGCTGTAAAAACCACAATGGAGATTTCTTAGCATAAATGCTAACCAGTAGCATATAGAATCCAATCATAATCACTAGACCACCAACGACACAGCCTGCGTAGTATAATAATTTAATTAAAATCTCAACATCATCGAAGGCTATAATCACGTTTGCCAGTAAGGCGAATACGGCGTAAGGCGCAAATAACATAATTAAGTCCACCATTTTCATAACGACTTCATTTAACGAATCGAAGAAGTTAATTAATGGCTTCGCTTTTTCCTCCGGAATTAATAACAAACAAATACCAACAAACATAGCAAAGAAAATAACCTGTAACATCGATGCCTCAGCAAAGGACTGGAAAATGTTACTTGGAAAAATATCGACTAAGGCTTGTAACGGTCCTGCATCTTTTTGAGCGCTGGCCTTGGCAAGTTTATCGACTACGCCAGCGTCATTTTCATATTTCGCTTTAATTTTTTCGATGGTATCCTGCGGCATACCAACACCTGGTCTCACCGTGTTTACAATACCTAAGCCAATAACAATAGCAACCAGCGTGGTGAAAATATAAATACTAATGGTACGTAAACCCATCGATTTAATTTTAGAAATATCTTTTAAATCTGAAATACCTTTGATTAAAGATGCCAGAATTAATGGAACTGCAATTAACTTTAGAAGATTGATAAAAATCGTTCCGAAAGGCGCAATCCAATCGGCTACAAAACCTTTACCACCATCGATACCGTTCATGATGAATCCGAAAATGATTCCCAGAACCATACCTATTATAATCTTCCAGTGTAATGCTAGTTTTTTCATATTGCTAAATAATTTCTTCTGTTTGGGATGAAGTTACTAAATATTATTAAAATGAATCGGAGCCTTAGCCCCGATTGAAGTGATATCCTTTTAATGCTTTAAGCAGAAAGGTTAAAGCATTAAAAGATTTAACGGAAAGCGGGAAACAGCTACAAATGCAAAGCTCTGTTCTGTAACCAGAAATCGGCAATTACCAATGCCGCCATGGCCTCAACAATAGGCACTGCACGTGGCACAACACATGGGTCGTGACGCCCTTTACCCTGCATTTCCACTGTGTTTCCGTCTTTATCTATGGTCTCGTATTTTTGAATTAAAGTCGCTACGGGTTTAAAGGCTACGTTAAAGTAGATATCCATACCGTTACTTATACCGCCCTGAATTCCTCCTGAATAGTTTGTTTTTGTAGAGCCATCGTTATTAAAGGCGTCGTTATGGTCGCTACCGTACATGGTGCTCCCTTCGAAACCACTACCGTACTCGAAACCTTTTACAGCGTTGATTGATAGCATGGCTTTACCTAATTCGGCGTGTAATTTATCGAAAACCGGTTCTCCTAAACCAATTGGCACGTTTTTAATCACACAGGTAACTACACCCCCAACCGTATCGCCTTTAGAGCGTACTTCTTTTATGTAGGCCTCCATTTTAGCAGCCATTTCGGCATCCGGACAACGAACAATGTTAGATTCTATTTGAGTTAAATCCAGTTCGGTGTATGGTTTATCTAATTTCATGGTACCAACGGCCGAAACGTAAGCAGTAAACTCAATGTTTTTCAACATTTGTTTTGCTACAGCACCTGCAACCACACGGCTTGCGGTTTCGCGCGCTGAACTGCGTCCACCTCCGCGATAGTCTCTAAACCCATATTTTTTATCGTAAACATAATCGGCGTGACTTGGACGATAACTATCTTTAATATGCGAGTAATCGTGAGATTTTTGATTGGTATTTTCAATCACAAAACCAATAGAGGTTCCTGTAGTTTTTCCTTCAAAAATTCCGGAATGAAACTTCACCGTATCCGGTTCTTTACGCTGTGTTACAATAGCCGATTGTCCTGGTTTTCTACGATCTAATTCATTTTGAATAGCTTCTAAATCTAACTCAATACCAGAAGGACAACCATCAATAACCCCGCCTAACGCAGGACCGTGAGATTCGCCATAAGTTGATAATGTAAATAGTTTTCCGAAGGAATTTCCCGCCATGTCTAAAAATTTTGTTTGCTAAAGTAAATTTATTCTAAGAGATACGAAAATGAAATTGCATGAAACACACACAAAAAGCACCAAAAACTGATAACACAGACTTAACAATAAACTGATATTTAAATAAATACTAGATAATGATTAGATAATATGTGTTCCCGTATTTTACATCAAACTTCCTCGTTAGCAACATTAAAGGCATTAAAAGACGCCAAAGTTCAATTTCGAGGCAAGCTTCGGAACATTTTAATCTCGATTATCGAGTAAACATTTTAAACACTTGAAGATTAAACGAAAAATAGAAATTGCCGTAATATCAGATGTACATTTGGGCACCTACGGATGCCACGCCAAACAGCTGTTAACCTATTTAAATAGCATTACTCCTAAAACGCTAATTTTAAACGGAGATATTATTGATGTATGGCAATTTAGCAAACGTTACTTTCCGAAATCACATTTAAAAGTTATAAAAAAGATTATGGATATGGCGGCCGATGGTGTTGAGATTATTTACATAACAGGTAACCACGACGAGATGTTACGTAAATTTAGTGGCACCTCTATCGGAAATATTTCCATTGTTGATAAACTGGTTTTAGACCTAAACGGAAAAAAAGCCTGGTTTTTTCATGGTGATGTGTTTGATGTTTCTATACAAAATGCGAAATGGTTGGCCAAATTAGGCGGCTATGGTTACGACTTATTAACCTTACTTAATCGTGGTGTAAACTGGTATTTAGAAAAACGCGGTAAGGAACGTTACTCGTTATCTAAAAAGGTTAAGAATGGTGTAAAAGGCGCCATAAAATATATTGATGACTACGAAAAAACCATTTCAGATTTAGCTATTGAAAATGGTTATGATTATGTGGTTTGCGGACATATACACCAACCAAAAATGGAGTATATTGAAAACAAACACGGAAAAACCATGTACCTAAATTCCGGCGATTGGGTTGAAAATTTTACGGCTTTAGAATACCAGTTTAAACGATGGAAAATCTACAATTACAGCAGCGACAAATTAGCTCCGTTTTATCCTGACGAAGAGTTTGAAGACAAGGAAATTAAAGACTTAATTGCGGCTATTACCATTGTGGAACAGCAAAAAAAGAAATCTTAGATTAACGCTTCACGCAAAATGGTTATTGGATGCTTTGCCTCACGATTTGTTCCATCTTTTATTTGATGTCTGCAACTGGTTCCGTTTGCCGAAATAATGGTCTCCATCGATGCTTTTCTAACAGCTGGAAATAAGGTTTGTTTACCAACGTTCATACTTACTTCGTAATGCTCCTTTTCATAACCAAAACTTCCAGCCATCCCACAACAACCACTCGGAATTATAGTGACTTTATAGTTTTTTGGTAAATTCAACACATCGAAACTGGATAACTGATTTCCAATAGATTTTTGATGACAATGCCCATGAAATTTAATGGTTTTAGATTCTGATGTAAACTGTTCCGACTTAATATTACCTGATTTTATTTCCATCTGAATAAATTCCTCAATTAAAAACACATGTTTGGCAATGGCTTCGGCCGAAGTTTTATCGTCTGCTAACTTTAAATATTCATCTTTAAAACTTAAAATCGCTGAAGGTTCAATACCTATTAATGGTGTTTCAGAAGAAATTAAACCTTTAAAAACAGTTACATTTTCATTCGCCACTTTTTTAGCCTTTTCTAACAATCCTTTTGATAAAAAAGTTCGTCCGGATTCGGCGTGATTAATCACTTTAACCTCATAATTTAAAGCGGTCAACAACTCGAAGGCATCTATTCCGATTGGTGTATCTAAATAATTTAAAAACTCGTCGTTAAACAGATAAACTGTTTTTATAGGCTTATTTATATAAGTTTTATCGTCAAGTTTTTTAAACACTTTTTTAAAACTTTTCTTCGAAATTAAAGGCAATTGACGCTCTTTAGCTATACCAAAAGTATTTTTTAACACAGAAGACGTCCATCCGTTTGAAAACATAAAATTTGTGAACGCAGGTGACACACTTCCAAAACGATTCAACTTATTATTATAGGCAAACAATTTGGTTCGCCACGATACACCATTAGCTTTTTGATACTGATACAAAAACTCTGCCTTTAAGGTTGCCACATCTACACTGCTTGGGCATTCGCTGGCACAGGCCTTACAGCTTAAACACAAATCGAATACAGTTTTTAACTCGTCGTAATCAAATTTATTTTCCTTATCTGAATTGGTTAAAAACTCACGTAAGGCATTCGCTCTGGCTCTGGTAGTATCTTTTTCATGTCGTGTAGCTCTGTAACTCGGACACATAACGCCACCAAACTCCGGAAGTTTTCTACAATCTCCGGAACCATTACATTTCTCGGTTTCTCTCAGAATACCTTGTGATCCCGAGAAATCCATTAAGGTTTTTATTTCCGGCTCTTTACGGTCGGGTTGATAACGCAAACTTTTATCCATAGGTAAAGCGTCGACAATCTTTCCGGGATTAAAAATATTATCAGGATCGAAAGCGTCTTTTATCCGTTTTAATATCTGATAATTGATATCGCCTATCATTAACGGAATAAACTCGGCACGCACGATACCATCACCATGTTCACCACTCATTGAGCCACCATATTTTTTAACTAAATGCGCCACATCGGTTGTGATTTTTCGAAACAACCCAACATCTTCCGATGTCTTTAAATTCAAAATGGGACGTAAATGCAACTCCCCCGCTCCGGCATGTGCGTAATAAATAGCTTCCTGATTATAGCCTTTCATTAAAGCCGTAAATTCTGAAATATAATTTGCTAAATCCGGCAATGCCACGGCGGTATCTTCAATACAAGCCGCCGATTTTTTATCGCCCACAATATTTCCCAACAAGCCCAATCCGGCACTGCGTAAAGTATTGGCACGATTAATATCTTCGCCAACCAATTTCGGGAAGGCATAACTTAATCCTGAAGCTTTAATACTCGCTTCTAATTTTTCGGCTAAAACATCAACTTCTTCTTTGGTGTTCGCACGAACCTCGCACATTAAAATGGCTTTTGGATCGCCTTCAATAAACCTGCGATTCTCCTTCTGAGTTCTGTTATTTTTTGTACAATCCAAAATGGTTTTATCCATCATTTCACAGGTGTACAAATTATGCGCCATGGTTAACTCCACGGCATTTAAACAGTTTTCTATACTACCAAAATGCGCCGCCACCATCACACTCTCCTGTGGAGGTAATTCGTCTAATTTAAGCGTAATCTGCGTTGAAAAAGCTAATGTTCCTTCACTTCCAGCCAGTAACTGACACATGTTAAAGTTTTCATCAGACTCGCTAAAAATATTCGATTTAATCAATTCATCAATCGCATAACCTGTGTTCCGTCTGTGAATCTCCGGTTTTGGAAACTTCTCTTTAATTTCCTGCTGTACACCTTTGGAATTTAACGCGCTAAACACACTTCTGTAAATATGCCCTTCCAATGAATGCTCTTTGGCTTTTTTATGAAAAACTTCAGGAGTTACTTCATGAAATATAGCTTCACTTCCATCACTTAAAACGGCCTGAACCTCGATAACTTTATCACGCGTAACACCATATTGAATAGATGTTGTTCCGGAGGAATTATTTCCAACCATACCGCCTATCATAGCGCGATTAGAAGTTGATGTTACCGGACTAAAAAACAAACCGAATGGCTTTAAATACTTATTAAGTTCATCGCGAATAACACCAGGTTGTACTGTTACGGTTTTAGCCTGTTCATCAAAACTTAAAATTTTGGTAAAATGACGCGACACATCAACGATAATCCCCTTTCCTACACATTGTCCCGCCAACGATGTTCCAGCTGTCCTGGGTATTAAAGATGTATCATGCGTTTTTGCAAATGCAATTAACAACTTTATATCCTCTTTATTTTTTGGATAAGCAACCGCTTCAGGTAACATACGATATACCGATGCATCGGTAGCATAAATCGCTTTTATTAAATCGTCAAAATATAATTCGCCTGATAACTTTTCGCTTAGTGTCTGTAAATGTGTCGTTAAGATCATTTGGAAGGTTTCATTTTCAATAATTCCTAAAAAAGATAAATATAATTACAATTTTCATCATATTTTTACAATTAGTTGTGGAGTACGAAAATTATAATCTTTTTATTAGAAATCTTCGTATATTCATTTAATAAACAAAACTTAAAACTTTATGAAAAAATTATTTTTAGTAACATTTGCAGTATTAGGATTTGTATTTGTCTCGAATGCACAAGACATTTCAAAACACGCTTTAGGTTTAAGACTTGGTGACAGCGATGGTTTCGGAGCTGAAATTTCTTATCAACATGCTTTAGGTACAGCTAACCGTTTAGAAGCTGACTTAGGCTGGAGAAGTGGAAACAACTGGGATGGTTTTAAACTTACAGGTTTATACCAATGGGTATTCCCTTTACAAAACCGTTTTAACTGGTATGTTGGTGCCGGTGGTGGTTTAGGGTCTTATAGCTGGGACGATGATGTACCTGGACACGATGGAGATAACGACACTTTTGTTTTTATCGCAGGTGACTTAGGTATTGAGTACAGTTTTGACATTCCGTTAATGTTATCTTTAGATTTCAGACCTGAATTAGGTTTTGGAGATTACCACGATGATTTAGATTTTGATATCGCTTTAGGTATTAGATACCAATTCTAATCGAAACAATATATTATTTTAAAAGCGCCAGAATTGGCGCTTTTTTTTGCCCTTATATCTCTTAAATTACATAGTTTAAAACCTTATTCCTATCTTTATAAGGTTAACTATAAATACTTTACTATGAATTTAGGAGCCTTCTCTGTAAGTTTAAATGTAAAAGATATAAAAGCTTCAAAACACTTTTATGAAACTTTAGGATTTTCTGTTTTTGCAGGAGATATGGATAAAAAGTATCTTATTATGAAAAACGGAAATGCCTTAATCGGTTTATTTGAGGGTATGTTTGAAAACAACATACTAACCTTTAATCCGGGGTGGGATGAAAATGCTAATACCCTTGATACTTTTGATGATGTTAGAACCATTCAAAAACATTTGAAAGCTTCAGGTATTTTATTAAAAAGTGAAGCAGACGAAACAACATCCGGTCCCGCAAGTTGTATACTAATGGATCCGGATGGTAATGCTATTTTAATCGACCAACATGTCTAGTTTATAACACTAAACACTTAGCTAAAGTATCTTCGTAAATTTTCTCGTATTGAGGAACAATGGTATGCACATCGAATTGCGCAGCGGTTTTGCGAGCGTTTTCCTTGAAAGTTTTTAATCGTTCTTCATCGCTTAAAATATAAAGTGCATTTTTAGTCATATCAGCTACATCGCCTACATCACTTAAAAACCCTGAAACTCCTTGAATATTTACTTCAGGTATTCCTCCAGTATTACTTGAAATTACAGGAACACCAGAGGCCATAGCTTCTAAAGCCGCTAAACCAAAACTTTCGGTTTGAGATGGTAGTAAGAATAAATCACTAAACCAAAGAATCTTATCTATCTCGTTACTTTTTCCTAAGAATACCACCTTATTATAAATACCTAATTCAACACAACGTGCTTCTATTTTTTCACGCTCTGGTCCTTCTCCAACTAACATTAATTTTGCTGGCATTTCCTTTTGAATGTTATAAAAGACATCAATAACATCTTCAACACGTTTCACCGGACGAAGATTACTTATGTGAGTTATAATTTTCTCATCGTCTTTCGCCATGATACTTCTTTGGCAATCCGAGAATAAGACATTGTGCTTATCTAAATCAATAAAGTTTGTTACGACATTAATTTCATTCTTAATATCGAACAAGCGTAAGGTATCATCTTTTAAACTTTGAGAAACTGCAGTTACGGCATCAGACTTATTGATACTAAAGGTTACTGCTGGTTTATAAAACGGATGACTTCCCACCAAAGTAATATCGGTACCATGCAACGTAGTTACGATAGGTACATAGATATTCTCTTCTATAAGCATTTTCTTTGCCATATAAGCCGCATAAGCATGTGGAATAGCATAATGCACATGTAAAATTTCTATACCATGAAGTTTCACCATATCTACCAACTTACTTGATAAAGCTAACTCGTATGGCTGATAATGAAACAACGGATATTCAGGCACATTCACTTCGTGATAATGCACATTATTGCTCAACAATTCCAACCTAACCGGTTGATTATAGGTTATAAAATGAATTTCATGACCACGTTTAGAAAGCTCTAAACCTAACTCTGTAGCAACAACACCACTACCTCCAAACGTTGGGTAACAAACAATACCTATTTTCATTTTTCTTGTATAACTACTTTAACTAATCGATAATCGCCTTATATATTAAGCTCTGAATATCGGTTCTAATATTTTCTTTTAACAACAGATTGTGATCTGCATTAGGGTAAGTTCTATTTGCCAAAAATACGTAAACTATTTCTTTTTCCGGGTCTGCCCATGCGTAAGTTCCTGTAAACCCCGAATGACCAAAACTAGACAAAGACACACATCCACAAGTTGGACCATCTCCGCTTAACTGTGGTTTATCGAAACCTACACCTCGTCTGTTATCTTTAGAACTATAATAACTCGTATTAAAACGATCTACTGTTTCTGACATTAAAAACTGCTTTCCACCATAATACCCCTTCTGCAAATACATTTGCATAATCTTAGCGACATCGTTAGCATTACTAAAAATTCCGGCATGACCACCAATACCATTTTGCATGGCTGCCCCCATATCGTGAACATATCCGTGCACCTCTCTGTAGCGGTAATAATTGTCGACCTCGGTAGGCACAATCTTCTTATTACTTATTTTATGATACGGATTGTACAACGTATAATTCGCTCCTAACGGTTCATAAAAATGACTTTGTACTAACTGTTCTAAGGTTCTGTCGTAATAGGTCTCAATAAATTTCTTTAAAATGTAATAAGGAAAGTCGCTATAGCGATATTTTAACTTTGGAAGTAACTCTGACTCTCTGATAATCTTCTGAATAGAATCAGGATAATCGGACCGTAAATACATATTTTTAGCGACCTCTACATCAAATTCCTTGCTGCGTTCCGTTCTGTAATATGTGTCACTTGGGCGTCCGGTTTCAGCATCTAAAGTTTTGTAATAAAACGGTTCCCAAGGTCTTAATCGCGCATAATGAGACAACATTTGCTTTATAGTAACATGTTCCTTATTTGAACCTTTGTATTCCGGAAGTAATTCACCTAATTCTGAATCTAATGAAATAATACCTTCTTCCTCCATTTCCATAACCAAAGGCAATGTTGCTAATATTTTTGTGAGCGAAGCCACGTCGTAAATATCATCCCAGGCCACTTTTTCCTTTCCATCGTAAGTGTGTTTTCCAAAGTTTTTACTGTAAATTACTTTTCCTTTTCTGGCAACCAATAACTGAATTCCAGGGGTCATTTTTCCATTTATCGCTTTAAAAGCTATAGAATCAATTTTATTTAATTTCTCAGAATCGACACCAACACGCTCAGGAATAGTATAACCTAAACGCTTAATCGCATGTCTGTGAATACCATGCCCCTGAGGGAAAGTTTGCCCTATAGAAACCGGTAGCACTCCCACTGCATCAATTGCTCCAAAAATTAATTGTGCTGATTTTTGCTGAGCAATTTCACTATTCTGATAGCT
Organism: Aestuariibaculum sp. M13; assembly: GCF_024723255.1. GTDB lineage: Bacteria > Bacteroidota > Bacteroidia > Flavobacteriales > Flavobacteriaceae > Aestuariibaculum > Aestuariibaculum lutulentum. The sequence goes on from NZ_JANIAC010000002.1 coordinate 873,961, forward strand.
TACAATTATGCTTTCAATATTGGTAACAGACTTTAAGCTTGATAAGGCATAAGGCTTAACAAAAGCATCTAATACCACCGTATGCGATTTAGCAATGCTATCAATCCAGTTTAATTCGTCTTCAGTAAACTCGTAGCTTTTCCAAGGATTCGCATTCGAACGATGAAAGCCAATAATAACCGTATTGTAATCCTGAAGCTTAGCCGTTAATCCATCCAAAGTTGGTGCTTCAATATGATGTACTTTAGTATATTTCTTTAATTCATTAAAAAACGGCGTTCCATCGTCATCTCCTAAACCAACATAAGCAATAGTCTTGGTTTCCAATTGTTGAAATGGCAACAAATCTCTTTCGTTTTGCACTATGGTAATGGCATTTTCTAAAAGTTCTTCATAAAGGATATCATCTTTAAGTCGGTTTAAATCTTCAACCAAATGCTTAACTTCAATCGGCTTGTATTTGTTTAATCCAACTTTATATTTTGCCTTTAAAATTTTCTTTACCGAATAAGCTAAACGTTCCTCTGAAATTTCACCAGCGTAATACGCCTCAGTAATTTTAGCCACGCCAATGCCCACATCTTCCGACATTAACATCACATCGTTTCCTGCTTTGAATGCTGCCAAATCAATATCACCGGTTTCACTAAAATTAGCAGCTCCTTTCATTGTTAAAGCATCGGTGAATGTCAGACCTTGAAACTGTAATTTCTCTTTTAAAATATCGGTAACAATATGTTTTGATAAGGATGATGGATAGCCTTCTCGAGGTTCTAAACTGGGAACATTTAAATGAGCTACCATCACACTGGACAATCCTTCTTTTATGAGTTTTTTATACGGATACAACTCGATTGAATCGATACGTTTTTCATCAAAACTAACCGTTGGAAGGGTTTTATGAGAATCCTGATCGGTATCGCCATGTCCGGGAAAATGCTTGGCATTGGCCAAAACTCCTGCACTTTGCATCCCTTTCATGAAAGCTAGGGCTTTTTCGGTTACATTATTACGGTCTTCACCAAACGAACGATTTCCTATAATTGGATTTTTAGGATTGGTATTAATATCTACCACCGGTGCAAAGTTAAAATGTACACCTAATCGTTTGCAGTGCTCTCCTATTTGTCTTCCGGTTTGTTCAACCAATTTATTGTCCTTAATTGCCCCTAGCGTCATATTCCATGGAAAGGCATAGGTCGAATCTAAGCGCATGCTTAATCCCCATTCAGCATCCATACCCACTAACATCGGGACTTTCGATAAGGCTTGCAATTCATTATCTAATTTAGCCTGACGAACTGGACCTCCCAGAGAATAAATAACACCACCAATCTGATATTCCTTAATCAAATCGACGATTTTATTTTTGGTTGCCTGATCCTGATTAGACATAACCTGAACCATATACAACTGCCCTATTTTTTCTTTTAAGGACATACTATCGTATATACTATCTACCCATCTTTGCTGGGCATGACCATCTGGTGTTAGTAATGGGTTAATCGCATTTTGAGCAAAAATAGTGGCTGTTATGAATAGGGTATTAATTACAAAAAAGATTTGACGCATAAAAGTGGATTAATTTAGATGTTATTACTTGCATTAATATGCCGTAATAATCATGCCAAAATAACACTTTTAGTAGTAAAATCGAAGCTTTTTAATATAGATTTATAAAAGCTTATAAACAGACTAATCCATAATAAATTTAAACCCTGCCGAGACAATATTAGCTTTCAATCCTGTATTTCTTTTATAATTATTGTATTTTAAATCGATACTCTTTAAACCAAACTTCCAGATATGTGCTTTTGCAAAAATATCGGTATAGTTTACCCCAAAACCATATTGGTTGGCATTAAACTCCGATAAATCATAATCGGAAGTATAAAACTCGCTCGTTGATAAGTTCATTTCATAAGGCGCAAAATAATCGGCTGCTGTTTGTGTATAATATCGATATGATGGATACAAAGTGAATTTACTTGAAATCTTAATCGGCACTTCTACTTCGGCTGTATGCGAGGTAATGCCCCAATCATCTGAATAATATCGGTAATATGTTCGCAACACAAACATTTCATTCAAATAATAGTTAAGACGCATGCCTACCGGAATTTTAAATCGGCTATCCGGAAGACGTTCAATATCATCAGCTAATTGAAAGACATCTTTATTCGTTGTAGAGGTATAGTTTGGAATACTTGACGGATTTCCCATATAGAAATTACCGACATCACCGAAATAGACCCGTTGCATCGGGTTTGATAACCAGCCTTTTTGCTGTACCAAATCAAAAAACAATGAGAATTGCATATTTCTACTCAATATTTGAGAAAAACTTACCGAAACCGAATATGAATTTCTTGATTTATCTTCAATAAACGGTGACATAACTGGTTTCCAAGCAACAACTCCATTTTTGTTTATTTCGTTTCCTAGCTGATCATATATAGGTACATTTTGAAAAAAGCCATTATTCAAATTCCCGTTAGACTCATAATACGAATCCAACTCTGTAGGATAGCGTGGTCTCCAAGAATCTAAATACACCTTCCCACTAACGTTTAGGGTTGTATTTTTATCATTAAATAATTTAGTAATGCCACCTCCAAAACCAATAGAAGAATAATCGAACTCTGATGCAAAGGAAGCGTCTACGTTTAAAATAGTATTTCTATCATCCGAACTATGGCTATAATCTATCGTTACACTCCCCCACACATCACTTTGTGAAGCTCCTGACGAGGCCACCCAAGGAGAACCAATAGGCCCATTTGTATTGAAAACATCGTCATCTTCAAGATCATCTCCTCCTCCTGCTGAAGCCCCCGAACTACTGTCAAAAGGATTCAAATTACTCGATGACGCTGAAGAATACGCCGAAATACCGGCATCAACAGTTAAAACATCGTCTGCGTTTAAAGGCACACTTACCACAATAGTTGGTGTAAAATCGGTTAATTTTTCCGTTCCAATACCACCGGTAACCGAGGCATTGTTTCCATCCTGAGTATAATAACTCGTTAAGAAATCGACTTCGGTCGATTCTAAAACACGCTTTTTATAAACCGCTGTGGAGTCTTGAGCAAAAGCATTTACTGCAAAACAAAATACGGCTATAACTAATATCTTTTTCATCTTCTTATTCCTTTAGTTACAACCACATCCTCCTCCAGACTTCCCCCCGTTAGCACCCGAAGCTGCCTCACGATAGACCTGAAAATTTGTTATAAAACGATCTGACGGCTTTTTTGACAAAACCATATCAGGGTCGTTTAAATTCACCTTTTCGTATTCCTTCACCACCGTACACGAGGTAAACGTCACGCCCATAACAACCGATATTAATAGGAATTTCATATTATTGGGTTTGCTTTAAATTTATATTTTTTGAGGTTATGAGTTTATTATCCTTATCGACAATAATACACTCCACTCCTTTTAGTTGATTCACAAAATCAAGTCCTACATCAACACCCATAACAAAAACCGAAGTCGCCAAGGCATCTGCTAATTCGGCGTTCGCGGTAAAGATACTTACACTCAAAATCCCCGTACTCGGATATCCTGTTCTGGGATCTATAATATGGGTATACAACGTGTTATTGAAGCTTACATACTTTTCATAATTTCCTGAAGTCACCACGGCACTATTATGTACTGGTAACCAGGAAAACACTTTACCTTTATTCAACGGATTAACAATCGCGACCATCCAGTCCTTACCATCCGGTTGTGTTCCCCAGGCATTCAAATCGCCGGAAGCATTAATAATTCCTGCCGTAACGCCTTTATTCATTAGAAGCGCCTTAGCTTTATCTGCCGCATAACCTTTACCAATGGCTCCAAAGCCAATTTTCATTCCTTTATTTTTTAAAAACACGGAATGATCAGCCTCGTTCAAAATAATATTTTTATACCCTACTTTAGCTACCGATTGTTTTATCGCTTCCGCGGAAGGCATCTCGGTCATGCTCCCATCGAACTTCCAGATTTTATCCATGGATGCATAACTAATATCGAAAGCCCCATTAGTTAAATCTGAAATTTTAAGAGCACGTTTTATAAGTTGAAACAATTCATCATCAACTTGAACCGGTTGAATTCCGGCGTTTTTAATAATTTCTGAAGTTTGAGAATTGGCGTCCCATGAAGAAATAAGCTTTTCAATTCTGGAAATCTCATGAACAGCTAAATCTATATAAGTGTCGCCCTCTTGCTGGCTATTCGCTACCACCGAGATATCGAAACGACTTCCCATTAACTTTAGTGTTCTTTGATACACATGCTGCGCATAACAGAGTGTATTCATGAAAAACATAAGCATAAAACCGATGCCGATTTTACTTTTCAAAAGACGCTAATTTATTGTAATACTCAGTTGGAGACATTTTTTCGTAACCTGCATTACCCAAAACTTTTCCTTCTGGGTTTAACACGACAACAAAAGGGAAATACCCTTGCTGATTGTATTTTTCAGCAAGCATGCCATTTTGTTCCGCTATATCTTCGGGTAATTTATTGGCTTTTTTCCTTGGAAAATCGGCCTGCATCATGACAAAATGGTCTTTGGCTAATTCCTGAAATTCTGCGGTACTCCAGATTTCCTTATCCAGTTTAATACAAGGTGTACACCAATCGGAGCCCTGAAAAACCAATATAATATTGTGATGTGATTGAGATGCTTCTTGTTTGGCCTTATCAAAATTAGTAAACCAATCTTGAGCAAAACCACTAAAACCAAATGCTATAAAAAAAACACTTGCTATAAATACTTTTTTCATTAGTATGTTCTTTGAGAGAAGATGAAATTACAGTTTACATCTCTAATAAACTGTAACCTAAGTTACAATTATAAACGCTACTAAAAACAATATATTACAGCAAGTGTTAATTTAGAATTATTTTAAAAAACGGCTATGCCAGCTTTCGCTTGCAGGCACTTCCCAGTTTTCATTAAAATCGGCAATATTTGCCACCAGATTATTGAAAACTATGGTGTTTTTAGACACCGCCTTATCTTTAGCCATCTGTTTAAAATCGGTAAGCGATTTATAAGCAACATATTCACCTTGCTTATAAGACACGTTCATCTTATCCATTAAATCGACTTTATAATCTTGTTCTAACTCCTGAATAAAACGAACCGATGCATCTATTGAGCAGCCAGTCGCTTTGTTTAAATTCTGATTTAAACCTATAATGATAAAGCGTTTGTATTTTATAAGATAGCCGGCATTTAAATCACTGCCATGAGCGGTCCAGTTCTCTAAGAATACATTTAATTTTTCTTCTATTTCTGAAACCTCTTCGTCGGTAAACGAACGATTAGCCTGATATATCCAAACTCGGGATTCTTCTGGTAATGTATTAAAATCTACTAGCATTTTTTTCTTTTTAAGACGCTTAGCCTGCGCTCAGCTTACATATTTTTATTCTCCTTGTGCATTGGCAATTAATTCTGCCACATCTAATACCGATATCTCGGCTTCTTTTTCCTTTATTTTAACACCGTCGGTCATCATAGTATTACAATACGGACAACCGGTAGCAATAATATTAGGGTTGGTTTCAAGAGCATCTTCAGTTCTTAAAACGTTAATATCTTTATCGCCTTTTTCAGGTTCTTTAAACATTTGTGCTCCTCCTGCTCCACAACATAATGCCGTTTTACGGTGGCGTTTCATTTCAACCAATTCTACACCTAAAGTTTGTAGCAGAGCTCTTGGCGCTTCATACACATCATTAGCGCGACCTAGGTAGCAAGGATCGTGAAATGTGATGCGCTTTCCTTTAAAAGTATTTTCGCGTTCAACCTTTAAGCGCCCTGAAGTAATAAGTTCATTTATAAATTGGGTATGATGCAACACTTCATAAGTTCCACCTAACTGAGGATATTCATTTTTTAAAGTATTATATGAATGCGGACACGCTGTTACAATGCGCTTAACTTCGTAGGCATTTAAAATTTCGATGTTGGTTACCGCCTGCATTTGGAACAAAAACTCATTTCCGGCCCGCTTAGCAACATCTCCTGTACAACTTTCCTCGGTTCCTAATACTGCAAAATCAACATTGGCTTTATTAAGAATTTTAACGAATGCTCTGGTTATTTTTTTAGCCCTATCGTCATAACTTCCAGCTGAACCTACCCAAAATAAAATTTCAGGTTGTCTACCTTCCGCCATACATTCTGCCATGGTTGGCACCTTAAGTACTTCGCTCATTAGTTATTCCTTTTAATAAAGATTATGTCTTTAGTTTTGTTGTTCGTTTATCGTTAAAACAGAATCCTGCATCATATTATCTTCTCGTAATCTTGCAAAATCTCTTTTTGCTATTCTTATGTAAAGCGCGTGACGAAAAACACCCGTTGGCATTCTGAATTTCTTATCGTTTCTAACGAAGTAAGTTCGCCTAAGCGCCTCGTTGCCAATTTGTTCCTTTTGAAATTCTGTGCAATAATCACAAAATACCTTCTTCACTCTTATATCCTGAGCCCAATAATTCTGATATTCGACCTCTGTATACACCTTAATTTGTAAAGAATCCTTCTGATATCCAACCTGTGCAGAAACGTTTTTCAATGAAAACATAAAAATAAACGTTAATATGGCGGTTGAATATTTCATGTGTTCATCTATTCGTCTTTCCAATTTAAACGGTCCATTTGGCTATATGGCCATGGTGCACCATTATTTTCTATATTGGTCATCATGTTATTTAACTCGGTTGGTGCAGCACTTTGCTCCATTACTAAATAACGACGCATTTCTAAAATTATTGACAACGGATCGATGCTTACCGGACAGGCTTCAACACAGGCATTACATGTTGTACACGCCCACAATTCTTCGGTTGAAATATAATCACCTAATAATTGCTTGCCGTCATCTTTAAATTCACCATTATTGGCATCAATATTTTTTCCTACTTCCTCTAAACGGTCGCGGGTATCCATCATGATTTTACGAGGCGATAATTTCTTTCCTGTTAAGTTTGCGGGACACTCGCTTGTACATCGACCACACTCGGTACAGGTATAGGCATTTAATAACTGTACCCAACTTAAATCCTGAACATCACTGGCTCCGAATTTCTCCGGCATCGCCGCTTCAGCTCCTTCTGCAGGTGCTGCAAACGGATCGACATTCGGATCCATCATCATTTTCACTTCATTGGTAACAGATTCCAAATTATTCAATTGCCCTTTTGGCGCTAACTTACCGTAATACGTATTTGGGAACGCCAGAAGAATATGTAAATGCTTTGAAAAGTATAAGTAGTTTAGGAAAACTAAAATCCCTACAATGTGCAGCCACCAAGCACCACGTTCTATAACATGAAGCGCGCCTTCGGATAATCCGCTAAACCAAGGAGCTATAAACTGACTGATGACATTTCCTGAGTTCATAGCCTGAAAATGCACATCGGTAGCATTCATAACCAAAAACAAGGTCATTAATACTATTTCGAAGTACAAAATGAAATTACCATCGTTTTTAGGCCAGCTGGTCATTTCGGCTTTCCAGAAACGTTTCAGTTTAATAATATTTCTACGAATCCAGAATACCGTTACCGATACCAACACTAATAAAGCTAAAACTTCAAAAGCACCGATTAAAAATCCGTAAGTGGCTCCGATTCCTGAAAATATACGATGCGTTCCAAATAACCCATCAATGATAATCTCTAAAACTTCAATATTGATGATAATGAAGCCCAAATACACAACAATATGCAAAATACCCGCTACCGGCCTGCGTACCATTTTACTTTGCCCCAAGGCAATCATGGCCATGTTTTTAAAACGTTCAGACTTATTATCGCTTACGTCGACATCGCGTCCTAATTTTATATTACGTATTAGCTTCTTTACATTTTTAGCAAAATAGCCAATACCCGCAGCTAAAATGATAGCAAAAAGTACATTTGGCAAGTATTCCATTGGTAATTAGTTAGTTTCTTCGTTGGTATACGGAATTTCCTTTTTCGATAAAATTCTGAAATAACGTTTTGGGTGTAGTTTAATATCTCTAAGCAACTCTTCCATTTCTTTGGTTGCTCCTTCTATGTTATTGTATAAACCTTCGTCTTTCAGCAATTTTCCAAGCGTTCCTTCCCCCTGATCTACAGAAGCCAATACACTTTGAAGACTCTCTAAAGTTTTATTTAACGACGCTATGGTTGCTCCCATATCGGCCTCTTTCAAATCGGCCATCATCACAGATAAATCTTCACTAGACGATTTAAAATTACTTAAGGTAGCTTCGATGGTTTGTTTATTATCTACTAAATACCCATTAATATGTAATGAGGTTGCTTCGAAAGCTTTTAAAGTTTCATTCAGCTGTGCAACGGTATGTCTTAAACCTTGTTCAGACTGGTCGTTAACCACCTTATTCAAACTAACAATTAAAGAATCGGCAGATTCCAATGCAGAATTCAAATCCATACTCAAACCAGAAAAGTTTTTCGACAAACTGGTTACCAGTCCCATTTCAACTTCAGATTTTAATTTATCACCTGGTTTTGCCTGCTCGCCTTCTTCGCTAACTAAAATAGCTAATCCGTTACCGCCCATTAAGCCAGTTTCATACATTCGAATGGTTGAATTCTTTGAAAATCTTAAATTCGGGTTAACAGTAAAAGCTATATGGGTTTTTCCAGTTTCGTAATCGTAAGAGATATCCTGAACTTTCCCAACAGTATTTCCTTTCACCGTTACTATTGAAGATTTGGTTAATGCGTTATAATCGAAATCTGTATAGTAAAGATCTTCTGCTTCCAGTAAATTTCGTCCTTTTAAGTAGTTGTAACCAAAAACAAAAAGAACAATTCCCAATACTACTAATAAGCCTGTTTTAACTTCTCTTGATATTTTCAAAGTATATGATTTAGTTGCACAAATTTAAAATAAATTTAAAAAGAACGCTTTTAATTAGCAGTTGTTTTTAACGCCTCGGCAAGGCTTATTTTTTTACCATCTTTAAAAGCAACAATAAAACTGGACTTATACCCCTTTTGCTTTGCTACTTCTTCTTTTTGCTTTATTTGATTATAATCAGACGTGCTGGCATAAAAATATTTGTACAGACTCCCTTCCTTAACTCTTGAAATTTCATCGAGACCTTTAAAGTTATAAGGTTTTGGTTCTAATGCTTTAGAACTTGCTGCGATTTGTATTTTAAATGTGATATCGTCATGAATATCCTCTGCCACAACCTGAGTTGGGGTTTCCTCCTCTTCATTAGTTGCTGATTCTTCAATAAAGGCATATTCACCGATATTACCGTCAAGAATATGCTTGTATTCTAAAATAGCATCGGCAACTGCTGTAGACATTTCACGCTGACCTTTGGAAGAATTTAAATACCCTCCTTCTTCCTTATAGGTTAAAAACCCTGTTTCAATAAGCACACTTGGCATTACCGTTTGATGCAAAACAATAAATCCTGCTTGCTTTACTCCTCGGTTATTTCTTTTTAATCTATTTGTGAATTTCTTCTGAATTAAACTCGCCAGCTGAATACTCTGATCTAAATATTCCTCCTGACTAAACAAAATACTCATAACAGATTCCGGTGAATTAGGATCGAAACCAGCATATTTCTTCTCATAATCACTCTCTAAGAAGATTACCGAGTTCTCCTTTTTAGCAACTTCAAAATTGGTTTGATTTCTATGGGTTCCTAAAACAAATGTTTCTGTTCCGTGCGCCGACGAGTGGTGCGCATTACAATGCACCGACACAAACAAATCTGCATTGGCTTTATTGGCTATTTGTCCTCGAACAAACAAATCTACAAACACATCAGACTTACGTGTATACACCACTTTAATGTCCGGATTTTTTTCAATCATCTTCCCGACTTCCAGAACAATTTTTAATGCAATATCCTTTTCCTTGTATCCATTACCCATATTACCAGGATCGTGACCACCATGTCCTGCATCTAATACCACAACAAACTTCCCCCGTTCAGCATCCTTATCAGATGTTGTAAAAGCGGAAAATGTTAATACTAATATAAAAGATACGAAAAGTAATAGGCTGTTCGTTTTCATTTGGTAAATCATATTATTTTAAAATTATAAGATATGGCACAATTATGGCTGCAACTATAGCTTTAGACATAAAAATAAGACTATTTTAAAATTTAACGGTAAAAAAACACCCTTTATTACTCTAATAAATTACGTGTTCGCTTAATTTTAAAATTTAATTAATTTATAAATCAATCACAGAAAAATATATGTAATTTTGGCTTTTCAAAAACCGAGCCATACTTTTACAAAAATACATTTAAAAGCGTTGCATACAAACAACTTTAAAATACTTTTTGCATTAAGTTTTACAGTGTTTATAAACACGTTAAGCTTCGCACAAGACATCCCGAAAAAGGGCAAAACCATTGAACGAAGTGAGGAAACATTAACTATTAATGCAGATAGTATTATTGCCCCAGAACTATCAGAGAAATCACAAGATACCACTTTAACCGACTCTGTTAAACCTAAAAAAGAATTACTGGAACACACGGTAAAATACCATGCTACCGACTATACAAGATTCAACAAAACAGAGCATAGACTCTATTTACATAACGAAGCGAGTATTGATTATGGTGACATGAACATTAAGGCGGGAACCATTATTATCGACTACACCAATAACACCGTTCATGCTAAAGGAATTACCGATACTATAAACGGCTACACCCAAAAACCTGTATTCACACAAGGTAGCAATGTTGTAGAACCTGATTCTATTATTTTTAATACGAAATCTAAGAAAGCCTTAATTTATAACTCACAGACTGAACAAGGTGAAGGTACCGTTATTGCCAAAGTCACTAAAAAGCAAAACGACTCTGTTTACTTTTTAAAAGAGGCTAAGTATACCACTGCCGAAGACCTTGACGATCCTGAATATTACTTTAGACTTCGCAAGGCTAAAATTGTACCAGGCAAGAAAATTGTAACCGGATTTACTAACCTTTATATTTACGATGTGCCAACACCGGTGGCTTTACCATTCGGATTCTTTCCGCAATCGGAAAAACAGACATCGGGAATTATTATACCAAGTTTTGGGGAGCAAAACAACCGCGGTTACTTTTTACAAAACGGAGGATATTATTTTGCTATTAGCGATTATGTAGACTTAGCCGTTTTAGGAGATTATTACACCAATGGTAGTTACGGTATGCGATTAGAAAGCACCTATGCCAAGCGTTATAAATTTAGAGGAAATGTTGGCTTTAGATATGAAAACCTAATTAACAGCGAACGCGGATTTCCAGATTATTCTAGAAACACCATATACAACCTTCGCTGGTCGCACAGTCAGGATTCTAAAGCAAGTCCGAATTCAAGATTCTCGGCATCGGTTAACCTAGGTAGTAGTAAATACTACAGAAACTCGATTAACCAAATCAACTCCGGTTCGTTCTTAAACAACACCTTATCGTCATCGGTATCCTATTCTAAAACCTTTTTAGGAGAACCTTCTGTAAATTTTAGTTTAACGGCCACGCACTCACAAAACACAAATACAGAAACCATCAACATGACCTTACCTACCTTTCAGGGTAGTGTTGGTAGAATTTATCCTTTTATACCAAAAACCGGAACTAAAAAAGGATTGTTTCAGAACATTAACTTACAGTACAGTGTTCGTGGAGAAAACCGAATTACAACAACTGACGAGTTTTTCTTTAAAAGCGAAATGTTTGACGATGCGCGCGCCGGATTTCAGCACAGCATTCCTTTAAGCACCAACTTTAAATTATTTAAATACTTTAGTGTTAGTGCAAGTACAAACTATAACGAAGTTTGGACTTTTAAAACCGAAAAAGAAACGTATAATGCGGCTGAAGGAAAAGCAGAAACCGAAACATTAAATGGTTTCGATGCCTTTAGAACTTATAATTTTAGCACCAGTTTAGGAACAACTGTATACGGTATGTTTAACTTTGAAAAAGAAGGGAAAGACCGAAAAATAAAAGCCATTCGTCACGTGATGCGTCCTTCTGTTAGTTATAATATCAATCCAGCTTTCGATAAATATTACGAATCTGCCGAAGTGGTTAATGCCGATGGTTTAACTCAAGGCGAACTTGATGCGATTTATGAGGGCGTGGATTTAGAGTATACGCGTTTCCAAAATGGTATTTTCGGTTCACCCAATAAAACCTTTTCAAGCTCCATGGGTATTTCGGTATCGAATAACTTAGAAGCTAAAGTTCGCGATAAAGACTCTACTGCAAAAGAAGCTAAGAAAATTGTACTTTTAAACAACTTAAACTTTTCAACATCTTACAACTTTGCTGGCGATTCATTACAATGGAGCCCGGTAAGAATGAGCGGTGGAACCCAGTTCTTTAATAACAAAATGAGTGTTAACTTTGGTGCCACTTTAGATCCTTACGCCTTAGATAACAACAATCAAAAAATTGATAAATTTAATATCGATAACGGCGGAAGTCTTTTCAGATTAACCAGTGCGAACCTGACAACCAGCTGGTCTATTTCCAGTAAAAATGGAAAATCCAGAGACAAAAGTAACGACCGCGGTATCCAGGAAAACATTCGTAGTGGTGGTCGTGATGATGACATGTTTGGGGTTTCTGAAGATTTCGCTAACCAGCAATTCAGTGAAGAAGGCGAAGAAAGTGATGGCGCTGAAAACGGATTATACAGCTATAGTATTCCTTGGAGTTTACGTATTGCCTATGCTGTAAACTATTCGAATTCGCGTCGTGAAAACCAGATTTCGTCACACTCTTTAATGTTCTCTGGAGACGTTAAACTATCCGACAAATGGTCGATTGGTTATTCTTCCGGTTACGATTTAAAAAATGCAGGATTCACTTATACGCAATTACGTTTTGAACGCGATTTAAAAAGTTGGCGCATGAACTTTAGCTGGATTCCTTTTAGTGACAGAACTTCCTGGAATTTCTTTATCGGAATTAAATCAAGTATGCTAAAAGACTTAAAGTACGAGAAACGCAGACAACCGGATATTACATTATAATAAGCACATAATTTCCTTATAAATTAGAAATGAAACAAATAATTACAACTCCCAAAGCCCCTGCTCCTATTGGTCCTTACAACCAAGCTGTTTTAACCGGAAATACGCTTTACACCTCTGGACAAATAGCTTTTAATCCGGAAACCGGAGAATTGGTTCTTGACGATATTAAAACCGAGACTAAACAAGTTATGGAAAACCTGAAAGCGGTTTTAGAGGCTGCCGGTATGACTTTTGAAAATGTGGTTAAAGCCTCGATTTTTATTAGCGATATGGGCGAGTTTGTAAACATTAACGACGTTTACGGAAGCTACTTTAATGAAGAAACAGCACCTGCGCGTGAAACTGTTCAAGTGGCTTGTTTACCTAAAAATGTAAATGTAGAAATTAGTGTTATTGCAGTAAAATAGACTGTAATTAACTTACCTTTTTTTGAGCTAAAAGGTATTTTATCAAAATATCTTTTAGCTTATATATGTCAATTGGTTTAGATAAGAAAGCATTCAAACCAAGCTCCTTCACTTTTAACTTATCTTCTTTAAAATCACTCGCAGAGACTGCTATTATTGGTGTTTTACTTATCCGATATTTATCAGTCTGTTTAATGGCTTTTGCAGCTTCAAATCCATTCAAATCCGGCATATACAAATCCATAAAAACCAAATCGAAATCCAGTAACTTATACAATTCAACAGCCTCTACCCCATTTTTTGCAAACGTACAATCAACACCTTGTTGCTCCAGCAAATACTTAAGTACACGACGATTCATTCTGCTATCTTCTGCCACTAAAACATTTCGCTTTTTAACCAATAATGGCTCAGACACTTTAGTTTCAACCTTCACATTTAAGGTCTTTTTCAATTGCAAACTAAAGTAAAATGTTGTTCCTTCATTTTCCTGGGTTTCTATTTTCAGTTCACCTCCCATCAACTTCACCAGTTTATGACAGGTAGACAAGCCTAAACCGCCGCCACGATATTCCTTGGTTAAAACGGTTGCTTCAGTCTTAGAACTATTAAAAATCTGTTTTACCATTTCAGTAGGCATCCCAACACCAGTATCCTTCACATAAAAGGTTACAATTTGTTCATCATTTATGGCTATAGTTTGATCTACAATAATGGAAATTTTTCCTTTATTGGTGAATTTAATAGCATTATTTACCAAATTAATTAATACCTGCTGAATTCGTAATTCATCACCTATTAAGGAAAATTTTGGTTCATCAGATTTCAAAAATTTATAATCGAAAGTCAATCCTTTTTCCCATGCCTGATAGTCGAACACTTTGAACAGGTTTATTAATTCAGTATTTAAATCGAAAGGAACTTCATTTAAAACAATGTCGCCGTTATTAACTTCATAATTACTCGAAAACATATTTACCAACTGATGCATATACTTCGATGAAATGTTAGCGATTTCCAGCTGCATATGTTGTGCTTCATCCAAATCGGTTTTCTTAAGCATTTCTATCATACCCAAAACCGTACTTAAAGACGTTCTAAACTCATAACTTATGTTCGCTAAATATTCAGCACTAAAGTCAGCTTCCTTATTAGCCTGAGCTAACTTCTGCTTTAAATCGTCTATTAATACTTTAGAATGCTTACGCTTCGTCCTGTTCTTTAATTCGTTTTTATAAAAATACTGAAGTAACAAAACCTGAATCACGACCATTCCGAATAGAATTATAGCAATGGTTTTTACAGGTAGTTTTTGTTCTACAAAACAATATCCCAAAAAAATGACACCAGCAACAAAGGCTAATAATATTGAAGAAATTGCGGTTTTTAATTTTACACGTTTTTTACCTGGGACAAATCGCATTTAAAAAGTCTTTTAACAAACATATCCATAATTATACGAATTAACAAGTGTATTACAGGCATTTAAACCTATATAATTATTTTGTTTTTTTTAAATTTATAACAAGATACATGTCACAACCCTAATCAATTATTTATGCGCATAGAATATGATATAAAACTTGGATTTAAAGATGTTATGATTCGTCCGAAACGATCTACTTTAAAAAGCCGTTCGGAAGTGAGCTTAGAACGCGAATTCAAATTTTTACACAGCCCATTAGAATGGTCAGGCATTCCAATTATGGCTGCTAATATGGATACCGTTGGCACTTTTGAAATGGCTAAAGCCTTATCTGAAAAACAAATCTTTACCGCCATACACAAACATTATTCTATTACCGATTGGAATGTTTTTTCATCTAAGCTGCCTGAAAACATTGAAAAATATATTGCTGTTAGCACAGGAATAAGTGAGCAGGATTCCGAAAAACTAGCCTCTATTTTTAAATTCAACCCTTACTTAAAATTCATTTGTATTGATGTTGCTAATGGCTATTCTGAACACTTTGCTGAATTCGTAAAGAAAACTCGTGAACAATACCCTGATAAAGTTATAATTGCCGGAAATGTAGTTACCGGTGAAATGGTGGAAGAGCTATTACTTTCCGGAGCCGATATCGTTAAAGTTGGTATAGGACCTGGATCGGTTTGTACAACCCGCGTTAAAACCGGAGTGGGATATCCGCAACTATCTGCTATAATAGAATGTGCCGATGCAGCGCACGGATTGGGCGGACAAATTATAAGTGATGGAGGTTGTACCATTCCCGGAGATATTGCCAAAGCCTTTGGTGCCGGTGCCGATTTTGTAATGCTTGGCGGTATGCTGGCAGGACATACTGAAAGTGGCGGAGAAATCATCGAAAAGAATGGCAAACCGTTTAGAAAATTCTATGGTATGAGTTCGTCAACCGCTATGGAAAAACATGTAGGTGGTGTTGCAGAATACCGTGCCAGTGAAGGTAAAACAGTAGAAGTTCCATATCGTGGTGATGTTGAAAATACGGTTCAGGATATTTTAGGCGGATTGCGTAGCACCTGTACTTATGTGGGAGCTCAACGCTTAAAAGAATTAACGAAACGTACCACATTTATTCGCGTAAACGAGCAGGAAAACAGAGTTTACACCGAATAAACCAAATAACAAACCACTAAACTAATGAAACAAATCATCACATTTGGAGAAGTATTAATGCGCTTATCTCCAGAAGGCAACAAGAAATTCATGCAGGCTAACTTATTGGAATTCTACTTTGGAGGCACAGAAATTAACGTAGGGATTTCAATAGCCAATTTTGGAGAAAAGGTAAAACATATCAGCTGTGTTTCTAACGATTTTGTTGGAGACACAGCCATTTCATACATTCAGAAGTTTGGGGTTAGCACTTCAGCTATTGTAAGATCCGATCGGCCTCTTGGCGTTTATTTTCTTGAGGTTGGTGCCGTAATGCGTCCAAGTTCCATTTCCTATAATCGTGCACATTCTTCCTTTGCCGATATTCGCCCTGAAATGGTAGACTGGGAAACGATTTTAAGAAAAGCCAAATGGATTCACTGGACCGGGATTACACCTGCGCTTGGGAAAGGAGGCTACGACACCTTAAAAGCCGGATTACTTTTGGCAAAAGAAAAAGGCATTCAGGTTTCAACCGATCCTACCTATAGAAAAGGCTTATGGAAATACGGTGAAAATGCAAAAGATGTACTTACCGACCTAATTTCGCTATCAACCATTTTTATAGGCGGCGTTAATGAAATTAATGAAGTTTTGGGCACGAATTACTCCTACTCTAACGACGATTTCATAGAAGCCTCAAAACAACTTATGAAACGTTTTCCCAATATTGAAAAAGTATTCGATAAAATAAGAACATCTATAAATGCATCATGGCATAAAATAAGAGCCCGCATGTGGAATGGTAAAGAATTTCGAGAAACTACCGATTTTGATATCACCCATATTATTGACCGTATAGGTACAGGTGACGCCTTTGCTGCCGGGCTTATTTATGGATTACAGTCTTTCGACGATTGTAAAGCCATGGAATTTGCCAGTGCCGCCTGTGCTTTAAAACATACTTACGAAGGCGATGTAAATTACGCCACAGTCGATGAAGTTATGGCAATATTAAATGGTGATGTTTCCGGACGTGTAAACCGATAACATCAGCCTATTTTATTTCCTTTAACCGCAAAAAATCAAGGTCTAAATTATTCACATAATAAATTAAACAACAGAAATTTAAGCATTTTACATTCTTAATCGTTTTTTAACACTCACCTTCTCGTTTAGTCAAAAAAACACTTAAATTGTATTACAATTTAATCGTAACTCTATGGCTTTAAAGATTGTAATCTCTCATAAAACAAAATACAAATACGACCGTCCGGTTTCCCTTTCACCACATATTTTCAGACTACGCCCTGCCCCACACAGCAGAACACCGATTGAATCTTACAGTATAAAAATTGAACCCAAAGAACAGTTTTTTAACTGGCAACAGGATCCGTTTGGAAACTATGTGGCACGTTTGGTATTTCCTGAGAAAACCAAAGAACTTTCTGTAGACGTTGAGATTATAGCCGATTTACAAACCATCAATCCGTTTGACTTTTTTGTTGAAGAGTATGCTGAAGAATATCCGTTTAAATACGACAAAACAGTAAAAAAAGAACTGCTCCCCTATTTAGAAATCACCGACGACGGTCCGCTATTAAAGAAGTTTCTTAAAACTGTAGATTATACGCCTAGAAAAACCATTTTCTTTTTAATTGATATCAATCGAAAAATTTACGAGTACCTGAATTACAATATTCGCATGGAACCGGGAGTTCAATCCTGTGAAGAAACCCTTAAACTTAAAAACGGATCTTGCCGGGATTATGCCTGGTTACTGGTACAGGCTCTGCGCCATTTAGGTTTTGGTGCGCGCTTTGTTTCCGGATATATCGTTCAGCTTAAATCCGACGAAAAATCATTAGATGGTCCTTCAGGTCCTGAAGAAGATTTTACCGATTTACATGCCTGGGCTGAAGTGTACATTCCCGGAGCCGGCTGGATTGGTTTCGATGCCACTTCCGGATTGTTAGCGGGTGAAGGTCATATTCCTCTGGCCTGTACACCTTCATTTGAAAGCGCTGCCCCGGTAGTGGGTATGACCGATAAATGTGAAACTGAATTTGAATTCGAGAACACTGTAACCCGTATTTTCGAATCTCCTCGTGTTACAAAACCCTATACCGAAGAGCAATGGAATGCCATTTACAAACTGGGACACAAAGTTGAAAAACAGCTTCAAAAAGGCGATGTTCGATTGACCATGGGTGGCGAGCCTACTTTCGTTTCTATTGACGACATGGAAGCTCCTGAATGGAATACCGAAGCCGACGGGCCTCATAAACGTGAACTGGCAAAAAACCTTTCTGCAAGACTCTATGAATCTTTTGCGAAAGGGGCTATAATTCATCAGGCTCAGGGTAAATGGTATCCCGGAGAACCTTTACCGAGATGGCAAATTGAAATCTGCTGGCGAAAAGACGGCAAGAAAATATGGAACAATAAAAAGCTGTTTTCTATATTTTCAGAAAAAGCTAAAATCCCGAAGAATGCAGATAAATTATTTTTACAAACCCTTACAAAACATCTGGGAGTAACCGATAAAACTATTATTCCAACTTACGAAGATGCTTTCTATTTTCTGTGGCAGGAAGGACAAATGCCTATAGACATTGACCCGACCAAAGAAGATGGAAACATGCTGGTTAAAGAGAAACTTCAGCAAATATTAAAAGACGGAAAATCGAAACCTACCGGACATGTCATTCCGCTCAACAATACCGGAGGCGAATGGTATACCTGCAACTGGGCATTTAGAAGGGAACATTTGTTTTTAATTCCTGGAAACTCGCCTATCGGACTTCGGTTACCTTTAAATTCATTACTAATTAAATCAAATGATGAGGAATTTCCGGTGTACCAACCCGATAATTTCTCAAAAAAGAAAACATTACCAAGCTATCAGCGTATTGTTTCAAAACGTATAAAGGACCTTGAAAAGCATGGCATACCAAAAAAGAAAACAAACTATTTTATAAGAACGGCTTTATGTGCCGAAATCAGGGACGAAAAACTGCATCTCTTTTTACCTCCTTTAGATAGCATTGAAATCTTTTTAGACTTAATGGCTTCCATCGAGGCCACAGCAAAAGCCTTATCTATTCCTGTGGTTTTAGAAGGTTACGACGCCCCAAAAGACCACCGATTAGACTCCTTGAAGGTAACTCCAGATCCTGGAGTTATTGAAGTAAATGTGCAGCCAGCAAACAATTGGGAGGAATTGTGTCAAAATACTTTCACCTTATATAGTGAAGCTAAAAAATCAAGATTAGGAACCGAAAAATTCATGCTTGATGGTAAACATACTGGCACAGGTGGTGGAAACCATGTTACTTTGGGAGGAACTTCTCCTGCCGATAGCCCGTTGCTAAGAAAACCGAGTTTATTACGAAGTCTATTGACTTTCTGGCAACATCATCCGGGATTATCCTATTTATTCTCTGGTGCCTTTATTGGAGCCACAAGTCAGGCGCCTCGTATTGATGAAGCCCGAATGGAAAACCTCTATGAACTGGAAATTGCATTTAGTCAAATTCCTAAAGGAGGTGATGTTCCGTTTTGGTTAACCGACAGATTATTTCGCCATCTGTTAACCGATTTAACGGGCAATACACACCGTGCCGAATTTTGCATTGATAAATTATACTCCCCGGATTCATCTTCGGGTCGTTTAGGTATTTTGGAGCTCCGTGCTTTCGATATGCCGCCGCACCCTCAAATGAGTTTAATGCAAAATTTACTGGTTAGAACCTTAGTTGCCTGGTTTTGGAAAAAACCTTACGAACACAATTTAGTGCGTTGGGGCACCGAATTACACGATAAATTTTTAATCGAACATTTTGTTCGTGAAGACATTAAAGACATCGTTAATCAGTTAAACAGAGCAGGATACGCCTTTAAAGAAGATTGGTTTAATCCGTTTTTCGAATTCCGTTTCCCGCTTCATGGTATGGTTGAAATCAATAATATGCATCTGGAATTACGCGCCGGAATAGAACCCTGGAATGTTTTAGGTGAAGAAGCTACCGGACAAGGTACAGCTCGTTATGTGGATTCTTCAGTTGAACGCCTTCAGGTTAAGGTTAATAATTTTAACAACGACCGTTATGTATTAACTTGTAACGGCATAAAAGTCGATTTAAAAAGCACCTCTAAAAAAGAAGAATATGTTGCTGGTGTAAGATATAAAGCATGGAATCCGTATTCAGCATTGCACCCAACCATTGGAGTTGATACGCCTTTAGTCTTCGATATAGTAGACACCTGGAACCGACGGTCTATAGGTGGTTGCACCTATTTTGTTTCGCATCCTGGTGGTCGTTCGTACGACGCTTACCCTGTAAATAGTTTTGAAGCAGAATCGCGACGCATCAGTCGTTTTTGGGAATTTGGACACACTCAGGGGGGTGTTGAAAATATATCTCAGGAAATCGAACCTTCAACAAAACGTGTTCAGGAAAAAGAAAGTGCGAAAAAATTCAGTTTTAAGGTGTTACCTGCTAATTTAGAATTTCCAAATACCTTAGATTTGCGAAAGAAATAAACTAAACTAATACATGACCACAGATTTAAACATATTATTTCAGAATTATTTTTCGAAAGCGAAAAATTATGATGAAGCTTTAAAATCTGATATGTCCTTAAATCCGAATTGGAAAAAATTACTAAGTAATATTTCTGAAATGGATTTAAAAACATTAACTGCCAAGCAAAATGAAATTGACTGGTTAATGGATGAAAACGGTGTAACTTATAATGTTTACAACGATCCTCAAGGTATGCAACGCACCTGGGATTTAAACATTATCCCCTTTTTAATAAATAAAGAGGAATGGCGCACCATTGAAAAAGGCCTAAAACAACGTGCCGAACTTTTAAACTTAGTTTTAAAAGACATTTACGGTAAACGAGAACTTATAAAAAAAGGAATCATTCCTCCTGAGGTGATTTTCGCCCATCGCGGCTTTTTAAGACAATGCGACCAGATTCAATATAAAACGGCTAAAAACATATTAATCTATTCATCAGATTTAGCGCGCGGACCAGACGGACGTATGTGGGTGGTTAACGACAGAACACAAGCGCCTTCCGGCATGGGTTATGCCCTGGAAAACAGGTATTCTATGAACAGAGTACTGCCGGGCTTATTTAAAGATATTAACGTAAAACAACCATCTGGCTTCTTTTACGACTTTAACCAAATGCTTATTGAGGCCGCACCTCAAAATAAGGAGAATCCGAGTATAGTAATTTTAACCCCGGGTCCTTTAAACGAAACCTATTTTGAGCACGCCTATATGTCTTCATTCTTAGGTTATCCGCTGGTTAATGGTAACGATTTAGTGGTTAGAAACGGAAAAGTTTATTTAAAAACACTTAAAGAACTAAAACAGGTTGATGTGATTTACCGTCGTGTAGACGACGTTTTTATGGACCCTTTAGAGCTTCGAGAGGATAGTTATCTAGGGGTTACGGGCTTACTCGATGTGGTAAGAAACCAAAATGTGGCTATAGTAAACCCTATAGGTAGTGGTGTTTTAGAAAATTCAGGATTAATTCCGTTTATGAATGCTATTTGTAATTATTTCTTCAATGAAGATTTAATCCTTCCTCAGATCGCTTCCTGGTGGTGCGGACAGGAAAAGGAGCGCGATTATGTTTTTAAAAACATTAAAAACCTTGTGGTTAAACGCATTGATCGTTCTAACCGCGAAAGCTTATTTTTCTGTGAATTCTTGAGTCCTGAAGCTTTAGATAAACTTAAAAAAGATATTTCGGCAAATCCATATCGCTATGTCGCTCAGGAAAAAATTACTTTTTCAACTTCGCCGGATTTTGTAAATGATCATTTAGAAGCCAGAAAAGTAATGTGCAGAACGTTTGCCATTTCAAAAAAGGAAAGCTATAAAGTCATGCCCGGTGGATTAGTAAGGGTAGCTCCCGAACGTGAAAATCTGTTTGTTTCGAATCAGCGTGGTGGAATGAGTAAAGATTTATGGGTCTTATCTGATGAAATTCAAAATAACATCAAGCATTACGCCTGGGATAGTTCCTGCAAAATTTCTATTTCCGATATTAACGATTTACCGAGTAATACTGCTGAAAACTTGTTCTGGTCCGGACGCTATTTAGGTCGCGCTCTGGTAACAGCACGTTATATTAGAATGGTGCTTAATAAAATGACGGATGAGCAGTACAGTGCCAAAGAAAACAATTCTGAAAGCCTAAAATACTTACTGCAATCCTTAACAAATATCACCTCTACTTTCCCGGGATTTGTTGGTGAGCATAGTGATATCTTATTGGAGAACCCATTACCTGAAATTATATCATTAATATTCGATAAAGAGCGTATGGGTAGTTTGGCGCAAACCTTGACCAGCTTTAACAATTCATACTACTCGCTTCGCAACCTTTGGTCTAAAGACATGTGGCGCGTATTCGACAGTATAAAAAAACTATGGCGTAAATTTGATGAAGCCGATCTATATACAGTTCCGGCGCTTACTAAATTACTCGATCGCACCATTACACGACTCATTGCCTTTATGGGATTAATTGAGGAAAGTATTCTGGTGCAACAAGGCCTGTTGCTTTATTTTATAGGGCTTCAAACCGAACAAGCCATGATGCAAATCTCAAAATTCAGATCATTAATGGTTTTCAATTATGAAGAACGTCTGCAATACGACATTCTGGAATCCTTATTAAGCAGTGACGAAAGTTTAAATATTTATCGCTACAGTTACCGATCGTATTTAAGTCTTGAAAATGTGATTAATTTAACTTTACTTGACAAGGAATACCCTAAATCCTTAACCTACAGACTAAAACGTATTCAAAAGGATATTGATCGTTTGCCGCATTCTGAATTGATTGGTTTTTATACCGAATGCCAGAAACTAATCGCAACGGCTAATAACAAAATTACAAGTCTAAACATTACAGGTTTAATGACTTTAAACGAAGACCGAACACTTCGCGAAAAATTAGATGAAGAATTAACTGATTTAAGCGATATGTTACACGAAACGTCATTAGCAATTTCAAATACGTATTTTAATCACTCGTACCGCCAAACCCAATTGGTTAATCAAAATTTCCCGTTATAATTATGGTATTTCAAGTTTCACATACTACCAGTTACGATTACGAAAACGATGTTACCTTTTGCCATAACATAGCCACATTAAAACCTAAAACCTTAGCCGGACAAGTGCTACTAGATTACCAACTGGAGATTACCCCAACCCCTTCAGAATTAACAGAGCGTGTTGATTTCTTCGGAAACTACATCACTCGGTTTTCGCTTCAAAAAGAGCATAAAAAACTAAAAGTTACTGCAATAAGTAGGGTTTCAAGAAACTACGAAGAACAACCTGATATAAACACTTCAGAAAAAGGAAAAAGCATCACGCTTAAGGAAGCTTTAGGTGCTCTTAAAAGTAATGAAGAACATATTATAGATGCTCGCCAATATATTCTGGAATCTATTTTAATCGCTAAAATAACTCCTGAAATTAAAGCTTACGCCGAAGTATCTTTTAAGCCCAATCGGCCGGTATTTGAAGCAGCTTTCGAATTGATGCAGCGTATTTATACCGAATTTGATTTCGACCCTACATTTTCTAACGTGGCTACCCCCATACACGAAGTGATAAAAGCTAAAAAAGGGGTTTGTCAGGATTTTGCTCAAATTGCCATTGCCTGTGTGCGTTCCGTTGGGTTACCAGCAAGGTATATTAGTGGCTATATTGAAACACTACCGCCTCCTGGAAAAGAAAAACTAATAGGTGCCGATGCCTCGCATGCCTGGTTTTCGGTTTATATTCCTGGTTTTGGTTGGGTAGACTTCGACCCTACAAATAATCAAATACCCAAAAACCAACACATCATTGTAGCTTGGGGACGCGATTACTAC
Organism: Aestuariibaculum sp. M13; assembly: GCF_024723255.1. Lineage (GTDB taxonomy): Bacteria > Bacteroidota > Bacteroidia > Flavobacteriales > Flavobacteriaceae > Aestuariibaculum > Aestuariibaculum lutulentum. The sequence continues at coordinate 897,921 of NZ_JANIAC010000002.1, forward strand.
GACGTACCTCCATTAAAAGGTGTTATTTACAGTACAGGAAAAAATAAAATGAATGTGTCTGTTGATATCAGACCTTTTGAAGATATTAAATCTTAACCACTTGCCCTGTAGAACCAGTTTCATGAGGTGTTAACTGATATATAAAATCAGGATTTAATCCCGCTTCCTTTCTATGTGACACATACAAAATGGCTGTTTCAGTTTCTGATGCAATCTTATTTATTAATTGCGTAAACAACTTTACGTCGGCATCATCCAAACCATTAGTTGGTTCGTCTAAAATAAGTAATGGTGGATGCTTTACCATGGCACGAGCTATTAAAACCAGACTTTGATATCCTTTTGATAACGATAAAAAATCCTGTTTTCTAATATCGAACATATCTAAAACACGTAACCAGTGTTGTGCAATTTTAATCTGCTCGTTGGTTGGTGTTTTATAGAGTCCGATAGTGTCAAAAAAACCGGAAACAATCATATTACCAATAGAATCCAAGCGTGTAAATCCGCGTAACATATCGGAAGAAAAGTATCCTATTTTCTGTTTAATCTCCCAAACACTCTCACCGCTTCCCTTCTTCACTCCAAATAAGACGATATTCTGACCAAAAGCCTTGGGATTATCACCAAAAATCATACTTAAAATGGTACTTTTCCCAGAACCATTTGGCCCCATTAGTTGCCAGAACTCACCTTTTTTAATTTCCCAGTTGATGTTATTCAAAATTGGGCGCTCTCTGTAGTGAACCGATACATCTGTAAATTTTACTATAGGATTGATTTTCTCTGAAACTGGTCGGTAAGCCTTCGGTAAGTCTTCTAAAAAAGATTCGGCAATAGCGTCATCTGATTCTTCAAGTTTTAACTCTACAAGTTCTTTCCCTTCTAAATGATAAACCTTACCAATAAAGGATAGAATATCTTCTTTACGTTTAGTAATTTGTAAAATACCAATCTTTGAACTTAACTTGTTTAGAGTTTGCTCTATTTCAGCCTGTGCCTGAATATCTAAATTCCCAAAAACATTATCGACAATAATGGCTTCGGGATTTTGAGATATTATATGGTTTAAAAGTGCTTTTTTTCGTTCACCTTGGGATGAATTACTCAATAGATTTCCTGTTGGCGTAACGACATCACAAAAACCATGAATACGTTCTTCCTGAATTAATTTATTGATAGTAATTTCAGAAAAAAGTACTGCCTTAGGTTTTGAAAAATCACTTAAAATATTTCCGTCCTGAATACGCTCAATAAAATCTTGCTTATGGTCTTTATTAGAAATATAAACCGCTATATGCCTATTCAAAAGGGAAATAATTTAGTCTTATTACTTTAAATTTTTAACATGGAAATCTACCAGACCTTCAATTGGTCTGCGTTCAAAGTTACCAACGGTAAAGCCCATTTCTTCCGCAACCTGCTTAATTTCGTCTTTAGCAAAGTAAGCAATAGAACCTGCAAAATGTACCGGAACGGTTTTTAATTCTTCAGCATATTGAAAAATCATACTTTCAGCAAACAGACGAATACCTTTTTTAATAAGTTCTACACAATATTCAGAATCCTTGTTTAAGAACATAAATTCAGCAAAGTGTGCTAAATACGCATTAGGATTTGGTTTTTTATAAAGGTTGTATTTAATATAATCGGTATCCATATTGTACTTACTTTCGAAAGCGACACGAATATTTTCAGGCATGTTATTAAAGTAGTAATCTCTAATTAACTGACGACCGTAGTAATTTCCAGAAGCATCATCCATAATAATATACCCTAAAGAATTGACACGTTGATGCAATACTTTACCATCGTAATAACTACAGTTAGATCCGGTTCCTAAAATACAAACCACTGCAGCTTCGGTTTGTGTATTAATTGTTGAAAATACAGCTGCCATGGTGTCTTCATGAACATGAACCTCTGCGTTAACAAAAACCTCTTGCAAAACGCCTTTAACTACATTCTGTGGTTTTTCGGTACCACAACCTGCTCCATAGAAAAATACGTGCGACACAATTTTTCTATTGGCCTTTAAATCCTCATGACCTTTAATTATCTTTTTTATTTTTTTATCGGATATAATTTCTGGATTAAGCCCCTTTGTGCGCATTTTTTCCAGCATTTTATTACCTTTTCTATCTACTGCTATCCAGTCTGACTTCGTAGAGCCACTATCAACAATTAAAATCATGAGTTTTTAAATAAAAAACCCCACAGACCGTTGTGCTTTAAATACAATAACCTGTGGAGTTGTTAATACTATTATAATATACTTGTTAAATTAGATTTTGCTAATGTATTGAGCAAGATCGATTAATTTAGTTGAATAACCAAATTCATTATCGTACCAAGATACTAATTTAAAGAAATTATCATTTAAAGCAATACTTGCATCTGCATCGAAGATACTTGTCATTGGCTCAGATACGAAATCCTGAGAAACCACAGCTTCTTCAGTATATCCTAACACACCTTTTAATGGTCCGTCTGCAGCTGCTTTTAAAGCGGCTTTAACTTCATCCCAAGATGCTGCCTTTTCTGTTCTTACTGTTAAATCTACTACAGAAACATCTGGAGTTGGAACACGGAAAGCCATACCAGTTAATTTTCCATTTAATTCAGGAATTACTTTACCTACAGCTTTAGCAGCTCCTGTTGAAGAAGGAATAATGTTAGCCAATGCACTACGTCCACCTCTCCAGTCTTTTCTTGAAGGACCGTCAACTGTCATTTGCGTTGCTGTAGTTGCGTGAACTGTAGTCATTAAACCTTCAACAATACCAAAGTTATCGTTAATTACTTTAGCGATAGGCGCTAAACAGTTTGTAGTACAAGATGCGTTAGAAACGATGGTGTGCTCTGCAGTAATTTTATCGTTGTTAACACCCATTACGAACATTGGTGCATCGGCAGATGGTGCAGAAATTGCAACTTTCTTAGCTCCGGCTGTGATGTGTTTTTGAGCACCTTCTAAAGTTGTAAAGATACCAGTACAATCTAAAACAACCTCAGCTCCTACAGCATCCCATTTTAAATCTTCCGGGTTACGTTCAGCAGTAATTCTAATTTCGTTTCCGTTAACTACTAAGTTTCCGTTTACGATATCAATAGTTCCATCGAATCTACCGTGAACAGAATCGTACTTTAATAAGTAAGCTAAATGCTCTACATCTAATAAATCGTTGATACCTACTATTTGTATATCTGGTCTTGAAGCCGCTACTCTAAACGCAATTCTACCTATTCTTCCAAATCCGTTGATTCCTAATTTTAATTTTGACATAATCTTTGTTATAAATGTTAAGTGCTCATAATGTCTGAGACACGCAATAATTCTAAATTTATTTTTGTTTTACCTTTAATAGCTTTTTCAATTGGAGTTAATTCCATTTTTCCGTTTAGTAAGCCCACCATATAGTTGGTTTCTCCTTTTAATAAGGATTCTACAGCTTTTACTCCCATTCTACTGGCAAGAACACGATCGAAACACGATGGCGCTCCACCACGTTGCATATGACCTAAAACAGATACTCTTACATCGTAACCTTCCATATTTTGATCTACGTAATCCTTAAGCTCGAAAATATTCTTTCCTATTTTATCACCTTCGGCTACGATTACAATACTTGAGGTCTTACCTGTACTTTTACTACGGTTTAAAGAGTCTACCAAACGATCTAACCCTAAGTCTTCCTCAGGAATTAAAATCTCTTCGGCTCCACCAGCAATACCAGCGTTTAATGCAATATGCCCAACATCACGCCCCATAACTTCGATAAAAAATAATCGGTTATGAGAACTCGCGGTGTCACGTATTTTATCAATCGCATCAACAACTGTATTTAATGCTGTATCAAAACCTAAAGTATGGGTTGTTCCGAAAATATCGTTATCAATAGTTCCTGGAATTCCCATTACAGGAAAGCCAAACTCCTGATTAAAAATCATAGCTCCTGTAAACGATCCATCTCCACCAATAACCACTAAGCCTTCGGCTCCAACTTCTACTAATTTATCGTAAGCTTGTTTTCTTCCTTCTTCTGTTCTGAAACGATTGGAACGAGCAGACTTTAAAAATGTTCCTCCTTTGTTAATAATGCCTTTAACACTACGTGCGTTAAGTTCTTCGAAATCACCATCGATTAAGCCTTCATAGCCACGATAAACGCCAAGACATTCTATATTATGGTAAGAGCAGGTTCTAACGACAGAACGAATGGCTGCATTCATTCCCGGAGAATCACCTCCCGATGTTAAAACTGCAATTTTCTTTATTTTATTCGACATAAATTGATTAGTATATGAAGTAAAATTAGTAAAGAAAAACCATATATCTATGGCATTTATTGCATTTTAATGACGCTTTTAAAACTATAACGTTTTAGTTAATAAAAAAAACAAATTATAGCTGAAAAATTATGATTTCCGAAATGTAAACAGGTGATTTATTTCTATTTAGAACTTTTTAAGCGAATAAACTCGGGAATTGCACTCTCTTCATTTTCTTCCGATTTTTCGATAAGCACGGGGTCTGGTTTTTCAGATTTTTTAAACAAACTCTGAATCAATTCTTTAAAGGTATCAAAATCCACACTATATGAAACTCCCACCCCTTGTGTGTAGCCTATAGCTTCACCAAAATTACGAATACTATTTTCTCTATTAAATACGGTCGCTGTTAAAGTACCATCTTCATTTAATAAAAAGTCGATTTCAACGTCTCCGGCAATGACAGTTTCGGTAGCACCGGCACCACCTACAGGCACCCCTACTTTACCGTTAATTAATACACGATCGGTAATTTTCGTTTGAAGTGTTACCCCAAAACGGTCTCCTGTCTGATAATCTGGCCTATTGGCTCCAGCTTCATAATTTAGTCCAACATTTACTTTACTATCTCCAGAAGTAAATATGCCGTTAATAATACCGTTAAGTCTATCGGCAATGGTTCCTGAAAAATTAAGTCCGCTCAAACCTCTTGAAAACGATCCTGTAGAAATTAAAAATAAGGCCTGATTTTGTCTATCATCTGAAGACTCTAAACTATATTGAAGTTCTGACTTAATGGTTGAATTAACGTTAGGAAATTTAAAGCTAAATTCTGGTTGAGGCTGCTCAAGGTCTCCCGTTAAATCGATGTATAACTCTACAGGAATACTTCTATTAATCGGGTTTTCAAGTAACGGTGACGGATTGGTTTGTTCTTTAAGAACTGCCTGCATATTAATTTGAGCCTTTAACGGGTCGCCTTCCCATGCAATAGTTCCTCCCGGCATCACATTGAATTCCTTTTGAATCAATCCGCCGTAAGCAAAATTATAAACCCCTTCAAACACGGAGAAATCTCCCCACATATTAAATTTACCATTGGTATTGATTTCTACAAGTAATCCGCCACTACCACGACCTCTAAGCGAATGCCCTGAGTTTTTATCAATAATAATTTCCAATTCAGCATCTTGCGTAACATCTAAATCGAAGTCTAACTCTAAGCCTTCTATTTCATTAAAAACAATTTCTTTACCACTACGTCTGGCTTCTTTTTCTTCTTTTGTAATAAAATGGATATAAGTATTATCTCCGAATGATTCGGTGTCGCTAAGCGGAATTTTAAATACGGTTCCAGGCTTTGTTTCTCCTAAAACACTAATCACCAATTGCTCCGTAGGTCCTTTTAAAGAAGCATAACCACTCATAAATGCCGTTCCATAATACAAGGCATCTTCGGTTTCTTTGGTGTCTAAAACCAATAAATTAGGTGTTCGTATATCTAAATCTAAATTCCAGTTTGAAAAATTCACGTGGCTAATCGATCCGTTTAACTGACCTTTAGAATTGTATTTGCTATCGGATATTGGTATTTTATTAAACTTAAACGTCTGATCGGTTAAAGACACCGATGCATTTTGTGCAAAGTCATAATCGACATTTAAATACGGAATGCCCAAGCCTGCGTTATTTAGTTTTACATCCCCGTTAATATCTGGCTTATTTAAATTACCAACAACATGCACCACTCCTGTTGCCAAACCACGAATATTCGACAACACATCCTGCAATAACGGATTTAATGGTTGTAAATTGAATTCGTTAAATTCTAAATTTACATCAATACTCGACTGCTCTCCTAAAGCATTAATATCACCCACAGCTCTAAAAGACTTTTTCTCGTCATCTTTTATCGAAATATCCACATTATAATTAGTAAGATTTTCATTTCCTGTGATAGAAGCATCAAACGAACCTAAATCAAAGCGATTAACTTTAAAGTCCTCAATAACAATTGTTGAATTAGGCAAATAACTTCCATTTTGCTGTAAAATATCAAGCTTCCCATTTACACGACCTTCGAGTGACAAACTATCAATATCAGGAACTATCTTAGTCAGACTTACATTTTTAAAATCGAGTTTAATATCCTTTTGAGTAGAATCCTTAATCATACCGGAAAGCCTGACTTCTTCATTCCCGTGAGTAACCACGAATTTGTCGATATCAAACGTAGAAACATCTCTATCAAAAGACACCTTATTATTAAGGTCATTCTCCTCGTTAATATACCAGGTGTAATCTTTTATCGTAAAATCTGATTTTTTAAAGCCAATTACCGATTTATTCTCTTCGTTTATAGTGTGATAAAAACTCAGATTAAAAATATCCTTATTACGTTTTCCTCCCTGAAACTCAGTACGCATAAATAAGGTATCATTTACAGTTACATTAATCAGGCTAAATTTAGAAACATCGTAATACTTGGTATTTAAACTATCGGCCTCTACATAGGTATTAAACAGCGGATTACTATTATCTACCTGTAATTCAATATTATTCACAAAATGGTCGAGCAATTTAATTTCAGGAGACTTGAATGTTAGTCTAAACTGACTTTCATCACTCTCTACACGACCACGAATAAACGTATTCTTTCCTAATTCGACTTCAGGATAAAATACCTCAACGATTTTATTGTAAATTTTAAAATTGAAATCGATAATCTGGTCGGTTGACACCTTATACGGTTCGTAATTTGTGTAAATATACCCTAACGAGTTTTGAAACAATTTCTTTAAATCTCTGAATCTAAATCGTCCTTTTAATTCGCCTTCAACAATATCTGGGGAATTAATCCCAATGTAACGCATATTGTTTTCGAAACGGGAAAAGACTTCAAACTTATCGAAAGTATAGGTGTCATTTTGATTTCTATAAGACGTATTTTCGAATATAACTCGACCATAGGCATCATCGTAACCACTGGCATTCATATTCATTTTCACATCACTTCTAAAAATGGAAATGCTATCCTTTTTTACAAAATTCAACACATTTAAATTGGCATAACCCACATTAGCCACAAAGTCGTACTTACTAACAGCATCTGAGAAATCAACCAACCCTAAAAAGTTTAGTTTTAAATTTCTATCGTTTGAAATTAAATTACCATCGAAAATCTTATTTCTTACATTTCCGGCAACCTTTATTCCGTGATAATTGTACCCATTGTACATCACTTCAAAAACATCACCTTTTACCTGTGTGTTTATAGTTTCGGTAACGAAACCTTTACCTTTTACATCGAAATTTAATGAAGCCTCACCTATCTCTTCAGACTCTAAGAAGGTTCCGAAATCGAACTTATCAAAAATGATATTTCCTTTGTAAGAGGCGTTATCAATATCATTAATAGTAGTAATTTCCAGATCGGAATCTACCAAACCAAGATCGGTTTCTATCTTAACATCAGCTACCACTGTTGACGCTGTTACCTGCGTATTCCCTGTAATTGTAAATTGCCCCAAACGGCCCAATGAAGACGGCAATGAAGCTCCTAAAACATTTGGCAGCAATGCTTTTAAATCACTGTACGTTGAGCTTAAATTAGAAAGGTAAGCATTCATTGAGAAATCGTCTTCCTCTTTGCTAAACAGGTTTTTGAAATTAATATTTCCGTAGATTCTGGTATTTCTACTCGTATTTAATCGTAAGTTTTTCGTTTGTAAATCGTTTAATGTACCGGATAAGTCCACGCTAAAATGAGCTTCCTGTCCTTTACCAAACTCATCGTAAAACGTATTAAGTTCGTCCAGTAATACAGATGAATCTTCAAAACTTGCAGTTACCAAAACCTTATCGGTAAAATACTGAAGGTCTTCTCTAAGATATTCAAACTTCAAGTCACCTTTTAAGCGAGAATTTGGCGTTTTTATATCCAGATTCGCAAAGGTCATATCGGTTAAAGTATAAGCGAAATTCGTGGTTAAATTTTTCACTTTAACCCCCCGACTATCAATAAAATTTAGCGTATTAACACGCATACTCACATCACTTCCGTTTATTAAGAAGTTAGTTGCATTGATATTTAGATTATAAAATTCGAGAAGTTTTGTGCTTTCCTTATTTTCATCCAATAGTCTGAAAACACCATCATAAATGGACACATCGCTAGACGACATTAAAAAACTACTTTTTTCAGATCTAGGGTTATCATCTTCAAACTTGTTCACGAAAACATCTAAATTCGTTTCGATCGCATCCTTATACGTCACAATATTGAATACCAAGCCTTCTAAATCAATATCTCCGAAAACCAGTTTTCCTTCCGATAGATTTTTAAAACTTATAATGGATGTATTTAATTCTGACACACTAATTAAGGTGTCCTGCTTGTAATCCTGAATATAAATATCTTTCAACTCAATATCTCCATTAAGTTGCATACTTACCCGGTCTATATTTATGTTGGTTTTAAACTCGTCGTTAAGCTTTTTAGTGGCATAATTTCCCAGCTGAGTTTGCACAAAAGGAATTGTTAACACCAAAACCAGAATGATGAACATAAGCACAAATAGTGCTAAAAGTTTTAGTATTATTTTGAGGACTTTTTTAATATGCTGCTGAGTTAAAATTTAAAAAACCAAGGTTCTATTTATCATTTAAGCGTTTATCCTCAATTCAGACCTTAGATAAAACACATTCACCATTTTTACATTTCTATTAATAAAATAATTAAGTAGTTTTGTAATTACGATGAGTCCTATAAAATAGATGACTTATTGGTTTTCAAAATTAACAATTATTATGCCTAAATCTTATTAATGGCGACACAAAATATTTACATTCTTGGAATTGAGTCTTCCTGTGATGATACAGCAGCAGCTGTAATGCATAACGGACGCATTTTAAGTAACATCATTGCGAACCAGAAAATACACGAAGAATACGGTGGTGTGGTGCCCGAACTGGCATCGAGAGCACACCAGCAAAACATAGTTCCAGTAGTGCATCAGGCTTTAAAAAAAGCAGGAATTACCAAAGAACAACTAAACGCTATTGCCTTTACAAAAGGACCTGGTTTAATGGGATCGTTATTGGTGGGAACTTCTTTTGCGAAATCTTTAGCTTACGGACTGGACATTCCTCTAATCGATGTAAACCACATGCAAGGTCACATTCTAGCCCATTATATTGACGAAGAAGGCTTTGAAAAACCTCCATTTCCGTTTTTAGCCATGACTATTTCTGGAGGACATACCCAAATTGTCCGTTGTGATAGTTATTTTGACATGACTGTTATTGGTGAAACAATTGATGATGCGGTTGGTGAAGCCTTTGATAAAAGCGGAAAAATTCTGGGCTTAGGCTACCCTGCTGGACCAGAAATAGACAAACGAGCTAAATTAGGAAATCCGAAAGCCTTTAAATTTACCAAACCTAAAGTTGATGGATTAAACTTCAGCTTTTCTGGATTGAAAACTGCAATTTTGTATTTCATTCAAAATGAAACCAAGAACAACCCGAATTTTGTTGAAGAAAACCTCAACGACATTTGTGCTTCAATTCAACACACCATTATTGGTATTTTAATCGATAAACTAAAACTGGCATCGAAAGAAACCGGTATTAAACATATTGCCATTGGTGGCGGTGTATCGGCCAACTCCGGAATTCGTCAGGCTTTAAAAGATGGAGAGAAAAAATTTGGCTGGACCACCTACGTTCCTAAATTTGAATTCACAACCGATAATGCAGCCATGATTGCCATTGTTGGCCATTTAAAATATTTAGAAAATGAATTTGCTGATCAAAGTGTCGCAGCTTCAGCACGTTTAAAAATTTAAGTTTAATTAAATCCCCAAAACTACCTCTATGATTAAAAAACTACTTACCTACAGTTTGTTTTGTTTTACCGTTTCTGCTTTGGCTCAAACTTCTACAGAAGAAGATTTAATTACCATTGAAAGCACGAAACAGATAGACTCATTTTTACAGGCTAAAAAACACAAGGGCAACAAAGTTGTAACCTTTAATGAAGAAAAGCACAAAACCATTTTGGCTAAAGAGCTTTTTAGTATGTCTCGAGGCGCTGTAAAAATTAAAGAAAATGAATTTGAAAAGACCTTTTATAAGGTTCTTGAAAAAAACAAAACACCATATTACAGGGTAAGTTATATTTACTTAGATGGTGCACAACGAACTGAAGACGACATTACAAATTTACGTTCAGAAATTGTTACAAAATACAATAACGGTATTCCGTTTTCATATTTAGCAAAACAGTATTCGATGGATGCATACGCTAACAAAGGTGGTGATTTAGGTTGGTTTACTGAAGGCAAAATGCCTATAGAATTTGAAGCCGAAGTCATTAACGGAAACCACAGTTTAGAAGATATTTTTAGTGTACACATACCAGAAACTAATGCCCATTATTTGGTATTACAAACACACGAACCAAAACATATTGCCGAAATAAAAGTTTTAAAAATTGTTGAAGCCATAAACTAATGCAGTTATTTTATAATCCAGATATTACCGAAAATACAGCTCAATTTTCTTTCGATAAAGAAGAAAGCAAACACATTGTAAAAGTCCTTCGAAAAAGCATTGGAGACACTTTACACATTACCAACGGAAATGGCTGGTTATTTACTGCTGAAATTACTGTGGCTGACATAAAAAACTGTTTGGTCAAAATAACATCAAAAACGTTACAGCCAAAGCGCAATTGTCATTTGCATTTGGCTGTAGCGCCTACAAAAATGAACGACCGCTACGAGTGGTTTTTGGAAAAAGCTACCGAAATTGGTATTGAAAGCGTAACTCCCGTATTTTGCGACCACAGCGAACGTAAAGTTATTAAAGCCGATAGGTTTGAAAAGATTTTACAATCGGCTACCAAACAATCTTTAAACTGTTACATGCCTAAACTTAATGAGGCCATTTCATTTAAAGAATTTATATCTCAAAACTTTGAAGGCGATTTATTCATCGCTCATTGCGAGGAAACCGATAAAAAATCATTAAAACAGGAACTAAAATCCAATACCAACGTGACCATTCTAATTGGTCCGGAAGGCGATTTTAGTACCAAAGAAATTGAATTGGCTATAGCTAATAAATTTATTCCTGTAACTTTGGGAGAAACCCGTTTACGAACCGAAACAGCGGCTATTGTTGCTTGCCACAGTGTTGCTTTTGTAAACGAAACAATTTAAACGATGATGAAACGAGTTTTACCCCTATTGTCTTTACTCCTATCCTTCGGTGGATTTGCTCAGGAACTCGCTTTCGTAAAATATAAAGGTGGCGGCGACTGGTATGCCAACCCAACATCGTTACCAAATTTGATTACCTATTGTAATAAAAACATCAACACTCAGATTAATCCAAAACCACAAACGGTTGAAGTGGATAGTCCAGATTTATTTCAGTTTCCATTAGTTCACATGACCGGGCATGGCAATGTTTTTTTTAGTGATAATGATGCTGAAAATCTTCGAAATTATTTAATCTCAGGTGGCTTTTTACATATCGACGACAATTACGGTATGCAACCCTATATTACCAAAGAGCTAAAAAAAGTATTTCCTGATAAGGATTTAGTAGAATTACCCGCTAACCATGAGATTTTCAATATAGCTTTCCCTTTTCCTGATGGTTTACCAAAGATTCACGAGCACGATGGTAAGCGCCCTCAAGCGTTTGGATTATTTCATGAAGGCCGATTGATGCTTCTGTTTACTTTTGAAAGTGATTTAGGAGATGGTTGGGAAGACCCGGAAGTACATAACGACCCTGAAAATGTTAGAGAAAAAGCATTAAAAATGGGTGCTAATATTGTTAAATACGCATTTGAACACTAACATGCAACTCACCCATTACACTTCAAATTTTAACAAAAGAACATTCCCAATAACCGTGGTTGGAGATAATGTTACCAATGCACCAAATATTGGGAGCTTGTTTAGAATGTGTGACGCCTTTGGAATTGAAAAATTAATACTTTGTGGAGAAGGTATTACACTTGGCAGAAAAACAGCTAAAACTTCACGTGCCACCGAAAAAGTGGTGCCTTACGAAATTCACGAATCTGCTTTAGACCAAATGGAAAGTCTAAAAAAAAATCATTTCATCATAGCTCTTGAAATTACAAGTACAAGTCAACCAATTCATTCCTTTCAACTCCCAACAGAAAAACCCATTGTCTTAGTGGTTGGCGATGAAAACTTTGGTGTTTCCGAAGCTATTTTAAATTTCGCTGATGCCATTATTCATATCGATATGTTTGGTCAAAATAGCAGTATGAATGTGGTACAAGCTACAAATATTGCTTTATACGAAATGACAAAACAACTTTTATAAAAAAGTACACCTCTAAGAAGAGAATATTACCCTCTTTTTTATTTTTTTTAGCTTCTTTGTAAACAAACACAAACCATACAATATTTATAATAATGAATTACCCCATTAAACTTAACTTAAAACCAATCTATTTCGTAACCCTTTTATTTTGTTCATTAGGTTTCGGACAAGAACACATCCTGTGGTACGACCAACCTGCAAGTAATTGGAACGAAGCACTTCCGTTAGGAAATGGCAAAATTGGCGTTATGGTTTTTGGTAATCCCACTAACGAACGCATCCAGTTAAATGACGATTCCATGTGGCCTGGTAATGATCCGGACTGGATTGAACCAGAAGGAAACAAAAAGGACCTTGAACACATCAGACATTTATTATTTGAAGGCAACAACAAAGCTGCCGACAGTTTGTTTGTAGCTAAATTTTCAAATAAAACCATCGTAAGATCTCACCAAACATTAGGCGATTTATTTATCGATTATAAACACGACAACATCACCGATTATCGTCGTGAACTGAATATTGAAAATGCCACCTCTCAGGTTTCTTTCAAATCTAATGGCTATTTAATTACTGAAAACATCCTGGTCTCTCATCCACATAAAGTCATTGTTATTGAATTGGCTACCAATGCTCCTGAAGGCATCAATGCTAAACTAAAACTTAGCAGACCTCAGGATGCCGGTTTCGAAACTGCAAGGTCTTTTACAACAGAAAACGGACTTCTTCTTATGCAAGGTGAAGTGACACAACGTGAAGGTAAATTTAATTCGCAACCTAAACCCATTACGCACGGCGTTAAATTTGAAACAGCTTTAAAAGTAATTAATGAAAAGGGAACTGTTTTAACCACACAAGACTACATAGAACTAAAAAACGTCAAGAAAGCCACTTTATATATTGTAAATAACTCATCATACTATTTTGATGATTATAAAAAACAAAATCAAAAGGATTTAAAGGCCATTGGCTCTAAATCGTTCGACGACATTAAAAAAGTTCATATTAAAGATTATCAAGAATTTTATTCACGAGTAAAACTTCAAATAAACCAAGAAGATTTCAGTAGCATTCCAACAGACCAAAGAATTGAAGCTGTAAAAAATGGTAATATCGATACTGGTTTGGAAACCTTGTTATTTAATTACGGCCGTTATTTATTAATTTCTTCTTCCAGAGAAGGCACTAACCCTGCAAATCTACAAGGGTTATGGAATCAGCATTTAAAAGCCCCATGGAATGCCGATTACCATGCGAACATTAACCTCCAAATGAATTACTGGTTAGCCGATGTTACCGGACTTGGAGAACTTAACAATCCGCTTTTCAACTATGTTGACATGCTGGTTGAAAACGGAAAAACGACGGCTAGTAAAAACTTTGGTTGCAGTGGGTCCTTTATTCCTCATGCCACCGATTTATGGGGACCAACATGGTTACGTGCCCCTACAGCATACTGGGGTTGTTCTATGGGTGCTGGAGGATGGCTTATGCAGCATTACTGGCAACATTACAGATTTACAAAAGATAAAAATTTCCTGAACAAACGCGTATATCCTGCGCTTCATGAAGTCACTAAATTTTATAGCGATTGGATTATTGAAGATCCTCGAGACGGCATTTTAATTTCAGCCCCCTCTACTTCGCCAGAAAACAGATTCATAAATGAAAAAGGTGATCAAGTAGCAACTTGTCTAGGAAGCGCCATGGACCAACAAGTCATTCATGAAGTTTTCGAAAACTACCTAAAAACCTGCGAAATTTTAAATATTGACAACGACTTTGTTAGAAAAATAAAGCAACAGAAAAGTCAGTTGCGTCCGGGGTTTGTTTTAGGTGATGATGGCAGAATTTTAGAATGGGACAGACCCTATGAAGAACCGGAACCTGGCCACAGGCACATGTCTCACCTTTATGGGTTTCATCCAGGAAACATCGTAACAAAAGAGAATGCGCCAGAATTATTTAATGCCGTTAGAAAAACTTTAGACTACCGTTTAGAAAACGGAGGAGCTGGTCCGGGTTGGAGCCGGGCCTGGTTAATTAATTGTAGCGCCAGACTTCAAGATGCCGAAATGGCTCACGAGCACATTCAATTCTTGTTTAAAAAATCTATAGGTAAAAACCTTTTCGATTTACACCCGCCTTTTCAGATTGATGGTAATTTTGGCTATACCGCAGGAGTTGCTGAAATGCTTTTACAATCTCAAGAAGAAAACGTCATTCGTATTTTACCTGCTTTACCAAAAGCATGGAAAGACGGCTCGGTGTCAGGTTTAAAAGGACGTGGTGGATTAACCTTCGATATTGTTTGGAGTAATAGCCAATTAGACAAAGTAACAATTACCTCAAAATTCAATCATCAGTTCAAATTAATTTATAAGGATACTGTAAAAAATCTTCATTTAAAAAAAGGAGAAACTTTTATTGTTGAATTATAAAAATTTTAAATCAAATGAAAATATCAACCTCAAATTTAAATCGAACCAATTTCTTAAAAACTCTTTTCCTTCTGTTTTTAATCAATATTTCTTATGCTCAGCAGGGATTAAAGTCATTTGCCGATCAATGGGAATTTGTTGGCATTGCAGTAGAAGAGCCAGGGTATACTATTTGGGGCACTTCTCCTATAATTGATGACAATGGTAAAACTCATTTATTTGTTGCCAGATGGCCGGGAAATACTGTTGAACCTGGATGGAGAACACATAGTGAAATTGCACATTATATTGGGGATTCTTCAGAAGGTCCTTTTAAATTTGTTGACATTGCTATTAAAGGCCAAATTGAAAACAAACTAAATTCAACAGATTCGCCATCAAATAAAAACATTTTTGCTCCTCACAATCCTACCATAAAGAAAATAGGTGATGTCTATGCTTTATTCTACATTGTTAACAACGGAATAAAAGAACATCCATCAAACCAATATATCTGTCTGTCAACATCAAAAAGCTTAAACGGACCCTGGGAACCTGTAAATACTGACGGTGCTATTTTACGACCTTCACAAAACAAAGATTACTGGAACTACAATGCCAGTAATGGGGTTAACAACCCTACCCTATTACAGCACCCTAAAGGCGGTTTTTTCCTGTATTACAAATCGGAAAAAGCAAGAATGGGTTTAGCTATAGCCGAGCACTTGGAAGGGCCATATGTTCAAATGCCGTTCCCAGTGACTGTAAACGACAGAAATATTGAAGATGGTTACGCATTTATGTTTAATGATAAATTTGCCCTACTAACAACAGACAATCATGGTATCGTAGAAGAAGGCGGAGGTATTCTATGGACATCTAATGATGGTATACACTTTGACTCTAGCGAAAAAGGATTCCATCGCATAAATGATTATACACCTATAAATATGAAAGACGCTAAAGTGCACTATGGTCCTAAAAACAAATCTTACGCAAAATTTGAACGTCCGCAGATTTTATTAATTAACAACAAACCTAAATATTTATACGTTGCATCAGGTACTAATATCTATGGAGGTGACGCACCGGTAAGCTACGTTTTAAAAGCTAAGGATAAATAATGCATAACCTAAAAAATACGAAAGCAGTAATTCGGGTGTATTTTTTGTGTTTAGTTTTTAATTATATTTACTAAATGAACTCAAAAATCATCGCCAACGGTATTCTTAGAGCGATAGCTATTCTTTTAGGTGTGGCTCTATTGCTTTTCTTCCTTTATAAAATTCAATCGGTTATTAGCTATTTGGTTATCGCCTCTGTAATTTCCTTAATCGGGCGACCTATCGTTTTATTTCTAACCAACCGATTAAAATTTAAAAGTACGTTGGCCGTTGTGGTAACCATCGTCTTTTTACTAGGTTCAGTTATTGGTTTAGTAACTATGTTTGTGCCTTTAATTATTGAGCAAGGACACAAATTATCGTTGTTAAACATCAATCAATTGCAAACCAATATTGATGATTTATATACTGAAATTATTCACTATTTCGATTTGCGAAAAATCGATGTACGCCAGTCTCTTGAAGAAACGAAACTTTTATCTAAGTTAGATTTATCAATGATTCCTTCTTTCTTAAACTCGGTCGTAAGTGGTCTAGGTAGTTTTAGCGTTGGTTTATTCTCCGTTTTATTTATTTCCTTTTTCTTTTTAAAAGACAGTAAATTATTCGAGCATGGAATTTTGATTTTTATTCCGGACAACAAAGAATCACAATGGAAAAACTCTTCAACAAAAATTAAAGATTTACTATCAAGATACTTTGTAGGACTGATTCTTCAAATATCTATTCTATTTGTAATTTATACAACAGGCTTACTTATAATTGGGATTGAAAACCCCATTGTAATTGCGTTTTTATGCGCTTTATTAAACCTGATTCCTTATGTTGGACCACTTATTAGTGTGGTTTTAATGCTGACTCTAACCATGACCAGTCATTTAGGTGAAGGTTTCAGTGATGTTATTCTACCAAAAACATTTTGGGTATTTATTGTGTTTTTAATTGGTCAGTTAGTCGATAATTTTTTCAGTCAGCCCTTTATATTTTCAAAAAGTGTCAAATCACATCCACTGGAAATTTTCCTGGTAATTTTAATAACAGGCATATTATTCGGGGTTATTGGCTTAATTTTGGCAGTTCCGGCGTATACCGCTATTAAAGTGGTTTTAAAAGAATTTTTATCGGAAAACAGCATCGTAAAAAAATTGACTAAAGATTTATAATCCCTTTTGAATACCGACATTTTAAATACCGAAGTTCAGGAATTTATTAATCAACATTTAAATTCAGACATCACCTCGCTAATTCTGAAAGGCTCCCCGTTTCCTTCAATAGATACTAAAGAACTTATTGAACAAATTGAAGCCAAAACCCGTTGTGAAAAGAAATTACCGTCGTGGTTTAATGCGGAACAGATTTATTATCCAAACAAATTAAACATTGAACAAACGTCCTCAGAGGTCACAGCAGTATATAAATCGAGTTTACTTTCAGGGGAATCTATCATCGATTTAACAGGTGGTTTTGGAGTAGATTGTTTTTATTTCTCGAAAGTTTTTAAAAGTGTTGAACATTGCGAGATTAACACATCTCTTTCTGATATAGTAAAGCACAACTACAAACAGTTGGGGGTAAGTAATATTGAAACTCATGCCATAGACGGCATGGAATTTCTAAAAAACACCAACAAAACCTACGATTGGATTTACATCGATCCTTCACGACGTCATGATAGCAAGGGCAAAGTTTTCTTTTTAAACGATTGTCTGCCCAATGTACCAGAACATTTAAATCTTCTGTTTAAACGTTCAAAAAATATATTAATAAAAACATCTCCATTGCTTGATTTTTCGATTGGTATCGATGAATTAAAACACGTTAAAACCATTCATGTAGTAGCTTTAAACAACGAGGTTAAAGAACTTCTTTGGGTTTTGGGACAAGATTTTTCCGGAGACATTTCTATTGAAACCGTGAATCTGAAAAATGACAAAAATGAAGTCTTTAATTTTTCATTTGGTGCCGAAAAAATTCTGGAATCTAATTATAATGATCCCCTCACTTATTTATACGAACCAAACAGTGCAGTTTTAAAAGCCGGCGGATTTCACTCAATAAGCAATCAATTAAAGGTTGATAAACTACATAAGCATTCTCATTTATACACCAGTAATGAGCATATAGAATTTCCCGGCAGATGTTTTAAAATCGAATCCATAGTTAATTACAATAAAAAAGAACTTAAAAAACTCGGAGTAACCAAAGCTAATATTACCACGCGAAACTTTCCAGAAACGGTTGAACAACTTCGAAAAAAGCATAAAATTAAAGACGGAGGAAACACATATCTGTTCTTTACCACCGACTTAAACAATAACAAAATTATTTTAGTAACGAGTAAATTGTAATCTCTTTAAGATCTCGGTTTATCTATGCCTCGATCGTACATTACTATACTTCCTGCAACAGAAACATTAAGGCTTAATTCTGACTTAAACTTCACTAAAAAGTGTGATTTTTCAATGGCTTGTTTAGACAATCCGTGATCTTCGGCACCTAACAAATAAACGCAACGCCTTGGATGATGAAAGGTTTCTAAAGGCACGGCTTCATCGGTAAGTTCAACTCCTACTAATCTTGCGCCTTTTGGCAAATTATTAAAAAAATCGTCGAAGGTTTCGTAATGAAAATATGGCATGGCTTTAACGGCGTTATGGGTATCGCAAGCCTGTTTCGCATAGCGGTTACCTATTGTAAAAATAAAACTGGCTCCTAAGTTTTGAGCCGAACGCCATAACACCCCTAAATTTTCAGGTGTTTTCCCATTTTGAATTCCTATTCCGAAGTATTCATTTGTAAAATTGTCCATGGCGCAAAAATAGACATTTAAAGCTTTAAATGGAAGATGAATTCCCAACCTCACTCAAAGGTACACAGGGCTCATAAACACCCGGAAACGGATTATAATTTAAAATTTCTTTACCTACTACTTCCGAAGTATAATAACCATATAGCGTATAATGCCTTATAAAAGTTAAATATTTGTACGTATAGTATAATTCTTTGTTTTCAACGTCGTCTTCAGACTTAGCCAGAATTTTAAAAATTTCCTGTTGCTGGTCTTCCGAAACCTCAAAATAAGCCGTTAATAATTCTAAGAATTCAACTTGATCGCCTTGAAAAACTTCCTTTTGAAAAACACTTTTAAACTTATTCTCAAAATATGTTTGTCCTTTAATAAATTGTTCTTGCTCTGTTTTATTCAATACTTGTTCCAATACACGATCTATAAACAACGGTACATTAACATCTAATGCCCCAACCGTATCTGAAGCCGGCAAGATAATATCAACCAAATGATGAATTATAATACTTTGCTCCTTATTTAAAAATGATAAAGTGTTATGTCCTGACTTAGAATCTTCTTTACAAGACACCAAAACATTAAACAAAGTAGATGATGCCACAACGCCTCCCAAAATAACAGGCATGGTTTTTAATACTTCCCTCCTAAGCATCCTGATTTCCTTTTATTTGATTAACGGCGTGTTGTGCTGCTCTGGCGGTTAATGCCATATAGGTTAACGACGGATTTTGATACGCTGAAGACGTCATACAGGCGCCATCGGTAACATAAACATTAGGTACGGCATGAATTTGATTATATTTATTCAAGACTGATCTTTTAGGGTCGTGTCCCATTCTAGCCGTTCCCATTTCATGAATGGCGTGTCCCGGATGACACTCAATATCGTAACCTTCCACATTTTTAAATCCTGCCTTTTCAAACATCGCTACAGCCTGCGCCTGCATGTCTTTACGCATTTCCTTTTCGTTTTCTTTAAACTCACAGTCAAACTTAACGGTAGGTTGCCCCCATCGGTCTAACTTCTCGTAATTCAACGTCATCTTATTTTCATGATACGGTAAACATTCACCAAAACCAGACATACCAATTTTCCAAGGTCCCGGTTTAAACAAGTCTTCCTTTAGTTTTGAGCCAAAGCTTAACTCCGGAATGGCACTTTGCCAGTTTTGTCGGCTCGCACTACCTTGAAAGCCGTAACCTCGTAAAAAGCTTTTCTCTTTATTTTCGGAATTTAAATTTCTAAATCTCGGAATATGAAAACTCGCCGGACGACGGCCTTTATAAAATTTATCGTCAAAACCTTCAACCGTAGCTGTGGCTCCCACTCTAAAATGATGATCCATTAAATTATGTCCCAATTCGTCACTATCATTTCCTAAACCATTTGGAAAACGATCGGATTTTGAATTAAGCAAAATCGCGGTTGATGCCACAGTTGAAGCACAACAAAAAATAACTTTCGCTTCGAAAACCAGTTTTTCATTGGTGTTCACATCAATAACCTCAACACCAGTAGCTTTGCCTTCTTTTTCGTTATAAATAATCTTAGAAACAATAGAAAACGGACGTAAAGTCATATTGCCAGTTTTTTCGGCTGCCGGAAGTGTTGACGCATTACTACTAAAATACGCCCCAAACGGACAACCACGCATACAACGATTTCTGTATTGGCATTTTCCGCGACCTTCAAAGTTTTTATCTCCTGTTAGGTTTGCAAAACGCCCAATAGTTAAATGCCTGTCGGGGTATTGTTCTTGTATTTTATTTCGAAATTCAGTTTCTACACAATTTAAATCCATAGGCGGTAAAAACTCTCCATCTGGTAAGTGCTCCAGTCCTAAAGATTCACCAAAAACACCTATAAACCGCTCCACCTTATCGTACCAAGGCGCAATATCTTTATACCTGATAGGCCAGTCTACGGCAATGTTTTCCTTTTTGTTCGCTTCAAAATCTAAATCGCTTAACCGTAAACATTGACGCCCCCAGGTTAAAGAGCGTCCGCCAACATGATAGCCACGAATCCAGTCGAAACGTTTGTCTTCTTCATACGGATTTTCTAAATCATCAACAAACCAATGTTTAATAGATGGATGAGTCACAAAGCCTGTTCGGACTTGTTTATGTTGCTTTTTAAGTTCTTCGGTGGTATTAAGACCTCTGTTTTCAAATTCCCACGGATCAGTATTCCAGGTCGGATAATCTTCAACGTGTTTTACATCTCTTCCACGTTCTAAAACCAAAGTTTTCATGCCTTGCTCGCATAATTCTTTGGCAGCCCATCCGCCGGAAATTCCTGTTCCTATAACTATCGCATCGTACATTGGCTCCTGTAATTCTTCATTTTCACACTTCGTGCAAATAAAATAATTTTAAGAGATATTTATGGAGACTATTCATTTAAAAAAGGTAGACATATTCGGAAAACAAAAAACGGCTTGATAAAACACCAAGCCGTTATATACTGTAAATCAGAATTTTTAATTATAAAGTCACCTCTACCGGCTGTCCTTTTCTAATTACCTTAAAGGTTAAGTTTTCCTTTTGTTGTAATTTTGAAATTTCGCTCGCCGTTAACTCATTAGACAATTTTCCTTCAATACTAATAATACGATCCCATAATTTAAGTGGATCCTTATCACTAGCATCAGTTCCTTCCTCTGTTGTTAAATTGCGCTTTACAACCAACACATTATTTACAAAGCCTATTAAATAATCGTTAACCACAAAGTCTAATGGCAACATTTCTGCATTCATTTTTGTGTACAGATTATAGGTGTTTAAATCGATAACCCAGTTGAATCGGCGTAAAAACTGAATACCAATAGACCCCAATACATTATGCCCGTTGTGTCTTGCTTCTTCATACGACTCTACTGCTAAACTCGAATTTTCAAAGGTTAAGCCGGCAAAACTTATACTATCAACTAAACCTATTTGAACCGGAGTTTTATGCCCTACGCTTACGTTATATGTATTAAATAAAGGTGTCATGCTTTTAACCAGTAAATCTTCATTTTGTAATTTTGTTCCTGATCCAAACATAATGGCTTGATAACCTGCTCCGGCATCTAAAATAAATTCAGATTCGAATGTATTGCCTCTGGCAGAAATGGTTAGCGGAATGGTTGGTACGCCTTCAGAATATCTAAATATTGTTGTGTTATAATCTTTAAAAAAGTCATTTTCACCAAAGGAATACAGAATAATTTCATGACGCTCGAAATTAACTTCTGTGATATAACTTCTGAAAAAATTAGAACCTCCAATAATTCCATCTAAACCCGGTTTTATTTTAGGAAACATCACCATATTTTGATTTTTAAGTACAAAATCGTCTAAAATCAATGTGTTTCCTGAAGAATAGTTAACTGTCATTTCTCCACCAGGCACAAACACTTTACGAGCCTCAGTAATTTTAACACCTATTTCTTCTTGTAAATCTGCTTTTAACGCCAACCCATCGGCTCCAGTATCAAACAACATATTCAACACTTTATCGGAATCATTTAATTTAGCTTTTAAAATAATAGAGCCTCGATCGTAAATAAAAGGGAATGTTGCTATTTTTTTTGATATTCCGTAACGATTAAAATTAAAACCTTTTTGGTCTAAATAATCAGAATACAGCAGTTTACCTTCTTTTGAAAATACTACATTTGAAATCTCTTCTTTTTCACCAAAAACATAGTGAACCTTACAAGTTCGCTGTCCATTTATTTCTGAAACGGCATCCCAATACATCGTATTTGGCTTTCTAGCCTTTTCTATAAAATCTTTAAATGAATTGGTTGCCACAGGATGTTGATAGACTGCAAATCTAAAATCTTTCGAAATAAACTCATCAATTAAAGTTTTATCTCCTTTTAGCAAACAGGATTTATAGACGTTAAGTGTGTTAAACTCTTGTTCTGTTCCTTGAGAAAACACCTTTAGTGAAATAAAAATGGATAGTGTTAAAGTAAAAATCTTCATAAATTTAGTTTGTTAGTTATTTAAAAAAAAGGGTTACTACCAGGGTAACCCTTTTTACTTCTTCACTTAGTTTTGAGTGACTAATTCAAATTGTATATTATGAAAAAATATAGTTCAGTGAGAAGTCTAAAAATCATCAGCTTTCATTTTCCTCTCTCATAAAAAACTTCGGCAGGAGATTTTTATGAAAACGCTTAAAAAGATAAATACCCTTATAGCAATTTTTAATTTTATGATATTTTTAAGATATCGAGGATTAATAAAAACTGAACCAACTTAGATAATCATATGGATGTGACTATTATCACTAATTTTGTTACGAAGTTATTAAAAACAAAAAAGCTCCACTATTTCTAGTGAAGCTTTTGTGATCGCGACAGGATTCGAACCTAATCTCTCCTGCCCTATATTTACTACATCACTTAACTTTCAAAACAACAACTGTTAACCGAATTGTTGACCGAAATAGAATACTAATGGATTTTCAATAAAACACAAATATACTGAACAAACAGATTGTAATTAGAAAAAAGAAAAATTACAAGATTATTTAAATCTCTTGATCAATTTCAAAGTTTATAGCTTTCGCATATTCTGATAAATCAATAGCAGCTACCGTTCCAATACTTTGCTGTAAATATCTCGAGAGCTGAAGAAAAAAAGTAACCAAAGAATTATATTTATAACTAAACTCTATTGTATCGAAGGTTCTATCATTATAAAATTCTAAAAACTGTTTGTTATATATTTCAGCTGAATCTGCTTTGCTTTTTAAAATACTATCATCTTTAATATAATCAACATAGAAACTTTTATAGTTTACCGCACAACCAATATCTAATGACTTAAGTCCCTTTAAAGATTTCAAATGCTTCTTAATTGTATCATCTTTTTTAATTTTAGATTCAAATGAAAGAACACCTCCTAATATTTTTGTTAAGCTAATAGGATCTCTCTTTTGCCCCCTATCTATTATGCTTGCCGATGTTCTAAATAACTTCCTTACGCTTTCAATTTTGTCTCCCGCGTATAAAATGTAGTTTTTATTTAAATCTGGTTTTACCTCAAAAACCGCATAGACTCCTTCAGCTGGTATATATTTTGTGTTTTTTTGAATAAATACAAATGGTGTATACGTTTGATCGTAGATTACTAAATCAATTTGCATACTCTTATTACCCTTTGAATCAATAATAATTGCTTTGTCAACGCAATATCGACTTGGTAAATATGTTTTCAAGTAATCAATCCATATATCTTCAAAAGCATCTCCTTTAGTTGTAGAATGTTCAATAAATTCTCTATTAGTTTTCATTTCAGAAATCATTTGAGATTGAAGGCCATTGAATAAACCTCTTAAATCTACTTTTTCACTCATACTTTCTTAACTTTTTATTTGAATACACAAAGAGCTCTTTTCCATATGGTACACTTCCTATTTGTGCTATCATTAATAACGGCTCATCAATTGTAATGTTTTTATCTTTTGCTATTTCTTTCATAGCGTTTAAATCAACCTTACTCGGGGAGGTTGGGCCATCTGGATGAGAATGCCATTCTCCTAAATAACCAATTTTACCATTAGTTAATTTATGAATATTTTTTAACCTATCATTTAGTGAACCAGGATGTCTAACAAAAACTGTTTTTCCATTTTCATATTTATCAGGTATCAAAATATTTGTGATTATAAAGTTTTTATTTTCCTTAAAACCAATAAATACACCTCCGAACTCTTTAGGATAATGAGTAGTTATGTTTTCTTCTATTTTTCTTAAAACGTTTCTTGATATATGTATAGAACTATCATTATAACTACAAGTATAATATTCATATTCTTCAATATCTATTCTTGGCATGTCATCAAAATTTGGTTTTATAATAAATGATTCATTAGTGTTATTTTTAGAGTAATTATCATTTATAATTTTCAAACCAGTGTTAAGCAAGGTGCTTATGTCATTAAAGTTTGCTTCAAATGTAGGGTATCCGCATCCTGTTCCTTCTATATAAGTTGGAGGTTCATTTTCAATATATTCAAATATTGTTTTAGATTGTTTGGTTAAATCTTTACCGGTAATTGAAACAAACGATTTAGCATTATTAGTTATCCCGAAACTAAAAATACTTCCTTTATAATCAATTTTATCTAAAATAAATGTTACTTCAGGGTCTGTTGAACAATCAAATATTATATCAACATTTTTATTAAAAACATTTTCTATTTCATCTAAATCAACTCCATTAAGTTTAGTATCCAATTGAATAACATTTATGAAAGGTGAAATACACAAGAGTCTATTAGCTAATCTTTCAGTTTTTGGATAAATAGTGTCATCTAAATTGTAATTAGCCCTGCATAAATTTCCACCTCTTATTGAATCAAAATCTTCGAGAATAATAGTTCTTAATCCTCCTCTAACTAATACTTCAGATAAAGTACTTCCTAATGCTCCACAACCGATGATTAAAATTTTGGAATTAGTTATGCTATTATTTAATTTTCCTCTACCAAAAAATCTTTTAAAGTCTATGTTTTCAGAAGTTCCCCAATAAATTTTATTTTTTTTCAGACTATATTCGAACCCTTTATTTGTTTCATCTCTTTCTTTCCGTTGTATTCGTTTAAAATCAATAGGAAGATTTTTTTTTGATATTCGGATCATATCCCAATGCTCTTCATAACCATCATCATTTGGGATTTTATAACCAATAATTAGGAATAAATAGTTTTCTATATAGAAACTTTTACCAAATTCACGTTTAAGACCATTATATAAATATTCAATAAATTCGTCAGATAAATAGTCTTTAAATTCACTCCAATTCTCAATACCTTTTCTTCCTTTGACATTTTTCTTGATAGGTTCACCCTCCATGAAATAATATATTCCCTTCTTACAAGTCTTACTTTTCAAAATTTCTCTAAAAGAATTAGACCAATTGTCTTCCTTTTTATTGTCAAACCCTAAACGAAATATTTTTTTAACTGGGAATTTTGTTTTTCCGTATTTATCATCAGAATAAATAGAATAATCAAATGTGCCAAATTTATGTTTATCAAAATTATTTTTGATGTTTGTGAAGTGTAACCTATCTATTCTTCCTTTTTCTGTAGTATGAACTAAATAAGAATAATTTTCATCCTCCTTTCCAAGAATATAATATTCCCTTATCCATTGTTTCAAGCATTTTAATTCATATAAAAACTTTTTATCGAAATCATCATCTTTATCGGGATGAAAACACACAGACCCATCTAAATTTATATGATCTAAACCAATGTAATTTTCATTTCTAAAAATTATCGAAATGTTGTCAGAATTAGGATGAGTTAAAGGATAATGATGTGGAATACTAATATCAAAAACGAATATTTCGTTTAAACAGCTAACTTCTATTTTACCAGAAAAATAGATGCCATTTCGTTGTATAGAATCTGAAATTAATACATCTTTATCTCTTTCTATTAATCCATTGATTCTTTTTATTATTTTCTTGTCTATTGAGTTATTATCCAAACTTACTTGTGCTTAAAACAGATGCGGAAGATGATTTGGATTCAGAACCATTATCATCATCATTATAATCTTCATTAATTGGAAAATATTCTTTGATTTTATCTGAATCTTCATCTACCTCTTTAATAGTCTTTTTCATATCTCGCTTAGTATCAGATTTTGCTGTATCACTCATTGCATCTGAAACTATATTACTAGAATTTACTGGGTCTACTAAATTATTTTCCGTGATATTGTCAATTATATGATTCATTACCATTTTCACCTTTTCCCATAATCCAATTGGAATTTCATCTGAATTATCAAATGCTTCTTTTGTATAAAGTTCCATCATAAAAGATTTGATAAGTTTTCCTCCATTTTTGTTTTTCCTTTCGGTCTTCCAAACCTTTAACAATTTTGCTACTTTTCTTTCATGAACTCGACCACTTCCTGCAAGTAAATCAACATGTTTTTTTATATTAGTTTTTATTCTTATTTTACCTTCATCTTCCTCTTTTTTAGAGCGATTGGGTGGATGAATATGAAGACTTAAATCTGTGTTGTTAGAATTATAGTCACTGTTTTTAGGTCTCTCACGACCAGGTACCACATCCATTTGAAAATCTTCACCATCAATATCAAATTTCAAACCTATAGATACCTTTTGTTTTCTGACATCTTCTTTTATTATATCATCATCTTCTTCAGTATATTCATTTCTTAAATACTTATAAACAGAATCAAACATTTCTTCAAGTGTAGCAAAACCGTTATCATCCTCCTTTTCTTTTTTAAGAAAGGGTATACAACAATCTATATCAAACTTTGTATTAATTGCAGTTTTCTTTGCATAAGAACCAGAATCAATAGAATTAGAAGCTTTTTCGGAAGAAAACTTATTATTAAGAGCTTCTTTAACTTTATTTTTTTTAGCTATAAACTTGTCGATATTTTCAACTTTATTAATATCATGGGTTTCAAGTACTTTCTGTAAATGTTCATTTTTGTTTGTAGCCATAACGCAAAATTAATTCTGTATTTCAAAACTTATATCAATTGGTAAATCATAATTTAAATGAAAACTACAATATTATAAAGGATATAAATTTTGATACAATAAAACAATATTCTCAACCCAAAGATACATTGTTAAACAACTAATAATCTATCAATTAATAATTTTTATTAACAGAAATATTAACGTTACTTTTCATACACTTATTAATTATTAAACTATCTATATTCGACCGAAGATAAAAATCTAAGTTCTCTCGATTAAACTAAATTCATCTAAAAATAGAATTGAAAATTATCTCCAATATGTAAATCTCAACTCCTATATATTCTCATTTGATACTTTTGAAAGCTACTTCAAGTTTAATTTTCTGTTTCCATTTTTTTCAGATAATTCAAATTCCAAATCTTCATTATCTCCCATAGAGAACTTCGGAAATACAAATACAAAAGTTTGTATATTATCCTTTGTTACTATCTTTGAAAACTGGAGTTTATAAACAGCGTCCAATTCTAATTGCTGATAAGAAGCTTTTCTTTTCTTGTTTATCGAAACTCTAAAAACCTTCAAGTATTCAATTTCAAAATCGATCTCGGATTTATTCTTAATCTCAAATACCATATAAACTTCATCTCTGTGATACCTGGTTTCAAGAAGTTTTAAAACAATACCGTCTTTTCGTTTGGAACGTTCTGCTAAAAAATCCATTCCCAAAAGATACCTACTAAACTTTTCATAGTAATCATAATCCTTATTCTTTGGTTTTGGTTTTTCAATATATGTTGGTTTTGGATTAGGTTTTTCGTTACCAATACTCTTTAGAGGCGACAAAAAGTAATTCAACTTTGAAATTGAATCTTTATACTTAATTATATAGGAATACACCTGTCCATCATCTGTAATAGCAAGCAGATTACTATTGTCTCCAGGGCGTGCCTGCAACAACCCAAAGTATTGCTTCTCTTCTCTGTTATAGGTAAACACAAAGTCTTCAGATCCAGTTATCCCCTGCCTGATATAATCAGGAAAAAAGAGTGCCACATTCATCTTGTCATTAGCATAAATAGTATCTAGTGCAACTCTTTGAGCAAACGTAGCAGTTATCACTACTAACGATATTATAGTTAAAAAATAAGTTTTCATTTGTAATTGATTTTAAGGTTAGTTATCTACTTTTAAGTAAAGTTTGTAGTTATCCAGGACAGTTACTTTGATGCTGCGATTATTTCTTTGGAAAATGCTTTTTACACCGCCTACTTGAGGTAAGCCAGCGATATTGATATCCTGAACCACATCTCCAATAACTTCAGTGGTCGCCTCGCCTCTAAAACTGTTTTTCACATAAATCCCTTCATTTCCATCTGACCAGTCATAAGCTTTAAGTTTAACCGGATAGTGGTTGAGATTATTAATATCAATAATAGTTCTATTAGGTTTGAAATCAACAAATCCATAGACTGGCATGTTCCTAGGAAATACCCTGCCATGAATTTCGGTATCCTTTAATAGTCGCATTTTTATTCTGTAATCCGTCTTTACGGTTTGAGTCCCGTCTATCATTACAGGGATAAGATTATCACTACCCCCTGACACCACGCCTATGGGATTAGATGCAAAAAATAGTTGATGTTCCAAACCAAGTTCTTTGGTATCGGTTTCTTTCTCTTCTGCTGCTTTTATGATTTGATCTTTAATCTTAGGCGCTGAATAAGTATGGTTTTGTAGAGCTTCTTTTTGAGCAGTTTCACGAGCATCTGTATAATAGATTCTACTGTTTTTATAGATGCTATCTACGATTTTCTGCTTTTGTTTGTCCACATAACTGGTGTCATAAACTCCTAAGGAGTCCAAATACCGCTCATCATAAATACTAGGAGCATTGGTCTGTTTAACTTCCTTAAGATCATTTATAGCCTCCAGTTTGGACTGATATTCTTTATTTTCATCATCCAGTTCAGGTACTGGTATTTTACTGGCATCCATTACGGGCTGCTTATCATCGCCCATTACCATGACCACTTGCACTATAATAAACAAGATTAGGGAAAGAATCATACCGGCAAATGCTAACTTTTTTTTATCTACATTCATAATCATTTGGATTTAATTTATTTCTAATTTTCTTAAACTCTTTTCAAAATAGTTTGTAATGAGCAGTCCATGGGTATTATTCGGAAAGCTGCGATCCACATGAATCAAACTACCAGTGGTTATCAGCTCATAAGTATCAATGACAGCCCCTCTATTAATCTCAAAAACGGTATTAGTTTCAAATGAGTAAGGTTCCTTTTGAATATCAATTCTGGAGCTAATGCTTTTTACCTTTTGAACCAGTGAATATTGCAGCAGTCTATTATAAACCCCATCAGCTTTTTTTTGTCTGTATAAGGCATCCACAGAGCTGTTACCTAACCACAAAGCTTTCTCCAATTGAGTTTCATAATTTCCTGCATCAATATTGTAGAAATACCTGTGAAAAAGGTCTAAGTGCGATAAGGCCTCTACTTCCAGATTCTCATATTGTGAAACTAGTTTCAGAGGAATAACACTGCCTTCAGTACTGATAGCAAAAGCACTCTCTATCATCTGTTTATGTTGTTTTATTACCAGAAGTATGGAAATGATACTGACTATAGCTGCAGCAATTACAACAGTATAAACAATAAACCGATTGAGTTTTAACACGCTGTATATATCTTTAAATGGTGTTTTCATACGCTTAAATTTTTAAGATGTAAATAGTTTAATAGTAAATGAAGTGGCTCTTCTATAGAGTTTAAACTTTAGAAAGACGATAAATCCAATGGATCCTAGTTCCAATACCGGCGCAAAGAGATGACTACCCCAATCTGTACCAAAGAGCTCTGACCAGAAATTGGTATTGATCTCCGTATAGAGATTGTTTACAAAGACATTAACCAGAAAAAAGGCCGGCACCAGCATATAGACTCCCGCATAGAGCCTAAAAAAATGATACCCCATGCTTCTAAACTTTTCAAAAACAGAAAGACTAATCACCAAAGGAAAAAAAGCCTGCATAATGCCCAGTAAAAAATAACGCTCCGCTAAAAACAGTGGATAGATAAATAAATCCAAAAGCCAAAGAAACAATGCTATTATAAAAGAAATCACCTTTAATCCAAAGAGCGGACTCATCAGCGCTTCATAGAGTAATATCATGGCTTTTTTGGCGGCTTCCATGGCACTCACATCCTGTTCAATATCCAGGTCCTGCATTTGAAGTGGGAGGAGCGCCGGAGCCGTATCTCTGTATTGGGTTTCAATAGCTACCAGAATACTGTCAAATACCCCCAGAATCTGAGTGGAGAAAATAACCAGAATAACCACAGCAAAATTCTTAGCCAGTTCTCCAGGGCTCAGACCCCAGGTGTAACCATCTTGTTTTACAATACCTTCATTGTATTTTTTTAAGATGTTAATAAGAAAAAACAGTATTGCCAAAGATTTCATACCCGTTATGGTATACTCCGCAAAATCACTGCTTTTAATGGTTGCAAAAACTGCATCCACATACTCCAGTCCTATGCCTAGAAAAAAGCCCATCTTAATAATTGGTTGTTCTGGTGTTAATGCGCTGCTGCAAATCTCTAAAAGCTATAATCTCTTTATAACGTTTAGTCTTTAAGGTAATCTCAGCCACCATTTCTTTGGACTCCTCTTCTTTCTCTTTTAAAAATACCGCTCGCTCTGCATCACTCATATCTAGAGTGTTACTCGATAAGATCTGAGATACAAAATCCAAATCCTCCAGTGATTGTTCTATAATCGCATCAAAGGATGCTGAAATCCGGGCTACCTCTTCAGGTCTGATGTGTGGTGAGTTTAGTATTTTTCTTAAATCATCCTGAATGAGATTATAGAGCTGCTGATTATTTTTATAGAGTTCTTTTACTGCGTTGAGTTGTTTAATAACATTACTGACCTGCTCAATGCGATCCTTTTGCTGTTTTAAAAAACTAACGGTTTTAAGCAACTGTGATGTTTGCTTGGCCGATTCTATCAGGGATTTGGCCAGACTGATAAAATTGGTATTATCATAAACCGGCATCCCCTGGGCCACAATGTGGCCAGATGAAAAAATGATTAAAGTGATTGCTAGCACCAAAGTTCTGATTTTCTTTTTCATGATAATAGATTTTAATAGTTAAACAATGATTTATATATCCTTTACATAAGCTTTTATTGCTGCTTCCATATTTCCTGTTTTGTTATACAGTTCCATGATGGCTTCATTCTCCTTACCATCGGTGAGGTAAGCAGCAAAAACTTCTTTAGGCACCTCCAACCTGAAAATATTACTGGTCTTCCCGATTTTGATAAACATCTCTGTATACTTTTGCTTTCCTGAAAGGTTGTTTCTAATTGAACGAAGTTGATTCAAATCATGAGTGGAAAGATTCAGTCGTTTTTGAAGCTCATCATAGCCCTTTTCATTGTGCAGACTATAAACCACCTGAGTATTTTCCAAAATACTGGCCGAGGTCGAGTTATCAGGCAGCTGATTTATGGATTGAAGAATAATACCTATAGCGCCATTTTGCTTTCTAATGGCCTGATAGTAAAACTCAACACTCTCCAGAACATTTTTAAATTTGAGTTGCTTAGCAAACTCATCAAACAGGATAATCCCCTTCTCTGCTCTGTTTCTCCAAATGGTACGCTGAATAGCTGATTTAATAAGCTTAAGCATAACCGATAGAATCTCCTTATTGTCCCTGACTTCATCCAGTTCAAAAACAATAAGTCGTTTGTCTTCTATCTTGTAAGTTTGATCCTCGGAGGTATTGAACAAAAAGCTATAAAGTCCGTCACCAACATATTCTGATAACACATGCAAAAAATCATAGAGGTTAAAATACCGCTTGTGAATCCCCAGCTCTTTTAGCAACTGATCCTTTCGATTATCTACAAACTGATACAGTCCAGAAAGTGAATATGTTTTATCCTTGGCATGTAAATAATAGTGTCTAAGCACTTTTTTAATGGCCACTTCCAGGGTTTTAGTAGCCTCTTGTCCTGTAGCCAGCAACTCTAAAATAAAAATAGCCAGATCCTCCAAACGCTCCGGGGTAATATCCGCCTTGCTTTCAATATAAAAGGGGTTAATACCAAGATTTTTACCTTGTTCATACCTTAAAATGATATGATCCTCTGGATAAAGCTTCGCAAATTTGGAATAGGAACCTCCCAGGTCAATAATTACCAGACGCACCTTACTTTCAAAATACTGCCTAAGTATATTATTAGCTAGGAAGGATTTCCCTTCTCCTGTAGGGGCAAAAATGGCAAAGTTGCGTGCCTTGATGCGTTTCTTCTGCTCATCCCAGACATCCTTTAGCACTGGAATATTAAACTGCCGATCATTAAAGATGACACCGGTGGTGTCCGATTTATAATTGGTGTTATTGATTAGTAGACACAGGGCGTGTTTCAAATCGGTAACATATAGATCTTCATTTGAAAAGTTTGATGCATGACAAAAAAAGGAATTTAAAATATAATGTTTACGCTCTTCTCCTTTTGGATAATACGGCAGCATATCGAGTTCCTTAAACTCAGCCTTGATTTTGGAGGCTATATCTTTTAATTTCTCTTTATCCTTTGCCCAAAACATGACGTTAAGATGACCTCTAATAATCCTTGACGTTTCATCTTCATTAATGGAGGCGACAACATCTTCTATCTTTTTTAAAATGACTTTGTTCTGGGTTCCGAAATTAGAACTCTTTTTCAGCTCCTCTATTTTCTTCTCTAGTAGCTTACGCCATTTATGTTTGTCATCCAGATAAATGATTTTATTAACAATATGGTTCTCATCCAAATTGAGTCCAATACCATCTATAAACCCCTGATGAAAGCTAAAATCATCTGAGGTAAATCGGTCATTAACTTTACTGGACCCGACCAATTCCCCAAAGCAGCTCTCATTATTAATAGCTAGGACATCAAACTGATGGTCTCCTGCCGATATTTCTGTAGTCTTTAAGTTCATATCTGTTAGAAACCCCTGATTAAAACCATTAAAATATTGCCAGGTTAGGTTCTCAACATTTTCGACATCTAAAGGTTGTAATTGTAGCTTGCGACTATTATTTACATAAGACACGGCGTCTCCCACAGCGGTTATAAACTGCTCAACCTGTCGATCTACTGTTTTATAAATTCCCTTGTCATATTTGATAAAAGGATTTATATATTTTGCGCTACTCACCCCTTTATTGAGTGGCATGGTAAAAAACAAATAAGATTCATGTTTTAAATACCCCCGACCTTTAAAATGATTCGCTGTAGCTTGTTCCAAAAAGGAGATATTCGGTAAATCTTCTGAAGTATAACTGTTTTTATGATATATGTCCTGTTTATGAATTACTGTCCCAACAGGTAGTGATTTAATAGCTTGAAACCATATACCATGAATGGCTTCAAAATCAGACTCTGACAAAGAGTAGATCTCAGGAAGATTACAAGCATATCCCAAAATCACATTCCCATTACTGGCGAAAACCATATGATCCTGCACATCTAAAACCGGATAATATTCTAAAAAATTTAATTTATTCATAATATACTGGGCTTAGTTTTTTTGAGCTGATGGCTTTTGGGAAAACCCTATTAATCTGTAATACGCCTTTCTGTTTTACCAGATGGGTTAGTATGACGTATAGTCCACTATTCACTGCAATCACACTTAAAATCATCATAAGACTGAAGGAGAAAATAATTACCAGCAAGGACACTAAAACAGAAGTCATCATAATAGCAAACAGACCAATGGGCAGTCCCATAATCATGGCCTGTTTTCTAATATCCTTATACACCTTGAATGTTTTCATAGGCTTAAAGCTTATACAACAATTCCAATGAGATAAGTAAAGATGCCTACCACAGCACCTGCAATAAGTACAAAGACCAGTACCCGTGTAATCCCTTTTTTAAGATCTGCATTCTCACCGAAGAAATGTCCGGCGTTAAAAAGAAAGCCAATTAAGAAGATGACTCCAAGAATGATTGGAAAAACGGATCTAATGGTATCGGAAACATCATTTACCGATTGTTCAATGCCACCGAT
Organism: Aestuariibaculum sp. M13; assembly: GCF_024723255.1. Lineage (GTDB taxonomy): Bacteria > Bacteroidota > Bacteroidia > Flavobacteriales > Flavobacteriaceae > Aestuariibaculum > Aestuariibaculum lutulentum. The sequence goes on from NZ_JANIAC010000002.1 coordinate 932,502, forward strand.
TTGAGCAAAACTGCTATTAAAAATCAGCAGCGCTAAGACTGTAAAATACATTGCTTTTTTCATGTGAAATTTATTTTGATTAATAACGATTTCGTCTTTGATAAAATTACAATATATTTACACTTAATTAATTGATTTTCAATTAATTATAAAAATAATATTATTTAAACTAATTTGGTTTTATTTGGATTCAAATGAGTTCAAAAAATATGAAAATCAGCCTCTTAAAACTTAAAAATCGTGACTAAAAATCAAAAATCGAAGACTCAAAACGTCGTTTTTCTTCTAGTTTTCCTAAAAATCGCTTTGGTATTTGCTCAAGACCTTTGTGGTAAAAAAATCGTATTAATTGATCCCGGTCATGGTGGATATGATTCTGGAGCTGTAGGGTTTGAAATTCAGGAAAAAGATGTTACTCTGAATATTGCTTTAGAACTTTTAAAATGGAATACACTATTATTTGAAGATGAACTAGAAATTTATCTTAGTAGATATAAGGATACTTATATCAACTTATCAGATCGAACTAATCTAGCAAAAACATTACAAGCGGATATTTTTATTTCCATTCACTGCAATGCGGCCAGCAAAAAAGCCAATGGTTTAGAAATCTTTATTCCTGATAGGCAAAACAAGTTCACTGTGCCTTCTACTGATTTAGCTAAAGCAATTCTATCTGAATGTCATAAAAAATTAGGATTTAACTCAAGGGGCATTAAAACTGCCAATTTTCAGGTTCTTTGTTCATCCACTTCATATTTTCCTGCAATACTTATAGAGACCGGCTTTGTAACACACCTGGATGAATCGAGATATTTTTCCAAAGAAAAAAACATTAAAGCCATAGCTCTGGCCATTCTTATAGGACTTAATAACCATTTAAAACACCAATTATGAAAACTGTATACACCAAACTTTTTAGTATCTTAAAGTGTTTTATCACAGAACTATTAAAAGAGGTATTCTTGTGGCTCAAAAAAATATAAACAAAATCTAACAACGTTTATCCTTAGTAGCTGTATCGAATGCTATTAAATTAAATAGCTCTCGCATTCTGGATCGAACCCGATTTCCATACCGGTCTTCTAATTCTTGTGCATTAAGATTTGTCGTAATATGAGTTTTTATATGATGATTTAAAAACAATTCATATCTGGATAGCAAAACTTCTCCCATCACATTACAATCTTTACCATAATGCCTTCCAATGGGCTCAATGCCTAAATCATCGAAACACAGGTAATTGGTTTCTCCGTAATCTTCAATGGTTTTATATCCCAGGTGATTAAAACCGAAGACCACATTTCTTGCCGGTATGATCTTGTAGGGTTTCTGATGTGGCACTATGTGCCGCAGCAATTTCATCAAGCTTGTTTTTCCACACCCTACTGGTCCACTAAGTAAAATGCCCTTCCTAGTATCAATACCCAGGCGCTTGCAGTTTGCTTCGTCCTTGATGAAATAATTGCAGAGCTTGAAAAGAATATCACGATCTTCTTCCTGAATTTTAAAAACGGTTCCAAACTCTTGCTGTCCTTTATCCTTCAGGTAGTTTAAGATACTTTCAAAATCATAAATCACATTATTGCCCTGCAGATCCCCAATATAATATTTTCGATCGTCTTCAATGATGATATGTGGCTGAATTTGTTTCATAACGGCTCATCATATTTTTTGTTGGTTTTTGTTTTCAAGTTATCCTCAAATAAGACACTTCCATTTCGTGAGTTTTCTCCTGAAAAATTTTCAAAATTAAAATTTTCCTGTTTGTTATTGTTTTTATTGTTTATTCCCGTTTGTTTATGTTTTATTTTACGTACCACTTCTTGTCCACTTCTTGTCCCACTTTTGGTACCGATGCAGTCCACATCTTGTCCACTTCTTGTCCCAAATTGGAACATGATAATCTGACTTCCTTTAAACCTGTTTTTTGATGGCATATAAATGATGTATTTCCAATGGGATAATTCCTTGATAGCTCTATGGTATGTCATTTTTGATCCCAACTTTGCCAATACCATGACCTCTTGCCTATTCACAAAAAATTCATGAGGAAAATGATATTTGTTCCACAATTGAAATAATGCGATATACAAACTAATATGCGTTGGATTTAAACGATTATCTTTGGAGAATTGAAATAATACAGCGTTCATATGATGGATATAGTTAAACTTTTTCATAAGATCACCACTGCTTAGAACGCATTATTAATTTTGTTCTTTTCCATAGCATCAAGAATTTCCTGATAATCATAATAAATTACTCCACCTAACTTTGAATAAGGCAGAGTGCCATTAATTCTTAAGTTTTGAAGGGTGCCATGGGAAACTCCAAGAAGTTTCCTCACATCTGGAGATTTCAACCATTTTTTTGATTTAAACTCTGCCTGCTTAGAAATAAGCTCTTTTAAATCTTCCAGTAATTCGATTTTAAATTCTCGAAGATCATCTGTTGTAATAATTGTAGCTGCCATAAGAATAGATTTTAAATAACAAAGCCGCCCGTGAAATCCCTTAAATAACAATTGGGCGACTTTGCATTGATTTGACTTTCTACTGACAAAGCTGAGCGCTTTTGATGAAGATATTACGTAAGTCGTTCGGAGTTCCGTCAAACTTTAACATTTTGAAACTTGATGCGTTTTAGTGCGTTTTAGAGTCCGTTTTGATTCAATTTACCCTTCAAAATGATTTAAACTTTATGAAAATCATTATGATTTTAGCATACGTAACCCGCACGTAACTCTGAATATAATTCCTACAAAAACAATTGATTTAAAAAGCATCATCCTGATCCATTTTATTATTAAACCGTTCTATAAGTTCCTCTAAAAATCGAGCTCTAGTCCCCTTCCTAGCCTTAATCTCTGAATAGGTTTTATAGATATTTCCCAATTGAACACCGAAGAGCTGTTCAAAGAATTGCCCCATGGTTTTGATATCATCTTTTCCATTATTAATTACCTGTGTTTCATGAATGGCATATAAAAGTTCAATAAGGGCTACTTTAGAAGCCGTCCATTCCATAGACTTAGTTCTTTTTTGATTACAATGCGGATCTGCACTTTGCTGTTTAATCTGCTTTACGAGGTTTCTGATATAGATAATATAATGGTTCATGCCTTTGATTCTAGCCCAAAGCATATCATGAGAAGTAAAAAATTTGGGGTCCAAATAGGAAGATTCTGGGAGGGCATAGAGAGGAAACACCTGATGAGATCTTGTGAAATATTGCTTATCCAGATAACAGAGATCCTGATCCATATAATGCACAAAATCTGAATATCGATGAAAGAACTTATTGACGCGTCCCATTTTCTTTCGTAGGAACTCTAATTTGTTACGCGATCCCAATTTGGGCATATGAAGTTGACAGGAGCGCACTTCATTAAAATAAACTAGTAAACTTAATGGTTCGACCTTGACCCTTTTGAAAAAGTGAATCTCATCTTCTATGGTTTTAAATCCGTTCTTTTCAACGATAGTTTTTAGGTGGTATAGGGCATTGTTACATAAAAGTATACCTTCATTGGTGTTTTTGAGGCTTATTGGGGTTTCTATATTTAATTCTGAAAGTTTAGCAGTAAACTCTCCCACGACATGATCAAAATTTCCATCCATTCAGACAAGTTTTTAAAATACCTTGAGAGAATAGGTATCGTGATGATATTTTACATATGTATTTAATTATTTAGTACCTCCCATCATTTCCATCAGTTCCAATGAAAAATTATCCTTCGCCTGCATATAGGCAACTTTCTCTATAACTTCGGCGCCTAGCTTTTTCTTTTCAAATGCCGCCGTGAGTCCAAAATCAATACTGGATTTTTCCTGCTCTCCTGCCCGTTTTATGGTTTGGAACAGAAGTTGTCTGTAGATCTGAAAACTTTGGAGATACTGATAATCCATACCGATAAAAGCCGGTACATAGGTATGTCCTGCATTACTATAGCAAAACATCACACCTACGGGTACTGATTTTTTCTCATTAGTATACTCTGCTTTTAAATGCAATATGATAAACTCCCAGTTTAGATGTAATGACATTTCATCAAGTAATTCCTTGGGGTAATCAAACATATTAAGTCCCAAATTGTTATCACTCACCTGTTGAAAGAGTTTATAAAACAGATCGCTTTCCTGCTCTGAAATCTGCGACTTAATTTCCACATTAAAACAAGCTTCAAAGGGTTGCACATCTTTTCTAAAGTGACGTCGTGATTTTGCCGATAGCTTCTCCATATAGTCCAGCGTATCTAGCCATTTGAGTTTGGGGATTTGAGCGGATTCCGGCATGGTCACTTTAAAATACCCGTGGTTATGGAAAAACTCGTTAAGTACCTCGTCCTTTTCAAAATCACGAAAAACAATCATAGAGGGATTTAAGCTCTTATCCAGTTTATCTACCTGATCAAACATCAACTGCATCGCTTTGAGCCACATCGGATGCGATTGATCGATATAGAGATGGTCACCTTCTGTAAATAAGGATCCCATACTAAGCACATAAGAACACAGATAATTCGGATCTTCTTTTCGCTTGTCTTCAATAGCTCTGGATACAGACTCTGGAGCCAGCATATCTTCCTTCCAAATCGCATAGGTAAAGTAAGTCGCTAAGACAGGTTTATTCATCTGATCTTTGATTATCAAATAATAAAACTGCCAGTTATGTGTTTTTGAAGTCTTATTTGTAAATGTCCTTTCTAAAAATTGAAGTCCGACATAATCAAATACGCCTCTAGAACCAAATAAGTTATCCCAGGTTGTAGCATCAATATTTAAAATACTCTTTTCTAACTGAACACTAAGACCCCGGAAATCTTTTGCTTTTGATAATAAAGGTGTTTTGCTTTTTAAATGAAATGCTGCAAACACTTTATCTTTTGTGGCATGAGTGGCTTCCAAGGCTTTTGGATAATGGTACACCATGGCTTCAGTAAGTGCTTTAATTTCCTCGGGGCGATTATGTCTGGAAATGGTAATTCTCACCCCAGTATTTTTAACGGGTACTGCTGGAAAGAGTCCTAGATTAACAAAAAAACCTTCTTTTAGTAAGCGGTTTACAAAATTATAACCAGTAATAGGCATTCCCGTTCCGATATAAAACACCGGAGACGCATTCTCTTCTACAAGGGGTAAATCCGTTGTTTTAAGTAACGTATTGAAATAATCGATACGCTGCTTTAATTCCTTTTGAAGGGTATAAATCTCATCAGATAAATGAATATCCGCAGAGGCAATAGCAGCTGCTACTGAGGCTGGCTCTAACTGTGCTGAAAATGTGAGTGGTCCTCCGAATGTTTTAATTTTACTATGGAGTTTCTTATTCGAACAGGTCATTACCGCTCCACTGGCGCCAAAGGTTTTACTAAGTGTTCCAAAAACCAGTACATGCTCAGGAAGTTCCCCAAGTTCCTGCATCACATAACCTGTACCATGTTTACCTGCCCAGCTCATACCATGAACATCATCAAAATACAAATAGAGCTGTGGATATTTATTGGAGAGTTCCATTAGTTCTTTAACAGGAGCAGCATCACCATACATGGAATAGAGACCATCGGCCATATACCAAATCTTTTTATGTTTTGATGATAGGTTCTTTAACTTATCCTCTAGCATATTTAGATTATTATGCCGAATCATTTCAATAGGGACACTTCTGGTCTTTAAAGGTTTAGCAGCATTCTGCACGCTCCAGTGCACCTGATGATCTAATACAATGGCATCCTGATCAGACACCACACTCGGGATAACTCCAATATGTCCCAGAGTACTATTCTTGGTAATTATCACAGGATTACCATACATCTGGGTTATTTTCTCCTCCAAGCTTTGATACAATGGATGAGATACATAAGTTTTAGAGAGCGGAAACTGGGTACCATACCTTAATATAGCATCTACAGCAGCTTGTTTGAGGCGCTCATCCTGCTCCAAACCGAGATAGCCAGTGGTTCCAAAATGAAAGAGGGATTTACCATCAATACCAATGGTTCTTCCTGATAAGGTATCACCATCGGCATATAAATGAAGAACACCTTGTCTGGTGGCGTCTGTGAATACTTCATCTACAATGTCCAAAAAGTTGTTGGGTTTAATTTTAGCCATATGCGTCTAAATTTTATGGGTTTAGAGTTAGAACAATTGGTTTACTATCCAATTAAATTCATTTGAAACTAATCAAAATGAGCTAACAAATCACCAGAAAAAACTTTCAAACTAAAAAATAATCCGTTTCAGACAAGTAATAATCCGTTTCGGACAAGTTTTTGAAAAATCTTGAACAAACTACCGATAATTAAAACTAAAAAAAATGTAAATTGAAATTCCCTAAATTTTAAAAGTGCCAGAAAAATGAATTTAGAAAATGATTTTGCATCCTTTTGGATGGAGAAAAACATACTGTTTTATGTTTATAAGCAAGATGTTGAAATTGATCTATTAGCATCTATTAAGATTGTCTCTGATAGAATTAAATTTCAAAGAGGAATTGCTTACCCTATTCTTTGTGATGTTAGGGGTATCCGCCATATGAATAAAGAAGCTAGAAAATACCTAGCATCAGAAGGTTCGTTACTCAGTAAAGCTGTGGCTCTTATTTCAAATAATCCTCTCTCTGAGATGTTATCTGAAATGTATGTTATCAATGGTTCTCCCGCGGTCCCCACAAAAATCTTTTTAACTGTCGAGGAAGGTATAGAATATTTAGAAACCTATAAATAAAAATGGCAACCATTACAATTAAACATTACGAGGCCATATATCAACTACTTCTTGAAATATCTCAAGGCAACTTTAATTATAGAATACCACGAAGCCATGATAAAGGAAAAGAAGAAGCCCTTATTGCTTTATTAAATTTAACAGTTGAAGAAATTCAGGAATCATTCATTCATCAACGTTTTATTTCAATAGGTAATAATTATTCTACAATCATTCAAGGTGCAATAATTTTGGATGATTTAGGTCAAATTATTTCTAATAGCCCTAATATTAGTAAAATTTTAAAATACTCATCAAAAGAACTTGTTGGAGTTGATATATCCACATTTTTACAACATTCTTCATTAAAAATATGGCGTAAACAACTAAAAAAGTCCAAAACAAAAAACGCTTTTGAAAAAAACTTAAACCTTACGTTCACCTGTAAAAATGGTTTAAGTATAACATCAAATTGTCACCTATTAAAACTCCTAAATTCAGTTGATATGGGTTCTAAATTAATATTATCCTTTATTAATATAACAAGTAATAGGGATCTGGTTGAAAGAAAAATAAAAAGACAAATTGATAAACAATTAAAACGTTCAACCAAACATACTTCTGAAATCAAAACATCTCCTCCACTAAAAGACTCGGATTTAAATAAAATAAGAGAAATTAGTGAAAAAATAAAAAAACACCCAGAACAACCTATCGAATCATTAACATCATTGGCTGCAGAATTCAACACCAATGATTTTAAATTAAAACAAGGGTTTAGAGAACTCTTTGGGCAAACTGTATTTCAATATCAAATGAATGAAAGACTTAATAAAGCCTTTGTGCTTGTTAAAGACACTCAGCTTTCTTTTAAAGAAATTCAAGTACTAACAGGTTTTGTTAGCTCATCCCATTTTTCCAAAGTTTTTAAAAAAAGATACGGCCATTCACCACGTGAATTGAGAAAATTAGAGCAGTATAATTATTAAAACCCAAAATAATCCGTTTGGGACAAAAAATAATCCCTTAGGGGTAAATCCAGTCCCTTAATTTTATACCATTCAATTTCAAACAAATACAAATGATATGAAATGGTTACAAAAACATACAAATTTAATAATAGGAATCACTTCCAACCTATTAGTATTGTTATTTCTATATGCGGCTATTTCAAAACTAATAGATTATGACCATTTTAAATGGCAATTACGACAATCTCCTTTTATCTCATCAATCGCCGATTTACTATCATGGCTGATACCAACTATAGAAATAGGACTATCCATTGCTTTAATTTCTAATAAATATAGATTAATAAGTCTATTGGTTAGTTTAACATTACTAATCAGCTTTACAACCTACCTAATTGTTGTTCTTTTTTCTAGTGATAATATCCCATGTTCCTGCGGAGGTGTTCTAACTAGTTTAGGATGGAAAAATCATATCTTTTTTAACCTAACCTTTACCTTGGTAAATATCATAGGAATCTTGTTCTTAAAACATAAAAAATCAATTGCGCAACTGCAGGGTAAGACCGAAAACCTGTAAAAAAGAGTAGGTCATTAATTTTAAACTTTAAATATTATGAAAAATTCATTTCTAAAAATCGTTTTACCTGCTTTAGCCATTATGTTGGCTGTAGGTTTATCTTTTGCAACGGAAACTATAAATTCCAGTACTACTGGCTATTATGATGATCCTGCTATTCCAGGGGTACAAGAAATTCAAACAGACTGCACTATGCAAGCAGGTGAAGATTGTCTTGTGGATGAAACGTTTCAAGTTTATGCAACTCCTGCCTTAGGAACAATTCCTAACAATGAACTGCATAAAAACTAATAATGCATGATGTTTAAAATGAAAAGGTGCTTAAATAAAGCACCTTTTCTTAGTTATAAACCTTCAATTATTACTCATTCTCATTCAAATACTTAGGCAATTCATTATATAATTGATTTAATTCAATATCATTATTTACAATTCTTCCATTTTTGTCCAGAAGCCACATCGTTGGAAATGATGATATTTGAAATAATTTATGATAACTTACTTTTGCATTTTTACCTTTATCCAAATGCTGAGGCCAATCTACATTGGCATTATTTAGGATTTCCTGAATTCTCGGTTTTGCTTCATCCCCATTACATACGATACCAATTATTTCAAAACCCTGATCTTTATATTCTTCATAAAGCTTTTTCAAATGAGGCATTGCCGCAATACAAGGTTTACAATCCTTAAACCAAAAATCAAAAAGCACTACTTTTCCCTTTAAATCTGAGAGTAACATTTTATCTCCTTGCAAAGTATAAAACTCCATCTCCAAAGGTGTACCTCCAGAATTATTTACTAACATTATTTCAGCTTTTATATATTCTTCAATAGATTTAATTATTATTTGGCACCCTTTTTCAGTTCGGTTTTTCACTTTTTCATAAAGATCATTCCTATACTCCTTTGATAATTCGGAAGACACATCTCTGGATAATGAATTTAAAATTACCATCGTATATGTCCCTAACCTCTCAGATTCAGGATACTTTTCTAATAAGGCTAACAACCGATCCCATACCGGTCTCCAAAACTGATTATCTATTGTCTTCCAATAATCTGATTCATTATCAGGCTTAGGTATAGATGAATAATCTATTAATGCCATACCAATATCTCTGTTATATAAAGCCTGTTCAATTTTTATCTTAATTTCAATAGGAGCATCCGAATGTAAAATTTGAGCAACAAAACCCTCTCCTTTTTTTAACCACAACTCCCTTGCTTTAAAATCAATTGGTAATAGTCTATCTGCCTTTAACCATTTATTTTCTCCTTCATCCTTCTTTAGTTCTGCAATTGTATTAATTACTGTAGAATCAACATCTACGGGTATAAAGCCAGGTCTGAATGGTGATCCTAAGAAAAAAATTACCGCATCATAAAAATGGGGGCTATTCGGATATTTATTCAAAAAATCCTCCACGACTTTTGATCTAGTAGTATAAAGGTCATTAGAATACTTAATCTTTTGCCATAAATTAGCTTTTTCTAGATATTCACATTGCTGTTTTGTTTTACAGTATAACTTGAAAATGTAATTGAGGTATTCCCAATCCTTTTCCTCTCCTTTATTTGGTAACTCAAACTCAATAGTGGTCCAATCTTCATCACTTTTCTGTTGTTGCCCTTGTGCATGACAATTCATCAGAATTAAACCGAGGAACAAAACCAATTTTAAGCAACTGTTTATTTTTATACTTGTTAAATGCATCTGTAATTTTTTAAATGTTGTGAAATTCATAATTAATACCCTAAATTCTGAGGTTTCAAATTAGGATTCAGCTCTAATTCAGATTCTGGAAGTGGTAATAAAATATCTGTATCTTTCCAAGCACTCTTAAGAGGCGACAACTCTTCAGAAGCCTTACCTGATCTCACTAAATCAAACCAACGTAAGCCATGTTCTGTAAACAGTTCAACTTGACGTTCATGATGTATTGCTTCTAATACCTCTTCCTTCGAGCTGACATTTATGGAAGGTAGTCCTGCCCTTTGTCTAATAGGTTCTATATCTGAAATAGCACCTTCCAGATCTCCAAGCTGGGCTTTGGCCTCTGCTCTGATAAGATATTGTTCAGATAACCTAAATACTATTGAATACTCTAATTCTAAATTTGTTGTATTTATAGTTTCCTTATATTTGGCGGCATAATATAATGTAGTTAAACCATCATCACTAGTAAAACTCTGTATCCATTTACTTTTTCTCAAATCATTAGATTCAAAAGCATTTAATAAAGCATCTGAGATACCGTATCCTTGAGAAGGTATGTAATTAATGACCAATTTCCCTGCTTCATATGTATTTGGTATATCTCCCGATTTTAATTGCCAAAGCGTCTCTTTTGATTCTTTCAAAAAAACCTTTTCTACATCCATCTCTAAACTATGTGAGTTAATTAGACTTGTAGATAATTCAATAGCATCATTCCAACTTTCTCTATACAAATAAACGCGAGCCAGCAATGCTTGAGCTGTTTCTTTATGAGGCATAATATTGTCACTCAAATCCTCCAAAGGGTCCATAAAACTAATAGCTTGCTGGAGATCCTGAATAATATATTCATAAACTTGATTTTCAGACCCTCTTTCTACTTCGTTATTGGTTTCATAATTTGTTGATGTCACATAAGGTATATCCCCAAATAGACCTACCAATAAGCTATGCATATAGCCACGTATAAAAAAAGCCTGTCCCTTAAAAGCTTTAGTATCTGCTTCCGATAAAGTTTTTGAGTTTTCTAGGCCATAAATAATATCATTCGCGGCGTAAATTAAATTATAGGTACTATTCCACCACCCTTCTAACTTGGAATTGTTAGCAATGATATTATGGTTGTAAAAGTCCTGTTGTACCAAATCAAAGCCATAATAGTCTAATTCATCTGAATAAATCCCCATATTAATGCTCATACCAAAATTCCCTGTGACCAAACCTTCTTCTCTAATTTTATAAAATACATTAGCCATAGCTGATTTTACTGTTGAAATATCTTCATAAACGGTTTCTGTAATTAAAGTATCCTTTGGAGGATCTATTTCTAAAAATTCTTCACATGCAAATAGACTTAAGAAAGTCAGATTAGCCAGAAAAATAATTAATAGCTTGTTGGATTCTATTTTTCTAAAAAATAGAACTCCTTTTGATATATATCGTGTGTTCATAACTATACAAATTAGGGTTAGAAATTGGCCTGTAAGCCAAGAGTTATTTGGCGTAATGGCGGTAAAATATAATTGGAGGTCTGCTCTGGATCGGCACCATCATAATTAGTAATCGTCAAAAGGTTTTGACCTTGTAGAAATAAATTCATATCCAGACCTGGAGCATTATGAAATGGCAAACTATAATTAAGGGTCACATTTCTTAATCGAATAAAAGACGCATCCGAAACGGATAAATCACTTTGTCTTTGTCTAGCTGAAGCCTGAGTTACTCCCGGATAGGCACCTATAGAAGCTCTTTGAAATGGACTAACATCACCGGGATTCTGCCAACGATTATACAAACCTACATGACCATTTCTTTTAGCCCCTACCATGGCATCTGTCGATATATTGTTCTTTCCTTTTTGCTTTTTAAACTGAAAAAGGAAATCCAAAGACACATTTTTATAGGAAAAGGTGTTTTTTAGACCTCCATAAAATTCAGGTGTCAAATCCATAATAACACCTTTATCATCCAGTGATGTAATTTTTCCATCGTTATTAAAATCAGTAAACTGATACAGTCCAGATTGTGGATCTACACCTTGTGATTCATAAAGATGGATAATAGACAATGGTTTTCCAACAACATACTTATTGGAAAAAGTAGAATTTTCTATATCGCGAAATTCAAGCAGCTTATTCTTTGGTATCGTCAAATTAATAGACGATGTCCAATTAAAATTGTCACCGTTTATATTTTTAGTTTGAATATCAAATTCGTAACCTAAATTCTCAACAGTCGCATTAAAATTTGTAGTAAGACTATTAAAACCAGTAGTACCTGCTAATGGTAAACCTATGAGTTGGTTTGAAGATTTGTTTTGATATCTTACAGCTTGGATTGTTATTTGATTTTGAAACAAACCGAGTTCTAATCCAACTTCAAACTTTTTATTTATTTCCCATCCAAAGTTAGGATTGTAAACCCCTGAAGGCTCTATAACAGCTACATTATTGTAATCATGTCCAGTTAATTCATAAGTTCCTAAATATTGATAATCCCCGATATTATCACTTCCTGTTGTTCCGTAACTACCTCTTATCTTGCCAAAGCTAAACCAAGAGCTATTCTTAAACAGAGATTCATCTGAAAAAATCCAAGCTAACCCAACAGCCCCGAAATTTCCGAATTTATTATCAGATCCGAAGCGTGACGAACCATCACGCCTACCAGTAATATTAATGATATATTTTGATTTATAATTAAAGTTTAACCTCCCAAAATAAGCCATATACTTATATTCACTAAATCTATCCTTAAGGATATTCAAAGTACTTGCCGCTGAAAGCGTATAGATTAAATTATTATTTGGGAACCCTCTTCCTGATAATACCAATTGTTTTTCATTTGACTCTTGAATCGTTGCTCCTAAAAGACAGCTGACACTTAAATTCCCGAAATCATTCTGCCAATTTAGTTGTGGTTCTATAATCCAAGAGTTTCTCTGGCTTTGATTGGATAGGGATGTCGAAAAATCAGAGCCATAACCATATGTAGGATTTAAAGCTGAGCTTGGATATATAAGTGAGGATTCCACTATATACTTATTATACCCCATGCTAGATTTAAATTCTAACTTATCAAATAGATTATATGACAATACTGCATTTGTATAAAAGGTGTTTGATTTTACCTGATACTTTCGCTCCAAATTAGCTAAAGGATTATTCCAGGTTCCGTTTTCCCAATTTAATTCACCTGAATCAGTAAACAATTCTGGTGCATTAGGTTCAAGGGTATTGGCTAACTGAGTAAAATCTGTATACGGTAATTGATTATTTTCAAAACTATAGCCTGAGGTAATGTTTAAACTTAATTTCTCATTTAATGAATTGTAGGTTAGCCCATTCTGAATAGTAGACTTTTTATAATTAGAATCTCCAGGAAAAACAGTTGTTTCCTTTAAATGAGAACCACTAACCAAAAATTTTAATTGAGAATTCCCTCCAACTAATGAAGCCTGCATATTATTTCTATATGCAGTTCCTCCAATTAAAACCTTTTGCCAGTCTGTATATCTTTCCTGATCCCAACTTTTTAGATCTGGCCATATATAATCAAAATTAGGATTATTAAAATAGTTACTGTAATTATCATTTTCTATTGCTTCATTTCTTAATTTTAGATACTGTTCGGTATTCATTAAATCCCGAAACTTTGTTACGGATGCTAAACCTGTATTAAACCCAATATTCAACCTGGCTTTTCCTTGGTTTCCTTTTTTTGTTGTTATTAAAACAACTCCATTAGCCCCTCTGGACCCATAAATCGCGGTAGCATCAGCATCTTTTAGAACCTCTATACTATCAATATCGCTGGGGTTGATAAAATTGAGTGGACTTATATTTCCACTGTTTATATTAGCAGAAACTTCATAAGCCTCAAGAGAATGAGATGCAAAAGGAACACCATCTACTATAAATAGTGGTTGTGTATCTCCACTGATAAAATTCTTTCCACGAATTTCAATATCATAACTTCCACCGGGTACTCCTGTTGTCTGTACAATATTTACTCCAGACATATAACCCTGCATGGCGGCTAAAGGATTATTCACAGGCTGTTTTTCAATATCCTTTGAGGTTATTCTCGATATATTCCCAGTACGCTCTCTTTCCGTAACATCATAATAACCTGCATTAATCATTACGGTTCCTAATTGAGTTATATCTTCAATTAATGCTATATTAATTTGTTTCTTATCGTTTACAACTTTGGTTTGCGACTTATATCCAATAGCTGTAATACGTAAACTGTCTCCTGAATTAACTTCAATCTGATAAGCACCATCAAAGTCTGTAACAACACCCTTTTTGGTGTAAACAGACATTACATGTACCCCTGCTAAAGGCATTCCAGATATATCTGTTATTTTACCATAGACTGTAAGATTCTGAATACTAGGCGCAACTGAATAAAATAGTGTAAATAAAGGCACACAAACCGTGAAATAGGTAAAGAAAAAACGCCATTTCCTTATACCCAATGGTAAATTTTTCATAATTTTAAATTTGAATTAAACAATTAAGTTGTTTGATAAGTAAGCCTCCTATAGACCGTCCAAAGTTTATTTAGGAGGTTTTTCATTTTACTGCATAGCAGCAAGTAATCTGAGTTCTCTCAGATAGTTTGAATAATGCTATTTCATAGGCATTTGATTAAAAATTATTTAACTTTTGAAAATAACCGAGCGGTAAACCAAATCATTTTTTGAGCTACCTATTAAATCATAAGGATTAACAACCACCCGGATTATTAAGTGACTAATTCAAATGTTTAATTCATAGGCTTAATCTTTTTAAATTAATAAATAGAAACTCCTTACCCTTGTAAGAAGCAATTAATAAATGCTTAGGGAAATCTTAACATGGTCGGATGCCATGGCTATATATAATCGTGAATTACAAGAGAAAGAGATACTGAATACCGAAATGAATTTTACAAATACATCGAATACAATGCATAAAAAATCATCACTTTATAACGTCACTCTTGTAACTAATATGTGAATGTAATATCCTATATCGGACATTTTGGCTTCTTAGGATACAGCAAAAAATAAACAGTTAACTCAATATTATACTGAGCCTTTGTAATTTTTAAACCTGTATTTTCCTTATTTCGTTTCAATAGATACTTTAAAAATTAATTTAAAGAGATTCATGCCCGGGTCATGAATAATTCACTTCTCCTCTAACAATCTAAAAGTGCCAGTTTTTGAAATTAGATTTAAAATGATCTCTATCAAATATTTAAACTTCTTTAATTACTTAAATATTTCTTGACCAATGTAGTAATTTATTTTTATTCGGACAACTGTCCGAGCGTTTTTTTACAATAAACACTTAATTTGTTTCTATGGCTACCTTAGAAAGAAAAATATGTCACTACATATCAAGTGAGTGGATTAGTAAAGAGCAAGTAAAATCACAATTTGCATTGAACCATAATATTGATGAAAAAACAGTTAGAAGAATTGTTTCCGACAAAAGTTATAAAATTTCACTTTATACATTAAATAAAATTTGTGAGGCTAGAGGCATTAAACTTTCAGAATTCTTCCAAGCTATAGATAAATAATTTAAAGATTAGAATATTTATCCAACAACTCCCCTGTCTTAAAGCTTCTCAATCCTAAGATTTTATTATCCACTCTATTGTATTCTATTTCAACAAAAAACATATCGATTGCATAAAGCGCAAATCTAATGACCGCTTCAACTTTATAATCTACAAAGGTGCCTTCATTAAATGTTACATCATATTTGTCTTGTTCGGACAACCTATTAAACTCATATAAAGTCATTCTATAACTCCAAGTTTAGTCAATATTACTATAATAACTACGATCGAAACCAGTATTAACATAAGAGTCTTCCCAAACCTTGTGTAAAATATCCAAAATCTAGGATCATTCTTTTTATAATTTTCAAACATAATATGAGTAGGTTTTAAATTAAGTTCTGTTAATGCGTTACTTAGATAAAGGCGTCTAATTCTTCATAATTAGCTCTTTCTAAAATAGTTTGAACATCACTATCAATTTTGGGACTAAATAAATCTTTGCTAACTGTATAAGCATCTAACCGTTCTTCAGGAAAATTAAGATTAACTAATTCTTTAATATCCTCTTCATTAAGACTTTCAGAAAGCCAGTAGTCAACATTTTCAGAACTTAGAATAACCGGTTGCCGTTTTTTAAGATTGTGTATTTTTTCAAATAAAGGGCTGGCCTTTTTAGTAAGAATGCTAAATGTGATATATGTACCAATAACCGTATATATACCAGCTAGTGCCAGACCTTTATCAGTCTTTTCTTTAATGTAGAAAGGGTACTTTTTCTTGTTGTATTCATGCGGCTCAAAAAATCCATCAACAGGGATAACACATCTTCTGGTCATGACGGATTCCCGATACATGAAATGACTAAAAAGTTTCTCGGATTGTGCATTTAAACCCGAACCGTATTTTACCGCTTCCTTGTAATAGGGTTTTATTTCCTTCGGAATTTTATAATCTGGAACAATACCCCAAACACCTGGAGCCAATACCTCAGGTTTCTCTTGTGGTATAACAAGGACATTAGGATGAGAAAACCCATTGAGATGGTAATGCGGTTTACTCATAACAGGTCTTATACGCTCGTCACTGATTGCAACCTTAAACTCTTTTTCCCAATATTCAGGTTCATGCCAATTTGAAATATGAAAACACATATCTAAACTTTTATTTGTCATGAATTTACAAAAAATATTAATTCAGTCTGGGATCGGGTTTTAGTGCCAACTTTCTCGTTTTAATGATTTCAATACTACAAAAGCCAAACTCTTCTATGACCTTACCGTAGCATTCATAAACTCCCATACCATGAATGGGATACCTTTCAACTGTATCATGAAAATGTACGGTATCAAAATAGTCTCCTTGTTGGTCCACAAAGGTGCAAAAGCGCATGAGTTTTTCATTAGATGCCTCATGAAATCGTGTGTTAACCAGTTTACCGTATAATAAAACGCTCTGCCCTATATGATTACACATATCTTTCGCTTTGATACTATTTTTAAATGGTTCATCAATCAATCTAAAGTAATCGTAGAGTGTAAACCCCAATAATTCCATTTGATCGTAAGCATCTTCTATCCAACTGGATGGTAACTTGGGTAGCACAAAAGTCTTATGATCGGGTTTAAACAATTGCTTTTGTACTGTTTGCTGTTTACTGGCATTGAGTTTAAAAATGGCCTGCCATAGCAGTTCTGCTTTTGCAATACCTGTAAATCTAAAAGCTCCAATTCTGATTAAAATGGTAAGCTGCTCAATACTTATCAGAACCCGATCAATAAAATCATCTAGAGACGTGTAAGCCCCATTAAAGTTGCGTTCGGTTAGTAACCGTTTTACAGTGTAATGTTCCAGATTCTTTAAATACCCCAAGCCTAAATAAATGGTGTCTCCGATAATAATATTGGGGTGGTCACTATGATTTATGCAAGGCGCCTCAACCTGACCACCACACTGCATCGCTTCATGTACATAATGCTCTGTACTGTAAAAACCACCACCATTATTAAGTACAGCTACCATAAACTCAAGCGGATAATAACATTTTAAATACAAACTTTGATAGCTTTCCACGGCATAAGATGCGGAATGCCCTTTAGCAAAAGCATAACCTGCAAAACTCTTAATCTGATTCCAGACTTCAAATGTGAGATGATCATCATAACCTCTGGCTCTACAATTCGCAATAAACTTTTCTTCAACGGCTGTAAATTCAGCACGCGATCTGAACTTTCCACTCATCCCTCTTCTTAACACATCGGCTTCCCCAAGAGTCAGCCCTGCAAACTGATTGGCCACTTTAAGAACATCTTCCTGATACACCATAATACCGTAGGTCTCCGGCATAATCTCTAAGAGTATGGGGTGACCTTCCTTTCGGCGCTCTGGATGACGTTGACGCTTAATAAACTCCTGTTTCATCCCAGAACTGGATACCCCTGGTCTGATAATGGAGCTAGCGGCCACGAGTCCTAAATAATCCTGCGTTTGCAATTTCTGCATTAAACCGCGCATGGCTGGTGACTCTACATAATAAGCCCCTGTAGCTTTACCGCCTTTAAGCAGAGCATTAACCTTGGGGTCTCGTTTAAACTTTTCAACTTCGGTGATATCAATTGGAGGCACTTCGGGTCTGTTGTATTTAATAATTTCCAGAGTATCTTTTATTTTTGCCAGTCCACGCTGTCCCAGAATGTCGAATTTAAAGATACCGACATCTTCAGCAATAATCATATCAAACTGCACCGTTGGAAATCCTTTAGGCGGCATATCGGTGGCTGAAAAATAATGAATAGGCTTATCTAAGATTAAAATACCACAAGAATGTACACTAACGTAATTCGGGAATCCCTGAATTAGCTTTCCATATTTAATGACTAAGGCTCCAAACTCGTCCAGTTCCGGTTTTTGATACCGACCAACACTAATCTTATCAATCTCCTCTTTAGGCAAACCAAATACTTTACCCAGTTCTCTAACCACAGCACGGTATTTGAAGGTATTATAAACAGCCAAGAGAGCAACATTTTTAAACCGACTAAAGATGTACTCTGTAATTTCTTCACGCTCTTTCCAGGAAAAGTCGATATCGAAATCAGGTGGAGATGTTCTGTAAGGATTAATAAAGCGTTCAAAATACAGGTCCAGTTCAATGGGATCTACATCTGTAATTCCTATGAGGTAAGCGACAATACTATTGGCGCCACTACCACGACCAACGTGTACGAAACCTTTTTGCTTGGAATAGTTTACAATGTCCCAGTTAATTAAAAAATAGGACACGAAACTCATTTCTCTGATAGTCTTTAACTCAATCTGAAGTCGATCCTTTACCTTCTGTGACGGATTAGCATAACGTTTTGGTAAGCCTTTGTCACAAAGCTCCTTTAATAGCTTAAAATCCGCTTCTTCACTTTCCAAATACAAACTCTGATTTTGAGAGATACGATCATTACCAAACTCAAAATGCATAGTACATTGTTCAAGTAATTGTTCTGTATTATCTAAAATAAAATCAAACTGTTGAAAATGTTCTTTAAGCTCATCCAGAGCGTGCATTTTATCGGTTTCCCGGCATTCTTCAGACTTCGAAAGCTTACTCAGTAAAATATTATTATCAATAGCACGCAGCAAACGATGGGCGTTAAAATCCCGTTTACTTCTGATAGTGACTTGTTGTTGTACTACTAACTTATCGGTATAGCTTTTATAGATAGTAAAAGGCAATCGTTTTAAATCTTCAATGCTGATGCCAATGTACTCATAGGTTTTGAAGGTCGTTTTCTCCATTTGCATGACCTGTTCCAAAGGGTAAATGATAAATGCATATTCAAACTCCGGAGCAATATTAGGAATGGTCAATTTATCATGAGAATACCTAGATAAAAAACTATTGAGCTCATAAAAGCCTTCATTATTCTTAGCAATACCAACAAACTTCTGTTTTGTGCCATTTCTAAAATCAATACCGACTATTGGTTTGATGCCAAAATCCTTAGATTTACGAATGAAATTAAGGCAGGCAGAGGTATTATTAATGTCTGTTAAAGCTAATGATGTTAGGCCATAGCTAGCTGCCATCTCCAAAAGTTCTACCTCTGAAAATGTTCCGAACCTTAAAGAATAATATGAATGACAATTTAAATACATTACTGATTACGATGTGCCAATAATATGGGTGGTTCGCCATTAAACGGGTTACTGAACCGTCCTATGGTTTTAGCGCCCATAGCAGCGGCCTTTTGAATACTTAATTCACCATAGCGGTTTCTGATAGTATCCATAGCATTATAGAGACTTAACATCTCTTCGGTATCATCAAACATATTGATTTGATAGTTCCCGGTTACCAGATCACTGAGTTTAACCCCGACCAAACGAATGAGTAAACGTCGCTCGTAGAGCTTATCGAACAGTTCCATGACTTTAGGAATAATCACATGGTCAGCGCTGGTATAAGGGATTTTTACTTGCTTGGTATAGGTGTTAAAATCGGAATATCTGATTTTTATACTGATACAACCTGCCAGGCGATCACCACTTCTAAGGCTATAAGCCAGACTCTCGGCCATGGCAAAAATGGTGGTTTTTAGCCTTAGCATATCGATGGTATCCTTCCCAAAGGTACGTTCAGTAGACAGGGATTTACGATCATAAAACGGAATGAGAGGTGGATTATCCAATCCATTAGCTCGCATCCAAATGGTTTTTCCATTTTGCCCCAAGACACTTATCATCATTTCCAAAGGCATTTGTTGCACCACACTGACTTTATCTATGCCAAGATTACGCAATATCTGATAGGTTTTATCGCCAACAGATGGAATCTTCTTAATGGACAAAGGAGCCAAAAAGGATTTTTCAAAACCTTCATCTATTCGTAATTGGTTATTAGGTTTAGCTTCTCCTGTAGCAACTTTAGATACAATTTTATTAGCTGACAAACCAAATGATATTGGTAAGCCGGTCTCTCTAATTATGGTAGATCTTAACTCTGAAGCATACTTATAGGTTCCGAAAAACTTATCCATACCAGTAAGGTCTGCATAGAACTCATCTACACTGGCCTTTTCAAAGACAGGTACTTTCTCCTTTATAATATCTGTAACCTGACGAGAGTACTTGGTGTAAATAGAAGCATTTCCCCGAATCACCACTGCTTCTGGACACAAGCGTCTGGCCAATTTCATTGACATTCCGGAATGCACACCAAAGCGTCTGGTTTCATAACTACATGCCGCTACAACACCTCGATCACCTGTGCCTCCAACAAGCAAAGGCCGCTTCTGCAAACGACTATCTATGAGTCGCTCACAGGATACAAAGAAGGTATCTAAATCCAGATGTAAAATTTGTTGTTTCATATTGCAAAATTAGCTAATTTAGTAAGCAATTATTGCTCATTAAATTAGCATTATGAAATTCTTATCAGGAAACATCAGGCATTTACGACAATTAAAAGGCTTAACACAGGAAGGATTAGCAGAAGAATTAAAGGTACATCGCTCACGTATAAGTTCATACGAAGAGGCACGTGCCATCCCAACAGCTAAATTTTTACTCGATTTATCTGATTTCTTTAAAATACCTATTGATGCAATACTTCGAAATGATCTGACAAAAACAAAGGATACCTCATTTATTGAAATTGGAAATAAACGTGTTTTGTTCCCAATTATGGTCGATGAGGATAACGAAAATCTAATCGAAGTGGTTCCCATTAAAGCTACAGCCGGGTATCTCGCAGGGTATGATGATCCAGAATACATAGAACACTTACAAAAAATCAAACTTCCTTTTTTACCAACAGGAAAACACAGAGCCTTTCCTATAAAAGGCGACTCCATGCTTCCTATGAAAAATGGTTCTTATGTGGTTGGTCGTTTTATAGAAGATCGACGTGATATAACCAGTGGTAAAACCTATGTGCTTATCACGCTCAATGATGGTATGGTTTATAAGCGTGTCTATAATCAAATAGAAGAGAACGGAACACTTTGTCTGGTTTCTGATAATGCGACTTATGAACCTTATGAAGTTCCTATTGATGAAGTTCTGGAACTTTGGGAGTTTACCTGTAGTATTAATACACAGGAATACGATGAACAGGATCTTAAAATATCAAGTATTATCACCATGTTTAATAGTCTTGGCGTAGAACTCAAAGCTCTGGAAAAAATGATGAGATGATATACACGATTATAGATATTGAGACCACCGGGCAAGGCAACAAAATAACTGAGATTTCCATTTTCAAATATGATGGAGATAAGGTTATTGATGAGTTCACATCACTGGTTAACCCCGAATCCTATATCCCGGATTATATCACCGCGCTTACTGGTATTGACAACTATATGGTGGCAGATGCTCCGACATTCAAAGATGTGGCTGACAATATTCTATCCATCACTGAAGACTGTATATTTGTGGCTCATAATGTAAATTTCGATTATAATATTATTCGAAGCGAGTTTAAAGCTATTGGTGTTGATTTTAATCGAAGAAAGCTTTGTACCATCAGACTGGCCAGAAAATTAATTCCAGGACACCCTTCCTACAGTTTAGGTAAACTTTGTACCTCTTTAGATATTATCATAGAAGACCGACATCGCGCACGAGGCGATGCTCAGGCTACAGTTATTCTTTTTAAACAGATACTTGATTCTGAAAACTCAGAACAGGTAGTTTTAGAGTTTTTAAAGAAGAGTTCCAAGGAAGCAACCTTACCGCCACATTTACCCAGTACTGTTTTTAATGGCATTCCAAACGCTCCAGGTATTTACTATTTTAAAAACAAAAAAGGTAAAATCATTTATGTGGGCAAAGCCAAAGATTTGAAGAAACGTGTTTTAGGACACTTTTATGATAAGTCCGATAAAGAACTTGCTTTATGCAGGGAAACTGCTGATATTGACTATGAGTTATCTGGAGGCGAGCTTATTGCCTTACTCATGGAAGACGCTGCGATTAAACAACACTACCCGGAATACAATGTAGCATCAAAACGAAATCCTAAAGTGTATGGCATCTTTACCTATGAAGATCGCGATGGGGTGATCCATATGGCTTATAATACCCTACAAAACACAGTTGCTCCATTTATAACATTTTACAATATTACAGATTGCAGAACCTTTTTAGAAAAGCTATGTATGCAATTTGAGCTCTGTCCCAAATACTGTCATTTACAAGAAGGTGTTACATATTGTAATCATTACAAAATACATACTTGTCATGGTATTTGTAAAAATGAGGAATCCGTTGACACCTATAATCAACGTGTTCATGAAGCCCTTGAATACACCAATTCTAACACCTTAAACAAAGTCATAAAACAACCCGGACGACATTCCGAGGAGCAGGCTTTTATTCAAATTCAAAATGGGGTTTATCTGGGTTATGGTTTTATTGAAACCAGTCATCAAATTACAAACTCTGAATCTTTAGAAAATTATCTTATTCCTCAAAAGGATAATGTTGATGTAAAAAAGATTCTTAGAAAACATTTGATGTAATAAAAAAAGGCTACAAAACCATGTAGCCCTTTAAACTAAAATTTATGTTTAACCCTAAGTCAAATCCTCCACTTCAGCAGATGGCGCATTGGTTTTCACAGACTCTATACCATTTTCCATCGCACTGGTTGAAGAATACATTTGACTGGTTCCTATAACCTGATTGTTTCCAGCTTTTAAATTAAAGTATGGACTACCTCCTTTGGATTCCAAGCGCTCATACTTTGAATCATCCGGCGCATTCTTTTTCACAGATTCAATACCATTGGTACATCCTCCTTTAGCAGCATACCCTTCACTAGCTAGGATATTTTGCCCATTACTTGCTTTAAGTCTAAAACGGAATTCTCCGCCGTTATCTTTATAGATTTCAAATTTTGCCATATTACTTAGTTTAATTTATTTCACTAAATATAATAAAAATATTACATAGCTTAAACTGTAATATTTAAGAAATCATCCTATAATCAATTCATAACAAACCATTTAATACTTCATTGAAAATTCCATTTAACACAGTTTTAGATTAATCAACAATTAATTTATAAACAAATTTGTTTACATTTGTAGTATGAATAAGTTAATAGAGAAGTTTAAAGGGATTCATCCGGGATTCATTTTAGAACACATCCTAAAAAAGCGCATGATACGTCAGCGCCCATTTGCCTTGTCTATTAATGAACACCCACAAACCCTAAATGCTATTACCAAAGGACGTAGAAACTTAAATACGGCTTTAGCATTAAAAATTGAAGATAAACTAGAATTAGAAGAGGGCACTTTAGCTTTATTACAGACGTATTTCGAAATTTCACAAGAGAAGGAAAAACAAAAAACTGCAAGCCCTAACTTATCTATTTTAAGAAAGTCTTTGTTCTGGGATACAGATATTTCAAAAATCGATTGGGATAGGCAATTTAAAGCCGTAATTCAAAGGGTTTTTGAACGAGGTAATGAGGCAGAGAAAGCTGAAATTCGTCGTTTCTACGGCTCTAAAAAAGTAGATACAGTACTTCAATCGAAAACAAGAAAATCATATCAGATTTCTCACTGATAATTGTATTTTTAGCACATGTTACATTACAATACCGTCAACGACCTCTTGAAGAATAGCCTTAAGCTTTTAATGTCTGCCAAGGAATTCGAAACGTTCCGATTGGTTGGAGGGACGGCGCTAAGTTTACAAATTGGACATCGGGAATCGATTGACATTGATTTATTCAGTGACCAGGATTATGGTTCCATTGATTTTGATGCCATTCAAAACTTTCTGGAATCTAATTTTGCTTATATAGACCATTTGGAGAATATCCCTGTGGGACTGGGTAAATCCTATTTTGTTGGCACTGACGCTGACAACACCATAAAATTAGATGTGTTTTATACCGACCCATATATTCAACCAGCTATAGAAGTCGATAGTATCCGAATGGCTACCCTTGAAGAAATCATAGCTATGAAGCTGGATGTTATTCAAAGAGGTGGCCGCAAAAAGGATTTCTGGGATTTACATGAGTTATTTTATAAGTTTAAAGTTCAGGATATGTTGGCTTTGCATGAACAGCGTTACCCTTACGATCATGATCCATTACTTATTCTCAAAAATTTCATTGACTTTAGCCAAGCAGATGATGACTTTGATCCTATTTGTCTTTTAGGTAAACACTGGGAATTCATAAAAGATGATATTACTGAATTTATCAATTACTATATCGACGAACAATCTCAATAAAGTTTACCCAGACTTAAAGATTGCTTTAACCTCTCTATAGATTTTCTCATAATGAAAGTTGAGTTGCTCTTCATTAATTTCTTCTGGATTCGGTGGTAATTCTTTGGTAATCTTCTGAAGTTTAAACCTCACCTTCCTGTCTTTTCCATCAGCAAATGAGATAAACTCTCCTTGTCTTAATCTAAAGAAGATATTCGCGCGTCTTTTTGATACTTCACGCTCCCCTTCCGTTATCCGACTTTCTAAACTGAGGCCGCTATTTTTGCTAATACTTTTAGTAGGCACTTTTATCATTTCAAAAAACTGCTCATAGTATTTCGCGGTATCCGGATCATTGGCTTTTCCAAAAAACTGATAGGATAAATTAGATAATATGGCCTTACTGGCTTTATCCCCATAAAGGATATCATTTTGAATTTTGTCCTGCATCACATAAACGGTAGACACATCAAAACTCCTGAGTGTAGCCGGTATTCTAGTCATATTTAATAGCTTAATGGTTGGCGCTTCCTCCATAAGCACGAAAGACGATTTTCGATTTCTGACACTCATTTGTTTTACTACAGTATGCATGATGGTCGCTATGACTGGGGCATAAGCAGATTCATATTGGGGGTTATTAACCACTGAGATTACAGATGGATTCCTTTCATGGTTGACATCTAAGGGCACCTGGTCCTCAGACAGTACCATAAATACACTTTGAGAACTTATCTTTTTAAAGGCATTGGAAAGAGTGCTCTTTACCCCTGCGGTTTGCTTTTCGGATTCAATTCCATTGATAAAAGCGCTGGCCATGCTTTTAGATGTCAGATTTGTACTTAAAAAAGCTACAAGCTTTTTGGTTGACAGACTTTGAAATAAAGCAATAACATGAGGCAGTGTGCAAAGCTTAGGATAATCCGTTTTCATTTTCCATATCATCCCGGCCAGGAGGCCTTCAACGGCATCATTAAAGAAACGAGATGTCGCATTAGTTTCCCCACGGATCTCCAGAAGATTTTCTATAAGCACTCTGGAGAGTTCATTGACAGATTCCTCATTAGGAAGATACCGGGGAGCAATCGGATTGACTTTATGGTAAATACTATCAAAAGAAATAACATAAAACCTCAACTCTTGCCGATCCTTAAAAAGCGGATAAGCAATTTCTGTGAGTTCAAAGTGTTTGTAGTCATGTATGATGCCACAAAACTGATACTTACTGAAATGCTGCAAAAGGTTATACACCACACTTTCCGTTTTTCCACTACCGGCAGACCCAATGACGGACACCCCGCGTTTAATATTATCTATTTTAAGCCTACCTGAGCGCAGTTTAAAATTGACTTTATACTTTTTATGATGCTTCTCCCCATCAAAGGATAGCAGTCCAGTATTGAGCAGAATTAGAATGATTACCAGAGGTAATAAAAATAAGACGATTTGTAAGTTACTTGTTATCATATTGAAATAGATCCTGATTCGATGGCTTTAGAAACGCCTTGTTTGATTTTCTTCATCGTTTTTAAAACGAGTTGGGTCTGACTAGTTGGAATGTTTGGAATGGGTACTTTCACACCTGCATTGGATAGCAATTTAAAAGCCATGGCCTTTTCACTACTGGGCAAACCAATAAGATTGGCATAATATAAATGTGGACTTTTATTCATAAGTTTTCTTGAATTATAAGTTTCTACAAAGTTTCGGTTGTACTTAAATTGTTTATCAAATTGTTTCTCGGCATTGGTGTAAAACTGATCCCTATCAAACCCTCGCTTTACTGTTTTACCATTCATCTCCACTTCAGAGGCCTTATACTTACTTCCTGGAGACAGACTATAGGTATTGGATTGATCCTTTCTACTGACTATGATGTGGATGTGCGATTGCACCCCTTCTTTAGCCATTCCTTGAGTGATCATCTTCCCATTAATTTTATGAGGGGCTTCCTGCTCCAACCTTTTGATTTGCTGTTGTTTCTTTTGAATGTCTCCTGTCATTTTTCCTGATTCTATTTTCTGAATCTCATTTTTAAGTCTGACTATTTTTTTGTGATAGGGCGCATTCTCGCGAATGGCCTTATCGGTACCCTTATAGCTGCGCTCGTGTTCAATTTTAGCATAGTATTTTATATCCTGAATGTTAACTTGTCTACCATCAATATCTCTATTAAATGCCTTAGCATAATCCTCCATAATAGTTTTTGTATAGGCCTTTAATTTCTCCGTATCATTCTGAATATGTTTTAATTCCTGTTTGCTTGGGTTCACTGTAATTGAATAAAACTTAGGTTCCTTTTTCTTAAGCTTTGCGGTATTGCTATCAATATCTTTAATCACATCTTTAGGATTAAACTGTTTGCCCTGGTGATTAAAAAAATGATTATGATCTTCAATTGTTTTATCCTGATTTTCTTTCTCCAGGTAAGCCACAAAATCGGATACGGACTGGTTATAATTCTCACCGAGCTTTTGGGGTGTTATGGTGATGTACATGATTCAGTTTGGTTTTTAATTGCTCTAACTCTTCTTTAGTGACATTAAGCCTGTAATGTCCTAATCCAAAATTGTTTCTAACGAATTTCACTTTCTTAAGCAGCGAGGTCATTTCAGTTTTAAGATTCTGATAAGACTCCTGACTTTGTTTATACTGTTTCTGATAATATTCCATTTCTTCATTTTCAGAAATCAGCTCTTGAGGTGCAAACTCGAAGTTTTCTTCTGCCTCTTCTTTAGCAGTAACTTCAAACAGCTTTTTCATCAGAAAAGCAGTAGGTTCTGTTTGTTGCTTTTCAATGGATTTAATGATGGCTATAACGGCATTAAACCGTCGTTTCATTTGAAACTTTAGACTGGATAAAGTCTCCCCAAACCGCTCTGAGGGACTGATTTCATTGGTTTCAAAAAAGAGGATCATATCCAGTAAACTAAGCGATTGGGACTTCCCGTAATGCTTACAGAAACGCCTAAACTTCTTAGCTACTGATGACTTTATTCTCAAGCCATCGAATCCTTCTTTTTCGTATCCTTTATCCATTTTTTCATAAAAAATCCACCGGTTTTACTGGGCTGAGCCCATTTTTTCATAAAAAACGAACTCTCTTATAAAACACTCCATTATCAAAACCCTTATAAACAAAGGGCTGACAAAGGAATCAAATCATGTAACATCGCGCAGCGTGTTACCCTCTTGCTCTTCTTTTCCGCCCCGCCAGGTCGTAAAATCAAGCCCAGAATAACTAGTAAATGATCACTGGTAAATTCAGCTTATTGCTGTTATTTAAGTTAGAGTATTACCAGGAAAAACCAAAATGAGGATTGAACTCAAATGGATTCAATTGTTACCAAATCGTATGAATTTCAAAAAATCGGGATTTCAAAACGTCAGTTTTTCTAAAATGACCTTCAGCAATTGAAAAAAATAAGGCCTAAGGAATGAACCAAAGGCCAGTGATTAAATAAAGGATATTTTAATTATAAAATGCCGTTATCTGCGAAACTGAAATATTCGCCTGAGGGCGTAATAATAAGGTGATCTAAAACGGCTATATCTAAAAATTTAGAGGCCTTAACAATTTTCTCTGTCAGTTGTTTATCAACTTCACTAGGTTTTAATTTCCCGCTGGGATGATTATGTACTAAAATAATTCCGGTGCTAAGGGTCTTTAAAACGATAGCAAATAAGATTCTGATATCGACTAAAGTTCCGGTTATTCCTCCCGATGATAATTCATAAATACCTTTCACTTTATTAGAGTTATTTAAAAGCATGATTTTAAAAGATTCGTATAAACCAATTGTATTTTGGTCCCAGTGATTGAAAATAATGTCGTTAGCATCTGCGGAACACTTTATCGATAAAGAGACTTTTAATTTTTCTTTATAGCTTACTTGTATTTCATTAACTTCGCTTTTCATATGCTTCTATTTAGAAGTTTAACCTAAGATTAAAAAGGGGGCTGAGTTAAAAGGGAGCCCCCTTTTATTTTTCTACTATTTACTAAGTAGTAAGATTTCACTAATAGTAATTTCAGTCACATAGCGCTTAACGCCTTCTTTATCCTCATAACTTCTAGAAGTTAGTTTTCCTTCAATGGCAATTTCTTTGCCTTTGGTCACATAGTTTTCTATGATGTCGGCCTTTTTACCCCAGGCAACTAAATTGTGCCAACTGGTATTGGTTTGTTTTTCACCTTTGGCATTGTTGTAATGCTCATTTGTAGCCAATGAAATACGGGCTAACTTTTTACCGTCTTCTAAAATGGTCATCGTTGGCTCTTGCCCTACGTTACCGATTAACTGCACTCTGTTTTTAATTGTACTCATGATAAAAAAATTTAAAAGGTTAATAAATACCCCTTGTTTTGATTTTAATTAAACTAGAATTTTAAGGGGTGCTTTGTATAGTTCTCTCTAAAAGAGGACCATGTTTGAGGTGGGTTTTGTCAAGACTTTTATCAAAAGTTCAGGAGTGTCTGCGACGTAGTAAAATCCTTGGATTTTCAAGGAAGTAGAAACCTTAAGTTTTTATAAAATTTACTTGGTCTTTACAAGTTCCACTATAGCCTTAGGCCTTCTTATGAAAACCATGGCGAAGTGCGTGTACGGAAAGTTAAACAAACGGAGTTATGGGAATTCATAGTAGAAGTGCCTTAGGCTATGCCTGGTTTTTGCTGTACCAAAAACCAATAAAGGCCTCAAACATTACCAACCCCTTAAAATGCTTGACAGAGATGGTATTTTTAGGATGGAGCGAGCAAAGTCACGAGAAGACTTTGCCGATACGCCCGTTAAGAAAATGCTATCTCTGGCTTCCTTATTAAAAAGTGAAAAGTCAAAAAATCTTTTATTTTTCCTTTACAACAGGAACAAATATCAACTATTTAAAAACCTGGACTTGCAACAAAAAACTGGACAAATAGTTGAATGACTACGCTGCTAGTTTAAGGTTATACATGTCTAATTCAAATTCTCTTATAGTTCTATTTCCTAAAAAGGAATGTCTTCTTCTATTATTGT
>NZ_JANIAC010000012.1 GCF_024723255.1 Aestuariibaculum sp. M13
TGGACTTGCAACAAAAAACTGGACAAATAGTTGAATGACTACGCTGCTAGTTTAAGGTTATACATGTCTAATTCAAATTCTCTTATAGTTCTATTTCCTAAAAAGGAATGTCTTCTTCTATTATTGTACCAGGTTTCTATCCATCCAAAGATGGATAACTCCGCTTCAGATCTCAACTTATAATTGTGCCTATAAACCCATTCTACCTTTAATGATTTAAAGAACGATTCTGCAACGGCATTATCCCAACAATTACCTTTTCTGCTCATAGATTGGTTTACTAAGTCATTGTAACTTTTAATTAATGAGGTAAACTTATGGCTGGCATATTGTATACCTCGGTCGGAATGAAAAATTAAAGGCTGGGTTAAAGTTGTTTTCTTTACAGCCATATGCCAAGCCTTAATAATAGTGTCTTCTGTACTTAGATTATCGCTTAGAGCCCATCCAACAACTTTGCGGTTAAACAAATCAATAATTACAGTAAGGTATAACCAACCTTGTTTGGTTTTGATATAGGTAATATCGCTTACCCAAACTTGATTCTGTCTGCTTACTTCAAAGTTTTGGTTTAACAAATTAGGTGCTATTGGGTAATTATGTTTACTATCTGTGGTTGCTTTAAACTTACGTTTTCGTTTTGCAAACAAATAATTAGCACTCATAATACGCGCCACTCTGGGCTTTGATATTTTGTAGCCTAATGTCTCCAACTCTGTTTTTATTCTGGGTGAACCATAGCTATCAAAACTATCTTTAAATATAGATTTAATAAGCGTAGTTATTTTTTGATTTTCTAACCATAATTTACTTGGTCCTGATTGTAGCCAATGGTAATAACCGCTATTGCTTACCTTTAATATTTGACACATCGTCTCGACAGGAAATCTCATAAGGTGTTGTTTTATAAACCTGTATTTTTCTTGTCGCTCGCGGAGAAGATGCTGATGGCCTTTTTTAAGATGTCTCGTTCTAACTCGGCTTCTTTTAATGCCTTTTTCAATCGAGATATCTCTTTTTCTTCATCGGTCATTTTAGGATTACCACGGCCAGGGAAACTGTTGTTACCGTAATCTTTTAACTC
>NZ_JANIAC010000003.1 GCF_024723255.1 Aestuariibaculum sp. M13
CAACAACCTAAAATTTAAGGTGATTATAGCGACGGGGCTCACCTCTTACCATTCCGAACAGAGAAGTTAAGCCCGTTAGCGCCGATGGTACTGCCATTTGTGGGAGAGTAGGTCGTTGCCTTTTTTGGAAATCCTCAACATTAATTTGTTGGGGATTTTTTTGTTTTATACTTCTTCACTTTATTTTAGTTCTAATGATTTTGTTGTCTCAAATAAACCTAATTATTAGATTTTGTAGGAATTATTTGTTGGTGTTTCGGTAGGCGTTACACCATCATGATTTTATAATGTTCTAAACTATTATGCTTCGTAAAGATTATTTTGTGAACGCTGTAATTGTCTTAGCGATTATTTCTTCCAGTTTAAACATGACTTTTAAGTTTAGTTTAATATAAAAGTTAAATAAAATTAGATTCTAAACGCAACCTTTGTAGGAATTTTGTATCTATTAATAAAAAGTAGGTAATGAAAAGGTTTATATTCTGCTTATTATTTCTTTAGTTTTCAACTCATGTAGTTCCGATAGCGAAACGTCGAAAGAGAGGTTCGAGTTTATAGTAGAGTATTCTGCACAAGTAACGGTAGGAGGTGTGATAGGGATAACAGAACGTACTTTTGCAATCGGCGAAGTTTACACAGGAACAGATAATGGAGATGGTACGGTAACTATACGAATAGCAGAACACTCAAAATTAAATAATGATTGTCCTAATAGTTGGTGTTATCAAGAGTTGTTAGAAGTTCCAG
The DNA here is from genome assembly GCF_024723255.1 of Aestuariibaculum sp. M13. Taxonomy (GTDB): domain Bacteria; phylum Bacteroidota; class Bacteroidia; order Flavobacteriales; family Flavobacteriaceae; genus Aestuariibaculum; species Aestuariibaculum lutulentum. The sequence continues at coordinate 748 of NZ_JANIAC010000003.1, forward strand.
TAGAGTACTTGAAATTAATTGACTAGTTATTCAATCATAAGGCTAAATCTCGTATGTTAAGGTGAAGTTCTAGTTATTGGTAATAGAAATGATTGTGAGAGATTCTAAGGAGAATTTATAGTCATAACTAAGATCGTCTCAGAAGATTAATTTTATGCGTTTTTAAGATATTTAATTCGGTAATTAGTTCAAGGAAGTAATTTTTTAATTAAGGTAAATTCGTCTAACTTAAATTATTTGTCTGAGTTGATCTTAAGATAATTTGTCCTTGAACCTAGAACACATTGCTGAGCTTCTTTTTGTTAAAAGCGTTTATTTAGATATAACACCTATTCAAATTTAAAACTAATCATCCAATGCGGTTTTAAGCATTGTAATTTAACCTATAAAAACAAAAAATCCCGAAACATATGTTTCGGGATTTTTGTAGTGGTACCTCCAGGAATCGAACCAGGGACACAAGGATTTTCAGTCCTTTGCTCTACCAACTGAGCTAAGGTACCTCTTTTAAGAGGTGGCAAATATAGATGGTTTTTAACTTTTCACCAAAAGAAAAGTGAAAAGATATTGTAGTTTTTATTAGTTTAAACTTTACGATTGTCGTTTGTGTTGTAAATCAGGGATGTTGGTGGAAATAAATATAGACCATTATAAATACTTTTAACTTCTTAGGGCATACTCGTTGTTTGTGTACACTCTTCCCTTTTCATGATAAAAGGACTTCAAGGGGTTAATATATCTTTATTTTTTCTGATATCTGAGGAATTCAGAATTTAGACAAATAACCTATCTAGATAAAAAGTTAACCTATAAAAACAAAAAATCCCGAAACATATGTTTCAGGATTTTTGTAGTGGTACCTCCAGGAATCGAACCAGGGACACAAGGATTTTCAGTCCTTTGCTCTACCAACTGAGCTAAGGTACCTCTGTTAAGCGGTTGCAAATTTATAATCTTTTTATATGTTCACCAAGAAAAAACTGAAAAAAAATATGGTTTTTATGTGTTTGTTTGTTATCTGATTTATAATCAGAGGTGTATGAAAAAATAAATTTTATTAATTCTTGTTTTGTAAATTTACGGTTTTAATAAAACAGATGAATTTAGTAATAGATGTGGGGAATACGCTGGTTAAACTAGCTGTTTTTAGTGAAAATAGGTTAATAGAGAAAGAGGTTGTTGATCTATCGATAATTCTAGAAGCTCTAAAAGATTTAAAGCGTACTTATACAAATATACAACGGGCAATAGTGTCTTCTGTCGGTAAATTAGAAACAGATACAATTGAAGAGATAAAAAGCATGTTTAATCTGTTGGTAATTGACAGTACTACCAATTTACCATTCACAAATCGGTATCAAACACCTAAGACTTTAGGTGTCGACCGTATCGGGTTGGTGTGTGCTGCAGTAACCGAATTTCCTAATACGAATACGTTAATCATTGACGCAGGTACTTGCATCACTTACGATTTTATTACATCGGAAAATGAATATTTAGGTGGCGCCATTTCTCCAGGGTTAAGAATGCGATACAAGTCTTTAAATAATTTAACGGCTAATTTACCGTTATTAGATACAGAGATGCCTGAAAGTATCATAGGAGATTCAACAATAAATTCAATACATTCCGGAGTTGTTTATGGCGTTTTAAATGAAATCGAAGGAATTATTCTTAATTATCAAGAAAAATATTCAGATTTAACAGTTATTTTAACAGGGGGCGATTGTAATTTCTTGTCTAAACAATTAAAAAGTACCATATTTGTCAACCTGAATTTTCTTTTAGAAGGTTTAAATCAAATATTACAATTTAATTCAAACGAATGATTAAAAAACTTGTATTAATTTTTATTGCAGTTATTGCAATTAAAAGTTACGGGCAAGAGGGAACAGCCTCGCCATATTCTTTTTACGGTATTGGTAGCTTAAAATTTAAAGGTACTGTAGAAAATCGAAGCATGGGAGGCCTTAGTATTTATTCAGATAGTATACATGTTAACTTAAGAAACCCAGCGTCGTATGCCGGAAATAATTTTGAAGGTCTTAACGATGGTAGCAGTCTTGTTAAATATACTGTAGGAGGTACTTATTCAAGTATTAACTTAAAAAGTAACTCAGGTAGCGATAAAACATCGTCAACAACATTCGATTATTTAGCCATGAATATCCCAATGGGAAAATTTGGTGTAGGTTTTGGTTTGATGCCTTATACATCGGTGGGTTATAAATTAGAATCTTTGAGTGATAAAGGTGTTTCTCATAGATTTAGAGGCGAAGGTGGTTTAAACAAAGTCTTCATGGGCTTAGGTTATCAAATAAGCAAAGGTTTAAATGTTGGTGTTGATGTTCAGTATAACTTTGGTAACATTCAAAACAGCACAATAGTTTATAATTATGATGATGATGATATTCCAACGCAATATCAGTCCAGAGAAAATAACAGATCAGATTTAAGTGGTTTAAATGTAAACCTTGGGGTGAACTATAAAACCATGTTAAATGAAAAGCTGGAATTTGTTTCAGCCTTGACTTATACGCCGCAGAGTGATCTGGCATCAGAAAACGAACGCTCGTATTCTACCATTACCTTGTCTAGTACAGGACAGGAATATGTTGTAGATACCATAGAAGAAGATTTAGAGGAAGACGGTTTGAAAAATACAGATTTAACGATGCCTTCAAAATTATCGTTTGGAGCTGGAATTGGTCAGCCTTTAAAATGGTTTGTAGGTATTGAAACCGAATTTTTAAGTTCTAGTAAATTTTCAAATTCACTATACAGAACAGCAGCTTCAACTTACGAAGATTCTAAAAAGTATACCATTGGAGGATTTTATATTCCACAATATAATTCATTCAATCATTACTTTAAACGAGTAACCTATAGAGCCGGAATGCATTTTGAGAATACAGGTTTACAGTTTGAAGATGAGTCTATAAACGAGTTTGGCATATCTTTTGGAGTAGGATTACCAGTTGGTACATTTTTCTCTAATGCAAACTTAGGTCTAGAACTGGGTAAAAGAGGAACAACTAACAGCAATTTAATACAAGAGAATTTTATTAATTTCCAATTAAGTTTATCTTTGAACGATAGATGGTTTCAGAAAAGGAAATATGACTAACAGAAAAGAGAAAAATTAAGAAACATGAAGACGAAATTTACATTTTTATTTGCGTTATTACTTGTTGGCTTCACTGGGTTTGCACAACAGGATGAGGAATGTATGACTAAGCTTTCTATATTCCATGAGTATGTAAAGGCAAAAAATTATGATGCAGCTTACGAGCCTTGGATGGCTGTAAGAAACAAATGCCCGAAGTTTAATAATGCCATTTATATCGATGGTGAAAAAATCTTGGAAGCTAAAATAGAAAAAGCTCAAGGGGCAGAAAAATCGGCTTTTATTAACGATTTAGTATTGTTATATGAGCAACGCGCAGAAAATTTTCCAAGCAAAACACCAAAGGGAGAGTATGCAGCAAAAGCGTGTCAGTTACAATATGACAACAGAGAAATTTTAAACAAAACAGATGAGGAATTATACAACTGTTTTGATGCTGCTTATAAATTAGACAAAGCAACGTTTACAAACCCTAAAAGTTTATATACTTACTTTTCTTTAATGGTAGATTTATATGATGCTAAAAAGAAAAGTGCAGGCGAGTTATTTGATAAGTATGATGATATTGTTGAAAAAATTGACAGTGAAGTAGAAAACTACTCAGCGAAGTTAAATCCACTTATCGAAAAGGAAGAGGCGGGTACTCCTTTGTCAGGAAATGAACCAGCTTATAAAAAGTATTATGAAAGTTATTTGTTGAATTACGATATAATTTCAGCAGGAATGGATAAAAAATTAGGTGATCGTGCAAACTGCGACAACTTGATTCCTTTATACGAAAAAGACTTTGAAGCTAACAAAACTAATGAAACCTGGGTGCGTAGAGCCGTAGCTAAAATGTACGAGAAAGACTGTACAGATAGCCCGCTATTTGTTAAGTTGGTAAATGCACAACACGAATTAAATCCTTCAGCGAACTCTGCTTATTATTTAGGGGTTCTTAAAGATAAAGAAGGAAAATCAAGTGAGGCCGTTAAGTTTTATCAACAAGCTATTAATTTAGAAACAGATAATTACAAAAAATCTAAATTATACTATAGAGTAGGTGATAAATTTAAAAAGTCTGGAAGTTTTGGTCAGGCAAGAAACTATTTCCGTGAAGCTCTAAAATTAAACCCATCTAACGGTCGTCCGTATTTAGCTATCGCCGCTATGTATGCTGCAAGTGCTAATAGTTGTGGAGATACACCATTTAACAAAAGAGCGGTTTACTGGTTAGCAGCTCAGGAAGCAGCTAAAGCAGGAAATGTAGATGCCACTTTAAAGAAAGCTTCTGCACAGTCTGTAGCAAGTTACAATGCTAAAGCTCCACAGAGATCTGAAATCTTCAGTTGTGGATGCTCAGGAAAAGTAATTAACATCGGATGTTGGATTAATGGTTCTGTAACTGTTCCAAATATTTAATGAGTACAAAACAATTAAATAAAATATTCTACATAGTCACCGCATTTACGGTGACTATGTTTTTTTCATGTAACAACAGTTATAATGAAGTGCAGCAAATAGGGATGTCTGAAAACGAACCTATGGGTGTTGCGGAACATATTAATTTAAAATATACCGATTCTGGTCGTGTAACAGCCAATTTGTTAAGTGCAAAAATGCTGGATTATAGTAATCGTGATTTTCCATTTAATGAATTTCAAGATGGTATTACCTTGTATTTGTATGACGAAAACAATAAGAAAAGTACCGTTGTTGCCGATTATGCTATAGTTTACGGTAAGACCGATTTAATCGATTTACAGGGGAATGTGGTTATCACCACGGTTGATAATCGAGAGTTAAAAACCAATCAGTTGTATTACGATCAAAAGAAAGAATGGTTGTTTACCAATAAACCTGTAACTTTTGCTTCTGAAGTAGATATTATTAATGGTAATGGTTTCGATTCGAATTCCAAATTCACAAATGCCGAGGTACTTGAAGTAACAGGTATCATTACTGTAGAAGATTAGATTTTCTTTAATCTCCTGAAATTAAAATTCGGCTTACTTCAAATTTAATTATCTTTACATTATAAAAATTAACAAAAACTCCGGTGTGTTTTTACTAAAAGATGCATTGGAGATATAATATAACTTTATGACATTTTCTAAAATTTTTCAATACGCATATCTGGTTTTCGCTGTGTTATTCCTTTACGATGGTATAACTAAATTAGGAAAAGGTAATGGGGCCTATGTGTCTTTCGCCTTAGCCGGTTTAGCGATTTTTATCTTTTTCTTCAGAAGAAAGTTTGCAAATAAATACAGTAATAAAAACAACAGAAAATAGATGAGCATTTATGTTGTTATCATAATTGTTTCATTATTACTATCGGCTTTTTTCTCAGGAATGGAGATTGCTTATGTGTCTTCGAATAAAATTCACATTGAAATTGAGAAAAAGCAGGAAGGCTTGCTTTCCAACGTCTTAAAAAAGCTTACCGCAAAACCATCGAAGTTTATTGCAACCATGCTTATTGGTAACAATATTGCTTTGGTTATTTACGGGTTTTTTATGGGCGATTTATTGGTGGAATGGTTTCAGTCCTTGCTGCCATCGCCATATAATTTTGTAAATGTCATGTTAGACGATTTTAGTTTGTTAACGCAAACTATAATTTCAACATTGGTTATTTTAATTACGGCAGAATTTTTACCGAAAGTATTTTTTCAAATTTACGCCAACACCTTAATTAAAACCTTAGCCATTCCGGCTTATGTGTTTTATATCCTGTTTAGTTTTATATCCGATTTCGTTATCTGGATTTCCGATTTCGTATTAAAACATGTGTTTAAAACCGAAGGCGACCAGATTCAGCTGGCGTTTACAAAAGTAGAACTGGGGAATTATATTAGTGAGCAAATGGAATCGGTTGAAGAGCATGAAGAAGTCGATTCTGAAATTCAGATTTTTCAAAATGCTCTGGAATTTTCCGAAGTTAAAGCCCGCGAGGTTATGGTGCCTCGTACCGAAATTACGGCTATCGAAATTAACGATTCTCTTAAAAATTTAAGCAGTTTATTTACCGAAACCGGATTTACTAAAATTTTGGTTTACAAAGAAACTATAGACGACATTGTTGGTTATGTGCATTCGTTCGAATTGTTCAAAAAACCAAAAAATATCAAGGCCATGGTCTTGCCGGTAGAATTTGTTCCGGAAACAGTACTTATTAAAGATGTACTAAGTGTGCTTATTAAAAAGCGAAAAAGCATAGCCGTAGTACTTGATGAATATGGGGGAACTTCAGGGATTATGTCGGTTGAAGATATTGTTGAAGAACTGTTTGGAGAAATTGAAGATGAACACGATACGGTAGACTTAATTGAGGAGAAGATTGATGATGAAACTTACACGTTTTCAGCACGTTTGGAAGTTGATTATATTAACGAGACTTACAAATTAAATCTTCCCGAAGGTGAGAATTATGAGACTTTAGGAGGTTTAATTGTTAATCACACCGAGGAAATTCCTGCACAGGACGAAGTGGTGAAAATCGATAAATTTCAGTTTACAATCATCGAAGTTTCCAATACCAAAATAGACCTTATTCAGCTTAAAATTTTAGATGAGGATTAATGTTTAATTAAATCGCATCTAAGGGCTTTTATTATTAAATAGAAAATAGTATTTTCGCCCACGACGTATGTGCGAGAGTCACATATATAGAACTTAACAAGCTAAATCCAACTAGGATTTTTTAAAATTTTTAATTACAGATGGCAGTTTTAAATAAGATTAGACAACGCTCCCTATTTTTAATAGTAGTCATAGCACTGGCGTTATTTTCTTTTGTATTAGCAGATTTATTTAAAAGCGGAAGTGCTTTTGCAGGTAGCGACAATGTAGTGGCGACAATTAATGGAAGAGAGATTACCCGAGAAGATTTTCTTCAAAAAGTAGAAATCGCGCAGCGCCAATTAGGTCCAAACGCAACCAGTACTCAGGTTATGAACCGTGTTTGGGAGCAAGAAGTAAGAACCGCAGTATTAGAAACTCAATTTGAGGAGTTAGGTATTACTGTAGAGAAGGATCAGATGCGTGATATTTTAAAAACAGCTTTGGCTAATAGCCCTGAGTTTTTAAATGAAGCAGGTTTGTTTGATGAAAATAAGTTAAACGAGTATATCGCAAACCTAAAAGAAACGTCTCCTGAAGGTTATGCACAGTGGGTAGAGTATGAAAAAACGGTTTCGTCAAATGCTTTACAACAAAACTACTTTAGCATGGTTAAAGCGGGTTTAACAGGTACTTTAGCTGAAGGCGAATTAGAGTATAAATTAGAAGGAAACAAAGTAGATATTAAATATGTGCAGTTACCTTACAGCTCGATTGCCGATAGTTTAGTTGAAGTGTCTAAATCTGATATTTCAAGCTACATTAGCAAAAACAAAAAGAAATACGAAGTAGAAGCTTCAAGAGATATTAAGTTTGTTCAGTTTAATGAAGTAGCATCAGTTGAAGATGAAAACGAAATTAAAGGGGAATTAGCTGATCTTTTAAAAGATAAAGAAGAGTACAACAGTACAACTAAAGCTAACGAAACTGTAAAAGGATTTTTAAGCACAACGGATGATGAAGGATTTGTGAATTCAAATTCAGATATTAAATTCGATAATCGTTTCTTATTTAAATCTAGCATTCCTTCAACTATTGCAGATAGCATTTTTAAATTAAATGCAGGTGAGACTTACGGACCTTATAAAGACAACGGTTACTACAAAATTTCTAAAGTAGTTGCTGTTAAACAAGTTCCGGATTCTGCTAAAGTAAGACACATTTTAATTCCATTTATTGGAGCTCAAATGGCTGGTGCAGAAGTTACTCAAACTGATGCTCAGGCTAAAACAACTGCCGATAGTTTATTAGCAGTAATAAAAGGAGATCGTTCTAAATTCTCAGAATTAGTAACTGAATTTTCTTCAGATAAAGGAAGTGTTGATAACGAAGGTCGTTACGACTGGCATCCATACAACACCATGGTTCCAGAATTCAACGATTTCGAATTCGAAGGAAATGTTGGTGATTTAGGTGTTGTTAAAACCGTATTCGGTTACCATATCATCGAAATTGAAGGTTTAAAAGAAAAACAAAAAGCGGTTCAGGTTGGAACAATTGCAAGAAGAATTGAGCCATCTGAAGCTACAATTGATAAAGTATTTAGAGATGCTTCAAGCTTTGAGTTAGCAGTATTAGACGGTAAAGATTTTGATGCTGAAGCCGAAGCTCAGAAGTTTGTAGTACGACCAGTAAACGGTATTAAAGTTTTAGACGAAAATATTCCAGGTGTTGGAAACCAAAGACAAATTGTTCGTTGGGCTTTTGAAGAAGGTACTAGTGTAGGAACTATTAAACGTTTTTCTGTTACTAACGGATATGTACTTGCTCAATTAGTAGCTAAGCATGAAAAAGGATTGATGTCTGTTGAAGAAGCAACTGCAAGTGTATTACCAATTATTCGTAAGGAGAAAAAGGCTGAAATGCTTAGAGATAAAGTATCTGCAACGAACTTAGACGATTTAGCTTCTAGCCAAAATACATCAGTTAGAACAGCTTCTGCTATCAATATGAAAAACCCAACCATTTCGGGTGCTGGTAGAGAGCCAATAGTTGTTGGTGCTGCATTCGGATTAAACGAAGGTGAGACATCAGAATTAATTGATGGTAACAATGGAGTTTACATGATTCAGGTTACGAAGGTGGAGCCAGCTGTAGCTTTAGAAAATTACCAGGCTGCTGCTAATCGTGTAGAACAGCAAAAAATGAATGTTGTAACGACTAAGTTATACAATGCATTAAAAGAAGCTGCAGATATTGAAGATAACCGAGTAGAAACTCAGATTCAATAAGAAGCTTAAACATAGAAATAAAAAAGCGGGACAAGTTATTGTCCCGCTTTTTTATGCTTTAATTTTAAATTTATAAAATTGACCATCGATTAATAATAACATTGTTTTGTTATTAAATTGGTAATATTAGTAAGTAATTAATCACAGATTAGTTGTAAATTAAGCTAAACCAAATAAATTTAACATTACTAATGTCTTCAGGAACCAATCAAACTATTGTTAAGGGTATCGTGCCGCCTATGGTTACCCCTTTGCTATCAGATAATCTGTCTTTAGACGTTGAAAGTGTTCATCGTTTATTAGAACATTTAATAGCAGGAGGTGTTCATGGTGTATTTATTCTGGGAACAACCGGAGAGTCTACAAGTTTAAGTTATCGAACAAGAGAATTACTTATTAACGAAACTTGTAGAATTGTAAATGGAAGAATTCCTGTTTTTGTTGGTATTACCGATACGGCTATTGAAGAGAGTTTACATTTAGCAGATGTAGCCTATAAAGCTGGAGCAACAGCCGTAGTGGCTGCGCCACCGTTTTATTATGGTTTGGGTCAGGAGGAATTATATAAATATTACTGGGCTTTGGCGAGCCAGTTGCCTCTGCCATTGTTCCTATATAATATGCCTTCGCACACTAAAGTAAATATCGATCGCGGAACGGTATTACGTTTAGCCGAACACCCAAATATTATCGGCTTAAAAGATAGCTCTGCAAATACGGTTTATTATCAGTCGTTGTGTTATGTGTTAAAAGATAAAGAAGATTTTTCATTATTAGTAGGCCCGGAAGAAATTACTTCCGAAACCATTTTAATGGGCGGAAGTGGAGGTGTTAACGGAGGAGCTAATATGTTTCCGAAGTTGTATGTTGAATTGTATAATGCAACCATAGCCAGAGATTTCGATCGAATTCGGGTGTTACAAAATTTAGTAATGGATGTGGCAACAAAAATTTATACCATTGGATCTTATGGATCAAGTTATTTAAAAGGATTAAAATCGGCCTTATCGGTATTAGGACTAATCCAACCGTATATTGCGCCACCGTTCAATACATTTGAAGAAAAAGAAATGACTCAGGTCGTTGAAAGTGTTAACAGAATTAAAGCAGAGATAGATAACCTGTTATAAAATAAAAGATACAGTTTAATTCTAACCAGATTAAACTTAAAAAGATATTACTTTTGCCAACTGAATTAAAATGTAGAAAGATTAATGAATTCTATAGATCTTGTTGTGTTTTTTCTTTACATAGGAGGAATAGCCTTATTTGGGGGTTCGTTCTTTAAAAGAAACAAAACACCTGAATCTTATACAGTCGGCAATAAAGATATACCCGGATGGGTGGTTACCATGTCAATTTTTGCAACTTTTGTGAGTAGCATAAGTTATTTGGCTTTACCGGGTAATGCATTTCAATCTAATTGGAATGCCTTAGTGTTTAGTTTGTCATTACCCATTGCAACTCTAATCGCTGTTAAATATTTTGTGCCGTTGTATCGAAAAATAAATAGTCCATCGGCGTATACATTTATGGAACAGCGATTCGGTGCTTGGGCGCGCTTGTATGTGTCACTGTGTTATTTGTTAACGCAGCTCATGCGGGTAGGTACTATTCTTTATTTATTGGCATTAACTCTAAATGCTATTATTGGTTGGGATATTGCCACCATTATTTTATTCACCGGAATTATTGTTGCTGTTTATTCTATGTTGGGTGGTATTACAGCCGTTTTATGGACCGATGCTATTCAGGGTATTCTTTTAATAGTTGGTGCCTTAGGATGTATTATTTATATGCTTTTTAGCATGCCGGAAGGCCCCTCGCAAATTTTTACAATTGGATCAGCATATGATAAATTTAGTTTAGGAAGTTTTAAACTGGATTTCACCGAACCCACGTTTTGGGTGGTGTTAATTTATGGGGTGTTTATTAATCTTCAGAATTACGGTATCGATCAGAATTATGTACAGCGTTATATGGTGTTGAAGTCTGATAAGGAAGCCCAACGTTCTGCATTAATTGGTGGATTAATTTATTTGCCCATTTCTGTGTTGTTTCTGTTTATAGGAACCGCTTTATTTGGGTATTATCATTCAGCCGAAACACTTCCTTTGGAATTACAGGATATAGCGAAAGCTGATAGAGTATTTCCTTTTTTTATAGTCAATGAACTGCCTCCTGGATTAACAGGTTTAATGATTGCTTCTATTTTTGCAGCAGGAATGAGTACCATTTCAACAAGTTTTAATAGTTCGGCAACGGTGTTTTTAACCGATTATTACAACCGTTATATCAATAAGAATGCATCAAATAAACAGCATATGCGTGTGCTGTATTTTTCTTCGGCCATTATCGGTTTAATAGGTGTTGGTATTGGTATAGCTATGATTGACGTAAAAAGTGCCTTAGATGCCTGGTGGAAATTGTCATCCATCTTTAGTGGAGGTATGTTAGGGTTGTTTCTTTTGGCGATGTTCTCAAAATTTAAATATGTTAAAGGAGCTATTATTGGTATGATTGCCGGAATTTTAGTCATCTTATGGATGACGTTTGCTGGTCGCATATTCGGACCGGACACCATCGGTGCCTCATTCCATACGTATTTAACCATTGTATTTGGCACCATGGCCATTTTCCTGGTTGGTTTTCTTGCTTCCTATATAATGAAGCCAAAAGCTAAATATTAAAACAAAAAGCGGAACTTTAGAAAGTTCCGCTTTTTGTTTTAAAGAATCATATCCTGATATCTTAATATGGTATGATAACCTTTGATTTTAAAATAGGTTGTTGGATCATCTTCGCTAGTTACTAAAACAAAATCACCTCCCCAGGCACCAAGACTTTTTACCACACCGTTATAATCTGGAAATAACCGGTCTTTAACAGGTTGTTGCTTGATGACTTTTGAAATGATGCTTTCATGCTGTGTTAATAAGTCTTCAAATGTTGTTAAAGACTCACAATTAAGAAGTAGTTCTGTTATTTTATTAATTTCAGAAATAACAGGTTCGATATTCGATTTGTTGCTGTTGTACGTAGCGATGCCCTCTCGGCTGTTTTGTTTTTCATTTAAATACACAAAATAAATATGCTCTTTAAATTCAGGAATGAAATTTAAAGGGTTTACCTCGATACCATTTGGTGCTATTTGAAAGGTGATAGCTGAATTGTTTTGCGCACAGGCAATATCATAACCGCTGCCACCAAAGGTGTTTTTCAATAACTCGTAGGCATCTACTTTTGCCCAATCAGCAATATTATTAATAAGGGTTGATGATGTACCTAATCCCCAGTTTTTTGGGAATGTTAATGCTGTTGAAATATTATAGCCTTGGTTTGAACTTAAAAAATCGGGGTTTAAAATTTGCGCTGTCTGCAAAATTTGAACAATTCTGTTTGAAACTTCGTTATCCTGATGCGCTTTTAGTGTTCCGTTTTCAATATCAAAAGTACCTTCAAACCATAACGATTTATCATTATTGTAACTTTTCCAGAAGAGTTTAGTTTCGTCTATTGGCATTATGGTTAAAGATTGCCCAAACTTAGTGGGTAAAGCCAAAGCTTTAGCGCCATCAAGTACGACATATTCACCAGAAATTAAAAGTTTACCGTTGCTATAAAATTCCTGCATAGAGTTAGTTACTTTTAGAACGTAGGGTTTCAATAGCTTCAACTACGGCACTATGCGAAACGGTCTGGTTTTTAAACTGTTCGGTTAAAATCAGTTTTTCATCATTAGTGGCTTCAAACTGATTTAGAATATTCATTAAATGCATTTTCATGTGGCCTTGCTGAATACCTGTCGTAGTTAATGAACGCAGCGCTGCAAAATTTTGGGCCAATCCGGCAACGGCAACAATCTGCATAAGTTCTTTAGCACTCGGGTGATATAGTAATTCTAAAGATAATTTGACTAAGGGGTGTAAGCCTGTTAATCCGCCAACTGTTCCTAAAGCTAAGGGCATTTCAATCCAGAAGGTGAAAATTCCGTTTTCAACTTTAGCGTGTGATAAGCTACTGTATCTTCCGTTGCGCGAAGCATAAGCATGCGCACAGGCTTCAATGGCTCTAAAATCGTTTCCTGTAGCCAGAACCACAGCGTCGATACCGTTCATAATACCTTTGTTGTGGGTTACGGCGCGGTAAGGTTCAATTTCAGCAATGTTAACGGCCTGAACAAATTTAGAGGCAAACTCTTCGGCTGAAATGTTTTTGTTTTCGGTTAAGTCTTCAACTTTACAACTCACTTCCGCACGAACCAAACATTCCGGGACATAATTCGATAGAATACTCATGACGATTTGAATGTCTTTTTCAGCTTCTGTAAAACCTTCAAAAGACTGCGCTTCGTTTTTAAATGTTTTGGCAAATTGCTCTAAACATGAATTGATGAAGTTAGCACCCATGGCATCCAGCGTTTCAAAAGAAGCGTGAAGCTGGTAATAGCCAGCAATGTCGTTTGTTTTATCGCGTAGCTCAATATCTAAAATACCGCCACCACGTTTCTCCATATTTTTGGTAATGGGTTGGGCATCTGTAATTAATTTCGGTTTTATATGAGCAAAATAGCTTTTTAACGTTTCGGCATTACCGTGGTACATAAAATGTACCTGACCGATTTTGGTTGTGGAAATCACCGTTGTTTTAAATCCGCCGCGGTCTAACCAGAATTTTGCCGCTTTACTCGCAGCAGCGACTACCGAACTTTCTTCAATAGCCATAGGGATGGTGTACAGCGTATCGTTTATTAAAAAATTTGGCGCCACACCAAGTGGTAAATAATAATTGGTAATGGTATTTTCAATAAACTCGTCGTGTAAGGTTTGTAATTTTTCGTTGGTATTCCAATACTGTTTTAATACCGTTTTAGCTTGTTCGGCATTTGAAAAATAGGTTTCTACCATCCAATCAATTTTCTTTGATTTTGATAGTTTTGAAAAACCGGCAATTGTTTTACTCATAAGTTGTTTGTTTACTCGATTATCGAGATATCACTGTTTCAAGGAGAACCTTGAATTTTTGGTTGCTATTTATTATCCCGTTATATTTTATTTTAACGCGATAGGTTTCGCAAAGATACTATACTTAAATGCAATATTGAACTCGATTTTTTTATTTAAAGACGTTATTAAAGTGTTAATAAAAAGGGTGTTTTATATTATTTTTAGTAAAATTGGGCTCTGTTTACGAAATAAATATTTTTTTTAATGAAATACCTACAATTCTCGTTTTATGTTTGCGTACTATTCGTAGCAAGTTTAACCGCTCAAAATAAGCAAATTACCCTTGAAGAAATATGGAATGGTACGTTTAGAACAGAACGTATGGACGTGCTTCATTCTATGGCAAATGGTCAGCAATATTCAGTGTTTAACTTCGATAGAAGCACACGTTCAACTTCGGTAGATATTTACGATTATAAAACGCTTGAAAAAGTTAAAACGCTTGTCGATTCCAAAGACATTCAGGAGATAAGTTACTTTACAAATTACACATTTAGTACAGATGAAACTAAAGTGCTTTTAGCAACAAATGAAGAGTCTATTTATCGTCATTCGGTTTTAGGAAATTACTTTGTGTATAATGTTGAAGACAAATCTGTGATTTCGGTTTCAGATGAACGTATTCAGGAACCAACCTTTTCACCTGACGGTTCGAAAATAGCCTATGTTTACAACAATAATATTTATGTTAAAGATTTATCTTCTGGAGCTACTACACAAGTAACAACAGATGGTGTTAAGAATAAAATTATAAACGGTATAACCGACTGGGTTTACGAAGAAGAGTTTGCTTTTGTTCGTGCTTTTGAGTGGAATGCCGATGGAACAAAAATTGCGTTCATTCGTTTTGATGAAACTAATGTGCCTGAGTTTTCCATGGATGTTTACGGCGAAAGTCTGTATCCAACACAGCAGGTGTTTAAATACCCAAAAGCAGGAGAGGCGAATTCTTTAGTGTCACTTCATTTATATGATTTATCTGCTAAAGCCATTGAAGCTGTTAAGGTGAGTAAAGAGTATAACGATTTTTATATTCCAAGAATTAAATGGACCAACGATGTGAACGTTTTAAGTGCACATTATTTAAACAGAAAGCAAAACGAATTGGATTTATGGTTGATTGATGCTTCAAAAAACACATCGTCTTTAGTGTTAGCTGAAACCGATAAGGCTTATGTTGATGTTACAGACAACCTAACCTTTTTAAAGGATAATAGCTTTATATGGACAAGTGAAAAGGATGGGTATAATCATATTTATCACTATTCGAAAAAGGGTGATTTAATCAATCAGGTAACAACAGGAAACTGGGAAGTAACCGCCTACTATGGTTACGATGAGAAAAGTGATAGAATCTTTTATCAGTCAGTAGAAAACGGATCAATTAATCGTGATGTCTATTCTGTTAAATTAAATGGACGTAGTAAAAAACGATTATCACAAACAGAAGGAACAAATAACGCCGATTTTAGTGCCGATTTCTCATACTTCATTAATACGTTTTCAAATACAACAACCCCTCCGGTATACACTTTAAACAAAGCATCGACAGGAGAAGTTGTAAAAAACATAAAAGATAACAAAGCACTTCTAGAACAGTTATCAGACTATACCATTTCTGCAAAAGAATTCAGTACCATTAATGTAAATGGGAACGATTTAAACATGTGGATGATTAAGCCTGCCAATTTTAATGCTAATAAAGAATACCCTGTTTTAATGTTTCAGTATTCAGGACCAGGTTCTCAACAAGTAGCTAATACTTGGAATTCTTATAACGATTACTGGTACCAGCATTTAGCACAAGAAGGTTATATTATTGCTTGTGTTGATGGTCGCGGAACAGGTTTTAAAGGCGCAGCCTTTAAAAAAGTGACCTATGAGCAATTGGGAAAATACGAAGTTGAAGATCAGATTGCTGCAGCTAAGCAATTAGCAACATTACCATACGTTGATGAAAGCAGAATAGGAATCTGGGGATGGAGTTACGGTGGTTTTATGAGTAGTAACTGTTTGTTTAAAGGGAGCGATGTCTTTAAAATGGCGATTGCTGTAGCTCCGGTAACGAGCTGGCGTTTTTACGATTCGGTGTATACTGAGCGTTACAACGGATTACCTCAGGATAATGCAAGTGGATACGATGATAATTCACCAATCAATCATGTAAATAAATTACAAGGTGATTTTCTATTGGTTCATGGAACTGCAGATGATAACGTGCATGTACAGAATACCATGAGATTGGTAGAGAGTTTGGTGCAGGCAGATAAGCAATTCGATTGGGCGATTTACCCGGATAAAAACCATGGTATTTATGGTGGAAAAACGAGGCTACATCTTTTCAAAAAAATGACTAACTTCCTAAACGAAAATTTAGGAGATAAAATAAAATAAATCAACTAAGCTGTATTCGTACAGCTTAGTTTTTTAAATAACTAACACAAAATATATGTCAGACGCAATTACTACAACTAAACACAAAGAATTATTTGGACATCCAATAGGACTGTATGTACTGTTTTTTACGGAAATGTGGGAGAGATTCTCTTACTACGGAATGCGTGCCATTTTGGTATTGTATTTAGTAGCCGAAACTCAGGGCGCTAATGCTGGTTTAGGTTGGTCTAACGGCGAGGCTTTAGCTTTATATGGATGGTATACCATGTTGGTTTATGTAGCATCTATTCCTGGTGGTTGGATTGCCGATAAAATGCTTGGGCAAAAGAAAGCAGTACTTTATGGAGGTATTCTTTTGGTTGCAGGACACAGTATTTTGGCTATTGAGCAGATGTGGGCCTTTTATACAGGTTTAGGATTAATCATTGCAGGTGTGGGGATGTTAAAACCAAATATTTCAACAATGGTTGGAGGGCTTTACAAACAAGGAGATGTAAGACGTGATAAAGGTTTTACTATTTTCTACATAGGGATTAACGTTGGAGCTTTTTTAGCCAGTTTAATTGTTGGCTTTGTAGGTGAAGTGTACGGATGGCATTATGGATTTGGTTTAGCCGGAATCGGAATGGCTTTAGGGCTTATTCAGTATGTTGCAGGGCAAAAACATTTAAAACACGTTGGAAACTTTTTGGGAGGTTCTGAAAGTTCTTCTGATAAAGAATTAATGAACCAACCACTTACTAAAGTTGAAAAGGATAGAGTGGTTGTATTGTTTATTTCGTTTTTATTAGTAATCGTATTCTGGGGTGCTTTTGAGCAGGCTGGAGGTTTAATGAATATTTATGCGATGGACAATACCAATAGAAATTTACTAGGTTGGGAAGTGCCGGCATCTTGGTTTCAATCTTTAAATGCCATGTTTATTATTTTCTTAGGAACAACTGTTGCTGGCTATTGGGCAAAGCGTAAATTACAAGGTAAAGTAGCTACATCACTGTTTAAAATGATTATTGGTTTAATGATTATGGGAACAGGCTTTTTCTTTATGACGGCTGCTGCGGCGCAATATCAGAGTGCTGGTTCTTCAGCGATGTACTGGTTAGTGTTAGCTTATTTATTCCATACTATTGGAGAACTTTGTATTTCTCCTGTAGCATTATCATACATTACGAAATTAGCACCAGTAAAATATGCATCATTAATGATGGGTATTTATTTTGCTATGACAGGTTTTGGTAATAAAGTAGCTGGATTATTAGGAGAAGCTTCTGAAAGTTTAGGGGAATATGCCATTTTTACGGGTATTGCTGTATTCTGTTTAATATTCGGTATGCTTGTTATGCTGTTTAGAAATAAATTGGAAGCTTTAACCCACGGGGCAGAAGACAACGAGCGCGAAATGCATGACGAGTAGATCTTCAAAATAAAATAGAATTAAATCAACCATTAATTATATATGACGACAGATATTGAAAATCTTTTTAAAGACAAAGTTTTAGGACATCCTGCAGGGTTGTTCGTATTATTTTTCACCGAGATGTGGGAGCGTTTTTCCTTTTACGGAATGCGCGTGTTACTGGTTAACTTTTTAACATTTTCTATTATTGGCGATAACCCGGGGTGGGGTTGGTCTGCAGAAAATGCAGGAGCGCTTTTTGGTACATATGCCATGCTTTTATACATTACCCCAATTATTGGAGGTATTGTAGCCGATAAATTAACAGGCTATCGCTGGGCGGTAATCATTGGAGCCATTATCATGACTTTAGGGCACGCTTCAATGGCTGTAGAAACCGAATTCTCTTTATATTTTGGATTAGGTTTGTTAGTTGTTGGTACGGGATTCTTTAAACCGAATATTACATCTATTATTTCAGAAATGTACAAGAAAAACCCAGAGAAGAAAGATGGTGCTTACACTATTTTCTATATGGGGGTGAATGCCGGAGCGTTCTTCGGAATGATGCTTTGTGGTTATTTAGCTGAAAAAATTGGCTGGTCTTACGGATTCGGTCTTGCGGGAATCTTTATGTTGTTAGGAACGCTTCAATTTGCTTTCTCAGGAAATTTATTTGGACAAATAGGAAAGAAACCAACAAGTAAGCATCTTGTAGAAGATACAGTTGATGGCGACGACCATTTAGCTAAAGTTGATGAGGAAGAGGTAGAAGAAAAGCCAAACCCATTTACATTAGTTGATAAAGTGTTAATTATAATCTGTTCTATTGTAGGTTTAGGCTATGCTATTAACGATCCGATGTCTAAAATTGCAGGAATTGATATGTTTTCGGCGTTTAAAGTTGGTGCACTTGAAGGTCAGTATGTGGCTGTGTTAATCGCTTTAGTGTTGTTCCTGGTATTGGTTATCGGACGTATTTTTAGATACTCAGCAGTTGTTAGAGATCGTATGCTTGCTTTTATTGTTTTTGCATTCTTTACGGTATTTTTCTGGTTATCTTTCGAGCAAGGAGCGTCTTCATTAGTGTTATTTGCACGTGATAATGTAGACCGTGTATTAACAGGAAATTCGGCAACAACATTTAATATCTTTAATGCTATATTAACCATTGTGCCTTTATGTATCATCACTTATGTTTTATACGATTTATGGAAGAAAACTTTCAAAAAAATCCCGTATTCAAATATTGTATTGGTGGTATGTTTCTTATGTATGTGGGCCATTGTAGGCTGGATGTTAGTAAGAGAGTTTACTTCAGATGTATCTGAAATTACTGTGTCATGGTTTAGTATTTTAAACTCATTCTTTATCATCGTATTTGCTTCGTTCTTCTCGAAATGGTGGGAGAGTAAATACAATCCTTCAGCTGCAGCTAAATATGCTTTAGGTTTAATTATCATGGCTGTTGGTTTTGGATTGTTAGCGTTTGGAGCTTACGGTATTCAGGAAGGTGTAAAAGTGAGTATGATCTGGTTAATCTTAGCATATTTATTCCATACGCTTGGTGAGTTATGTTTATCGCCTGTTGGATTATCATATGTTAGTAAGTTAGTGCCAGCAAGAATGATTGCTTTAATGTTTGGTATGTGGTATCTGGCCATTGCTATTGGAAATAAATTGGCAGCTGTTGTTGGTGGACAAATTGAAAACATTACCAAAGAGTATAGTTTATCTACGTTCTTCTTAATATTTACTATTGTGCCTGTAATAGCAGGATTGTTAATTCTGGCATTAAACCCAGTATTGAAAAAATTAATGCACGGTGTGCGTTAATCGAATATAAAGGTTAAATACATTTAAAAAGCTCCGTGTTCGGAGCTTTTTTTGTAAGTTAGGCATAGGTTTTGATACTTAAAGGTTATGAAAAAAATAGGATTTATATTATTGTTAGCTACTTTAACTTCAGTTAGCGGTATAGCACAGGAAATAAAATGGGTAAGCTTGGAGCAGGCTTTAGAGCTTCAAAAGAAAACCCCTAAAAAGATTATGATGGATGTGTATACCAGTTGGTGCGGTCCGTGTAAAATGTTAGATAAAAATACTTTTCATAATCCCGATGTTGCGGATTATGTAAATAAGAATTATTATGCTGTTAAATTTAATGCAGAAGGCAATGACCAGGTGAGTTATAAAGGTAAAACGTTTTCAAATCCCGGATATAAACCAGAATTGGCCAGTCGACGTAATTCGGCTCATGAATTAACAAGATACTTTCAGGTGAGTGCCTATCCAACAATAATTTTTATAGATGAAAAAGGCGATTTAATTGCACCTATTCGAGGTTATCAACAACCTAATCAGTTAGAGTTGTATTTGAAGTTATTCAAAAATGATGATCATAAAGACATGGATTCTCAGGAGAAATTTAACGATTATTATAAGGCGTTTAAACCTGAATTTAAAAGCTAAATATCATTTAATATGAAATAGTAAAGGCTCCCTTTTCACCTGTATAGTGAAAGGGGAGTTTTCGTTTTAAGCAAACCGTTTTCCATTGTTCTACATATGATTTATAGTTACTGCCATCGGCAATAATGGTTTTGGGTTTTATGGAATCTATCAGCCGAATTAAGTTAATCTTAGGAGATTGTATTAGTAATACATAATCGGGTTGGAAAGATTTTACATGATATGCGCCTATATTATCTACAATAATTAGTCTTTTTTCGTTTAGTATATAGACAGGTTTAAGAGAATCTGTAGAAGCGTTTTTTATATGATTTGAGACCTTATAATCTTTAATAATATTTTCAAATAAATTAAGACTATCTATATCGGTACTAAAGATTGTTTTGTTATTAATAGTATTTCCGGTTAAAGTATGCCTGCTTTCATGAAAAATAACAAATTCTCGATGAGGTATATGTAGTGATGTATAAATGAAAGCCATTTGTAATCCTATAATTCCGACCAAAAATAGTTTTATCGAATGGTAACTTTTTGTTTTGTAAAGTAAAATGCCTGCAATAATTAGACAATAGGAAGCAAAAACTTGAAATATATTGATGGGAATGTCTTTGAATACAAACTGATCCTGACTGGCAATCCACGAAATGAATTGGTTTAACAAGGATATAAGGTAACCAAAACCGGTGTTGAAAATACTTGATGGTACATTCAGAAGAGCTAAAAATATAATCAGTATACCAAAACCAAGAATAAACCCAAGTAGGGGAATGATGACTAAATTTGAAATAAAGAATAATCCGGGAAACTGATGAAAGTAATATAAGCTAATAGGAATAATACCTATTTGAGCAGAAATGGTAACCGTTAATGTATGCCAATAAAAATTTAGAATTTTATTTTTTGGAGTCCAAATATTGTAAAGTAGAGGATCGATTGTAACAATAGAAAGAACCGCTAAATAACTGAGTTGAAAACCGACATCGAATAGGAATAAAGGTTTAAATAACAGAATAATAAACATGCTTAATGCTAGTGTATTGTAAATGTTGGTAGGACGTTTTAAGTTTATCGCAATCGCCAAAACGCTAAACATAGTAACTGCTCGGGTTACCGAAGCCGACAACCCTGCTGTAATGGCAAAACTCCATAGCAGAATAAGAAGTAATAGTGTTTTATAGATATTACCATATTTTAAATACTCTATCGGTTTTAAGATGAAGTTTAAAATCATTAGAATAATTCCAACATGCAAACCTGAAACAGCGAGAATATGAATGACCCCTGCATTGGCATAAGTACTATAAACTTCCTCGCTTATATTTTGTTTTTGTCCA
This sequence comes from Aestuariibaculum sp. M13, assembly GCF_024723255.1. GTDB lineage: Bacteria > Bacteroidota > Bacteroidia > Flavobacteriales > Flavobacteriaceae > Aestuariibaculum > Aestuariibaculum lutulentum. Next base: position 22,317 of record NZ_JANIAC010000003.1, read on the forward strand.
AGAAATAAAGCGTTTATTATGGCGAGTTCTTCAGGTTTAAAATGATATGCCTGTAACTTAATGTTGATATGCTTTCTGAGTATATCGGCATAACCAAATATGGTCCTGTTTTTTGACTGAACCTTTAGGAGTTCATTATTGTTTACAGTGAATTGATGATAGATGTATTTCCTATGTAGATAAGCTTTGTAATTAAATTGTCCGGGATTTAAAGTAGTAGGAAGATTTTTAAATTCTGTTTTTGTAATATAGATATCATCAACATGTAATTTGTTGTTGATACTGTCTTTCTGAAGATTCAAAAGTATTTTTCCGGAAACTTGATTGGTGTTTAGTTCAAGAATATCGACAATATATTTGTTGTAATAATGGTTTGATTTTAATACTTCCCGAATTCTAAAAGTTGTTTTAGGTATGGAATCTTCGTCGAGGGTTTTGGTGTAATGGTGTTTGGAATTTATTGGATTATGAAGTGTCGCCGTCAATATACCAATACATATCATGGTTAGGTAACTTAATAATCCAAACCAGATGGTTTTCTGAAATTGATTTTTCGCAATGACATAGCTAATGAAAAGTAGAACAAGTCCTGTTATTGCTAAAATCAGGCTTAAATTAATTGAGAAAGCATATAGGTAAGCAATGATAATACCTGCAATGAGGCATAGCGTCAACTTGATTATAGTGAAATTGAGTATTTTCATACTCAATAAATATAAGAAAAAACTTATAGAATTCTACGAGCTTCTACAAAGGCATCTGTCCAGTAGTCCTCAGACAGTTTAGAAACAATAACTCCGGCTCTGGTTGTAGCGTGTATAAATTGAATATCATTATCAGTAGTAACGATTAATCCAACATGGTTTATGTTATTTCTGCGGTTAGCGGTTTTAAAAAATAAAAGGTCGCCTTCCTGAACTTTTTTCAAAGGAATCTTATCTCCAAGTTTTGCCATATCGCGAGAGATACGAGGCAATATAATATCGTAAGCTCTAAAGGATTCAAAAACCAGTCCCGAACAATCCATACCTTCAGGAGTTGTACCTCCCCATTTGTATCTTACCCCTTCAAATTGTAAGGCATAATTAGTAATGGCATCAGCTTTACTTATTTCACCTTTGTCTTCCTCGATTGTTTCAGATTCAGTTTTTATAAGTTCAACTTCAGTAGTTAAATTATCATAATTATTTAACGCACGTTTGGCATCAATAACAACTTGGTTATCTTTTTTTCTGGCACTTTTTGAAGATTTACAGCTTGTAAAACCAAGTGTTAAAATAAGTAGGATACAAATACTCCTCATAAAGTATTTTATTTTTTTATTGAATTATAGATTAATTGAGCTGTTTTTTTGCTGGCACCTTTTCCGCCAAGGGCTTTTTCTAATTCGTAATAATTCAAGAACATTTTTTTACGTTCCGTTTCGTCTAAAATACGAGTTAATTCTTGTTTTAGCCTTTTTTTGTTGAAATCATTCTGAATCAATTCAGTTACGACTTCTTTATCCATAATTAAATTTACTAACGAAATAAACTTTAAAGTTATTATACGTTTTGCAATATGGTATGAAATAGCACTGGCTTTGTAGCAGACAACCTGGGGTATTTTAAATAATGCTGTTTCTAAAGTAGCGGTACCCGAAGTGACTAACGCTGCTGTTGAAATGCTTAATAAATCGTACGTTTTATTCGATATGAATTTTACGTTATTCGATTTAATAAAAGTTTCATAAAAACTGTAATCCTGACTTGGTGCACCGGCAATAACAAATTGATAATCCTTAAAACTATCAACCATTTCCAGCATCACCGAAAGCATATTCTTTATTTCCTGTTTTCGACTTCCGGGTAACAAAGCAATAATTGGTTTGTTGCCTAAATTATGTGATTCTCTAAATTTAGTTTCGTTAACCTGATCTCTGTTCGCAATGGCATCGATAAGCGGATGTCCAACAAAGTTGACTTTATAATCGTACTTTTTGTAGAAGTCTTCAACAAAGGGTAAGATAACATACATGGCATCGATGTCGCGTTTAATATCAAAAACACGTTTAGCTCTTGATGCCCATACCTGAGGCGAAATGTAATAATTTGTGGTAATGCCTTCTTGTTTTGCCCATTTGGCAATACGCAGATTAAAACCCGAATTGTCTATAAAAATAAGAACATCTGGATTGTAGGCTTTAATATCTTCTTTACAAAACGCAATAAGTTTGAAGATTTTATTCAGGTTCATAATCACTTCAGAGAAGCCCATGAAAGCACGTTCTTTATAGTGTTTAACTAGAGTGCCACCAACAGACTGCATAAGGTCTCCACCCCAAAATCTGATTTCAGCATGAGCATCGACTTCAAACAATGCTTTCATTAGGTTAGAGCCGTGTAAATCGCCTGATGCTTCTCCTGCTAAAATGTAATACTTCATTTAAAAAAGTTTAAAAATAAAGGTAAATACCGCTACAAAAATGGTGATGATTAACACGCCGCGAGCGCGATAATCCTGACGTTTTCTTATAAAGATAAAAAATGCTATTAAATTTAAAACAGCTCCTAAGCTTATAAGTTTTCCTAAAAAGCCTTCGTTGTACGCTGCTTTTATTACGGTTGTAAAATCTTCGCCTTGTCCTAAAAGGGTAGCGATTGATATTAGGCCAATAGCATTGGCGATTAAACCAACGGTAATGCCTATAAAAAGTTCTTTTTTAATCATTTAAATTCCAGGAGTTTAAATTTTGAATGTAATGATGCGCTGTTAAATCGAATTGAACGGGTACTACAGAAACATAACCATTTTCTAAAGCCCACTCGTCTGTATCTTCACCACCATCTAAGTTTACAAATCGTCCAGTAAGCCAATAGTAGTCTTTGCCTGAAGGTGTTTTTCTTTTATCGAATTCTTCCACCCAATTGGCTCTGGCTTGTCTGCAAACTTTAATACCTTTAATATCTTGTTTTGGTAAATTAGGAAGGTTAACATTAAGTACAACACCATTTGGTAAACCATGTTTTAAAACATTTTCGGTAATGGTTTTTACAAAACTTTTGGCAGCTTCAAAATCGGCACTCCATTTGTAATCTAACAATGAAAAACCAATGGCAGGAATACCTTCAATACCCGCCTCAATGGCAGCACTCATCGTACCTGAATAAATAACATTTATAGAGGAGTTCGAACCGTGATTAATTCCTGAGACACATAAATCGGGTTTACGGTGTAATTTTTCTCGAATAGCCAGTTTAACACAGTCGGCAGGAGTACCTGAACAACTGTATTCGGTTTGAGGTCCGTCATCAACTTTTAGCTGTTCAACATATAATGTAGAGTCGATAGTGATTGCATGCCCCATACCGCTTTGCGGACTATCTGGAGCGACAACTACCACATCTCCAAGGGTATTCATAATTGAAATTAGAGTTCGAATTCCTGGTGCTGTTATGCCGTCGTCATTCGTTACAAGTATAAGCGGTCTTTCTGTCATTTACATTCTGAAAATTGTAACGCTAAAATACATAATTTCCGTAGGATACACTTTATTTATTGTGTTTAACAAAAAATTAGTAGCAAATGCCGGGCTTGGCATACTTTTTTCTTTATTTTAGTAAAAAAATGTCGGACATCTTAGGTGTCGTTGAATATTAACCGAATGAAAAATGTTATGAGAAGGAAATATAAAGTGTTGCTGCTGGCCTTACTTTTGGGGTTTGCATCCTGCAGTTTTACTACAAAAAAGTTTGATAATCCTGATAAAGATAAGTTATTAATTCAAGTTATAACTTTTGTTTTGGAGAATGGACATTATGATCCTGTAATGTTTGACGATACGTTTTCAGAGAAATTATTTAAAAATTATCTAGATGTTCTGGATCCTGTGAAACGCTATTTTTATCAGTCGGATTACGAAGATTTTGCTAAGTATAAATTAACGCTTGATGACCAGATTAAAGCCACGGATATTACGTTTTTCAATGTGGTGCATGAGCGTTTGGTGAAGCGTATAGCAGAAGCTAAAGAGATTTATGCCGAAGTATTATCAAAACCTTTTGATTACACACTTGATGAATCGTTTAACACCGATTACGAGCAAACAGGCTTTGTGAAAAATAAAGCAGAATTGAAAGACCGTTGGAGAAGACAACTTAAGTTCTCTGCACTTTCAAATTATGACGATATTTATGAGGAAGAGTTAAGAGCAAAAGAAAAAGATCCGTCTCATGTTATGAAAACAGATGCAGAGATTGAGAAAGAAGCTCGTGAATCTACGCTGCGTTCGATAGAGATTTATTTCAACGATAACTTAGAAGATTTTCAACGTGAAGACTGGTTCGCTATTTATGTGAATACGATTGTTGAAGAGTTCGATCCGCACACCTATTATTTGGCTCCAAACAGTAAAGAAGATTTCGATCAGCGCATGTCTGGTAAATTAGAAGGAATTGGGGCTCAACTTCAAAAGCGTAACGACTATATTAAAGTCGTGAGTTTGATTTCTGGAGGTCCGGCATGGAGAAGTCAGGAATTAGAGGTTGAAGATTTAATCTTAAAAGTAAAGCAGGAAGACGAAGACCAGCCGGTAAATATTGTTGGCATGCGTATTAATGATGCTATTAAATATATTAAAGGTCCAAAGGGAACTAAAGTGACTTTAACCGTTAAAAAGGTTGATGGAACCATTAAGGATATTACCTTAACCAGAGATGTTATTGAGTTGGTAGATACTTATGCAAAATCGTCGGTAGTTAAAAAGGACGGAATGACGTTTGGTATCATTGATTTGCCATCGTTTTATGTCGATTTTAAAGATTATAAAAATATCAATGCAGCTAAAGATGTTAAAACCGAGATTGCACGATTAAAATCTGAAGGGATAGAAGGTCTGGTTTTAGATTTACGTAATAACGGTGGAGGATCGTTGCCAACGGTTGTTGATATGGCTGGGTTGTTTATAAAAGATGGTCCGGTTGTACAGGTGCGTTCAACAGGTAAGGCGAAAGAAGTTCTGGAAGACCGAGATAGTTCAATTTCTTGGGATGGGCCATTAGTAATCTTAGTGAATGAAATATCGGCTTCAGCTTCCGAAATTATGTCGGCAGCTATGCAGGATTACAAGCGAGCTATTATTATAGGAGGTAAGCAAACCTACGGAAAAGGAACAGTTCAGAATGTCATTAACTTAAACACCATGTTAAGAAATAATACGAGTGGCGATTTAGGCGCTTTAGCGTTAACCACTCAAAAGTATTATAGAATTAACGGGGGTTCTGTGCAGTTGGAAGGTGTTAAAAGCGATGTGAAAGTGCCTGGTCGTTTCAGTTTTATTGAAGTAGGAGAGAAGGATAAAGACAATCCATTGCCATGGGATGAAATCGATTCAGCTGATTATACACCTTGGAATTATTTTGATTACGATGCTATTGTAAAAAGCAGTGAAGAACGAATGAAAAATAATCAGCAGTTAAAGTTAATTGAAGAAAACGCGAAATGGGTAAAAGGTAAAATTGATGAAACTGTCGTGTCATTGAATTTTAAAAAATATAAAGCTGAATTAGATTTAAATGAAGAAGAAGCTAAACGATTTGAAGCTATTTCAGATTATAAAACGAATCTTACTTTTAATTCAACATCTTACGAAAGATCGCTTTTTGAAAAGGATACAACCGATTTAAAAGAAAAACGTAACCGCTGGCACGAGAGTTTAAGTCAGGATGTTTATGTTGAAGAAGCTCTTAATGTGTTGGAAGATATGAAAGCGTCTCAGCGTCTTAAAAAGATAGTTACAGCCAATGCTGAGGTGAAAAACTAATATTGTGTATGGGTTATAAATCGAACTCTTTAAAACACTTAGCGCTCCAAAAGTTTAAACAGAACTTTTGGGGCGTTTTTAGTTTTGGTTTTGTAATTTTTGTTGGGATTATTTCGGTATTTGCTTATGTGTTTGCTCCAGATAGTTCGCAGCATGCTAATCAAATGCATTTGGCTATTCATTCCAAAAAGCCGGGTTTTAAAGTAACAATGTTAACCATTCCATCTCAGTTGCAAATAGAACAAAGTGCTTTTGATAAAATATTCTTTGGAACGAAAACAACCGATACGGAAATTCCTGTTTCAGATTACCAAATAAAAGAAGGAGAGTTAACCTATACAGAATATGCATCTGATGGTTTAAAAGGTGTTGAAAAAACAATAAGTTTAGCTGGTTTTCCTAATCGATCTGTTGATGGTTTTGTAAAGGAGAAAACATTTTTGTTTGGAACCGATAAATATGGGCGTGATTTGTTGAGTCGTATTTTAGTGGGGGCGAGAATCTCCTTTTTTATTGGTTTTGTAGCCGTTTTTATTTCGTTAATTCTCGGGATTTTTATGGGAAGTTTAGCAGGGTATTTTGGAGGTAAAATTGATGCGATGATTATGTGGGTAATTAATGTAACTTGGTCTATACCAACGTTACTTCTGGTTATTGCTATAACTCTGGCTTTAGGAAAAGGTTTTTGGCAGGTGTTTATTGCTGTAGGTTTAACCATGTGGGTTGAGGTGGCCAGAGTGGTTAGAGGGCAGGTAATAAGTGTTAAAGAGCAGCAATATGTTACAGCGGCCAGGGCTTTAGGTTTTGATGATTTTAGAATTATAACAAAACATATTTTGCCTAATATTATGGCGCCTGTTATTGTAATTTCGGCAGCCAATTTTGCCTCCGCGATTTTAATTGAAAGCGGTTTAAGCTTTTTAGGTATTGGAGCACAACCACCTATGGCAAGCTGGGGAGCCATGATAAAAGATCACTACAATTATATTATTCTCGGAAAACCTTATTTAGCACTTATACCAGGACTTTGTATTATGAGTTTGGTAATGGCTTTTATGCTTATAGGTAATGCACTGCGTGATGCGTTAGATGTTAAGGCTTAGTTTGAGCTTAATTGCATATTTTCATTAAGTTCATCTATGTAATTGAGAACATCATCTTTACCAATTTCTTTACTCGATGAAGTCACAAAATAATTTGGCATGTCTTCCCATGTTTCTAAAAGAATGTTTTGGTAGGCTTCAATATGATTTTCAATAGCCTTTGGTTTTAATTTGTCGGCTTTTGTGAATATAATTGAAAAAGGGATGCCATTTTCTCCTAACCACTGCATAAATTCTAAATCGATAGATTGTGGTTCGTGTCGGATATCTACTAAAACGAAGGCTGTTACTAATTGTTCACGTTTGCTAAAATACTCGGTAATAAACTTTTGAAATACCTTTTTTGTGCTTTTCGAAACACGAGCATAACCATATCCAGGTAAATCTACCAGATGCCAGTTTTTGTTAATTAAAAAGTGATTTATTAACTGTGTTTTTCCTGGTTTTCCAGATGTTTTGGCTAAACTTTTTCGGTTGGTAAGCATGTTTATAAGCGACGATTTTCCAACATTACTTCGTCCTATAAAAGCATATTCTGGTAACATGCTTTTTGGGCATTTAGCAACGTCGGAGTTGCTCATAACAAATTCTGCAGTTTTTATTTGCATGAGGGTAATTTATATGAGTTTACACGATGTCGTGTTAAATCTTAATTGTGTTTTATTGGCTATAAACTTTTGTTGTTAAGCCAGGCTTCAAGAATTTTGTTGAATTCTTCCGGGTGCTCCATCATGGCAGCATGTCCGCATTTATCAATCCAGAATAATTCTGAATTCGGCAAAAGCTCATTAAATTCTACAGCAACTTCCGGAGGTGTAACCGTGTCGTTTTTTCCCCAGATAATACAGGTTGGTGTTTGCATTTTAGGTAAATCTTTAGCCATGTTGTGGCGTATAGCGCTTTTGGCAATAGCTAAAGTTTTTATAAGTTTATTACGGTCGTTTACTGTAGCGTAAACTTCGTCAACAATATCTTTTGTTGCTACTTCAGGATCGTAAAAAACATCCTGAGCTTTCTTTTTAATAACTTCGTAATCACTACGTTTTGTGTAACCGCTACCCATGGCGCTTTCATACAGTCCAGAGCTTCCGGTAATGATTAAAGCTTTTACTTTAGTCGGGTATAATTTGGTGTAATATAAACCAATGTGTCCTCCAAGAGAATTTCCTAATAGAATAACTTCATTGTAACCTTTAAATTCAATGAATTCATTTAAAAATCCGGCAAAACTTTTAACATTAGTTTTTAGTAAAGGCTTAGTGTATATAGGTAGTTCAGGGATGATGACCTTATAGCCGGTCTGGCTAAAATGTTTTATTACCGAATCAAAATTACTTAATCCGCCCATTAAGCCGTGTAAAACAATAATTGGCGTACCTTCGCCAGCTTCAATATAGCTGTAGTTCTTTTCTTTTTTTAAACGATGCGTCATTAATCAGGTGTCGTTACTTTAAAACAAATATAGTTATTTCATCTATACTTACGATGATTTTAAACAAATCTCAAAAATAATAGTTTTGGAGAGAGATGTTAATAAAATTGCTGTTGATAAATGATTATGTGTAACCTGCTGATTATAAGTGGGGATTGGGTTTGTGGTAGCATCAAAACGATTTTTAGCTTCATTTCATCAAAAAATTATCAACAAAGTGGTAAATTGTGGTAAAATGTGGTAAATTTTTCAATATATTTGAAACACAAACCGTTAACGTATTTGTAAATCACAGTGGACTTACTAACAGGAACATACGATTGTAAAGTAGACGCCAAAGGTAGATTAATGATGCCTGCGCCGTTGAAAAAGCAGTTGTCTTCTATTTTAGAAGATGGGTTTGTGTTGCGTCGTTCGGTGTTTCAAAAGTGTTTAGAATTGTATCCCATGGCAGAGTGGCAAAGGCTGATGCTTAAGATGAATAAGCTAAACAGGTTTAAAAAGAAGAATAACGATTTTATTCGTCGCTTTACAGCTGGTGTTAAAATTGTTGAGATTGATGCTAACGGCCGTTTGTTAATTCCAAAAGATTTAACGGTGTTTGCAAATATTTCAAAGGAGATTGTTGTTGCTTCGGCGATAAACATTGTTGAAATATGGGATAAAGATTTATATGAACAAGCCATTGATGATGCAGCTGATGATTTCGCAGATTTAGCTGAAGAGGTAATGGGACAAGATGATGAAGATTATGGAATATCATAACCCGGTATTGTTAAAAGAAACGGTGGATGGATTAAATATTAATCCGGATGGCATTTATGTGGATGTGACTTTTGGTGGTGGCGGACATAGTAGAGAAATATTAAGTAGACTGAGTGAGAAAGGAAAGTTGTTTGCTTTCGATCAGGATTTAGACGCTCTTGAAAATAAAATTGATGATCCGAGATTTACGCTAATCAATGAAAATTTTAGACACATAAAACGTTTTTTAAGATTTTATGGCGTAAAAAAAGTGGATGGAATTTTGGCAGATTTTGGTGTGTCGTCGCATCAGTTTGATGTTGCGGAACGAGGATTTTCAACCCGTTTTGATGCTGAATTAGATATGCGAATGAATCAGAATAGTGCTTTGTCCGCATATCATGTGGTAAACGAATATGATGAGGAGCAGTTGAGAGCGGTGTTGGCTCAGTATGGTGAGTTGCGTTCAGCGCCGGCAATGGCGAGACTAATTGTTGAAAAACGAGAAGAAGCTCCAATTGTTACCAGTGATCAGTTAAAAGCTGTTCTGAAAAAGTTTTTGTCGCCAAAGCATGAAAATAAAATTTTAGCACAAATCTATCAGGCGATTCGTATAGAAGTGAATCAGGAAATAGAGGTTATTAAAGAATTGTTGCTTCAGTCTCCAGAGCTTTTAAATGAAAAAGGGCGCTTGAGTTTAATTTCATACCACTCGTTGGAGGATCGTTTAGTAAAGCGTTTTATAAGAAACGGAATGTTTGAAGGAGAACCGGAGCGCGATATGTTCGGGAATTTTGAAGTGCCTTTTAAAAAAGTAGGCGGTTTAATAGTTCCGACAAAAGAAGAGATAAAAATAAATAGCAGAGCCAGAAGCGCGAAATTAAGAATAGCAGAAAAGGTATAATGAAGCAGAATATCTATCGCATATTAAAAGGAACATTTTTAGTTAGTGATGATGCTTTTAAAAACTGGAGGTTCATCATTTTTGTTTCGGTTTTGGCTATAGTAATGATTGCGAGCTCGCATAGTGCAGATAAAAAAGTGTACGAAATTGCACGATTGAAAAATGAAGTCAACGAAATGCGTTCAGCATTTATAGATGGCCGGTCTCGGTTGATGAAGTTAAAAATGGAATCGGCAGTAATTAATGTAATGAAAGATAAGGGGATTGCGCCATCGGTAATTCCGCCAAAAAAAATAAAAATTAAATCACAAAATTAACCAACACTTGGCAGTAAACGACAAAAACATATTAAACCGCTTGTATTTTATATCAGGATGTATGTTCGTCTTTGGTGTTGCCGTGTTGTTTAAGTTGTTTAGTATACAGTTTTTGCAGGGTGAAAAATATCGCGCATTAGCAGATACACGCGTGGTTAAGAATGTGAAAATTCCGGCGAACCGTGGTAATGTGTACTCGGTTAAAGGGAATTTATTGGCAACGTCGGTACCTAAGTACGATGTACGCATCGATTTGCTAACGCCTTCAAGTGCAACTTTCGAAGAATATCTTATTCCGCTTAGCGATTCTCTGGCTAAGTACTCAGGAAAATCCTCAAGTTATTATCAAAAAGCATTACGTAAAGAACGTGCTAACAGAAACCGCTATTTTTTACTGGCAAGAAATGTTGGGTATGGCGATTATATTCGATTAAGAAATTTTCCGCTGTTACGTTTAGGAGCATTCAAAGGAGGTTTAATTGTAGAGCAAACCACCAAACGCGAACATCCTATGGGGGCAATTGCTCAACGTTCTATAGGATATGAAAGATTTGATGAAGATGGAAATGTAACTCGCGCCGGTATTGATGGCGCTTTTGGCGTTAAATACCTGAGAGGAACAGATGGACAGCGCAGAAAGCAAAAAATTGGAAAAGGTCAGTGGAAACCATTGAGCGATGCTAATGAAATTGAGCCTAAAGATGGCTATGATGTTTATACAACTATTGATGTTAATATTCAGGATATAGCGCATCATGCGTTGTTGAAACAATTGGAAGAATATGAAGCCGATCATGGTTGTGTGGTGGTTATGGAAGCTAAAACTGGCGAAATTCGTGCAATTTCTAATTTAGGTAGAAATGAAAACGGAAAATATTACGAACGCTTAAACTATGCCGTTGGTGAAGCACATGAGCCGGGTTCTACCTTTAAAGTGATGGCTTTAATGGCAGCTTTAGAGGATAAGGTAGTTGATACAGCAACTGTGGTTGACACAAAAATGGGGTATAAGCAGTTTTATGGGCGTGGTATTTATGATACACATGGTCATGGAAAAATTTCAGTAGCAAGAACTTTGGAGGTGTCTTCAAATATTGGTTTGGCAACTATTGTAGATCAAGGGTATGCGAAGCAACCTCAGAAATTTGTAAATCACCTTCAGGATTGGGGCTTAGATAAACCATTAGGGTTACCTATTCTTGGAGAAGGAGAGCCTGTAATACCAAAACCAGGAGATAAAATTTGGAGTAGAAATGCATTGCCTTCTATGGCTTATGGGTATAATTTAAAGTTAACACCGTTACAAACCTTAACGTTTTATAATGCTATTGCGAATAATGGGGTGATGGTAAAACCTAAGTTTATACGTGAGGTTAAGGAGTTGGATCAGGTTGTGGAATCCTTTGAGGAAGTTGAAGAAGGAGATAAAATCTGTTCAGAAAAAACCTTGAAAGAAATTCAAAATATTTTAAAGAATGTTGTAGAACGGGGAACCGGACGTTCCTTATATTCGCCGTATTTTTCTATGGCAGGTAAAACGGGTACGGCACAAACAGAATATTGGATGAAAGACTGGAAGGAAAATCGTCGCTATATTTCATCCTTTGCCGGGTATTTCCCTGCCGATAATCCAAAATACTCTTGCATTGTGGTTATTCATAAACCAAGTGTAAAGAAAGGGTATTATGGTGCCGATGTAACTGGGCCTGTATTTCAAAGAATTGCTCAAAAAATTCATACCGATACACCAATTATTGATGAAGTGGAAACTTTAGAGGTGAAGCGTGCTTCGGTAGAAAAAGAGTTTAATGGTTTCTATGAAACGGCTCAGACTTATAAAACTATCATGCCTAATGTTGTTGGATTGCCAGTTATGGATGCTGTGGCGTTGTTAGAAAATATGCAGGTGCACGTCACTGTGAAATTACAAGGTAACGGCGTGGTAAAAAGCCAGTCGATTGAAAAGAATATAAAATTAAAAGATAATCAAACCATCATATTAACAGCTTCATGATAGCTTTAAAAGACATATTATATAAAGTAACTATAAATGCAGTAGTAGGTAATACGGCTGTGAATGTTGCGGCTATCGATTTTGATTCCCGAAACATCAAGAGCGATGATGTTTTTGTGGCTATTGCAGGAAGTGTAGTTGATGGGCATAAATATATTGATAGTGCTATTAAACAAGGAGCGATAGCTGTTGTTTGTGAAATTATGCCTGAGAATTTGGTGGAAGGTGTAACTTATGTTGAGGTCGATAATTCACATAAGGCCTTGGCGATTATGGCATCGAATTATTACGATGTGCCATCTGAAAATTTAAAACTTGTTGGGGTTACTGGAACTAACGGAAAAACAACAGTAACGAGTTTGTTATATCAGTTGTTTAAAAAAGCAGGGTATAAAGTGGGCTTGTTGTCAACTGTTAAAATCATGGTAGGTGATAAGGAGTTTAAAGCCACTCATACCACACCAGATTCGTTAACGATTAACAAGTATTTAAAAATGATGAATGATGAAGGTGTTGAGTTCTGTTTTATGGAAGTCAGCTCACACGGTATTCATCAGCACAGAACCACCGGATTGCATTTTGAAGGAGGGGTGTTCACCAATTTATCGCACGATCATTTAGATTATCATAACACGTTTGCAGAATATCGAGATGTGAAAAAATCCTTCTTCGATAATCTGCCAAAAGAAGCTTTTGCTTTAGTGAATATTGATGATAAGAATGGTTTGGTGATGTTACAAAACACAAAAGCCAGAAAACAAACCTATGCTTTAAAAAGTTACGCCGATTATAAAGCGCAGATTTTAGAGAATCAATTTGGAGGTTTATTGTTAAAAATTAACGAAGCCGAAGTTTGGACACGTCTAATTGGTAGCTTCAATGCGTATAACGTATTAGCTATTTATGCGACTGCAGAGTTGTTAGGGTTAGAAAAAGTAGAGGTGCTTCGATTAATCAGTGAACTGGAAAGTGTTAGCGGACGCTTTCAGTATATGATTTCCAATGATAAAATCACGGCTATAGTAGATTACGCTCACACACCTGATGCGCTTAAAAACGTATTGGAAACCATTAATAGTATTCGAACCAAAAACGAAGAGTTGATTACTGTTGTTGGATGTGGTGGTGATCGTGATAAAACCAAGCGTCCTAAAATGGGACATATTGCTTCGGCTTTGAGTACCAAAGTGATTTTTACAAGTGATAATCCAAGGAGTGAAAAACCGGAAGCGATATTGGAAGATATTGAAAAAGGTGTAGAGCCTCAAAATTTTAAAAAGACCTTAACGATTGTAGATCGCGCTCAGGCTATTAAAGCGGCTTGCCAAATGGCGCAGGCTAACGATATCATTTTAATTGCGGGCAAAGGCCACGAAACCTATCAGGAAATAAAAGGAGAGCGTTTCGACTTTGACGATTTTAAAATGGTAAACGATTATTTAAAACAATTACAGAAATAAAAGAATAGTAGATGCTGTATTATTTATTTGAATATTTAGAACAACAATTCCAATTTCCGGGAGCTTCACTTTTTGGGTTCATCACCTTTAGAGCGGCTTTGGCTATGATTCTGTCATTGTTAATATCTACTATTTACGGTAAACGAATTATACGTTTTTTACAAAAAAAGCAAATGGGTGAAACCATTAGAGATTTAGGTCTTGAAGGACAAAGTGAAAAAGCTGGTACGCCGACTATGGGTGGTATCATCATCATTTTGGCAACTTTAATTCCTGTATTGCTATTGGCTAAACTTGAAAATATATACATCATATTGTTGATAATAACAACGGTTTGGATGGGGGTTATTGGTTTTATTGACGATTACCTAAAGAAATTTAAACAAGATAAGGAAGGTTTAAAAGGACGTTTTAAAGTTCTTGGGCAAATCGGACTAGGGGTTATTGTTGGAGCAACCTTGTATTTTCATAACGATGTAACGATAAAAGAAAAAGTGTCGGTTGAACAGCAGCAGGAAATAATTGCTCAAGATGGGAATGTGTCTCCGGCAAAGTTGTTTAATGGTGAAGAAAAATCTACAAAAACAACTATTCCATTTGTAAAAGGAAATGAGTTTGATTACGCTGATTTAATCACGTGGATTAGTCCTGATTTAAAAAAATACGCTTGGCTAGTATTCATTTTGGCCGCCATTTTTATTATCACAGCGGTTTCAAATGGTGCAAACCTAACTGATGGTATTGATGGGCTGGCAGCGGGAACATCAGCGATTATTGTGTTAACTCTAGGGATATTCGCTTTTGTTTCTGGGCATATTGTATTCTCAGAATATTTAAACATCATGTACATTCCTCGTATTGAGGAAATGACTATTTATATCACTGCATTTGTTGGAGCCTTAATCGGGTTTTTATGGTACAATACCTATCCGGCGCAGGTATTTATGGGAGATACAGGAAGTTTAACTATTGGTGGAATTATTGCAGTTATTGCTATTGCGGTTCGTAAAGAGTGGTTAATTCCGGTGTTGTGTGGTATTTTCTTAGCAGAGAATTTATCGGTGGTGATGCAGGTGAGTTGGTTTAAATACACCAAGAAAAAATATGGTGAAGGACGACGCATTTTCAAAATGTCGCCGTTACATCATCATTATCAAAAATCAGGATATCACGAGAGTAAAATAGTAACACGATTCTGGATTGTTGGCATTTTGTTAGCTATTCTATCCATCGTGACCTTAAAAATTAGATAAAAATTGTCATTTCTGCGGAGGCAGGAATCTTATGAATTGAAAACGGAATGACAAAGAAAAGGTTAGTAGTGTTAGGCGGAGGAGAAAGTGGAGTAGGAACTGCACTTTTAGCGAAAGCAAAAGGATACGAGGTTTTTGTATCAGATAAAGGAAAAATAAAAGAAAAGTATAGACAGGTTCTTATACATAATGAGATTGAATGGGAAGACGAAACGCATTCGGAATCTAAAATTTTAAATGCCGATATCGTGATGAAAAGCCCTGGTATTCCGGATAAAGCGTCTTTGGTAAAACAAATTCGTGAAAAAGGAATTCAGGTGGTTTCAGAAATTGAGTTCGCATCAAAGTTCACTAAAGCAACTATTGTTGGAATTACCGGAAGTAACGGTAAAACCACCACGTCAACACTAACGCATTATATTTTAAAGCAGGAGTTGAATGTAGGGTTAGGCGGAAATATTGGTGATAGTTTTGCGAAACAGGTTTTAGAGCACGATTACCCGAATTACGTTTTAGAAATCAGCAGTTTTCAGTTGGACGATATTGAAACATTTAAACCAAAGATTGCTGTATTGCTTAATGTAACTCCTGATCATTTAGATCGATATGATTATAAGTTTGAAAATTATATTGCTTCAAAATTCAGGATTGCAGAAAATCAAACCAAAGAAGATTATTTAATTTATGATGCCGACGATGAAGTCATCACAAATTGGTTAAAAGAACATCCGGTTCAATCGACATTATTACCGTTTTCAATAACAAAAAAAGTAGAGAAGGGCGCATATTTAGAAGAGGAAAAGATGATTATAGCAATTGATAACAACCAGATACATATGTCAACAAACAATCTTGCATTAGAAGGAAAGCATAATATTAAAAATGCTATGGCAGCCTCAACCGTAGCGCATTTGCTTAAAATTAGAAAGCAGACTATCCGCGAAAGCTTAGAGAGTTTTCAAGGTGTTGAGCATCGTTTAGAACAGGTACTTAAAATAAACAAAGTGCAGTACATAAACGATTCTAAAGCGACAAATGTAAATGCAACTTACTATGCGTTAGAAAGTATGGATGCACCAACAATCTGGATTGTTGGCGGAGTTGATAAAGGCAATAATTATGAGGAGTTGTTTGCTTTTGTAAATGAAAAGGTAAAAGCGATCATTTGTTTGGGAGTCGATAACGACAAGCTAATTGATACGTTTGGAGGTATGGTTGATACCATGGTTGAAACACAAAGTATGAGCGACGCTGTAAAAATGGCTTATAAGTTATCAGAATCAGGTGATAATGTGTTGTTATCTCCGGCGTGTGCGAGTTTCGATTTATTTGAAAATTATGAAGATCGCGGACGTCAGTTTAAGGAAGCAGTTAGAAATTTATAAGATTAAAAAAGTAAAAAAATAATAATAGGTAAAAATAGTGCAGGCATTATTTAAAAATATAAAAGGTGATAGATTAATCTGGGCGATAGTAGCTTTAATGGCTATTCTGTCGTTTTTGCCTGTATATAGTGCTGCAAGTAATTTGGCATATAAGGGAGAGAACAGTAATACGTTCGCCTTTTTTATTAAACATTTTATGCACCTGTTTTTAGGTTTTGCTATTATGTACGGTGTGCATAAAATACCTTATCGATATTTCAGAGGCTTGTCGCTTATTATGATTCCAGTAGTTCTGGTTTTATTGGGAATCACTATGCTTCAAGGAACAACTATCGATGGCGCAAATGCAAGTAGATGGATTCAAATTCCAATTGTTGGAATGTCGTTTCAAACATCAACGTTTGCAGCTGTGGTGTTGCTGGTTTATGTAGCGCGATATATGTCGAAAATGAAAGATGAGGTTATCACATTTAAAGAGTCAATTTTACCACTTTGGATGCCGGTATTTTTAGTATTAGCATTAATTTTGCCAGCCAATTTATCAACAGCGGCTATTATATTTTTAATGGTTTTAATGTTGGTGTTTTTAGGAGGCTATCCAATACGTTATTTAGCAGTTATTATAGGCTCTGGAATTTTAGCCTTAGCCATGTTTGTTTTGGTGGCAAAAGCCTTCCCGGGCGTTATGCCAAACCGTGTAGATACCTGGATGAGTCGTATTGAGAATTTCTCGAATAATGAAGATACCGAAGCCGACTATCAAATTGAAAAAGCAAAAATAGCGATTGCTTCTGGTGGCATTCAGGGTGTCGGACCAGGTAAAAGTATTCAAAAGAACTTTTTGCCACAGTCGTCATCCGATTTCATTTTTGCCATCATAGTTGAAGAATATGGCTCTATTGGAGGGGTATTCATCATGGTCATGTATATGTGGTTACTGTTCAGAATTGTAATAGTAGCTCAAAAAGCCGATACCGTTTTTGGTAAGTTGCTGGCACTTGGTGTTGGTCTGCCAATCGTATTTCAGGCATTAATAAATATGGCAGTAGCGGTAGAATTGTTTCCTGTTACAGGACAAACCTTGCCATTAATTAGTAGTGGAGGAACATCTATTTGGATGACCTGTTTGGCTATTGGAATAGTATTAAGTGTAAGCGCTCAGCGTGAAGAAATAAAAGAACAAGAGGAAGTGCTAACGGAAGAAGAAAATCCGTTGGAAATTTTATCTGAAACGATATAAATAGGATTAATTAGTGGCGACAAAAAAAACATATAAAATTGTATTGTCTGGCGGAGGAACAGGAGGGCATATTTATCCTGCAATAGCTATTGCGAACGAATTGAAGCATCGTTTTGAGGATGCCGAATTTTTATTCGTAGGAGCAAAAGATAGAATGGAAATGGAAAAAATACCACAGGCCGGTTATAAAATTGAAGGTTTATGGATTTCCGGAATTCAGCGTCAGTTAACGATGAAGAATTTAATGTTTCCGTTTAAGTTAATGAGTAGCTTGTATAACGCTCGAAAAATTGTAAAATCGTTTAAACCCGATGTGGCTATAGGAACTGGAGGTTTTGCAAGCGGACCATTATTGTACATGGCATCGCAAAATGGTATTCCGAGTTTAATACAGGAACAAAATTCGTTTCCCGGAATAACAAATAAATTGTTAGCAAAGCATGTTCAAAAAATATGTGTCGCTTACGACGGATTGGAACGTTTTTTTCCAGCTGATAAAATTGTAAAAACAGGAAACCCTGTTCGAAAAAGCTTGTTAGATATCAATTCTAAAACCGAAGAAGCAAAAAAGTTGTTCAACTTAAAAGAAGGTAAGTTAACCTTACTGGTTTTAGGTGGAAGTTTAGGGGCAAGACGTATTAATGAATTGATTGAGAAGGAACTTGATTTCTTAGATACACAAAACGTTCAAGTTATTTGGCAGTGTGGTAAGTTGTATTATCAGCAATATAAAATTTACAATAATACGGTAAATGTACAGGTACATGAGTTCTTGAATAATATGGATTTTGCTTATGCTGCAGCCGATATTGTTATATCACGTGCAGGAGCGAGTTCTGTTTCAGAGCTGTGTATTGTTGGTAAGCCGGTTATTTTTATTCCGTCTCCAAACGTGGCAGAAGATCATCAGACAAAAAATGCCATGGCTATTGTAGATCATAATGCAGCCATGATTATTAAAGAAGATGAACTGGAAGTAGATTTTAAGAATAAATTTTCGCAGTTGGTAGCTTCGCCACAAAGGCAAAAAGAGTTAGGAGAAAATATTAAAAACATAGCATTAGTAAATGCTACAAATGATATAGTAGATGAAGTTGAAAAACTTCTTAAGGTAAAAAGTTAAATGAATTTAAACAGCATACATAATGTTTATTTTGTAGGTATCGGGGGTATCGGTATGAGCGCCTTGGCACGCTATTTTGTAGCCAATGGAAAAGCGGTTGCCGGCTACGATAAAACGCCTACCGATATTACATCAAGTCTTGAAGATTTGGGTGTGGCTGTGCATTTTGAAGATGCAATTGCGAATATTCCATCGGCTTTTAAAAATACTGAAACTACGTTAGTGGTATTTACACCGGCGATTCCTAAACATCACGCCGAGTTGAACTATTTTAAATCTGAAGGTTTTCAAGTATTAAAACGTTCTCAGATACTGGGGTTAATTACAGAGAATACCTTTTGTTTAGCTGTGGCAGGAACACACGGAAAGACCACAACAACCAGTATTCTTGGTCATTTAATGAATGTTTGCGAGGTGTCTGTTACGGCCTTTTTAGGTGGAATAAGTGAGAACTACAATTCAAACTTAATCTTAAATGGTACTGAGGTATCAGTTGTAGAGGCTGACGAGTTTGATCGTTCATTTTTAACCTTGTCACCAGATTTAGCCTGTATCACCTCTATGGATGCCGATCATTTGGATATTTATGGCGATGCATCAGAATTGAAAAAGTCTTTTGAAGATTTTTCGAAACGCGTAAAACCGAATGGAAAGCTGTTTGTTAAAAACGGATTGCCTATTTCTGGAATTACTTACGGCATTGAAGATAACGCTGATTACAGTGTAAAAAATATAAAAATAGTAAACGGTACTTATGTGTTTGATGTGAAAACACCAACCACAGTACTTGAAAATTTAGAATTTAACCTGCCCGGGAGACATAATTTGTCGAATGCATTAATAGCCTTGGCGATGGCTGTAGAGTATGGTTGCCCTAACCAGCAGCTCGCCAAAGCTTTAGCATCCTACAAAGGTGTAAAACGTCGATTTACTTATCAGATCAAAACAGACGATTTAGTTTTTATAGACGATTATGCACATCATCCGGAAGAAATTAATGCGGTTCATCAGGCCGTAAGAGAGATGTATCCTGATAAAAAAGTGTTGGCTGTTTTTCAACCGCATTTATTTAGTAGAACACGTGATTTTGCAGATGAATTTGCTGCAAGTTTAGCACAGTTTGATGAGTTGTTATTGTTAGATATTTATCCGGCAAGAGAGTTGCCAATTGAAGGCGTAACATCTCAGTGGTTATTAGATAAAGTCTATAATAACAATAAGAAATTAGTAAGTAAAGAAGACCTATTAGCAGAGATTCATAAAAGTGAGGCACAAGTTATTCTTACTATTGGAGCAGGCGATATAGGCGAAGAAGTAAAACGAATTAAAAAGGAATTTAGCGTTGCGAATTAACTGGAATTACATAAAAATGGGCGTGTTACTCATATTGGTTGGGTTTCTGTTTGCTTTTGCATCAAATAGAAATGCATCAAGAGTGGTTATGCATCCACACGTTAAATTTGTTGGAGAAGACAATTTATACATTACAGATGAGGCTGTTAGTAAATTGTTAATACAAAATTTTGGTGAAGTTAAAAATGTTGCTAAAGAAACTTTAGATTTGAATG
Source organism: Aestuariibaculum sp. M13 (assembly GCF_024723255.1). GTDB lineage: Bacteria > Bacteroidota > Bacteroidia > Flavobacteriales > Flavobacteriaceae > Aestuariibaculum > Aestuariibaculum lutulentum. The sequence continues at coordinate 42,660 of NZ_JANIAC010000003.1, forward strand.
AATTAGAGAATGCCCTAAAATCTAATCCAATGATCAAAAATGCAGAAGTGTATCTCGCTGTAAACGGAACACTTAATGCAGAAGTAGAGCAAAAAACACCTATTGCAAGAGTTAGCACCAATGCGTCTTATTACATAGATAGTGATGGCAAATACATGCCTTTATCTGGTAATTACTCCGCACGAGTGCCACTGGTTACTGGTTTTATTGAAAAAAATAATTTAGCAGAAGTTTATACTGTAGCCAAAAAGATTACAACCGATGATTTCCTTGAAAAACATGTCATAGAAATTTATCAAAGCAAAGACGAGAAAATATTTTTAAAACTCAGACAATGCAACTTTTTAGTACAGTTAGGCGATACTAAATTTTTAGATAAGAAGATTAATAATCTTAAAGCGTTCTATCAAAAGAATTTAAAAGAGAATACGCTTAAGAATTATAGTAAGGTCAATTTACAGTTTGACAACCAAGTAGTTTGTACCAAAATTTAAGCAATGGAGCATAATTTAGCAGTAGGATTAGACATAGGAACCACAAAAATTGTGGCCATGATTGGCCGTAAAAACGATTACGGTAAAGTCGAAATTTTAGGCATTGGTAGGTCTAAAAGTTTGGGTGTACATCGTGGTGTCGTTAATAATATTACGCAAACCATTCAATCTATTCAGCAGGCAGTTCAAGAGGCTGAAGCCGCTGCCGGTATGAAAATAGAAAATGTTACTGTCGGCATTGCAGGACAACACATTCGAAGCTTACAACACAGCGATTATATTACCCGAGCGAATTCTGAAACAGTTATCGACGATGACGATATCGACCGATTAATCAATCAGGTGCATAAGTTAGTGATGCTTCCTGGTGAAGAAATTATTCATGTATTACCACAAGAATATAAGGTTGATGGTCAGGCCGAAATTAAAGAACCTATTGGGATGTACGGTGGTCGTTTAGAAGCCAACTTTCATGTGGTTGTTGGTCAGGTGTCTTCTATTAGAAACATTGGGCGTTGTGTAAAAAGTTCCGGTTTAAATTTAGAAGGTATCACTTTAGAGCCGTTAGCATCAGCCAATGCGGTGTTAAGTCAGGAAGAAAAGGAAGCGGGAGTAGCGCTTATCGACATAGGTGGTGGTACAACCGATTTAGCTATTTTCAGAGATGGCATTATTCGTCATACAGCGGTGATTCCTTTCGGTGGTAATGTGATTACTGAAGACATCAAGGAAGGTTGCTCAATTATTGAAAAACAAGCCGAATTATTAAAAATAAAATTTGGGTCGGCATGGCCAGGAGAAAATAAAGATAATGAGATTGTTTCAATCCCGGGGTTACGTGGTCGTGAACCAAAGGAAATTACATTAAAGAACCTTTCGAAAATTATTCACGCACGTGTGGTTGAAATTATTGAGCAGGTTTACGTAGAAATTAAAAATTACGGACACGAAGAACAGAAAAAGAAACTTATTGCCGGAATTGTTTTAACAGGAGGAGGCGCTCAGTTAAAGCATTTAAAGCAATTGGTTGAATATATTACAGGTATGGATACCAGAATTGGGTATCCTAACGAGCATTTAGCTGGCGATAGTGATGATGAAATTACAAGTCCGTTATATGCGACAGCTGTAGGTTTAGTTTTAGACGGATTAAAACGTCAGGAACGCAGACGTGTAGAACAACAGGAAGAAGTTGTTGAAGAAGAAATTCCTGTTGTTGAAGATGCCGCAGAAATTGCGAAAGTTGAAGAACAAACGGAACAACCAGAACCACAACCTGTAAAGGAACGTCGTTCGTTTTTAGATAAATTAACAGAGCGCGTTAAAGATTTTTTAGATAACGCAGAATAAATCAACTTCTGAATTAGTAGTGCATTTTAGAAGTGAATTAATAAGAACCCGAGAGAAATCTCGACATTTTAAAACTCGATTATCGAGGAAGAAATAGAAGAATAAAGAAAAATTAAATTATACCAGTAAAACAGAATTTATGAGCAGCAAAAAAGAATTCGAAAGCATCGCATTTGATTTACCAAAAAATCAATCAAATGTTATTAAAGTTATTGGTGTTGGCGGTGGCGGTAGCAACGCTATCAATCACATGTTCCAACAAGGTATTAAAGGTGTAGATTTTTATATCTGTAATACCGATGCCCAGGCGCTTCAAAACAGTGGTGTGCCAAATAAAATCCAGTTAGGAGTAAATTTAACCGAAGGGTTAGGTGCAGGTGCCAATCCTGAAGTTGGTAAAAATTCAGCCGTTGAAAGTTTTGAAGACATTGCAACGATGTTAGATACCAACACAAAAATGGTGTTCATTACTGCCGGAATGGGTGGAGGTACAGGTACAGGTGCTGCGCCTATTATTGCTAAAATGTCTAAAGACTTAGATATTTTAACAGTAGGTATCGTTACTATGCCATTTCAGTTCGAAGGTAAAATGCGTATTGAACAAGCGCAAAAAGGAATTGAAGAATTAAGAGATGTAGTTGATTCGTTAATTGTAATAAACAACAACAAACTACGTGAAGTTTATGGAAACCTTGGGTTTAAAGCCGGGTTCTCTAAAGCCGACGAAGTGTTATCCACAGCTGCTCGTGGTATAGCCGAAGTTATTACACATCACTACACTCAAAATATCGATTTACGTGATGCTAAAACGGTATTAAGTAATAGTGGAACTGCTATCATGGGGTCGGCAATTGCTGCTGGACAAAACCGTGCTCAAGATGCTATTCGTAAAGCTTTAGATTCTCCTTTATTAAACGATAATAAAATTACAGGAGCTAAAAACGTATTATTATTAATCGTTTCAGGTTCGCATGAAATTACCATTGATGAGATTGGAGAAATCAACGATCACATTCAAAATGAAGCAGGTCATGGTGCCAATATCATTATGGGGGTTGGTGAAGACGATGCTTTAGAAGAATCAATCGCAGTAACTATCATTGCAACGGGTTTTAATGTAGAGCAACAAGACGAGATTTCTAATACCGAGACTAAAAAAGTAGTGCACTCGTTAGGTAGTGATGATACAGAAACTAAAACGCCTGTAGCTAAAACTAAAGATCCGGTAATAATCGAGCCTATTATAGAGTTAGAAGTAAAGAAAGAACCACCTGTGGTTAGACATACTTTAGATTTTGATGTGGAAGAGGAGGAGTCTGTTTTCGAAAAAAAGCAGGAAACCAACCAAAAGCCTGTAAATGATTTCGATATCATTCCAACGTCACAATTTATTAGAAACATTAATGTGCAATACGAAGAAGTAAAGGCACATATTGAAGAGGACGACGATTTTGTTATCAAACCGGTAACCAGAATGTCGAAACCAGAACCGATTGTTGATGTTGATGAGGAAAAACAAATCACTTTAACCTTCGATTTACCAATTTTAAACGAAGAAAAAGAACAACCAAAACAAACGCAAGAGCCATTACGTTTTGATTTGAATGAAGAAGTGAAGCAAATTCAGGTTAATGATTATGTAGAGCTTATTCCGGTAAACGAAACCAGTGAAAAAGGTGATATTCGTTATGCATTGGAAGATTATGCAGAGCCAGAAACCTCAAAAGCTAAGAAGCAGGTTAATGTTTTAGAAGATTACGATCAAGATGTGGTTTTCGAGAAAAAGGTGATTAAACAGGAAGTTTCTGAAGCCAATCCGGCCGAAGAAATTGATCCTATGAACAGTCCGATTTCAGATATGTTAAAAGAACGTGCTGAAGAACGCAGACGTAAAATGAAAGACTTTAACTATAAGTTTAATAATGCAAAAATAGACGATATAGAAAAAGTTCCGGCTTACAAGCGTCAAGGTGTAAATTTAAACGAAGCCAGACATTCATCGGAAACCAATATGTCAAGAACCAGCGTTGGTCTGGACGATAACGATGATATTCAATTAAGAAGTAATAATTCATTCTTACATGACAATGTAGATTAATTTAGTACACTACCCTTTCTATGTTATGGATCCCGTAAAGTCCCTCTCTCAGCTTTACGGGTTTTTTTATGCCTCTAAATCGGGTAACGAAACTATTTTTCTTATTATATTCGCAATCAAATAAAATATACCAATGAGTTTACAACAAGATATCATGACGGCGTTAAAGGAAGCCATGAAAGCTAAAGACCAAACAGCTTTAACGGCTTTAAGAGCAGTAAAATCAGCTATTTTATTAGCGCAAACCGAAGCGGGCGCTCAAGAAGGTTTAACCGAAGAGCAAGAGCTTAAAATGCTTCAGAAATTAGTTAAGCAACGTAAAGACAGCGCTACTATTTATTTAGAGCAAGGACGTGAGGATTTAGCAGCTCCTGAGTTAGCAGAAGCTGAAGTTATCAGTCAGTTTTTACCGGAAGCTTTATCGGAAGAAGAAATCGAGAAAATAGTACTGAAAGTTATTGCTGAAACTGGCGCTGAAGGTATGAAAGATATGGGTAAAGTAATGGGGGTTGTATCTCAGGAATTGGCAGGAAAAGCCGATGGAAAAACCATATCGACTATTGTTAGACAAAAATTAGCATAACAATATGGTCTCTTAAAAAGAGATACTGGCTGCGTAGTTCAACTGGATAGAATATCAGATTTCGGCTCTGAGGGTTGGGGGTTCGAATCCCTTCGCGGTCACGAATAAATAAAAACACCCTACGTCAAATCAAGCTTGCTTGAATTTGTAAGTGAGGTGTTTTTATTTTCAAAGCGGAACGATTTGGGAAATGTAATCCTCTTAAAAGGATTCACATTATAAAAACGCTATGTAATTTAAAAAAGTTACATAGTGTTTTTGTTTTAACCAATATTCAAAGCTATCTCAATCATTTTATCAAAGGTACTTTCACGTTCTTTCGCACTAGTTGTTTCTTTGGAGACTAAAGAGTCTGAAATGGTTAAAATAGTTAAAGCATTCACATTGCTTTTTGAAGCGATACTATAAAGACCTGCGGTTTCCATTTCAACACAAAGAACACCATAGTCTGCCCAGATTTTATAAAACTCCGGATTGTCATCATAAAACACATCGGCAGTTAATACATTTCCGGCATGGAAAGGAATTTGATTCGCTTTAGCATAATCAATAGCTTTTTCAAATAGATTATAGCTTGCCGTTGGCGCATACGTATAAGGACTAAATTTTTGGGCGTTAATGGCTGAGGTGGACGAAGCTGCCATCGCAATAACAATATCTTTTAGCTTTACATGTTTTTGATAAGATCCGGCGGTACCGACGCGAATCAGGTTTTTAACCCCATAATCGTTAATCAGTTCATGATAGTAAATTAGCGCAGATGGTACGCCCATTCCTGAAGCCTGAACAGAAATACGCTTGCCTTTATAATATCCTGTGAAGCCAAACATCCCTCGAACCTTATTATAACAAACCACATTCTCTAAAAAAGTATTGGCAATCCATTGTGCACGTAATGGATCTCCAGGTAATAAAACAGTTTCAGCAATAGCTCCTTTTTCGGCTTCAATATGCACACTCATCCTAAAATTGATATTTAAAATTATAGATTTTTAAAGTTAGCGATTATCATTTAATCCATTACTGACAAACGTCATAAAGGTTAGTTTACAACGTCAATTTCTTTTAAATTTATTCGGATAAACGCTCATTAACTGATATTTATCATATTATAAAGAGTTCTTAAATGCTACATTAGAGCAGTAAATTAATAATCAAAAATTAATTGTCATGTCACTAACAAAGTTTAACAACCGAAACAGATTATTTCCTTGGAATAATCTTGACTTAAAGAGTTTTTTAGGCTCTGATGACTTTTTTAATTCAGATTTTTTTGCAGAAGAAGGATTGATGCCCGCAATGAACGTTAAAGAACATCATACCGATTTTGAAATTGAATTTGCTGCCCCAGGATTCAATAAAAAAGATTTTGAAGTGACTATTGAAGACAATGTCTTGTATGTAAGTGGTGAGAAAAAAATGGAAAAAGAGGAGAAAGAAGATAACTATACCCGTCAAGAGTTTAGTTATAATTCTTTTAAACGCTCTTTAAGACTTCCAGAAACCGTAGATGTTAGTAAAGAGATTGAAGCGACTTACAAAAACGGCATTTTAAAATTAAACCTTTTAAAAAAAGAACCTGTTAAAGAGATTCCTAAAAAGGTAGTAGAAATTAATTAACGAATTTATAAGTAGAAAGTCTTTTCAGGCTTTCTACTTAACGCTTTTAAATCAATTGTTGAACTAATCTTTATCTATATGGGAAAGGGCTTTTATAATTAGTTACGCAGTATAATCTATTTGTTATTGAGAGGAAGAGTTATATAGCAAATAGCAATTTTTTTTTTGCCTTACCGTTCGCGGTAAGGCTTTTTTTCTTGTTAATTATAGGTTTTTAAGAGTTTGCATAACGACAAGCCGTTTTTTTGATTAAGTTAGCCAATGTAACCCCAAATACATTAAGTTATTTTATGTTGAATCTGGTACTATCAAGGGATGTGGATATGAGTAGTATGGTACTACTTGGTATTTTAGTTGTTTTCCTTTTAGGGATTATTTTTAATTATATCTTTAAAATGGTGGAGATGGCTTATGTGATGAAGTACAGAAAACCCATGTATAATCATGTATATCTTTATTTAAAGCGTCTGGATAAAAGTCAACGTTTAATTCTTGAGAAACAATTTACTTTTTATAATAAACTACCAAACAAATCTAAACGTTATTTTGAACACCGTGTGTTTCGCTTTATCGAGGATAAAGAATTTATAGGTAGATCAGGTGTTGAAATAAACGATGAAATAAAGGTTTTAATTTCAGCCACAGCTGTGATGCTTACTTTCGGTTTTAGAGATTTTTATATCGGTCTGATTTCTAAAATTGTTGTTTATCCGACAAAGTTCTATTCAAAAACCAATGATGCCTATCACAAGGGAGAGTTTAATCCTAAATTGGAAGCTTTAGTAGTGTCTTGGGAAGATTTTAAAGAAGGGTATAAAACAGCAGACGATAATTTAAACCTGGGAATCCATGAGCTAACCCATGCCATACATATTAATAGCATAAAAGAGCGCGATGTGAGCTCTACAATCTTCAGTGATACGTTTAAAGAATTATCAGATTTACTGGTTAATGATGAAGCCCTTCGAGCTCGTTTAATGACCTCGGGTTACTTCAGAAAATATGCTTTCACCAATCAGTTTGAATTTTTAGCAGTAGTCATTGAAAACTTCATAGAAACCCCTAATACTTTCCAGTTAGAATTTCCTGAAATCTATGTGAAGGTTAAACAGATGCTTAACTTCAATATAGTAGGATATTAGAATTATAACATGATTTTTATCATGAAACTTTAACAGGGTCTTTGCTAATTTTATGGTGTAAAACAGTAAAGAAGATGATACGTACTACACCAGTTTCGATGATAATGACAACGCCTGTTATTACATTAAAAGAGAATGATAATTTAGATACTGCCGAGCACCTTTTTAAAACTCATCATATAAGACATATACCCATAGTTTCTGGGTTTTATCTAAGAGGTATGTTAAGTTATAATGATTTGCTGAGATTAAGTTTTGCAGATTTAACAGAGGACCAACAGGATGATGCGGATGTTTTGGTGTACAAAATGTTTAAAGTTAAACAAGTTATGACTAAAAACGTTTTGACGGTCACTTCAACAAGTACTATAAAAGAAGTGGCAGAAATATTTGCCGAACACGAGTTTCATGCCTTGCCGGTTGTAGATAGTAATAGACTGGTAGGTATTGTAACCACAACAGATTTGATAAAGTATTTACTAAATCATTTTTGATTGTAAGGCCCAAGCTTAAAACCAACCACTAATAATATATAACCAAAAAACTAATAGACTATGAACGCTTTAATACCTGTGGCAGATATTATGACGAAAAATGTCATAGCTCTGAATAGAACGGACGATTTAGAACGTGCCGAAATGCTTTTTAATAAATACCGTATTAAGCATATTCCCGTTGTGGGAGCAGATGTTGTAATTGGTATGCTAAGTTTTACTGATCTTCAAAAAATAAGTTTAGCTGAAGCTACCGCTGATGAACACGATATCAATACGGTTGTTTATAACAGCTATACCATTGAGCAAGTGATGACAAAAAATGTCATTACCATTACAGCAGATACAACTATTAAAGAAGCAGCTACTATTTTGGCAAATAGTTCATTTCATGCACTTCCCGTTGTTGAGGAAGGCATGTTAATTGGTATTGTTACAACAAGAGATTTGTTGAAGTACTTTGTGAAAAAATATTAAGAGTTAGCGATTTCTCTTAAATCTTTTATCGTTTCAATTGGTGTTTCACTTTTGAATACGTAGCTACCGGCAACTAAAACATCGGCGCCGGCATCAACTAATGCCTTGGCGTTTTTGTTAGTTACTCCACCGTCAATTTCAATGATGGTCGAGGCGCCTTTGCGTTCAATTAATGCTTTAAGCTGTTTTACTTTTTCGTAAGTGTTTTCAATAAAGCTTTGACCTCCAAAACCTGGGTTAACACTCATAATAAGCACTAAGTCAATATCGTTGATAGTGTCTTCTAAAAGGTTCACATTAGTGTGTGGGTTTAAGGAAACTCCGGCTTTCATACCTTCGGATTTAATAGCTTGAAGAGTACGGTGTAAGTGAGTACAGGCTTCATAATGTACTGTTAATACATCGCTGCCTAAGTCTGCAAAGGTTTTAATGTATCGGTCAGGATCTACAATCATTAAGTGTACATCCAGAGTTTTTTTAGTATGTCTGCCAATAGCTTCTAAAACAGGCATACCAAAAGAAATGTTAGGAACAAAAACACCATCCATGATATCTATATGAAACCAATCGGCATCACTTTGATTAACCATTTCAATATCGCGTTGAAGGTTAGCAAAATCTGCAGCTAATAACGATGGGGCAATTAATTTAGAATTCATGTTGTGTTGTGTTTTTGTAAATTTTTTGCAAATATAGAAAAGCTTGTAACTAAATAGGTTAAATAATATATAAAAATAAACCCCCGGTAATCAGCCGGGGGTTCTTTCATCAATCAAAAAACGAACAGTTATGTGTAACTGTTGTTACGTTTATTTAGTCGTAAAAAGTTTACTAACCTAAATATGTTTTTAATATTTTACTTCTAGACGTATGTTTTAATCTACGAATAGCTTTTTCTTTAATTTGTCTAACACGCTCACGAGTTAAATCGAAGGTTTCTCCAATTTCTTCAAGCGTCATTGGGTGTTGATTTCCTAAACCAAAATACAGACGAATTACGTCGGCTTCACGAGGCGTTAAAGTTTCCAGAGCACGTTCAATCTCGGTACGAAGCGATTCGTGTAATAATTCTCTATCTGGGTTTGGCGACTCACCACTATTTAATACGTCGTATAAGTTAGAATCTTCACCTTCAACCAATGGTGCATCCATACTTACGTGACGACCTGAGTTTTTCATAGACTCCTTAACATCGTTAATAGTCATGTCTAACTCTTTTGCAATTTCTTCAGCACTTGGCGGACGTTCATGGCTTTGCTCTAAGAAAGCGAAGGTTTTATTAATTTTGTTAATTGAACCAATTTTGTTTAAAGGCAAACGTACAATACGTGATTGCTCTGCTAATGCCTGTAAGATAGATTGACGAATCCACCAAACAGCATACGAGATGAATTTAAAACCACGAGTTTCATCGAAACGCTGAGCGGCTTTAATTAACCCCAGGTTACCTTCGTTAATTAAATCGGGAAGGGTTAAACCTTGGTTTTGGTATTGTTTAGCTACCGATACAACGAAACGTAAATTAGCTTTTGTTAATTTCTCTAAAGCTACCTGATCTCCAGCTTTAATACGTTGTGCTAATTCTACTTCTTCGTCGGCTGTAATTAAGTCAACTTTACCAATTTCTTGTAAATACTTATCTAGCGAAGCTGTTTCTCTATTGGTAACCTGCTTCGTAATTTTAAGTTGTCTCATTTAAAAAGTGCTCCTGTAAATAATTATATGAATATTACTTTTGTATATAGTTATACGTAATAAGGCAAAAAAATGTTACAAAAATTATTAAATTCTTTTTTTTGTCCTCTTTTTAAGACACAGAATTTTGGCTGAAGTCACAGGTTTTAAACGGTTTCAGAAGTTTTAAAGTTTAATTAAATTTTCATTGTTTAGATTGATAGAATTTAACATTTCCTGAGTAAATGCATAATGCCCACGCGTAGTAATTAGTCTAAACCTTGAAGATTTCATGGCACTTAGAGCATTTAGAAAAATCCATTTTGATTTTAACAGATTGGGTTTTTCAGATTTTAAGCTGATATCAAAATAATATTTACGCCCCTCTTTTATAGCAACTACATCTGGAGTTATGGAGATGTTGCTGCCAGATTTTGTATAGGATTTTGGGGTTTCGTAACCGTCGATATCGGCTTTGATGTGCTCAAAACCGTGGTTCTCTAAATACTGAATGGAATTTTTTAGAATGTCTGAATATTTTGCTTTGTCTTCGTAAATCATAATGCGTAAGATAGTGAAAATGAGAGTTAAATGAAAATAATGTAAGAGGTTTAACGAATTTTTAAAAGAGCATCAAGAATAAATATCTTCTAAATTGTAGACAATGGGTATTTTATTTTTTGTTAAATTTAATATTATAAGATGTTCTTAATGAGAATGTTTTATGTTTAGATTATGAGAAAATTATTGGAGATAATGTTATTGAAAAGAGATAAAAAATATATCTGTTTATGGTTATGTCTAATGATGTTTTCCAGAATGTTTTTAGCTGCGCAAACCAAGATATATAGAATTAAACACTTTAGTCTAAATGATGGGATGTCTCAGGTTTCTGTTAACGATTTGGCTGTTGATAAACAGGGATTTGTTTGGGTAGGTACTGCCGATGGGTTAAATCGTTTTGACGGAACTATTTTTAAAGAGTATAGAAATCGTGTTGCCGATAGTTTAAGCCTTTCCGGAAATTATATTTCTGGAATGGCATTAGACTTCAAAGGGCTATTATGGGTTGGTACCAAGGGAAACGGGTTATGTGTTTATAGTACTTTGAATGATAGGTTTGACAGAATTGATTTGCATGGAACGCTTTCTAAAGAAATAATAACAGATATAAGTCCGGAAGCAGGGGGGAATATTTTAGTGGCTACCAGAAATAATGGGATTTATAATGCAAACCCGTTTAATAGAGGGGTAGATGGGTATGTTGCTGAACAGGTTTACGATGCGAATGAGGTTACTTGTTTTTATAAAGATGATTATGGTTGGATTTGGATAGGGGATGTAAATGGACAAGTGAAAGGGTTTAAACAACTCAATCAAAATCCTGAAGTTAATATGTCATTAGAGGGGAATATACAGGCGTTTTACAGGGTAGGAAATCAGCTCTTTATAGGAAGTTATGAGGGTTTTTATATATATGACATAGATAAAGAAACTTTTAAAAATGTTGAATTAGAGACTTCAGGCGCCTTTAAAACAATGCATGTTGTTGATTTTTTGGAGGAGGGCAAAAATCAAATATGGGTGGCTACGGGAAGAGGGTTGTATTTATTTAATTCGTTGAACAACCAGGTACTTCATAAAATTGAATATTTAGAAGAGTCCGATAAAGGGTTAACCAATAATACTGTTCAATCTCTACATAGATTATCGGATAAAAAAATATTAGTAGGAACAGCTAGCGGACTTAATATTTTAGATTTTCAAGAGCCCTATTTTAAGAATATATCTAAAAGTAAAAAGGGGAGGCAGGTGTTAAATGACGACGTTATTTTTTCTGTTTATAAGGATGACGATAATTTATGGATAGGAACATCTGATGGTGGTTTAAACTTAATAACTCCTAAAAAGGTTTACCATTATATCGATAATAAAAATACAGCAAATTCTATAGCTGGTTCGGTTGTTAGAGCTATAGTTCACGATATAAGGAATCAGAGAATGTGGTTTGGTACCACTCGAGGGTTGAGTATGATTAATTTAAAAACCTTTAATCCAAACCAGCCTGTATTTAAAAACTTTTATTATGATGCAGGAAATTCTAATTCTATAAATATGAATTTTGTGATGGATTTAGCCTTAGATGACAAAAATAATCTTTGGGGGGCTACTTATGAACAAGGAATTTTTAGATTGGAATACGAGCAGGATGGTACTTTTAATGTGATTCGTTATTATAACGATAGCGATGACGAAAATTCATTGGTAAGTAATGCCACGCAATGTATTCGTGTTGATAAACAAAACCGAATTTGGATAGGAACTCAAAATGGATTGAGTCAATTGTCCTTTCAAAAAGAGCCGTATAGTGCCCCTATTTTTTTAAATTATAAACGAAATGACTCTTTAGAAAATACATTAGCTCATAATGCAATAAATGATATAGTCTTCGATAATTACAATCGGGTTTGGTTAGGCACGCGCAATGGACTTAGCTTGTTGAAAGCCGATAATACTTTTCAATCTTGGAGAAAACAAAAACAATTTCCAAATGATTTAATTTATAGTATTCAAGACGATTTGGAAGGTAATTTATGGTTGGGTACCAATAACGGGATTGTTAAATTCAATACAAAAACCTACCGTTTTTCTCATTATGATGAGGCCGACAATATACAAGGGAAAGAGTTTGATTCTCATGCAAGATTTAGAGATGTTTCAGGAAATATTTATTTGGGAGGTATCGATGGGCTTAGTTATTTTAACCCCGAAGATTTTGACACGTTAGATGCACCCCAGAAATTATATTTTTCAAATTTAAGGGTGAAAGATAAAACTATTGAAGCCACTGAAGCATCAAACACTATTTTTACTAAAGCCTTAGAAAAGTCCAGTCAATTAACATTCAATTATGACCAGTTTCCATTTTATTTGTCGTTTTCTTCAATAGATTTCCGATTAGATAAAAATATTCAATATGCATACAAGCTTTTACCTCAAGATAAAGCCTGGAACTTTTTAACAAATAATGAAATTCAGTTTTTAAATCTGTCATCTGGAGATTATACTTTACAGGTTAATGGGTTTTCTCGAGGGCAGGAGTGGGCCTCAAAGCCTTTAGAAATGCATTTAATTATTAAAGCACCTTGGTGGTCAACTAAAACGGCTTATTTTATTTACTTTTTAATTTTTGTTCTGTCGGGTTACTGGTTTTATAATTTTACTGTATCACGAAAACTGGCACTTTCAGAAAGCAAAAGACTTCAGGAGATCGATAGCCTTAAAAATTCACTTTATACTAATATAACCCATGAGTTTAGAACCCCACTGACAGTGATTTTGGGGTTAATTGATGAGTTAAAATCAGAGACAAATAAGCAGGAATTAAAAGCGTTGTATAAACCTTTGGAAGTTATACAACGTAATGCAGGAAGTCTTTTGAAACTGGTAAATGATATGCTCGATTTAACCAAGCTCGAAAGTGCTCAAATGGAACTTGATCTGGAGCAATCTGATATTGTATCATATCTGAAATATTTATTTGAGAGTTTTGAGTCTTTGGCAAAAGACGAACAGATTCGTTATGAGTTTCATTCCAGAGAAGAATATTTTTTAATGGATTTTGATAAGGATAAATTAGTCATTATAGTGACTAATTTATTGATGAATGCTATAAAATTCACATCGGCTAATGGGGCGGTAACCATGCAACTGAGTACTTTAAAAAGTACTTTAGGGTGCTATTTTGAAATGCAGGTTATTGATACGGGTATTGGACTATCAAAGGAAGAAATGACGTTAGTATTTGAAAAATTTTATCAAGTAGATTCCTCGATCTCCAGACATTATCAAGGCACTGGGATAGGTTTGGCTTTGGTGAAGGAATTGGTGCTGCTGATGGAAGGCGAGATACAGGTATCTAGTGAGGTGAGTAAAGGTAGCACGTTTTCAATTTTATTACCAGTTAAAAATGAAGCTGAGATTGTTCATAGTAATATTGAAACGTACGAAAATGGAATTCAAAATATAAAGCAAAACGTTGTTAGTTATGAAATTGAGAGTCAACAGGACATTGACCAGCCTATAGCTTTAATCATTGAAGACAATAAAGACATAGTGTATTATTTAAAAATGTGTTTAACTGAAGATTATCTTATACATCATGCACCTAACGGAAAAGACGGGTTAGATATGGCGTATAAATTAGTGCCCGATGTTATTATATGTGATGTCATGATGCCCATAAAAAACGGGTTTGAAGTTTGTAGGGAATTGAAAAGTAATGTAATAACTGATCATATTCCGATAATTTTACTAACAGCAAAGTCCTTAGAAGAAGATCGGTTAGAGGGGTTAACCTGTGGGGCTGATGCCTATTTAATTAAACCATTTAATAAGGAGGAATTGCTTGTAAGGTTAAATCGTTTGGTTGAACTGCGCAAACGCATGATAGATAAATTTCGTGGCAGTTACACTGAATTCATATCAAGAGAAACTGAGCCTAAAACCGAAGTGAAATTTGTAAATAAAGTCATTTCTGTTATTCATGAAAATATAGATGATAGTCATTTTAATTCAGCTCAATTGGCTCAGATTCTACATATGAGTGAATCGCAATTATACAGGAAATTAAAGGCGGTAACCGATAAATCTACAGCCATATTTATACGCAGTGTTCGTTTACAGAAGGCTAAAATGTTAATCCGGACTACCGATAAAACCATTTCAGAAATAGCGTATGCTGTTGGGTTTAATGATCCTTCTTGGTTTAGTCGGGTATTTAAGGAAGAATTCGGGTTTTCTCCAAGCGACCTGGGGAAAAGTTGAATTTGATAAAACTCAAATAACTTCAAGAGTTTGCACAAATAATACATGGTTTTGACTAAATACTGAAAGTCTTTTTTTTATCGATTAAATACCTTTATTGGGCAATCGTTTCGTAATATAGGCTAGTTGCACTTCCCTAGCAAAACAGAAAATCTATTAGTAGCCTTTAGTGAACTATTCATGTAAAAAATTAGATTATGAAAACACAATTACATCTTCAGAAAAAAGGCTTCGTAAACTTTATTCAAAATGCCATAGACTTATATGTTCATTATGTAGTTATTCGCGAAACCTACAAGAAACATGTCTTAAAAAAAGAAGTTAAAAATGTCTCAAAGCATGCTGTCAATTAATTTTACAGTTGAGGATAATGCTGTTTTTCTTTCAAATGGTTTGCTTAATTTTTAGTATTTTAGATTAAAGGATTTAAAATATTGAAGATAAGATAATTAATTTGTTAAAGTTAAGAAGTAGGTATGAGTTTAGTTTCTGTTATAAACTTTCTACTCATTGCAGGAGTGCTGCAAGGTTTTGGATTTAACCTTGTAACTTTTGGTGTGAAAAGGAAATTCAATCCAACAGTTTTATATTTAAATTTAATTGTCTTAGCTATTTCATTAAATAATTTACAGGCATGGTTGAGGTATAAGGATTATTTAGGTAGTTTAATAACTTGGGGACTAATTGAGGAGCATTCAGCGATTAGATTTGTTCTTAATAATTTAGAGGTACCCTGGCATATTTTTATTGTTCCTATGTTTTATGCATTTACCGTTCATTATTTTAGGATTGAAGATAAAGTCTATAAATATATAAAACCAACTATAATTCTTTTTGTTGCAGAGATCGTTATAAGATTAGGAATAATAGTATTCGATTTTGATCCTTACATGGAAGAAGATTCCCCTTTAATTACCAAATGGTTTTTTATTGAAAATATAATAAACTTAGGATATTCGCTTTTCATGTTTCTCAATGCTTGTTTAATCATTTTTAAAAAGCATTATCTGTTAGATTACATTGTATCTTATGATGATTTAAACTGGATAAAGTGGTTTGTCCGTTTAGGTGTTTTGAATATAGGATTATGGGGTTTGGCTTTACTGTTTCATATTGCAACAGGGGAAAGAACAGCCTACTTACCTTTAAATTTTTGTACCTCGGTTTTGCTGTATTGGTTGGGGTATCAAGGATTTTATAAATATACCATAGTGAGTGATCGTATTTCATTAAGATCAAAAATTGCGAATGATGATATTTTAACAAAATCAGTTAGCCAAAATGGTAACGAAGAAGGCGATGATTTTTTCAATGAAAAACATCAAGCCGATTTTGCTAAAATAAAGGCTCATATAGTAAAAAGAAAGCTATATCTCGATCCACTCCTAAGTATGGAAGCGGTGGCGTCAGATTTAGGGATGAGCAAAAGCTATTTTTCAAAACTAATCAATTCCTACAGCGACTACAATTTTTCAGATTTTATCAATTCGTTACGTGTAAAACAGGCCAAAAAGTTTTTGTCTAACGATGAATTTAGCGAATATACTATTGTAGCCATTGGTTTAGAATGCGGTTTCAATTCAAAATCTACTTTTTATTCAGCATTTAAAAAGTTTACCTCAGTTACGCCAACCATTTACAGAAGCCAGTTTTAGGCGTTTATATGTCCGAAATTATCTTTGGATATCCCAATATGTGTAGTATAGAATTTATCGGATAACCGATTTGAAAGGCTCTCCTAATTTTACGATTAGAATTATTAATCTAAAATTTAAGAGTCATGATACCAGCACTAATTTTATATCTCATACGAAGAATGAAGTATGGTTCAGATGCTTCAACCGATTTTAGGAAATTTCGGGATATCGTACTTAAAATCAAGTCTTTTTTGTTCTTTTTTATAGTAAGTTCTTCTTTTGCGTACAATACAGTAAACACTTCAGAAGCCTTAACCTATAAAATTGTAAAAAATAATACAACTATTGGTTTTATAAACATTGAAAAGCAGGTTGAAAGTGATGTAACAACCTATGTTTTAAAGAGTCATGTTGAAGCCAAGTTTCTTGTTAATATAAGTATTCTATGTAATGAAAAAACGATTTACAAAAATGGGGTTTTAATTTATTCATCGGTATATCGAAAAGTAAATGGAAAGGTGAAAGCAAATCATAAATTATTGCGTGAATCTGGTCGATATACTTTGTTTTATGATAATAAAAAACAGCTGTTAGAACTGGATGAATTGACTCAGAATTTAATCACTCTATATTTTGAAGAGCCCAAAACAATTCGCAAAATCTATTGTGACAACCAGAAACAGGAAATAGTTGTAACACCTCTAAATAAAGGGTGTTATCGAGTAGATTTTGAAAAGGGAAAATACAATGTATTTCATTATAAGAATGGAGAATGCGTTAAAATAGATGCTGTAAGCAAACTGTTTAATGTTACTTTAATACCTGTTTCATCATGAAAACTGAAGTTGTTAAATGGATTTTAGTAATAAGCTTCTCAGCATATTTTTTAATTAGTTGGGTTTTTAAAAAGCTTCATTTGAATAATCTTGTAGTTTCTTTACAAGTTGTAAGTGGCTTACGTTTACTAAACTTAAAACACGTCTTAGGAATTATATTTTTTGGTGTTTTGCCTTTTGTGCTAATCCCAGATTCAAGGTTTTTGATCCTTAGCATAAAAGAGTTAAATACGCCGACATTAATACTTTTTTTGTTTTTGACGTTTTTATGTGTTTATGTTAGCTGTTTAGGTGTTAAGAATAACGATGAGGTTATAAGTGCTAACGAAACTTGTTTATACCGTCTTTCTGAATCTATAGGTTACTTCGCAGTTCGGTTTATATTCTTACTATGTTACGAATTCTTTTTTAGAGGCATTATGCTTTTTTACTTTTTAGAATCGTATGGCTTAACCTTATCTATTGGGTATGTTACTTTTTTTTATGTGCTTATCCATGTGTTTGATTCAAAACGTGAAATGCTAGGCGCCATTCCATTTGGGATTGTTTTGTGTTTGTTTAGCTATTATACTAATAGTGTATGGTATGCATTTGTACTGCATTTAGTGCTATCAGCAGTTTATGAAATTTCTGTTTTCTATCGTTTAACCTTAAAAAATAAATTATTGTCATGAAAGTATTAGTTACAGGTTCAACAGGTTATATAGGTCATCAATTGGCATTGACCTTGGCTAAAGAACACATTACGGTACACGCATTGTGTAGAGATATTCATTCGCTAAAAGTTCCATTACACGAAAAAATAGTTTTATTTGAGGGTGATATTTGTAATAAGACTTCATTAAAAAGAGCTATTAAAGATTGTGATTATGTGTTTCATACAGCGGCATATACCAATTTAAAATGTAAAAGCATCCAAAATTTTTACCAGGCTAACGTTATTGGAACAGAGAATTTACTTGAAGTTTCATTACAACATGGTATTAAAAAGTTCGTGTTTACAAGTAGTTTGTCGGTTTATGGGCCATCGTATAAAGATATACCTATTACAGAAGAACAACCTCGATTATCATCTTATGCTAATGATTATGAGCTTACTAAAAGTATGGCAGAAGAAAGGGTCGCTGCATATGCAAAGCAAGGTTTGCCTTATGTTATTTTAAATGTCTCCAAGGTGTACGGACCTGGAGTTAAAACGTTTTCTAATGGAGTTAACCGTTTAATAGAGCTCATAGCAAAAAAGAATGTTTTGTTTGTGCCTAATAGAATAGAGGTGACGTCAAATTATGTCTACATCAAAGATGTTGTAAAAGCACATATAAAAGCAATGAAGCGTAATCTAGCTAATGAGAAGTATATAGTAGGCGGCGATAATATAAGTTATAGTAGATTATTTGAAAAGATAAAAACACTCACTAAAAGTCAGACTAAAATAGTAAAGTTTAATTATGGACTGGTTAAGACCTGTTTGGCTGTTAGTAGTTTTTTAGGGAACATCATCGGGAAGTCTGGTTTGTCTCCTCAAGTTTTGGAGGCTTTATTTGTATGTAGGAATTCATTATCTGATAAAGCCAAAAGGGAATTGAAATATAGAACGACATCCTTAGAAAAAGGATTGATTGAAACCATAAATAGTCTAAAAGTTGAATCATGAAAACATACGCGTTAATAACAGGAGCAAGTCAAGGGTTTGGTAAGGCTATGGCCTTGGAATTTGCAAAAAGAGAAATGAATTTAATATTGGTAGCATTACCAAATTCCGGATTGAAAAAAGTGTCAGATTTTATAGAACAACATCTTCAGGTTCGTGTACATTGTTTAGAATTCGATCTCAGCTTTACCGAAAGTTGTTATGCTGTTGCTCGCTATATTGAAACACATAATCTGCCAGTTAAATATTTAGTGAATAATGCAGGCGTATTAAGTCGTGGCTTATTTTCCGGGTTAGATGAAAATTACATTTTAAAGCAAATCGATGTTAATGTTATGACGCCGACTTTGTTGATTAAATTACTTTTAGCCAACCTTAAAAGAAA
Organism: Aestuariibaculum sp. M13; assembly: GCF_024723255.1. Classification (GTDB taxonomy): domain Bacteria; phylum Bacteroidota; class Bacteroidia; order Flavobacteriales; family Flavobacteriaceae; genus Aestuariibaculum; species Aestuariibaculum lutulentum. The sequence goes on from NZ_JANIAC010000003.1 coordinate 61,928, forward strand.
TGCTCCGTCTGGTATATTAAATATAAGTAGTATGGCAAGTTTTTTTGCCTTGCCAAAGAAACAGGTTTATGGAGGAACCAAGGCATACTTAACATCTTTTTCAAGGAGTTTAGCCAAAGAATTAAAGCCAGATAATGTGTCGGTGACAATCATCTGTCCGGGGGGATTAAATACCACCACAAGGTTGTGTTACCAAAACAGATTGATGGGGTGGGTTACAAGACAGTCTGTATTAAACCCTGAAGATGCGGCAACAATTGCTGTAGAGGCATTGCTTAAAGGAAAAGCAATGGTGGTGCCAGGGTTTATAAATAAATGTCTTATGGTTTTAGATAAGTTATTGCCTGAAATTATTAAAGATAAACTGGCAGAAAGAGAGATAAATAAATTACCGGTCTCGACTTAGATTAGTATGAATGTTTTTATTAAGGACTTTTTTAAGGAAGACATGTCGTGCATTTTAACCTGAAAATTATTTAGTAATGTCTAATGGAATTACAGTTTTAGTAACAGGAGCAAGCGGATTATTAGGAACGAATACAGTTCTTGAATTATTGACTCACGGATATCAGGTGGTTGGTTTGGTAAGATCTAAGAGTAGGTTTAAAGGGGGTGAACATAAAAATTTAAGATTGATAAAAGGAGATCTTTTAAATGAGAAGACCATGGAGCGGGTTATAAAAGGTTGTGATTATGTAGTGCATGCAGCTTCATTAACCAATCCTGAAATTTTAAATTATGGAGAATTTCAAGATGTTAATATACAGGGAACCAAAACGATTGTTCAATTTGCAATAAAACATAAGATTAAAAGAATTATTTACATCAGTACTGCAAATGTGTTTGGGTATGGAACCTTAGACGATTTAGGAAATGAGTTAAAAGCTATAAAGAAACCATTCTCAAAATCATTGTATTCAAAAAGTAAGTTAGAAGCTCAGGAGTTTGTTTTATCTAAAGCAAACGATATTGAAGTAGTTGTTCTTAATCCTTCTTTTATAATTGGGGCTTACGATACTAAACCAACTTCGGGTAAATTGGTGTTGCTGGGTTTAAATAAACGGTTTGTTTTTCATCCACCGGGAGGTAAGAGTTTTATTTGTGCACAAGATGTGGCAAAAGGTATTGTAAAAGCAATAACGAACGGGAAAAATGGTGAAGCCTATATTTTATCAAATGAAAATTTAAGCTTTAAAAATTTTTTTAAGCTTTTAAATGAGAAACAATCAACTAAGGCAGTATTGGTTGAAATTCCAAAAGTGGGTCTGCTTTTTATGGGATTTATTGGAGATCTTTTAAGACGACTTCAATTTAAGATTCCTTTTTCTTCTAATAACATGAAAATCCTTTGTGCAAGCAGTTTTTATTCCAATGTTAAGGCAAAAAAAGAACTAGGTCTTACATTTTCTCCAATTGAAAAAGGACTGAAGGAAGCAGTTGTTTGGTTCATCACTAATGAAAATATGAAAAGAAAAATGTCCTAAATTATCTATATACAACATTTTAGGATATTCAATTTAATATAAACTCGAAATTTGCTTTATCGAAATCTAAATTCAGAATTATGAAAGTATCCTGTATAATTAAGGCGTACCGATTTAGACAACTCCTGTATATATTGCTGTTTATTTTAAATGCAATATTTATTAGTTGCCGAGTTGATGAAGATTTCAATTTGGAATGTATTGGGAATGTAAAAGCAAGTCTTCCAAGTCATCAGTTTAAAAAAGGTTATATCGACCAGTATTATGATGATAAAATTATAGCATCTGTCGATAATGAACCACATGACGATTATTATGAATATTATTTTACGGTAGAAGGTCGCATACCATCCGGAATAGAAATTGTTTATGATTATAGAACGGTTTCGTTTCAAGGTATTCCAACACAAACAGGAAGATTTAAGTTTAAGGTGTATTTAGATATCGATCCGCGTTATCCAGAAAGTTTAATCTGTATAGATTATAGTACGAGTCGAGAGTACGACATAGAAATCCTTTCGAATTAGTACGAATAAAAAGTGTCCAAGTTTTTCTATGATGTAAAATTCTGGATATTGAATAGGTTGTAAGTGGGTAGTTTTACAAAGCAATTAAAGATATAATGTAAAACCATAATAGTCATGAAAACATTGAAGCAGCTCATATTGATTTTGACACTGACTGTTCATTGTTATGCGCAAAAGGAACAAGTGGTGTTTCCTGAAATCCGGTTAAATCATCTTTTCGCACAACAAGTCAACTTCAATTCTGAAATCATAATTCATGACAACTTTAAGTTTTGTGCCGAACCTCAGTTTGGAGGTTTGTTTGAAAAATCATTTAAATACATCGAAGGTGTAGCTAACTTCAATCAGTTTTATAATTATTTCGATTTTGGTTTGAATTTGGGAATCAAACATAAGATAAACAGAGACTTGAAGTTAAAAGGAATTTGCAACCTAGGTATGCTGAGGTTTAGGAGTTTTGATGCGGTTAAACCCGATAATTACCTCGTGAAAATATCGCTGAGTTATGTTTTTTAACCATTACCTGAAAAAATACTGCTACGGTATGACAGAATAGTAAAAGGCTTTTTAGTTGATTTGTTCTAATATTGATTAAATCAGGATATTATAATTAAACAACAATTTAGAGTGTAATAAATAAATTAAAACGCGATGAAAAATTTAATTAAATGCATGCTTATATTTCTTGTTGCCGCAGGATGCAGTTCCAGTGATGATAACGATGATGTTAAAGCTAATTCTAGTTTATTGGTAGGAGAATGGAAACCTTTGAAGTTTGTTTATGTATGTTCTGAATTGGAAGAGGTGGAAAATTCAACAGCCTGTGAGCAAACCGGAAGATTAACGATGCGAACTAATGGCACATGGACAGAAACATATTATTATGAATATGATGATGTTTGTGAGTATGATGGAGAGTCCAGCGGTACATGGAAGATAGTTAATGATAAATTAATTATAACAGAAAGTGGTTTTGGAGAGATTGAGATCTCCTTGTTTGAAGTAACAGAAAGTACTTTGAAAGTTGGTCAATATGATAGTGAGTTATGCGATGTAGCTGATGATAATGCTCATTATTATGGTGAGTACATAAGAGTAAAATAAAATGAGAAGGCTAACCACGCTCGTAATTATAGTGCTCTTTCAATCACTTTTAAGTATCGCACAAGAAGATAAGGCTCCTGTGTTTTCGGTGAGTGTAGGAGGTGGTTTTTATAGTTATTTTTCGAGCGATACGCACTATTCCGGCGAAGATCATTCTAAGAAGCAGTCTGTTTTCAATATAAATGGAGATATAGCACTTTGGTTAGATCGGTATATTTTTTCGTTTTACTTTTCTTCAGGTCTAGGAGATGTTGCTACAGACAACAAAGTGAATTATTCAGAATACAATATAACCGTTGGTATGGAATTTATAAGTAAAGATTGGTTTGCTTTAGAAGGTCATTTCGGTATGGGGTATTTTCAAACGAAACAAGAATATTATTATTTAGATGGAGAAATAGATCAACAGAACACACTGGGGTTTCCTTTTAGAATTAAGGCAAATGCTTATTTAAGTAAACACTTTGCAATAGGAATAAACCCTAATGTGAATATTAATTTTGATGCAGATTATTCTATTGTAGCGATTAACCTAATAACCCAATATAGGTTTTAAGTAACGAGATAACCAACAAACATATCATATGAAACCTTTTAAAAATAAATTTGCCAGGGCTTACATTTCATTGAGGTTAAGCAAGGCACAGTCTGTTAGTATTTCAATAATTTTATCATTGTTAGTCTTAAGTCTTTCGGTATCGTGTTCTTATTATAATGTTAACAATGTGGCAACAACTCAAGAAGAAATTTCAAGAGGTATTAATAAGTTTAACCAAGCCGAAAAATATGTGATTCTTCATTTTGATAACAATGTACAATGGCATTTAAGTAAGATGGTAATTAACGAAGATCAGCAATTTATTGAAGGTGTTTTAAAACCAGTATCTGGAGAGCATGTGTATTTTTCTAAAGTTTACGATTCACGTAAAGCACAACAAAAAAGTAAAGATTCAATACATAAGAAAGGGGGAAATTTAAAACCTAAAGATACACTTCAGAAATCTGTAAAGACAAGGGATAGTAAACGAGTGCATAGGTATAATAGATATTATTCAAAGCCATTAAACGAAGTACATTTTTATATAAAAAATAATAAAGAGTACAAAAATTTGCAATCTGTTAGTATACCCTTATCAGATATTACAAGAATTTCAGTTAACGATAAAAATACAGGTCGTGCTATAGTAAATGTCGTAATAGGTTATGTCGCCACAGTATTTTTGGCGACTCTATTAGTATTTGCTTTAAAGAGTTCCTGTCCATTTGTGTATGTTAGAAATGGAGAAGTTATAGACTTTGTTGGAGAGTTGTATCCAGGTACAATAACACCCAATATGCAAAAGGATGATTATTTACCAATGCCTAATTTTGAATTAGATGGTGAGGAATATATCGTAAAAGTTACCAATCAATTAAAGGAAATTCAATATACAGATCAACTACAACTAATAGCTGTTCAGCATAAAAAGGATTTAAATGTTCTATTAGATAGTAAAGGTCATTTACAAACATTTCAAAACTTAGAAGGTCCAAAAAAAATATTATTTGATGGAGAGTTAGTTGAAGCAACTCCGATTTTGAAAAAAGACCAAGATGTTTACGCTTTTAATACTTTAAAAGTAACAGAAAGCAGTACAAGAGAAATGATTTTAGAGTTTGATAAACCAGCAGATATAAAGTATGCTAAACTTTATATAACAGCTAAAAATTCGGTTTGGTTGGATTATATATTCGGAAAATTTAATGAACAGTTTGGATCATATTACAAAACATTTCAGAAAAAACAGCAAAATATACCAGCCGAAGGTATGAACAAATGGTTGAATGAGCAACATATACCTTTATCGGTATATGTGAAACAGAGTGATGTTTGGGTTTTGGTAGAGCGTATAAATACCGTTGGACCAATGACTATGAGAAATCTTGTCGTACCGATTCAATGTAATAATATTTCCGGTGATAAACTTCAGGTGAAGTTTGAAACGGGCTTTAATTTCTGGGAAGTAGATTATGTAGCTGTGGATTTTACAGATAATTTAAGCTTAAATCAGGAATATATCAAACCATCTTTAGCTCTGGATCAATTAGGTAAAAATGTTACAAAGCTTTTAGTAGATAAAGATGAAATATATTTAAAGCAACCCAATATAGGAGATGAGGTTGAAGTTTACTTTCCTGTCAATAAAGTAGTAGAAGAAGAATTAACTCAAACATTTTTTCTTAAAAACAGAGGATATTATAATTATATAAGGGATTATACAGGGGTTCCGGATTTTGACAGTTTAAAATCATTTAGAGAAAAGAACACTTTTACGAGGTTTTCGGAACAGCAATACTTCAATTTTGTGAATTTTGACTTAAATACCTTGGCTTACCATGAGTAATATTAAAACCATACCGTTTCCCTTTAAGTCTAGTGCTTCAGAAGTATTAACTGTTTTTAAAAAAGAACAGTTGAACGAAAAGGTCTCTGTTATATCAGGACTTGAAATGAAGTGGTGGTTATTCCGAATTCGACTAACACTAGTCGGTGTACTTATAAGTACTTATAAAAGTCCTATCGATTGGATTTCTGGACTCAAATACCTTGTTCAGTTAAGAAAAAAGTTTTTAGGTAATTTTCGGTTAAAGAAAATGGTTAGGGTAGATGGAAAATATTATATGGGATTATATACCCCTGGATGGAATGATTTAAATTATCAGCATTTTATTGTTTCAGAACTTAATTACTTTAAACCTGTTAAAAAGGAGACGTTAAGATTTAATCATGTTCAAGTGGCTGTTACTAATAAATGCGCGTTACAATGTGATCACTGTTATGCGTGGGACACCTTAAATCAACGCGATGTTCTTAGTGAGCAAGATTTATCTGGTGTTATTCATAAGTTACAGGCTATGGGGACTGGGCAAATTCATTTCACTGGTGGAGAGCCAATGCTTAAGGTAGATATTTTGACTAAATTATTAAAAAGATCAAGGTGGTCATCTAACTTTTGGGTGAATACCTCAGGATTTAAACTTACTAATGAAAAAGCTAAACGTTTAAAGGCGTCGGGTTTAACTGGAGTTTTTATAAGCTTAGATCATTTCAATGAACAGGAGCATAATAAATTTCGAAACTATAAAGATGCTTATTATTGGGCAATTCATGGTGCTAAAAATGCAGTGGCCAATCAATTGGTTGTGGCTTTTTCAATATGTGTAACTAAAGATTTTGTTGAGGAAGAAAATCTTATGAAGTATATGAAACTGGCAAAAGATATGGGCGTGCATTTTGTTCAATTTCTAGAACCCAAAGCCGTTGGTCATTATAAAGGCAAGGATGTAATGTTAAGTCAAGATCAGATAGCGAAGCTAGAATCGTTTTACGTTAAAATGAACTTTTCTAAAAAGTTTTTAGATTTTCCAATTATAAGTTACCATGGCTATTACCAAAGACGTCAAGGATGTTTTTCTGGAGGGAATAGAAGTATGTATGTAGATGCTTTCGGGAATATTAATGCCTGTACATTTTGCCATAGCAATTCAGGAAATATTTTCGATAAGGATTTCGATGTTCATCTAAAAGATTTGTCTAAAAAGGGCTGTCCTTCTTATTAACTATATAACATGGAAAAATTATTAGAATTTTCATCGGTCAAATTATGGTTTTTGTTAATGGGCATATTGATTTTTCGATATGTTGTGGTTGCAGGAGTTCCTTACTTATGGCTATATGTAATAGGTAAGGATAAATACGTGAAATATAAAATTCAAAAAGCACAACCTACAAGAAAACAGGTGTTGCTGGAAATAAAATATTCCTTAATAACATTCTGCGTTTACAGTTCAGGTATTTGGCCATTTTTGTTTTGGTTGAAAGACGGATACACTAAAAATTATTTGGAGATTAATGATTATGGAATAATATATTTTTTGGTCAGTATTCTGCTTATGATACTTATTCATGATGCGTATTCTTATTGGATTCACAGGTTAATGCATCATAAAATGCTGTTCAAGTATACGCATTTGTTACATCATAGATTTAAAAATCCCTCGCCTTGGAGTGCCTTTGCATTTCATCCTTTTGAGTCTGTTTTAACCATGGGAATAGTGCCTGTAATTATTTTTACTATTCCCTGGCATAATTGGGCATTAGTGATTTTTATAACTTGGATGATATTTTACGATACTTTCGTGCATTTAGGATACAACATAAGACAATTAAAGTTGTTTAAATTTCAAAATACACCTTTAGACCATGATGTACACCATACCAATTCAAAATATAATTTTGGTTTGTATTTTACATTTTGGGACAGGTTAATGGGAACATACTTGATTAAAAAAGAAGCAGGGTAGCTTGATGAATAGTTAAATGTTCGCTTATGTTTTAATTTTTGTATAAATCATCAGATAAACAGTGACCTAAAGTTAAAAGGAATTTGTAACTTAGGTATACTGAGATTTAGGAGTTTTGATGCAGTTAAATCCAAAAATTGGCTTGTAAAAATATTACTGAGTTATGTGTTTTAATCTACGAACTGTTTATGAAGTATTTTGGTATAGTAAATTCAAATTGCATGGTTTTGAAGCAGGTGCTTTTTCTGTCATGTGTTTTATTAATGGCTTGCGAGAATCTTGATTTTTCAGATTGTATTATAAAAAAACATGCCGAGCTGCCAGATAAAGAATTAAAGCGAGGACATGCGGAGGTATATTATTATGATGAACTTAAGGCTTCTGTAAATAATGAACCTGATGATGATGCATACCAGTATAGATTTAATGTTAAAGGTCGTCTGCCCGATGGAATAGAAGTCAAAGAAGATGGCAGATTCTTGGTTTTTGAAGGAGTAACATTGGAAACAGGAAACTTTATTTTACAGGTTAGCGTTAGTGCTGTAGCATACGAGACAGATGATGATGTAAGTGTTTGTGGTGTTAAATCTACGAGCAAATCTTATACTCTACTTTTTGAGAATTAGTTTAAATTTTAAAAGGAATGAATAAAAAAATCCCACAAAATACTTTGCGGGATTTTAGTTTTATAGAGTAGATAAAAAATTATTCTTCTTTTCTATCATTTCTTGGTTTTCTGTCATCACGACGGTTATCGCGATTTCTGTTATCTCTATTGTCTCTGCTTCCCCCTTTGTTGTTATTGTCTCTTGGTGGACGCGCTACATAACCTTCAGGTTTTGGTAAAATCGCTTTACGAGAAACTTTTTCTTTACGTGTTTTTGGATCTGTACCAAAGTATTTCACTTCAAATACATCACCCATATTTACAACGTCAGAAACATTTTCAGTACGTTCCCAAGCTAATTCGCTTACGTGTAATAATACTTCGTTTCCTGGTGCTTTTGTATATTCTACAACCGCTCCGAAATCTAACATTTTTACAACTTTTACTTCGTAAACTTCTCCAACTTGAGGTTTAAACATTAAAGAATCAATTTTAGCTAAAACTTTGTCAATACCGTTTTGATCAGTGCCTAAAATCTCAACAATACCTTCTTCAGTAACCGGATCTTCGTTAATAACGATAGTTGTTTTAGTTTCTTTTTGTAACTCTTGAATTACTTTTCCACCAGGTCCAATTAAAGCACCAATAAACTGGTTAGGAATAGTAGTAGTAACCATTTTAGGAGCATGAGCCTTAACACTTTCGTTAGGTGTAGAAATTGTATCAGTTATTTTTCCTAAAATATGTAAACGACCATCACGAGCTTGTTTTAAAGCTTGTACAAGAATTTCATAAGATAATCCTTTTACTTTAATATCCATTTGACAAGCCGTAATACCGTCCTCGGTACCAGTTACTTTAAAGTCCATATCACCTAAGTGATCTTCATCTCCTAAGATATCTGATAATACAGCGTATTTACCAGTTTCAGTATCGGTGATTAATCCCATAGCAATACCTGAAACAGGTTTTACCATTTGTACACCGGCATCCATAAGCGCCATAGTACCAGCACAAACAGTAGCCATAGAAGACGAACCGTTAGATTCTAAAATTTCAGAAACTACACGAACAGTATATGGGCAATCTGCAGGAATCATTCCTTTTAAAGCACGTTGTGCTAAGTTACCGTGTCCTACTTCACGACGAGAAGTTCCACGAATTGGACGAGCCTCACCCGTTGAGAAAGGAGGGAAGTTGTAATGTAAATAGAAACGCTCTTCAGCTTCCTGAGATGGCATATCAATCATGTTAGCTTCTTTAGATGTACCTAAAGTTACAGTAGCTAATGCCTGAGTTTCCCCACGAGTGAAGATTGATGAGCCATGAGTAGATGGTAAATAATCAACCTCACACCAGATTGGTCTGATATCTGTAGTTTTACGTCCGTCTAAACGTAAACCTTCATTTAATGTTAAATCTCTAACAGCATTCTTTTCAGCTTTGCTGTAGTATTTAGAAATTAAATCGCCGTATTCTTCTTGTTCTTCTTCAGAGAATGAAGCAACAACTTCTTCTTTAATAGCAGCGAATGCAGCACCTCTTTCGTGTTTAGAAGATCCTGCTTTAGCAACAGCATACACTTTATCGTATGCCATGTCGTGAATCTTTTTAGCTAAATCTTCGTCAGCGCGTTCTGGTTCGTATTCACGAGTTTCTTTTTTACCGAAAGCTTCTGCTAATTTAAGCTGAGCTTCACATTGTACTTTAATAGCTTCGTGAGCGAATTTGATCGCTTCAGTCATTTCCTCTTCAGAGATCTCTTTCATCTCACCTTCAACCATCATAACAGAGTCTGAAGAAGCACCAATAACCATATCGATATCACTTTCTTCTAACTGTGCTAAAGAAGGGTTGATGATTAACTCACCGTTAATGCGACCAACTCTAACTTCAGAAATAGGAGTTTCGAAAGGAATATCACTTAATTGAATAGCAGCAGAAGCAGCTAATCCAGCTAAAGCATCTGGCATAACTTCTGGGTCATGAGACATTAATTGAATCATGATTTGCGTTTCGCTGTGGTAATCTTTTGGGAATAACGGGCGTAACACACGGTCTACTAAACGCATGGTTAAAACCTCTCCGTCACTTGGCCTAGCTTCTCTTTTGAAGAATCCACCAGGGTATCGACCAGCAGCAGCAAATTTTTCGCGGTAGTCTACTGTTAATGGTAAGAAATCTACATCAGCTTGTTGATAGTTAGAAACAACTGTACATAATAACATACAGTTTCCAGATTGCACCACAACGCTACCATGCGCTTGCTTTGCTAATTTTCCGGTTTCGATAGAGATTTCTCTACCATCACCAAGGTTTATAACCTCTTTAAATGTTTTTGGAATCATAAATTTTTTAATTCTAATTAAACAATGGTCGCTGTGTTGTTGTGTGTAGTTGTTGTGTGTTTGACCAATGAAAAACTGTAATTAGCTTCTTATTTTGTGCGGTTTAGACTCTTGCACATGAGTAGTGTATAAACAAAAAAGAGGCTGTAAAAGCCTCTTTTCGAATTATTTTCTTAAACCTAGTTCTTTAACTATAGCACGGTATCTTAAGATATCTTTCTTAGTTAAGTAATCTAGTAAAGCACGACGCTTACCTACTAATTTTACTAATGAACGCTCAGTGTTAAAATCTTTACGATTCTTTTTTAAGTGTTCAGTTAAGTGATTAATTCTGTGCGTAAATAACGCGATTTGTCCTTCAGCAGAACCAGTATCGTTTGTTCCTTTACCGTGTTTTGCGAAGATTTCTTCTTTTACTTCTTTTGATAAATACATGCTAATATTATTGTAAATAATTGTTATGTAAACGAAAGACTATCTTTCGAGCGGCAAATATAGGAATTAAAAATGATTTACAAGCTAATATGTTAAAAAGAAAAATGGGCCATTGGCGGTCGATTTTTTGTGCGAGTTTTTTGAATTAGATAACATCAATAGTTATTGTAGCTTTAACATCGATTACTACATTGAACTCTACAGGAGTTGCACTAACTATTCCAGTTAATGTTGCAGTAACGCTTTCTGCTTGTTTTAAATATGCTGCAATTATAGCCCATTGTTCTTTTGTTCCAATAGGGAAGGTTTGATTGTTGTCATCTGCTGTTTTTAGAATAATAGCTTCGTTAATAGTTATACTTGTCCCTGCAATGTTAATGGAGACTTCTGTTAACTGAGTATCGACGGCACCAATATAATCTGTAATTTCAAAACTTAGGTTGGTTATTGTTACATTTTGAACGTAATCTAGATTTTGCTGAACTTGTTCGTTAGAAGCTAAATCTACAGAAACTTCTTGAGACCATGTTGTTGATGCGTCTTCAGGGATTGAAACTTCCAGTGTTGTTCCAAAATTGTCACTTACATTAAATTCAGTGAGTTTGTCTAGTTCTTCACAACTAAAAAAGGTGAATAATATTATTGCTAAAACTGGTAATTTAATTTTCATATTACAAGATTTGGGTTGTTGTTGTGAAGGTTAAATATATTGAGTATAAATGATTTAGGTGTTTTTTAAAAAGAAAAAGCGACTCAATAAGTCGCTTTTCTCTGTATTTTAAACTGAATGATATTTTAATTAAGCTCTTAACGGCTGATTTAAAATTAAATCCAGATATTGATTCACTTTGTTTTTTAATTCTTTTCGAACGGTGATGAAATCTAAAAAACCGTGTTCTAATAAGAATTCAGCAGTTTGGAAACCTTCTGGTAGTTCTTTACCAGTTGTATCTCTTACAATTCTAGGTCCAGCGAAACCAATTAAAGCTCCTGGCTCACTAATGTTAATATCCCCCAACATCGCAAAAGAAGCAGTTGTTCCTCCTGTAGTAGGGTCGGTACAAAGTGAGATATACGGAATTTGAGCATCGGCTAATTGAGCTAATTTTACCGAAGTTTTAGCTAACTGCATTAATGATAAAGCAGCTTCCATCATACGAGCACCTCCCGATTTAGAGATAACCATTAATGGTATGTTGTTTTTTAAAGAATAATCGGCTGCACGAGCAATTTTTTCACCAACAACACTACCCATAGATCCTCCAATAAAAGCGAAATCCATACAGGCAACTACTAAATCTTTACCTTTAGATTTACCAACACCAACGCGCACGGCATCTTTAAGTTTGGTTTTCTCCTGAGCCGTTTTTAAACGGTCTGGATACTTTTTAGTGTCTACGAATTTTAAAGGGTCTTTAGACTCTAAATTTTTATCTAATTCTTTAAATTTATTATCATCGAAAAGAATTTCGAAGTATTCTTTACTTCCAATTCTAACGTGGTAACCATCTTCAGGACTCACGTAAAAATTTTTTTCTAATTCTTCTGCGTCTACAATTTTACCAGTTGGAGATTTGTACCATAATCCTCTAGGGGTGTCTTTTTTCTCTTCGGTAGTAGTGGTTATTCCTTTTGTTGTTCTTTTAAACCAAGACATAATGATTTATGATTTTTTAGATTTTAATCTGAAACATTTCTGTTTGCACTACGGATTATCTATCCTTTTATTTTGCTCTGTTTTAAGCTTTTTTATTTGTCAAATAAACGAAACTTGATAATAAAACAGTGCACAAAATTAAGTCTTTTTTTAGTTTTGAGACAATTCGTATCTCTTTTATTGCTTAAAATCTTATTTTTTAGAGTATAAATACTTGTTTTGTAAATATCTAAGTATAAAAAAAGACCCTACTTAAGTAGAGTCTTTTATGTTTTTTTCGATGTTTATTATAACGTGTTTACGTTGTTTAAATCTTCGAAAGCCTTTTTTAAACGCTCAACAAACGTTTTTTCACCTTCACGTAACCAAACACGTGGATCATAGAATTTTTTGTTTGGAGAATCGTCTCCTTCAGGATTTCCAATTTGCCCTTTTAAATATTCAGCTTTAGCTCCCATATAGTCACGGATTCCTTCCATGAATGCATATTGTAAATCGGTATCGATGTTCATTTTAATTACACCGTAGCTAATACCTTCGCGAATTTCTTCAACTGAAGATCCAGAACCACCGTGGAATACAAAATCGATGTGGTTATGCTCAACTCCATATTTTTCTGAAATATATTCTTGAGAATTTTTTAAGATTTTCGGAGTTAATTTTACGTTACCTGGTTTGTAAACACCGTGAACGTTTCCGAAAGCTGCAGCAATAGTAAACTGTGGACTTACTTTGCTTAATTCTTCGTAAGCGTAAGCAACTTCTTCTGGTTGAGTGTATAATTTAGAGTCATCAACATCAGAGTTGTCAACACCATCTTCTTCACCACCTGTAATACCTAACTCTATTTCTAAAGTCATTCCCATTTTGCTCATACGCTCTAAATAGGTTTTACAGATTTCAATGTTTTCTTCAATTGGCTCTTCTGAAAGGTCAATCATATGTGAGCTGAAAAGCGATTTACCAGTTTCAGCGAAGTGTTTTTCGCTTGCATCTAATAAACCATCAATCCAAGGTAATAACTTTTTAGCACAGTGGTCTGTGTGTAAAATTACAGGAACACCGTAAGCTTCAGCTAAAGTATGTACGTGTTTTGCTCCAGCAATAGCCCCTGCGATAGCCGCTTTTTGTCCGTCGTTATTTAAACCTTTACCTGCGTTAAATTGGGCACCACCATTAGAAAACTGAATGATTACCGGAGCATTTAAGGCAGCTGCAGTTTCTAACACACCGTTTATAGTGTCTGAACCGATGACGTTAACTGCTGGTAAAGCAAATCCTTTTTCTTTGGCAAGTTTGAAAATTGCTTGAACTTCTTGTCCTGTAGCAACTCCTGGTTTAATATTGTGTCCCATTTTATTTAAATTTTGTTTTTTTAGTTTGTAAGAGCCAAAAATAATCAATTTTTATATAAAGCAGGCTTGTTTTTGAGTGGTAAAATGCTAAAAATAAACTAAAACGTTGTAGTTTTTATAAAAGAATACAATTAGTTATTACGAATATGAAATGTTGTGGTTTTGTCTGTTACTGGTAGTTAGAAAGGATAGTTGATACCAATGTTATAAACAGCATTAGAAAAGTTATAGTCGTTAAACCAACGATTCTGATCTTGATATGAAGGATCGTAAGTTTTAAAACCAATATCGAAACGGAACACGAAAAAGCTAAAATCGTAACGTAATCCAAAACCAGAGCCAATAGCGATATCCTTTAACGAACTAAAATCTGAAAAAACGGCATTTTCATCTTCAACATCATCCAATACGTTCCAAATGTTGCCTGCATCAATAAAGAAGGCACCATTAAGATCCTCGAAAATATTGAAGCGTTGTTCAGCTCCTAAAGCAATTTTTAAGTTGGCTTCGTTAAAATCGTTGCTGCTTCTGGAACTTCCAGGGCCTAAACTATAGGCAGTCCAGGCTCGGTTGTCGTTAGCTCCTCCTGCAAAGAAACTCTTGGAGAATGGGATATTCGTTGAGTTACCATATGGTATGGCAATGCCTAAAAAACTACGCACAGCTAAGATGTTCTTTTTGCCTAAATCCCAGTGCTTAACATAGTCTAATTCTGTTTTTACATACTGTGAGTAGGCCACATTAAACAATTCGTAACGGTTGTTATCATCTTTTTTAAGTCCAAGAATATCAGACATTCCTGAAATGAGATTTCCTGCCGTTTCTATTTTAAAACGGAAAATGGAGAAATCTTCATCAAACAAGTTGGTGCGCTCGTCGTTGGTTAAACTAAAGCTTGATGCCAGAATTAAGTTGTTTTCTGTAAGTCTTTGTTTACGCTCACTAATATTGTTAACTTGCTTGTATTCGTCTGGGTTGCTATTTTGATAGGCATTATCAGATAAAACCAGATCAATGAACTCATCAGACTTTTCAACAATTAAATATTCTTTACCATTTTTTTTCTCTTCAATAAATTCAGAAGGGGTATTGTATGAGTTCAGGGCAATATTTTCCAGATTATCGAAAGAACTAGTATAAATATTAAAATAATTTTCAGCATTTAAATTTCTAACGTATTGTATATTGAAAACATCAAGACGGTCGGTCACTTTTCTTGATGGCGACCAGTTGTAATTAAACACACCACTAAGCGTTTGTTTATCTAAACCAATGTTAGTCTGACTGGTGGTTGAAAGCGAAATTCGTGTACTCGGCGACATGTCTTTCGCGATAATTCTGTTGGTGTTAAACGGAAAAAAGAAACGAGGAATGGTTAGTTTTAAATCGGCACCAATTTCGTTAATATCGAAAAACGGATCACCCACTTTTTGATCTTTTGAAGAACCAATAGACCCGATAGCTGAAATTTCTAAAGTTTCGGCACCCCTAAAAATATTACGCATTAATAAACTCGGGTTTAATGAAAACCCAATGGTTTGAATATTACTTTGAGAAACATCGGCACTAAATCCTAAACTGAATTTTTTAAGTGGTGTTAGCCGAATGGTGTCGGTTAAGGTATGATCGTCGTTTTCTATGTATTCAATATTAGGATACTTAAAGGTTCGTAGTCCATTAATATGTCTATAAGTTAAGGTTCGGTCGTTATCTTTAAAAATACTTCCCGGTTGAATAAAAATAGCATCGGTTAAGGCTTTAGGGCGATAACGCATTTTACCGTAACTGTAAAGTTTAAAACCTTCAAATGTTATTGAATCCTGAAAAGGTTTGTTACGGTCATCAAAAGTATAATCGGTTATAATGTTTACATCTTTTATTTTATAAACATTGAATGGAACTCGAATTAAAGAATCTTGTGTTCGAATGGCTCTGTTCTGAATTTGAATATCAACATTCACCTTTTTGTTGGTGCCAATGGTGTCGATTTCAAAAGCTACATAATCCTGATTGAAATAATATAGCCCGGAATTTCTAAGTTCGTTTGAAATTCTTTCGCGTTCCTGCTCGAAATTTGAAGTTTTATATTGTTCGTTCGATTTTATTCGACTGTTTCGCAATATTTTTTTGTGGTAAATAGAATCAACAACCGGCGATTTTATTTTTGTTGTAATGGTATCTAAAATAAATGCAGGGCCAGTTTCTACTTTGTATTCAACATCGGCACGTTTGTTTTCATTTCTATTAATAATGTAACTAGCTTCTACATCGAACCAGCCATTATTAATGTGATAATCTTCTAATCGTTTTACCGATTTTTCTGTTTTGTCTTCATCTACAATCACAGGTGGTTCTCCTGTAGTTTTTAGCCATTTGTTAAAACCTATACGGTTGTCAACGTATCTGTCTAATTGTTTTCTCGATACAAGTTTGGTTTTACGCGCCAGTTTTTTAGGGTCGTTATAGATTTTTTCATCCATGATAGAATCTATATCGGGTCTGGCTAAGTTGTAAATTTGTAATCGCAAAGGAGTTCCTAAAACCGGTACCTTACTATTCGGTTTTTGGTACAGTAGGTTGTTGATTGTTTCAGTGCTATTTTTTTTGTCGTTAATAATAACCGTGTTATTGGTTAATAAATGTTCATTTTCACCAACTCGTTTTACAGCATCACAAGAAAAAAGATAACTGGCTATTGCTGTTAGTATTGATATTTTTAGGACGTGTTGTTTCAAATGAAATTTATAATTATTGTAGGTTATTGATATTCTTTTACTAACTGAAATAAAAAACACCTTTTATAGGCTCAAAAATACATTATTTCATGAGTTTATTTTTATTTTTTTCAGTGCTTATTTGTTGAGTTTAACTTAAAATATCTAAAATGTGTTTGTCTTAAAAAAGATTTAGATAAATTAAGACTTTCGTCAGAGTATTTTTTTATTTCTTTATACCCTAAAATCAGATTTAAAGTCATTTAATTACATGCTTTCTAAAAGTCAAATAAAGTTAATAACCAGTTTAAAGCAAAAAAAATACCGTCAGCAACATGGTTTGTTTGTTGTAGAAGGTGTTAAAACGATAAAAGAACTATTAGCTTCTTCATTAACGCTTTATGCCTTATATACGACTGAAAGCTTCAATATTGATGCCAAACTGGAAACTGTAATTTCAGAAGCCGACTTAAAACGTATTAGTTTCTTAACTACACCAAATACAGCCTTAGCAGTTTTTAAAATGCCAAAACCAGAAGCTATTGATAGTAATAATTTAATAGTGGCTTTAGATAGTGTTCGCGATCCTGGAAATTTAGGAACCATAATTAGGTTATGCGATTGGTTTGGAATTAAAGATCTGGTGTGTAGCAAAGAGACGGTAGATTGTTTTAACCCGAAGGTGATTCAGGCTACTATGGGGTCTATTACCCGCGTAAATATTAACTATGTAAATCTGGAAGAATTTATTAGTTTGGTACCTGTACCGGTGTTTGGCGCGTTTATGGAAGGGGATAATGTATATAGCTCAGACTTGCCTAAAAATGGGATTTTAGTTATGGGTAATGAAGCTAACGGTATATCGAAAGAAATTGAAAATCTGGTAACCGATAAGATTTCAATACCAAGATTTGGTGATTTGCAAGCGACCGAAAGTTTAAATGTAGCTACGGCAACCGCTATTTTATTAAGTGAGTTTAAGCGTAGATTTTAGTTTTCTAAATCTTAATTTTTCAGTGTTTTTATTGAAATGTGAAGTTGATAAAAACACCTCTGGTTTGCATGCTGTGAATGTTACTCGTCCAAGGGCTATTCGGGTCTTTATCTCTAATTAACTCATCGTTCATAGCAAAAACACCTTTAATAGCCGGCGTGAATTTAAAGTTGTGCAGATAGAAATCAATACCGAAGCCCAACTCGTAAAACAACATGTTCTTTTTGGTTCTAAACTGTCCGTTACTATTGTCGTTAGGATTGGTTTCGTTAGCCGATAAGTTCAATGCTGTTGAAAACCCTCCGGTGATAAAAGGCTTAAAATTGTTTATGCGTTTGGTTGAAACTTTAAGTAATAAAGGAACATAAATGTAAGTCGATTTAACTTCTCTTATTAAATCAGATCCATTAGGTTCTTCATCTATAAAATACTGTTCACTATAATGTAATTCTCGACTTGAAATTAATAAGCCAGGCTCTAAACGTAAATCTAAAAAGTCGTTGACACGTAAGTTTCCAATTAACCCCACATTAAATCCCGGACTGCGTTTTACATAAATATCACGTAAATCCTGGTTATAGTCAAAGTTGAAATCTAAATAGTTAAAACCTAAAAAGTATCCCCAACGCAATAGATTATTGTCGGTAGAACCACGTCCTTGATTGGCATCATAAATAACTTTATCTCTTCTAAAAAGCTGAGCGTTTGCAGCCTGAACTAAGCATAAAAAGGATATTACAACAAGGATGCGTTTCATATAGGTGTTTTACTTTGATGATTTATAAATGGTAGCTACCCCAAATGTTTGCGGATAATCTTCAACATTAATAAACCCAACTTTGCGTAAAATATTGTTTAAAGCTTCACCATAAGGAAAAGCAGAAGCCGATTCGCTTAAATATTTGTAAGCACTGCGGTCTTTTGAAAATATTTTACCAATAAGCGGTAAGATGTTTTTTGAGTAGAAATTATAACCTTGTTTATAAGGTGTTTTTGTTGGAATAGAGGTCTCAAGAATTACGAAAGTACCTCCAGGTTTTAATACACGTAAAATTTCTTTTAAACCGTTTTCAAGAGTTTCAAAATTTCTAACCCCAAATGATACAGTAATGGCATCAAACGTATTGTCTTCAAAAGGCATTTTTTCACTATCGCCAAGAATCATTTCAATTCTGTTGTCTAAACCTTTTTTCTTTACTTTTTCTTTACCAATTTCCAGCATGCCACTGCTTATGTCTAAACCAACAATTTTGGATGCATTAGTTTCAGCTAAATTAATGGCTAAATCTCCTGTTCCTGTAGCGATGTCTAAAATAGTATCAGGGTTATTTTCTTTTACTATTTTAACAACTTTGTTACGCCATTTTATATCTATTCCAAAGGAAATAACACGATTTAAGCCATCGTAATCACCAGAAATGGTGTCGAACATTTGAGTTACCTGCTCTTTTTTTCCTAAATCGCTATTCTTGTATGGTTTAATTTTTGACAATGCTTTAAATTTTTGACAAACCTACATAATTTATTCCGAGTATAAAATATGTAATAAAGTCTAAATGCGTTAAAAGGGCAAATTTACAATTAGTGGGAAATTGAAATGAAAATGGACTTTTAATTTAACAATTGTAAATTATTCTATCTTTGTACTACTTTTTACAAAAACGGTTAATGAAACATTCTATAATTAAGATTAATAGCGAAGTTATTTCTTTAATGAATGTATCATGTATTCTTTAAAAATGAAAATTAGCAGATGAAAATAATAATTGCTGGTGCTGGAGAAGTTGGATTTCATTTGGCAAAATTATTATCCTACGAATCACAGGAAATTACTTTAATCGATCCGGATAAAGAACGTATAGCCTACGCCGATGCCCATTTAGATATTCGAGTGGTTCGCGGTGATGCAACTTCTATAACAATACTAAAGGAAGCTCGCATAGCGATTTGCGATTTGTTTATAGCAGTAACATCCAGCGAAACCACAAATATTACAGTAAGTGCGCTGGCAAAACAGTTAGGGGCCAAGCAAACCATTGCTAGAATTTCCAATACAGAGTTTATTCATCATAAAGAGGAGCTAGGTTTTGACCGTTTTGGAGTTGATGAGTTAATTTCTCCGGAAGCTTTAGCAGCGGCAGAGATAGAACTATCTTTAAAGCAATCTTCATTTAATGATACTTATGAGTTTGAAGGAGGAGCTTTAACTATGGTGGGGTTAACTTTGTCAAGGTCTGCCTCATTTGTTGGAAAAACAGTAAAGGAAGCTGCTGAAATTTTCCCAGAGTTACATTTTGTGCCAATCGCTATTCAGCGTTTTGGTACGCAGTTTACCATTATTCCTCGTGGTGATACTAAATTTGAGCGAGGAGATAATGTGGTGTTTATTACATCGGAAGGTGGTGCTGAAGAACTATGCCGATTAACCGGAAAGGTAAATCGAGAAATTAAGGATGTTATGATTCTTGGCGGTAGTCAAATAGGTTACAAAGCAGCAAGAGATCTTTGTAAAAAGAAATTCAACCTAAAGCTTGTTGAACAGAATAAGGAGCATGCCTTTTATATTGCAGATTTGTTACCTAATGTACTTGTGGTACATGGTGATGGTAGAAATGTTGATTTGTTAGATGAAGAAAATATCAGTGATATGGATGCTTATATTGCCGTTACTGAAAATTCTGAAACGAACATCATGTCTTGTTTGGTAGCCAAATCTAAAGGAGTTAAAAAGACCATTGCTTTGGTTGAGAATATGGACTATTTTGAGTTGTCTCAGTCGGTTGGTATCGATACGCTTATTAATAAAAAGTTATTGGCAGCTAATAATATTTTCAGATATATAAGAAAAGGGGAAGTGGTTGCAATGACAAAACTTAGTAATTTAAATGCTGAGTTGTTAGAGTTTGAGGTGAAGGCGACATCTGCTGTGTGTAATAAGGTTATTAGAAGTATTGATTTTCCGCGTTCAGCCATTATAGGTGGTGTTATTCGAGATGGCGTTGGTATGATAGCTTTAGGAAACTTTAAAATTCAGGAAGGTGATAGAGTGGTAGTTTGTTGTCTTTTACAATCTATTAAACGTGTAGAAAAGCTGTTCCTTTAATCAACTTCAAAAAATATTCAATTTTGAAACTTAATTATAAAATCATTTTTCACTTTTTAGGCTTACTTCTTTTGTTTAATGGAGGCTTTATGTTGCTGTCGGCTTTGGTGAGTTTAATTTGTGAAGATGGGGTTACTTTTAAAATTTTTACAGCAGGTATTTTAACGCTTTTGGTTGGTGTAATAGCTATGTTTTTTACGCGTCATCATACCAAAGAAATGAATAAAAGAGAAGGGTATATTGTTGTGGCTTTTGGATGGATTATCATGTCTTTATCAGGGACTTTGCCTTATGTGATAACTGAAAGTATACCTAGTTTTACGAATGCGTTTTTTGAAACCATGTCTGGGTATACCACTACCGGAGCATCGATCTTAAACGATATTGAAGCGGTTCCAAAAGGTGTGTTGTTCTGGAGAAGTACCACGCATTGGATAGGTGGTATGGGAATTATTGTTTTAGCGATTGCTATTTTACCTTTGTTAGGTATCGGGGGTATGCAGTTATTTGCTGCTGAAGCGCCAGGACCTAGTGCTGATAAGTTACATCCCAGAATTACAGACACAGCAAAACGTTTATGGTTGATTTATTTTGGTTACACTGTTGCCGAAACCGTGTTTCTTAAACTGGCGGGCATGTCGTTTTTCGATGCTATAAATCACTCAATGGCTACAGTATCTACAGGTGGCTTTTCAACAAAAAATGCCAGTTTAGCCTATTGGAACGATCAGCCAATTATTCAATATATCGTTATACTTTTTATGTTTTTGGCAGGGGCTAACTTTGTACTCAGTTATTTTGCTTTTAAAGGAAAAGTTCAGAAAGTTATTAAAGACGAAGAGTTTAAACTTTACTTCAGGTTTATACTTGTGTTTTCTATTATAGCGGCGGTTATTATCTATTTTAAAGCCGATCATTCTGTATCAACTATTCATCATCCCATGGTCTGGGGGCGTGGTGAAAGTGCCTTCAGGCATGCCTTGTTTCAAGTGTTAACGGTTATTACAACAACCGGATTTATTTCAGCGGATTACACGTTGTGGACGCCATTCTTAGTGGTGTTCTTTTTCGGATTAATGTTTTTGGGAGGTTCTGCTGGAAGTACCTCAGGTGGTGTAAAAGTAGTCCGTCACTTAATACTAATTAAGAACGGATTTCTAGAATTTAAGCGTGCACTTCACCCGAATGCGATTTTGCCGGTACGCTATAATACAAAAGCTATTTCGGGAGATATCGTATTTAATATTCTGGCCTTTTTTATTTTATACATGTTATCTTTTATTGTTGGCGCTTTAGTATTCTCCATGTTTGGTATCGATTATACGTCTTCCGTAGGGTTGTCAGCATCAAGTTTAGGAAATATTGGTCCCGCATTAGGTAGTTTTGGTCCTGTAAATAATTATGCAGCGCTTCCTCCGTTGGCGCAATGGTGGTCTTCCTTTTTAATGCTTATCGGGCGTTTAGAGTTATTTACGGTTCTTATCTTGTTTACTCCGTTTTTTTGGAGAAATAGGTAAAACATCATCCGTCTTTAATATGATGATGTTGGTATTGACTTCTTATATTTTATTTTATTATTTTTATTTAGATTAAATATAAATTATATATTTGTGGCTCTAATTTACTATATAATCTATCTAAATGAAAAAATTAACACTAACCAAATTTGCATTAGCCCTCGGTATTATGGGGGTGGTGTCATGTAACGAAGATAACGATGATAAGTTGTCGATTTCTAAAAGTGCAGTAATAGAAAATTACGCTGAAATTGTTTATCAGAATTATTTAGACTCATATAATGATGCTGTAAACTTAGAAACAGTTGTAAATGTATTTGTTTCACAACCTACTGAAGCAAACTTCGAAAATGCAAAATCGGCTTGGAAACAAGCTCGTGAAAGTTATGGAACGACAGAAGCTTTCCGTTTTGTAGATGGACCAATCGATGATGAAAACGGACCGGAAGCCTTAATTAATGGCTGGCCGTTAGATGAGAACTTTATCGATTATGTTGAAGGTGTTTCAGATTCTGGAATCATTAACGATTTAGTTAATTATCCAAGTATAACCAAACAATTATTAATTGATTTAAATGAAGATGGAGGGGAGAAGAACATTAGTGTTGGGTTCCATGCTATCGAATTTTTATTGTGGGGTCAGGATTTAACTGCGCCTTCAGAAGAATTGGCGGGTTTAAGACCATATACAGATTTTGTTGATGGCGGAACAGCTGATAACCAGGGTAGAAGACGCGATTATTTGTTAATTTGTGCGGAACTATTAACAGAAAACCTTCAGTATTTAGTAGATGCTTGGGCGCCAGGAGCTGCTTACCGTACTTATTTTACACAAGAGTTGTCAGAAGATGAAGCCCTTAAGAAAATGTTTAATGGAGCAGCTATCCTTGTGTATTCAGAGTTAGCAATCGAGCGTGTTAATGTGGCGTTGTTTAATCAGGATCAGGAAGACGAACATTCTTGTTTTAGCGATAATACCCACAGAGATGTACGTTTAAATCTTCAGGCGTCTATCAATGTTTATAAAGGAACTTATGGAAATATTTCAGGACTGTCCATAGCAGATTTAGTTGCTGAGGTTAATCCGGAATTAGCTTTAGAAATTCAAGGTGTAATTACAGACGTTGTTGCTAAAACTGATGCCACTTTAATTCCATTCGATTTAGCAATTGCAGAAGGACCGGAATCAATTGAGGGAGCAAAAGTAACTGCAGCTAAAACAGCAATGCAGTTGTTTGGTTCTGAGCTAAGTTATGCGGCGAATAGTTTGGGAATTACATTAAACGAACTTTAAGAAGAATTAATTTTATGCTTCATAAAGCATTAATTATACTAACCGCTTTCATTGTTTTTTACAGTTGCAGTAAAGATGATGAAAGCGGTTATGTTATGAAGCCTGAGGAAGGAGAATACCTTTCTGGAGGGAAGAATGGAACGATTGTTAATAATTCTGAAGAAGCCTTTGGTTTTTTTTCCAGAGGATTAACTTCAGATCAGGAAACTGATTTCGGAATAGGAAATTCATTTTTCAGACAAAGTTGGATTACCGCACCGGCAACGGCAACAGCGAGAGATGGTTTAGGGCCATTTTTTAATGCTATTTCTTGTGCAAGCTGCCATTTTAAAGATGGTAGAGGACGTGCGCCAGAATATGATGGTGAATTAGGAACCGGTTTATTATTGCGTTTAAGTACGTCTCAACAAGATGTTCACGGGGCATATTTACCAGACCCTGTTTATGGGGGGCAATTACAGGATGTGGCTATTAACGGCGTAGATGCCGAGGCAGCTTATACAATTTCCTATGAATATATTACCGAGATGTATCCCGATGGTAGCTCGGCGGAATTAAGAAAACCAACCTACAATATTCAAGGTTATAATTATGGAGATATGACTTCAGATTTGCACGTGTCACCGCGTGTAGCAAACCAAATGATTGGGATGGGATTACTTGAAGCATTATCAGAATCAACCATATTGGCTGCGGAAGATATTACCGATGCTGATGCTGATGGTATTTCAGGAAAGGCAAATTATGTTTTTGATAGGACGTCGAATACTACAAAATTAGGTCGTTTTGGATGGAAAGCGAATCAACCAACCGTTCGTCAGCAGGTCGCTGGGGCATTTTCAGGAGATATTGGATTAACGAGCTCTATTTTTCCAGAGGAAACGTTTCCTTCAGGTTTCGATGGTTCAACTATTATAAGTGGAGGAGAACCAGAAGTGCCAGACGCAGTTTTAGATCGAGTGGTGCTGTATTCAAGTACTTTGGCTGTTCCTGCTCGCAGAGATTATGACACCGATGAAGTGTTAAAGGGGAAGCAGATATTTAATGATATAGATTGTGCTAAATGCCATACACCTAAGTTTACTACCAATAATTCTTATTATATAGAAGCCAATCGCAATCAGGAGATTCGTCCATACACCGATTTGTTATTACATGATATGGGAGAAGGTTTAGCTGATCATGCGCCAGACTTTCTTGCCGATGGGAACGAGTGGAGGACACAGCCGCTTTGGGGAATTGGACTGATTTCTGTGGTAAACGGACATACCTATTTACTTCATGACGGAAGAGCAAGAAATATTGAAGAAGCTATTTTATGGCATGGAGGCGAGGCTGAAAATGCTAAAAATGAATTTAAGTCCTTGTCGAAAGAAGAAAGAGATCAACTTATTGCATTTGTGCAGTCACTTTAAATTATATGTCTAAAGTCGTAGAAAAATAATTTCTAAAGGTGTAACAATTGAAAGTGTTTTACTACTTATAGATAAAGCAGCTTTTTAAAAATAAATAATGAAAGCATCGTTTTGTAGCGGTGCTTTTTGATTTTAAGAATTAACTATTTGTTTCACTTTTAAATTTTAGAAATTATGGGAGGCGAAGGCGCTATGATGGCTGCAAACAATTCACTTAAAAATAACAGAAATTTAGTTTCAAAACGCAAAGAAAATAAAGCTTTGGAAGGCAGTTATGCCAATGCGAAAATGAAAACATTTCCAAAAGCTACTGAAGCAGATTTGCTTCGGATACGGGAAAAAGTACAATTGGCGAATAAGAAAGCCAGAATGAAATTATTGGTGGTTTCTTCAGTTGTATTAGCGTTATTAATATTGTTCAGTATTTATTATTTTAAATAAAAAAAAAGCCACTTAAATAGTGGCTTTTCAAATATATAATGCTTCGTGTTTTTAGCTTAAAGCTTCTTTAATACGTCTCATAGCTTCAATAATTTGCTCTTGAGAAGCTGCGTAAGAAATACGTAAACAGTTTGGGTTACCAAAAGCAGCACCATCAACTGTTGCAACTAAAGCTTCTTCTAAGAAAAACATAGAAAGATCTGAAGCGTTGTTGATTGTTTTTCCTTTAAATGTTTTTCCGAAGAACGCAGAAACGTTAGGGAATACATAAAAAGCACCTTGTGGCGTGTTGCATTCAAAACCTTCAATATCTTTTAATAATCCTAAGATTAAATCGCGACGTACTTTAAACTCGTCGATCATGTATTTAACACGGTCTGGAGATTCGTTAAGGGCAGTTATAGTTGCACGTTGAGCGATACAGTTTGTACCACTTGTCATTTGTCCTTGAATCTTGTTACATGCACGAGCAATCTTTTCAGGAGCTCCAATGTAACCAATACGCCATCCGGTCATAGCAAATGCTTTCGATACACCGTTTACTGTAATGGTACGATCGTACATATCTTCAAACTGAGCCATAGACGCATGACCACCAACATAGTTGATGTGCTCGTAAATCTCATCAGAAACTACATAAATGTTAGGGTATTTTGCCAATACATCTGCTAAACCTCTTAATTCTTCAGCGCTGTAAATAGATCCACTAGGGTTACAAGGAGAGCTAAACCAAATCATTTTTGTTTTTGGAGTAATAGCAGCCTCTAATTGTTCAGGTGTCATTTTAAAATCTGTATCAATAGAAGTCTCTACTTCAACAGGTACACCGTCGTATAATTTTACGATATCAGCATAACTAACCCAATAAGGACAAGGAACAATAACTTCATCACCAGGATTTGTTAAAACGGCAGCAACGTTAGCTAAAGATTGTTTAGCACCTGTTGAAACTACAATTTGAGCTGGTGTGTATGTTAAGTTATTATCGCGTTTAAACTTCGTAATGATAGCGTCTTTCAAATCAGCATAACCATCTACAGGAGAATACGAATTGTAGTTGTCGTTAATAGCTTGAATTGCGGCATCTTTAATAAAGTCTGGTGTATTAAAGTCTGGTTCACCCAAACTTAAACCAATAATATCTTTGCCTTCATTTCTTAGTTCTCTTGCTTTTGCAGCCATGGCTAATGTCGCAGACGTTGCCATATTTAGAACTCTATCGGATAGTAGTTGCATTTAATTAATTAATAATAGTTAGACTTGTAAAGCCGGTTTCATCCCCATTTCTTTTAAATGCTTGAAATGTGCTATGATAGCCTTACGTGTGGTTTTATATTCGTTATAAGGTAAGTTAAACTCTTTCGCTGTTTCTTTTACAATTTTCCCGATTTTATCATAGTGAATATGACTGATGTGAGGGAAAATGTGGTGTTCAATCTGGTGGTTTAATCCTCCGGTAAACCAGTTAATGATTTTGCTTTTAGCTCCAAAATTAACTGTTGTTTTTAACTGGTGAATCGCCCATGTATTTTTCATAGTACCGTCTTTTTCCGGTAGTGGCATTTCAGCTTCTTCCATAACGTGTGCTAACTGGAAAACAACACTTAAAATTAATCCGGCGGTGTAGTGCATCACGAAGAATCCGATTAAAATTTTCCACCAGGCAATATCTAGAACAAGCATTGGAAGAACAATCCAGATGGAGATATAGATAACTTTAGAGATCACTAACTTACTCCAGTTCCAAACCGGATTTGGGAATTTTCCGTAAGACAACTTACGCTTCATGTAGCGTTGCATTTGTTGCCAGTCGGTAGTAATAGCCCAATTTATGGTCAATAAACCGTAAAGTAAAACGGAGTAGTAATGTTGAAATCTGTGGTGCCAACGCCATTCAGAGTGCTCTGTAAAACGTAAAATACGTCCGGCTTCTAAATCTTCATCGTGACCGTGAATGTTGGTATAGGTGTGGTGAAGTACATTGTGTTGTACCTGCCAGTTATACACATTTCCGGCAAGGATATAAATACTACTTCCCATAAGGCGGTTAACCCATTCTTTGTTAGAAAAAGCACCGTGGTTACCATCGTGCATAACGTTCATGCCGACACCGGCCATACCAATTCCCATAACAATAGTTAATAGTAATTGAGCCCAGCCCGGGATGTTTAATGTTAGTAATAAAAAGTAAGGCGTTAAAAATATTGAAAACATGACAATAGTTTTAACCCAAAGTTTCCAATTCCCCGTACGTTTTACATCATTTTCTTTAAAGTATTCATTTACACGTTTGTTAAGTGTTCTGAAAAACTTTGCAGAATCTGTTCTTGAAAAGGAAAGCGTTTGTTTTGACATTCTTTAAAATTTAATATGATTACTTATGAAAAATTTGCCTATCATACCTGGCGCAAAGATAGGTATAAACAGACTGAACTTATAACGTTTTTTTATAAAAATATGTGTTTAAAAAGCATATTTTTGTTGAAAATTTAACACGAATGGAACTTATACTTAAATACTTCCCAAACCTGACAGAAGATCAGATTAATAAATTCAAATTACTGGAAACGTTGTATCAGGATTGGAATTTAAAAATCAATGTGGTGTCGAGAAAAGACATCGATGAGCTGTACTTACGTCACGTTTTACATTCTTTAGGAATTGCCAAAGTGATGCAGTTTAAAGATGGAAGTAAAATTATGGATGTTGGTACTGGTGGTGGTTTTCCAGGGGTTCCATTAGCTATTTTATATCCGGAGTGTTCTTTTCATTTGGTAGATAGTATAGCTAAAAAGCTAAAAGTAGTAAATGAGGTTGTTGAAGGGTTAGGTTTAACCAATGTAAAAACAACGCATACTCGTGTTGAAGAAATTGATGATACTTACGATTTTATTGTAAGTCGTGCTGTTGCCGCTATGCCAACTTTTGTGCATTGGGTAAAAGGTAAAATAGCTAAAGAACAAAGACACGATTTTAAAAATGGAATCCTGTATTTAAAAGGAGGCGATTTAGCCGAAGAACTTCAGGATTATAAAACCGCAACCATTTACGATTTAACCGATTATTACGACGAAGATTTTTTTGAAACTAAAAAGGTAGTACACTTACCTCTTAAATACAAAGGTTAATTTACAGTTTAATTAATTCCTGATACCTTTCTTTAAAATAAAAGAGTTGGTTGGTATACCAATAGGTGTTCTTAAACTTGTCAATACCTTCTATGGTGTTGTCCGGATCTATAATATTGCCGGCTTTTTCAAAGAAAAGTTTCGCGTTGCTTAGGTCGTTCATTTTGTAATTAGCAATGGCGAGACCTAGCATGGCATCAAAATCCAGATTATCATATTTTAATGCGGTATTGTAATCGCCAAAAGCTTTGATATAATCTCCTAAAAATAAATGAGAGGTTGCTCTAAAGAAGTAAGCATTGGAGTTTGTGTCGTCTCTTTTGATGGCTTTTTCAAAATCACTAAGGGCATCTTTATAATAATTAATGCTAATTAGAAAAACCCCTCGATTATAAAAAGCTGTAGACGATCTTTCAAGGTTAACAGCTAAGGTGTAATTGTTTAATGCGTTTCGGTATTGTTTTAGGGCATTATAACTGTCGGCTCGACGATAAATGGCTTTAGTGTTGTTAGGAACAGCTTCATTAACCTTCCAAAATGTTTTCACGGCGTCTTCGTATTCACCTAAGTCATATTGAGCACAGCCCATACTGTAAAGAGCATCAATAAAATTAGGATCCAATTCAAATGCTTTTTCGAAATCTTGCTTAGCGCCTTCAAAATCATTTAAAGCATATCGGGAATTTCCACGATTGTAGTAGGTGTCCGGGTCTGGTTCTAAAACAATAATTTTAGAGTAATCGACTATAGCGCCATAGAAATCACCAGTATCATTTTTAGCTAGTCCTCTTAAGAAATAAGCATCCAGATTTTTAGGTTCTAAAGCAATAACCTGATCACATAATTCAATACGTTCTTTTAAATCTGTGCTGCGCTCCGCCTGTCGCAGGAGTTTGTTGGCCTGAGCAAAAGTTGTAAAACTGGATATAAGTAAAGCGGTAATGATTAGTTGTTTTTTCATAGTTAATGGTAATCAAAAAATGTGCCTTTCTTGTTTTTGAAATAGCAATTGAAAGATAAATAAATTTCTACATAAAAAATAAAGCCTATCAAATTTGATAGGCTTTATTTCAATAATCATAATATAGACTTCTATTCTCCTAAAAATGGGTAACGGTAATCCGTTGGAGTTACAAAAGTTTCTTTTATTAATCGAGGAGATACCCAACGTAATAAGTTTTGAGGGCTTCCTGCTTTATCGTTAGTTCCTGAAGCACGTGCACCACCAAATGGTTGCTGACCTACAACGGCACCTGTACATTTATCGTTAATGTAGAAGTTACCAGCACAGTTTTGTAAAGCTGTGGTTGCTTCGGTAATTGCATATCTGTCTTGAGATATAATAGCACCAGTTAATGCGTATTCACTTGTTTCGTCAACTAATTTTAACGTTTCAGAGTACTTGTCAGCATCGTAAACATAAATAGTAATTACAGGACCGAATAACTCAGTTTCCATGGTTACGTATTTTGGATTTGTTGTTACAATTACTGTTGGTTCAACAAAATAGCCTTTGCTCTTATCGTAACCGCCACCAAGAATAATTTCAGCGTCAGCATCCGTTTTAGCTTGCTCGATGTATTTTACTAATTTGTTGAATGATCCTTCGTGAATAACAGCGGCGATGAAGTTG
This sequence comes from Aestuariibaculum sp. M13, assembly GCF_024723255.1. GTDB lineage: Bacteria > Bacteroidota > Bacteroidia > Flavobacteriales > Flavobacteriaceae > Aestuariibaculum > Aestuariibaculum lutulentum. The sequence goes on from NZ_JANIAC010000003.1 coordinate 92,028, forward strand.
CTCATATCTTCCGGAGAACCCATTTTAAATGAGTTAACATCTTCAATAAGTTGTGCTTTAACAGCATCCCAAAGGTTTGAAGGAATGTAGGCACGAGACGCAGCACTACATTTTTGCCCTTGGTATTCAAAAGCACCACGAACAATAGCAGTAGCTACTTGTTTAGGGTTAGCCGATTTATGCGCCATGATGAAATCTTTACCTCCAGTTTCACCAACAATTCTTGGGTATGTTTTATAGTTGTGAATGTTGTTTCCTATTTGTTTCCAAAGTTCTTTAAAAATAAATGTAGAACCCGTGAAGTGTAATCCAGAAAAATCTGGGTGCGATAATACAGTTTCAGAAATCATTACTGGATCACCGAAAACTACATTAATAACACCTGCAGGAACACCAGCTTCTTCGAAGATGTCCATGATTACTTTAGCAGAGTAAATCTGGCTGTCACTTGGTTTCCAAACAACAACGTTACCCATTAATGCCATACAAGCAGGTAAGTTTCCAGAAATAGCAGTAAAGTTAAATGGAGTTACAGCGTAAGTGAAACCTTCAAGAGGTCTGTACTCAACACGGTTCCATGCATCGCTTGTGCTTTTTGGTTGTTCGCTGTAGATTTCAGTCATGTACTGTACGTTGAAACGTAAAAAGTCTACAAACTCACAAGCAGCATCAATTTCAGCCTGGAAAATATTTTTAGACTGCGCCATCATAGTCGCAGCATTAATTTTATAACGGTAAGGTCCGGCAACAAGTTCAGCAGCCTTTAAAAAGATAGCAGCACGTTGTTCCCATGGCATTAAAGCCCAAGATTTTCTTGCTTCCAAAGCAGTTGCGATAGCATCATCAACATGCGATTTCTCAGCTAAGTGGTAAGTTCCAACAACATGTTGGTGATCGTGTGGAGGCGACATGGTTCTGGTGTTTCCAGTTTCTATGTTTTGTCCGTTTATATATAAAGGTACATCAACTGTACTGTTATACATGTTTTTGTATTCTGCTAATACAGCATCACGTTCGGGAGTTCCCGGAGCGTAAGACTTTACAGGTTCATTGACTGCAACAGGTACATTAAAGAATCCTTTTCCCATATTACGAGTTTTTAGTTTTGTTTGTTTTTGTTCTTCGCAAATTTACGTTTTTTAAAGGAGTTTATGGGGGAGTGAATTGTCAAAAACCTGTTAAAATTTCACAGATTTTTGTAAGTTGCAATTTGGTTTAAAGACTATAATTTGCATGTGTACAGTTACTTTGGTTCCTAAATGGAATAACAATTTTATTTTAACTTCTAATCGTGATGAAGCTCCGTCTAGAGTGTCAATTCCTCCTGAGATTTATTCTCAAGAGAACTCAAAATTATTGTTTCCAAAAGATGAGATTTCTGGTGGAACGTGGATTGGAGTTAGTGAACATAACCGGGTTGTTTGTGTCTTGAATGGCGCTTTCGATTTACATGAACGACGAGATGTTTACAGACGAAGCAGAGGCTTAGTTGCGACCGATTTTTTGCTTTTTGAAGAAGATATTGAGCATGAAATACATACTTATAATTTTGAAGATATTGAGCCGTTTACCATAGTGGTTGCCGACTGGAATAATGGTTTAAAATTCTTTGAGCTTGTTTGGGATGGTGAACTTAAATATTTTAAAGAGTTGCCATTGGAAGAACATATCTGGTCGTCTTCAACCTTGTATACAGGAGAGATGAAGAGTGAACGTAAATCTTGGTTTGAAACTTTTAAAGAAGACTATAAACTGACTACAGAAACCATAATGAAATTTCACAAACATGCAGGACAAGGTAATTTAGATTATGGTGTTATTATGGATCGCGGATTTGTTAAAACTACAAGTATTACCCAGATAGAAAAGTCGAATCATAAGGTGAGTATGTGTTATGAAAATCTTCATAACGATATAATTACCAACAAAACCTTGAAATATCCTGAAATCGTTAGTGAATAATACTGGAATCATTTTAACACTGGCTTACCCGGAAACCATTGTTATGGTTTCTAAAGAATGGTTTTCGCCGTTTTTAAGATTTTTAGGAATTGGGAAGAAGAATTATTTAAGAGCAGGACATGCTGCGTTGGTATTAATTAACAAAGCTACCGGGAGTCTGGAATACCATGATTTCGGACGTTATATAACGCCAGAACCTACGGGGCGAGTGCGTGGAAAGGACACTGATAATGAATTGGATTTTCCTATTAAAGCAGAAATTCAAGGCGACACTATTTTAAATTTAGAGGACATTTTAAAATTTTTAGCAACACATCCTAAGTTGACTCATGGTGATGGAAAACTTGTGGCTTCGGTATGTGCTTCTGTAGATTATAAAAATGCCCGAGCACATATTACCGAAATGCAAAACAAGCATTTTATTCGGTATGCAGCGTTTATAAGAAATGCGTGTAACTGCGCGCGTTTTGTTACTGATGCTTTGATTGCTTCAGTGACAGATAAGAATATTAAACGCAAGTTGGAAACATCCAAGTGGTTTACGCCGAGTACCGTTGGAAATGTATTGTTGGCCAATACGGCATCTCATGTTTTTGAGGTTTCTGAGGTAGGGGATATATGTGTTTTTAAAGGTTCGCAATCCAGTGAAAATATACGTTGTTTTTTAGATAGGTTGCAAGACCATAAACCTAATTTTGTCGGAACATTACAATCAAAACCTATTGAAGATTTGCATTATAAATCGCAGTGGTTATCTGGTATTGCTGCCGGTGCCTGGTTTGAATTGCATGATTTGGAGGAGGCTTTACATTTTAAATTCAGGCGTATTTCACCTCACGGGAATGTTGATGTTGATGCTGTTTATAGAATTGAGGACGATGGCTTTGAGTATCATGAAACTTATGAATTTATTCACTACTCAAACTGTAAATTTTTTCACATTAAACAAAAGGATAGGGTTTATCGTTTTAACAGAGTAGGGGAATTATAAGTTGTCGTTCCAGGGTTTTATGAAAAAGCCAGAAAGTTTGCCTTGTTTGTTTAAGACTGCTCGAACTTCAACTTCTTTGTTTTTTTCGAAAGCGCCTTTAAACCTATAGATGTCAAAAGATTCACCATTTTTAGGATATATTTTTAAAGATTCAAATTTTAAATCTTGGTAATCACCGAACATACTTTTTATCTGAGAGTATGAACTTTTTTGTAAGTCTTCATTAAGACCGTTAATCATGGTTGGTGTGGCCTCTTCTTCTGTTAATTTGTAGTAGTCCCCGTTTTTTTGTGCTTCTAAAAGTTTTCTCGATATATTTTCTGCAAATTCAACTCTATTAACTTCAGAAGTTTTGCTTTTGTCGGTTTTTGACTGGCAGCTTGTAGTCATTGAAATTAGAACAAGACATACAAGATGAATGACAGTTTTCATAATTTATTAGTTTATCGCAAAAGGTGCGCTTAGTTTAAATGTAGGGATAGTGACTTTAAAAATGCTGTTGGTTGAGAAATTAAGCATGTTGTAAAAACCTTTCATGGCTCCAAAAGGGGAAGAAAGCAGGCATCCTGAAGAGTAAGTATGTGATTCGCCGGGTTGAATTATTGGAGTCTGACCAATAACACCTTCACCTGTTACAATTTCAACGTTGTTTAAAGCATCGTAAATGTCCCAGTGACGTGAATTTAATTGAACAACATCTTTACTTTGGTTTTCAATAGTAATGGTGTAGCCGAAAGCATACTGTATTTTGTAGTCTCTGTAAAAAGAGCCTTCGTAGGTAGTTTCGACCGAGATTTTAATCCCTCTAGTAACTAATTGAACCATGTTTGCTTTGGGTAAAATGGGTATAGATATACTGCTAAAATAAGAAATATTAGAAGTTATCGGTAAAAATTAACCAAAAGTGTTAAAAAATGGATGAAAAAACTTAGTTTGATATGTTTACCGAAGACCCTTCACCAATGCCTACAATTTTATCGTAACGGGCACCCAGATCTCTATAATACACAATGACTTTATAATTGTTTTCGGTTTGATAAAAGTTGCCGCTAATTACGCCTTCATCAATAGTGTTGTTAGTGTTAACAACAACGTATTTATAATTGTAAAATCCTTGTTTTAATAGTAGAGACGTGGAAAAGGTATCTCGATCTTCATCGTAAATTAATTGGGTGCTTTCATCTACTACATAGTTGTTGAAGTTGCCATAGATGTGTACATTTTTATTCCTGTAAGTGTCGTCGGCTAACAGGGAAAAATGCACCCAGACATAGTCGGCTTCTATACTCGGGTTTTCTGCGTCAATATTGGTGATAACGTAATTTCCATTAATGTCCGGATTGTAAGTGTAAGGTCTGTTGTATCTGGGGATATTAGTAAATAAATAGTTGTGGTATAGTTCTTTTAAATCAATAAATTGCACGCCTGTATTGGCTGCGCGAACATCTTTGTTTTCAAAATACAGGTATTCGTTTCCACCCCAGAAACTGGTTTCGGTATCGTACTTGTAAATAAGTTGTTTTCCAACCGTATACAAGGGTTTTAAATCTTTTATAGCTGAGTTTAAGTTGTTGTTTTGTACAATAACAGTTTTTACGGTTTGCATAGGGTTATTAAAAGCAGCGCCATTAGAGGAAATAGTAATATCTACACGTTGTTTCTGGTCTATATACTCAATGTTTCTTGCGCGTTTAAGTGCAACGCCAACCGATGCTTCATCTTCGTAAATCATAAATTTTCTTGAGAAAACCAGTTCGTCATAACTGTTGAAAATTGAAAGTATATAATTCCCTGAAACCTTTAAACCTTTAGTAAACTGATTAGGGATGGTTAGTTTGTAATGTGAATAAATTTGATAGGTGTTATATGAGTTTTCGTAGTCGCGAATGCGCTGATTATCAAAACCGTCTAAATATTCCGATTTGAATAAAACGGAAGGTGTCCAGTCGTGATTAAAATGTTCAATTTTATAGTAGTAATCATCCTCATTTCCGTTTAGGGCATCAAACTCTAAAACCACATATTCACCAAGCTTTAAAATGGGTAATTGCGTTTCGGGCGTATTTCCTTTAAAATTTATTGTTTTTATATAGTCAGGTGGTGTAACTTCTTCAACTTGGGCAAAGCTTAAGAAAGAGAAAAAGAAAAAATAAAAAAAGAGATGTGTGTTAATTTTCATCTAATTACGAATAATATCTTGTAAAGATATACAAAATTCATGCCTAGGCAATAATCTCTTATTTAGAATCTGTACAAATAACAAACTAAGACATTACAATAACGTTTATTACTGAAGAAATTCAGTAAATTTGCGTCGCTTTTTAGACAACAAAATTCAATTATATAGCGTATGTCAAACGACATTAAGATTAAGAAAGGTCTGAATATAAAACTTAAAGGTGAGGCTGAAAAAACTGTTGAACAGGCAGTTATAAGTAAGTACTGCACGGTTAGACCTGAAGATTTCCACAGCGTAATTCCAAAACTTGTAGCTAAAGAAGGTACCACATTAAAAGCGGGTGAAACGATTTTTTATGATAAATCGAATGAGTCTGTGAAATTTGTGTCGCCTGTATCTGGAACTGTAGTTGAGGTAGTTCGTGGACCAAAACGTAGAGTAGATGCTGTTAAAATAGAAGTTGATAGCGAACAAGTGTACTTAGACAACGGTAAGTTTGATGTCGATGCGGCTAACCCAGGAATGGTTAAGGCGCATTTATTGGCTTCAGGCTGTTGGCCATTTATCAAACAACGTCCTTATGATGTTGTGGCTAACCCGTCTAAAACACCAAAGGCTATTTTTATTTCAGGTTACGCAAGTGCACCTTTAGCAGCCGATTTAGATTTTACTTTAAAAGGTAAAGAAGCAGAATTACAAGCTGCCGTTACTGCCATAGGGAAATTAACCGAAGGTAAAGTACACGTGTCTGTTGGTGCTAATTCTAATTCGCCTTTAGCAGGTTTATCTGGAATTACACTTCACAAAGTATCAGGACCACACCCTTCAGGGAATGTAGGTACATTAATTAACAGAGTAGACCCTGTTAATAAAGGTGAAGTTGTTTGGACGGTAAACGCACAGGATCTTGTTATTATAGGTGAATTATTGTTAACTGGTAAATTTAACGCAGAGCGTATTGTTGCTTTAGCAGGTTCTGAGATAGAAAAACCACGTTACTTTAAAACCAAAATTGGTAGCGAAGTAGCAACTATGATTTACGATAAAGGTATTACTCAAGACTCTAATGCTCGTGTAATTTCAGGAAACGTTTTAAGTGGAAAACAAGTAAGACCAGATGGTGCTTTAGATTATTACAGCAATGTAATAACTGTAATTCCAGAAGGAGATGATTACGATTTCTTTGGATGGAATAAACCTGTATTCAACAAAATTTCTACTTCTAGAGCATTAACCTTCTCTTGGTTAAACCCTAAAAAAGAATACAACTTAGATACCAATACAAATGGTGAACACCGTGCTTTCGTTGTTACTGGTGGTTACGAAGAAGTATTTCCTTTAGATATTTATCCATTACAAATTTTAAAAGCTTGTATGTATAAAGATTTAGATGAAATGGAAGCTTTAGGAATGTATGAAGTAGCTCCTGAAGATTTTGCATTAACTGAGTTTGTTTGTGTATCTAAGCAACCACATCAAAAAATTATTAGAGAGGGCTTAGATTTAATGCTTAAAGAAATTGGATAATTATTCCTTTTGTGAAGCAAAATGAAAAATGAAGTTTTCTTCGTTTTGTTAAGCAGAGTGAAAAATAAAATCTTATTCATTTTTCTAATTAAAAATGAAAACTATAAAAAATGAGTTTAAAAAATAAATTACATGTTTTAAAAGAAAAGTATAAAAGCACGAAGTTTGCTCCTGCGTTCAACGCGCTTCATACGTTCTTATACTTGCCAAACGAGACCACTCACGGTGGAACTCATGTTAAGGCTGCAGATGATTTAAAGCGTACCATGAATACGGTTATCATGGCTATGATTCCGTGTTTAATTTTCGGAATGTTTAACGCGGGGTATCAACACAATTTAGCTGTTGGTTCTATCGATGCAGTTTCAAGTGGTTTCTTTAGTTCAGAATTCTGGACTTTAGCAAACTTCATGATTGGTTTCTGGAAAATACTTCCGTTAGTAATCGTGTCTTACGGTGTTGGTTTAGGAATTGAGTTCTTATTCGCTATCATCAAAAAACACGAAGTTGAAGAAGGATACTTAGTAACTGGTATGTTAGTGCCACTTATTGTACCTATCGATATTCCGCTTTGGATGCTTGCAGTAGCAGTAGCTTTCGGTGTTGTAATTGGTAAGGAAGTATTTGGAGGTACAGGAATGAATATTCTTAACCCGGCTCTAACCATTCGTGCATTTTTATTCTTCGCATATCCAACCTGGATGTCTGGAGATAAAGTATGGGTAGAAGGTGCAGTTGAAAGAACTAACGAGATTGCTGCCGGAGCTAATTTAGATGCTATTTCTGGTGAAACTATTTTAGGAAGCTTAGCGCAAGGAAAGGAATTTGCTTATTCAGTTTCAGATATGTTCTTAGGATTTATTCCTGGATCTGTTGGTGAAACGTCTACAGTATTAATCCTTTTAGGAGGTTTATTCTTAATCTTCACTAAAATTGGAAGCTGGAGAATTATGTTATCTTCTGTAGTAGGAGCTATTGTAATGGGATTAATCTTCAATCAGGTTGTTGATGCTGGTATTATTTCTGAAGCAAGTAAGTTCTATGGCTTAATGAGCACCCCATTCTGGCACCACTTATTAATTGGAGGTTTTGCTTTTGGTACGGTGTTTATGGCTACAGATCCTGTAACAGCTTCACAAACCAATAAAGGAAAATGGATTTACGGATTCTTAATAGGATTTATCTCTATCTTAATTCGTGTATTTAACCCGGCATATCCAGAGGGTGTAATGTTAGCGATTCTTTTAATGAACGTATTTGCACCAACTATCGATCATTACGTAGTTCAAGGTAATGTGAAGAAAAGAATGAAACGTTTAAAAGCTAAAGTTGCATAACGATGGAAAATAGAACAGACAAAAATTCATATACTATTCTATTTGCGATAGCAATGGTAGTAATTGTAGGAGCCTTATTAGCATTTACGGCTTCTTCATTAAGTCCGAAGATTTCAGAAAATATGCGTATAGAAAAACAACAAAATATTCTATATGCCATGGGAGTAAATAATAACGATGCTGGTAGTGCTGTGTTTGTAGATACTAAAGAAGCTTCAGAATTATTCTCTAAATATATTACTAAGCAAGAGGTTATTAAAAATGGTAACGTTGAAGAAAATGACCAGGCTTATTTAATAGACCTTAAAAAAGATAAAGCTGCTGCCGGTGGTGATGCTGCTAAGCGTAACTTACCTCTTTTTGTTGGAGAGAAAGACGGAAAAACATTTTACATCGTACCTATCTACGGAAAAGGACTTTGGGATGCTATCTGGGGATATGTTTCTATGGATGAGAATATGGTTATTCAAGGAGCATACTTCGATCACAAAGGAGAAACGCCAGGGTTAGGAGCAAACATTAAAGAGCGTTTCTTTATGGACGATTTTATTGGTGAGCATTTATTAGACGCTAACGGAAACTTTAAAGGAGTTGACGTAGCTAAAGGAAATGCCGATCCTACAAACGAAGATAAAACAGATAATGAGGTTGATGCTATTGCTGGTGCTACTATTACAGGTAATGGTGTTGCAGCAATGATAAAAAGTGATTTAAAGCTTTATAAACCTTATTTTGATAATTTAAAAAATAATTAATCGTATGGGACTTTTATCAAAAAAAGACGCAAAGTTAATTACAGATCCGTTAGCAGATAATAACCCAATTACTATTCAGGTATTAGGTATTTGTTCTGCTTTAGCAATTACAGCGCAGTTAAAAGCATCAATTGTAATGGCTATTTCGGTAATGGCTGTGTTAGGTATAGGTAACGTTGTTATCTCTTTAATGAGAAACATTATACCTTCAAAAATTAGAATTATAGTTCAGTTAGTTGTTGTTGCAGCTTTAGTAATTATAGTAGACCAGGTATTAAAAGCATTCTCATACGAATTAAGTAAAACATTATCGGTATTCGTTGGTTTAATTATTACCAACTGTATTATTATGGGACGTTTTGAAGCTTTTGCTTTAGGTAACGGACCATGGAGATCGTTTTTAGACGGTATTGGTAATGCTGCTGGTTATGGTTTAATTTTAGTTATCGTTGGTTTCTTTAGAGAATTATTAGGTTCTGGTACGTTATTAGGATTTAAAGTTTTAGGAGACCCAATTGAAAAAACTGGATTATATGCCATAGGATATGAAAATAATGGTTTCATGTTATTATCGCCAATGGCGTTAATCGTGGTAGGTATCATTATTTGGGTACAACGTTCTAGAAATAAAGCATTAATCGAAGACTAGTCTCTAATTTAGGATTCTGTTTTTCAGAATTCATAATTGAAAACATATGGAACATTTAGAATTATTTTTAAAATCAATATTTATAGATAACATGGTATTTGCTACGTTCTTAGGAATGTGTTCTTACCTTGCAGTATCTAAAAAAGTTTCAACAGCTGTTGGTTTAGGGGCTGCCGTTATTTTCGTAATGCTTATAACAGTACCTTTAAACTGGTTGTTAGATCAGTATATTTTACAACCAGGTGCTTTAAAATGGTTAGGTGAAGAATATGCAGCTTACGATTTAAGTTTCTTATCATTCATCTTATTCATCGCTACTATTGCAACCATGGTACAGTTAGTAGAAATCGTTGTAGAGAAGTTCTCTCCATCATTATATAACTCGCTTGGTATTTTCTTACCACTTATCGCAGTAAACTGTGCAATTTTAGGAGGTTCATTATTCATGCAATCTCGTGAAATCCCAACTTTAGGTTTAGCAACTGTATACGGTGTAGGTTCAGGTATTGGATGGTTTTTAGCAATCTTAGCAATTGCTGCTATACGTGAGAAAATCAGATATTCAAACGTGCCGCCTGCATTACGTGGTTTAGGTATTACCTTTATCATTACCGGGTTAATGGCGATTGGATTCATGAGTTTTGGTGGTATGTTAACTGGCGGTGATGATGAGGCTAAGAAAGAAGAGAAAACAGCTTCTGTTCAAGAGGAAACATCAAACGATCAGGTTGCTTTAAATGCAGCTGAAACAGAAAAAGAAGAGTTAGCTAACAATACAAATAATTAAGATGATTTTATTAGCAGCAGGTACAACAGGAACAATAGTAGCAACGGTAGTAGCGTTCTTAATTATTACGCTTTTACTGGTTACCTTGCTATTAGTAGTAAAACAAAAGTTATCGCCTTCAGGGCCGGTAAAGATTACTATTAACGGTGAAAAGGAAATCGAAGTTGCCTCAGGAGGTAGTTTATTATCTACTTTAGGAAATCAAAAAATATTTTTACCATCAGCTTGTGGTGGTGGAGGAACGTGTATTCAGTGTGAGTGTCACGTAAATTCAGGTGGAGGAGAAGCACTTCCAACAGAAACACCTCACTTTACACGTAAAGAGTTACAACACGGAGCGCGTTTAGCTTGTCAGGTTAAGGTAAAGCAAGATATGGATATCACAATTCCTGAAGAGGTATTTGGTATCAAAAAATGGGAAGCAGAAGTTGTACGTAACTACAACGTGGCATCCTTCATTAAAGAATTCGTAGTACGTATCCCTGAAGATATGAACTATAAGGCGGGAGGGTATATTCAAATTGAAATCCCTAAGTGTGAAATTAAATATTCAGATATCGATATTACAGCGCACCCTGAAGAACATGAAACTCCGGATAAGTTCCAGGCAGAGTGGGATAAATTCGGATTATGGCCGTTAGTAATGAAAAATGACGATACGGTTGAAAGAGCTTACTCTATGGCTTCTTACCCAGCTGAAGGACGTGATATCATGCTTAACGTACGTATTGCAACTCCGCCATGGGATAGAAATAAAAATGGTTGGATGGATGTAAATCCAGGGGTAGCTTCATCTTACATTTTCTCAAGAAAGCCAGGTGATAAAGTAACCATTTCTGGTCCTTACGGTGAGTTCTTTATTAACGAGTCTGAAGCAGAAATGCTTTATGTTGGTGGTGGAGCTGGTATGGCGCCAATGCGTTCACACTTATACCACTTATTCAAAACATTAAGAACAGGACGTAAAGTTACTTATTGGTACGGTGGACGTTCTAAGCGTGAGTTATTCTACTTAGATCACTTCTATCAATTGGAGAAAGAATTCCCTAACTTCCGTTTCTTCTTAGCGCTTTCTGAGCCGTTACCAGAAGATAACTGGAAAGTTAAAGCAGATATTGACTCTGAAGGTGATGGTTTCGTAGGATTCATTCACAATTGTGTTATTGATAACTACTTAAGTAAACACGATGCTCCAGAAGATATTGAATTATATTTCTGTGGACCACCGTTAATGAATAAGGCGGTACAAAAAATGGGAGAAGATTTTGGTCTTCCAGATGAAAACATCAGATTTGATGATTTCGGAGGATAATCCAAAACTTATGATACAAAAAAAGTCAACTCAAACGAGTTGGCTTTTTTTATACGCTGTATTTTTATTAATTCATTTTAGGAGGAATATTGCTTGGTACTATGTTTTCAATCGGTTTAATCGTTTTTAAATAAGCGAAAATAGCCTTTAAATCGTCGTCTGGTAGGTTTTTGTACGATTGCCACGGCATTGGCGGTAATAGTGGTCTGCTGCCTTCCATACCTTTATAAAGGCCTAGTTTAATAGCTGTTAAAAACTGGGCTTCACTCCATGACCCAATACCAGTTGCATCTGGTGTTAAGTTCGCTCCAAACGATGTCCCCCATGGGCCTGTGGCAGCTGTTAAACCCATGTTGAATAACAAATATGATTTGGCTGTGGTTTCATCATAAGGCGGTAAAATTTCATCTGCTGGATGACCAGAAAGTAAACGATCGAAATCCAGTTCCATACCTTTTTCAGTAAACTTTTTTGGAGTATGACAGTCGTGGCAACCAATGGCATTAACCAAATGTTTACCACGTTTTATGGGATCAACAGCGACTTCTTTTACTTCAATCGATTCATAAACTTCGGTAGATTCTTTTTTTTCTTTTGAAATACACGCCAAAAGAGCGGCACTACACAATGTTGAAAAAATAAATTGTTTTGTTTTCATATAATATTGGTTAGAGGTTAATTATGTGAAAACTAAAAGTAAGAAAATGTTTCTAAATAGCTGATTTAATTCTATTTAAGGAAATAATATCAGATGAATGAAAAATAATGCAATGGTTATATGGAGTCTACGATGTTTATTTCAACGTTATAATTATTTTGTTCAGAAGAAGTGGTATTTACCGGATAAGGTAAAACATCAAGTAATGTAAATTTAAAACCTTTTAAAATGGAATCTGTTTGAAAACCTCTGAATGTGTTTAAAGTAAAACTAGTATTTTCGTTTGGCGATTTTAATGAAAAATAAACTGAAGCATTACCTTCCCATATGCAAACTACATCTTCCGGGCAACGCGAGTCTGAAATAGAATCAACACAAAGTTCGTAGTTTGATTCAATAAGTTTGTAACAGCGGTTATTTTTTAACTTGTAATTGCCATAGGATAAGATGTCATTTGAAGAACAAGAAATAATTATTAAGGACAAAAATAAGGAACAACAAACTTTCATGAACATTGGTTTTGGTATAAGATGCCCAGTTAATTAATTGGTTGCGCTTAGGAAAAGATTTATTTTAAAACCAACGACTTTTTTGAGATTCTCAAATTATCAAAAAGTTCGGTGTAGTCCATCACATTCGGGCTTTTATCTAACTCGCATAGTAGTTCAATAACCGCTTGCAGTCCTTTGAATAGATTGTCTTTGTTTGTTGGGTTTTCAGGCTTGTTATTTTTGAAATGCAATGGTAATTGATATCCACAGGCTTTTAAAAAAGTGACTTCAATAAGAAGTAATTCTGAAGGGGTATAGCCATTAAACCGTTTTCCGAAGGCCTCATTAATGTGACCAATATAATTGAGTTTCGTTGAGCCGTGATCATCAGAGAAGTGTTTCCAGGCATCTGAATGATCTAAAATGTTACCCACAGCACATTGTTTACAACACTCCGGATGAAGGCAATCATCGTGAAATGCCGTGTATAATTTTTTTATGGCAATATCTAAACGGTTATTTGCTGTTTTCATAATACAGATGCTTTCCCTAATTTATTAAAAATCAGATCTCTTTCCAAAACGAGTGTGTTAAAATACTAAAGGCAATCCTATTTTGAATAGTAGGATGAGTAGTACTACCGATATAAGATTTAAAATGAATCCTACTTTAGCCATTTCACTGACTTTAACATAACCACTGGCAAATACAATGGCATTAGGCGGTGTCGCCATTGGGAGCATAAAAGCACAGCTACTGGCCATTGTTACAGGAATGAGTAAATATAGCATCGGGATATTCAATCTTAAAGCTATACCAGCAACCACAGGGGCTAAAACAGCTGTTAACGCGACATTGCTCATTAACTCCGTCATGAATAACATAAGAATAATAAGTAATGAAGCCATGACTAAAATACTAATGTTACTTGTGGCAATGGTATTTGCGACCACATCGACAATACCAGTTGCCGACATGCCTTTGGCTAAAGCTAGACCACCACCAAATAGCATGAGAATACCCCAGGCTAATTTTTGAGTATCTATCCATTCTAAAATGAATTCGCCACGTTTTAAGTTGTGAGGAATTGTAAACAGGAGTAATGCTCCAAACATACTTATCATGGTATCCGATAGTTCTAAACCTGGAATTAGGTTGTTAATAACTGTTCTGAAAATCCATAAAAAGACCGTAATACCAAAAATGACAAGTACCTGTTTTTCTTTGCTACTAGTTTCTCCAAGTTTTTTTAGTTCATTATCGATAAAATCTTTTTCGGTACTAAATACTAATCCTTGACAAGGAAAGAACCATTTTACCATAACCAGATAAATGATTCCAATTAAAATGATTGAAAAAGGTAAACCTACAATCATCCATTTTAAAAAGGAAATTTCAATATGATATTCATTTTCTAATAAACCGATTAAAACGGAATTGGGAGGTGTGCCAATTACTGTGGCAATGCCTCCAGCATTTGCTGAAAACGCAATGCCAAGCATGACGCTCAAAGCAAAATTTTTATCCTGTTTTGTAAATCCATCTTCATCATTAATCAGTAATTTAATCACCGAAAGTGCAATAGGAAGCATAACAACCGTACTGGCGGTGTTACTAATCCACATGCTCATAAATCCTGTGGCAATCATAAATCCCAGAATAACACGATTAGGGGTTGATCCTGTTTTTTTGATAATGGTTAAAGCAATACGTTTATGAAGATTCACCTTTTCTAAAGCCAAAGCCAATACAAAACCACCAAAGAATAGGAAAATGATTGGACTTCCGTAGTTGGCGCCTACATCGGCAATAGGCATGACTTTAAACAACGGAAATAAAAGTAAAGGGAGTAAGGCCGTAACCGAAATTGAAACCGCTTCTGTGATCCACCAACAAATCATCCATCCGGCAATCGCAATTACGGTGCTGGCATTGTCTGATATAGATTCAAAAGGGATTAAACGAAGGCATATAAAAAGAATAGGTCCTAAAAAAAGGCCGACTTTTTTAGATAGAGGATGTGGTGTCATATATTGATATTAATTACAAAAATGAACCCTCAATTTGGTAAGGATTAAATAAGTAAGTGCTTTAAAGTTAAACATTTTTTAATTTTAGGGTAGGCGAATTTTTAATATTATTTTTGCAATATGAGTAAACCACTTACAGAACAGGAACTACATAATCTGGCTATGAATCATGTTGGAAAAGACTTGGAACAACGTGGTTTTGAGTTTGTAGCCGTAAACAGCAAATTAAAAAAGCATCCGCAATTTGTGTGTATCGACAAAAACAGTCAATACTATTTCGTGATTGTTAGAGCTGTAATTTTACCCGATAACCCTAACAATTACGATGTGGTCTGGATGGAGACTTTTAAAAAGCATGCCAGAGATAAAAATGCAAAAGTGCTATATGCCGGCGTTGGCATAGGTAATGTTGAAGGCGAAAAAATGCCCATTTATTTAAACCAGGAATATTTAATGGAGTACAACGGTATTCAGGTTATTGAAACAAATCTTAATTAAGATGAAATTATTCTTAGCGTCTTTCTTGGCACTTGTTTTAGTGTCTTGTGAAACTTCAGTTAAAAACACCACCTTGACTGGTCCGATTTTCGGAACCAGTTATTCGGTACTTTACGATTCAGATGTCAATTATAAACCACAGTTTGACAGTTTGTTTGCAGTTATTAACATGTCGATGTCCACTTATATTCCAACCTCTGATATTTCAAAAATTAATAGAAATGAAGATAGTTTGGTCGATGCGCATTTCGAGAAGGTGTTCAATACCTCAAAAATCATTTATAAAGCAACACAAGGTGCTTTCGATCCAACGATTGGGGCTTTAGTAAATGCCTGGGATTTTGGTCCGGGTGGAAAAATAGTGAATCTCGATAGTTTGAAAATCGATAGTTTAATGCTGTCGGTGGGATTTGATAAAGTCCAACAGAATAATCATATTTTAAAGAAACCAGAAGGTGCTTTTATTGATTTTAATGCGATAGCGAAAGGCTATGGCGTTGATGTGATTGGACAGTTTTTAGAAAGTAAAAACATCAAAAATTATTTAGTTGAAATAGGAGGCGAAATCAGAACAAGAGGAATAAATGCTGAAAAACAATTGCCTTGGAAAGTAGGCGTAGAACAACCACATTTTGATGGAACCCAATCTATTTTAAAGGGGATTACCGTTAAAGATGAAGCTATGGCTACTTCGGGTACGTATAGAAAGTTTAAAGTTGATGAAAACGGTAATAAATATGCTCATATTATTAATACCGAAACCGGGTATCCAAGTAAAACGAATTTGTTGAGTATTTCGGTTATTGCGTCAGATTGTATGACGGCCGATGCTTATGCCACAGCGTTTAAAACTATGGGTGTTGAAAAGATCAAGACGTTTTTAAAATCGCATCCGGAACTTAAAGTGTTTTTAATTTTTGAAAACGATCAGCATGAATTTGAAACCTTAGGTCTTAACGGGTTTCCAGAGGAGTAAATTAAATAACTTCCAAAAGAATAAAAAGCCAGCCTAATATTAAGAGTAAACCTCCAAGAGGTGTAATAGGACCTAAAAATTTTAATTTTTTGCCTTTTGCTGCGCTTAAAACCAAACCGTAAATGCTAAAAGAAAACAACAGGATTCCAATAGTGAAAAACCAGTAAATGATTGAATTATTAAAGTTATTTAGGCCTAGAGCAAGTAAAACAATGGCGTGATACATTTGGTATTTAACGCCTGTTTCAAAACTTTTTAATAATTCGCTGTCCGAAATTATTTTTTTCAGAGCATGGGCACCAAAGGCACCAAATATTACTGATAACATGCCATACAAAGTGCCTGTTATAATAAAATAGTGTTGTGCCATTTAATCTAATCTTAATTTTATTTCCTTACCACAGGAATAATTTCACCTTTGGCTAAACAATAGGTTTGAATATCCTGTTCAGAGAAATTTTTGGTGTAATCAGCTTCATCAACCGTAAAACCGATAGCACGCAATTTGTTGAAATAATCACGGCCGTACACACGCACATGATCGTATTGTCCGAAGATTTTAGCGCGTTCTTTTTTATCGGTTATTGTGTCGTCTTCAAAAGTAGTTTCACGATTCAAATCCTGAGGAATTTGAAAAATTCCCCAGCCGCCTGGCTTCATCACACGATATAATTCCTGCATGGCTTTAGTATCATCAGGGATATGTTCCAGTACGTGATTGCATAAAATAACATCAAATTCATTATCCTTAAACGGTAAATCACAGATGTCAGCTTTTACATCCGCAATTGGTGATAATAAATCAGTTGTAGTATAATCTAAATGCTTTAAGCTTTTAAAGCGTTTTAAAAAGCATTGTTCCGGGGCAAAGTGTAAAACTTTTAAGTTGTCGGTAAAGAAATTGGTTTCCTTATTCAAATAGAGCCACAATAATCTATGGCGTTCTAAACTTAAAGTTGAAGGTGACAACACGTTATTACGTTGTGTGCCGTAACCATAAGGTAAAAACGTTCTGAACCCTTTGCCGTCTATGGGATCGATAAAGTTGTTTCCTCGTAAAAAGAAAGCCAGAACCGGACGAATGATATAACTTAACCTGATTAATAAAGGTCGCGGAATAACATTCAGAATTATTTTAAAAAGCTTTTTCAATGGCGTTAGGCTTCAACTAAACGATTGGTTTGAATTAAGGCTGAAATACTGTCCCAAAGCGCGATGCGGTGTTCTAAAGCTTGTTTTGCAGTTGCTAAAGCTTCATCCCATTTTTTATCATCTTCCTTGCATAATTCTTCAATCATTTTTAAAGATAACGGACCGTGCTCATCACCATCCAATTCAATGTGACGGTTTAAATAATAAGTGAGTTTACTATAGGTATTATCTTCAGTTTTTGACTGATTTATAATTTGAAAGAACATATCAGGAATGACATCTTCACGACCAAAAGTAAATGCCGAAGCAATAACATGAGGTTTTTTAGTGTCAATAACATCGAATGAAAACTGAATGAAATTTAATGTTTCGGCTTCCAATTTTGCTTTTAAGCCTGCATCGGTAATTGAAAGTCCTTCTTTTATGAAATCGATAAATGTATTAATCTGTTTTGTACTGGCACCAACCTGAAGCATGGCATCTAAGTACATTTCATAATGACTCTTAGGCTCGCCAAGTTCGTTAACATCACTTTCTTCACCTAAAACAATTTCATTTATAAATCTAGAGGTTGCCGGATTAGCCACAGGCACCCAAGGTAGGGTAGTTGTGGTTAACTGGTTTTGAAGTGATTTTAACAGCGACATAAAATCCCAAACTGCAAAAGCGTGTTGTTCCATAAAGGTTTTAACATCGTCGATAGCGTTTAAGTCACTATATAATTTATGATTGTTTAACTGAGCTCTTAAAGGTGCAAGCTCTTGTTCAATACGTTCAATTTGGTTCATGTTAAAGAACTAATGCTTTTTGTCTGAATTCGTCTTCTTCGTTTGATGTGATGCCTAAGGCATCATAGATATAAGCAAAGGTTGAAAGTAATTCAGGCTTACCATCAACAATAGCTACATCATGCTCGAAGTGAGCACTTGGTTTGTTATCTAAAGTGGTAATGGTCCAACCATCTCTATGTTGCTGAATACGGTGTGTTCCCATGTTAATCATAGGTTCGATAGCAACAACCATACCTTCAACAAACTTTTTACCACGACCGCGTTTTCCGTAGTTTGGCATTTCAGGGTCTTCGTGCATTTTTCTACCTAATCCATGACCTACCAATTCGCGAACAACGCCGTAACCGTGATCTTCACAGTATTTTTGAATGGCGTAGCCTACGTCTCCAACACGATTATTTAATTTGAATTCACGAATACCAATGTAAAGTGATTCTTTTGTAACCTGAAGTAGCTTTTCAGTTTCAGGGTCAATTTCACCAACGGCAAAGGTATAGGCATGATCACCATAAAAACCATTTTTTAAAGCTCCGCAGTCAATTGAAATAATATCGCCTTCAACTAAAGGATCATTATTAGGAATACCATGAACCACTTGTGAGTTTGGACTCATACAAAGGGTGTTCGGGAAATCGTATAAGCCTAAAAATCCTGGAATAGCGCCATGATCTCTAATACACGCTTCGGCAATTTTATCAAGTTGTAAAGTCGTTACACCTGGTTTTACGGCTTTTGCTATTTCTCCTAAAGTTTTAGATACGATTAAGGCACTTTCGCGCATTAATTCAATTTCTTCTCTGGTTTTAATCTGAATCATGTGTCAAAAAAATATGGGCAAAGATACTTAAAATAGTGGGAATGCCTTTTGAATGAAAGGAATAATTAACATTACCGATGAAAGGTAGATTATTTGAAAATTCTGAAAAAGCCTTTCTTTTTTTCTTCTTCCTTTGGTTCGGTATTGGTTACCATTTGGTAAATTTCACCCCAACCCGGAAACCCGCCAATATTTCTATCGTCGATGAATAAATCGGCATGAATTTTTCGGCTTGAATTATTACTGAAATCCTCTTCCGGATAACTGCGGTTTACGGCATAAAATGTAATGCCATGTTCTTTGCAAAAATTAACCGCATCATCTAATTTAGTGCCATGGCGGTAAGTCCATAAAATAAGCCGATGGCCTTTGTTTTGAAGCATTTTTAAAGTTTCAAAAGCAAAAAGCATCGGCTTTCCTATATTCGGGTAAGCATCTTCAACTATGGTGCCATCAAAATCGACGGCGATTATAAGTTGTGTGTTTAAATTCATTAAGATTATAAACTTGTTGTTTAAAACAAATGTACAATTTTAATTAAGAAATTAAACTAAAGCATGCTGTGTCATGGCAGCTGGCTGCTCAACGCCCATTAATTTTAAAATTGTTGGTGCTACATCACCTAAAATACCATCCTTGATAGATTTTAATTCGTTGTCGATTAAAATAACAGGAACCGGATTTGTGGTGTGTGCCGTATTTGGTGTACCATCTGGGTTAATCATAGTTTCACAGTTTCCGTGATCCGCGATTAAAATAGTTGTGTAACCGTTGTCAAGAGCTGTTGTTACCACATCTTTAACACATTCATCAACCGCTTCACAGGCTTTAATAGCGGCTTCCATAACACCAGTATGTCCAACCATATCTCCATTTGCAAAGTTTAAACATACGAAATCAACATCGCCTTTTTCTAATTCAGGAACTAAGGCATCACGTAACTCGTAGGCGCTCATTTCCGGTTGTAAATCGTAAGTCGCTACTTTAGGAGAATTTCTTAAAATACGAGTTTCACCTTCAAATTCTTTTTCCTGACCACCAGAGAAGAAGAAGGTAACGTGTGGGTATTTTTCAGTTTCGGCAATACGAATTTGTTTTTTACCATTCTTAGCCAAAACTTCACCTAAAGTTTCTGATAAGTTGTCTTTGTTGAAAATTACATTAACGTTTTTATAGGTGTCATCGTAATTGGTAAGCGTTACATAATGCAGGTTTAATTTGTGCATGTTTTGCTCGTGGAAATCGGTTTGCGACAACGCTTCTGTTAACTCACGACCACGGTCGGTTCTAAAGTTAAAGAAGATCACCACATCTCCATCTTTTATTTTTGTTACAGGTTCTCCATCTGCACCAGTTAGAATAATTGGCTTAATGAACTCGTCGGTAATATCGTTGTTGTAATTTTTTTGAACAGTATCGGTAACGTTGGTTGATTTCTCGCCAATACCGTTTACCATGGCATCGTAAGCTAATTTAACACGTTCCCAGCGTTTATCTCTATCCATAGCATAATATCTTCCGGTTACAGTAGCTAATTTTGCATTGGATTTTTCAAGGTGAGATTCTAATTCGGTTAAAAAGCCGAAACCAGATTTTGGGTCTACATCACGTCCATCGGTAAAGGCGTGGATGTAGGTGTGCTCTAAACCGTATTCATCGGCGGCATCAATTAATCCGAAAAGGTGCTTTATGTGAGAGTGAACGCCACCATCACTTAATAGACCAAGAAAGTGTACGTCTTTATTATTTGTCTTAGCGTATTCAAAAGCATCAACCAATACCTTCTCTGAATTTAAGGTTTTGTTTTCAACCGCTAAATTAACTTTTACTAAATCTTGATATACAATGCGACCGGCACCTAAATTCATATGGCCAACTTCGCTATTACCCATTTGTCCTTCAGGTAAACCAACGTGTAAACCATCGGTTCGTAAGGTAGCGTAAGGGTATTTTGTGTAAAGAGAATCTATAAAAGGGGTGTTGGCATTGTCGATTGCAGAAACTTTAGGATCTGGAGAATTTCCCCAGCCATCAAGTATCATTAAGATAACTTTTTTGTTCATTATAATGTGTAATTTTTTCAGTATCAAATATACTGAAGTTTGTTAAAAAAAGGAAGATGAAACTGTTTAAAAACAGCCCGTTTTTGTGCTTTTTTGTGGTATAATTAAAAAAAGTGGATTCCGTTAAAGAAATGTGAATGATATGTTAAAAATGCAGAAAAGAATGGTTTTAATGTAACATATGTTACTTAATGTCGTCTGTTAAGTATAATCAAAAAACAAAATCATTAATCAAATCAAAATTCTTTCATCATGAAAAAAACAATCATTCTTTCAGCAATTGCATTATGTTTATCAGTAGTATCAGTAAATGCAAAAACAATCGAACCTAACGTTGCAACAAACAAAGTAACGTATTTTAAAGTAAATTCTTTTTGTGTATCAATCGCTAAAGGCGATATCGTTACCGTAAAAAAATTAATAGCCAGAGGTGAAGACGTTAACCAAAAATCTAACGGGATGACACCAGCTATGTATGCTGCGAAATATAATCGTGTTGAAATTTTACAACTTTTAATTTCTGAAGGTGCCGATTTAAAAGCAAAATGTGGAAAAGGTTATACAGCAAAAAAATATGCCGAATTACACGGTGCTAAAGATGCTCAGCAAGTTATTGAAATGGCATTGTCAAAAAAATAATTATAACACTTAATTTTATGATTATTTGAGTTAGTCGCTCAAAAAAGCCCTGTTTTTACAGGGCTTTTTTATGTTTGTTATTTTAAAGATTTGTACATAACATAGTGTAAACCGATATCTGAAATATTGAATGGCTCACCAATAACAGTGAAATTGTTTTTCTTGTAAAATGTCTTTGCTACCTCGCGGGCGTTGCACCAAACGACTTGAATTTTCTTTTCTTTTAATAATGTGTCACCGTAGGCTACTAATAAATTACCGAGTCCTTTTCCTTGAAAAGTATCTAAAACGGCCATGCCTCTAAGTTGATACTGCAATGCTTCTGATAATAAATTAGTGGAGCTTTTAAAATAGGACACCACCCCGAGAAGTTGATTGTTGTTATAAATGCCTAAATGAAATGTGGTTTCCAAATTATCGCCATCAAAATTACAGGTTTCTATGGGTTTGCCAGGTCTTAAAACAGGATGTCTAACAGGAAATGTTTCAGCGGCACTTATTATTTTTATATTGTATGGGTGTTGCTTCATCATGATTTGAAATTGTCTATGAAATCAAACTTAATCAAAATTCAAATTCATACCTGTTTTAGAAAGGAAATTTATTCAAGTCATCAAAAATTCCATTACGATTTAATAAAACGGACATTTTTGAATGTTTTTTAAGCCAAATTTTAGTTCGAAAAACACTGAAAATCCCTTTTAATAACTGAAGTGAGCAGAAATTATTAAAAATAATTTTATCTAAATATATTCAAAATCAATGTCTTAATTTTTTAATTGAAATTTTTTTAAAAAAGTTGCATTTTTTATTTGTGAAATACTCGAAGGTTTTTATATATTTGCAACCGCAATGCGGGAGTAGCTCAGTTGGTAGAGCGTCAGCCTTCCAAGCTGAATGTCGCCGGTTCGAACCCGGTCTCCCGCTCAAAAAGAAAAAGCCTCATCGATAATAGACGAGGCTTTTTTATTTCTAAAACTTAAGGAAGAAGTTTAATTTTTAAGTGTTAATCAAAATAAGAATAACTTCCTTTTAAAGCATCCCTTTCGGGATGCTTTTTTTATTTCAGGGTATTTAATTCGGTTTCAGGTTCTACTTCGCAAGGAGCTTTTCCTTTTTCAAAAATTCGAGCGGTTAAATGTCCTTTTAAAACAATAGAATCTCCAGAAACTCGTAACCAACTGCCTTCGCGTAAACCAACTACAGGTTGTGGGTTAAAACCGTGGAATTCTTTAATTCGTGTTTCTCTGGTTTCACCCATATGTTTACTATTGGTGTCTGGGTCTAAGTAATGTGGGTTAATGTTAAAGGGAACCAAAGCTAAGGCGTTAAAACTTGGCGGGTAAACAATAGGCATGTCGTTGGTTGTTCTAATGGTTAATCCACAAATGTTACTGCCGGCACTCGTGCCTAAATAAGGTGTTCCGTTTTTTACAGCGTTTTGTATAGCTTCAATTAAGTGGTTTCTGTGAAGCATATCGGTCAAAACAAAAGTATTGCCACCTCCGGTAAAAATAGCTTCTGCATTGGCTACAGCTTCAACCGGATTTTCAAATTCATGAATGCCTTTAACTGTTTTATTAATTTTGGTAAAGGCTGTTTTTACAATGTTTGTATATTCATCATGCGAAATACCTCCTGGTCTTGCGTATGGGATAAACAATATGGTTTCAGCTTCTTTAAAAAAAGTGTTTAATTCTTCTAATATGTAGTCTAAATATCCGCTGCCATGTATGGTTGAGGTACTGGCAATAATTATATTTTTCATTTTAATTAATTTATAAGGCAAAACTACATAAAATATTCTGTTGGTTTTTGTAGTAAGTTTCAAGCTAAAGTCTTATTTTTAAGAGTGAAATATTGTTAGCAGTTATCCAATAGATTTTTTCTGAATCTATTAAATATGTCATCTAACTTTAAAAAATCATAATTTTCCAACTCATGAAAAAAAGCCTGTTTTTTA
Organism: Aestuariibaculum sp. M13; assembly: GCF_024723255.1. Classification (GTDB taxonomy): domain Bacteria; phylum Bacteroidota; class Bacteroidia; order Flavobacteriales; family Flavobacteriaceae; genus Aestuariibaculum; species Aestuariibaculum lutulentum. The sequence goes on from NZ_JANIAC010000003.1 coordinate 115,605, forward strand.
TTCTATTCGTTACCAGCTTAACTGTTTTTTCTCAAGATTTTAAGAGAATTGAAGTTGACGGGAAGATTATAGTTGAAAGTAATGATGTGTATGGTATTACGATCTACAATGCAACATCGAACAAAGTTGCGGTAACCAATGAAAAAGGCGAGTTTAAACTCGATGTTCGTTTGCATGATAATATTGAGGTGAGTGCTTTGCAGTTTGAAAATTTAAAGTTTGAAGTAAACGAAGCCATCATTGCATCAAGACAGATGAAAATCTTTTTAATTGAGGAGATTAACAAACTAGATGAGATTGTGCTTATCCCAAATACTTTGTCAGGTAATTTAGAGACCGATGTAAAAATGACTAAAAAGTTTAGTCCTAAATTAGATGCTTTATATTTTGGAATTAAACACCAAGATCAATTCGATTTTAAACCCGATAGTCAAACTCAGGCTAATAATATTGCAACACCAACACAACATATAACCATGATTAATGGTCTTAATATTGTGAATGTTGTAGACCAGTTGTTGTTGCCATTATTTCGATCTAAAGCACCAGAGAAAGAGGAAAAGGGGATTCCCGAGGTTCCTTTAGAATCGGTTAAATATTATTTCAGTTCTGCATTTTTGGTTGATAATTTTGGAATTCCTGAACATCGTGTTGAGGATTTTATTCATTATGTTCAAGCCAGCGATTTTGATTATTCTTTATTGAGTTATGGTAAGGAAATGGAGTTTTTAGAGCATCTGCACGATAAAAGTGTCGAATTTCTGAACGCGAAATAGCTCAGAATTTCTTTTTAACAAAAGTTTAAATCCGTTTTTTAATTTATTTAAGAGATGATGGACGTTATTTATGTTTTTAAACAAAATAATGCCAACCATTCAAAATTTTATTTTTTTTAGCGTTATACTGTTTTCGTATTTAGGTTTTTCACAAGCTATTGAAATATCGGGAGTAGTGAATAGTTTAAGTGATGTCGAAAATATTCATGTGCTGAATAAATCTGAGCAGGCGTTTACCATAACCAATGCTCAAGGGGAATTTAAGATTAAAGCGAAACTGAATGATACTATTCAGTTTTCTTCTTTGGTACACCAGTCAAAATATGTGGTTGTTGATAAAAATATCATGATGTTTAAAGCCATGCGTGTCATGTTGGAAGAGCAGGTAAATGAATTAGATGAAGTTGTGGTAGGCAAGGTGTTAACCGGAAATTTATTTTCGGATATTAATAATGTGGATGGTAAAGCGCCAATTAATTTTTACGATGTTGGTATCCCGGGGTATACAGGTAGAAAGAAAACCCAAAGCGAACGACGTTTAAGTCAGGCAGGTGATTTTAAACCAAAGATGTTACCCGGTATGTTATTAGGGGGAGCTTCTTTCGATCCATTAATTAACGCTATTACGGGACGTACTAAAATGCTAAAAAAAAGAGTAGAGCATGAAGAAAGCGAAGCCTTAATGCGAAGTGTTAAAGCACGATTGGCATCCGATTTTTTTAGGTCTAATCCCTTAGATGAGGCCTATAGAATGGAATTTTTCTATTTCTGTGCCGACGATCCGAATTTTATAAAGCGTTGTAAAAATCAAACCGATTTTAATATCCTGTTATTTTTGAGAAGTAAGTATAGAGACTATATGCAGAATAGGAGTGAGGGAAGTGATTAATCCGTTTTGGTACACCTTTTGAAAGCATTTAAATACTTACATTCGTAATTCAAACAAACCTTTAAAATAATAATGAAATTATTTAAAATATCACTTCTTGTTTTCGCCCTGTCATTTTTGTCATTTGCGACGGTTCATAAATACTATATAAGTGTTACTCAGATAGATTATGTAGAAGAAAAGCAGTCGGTACAGATTATTTCCAGAATATTTATTGACGATTTCGAAAAGTTGTTAAGAGAGCGTTATGATGACAATATTACGCTGGCAGGGAAAAATGAACCGGAATCGGTTGATGCTTATATGGAAAAATACCTGAAGGAAAAGCTAATGATTAAAATTAACGGGAAACCTGTTAATGTTCAATTTATTGGAAAAGCTTACGATGTTGATATTGCCAAGTGTTATCTGGAAATTGAAAAGGTAAAATACATAGAAACCATAGAAGTTACTAACGAAGTGTTATTCGATGTCTTTGAAGAACAGCAGAATATCGTTAAAACAAATATCAATTCGAAACAGAAAAGCGTCATACTATTTCCACAAAAGGCAAGTGTACTGTTAAAATTTAACTAAATAATAGTTTTATATTTTATTATTCGTTGCAATTTGGCGTTTTTTGTAATAATCAGTTAATGATTTTTTAATGCAACTAAAATTCTTTTAAAAATTAACATTAATCACATGGTGAGATTTAAGTATTATTTTCTATCCGTATTTTTTGTTTCTACAGCGGCTTTTGCCCAAAATCAAGAAAAACAGGAGGTTAAAAAAGGCCATACAAATACCAATAAGTTCAGGCAATTGTATGATGAGTTTTCAACTCCTAATATGTACAGAGCGGCATCTGGAGCTCCTGGAACAGCTTATTACCAGCAACAGGCCGACTATAAAATGGATATCGTTTTAGACGATAAAAACCAAAAAATTTCAGGATACGAAACAGTTACTTATACAAACAATTCACCAGACGATTTAAAATATTTATGGGTTCAGTTAGACCAGAACATGAGAGCTAAAGATTCTAAATCGCCGCTTATTGAAGGTTCTGGAGTATCTGATGTATTGCGCCCGTCTCAGTTTGTATCTAACTTTATGAAAGAACCTTTTGATGGGGGTTTTAATATTCAGGAAGTTTCAGATACCAGTGGAAAACCGTTAACGTATATGATTAACAGAACCATGATGCGTATTGAGTTACCTGAAGTTTTAAAATCGGGTGGTAAATTCTCCTTTAACGTAAAATGGTGGTATAATATTAATGATCATGTTGATGGTCGTGGCCGTTCTGGATATGAGTATTTCCCTAAAGATGGTAACAGGACTTATATTATTGCACAGTTCTTCCCAAGAATGGCAGTGTATAACGATGTTGAGGGGTGGCAAAATACACAATTCTGGGGGCGTGAAGAGTTTGCTTTACCTTTCGGTGATTACGAAGTAAACATTACGGTGCCTTCTGATCATATTTTGGATGGTACCGGTCGATTAACAAATCGTAAGGAGGTATTCTCAAAAAAAATGATGGAGCGTTATGAACAAGCTCAAAAGTCGTACGACAAACCTGTGGTTATTGTAACTCAGGAGGAGGCTGCCGCAAAAGAAGGTCAGTTTGCTGAAACGACAAAAACGTGGAAGTTAAAAGCAGAAAATGTTCGTGATTTTGCATTTGCAACGTCAAGAAAATATATCTGGGATATGATGGCTGTAAAAATCGGAGATCGCGATGTTATGGCAGTATCATTGTATGCTAAAGAAGGTAATCCGTTATGGGGAGACTGGTCAACAAAAGTAGTAGCAAGTACTTTAGAGTCTTACTCAAGAATGACTTTCGATTACCCATATCACAAAGCCATTTCGGTGCATGCTAAAGAGCAAGGAATGGAATACCCAATGATTTGTTGGAATTATGGTCGTCCTAATGCAGATGGTACCTATAGCGATCGTACAAAGTATGGTATGATGGGGGTTATTATTCACGAAGTTGGACATAATTTCTTCCCAATGATTGTAAACAGCGACGAGCGTCAATGGACATGGATGGACGAAGGGTTAAATACTTTTGTACAGTATGTAGCCGAACAGGATTTCGGAAAAAAACACCCGGAAGCGTTATCGGTAGGTCATGACAATTTCCCATCAGATCGCGGACCAGCAAAAATGATAGTACCTTACATGGGTGGTGATCAAAATTTCATTGCACCAATCATGAGTAAAGGAATTAACGTGTACCAGTTTGGTAACAACGCTTATGGTAAACCGGCTACAGCATTAAATATTTTAAGAGAAACGGTAATGGGACCTGAACTATTCGACTATGCGTTTAGAGAATACGCGCAACGTTGGATGTTTAAACACCCAACGCCTGAAGATTTCTTCAGAACCATGGAAGATGCTTCGGCATTCGATTTAGACTGGTACTGGAGAGGATGGTTCTACACTACAGATTGGGTTGACATAGGTATTAAAGATGTAAAGAAATATTTTGTGTCTTCAAAACCTAACAAATACATTAAAGACTATTTAGCAAAATCAGGAGGCTCGGTTAATAACTTAGTGCCTCTAGTATTCATGGTAGAAGAAGGTAGTGAAGATTATTCAGAGGATTTAAAAGAAGGAACTTTAGTTGATAATTCAACATCGCTTAAAGAGTATTTAATGGACAACTTTACACCTGAAGAACGTAAAAATATTAAAGAACCTAAGTACTTCTACAACATTACGTTTGAAAAACCAGGAGGATTAGTTATGCCGATTATCGCGAAGTATACCTATGCCGATGGCACTTCAGAAACAGTAACCTATCCGGCTCAAATCTGGAGATTAAACGATAACGAAGTAAGTAAAGCCATTGCTTCAGATAAAGAAATTGTAAGTATTGAAATCGATCCGAAAGAAGAAACTGCCGATGTCGATACCTCAAACAACATCTGGCCTAAGCAGGAAGTTAAAAGTGAATTCGATCAGTTTAAACAAAAGATAAAATCATAAATCATAAGAAAAGCCAACACGAATGTGTTGGCTTTCTTTTTTTAACGAAACTCTTAACACATTTTCCGTTAAGAATATTTTTTAATCTGCTTAACAACTCCCTATATTTGTACTGTGATACTACAAACAACATTTTTATTCATTAGCGGGGCCGAGATAGCATTTATCCTATTTATTGCTATCATGGTGTTTGGAGCCGATAAGCTCCCAGAGATTGCTCGTGGTTTAGGTAAAGGTATGCGCACCATTAAAAATGCGACCAACGACATAAAACACGAAATCACCAAAAGTGCCGAAAGTAATGGCATAGACACCAGTTTTGTTTCCGATATTAAAAAGGAAATAAACAGCGTAAAAGATGATGTTGAAGACTTTGCAGGTTCGGTAAAACGTAAAATGTAATTAGTCTTTTGGGCGTTACCTAAAGGTCGCGCTTTACGCACTACACGGTAGTTTGCTTCAATCGCTAACGCAAAATAGAATTTTAGATATTTAGACCGAGTTAAAAGCTAAAATTTAGTCTAAAATCTAACCCGTCTAGCAGTCTAAAAATCTATTTCTTCCTGCTAATCGTTAAGCCATCACGAATAGGTAATAATACCGTTTCAACTCTTGGGTCTTCCTTTAATAAGGTATTGTACTCTAAAACAATTTTGGTCGAATGGTCTTTGGGGTCTAAAGGTTCTACCACTTTACCATGCCACAATACGTTATCGGAAATGATAATCCCACCCGGATTTAATTTGTCAATAATTAAGTGAAAGTAATTCACATAATTCGGTTTATCGGCATCGATAAAAACCAAATCGAAGGTTTTATCTAACTCAGGGATAATATCTATCGCACTACCTAAATGCTGAACTATTTGATGACCGTATTCCGATTTATCAAAATATTTACGCTGAAAATCGACCAGTTCTTCATTCACATCAATCGTGTGGACTTCACCATCCTTTTTAACACCTTCTGCCAGACAAAGCGTCGCATACCCAGTAAAAGTACCTAACTCTAAAATGGTTTTTGGGCGTACCAGTTTAGAAATCATACTCAATACACGACCTTGATACGGACCGCTAAGCATAATAGGCTGCAATATTTTTTGGTAGGTTTCACGTGTTAACTGCTGCAATAATTCAGGTTCGTTTTCAGAATGGGCAACTACATAATCGTCTAAATCTTCAGGTAAAAAATACATATGGGCTTGTTTTTAACAACAGATTGCAAAAATAGGATATTTTGAGTGAATAGTTTATTATCCTAAGATTCTATCCACTAATTTTTGTTTCGCCACTTCATCGTCGCCATGAAGCCATTGAATCACGTTATTTTGCCAGATGGCATCACGGTCGTTTTCGTTAATGATTTTACGCTCCATAGCCAAATCTAAAATTTTACCAGGGTAGGAGGATTGTTTAATGCTTTCCATTTCACCTAGCGGATAAGGGTCATCTAAGCCCATCAACACCTGTTTAACGCCTTGGTTTTTTATCAATAATTCTAAAGAACCGGTATCGTGTACCAGCGTGTCGAAAAAGATGTTTTTATGTCCCACAGCTTTTCGCGGGTGGTGTTTGCCTTCAAACAGATCAGGACGTCCATCAAACCCTTGTATACGTCGTCCGAGATTTATTTGAGCTAACTGCCCGCCATGCGCAAAACACGTGCGCATATTCGGGTATTTTTCCTGATAGCCGTTTAAGGTTAAAAAATGATAAGCGTCAGCACATTGTGCCAGCATCCAGATAAGGTGAAATCGCCAGGAGGTATTTTCTAGTTTTATAAACTTTTCACCGTCGTATGGGTGAATTTCTACAGCAAGATTGTATTTGTTAGCCAGTTCAAAAATGGGTTCGTTTTCTTCATCAAAAATACAACGCCAGGTACCAATGGTGTCCATATAGTGCGTTGGTAAACATAGCAGACTCATACCGTTTTCTTCTACACAACGCTCAATTTCCCAACAAGCACTTCTAACAAATCCTGGGTGTACTACAAACCCGCAGGTAAATTTACTTGGGTATTGGTGTTGAATACGGGCATTAAAATCGTTTTGAAAACGTAGGGCCTGTTTCATTTCCTCAACACGCAAACCATTACCATAAAGCTGAGAAAGGTTTAATACCACGGCATGATCGATTTTGTAACGCTCCATCCATTCCAACTTTTCATGCAGGAAGAAGCTGGAATCCGTAACCGGACGTTTCCAATCTTTTTGTAGCATAAATTTTCGGTCTTTATCCACCCAAAAAATGCCTTTTTCACGCATAAAATCTGGAATTTCTTCAGGGTAGGGCAAAAGGTGTGAGTGTCCGTTAATTCGAAGTTTACGTTGTTCCATAGTTGTTTAGAACTGATTTCAATTTCTAAAATTAATCTTCAATCTTTACTTTTTTTGGTGGTTCCATCGTTGCACCGCAATTCGGACAGGTACGCTTGTCGAGGTCACTGTAATAGGTGTCGAAAATTTTAGGCATATCGGTTTCAATATTATCTAAAGTAAAATCTTCTTCGTACAATTTTGTGGTACAGGATTCGCAAAACCAAAGCAGTGCATCTTTCATGCCTTCGGGGCGTTTGTATTCGATAACCAGACCAACCGTATTGGCACCACGTTGCGGTGAATGCGGTACTTTTGGAGGAAGTAAATAAATATCACCCTCTTTAATATGCACGTCTTTAGGTTCGCCGTTATCAATAATTTTTAAAACAATATCGCCTTCCACCTGATAAAAAAATTCCGCTGTTTCGTTATAATGGTAGTCTTTTCTGCTGTTAGGTCCGCCAACCACCATGACAATAAAATCGCCGTCTTTCCATACCACTTTATTGCCTACCGGTGGTTTTAAAAGATGACGGTTTTCTTCAATCCAGACTTTAAAATTTAAAGGAGAAACTAATTTACTCATAGTTTTATGTTTTGGACGTGCCCCTTCGGGTCGGGCTTTCCGCGCTACATGGTGGCTTGCTGCAAATACCTGTATTCACGAATTCATTAATTTTAAATTAATAATTAATGAGTAATCCCTCACGCAATGATTCATTTCTAAAGTTACAAACTTTTTGTGCGTCCGCCATCAACAGGAATGTTAATTCCGTTTATGTAACTCGCTGCTTCACTTGCTAAGAATACAATGGCATTGGCCGTTTCTTCTGGCTGGGCGAAACGTTTGGCTGGCGTGTAGTTTTTCATTATTTCTGCCATGTCTTCCACGGTACGACCTTCATTTTTAGCTTTTATTTGTATAATTTCGTTTAGACGTTCGGTTTCGGTAAAACCGGGTAGTACATTGTTTACCGTGATGCCAAAGGCAGCAACTTCGGTAGCCAGTGTTTTACTCCAGTTTCCCACAGCACCTCGAATGGTGTTACTTACGCCAAGTCCAGGGATAGGTTCTTTAACCGATGTAGAAATGATATTCACAATTCTACCAAACCCTTCATCTTTCATAAATGGAATGGTAGACTGCGCCAGCACATGATTGCATTTTAAATGCTGAATAAAGGAATTATCGAATTCATCGAGACTGGCGTTAATAATTTCACCACTTCTTGGCCCTCCAGTATTATTAATTAGAATATGAAATCCATGGTGTTTTTCAACATACTTAATCACTTGTTCCTGTAAATCTCTAGGGTTAGAGAAATCGGCAACAATAAAATCGTGTTTGTCGCTATTGGGTAATTCGGTAAGTACTTGTTTTAGTTTGTCCCGGTTCCTGGCAACTAAGGTGATTATGGCACCTTCTTCGGCTAGTGCTATGGCTGTAGCTTTACCAATTCCGGCGGTACTTCCGCAAACTAAAGCGTATTTGTTTTTTAAGTTTAAATTCATAGGCTTTCCTGCGTAGGCAGAAATCTTTTAAAGTTAATTATTTAGTTTATTGTGATGCTTAAACTACCTTTCGACTGCGCTCAAGGTGACATCTTCTGCATTACAAGTTGTATCAATATTTTATGCATACATTTTTAGTTTCGGTAAAAAAGCGTAAGGCTTCAAAACCACCCTCGCGTCCAACACCTGAAGCTTTCATACCTCCAAAAGGTGTTCGTAAATCTCGTAACATCCAAGTGTTTACCCAAATGATTCCGGCTTGTAATTGATTACTTAAGCGCATGGTGCGTTTTAAATCGTTAGTCCAAAGCGTAGCCGATAAACCGTATTTTACCTGATTGGCCACTTGTAACACGTCATCCTCACTTTCAAACGGCATGATGCTTACTATAGGTCCAAATATTTCTTCCTGATTTAGTTTACAATCATTACTAGTAACTTCAACAATGGTGGGTTCTACATAATCCCCGTTTTCGTAGCCTTCAATAATAATTTTGTTACCACCGCATAAAATAATGTGTTCTTTTTTCGCGATATCAATATACTTTAAAATCTTTTCAACATGTTGTTTTGAAACTAAAGCGCCAATATCAGTATCTTGATTTGATGGATGACCAACTTTTAATTGTTTTACTTTATTTACAAAATCAGTTTTAAATTGTTCGTAAATGGAATGTTCTACAAAAATACGACTTCCACATAAGCAAATCTGCCCCTGATTGGAGAACGAAGACCTAACGGTTGTTTCTAACATGTCCTTATAGTCGCAGTCTGCAAAAATGATATTCGGATTTTTACCACCAAGTTCTAAAGATAATTTTTTGAACATAGGAGCTGCAGTTTTTGCAATATGTGCCCCGGTTTTTGTGCCTCCAGTAAAGGAAATGGCTTTAATATCTGGGTGTTCAATTATGGCTTGTCCGGTTGTAGAACCTAACCCATGCACAATATTTAGCACGCCTTTAGGTAAGCCTGCTTCGTTACAAATGTCTCCCAGTAAATAAGCTGTTGCAGGAGTGATTTCACTGGGTTTAGCAACCACACAATTACCAGCTGCAATCGCAGGTGCAATTTTCCAGGTAAATAAATACAACGGAAGATTCCATGGAGAAATACAACCAACAACTCCGATGGGTTGTCTTAAGGTATAGTTTACAGCATCCAAACCAATGCTTTGATGGCTTTCACTTGAAAACTGTGTGATGGCATGCGCAAAAAAACGGAAGTTACTTGCTGCTCGGGGGATATCGATGGTTTTGGCTAAATGTATGGGTTTACCATTATCTTTGCTTTCTATTTCCGCAAAGCGATCTAAATTCGCTTCAATGAGTTCGGAAATTTTTGTTAAAATCCGACTGCGTTCTTCCAGTGTGGTTTGTGACCAACTTGGAAACGCCGATTGTGCTGCTATGTATGCATTGTCTACATCTTCTTTTCCCGAATTTGGTAAACTACCATAAATTTCTCCATTTGCAGGGCAGTAGTTGTCCAGCCATTCATTAGATAATGGATCATGAAAATTACCATTTATGTAGTTTTGGATTTTCAACTTGTCTGTTTTTTAAATGCCGTAACTTTTATTTCAACTACCAAATCGGGATGTGGTAATTGATGAACCGCCACTGTGGTTCTTGTTGGGCCGGTTTCCTTATCAAAAAACTCAGCGTAAGCTTTGTTATAGCCTGCAAAATCGTTCATATTAACAAGAAAGGTGGTCACATCAACAATATCTTTCAAGGTAGCGCCTTCTTGGGCTAAATTTTTTTCAATGTTTTTTATAACTTCACGTGTTTGAACCTCAATATTTAAATGTTTCGTTCCCATGTTATCAATAACATCAACACCAGCAATAGAATTGTCAGGTCGACGGGAACTAGTTCCGGAAACGAATATAAAATCGCCCACACGTTTGGTATGCGGATAGGCGCCTCGGGGTGTTACAGCCTCGCTTTTCATAGTCTTGTTTTTAGTGATGCATGTTTTTAGCAACACGGTCTTCTTCTAAAATATGTTCGGTTTCTGCCTGAACTTGTTTTAAGGTGTGTTCAAGCCAGGTTTTGTTGTCCAGTTTAAGCGGTGTTTCTATATCGCCATCAGTTAGCATGTTTAAAATAGCCTTGTCTTGTGCTCGTCCTCTTAACATGGCTTCGCGATAGCCTATATTTTCATTAAAGGTTACCAGGCCGTATTTAGAGGCATAAGTTTCAGGAAATGTTTTTTCGAAAGCCATTTCTAAGTTACGCTTTTCGCGGAAAATAGCATTGTTAACATGACCTTTCATTTCGTGAAAATTATCGATGGCTAAATCGGCAATGGCATCGGTGTCTTTTTTTCGTGAGACTTCAAAAGCTTTAAACAGACTTTCCCAATCGGTGAAATTTTCATCTAACAATTTATCAAATTCAGTAACATCTTCAAAGGAAGCATTCATTCCTTGTCCGTAAAACGGAACAATAGCATGTGCTGCGTCTCCTAAAAGGATGGTGTTTCCCTTGTAATGCCATGGAGAACATTTAACGGTTCCCAAAGGTGAAGTAGGGTTTTCAAAAAAGTCGTCCACCAAATTCGGCATCAATTCTAAAGCATCTTTAAAGTAAGTTGAAAAGAATGCAGTAACGCGTTCTGGAGTTGTTAGATTATTGAAATTATACTCGCCGTCTTCATAACTTAAAAATAAAGTCACCGTAAAACTGCCATCTAAATTAGGCAAGGCGATAAGCATAAACGAATCGCGTCCCCAAATATGTAATGCGTTTTTAAAAGTTTTAAATCCGCCATTTTCAGCAGGAAGAATACTTAATTCTTTGTAACCGTGAGTTAGGTAATCTTGAGAAAAACTGAATAAAAATTTCTTTCCTAAATAATAACTTTTCCGAAGAACAGAACCCGCGCCATCGGTGCCGATAATTACATCGGCTGCTTTTGAAAATTCGGTTTTATCTTCATATTTATGAAAATAGGAGGTGTTGTTTTCAAAATCTACCGAAGTACATTTATGGTTAAAATGAATAGTGACATTGTCTAAAGCTTCGGCTTCATTAAGGAGCAGGGCATTTAAATCTGTACGGGAAATGGAGTTGATATATTCGTTCTCCTTTCCGCTATATGGCGACAATATGGTATTGCCTTCTATATCGTGTAACATGCGACCATGCATAGGAATACAAAGTGGCGCTACTTTATATTGAATGCCTACCATTTTCATAGCTTTAATGCCGCGGTTTGAAAACGCGAGATTAATGGAGCGCCCGGCACTGATGTCTACTTTTCTAAGGTCGGGACGTTTTTCAAAAACTTCAACATTAAATCCACGTTGACCAAGTCGCAAAGCAAGCAGTGAACCACAAAGTCCGGCGCCTATAATTTGTATGGTTTGGTTGTTATTCATTTAAAATCCCTTTTAAAATTTCAACCATATTGTATACATCTTCAAAAGAGTTGTATAGCGGTACAGGGGCACAGCGAATAACATCGGGTTCGCGCCAGTCACAAATAATGCCTGCTTCTGTTAATTTATGATGTAATGTTTTATCCGCATTTTTTACCTGAATGGATAATTGGCAACCACGTTCATTACTGTTTTTTGGTGTAATAATTTTAATGTGTTCGTTGTTGAGTTCGTTGATTAAAAACTCAAAATAACCAGTTAGCTTTTTAGATTTTTCAGTAAGGTTTTCAAAGCCTACGTCATTGAATAAATCTAAAGAGGCCCGAATGGCAGCCATCGAAAGTATAGGCGGGTTACTTAATTGCCAGCCTTCAGCGCCCGGAAGTTGGTCGAATTCATCGCGCATATTAAAACGCGTTTGTTTATTATGGCTCCACCAGCCAGTAAACCGGTTTAAGTTTTTATTGTAAGCATGACGCTCATGAACAAAGGCGCCTGCTAAACTACCCGGACCAGAGTTTAAATATTTATAAGTACACCATACGGCAAAATCGGCGCCCGAATCGTGCAAATTCAAAGGTACGTTTCCTGCACCATGAGCACAGTCGAAACCGACTTTACAACCGTAGTTGTGTCCGAGTTGAGTGATGCGTTTTAAGTCGAAATATTGTCCGGTATAATAATTTACGCCACCAATCATAATAAGAGCAATCTCATTACCATTTTTTTCTAAAATAGCTTCTAAATCTTCGTAGCGTAAAAGTTCTTCGCCTTCACGAGCTTTCCATAAAATAACCCCTTCTTTGTCGTCATAACCATGATGACGTAGTTGCGATTCTACAGCATATTTATCGGAAGGGAAGGCATCGGCTTCAATTAAAATTTTGTAGCGAGTTGGTGTTGGTTGATAGAAGGACACCATCATAAAGTGGAGATTGGCGGTAAGAGTGTTCATTACAACCACTTCAATGGGTTTTGCGCCAACGACCTTTGCCATACTTTCAGCTAAAAATTCATGATACGGCAACCAAGGGTGTTTAGCTTCAGTATGACCTTCAACACCTAGGTTGGCCCAATCTTCCAATTCCTGATCAACGTAAGTTTTGGTTATTTTGGGTTGTAGTCCTAAAGAGTTGCCACAGAGATAAATCAAGTCATTTCCGTGTTTGTCTTTCGGAATATGAAATTGATTTCGGTAAGAAGTCAATATGTCATTTTGGTCTAATTCTTTAGCGAAATCAAGACCAGATTTAAAGTCGAACAAAATAGTTTCGTTTAGTTTTCTAAAAAATTATGTTTCCTAAAGTTAGGAATAAAGTTGTTAACCTACTCTAATTTCAACTTCTAAATTTTGTATATTTAATGAAATGTATTAATTATTAGTGGCTTTGGTGATGGGTGGATAAATTCGAAAGTTTTATAACAATGGAAATTAATGATGTATGGAAAGCAGGAGACCCGTATGAATACTTTATGGGAAGATGGAGTTCATTAATGGCTCCAAAGTTTCTTAAATGGCTAAATGCAGGTTTGGGAAAAAACTGGCTTGATGTTGGTTGTGGAACAGGTGCCTTAAGTGAGTCTATTGAACAACATTGTAAGCCAATGAGTTTAAGTTGCATTGATCAGTCAGAGGGTTTTATTGAACAAGTGAAACAGAGAATTTTAATTACCGGTCAATTTAGAGTTGGAAGTGTTGAGAATTTACCGTTTAAAAATGAAAGTTTCGAGGTGGTAGTTTCTGGTCTTGCCTTGAATTTTTTTCAGAATTTAGAAAAAGCACTATCTGAATTAAAAAGAGTTTCTAGACCTAATGGTGTTATTGCGGCTTATGTTTGGGATTATTCCGATAGGATGGATTTCTTGAGGTATTTTTGGGATGCAGCTTATCAAATTGATTCAAAATCAAAAGTATTCGATGAGGGATTACGATTTCCAATTTGTAATTCAGAGAACTTGATTAAAGCATTCGAAAAGGCCAATCTAAAAAATATTGAATCGACTAAACTTGATATAGAAACAAATTTTAAAAATTTTGATGATTATTGGAATCCATTTTTAGGAGGACAAGGTCCAGCGCCAAGTTATTTAGCTTCTTTGGATAGTGAGCATAAGGAAGCTTTAAAAAGCAATCTTCAAGAAAGACTAAAATCTGAATCTGGTGGTTTTGTGAAGCTGTTAGCAAGAGCCATAGCTATTAAGGGAAAGTTTAAGTGAAATTTATTAATAGCTTCCGATATTTTAATTTATAACTTAATAGATAACATCATGGATAAGACAAAAGAATATACAAATGGAGAAGTGACGATTGTCTGGAAACCTGAAAAATGTATCCACTCAGGCATTTGTGCTAAAGGTTTACCTCAGGTTTTTCAACCTATGGTTCGCCCATGGATTAATATTGATGGTGCTAAAACGGAAATATTGGTAGATCAGGTTAAAGCTTGTCCGTCGGGAGCTTTGAGTTATTATATGAACAACAAAAAAGATAAAACCTCTGAAGTTTTAGAAGCTCATGTTGAGGTTTTAGAAAATGGTCCGTTATTAGTTTATGGCACGCTTCATATTAGTCATAAAGATGGAAGTCAGGAAGTGAAAAATAAAACCACGGCATTTTGTAGGTGTGGACATTCTCATAACAAACCTTTTTGTGATGGATCGCACGCTAAGGAGAATTTTAAAGGCTAAAAGAAAAAGCGCTTCAACTGTTTAATTGAAGCGCTTTAAATATATAGAGACGCATACGCGGAATATTAAATCTATATTTCCTTAAGCTGATTTATAATATATACGTTATAAAGATGCTTTTGGATGTTAATGGTGGTTAAAAGATGAATAAAAATTCGGAATATTTTGAAGTCAATAAAAAGACATGGAATGATAAGGTTAAGATTCATGTAGAAAGTGAAATGTATAACCTTGAGGCTTTTATAACAGGTAAGACTTCTTTAAATTCTTATGAGCAGTTGGCTTTAGGAAATGTTCGTGGAAAATCTTTATTGCATTTGCAATGTCATTTTGGGCAAGATACCTTGAGTTGGAGTAGAGAGGGAGCTATTTGCGTTGGTGTGGATTTAAGTAATGAAGGCATTAAAATGGCGAAAGGTCTTAATGACGAATTGGGTTTAGATGCTAAATTTGTTTGTTGTAATGTACTAGATGTCCCCGATTATATTTCAGAAACATTCGATATTGTTTTTACAAGTTATGGTGTTATTGGCTGGTTGCCGGATTTAAAACCTTGGGGTAAAATTATAGCCAATCGTTTAAGGTCAGGAGGTGTTTTTTATATGGTTGAATTTCATCCTATTGTTTGGATGTTCGATTATTTAGAAGGTAAGCCAGTTATGAAGTATGGCTATATGCAGGACGAAGTGATTTATGAGGAATATGAAGGTACTTATGCGGACACCAAATCGAAAATAGTAAGTAAGGAATATGGTTGGAATCATGGTTTAGGTGAAGTAGTTACAGCATTAACAGAAGCAGGTTTAAGAATAGAATATTTACGGGAGCATGATGAAAGTCCGTATGATGTTTTGCCAGATTTAGTAAAAACCGAATCTGGTAATTATGTAACTAAAGACCGTTTGTATCCTTTAATTTTTGAAATAAAGGCGACAAAACCTTAATGATTTTCTTTGAGTAATTCTGGGAATTTAGCTTTAAACCGATTTAACCTCGGAATAGAAACATTGCGTACATAAGGATTGTTGGGATGCAGGCGTTCGTAATTTTGATGATAATCTTCAGCTTTCCAGAATTTTTGAAACGGATATACCTCGGCTGCGATTTTAGCATTTAGTTTTTTTGCTAATACTTCTTTTTTCTTCAGAATGATAGCCTTCTGTTCTTCATTCTGATAAAAAATAATAGAACGGTATTGCGAGCCAATATCATTACCTTGTCCGTTAACCTGAGTCACATTTTGCGAACCAAAATAAACATCAACTAAAGTTGAAAAACTTACTATGTTAGGGTCATAAATCACTTCAACCGATTCGGCATGCCCTGTTTTTCCCGTATTACTGGCTTCGTAAGTAGGGTTTTTAGTATGACCTCCGGAATACCCGCTAATCACTTCATCTACACCTTTAATACTTTCATAAATAGCTTCAACACACCAAAAGCAGCCACTGGCAAAGTAAGCGCGAGCTTTTCCATTTTTTAATGGGACTTCTACTGGATTTGAGTTTATTACCGCTTCCTGAGCTTTTGAGTTTTGGGCTGTATTCTGACAACTTATAATTAGGGTAAGGGTGAAGGTGAAAATAAGATGTTTCATTGGTTTCGAGTTGTTGCGTTTTAAGATTTAGACGTTACAATTTTAAAAACCTTAATAATTTGAAATAAAAAAGCCTTTACTCAAAATTGGTAAAGGCTTTTAAATATTTAGTTAGAAAGTTATTAGCTTATTTTAGCGAATAATTTTTCCATTTTTTCTTTTTGTTCTTCAGCTAACTGTGCATCAACTAAGATACGTCCACTGTGCTCATCAGTAATGATTTTTTTACGAGCCGCAATCTCAACCTGAATTTGAGGTGGAATTGTGAAGAAAGATCCTCCTGAAGCACCTCTTTCAATTGGTACAACAGCTAAACCATTTTTCACGTTTTGACGAATTCTGGTGTATGCAGAAACTAAACGCTCTTCAATTTCGTTTTTGTAATCTTCAGATTTTTGAATTAAAGCTTTTTCTTCTTTTTCAGTTTCAGCTAAAATATCGTTTAACTCGCTTTTCTTGTGTTTAAGGTGCGTTTCACGCTCTTTTAAACGCTCTTTAGTTTCAGCGATAACTTCTTTTTTCTGTTCAATTTGAGCTTTAAATTCTTTAATGTGCTTTTCAGCTAATTGAATTTCTAATTCCTGGAATTCAACCTCTTTAGTTAAAGAATTATATTCTCTGTTATTTCTAACATTTTTTTGTTGCTCGGTGTACTTTTTAATTAAAGCTTTAGCTTCTTCAATAAGATTCTTTCTAGATGCGATGTCGTTGTCAATAACTTCTAAACTAGAAACTAATTTTTCTAATCTGATGTTAAGACCTGCAACTTCATCTTCTAAATCACGAACTTCTAAAGGAAGTTCTCCACGAACATTTCTAATTTCATCTATACGTGAATCGATGAGTTGTAAATCGTATAAAGCTCTTAAGCGCTCTTCAACAGTTACTTCTTTATTTTTAGCCATACTTTAAAAATACTTAACAGGATTGGTATTTGTCTTTGATAAAATGATTGCAAAATTAGTAATTTTTTTTGTAAGATGTGCTACTAAACCGTTTTTTGTGAACTGCTCACTTTCATAATGTCCAATATCGGTTAGTAGGATGCTGTTTTCAGCCGTAAAAAAGTCGTGATATTTTAAATCGGCTGTGATAAATGCGTCAGCACCAGCGGCTTTAGCAGCATCAATAGCAAAACTTCCGGAGCCACCAAGTACCGCAACTTTTTTAATATTTTTATTTAAAAAGGCAGAATGACGAATACATTCGGTATTCATTTTGTCTTTTACATAGGTCAGGAAGTTTTTTTCATCCATAGATTCTTGCAATTCGCCCACCATTCCTATACCTATATGCTGATTTTTATTTTCAATACTAACCACTTCAAAAGCCACTTCTTCGTAAGAATGGGTGTCGAACAATGTTTTTAGAATTTGAGATTCTAAATGTTTTGGAAAGGTGACTGTAATTTTTGTTTCAAATTCTGTATATGTGACACCGCGTTCTCCAATAGTAGGATTGGCATTTTTATTAGCATTAAACGTACCATAACCTTCCACATTAAAGCTACAATTATTATAATTACCAATAGTTCCGGCACCAGCATTGAATAAAGCCTCTCTAAGTTGCTCGGCTTCATTTTTAGGAACATAGGTAGTTAGTTTTTTTATGGTTTGTGGTTGAGGAATTAAAACCTGCTTATTGCTTAATTTGAGCTGATTACAAATCATGTCGTTAACACCATGAAACGCATTGTCTAGGGCTGTGTGCATGGTGTAAATGGCGATATCGTGTTTTATGGCTTTAAGAACAACGCGTTCTACATATGTTTTTCCTGTTATTTTTTTAAGTCCTTTAAAGATGATAGGGTGGAAGCTGACTATTAAGTTGCAGTTGTTTTCGATTGCCTCATCTACAACAGTTTCTAAAGTATCAAGGGTTACTAACACGCCTGTTAATTTCGCTCTTTTATCACCAACAAGAAGGCCTACATTATCAAAATCTTCGGCGTAAGCCAAAGGCGCTAAGGTCTCCAAGTGGTCAATAACATCTTGAATTATCATGAAATTATTTTGTTTATACCAAAGATAAAATTTTAAGTCATTTAGAGACAATATTTATTAAGTTTTAGAAAACCTAAAGATTCTTTAGTGAGATGAAAAATGCTTATATTGCCACGTTAAAATGAAATTAGATTGGGGCCTGATGAAGTTAATTAGAAAAATAGTCTTTCCGTTTGTACCTGTATATTATTTAATTACCTATTTGAGAAATGTATTGTATGATCGTGGTTTGAAAACATCATCATCTTACGACTTTCCGGTTATTTGTGTAGGTAATCTTAGTGTTGGAGGAACAGGCAAAACTCCTATGATTGAGTATTTGATTAACTTATTGAAAGACGACCATCTGGTAGCCACATTAAGCCGAGGTTATAAACGAAAAACAGAAGGGTTTCAGTTAGGAGATGAACAATCAATAGTGGAAACTCTGGGAGATGAGCCTTTTCAATTTTACAATAAGTTTGGAAACGATATTTTGGTGGCGGTAGATGCCGATCGTAGAAATGGTATAAAGCAATTACGAGTTTTAGATAAAACCCCAAATGTTATTTTATTAGATGATGCTTATCAGCACCGAAAAGTAAAAGCAGGGTTTAATATTTTACTTTCTGCTTATAGTAATATTTATACTAAAGACTGGATGTTACCAACCGGAAATTTACGAGAACCCAGAAGTGGAGCAAAACGTGCCAATGTTATTGTGATAACAAAATGTCCAGACGATTTAAGTGAATCCAGAAAACAACATATTATTAAGGCAATTAAGCCTGAATCGTATCAGGAAGTATTTTTTAGTTCGATTGAATACGATACCAATGTGTATTCATCTCATGAAACAAAATCTTTAGAGACATTTGGAGATTTTACTTTGGTAACTGGGATTGCCAATGCGAATACTTTGGTGAAATATTTAAAAGAAAAAGGAAAACATTTTGATCATTTAAATTTTGATGATCATCATAATTTTACTGATCAGGAAATTTTATTACTAAGTACAAAATCGACGCTCTTAACCACAGAAAAAGATTTTATGCGTCTAAAACAATACGATGTGCTTAAAAACAGATTATACTATCTCCCAATAAAAACAAAGATTGACAGACCGGAAGTTTTTAATAAACTTGTTTTAGATTTTGTTAACGCTAATTAAGCGGTTTCAGATCTTCCTTTTTTAGATGCTAAAGCATTGTAAAGTTTTTTCTCAAACTCTTCCTGCTTAAATGGTTTAGGAATAATATCGGTAAATCCGGCTTCCTCAAACTCATGCATTTTATCTTCAATGGTTACAGCTGTAAGTGCAAAAATAGTAAGTTCCTTATCAAAGGTTCTCACAATTTTAGTGGCTTCTATACCACTAATGCCCGGCATATGGATATCCATTAAAATGATGTCGTATTTATTGGTTTTAATCTTATCAACCGCAGCTTCACCGTTGTCAACTATCTCACAATTTAGCTTCATTTTAGTTAAGATTTTCTTGGTAATCATCTGGTTGATTTTGTTGTCTTCAACCACAAGAACCTTAACGTTTTCTAAGTCTAAATCGTCTGGATTTCCACTAAAGTAAGTGGTTTTGTTGTCTAAGTTTTCTTCGGTCGCCGTATATTCTAATGGAATTTCGAAGTAGAAAGTTGTTCCTTTTCCAAGTTCACTTTTTACATAAATTTTTCCTTTAAGAATATCAATTAAACCTTTAACAATAGATAAACCTAATCCGGTACCTCCGTACTTACGATTAATTTGTATCGAACCTTGTGAGAAACTTTCAAACATATGGTCTTGTTTCTCCTGACTAATACCAATACCGTTATCTTCTACTTCAAAGCGAAGGGTGTAGATTTTATCCTTTTCTTCAATTTTATAAATTCTAATCCATATGTCGCCGTCTTTGGTAAACTTAATTGAGTTACCAATAAGGTTAATAAGGATTTGAGATATTTTAATTTGATCGGCAATAAAGTTTTCCCCAAGCGTCGTGTCGTATTCCAGATGAATTTTAACATTATTGTCCTGAGCAGAATTGTTTAAAGCCAGGATAATATTGTTGATTTTTTTCTTAAGGTTGAATGGCTCTGGTTCAATATCAACTTTATTAGCTTCAATTTTATTAATCTGAAGAATATCATTAATAAAGGTTAAAAGGTAATCTCCTGAGAATTTTAAAGATTTTAAATGCTGAATTTGTTCCGGTTTCGGGTTTTCTTCCAGCAACATATTACTTAAACCAGTTACAGCATAAAGCGGTGTTCTTAACTCGTGTGTTACGGTTGAAAGGAAGTTTGCTTTAGTTTTCGATGCTAATTCAGCTTTTTCTTTAGCAATAATAAGTTCTCCATTTTTTTTGTGAAGCATATTATTGGTCTTTAACCTGATGTTGTTGTTTTTGTATAACGACAGTGTCAATAACGATAAAATGGTAATTAAGGCCACACTTAAAATCGAGATTAAGGTTCCTAAATTTTTATCGTCTTCAGCTTTTTCCTTATCTTCAGATAATTTGGCGTTTTCCTGTAAAGCAAAATCTAATTTGGCTTGAGTCTCCTGTGCTTTAGAATAGTTAGCACGTTTAATGCCTGCTAAAGAATCTGAAATTTCAATGTGGTATTTTAAATTTTCTCTTGAAGCCCTAAAGTCTTCAAGTTCATTGTAGATATCGCTGGTAATTAAATAGCCTTTATCTAAAATGCTTAAAAAACCTTCCTGTTTGGCTATGGCTACACCTTCGTTTGCAAGCGTTAGCGCTTTTTCGTTATTCTTAAGTTTATTGTAAACAATGGCGTGATAAACTAAATCTTCACTTTGTATTTTAAGTAAATCATTTTTTCTGGCCAATGCTAAAGATTGCTCAATAACATCGCGGGCTCTGTTGTAATTTTTTAAAAGTAAGTAGGTTTTACCTTCCGCAAGAAGCACATCGGCTAAATCGGCATGTAATTCTTCTTCTTCAAATTTAGATTTTGCTGCTCTGTAAGAATCTAGAGCCTGATAGTACATTTTTTTTGCAGCATAAACATCACCAAATATCTTATAGGATTTACCAAGATTGATATTGTCGTTTATGGTACGCTGTATTTCAACAGCTTTGTTTAATGAATTTATAGCCTGTTCAAACTCTTCAACATACAATTGAAGTTTTCCTTTTAGGGCATAGATTATGGCTATATTTTCTTTGTTATTGGTGTTTTCTGCAATTTTAAGAGCTGAATCCAGGTTTTTTTGAGCTTCATAATAGCTGAAGTTCTCTAGATTTTTTTGAGCATTTTCAATATGATAATTGATTTCATTTTGAATTAACTCTGGATCATCATTGGCAGAATTCTGCGATGAAACACACATGCTAAAGAGCAATAGTAGTAGGACTATGTAACTTTTTATTTGAAGCATTTTAGATATGTTTACCGACAAATATAAATAATTTATCGATAAAACGCACTTTTTTTCGATAAATTACATATTAAGTCAATTATTCTTTGTGAATAACCACTCTCATTATCGTACCATCCAATAATTTTTACCATCTTACCAATAACGGAGGTCATCCCTGAATCAAATATACAAGAATGTGTGTTACCAACAATGTCAATTGAGACAATTGGGTCTTCGGTATATTCTAAAATACCTTTGTAATTCCCTAAAGCCGCTTCTTTAAAGGCATTGTTAACCTCTTCAATACTAACAGTTTTTTTTACGTTAAAGGTAATATCGGTTAATGAACCGTTAATAACAGGAACGCGAATACCACAACCACCAATAACATCAGACAGTTCTGGGAATATTTTGGTTAACGCTTTGGCAGCGCCTGTTGTTGTTGGTACGATAGATTGTCCAGCAGCACGTGAACGTCTTAAATCACGGTGCGGCTGGTCGTGTAAACTCTGGTCTGTAGTGTAGGAGTGTACTGTGGTAATATAGGCCTGGTCAATGCCACAAAGTTTATTAATGATATCAATCATTGGAGCAGCATTATTCGTGGTGCAAGAGGCATTAGAAATAATGGTCTCGCTACCATCAATACTATCGTCATTAACCCCTAAAACAATAGTTTTTATATGATCATCTAAAGGAGGAACACTTAAAACCACATGTTTTGCACCATTGTTAATATGATGCTGTAGTTCCTTTTCCGTTTTAAACTTACCGGTAGATTCAACAACAAAATCGACATTAAAGGGTGTCCAGTCAATATCTTTAGGATGTTTATGGTTTAAAAGTGCAATCTTTTTTCCGTTAACAATAAAGTTATTTTCTTCAAATGAAACTGTTCCGTTAAAACCACCATGTACACTGTCATATTTAAGTAGGTGACTTAGAGTTTTAACATCAGCCAAATCGTTAATAGCAACCACCTGAACGTTTTCATAATTTTGTAATAATCTGAAAACGCGTCTGCCTATTCTACCAAATCCATTGATAGCTATGTTAATCATACCTTAGTTAATATGTTTTTGAGCTCTGTAAGAAGAACGTACTAGTGCACTACTTTCAACGTGACGGAAACCTAATTCTTTTCCAATCTCTTCGTATTCTTTAAACTGGTCTGGCGTAATAAACTGCTGAACCGGTAAATGTTTTTTACTTGGTTGAAGATATTGACCAATAGTTACTACATCGACATCGTTGGCTTTTAAATCGTGAAGCGTTTCAATAACTTCCTCACGTGTTTCACCTAAACCTAACATGATCCCCGATTTTGTACGACGTTGTCCTTGTTGTTTTAAATATTTTAAAACGCCCATACTACGGTCGTATTGTGCCTGAATACGTACTTCACGCGTTAAACGACGTACGGTTTCAATGTTGTGGGATACCACTTCCGGAGCTACATCAATAATTCTGTCGATGTGTTGCTCGATACCTTGAAAATCAGGAATAAGGGTTTCTAAAGTGGTTTCTGGGTTCATTCGGCGAACAGCCTTAACGGTTTCGGCCCACATAATGCTTCCCATATCTTTTAAATCGTCGCGATCAACACTGGTTAAAACCGCGTGTTTAATGTTCATGATTTTTATAGAACGCGCTACTTTTTCTGGCTCATCCCAGTCTACCGTTTCTGGTCTCCCGGTTTTTACACCACAGAAACCACAAGAACGTGTACAAACATTACCTAAAATCATAAAGGTAGCAGTACCTTCTCCCCAGCATTCACCCATATTCGGGCAACTTCCCGAAGTACAAATAGTATTCAATTTATACTTATCAACAAGTCCTCGTAATTCGGTGTATTTTTTTCCAGTTGGAAGTTTAACGCGTAACCATTTCGGTTTTGGTTTTCTTTCCGGTAATATATTTGAAGTGCTTTCTGTATTCATATTGAAAAATAAAGCACAAAGATACAAAGTATTCTTTTAAAATGAGGCTATAATGTGGTTAGATACCAAATGCTGAAGCTTATAAGAAAGATGATTCCCAGCCAACTTAAAACATGTAATTTTTTAGAAGGTCGCCAGGGATCTGGTGTGTGTTTACTGGAAATTAAAATATAATTGATAATCGCAAAAAAAGGAGCAGTTATGAACGAAAGAATAGTTGCCAGTTGGATAAGTATGCCCATTTCTGAAGCTAAAAAGAAAAAAATATAAATAGATCCAATGGTTAATAGGCTAATCCAAAAGGTGTAGTTTAATTTGGTTTCTTTTTTAAAAAGAAGTTGTGTCGCCTTAGCCATGGCTCTTGGTGAGGCATCAAGCGTGGTTAATGTGGTGCTAAACATGGTTGTAAATGCAGCAACTCCAATAATTACATAAGCCCAATTGCCTAAATTTTTAGTATACATACTAATAAGTTGTCCTGAAAATACACTTGCCGACGGACTAAAACTTTCACCACTTTTGTACATGACTAAAGTACCTAAGAGTAAAAAGCCAATGCCAATAATTATTGTGCTTAAATAGCCGATGTTGAAGTCGAAAAGTGATTTTTCCGGTGTGTATTGTTTAGTGTCTTCGTTTTTCTGAACTGCCCAGAGGGATTGCCAAACTGATACGTCTAAAGGAGCAGGCATCCATCCCATAAAGGCAATAAGAAAGGTTATGTCTAAACTGTTGTTAGGGATAATTTGAGCAAAGGAAACAGGTTGTTGTGTGTTGGAAAGTGCAATGAAAACTGCAGCAAAAGTACTGATGGTTAAAGTAATTACAATAACTTTCATTAATCTGTCTAACAGTTTGTATTTACCAATAGTAAGTAGCGTAACACAAATTAATAGAATGACTAACGTCCAGATTTCGGTACTGGAAATTATTTTATCTCCAATGCTGAAACTTCCAAAATTTCCAAACAAATTAGCTGCCAATCCTGCGGTAACAATGGTTACTGCAGCTTGGATGGTGAACATGGTGGCAAGATTAAGAATGTAATAAATAGTCAAAACACCTTTGCCTAGCTTTTTGTAACCATCTAATAAGCTTTCACCGGTAGCGGTTGCGTAGCGTGGTCCGAACTGAAAAAATGGATATTTACATAGGTTGACTAACAATAAAGCCCAAAGTAGTCCCATGCCAAAATCGGCCCCAGCTCGGGTAGATTGTACTAAATGAGAAACGCCTATTGCTGCACCGGCAAATAATAATCCAGGACCTAGATTTTTAAGCTTCGAAATCATTTTTTATTTCGACTGAATAATTTCAGCCAATAGCTTTTTCGCCCGAAGTAGTTTCACTTTTACGTTGTTTATAGGTTCTTTAAGCTGAACGGAAATTTCCTTGTAGCTTAATTCCTGAAAGTAACGCATGTTAATAATTTCCTGATAATGAGGTTTCAGTTTTTTTATGTCACGAAGTAGTTTAGCTAAATGCTGATCTGTAATGAGTTTATCTTCAGGAGTAGGGGACTCATCTAAAATTTGATACACCGATTTGTCGTCATTCGACATAACTTGTGAAATGGAATTTTTTTCCTTCCGAAGTAAATCGATGTGAATATTTTTAGAAATGGTAATGAGCCAGGTCTTGAATTTGTAATTGTCATCAAAGGTTTCAATGCGATCGAAAGCTCGTGAAAATGTCTGAATGGTAATATCTTCGGCATCATTTTCATTTTGAATACGCTTTAGTTGAAAACCATAAACATCATCCCAAAAGGTATCTAATAAAAAATTAAATGCTTTTTGGTCGTTTTCCTTAGCACGTGCAATGGCTTCCTTTATTTCCAATGGTTAGGTTTTGATGTAAGATTTTTTATAAAGATAGCTAATTGCACACTAATTAAAAAGATTTCTAACAAAGGAAGTAGTACTAAAAGATCGCTTTCATTTAGTTTTTTTGCTGAAGATCCGTAAACAGCATATTGAACGATAAACCGGAAAACAATTAATCCAACAACAAATGGCCACATGTAAGTCGTTATTGAAAGAGCAATAGCTAAGATCCAGAATAAAACCTGACAAAAGTATAACAGAGCTAAGCTTAACTTATGGTTTAATTTATAGTGTTTTGCCGTTGAAATATGACGACGTTTTTGTCTAATCCAAGCGCTCCATTTCGTTTTTGATGTAGATTCTGTAAAGCTATCAGCTGAAAAGCAAATCGCTGTATTGCTTTTTGTCGCTACTTGATTTACGAATAGATCATCATCGCCTGAGCGCACTTTCATGTGTTTAATAAATCCGTTGGCTTTAAAAAACTCCTTTTTTGTGTAGGCAAGATTTCTACCTACTCCCATATATGGATTCCCGAGTTTGGCAAACGAAAAGTAATTAACGGCCGTTACTAAGGTTTCGAAGCGGATGAGTTTGTTTAAAAATGAATTTTTAATCTTGCTGTAAGCACCATATCCTAGAACAATACTTTTTCTATCAGAGAAATGGGAAGTCATTTCCTGAATCCAGTATTTAGAAAGCACTTTGCAATCGGCGTCGGTAAACAGTAGATATTCGTGACTTGATGCTTTAATGCCCAAGGTTAATGCATATTTTTTATTTCCCCAGAAGGCTTCGTTGTTTTTTACATCAACAATTTTAATGTTGCTATACTGACTTTTGAAATCTTCCATAACGTCAAGCGTATCATCACTGGAAGCATCATTAATCAAAACAATTTCGAATTCAGGATAATTTTGTGAAATGATAGAAGGCAGAAACGTTTTTAAATTTTCAGCTTCATTTTTAGCACAAACAATTACCGAAACGGGAAGGTTTTGAGTAGTTTTTTTTTTAGGTTTTAAATAGGCGAATTTGCCAAAAACAACTAAATATATAATAACTTGAATAACAACTACAACAGCAAATGTGTAGAACACAAAATCAAGTATACTCATATAAAATTATGAGTGTTGAGGTTCGTTACAAGTATCAAATTGATCAGGCGTTTTTCCGCAAAAACCACAAGCCTGCCCATCTTTATTTAACATTGGGTTTTGGCTGGCACATGTTCCGGCAAATTTACCGTCTTTTTTAGCCCAAATTTTAATGGCTATACCTGCGACACCTAATCCTAGCAATGCTAATGTTAATAATACAAGTTTCATGTGAAAATATTTTATGCAAAGATAATGCTTTTTGAATAGAATTGGAATAGACGATTAAAAGATAGTGTGTCTTCAAATTTAAATTTTGGACTACATGGCGTTGTAAAAATTCTTATCTTTAGGTAGTTAACCTTTAAATTATTTAATTCATGAAAAAATTATTTGCAGAATTTTTTGGAACATTTTGGCTTGTTTTCGGAGGATGCGGTAGTGCAATTTTTGCATCACAAATAGCTCCGGCCGACTCTGGTCAGGTAGGCATACTTTTAGTAGGTGTGGCTTTAGCATTTGGTCTAACGGTTTTAACAATGGCTTATGCGGTAGGTCATATTTCTGGTGGACATTTTAATCCGGCAGTCACACTTGGTTTGTTATCAGGAGGTAGGCATTCTGCAAAAGAAGCTGTTCCTTATATTGTATCGCAGTGTATAGGAGCTATTGCAGCGGCTGCAGCAATATATTTTATAAATGGAGGAACAGGGGGAGATGCTCCGGGAGCATTTGCAACTAATTTTTACGATCATGCCGTTTATTTTGGTAAAAGTTATAGTATGGGAGCTGCGTTTTTAACAGAGTTTTTATTAACCATGTTTTTCTTAATTATCATAATGGGCACAACCGATAAATTTGCTAATGGCAAATTTGCGGGTATAGCCATAGGTTTGGCATTAACTTTAATTCATTTAATTTCTATTCCTATAACAAACACCTCTGTAAATCCTGCTCGTTCGTTATCACAGGCTGTATTTGTCGGGGGAGATGCCTTAGCGCAGTTGTGGTTATTTTGGGTAGCGCCTATTTTAGGAGCTATAGTGGGAGGTTTAATTTATAAAAATCTTTTGGAAAGCCCAGAAAAGGAAGAATTGGATAGCTAAATTAGATAAGAATACAAATAAAAAAAAGCCTAATTAATTAACTTAGTTAGGCTTTTTTTTATGTTATAAATAGTGGAACTATTAATCTATTGTAAATCTATTTCTGCAACCGAATTATCTAGAGAGGCTGTTGTGTTCCCTCCTTTAGGCTCTATGGTAATATTTAATCCCAGAGCGTTTTCGGTATAGGGTATTTTTCTAAGTTGTCTGTCGGTTTCATTTAAAATGCCTAAGCTTACCATTTTGTCTTGTAACTCTGCCCAGATTTGATAGCATTGTTCTTCGGGTAGCTGAGGTAACGAAACCACATCAATCATCGATGTTTTATCTTTTGGATTGATATAAGCAACTGTTTTTAAGTTTTTAGCACGATTGTTACCCTGCATAATGTATTTATAAGTTTCAGGGTCGTTAAGCTGTTTAAATTGCTGCATTAAATCGTCTAACCTTTTGTTGTTCATTTGAATATCGTTTCGTAAGTCGAAAATTTCGTCAACAACAACCTGATTTTCATGATTTAATTTTTTATTCTGGTTATAGAAAATATACGAGGTACCTGCAAACAGTAAGGCAGCAACACTGGCAGCAATACTGTATTTGTACCAAGATTTGTAATTTCTAGTAGGTTTCATCGCCACAACAGGTGTGTCGTCAAGTTCATCTAAAATGCTGTTTAAGATGCTTACAGGGGCTTCTACAGCATGACTTTTGGCTACAATTTCTAAGTTGTTTTGTAGCTCGTTGTATGCATTTTCAACTTCTGGATATTTCGAAATATAGGTTTCAACCATTTCTGTTTCGGCAACAGTAGTTTCACCTAAAAGATATTTTTCTAATAGGCCAGAATTTAAAAAAGTAGTTATTTTCGCATTCATGACTTTTTAAGTTAAGGATTATAAATCTTTTTCAATTCTCGTAATCCAATTTTTAATCTCGATTTTATAGTACCCAGCGGAATATCTAATTCCTCACTGGCTTCTTGCTGCGTCATGCCCTCAAAAAAGAGTGCATTTAATACGATCTGATATTTTTCATCTAAACTACTTAGATGTTTTTTTATATCTAAAACATCCTGATTTAACTCTGATGCTGATAACTTATATACGTATGTGGCTTCTATTTGGACTTCGTTTCCATCTTTATTTTTTAAAGATCGAACTTTGTCAATGGCTGTGTTATAGGCAATTCGATATAACCAGGTAAAAAGCTTGGCCTTACTGGCATCGTATTTTTTTGAATAGCGCCATATTTTTACAAAGCTTTCCTGAAGCACATCCTGGGCAGTATCATCGTCTGATATTATTTTTTTAATAACACCAAATAAAGAATCTGCATAGTTCTCATATAGAAGGGATATGGCTTTCTTATCGCCACGTTCCAGCAGATTAACAATTTCTTTTTCTATAGATGATATCAACTTTTTAGGTTTTAAAGTGAATAATTTGGGGGCAAATTACCGCCAAAGGTAGAAATTTCTTTTGTATTAAATAATGTTTACTTCAGCTTCTATGTTAATATTAAATAGACGGTTAACTGTGTCTTGTATTAGTTTAGATAGTTTTAATATGTCTTCGCCTTTAGCATTTCCGTAGTTTACCAGAACTAATGCCTGATTTTTATGTACGCCGTAATCGCCAAAACGTTTTCCTTTAAATCCTGATTTTTCAATAAGCCAGCCGGCAGGTACTTTTACTTCGGTGTCTGAAACCGGATAGCTAGGTATGTCTTCAAAATTAGCAAGGAGTTTTTCAAATAATGCTTTTGAAATAACCGGGTTTTTAAAGAAACTTCCACTATTTCCAATCTCTTTCGGATTTGGTAATTTACTTTCCCGAATTGCAATAACGGCTTTTGAAATATCCTGAATAGTAGGGTTACTTACGTTCATAGTGTCTAATTGTGAAGCTATTGTGCCGTAATTGATATGTAATTTGTGATCTTTTTTGCTAAGTTTAAAAGTTACACAGGTAATTATATATTTTCCTTTGGCGTCCTGTTTGAAAATAGAGTTTCTATACCCGAAATCACATTCAGCGTTTGAAAAGTTAGCGAATGAACCATCTTCTATAGCTATAGTTTCGCAGGAATGAAAAACATCTTTAAGCTCAACCCCGTATGCGCCAATATTCTGAATAGGTGCCGTGCCTACATTACCAGGAATTAACGACAGGTTCTCAACACCTCCATAATGGTTGTTAATGCACCATAATACAAATTCGTGCCAGTTTTCACCAGCATAGGCTTTAATGTAAACCTCCTGCTCATTTTCATTTACAACTTCAATACCTTTTAGGTTTACATGTATAACAAGAGCATTAACATCTTTTGTTAGCAACATATTACTTCCGCCACCAAGAATTAATTTATTCGGGTAATCGTTAAGTGATAAAACGGATTTTAGCTCTTCAACAGAGTTTACTGAAACAAAATAATCTGCTTGAACGTCAATACCAAAGGTATTAAAAGGCTTTAATGATATGTTTTTTTGAATATACACTAGTCTTTATAAACTTTTAAGGCTTCTTTAATTATGTTAACGGCTTTTATTAAGCTTTCTCTATTAAGTACGTATGCAATCCTTACTTGGTTTAGACCTAAGCCCGGAGTTGAATAAAATCCGCCTGCAGGAGCAATCATAACGGTTTCGCCGTTGATGTCGAAATGCTCTAAAAGCCATTGAGCAAAATTGTCTGAATTTTTTATAGGTAACTCAACAATGCAGTAAAATGCGCCTTTTGGAGAGCCTACTTTTACACCTTCAATTTGTTGTAATTCTTTAATTAAAGTGTCGCGTCTGTCTACATATTCGGCAATCACATCGTCAAAATAACTTTGAGGTGTATCTAAGGCAGCTTCACTGGCTATTTGCGCAAAGGTTGGCGGACTTAAACGTGCCTGAGCATATTTTAGTACGGTTTGTAAAACGGTGGTGTTTCTTGAAACCAGACAACCAACGCGCGCACCACACATACTGTAGCGCTTAGAAACAGAATCAATCACAATAGTGTGCTCATCCATGTCTTCTAATTGTAAAATGGAGTAGTGGGTTTCACCATCGTATACAAATTCACGGTACACTTCATCGGCAATTAAAAACAAATCGTGCTTTTTTGCCAAATCGGCTAATTGTTGAATTTCTTCCTTCGAGTATAAATATCCCGTAGGGTTCCCCGGATTACAAATTAAAATCGATTTGGTTTTCGGGGTAATTAGTTTTTCAAAAGTTTCAATAGATGGTAACGCAAAGTTATCATCAATATCGCATATAGCAGGAACTACGTTTACACCTGTCGCAGTTGAAAAGGCAATATAGTTGGCATAAAAAGGTTCAGAGATAATTACTTCATCTCCCGGATCCATAATACTGCTGAATAAAAATAATAAGGCCTCGCTGGCACCTGTAGTTACCACAATATCTTTAGGGTCTACTGTAATATCATGCTTTTTATAGTAGGCGGCTAATTTGGTTCTGTATGTTTCAGATCCTTCAGATCTTGAATACGAAAGAATTTCAACCGTATTATCTTTTACAGCCTGTAAGGCGACTTCAGGAGTTTTAATATCTGGTTGACCAATATTTAAGTGGTAAATATGTTTGCCGTCCTTTTTTGCTTGCTCAGCAAAAGGGACTAATTTACGAATAGGAGACTCGGGCATTAATCGCCCTTTTTTTGAAATAGTTGGCATTATTT
Source organism: Aestuariibaculum sp. M13 (assembly GCF_024723255.1). GTDB lineage: Bacteria > Bacteroidota > Bacteroidia > Flavobacteriales > Flavobacteriaceae > Aestuariibaculum > Aestuariibaculum lutulentum. The sequence goes on from NZ_JANIAC010000003.1 coordinate 146,799, forward strand.
TTTTGTTGCGAAGCGCAAAGTTGAGAAAATTATATTAAAGTTTTTTTAAAAATCTGGCTAAAATAAGTATTGTGTTTCAAAGATTTGTAAATTGAATAGTCAATTATTCGAATTAATTCTCATGAAAAAATATGTATTTTTTAGCGTATGCCTTTTTTTCTTGAGTTTTCATAATTTTTCTCAAAATAGGTTCGTTGTTCGTAATAAAACACAGTCTGATAAAGTCAAATTTAAACTCATTAACAATTTAATTATTGTTCCTGTTGAGATAAATGGGGTGGGTTTATCGTTCCTGTTAGACACAGGTGTTACAAAGCCTATTCTGTTTAATTTCTTGAATGTTTCAGATTCTTTGAAAATTAAGCACACCGATACAATTTATTTACGAGGGTTAGGTGAAGGGGAGCAGATAATGGCGCACCGATCGATAAATAATGTGTTTAAAATTGGTGATGCTGTTAAACTTAATCAGGATTTATATGCTATTTATGATGCGAATTTAAATCTGGCGCCCAAACTAGGTGTCCCTGTTCATGGTATAATTGGGTTTGATTTACTAAAAGATTTGGTCGTTGAGGTTAATTATTCGAAGCAATTTTTGCGGCTTACAAATCCTGAAGAGTATCGTTACAAGACATGCAGGAAGTGTGAAGAGTTTAATCTTGAATTTTACAATAATAAGCCTTATATGAATGCGGTTGTCGATTTACATGAGAAATCAATTCCTGTGAAATTATTGATTGATTCAGGAGGAAGTGATGCCTTATGGTTATTTGAAGATGAAGAACGTGGGGTTGATTCAGGAGATTATTTTTTTTATGATTTTTTGGGACATGGATTGAGTGGGAGCGTGTATGGTAAAAGGTCTAAAATAGAAGCCTTACATTTAAATAGGTTTGTTTTACAAAAGCCAAATGTTGCTTATCCAGATTCGTTATTTATTGCACATGCGAAGCAACATCGGGAACGAGCTGGAAGCATTTCCGGGAACGTATTAATGCGATTTGATGTGGTTTTTGATTATGGAAACGCGAAGATTGTATTAAAGAAAAATGGTAATTTTAATGATGACTTTAGGTACAATAAGAGTGGCATCGAATTAGCTCATGACGGTGTAAGACTGGTTCGTGAATCCAGTAGTCGTGTCAACTTGGATAAAGATAAAGAGGGGAACAATAATCTGGATGGGAAGCAAATTTATTTGGAACCAACTTTTAAATTGGTCTTAAAGCCGGTATATGCTATTGTTGAACTTCGTGAAAATTCTCCAGCAGCTATTGCAGGGGTACAGATTAACGATATTGTATTATCGGTTAATGGAAAACCGGCACACCACTTTACGCTTCAAAAAATTATGGAAATGTTTTATGAAGATGCCGGTAAGCATATTCGTTTAAAGGTAGAGCGTAACGGAGTAGATTTAGCGTTTAATTTTGTTTTAAAAAATCCTTTGGAATAAAAAAAGGCAGCGATTTCGCTGCCTTAAGTATGTTGAATTTTATTTTATTATTGCTGTACGATACTTTTTTTCTTTTCAAGCATAGTATCTGCCGATTTTGTATCTACAACCTCGCCTTTAATTTTTAAAGCTACTGTTGGTGTGTCTGCATTAGAAATTACAGTAATTGTTTTTCTAATTGGGTTAACACGGTTTGTATCGTATTTGACTTCAATAACCCCAGTTTTTCCAGGTAAAATTGGTTCGTCTGGTTTTTTAGGAATCGTACATCCACAGCTTGAAGATACTTTCGAAATGATAAGCGGTGCATCACCTGTGTTTGTGAATTCGAATTCGCGTACACCATTAGATCCTTTTTCAATCGTTCCGTAATCAATAGTTTCAGATTTGAATTCTATCTTCGCTTTTTTATCCTGCGCATTAACCGATAAACTAATTAATCCGATGAATAAGATTGTTAATAACTGTTTCATGGTTTATTATTTTTTAATTGTTTTATGTTCTTGTTTTACATGTTATTAATAGAGAAATTAAGTTTCATTTCATGCTCAACTTCTCTAAAAACTAAATCAAACATACTCACTTTTTAATCATTCTACAAAATTTTTAGATGTATTACATCAATGTTTGTCTGTAATTACAATTAAAAGTACGTAATACTTTTCATTAATTTTTTCTAATTCTGTTAAAATAAGTACTTCTGTTTCTTACTGCTAATATAGTTTTCACAGAAAAAGAAATATGAGTACTTTTGCACTTCAATATTCAAAAACTATTCCAAAGTATGCAAATACCATCAAAATATGAAGCCAGTCAGGTAGAAAGTAAGTGGTATGACTACTGGATGAAACACAACTATTTTCATTCAGAGCCAGACGAAAGAGAACCTTACACCATTGTAATTCCTCCTCCAAACGTAACTGGGGTTTTACATATGGGGCACATGTTAAACAATACTATCCAGGATGTTTTAATACGTCGAGCGCGTTTACAAGGTAAAAATGCGTGTTGGGTACCGGGTACCGACCATGCGTCTATTGCTACCGAGGCTAAAGTTGTAGCGAAATTAAAAGAGCAGGGTATTGATAAAAACGATTTATCTCGCGATGAATTTTTAAAGCATGCCTGGGATTGGACCCACGAATATGGCGGTGTAATTCTTGAGCAGCTTAAAAAATTAGGATGTTCTTGTGATTGGGACAGAACTAAGTTTACGATGGACGACGATATGTCTGAAGCCGTAATAAAAGTGTTTGTTGACTTGTACAACAAAGGGATGATTTACCGTGGTTATCGCATGGTAAACTGGGATCCCGAAGCAAAGACAACATTGTCTGATGAAGAGGTAATCTACGAAGAAAAGCAAGGAAATCTTTATTACCTAAACTATAAAATTGAAGGAAGTGATGATGTGCTGACTATTGCAACTACACGTCCTGAAACTATTTTTGGTGATACTGCTATTTGTATCAATCCAACCGATGAGCGTTTTACACATTTAAAAGGTAAAAAGGCCATTGTACCTATTTGTGGTCGTGTCATTCCAATTATTGAGGATGAGTATGTAGATGTGGAATTTGGTACCGGATGTTTAAAAGTGACGCCGGCACACGATGAAAACGATAAGGTTTTAGGCGATAAGCACAATCTTGAAGTGGTTGATATCTTTAATGAAGACGCTTCTTTAAATAGTTACGGATTGCATTACGAAGGTCAAGATCGTTTTGCAGTGCGTAAAGCGATTGCTAAGGAATTGGAAGAAAGTGGTGTTTTAATTAAAACTGAAACACATGTAAATAAAGTAGGAACATCAGAACGTACCAAAGCGGTTATCGAGCCTCGTTTAAGCGATCAGTGGTTCTTAAAAATGGAAGAATTGGTAAAACCTGCTATCGAAGCGGTTTTAGGTGAAGATAACGAGATTCAATTATTCCCGAAGAAGTTCGAGAATACCTATCGCCACTGGATGGAAAACATCCGCGATTGGAATATTTCACGTCAGTTATTGTGGGGGCAACAAATTCCTGCGTACTACTATGGTGATGGAAAAGAAGATTTTGTAGTTGCTGAAACTATGGAAGACGCTTTAAAATTAGCTATTGATAAAACAGGTAATGCCGATTTAAAAGCTGAAGATTTACGTCAGGAAACCGATGCTTTGGATACTTGGTTCTCATCTTGGTTATGGCCAATGAGCGTGTTCGATGGTATTCGCAATCCAGAAAACGAGGACATAAAATACTATTACCCAACAAATGATTTAGTAACTGGTCCGGATATTTTATTCTTCTGGGTTGCCAGAATGATTATTGCCGGATACGAGTATAAAGGGGAAAGACCATTTAACAATGTATACTTAACCGGGCTTGTACGCGATAAGCAACGTCGTAAAATGAGTAAATCGTTAGGAAACTCACCAGATGCTTTAAAATTAATTGAAGAGTACAGTGCCGATGGTGTTCGTGTGGGATTATTGTTAAGTAGTGCTGCAGGTAACGATTTATTATTCGACGAGGCTCTATGTCAGCAAGGAAAAGGTTTCGGAAACAAAATATGGAATGCTTACCGTTTAATTGATGGTTGGCAAATCGATGAAACTATTCCACAACCAGAATCTAGCAAAATTGCTTTAGACTGGTACGCGTCTAAATTCCAAAAAGCCCTAACTGAAATTGAAGATCACTTTAGTAAATACCGTTTAAGCGATGCGTTGATGGCGATTTATAAATTGATTATGGATGATTTCTCAGGATGGTTATTGGAAATCGTGAAGCCTGCGTATCAAAAACCTGTTGATGCCGCAACTTATAAAGGATTAATCGCTGCGTTTGAAGATAACTTAAAAATTCTTCATCCGTTTATGCCGTTCTTAACAGAAGATATCTGGCATTATATTGCTGAGCGTACTCCGGAAGAAGCTTTAATTGTTTCAAAATGGCCGGAAGCAAAACCAGTAAATGAAGCCTTGATTGGTGAATTCGATTTTGCTTCAGAAGTAGTTTCAGGAATCAGAAATATTAGAAAAGAAAAGAATATTGCGTTTAAAGATGCCATTGGTTTTTCAGTAATTAATAACGGAAACACGAGCACAACCTTCGATTCCATCATTCAAAAGTTAGGAAACCTTGAAGCTATTGAATACGTGAATGAAGCTGTTGAAGGCGCTTTAACATTCCGTGTAAAATCGAATGAATACTTTGTGCCAATGGCAGGAAGCATTGATGTTGAAGCTGAAATTAAAAAGTTAACTGAAGAGTTGAATTATACAGAAGGTTTCTTAAAATCGGTTCAAAAGAAATTATCTAACGAGCGTTTCGTAAATGGTGCGCCAGAACAGGTTATTGCTAACGAGCGTAAAAAGGAAGCCGATGCTCTGGCTAAAATTGAAACGATTAAATCGAGTTTAGCCAGTTTAAGCTAAAAATAGAGATTTTAAAATATTGAAAAAGGCACATTGAAAAATGTGTCTTTTTTATTTTATAAAGACTTAAAACCTTACTCTAAAACTCACGTTAGGCGTGATGCCTAACGAATGATTTTCAACTTTGTTTACATTATTGGCAGCGTCTAAAGTATAGTAGCTGTTAATGATGTTACTATGATTTAAAAGGTTCCATATAGAAGCGCCAACCGTGGCTTTAGCTGCATCTGAAATATTAAAAGCATACGTTGCGGAACAATCGGTTCGTAAATAATCTTTAAGGTTTGAACTATTGGGGCTTGCATATGTAATTACATCGTCATCCGGACTGTCGGTAATGTCGGGTTCTGTGGTTGGTTTTCCAGAATGCCAGTTAACACCTAAGGCAAATTTAAAATTATGATTGGTATAGGTTCCTGCAAAAGAAATGGCGTGTCTGATGTCGGTATTATTCGGGAATGATTGTCCATTGTTTAAACTATCGAAAGTATAGTCGTTAATGCTGTAAGAATAGGAAACCCATGAACTCACCGTATTTCCAAACTGTTTATTAATTAGTACATCTAAACCTTTAATATCGTAGCTTCCTAAAGCATGCACAAACTGATACTGGTTTTGAAATCCCTGACTTCGGGTAGTAATGCCGTCTATCTTTTTTAAGTAAGTTTCCAGACTAATGAGTAATTCGTTTTTGTTATAATGAATTCCGGTAGATATTTGTTTGCTCTTTAAAATTGGTACTGGAAAAATAGTCTGATTATCCTTTGTAGTGATTTCTGTATAATTGTTTGCTAAAACCCATCGACGTTTTTCAATACCTAAAAAATCGTTTTGTAAATCGATAATTTGCGTAGTAGTCTGGCTTTTTAACTCTCCAAGAATCTCCAGTCTGAAGTTGTTTAAAAACCGTTGACTAAAACTTAATCGTGGTTCAATTAAAACTTTGTCGAATTTAGGAAAGTAGTTTAAGCGCCCGCCAAAATGAAGTTTGGTTTGTGCATTATTAGATAAATATTGGGTTTCGGCATAAGCCGCATGACTACGAATGACTTCTTTAATATAACTTCTGAAATAAGGATTGTTAACATCCTCTAAATTACTGATGCCAACTTCTGTAAATTGATAACCTCCCTTAATTTTAAACTGGTAATTCGGGGTGTAATTAATATCCAATTTAACAGAGCCATCGTAAACTTCATTTTCCTGAATCAGGCGTTGGTTATTAATAATGTCAAAATTGATGGCATCTAAATCGTAGTTGGAAACATAAATTTGAGAAGTGGTCGAAAATCTTTCATTCCAATCTCTGGTATAGGTGACACTGGCTGCTAAGTTTTCTTGTCTTAAACTGCTGTTTAAGGCTTCGTCTCTATTGTTATTGGTAGATTGCTCGTCGTAATTTAAAAAGTTATTTACATTCAAAAAATGAAAACGGATTTTGTCCTTTTCTGTGATGTTGTAAAGAAATTTTAAAGCCACATCGTAGAAATAGAACTTTTCGTTTTGCGAAATTGAATTAGAACTTGAGGTATTGGTTAAATCGGAATCCTGAAAAATGCGTTTAAAGTATTGGTCGTAGGTTGGTGTGGCAATTAAATCGGTAAGTGAGCGTCTGCTGGATATTTGTACCTCTGTTTTTTTTGATAGTGGAATTTTCGCAAATGCATCGGCATTAATCAGGTTAAAGCCAAGTCCTGCTTTAAATTCGTTATCAATAGTATTGGGTAATTTCATGTCGATAACGCTGGAAATACCATCGCCATATCTGGCACTGCTTCCGTTTTTGTAAACGTTTATTTTCTCGGTTGTATAGGGGTTGAAAGCCGAAATTAATCCGAAAAAATGACCTGACTGATACATTTTAATGCCGTCCCAAAGAAAGAGGTTCTGGTCGTGAGTGCCGCCTCGAATATTGATGTTGGAAACTGTTTCATCGGTACTTATAATTCCGGGAAGTGCCTGGATGGTTTGTAATACATCGGGTTCTATTAATCCGGGAAGAATGCCAAAGGCTTCTGTGTTTATGGTAATGGCACCGTCATTTAGTTTTTCTATACCATTGGTAAGATACTTTGAAACAATAATTTCATCAAGACGCTGTACTTTGAAAGAAGATTCTTCAGATACGATACGCTCTTTAATGGCAACAAACCGAGAATCTAAAATTTCAAACTCTAATGAGGTTTGAATATTTAAAAGGTCTAATGCATCTTGTAAGCTCAGGTCTTTAGAAGGTAAAGGAGCTGCTTTTTCTTTTATGGAAGCATCGGCATACGAGAAACTAATGTTGTAGCGCTCTTCAAGAATTTTTAAAATAGAAAAAAGAGATTGCTTTTCTTGATGGGTTTGTCCGTTAACCGGTAAAAACATCAAAAAACATAATCCGTAAATAATAGAAAGTATAAAGTTTCTATTCACCTTTTAATGTTATAGTATTGTTTGTTTTACTATAGGTTATATGTAACGGTACGGTGATAGATTTTAGTGCAATATCTAAATTATTATGGGTGAAACTACCAGAAAATAATTGGTTTTCATCTATGTTTAATAGTTTCATGTTCACGCCGTATTGTCTTTCGAATTCTGTAATAACTTGTTTGTAAGGTAAACTTTTAAAGGTACTTTCATTATTTAACCACGAAGGTTCTAGGTTTTTTTCTTTTTCTTTAGCAATAAATTTCCCGTTTAGAATTAAAAAACTGTCACCAGGTTTTAATTTAGTCTCTTGTGAATTGTAAGTCACTCCAACTAAACCTTCGTAGCAAATAACTTCAAAAAACTGTTCACGTTGTTTAACGTTAAACTGTGTACCATATACGGTAATAGTACCGGTTTTGGTTTTTACATGAAACAAAGACCCTTTAGAAACTTTAAAAAAAGCTTCTCCAGAAAGGTTGACTTCGCGTTCATTTTTCCAATCACTTTTATTAAAAACTAAAGTCGATTTGGCATTTAAGTTTACAACAGATTGGTCGGGTAGTTCTATAAATGTTTTTTCAGCTAAATCGGTGGTGTAGGTTGTGTCTAAAGTAGTTGTGTAGTAATATAAACTGAAACAAATAGCTAATACCGCGGCAACCCGAACCATGTATTTTGTCCAAGGAGTTGTTGTTTTTTTCGAACTGTTAATTGTGTTTAAAACCTGATCTAAAGCTTCAGCCGTATTGTATTCTTCAGATTTAAAGCTCAGTAAGGCTTTGTTCAACTGAATTAAATCTTCATAATCTTCAAGCTTTTTAAAGGCTTCAAGTTCCTGATTGTTCAGTTCGTTATTTAACCATTTCGATATTAATTGTTCTCTATCCATAATTCCTTATTCGTCTATATAACAGTTAACTATTGTTTTTTCCTACCCTAAAAACTAAAATTTTTAAGATTACAGTTCTTTAATGTCTTTTCTCAATTTTTCAAGAGCGCCGTAAATGCGTTTTTCAACGGCTTTTGTTGATATGTCTAAAATCTCGGCTATTTCCTTAAATCGCTTGCCTTCAATTCTATTCATTAAAAAGGCTTCACGCTGAGCATCTGTTAAATTGGCTAAGGCGAGCTGAACTTTTTTACGGTATTCATCCTCCTGCATTAAAAATTCAGGATTTTCATTAGTATAATGTGTAGGTTTTGTTCCTTGATATTTTAATATCACTTTTTGGTGTGCAGCTTCATTCAGCATTAAGTTGTTTGCGGTAGTAAATACAAAGCTCTTGGCTTTTTCTGGAGTAACTTTTCCGCAGTTTTCCCAGAGTTTTACAAAAGCCTCCTGTACTTTATCTTTTGGGTTAAGTTGCTCTCCGAATTTATAATATAAAAAGTTGTGTAAATCTTTGGCGTATTTATTAAAAATGGAAGAAAACAAACGTTCTTCGCATATATTATCCTGTATCGATTTTGGCATATTCCCTTGAACTTGGAGTAACTAAAATAAAAAAAAAGAATATACAGGGTAGGAATTTTTAAAGTTAACTTGTTCTATTACCAAAAGCTATGATCAACCAAAATTACATATCATGAAAACTAAACTAAAATTATTACTACTACTGTCTTTTTTTGCCCTTTCCCTAATGACGTCTTGCCAGGATGAAGTTGTCGATATTACAACTGCCGAAGAATCTGAAGCTATTGCAGCAAATTCGGAGTTGGCTGTATTAATTGAAGCAACTTCAACTAAAGACGGATCTATGGACAATATTATTGATAGAGCCAGCTGTTTAACGGTTGGGTTGCCAATAACGGTGTCGGTTCATGGTTTGGAAATTAAAATAGATTCAACCGAAGATTATAAAATTATAGCCGCTTTATTTAAGGAGTTCGATTACGATTATAGTGACTTGGAGATTTTCTTTCCCATTACTGTAACGACCTCTAACTTCACTGAAATTACTATTGAATCTAAAGCTGCTCTAATCGAGTTGGCAAAGGAATGCCGTGGAGAAAATGAAGATGATGATGATATTGAGTGTATCGATTTTCAATACCCTATTTCTTTTTCCGTTTACGATACGCGATCTCAGGCTATCGATGTGGTGACTATTGAAAGCGACAGAGCCATGTATCGATTTATTCATAGAGTGCGAGAAGGCGAAGTATTTGCGAGTTTAAACTTTCCTGTGACTATGGTTTTGGGAGATGGAACAACCATAGAAGTGAATAATAATCTGGCATTGAGAAATGCGATGAGAGAGGCTAAAAATGCCTGCGATGAAGATGATGACAACGATTATGGAGATACCGATTTCACTAAAGAGCGTTTAGATAATTTATTACAAACCTGTCCATGGGTGGTGTATGAGTTTGAAAGAAATGAAGATAATTTAGTTGAAAAGTATCACGAGTATGCCATAGTATTTAAAGCTGAAAACATTGTGCAGGTGCGCACCAGAGGAGGTGATACCTTAACAGGAACCTGGTCTACGCGTGTTACAGATAATGGAGCCTTGATAAAGTTAGAGTTTGATACTTTAGTAGATTTTAGTTTGGAATGGTTTGTTTACGATTTAGAATACGGAAGAATTAAATTATATCAGGCCGGAGGTAATCGTGTCATATTAAAGAAAAACTGTGACATTGTTTTCGATTATACTAAAGAACGCATTGAGAATTATTTACAGGAATGTTACTGGCGTGTAGAGCGTTTAAATGTTGAAGGTGTAGATAATGAAAATGAATACATAGGAACACCATTAAAATTCTATGCTGAAAATCTTGTGAAACTTCGCATAAATGGTGAGCTTGTTGAAGGCACCTATCAGGTGACTGCCGTTGATACAGGTTTTATGTTGCAGATAGCTTTTGAAGGTCGACCAAATTTAAATCTGGAATGGTTAATAACTTTCCTTGAACCAGGATTAATCAAATTAGAGAATGATAGTAATAAAATGGTGTTGAAAAGACACTGTCCGGAGCTTGACGTGGATTTAAAAAATATTGACGCCTTATTAATTGTTGGCGATTGGGAAGTTGCTAAATACCAGGATGGAGATGTCGATAAAACTTCAGATTACAGCAACTTTACTTTGAATTTTATGGTTTCAGGTCGTGTAACAGCAACCGATTTAGAGGCTAATGTTATTAACGGATCGTGGTTAGCTTATCGTTATGAAGGGTTATTCCTGGGGATGCGCTTTGAGGAAACCGAGCCTTTTGCAGTGTTAAATCATCGTTGGAGAATTAAAGAAATGTCAACAACACGAATAGAATTAAAAGATTTAAGTGCTTCTGGTGCAGTAGAACGCATTTTAGTATTGGAAAAGAGAAATTAATTCTGCTACAGTTGAAAGTGCAACTTGTTTGTTTAAGTTAGTAGGTTAATTATTTAAGGAAGCTTTCAACGGAAAAGGGCTGTCAAAATATGTATTTTGGTAGTCCTTTTTTTTGTTCCATATTTTGTATAAGTATACTTCTATAATACACAGCAAATCACTAAATTTGCACTTCTTAAAATTTCAATAACAATTATGTTTAATAATTTAAGCGATAAATTAGATAAAGCCTTACACGTTCTTAAAGGACACGGAAGTATTACAGAAGTAAACGTTGCAGAGACTTTAAAGGAAGTAAGACGTGCTTTACTGGATGCCGATGTTAACTTTAAAATAGCAAAACAGTTTACAAATACCGTTAAGGAAAAAGCACTGGGGCAAAATGTATTAACGACATTACAGCCTGGGCAATTAATGGTTAAAATCGTAAAAGACGAGTTAACCGAATTAATGGGAGGTGATGCCGAAGGAATCAACTTGTCAGGTACACCAAGTGTTATTTTAATGTCAGGTTTACAAGGTTCTGGTAAAACAACCTTTTCTGGTAAGCTTGCTAATTATCTAAAAAATAAGAAAACAAAGAAACCTTTATTAGTAGCCTGTGACGTGTATCGTCCTGCTGCAATCGACCAGTTACATGTTGTTGGTGAGCAGATAGGTGTAGAGGTTTTTAGCGATAAAGGAAATCAAGATCCGGTAGCTATTGCTCAGGCAGGTATTGCACATGCCAAAGCCAACGGACATAACGTGGTGATTATAGATACCGCTGGTCGTTTAGCTGTTGATGAGGCCATGATGACCGAAATCTCAAATATTCACGCAGCTATTAAACCACAGGAAACCTTATTTGTTGTAGATTCTATGACAGGTCAGGATGCTGTGAACACCGCGAAAGCCTTCAACGATGTATTGAATTTCGACGGGGTTATCCTTACTAAATTAGACGGTGATACACGTGGTGGTGCGGCTATTTCTATTAAATCGGTAGTGAATAAACCAATTAAGTTTATTGGTACTGGTGAGAAAATGGAAGCGATCGATGTGTTCTATCCGTCACGTATGGCAGATCGTATCCTTGGTATGGGAGACGTGGTGTCGTTAGTAGAGCGTGCACAAGAGCAGTTTGATGAAGAGGAAGCACGTAAGCTTCAAAAGAAAATTGCTAAAAACCAGTTTGGTTTTGACGATTTCTTAAATCAGATTCAGCAAATCAAGAAAATGGGTAACATGAAGGACCTTATGGGCATGATACCTGGTGCAGGAAAAATGTTGAAAGATGTCGATATTGATGATGATGCCTTTAAAGGCATTGAAGCCATCATTTATTCAATGACACCTGAAGAAAGAACCAATCCTTCAATCATCAATGCGAGCAGAAAAAAACGTATTGGTAAAGGATCTGGTACTTCAGTACAACAAGTTAATCAGCTTTTAAAGCAATTCGACCAAATGAGCAAAATGATGAAGATGATGCAGGGTGGTGGTGCTAAAAAGATGATGAGCATGATGCGAGGCATGCGTTAATAGTAAATTTTAAGAACATTTATAATAAACAAGCAAGCAAAATCTGAAATATGACAATTTTAGACGGAAAAAAAGTAAGTAACGATATTAAAGAGGAAATCGCGGTAGAAGTGAGCAACATGGTTGCCAATGGCGAAAAGGTACCTCATTTAGCAGCGATTTTAGTAGGAACAGATGGTGCAAGTATGACTTACGTGAATGCTAAAGTAAAAGCTTGTGAAAAAATAGGATTTAATTCAACGTTAATAGACTTACCTGAGGAAACAACTGAGGAAGTTTTATTACAGAAAATACACGAATTAAATACCAATGACGATATCGACGGATTTATCGTTCAGCTACCATTACCTAAGCACATCGACGAGCAAAAGGTATTAATGGCTATCGATCCAGATAAAGATGTAGATGGTTTCCATCCAACAAATGTTGGTAGAATGGCATTAGATTTACCAACTTTCCTTCCGGCAACACCATTTGGAATCATGGAATTATTAGAGCGTTACAATGTAGAAACCTCTGGTAAAAATGTGGTCGTGATGGGACGTAGTCATATTGTTGGTCGCCCAATGAGTATTTTAATGAGTCAAAAGCGTAAGGCAGGTGATGCAACAGTTACTGTTGTACACAGTCGTACGAAGAACTTAGCTGAGATTACTCGTGGTGCAGATATAATTGTAGCTGCTATTGGTATCTCAGAATACTTAACTGGCGATATGGTTAAAGATGGTGTAGTTGTTATTGATGTTGGAATTACTCGCGTACCAGACGAAACTAAAAAAGCGGGTTACCGTTTAGCTGGTGATGTCGATTTTTCAAGTGTAAGCCCTAAAGCAAGTTTTATTACCCCGGTACCTGGTGGTGTAGGACCAATGACGATTGCCATGCTTCTTAAAAACACATTATTAGCAAGAGAAAGACACGCATAGATAATATCTTTATTGAAAATAAAAAAAGCAGCATTTTTTTAAATGCTGCTTTTTTTTTGTGCGGTCACTTGTCTATTTTCTCCTTTTGGGGAATGAAGATGTGAATCGATTAATATCTATTATCTGTATTTTAAATAACGGCTGCCAGATAGGAAAAAATAAAAGCAATTTTTCTGCTTTTTGTCATAATTTTAAAAATGTTTATATCCTAGTTTTGCCGCCAATTTTAATTATTTAATAGTTCAATATGAGCAACAATAAATTAGCAAATCCGGCTGTAGTTGGATTGTCCGGTTTTGGTTTAACCACATTATTATTACAATTTCATAACCTTGGTTTTTCTGGTTTGGGTCCTGTTTTGTCCATGGGCCTTATTTTTGGAGGATTGGCGCAGTTTATAGCAGGTTTTATGGAGCAAAAAACAGGAAATAACTTCGGTTTTGCAGCATTTACAACTTATGGTGCATTTTGGATTGGTTTGGGTATCATTTGGATTTTAAACCACTTAGGTGTTTATGAAACAACTTCTTTTGAAACAGGTTTGTATTTACTGGGATTTACTTTTTTAACAGCTATATTCTGGGTAGGATCTTTATATATTCATTCAGCCATGGCTGTTACATTTACAACTTTATTGATTGGTTTTATTCTTTTAGATCTGGGGCATTTTGGTTTTCCAGTAATGAATAAAGTTGCAGCTGTTGTTTTAATTATTTGCGCACTTTCTGCCTGGTATATGATGGCTGTCATCATATTGAATGATGTTAGTGGAAAAGAATTGTTGAAGAACGGAAAGGCCTGGATTAGTAAGAAGTAAATACTTTGTTAACCTGATTTTACCTGTGCTGAATTTATTTCAGTATTTCAGAATCTAAAATACGTGCTGATGCCAGATTCTGAAATAAATTCAGAATGACAGCAATAAAAATAAGTAGGGTTTTTAACGCTTTCTACGTTTCGGTTGCCTTTTGTCGTTTTGTTGCGGTCTTTCAGAAGTTGTGCCAGAACGTCTGTCTGTTTTTGGTTTGAAGACTTTAGTTGAGGTGCTAATGAGTTTATTTAATTCGGCGAACTCTTCTTTGGTCAATTCACGGTATTCTCCAACAGGTGTGTCCAGTTTAATGTTCATGATACGAACACGTTTCAGAGTCTGTACTTCGTAATTTAAATACGCACACATACGACGGATTTGTCGGTTTAGTCCTTGGGTAAGTATAATTTTAAATTCGTAAGTGCTTAGCTTTTCTACTTTACATTTGTTGGTGGTTTTCTTTAAATCTTCTAAATAAATCCCACCTGCCATACGCTCAATAAAGGTTTGCGAAATAGGTTTGTCTACCGATACAATATATTCTTTTTCATGGTTATTGCTGGCACGGAGAATTTTGTTCACAATATCGCCATCGTCGGTTAAAAGAATTAAACCTTCACTAGGTTTATCTAATCGCCCAATAGGAAAGATGCGTTTCGGGTAGTTTAAATAATCGATAATGTTGTCTTTTTCAACGCTGGTGTCCGTAGTACACACAATGCCCACTGGTTTGTTGAAAGCCAGATATACAAAGCTTTCTTTGGTGTTTTTTACTTCATTACCATCTACGCAAACCACATCGCCCGGTGCAATTTTAGTACCCATTTCAGGAACACTGCCGTTTATAGTTACACGACCGGCATCAATAAGTTTATCGGCTTCTCGGCGTGAGCAGTATCCAATTTCACTTAAATATTTATTAATACGTTTTAATTCTTCCGACATGGTCTTGAGATAATGAATTTAGGGAGCAAAAATACAACAATTCTAAGCGTTTAAAAACTCTAAAATATGATTGTAAACGATTTCGTTTTTTAAGCCGTGACCAAAACCTTTGGTCTTAACTAGCTTCGCATTTTTATAGTATTTTGAAATGTGAAGCGCATCGCGATATGAAATAATACGGTCTTTTTTATCGTGAATAATTAATCCGTCGGCTTCCAGATGTTCTGAAAAGTTCTTGATGCTGTAAAAACTAGGCAATTTTCCGAAGTGTTTTAAATAATAAGCATCCATAGCATTTACAACTCTTTTGTTGTAGCCCATAATTTTAACGTAGTTTTCAATAACCTCGTCAAAGTTAGAAGGTGCACCTAACATGATTAATTTTTCAACAGGAAGTTTATGGTTATTAGTAGCTAAAGCAGAGGCCGTACCTCCAATAGAATGACCAATAATAATATCTGGTTTAAATGCCTGAGCCACCATATTAATGCATTCTGAATATAAAACTGCATTAAATGTTTTGTGTCCGGAATTACCATGTCCTGGGGCATCTAAAGCCACAATATTATAATCTTCTGTTTTAAAAATGTCTATTAAATCTTTCCATCGATAGGCGTTACTTTCCCAACCATGAACCAGTAAAATAGTTTGTTTAGATCCTGTCCATTGATAGGTGTGGATGTCTATACCGTCGTATTTAAAAACTTTTTGCTTGGTCGGTTTTAGGTATTCTAATTCTTCGGCGTGTAATTTTCCTTTTCTAGGGGTTGAAAAAATATCTACAGCTTTTTTAGCTGCATAACTTGGTGATAGGTAGCTTACTGTGTTAACAAGTTTACCTATGGTTTTAACAAGGGTATTATTCATTTAATGTTCTTCTTCTCGGTGTACTAAATCCATTGAAAATGCAGGTGTGCAAATAGCAATGTATTCGCAGACTTCGGTAAATGGATTGGAGTATTGTACTCGGGTATTGCGTTCTATTTTTATAGATTGTCCAGCTTCTAAAATAACTGTTTCTCCTTCAATAATAAATTGCTTTCTACCACTTATTATAAATGTGTATTCGTCGAATTCAGGTGTTTGAAAAGGTTCGCTCCACCCGGCAGGCGCTTTCATATGGGCGATACTAATGTTGTTATTGCCATTTGTAGCAACGCCAAAATGTTCTTTTATAACTTTGCCATCGGTTGTAGGTACAACAAACGGATTGTTTTGTATCGTATATTTTTTATTGGCCAAAATATTTTGGTTTTCGTTTAATGTCCCTGTAAGGGTTTCTTCTTAATCATACCGCCTTTTAGGTCTTTTACAACCCCCATTATTATAAAGGCGTTTCTGTCTATTTTGTCAATTTCAGTTTGAAGTTTTGCAAGTTCTAAACGGGTGACTACGGTGTAAATAATATCTTTATCGTAACTCTTTCCTGTGGTTCCAAATCCACCTTTGCCGGCATAAATGGTACAGGCACGTCCCAGTTTTTCAGTGAGCATGACACGTAATTCCTCGTGGTGTGTTGATATAATGGTAACACCAACATATTCTTCAACGCCATCAACAACAAAATCGACAGTTTTTGCGGCCGCAAGATACGTTAAAATTGCGTAAAGTGCCGTTTCAATGGAAAGGACATAAGCGCCAACCGAGAATATTAAAATATTGATGAGAAGTAAAACGTCTCCAATAGTGAGTGATAACTTGCGGCTTAAGTAAATAGCCAGTACTTCGGTACCATCTATAACGCTGCCGCCTCGCACAGATAATCCGATACCTAAACCAAGGAAAAAACCACCAAAAACAGAAATTAAAAGTTTATCGTCTGTTATGGTAGGGTAGTCGATAAAATGAACAACAAAAGCTAAAAAAGCAATAGCTGCAATACTTTTAATAGCAAATTTTAAGCTAATGGTTTTTGAGGCTAATATTAAAAAGGGAAGGTTGACAAGTATCAGGAAGATACTTAAATCAAGAGACGTCACATGGTTTAGTAATAATGAAATACCAGTGGCGCCTCCGTCAATAAAATGATTAGGTAATAAAAATCCTTTTAATCCGAATCCGGCAGAAAACACACCAATGATTATAAAGATGTATTCTTTAATAGCGTGAGCCAGTTCCACCTGAAATATCCTTACCAGTGGCACAATTTGCCGTTTACTCACAGGGGCATCGCTTTTGCTTTTTAGTCTTTTGCGAGCAACATCGACCAGTAATTTGGATAAAAACGGATTCATAGGGTTTACCAGTTAATAAAGAAGTACTTTATTTTAGCGTTATCAGGAATATGCATGGCTTCAATATCTAAATTCATATCAAATCTAATATTGGCTGGTAGTTCTTTTTTATCAATAGTAAAACTGGCATTGATATCGTTTACAGAAACCACAACCGAATTAATTAAGTTATCGATTCTTGATATTTTGTAATTGCTGTTAATATCTTTAAACGTACTTGCTGTTGTAATGTTTTTATCGGTTTTGTAACGCGGATCTATAATTTGAATGCTTTTTACGACTGCAGTCGTATCTGTTTTATATTCCGGGTTTAATATTAAAAGTTTTTGTCCTGCTTTATCGAAAACCTCAATGCTTTTATCAACACCCCAGGCGCCTTTATCGTTAAAGGTTTCTGCTATGGAATCGTTAATAAAAACGGTTTTTAAGTCTTTAACAAGTGTAGAGTCTGTTAACAAACCCACATGTTGCTTAGACACTTCGAAGGGGTCTTGGGTTTTACTACAACTTGCAAATAATAAAGACAATGCAGTGATGCTTAATATTAGTTTTTTCATGTAATGATAGATAGGTTGTTTTTTTTATTTTTAAGCGACAAATGTCGTATTATTTTTTCATGATTTTAGTTAAAATACCAAAAACACTTCTAATAAATGTAGCGCTGGTTAATACCTTCACAACTGGGTTCATAGCGGTACTTCGGCGTCTTGTTGATGATGAAGTTTTGGCTTTTTTTAAGGCTTCCTGTTCCTTTTTAGCTTTTTCTTTGGCTTCGTCAGCTTCTGCCTTTGCAATTTTTTCATTTAATAATTCGTAAGCACTTTCGCGGTCTATAGTTTCATTATATTTTTTAACCATTTTTGAGGTTGAAAGTAGTTCTTTCAATTCATCATCTGTTAAAATATCCATACGACTCATAGGTGCTCGCATCATGGTTGCTGCCAAGGGCGTTGGACGGCCTTTTTCATCTAAAGCCGATACTAAAGCTTCACCTGTACCAAGCGATGTTAAAACGTCTTCGGTGTTGTAATATTCAGAATCCGGATAGTTCTGAGCCGTTAACTTAATCGCTTTTCTGTCTTTTGCCGTGAAGGCGCGTAAGGCATGCTGAATTTTTAAACCTAACTGACTTAAAACTTCTTCAGGAACGTCGGTTGGGTTTTGGGTAACAAAATACAGTCCGACACCTTTACTACGAATCAATTTTACGATACTTTCAATTTGATTGAGTAACGCTTTTGAAGCTTCATCGAAAATTAAATGTGCCTCGTCAATAAATATGACCAATTCAGGTCTTCCGGAATCGCCTTGTTCAGGAAAAGTAGAATAAATTTCAGCCAGTAAACTAAGCATAAAGGTTGAAAACAGTTTTGGCCTGTCTTGAATATCGGTTAATCGGATGATGTTTATATAGCCTTGCCCGTTTTCATCAATACGCAGTAGATCCTGAACATCGAATGAGGTTTCTCCAAAAAACAAATCGGCACCTTGTTGTTCCAGTTCTACAATTTTACGTAAGATGGCTCCGGTTGATGCCGTTGAAATTCGTCCGTAAGCTTCAATAAATTCATCCTTCCCTTCATCTGTAGCGTATTGTAAAATCTTTTTAAAATCTTTTAAATCTAATAAAGGCAATTTATTATTGTCGCAGTATTGAAATATTACTGCTACAATTCCGGCTTGCGTATCATTTAAGTCTAAAATTCGAGACAATAATACAGGTCCAAATTCGCTAACGGTGGCCCGAAGTCTAACACCGTTTTGTTCCGATAAGGTTAACATTTCAACTGGAAAACCTTTGGCTTCAAAAGGTAAACCAATTTGAGCCATACGTTCATCTATTTTTACGTGACCCGGACTTGGTTTAGCTAATCCACTTAAATCGCCCTTAATATCCATTAGCAAAACAGGAATGCCACGCTCACTTAAATTTTCAGCTAAAACCTGCAACGATTTTGTTTTTCCAGTTCCGGTAGCTCCGGCAATTAAACCATGACGATTTAAGGTTTTTAAAGGAATTTTTACATGGGCGCCAGTAATGGTTTGTCCATCTAACATGGCGGCACCAACAGGAATGAAGTCGCCTTTTGTTATGTTGCCTTCAGTAATGTGTTTTAAAAAATCGTCTGTTCTGCTCATACCTTTAGTTTTGGTTAAAAATACATGAAAATTGATGAAGAAAAAAATAGCTGTTTTTTGTGAACATCCATAGTCTTAAACCCAATTTTTGCATATTGTTGAATGTCTTTATTTTGATGAAAAAATCAAGACGTTAAATGAACGGTAAAAAAAGTGAAATAAGTAAATGAATACGTATCTTTGCACCCATGAAAAGCGAAATACAATCATTAGTAGAGAAAGGCGAAATGTTGCCTTTAATGGAGGAGTTTTACACCATACAAGGAGAAGGATATCATAAGGGAACTGCCGCATATTTTATTCGTGTTGGTGGTTGCGATGTGGGGTGCCATTGGTGCGATGTAAAAGAAAGCTGGAATGCCGATTTACACCCGCCTACCGAAACAACGAAGATTGTAGAGAATGCTAAAAAGTATAGTGAC
Source organism: Aestuariibaculum sp. M13 (assembly GCF_024723255.1). Lineage (GTDB taxonomy): Bacteria > Bacteroidota > Bacteroidia > Flavobacteriales > Flavobacteriaceae > Aestuariibaculum > Aestuariibaculum lutulentum. Next base: position 166,436 of record NZ_JANIAC010000003.1, read on the forward strand.
ACCATTGTTATAACCGGAGGGGAACCTTTAACCTGGGATATGACGGCTTTAACAACTCAGTTAAAAGCTGAAGGGATGCAGGTTCATATCGAAACTTCTGGGGCTTATAAGTTAACCGGAATCTGGGATTGGATTTGTTTATCGCCCAAAAAAATGAAGTTGCCTACCGAAGAAGTATATGCCAAAGCCAACGAACTTAAGGTGATTATATATAATAAAGATGATTTTCGTTTTGCTGAAGAACAAGCAGCTAAAGTAAATGGAGATTGTATTTTGTATATGCAGCCGGAATGGAGCAAACGTGATAAAGTAATTCCGGAAATCGTAGATTATGTGATGAAACACCCAAAGTGGAAAGTTTCTTTACAAACACATAAGTATTTAAATATTCCTTAAAAAAATACTGTAATTTTAAGGTGGATGTTTAAGACAGGAAACCTTGAATAAAAAACGACATAAGTTTTTAAGTACTAAGCGAGAGTTTACACCAGACGGCCGAATTATTTTACGCGATCAGTTGTCTATTGAGCGTACACGTTTGGCTAATGAACGAACGTTGTTGTCCTATATTAGATCGTCTTTGTATTTATTGATCGGGAGTTTTGCTTTTTTTCAGTTGAAAGATGAGTATTCTAATTTTGATTACCTGGCTTATATTTCATTGGTCTTTTCGATAGTCTTTTTTGTAATTGGGATTCATCGATTTTATGTGCTACGCCGAAGTTTAAACCGATTATACGATATGGCTGAAAACATTGAAGCATAAAAAAAACACCTTGATATTTCAAGGTGTTTTTTTTATGCTATAAACTTATAATTACTGACTGATTGGTACGGCAACTCTTGTGGTATCCCAAGCTAAAAACATATTATCGTTATCAAATGCTATAGAAAACGCTTCTACAGATTCTCCTTTACTTACAGGAGCTTTTACTCTTAAAACATCGTTGGCTTCTTTGTAATTGTAGGCTCCCCAAACATCGGTGTCTGAACTTAAAATAATTGTCCATTCACTATCACCAGGAATCGTGTATAACGAGTATGTGCCAGCTTTAACATCTTTGCCTCCAAGTTTAGAATCTTTATAGAATTTTATTTCTGCTGCTTCGTTAGCACCTGTTCTCCAAACTTTTCCGTTTGGTGCTAAGGTTGCTAAAGCTCTTCCGTTAAGTTGCGGTCTGCTGTATATAACTTTTGCCATTGGTGGAGCATTTCTGTCGGTTCTGTAATAAGCAATGTCTAATGGGCTTTTGTCTAATTTTGCAAATTTTTGAGCACTTGCATTTAAAGAAAATAGCATAACAAAGGCAAAAGCAAGTGTGGTTAATAAAGTTGATTTTTTCATAAAAATGATATTAGTTGTTTAAAGATTATTGTGTTTTTAAAGATAAAATGAAATGTTCTTAAAGTTTATTTAAATATTATTTAAGACTGTTAAAGTTTTTAATTTGTTTAAATTCAATGATAAAAAAAAGCTCCAGAACATGCTGAAGCTTTTTTATTATTAACTCAAACTGAGAATTATTTTCTCATGATTTTCACATTCATTTCTTCTACTTTTTTATCTGAAAGCATGGATGGCGCCCCAAACAGTAAATCTTCACTGGTTCCGGTTTTAGGGAAAGCCATCACTTCACGAATGGATGTTTTCTTTTCTAAAATCATCATTAATCGGTCTACACCCCAGGCAATACCACCGTGTGGCGGGGCCCCGTAGTGGAACGATTTGTACATGGTGCTCACGCTTTTTAGCATTTCTTCTTTATTGTAGCCCATGTTTCTGTAAGTGGCTTCTAAAATCTCTGGTTTGTGGGCACGCACCGAACCGCCACCAATTTCGTAACCATTCAGAATTAAATCGTATTGCTGAGCAATAATGGAACCGATTTCTTCGTCGTTACCGCTCATGTGTTTTTCAATATCGTAAACAGCAGGCATTGAGAATGGGTTGTGTGTAAATGTCCAACGACCTTCATCTGTTTTTTCGAACATTGGGAAATCGACTACCCAGGCTGGTCTTAATTCTTTAGGGTTAATTAATTTCAACATGCTTCCTAATTCTTGGCGTACGGCATCTAAAGCTTTATTTGCAGTCGCATAATCGGCAGCCGAGAAGAATACAATATCACCTACCTGAGCATGCGTAGCTTTAATAATTCCGGCAGCGATGTCTTCACCTAAGAATTTAATAATTGGCGATTGTAAATCGTCTTCGTTCACAATAATATAGGCCAAACCACCTAAACCGTGTTGCTGTGCTATGGCTGTTAATTTTTCAATCTGCCCTTTAGATAAACGCTTTTTACCTTGCTCTTCGGCTGTTACTTTAATACATTTTACAATACCGCCTTCTTCAATTGGTTTACTGAAAACCTGGAATGTCGTGTCTTTAACAATCTCAGTTATATCCTGAAGTTTTAATCCAAAACGTAAGTCTGGACGGTCGCATCCGTAATAGTCCATCGCTTCTTTGTAGGTCAGAACTTCAAACGGGTGTAAAATCCATTTGTTACCGTAAATTTTAGTCACAACTTCATTAAACATTTTAGTGTTTAAATCTATGATTTGCTGCATACTCGCATAAGCCATTTCAATATCCAACTGCGTAAATTCCGGCTGACGGTCACCACGAGAATCTTCATCTCTGAAACAACGAGCAATCTGGAAGTATTTTTCGTAACCACTCACCATGAGCATTTGTTTAAACTGCTGAGGAGCCTGTGGTAGTGTGTAAAATGCTCCGGCTTGTTTTCTGGAAGGTACAATAAATTCACGGGCACCTTCATCGGTTCCGGCACTTAAAATTGGCGTTTCTATTTCAAGGAAGTCCTGTTCATCTAAAATGTCGCGAAGCAGCTTAATAACTTTATGACGGTTAACAATCGTACGACGCACATCGTCATTTCTGTGATCTAAATATTTATATTGAAAACGCGTGTTTTCGTTTGTTTTAGTGGCACGTTTTATTTCAAACGGCAGTGTTCTAGATAAATTTAAAATATCAAGGTCTTTGGCCTCAAGTTCAATTTTTCCTGTGCGTAAAGCAGTATTGTAATCATCTTCTTTACGTTGCACAATAGTTCCCGAAACTGTTATTACCGACTCAGGCTTTAAACGTACCAGTTCATCAAGGTTAGCGAAAGACTCTCGGCTTAAACGAACCTGGAAAATTTCGGTACTTGAATCTCGCAAATCAATGAAAATTAATTCGCCGTGATCACGAACACTCGAAACCCAACCTGCAAGAGTGACTTCCTGATTAATGCTATTATCAGTAATATCGGTAATTAAATGTGTGCGATATTCTTCTTTTATCACAATTGGAATTTCAGGTAAAACTTCTTCTTGTTCTTTTTTAGAAGAACTCTGCGCTTCAGCTTTTGTTTTTACAGTTGATTCAGCTGATGAAGTTGAAGTGCTATCCGCTTGAAGAATATTTAAAATACCTTCACGAATCACTTTTCCAGAAGCGCCTTTACCGATAATGGCGATTACTTTTCCGACTAAAATTCCTGCTTTTCCTTGGTTTCCGCCTTTAATGTCGTTAGCTATGGCTTCGTTTTCTGAAATGACTTTAGCAATGGCATCCTGGATTTTTTCTTCAGAAATGGTGTTCTCATCAAAATATTGGTTGTAGTCAAAATGTCTGTCTTTTAAATACTCAGTAATCGCATTTTGCACTAATACCGATGTGATTTTTTCCGATTTAAACAACTGGAAAATTTCAATTAAGTGTTCAATACGGTGAATGTCTCCGTATTCTTCAGGTTTGATGTTGTTAGTTAATGTTTTTGCAACAAACGACGGATCTTGAATAACATCGTTAATTGCTACAAAAGTTTCAGAACGTAAAGAATCAGCAGTGAAAAACTTCGCATCCTGCGGTAAAACACCACCTTTAATTAAGATAGATTCTACCGCAAAAGGTAATGAACTTACATCAACATCAATCGATTCTACCACATCTTTTATACAAACAAAAGGCAGGTCTGGTTCCGAGATAAAACGGTAATCTGCCTCGTATTCCTTTTTACGCATGGTTTTGGTTTGCTTCAAATCGGCATCCCAAAGCACGGTAGTTTGATCTGGTCTAAATTCTTTATGCTCGATATAATAGTTCAGTTGTTTTTCAACTTCTTCTTTTAAGGCATCGACCATAAACTTAAACGAGTTTAAGTTTTTTATTTCGGTACGCGGATTTAAAGCATAAGAATGTTTTTTACGAAGTGACACCGACACATCCGACTTAAATTCTCCTTTTTCTAAGTTAGCTTCAGAGATTTTTAAATTCTGAACAATACGCTGAATGTATTGTGCGTAAGTTGAAGCATCTTCTATATGACGAATGCAAGGTTCGGTAACAATTTCAATAAGCGGTACACCAGCTTTGTTGAAATCTACCAAAGAAACCGCTTTTTCGTGCATCAGTTTAGCTGCATCTTCCTCGATATGTACTTGAGTTAAGTTTACAGTAAACTGAGACCCATCATTACGGAAACAAGAGACTTGTCCGTCGGGAATAATCGGGTTGTGAAACTGTGTAATTTGTATGTTTTTCGGGTTGTCCGGATATTCGTAGTGTTTTCTATCCCACGAAATGACATTGTTAGAAAAGGTTGATTTTACTGCTTTTCCAAAATAAATAGCCTTTTTTACGGCCTCTTTATTAACAGCAGGTAAAACCCCCATTTGGCCGGTGCAAACAGAGCATATATTTTGGTTTGGTGTTTCAATTTCTTGGTTAGGACAAGAACAAAACAGCTTGGTTTTTGTGTTTAATCGAACGTGAGTTTCCAGTCCGATAACCAATTCTAATTCGTGTGCTTTTAAAAGCGCGTCTAATTGTTCTAATTCCATTATATCGTATCTTTTAAGAAGTTAGCAAACTTCAAAACAAGTTCGTCATTCGTTTTTGCGGCTGTGATTTGTAAGCCTGTTTCGGTGCCTTGCGGAACCGTTAAAGTTGGTAATTGGCCAAGACTAAATCCAACTGTGTATGCATCGCTTAAATACATGGCGTGCGGATCTTTTAAGCTATTTCCAATTTCTGGAGGTGTGCTTGGTGTTACCGGTGATAAGATAATGTCAACATCTTTAAAATCATCTTCAAAGTTTTCTGAAATCGCATCGCGAAGCGCTAAACTTTTTAAGTAGATTTCATCTGAAAACCCTTGCGATAGTACCTGGTTTCCACCAACAATTCTTCGTTTAGTTTCTTCTGAAAAATTCTCAGAACGGGTAACCGCGTACGATTCTTTTAAGTTTTTATCATCAATACGGTTACCGTAGTTACTGCCATCTAAACGCGATAGGTTAGAGGCGGTTTCTGCCATGGCCAATGTATAATAGGTAGACACCAAAATATCAGACTGAAAGAAATCCAGTTCTTTAACTTCGATACCTTTGGCTTTAATTTTTTCAATAGTACTTAAAAAGTCCGATTTGATTTTCGGATCAATTGCGTCACTTTCAATAAAGTTTTTAAAATAACCTACTGATTTAATTTCAGAAGCATCTGTAATGCTATCGGCGGTAATTTCCGCGGAAGTGTAAGTAGTTTGATCCTTTACATCTTTACCACTCATTACGTTTAAGACGATACGTATATCTTCAACTGATTTGGCGATAGGTCCAACACAATCTGTTGACGAAGCATAGGCCATAAGTCCGTAGCGCGAAATACGTCCATAAGTGGGTTTTAGTCCGTAAACATGGTTGTAACCTGCTGGTTGACGTACCGACCCTCCGGTATCGCCACCAATAGAAAATACAGTATAATCTTTCGCTACATTTACAGCCGAACCTCCACTGGAACCACCGCCTACAAGGTCTGGGTTAATGGCATTTTTAACCGATCCGAAAATAGTGTTTTCACTTGACGAACCGTGACCAAAACTATCACAGTTTTCTTTTACCAAAGGAATAGCGCCAGCATCCAGTAATTTTTGAATTGCTGTTGCGGTGTACGCCGATTTGTAGTTTTTAAGTAAATCGGAACTCGCCGTGGTAGTTGTGCCTTGCAGCATGTAAACATCTTTAATACCAAAAGGAATCCCTTCCAACAATCCAATAGTTTCACCATTTGCAATTTTGGCATCGACTTTAGAGGCTAAATCAAGGGCTAAATCCTCTAAAGTGGAATTTACCGTGTTATGGGTGTTAGCTTTTAAAGCGCTTAATTTTTCAGTAACCAGAGCAACACAGGATATCTCTTTGTTTGCCAGTTGCTGGTGAATTTTATGTATTTGAGAGTCCATATGTTATTCTTCTATAATTTTAGAAACTACTAAGTAGCCTTTTTTCTCTTTCGGGAAGTTTTCAATAATAATTTGCTTTTCGGTTGCAGAACTTTCAATCACTTCGTCTTCTCTTAAATCGTCTAAGGACACGCAATTATTACGATTATTATTAAAAGAGGTATTATTTGTTGCCTGTGCATTTTTAATTACATCAAATAATTTGTTCACAGCCTCGCTGGGTTGTGCTCCTTTAATACTCGACAGGATGTCGACGGTCATAATTTTACTCATGTCTAATAAATTTTCGGTTAAAAAAAAGCCTTCCGAACTCGGAAGGCTTTTTACATATATTTTAAACAATAACCTTCCTGTCCTAACTTTTAGGATTATTGAAATTATTATTGTTGTTAATTACTGTCATTTTTATTTATTCGTTCTCAAATATATAGAGAATAAACATACTATCAACATTTTTTTTAAGGATACACTAAGGTATTATCGATTTGTTAAAAAAGTTAAAAATAATTTATTGTTTATATAACGAAACTGGTGTTTGTGTTTAATTTTTAAAAATGGGTTTAATGAAACGAAATTTGATATTGAAGAACTGCCATACCTTTATAGTCTTTTTGTTCTAAAGTTGTGGCATCAAAAATAGGACGGTGCTGATATCCTAAACTTATTTTGTTGTCATGAGAGCCATTGATAAGAAAGTTTACGGTAAAATCATATACGGTCATGTTATCATTTAAAGCATCCCAGTTAGAATGTTGCACAGCAATATTTGGTTGAATAACTGTTGGGAGATTTAAAATTTGTGCCTCTTTAAAAGCATAACCAAATTGTCCATACCAGGTAGTTCCTGTTCCAATCATTGGGAATGCAACCCCAGAGCCGTTAAAGTCAGTGCCGCCGCCAGTAGTTGGGTTGTTAGCGCCAACATTTCGGATGTAGTCTTTACCAAAATCGTAATCGAAATACCCTAGGTATGCTGTAATAGCATTGCCATTTGAAAGCGGAAGATTTAAAAAAGAATCGGCTGCAAAATGAGTAATGTCGTAAATGTTGGTTTCCTCAAGGTTGGCATCGCCGTCGCTCATCGCTTCCGGTTGATATTGAAATCCAGCACCTATATTAAATACTTTTTTCTTTTGAAGGTAGGTGCCAGTCTGGTAAGCCGATTTGTTCGATTCATGATCAAAGAATTGGTATTTTACATAAGCTGAAGTTTTTACTCGGGGTTTGTTGTTAGCAAAGTTGACAGAGCCATTCGGAACGTTTTTTACATAAAAGGGTCTGTTAAACGTCATTCTGTAATCAAAATTTCCAGCCTGACCTTTAACCCAAAGTCCAAATAAACGTCCAATATCATCATTAATTTCAACAGAGTTTAACGTAAACAGAGGAGAGTCTAATCCCATTAAAGTTTTACTGGAACGAATATTCCATCTGTTTAAACCTTGCCAGCCCGATTTTCCAAAGCCAACCTCAAAATATTTTGCAAAAGAATATTCTACATATAAATCTAAGATGCCAATAGGGAAGTCATCGCCTTTAAAATTGTAATTGTTACCGCCAAACATACCATAAGCATATATTTTTGGTGTTATTTGAGCAGATATAGGAATGCGTAATCTGCGAATAGAAATATCAAAAAAATCAGAAGTAGGTTCTCCGTGAATTTCCGAGCCGTCATTTAAATCGGAATATCTAAGCCAGAATTGAGAGGTAATGTTCCAGTTAAAGGTAGGTTTGAATTGTTCTGTCTCTTGACTTAGTATCGTTGCAGGGAAAAATAGAGAGAGTAAAAAGCAATAGACTAAGGTTTTGTTTTTAATTTTCATAACGGTGTTAAGTTATTTAGTGTAACGCAAATTTATTGCTTACTAAATGATGAAAATGTGACAAACATCATGTTTACGATGAATTTAAATCTTTTAAATGAAAACAGGAAGATTTAAGCTGAAAATCTTCCAAAACTAGAAGGAGTTACATGATGTAAATACGCGATTAAAATGCTTGTATTGAATTTCGGTGAAATTCAAATTTTAGAAAATAAATAAAAATGCTAAAATCAAATTTAAGGCCTTTTTTAGACGATTTAAGACACTTTTAATTAATTAACAATTGTTGATAATTAATATATAAAGTCGATAAAAAGCTTTTTGAAAGGCTTGTTATTTCGTATATTTGTTTGTACTGATAAAATGATGCCTGTGCGTCATTTTTTTATGTGTTAACTAGATTAAAATTTAAGATAATTTCGAAATATGAGCGAAGCAAAAGAAGAATTTAACAAGAATGGTTATTCGGCCGATAGTATTCAGGCTCTTGAAGGAATGGAGCACGTACGTATGCGTCCATCGATGTATATTGGAGATGTAGGCGTTCGTGGATTACACCACTTGGTATATGAGGTAGTAGATAACTCGATTGATGAGGCTTTAGCCGGACACTGTAACAATATTACTGTAGCAATTAACGAGGATAACTCGATTACTGTTGAGGATGATGGTCGTGGTATCCCTGTAGATTTACATAAAAAAGAAGGCATCTCTGCGCTTGAGGTTGTAATGACTAAAATTGGTGCCGGAGGTAAATTCGATAAAGATTCATATAAAGTATCTGGTGGTTTACACGGGGTAGGTGTGAGTTGTGTTAACGCACTTTCAGACCATTTAAAAGCAACCGTTCACCGCGATGGTAAAATCTGGGAACAAGAGTACGAAAGAGGAAAGTCGTTATACCCTGTAAAGCAAGTAGGCGAAACCGATAAGCGTGGAACCATCGTGACCTTTAAGCCTGATGCGACTATTTTCCAACAAACTTTAGAGTATAGCTACGATACTTTGGCAAGCAGAATGCGTGAGCTGGCTTACTTAAATAAAGGAATTACTATTCATTTAATTGATAAACGCGCTGTTAAAAAAGATGGTGAATTTGAAGGTGAAACATTCCATTCGGAAGAAGGTCTTAAAGAATTTATCAAGTATTTAGATGCGACTCGCGAGCCATTAATGCAGCATGTTATTTCTTTTGAAGGAGAGAAAAATGGTGTGCCTGTTGAGGTGGCTATGGTGTATAATACATCGTATGCCGAAAATTTACACTCTTACGTAAATAACATTAATACACACGAAGGAGGAACTCACTTATCAGGTTTCCGTCGTGGTTTAACAAATACGCTTAAGAAGTATGCCGATGAATCAGGTATGTTAGACAAATTAAAGTTTGATATTGCCGGTGATGATTTCCGTGAAGGTTTAACAGCCATTGTATCTGTAAAAGTGGCAGAGCCGCAATTCGAAGGACAAACAAAAACGAAATTGGGTAACCGCGAGGTTTCAGCTTGTGTAAGTCAGGCGGTTTCTGAAATGTTAGCCGATTACTTAGAAGAACACCCAGACGATGCTAAAATTATTGTTCAAAAGGTAATCTTGGCAGCTCAGGCGCGTCATGCAGCACAAAAAGCGCGTGAGATGGTTCAACGTAAAACCGTTATGAGTATTGGTGGTTTACCTGGTAAATTAAGTGACTGTTCGGAGCAGGATCCTGCAAAATGTGAAGTATTCCTTGTCGAGGGAGATTCGGCAGGTGGTACTGCAAAACAAGGTCGTGACCGTGCGTTCCAGGCGATTTTACCATTACGTGGTAAAATCTTGAATGTTGAAAAAGCCATGACTCATAAAGTGTTCGAAAATGAAGAGATTAAAAATATCTTTACAGCTTTGGGAGTTACTATAGGTACAGAAGAAGACAGTAAAGCTTTAAACTTATCGAAATTACGTTATCACAAGATTGTAATTATGTGTGATGCCGATATTGATGGTTCACACATTGCTACACTTATTTTAACGTTCTTCTTCCGTTATATGAAGGAACTTATTGAAGAAGGTCACGTATATATTGCAACACCTCCATTATATTTAGTTAAGAAAGGTAATAAAAAGCAATACGCTTGGAATGATAAAGAGCGTGATGCCATTACAGAAGAATTTGGAGGTAGTGTAAGTGTTCAGCGTTATAAAGGTCTTGGAGAGATGAATGCGGAGCAATTATGGGATACGACTATGAATCCGGAATTCAGAACTTTACGTATGGTGCAAATCGATAACGGTACTGAAGCCGATAGAATTTTCTCTATGTTAATGGGAGATGAGGTGCCACCTCGTAGAGATTTCATTGAAAAGAATGCTGTTTATGCTAATATTGATGCATAATTGTAGAATATACAAAACAAAAAAGTCGCTTTTCAAGCGACTTTTTTGTTTTTATTAAGTTCCTGTTTTAGAAATCGAAACCTACGTAGAATTGCCATACGCGGTTTTTCGGATTTCCATCGTCGTAAATATCTCCCATTCCTAAGTGATATCTGGCGCCAAAAGATACACCTGAATCTGTTTTAAAACCAGCACCAAAATTTAGACCCCAATCAAAATTATCGGGTTCGGTTTCTCTAAATCCGTCAAAAAATAAACCTTTATATTCTTCTTTGTGTGATATAGCTAAACCAACCTGTGGTCCGGCTTCAAGAAAGAAATGCTTATCCGGATATAATTTTAACATTAAAGGTAGGTTTAAATAATCCAGTTTTTGGGTGAAAGTGGCATTGTTTCCTTCTAATTCAAAACCTTGTTGTGAATATAGAAACTCAACTTGCAATGCTATATTTTCATTAAGGAAAGATTCACCGTAAAACCCTATGTGAAATCCGTGACGTTGTCCGGTTTCGTAATCGTCGTCGTATTGTACGGCGGCCAGATTGTACCCGCCTTTGATACCAAAATGAGCATCTTGTGCAAAAGAATTTAAATTAAATATGATTGCGCCAATAATTGTAAAAAATAAATTTTTCATGATTTGTAGGTTTAAAATAATTAATGGGTTATTTACCTCCGTTAGCTTGTAAATCGGCAAGGCATTTCGGGTCTAATTGCGGAACGGTTCCTGCATTAAAAAGGTTTCCAAGACTTGATGAGCTTTCTGCAGCCCAGTACATCAGGCAGCTCTCAACGTCGCAATGTTTATCGTGTTCCGGATCTTCATGGTCTTCGGTCATGGCGGTTCCTAAATTGGTAAGTCCTAAAATATGGCCAAACTCATGGTTAATCACAGTAGATTCCAATGTGCCTCGGTTGGGCTCGTATCGGCTATCGCTATAGCCATGAATGGTTTCTTCGTAAATAACAAACGACGTATTGCGGTAGGCTGTACCTAAAACAACACTGTTTTCATCGTTTTGGTCAGATTCTCCATCGGCGAAAAACATCCAAACAGCTATTTGGTTTTCTGAATTGTAAAGGGTACGATTCTTATCTTCAATCGCAGCAATTTCTTTTGTGGTATATGGTGATTCTCCCGGAGAAGCAATGGCACGCGTTTCTATTGTAATGCCGTCAGGTTTGTAAATTCGGTCATTTAAAAAATTTTGAAAATTGTTTAATGCTGCCGCTGTTGGAGCAAAACCTTCAACATAAACTAATTCTATTACTAAGCTTTTATAAGTATCATCAGAAAGAATATCATAAGCAGAACTTCCTGTTGCCTGTTGGTTTTCAATTTTATAATTGCTTGAACTGTTAGAGTTGTCTTTAGTACATGAACTAAGAACAATTAGAGAGACAAGTAGCAGGAGTAGTTTGTTTTTCATGACTGTAAATATAGCTTTTTTTAAAAACAGCCACCCAAATAGGATGGCTGTTTTAACATAACATACGTTAAAATTGTGGGGATGGTTTTGAGTTTTGGTAATAAAGGTTAGTAAGCTTTTTTCAAAATTATAAACTATAAACGATTATTCCATTGCCATTAACACCTAATATAAGTTTCAGACTTTTATTTTAATTAATTATCGCTAAGATGTTAATTTTAAACGCTGAATGGTGTTTTTTGATTCTGTTTTTCTACTTTTGATAATAACCCTAAACTTACAAAATGAAAAAAATTGCTTTATTCACAATCTTTGGTTTAGCGACATTAGTTTCGAAAGCCCAAAATGATGTCGACGCGTTACTTATTGCTGGTGTTGAAAATGCACAACGATTTACAAACGATTATCTGGCACCGGCAACCAATGGTTTAATGTACAGTATGAATGCTAACTGGTTTAATACCGCTGATGCCAAACCTTTAGGAGGATTTGAAATTTCGGTGGTTATGAATGCTTCTTTAATTAGTAAATCGGATAAATCGTTTTTAATGAATATTGCTGATTATAACAGTGCGGATTATGATTATGTTGTGAATTTTTCAGATTTAGAGACATCAAAACAGGTGGCTACCGCTTTAGGAGAAAATAATCCAGACATCGATATTATAATCACAGATAAAAATAACCCGCTTTCCAGCGAACGCATTACATTACCTTCGGGCATTGGTAATGCAAGTGGTAATTTATTACCCTCAGCATTTATTCAAGGTGGTGTTGGCTTAATAAAAGGCATTGAAGTTAAAGCGCGTTTTATGCCTGAAATTAAAACCGATGAGGTTGCCTTTAATATGTACGGTGCCGGATTACAGTTTGAAGCAACCAAATGGTTGCCGGCTGATAAATTATTGCCCGTAGCACTTTCTGGTCTGGTGGCTTATACGCATCTTGGCGCTTCTTATGATTTAACAGAATCGTCGGGCGTTGATGGAGACAATCAGAAGTTGGAAAACGATACCAATACTTGGCTGTTTCAGTTAATTGCTTCAACCAAATTGCCTATTATTAATTTTTATGGTGGAGTAGGGTATATCAGCGGAAAATCGGAATCTGATTTATTAGGAACTTACACTGTTACTACAGGGCCATTAAGTGGTTCGCAAAGTATAACCGATCCGTTTTCGGTATCCAGTAAAGTATCTGGAATGCGAGGAACAGTTGGTACGAAATTAAAAATAGGTTTTTTTAGATTTAATGCAGAATACCATTTAGCTGAGTTTAATGCCTTTTCTGTCGGGTTAAACTTTGGCTTCAGATAAATCATAAATTAATCAATAAAAATTTCTGAAAAAGTGTAAGATTTAATCTTGCACTTTTTTTATTTAGAGTATATTAATTCGTAAATTTGGAAGGGAAAACCTAAAGTTTTTGCTTTCTCTGGCAAAACAATTCCTTAAGTTCTTTCTTTACAAAGTTGAAAAAAATCAAAATACATATTAAACTATAAAACATTAAAATATGAAAGTTACAGTAGTAGGCGCAGGCGCCGTAGGTGCTAGTTGTGCAGAGTACATTGCCATTAAAAATTTTGCTTCAGAAGTCGTTTTAGTTGACATTAAAGAAGGCTATGCCGAGGGGAAAGCTATGGATTTAATGCAAACCGCTTCGTTAAATGGTTTTGATACAAAAATTACAGGTGTAACAGGAGATTACAGTAAAACAGCAGATAGCGATATTTGTGTTATTACTTCTGGAATTCCAAGAAAACCGGGTATGACTCGCGAGGAATTAATTGGTATTAATGCTGGAATTGTTAAATCTGTTGCTGCCAGCTTAATCGAACATTCACCAAACACCATCATTATCGTTGTAAGTAATCCAATGGATACCATGACGTACTTAGTGCATAAAACAACAAACTTACCTAAAAACCGAATTATAGGTATGGGTGGTGCTTTAGATTCAGCACGTTTTAAGTACCGTTTAGCTGAAGCTTTAGAAGCTCCAATTAGCGATGTAGACGGAATGGTTATTGGTGGTCATAGTGATACAGGTATGGTACCCTTAACATCGCATGCTACAAGAAATAGTGTGAAAGTTTCAGAATTCTTATCAGAAGAACGTTTACAGCAAGTAGCAGAAGACACTAAAGTTGGAGGCGCAACACTTACCAAACTTTTAGGAACTTCGGCTTGGTATGCACCAGGAGCGGCAGTTAGCGGATTGGTTCAGGCGATTGCTTGCGACCAGAAGAAAATGTATCCATGTTCAACCTTATTAGATGGTGAATATGAATTATCTGATATTTGTATCGGAGTACCGGTGATTTTAGGTAAAAACGGTATTGAAAGTATTGTTAATATTCCTTTAAGTGATGCCGAAAAAGCACACATGCAATCAAGCGCCGAAGGCGTTAGAAAAACCAATGGTTTACTTGAACTATAAGATACCAGAAGAAAAATTTAGATATTTTAAGGAAAGACTGTAGAAATACAGTCTTTTTTTTATATTTGGCGCATGAGAACAAAATGGTACTTTGGTGCTTTAATCGTATTAATTTCCTTTTTAGGTATTTATCAGAATCGAACGTCTGAGCCTAATCAGGAGATAGTACTGCAATTCACAGATGTTGAAGTAACATCTGATGAAGCCCATTGTGCTATCCAGGAGGTTACCAGTCAACTGCAAGCTATCGGTGCCGATGCTGTTCAAGTAAAGCAACTGCAAAATGGAGAAGTAGTTATTTCGTACTACAGTGCTGCCGATGTTGCCAGTATTAAAGATTTACTTTCTGATGATGATTCACTAAATATTGGTTATAGCAATACTGCAAATAACCAGTTCCCTTCAGACGACGAGTCTAAAACCTATAAATTCGATGTTTTTGAAATTCACAAAGCTAACGATGCACCGTCTGGTTTTGGCGGAAAGCATATGCTTAGTGCTAAGCAGGATTTCGACAGGTTTTTTAATCCATATGTTTATTATTTCAATACCATACAAGACGTTAACAACAACGGTCTTACTGTTGAAGTTGCGTTAAAAGTATTTAGAGATATTGCCGTTGCTATAGATAATACAACGGGTAATATTCCTGAAGTACGCGCAGGCCCTATATATTCAGGGTTAGCTTAAAACAGAATATTATTGATTGATTTTCAATTGATGGTTTGTGTTATGCTTCAGTTTTTATAAAGGCTTCCCAACAACTCAAATATACACTTAAAGCAATCTAAAAGATGTCGTCTTTTAGAGCAACAATTACAATTTTAATTAACTAAAAGCGTGTCAAAGTTTAATTCATTTTTATAGTGGATTAGAGTGACACAAAAACAACAAAACATGCAAAATAAAGGATTAGTAAAATTATTTGCGGTTTTATTCGGATTGGTAAGTATTTACCAGCTATCATTCACGTTTAAAGCAAGTCAAATAGAGAGCGAGGCAGAAGAAGTTGCCATCAACAAAATCTCTGAAACAGAAGACGATTTCAGAGCAAAACGAAGTGCAGAAGAATTAAGATATTTAGATGCTATTTCCAATGATACCGTGTTTAACATGGGTATTGCAAAATTCACTTATAGCGAAGTGAAACAAAAAGCCATGAACCTTGGTTTAGATTTAAAAGGAGGTATTAACGTTATTCTTCAGGTGTCTGTAAAAGACATTTTAAAAGGATTAGCTAATCATACTAAAAACCCTGTATTTAACAAGGCTTTAGATGATGCTTCAGAATTACAAAAAGATTCTCAAAATACATATTTAGAAGATTTCTTTATCGCTTTCGATAAGATTAAAGGTGATACTAAATTAGCTTCTCCAGATATTTTCTATACAAAAACATTAGATGGTGAGATTGATGGAAGTATGTCTGATGCAGATGTAAAAGTGGTTATCGAGAGAAAAATTGACGAGTCTATCGTTTCTGCTTTCGAAGTATTACGTAAGCGTATTGATGAGTTTGGTGTAACATCTCCAAACATTCAACGTTTAGGAACGTCTGGTCGTATTTTAGTGGAGTTACCAGGGGTTAAAGATATTGAAAGAGCAACATCTTTATTACAAAGTACAGCACAGTTAGAGTTTTGGGATGCTTACAGAGGAGAGCAGTTTTTTGGTTTCTTAACTCAGGCGAACGAAACGTTAAAAGATATTGTTGATACAAAATCTGAAACTAAAGAAGTTGAAAGCAACGACCAGGAAGATGCTATCGACGATCTTTTAGGTGATGCTACTACAGATTCTACAGCCGTAGATACAGTAAACCCAATTTTCGATTTAATTCGTGGTCCAGGATACCAAGGCGGACCAATTGTAGCTTATTTTGAAGTTACAGATCGTAATCAAGTATTAGAATACTTAAACATGCCACAAGTAAGAGCTTTACTTCCTGCAGAAATGCGTTACACGAAGTTTGCTTTTGGTAAACCAGAAAAAAACAGTGAAGTTGTTGGATTATACGCTTTAGCTGGAAACAGAGATAATGAGCCACAATTAAGTGGAGCTGTAGTAACTGATGCACGTCAGGATTACGACCAAATGAACAGACCAACAGTATCTATGCAAATGAATGCAAAAGGTGCTAAAATCTGGGAAGAAATGACGGGTGAAGCATTTACTAACGGAAGCCAGATTGCTATCGTTTTAGATAATGTAGTGTATTCTGCTCCAGGTGTAACTTCAGGACCAATTGCTGGAGGTAATTCATCTATTTCAGGAAACTTTACATTAAACGAGGCTATCGATTTAGCGAATGTATTACGTGCAGGTAAATTACCGGCATCGGCAGATATTATTCAAAGTGATGTTGTAGGACCATCTTTAGGTCAGGAAGCGATTGATAGTGGTACAATGTCATTCATGATTGCTTTAGCTTTAGTTTTAGTATGGATGGTAGTTTACTACGGAAAAGCAGGTGCTTTCTCTGATGTTGCTATGTTATTAAACATCTTATTAATCTTTGGTATCTTATCAGGATTAGGAGCGGTATTAACGTTACCTGGTATTGCCGGTATTGTATTAACCATTGGTATGTCGGTCGACGCGAACGTAATTATTTTCGAGCGTATTCGTGAAGAAATTGCTAAAGGTAAAGGACAGAAAGAAGCGATTCAGGACGGATTTAGCAACGCTTTATCTTCAATTTTAGATGCGAACATTACGACTGGTTTAACAGCATTAATTTTATTCGTATTCGGTACAGGTCCAATTAAAGGTTTCGCAACAACATTATTAATTGGTATTGCTACATCATTATTTACTGCAATCTTCATTACAAGATTATTAATCGACTGGTATGTAAACAAAGGTGGTCAGTTAGAGTTCTCTACTGGATTGACTAAAAACTTATTCAGAAGAATTGATATCGAGTTCTTAAAGAAGCGTAAAGTAGCTTATATCATTTCAGGAATTGTTATTGCATTAGGTATCGGTTCATTAGCTACTAATGGTTTAGATCAGGGTGTAGATTTTGTTGGAGGTAGAACTTACCGTGTGGTGTTCCCACAAGATGTTAGCGCTTCAGAAATTAAGAGTGTATTATCTCAACCAGACGTTTTCAACAGTGCTGATGCTAAAACTGTTGGAGAGAGTAATAGTTTAAAAATTACAACCAAGTATAAAATTGATGAAACTGGTAAGGAAGTAGACGAAGAAATCAGATCTAAATTATTCGCTGCTATTCAACCTTATTTAGGAGGTCAGTCTTACGAAGAGTTTATCGATAACAACAACGTAAACAAAGTGGTTGGCTTAATGGAGTCTTACAAAGTAAGTCCAACAATTGCCGATGATATTAAACAAGCATCATTCTGGGCGATTTTAGGATCGTTAATCGTTGTGTTCCTTTATATCTTATTCCGTTTCAAAAAGTGGCAATATTCACTTGGTGCAGTTGCAGCAGTATTCCACGACGTATTAATCGTATTAGGAGTATTCTCAATAACCTACAAATTCATGCCATTTAGCATGGAAATCGATCAGGCGTTTATCGCAGCTATCTTAACGGTAATTGGGTACTCGTTAAACGATACCGTAATTGTATTCGATAGAATTAGAGAGTACGTTAACGAACATACAAGTTGGGATTTCCAAAAGATTGTTGATACATCGTTAAGTAGCACTTTAGGAAGAACCTTAAATACCTCGTCTACGACATTAGTAGTATTATTAGCAATCTTTATTTTTGGTGGAGATTCTATTAGAGGATTTATGTTTGCTTTAATTGTTGGTATCGTAGTAGGTACATACTCTTCATTATTTATTGCATCGCCAATAATGTATGATACAGTAAAGCGTTTAGAAGGTAAAAAGAAGAAAGAAGACTAAGTTGTTAGTTCTTAAACATAGAAAGCCCGTTAGTTTTAACGGGCTTTTTTTATGCTTAAAATTTAACATATTTTGTCGTTGAAGGCTGTGTACAACTGATATGTTATTTATATACATTTGCTTAAAATTTATCTGTGATGAATTATCAATTAATACTTCAAACTGTTTAGGTGAAAACCCAAACACAGTCGCGAAAAAAGTTTCTTTTTGTTTCGCGTTGGGGCGAGTCTCTGGACATTGCTAACACAATTTACTTAGAAGGTCACGCCGTAAAATTATATATAGAAGACAAAGCGTCCAAGGAAATAGGTTATGGATTTGTGCCAAAGGCAGCGCAATGGGAAAAGCATGTCGATTGGGCCGATATTATCGTGTTCGATTATACAGGTTATGGAAAAATTGCCAATGCATTAAGAGCTAAAGGTAAATTGGTTTTAGGAGGAACCGAGTATACCGATAACCTGGAATTAGACCGAAACTTTGGTCAGGCAGAATTAAAGAAGCATAAGATAAAAGTGATTCCTTCAAAGGAGTTTACCACGTTTAACGACGCTATTCATTATATAGAAAACCACCCGAGTTCGTATGTTTTGAAACCTTGTGGAGAAACACAAGAGCTTAAACAATTATTGTTTGTTGGAAGTGATGAAGAAGGTCTGGACGTGATTCGCGTGTTAAAAGCTTATGAAAAATCCTGGGGAAATAACTTCGGTAACTTTCAGTTGCAGCGTAAAGTAAAAGGTGTTGAAATATCGATTGCAGCTTTCTTTAATGGAAACGAATTTATTTATCCTATAAACATTACTTTTGAGCATAAAAAGTTATTTCCAAAAGAGCTCGGAGTATCAACCGGTGAAATGGGAACTAGTATGTTTTGGGTGAAAGACTCGCCTATTTTTGAAGCCACATTACTCAAATTTCAACATACTTTGGCAAAACATAATTTTATAGGACATATAGATATCAATTGCATTGTGAATGGCAATGGCATTTATCCTCTGGAGTTTACTTCCCGTTTTGGGTATCCGCAGGTGTTAATTCAGCGTGCGGGTATAAATGAACCTTTGGGTGAGTTATTTTATAAACTCGTAACCAGACAGAAGTTTAAAATCAATACAAAAAAAGGCTTTCAGGTAGGGGCATTTATTGTGGTGCCACCATTTCCTTACGACGATAAAAAAACGTTTAATCTGTTTTCTAAAGATGCAGTTGTAGTGTTTAAGAAAAACGGAAAGGAAGGCGTGCATCCTATGCATTTAAAAAAGGTAAACGACGAATGGCTTATTACCGGAAATACGGGAATTGCTGTTTTGGTAACCGGGGTTGGAAACACCATGAAAGATGCTCAGAAAATGATGTATAATCGTATTAATAACGTCATCATTAATAACGGATATTATCGTACCGATATTGGCGATCGATGGACTGAAGACTCCGATAAATTGTGGTCATGGGGATTATTGTAATTTAATGTTGTTATGATTTTTGAAAAGTGCATCAAAGTTCAGTCTTTTTTTTCCATTCTTCCACAGGACTGGCAGGAGAGTATTTTGCCGTTGTGGGAGGATTATAAGTCGTCAACTGAATGTTTTGTTTTAAATGAAGCTAATGAAATTGTAGCCGGTGGTTTAGTATTTACAAAATGCCCGCTGGATATGTTTTATGCATTGGAAGAAGCAAATACTTATTTTGAAAAAGGATATAAATATTTAGGCTTTATATATGTTTCTGAATCCAGAAGAGGACAGAATTTGGGCTCTTTTTGGCTAAATAGTTTGAAAGAAATGTATCCTGAAACCAAATTTTGGTTAACCATTGAAGACTTGAATCTCCACCATTTTTATGTTAAAAATGGTTTTTTATATGTAAAGACTTTACATCATGGTGAACAAAAGGAAGGTTTATACCTTTACCCAAATTAAACCTTAGATTTATTAAAAAGTGAGTACTTTAATTTAACTTGCAACTTTTAATAACAGGTTTAAAAAATGAGTTTTAAGACAGTTTCAACATACATTCTTTTTATATTCCTATTATTTCAAGGGGTAAAGGGTGGCTCACAAAACATTGAAATAAAGGGCGTTGTTATTGATGAAGGTAGTAAGCAACCATTGTCCTATGCTACCATTGTAGTTGCCAGTCGTGATACTAAACAAGCTATTACAGGTGCTATAACTACTGAGGATGGTAGTTTTTCTCTTAAAACCAAAGCATCAAAGTTTTATATAGAAGTAAGTTTTATAGGGTTTCTATCGAAAACTATTGAACAATTCAATTTAAAAAATAATACCATAAATCTGGGAACCATTGGGCTCCAGGAGGATGCTTCGCAGTTAGACGAAGTGGTAGTGCAGGCAGAAACGTCCAGAACCGAATTTAAATTAGATAGGCGTGTTTTTAATGTAGGTAAAGATATTTCCAGTACAGGTATGAGCGCTTTGGAAGTCCTTAATAATGTGCCTTCAGTTAGTGTAAATATAGAGGGGATTATAAGTTTACGAGGCAGCAGTGGTGTTCAGATTTTAATTAATGGAAAACCTTCGATTCTTACCGGTGAAGGTGGTGCATTAGGCAGTATTACTGCCGATATGATTGAAAGTATTGAAGTTATAACTAATCCGTCTGCAAAATACGATGCCGAGGGAACTTCCGGTATTATAAATATCATTATTAAAAAAGAGGAGCGTAAAGGTGTGAACGGTTCATTAAGTCTGAACACAGGAATTCCAGATAACCATAGTGTGGGATTAAGTTTGAATCGACGTTCAGAAAAATTTAACCTGTTTACGCAACTTGGTATAGGCAGACGAAGTAATCCTAACGTAGGGGAGAATATTAATACAGATTTGATTAATAATACAAACCTGATGAATTCAGGAAAAGAATACCGAAATGAAAAGTTTTATAATATCATTTTAGGAACTGATTATTATATCAATCCCAATAATGTGGTAACGCTTTCCGGAAATTTTGCTTATGAGGTAGAAGATCAACCTTCAAATAATCTATTTAAATTGTTTGATGAGACAAACGCCTTGATATCTGAATGGGATCGAACTGAAGAAACCGAGGCAACCAATCCGAAATGGCAGTATGAGCTTCAATATAAAAAGGATTTTGAAGACCATGAAGATCATGATTTATTATTCAGTGCTTTAGGGCAGTCATTTGCCAAAGATCAATCTTCTTTGTTTAATGATGTTACGGTTTCAGGTGAAGATAGAGATGCCGTTCAACGCACTCGAGCCGATTTTAGTGATTACACGTACACATTTAAGTTAGATTATACCAAACCATTTTCAGAACAATGGCGTTTGGAAACTGGTGCTCAATATGTAATAAATGATGTAAGTAATGATTATGAAGTGGAGAACTTTGTTGGTGAAAATTTTGTGACGGACGAAGGGCTTACCAATATTTTTAATTACAATCAGAATGTTTTTGGAATTTATGCTACCGGGTCTTTCGAGGGAGTAAAATGGGGATTGAAAACAGGGCTTAGAATGGAACAAACCGATTTGAAGACTTTATTAGCAAATACTTATGAAGCAAATAATCAAAATTATTTAAATCTGTTTCCAAGTGTACATACATCATATAAAATTTCAGATATGGTTTCTTTACAAGCCGGGTATTCAAAGCGCATTTACCGTCCACGATTATGGGATTTAAATCCGTTTTTTAATATAAGGAATAGTTTTAGCATTCGTCAAGGGAACCCTAATTTAATGCCGGAATTTACAGATTCGTACGAATTGACTAGTATTTTCGATATCGGAAAAACATCGCTTAATTTTGGAGTGTATCATCGCTACACGACCGATGTGATTGAACGTATTACAACTTCCGAAGATAATGTAAATATAACAAGACCCGAGAATATTGGGGCGAACAGTACTTACGGAATAGAGTTTAATACCAAGTATAGCCCGATAAACTGGTTAACACTTAATGCCGATTTTAATTATAATACTTTTAAACGTGATGGAAGTTTTGAAGCTCAGTTGTTCGATTTTAAAGGAAATCAGTGGACTTCCAAGTTAATGGGGAAATTTAAAATGCCTGCTGATATAGATTTTGAAGCAACCGGAAATTATCAATCTAAATATAAAACCGTACAAAGCGTAGTGAGCGATATGCTGTTTTTAGATTTAGGTCTTCGGAAAAAAATAATGAATAGTAGAGGTGTTCTAAACCTAGGAGTTCGCGATGTTTTTGTTTCAAGAATCGATGAGAGATTTACTAGCCAAAATTCTTTTTTGTCATATAGTAAAAATGCTCGTGGTCGCTTTGTTACATTTGGTTTTAGCTATGGTTTTGGTAAAGGAGAAGCTATGGAATATTCCGGAGGCAGACGACATTATTAATGTGTTTTTACAAAGCTAATACTATCGTTCACGGCAAGTTGCCATTGGTCGGATAAACCGGTATTAACTTCTAAAACATATTTTGCTGGCAGGTTTGAAGGCAACGACGATTCATCAAAAGGTTTGGCATTCTTTTGAAAACTTACAATTTTGTTGTTGTCGCTAATATAAATAATGTCTAACGGTATTCTTGTGTTTTTCATATAGAAATAACGTTCTCTAACATCGTCAAAAACAAAGAGCATGCCTTGTTTTGGTTTCATAGCATCTCTATACATCAAACCTGTTTCACGGTCAAATTCGGTATCGGCGATTTCAATATCTAAATTTACCTGAGTAGAATCGGCTTTAAAAATGGTAAGTTCACCTTCTTTGGTGAATTTTATTTCGGTTTGTTTTACCACTGTTTTATCATCTTTTTTACAGCCTGTGAAACTTAAAGTAAAACAGGCTGCAAAAATAAGATAAGTTATATAGAAACTTTTAAAGTTCATGTTATACCACAGGCTGTTTTGGTTTATAAACAAACATAAAATAAAGTCCTATTAGAATAAACGGAATGCTCAACCATTGTCCGGTGTTTAAACCAAGCCAGTTAATATATTCGTCGCCTTGAGGTTCTTTTACAAATTCAACGAAGAATCTAATAGACCATAATAAAATTAAAAATAATCCGAATAGGAATCCTGTTTGATCTTTTTTGGTGGTTTTCGAGTAGAAATACCATAAAATTAAGAATACAAAAACATAACAGAACGACTCGTATAATTGTGCCGGATGTCTGTAAGGTACGGCATCAAGTAAATTTTGAAACTGCGGATTGGTGGTTACAGCATTATAGGCTTCCTGAGCATCTTTAATGCCCGTTAATTGTACAATCTGACTTTTGTAATATTGATCCTGAATAAAACGTACACCAAAAGCAGAATCGGTTACCTTTCCTATAATTTCAGAATTGATAAAGTTCCCAATTCTAATGAATACGGCACCTGAAGCAACCGAAATCACGACACGGTCTAAAATCCAAAGTAGCGATTTGTAGTTGTATTTTTTACGGTACAAATACATCCCAACAATAATTCCAATGGCAGCACCATGACTTGCTAAACCTTGAAATCCCGTAAATTCAATACCGCCTTTAAATCGGAATGGTAAAAAGATGCTGAAAAAGTCTTCAGAAATTAATTCAGACTGATAAAACAAAACATGCCCTAATCGAGCCCCGATCATGGTTGCTAAAACTGTATAGATGAATAAAGGGTCTAAATATTCTAAGGATACTTTTTCTTTGGTGAAAATACGTTTCATAATAAACCACCCTAATACAAAGGCTGTAACCCACATAAGGCTGTAAAAGTGTAGTTTGAAATTTCCAATGATATCGATACCTGTTATAGGATTCCAATCAAATTTTAATAGGTACATAAGTGTTATTTTTCTGTATATAAATTGTCGTTTTGTTTAGAGTGCTTCAATAATTTCAACTTCAAAAATTAAATTCGCACGTGGGGGAATGCCGCGATTTCCCATTTCGCCATAGCCTAAGTGGTATGGAATAAATAGCGTGGCTTTATCTCCAACACTAAGTTGTTGTAAACCTTCTTTAAAACCTGGAATCATGCGGGCATCCGGACTGATTTCGGCTTCAATAGGGCGGTACATTTCGGCATCTCGTTTCCCAGGGTTTACCATATCGAAGGCTTCGGCAACATCTAATTTGCTGGTGTCAAATAGTTTGCCATCTTCCATATACAAGCTGTAATCTGTAAGAATAATTGCGGTTGATGGTAGTTTGTTGCCATCGCCTTTTTCGCTGATGTAATATTTTAGACCAGAAGGCAGGGTAGTGGCTTCTGCTTTTTGTTTTTCAAATCTTTCTTTGGTTGCAGTTAATAAGGCTTCCTGTTTTGCTGCTTTTTCTTTTTCAAGACGTTCGGCTTCAACAAAATGATTCACAAAAATGTCTGGAGCGTCAAAGCGCTTAGCTTCTTTTCCTTTTCGGATAATATTCAGCTCTTTAATGTAGATTTTATCAATTGGCTCATCCGTCGCATCGGTTTCCACATTTGAAATGGTATCCTGCACATCCAAACCAATAACCAGTTCTCCAAAAACAGAATGTTTATTGTCTAAGAATGGCGTTGGTTTTTCGGTGATGAAAAACTGACTTCCGTTAGTATTCGGACCAGAGTTTGCCATAGATAGGATACCAGCTTTATCGTGTTTTAAATCTTCTGAAAACTCATCGGTAAATTTGTATCCGGGACCACCAGAACCATTTCCTATAGGATCTCCACCCTGAATCATGAAACCATCAATAACACGGTGAAACGTTGTTCCGTTATAAAATTTTTTTCCTTTATATTGTTTGTCGACCATGGTGTTAGTACCTTCGGCTAAGGATACAAAATTAGCAACGGTAACCGGAGTTTCATTGTAATCTAATTTGGCAACCATAACGCCTTTACTGGTAACGAACTCGGCGTAAATGCCGTCCTCTAATTCCGGATACTGGGCTTTACATGATGTTAAGTTGGTAAGTAAGGTGACAATGAAAAGTATTTTAGCTGAAATTTTTAACTGTTTCATATGGTTCTGTAAATATTTATAGGGAATAGTTGGTTTCTTTGAATTAATCGTCTTCGGTTTTTGTGATAGAGTTTAAGGTTACTTTACACATTAATGGTGTATTGCTGCCAATTTTGTTTTCGTCACCATAGTAACCGTATGCCTTTTGTGAAGGGAATAAAAAAGTTACTGTTTCACCGGTTTTCATAAGTTTTAGTCCTTCTCTTAAACCAGTAAAAAGTTCTTCTTTATCCATGGTGTAATTACGGGTTTTAAGATCATCAAACGAATAAATGGTTTGCCCATTTAAAGTTTTTACGTCGAAATCGTAGTTTACTACATCTCCAAAAACAGGTGTTTGTAAAGAGTCAATTTCTGTTTTGGTATTGTAGAAATACCAGAAACCACTTTCAGAAGCAATGTATTCATTTTCCTGTTTTTGCGTCATGAACTTTTCTATAAGTGCTTGTTCTTCGGCATTTAATTTTTTATTACGTTCTACGGATTCATCAATAAATGAGCCCGATTTAACCGAAACAGGGCGTCTTGCTTCAGGAGATTTGCAAGCTAACGCCAAAGCGATTGTGGCCAGTGTTAAAAATTTATTCATTATTCAGGGCTTTATTATAACTAGGCAATATACTAATAAATTTTTCAACGGTATCGTTTAGTGATAATTCACTTCGTCCGCCAGCCGCATTTATATGTCCGCCACCATTAAAGTGGGTTCTGGACATGTCGTTTACCGAAAAATCACCTTTTGAACGTAGCGATATTTTAACAATACCTTCCTGCTTGTCTTCAATAAAAATAGCTGCTAGTACAATATTGTCCAGAGATAAACCATAATTTACAATCCCTTCTGTATCGCCTTTTTTGTAATCGTATTTATTGAGTTCGTCCTGAGATAAAGTAATGAATGCCGCTCTGTGCTCGGGTAGGACTTTTAAATTGGTTAAGGCACAACCTAATAATTGTAAACGTTGATAGCTGTTAGTATCGTAAATACTGTTGTGTATTTGTGAGTTGTTAGCACCTTTATCGATTAAATCGGCAATAATGCGATGGGTTTGGCTTGTTGTTGATGGAAAACGGAATGAGCCAGTATCGGTCATAATTCCAGCATATAAACAAGAAGCGATATTAGTATCAACCAACGCTTTATCGTCAAGCATATCAATAAAATGATATACCATTTCACAGGTAGAACTCATACTTACATCACTATAGGTATACAAGGCGTAATCATCAGGAGCCTGATGGTGGTCTATCATGATTTTAATGCCTTTACTTTCGGCTAAAACGGTTTCCATGTTTCCGGTACGGTTTAGCGCATTAAAGTCTAATGTAAAAATAATATCGGCAGCATGAATTAAAGTGTCAGATTCTTCGGTTTGTGAATCGTATTTTAAGACCTTATTTTCATCAGGCATCCATTTTAAAAAGTGCGGATAATCGTTTGGGGCGATAACGTGAACTTGATGGTTGCCTTTTAAAAGATAATGGTAAAGGCCTAAAGTAGATCCGATGGCATCGCCGTCGGGGTTTTTATGTGGTACAATAACTATCTTTTTTTCAGTAGATAACAATTGTTTTATGTTGCTAATTTCTTCATTTTTCATAGATGACGAAGATACAATTTTTTTAAAATTACATAGGCTTGTTTTTAATGATAAATAGCGTACTTTTGCAGCAAAATTAAAAGACCTTCATTGTGAAGTATTTTTAGAAAAGTATATGTCTTTTTAAGAATGCTTTAAATGAAATTAAAAAGAATAACACTAAAATTTAAAAATGGCAACAAATAGAACATTTACAATGCTAAAGCCAGATGCAGTTGAAAACGGACACATTGGCGCAATATTAGAGAAAATTTCAGCTTCAGGATTTAGAATTGTAGCAATGAAATTAACGCAAATGACCAAAGCTGATGCTGAAGCTTTTTATGCAATTCACAGTGAGCGTCCATTCTTTGGTGAGTTAGTAGAGTTTATGACTCGTGGGCCTATCGTAGCTGCTATTTTGGAAAAAGAAAATGCGGTTGAAGATTTCAGAACTTTAATTGGTGCTACAAACCCAGCTGATGCTGCCGAAGGAACTATTCGTAAATTATATGCAGCTTCTGTTGGTGAAAATGCAGTTCACGGAAGTGATAGTGATGAGAATGCAGCTATTGAAGGTGCTTTCCACTTTGCAGGAAGAGAGCAGTTTTAATTAAACCGCTTTATATAAATTAAAAATCCCGCCATAGCGGGATTTTTTTTGTCTTAAAAAAATTAAATAGTATATATTAAATTACTTTTACATTTACTGCGTTTAATCCTTTTTTACCTTCTTTCAGTTCGAATTGAACTTCGTCGCCTTGACGAATTTCGTCGATTAATCCTGAAATGTGAACAAAGTGCTCTTTTTTTGAACCTTCTTCGATAATGAACCCAAATCCTTTAGAATCATTGAAGAATTTAACTGTTCCTGTACTCATAAATTGAAATATTAGTTATTAATTGAGTTAAATGTAGTATAAAATTCAATTTATTCTATGAATTTAGTGTAAAATTTTTAATAAAATTTTACGCACAAAAAAAGGCTATCAATAATTTTTGACAGCCTTTTTGTTGTAATTGTTAAAGTATATGTATTAGATTACTTTTACGTTTACGGCGTTTAATCCTTTTCTACCTTCTTGTAGATCGAATTCAACTACATCACCTTCACGAATTTCATCGACTAGTCCAGAAATGTGTACGAAATGTTCTTTGTTGTTGTCTTCTTCAACGATGAATCCAAAACCTTTAGAATCATTGAAGAATTTTACTGTACCTTTACTCATTGTATTTGTATATAAAAAATTTAAAGGTCAAAGGTAATGTAAATAAGTACAGCTTGTTAGAAATCGAAGGCTTTTATTATTTTTATTTTTAAATGTAGTTATCTTAAAATCAATTTTTTAACAATTTCTTTTCCGAGAGCCTCGTTAATCATCATTATAATCTTTTCTTTTCCATAGCTTAATTCTTCTCGTAAAACACTAGAATTAAGTTGTACATAAAGTGTGTCGCGTTCTAAATTAACCGATCGGGTGTAATTATTAACACCATTACCCATAAGATCGGCCCAGGCATCGGCGACATTGACTTTATCTAAGCCTTTTTCTAATTTGTTGGTTTCAACAAATTCCTTTAAAGCGTCAGAGATGCTAATATGTTCGTTGTTGCGTTTTGCCATGAATTTGGAGTCTTGAGAAGTGGCAAAGGTACTACGTTTTAGAGTTCAAATTGAAATAACTTTTCAACAAGTGCTTCTTTTTGGTACCAGTCGTTATAAACCAAATCTAACTCGTGTACCTTAAATGTCCCAAAGTTCTTATCCTTAAAGGTTTCAATAGTTTTTAGGAAAGCGTCTTTATGCTCTAGTTTATTTTTAAAGCGCACAACAGTAGAATGTGCTGTTTGAATTGCGTAACGTTGATCTATACTTTGTTCTAAAGTTGAATTTTGAAAATTTTGTCTCAGATCATCCCTTATAGAATTCAGTGCTTCATTATTCATAAAACCCTGTAGCATAATGCAGGAAGGTGATGCTGTCAAGCCCTTAAATTGAATTTCTATATTGGGTGAATCAATTAAACTTTCCTGAATAATTTTTATGTAATCCTGAATATTTATATTTTCAAGTTGAAAGCCATTATAACAGGAAATAATGGACATAACTGTAATATGAATATCTGAACTTTCGTAATAATATTGATTGGGTTCAATCGCTTTTAATTCACTTAAAAACGTTTGAATATTAGCTTTTACAGCTTCTGATGGACGTAGTAATAAGGTGATGCCAAAACGATTATCGTTTTTCGATTCAATCAAATCATCGATTTCGTAGGTGTTGTTTTTTATTTTTTCAATGGATGCATCGTACAGATTGCTATAATGCTCTTTTAGATTCATGCTTTTAAAGTCTAAAGATTTCGTACGATTGATGGGCTTGCTTTACCGCGTTTTCGGTACGTTCAGCATGGGTGTCACTTATAAATATTTGCCCGAAATTGGCATCGTCTACCAATTTAATAATCTGCGTAACTCGGTTTTCATCAAGTTTGTCAAAAACATCATCGAGTAATAAAATAGGATTGACGCCACTTTGCGCTTTTATAAAATCGAATTGAGCTAGTTTCAAGGCTATTAAGAATGATTTTTGTTGTCCCTGACTTCCGAACTTTTTAACCGGATGACCTTCAATATTAAAATTTAAATCGTCTTTATGAATACCGACACTGGTATATTGCAGGGCTTTATCTTTACTGATGTTTTTTTGTAACAAGTTGTTTAAATCCTCTTCAAATAAGCCGCTATTGTATTCCAGTTCTATATTTTCGTTACCATTGCTAATAGCCTTATAGCGATCTTTAAAAATAGGAATGAAGGTTTGTAAAAACAATTTACGCTTTTCAAAAATTTGTGAACCGTAATCGTTAAGTTGTTGGTTGTAAATTTCTAATGTTTCCTTGTTAAAGGTGTGATTTAATGCAAAGTATTTTAATAAAGCGTTACGCTGGGCTAAAATTTTATTGTAGTTAATGAGATGGTTTAAGTAGACTTTGTCACTTTGCGAAATAACACCATCTATAAATTTTCGGCGGGTGTCGCTACCTTCAACAATTAAATCTCTGTCGGCTGGTGAGATAATAACGAGAGGTAAAAAACCAATATGGTCGCTAAACTTGTCGTAAATCTTTCCGTTGCGTTTTATTACTTTCTTTTGTCCGCGTTTCAGACTAACTATTATTTTTTCAGATTTATCGTCTTTAATATATTCGCCATTAACCACAAAAAATTCTTCACCATGCTTAATATTTTGTGTTGCTACCGGATTAAAATAACTTTTTCCGAAAGATAAATGGTAAATGGCATCGAGTACATTAGTCTTACCAATGCCATTGTTTCCAACAATGCAATTTATCTTGTCGTTGAAATTGAAGGACTTACTTTCGAAATTTTTATAGTTTAATAATGAAAGTGATTTTAAAATCATAAAAAAAGTAGCTTAAAGCATGTTAAGGAGTTGCAACTCTTTAAAAAGGAGGTGCAAATTATTGAAAAAATACAAATAAATAACCTTTTGTATATGAAGAAAAATTATATTTTTGCGAGGCATTAACTTTAGAATTAATACATGGCAACATATAACAAGAGAGGTTATAAACCGAAAACGAAGGTAGAAAAGGAAGTTGTAGTAGAAGTAGATGAACAAGAATCTACAACAGCAGAGGTATTTAATACATTAGACGAATCGGCGTCTAAAACAGAAGAGTTTGTTGAGAAAAATCAGAAATACATCTTCATGTTTATCGGTGTGGTAGCGGTTGTTGTTTTAGGTTATTTGGGTTACAACGAGTTTATCGCAAAACCAAAACAACAAAATGCAATGAACGATATGTTCCAGGCTCAAAAATATTTCGACCAGGCTGTAAACGGTGTTGAAAAAGATTCGTTATTTAACTTAGCTTTAAACGGCGGAGAAGGTAAATATGGAATGTTAGATATTATCGAAGAATATAGCGGAACGCCATCGGCTAACTTAGCTCATTACTATGCGGGTACAGCATATTTAAGATTAAAAGATTACAAAAATGCAATTGAGTATTTAAGTGATTTTAAAAGTGATGATGAAATTTTGGCGCCATTAGCTAAAGGTAATATTGGTGATGCTTTTGTGCAGTTAAATCAACCAAAGGAAGCTTTAGATTACTATGAGCAAGCGGCTAATATGCGTAACAACGAGTATACTACGCCAATGTATTTATACAAAGCAGGAGCAATTGCTTTAGATTTAGATAAAGCAGGTAAAGCATTAGATTACTTTAACAGAATTAAAGAAGAATATCCAAACTCTACCGAGGCAGCGACTATCGATGTGTTTATTGGTAAAGCTCAGGTATTGGCAAGTAAATAATATATGGCTACGGCAAATAAAAATTTATCAGATTACGATAAAGCGACAATCCCAAATGCGAAGAAATTTCGATTTGGGATTGTTGTTTCTGAATGGAATGATACCATAACAGAAGGCTTATATAAAGGGGCTTACGATGCACTTATAGATAATGGTACATTACCCGAAAATATTATCCGTTGGGATGTTCCGGGAAGTTTCGAGTTAATCTATGGCGCAAAGAAAATGCAGGAACAAATTGTGAGTGCAGTGATCGTTATAGGTAGTGTGATTCAAGGTGAAACCAAGCATTTCGATTTTGTGTGTGAAGGCGTAACTCAAGGTATTAAAGATCTAAATGTGTTGCACGAAACTCCGGTTATTTTCTGTGTGCTTACCGATAACACCTTGCAGCAGGCTATTGATCGCTCGGGTGGAAAACACGGTAATAAAGGAACAGAAGCAGCTATTGCAGCAATAAAAATGGCCGAACTTCGTAACAATAGCTAAAAAAGTCTGTTTAACAGGTTTAAATGTAAATAGGAGAGATGCTTAGATGTTAAACCATTAAGCATCTCTTTTGTTTTTAACTATTTTTCGGGTATTTCTGTTAACAATTTTTGGCAATAGTATTTCTTGATTCTGCCTATTTTTAAGTACTTTTGAGGTATAAGTATTCATCTGTTTTGTTTAATCAACGTAAAAATAAAACCTTTAATTATCAACCTCGTTTCTCTAAGGAAAGTGAGGAAATCACTAATGGAGAAGACTCTGTTAAACACGATTTTGTTTCCAAGTGGGAACAAAACAGAACTTCTAAACGACGAGTTAAAGGCGCCATGTCTATACGCACACTACTGTTAATTTTGGTACTGTTATTGATTTGTATGTACTTATTAGATTCAAAATTCAATTAACCTAAAACTTAGACATTATGGGCATTTTTAAAACACGTAAGAACAAAAAATTTAGTTATACACCACGTTATTTTAATAATGGGGAAGAAGGAAATCCCTTTGAAATCAAGCATAAATTTGATGAGTACAGAAAGACAGTTGGGGGAAATACCAACTTAAAAACAAAATTAATCAACGCATTAGATGATTTAAAAAACAATGAAGACAAAGAGGCTAACCGTCGTATTTTAATAATCGTAGCTATTCTTGTTCTTATATTTTTATTTATCATCGATTTCGATTTATCTATATTTTTTAAATAATTCATGGCAGATATTATACAACTTTTACCCGATCATGTTGCAAACCAGATAGCCGCAGGAGAAGTTGTACAACGCCCCGCTTCTGTTGTAAAAGAGTTGTTAGAAAATGCCATTGATGCTGGTGCTACAACTATAAAACTTATTATAAAAGACGCTGGGAAAACGCTTGTACAGGTTATAGACGATGGTAAGGGTATGAGTGCTACCGATGCCCGATTAAGTTTCGAGCGTCATGCGACTTCTAAAATACGTAATGCTGAAGATTTATTTCAGTTAAATACCAAAGGGTTTCGTGGTGAAGCCTTAGCCAGTATTGCTGCTATTGCTCATGTCGAGTTAAGAACCAGACAGGAAGACGACGATGTTGGTACAGGTATCCTTATTGAAGGAAGTAAAGTGGTTGCTCAGGATGTGGTGGTAACGCCTCCGGGAACGTCCATATCAGTTAAAAATTTATTTTTCAATATTCCGGCGCGCCGAAATTTTTTAAAATCAAATAATGTTGAATTACGCCATGTATTAGACGAGTTTCATCGTGTAGCATTGGCACATCCCGAGATTAGTTTTGCCATGTATAATAATGGCAGTGAAACTTTTAATTTACCTATTGGAAACTATAGGCAACGTATAGTTAATATTTTTGGTAGCCGTACCAATGAAAAATTAGTACCGGTTACAGAAAACACCGAAGTATTGCAAGTTACCGGATTTGTCGGAAAACCTGAGTTTGCTAAGAAAACACGTAACGAACAGTACTTTTTTGTTAATGATCGTTTTATTAAAAGTGCTTATTTAAACCATGCGATTAATGCTGCGTTCGATGGCTTGTTAAAAAACGGGACAAACCCGAGTTACTTTTTAAAGTTAACAGTCGATCCGCAGTCTATTGATATTAATATTCACCCGACAAAAACAGAGATTAAGTTTGATGATGAGCATACCTTGTATGCTTTGTTACGTTCGGCGGTGAAGCATAGTCTGGGACAGTTTAATATTGCTCCGATTTTAGATTTCGATCGCGATGCGAGTTTAGATACCCCATACGAGTTAGAAAAAAAACCGGTAAAGAACCCAACTATTGAAGTCGACCGTGACTACAATCCGTTTAAAGAAGAAGTCAATTCTATTGTTAGAGCCATTGCTCAAAAAAGTGATCAGGCTTTAACCTGGGAAAGTTTTTCGAGAGATTTGGGTGTAGGTATTTCAGATAGTGATATTTATAAAAAGGCGAATTCTGAATTTATTCCATCTCCGGAATCTGAATTAAGACATGTTTATGTTGACGAACAGGAAGAGGAGGAAGAAGAGTATGAGGAGGATGAAACTTATGAAGAAGAGGCGCCACAACAGGAATATGTGAGTCCGCAACCTCAAAATTTTAATCACGTAAAATTTGAAGCCGAAGAAAAAACAATCTCTGCTTTTACCGAAGATAATAAGGTAGAACAGAAGCAAACTACGTATCAACTTCACAATAAATACATTGTAAGTACCATAAAATCGGGTATGCTTCTTATAGACCAAAATAAGGCGCATCAACGTATATTGTATGAAAAGTTTTTACGTCAAATGACGGTAAGGAATGTTGTTAGTCAACAATTGTTATTTCCGTTAGAACTTCATTTTTCAAATCAGGAAATGCAGGTTATTCGCGATTTAAAAAGTGATTTGGAGCATACCGGATTCATCTTCGCAAAGTTGCAGGCAGGATTGGTTGAAATTACTGGTGTACCTGTAAGTGTACCTGAAAGTGAGGTGTCTATTATTTTAGAGCAACTTATTAGTGATGTTGAAAATGAAGTGCCCGATAGTAGTTTTAGTGCTACCGATTTAATGGCAAAATCGATGGCCAAGAGTCTGGCCATTAAAACCGGACAAGCTTTGGAAAAAGAAGAACAAGAGCATTTGGTGAATCAGTTGTTTGCCTGTAAAGAACCAAGTGTATCACCAGCTAATCGCACCACATTTATAACCATGACTGTGGATGAGTTGGACAAAAAATTTATATAAGTTATGATGCGTATTTCAGAAAGTGTAAAACATTTAATCATAATCAACGTGATTATGTTTATAGGAACCATGACTATTGCTAATGGTCTATTTTATGATTGGTTTGCTTTATATTTTCCGAAAAACGAGATGTTTAAGCCTTGGCAAATTGTAACGCATATGTTTATGCATGGTGGGGCAGATATTCATAATTTTGGCATTTCACATATCTTATTCAATATGTTTGCGCTTTGGATGTTTGGTACACCTGTAGAGCAAGTTTTAGGAAGTAAACGGTTTTTATTCATCTATTTTTCAGCGGGACTTGGGGCTGTATTACTGCAATTAGGCTTTTATTATGTTGAATTTATTCCAAGTTTTAACGATTTAATTGCTTCCGGATTAACTTCAGATCAAATAATTCATATGCTTCAGGAAAATAAAGTGTTGAGTAGTGTAACTAATCAGCAATTAGCCTATTTACAAAGCATTTTTCCTGTTTATAATGGCAGTATGGTTGGGGCTTCCGGATGTATTATGGGAATTCTAGCAGCCTTTGGTATGATGAATCCAAATGCCGAGCTGATGATGATATTTTTACCTATTCCTATAAAAGCGAAGTATTTTATTCCCGGAATTATTATCTTAGATTTAATATCTGGTTTGTCAGGTAATTCCATATTTGGTCAAGGTAATGTCGCTCACTTTGCACACGTAGGAGGCGCTGTTATTGGGTTTATTATTATGTGGTACTGGAAAAAAAATCAGTTTAACCAAAACCGCTGGTATTAATGAGTCTTCTGGATGATGTAAAATATAAGCTGGCACGACTTAATGTGCTGGAGAAAATAATAGCCACAAATGTGGTTGTTTTTGTTATCGGTTTATTGCTTCGAAAATATTTGGTATGGTTCGAGCTGCCAAGTAATTTTGAAAGCTTTATCGTGAGACCGTGGTCTATTATTACGTATGCTTTTTTACATTACGATCCGTTGCATATTTTATTTAATATGCTTTGGCTTTATGTTATTGGTCAGATGTTTTTAAACCTATTCAGCTCTAAAATGGCGATAAACATTTACTTTTTAGGAGCTATGAGTGGCGGAATGTTGTTTCTATTAGGTTATTCCTTATTTCCAGGTTTCTTCGGAACAAATTCTACATTGGTTGGAGCATCGGCAGCTGTAAGAGCGTTGCTTATTTTTATTTGTGCTTATATGCCCAATCAGGATATGCGCTTTTTTACTTTCAATATTAAGTTATGGTATGTTGGTGTAGCCATTGTAATTTTGGATGTGTTTGGATTATTCGGAATCAATGCCGGTGGTAATCTGGCACATTTAGGAGGTGCTTTATTAGGTTATTTTTATGCCAAGCAGCTTGTTAAAGGTAATGATATTGGTCGTGGATTTGAAAGCTTAATAGGTATGTTTTCTAATGTAAAACTGTCTAAAAAGGGACCTTTAAAAACGGTTCATAAAAATAAAAGTAAAGTAGGTGGGTATACTAAAGCCGATTTTAACGAGTTTAATACACAGAAGAAAATAGATGTTATTCTCGATAAAATAAGTAAAAGTGGTTACGATAGTCTTACAGCCGAAGAAAAAGAGTTTTTATTTAGAGCAGGTAAATAATTATCATGCCAACACGATTGCATTAAACCAATGAAAAACCTTAGCGCTATCAATAAGCTTATTTATCTTATTAATGCTATCATGGCGTTGGTACTTTTGTTTTCTTATGCGCTTCCTTTTTTACCTCCAAAAACGTTCGCTGTATTATCAGTTCTTAATTTAGGAGTCCCTTTTTTAGTATTATGTAATGTGTTATTCTTGTTGTATTGGGTATTAAGACTGAAAAAGCAACTTATTTTATCGCTTTTTGTTTTAGCCATTGGGTATTTCTGTTTTGGGTCTTTATATAAGTTTGCAGCTTCTAAAAAGATTGAAGCCCCAAATAATTTTAAAGTTATGAATTACAACGTAAGGTTGTTTAATTTATTTGAATGGATTCCCGAAACAGATGTCGACACAAAACTAATTGATTTTGTAAAAGAAGAAGCACCAGCCATCTTGTGTATTCAGGATTATCACCCACGAAAAAACAACGATTTGGCTTTTTTTAAGTATAGATACGAACATCTTTCAGGAAAAAAAATAAAGCACGGACAAGCCATTTTTTCGCAATATCCTATTATTAATTCAGGTTCAGTGGAATTTCCGAATACATCAAACAATGCCATTTTTGCTGATGTTGTAAAGGGAAAAGATACGCTTAGAATTTATAATGTGCATTTGGAGTCTTTACGCATTGAAACGAAATTAGAAAGCTTAAAAAATGAAGATTCCGAGCGTTTAATTAATCGTATAGGTACGACCTTTAAAAAGCAGCAATCACAGACTGAAATGCTTTTAAATCACAAGGCACAATGCCATTACAAAATGATTATTTGTGGCGATTTTAATAATACTGCATATTCCTATGTTTATCGAAAAATTAAAGGTGGTTTAAACGATACGTTCGAAGAGGCCGGAAATGGTTTTGGGCGTACTTACGATTTTCAGTTTTTTCCTGTGAGAATCGATTATATCTTTTCGGATGATGCCTTTACGGTAAATGGTTTCAGGTCGTATAACGAGCATTATTCAGATCACTACCCAATTATGGCGACACTGGCGCTTAATGAATAATTACATAAAGGAGCAATCTACCAGATCGGCAATAATATGGATTACTAATCCTAAGCCAATTAAACGGGTTTTCTTCGGAAATAATAACAACACATACAATACAATTGCGTAATAACTGTGTAGAGGGTGAAAATTGATACTGCAACGCCCGGGGCTAAATATAGGTGTAGCCAATACGTGATCAATATCTATTAAAAATCCGGCAAGCATAATAAGATAAGCTTTTATCCATAGTGGTTTATACCAGATTAAAGCAACTGCAAAAGGTAAAAGCACATGGCAACCGTAATGTGCAATGAATTGAAGCATTATAGAGGTGCTAAGGTTTGATTTTCGAGATAGGTTAGAGCATTTGGTCCTTCGTTAAAAAGTAAATCAAGAATACTCAAATTAGGTATAAATCCGTGTTTATCATCAAATACCTGAGTGTAGGGTTCAAAAGGCTGTTCCTGTTCTTTTTTAGCGTGAACTAAATACCTATAATCAGTCGTATCACCATCAACTTCTTTTTGAAACACTTCCGTTTTCATCTGTTCTATGTCCAATTGTAAACAATCACAAATCACTTCGAAACATTTTAGGTTAAAATCTAAAATGGAGTCAGCTTTAGTTTCAAAAAGAGGTTTGATCTCGTCTTCGTAATACTCGAAAAAAGGAGAGGTTCTGTAGGCCGATATTAAAGATTTCCAATGATTACTTTGCCAGTTGTCTTCATTGAAAATCTTTACATCTTTATATTTTTGTCTGTTTTTCTGGGTGTGAATAACAGGAATATTCAAGGTTTGCTTGCCATTTGCACCGTAAATATAAGCACGGTTTCGGTAGGTTTGCTTTAAGAAATTATCATCAACTTCTATAGTTACTTGTTCCGCTTGAGCGATGGCAACAAAGTGTGCAATACTTGGAAAATATGTAGGGTGAATGATAATGTTCATTGAATATTAATCCTAATTAAGCATTTGCTTTTTTATGTGCTCGCCATTTGCTGAAAGCATAATAACCAGCTAACAATATTAAAAACGGAATTAAGAACGACGTTGCTTTACCTTCACCACTAACAGTAGTAAAGAAACGATCCCAACGCGGTGATTTTCCATCCCAGCTCATCCAGATAAATACAGGTTTACCAACTACGTGATCGAACGGTACAAAGCCCCAGAAACGTGAATCGATAGAGTTATGGCGGTTATCTCCCATCATCCAATAGTAGTTTTGTTTAAAGGTATAAGATGTAGCTGCCTCACCATTAATTAAAATCTGGTTGCCTTTAACGGTCACTTCATTTCCTTCGTACTCGCTAATAGCTCGTTTGTAAATTGATAAATTTTCAATGTTTAAAGCAATACTTTTTCCTTTTTCAGGAATAACTACCGGACCAAAATTATCAACGTTCCAGTTGTAATTTGCGTCGTGTGGAAATATAGAAGCATCTGGTTCGCCTTTAGGCTTTTTGTTTGGTGTAATGCTTAGAACATTCGGGTTGTCTTTAAATTTAGCTAAAGCCTCATCTGAAATCGCCGAGAAGTAATACGTATTCTGATTGTTTATTATCCCAAAGCCATCAGTAATATCATAGCGTTCTTTTAAAACAGCAGGATTAAACTGTGTGCTTTTAGGTTGAACTAAGTAGCTAAACTGTAAATGCGCGCGATCTGGTAATTGGTTTTGTACCCCATTAATAAACACAAAACCATCACGAATTTCTAAAGTATCTCCGGCAACACCAACACAACGCTTTACTAAATTTGTTTTCTTGTCAATTGGCTTATAATAATTTCTGTCCGGGTGAAAGTTGTTCATGTCCAACAGCGTATCGGCTGGTTGGTTGAATACGACAATATCGTTTCTTTCAATATCCTCGAAACCTGGAATGCGTAAATATGGTAACTGTAATTTATTTTCCCAAGACGTTTTTCTGTCTTCAAAATGATCATTAAATAAGTATGATTTCTTTTTAAGTCCAGGAATGGTATCATGTACCATAGGAGCTGCAACGGTTGTCATTGGGATACGTGCACCATAATGAAACTTACTAACAAACAAGAAGTCCCCAACCAATAACGATTTCTCTAATGACGATGACGGAATGGTAAATGGCTGAATAAAATACGTATGGACGATAGTAGCAGCAACAATGGCAAATAAAATAGAACTTATCCAATCGCCTGCACCTGTAGTTGGTTTTAAACTACGATCTTCAATATACTCAACAGTTGCGGCATAATTCAGGTAATAGTTATAAAACCCTAAAGTTACAACGGCTAAAATCGTGTCTGTTGTTGAGTTTTTACCAAAACTTCTGGCAGTTTCAACCCAAACTACAGGAAACATAATCAGGTTAACAATAGGTAAAAACAATAAAATGGTCCACCACCAAGGGCGGTTTATTATTTTCATTAAAGTTACGGCGTTATAAACCGGAATAAAAGCTTCCCAGGCTTGTCGTCCTGCTTTAATATAAAGTTTCCAAGTTCCAAATCCATGAATTACCTGAATAATCAAGATGAAAATAAACCATTGCATTAATGTCATACCTATGTTGTTTTGTTTGCGACGTTAGTGTTTAAACTTACTTCAATTGTTACGTTAAAAACCGGCATTAACCAATATTTAACACATCGTTCATGTTAAAAACTCCTTGCTTACCAATAATCCACTCGGCAGCAATTACGGCTCCTAAAGCAAATCCTTGACGATTGTGAGCTGTATGTTCGATAGTGATGGTGTCTACTTCACTTTCATAATTGATAGTATGTGTACCCGGAACATCTTCAATACGTTTAGCCACGATAGGAAGACTTTTTTCAGCAGCTTCATCTAATTTCCATTTATCATAACCACTGTGGTTTTCAATAATACCTTCGGCTAGAGTAATCGCAGTACCACTTGGTGCATCTAATTTTTGCGTATGGTGAATTTCTTCCATAGTTACGTTATACTCTTTAAGGGTGTTCATCATTTTTGCCAATGTTTTGTTTAGCTCAAAAAAGATGTTAACCCCTAAACTAAAGTTAGATGCATAGATAAAACCACCGTTTTTTTCTTTACATAAGGCCACGGCTTTATCGTAATCCTGTAACCATCCAGTAGTTCCGGAAATAACCGGAACACCGTTGTTTAAACAGTTGGAAATGTTATTAAAAGCTACCGTTGGAATACTGAAATCTATAGCAACATCGGCTTGAGTAATATCGTAAGAATCGTCATTCTTGTCTACTTTTAAAACAATTTCATGTCCGCGTTTAATAGCAATTTGTTCAATGGTTTTCCCCATTTTTCCGTAACCAAGTAAAGCTATCTTCATAATCAAAATTTAAAATTAAATGTTAGGCCGAGATTGCTTGTTGCATCAATCTCATTAAATCTGTAATGTGGTGCTAATGATAAATTTTCATCAATGTTATACTGCATTAAATGCGCATCAACATTAGCATCAATAATATTCAAGGCATAAATGCCCAGTGTCACTAAAAGTGAAATTTCCTTATTTTTTCTATAGAATTTTTGTCCGCGCTCTAAACCTTCGGTGGTTACACGTGGTGTGTCTAGTTTGTTGCCTTCCGAATCGAAATAAAATTCATCATTTTCAAATCCAGCTAAACGACTTTTGTAAGCATCACGATAACGGTTGTATTCTTTGTTATTGTTGATATAAAAATACACACCTGTTCCCAAGCCAACATATACTAAAGGAATTTTCCAGTATCGTTTGTTGTAGGCCTGACCTAAACCAGGCAATACTGCCGAATAAAAGGCTGCCTTAGCTGGCGATAGGGGATTGAATTCCTGAGGCAATTGCACAAGGGTATCAACAATTACTTCTTTGGGAAGTTCGGGTTTTTTGTTGTTTTTTTCTTGCGCTGATACACACAAACTAAACAAAAGCGCTATTGCGCTTGTTATTAAAAGTTTATTTGGCACCCTTAACTAATTTTGTTATACGATTGAAATCTTCTTCTGAATGAAACGGAATGGTAATTTTACCTTTACCGTTTTTAGATACTTTAACGTCAATTTTATGACCAAAGTATTCAGAAAAAGCGCCAATGCCATCTTTTATGTAAGTAGGTACAGTTTCAGTTTGTTTTTTTGGAGCTGCCTCAACGTCTTTGGTTTCTCCGTAATTTCTAACTAGTTCTTCAGTATTTCTTACTGAAAGCTGATTGGATAGTATTTTTTCGTAAATATCTAACTGGGCACTTTGGTCTTCAATAGTAATTAAGGCACGACCGTGACCCATAGATATAAATCCGTCACGCATACCGGTTTGAATGATTGGATCCAGTTTTAAAAGACGCAGGTAATTGGCGATGGTGGAACGTTTTTTACCAACTCGCTCACTCATTTGTTCCTGTGTCAGGTTGATTTCGTCAATTAAACGTTGGTACGATAAGGCAATTTCGATAGGGTCTAAATCCTGACGTTGAATATTTTCAACAAGCGCCATCTCTAAGGATTCCTGATCGTTGGCAATTCTAATATATGCCGGAATGGTTTCTAAACCAATAAGTTTAGAGGCTCTGTAACGACGCTCTCCCGAAACCAACTGGTATTGGTTAAAGCCTAATTTTCTAACCGTGATAGGCTGAATAATACCTAATTCCTTTACTGAAGATGCTAATTCACGTAGCGATTCTTCACTAAAGTTGGTACGTGGCTGAAACGGGTTAACTTCTATAAAATCGATGTCTAATTCAACAATATTTCCAATCACTTTATCTGCACCCTTATCCTGTACCGACTGAATATCGTTATCTGGATCTTTTAAAAGTGCCGATAATCCTCTTCCTAAAGCTTGTTTTTTTGTTGCCTTAGCCATATGTTATGCATTTTTATTAATAATTTCTTTAGCTAAACTTAAGTAATTTGTTGCGCCTTTACTAGCCGCATCGTAATTAATTATGCTTTCGCCGTAACTTGGGGCTTCACTCAAACGTACATTACGTTGAATAATAGTTTGAAAAACCATATCGTTAAAGTGCTTTTGAACTTCTTCAACAACCTGATTCGACAGTCTTAAACGCGAATCGTACATGGTAAGTAATAAACCTTCGATGTCTAATTCTTTGTTGTGAATTTTTTGAACACTTTTAATTGTGTTTAACAGCTTTCCTAAACCTTCTAAAGCGAAGTACTCACACTGAATTGGTATAATTACAGAATCAGCGGCTGTTAGTGCGTTTAACGTAAGCAGACCTAAAGAAGGCGCACAGTCAATAATGATGTAATCGTAATCATTTTTGATATCAACCAACGCTTTCTTAAGCATATACTCCCTTTGCTCTTTATCAACAAGCTCAATTTCGATGGCCACAAGGTCGATGTGTGCAGGAATAATGTCAAGATTTGGCGTATCGGTTTTAATGATAGCTTCCTTAGGTGCATGCGAATGTTCTAAAAGTTGGTAGGTTCCTATCTCTACGCTTTCCACATCCATTCCAATTCCAGAAGTTGCATTTGCTTGAGGATCAGCATCAATAAGTAATACTTTTTTTTCTAAAACTCCAAGAGAAGCCGCTAAGTTGATCGATGTTGTTGTCTTACCAACACCTCCTTTTTGGTTAGCAATTGCAATTATTTTACCCATTAAATGATTTGGTTTTATTAGGGGTAAAAATACAACTATTATTTAGGAATAAAAACGGAATTTGTTAACAGTGATTCTTAATAAAAATTTTAAGAGGAATTTGTTAAAAAAAGTAACCGTTAGTCGATTAAAATTTCTAAAATTTTTATGGCAGCTTCACTTATTTTTGTGCCTGGTCCAAAAACAGCGACCACACCAGAATCGAATAAAAATTGATAGTCTTGTTTAGGAATGACACCGCCAACAATTACCATAATATCCTCACGGCCATAGTTTTTCAATTCTTCAATAACTTGTGGGACTAATGTTTTATGTCCGGCGGCTAAAGAGGATACACCTAGAATATGTACGTCATTTTCAACGGCTTGCTTTGCCACTTCCTGAGGCGTTTGAAACAGGGGGGCGATATCGACATCGAAGCCTAAATCGGCATAGGCAGTAGCGACAACTTTAGCCCCACGATCATGCCCGTCCTGGCCCATTTTTGCAATCATAATTCGAGGACGTCTACCA
The DNA here is from genome assembly GCF_024723255.1 of Aestuariibaculum sp. M13. Classification (GTDB taxonomy): domain Bacteria; phylum Bacteroidota; class Bacteroidia; order Flavobacteriales; family Flavobacteriaceae; genus Aestuariibaculum; species Aestuariibaculum lutulentum. The sequence continues at coordinate 209,510 of NZ_JANIAC010000003.1, forward strand.
TCCTGTTTTGCAAAAACATCGGAAAGCTCTTTTGCTGTTTTAAATGTGTCGTCGTTTTTAATTTCTTTACTGTACACCCCTGAAAAAGATTTTATCTGAGCTTTATGTCTGCCAAAAACAGTTTCTAAAGCTGTCGTTATTTCACCTAAAGTAGCACGCTCACGGGCGGCTTCAATAGCTAAAGCTAATAAATTTCCTTGTCCTGTTCGAGCGCAATCGGTTAAATTTGAAAGTGTTTTATTAACTTTTTCTGAATTCCTTTTAGCCTTAATAATGTTTAAACGTTCGATCTGTGTATTTCTAACCGTTTGATTATCTACTTCAAGTGTTGAAATAGGGGCTTCCTGCTTTAATCTGTACTTGTTTACACCAATAATAATATCCTGGTTAGAATCTATTCGGGCTTGTTTTCTGGCCGCAGCTTCTTCAATTCGTATTTTAGGAATACCAGCTTCAATAGCTTTGGTCATACCGCCTAAACCTTCAATTTCTTGAATTAATTCCCATGCTTTTTCAGCAATGTCGTTAGTTAATTTTTCAATATAGAAACTACCAGCCCAAGGATCCACTGTTTTAGTTATTTTGGTTTCTTCTTGTAGAAATATTTGAGTGTTTCGTGCAATTCGAGCTGAGAAATCGGTTGGAAGGGCAATGGCTTCGTCCAGAGCATTAGTATGTAAACTTTGTGTGCCACCAAAAACCGCTGCAGCAGCTTCAATAGTGGTTCGTGCAATATTGTTGAACGGGTCTTGTTCGGTTAAACTCCAGCCGCTGGTTTGGCAGTGTGTTCTTAAATTTAACGATTTTTCGTTTTTAGGGTTGAAGGGTTTTATCAGTTTAGTCCAAAGCATACGTGCAGCACGCATTTTGGCAATTTCCATAAAATGATTCATGCCAATTCCCCAGAAAAAGGAGAGGCGCGGTGCAAAATCATCGATATTTAAGCCGGTAGCCAATCCTGTTTTGATGTACTCTAAAGCATCGGCAAGCGTGTAGGCTAGTTCAATATCGGCAGTTCCTCCAGCTTCCTGAATATGATATCCGGAAATGCTGATACTATTGAATTTCGGTAAATGTTTACTGGTGTATTCAAAAATATCCGAAATGATTTTCATAGAAGGTTCAGGAGGGTAAATGTAGGTGTTACGCACCATAAACTCTTTTAGAATATCATTTTGAATGGTGCCGGATAGCTGATTTTGTTTAGCACCTTGTTCTTCGGCGGCTACAATATAGAACGCCATAATAGGTAATACCGCACCGTTCATGGTCATGGAAACACTCATTTTATCGAGTGGAATGTCATCGAATAAGCGTTTCATGTCTTCAACAGTGTCTATAGCGACGCCTGCTTTACCTATATCGCCAACCACACGTTCGTGATCGGAATCGTAACCACGGTGGGTTGCTAAATCGAAGGCGACCGATAATCCTTTTTGTCCGGCAGCTAAGTTGCGTTTGTAAAATGCGTTGCTGTCTTCGGCTGTTGAAAATCCTGCATATTGACGGATAGTCCACGGTTTTCTAACGTACATGGTTGTGTATGGGCCACGTAGGTTAGGGGTGATGCCTGCAGCGAAATTCAGATGTTCTAAATCTTCAATATCATCTTTTGAATAATTTGATTTTACAGCAATCCCTTCTGCAGTCTCAAATATTTGATATTCGGACTTTGGATTTTGGTTTACTGATTTAAGGTTGATATGTTGAAGATTTTTTCTAGACATGAATTATTGTGGAGTCTTGTTTAAATTAAAAAGGTTGGCGTAAAACAAATCGAAAGCCACATAGGTTGCCAAATATTTATCTCCTAAAATGCTTCGGTAACTAGACATTAGTGGTGCTCCATATAATTTAGGACTCATGCTATTGGTCGAGATTAATGCATTTAACGTTGTTTTTAAACTTTCTTCATGAATGTTTGTCGTAACACATTGCATTAAATTGCCATTATAATTTAAATGACTGTTAGGGTTTTCGGCATCCCATAAATCGCCTTCATTTTTTAAAGCTCCAAAAATTTTCAAGGTATGTTCTGAAGCGATATCTAAGTAGCTAACGCGTTTTGCATTGGCATCTCTTAAAAACTGATAATACGCCTGTGTTAATGTAGTGTTTGGTTTGTCTTTACCGTAAAAAGCAACAATATCGTCTTCAAAAGCATATAATGCTTCTTTGTATAGTTTAGAGTCTAAACCTTGGCAAGTAATAGTTTCAGGCTTTTCTGTATATTGAAAGTCTGTAAAAGTTGTGCCTTTTTTACAACCGTAAAGTGTGATAATTAATAAAAAAGCAAAAAAATAAATATTAGATTTCATTTTAATTTTCATTGTTTAAGCGTTTTTGTTCTAAAGATTCTGCTAATCGTTTTTCTATAATGGGTTCGATTAAAGTTTTCCTGTAATGGGTTTTAACAAACGGATATAATTCCAGTTCCTTTTTCATTTTGTCTTCCGGGTTAGGATATTTATTAGAACCAACCAGAATATCTTTGTTATTATCAAATTGTTCTTGCTCTTTTTGAGCGCTTTCTTTTATTTTTCGTTGAATGGTTCCAACTTTCAACTGTTTTAAAAAACCGCCATTTACCTCAATGTCTTTGAAAAGAGCCAAAGCTTTTTCTGCTAATTGATTGGTTAAAGATTCCATGTAATAAGAGCCATCAGTAGGATTGTTGACTTTGTCGAAATAACTTTCGTGTTTTAAAATGAGCAATTGATTTCTAGCAATGCGCTCGCTGAAACTATTGGATTTATGAAAAACGGAATCGTAAGGTAAATTACAAATGGTGTTAGCTCCACCAAGAATGCTACTCATACACTCAGTGGTAGAACGTATAATGTTGGTGTTATAATCGTAAACGGTTTTGTTGCGTTTAGAGGGAGTTACCAAAATATGACATTCAGATTTTACCTGGTATTCTGAAGCTAATGTCTCCCAAAGTAAGCGTAAAGCGCGGAGTTTTGCAATTTCAAAAAAGTAATTGCTTCCAACGGCGATATTAAAGATAACTTTGGTTTGTTGTTTAGATTCCGAAGTTAATTCTTCATCAAGTATGTTTAAGTATTCATTGGCATGTGCCAAGGCGTAAGCCAATTGCTGTACCATATTGGCTCCAGCATTTTGATAAAGTGTAGCATTAATGCTAAAGGAATTGGTTTGCTGAGCTATAGACTTAAATTGGTCTATGTCCGAATTCATATTGTTAAACCAATTGCCTGTTTTGGCCAGTTTCCCAATAATATCGGTATGAATGAAACTTTTTTTATCTGAAACGGCATTAAAAAGTTGTTTTACAAAATCGGAATTTAAAAAATGCAATTCAAAATGCAAAAGGACTTTTTTGGAGTCTATATCAGTTAGTAAAGCATCAATGGAAATATCGTGATTAGGGATGATAAATTTAATGCTTTCAGCACCCTGATGTATTGATTTTAAGGCTTTTTTATTGGCTTTTTCAGTGTCGTTAACAAAGACTGTATCACAAATGCGCCATGCGGTTGCTTGCGTGTTTGAAGTTTGGGAAATATCTTTTAAATCATCGGCATTGTAAAATGGTTTTACCGAAATATCTTCGTTTGAATGCCAGACAAGAGTTTGATAATCCGCGCCATTTAGCTCGAATTGAATTTTTTGTTTCCATTGTTTGGTAGAAACTTCATCAAATTCGCTAAATAGTCCTTTAGTCATTAGATTTTGTTTTAATGCTGTCTTCGTACTCGATAATATAAATTTCTTCGCTGTCGCGTTTCATATAATATTCTTCGCGTGCAAATTTTTCTATACCTTCTTCGGTACTAAGTTTTTTAAGTGCTTTTTTATCTTTTTCTATTTCTTTTAAATAGTATTCTTTTTCGGCTTCTAAATCATTGATGTCTGAATTTAATTCATTGTGTATAAGCCATGAATTGGCATCGAAAAACAACATCCAAACCACAAAAAGTGTGATGATGAGAACGAATATATTTTTAAAGGGTTTAAATAATTTATGTTTTAAAAAGGCCATGTTTAAAGTCGGTTGTTAATAATGGTGCGTACAATATCTACGGCAACAGTATTGTATTTGTTATTTGGGATGATGATATCTGCAAATTCTTTCATGGGCTCTATAAACTGATCGTGCATGGGTTTTAAAGTAGTTTGGTAACGACTTAAAACTTCATCTAAATCACGACCTCTTTCTGAAATATCACGTTTTAAACGGCGTATTAAACGTTCGTCTGAATCGGCATGAACAAATATTTTAATATCGCACATGTTTCTAATTTCGGGACTGGTTAATATTAAAATACCCTCAACAATCATAACCTTTCTTGGGTGGGTTAAAACAGTATCTCCCGTGCGGTTATGTTTAACAAAAGAATATACAGGCTGGTGTATTGGTTTATCGTCTTTTAGATCTTTAAGGTGGCTTTCTAAAAGGTCGAAATCTATCGATCTTGGATGATCGAAATTTATTTTAACACGCTCTTCATAGCTTAAATGCGTCGTGTCCTGATAATATGAGTCCTGAGAAATTACACCTATTTCTCCTTCCCGAAGCTCGTTAAGTATTTGGTTTACTACCGTGGTTTTACCACAGCCTGTACCACCTGCAATTCCTATAATAAGCATGTGTAATTTTGTTTGATTAGCCTGTTACAAATTTAAATAAATGTAAAACATTTAATCGAGAATGCTCTTATTTTTTGATTTTCTCTACTACTTCCTTGGTTATCATTTTTTTATTCTTGTTACCCCATGAATTGTTTATGTAATTCATAACATCGGCAACCTCGGAATCCGATAAGCCTAATGGTGCCATGACATTTTTATAGACGATACCATTGACTTTTAATTCTCCGTTTGTACCATATTTAACGGCTCTTATACTGACTTCTTGATTTTTAACCAGAAAATCTGATTTGGCTAAAGGCGGGTACACATTTTTTACACCTTCACCATTTGGCAAATGGCAGTTCATACAAAAATCAGCGTAGATTTCACTACCTCGTTTAATGCTTTCCTCCAAGGGTGTAGTTTGTTGTAAATTTATGGTAATAGATGACGCTGCAATAACTAGACTTAGTAGGATGAATTTCATAAGATTATTTTAGTTTGTTGGAATAATTTTATAGATGCCTTTGCCTTCTACGCTCAGATAGATATAACCATCAGGGGCTTGACGTACATCTCTAACACGACCAATAGATTCGAATAGTTTTTCACGTTTAATAACTTTGTTGTTTTTAAGAATTAAGCGCTCTAAATATTGAAATTTTAAAGAACCGACAAGTAAGTTGCCTTGCCAGTTTGGGTATTTATCTGAATTTACAAACGTCATTCCGCTAGGAGCAATTGAAGGAACCCAGTAAAAAAGCGGTTGTTCCATACCTTCTTTTTCGGTGATATCTGTAAATGTGGTACCACTATAATTGATACCGTAAGATATTACAGGCCATCCATAATTTTTGCCTTTTCCAATAATATTGATTTCATCACCTCCCTGTGGACCATGTTCATGGGTCCAGATATCTCCAGTTTCTGGATGTTTGGTCATACCTTGCGGATTTCTGTGACCGTAACTGTAAATGGCAGTTTTCGCATTAGACGTATTTACAAAAGGATTATCCGAAGGAATACTTCCATCATCATTTAATCTGTAAATTTTGCCACCATCTCTGGTAATATCCTGTGGATTCACATCACGTTGTCCGCGTTCGCCAGCAGAGAAGTAAAGATAGCCTTCATTATCAAATTCAATTCGTGAACCAAAATGTTGCCCTTTGGTAGTGTTTGGAACAGCTTTGTAAAGTTGTTGCTGATTTGAAAGCGAGGTTCCGTTTATTTTAGCTCTCATAATAGCTGTGTTTCCACCTTCGCCTTCGCCTTCAGAAGATGCATAAGAAAAGTAAATCCAACCGTTATTTTTATAATCAGGATGCAGCTTAATATCCATAAAGCCACCCTGTCCACGCACATAAATTTCAGGTAGGCCATCGATAGTGGTTTTGGTGCCATTTTTAAAATGAATTAGCTCACCGGCCTTTTCGGTTATAAGCATGCTTCCATCTGGTAGAAATGCCATGCCCCATGCGATATTTAAATCGGGAACTACAAGTTCGGTTGTATAGCTAATATGCTCTGGTGATTCTGCTTTAATTTCAGATTCTACCTGCTGGGCGCAGGAAGTATAAACTATAAAAAGGGTTACTAATGTGTAAATTGGTTTCATTGTTTGTTAGTTTATGTTGTAGGTGATATTAAAGCCTGTATAGTAATTTATAGGGTTTCCAGGGTAATAATATCTGGGTTGTGAGCCGTTAAACCCCGTCGCATTTATTAGAATTTGAGAGGCATAGGCTTTATCAAATATATTATTTATACCTAAAAACACATTGATATTTAAAGTTTTATTAAGGTTTTTTAGCCAGCCCATTTTAAAATTTGTCAGATTATAAGAATCGGTGTACAAGCTGTTGCTATCGGTAATAGGGATGCTCCCAACGTTTTGGAAATGGAGGTTCCCATAAATACCAAAAGGGGTGTTGAAGTCTAATCCTAAGTTGAAAATATGGCCGGGAACACCTGTTAAATCATTTCCTGAATAATCATTATCACCATCTATAAAATCTTTAAACTTATAGCGGTTTAGAGTATAGCTAAAAATGGTGTTTAGTTTGTAGTTTTTGAGCTTAAACCATTGGAAACGACTATCTAATTCAAAACCATCATGTCGTGTTTTTCCAGCGTTTAAGCCTATGTATTCGTCATTGCCCGTGCGTTTAGCAACCAGTAAATTTGAAATATTTAATCTATATACAGAAAAATTACATTGAAGACGATTATTAAAAAAAATAGATCGCGACCCAATTTCAAAATTCCAGCCGGTTTCCGGTTTTATATTTGTATTGATTAAACCATCTGGTAATAAAGTCTCGGTTGTTGTTGGCGGAGAAAATCCGTGACTGATATTAGAATACAGGCTGCTGTTTTTAGAAATACTATGCGTTAATCCCAAGGTAGGAGAAAGGACACTTTTAAAGGTGTATGAACCCGATTGGTCCGGATTTGAATCATTATTATAATAGTCCTTGAGTTTATAATTGGTCTTGTTAAAATTTAATCCAACTGAGACTTCTGTTTTATTAGAAATACTGTAATCTGTTTCAAAAAAGGCGTTGACATAATAGCGTTTTTCTTTAAAATTAGAAAGTAAGTTGCCTTGAATACTTCCTGTGCCTGATGGAGCATCCTGATATAGATTTCCGAAAGTTTTCCAATTGTAGAAATCATTGAAAAATTCTATGCCAAACGTCCATTTAAATTCAGTGGATTCTTTTAAAATTCTGCTTCTAAAGCCAAGGGCAGATAGGTTTTCGGAAAGGATATTAAAAGGTCTGGGTTCGTAGGCATTTTTAAATGAAGAAAACACACTGGTTTTTTGTGAAATGGTGTTGCTATATTGATGGTGCCAGGATAACCCGAGTAAACTACGTCTGGTATCTTCATATCCTTTAGATTGTTCCCAGGTAAAAGCAGCCGACTCAGGTGTGTTTAAATAAGTTTGTTCATCTACAGAACTTGGTATGTAGCCTTTTAAATCAACAAAACTAGCTAAGAATGAAATTTCGTCCCTTTCATTAAAATAATGATTGGCGTTAAAGGTAATGGTTTTTCTGTTATATGAGCTATTGTTTCTATATCCATCGTTTTGGGTGTGACTAAAAACCGTATTGATGTTCGTTTTTTTAGTAGAACTACTTAATTCAATAACATCTTTAAATAACCCGAAAGAACCAATTGTAGTTGTATTTTGAATGCTGGTTTGATTAAATCCGGCTGTTTTAGGAATTAACTTGATGAAACCTCCTAATCCTGCGCCATAAATACTGGATCCCGACCCTTTAATAATTTCAATTCTTGCCAGAGAACTCAGTTCAAAATCTTCAATAGTTGTTTCTCCATTTCCTGTAGTTAACGGAATATCTTTAAAATAAGCTCTTATTTTACTCGTGCCGTATAAATTTCTGGAACCAATTCCTCTAATGGTAATTCGGTTTGTGTTTAAAGCGCCGTTTTGCATAAACACTCCAGAGACCTGATTTAGCACCGGAGCTAAATCAATTGTATTGTTTTGTTCAATGCTTTGTGTGGTTATAATTTGAGATGAGGTATAAGAAGTATTTTGTGTTTTAGCTATTTGATTGCTGCTTATCATCACTTCATGTAATTCATTAGGATTTATTTGAAGTTGTATTATTGGATGATTTTCCAGAATGTTTTCAATTTTATCTTCATATCCCGGTTTATGAAACGTATAAGTACCTAAATTGTATATTTCAAAATGTCCCAGATTGTTAGAGTAGATAGTATCATTAGTGTTTTTTAGAATAATGGAAACATGCGAAAGCGGGGTGTTTGTATCTTGATCGATTACTTTTCCGCTAATTTTTGATTGAGAAAAAACGGTTAAGCTAAAAAATATTAAAAAAAATAAAAGACAGATGATTTTTGTAAACTTCAAGTTTAAAGGGTGTTAGTTGGTTTAAAGCTAAATTAGTTAAAAATTGAACTAAGAAATAATTAAATATTTTAATGAAAAGGGTTGTGTATTTAATATAAAGAAGTATATTTGCACCCCGTAATGAGTTAGCCATTATACTCGGGGTGTAGCGTAGCCCGGTTATCGCGCCTGCTTTGGGAGCAGGAGGTCGCAGGTTCGAATCCTGCCACCCCGACAAAAAAGCCAGAATATCAATTGATATTCTGGCTTTTTTATTTTATTCCAGTGTCAAAATTTTCCACATAAAATTTATATTTTAGAAGTGTTACATTTTATAAATAAATAGACTAGATATTAAAATTATGATAAATTTTGGAGCAAGTGAGGTGTTTTTATTAGGTGATGATATGGAGTGGGAAGACCTTGGAGGAGGTATTAAACGAAAAATTATGGGGTATGACAATAATATTATGCTCGTTAATGTGAGTTTTGAAGCAGGTGGTGTTGGTGCGATGCACGAGCATCCACATGTTCAGGTAACTTATGTGGCAAGCGGGGAATTTGAATTTTCGGTTGGCAATGAGGTGAAACTGGTAAAAGAAGGTGATGGACTTTATATTCCTCCCAATACCATGCATGGCACGGTTTGTAAAAAGGCTGGGATTTTGATAGATGTGTTTAATCCTATTCGAGAGGATTTTATGCCCTAAACGAATGACTTAGTGGGAATAAGAAAGGTTTCAAGAATTGAAACCTTTTTTATTTGAAATTTTTATAGTTATCCTTTTTTGTTAGATGAATCTCTAACAATCAATTCGGCGCCAAGAATAATTTTATTCAATGTTTGCTTTTTTCCGGGTGTTTTAACGCGCTCTAAAAACGTTAAGGCCACTTGTTTGCCGATTTCATCACTATGTTGGTTAACAGTTGTAATAGAAGGGTTTACCAAAGCGGTAAAAGGTTCATTTCCAAAACCAACTAAGGCGATGTCTTCAGGTACTTTTATGTGTTCTTCTTCTAGAACTTGTAAGGCTCCAAGAGCGGCATAATCTGCGGCTACATAAACAGCATCCGGTCTGTTTTTTAACTCAAGAAGCTGCTTCATTTTTTTTCTGCCGTCTTCTATGGTCAGACTGCTTTCAATGAGTAGCTCCTCTTTTAAGGGTAAATTGTGTTTTGCTATGGCGTCCATATAACCTCGAATCCTGTTGTTGAAAATTCTGGTATGTCGGTAACCTCCAATATGGGCAATACGCTTGCAGCCTTGTTCCACTAGATGTTCAACAATCATATGACTGCTATCGTAATCATTAATTCCTATATAATCGACATTTAAATCATTTTCACCACGATCGAATAAGATTAAAGGAATGCCTTTCGACTTTATCTTTTCATAATAATCCAGACTAATGGTTTCATTTGCCATAGATGCAATAATACCATCAACCTGAGTAAATAGTAAGGTATCAATATTGCTACACTCTTTTTTGAATGATTCGTTAGACTGGGTAATGATAATGTTATAGCCTTTTTTGTTTAAAACTTCTTCAATATTCTGAATAACGGAAGAAAAAAAGTTGCTGTTGGTTCTTGGAACAATCAATCCTACCAGATTACTTTTTCCACGGCGCAGGGCACTGGCCAAGTGGTTGGGCTGGTAGTTTAATTTTTTAGCCACTTCTTTAACGGCTTCTTTAGTTTTATCACTAATGCGCGAATCGTCGTGTAATGCCTTGGAAACGGCGGCCGGCGAAATGTTTAATACATTAGCTATGTCTTTTATAGTTGTTTTTTTTTTGTTGGTCAATTTTTTTATATATTTGCTTAATCGTTTAAGCAAAATTACTGTAATACTTTTTTAAATCAAAATAAGTAGTTTGATAATGGTAATTTTTTTTTCTAAACACTGCTTAATCGTTTAACTAAATTTCGAATAATAATTAATAACTATTAAAAAAAATGAGTAAAGTAGTAACTTTTGGTGAGATCATGCTTCGTTTAGCACCTCAAGGATTTAAAAGATTTTCGCAAGCTGATAACTTTGATGTTATTTATGGAGGAGGAGAGTCTAACGTAGCGGTTTCATTAGCAAACTATGGCGTTTCTGTAGATTTCGTAACGCGTTTACCAAAAAATGATATTGGAGAATGTGCCATGATGGAAATGCGTAAGCGTGGTGTTAATGTTGATAAAATTATCTGGGGTGGTGACCGTTTAGGAATTTATTTCTTAGAAACTGGTGCTGTATCAAGAGGTAGTAAAGTAGTTTACGATAGAGCGCACTCGGCTATGGCTGAGATTGAAGCTGGAATGATTGACTGGGATGCTGTTTTTGAAGGTGTAGAGTGGTTCCACTGGACTGGTATTACGCCTGCGATTTCTCAAGGTGCTGCTGATGCTTGTTTAGAGGCTGTTAAAGCTGCTAGTGCAAAAGGTATTACTATTTCAACAGACTTAAACTACCGTGCTAAATTGTGGAAATACTGTGATGCTGCACATAGAGAAGCTGTAATGACTGAGTTAACATCTTACTGTGATATCGTTTTAGGAAACGAAGAAGATGCTGAAATGCACTTTGGTATCAAACCAGAAGGTTTAACAGTACAAACTCAAGGTCACGATGTAAAAGCTGAAGCTTTCTTATCGGTTTGTAAGCAAATGATGGAGAAATTCCCAAGAGCTAAAAAGGTAATTACAACTTTACGTGGTTCTATTTCTGCATCTCACAATACATGGGCTGGTGTTTTATACGATGGAAACAAAATGTTTGAAACGCGTCAATACCAAATTACAGATATCGTTGATAGAGTAGGTGGTGGTGACTCATTCATGGGAGGTTTAATCTACGGATTATTAAAATACCCAGAAGATGATCAAAACGCATTAGATTTCGCTGTTGCTGCTTCTTGTTTAAAACACACGATTAAAGGTGATGCGAACTTAGTTACTGTTTCAGAAGTTGAAAAATTAATGGGTGGTGACGCTTCAGGTCGTGTAGCTCGATAAAAACATTTTAAAATGGCACAATATACAAGATTAGAAGTAGCTCAGGCTATGAAAGAAACAGGAATGATTCCTTTATTTTTCAATAGCGATTTAGAGTTAAGTAAAAAAGTATTAAAAGCGTGTTACGATGGTGGCGCTAGATTATTAGAGTTTACTGCACGTGGAGATTTCGCTCACGAAGTTTTTGGTGAATTAACAAAATACGCTATTAAAGAGCTTCCTGGTATGATTATGGGAGTTGGTTCGGTAACCGATGCTGCTGCCGCGTCATTATATATGGCTTTAGGAGCTAACTTTATTGTAACTCCGGTGTTAAGAGAAGATATCGCTATCGCTTGTAACCGTAAAAAGGTATTATGGTCTCCTGGTTGTGGAAGTTTAACTGAAATCGCAAGAGCTGAAGAGCTAGGATGCGAAATCGTTAAGTTATTCCCTGGTGATTTATACGGACCTAAATTCGTAAAAGGAATTAAAGGCCCACAACCTTGGACAAGCATTATGCCAACAGGTGGTGTAGCTCCAACCGAAGAAAACCTTAAAGGTTGGTTTGATGCAGGAGTAACTTGTGTTGGTATGGGATCTCAATTAATCTCAAAAGAGATTCTTGCAAATAAAGATTACGCAAAGTTAGAGCAGGATGTTAAAGCTGCTTTAGATATCATCAAAGCTGTTAGAAAATAATTGTAAAATTTTCTTTATAAAAAAAGGTTGAACTCATGTTCAACCTTTTTTATTTTATTCTATGGTAAATTTCACCATAAATAGGATTTCCCAAACTATCTTTTTCCGTTTGCATATAGGAGTCTTCGTCTATAAAGATAATATCTAATCGGTGAATACTATCTTTTTCTAAAACGGTAAGTAAGGCTTCCGAGCCATACTCGGTGTGCTCTGCTAAGGTATCATTCTTAAAAGTGTAGTTTCCACTTCCAAACCATTCAGATGAATCGTAAGAGGTGAATCTGTTCCACATAAATTTATTATCTGAAAACATTTTCATTTGAATAAATTTTTCAGAAGTCATAATGGTGTCTACAGAGCCATCACCACTATAATTTAAATAACTAATCATTTTCCAGGCTCCTTTCAAATCAAGTTTGTTAGAGAGCTCTGCCGTTTGTAGCTCTGCTTTCGGATTTTGGTTACAGGATAATAAAATTGCAGTACAGAGAAGTAATAGAAATGGTTTCATAATTATCTTATTAGGTTATTAGTCAGATTACTACAATTTACGAAAAAATGTGGTGAAAATGAATTAGGATAACAACTAATTATGAACCGATAATATCTTTTGATAACTTTAGTGTAAGTTTTCTGTTAAAAATTCTACTTTTGTTTTAATAAAAATTAGTAGCAATTATGTCAGATACAATAGAAAGAGTAAAGTGCTTAATTATCGGGTCGGGACCTGCAGGATATACCGCAGCGATTTATGCAGCACGTGCTAATATGAGTCCGGTATTATACCAGGGAACACAACCAGGCGGACAGTTAACAACCACTAACGAAGTTGAGAACTTTCCAGGATATCCACAAGGTATTACAGGACCAGAAATGATGATGGAATTACAGGCTCAGGCGCAACGTTTTGAAGCTGATATCCGAGACGGGTGGATTACTAAAGTAGATTTTTCAGGCGATATTCACAAAGTTTGGGTAAACGACGAGAAGGAAATTCACTGTGATACGGTAATCATTTCAACCGGAGCTTCAGCAAAATATTTAGGTTTAGAATCTGAACAAAAATACTTGAAGTTAGGTGGCGGTGTATCGGCATGTGCGGTATGTGACGGGTTCTTCTACAGAAATCAGGAAGTGGTGATTGTTGGTGCAGGAGATTCAGCCTGTGAAGAAGCACACTACTTATCAAAATTATGTAAAAAAGTAACCATGTTAGTAAGACGTGATGAGTTTAGAGCCTCTAAAATCATGGCAGAGCGTGTAGCTAACACTCCAAATATTGACATTTTATTCAATACAGAAACCGATGAAGTTATTGGTGACGGACAAGTAGTAACAGCGGTTCGAGTTTATAACAATAAAACCAACGAAAAATACGAAATTCCAGCAACAGGATTCTTCGTGGCAATCGGACATAAACCAAACACCGATATCTTTAAAGATTATATCAGCTTAGATGAAACGGGTTATATTATTAATACACCGGGAACAGCAAAAACTAATGTGCCGGGAGTATTTGTAAGTGGAGACGCTGCAGATCACGTATACCGTCAGGCGATTACAGCAGCCGGAACCGGTTGTATGGCAGCTTTAGATGCAGAACGTTATTTAGCGGCTAAAGAAGTAACCGTAGAAGTTTCAGCCACTGCATAACATAGAAATTAAATAGATTTTAAAAGCCGAAGTTTTTACTTCGGCTTTTTTTATTTTACCCTTTTGAAATTTATTAAAAAGTATTTTCTTTGGCAATAAATTTAAAAATCGGGATGTGGCGCAGTCCGGTTAGCGTACACGGCTGGGGGCCGTGTGGTCGCAGGTTCGAATCCTGTCATCCCGACAATCCTCTCTCTCTTTCTTAGTGTTTTAATTCAATGAGTTATATGTTTTGTTTGTAATAGCAATCCTTTGTTATGATTTATAGCATAATTTAACACATGTTAACTTCTTAGTTCTTTAGGCGTATTTTTATTATTCTTATTTAGAATAAATAAAAATAAAGATATATTTGCAGGCTTAAAATTAACTATGAGGTCTGTATTTCTTTTAATTTGTCTGTGTTCTATTGGTGCTTTAGCTCAGGATAGGGTATTTGGTGTTGTCAATGATGATGCAACTCATCTGCCTATTGAAAGTGTTACAGTGTTTAATCTCAAAACTGGTAAATGGGATGTTACAGATAATGAAGGGAGCTTTAGTATAGAGGTTGATAAGAATGATTTTGAAATCGAGTTAAAAATACTCGGAAAGAAAACTAAAGTTTTAACACCAAAAGAAACAGTTGTAAATACGTCATTAGTTATCGTTTTAAAAGACGAAGATTTACGATTGGAAGAAGTAGAAGTTACGGCTGTACCAAGGCGAAGTAAAGTTGGTTCGGCGGTAGTTTTAGATGAATATGCCATTAATCAAATTCAGTCCTATAGTTTAAGTGATGTTTTAAATCAACTTCCTGGGCAAACCATAACCCCACCTTCATTAAATTCGGCTAATTCCATTTCATTACGAACAGCGCAAGAAAGTCAAACCAATGCTTTTGGGGTTTCATATGTATTAGATGGCATGCAGCTATCTAACGATGAAAACATGCAGAATTATAATAGTAATTCTGGGCTAACTACCTACGATAATGTGAATTCAGGTATCGATTTACGTTCTATTCCAGCCAGTAATATTGATGAAATTGAAGTCGTAACCGGAATTCCTGATGCTAAATATGGTAACCTAACCAGCGGATTAATTAAAATTAACAGAAAGGCTGGAGTTACACCTTACAGGCTTTCTGCCAATATAAGACAAGGTAATAGCGCAGTTAGTATTGGGAAAGGCTTTAAAATTAATGATAAGTTAGGAAACCTAAGCTTGTCATTAGATTACGTAAATGCCAATGCCGATCCAAGAAATAGTTTAGAGCAATACAACAGACTTACAGCATCTGGAATATGGTCGTTATACAATTCAAATAAAACGATTAAAAATACTTTTTCTTTAACCCTGCATAATAACCTTGATGATTTAAATTATGATCAAGATAACGATGATGGAGGTCAGGAGGCAAAATATAAAAAGGATAGAGGGATAAAATTAAGTAACCGATTTACCTGGCAACCTGAGGCTTCATTTATAGATCATTTAAATGTTAATTTAGGATATGCTTATACCTATCAGCATTCCTATGTTCAGTCTTTTAAAAATGATGGAGGACGTGTGGTGCCAACAGGGTTAGAAACCGGATTGTATTCCGGTGAATATACGCCTGTTGCCTATATGCAAATCCGTCAGGTGTATGGGCAGCCAGTAAATTTAAATTTAGGTACATCTGTAGACAAAACAATTAAAGGTTCTCATGTAAGGCATAATTTGTCGTTAGGAGCAAATTATAGTTTTAGTGATAACAACGGAAAAGGAAAAGCTTACGATCCAGCTAATGCTCATACTCAGGTAACACTTAGTTCAGGGAGTAGTACGCTAAGTTCGGGTGAAGGTATTCGTGCTTTAGATTTTGGGCGTTACGTGAAACCAAGGATAAATTTTGGCGTTTATGCTCAGGATAATATAACCTGGAAATTGTCTAACGATAACGAAGTGTATGCCAATTTAGGTATGCGTTATGATATTCAGAATGGTTTTTCAAATTTTAGCCCCAGAATTAATTTAGGTGTAGAATTAAGTCAAAGTTTAAGTCTTCGAGGCGGATTGGGTTTTGCTTCAAAAACTCCATCGCTTTCGCAGATTTTTCCGGGAGATAAATATTTTGATATGCTTATTCGTGATTTCAGAACATCTGATTATTCATTTAATCTAATTCAAACGTATAAAACCGAAATAGCCAAGCAGAATTTAGAGCCTACAAAAAGCTGGAAATACGAATTGGGGTTAAATTATAATACAGGTTTCGGAAACTTGTCGTTAACCGGTTATTACAATCATACCTTTGATGCACTGGCGAGTTATAATGCGTTAGAACGGGTTGATTTCCCAGAAGTAGAATTTACCTTTGCCGATAGTCAGTCGCCTCCAACCTACGAGGTTGTTGGGTATTCTCCATTATTGCTGGATTATAGTTTACAAACCAATGCGGCAAGTACCATTGATAAAGGGATCGAGTTCTATTTCAACTTCAATAAGATAAAGGCTATCAATACCTCGTTTAGTCTGGTTGGAACTTATGTATATAGTAAGTCGTTTTCAGATTTAGATCGTGTTATTCAGAATACAGATCCCCTTGAAGAACAATACTCATATGGCGTTTATAAAAGTACGCCAACGAAAGATGATTTATTTAGACTTCGTGGAATAGTAACACATCATTTGTCCGATTTAGGATTATTAATTTCTTTAACCGCTGAACAATTTACCAGATCGAAAAGTTTTGCGACTTCGTCAAGTATTTTTCCTATTGCCTATATCAACACTAATGGCGAACGTGTAAGTATTCCTGAAAATCAGCAGGAGTCTGACCAGTATAGTAGTTTATGGTTAAATCCATCTTCAGCCGAAGATAAAACCACGCCTATCTATCATAATTTTCATTTACGAATGACAAAAGAGTTGCTTAATGGCATAAGTATGTCGGTTTATGCTAACAACTTTTTAGACTATCGCCCAGTGATTACGGTAGATGGCATTGAATATGTGAAAAACAGCCCAATTAGTTTTGGTGCCCAAATCCAATATAAATTTTAAAAAACAATGAAAAAGATTTTACTATTTGTCCTAACAAGCTTTTTAATGGCTTGTAGTAATGATGAAGATAATTTTGTAATGCCCGTAAATAATAGTTTTAAGGTAACTTTTAATGAAGGTTACGATTTTGCAGCTGCGGCTAATGTTGCTATTACATTAGTGAATAACGATGACGGCAAAACATATACGTTAACGACAGATGCTAATGGTATGGCTGATATAGAAGTTGTGCCAGGGAAATATAATGTAAATGCGTCTTTAGTGTTTACAGCCGAAGAATATTCAGCCTATTGGGGGCAGGAAGTTTCAGATCCGGTTAGTTTTAATGCGTCTTTAAGTGGCGTGACGATTAATCAGGAATCTACAGGATTGGTAGAAATGGTTTTAGTAAGTGGAAAAATAGGAAGTTTGTTGATTAAACAGGTGTACTTTTCAGGTTCCGATGTGAAATTAGGCGCTTCATTCAGAGACTTGTTTTTTGAAGTGTATAACAACTCCAACGAAGCTGTGTATTTGGATGGTTTATGTTTTGCTCAGGTTTATGGAACTTCTTCAGTGAGTTCTACATTACAATCATATCATTTAGCTAATGGTCAGTACGATTGGAGTCAGTCGTATAACCAAACCGATGTGGAATATGCAAATACCAATTATGTTTACGCCGATGAGGTATTAAGGTTTCCAGGAACCGGAGAAGAACATGTTTTAGAGCCAAGAAAAAGCGTGATTGTTGCAGCTACGGCTATCAACCATAAAAGTCCGTTAACGGTTTTAGATAGCGATGGAGAAACTAAAGTTTACGAAGTGCCGGAGCCAGACAGAACAATCGATTTAAGTAATGCGCTATTTGAAGCTTATTACAGAGATTATCAGGAGTCTATTGGAAGTTCGTATTTAGATTCAGATATCGATAACCCGAATGCAGCTAACATGGAAATTGTATTTAAAACTTATGGAGGAAAAGATCTTATTTTAGATCCGTTTGGTCGTGATGCCTTTGTTCTTTTTAAAGAAAATGATGACGCTATAAATTCATGGGGACGCGTACCGTTACCATCCATAGCAGGAGAAGATTATACTGAAGATACCAAAGTGTATTTACAAATTCCAAGTGCTGTAATTATTGATGGCGTTGAGACACAACGAAATGATCCTTCTAAAGCAAAACCAAAGCGTTTAACCGATGATATTGATGCTGGTGAAATTTCGACGATTCTTGGACATTATTCTTCAGAATCGGTAATACGTAAAAGTAAAGAAGTAAACGGTATTACAGTTTATCAGGATACTAACAATTCCAGCAACGATTTTATGGTGTTATCACACCCTGAAGTTATTATTGAATAAGCTTTGTTAAGCTTTTAATAAATTAAATTTTACGTTGCGAGTTAATAAAGTTATGAAGCAGTATTTTCTTTTTTTGCTAGGTTTTAGTGTCAGTTTAGTTGGTTTCGGTCAACGAAAAACTGATAGTATTCAGGATCCTGTGCGTCAAAATTTTGCTCAAGATTTAGTGCAGGAGTTAAGCAAATTTCCTTTAAACTATCAGTTTGCCACAATTAAAGATTATACGGCTTCTGTTTTATATTTTAAAACCGAAAGCGGTGATTTAAAAGATGGTCGCACCTCCGAAACCATAAATAACTTTGGTTTAAAAACTCAAGGGGTGTACCGCAATAAAAACGGCGTATTGTTTTTTGGTGATATTTCTATTTCAAAAGAATTTTATAAAAACTTAAAATGGAATCTGTCTTACGATTTACCTGAAAATGGGGTGATGAGCGATCCGCATTATTTCGGTGTTTCAAAAGGTGGAAACTGGAGTAATCAGGAGTATGATATAAACGGCGGTTTTATTTTGCCTGTAAGTTCTAAAATTAAACTTTTACTAAATACGAATTACACGTTGTTTAATAAGTATCGTATTGGTTTAGACCCCAGACCAGAAATAACTTACAATAACTTAGATGTTAATCTGGGTTTAAGTTATAAGTTAGCTGAAAAACATCATATAAAAGCATCGTTTGCTTACGGGTATACTCATGTCGATAACGAGATCAAGTTTTCTAATAACGATAAAAACCTACCTGCTAATTACGATATTTATGTAAGATGGATGTCAGGTTACGGTTCTTTATCAAGTCCGTTTAAAAATTCTACGCAACGTCGCATCACCGAGTATCAGGCTCATTTAGGGTACACGTTCCAAACGGAAAATTTAACCATAATGGCAGATGCCTTGTATAAAGCAGCAGATCAGCTTACGTATAGAAATAATGGAGTTGTAAATAAAGATGATACCTCAAATTATTTTGCAAGTTATAAACCAGAATCATTTTCGGTAAATGTTTTAGGTTTATATAAAATAACACCTTTAAAACAGATAAAGTTTAATGTAAGCGGCGATTTTAGTTCTGGAGATAATTTTTGGTATGCTAAAGGTGGAAAAACCTATTCAGCTCAGGAAAATGCTTTGAAAGCAGGGTTGTCGTACTTAAATTTTAGTTCAGAAAAGATATTTTGGGATATGGGGTTGAGTACAAAAATTTGGAGCGTAGAACAACGTGATGCTTTGGCGACAACTTCTTCAAATTATACAAATTTAGATTTTCAACCTTACATTATGCGTTCGTTTGCCGTTTCAGATAATATGGCTTTAAGTCCGTTTTTTAAAAGTACATTGAGGTTGAATCTTGATGAATTATATATTCAGGGAAATACTTCAGATTTAGAAAATATTCAGGAAAACGATTTTGCAGCTTACGCGCAGCGCGATTTTTATAGCGAAGTGATTATTCCAAACCATGAATTATACAGTGTGAATCAGTTAAATTTAAGTGGCGGAACTTTTATTAATATCAATTCTCAAAAGCATTATAATGTAAGTCTGAAATTGCAGGCTGGTTATCAGATTGCTTTCCAACAAATGCATGCATTTTCAAGTTCAGACCCTTCACGTTTTAGCGGGCTTGCCAGCTTAACTATCAGCTATTAAAGATGAAAAAATATAGTTTTATTCCAGTACTGGTTTTAGTAGTGCTTTTTTCAGCATTTAAAACCTATCAGTATTATGATATTAATGTACTTAGAAAGCAATATAGTAGTGGCGATTATACGCAATGGCCGGCACCCGATTTAGATTCGATAACCGCTATTAACTTTCAAGATATTGGTCATTTAGATGCTGTTGTTTATCCTGAAACGAATCCGTATTCTAAAGAAAAAAGAGAGTTGGGGAAAACGCTGTTTTTCGATCCGCGTTTATCGTCCAGCGGACAAATAGCCTGTGCCAGTTGTCATGATTCCGAAATTGGCTGGAACGACGGAAGAAGAACCAGCTATGGGCATAACCGTCAATTGGGGCGAAGAAATTCTATGACGATTTTAAATGTCGCTTACGCTGAAAAATTATTTTGGGATGGCAGGTCAGGCAGTCTTGAAGATCAGGTTAATTTCCCGATTAAAGATTCATTGGAAATGAATTTTCACATTAATCTGGCTGTCGATACCATATCTAAAATTGAAGGATATAAAGCACTTTTTGAAAAAGCCTTTGGTACATCACAAATATCTGAGCAAAGAATAAGAAAAGCTATTGCAACTTTCGAACGTTCTATTGTTAGTGAGAGTACTAAATTTGATAAGTTTATTTCCGGTAATTCAGAAGTATATTCAGATGAGGAAGTTTTAGGTTTGCATTTGTTTAGAACCAAAGCCAGATGTATTAATTGTCATAATTCAGGATATTTTTCAGATAATCAGTTTCACAATACCGGATTAACTTATTATGGTCGTCCGTTTGAAGATTTAGGGCTTTATGAAGTTACTGGAAAGAAAGAAGATGTCGGGAAATTTAAAACATCAAGTTTAAGAGAAATATCCAGAACGCGACCATACATGCATAATGGATTATTTCCACATCTAGAAGGTGTGGTAAATATGTATAACGCTGGGATGCCGCAGCCTAAACGCAAAGCACATCAATTAAATGATACACTTTTTCCAACAACCTCACCTATATTAAAAGCCTTGCAATTAACAGTAGAGGAAAAAGGCGCATTGGTTGCGTTTTTAGAAACTTTAGAGTCCAGACGACATAGAGAATCGCCTCCGGAATTACCAATGTAAAAGGTTGTGAAGTTTATATTATAAAATCCTGAAACAGTATTATTTCAGGATTTTTTTTATGCTTGTCATTTTATATTATATGTAGTAAAATTAGTATTGTTTTGTGAGAATAGCGAAAAGATGTAAATAAATTTTGTATATTCTCAGTTGAATTCCCAATTCTTCCCATGATTTATTTTTTAAGGATAGGTTTATCTGTTTTAAGGAAAATCTTAGACTTGGTTATGTTAAAATTTAAAAATATCTCAAAAAATACATCGAAATACACTTTGATGCGTGTAATATTTTTATTAATATTATAAAACTGAATATCAGTTGTTTAAGTTCTTTTTTGTAGTGTTTGATTAAGTTTATTTAACCGAAACATGATAAAAATCATAGTTTCAAAATTCAAGTAAAATGTATATTTGTCGTATAATTTAAAACATAAAAGTGATGAGTAAATTTAGAAAAATAGGCGTAACAGTATTAGGATTAGTCCTGATACTATTTGTAGGTTTAAGTCAGGTTCAGGCACAAGAATATAATCTAGTAAACAAAGAATCTTCATTAAAAGTTTACGGAACCTCAAGTTTACACGATTGGCATATTGATGCTGAAAATCAATCAGGTAAAATAAAATTTTCTAGCACAGAAGCGTGCACAATAGACCAGCTTACTTTAGATATTGTAACTGAAAGCTTAAAAAGTGGAAAATCTGGTATGGATAAAAACACTTACAAAGCTTTAAATTCAAGCAAGTATAAATCTATAACCTTTAAATTAACTAAAGTTAATACTGTTACAGATAAAGGGTCCGGTGTTTACGAAGTAAAAGCGCAAGGCGACTTATCTATTGCCGGAACAACTAAAAATGTTCCAATGAATTTTAAAGTTACTATTAACGGTTCTAAAATTACATTAGATGGAGAAAAAACGTTTAAAATGACAGATTTTAAAGTTGACCCTCCTACAGCAATGTTCGGAACCATCACTACTGGCGATGAAGTAACAGTAAAATACTCAACCGTATTAAAATAAATCAAATTTTCAACCACATATTTTTATAAATCAATTTAAAACACTTTACAACTTAAACAATTAGAATCATGAAATCAGTTTTCAAAAATGCAATTTTAGGCGTAGCCTTACTAGCAGGAGTTAGTTTTTATGCGCAAAATAATAGAAGTTTAGATAATTACAGGCAACCAGATCAAAGAGGTGTAAACGTCTTTGAAGATCAAAAAGATACCATTACAACATTCGATGGTCTTAAAGTACGTGTAGGAGGAGCATTCGCTTTACAATACCAAGCTTTAGATCATGAAAACTCTGGAGCAGTTCCATTAAAAGAAATAGGTTACAACTTTAACTTAGCAACAGCAAACTTAGATTTAGATGTAGCTTTAGCAGATGGTGTTCGTATGCACTTAAGAACCTATTTATCATCTCGTCACCACCCGGAACCATACGTTAAAGGGGGGTACTTTCAAATTGATAAATTAGACTTTATTAGTGAAGGTTTATTAAGTAACTTAATGAAACATACAACCATTAGAATTGGTCACATGGAAAACAACTATGGTGACACACACTTTAGAAGAACTGATAATGCGCAAGCTATTTACAATCCATTTGTTGGTAACTTAATTATGGATTCTTTTACAACCGAAGTTGGTGCAGAAGTTTACTACAGATGTAATAGTGGACTATTTGGTATGGTTGGTTTTACTAATGGTAAATTAAATCAGTCTGTAGTAGAAAGTAACGGTACAACTGGTGGAGCTTCATTTTTAGCAAAACTAGGGTATGATAATCAATTAAATGATGATTTAAGAGTACGTTTAACAGGATCTTTATATAATACAGGATATGTTGCTAACAATTACTTGTATACCGCAGACCGTGCAGGTTCTAGATATTATTTTGTAATGGAAAATGTTGATGCTTCTGCTTCAAGTCCATTCAGATCTGGTCGTTTTGACCCTGGATTTAGAAATAAAATAACAGCGGTTATGGTTAATCCATTTGTGAAATATAGAGGTTTAGAGTTTTTCGGAACAATTGAAATGACTAATGGTAGAGCTTTAGCTGAAACAGATAGAAGAAACACAAATCAATATGCTGGTGAGTTAATCTACCGTTTCGGACAAAATGAAAACTTCTATGTAGGTGGACGTTATAACATGGTTGATGCTGAATTAGCAAGTGGTGATGATGTAACTATCGATAGATTCCAGGCAAGTGCAGGTTGGTTTATGACTAAAAACATCTTATTAAAAGCTGAATATGTTAACCAATGTTATAAAGATTATGCTGTTGGATCTCAACTAGAAGATGGTAAATTCAACGGAGCAATGGTTGAAGCAGTAATTAGTTTCTAAAACAATAAGAACGATTAATAGCTAAATAGTAGTAGATAAAGTCTCTAAAGTATTGTTAAATAGTTAAACTTTCGACTAAACAATTACTTTAGAGACTTGTTTATTATCTTTATAAAAGAATTAAAAGAAAAAGAAAAATGAGAAGAGTTGTGTTCATAGTGTTTATACTAGCAGCATTAGCTTTTACAAATAAGGATACTGCGGTAAATAACACGTCGATTGTTGTGTCTTCAAAAAGTACATTAGTAGTTAAAGGTACAACCAATGTAAATACTTTTAAATGTGTTTTTGATTCCAAACGTCTTAAAAATCCAGTATCTGTAACTTATTTTTCAAATGGAGAAAAATTAAAATTTAGAGAAACAGCGCTGGTTTTGGACAATGGTTGTTTCGATTGTGGCGGAAAAGGTATTAATAGAGATTTTCAGAAAATTCTGAAATCAGAAAGCCATCCGCAGATTAAACTCATTTTAAAAGAAACCAGTAGTTTGGAAGATAAAAATAATGTTCAAACATTGGTAGATGTTGAAATTGCCGGAATTAAAAGAGAGTATAAAATACCAGTTACCGTAAAAAGGAATGGTAGTACTTTAATCAATGGCGGTTTAAAAGTGTGTTTAAGCGATTATAATTTAGAACAACCTAAGAAAATGTTTGGTCTAATTACAGTTGACAACGAAATATTCATAGATTTTAATTTAGTAGTCGAATAAATAAAAGATTCTTTTTAAAAAAAATATAAAAGGCTTCACAATACTTTGTGAAGCCTTTTTTTATGAATATGTCCGGTGAGGTTAAATAAAATGAAATGTGGTTGAACATTTGAACCTTTATTTAAACATGCGTTTTAATTGATTAAAATGAAACCTTAGTTTGATAGAAATGTCTACCACATCAACTTAATAATATTCTTTTTTTGTAAGTAACTAGTCTTAATAAAATAATGAATTACAAGAAAGGAAAATTGAAAAGGGAAATTATCACATTCCTATTAGTTATTTTAATAACGCAATTAGGAATTTCACAAACCGGTAGAAAAGTAGAATCGTTTAATGAAGGATGGCAGTTTAAAAAAGGACCATTTACAACAGACAACATTGCGTTTATGCAAGACTGGGATAAAAAGTGGACGGATGTAAAAATACCACATACCTATAATGCTAAAGATATGCAAGTTGAGCACGGTGTGTTTTACCAAGGCGTTGCATATTACAAAAAGTCCTTTTTAGTCGATGAAGCATTAAAAGATAAGCGTCTGTTCTTAAAATTTGAAGGCGTTGGTCAGGTGGCTGATTTGTATGTTAATGGCGTGTTTGTTGGTAATCACAAAGGCGGATATTCAGCCTTTTCTTTTGAAATTACAAAAGCTGTAAATTTTGGTGAAGAGAATACTTTTGTGTTGAAAGTAAATAACGAAGCACGTCAAGATGTTATTCCTATAAACCATAATTTATTTGGTGTTTACGGCGGAATTCATCGTCCGGTTTGGTTAATAACCACCAATCAAATTAATATTGATGTCACCGATCATGCTTCAAATGGCGTGTATATCTCTCAGGAAGTCATAGATAATAAAAAGGCAAATGTTTCTGTAAAATTGAAACTTTCAAGTAAACTGAAAAATCTTCAGCAGGTTAATTTAGAACATAAAATATATAATCAAGAAGGTAAATTAGTGACTAAAAAAGACGAAAAAGTTTCTCTAAGTCCGCAGGGTGTTCAAATATTTACAACATCATTAACTTTAAACAAACCACATTTGTGGCAAGGACGTAAAGATCCGTATCTGTATAAAGTGGTTACAACTATTACAGAAGGAAATGCGGTTTTAGATGAAATTACTCAGCCTTTAGGAATTAGAAAAGTTGAGGTTGTTGCTGGTGAAGGCGTGTTTTTAAATGGAGAAAAATACCCGATGTATGGCGTGTGTCGCCATCAGGATTGGTGGGGTATTGGTAATGCCTTAGAGAAAGAACAACACGACATCGATTTAGAGATGATTATGGAAATGGGAGTAACCACCGTACGTTTGGCACATTATCAGCAATCTGAATATTTTTATGCAAAATGTGATAGTTTAGGGTTATTGGTTTGGGCTGAAATTCCGTTTGTAAATCGTGTAAGCGGTCAGGAAAGCGATAATGCAAAGTCTCAATTAGCAGATTTAATCCGTCAAAATTATAACCATCCATCCATTTACGTTTGGGGACTTCATAACGAAGTGTATAAACCTCACGATTATACGGCGCAATTAACTAAAGAACTTCATGATTTGGCAAAATCTGAAGATCCGGAGCGCTTCACAGTTGCAGTAAATGGTTACGGGCACATGGATCATCCGGTAAATTTAAATGCCGATATTCAGGGAATGAACAGATATTATGGTTGGTATGAAGGCAAAGTGGACGGTTTAGACACATGGGCAAAGGGAATTCAGCAAAATTACCCGGAGTATAAAGTGATGCTTACCGAGTACGGCGCAGGAGGAAACCCAAATCATCAAACCGAATTTTTAGGTGACACCTGGAATTATACACTGCCTTTTTATCCTGAAACCTATCAAACTAAAACACACGAAATTCAGTATGGACACATAAAGAATAATCCAAATATTTTGAGTTCTTATGTGTGGAACATGTTTGATTTTTGTGTGCCAAAATGGAATAATGGTGGTATTGAAGCCCGCAATCACAAAGGATTGGTAACTTTCGATAGAAAGACTAAAAAAGATGCGTTTTACTGGTATAAAGCCAATTGGAGTAAAGAACCGGTTTTGTATTTAGCAGAGCGCCGTATGGTAGAGCGCGAAAAGCAAAAAACTAATATAAAAGTCTATTCAAATTTAGGTGAACCAAAAGTGTATTTAAACGGTACTTTGTTAGAAAATCCTAAAATGGGAACGACAGACGTATGTTATATTTTTGAAAATGTAAATCTTACAAAAGGGGAAAATACCATTAAAGCTGTAGCTGAAAAGGACGGTAACACATTTGAAGATGTTATAAAATGGAATTTTACTTCCGAAAAAACAAAGGACTATAACATTAAAGAAAATACAAAGGCACATGCTGGTTTTTAAGAGAATAGTGTTACAGAAAAAAGGCTTCACAAAAATATCGTGAAGCCTTTTATGTATATAAAGGGTTGGTTAGTGGCTATTGTTTTTTTACACTGCCAGAAGAACTACTGTTTTTGTTTACTTGTTCAGGTTCCCCTAAGTATTTTATATCAGCGCCACTACTGGCATCAGCCGTTAAATCTTTTAAAGTATTTACCGTAATATCGGCGCCGCTTGTGGCTTTCACCTGACTTGATTCTGCAATAAGATTAGCACCTTTAAAATCACTTCCACTTGTCGATTCCACAATAAGTTTTTTCGTGGTCCCTGATACTTTTAAATCACTTCCGCTTGTGGTTTTACAGGTTAAACTATTCGTGTTAACATCTAGTTTCATGTCACTTCCGCTGGTTGATTCTAAATGTAAATCATTAACAACGATGGTGTTGGTAGAATATACGTCGCTGCCACTGGTTGATTTAATACTTGAGATATCCGTAAAGCTCACCATTACTTTTTTAGACTTACATCTGCCAATGTTCTTTTCACAATGGATTTTTAAAGTACCATCAATAACTTCGGTAATAATAAGGCTTTGTAAATTCTTATCGGCTTCTACAGTTACTCCTGTCTTGTCACTTTGTGTTAGGTAAACGTCAAGCCCTTCGGTGGCTTTAATCGTTGAGAAAGGTTCTGAAATGTTACGTTCTTCAGTTGTTACATTGCCATGACCTTTTACTCCTGAGTTGAAGTTAATATCGAAATTGCAAGAGAATAGACTCAAGCTTAATATGGTGGTTACGATAATTTTGATTAGAGTTGTCATGACTGTTCGTTTTTTGATTGATTTATTTAGTTCAAATATCTGGTTTTATAGTTTTGATGAATAACTTAAATGATTGAACTGTTGTTTTTTGATGATGAATTGTTAATTGTTTTCTTCCTCGATTTCCTCTGAAGTGATATTAATGCCTGTTGAGTCGATTTTTACGCGGACATTTTCAGAATTGCCATTAATACCATTCTCGTCAATTTTTAAAATTTGTTTGTCTCCGGTTTTAATTTCAATACCCTTATCGTTAATTTTTACCTGAGGCATATCAATGTTAATTTCAATATCATTGTCTTCCTCTTCATCATTTTCTGTTTCACAAGTATCGCAAATAACAGTATCGTTGTCTATTGTTAAATAATGATTTACTTGATTAGAAGACACTATGTTGTTAGAATGCGTTCTGTAATTTAAAAACGATTCAGTGTTTTTGGTGAATTTAACTATGCTTCCAACTGGTAAATACAGCGTAATTAATACTTCCTGCTCACAGTATTTATTAGAAATTGGTGTGGTGAAGTATGGGTCTAAAATTAATTCATGACTATTAAAAGTATAGCTGTATTCAATATTTTTAGCGCGATCTAAAGCCTTTTCGTAATTTCTACCATCGGCACTTTTCTCTATACGGATAGATGCTAAACTATCAGTAGTTGACTTTACTTGAATTCTTAGATCTTTGCTAAAGATGTTCTTCTTTCCATCATGGTTAGTGGCTACTTTAAAATCATTACTTCTGTAAAACGGATTTTTAAAAATATCGTTATCAGCAAAGCTTACCATTAAAGTGTCGGTTACAGTGGTTTCTAACGACATTTTTTCAATGTAGTGTTCGTTATAAGCATGCTCGCTCACTTCTTTAATCGTTATAATTGTTAGACCTATAATAGAAAACAGCCATAATCCTAATAACGATAACTTAGCAACTTTACCTATAGATTTCAGATTGGTAATTAGAATTCTTAATCCTAAATAAAATAGGAAGAAAAACGGAATACCAACGGCTAAGAAGGCAAGGACTGATGCCAACCAAACAGGAGTTCCTCCGGCATTTACAATGCCTACTAAATCTGTTCCAGGAATAACATCTATAGCCCCTAATGAAAACCATCCAATAATTAAAGCAATTAAGGTAGACGCTCCTATCAGGATTAAAATAAGACCGATAAATTTGGCTATAATTTTAAAGAAGAACATAATAACATCGGCAAGGGTATCGAAAAATGTTCTTGAACTCGATTTTATTTTATTGCCTTGCTTTTTTATGTCAACCTTCTTCGCAGCTCCCGATACCGAATCAGATACGTTTTTAGCTACATCAGAAACTGTTTCGCTTACCGAATCGAATCCGTCTTTAATTTTTTTTTCGATGTTGCTAATATTCACCGGTTCACCGGTCATCATTAGTTTTTCGGCAGTGGTTTTAGCTTCAGGAACTAATATCCAAAGTAAAATGTAGATAATTATACCTGTTCCAAAACCAGCGACTACTAATAAAATCCATGCTAAACGAATCCATATAGCGTCCATACCAAAGTAATGAGCTAATCCAGCCGAGACTCCACCTATATAAGAATTGTCGGTATCTCTAAATAGTTTTTTGTTGGCTTTCGATTTGTTTGATGAAAAAGCTTGTGGCTCATCTTCGAATATTTCGTCGTCTACAAGATAGTCTTCCGGTTGTCCCATAATAGAGATTACCTCGTCTACCTCTTTATTGCCAATTACCTGTCTTTCGTTTTGCAAACGCTCACTAAATAGTTCGGCAATACGAGTTTCAATATCTGCAATAATTTCTGCACGTCCTTGAGAGTCGGTAAATGAACGTTTTATAGCCTCAAGATAGCGCTGTAATTTTAAGTATGCATCTTCATCAATATGGAAGAATATACCTGCTAAATTTATGTTGACTGTTTTATTCATTTTTGTTTGCTTTTGTGTTGGTTACTATGTTAACGGCGTTTTGTAATTCGCTCCAAGTGGTATCTAATTCTTTTAAAAATAATTTTCCTGTTTCGGTTAAACCGTAATATTTTCTGGGTGGTCCCGAAGTGCTTTCTTCCCAACGGTAATTAAGAAGTCCGGCGTTTTTTAGTCTTGTTAGTAGTGGGTAAATCGTGCCTTCTACAACAAGCAGTTTTGCGTCTTTTAAAGTGTCTAAAATTTCTGCTACATAAGCATCGTCGTCTTTTAAGACCGATAGTATGCAGAATTCTAAAACGCCTTTACGCATTTGTGCTTTTGTGTTCTCTATCTTCATGTTCTAAAGCATTTTAAGGTTGTAAAACTGTTCATTTTTTGATTGATGTTTGATTGATGAAAACTGAAATAATTCAGTATATAATTGATGAAATTATTTTAAAAAATTAATGGTTAAAGGATATTGATAATACTCTCCATCTCTGGCTTTTAAGCTGGCAACGATAATAAAAACCAGTTCCATAATAAAGCCTATAACTGCAATGATTCCTAAAAATCCGCCTACAAATAATAGTGGTGAAGCTTTGTGAAAATCGAAATGGAAACCATCAAAATTGAAAATATTTATACCGCTAAAAATCTTAAAAACAAAAAATGGTATGGTTAAGGTTCCTAAAATAATGGCATATAGTAATATGCTTATTTGAAAGTTAATAGCCTGTTTGCCATGAGCGTCTATAAACTCCGACTTATCTTTATTCGTTATCCATAGGATGATTGGTCCAAGGAAATTTCCAAACGGAACTATAAACCTGCTGAAGGTTGATAAGTGGATGAATGTTGCGATGTTTTTTTGATGTTGGTCTAGCATGATTAAAAACATATAATAGTTTCTTATGCAAATATATGTCTTAAAACAGGTATTATGTTACGCATAGTACCTAAAATTAACAAAAATTTAACAAATTAAAATGTGTATTATTTTTATACCTTAGTAAAAACTAAATCTAAATATTCATGAGTATAACTCCCAGGAAATTAAATGCTTTCACTTTATTTAAGCTGCCTTCAGCTTATTTTTGCGGTGTAAGAACCAAGTATATTGATGATAAAAAGTGTGTGGTTTCGGTAAAATATAGGTGGATAAATCAAAACCCATTTCGCTCTATGTTTTGGGCGGTACAGGGCATGGCCGCCGAACTTTCTACAGGAGCTTTAATGATTGATAAAATTCAAAATTCAGAAAAGAAGATCTCCATGTTGGTTACCTCTAATACAGCAGTTTTTACTAAAAAAGCAACGGGAAGAATCACTTTTACATGTTATGATGGGGCTTTAATTGATGATTGTTTACAGAAAGCAATTGAAACTGGTGAAGGGCAAACCGTTAAATTACGCTCTGTAGGATTGAATCGTGAAGGTGTAGAGGTTTCGTCTTTTGAATTTGAATGGAGTGTAAAGGTTAAATCTTAATTTTTAAAAATTGTTGTAACAATTAAGCAAACAATTCAACCAATAAGCAAATCAAAAAACAAAAAGTAAAAATGACAGCACACGAAATTGATTATAATATATACGGTGAAGAAATGCAGTATGTAGAAATAGAACTTGACCCGCAAGAGGCCGTTGTAGCCGAAGCAGGAAGTTTTATGATGATGGACGACGGTATTAAAATGGAAACCATTTTTGGAGATGGTTCGCAAAACGACTCTGGATTTTTAGGGAAAATTCTTGGTGCCGGAAAACGTATTTTAACCGGTGAGAGTTTATTTATGACAGCGTTTTACAATACCTTTCCTGGAAAGCGAAAAGTATCTTTTGCCTCTCCTTATCCAGGGAAAATCATTCCGATAGATTTAACAGAAAATCGCGGGAAGTTTATTTGCCAAAAGGATGCCTTTTTATGCGCTGCTAAAGGTGTTAGTGTTGGTATTGAGTTCTCTAAACGATTGGGGCGTGGATTTTTTGGAGGCGAAGGTTTTATTATGCAAAAATTGGAAGGCGACGGTATGGCATTTGTTCATGCTGGTGGTACCATGGCTAGAAAAGTACTTCAGTCGGGAGAGATTTTGCGTGTAGATACTGGATGTATTATTGGATTTACTCAAGATGTCGATTACGATATTGAATTTATTGGAGGTATAAAAAATACCGTTTTTGGAGGTGAAGGTTTATTTTATGCAAAACTCCAAGGGCCAGGAGTTGTATATATTCAATCTTTACCGTTTAGTCGACTGGCTGGTCGTGTTTGGGCATCGGCACCACAAGCAGGTGGAAAGGATAGAGGCGAAGGTAGTATTCTTGGAGGTTTAGGTAATTTACTCGATGGCGATAACAGATTTTAATTGAACACTATAAAATAAAAGGCTTGGAAATTCCAAGCCTTTTATTTTTCATTTAGTATTTTATAAATTTGATTGCTTTCATGTTTTGTATGTTTGAAAGTTCTTTTAAAAAGTAAACACCATCATTCAAGCTGGACAGAGAAATACTTTCTGAATTTGAAATATTTACTTTCATAACCAATTGTCCTAAGGCATTGAAGATGCCTAAATTTGAAGTGTCATTGGGTAGGTTGTAAACTTTTAATAATTCTGAATTTTTATTGTAACTGATATACAGTTTGTTGCCATTATTTTCCTTAGTCTCTAAGGTTACATCTTCCTTAAAAGCAATTGAGAATCGATCTGCTGGAGTGCTTGAATCTAAATTTAAATTCACATCATTTTCTCTAAGATTGTAAAATGTATTTTGATAGCTATCAAATAGATAGATGTTTAAGTTGTCAGGAACGTTTTCCATTTTATGAATTGAAAATAAATAGTTTCCTGAATTTTTTATGCTAATATGTAGAGGTAACTTATCGTCAATGTTTATTTCAGGTAAAGCTTGAATGGATAAGGTTTTGCCGTCGTCTAACTTCCAAAGTAAATCGTTTTGTGAACTGGTAGCTATCGCATCATAGCCTTTATCATAGCCATACGTTGTGTTACTGTCATAGCCTAATCCTATAACTTTAGTATATCCACGGGGGTCTGTGAAAGAAAACCAGATTTTTGATCTTTCATCTTCTGCAATTGTAGTTTTAGATTTTGTTGTTGTTTTATAAAAAACGGTTTCATCCAGAGATTCTCTGGCAAAAGCGCGCTGTGCATTGTTAAAATTCAAAACCCCTGAATTATCAATATTCACAAAAAAACCTTGTCCAATATCAATATATCTCGTTGGTTCAGGTTTTGAAGTGCTTCCTTTCCCGCTTATTAAATCTGTTGAAGCAATAGCAGGAATTGACATCATTAAGGTATAAGTAGCATAACCCCCTTCATAATTTGCTAAAACATGACTATTGTTCGTGGAGAAGGATTCCCAGAATAAAAGTATTCCATCAATTACAGAAAGGTTGTCGTTTATAAACTGGTCAGCATCTAAAGTTGAAGGGTAAGGATTGCCGATTAATATATCGTTACCCGCAGTAACATTAAAATTATATTCACCATCATTAGGAAGTCCTCTGAAAATGTATTCTTGTTCCGGAGTAGAAGCTCCGGAACCTTTCATTGTGTAACCAAGACCAGGAATCATATTGGTGTTTGGATATATTTTTTTCCATGAATAGTAGTTTCCTGCAGTTCCATAAAAACTGTATAGCCAATATTTGCTTAAGGATATTGGGGTGGTTGTAGGATTTGCATTATACCCGCTTATAAAACTAACAACACCATTATTGTCTTCCAGATATGCCATTTTCCAAAAACCGTTTCTATTAACAGGAGCACTCCAGTAATTATAATTATATAAATTTGAGGTGCCTTGTTGTTGTATTTTTAGATACCCTGAACCTGAATTTGAACTCGTGTTTCTGTGGTTTTGTATAAGTTGAGCTTCGCCTAGAAGATTAAACAATCCGTTGATAGTAACCTTTTCCTCAACTTGAATTAATAGACCGTCCATAATATTCAAGATACCTCCCGATTCTATTTCGATTTCCCTAACATGAGTGTCAAAATAGATATCGGCTGAATTTACACCGGATTTAACTAGCAATTTATAACAGGAATCTGAATCGTTAGGTGCACTTGAAGGTCCGGAGCCATTATAAAACATGGTGCCATCCCAGACGATTTGATCAATGTATCGAAGTGTGAAATAATCATTGTTTTTAAAATCTACCAAAGTTGCTGAAGCCGTATTTCCAGATATGGTTAAGTCAATAACTGATTCTGGTGAAGAAAAGTCACCATTATTATCAATAACAAGTTGTAAAGAACTACAACTTTGAAGTCCTGATAAATTCATTGAGCTTATATCAAAGGAAACAGTAACACTTCCTGCATTTTTAGATCGGCTAATACGCCATCTTGAATTTAGTTGTTCGGTATAATTGGTTGTATTAGTTTCAAAATTATAGGAAGGATTTTCAAATTCTTCTCCCCAAAACAAATAATCACCTTTTGATAATTTTGAAGGATTGTTCATTCGAACAATACCAGTTCCTTGAGCATCTGTGTGCTCATCAAAGTTTCCATATTTCCCAATTCCAGCCACATGAAAATCAAAATTCCCATTTGCAGGAGTATCTTGAGTATAAAGATCGTAATTGTCTAAAGTCAAGTTATATTTCGCTGCTAAATAGTTGTCTATAATGATACGCTGTGTTTCATTAATTTTCTCTTTAAAAATGATTATTTCAGCCATATTACCTGAAAACCCATTAGTACCTGTAGTATTACCTCCTAAATTAAAACGTTGGGTAGGGTAGGAGGTATAGGTTGAACTATTTTTTTCGTCACCAATCAAGGTTTCGTTTCTATAAAGCTGCTTGCCAGATGAAGGATGGGCATCGTACGACCAAATTGAATAATTGGTAAGTCCTGAAAGACCACTAACCTCAATTCGGGCATCAGATGTACAACAGGTCCCGATATCGTAGTATACAGATCCGTTCCAGGGAATATGTGCCGAAAATCTCGTGCTGTTTTCAAGAGGATCTGTAGTGTAAACAGCGGATTGTTGTGTTGTATTATCTGCTTTAGCTACTACAAAAGTCGAGGCTTGATTTGATATGAAATTTGAACTGCTAAGCGTTAAGTCAGTTCGCAATCTGTTACTTCCGTTAAAATAAATTTCGTTAAAACCATTAAGACTTTCTGAAAGTAAGGTTGGTCTTTGGGTATCCGTTTCGTTTAAATCAAAATCACTTAAGCCTGCAGCATTAGTCCAGTTGTCAATTAAGTTCCCGCTAGTAGAGATGCCGCTATCTGGGCGATACCACATAATTAAGTTTGAAGTCCCATCTGAAGAGCCAACACCACCAGGTCCTGTTTGCGCATATGTTAAATGAAAAAATGTCATAACGCCGACGAGCGTGAATAGTTTAAAAACATCCATAGATTTGAGAGAGGATTTAGTTTTTTGTTAATTAAATAGCAATTATTATGCATACATAGTAATGTCAATACTACGCACGTTTAGACACGCTTATTTTAATGGCGGTCACATCATTTGTATTTTTAATTACAAAAAGTCTTTCTTATGTATCGATGTTTTTGATAATAGCAATTGTTGTTTTCATAAATTTTGAGAGATTGAGAGAATTATAGTGTAAATCTAATATTTTTTTTAATAAAATAAAATATTAACAATAAAGTTTGTAAAACCTTATGTACTGTGGGTTTTTGGTTTTCTTAATTGTTAATAAACTAATAAACCGTTAAATTTTACACTTTATCGACCGCTATGTTTATTTTTTTATTATTTTTAAGTGTTTTAAATAACGATTAAAATAATGCCTATTAAGAACATCTACTTTAAAAGAATAAACTTAAAATCCCTAATAAATCATGGCAAGAGCAATGCTAGAGTATACTAAAACTATACTTAATAAAGTTAGTTTTGATGCTAACTTGTTTTGCAAAGAAGTACAAAAGGCGGTTGAGCGATTACTACCTTACGAGTTGGAAGAGCTCAAGATTTTCATTCAGTCTTTAATACAGCAAAACCCGGAATTGAATCAGTGTCTGGTATACTTAAAACCATAAAGAAAAGGCGACCGTAATTGGTCGCCTCTTTTTTTATTTTTTACTGGATGCTAACGGACTTATAATTTGTACGTCCTGAAAGGCAATAGCACCACGAACTACACCAAGAATAACATCTTGTAAGGCCTCTATTATCTGCATTTTCAGCTCACTTTTATGATAAATTAAACTTACCTCACGTGCAGGTGAAGGCTCTTTAAAAAAGTGTAAATTCTCCTTTTCCTTATCGTTAATGTCTAAGGTATGTAAATAAGGAAGAAGGGTCATGCCTAAACCTTCATCAGATAGTTTTATTAAGGTTTCTATACTACCACTTTCTAACTGAAATTGCTCATCCTGCTGGGTTTTAAATGCTTTGCATAAGTTTAATACACCTTCTCTAAAGCAATGTCCGTCTTCTAGTAACAGCATGTCACTAACATCTAATTCTGCGATATCAATTTTTTTATTGGTGTGTAGTTTGTGGTTTTTAGGTATGTAAGATACAAAGGGTTCAAAATATAACACACGTTCCTTAATAGCATCATCTTCCAATGGCGTAGCCGCAATGGCAGCATCTAAATGTCCGTCTTTAATACGTGCTATTATTTCGTCTGTTGTTAACTCCTCAATTATTAGTTTTACTTTCGGGTGTCTTTTTATGAAATTCTTTAAGAACATAGGTAGCAGGGTAGGCATCACCGTTGGAATGATTCCTAATTTAAATTCACCTCCTATAAATCCTTTTTGCTGGTCGACAATATCCTGTATTCTGTAAGACTCGTTAACAATATTTCGCGCCTGAGTTACAATTTTTTTACCCACATCGGTTAGCTCAATTGGCTTTTTACTTCGGTCAAAAATCTGGATTGATAATTCGTCCTCCAGTTTTTGAATTTGCATACTTAAAGTAGGTTGGGTAACAAAGCATTTTTCGGCTGCTTTGGTGAAGTTTTGGTTTTCGGCAACGGCCAAAACATAGTATAATTGTGTTATTGTCATTAGGTATCAATTTAGGCTATAAAGATATAAAAACTATCAATAAAACTTATTGTTTGTTCGGCTTTTATAGAGTAAATTTGTAGTAAATACAAACGACAAATAATTAAAACATTTATATAATGACATTAAATAGTATTGGTTTAGATACCGTAAAAGCAAAAGAATTAGCAAACGATTTAAATCACCTTTTAGCTAACTTTCAAATTTATTATCAGAACCTTAGAGGAATACACTGGAACATTAAAGGGAAGCGTTTTTTCGATTTACATGTGAAGTTTGAAGAGTTATATACCGATGCGAATGCAAAGGTTGATGAGATAGCCGAGCGTATTTTAACTTTAGGAGAAACCCCGTTCCACACTTTTGAAGATTATGCAGCTCATGCACAAGTACCGGTAGGTAAAAACATATCTCAGGATGAAAAGGCGGTAACCTTAATTGTAGATTCGTTAACAGAGTTATTAAAAATTGAGCGTGATATTTTAGATAAAGCTGGTGAAGCTAATGATGAAGGTACAAACTCGATGATGAGTGATTTCATTACTGAGCAGGAAAAAACAGTTTGGATGATGAAAGCTTGGTTAAGCTAAATCTTCCGATTTTAGATTGATTATATTGTAAAAGCCCTCAGTTACTGAGGGCTTTTGTTTTTTTAATAGCGTCTTAATTATTAAAATCGAATACTTTGATTTAAATTTTCATTCGCTACTTTAAACTGTGCTAAGTGAAACTGTGGCGGACCAAAACTCATCGGGTTATTAGACATGCCGTAAGGTTCCTGAGGCATGCCATTGGAATCAAAATCCATACGCTCATTATCGTTTTTATCGTGTAAAGCCATAATCGCATAATCGCCAGGAGTAACATTTTTAAAGGTTACTTTTACTTTGCCATCTTCTATTTTGCTTTTCAGAGTTTGAATACCTTTGCCTTTCATAAAAGTATCTTTGGTATGTAATCCTAATAAAACATGCCCGTCGTTAGAGGTTATATTATCAATGGTTACGGTAATATCGTGTCCTAATTCCTTTTCCTGACCATAATTTAATGTGGTAAAAAGCGCTAATAAAATAAGTGTTGAAATAGTTTGCATAATGACTTTTGTATTGGTTTATGTTTCAAAAGTCTATAATGAACGGGAGTAATTATAAAAAAAGTGACTCAGTTGTAGATTTAACCGGATGAACTGTGAAAACAGCGTGCTACAATAAGCCTCTCGATTTTATTTCCAGATATTTATTAATGGTATCAATGGTTAAATTCTCAGGTGTAGTAAGGATGGAATAGATGCCGTATTTTTTTAGTTCGTTTACAATCAGACGTTTTTCAAAATCAAACTTTTCGGCAATCACTTTATCGTAAACTTGCTGTACGGTTTCGGCTTTGTTTTTTATTAGGGTATCCAATTCGGTGTTCTTAAAGAAAATAACCACTAATACATGACTTTTAGCAATGGCCTTAAGGTAAGGTAATTGTCGGTTTAAGCCATCCATAGTTTCAAAGTTGGTGTACATTAACAATAAACTACGGTTGGTAATATGACGTTTTATATTGGCATACAATCTACTGAAATCGCTTTCAAAGAAATCGGTGTTGACGTTGTATAGGGCTTCCAGAATTAGTTGCATCTGCGAACTGCGACGTTCGGCCACTACTACATTTTCTATGCGCTTAGAGAACGATAGCATACCGGCTTTATCGTGTTTTTTCAACACCACATTACTAATGACCAGACTGGAATTGATGGCGTAATCTAACAGACTTAATCCATTAAAAGGCATTTTCATAATACGCCCTTTATCAATAATAGAATATACGGGTTGCGATTTCTCATCCTGAAACTGGTTAACCATAAGCTGGTTACGCTTGGCAGTGGCTTTCCAGTTAATAGTACGCAGGTCATCACCCATTACATAATCTTTAATCTGTTCAAATTCCATAGTATGCCCCAGGCGTCGGACTTTCTTCAAGCCATATTCCAGAGAGTTTTTGTTGATGTTTAATAACTCAAACTTTTTAAGTTGTTTGAAACTCGGGTAGGTGGGCACCATAGCATCACTACTAAAGGTGAAGCGCTTGGCAACCAGGTTTAGAACCGAAGTCGCATAAATATTTAAACTCCCAAAATGATATTCACCACGTTCGGTAGGGCGTAACTTGTAGCTGATATTTTTTGAGCGCCTCGGTGCTACACGATGCTTAATTTTAAAATCGCGCTTTTGAAACTGCTCCGGAATTTCATCAATAATTTCCAGATGAATTGAAATTGGGTAATTATTTTTAATCTGAAGATTGACGGTGTTATTATCACCGTTGGAAAACTTATCAGGAAGGATACGCTCGGCTTCAATTTTATGCTTTCCGATGAAAATCGTCAGGAAATCAATCACAAATAACAGGACCAGAACTAAAATAGATAACTGTGCTATATTGAATAATACCGGAAGGAAATAACTTAAACCAAATAACACGACAATGCCAATGCCGGCATAGAAAAAACGAGGTTGTATGTAAAAGGGTTTAAAGAATTTCAATGTGCACTGGATTTATATATTTACCTTGGTATTTCTACCGTTTCAATAATTTGTTTGATAATTTGCTTGCTGGTAACTCCTTCCATTTCGCGCTCCGGCGTTACAATAACACGATGATGTAATACAGGTACCGATGCGCGCTTAATGTCTTCTGGTGTTACAAAATCGCGACCAGACATGGCTGCAAAGGCTTTACTAGCTTTTAGTATGGCTATAGAAGCCCTTGGTGAAGCACCCAGATATAAAAACGGATTGTTACGCGTAGCCACAATCAGTTCAGCGATGTATTTTAATAAATGTTGCTCTACAAGAACCTGACTCACCAAAGTCTGATATTTTACTATTTGTTCGGCGGTTAAAAATGATGTGATGGTTGCCGTTTTTTCTTTTTCTTTTAAGTCGTGTTCACGTACCAGAATTTCAATTTCTTCTTCCAGATTCGGGTAATCGACATCTATTTTAAACAGAAAGCGGTCTAACTGTGCTTCCGGTAATCGGTAGGTGCCTTCCTGTTCAACAGGGTTTTGTGTTGCTAAGACTATAAACGGCCCATTAAGACTATATTTATTACCGTCAATGGTAATTTGTTGTTCCTCCATCACCTCAAACAGGGCCGCCTGTGTTTTGGCAGGCGCGCGGTTAATCTCGTCAATTAAAATCATGTTCGAGAAAATAGGGCCTTTCTTAAACTCAAATTCCGACACCTTTAAGTTAAATACCGAGGTTCCTAAAATATCACTTGGCATTAAATCGGGGGTGAACTGTATACGACTAAACCCAACACTTAATGATTTGGCTAAAAGTTTTGCCGTTACTGTTTTGGCAACTCCCGGAACACCTTCAATTAAGGCGTGTCCTTTGGCTAATAGTGAAGCAATCAGCATATCGACCATATCTTTTTGACCAACAATCACTTTACCTACTTCGGCTTTAATGTTTTGCACACTGTTTTGTAATTCCGACAGGTCTAAACGGTTTTGAAACTCTAAGCCGTTAGTCTCTGTATTATCGGTAGTTCCTATTTGTGTGCCTGCGTCTTGTTTTGGTAAAAAGGCGCTGTGGTCTTGGGGTTGCATGTTTTCTTCCATAATTAGTAGTTGTAAAAGGCTTCGATATGCCTGTTTAACTTGATTAGGTTTTCTTCAAAAAACTCGTTTTTTGTTCTAAGCCAATTAATGTATTTAATCAGTGCTTTAATATCTTCTTTTTTCTTGCCTGATTTCGATGCTAACCTTGCAACGAATTCATCATCAAGAGTATCGGTATTGATATTATAATCGCTTCTTACTTTTTCTAAAAAGTACGTTATTTTTTTGTCAATCAGGTTTTTGTGATCTTGTGTTTCAAAATATAAATTAGAAACCGTTTTCACAAAGGCCACTTTTGTATTTTGTAAAGGTTTGATGATTTTAATTACGCGTTGGCGTCGTTTGGCATTAAAAATCATGAATAGCAGGGTAAAAATAAGAGTGGTATACCATGCCCAGCGGAAGGAGGTTTGCTCTAAAAACCAGCTGAGGTTAGATTTTTGCTCCACTTCACCGTAATAGTTTTTTTGAATCTTGGTGTACGAGTCGAAGTAAATATCGGTATCGGGAAAATAGGAGAGGACTCCCTCAACATACTGGTAACGGTCTTCTTTTAACAGGTTGTAATTAGTGAAAATCTTTGGTTCGGTATGAAGCAATACAGAACCATTTCCAAAAGGCACTTCAATAAAATTCACGTGTTTATAGTCAATTTTTGAATAGCCTAATATGTTGTAGTTTATTGAATCGAAACGGGAGAAATAGTTGTCGCCCACATTTCTGTCAATCTTTGTCGACTTTAAGGTTCTGTTTTCAAAAGATAAATACGAGATACTGTCTTTTTCGTTGGCAATATAATCGATGCTGATTTGCAGGGTGTCGTGTATTTTTTGCGGATACACATAATCGGAAATAAACAGGGTGTTTCCTTCACTCACAAAGCGCATCAGTTCATTAATGGAATCGTCTAGTAAATAATCAGAATTTCCAATAATCATAAACGTCCCCCTGGCAATATGTTTGCCGTTACCGTCTTCGCTATTTACACTCAGGTAACTCGCCGGCTGATGGTACACCGTTCTAATCTTTTTATCTTTAAACAGGTTCGGTAATTCCTTATACAGAATACTTACTCCGTAGGGTTTGTTGCTTTTTTCGTTAAACGATTCTTCCCAGTCTACCATTTTGGTAGTACGTACCGAAAGCATAACCGATGCAGTGATGATCAGGACGACAATAATGAGGATAAATGGTAAGACTTTCTTCATTATTTCACCAGGTTTAACAGGGTTGTAAAATTGCCTTTGGCTTTGTTGTACTGGGCTTCGTTTACCGGAAATTTACCGTACCAGATGTAGTTGTACAAATAGGAGGTATAGGCAAAGTTGTCGCTGAAAGGGGTGTTGCTCATTTCATTAAGGTACTCGCTATTAGTCTTGTCGTCTTCAAACTTAATATGGTTTTTTAAGCTCAGATTTTTCAATACCAGCAAGTAGAAATAGCGAATAGCCAGTCGGTAGTCGCCAAGGTCTTCCGCCTGTTTAATCAATAGACTGATATCGGTATGCTCAATGTTTTCAGAGGTAATCTCCTGATGATGTGCAATGTTTCGGTTTTGTTTCGACTGAAACCAGCCATTGCCACCTTCCTTAAATAATACGTAAACCAAACCAATGACGGCCAAAGCAATCGCGATGTAGAATATAAAGCGCAGCGGCCCTAAATTCATATTCAGGTAATTGTCGTTATTCTGTTCTTTAACCTTAACCTTTTGCTCTTTATAATCCACATATTCGCCTGAACCTTCTGGTGTGTGGCCTACCATATCAATACCTTCATAGTTAAAGGTGTCACTGTCGTAACGATCTTTGAAGTTCTCATCAAACTGACGTTCCTGTTGCGGCTCCTGCAGGGGTAAACTTTTAGCCGTTTGATGGCTGAAAAGCATCAAAATAAGCAGGAGGTAGATATGTAATTGTTTTAAGGTCAAGGGCGGTGCAATATGGGGCTTTGGGTAATTTGTTTCTGAATTTTAAACGGATATATCAGGTAATAGTAGGTTATGATACTTAAAGTGGTAAGGATGATCCCTACCGATAGCCAATGCGGCATGATGTTACTGTATCGGGTAATAAAGCCTTCCAGAAAGCCTGCCGAAAAGGTAAACGGAAAGGTACTGATGAGGATCTTTACCCCGGTTTTAGCACCTTGTTTAAACGAGGTCATGCGGCTGTAGGTATTGGGGAACAGAATACTCGCCCCAAGAATCAGTCCGGCGGCAGCTTCAATAACAATGGCGAAAATTTCCATAGCGCCGTGTATCCAGATACCGCGCACACTCTCCCAAAATACGTCTTTTTCGTAAAAGAAATACTGAAACGAGCCCAGCATGATGCAGTTTTTAAACAGGATGTATATGGTACCAATACCACCAAACACCCCAAGAATAAACGAGATAATCCCCACCTTAAGGTTGTTTATGGTAATACCAATAAAACTCCCCCAGTTACTGCCGCTTTTATACACAGCTACTGGGTCGCCGGCTTCAATATTTTCAATAGACATATTAACGTAATCGTCGCCCAGAATGGAACGTACAAATTCACCATCGTTAGCCGCCGATATGGCTCCAATAAAGGTAAAAGCAAAAAAGATGATGAACGACACATAAATAAACTTGCGGTACTGGTAGCAGATTAAAGGGACTTCGGTTTTCCAGAAACTTACCAGACGATTGCTGTCTTCGCGTTTGGTTTTATAAATTTTCTGAAAAGCTTTGGCGGCCAGCTGGTTTAAATAAACAATTACCTTACTTTTGGGGTAATAGGTTTGTGCGTAAGCCAGATCGTTAATTACATGAATGTATTGAGAAGCCAGTTCGTCTGCATCTTTAAAGTCATTATTAAAGATGGCTTTTTCGAAAGCTAACCATTTTTCTTTATTTTGCTTGATGAATGAAACTTCTCTCATATAGGAGATAAATTAAAATATAAAATGTCAGAGTTACAAATTAACACGACCCAAAATGTGAAAATAAATTTCAATGCCGCCGGAGCCGGAGAGCGTGTACTGGCGTATGCTATTGACTGGGCCATTAAAATTGGGTATCTGCTTATTTTAAGTGAGGCGTTTGGGGTGTTCGATGCTATGGATCAATGGTCGCAAATAGCTATTAATACCGTGTTAAGTTTTCCGGTGATGTTTTATACCTTGGCTTTAGAGTCCACGTTACAGGGGCATACCCTTGGAAAGAAAGCCTTGAAGATTAAGGTGGTGAAGATTGATGGCTATCAGGCCTCGTTGTCCGATTATGTGGTGCGCTGGTTTTTTAGAATTGT
This sequence comes from Aestuariibaculum sp. M13, assembly GCF_024723255.1. Classification (GTDB taxonomy): domain Bacteria; phylum Bacteroidota; class Bacteroidia; order Flavobacteriales; family Flavobacteriaceae; genus Aestuariibaculum; species Aestuariibaculum lutulentum. The sequence continues at coordinate 252,585 of NZ_JANIAC010000003.1, forward strand.
CGATGTCTTTATTTTCGGACTTGGTTTTTTTGTGATGATTCTCAATAAAAAGTCGCAGCGACTGGGCGATATGGCGGCAGGAACGGCAGTGATTAGCTTAAAGGAAAACATAAACATTAATCACACCATTCTGGAAGAGCTGAAGGACGATTATGTGCCAACCTATCCGAACGTGATTAAACTAAGCGATAACGATGCCCGCATTATTAAAGAAACCTTTACACAGGCCAAAGCGGCACGCGATTATCAGACCTTGATTCGTCTGCGTAAAAAACTGATTGAGGTGGTAGGCATTAAAGACGTGAAGCAAAAAACCGATATGGAGTTTATTGATGTGATTTTAAAAGATTATAACTTTTATACCCAGAACATGTAATGCTGTATATAATTGACATTTTAGGAACCATTGCCTTTGCTATTTCGGGAGCCTTAGTGGCGTTCGATAAGCGTATGGATGTGTTTGGTATTTTTATTATTGCCTTTGTAACGGCGGTAGGTGGTGGTACCCTACGCGATTTACTCATTGGGCATACACCTGTAGGCTGGATGAATGACCTGACCTATACCTATGTTATTATTGTCTCGACCATTTTTGCTATTGGGTTTCGCAGTAAACTGAATTATTTACGTACCTCGTTATTGCTGTTCGATGCCATTGGTATCGGTTTGTACACCCTTATTGGTTTAGAAAAAGGCGTAGAATTACAGCTGCATCCCATACTTTGTATAGCCTTAGGAACCATGACGGCCTGTTTTGGTGGGGTTATTCGTGATATTTTGTGTAATGAAATCCCCGTGGTGTTTAGGCGTGAAACCATATATGCTACCTGTTGTATTCTGGGTGGGGTTATGTATTTTGCTTTAGGGGCTTTACCCTTAGACCACAATATTGTGTTTTTAGCTTCTGGTGCCATTATTATTGCGACGCGATTACTCGCGGTGCGTTTTAAAATTGCTTTGCCTAATATTTATAGGGATTGATATTAATACGGTTTTGTGTTGACTTATTTTTTATAATAGTCGATTTCTTCTCGCATCATACTTTCGATTTCAGTCCATAACTCACTCATCCTTGCATCTCTTTCAGTCTTACCAATTGTTTTTAATTCTTCGGCAGTTTTTTTAATGTCATTAGAATTTGAAATTTTATTTAATATAAGTTGATATTCATTAGAAAAATCTGTTACCAATTGTTTGTACTCATTTATTTTTGGCAATAATTTTTTACTAGCGACAAGTTTTAGTTTATTCAGTTCCTGATTAATGATCATCATGGGTTTCAGTGATATTTTTGTCATTTCAATGAGTTCTGAATTAAACTTTATTAAGGCATTGTTTATTTTTATCTCATCACCTGTCAATAGTTCACTCATTAATTCATTTCTAATACCATAAATCATATTTGGATTTGTTCTTATTTCAGCACTCATTTCATCTATTTGATTCATGAAGTTTGAATAAACTTCAAATCTTTTTTCAACGGCTATATCACTTTTTTGATATTTCCTTTTAAGGATGAACTGAATTATTCCCCAAACCCAGCCTGCAAGTCCAAGTGAAAGTAATATTATATCTTTTAATTCCATTTTTAAAGTTTACATACAACGCATTGATAAGCACAATATCGTTTACCTTTGCTATATTTATTTTGATAAATATACATGCTATTCCTACGAACTAAAAATGAATTTATTTGTAGTTTTAAACAACTCTACATCTTACCATTATTCTCGTTTAAAACCACTTTAGTAGCACCCTTGTTCAGCTAAAGGTGTATTTAAAAAACATAACCCCGAACGAGAGCTGAACAATCCTCGAACAAAACTGCAACAAAACCCCTGTTTTTTTGGCTTCAGTCCCAAATTGTCTCAAATGGTTTTATTTTTCGAATTATTTTGTTCATTTCTTTTGCTTGTCCAAAAGAAACGAACCAAAGAAAAAGACCCTCCAACGATAGGCATTTTTCGGCATACCGAAAACCGCAATGCAAACTCCGCGTCACTGCGTTCCTGAATCTCGGAGCTTTGCCTTGTTATGCTTACGTTGGAGATGAGTTTCTAACAATATTTGTTGTTCTTATTTTTGGTTTAAAATCAGAATTAAGAAGTTGTTTTTTTATGTTTCGACCTATGATTTATTTTGTAGTAATATCAGTTTTAAGGTGCGGCAGGGGCAGAGGAGCATGGCCTAGCGTAGCGTTTGCCATGCGCATGCAAAGCCTTAAAATCAGATATTCAAGAAATGAATCAGAAGTCTAGCGTTTTTTGTTACTTTTTTCGGCGATGTAAAAAAGTAAGGGAAATAAGAGGTTTAATAAGTTCATTTTGAAGGAAAACAAACAACTGGTTTAGCTATGCTGAATCTTCGATTTCAGGGGCTAAGCAAGATGTAGTAGAGATGCTGAAACGAATTCAGCATGACAGTATTTGTAATATTGCGTTTTTTGTTACTTTTTTCGGCGATGTAAAAAAGTAAGGGTAATAAGAGGTTTAATAAGTTCATTTTGAAGGAAAAAAAACAACTGGTTTAGTTACGCTGAATCTTCGATTTCAGGGTCTGAATGTGATGTCGTAGAGATGCTGAAATGAGTTCAGTATGACAGTTAACACTTCCTGCATTCGTCACCCATCATCGGTCACCAGTCACTGATCATCAAACCTTACTCTATAATATCAACATTACGGATGTAAATATTCTTTAAAGGCCAGTCGGCATCATCGGTTTCAACGGCAGCAATTTTATCAATCACCTCCATACCTTTGGTAACGCGACCAAAAATGGAGAAATCACCATCTAAAAAGTGGGAGCCACCATGTTGCTGCACAATAAAAAACTCGAAAGGCGATGCCAGCTTATGTGGGTTGTCAATTTCACTACTTGGCATAGAAATCACCCCGCGATCGTGTTTAAAACCACGTTTGGTATCGGCAGGTAATAAATAACGTCCAATATTGGCACGTTTTCTACCCACTTCAATATCGTCACTACTGCCCGCCTGAACCATAAAGTTATTAATCACACGGTAAAACTGGGTGCCGTTAAAATACTTCTGTTTTGTTAAAAAGATAAAATTAGCACGGTGGTATTTGGTTTCTTCAAACAATAAAATCTCGATATCACCAAAGTCGGTAGTAATACGCACTTTATTTTCCTTGTTCTCTTCGCCGTACTTTAAAAAGAACTCCATGGCGTTCTTATCCGTAAGTTTTGGGTAGGTACGTTTTTTAGGTTCTACCAGTTTCGGTTTGTCGGCTGCGGTTTCAGTCTTCTGCTCTTGGGTCTTATTTTTTTGTTTAGATTGTTTATCTTCACAATTCAGAAATAAACAGGAAAAACATAAAAACAAGATAAAGCGCATAGTGTATGAATTTTGATGAATTTTTAAAAGTTGCTTCAAAAATAAAAAATATACCACTACCAGCCGAATCTGCACAGTTTAAAATGGTACCCACGTTTCGTCGGGAAGAATTACGTATGCAACGTGAAGCCATAAAACAGGCACGGCAGGCAGGCGTTATGGCTTTGTTTTATCCTGATAGATCACATATTACCAATATTATTTTAATCTTACGGAAGACTTATAAAGGCGTACATTCGGCACAGGTGGGCTTTCCCGGAGGTAAGCTGGAAGACGACGATGCCTCTATTGAAGCCGCTGCTGTACGTGAAACGTTTGAAGAGGTAGGGGTACCGGAGCAAAATATTAAAGTATTACGCCAGTTAACCGAGGTGTATATTCCGCCAAGTAATTTTTATGTGTTTCCGTTTATAGGGGTATGTCATGAAACCCCTCAGTTTATAAAGCAGGATGAAGAAGTTGAAGCACTTATTGAAGTGGCTTTAAGCGATTTTTTAGACGATGCGAACGTGATTGCCAAAACCCTGCAAACGTCTTATAGTCCTGAAGTTGAGGTTCCTGCCTTTAAATTGAACGATTATGTGGTGTGGGGAGCTACCGCCATGATGCTCAGTGAAATAAAAGACTTATTAAAAACGGCCATAGTAGTCTAATAGATTTATTACTTTTGTAGCTGCTAACTAAATTTATTTGAGGCACGATTTTATGGGGTTGTTTAAAAGAAATCCGTTTGGACATATACTTATTGTAAAGAAGTGGTTAATTCGCGTGTTGGGCGCCATGACGCATCAGCGCTTTCGCGGATTTAACGAACTACAAATTGAAGGTTCTGAAATTATCAAAAATCTTCCGGATAAAAACGTGCTGTTCATTTCGAATCATCAGACGTATTTTGCCGATGTGGTAGCCATGTTTCACGTGTTTAACGCAAGTTTAAGCGGTCGTGTCGATTCCATAAAAAATGTAGGCTATTTGTGGCATCCTAAACTGAATATCTATTACGTAGCAGCCAAAGAAACCATGAAAGCCGGCTTACTCCCAAAAATATTAGCGTATGTGGGGTCGATTAGTATCGAGCGTACCTGGCGAGCTGAAGGTAAAGATGTAAACCGTCAGGTAAAAATGAGCGATATCTCGAATATAGGGAAAGCGCTGGACGATGGTTGGGTAATTACCTTTCCGCAGGGTACAACCACACCGTTTAAACCGATTCGTAAAGGAACGGCTCATATTATAAAACGCTACAAACCAGTGGTGGTGCCTATCGTAATTGATGGGTTCCGTCGTTCGTTCGATAAAAAAGGCTTACGCATCAAGAAGAAAAACATTCTTCAAAGTATGGAGATTAAAGCCCCGTTAGAGATTGATTACGATAACGAAACAACCGAAGATATCGTAAAAAAAATAGAATTTGCTATCGAGCAACATCCATCGTTTTTAAAAGTGATTCCTCAAAAAGAATTAGAGGCACAGGAGGAATTGAATAAACTTAGAGAGTGGTAGACTAAGCCATTCTCTCTGGTCTTTTCACGACACAGCTACATGCAAATTACAAATATTCAAAATCTGGTATTATCGAACCTGAAGCATTATTTTGGTTACGATAGTTTCCGTGCGCAGCAAAAAGACATTGTTGAAACTTTACTAAACAAGCAGGATTGTTTGGTAATAATGCCTACCGGTGGTGGAAAATCGATATGTTTCCAGCTGCCTGCTTTGTCATTTCCTGGAGTTACTCTGGTTATTTCGCCTTTAATTGCCTTAATGAAAGATCAGGTGGACGGATTAAATGCCAATGGAATCAAGGCGTCGTTTTTTAACAGTAGCCAGAGTGCCGAAGAGCAGGAAGCCATTATTGAACAGGTGGTCGCAAAGCAGTTAAAATTATTGTATGTAGCACCTGAAAGTTTACCGGGTTTACAGAATATTTTAAAGGAAACATACATTAGTTGTGTGGCTATTGATGAGGCGCATTGTATCTCATCGTGGGGTCATGATTTTCGTCCCAGTTACCAGCAGTTAGGCTTTTTAAAAGCCAGCTTACCCAATACACCGTTTATTGCTTTAACGGCTACGGCCGATAAAGCCACGCGCGATGATATTTTAAAGCAGTTGCAGATTGAGCATGCCCAGCAGTTTATTTCGTCGTTCGATAGAAAAAACATTTCACTGGAGGTGCGTGCCGCCGATAATCGCGTGTCGCAAATTGTAAAGTTTATTAGAAAACGACCAGACCAATCGGGAATTATATATTGTTTAAGCCGAAAAGCTACCGAGCAACTCGCAGAGAAATTATCTAATAACGGGATTAAAGCCAAGGCTTATCATGCCGGATTGAATTTCGATCAGCGTAATAAGGTTCAGGAAGATTTTATTTTCGATAGAACTCCCATTGTATGTGCTACGGTTGCCTTTGGGATGGGGATTGATAAATCGAACGTGCGTTGGGTAGTGCATTATAACATGCCTAAAAATATAGAGGGCTATTATCAAGAAATTGGTCGTGCGGGACGTGACGGCTTAAAATCGCATGCGGTGTTATTTCACAGTTATGCCGATGTGATTCAGTTAAGAAATTTTGCTTCGGGTACGTCTAATGAAGATGTTCAGGTTGCTAAAATAGAACGTATGAAACAGTTCTCTGAAGCCACTACCTGCCGAAGAAAAATACTGTTGAGTTACTTTGGAGAATTATTGGCTGAGAATTGCGGGAACTGCGATGTCTGTAAAAACCCGCCACAGTTTTTTGATGGAACGATTATAGCGCAAAAGGTATTGTCGGCCATCTATCGCTTAAAGGAAACCGAAGCTATTGGTATGGTGATTGATGTGTTGCGTGGGTCGCATAATGCAGCGGTGATGGAGAAAGGTTACACCCAGTTAAAAACTTTTGGTATTGGTAAAGATATAGCCTGGAAAGACTGGCAGCATTATATTATTCAGTTGATTAATCAGGGGTTTTGCGAAATCGCTTTTCATAAGAATAACGCCTTACATCTTACCGAATTTTCAAAAAAGGTGCTGTTCGAAGGTTTAAAGGTATCGTTAACCAAACCAACAGAGGTTGCTGAGGTGAAACAAAAGCCAGCGGAACGTGAGCGTAAAGTATCGAAACCAAAAGGTACTGGATTATTTGAGCGTTTACGTCAGTTACGTTATAAGATTGCTTTAGAGGAAGATATTCCCGCGTACCTGGTGTTTAGTGATGCCACACTTAAAGAAATTGAACGCGAACGCCCTATGAGTGAAGATGACTTTTTACGCATTAGCGGGGTCGGGCAGCGTAAGCTCGAAGTTTATGGTGATGAGTTTATTGCCGAGATTCTCGATTTTATGGGCACAAAACCTAAGAAACCTAAAAAGAACGATACACATTTGGTTACTTACGAGATGTATAAGCAAGGTTTGTCTATTGAAGAAATATCTATAAAACGAAAGCTGAAATCACCAACTATTTACTCACATATAGCTAAGTTATATAAAGATGGTAAAGCCATAAATATCTACGATTTTGTAACAAAAAACGAAGTGGCTGCGGTAAAAAAAGCCTATAAAGAGCTGGACGCACCTGATGCTTTAAAACCGTATTTCGATTACTTTAACGAGCAGATGGATTACTTTAAAATTCGTTTGGCGTTGAGTGTTATTGAGAAGGGTTAGGAGTAGGTTATCATACTGAACTTGTTTCAGTATCTATTTAAAGTAATAGTAGTCATTTATTATATTTCTTTTTTATCTTCGAAAATATAATACCTGTCATGCTGAATTTATTTCAGCATCTCTATATACCATGACTGGTCAACAATATAATTATAAAGTTAATCAATGCACATCACAGAAGACGAAGTTTTCGAAAAACAAGACTTTACAGTAAACCGATTGCCAAAAGGTGATTACGATTACTGTAGATTTATTAATTGTAATTTTTCTGAAAGCTTTCTATCTGAAATTAAATTCATGGAATGCGAGTTTATTGACTGTAATTTGAGTTCTGCTAATATTACGCATACCAGTTTTCAGGATGTGGAGTTTAAACGCTGTAAAATGCTGGGGTTACATTTCGAGTATTGTAACACCTTTGCTCTGGAGATTAAAATTGATGACTGCGTGCTTGATCATTCTTCCTTTTATCAGGTCGGACTAAAAACCAGCAGCATTGTTAACAGTAAGTGTATACATGTCGATTTCACGGAAGCCGATTTAAGCGGTTTAAATCTGGAAGGCTGCGATTTTAAAGAGGCGACATTTCAGAATACGGTTTTAGAACATACCGATTTTAGAACATCAATAAATTATCGAATTCATCCTGAGCATAATAAAATGAAAGGCGCTAAATTTGCTTTGGAAGGCGTTTCTGGACTCTTGGAGGCGTATCAAATAAAAATAGAATAACTCTCTATGAAGGTATTCGATACTATAGACGATCTACTTACCGAACTCCATGTGACCAAAAAAAGCGTGTCACCAGATTTCTTTATTCTAAAGTTTGACGATTTAGATTATGCACGAACAGTAGAGACTTTTCCGCATTACAAGAGGTTTTTCGAGATTACATTTTACGAGGAGAATAAGAATGAAGTCCAGGTAGGGCATACCAAGATGAAAGACTTAAGTGACTCTATTATGTTCACGTCGCCTATGCAATCGCTTTCGGTAATTCGAAAGGAAAAACCGGTAGGTATCATTGTGTTTTTCAAAGCCAAGTTTTTTACGCCCAAACGTCACCAATACGATATCCAGCATGAGTTTCCGTTTTTTAAACTAAATACCAAACCGTCGTTTAAAATTAGTAAAGAAGAAAAGCAATATATCAAGCAGTTATTGGAAGTCATGCATCGCGAGTTTGAGAATAACGAACCACAATGTATTGAAATCATTCAATCGTACTTAAATATTTTGTTGAATTACATTAAGAGAATTTTAAAAGGAGAATCTGGTAATGTAAAATTGAAGCGTTACGAAGAGCTTACCAATGCCTTTGAAGAACTGGTGCTTGAAGAAACCGTTAAGTATAAAACGATTGCCGAATACGCCAGCCAGTTGAATATTACACCTATTTATTTGTCGGAATGTACCAAGCGCGCCAATGGACTTTCAGCGAAACAGATTTTAACCAATTATCAGATGCTTCGTGCCAAATCTTTACTGGTACAAACCACAAAATCTATTGAAGAGATATCAATGATTATGGGGTTTGAAGAAGCGACCAACTTTATTAAATTCTTTAAAAATAATGAAGGAGTAACACCTTCGGTTTTTAGAAAACTACCTTAAAAAATATCATTTTCACCTTATTTTGAATTGCTGTTAAACTTTTAAGCCGAGTTATCTTTGCACCTTCCGAAGGGAGAAAATTGCATATGAAAAAGTTTAGAGTTAATAAGGGTAATAGCAAAATTATCATATTGTTTTTGGCGGCATTGATAGCATTGTCGCCATTTGCAATAGATTCATATTTATCGGCCATGCCGCTAATGGCAACGTTTTTTGGGGTGGATATTAATGTGGTAGAATTAACTATTACCTTATATTTTCTCGGGTTTGCCATTGGAAACTTTTTTGGGGGTCCGCTTTCTGATGCCTTTGGTAGAAAACCAATAGCTTTAACAGGAATTACACTTTACGGACTTTCGGCATTGGCTATACCATTCTGTTCTGCAATAGAAGGTGTATTGGCTCTGCGAATCCTTCAGGCTTTTGGCGGTGGTTTTGCAACAGTTACAGCGAATTTGTTTATTCGTGATTGGTATCATGGTGAAAAAGTAGCTAAACTGATTACGATCACAACCATGATTATGATGCTGGCACCTTTGTTTGCTCCAGTGTTTGGTTCCGCAATCATTCATTATAACGGATGGCAAGGGGTCTTTTTCTTTTTGTGTATCTGGGCGGTGATTCTGTTTACATTATTTTACATGCTTATTCCAGAATCCAGAGATGAAAAGCTAATTACCAAAAATTTTAATACCAGACAATTATTAGAGAAGTACAAAGTATTTCTGTCCGATAGAAAATCGGTGATTATGCTTATGGCAATAAGTTTTCCGGTGTCCGGACTGTATATTTTTATTACGAGTTCGTCGTTTATCTACTTAGAATATTTTGAGGTTAATCAGGCACATTTCCCGTTAATTTTTGGAGCTACTATCTTGTTAAATATCTTATTATCTTTATTGAATACATACCTTCTTAAATTCTACAAACCAAAGCGTTTGTTGCGAATAGGTTTGTATATGCAGCTATTGGCAGGATTCTTATTATTTTTATCGGTGCAGTTTGAAAGTGTGTCGTTTTGGAGTGTGTTTGTATTGATTGTGTTTTATGTAGGTAGTTTGGGATTGGTTTTTGGTAACGGAACAGCCTTAATTTTGAATAGTAATCCTGAAGTAAGCGGTTCTGCAAATGCAACTTTAGGGATTTTCAGATTCCTATTAGGTTTTGTTTCTGGAACCTTAATTGCGTTATTTCATTCTAAAGATTTAGTACCAATTGGTGTAGCCATGTTTACTTGTAGTTTGATTGGTAATCTGTTCTTTTTCATGTCTAAAAAAGTTAAAAGTAAAGATATGGTATTGGCTATCGATACCAGTAAATAGTTTCTTCATATTCGTTTTTTTAAGAATTTGATTAAATTTAGGATAGGTTTCTAAAATTAATAATTCATGAAAAATGTACTTTTATTGTTTGTCGTTGTTAGTGTCTTGTATACCTGTAAAAAGAAGATAGAGAATCAAGTTACTGAACCTATAGTAGAGCAAGTTGAACAGGTTGAGGTTAAAAATGAAGAGCCCAAAGAAATCTTTACTCCACAAAGTGTAAATGATACGCTCGCGGAACAAATAAAGGATTTTATAACAACTCAGTATTTATCTGAAGGTGATCTGAATATTATTGATGAATCACAACGCAAGTTTCAGCTTTATCAAATCGATTTAAATGATGATGGAAACAATGAGGTCTTTGTAAATTTTATGACGTCTTATTTTTGTGGAACAGGGGGATGTACCCTGCTACTATTAAGTCCTGAACTAAAACCAATCACTAAGTTTACCGTAACCAGTACACCACTGTGGGTAGAGCAGACTATGAAAAATGGTTGGAAAATTATTTTAACCAGGTCTCAAGGAGAATTAAAGGAGCTGATATATACAAACGGAACCTATCCGTCCAATCCATCGATGGTTGCAAAAGCGCCTTACGATGCCGCTAGTGGTCATGCAGAAATACTTTTTGATAATAATTTTAGTCCGGCCAAAACCTATACTTTTTAAAACGGAATTAGGAAGTTTTAATAAAAAGTGTAAATTAGTCACTTATTATATTTTATTAAAACTAAACTACATATGAAATTCTTATCACCACTACTTTTTCTGGCATGTTTTGTTATTATGCCCTTGCAGTCTTTTGCGCAGAACGAACAATTTAATAACCCAATAGCAGAAGAACGTGCCGATCCCTGGGTGTTTAAAACCGATGACGGCATTTATTATTTAATTGCTACCGTTCCCGAATATGATAAAATTGTTATTAGAAAAGCTAACACTATTAACGGCTTAAAGGAAGCTGAAGAAAAAGTGGTGTGGACCAAGCATAAAACTGGTGTGATGGGGCATCATATCTGGGCACCGGAGTTACACAAAATTGATGGTGTCTGGTATATTTATTTTGCAGCTGGCGAAGCCGAAAATATCTGGAATATCAGAATGTGGGCTTTATCTAACACTTCAGAAGATCCAATGAAAGGCACATGGAAAGAAGAGGGTAAGGTGAAAGCCAAACAAGAATCCTTTTCTTTAGATGCCACAACATTTGAACACAATGGTAAACGTTATATGATTTGGGCGCAAAATGTACGTGGTGGAGCTCATGGAACAGGATTGGTCTTGTCTGAAATGAAAAATCCAACCACATTGGTGGGACCTGAAGTAGTAATTACCGAACCAGAATTTAGCTGGGAACGTATGAAATACAATGTAAACGAAGGACCTGCGGTAATAAAACACGGTGGTAGAATTTTTGTAACCTATTCGGCAAGTGCTACCAATCATAACTACTGTGTCGGTTTAATGTGGATTGATGAAGATAAGGATCTTTTAGATTTTAAAAACTGGAATAAATCACCTGGCCCCGTATTTTATACCAACGAAGATGTAAAACGCTACGGACCAGGGCATAATTCATTCACCACTTCAGAAGACGGTAAAGAGTTGATTATGATTTACCATGCCCGTGATTATAAGGAGATTAAAGGGCATGAGCTTTCAGACCCGAATCGAGCAACCAGAGCAAGAGTAGTAAAATGGACGCCAAGTGGTTTCCCTGATTTTATGCAGGCGGTTGGAGATTAATTTCGTTAATAACTCCTGATAAGTCTTCTGTAAAAACTACTTCAAAATTGCTATTTTGCGGGCTCTTATTTAGTGTAATCGAATGAAAGTCTGTATAGCCGAGAAACCGAGTGTGGCACGAGAAATTGCTACTGTTTTAGGAGCGAATACCAAACGTGATGGGTATTTCGAAGGGAATGGCTATGCAGTAACGTATACCTTCGGGCATTTGTGTACTTTAAAGGAACCTAACGATTATAAACCGTACTGGAAAAGCTGGGATTTGAATAATCTGCCTATGCTGCCTGAAAAGTTTGAAACGAAGGTAGTATCCAATTCAGGAATTCAAAAGCAATTTAAAATTGTTAAGAGTCTGTTTGAAAAAGCCGATGTGGTTATAAACTGTGGGGATGCCGGGCAGGAAGGAGAGCTTATTCAGCGTTGGGTAATGAATGAAGCGAATTACAAAGGTGAAGTGAAACGTCTTTGGATTTCTTCGTTAACCACCGAAGCCATTAAAGAAGGTTTTGAAAACTTGAAGCCATCTGAAAAGTATGATAATTTATATTACGCCGGTTTTTCCAGAGCGATAGGTGACTGGTTATTGGGTATGAACGCCACGCGTTTATACACTTTAAAACATGGTGGATACAAACAGGTTTTGTCTATCGGGCGCGTACAAACGCCAACTTTGGCGATGGTTGTGAATCGTTTCAAGGAAATTGAAAACTTTAAGCCACAGCCGTATTGGGAATTACAAACCATGTATCGCGATACTTTGTTTAGTTGTGAGGAAGGGCGGTTTTTAAAGAAGGAAGACGGGGAGGTTTTAGCCAATCGCGTTAAAGAAAGTGACTTCGAGATTGTTTCCATTGAAAAGAAGGATGGAAAGGAATATGCACCCAAACTGTTCGATTTAACAGGCTTACAGGTGTATTGTAATAATAAATTTGGTTTTTCAGCTGAAGATACCTTGAAGATTGTTCAGAGTTTATATGAGCAAAAAGTGGTGACTTACCCAAGGGTAGATACGACGTTTTTACCAAATGATGTGTATCCGAAAGTAGAAGGTATTCTTAGAAATCTAACCGAATATGCCGCTTTAACCCAACCACTTTTGGGTAAGAAGATTAGAAAATCGAGCAAGGTATTCAATGACAAAAAAGTTACCGATCACCATGCTATTATTCCCACCGGTATGCAGTCGCAATTACCATACAATCAAAAGCAGGTTTACGATATTATTGTAAAACGTTTTATCGCCGTATTTTATGATGACTGTCTGGTGGCGAATACATCAGTTATTGGAGAAGCCGATAAAGTATCATTTAAAACCACAGGAAAAGAAATATTAAAGAAAGGCTGGCGTGTGGTTTTTGAAAGTCCGGATAAAAAAGAAAAGGAAAGCGGTATTTTGCCAAGCTTTGAAAAAGGTGAAAAAGGCCCGCATGAACCTTCGTTTTTAGAGAAGGAAACCAAACCGCCAAATCAATTCACAGAGGCGTCGTTATTACGTGCTATGGAAACTGCAGGAAAACAGGTTGATGATGAGGATTTACGTGAGCTAATGAAAGAAAATGGTATTGGTCGTCCCTCAACGCGGGCGAATATAATAGAGACTTTATTTAAGCGTAAATACATTAAGCGTAATAAAAAGCAGGTATTGCCAACCGTTACAGGAATTCAGTTGATAGATACGATTCAGAATGATTTATTAAAATCGGCGGAATTAACCGGTAGCTGGGAAAAGCAATTAAAAGATATTGAAAAAGGCGAATACAGTGCCGCAGCGTTTATAAAAAATATGAAGCGCATGGTAGATGCTTTGGTTTACGAGGTGCGCAGTGAAGCAACTCGTGCTAACATTTCGCATGCCGTAACCGTGAAGAAACGCGAAGTTAAAGCCGAGCAGAAAAAACAGGCTGGTATTTTAGCTGAAACATGCCCGAAATGTAAAGAAGGTAAGATAATAAAAGGGAAAACAGCTTATGGCTGTAGCGCTTATAAATCGGGATGTCATTTTGTGATGCCTTTTGAGTTTAGCGGAAAGAAAATCTCTGAAAAACAATTTGTAAGATTACTTCAAAAAGGATCGACGGTAAATTTGAAAGGTTTTAAAACCGATGCAGGAACGGTAGAAGGCCTGGTGCGTTTAGATGATGATTTTAAATTAAAGTTAGAAACTAAAAAAGGAAAAGCCAAAACAAGTGAAGCTAGAGTTGCTGCGCCAAATGACTCAAATGCTGATGAATTACAATGTCCTAAATGTCATCAGGGTACCATTATAAAGGGGAAATCGGCTTACGGTTGCAGTGATTACAAGTCTGGGTGTACCTTTGTTGTGACTTTTGAAGATGTAAAAGCGAAAATTAACGGACAAACACCAACAAAAGAGTTAGTATACCGTATTTTAACAGAAAGTGTTTAGAATGGAGCACAAGCACTTTATCATTTACAAACCCTATGGCTATTTAAGTCAGTTTTACAGTAACGATAGTAAACAACAAAAGAAAAACTTTTTAGGAAGCTTACATGACTTTCCAGAAGGTATTATGTCTATTGGTCGTTTGGATGAAAAATCGGAAGGCTTACTGCTTTTAACTACAGATGGTAAAACCAGTGATTTTGTAAATAGTAAAAAAGTTGATAAAGAATACTACGCTTTGGTAAACGGAGCTATAACCCATGACGCTATTGAACAGATGGCTTCAGGTGTAGAAATAGGTTTTAACGGTAAAAAATACCAAACCAAACCCTGTAAAGTTTTTAAACTGGAAACGGAACCTGATTTACCAACGCGATCTAAAAAAATACGTGATGACCGTCACGGACCAACCACTTGGATTTCTGTAACCCTTAACGAAGGTAAGTTTAGGCAGGTTCGAAAAATGACTTCGGCAGTTGGTTTTCCAACACTTCGACTAGTACGTGTGCGTGTGGGACACTTACACCTAAGTAATATGCAGGTTGGTGAGGTTATGCCTATTGACCTGTTAGAAGAATTTTAGGTTTAGACAGGTTATATTTCTAGACACTTCTTTGACCTGTTCTATTTTATAACTTCACTATTCACATTAGGGATTACTCATAAACTCTTATTGTTATAAAAAGGAAATCGTGAATACGAAAGTATTTGAAGCATGCTACCGTGTAGCGCGTAAAGCACTACCCTGAGTTTAGCGAAGGGTAACGCCTGAAAGATTAAACTTCCAGTTTCTTTAATTCCTGATAATTACTGTTTAAACGCTTAAGTAGTAAACCGTAGATAAGGCGATAAAATAGCCATAAAATAAGTACAAATACCACTGTAAAAACGACTACAAGCATAGAGATAAAAACTACTTGCTTGGTGGTTAAATCTGCAAACTTGTCTATAAGTTCCGGATCGTGGGTAAAGGCATAATAAAAGCCAATTAGTAACGAAACTCCGGCAACAACCAAATTATAAATCACGTAGTATTTGATAATTTTACGAGTCTTAATTATGCTTTTCATTAGGTTTTTAACACTATCGGTCACCGAAATAGCTTTGTAGGCTTTATAGAGCAGATAAATGAATAGGAAAATAATGCCATAACTAATGGTGGTAATGGCACCAAAGACATATTCGTTAGTGTAAATTGAATCGAGTTTGGCTTTATAGCCATCTGAAGCAAAATAGGGGATGAAGTTTATTATAATCCAAAAGGCCAGCTCGGCAATGCTAATATAAAATAAGGTCTTAACGATGGAAGACGATTTTTTAAGCAGCATTGGGTAGATATCTTTTGCAGATAGTTTATTGTGGTCGGACGGTTTGTTCCAGTCTTTTTTTAGTAAATCTAATTCATCCATAGCTTACGGATTTAATATGGTTTTTAGTTTGGTTTTAATTCGGTTCATTTTCACTCGTGCATTCACCTCGCTAATTCCTAAAGTTTCACTTATTTCTCGATAGTCTTTATCTTCTAAATACAGAAATATCAGGGCTTTTTCTATATCATTAAGTTGATGTATGGCTTTGTATAGAATTTTTAATTGTTCTTCTTCGGTATCATCATAAGCTTCAGATTTTATTTTAAACTCAACGCCTTCAAAGTCTTGTGTGTTGATGCTGCGCTTCGATTTTCGGTATAATGTAATGGCTGTGTTCAGACTTACACGATACATCCAGGTACTGAATTTTGCATCACCTCTAAACTTAGGGTAGGCTTTCCAGAGTTGTATGGTTATTTCCTGAAATAAATCGTTATGAGCATCGTAATTATTAGTGTACAACCGGCATACCTTATGCACAATATTCTGATGCTTTTCTAGCAATTCAACAAAACTATGTTCTAGTTCTTTTTTCAAATTAGTGGTTTAGTTATATTGTAAGTAGCTTAAAGTTTTAAAACGTTACAACTTTATAAAAATAATATTTTTGATAATATGGTTAGGAATGATAATAGGGGTATAAAATCAAAAATATTAGTAATATAGCATCCGGTAAAACAGAGCTTTAAAACAGAAATGGCATATTTCTTGTTTTAACCTGAAAAACTTAAACCCGAAAGACATGAAAAACATCTACTTTTTATTATCAGGAATAATGGCTCTTAGCTTAACGTCTTGCGGAACTTCGGGCTATGTAAATTTAAATTATCCACAGGAACCGTTAGTTATACTTCCAGACAATGTATCCAATGTGGTTTTGGTGAATCGGTCGTTAACCAAAGATGAAGATAAAAATGCTGAAACCATGGAGGCCATTACTACCGGAGAAGTTATGGGCTCAGACCGAATAGCTTCAGATGAAGCCATGAAAGGTGTTTATGATGGTATACAGAATAAAAGCCATATCCAGATTATCATGCCGGATACTTTACGTTTGTACGGAACAGGAACAAGATTAACACCCGAATTATTGCCTTGGGATAAGGTGTCTGAAATATGCGAAAAATCGAATGCCGATGTGTTACTGGTTTTGGAAAACTTCGATTCTAATTCAGATTTAATACGTTCTGCGATGGTCGATCAGGTTAATGCTGTAATTACCACAGGAAAACCAAGTGCCAGAATTCCAACCGGTGCTCGTGTAAATGTTCGAAGTTACTGGCGATTGTACGATCCGTATACCAAAACGATTATCGATCAGTTTCAGCAAACACATTATATGAATTTTGATTTAGTAAATGGTGTGGCGCCAATAAATGCTTTAGGGGAAACTGCCTATGCTGCGGGATTTGATTATATCAACCGGTTTTTACCAAGCTACTATCGTGTAAAACGCGATATGTATAAAAAAGGAAAAGGTCGCGATAAGGATTTGTTTGGAGCCGGATGGCGCTCTGCCGAAGTCGCTAAATGGAATGATGCGATAGCTGCCTGGAAACGTATTGTTGATGAAAATCCAAGAAGCAAATCGGCTGGGCGAGCAGCTCATAATATTGCCGTTTCTTATGAGGTTTTAGGTGATACAGATTTGGCTTTACAATGGGCACAACGAGCTTACCGCGATTACGGTGACAAAGAGAGTCGTGATTATGCTAAAATACTCCTTAGAAGACAACGTGTAGAAGGATAAAGTCTACTTTTTATGTAGTAAATTTTATAGGTGGCATATGATAAATGTCATAGTAGGAATCGGGCATATAGACTAATTTTACTACTATAAATAAACAACTATGTTACCTAAAAAAAATCCCGATGTAGAAATTGGCAGAAATAGCGGTTTATATTTTGCTATCGGGCTTAATATCATGCTATTTTTGTCTTGGCAAGCCTTAGAATATAAAACCTTTGAAACAGAAGATGTAGATATAGGATATGTTAATATGCAGGCTCAAACCGAGGAAGAAATTCCTATTGTGCAATATACACAAACATTACCGCCACCGCCACCGCCACCAGCTATTGTAACTGAGAGTGTTGAAATAGTTGAGGACGAAGAAATTATAGAAGAAACTATTTTTGAAAGTACCGAAGTGACTCAAACAGATGCTATTGTTGAGTATGGCGATACAGATTTAGGCGTTTCTGATGTACAGGTTGCTGAAGTTGCCGAAGATGTAGAGGTGCCATTTTCAGTTATTGAGAATGTTCCTGTATTTCCAGGTTGTGAAGGCAAATCTAAAGCTGCTACCGTTAAGTGTTTTAATGATAAAATGCTGGAGCACGTTAAAAATAATTTCCATTACCCTGAAGCAGCACTTGATTTGGCTATTGGAGGTCGTGTTACTGTAGTCTTTATCATAGATCAAAAAGGATATATAACAGGAATACGTTCAAGAGGACCAGATAAAATTTTAGAAAAAGAAGCCGAACGAATAGTAAGCCTATTACCTAAAATGAAACCAGGTACTCAACGTGGCAGACCTGTAAAAGTAAACTATGCCGTGCCAATTGTATTTAAATACAGTGCTACACAATAACGATTAGGTAATGTAGTACGATTACCGCTAATTTTAGTGGTAATTAAGAAAGTCAATGAATATTGCAGCATCAGTATTCATTGACTTTTTTTTTGATTTAAAACCGAATGATTACACTTCAGATATTAAAAATGACAGTTCGGTAAGACTCTTTTCGGAAAGCCAAAGTAAGTTGGCACTTTTGTCTTGTAATTATAATCTGTTAGTTTTTACTGCTTTTAGTAAATTTAAGGATTAATAAAAACAAAGTATAACAAAGAACATGGCAAAAGGATTTAAAAATTTAATCATTACGTTTTTTATCGGGTGTGCCGTTTTTTTAGTAGGTAATTTACTTGAAAACGGATTGCAGTTTGGTAGTATAAAAGTAGCGTTAGTAAACTTTGCTTTTTATCAGTTATACTCATTTGTTTTAGGATATTCTAATTTGTTATTCTTTGGGTATCTGGAGACTTTAAAGTGGAAATCTACCGAATCTATTAAACGTATTGTTTTAGGAATTTTGGGCTCTGTGGTAGTTACGCTGTCAGGTTTGTTTTTATTGCGTGCCGGAACATCGGTGTTATACAATGGTAATTCATTCAAAGAATTTTTAGACCACGAGAGAATTCAGTATTATGGTTTTGGGTTAATAATTACCTTAATCATTGTTGTCATCTTTCATCTTATATATTTCTACAACCGCTATCAGCAAAACAGAATTAAAGAGCAAAAGGTTATTGCAGGTACGGCGAGTGCGAAATTCGATGCTTTAAAAAATCAGTTAGATCCACATTTTTTATTCAACAGTTTAAATGTACTTACCAGTTTAATTGATGAAAACCCCGAGAATGCCCAGAAATTTACAGCAGCTTTATCGAAGGTATATCGCTATGTTCTGGAACAGAAAAATAAAGAACTGGTTTCGGTTGATGAAGAACTTAATTTCGCAAAGACCTATATGTCGCTTTTAAAAATGCGATTCGAAGACAGTATTGTTTTTACAATTCCAGAGCAGGCAAGCAACCCGGAAAGTAAAGTCGTGCCATTATCATTACAATTATTACTGGAAAATGCAGTAAAGCACAATATGGTAACACCAGCCAAGCCTTTACATATTAAAATTTATGAAGACGGTAATAATTTGGTGGTCGAAAATAATTTACAACCCAAACAAATAGTTAAAAAAAGTAGTGGAGTAGGACTCAATAACATTTTGCAGCGTTATAAGTTGTTAACCACAAGAAAAGTAAACATCAATCAGGAAGCAAACCGTTTTGCCGTTGCAATACCAATGCTTACAAAACAAATTTCAGTTATGAGAACACAATCAAACCAATCCATCGATGATGCTTATGTAAGAGCACGAAATCATGTAGACGAACTTAAAGGCTTTTATTATAGTCTGGTATCTTATTGCTTAGTTATTCCCTTTTTAATCTTTGTAAACTATAAAACGTCATGGGATTTCCAATGGTTTTGGTTCCCCATGTTTGGTTGGGGCTTAGGTTTAACAATTCAGGCGTTTAGAGTTTTTGTTTCCAATCAGTTTTTGGGACGAAATTGGGAAGAGCGAAAGATAGAGGAGTTTATGCGCGAGGAAGAAAACAAGCGCTGGAAATAATAAAATTAAAAATCATGAAAAATTACGAACTAGAATCATACGATAACGAAACTTCAAAAGAACGTTTCTATAGAGAAGAAGCTTATTTACGTGCAAAACAGAAAGTAAAAAAAATATTAGGGTTTTACTGGCACCTGGCTAGTTACATTATTGTGAATATATTCATCATTATCGTTATCGTCTCTAATGGAGGAGAGTTGTTTAGTTTTGGCACTTTTGCTACAGCCTTATTTTGGGGTATTGGTTTAGCATTTCATTTTTTAAGTGTTTATGGGCCGGATTTTATTTTTGGAAAAAAATGGGAAGAACGCAAGATCCAGGAGTTTATGGAAAAGGAACAAAGTCATCATAAATTTGAAAAGCTATGAGTGCAGATAACAGAAACCAAGAAGCCTTTTTGAAAGCCGAAAAAAAGGTTTACAACCTAAAAGTATTTTATATTCATTTAGTCGGATATTTTATTTTAGTAGCGCTATTGGTATATAATTTATATATCATGCATGGACCGTATAAAGATTTTTTCTTTTGGTTTGATATCATCGTTTTGGTAGCCTGGACAGTTTTTATTAGCATTCATGGCAGGCACGTATTTAGAGGGGAAATTATTTTTAAGAAAAACTGGGAAGAACGTAAAATAAAAGAGTTCCTCGAAAAAGATAGAATTAATCGCTGGGAATAGTTAAAATAAAAGCCTGTTAAATAAACATATCTATGCACGTAATTATTATAGAGGACGAAAAACCATCAGCACGCCGATTAAAGCGTATGCTTGAAAAGTTGAATATTGAAGTGGAAACCATGTTGCATTCTGTTGAAGAATCGTTAAGTTGGTTTGAAGCCAATACACATCCCGATTTAATATTTTTAGATATTCAACTGAGTGATGGTTTATCGTTCGAAATTTTTGAAACGATTCCAATTAAAAGTGCGGTTATCTTCACCACAGCTTACGACGAATATGCGCTACAAGCCTTTAAACTAAACAGCATCGATTATTTGTTAAAACCTATTGATGAAGATGATTTACAGGCTGCCGTTGAAAAATACAAGGAACGTTTACCACAAAAGCAGTCGGTATCTTTAGATTTTAACGATATTAAAAAGCTATTGGTTAATCCGATAGATCGGGAATATAAAAAACGATTTTCAGTAAAAGTAGGGCAGCATTTAAAGTTAATTGCTGTAGATGATATTGAATGTTTTTACAGTGAAAATAAAGGGTCTTACATTCATACCAAAGATGGCAGAAATTATTTGCTTGACATTACTTTAGAAAGTTTAGAAAGTGAGCTGGAACCACAACTGTTTTTTAGAGTAAATCGTAAATTTTTCGTCAATATTAATGCGATAAAAGATATGATTAGCTACACAAATTCCAGGTTACAAATTAAGCTGAATAGTTATGCTGACGATGAAGTTATTGTGGCGCGCGAACGTGTTAAGGATTTTAAAGAGTGGTTGGAGTAAAGAGGTTAAATCTCATTCCCTCTAATTTTAATTTCATTTGCTTTTTTAATGTTTTCGGGGGTTTTAGTAATTATTTTAACTAAATTAATTTCTGAGTATTTTTTAGTGAATATTTTTTGAACGTGAATTTTCAATATGAATTTTTCATTCACTATAAATTTTTCGTCATTTACATTAACTATGTCTTCATCAATTTGATAAATAACAGGTTTAGAATCTAATTTTAAATACTTTGCTTTTAGGTCTTTTAACAAAATAAATTTAGGTTTATAACCCGCTTTCGTCTTTATATAAATTTTACCATAATACTCAATGCCATTGATAGTATAGTTCTCTTTTTCGACATGTATCGATTCAATTTGCTTTGTAGGAACAAAATTCATGGTTAGTACTTCTCCAACAAATTTATCATTAACATAAATTGCAACTGGTCTTGTTTCTTTATTTTGAAAGTCGTAAAAAACAGATATTTTTGAATCTTCTGAATATTCTCTAAAATTTTGGTTTTGACCAAAGGTAATTGAACAAGAAATATAAATTACTATCAAAAATAAACTCTTCATTGTAATATAAAAATATAATTAGAATTCTTTAAGATAGAAGAAATTATTGACAAAATAAAATTAATCTTCATCAATGCGATTTTCATCAAAAGCAGAAGGCAGGAGTTTAGGTATAAATTTTACTACTAAAGGCAATAAAATAGCACCACCCGGAAGTAAAAAAATAGCCAGACTTGGTATGGATTTAAAAATATCTAGTAATTGGTCCTGAACTTTCTTTTGTTCTTCAGCTGTTAAGTCTCTTACGGTCGATTGTGTTAAAAGTACCATAAGTTCTTTACTGTCCTTTAACTCTTTATATAAACGTTTGCTGTTTCGGATAATTAATTTTTTCACCATTTTGCTCGAGTTATTGTAAAAACTCTGAACAATATTTTTAGAACCTAAAACGGCAATATTCTCTTTGTTTGTGGTATAAAAACTGTTAACTGTTTCCAACGATTGTTTTATCAGTTGGGTGTCAATATTAAAATCCTGACCTAATTGAATTAAAAAACGTTTTTCAGTACTATCAATCGTTTTATCGGTCCAGGCGGCCATACAGGCCAGGTCTAAAATATATTGCTTTTCTAAAGGTGTTTTAATATTTGAGATGGCGTCTTCATAAGTTATATGTGTGTGGTCCTGAAAACGCAGAGACGATTCAATGAGTCGTATTAAACTTTCATCGTATTGGTTTTTGTCTTCTTTCGCATTTAATACATCTAAAGAAACGCATTCAATAGAAGCTTCTATGTTTTTAATATAAGTTTTAGAAATATGCTTTTTTCTTAAATAATTATCATACGCCAACACATCAATATATAAAAGCGCATTAATTATGAAGTAATTAAAGTTTTTGGTAATTATGTTTGCATCTATCTGAATACGCTTGTGTATTAACTTTTCAAGCTGTTCATTCGATTTTTTACCGCCTAGTAACTCACCAAAAAAAGAGGCTTTCTTTTCGCTTATTTCTGTATAAAAATCGATAACACTATCAACAAAAGGAATGTCGGTTTTCGAATGGTTATACGTTTGAAGTAATGCTAAACACAGATTGATTTTACAAAGTTCTTCCTCGATTAAATCTTCTTTTGCGAAGATGTTTAAAACCACATCTAGGTTACTGCCATAAATAAAGCCACAAGATCTTAGCGCCTGATAAAAGCCTTCGTCGTCTAAGTCAAGAAACCGGTGGTTAGTCTTAGCTTCCTTTAGTAATTTTTTTATCCAACCATTTGCAGATGGATTCATAGCATGCGATTTTGTTGTTGTAAATGTAATGTTTTCACAGAACATTTCGTAATTATTTCCTTTAACAAAATTTTAACAAAACCGAGTTTTTCTTTTTTGCGTAGGTATGCTTGAAACCGAGTAAATAACTAATTAATAAACGTATGAAAAAGTTAAAAACAGTTTTTGGAATTGGAGTAGTAGCGGTTGCTGGTTACTTCGTAGTTGCTGCAGACCATATTGATGCACCAGCCGTGCAGGGTGGCTCTAGCGACATTACCGATTTTTATGCCTTTCAAGGTGAAGATACCAATAATCTGGTATTTGTGGCTAATGTTCAGGGCTTATTGAGTCCTGCTAATACCGCTTCGGCGAGTTTTGATGAAAGTGTCATGATTGAGTTTAATATCGATTACGATAATGATTATGTCGAAGATTATGTAATTCAAGCCATTCCTAAGGATGGTAAAATGTATGTAATCGGACCAAAAATGCCAAGTCAAACAGGGTTGAACAGTATGGTGGGAACAAACGATGTTTATAACGCTGCTGTAACCAATATTACACCTTATGGATCTGAAGCCATGATGGGAATGAAAAACGGGGTTAAAGTGTTCGCCGGGCCAAGAGACGATCCGTTTTTTATGGATTTTGCACGTTATGTACAAATTGTAACTCCAGGTGATGATGATGGCGATGGTATGGAAGAAGGTGCTTTTTTACCTGATGGTATGGCATCTGATACGTTTGCAGGAACTAATGTGATGTCGGTTGTGGTTGAAGTACCAAAATCAACCATAGGGGGTAGCGGAACCATTAATACATGGGTAGAATCAAAAAGAAAGCAATAAAAAGACTTAAAAAACGAAATACAGACCATTATGAAAAATATAAAATTAATCCTAGCACTTTTAGTGATGCCATTTGTAGCATTTAACTGTAGTGATGACGACGATATGAAAAATGAAAACGGACTTCCAAATTTAGCAGGAACCTACATGCAGGAAGACCAAATGGGAAGACCAGCGGTAAATACCGTATTCGTGTCTCCATCAAGTAAAGATATGTTTAATGTTACCATACCATCGATGCAAAATGCCTCGTTCCAAAGTATGTTTCAGGCTAATTTAGAAGGCTTAAGTCCTGCTTTTGCAAATGCAGAAGATACCAATGCCCTAGGTTTAGATGCGGCAACCTTTACAGGAGTATTGGCAACCGATGTTTTAAATGTTTCTTTAGACGGAACTACAACATTTTACGATGGCACTAATGTGTTAACCGGAAGAAATTTAGCCGACGATGTGATTACGGTAGAACTCTTGTTAATTTTTGGAGGAGAAGACTTTTCTGAAAATCCAGGACTATCAGACGATAATGTCGATGCTAACGATAAACCTTTTTTAGCCTCATTTCCTTATCTGGCTTCACCATGGTAGAAGCTTAAACTTAATTCAGAAGCAAAGAGTTTGCTCTTTGTTTCTGGGTTTCTCTAACAAATGTTAAACCTAAAAAACAAAGACCATGAAATACCAATATCTAACCATCTTTTGTATGCTTGCATTACTGTCAAGCTGTACTATCTCTTCAAAAAAAGTAACAGATACCAAAGAGTATAATGTTTACCTGGAAACTACGAATGCCACAGTAAAGGAACAGGTTTTAGAAGATTTAACCTTTTGGCAGGAGAAATTTACCCAAACCCCGAATCAATTTCCGTATTTATCAAAAATAGCTTCAGCCTATAATAAGTTATTTAGTATAACCGGAGAAATTGAATATCTTCATGAATCCCAGAATGTCTACCAAAATCTAAATAAGAAAACAAACTATTCAAATTCTTCATATTTAAGAGGACTTGCAGCAAACTACATTTCACAACATAAATTTAAGGAAGCTTTGGTGTTACTTTCAAAAGCCGAAAAGAATGGTGATAATTTGGAAGGAACTCAAAAAATGCTGTTCGATGTGCATTTAGAATTAGGTAACTATAAACAAGCAAAAAGTTACCTAGACAAATTTAGCAATGATGCCGATTTCGATTATTTAATTCGAGTGGCCAAGTGGTCTGATCATCGTGGTGATTTGAATGCGGCCATTAAATACCTGGAACAGGCTAAGGTGAAAGCAGAACAATCGAATATAGCAAGTTCCAAACAGTGGATTTATACCAATCTAGCTGATTTTTATGGTCACAGCGGAAATATTCAAGCTTCGTATAATCACTTTTTAAAAGCCTTGGAATTGAGTCCGGATGATGCGTATGCGAAACGCGGTATTGCCTGGATTGTGTACTCTCATGAAAAAAATCCAGACGAAGCCCTCCGTATTTTAAATACGGTTTCGCAAACCTATCATGCCCCTGATTATTACTTGTTAAAAGCAGAAATAGCCAAGTTTAAAGGAGATTTAGATTTATATCAAAAAGAATTAGAGTCTTACAAACTAGCTGTGAACAATTCGTTATATGGTGATATGTACAACACTTACAATGTTATGGTTTACACAGAAACCTTCGAAAAATTAAATGAAGCTCTAGTACTGGCAGAAACCGAAGTGAATAATAGACCAACACCACAATCCTACGGTTTATTAGCCTGGACTTATTTTAAACAAGGGTTTAAAAGAAAGGCATTAAAAATTATGAGGGAGCATGTCGCAAACCAAACCTACGAGCCACAGACCTTATTACATCTTGCAGAAGTTTATAAAGCTAATAATAAGTTAAAAGAGGCAAAAATTTTGAAAAAGGATTTGCTGGAAAGTATTTTTGAATTAGGTCCATTAACCGAAAAAGATGTCAGAAATATTTAACCCAAAATCAACCATGAACGTATTAAAACTTATGACGCTATTTTCAGCCATAATGTGTGCAAAATTCAGTTTTTCACAACAAATAAAAGGTGTTGTGGCAAACAGTGTTAAACAACCATTAGAGGCGGCTTATGTTTACAATTTAAATTCTAAAAGTCACGCGCACTCTTCCGAAAATGGTGTATTTGTTATCGATAATTGTTCCAATGGAGATTCTTTGAAGATAGGGTTGTTAGGATATAAAAACAGGTATGTTGTAGTTAGTGACTCAAGTTTTAACTCGAAACAGACCATTATTTTAGAAGAGAAATCATTTCAATTAAGTGAGTTAGTCATCAACGAAACTGTTAATCCGGTAAGTACCATTTCCCGATTAGATTTAAAAACAAATCCGGTAAACTCATCTCAAGAAATTCTTAGAAAAGTACCGGGTTTAATTATTGGTCAACATGCCGGTGGAGGAAAAGCAGAACAAATCTTTTTACGTGGTTTCGATATCGATCATGGTACCGATATCTCACTGTCAGTTGATGGAATGCCGGTAAATATGGTATCCCACGCTCACGGTCAGGGGTATAGTGATTTGCATTTTATTATTCCGGAAACGGTAAATAAAATAGACTTTGGTAAAGGATCATACTATGCCAATCGCGGTGATTTTGCAACTGCAGGCTACGTTGATTTTTCAACCAGAGATTACTTAAAAGAAAGTTCAATAGGCTTAACGGTTGGTGATTTTAATACCCTACGAACACTTGGAATGTTTAATTTATTAGAACATGATACCGATAAAAATGCCTATATCGCTACCGAATATATTGCTACCGATGGGCCTTATGAATCACCACAAAACTTTAACAGATTAAATCTGTTTGGGAAATTTACCAGCTATTCACCAAATAATGATAAGGTGTCGGTGACTTTATCGCATTTTATAAGCCGTTGGGATGCTTCAGGACAAATTCCGCAACGTGCTGTTGATGATGGAAGTATTACTCGATTCGGAGCCATTGATGATACAGAAGGCGGAACGACCGAACGCACCAATTTTAATGTAGAATTTAATAAGCACGTGTCCGACCATTCCATGTTGAAAAGTAATGCCTTTTACTCGCATTACGGATTTGAATTGTATTCCAATTTTACCTTCTTTTTAGAGGATCCGGTAAATGGCGACCAAATTAAACAGCAGGAAGAACGTCATATTTTTGGTTTCAACACAGCCTTAAATCAGGAATTACTTTTAGGCGATGTCGGATTAACATTGACTTCGGGAGCCAGTTTGCGTCACGACATTATTAACGATATAGAATTGTCGCATACGCTAAATAGAAAAACAATCTTAGAACAAAAACAATTGGGGGATTTAAATCAAACGAATATGAATGCGTTCACTAATGCTCAGTTCGATTTAGGAAAGCTCAAAATAGCCCCGGCTTTGCGATTGGATTATTTTAAGTTTATGTATAACGATAAGCTATTGAACACTTACAGCACACAGGCTGAAGCGAAAACCATCGTAAGTCCTAAACTAAATTTCTACTACGATGCTTTAACCAATTTACAAGTGTATTTAAAATCGGGGTTAGGATTTCACTCCAACGACACGCGAGTAGTGGTAAGTCAGATGGGGAAAGATATTTTACCACGCTCTTATGGTGCAGATTTGGGAAGTGTTTGGAAACCGTTTCCAAAGTTAATTGTTAATTCGGCATTGTGGTATTTGTTCTTAGAACAAGAGTTTGTTTATGTAGGCGATGCTGGAATTGTAGAGTCAAGTGGAAAAACGGAGCGTTATGGTGTCGATTTAGGATTGCGTTACCAGTTAACAGATTGGTTGTATTTTGATTCTGATGCTACTGTAACACATGCCAGAAGTACTGAAGATCCTGAAGGAGAAAACTATATTCCTTTAGCACCGGATTTTACATTGGCCGGCGGATTGGCAGTAGATAATTTAGATGGTTTTTCAGGAGGTTTACGTTACAGATATGTTGATGACAGACCAGCGAATGAAGATAACAGTATTGTAGCCAAAGGTTATTTTGTAACCGATTTTAACGCGAATTATACGTTTAATAAAGTAACTGTAGGAGTGATTGTAGAAAACCTATTCGATACCGAGTGGAATGAAACACAGTTTGCTACCGAATCGAGATTGTTCAATGAGACAGCTCCTGTTGAAGAAATTCACTTTACGCCAGGAACGCCATTTTTTATAAAAGGAACAATTTCTTATAAATTTTAAAACCTAGGGTAGGGTAAAATAAAGTAAGGGTGTCTTACTAACAAATACAACTGAAAGAAGAGAGTGATGGTATACAGAAAAGAGAATCCTTCGTGAGTTGATTAATAGCAGCTAACAAAAGGAACAAAGAGTTAATAATTATGAAATGTGCCATGATAAATCTTTTAAATCAACCTAGATGATTATTGGCAAATTACATCTGACTATTATAAAAATAATAAATACTAACAGATGAAAAAGGAAAATTGATTTTCAAGGGACCGGTAGGATTGGTTGTCCTATTTGGTTTTTTGGGTTTTTTGTTAGGGAAAGCGGCTCGTGGTTGAGCCGCTTTTATTTTATATACATGCTAATTTGTAGCTTTTAAAAAGTATTTTTTACGTAACCAGAACGATACACTTACCAATAGAATTAATGCTGGAACTTCTACTAAGGGTCCTATAACACCAGCAAAAGCCTGTCCGGAATTTAATCCGAAAACGGCAATAGCAACAGCAATGGCTAATTCAAAATTGTTTCCAGCAGCAGTAAAGGCTACCGAAGCTGTTTTGTCGTAAGTACCACCCATGGCTTTGGTAAAGAAAAAGCCAATAATAAACATTAAAGCAAAGTATATCAATAATGGAACAGCAATAATTAAAACATCCATTGGGATTTCAACAATAAGTTCGCCTTTTAATGAGAACATTACGATAATAGTAAATAGCAATGCGATTAAAGTTAGTGGAGAAATTGTTGGAATGAATGTTTTTGTGTACCATTCTTCACCTTTTAACCGAACTAAAATTTGTCGGCTTAAAATACCCATTGCAAACGGAATACCTAAGTAAATCGCAACACTTTCAGCTATGGTTCCTATAGAAATATCAACAATAGCACCTTCGAAACCAAAGTAAGGAGGCAAGATTGTAATAAATATCCAGGCATAAAAACTATAGGCAAACACTTGAAAAATACTGTTAAGAGCTACTAAACCGGCGCCGTATTCGCTACTACCTTCGGCTAAATCGTTCCAAACTAAAACCATAGCAATACATCGTGCCAGACCTATTAAGATTAAACCGACCATATACTCCGGATAGTCTCTTAAAAATGTAATGGCTAGAATGAACATTAAAACCGGACCAATAACCCAGTTTAGAATTAGCGATACCGAAAGAATTTTTGTGTTTTTAAACACCGCAGGTAATAAGCTGTAATTTACTTTAGCCAGTGGTGGATACATCATTAAAATAAGTCCGATGGCAATAGGGATATTGGTAGTACCGCTACTCATAGCGTTGATAATATCTGGAAACTTAGGAAAAAAATATCCTAAACCAACACCTAGTGCCATGGCAACAAAAATCCATAAGGTTAGGTTTCTATCTAAAAAACTTAATTTTTTTGTAGCCATAATTACGCTTTAATTTGTGAAAACACATAGAATAATTCGGTAGCTATTTGAAGGCTACGCTCGTTGTATTTCTCAGCTTGTAGCGGTGTGTTATCGAACGCTTTTGGGTCTTCAAAAGTAATCGGGAAACGCTTTTCTGCTCCTAAAATTATCGGACAACCTTTATCGGCAGAAGAGCAGGTCATAATCGCAGCAAATTCAGATTGCGGATTAAATACATCATCGTAAGTTTTTGAAAAGCCAATAACCGGATGTTCATCTTCAGCATATTTAATACTATAAATAGGGTTGTTGCCTTCGGCGATGGTATGAATATCAAATCCTGTGTTTTTCAATGTTTCTGCAGCCATTGGGAATAGAGCAGTAGCTTCAGTACCTCCTGAATAACAGAATACTTGTTTTATATTAAAATGATGAGCGATTGTTTGTGCCCAAACCTGGGATAAATGACTGCGTCTGGAGTTGTGTGTACAAATAAAATTTAAACGTACTTCTTTTTGTGCATTAACTTTCTTTTGGATAAAGTCTATTAACGGTTGTAATGTTGTTTTACGTTCATCACTTACATTATCGGTCGGCAAGTTTAGTAATGTTTGTTCAATGTTTTTGTATAATGCCATGTTTTAAAAAAAGGTATTTTATACTTATAAATTAGCAACAACCGCTTCCAGGAACACAAGTGTTTACCGGTTGTAAGTCTGATAATTTTACTTTTGGTTTTTCAGCAGGAACTCCACATTTATCTTTCGCTAAACAATCAGTTTGTTTATTGGTTAATAAGAAAGTAGTACCGTCAAAATCCAATCCGAACTTACCAATGGTATCACCTTGATATTCTACTTCAATTTCAGAATCTTCAATATGTAAGGTGTTTTCTGAAAGTTCAATGATGTGTAATAGTTTTTCAGGATGTAAACGGTGGTCGTAATCGTTGGCATTCCATAGTTGAAAATTCACGATATTTTCGTGTCTAACTGTACCGCCACAGTCGATAAAGGTTTTATTTATTCTACCTATTTCGGTGACATGAAAATGAGATGGTACTAAATCTCCGTTTGGTAATTGAAACGCGATGGTTTCCAAATTTTGTAAGGCTGATTTAACTTCAGATAGTTTCATAATACAATGATTTTAATTTTGTGTTTTAGGGTTAACAACAGGATGTTTTTGGTAAATCCTGATCTAAAAACTCGGTCATTACAACTTTCATTTTAGTCCATACTTCTGGATTGATGCAATAGCATACGCTGGTACCTTCAACCGAACCTTTAATTAATCCTAAATGTTTTAATTCTTTTAAATGTTGTGAAATTGTGGGTTGCGCTAAACCAATTTCGTCTACCAAATCGCCACATACGCAAGCGTTGATTTTAAATAAATGTTGCAGAATAGCTACACGAGCCGGATGCCCGAAAGCTTTGGCGAACAGAGCAATTTCATTTTGTGAATCGGTAAATATTTCAGTTTTAGCTAATCCCATATTTATTGTTTTATTGCAATATTACGATTAATATAAAATAGAGAAAAGATATTTTCAATGTTTTTTCGTTTTAAGCATAAAAAAGCCTCAAAACTTATAAGGTTTCAAGGCTTTTTTTATAAAGATTGATTTTTTGTTAAGGTTGAATTATTTTTAAGATTTGTCCGTCTTTTTCAGGGTATAAGGCATGTTTGTTGTCCATATCCTCCTGTAAAAGCGTCATCATAACTTTTAACTGTTGTGGATTAGAATCGGCTAAATTGGTTGCTTCAAACGGATCGTTACTTAAATTATACAACTCATATTTTGGCGAACCTTCGATTTGAAAATGGTAAACAACTTTCCAGTTATCATTCACCAAACTTGTAAAATATGGTGTGCGATGATCATGAGGAAAATGGTTAAGGAAACTATTGTCTCGTTTTTTATTGGTTTTACCTTTAAGTTGCTTTTGTAAATTGAAACCATCTAAAATATATGATTCGGGAATATTTACATCTGCTAAATTACAAATGGTAGGGAACAGGTCTAAAATAGTTCCCATTTGATTCTCGGTTTGATTCTCAGAAATTTTTAATTTCTTTTGAAGTTTAATTTGATTATCTGGAGTTACCCATGAAGCAATAAATGGTACCCGCATGCCACCTTCCCAGTGCATGGCTTTTTTTCCTCGTAAAGGTTCAGAACTGCTATAGTCATTAGTTATGGGAAGAGGAGCATCCGAGCCGTTGTCTCCTAAAAATAGAATAAGTGTGTTTTCTCCCAGTCCTAAGTCTTTAACATGTTTAACAATATCTCCAAGGGATTTATCCATACCTTCAATTAAAGTGGCATAAGCCTGAGCTTTTTCATCTTTACCAAAGTTTTTATAATGTTCGGCAAATCTAGGGTCTGATTGAAATGGTTGATGAACCGCATAGTGTGACATATATAAAAAGAAGGGTTTGCCTTCATTTTTAGCATCTGTAATTTTTTTATTTGCCTCTCTGGTAAGGGCTTCTGTTAAAAAAATATCGTCTTTCCAGTATTCATCTAATCCGGGAACGGCACGAGAAATTTGTCCGTTTAGTTTACCATAACCATCACGTCCATAATAACTTCCGGGATGTCCGGCTCCAGAGCCACCTACATTAACATCGAAGCCTAAATTAAGAGGATTCTCTCCTTCGTATCCAATAGGACCGAAATGGGCTTTACCGACATGAATGGTTTTATATCCAGCCGATTGTAATAAACGAGGTAAGGTAATAGAAGATTTATTTAAGCCTTCCCAGTTCCAATCAGATGGTCCATATTTATTCTTGTTATTATGTTCTAAATGAATCCAGTTTGTTGTGCCGTGGCGAGCAGAGTTTTGCCCCGTAAGAATAGAAGCTCTGGTAGGTGAACACACAGAATGTGCATAGAAATTAGTAAAGCAAACGCCCTGCCTTGCTAACTTTTCCATATTGGGTGTAATATAGTAATCGTTTAGCGGATATTTTTTAGGTTGACCATTTGCGTCTACTAAAAATGGAACAGAGGTATCCATTAATCCCATATCGTCTACTAAAAACACAATAATGTTAGGGCGGTTTTCTTGAGCAGAAGCATAAGGGGTGAAACAGAATATTGATAAGATAATTAAGATTAAAAACTCTTTTTCTAAACGTACTTTCATTATACTTTAATATTGGTTTTGTGTTCGAACACAAAATTTTAGAGTGTGAATATAATTGTTTTGAAATAAAAAAGCCTGCTTCAATCAAGAAACAGGCTTAAAAATTTATATATAATTCTCGTTTTGACTTTTAAACACCTAAATTAGATAATACAAACGATTTTGCATTTGGGTGTAGCCTAATCCATAAGCCTGGGTTTGCGTTTAATTGCTCCTTAGCTTCTAAAGGGTTTGAACTTATTTTTGTATTTAGAACATTGGCATAAGTCTTAATTTTAGCAGGGGCAGAGTCGGCATCAACAACAGACTGTACCACCTTTTTAGCTTGTAAAATCGCAGCAGGACCTAAGGTAAGAATGTATTCGGCAGAACGACATTCCTGTTCATCATGTTCACTTACAACACTTCCACCTGCTTTAAACTTACTGATATGATGCTCTAAAATGCTATTTGAAATAGGTATAATTCCTGCTACATGGTGGTATTGTGCTCCCGAAAATGGTTTAATATAAGCCAGATGAGACGCCTTATTTTCTTCAGGACCATGACCTATAAAAAAGATATCCAGCCCTCCTAAATTTTCAAGTTTTGTAAGATACTCTATAAGGGCATATTCTAAATCAGGAGTATCGGTTTGCGTAGGTGTAAAGCTTTTAATTTTTTTAAAAAAAGCATCACCTAAAATGCGTTCAAAATCGCGAACAAAACTAAAACCATTAGCCATACACATAGGCGCTAAAGCATCCTGAGTGAATACATTCAATCGTGCTAATAAAGCATCTTGCTCGCCAGATTTTGCTAATTCTCCAAGTAAACGATGTAATTGTTGTGCGCCTCGACCACCAAGTAACGCGATGTTAATATCACCTTCTTTAGCTTCAGCTGTTTTGTATAATTCATTTAACATGGCCTGACCAACCTCAGCTTCGGTGTTAAAGACAGTTGGTGTTACTCCATAATCTGTTATATTAAAATTGCTGCTGTCTTGCTTGGTTAACCACACATTATTATTTTCTTCTTGTCTTGAAAAATTAGAATTTTTCATACTCATTTTCTTTATTTATTGATGTGTAACTAATCACACACCTCGTGTTTTTATAATCTTTTACTTAGAGCAAAAGTAAAATAATTGAAAGTAAGAGTTAAAGGAATACGAGTTTTATTTAGGTTTAAAAAGCATGGATTTAGTTTTGCTTTTCATATTTAAAGCTACAACCTTCTATACAAACTGGTCCGCTGGTTGGAATAAGGATAAAATAATTTGAATAGAATTCTAAGATGTAGGTAATAAAGCCATCATCATTTTCGGTTTCGCTAGTAAAGTCCGGGCAGTTATATTTTAATAGTAATTGATGCTCTTCTATAGAAAAATCCCCAATCGAACATTCAGCAAACATATCTGAAGAAAATATACCGTTTTCAAAAAACTCAAAAACTTTTCCGTTTTCCTGATCTACCCAATATTGAGGACCACCTGAACTAATGTAAGATTGGGTATGTTTCCATGTTCCAAGAAGTAATGATTCGTCGGCTATAACAGGATCATCAGATTTTGTATCGCAACCAACTAAAAGGTCAATTTTTAAAGCTTTTAATCGGGGTATTAATAAAAAAAAATCCCCTAAAAGCGTTAGAGGATATTTTTTAAGAATTTAATTATTGGTTTTTTAATTAACTCGCATTAACTACACCAAGCGTATAAAGGAATTCCATAGTAGGTGTTTCACTTCCGCCTGCTGGCTCTAAAGTAATACCAAAGGCCTCACTTGCATTGGCGTTTTCAATTTCAAATATTTTATTGTCGTCTGTTATAAAATCGTCTATAGTGCCTAAGCTGGTAGGCGTAAGGGGACTTAAAGTTAAAGACCAAACCTGATACACTTTTCCTTCAGGAGGTTCAGGTAATCCTTGCGCATCTAAATAAATACGCTCGTTAGTCTTATCCCAATACACATTAGCATAGGTGCTGGTAAAATTTCCCTGACCGGCTAATGGTATCTTCGTAATATTATTATCGCGTAATACAGAAATTAAAGTATTGGCTTCTTCCAAACTGTTGTTGGCATTGGCTATTTTTGT
The DNA here is from genome assembly GCF_024723255.1 of Aestuariibaculum sp. M13. Taxonomy (GTDB): domain Bacteria; phylum Bacteroidota; class Bacteroidia; order Flavobacteriales; family Flavobacteriaceae; genus Aestuariibaculum; species Aestuariibaculum lutulentum. The sequence goes on from NZ_JANIAC010000003.1 coordinate 287,184, forward strand.
TTCTAATAATTCCTGCTGTGTTTTGCTTAATTGAATATCGGATTTTAATTGGTTGTTTTGTGTTACCGTCCAGAATAAACCAATCGCTAAAATAACTGAAGCTGCCCAACCGGTATAGGTTATCCAGTTGTATCTTGGTAATGATACCACTTTGCTATCTGTTCCGTTTAATCCTAAATGGGCTTTTATAGCCTTTAAAATGTTATCATTAATTTTTACTGGAGAAACTGATGCTGTAAGTTTAATTACGGCTGCTTCAATGTCTAATACTTCTTGTAATATTTCAGGATATTGCAGCATGAGGTTGTAGACTTCCTTATTTTGTGTTTCAGAAAGGGCACCTGCTACATATAGCTCTAAAATTCCAGATTCTATGTAAGCTTGTATATCCATATTATTCTAATACCATGTTTCTTAATTCTTTAATACAGTTGCGATTTCTGGTCTTAATAGTGCCCACGGGCATGTCGAGAGCTTCTGAAGCTTCAATTTGTGTATAACCTTTAAAATAGAGAAGTTCTATAACCGCTTTACATTTTTCTTTCAACTTTTTTACGAACTTTTTAATTCCAATAGCGTCTGTAGAATTGTCTAAACTATCGCTGCTTTCTAGAATATCTACGAAAAAATCGGCATCAAGGTTTTGCTTTGTTTTTTTAAAAGCTTTAGATCGTGTTTTATCGATGGCTGCATTTCTGGCAATATTTAAAATCCAGGTAAAAAATCGGCCTTTTTCGGAAGAATAACTGCTTGCATTATGCCAGGCTTTAATAAATACGTCCTGCATAACTTCTTCGGCTATATCTTTATCACGAACAATATTGTAGATGACGCCTTGCATGCTCTCGCTATACATGTGGTATAGGGTTTCAAAAGCTTTTTCGTCCTTCTGTTTGAAGTTTTCAATTAGGGTCTCTAATTCCATTTGGTAGATTAAGTTTCCGAAAAATAAGGAATTAAAAAGAAAAAGCTACTTAAATAAGTAGCTTTTGTATAAATATATTTTCAGTAACGAAGTTAATTCTTACGTAAATAAGTGCTGACAACAATGGCAACGTCTTCCCATGTCTTGCTTACACCATCTGGTCCGGTATGTAAGTCGAAACATACTTTATTTAAACTTTCAAGGGCTCCAAGGGCATCCCAATCGGCTAAATTCATAGTTCCCGTCATGGTTACACGGCGTTCATCGGTAACCTCAAAAGTAAGAGGTAAATCTTTTGTAACACCATTCATAGTTAAAGTGGCTACATAATTACCATTTGTTACTTTAATGGTTCCATCAATAAGGTCTGTATCTAACATAGCCCCAAAAAAGGATTCCTTTAATTTTGTATCTCTTGATGGATCTTTAGTAAATAAACTGCTTACAGGAATAGTGAAGTTTAAATTATTTAGAGCTTCTTCAGCTGATGCTCCCGTTTTTTCATCGAATTTTAATACGGTAAATTCTCCTCCAACTGGTAGTTTATCTGTGGTTTTGTAGGCGGTCCATTTTACCGAAGTAGCTTCTGGTTTTACCACAAACTTTTCTGCAGTCGTAATTTCTGTGTTTTCTTCAGTAGAGGTCTCTTTTTTATTGTCTTTACAGGCTACGAAACTTAATGCCAAAACAATAATCAGGTAACTTATTTTTTTCATGAATTAAGAATTTTTTTAAGATGTGAAATAGAGTACTAATATACTAATTGCATATGTTTATACATGACATAAGTCATGTTTTTAACAAAAGAATAAGGATACTTTTGAACTTTAAAAAACCACCATGATAAAACAACTAACCAATAAGTACAATGTTGCTGGGCCAAGATATACCAGTTATCCGACGGTACCTTATTGGAATCAAGATACTTTTTCTCTGAAAAACTGGAGAGCTTCGCTAATAAAATCGTTTAAGGCAAGTAATGCCTCCGAAGGCTTGAGTTTATATATTCATTTACCATTCTGTGAAAGTTTATGTACATTTTGTGGTTGTAATAAACGTATTACTAAGCAGCATAGTGTAGAACCGGTTTATATTAAGGCTGTTTTAAAAGAATGGAGTTTATACTTGGAGTTGTTTGATGAAAAACCAGTGATTAAAGAAATTCATTTAGGAGGTGGTACACCGACTTTCTTTTCTCCGGAGCATTTAACATTGTTGATTGAAGGCATTCTAAAACATGCCAAAGTTGCTGAAGATTATGAATTTAGTTTTGAAGGCCACCCGAATAATACCACGCGAGAACATTTACAGGCTTTATACAATGTAGGTTTTCGTCGTGTAAGCTTTGGTGTTCAGGACTATAATGAAACCGTACAGAAAGCGATTCATAGAATACAACCATTTGAACATGTAAAACGCGCTACCGAGTTAGCCAGAGAAGTAGGTTACACTTCGGTAGGTCATGATATTATTTTTGGTTTGCCATTTCAAACCTTAGAACACGTTAAAGAAACCATTTTAAAAACACAGGCTTTATTACCTGACCGTTTGGCTTTTTACAGCTATGCACACGTGCCATGGATAAAAGGTAACGGACAACGCGGATTTAATGATGAAGATTTACCATCGGCAGAATTGAAACGCGAACAATATCAATTAGGAAAACAATTGCTAACTAATATCGGCTATCACGAAATAGGGATGGACCATTTTGCTTTACCAACAGACACCCTTTACACATCCATGATTAACGGGAAATTACACCGTAATTTCATGGGATACACCTCATCAAAAACCCAGGCTATGATAGGCTTGGGCGTTTCGTCTATTAGTGATAGCTGGTATGGGTTTGCACAAAATGAAAAGAGCATAGAGGCTTATTATCATTTATTGAAAGAAAATATTATTCCTGTATACCGCGGACATATTTTAAATGATGAAGACCTTATTATTCGAAAACATGTTTTAAACTTAATGTGTCAGTTTAAAACCAGTTGGAGTAATGATAATTTATATTTTGATGAATTACCACAGGTTTTAAGTCGTCTGGCAGAAATGGAACGTGATGGTTTAATAGAAATTAAGAAGAGCAGTATTGTTGTAACATCAAAAGGTAAACCTTTTGTTAGAAATGTATGCATGGCTTTTGATGTGTTATTACAAAGAAAACAACCGGATACCCAGTTGTTTTCAATGACTGTATAGAATTTGTTATTTATCAGTGGTGACTATATTCTGAGTTTGCCTGTTATTTCGTCTACTTTTATGGCGTAAATAACAGGCGAATCTTCTTCTACCTTAGCCGAAAACTCTTGAATATAATCTAAATCGCGTCCTTCGTTATTTAGAATGACTTCTTTAACTCCTAAAGAAAATTCGTGTAACATGGCTTTAGCTCCACTACCAGATAGTTCCTGATAAGTGCCGTGAACCACAACCGATTTCCATTTGTCTATGGCATCAATTTCTGAAACTTCAAGAGCCACATTAGGGTTTAATCGAAGAGCATTAATTTTGTGACCTTCACCTGAATAACCAATAATAATATGGTCTTTATTGTACAAATAGGTGATGGGAACTACAAACGGGCGATTATTATATATATAGGCCAAATGGCCAACGTAGTTGTTGTGCAAAATGTACTCGCATTTTTGTAAATCTAAAGTTTCCATGAGCATTAGTTTTATTGGTTTTTAAATATGGCGGGTTCATTAATGCGTTTTTAGTAAAATCGATTCAGGGAACATTCATCTTTCAACACAAGAATTTACCATGTTTAAAATTACAGAATACCGTAGAACTGAAAAATGATTAAAATCAGTTGGTTATCATGTTGAATAAGAAATGTTTAATGGCAGTCTATAGAACTCGTGGCAAGTTCTACAACAGGAGCAGGAGACAGGTAAGGAATACCTAAACCTAAACCACGAAGAATAAATAGAAGACCAATGATTACCACGAAAACAGGAACAGCTTTCTGAATACGTTGCTTAATGCTACTGTTTAAAAATTTACCAAGGTAAATGGCTGAGGTCATCAACGGAATAGTGCCTAACCCAAACAACATCATGTATAAGCTGCTTTGAAATGCAGATGACATGGTGATGGCAGCAAACACGGCCATATAAACCAATCCACAAGGTAAAAATCCGTTAAGAAAGCCTATAGTTAAAAACGTATCGGCAGTTTTCTTTTTAAGGGCTTTTCCTAATGCAGACTTTACTTTAGCAATAAGGTTATAAATAGGTTTTGAAGCATTGTATTTATTAAATAGTTGTGTCGGAATTAAAATAATTACAATCATTAAAATACCAATAGCAATAGATAATTGCTGTTGCATACCAAACAGGTAAAAGCTTTTACCAATAAAGCCGAAAAGCAGTCCTATAATACTGTAAGCTAATAAACGCCCAATATGATATGAGAAGATTTGAGCGATTTTTTTAACCGAATTGCTGCGGTCTACAGGTAGCATAAAGGCAATAGGGCCACACATACCAACACAGTGGAAACTTCCTAAAATACCAAATATGAGTGCAGACCAAAGCATCTAGTATATAATTTCTTTTTTATAGAGATAAGAATTTTCGTTATATTTCCAGTCTACTTTAATGTTCCAGCGACCATCCAATAAACGTTTGTCAGGTATGAGCAAATTGTGGTTTGACAATGAAATAGGCGTTTCAAAGTCGAATTGTTTATTAGATGGTCTGTATAGGAACACTTTACCTGTAATTTTTGTGTAATCTAGATCACTGGGAAAATTAATTATCAACCCCTCTGCTGATATATTGTATGTAATATTTTGAGCTAAATTTTTAGCGTTATTTTCTTTATTTAAGTCGTTTTGAAACTCCAGTTCCTGACCGTAATAATCTTCGGTAACCAAATCATGATTGTATTTTTTATCGACACTCATAGTTATAATAAAATACATAATGAAGCTTATAAAAGCTACAAACGCTAAGGCAATACCTGTTCCCCAATTGAATTTCATCTGTCTTATTTTTTAATTATAACTTCTAGGTCCTAGAAAATTTACACTGGTTGTTTCAATAAGTTCATCATCGCTATAAACTTCTATAATCAGTTTATTTTTGTCTCCTGATAATTCACTTTGATTTATTTCTATAAACAGGGTGCCTTCGGCAATGCCTTGTTTTGGTACTTTAAAATTATCGCTGGCCGAAACCAGTTTAATTTCTCCGTTATACTTTCTAAGTTTAAAACTTACGTTGTCTATTTCTTTTACGGTTTTGTTAACCAGTTTGTAGGTGAAAATATTACTGATAATATTATCGCCTTTACGTTCATAGAGCTGTCCTGGTAAACGTAACACAGTGGCTTCAACATCGTTTCGAAGAAGCAGAAGCCCTGTAAATACGCCTATTAAAATAGTTAAAACAGCTATGTAGCCCTTCATTCGGGCTGTAAGTTTGAATTTTTGTTTCTTTTCTATTTCGTCTTCACTGGCATAACGAATTAACCCTTTAGGCAGGTTGATGCTTTCCATAATATGGTCGCATTCGTCAATACAAGCGGTACAGTTTACACATTCCAGTTGCGTACCGTTTCGAATATCGATACCGGTAGGGCAAACGTGAACACATTGTAAACAGTCTATACAATCGCCATGACCTAAGGCCTGACGGTCTTCATTTTTTCTGAATTTTTTTCTTCCGCTTTCGCCTTCACCACGTTTGTGGTCGTACGCTACTACAATAGATTTATTGTCAAGCAGTACACTTTGTAATCTTCCATAAGGGCAAGCAATAATACATACCTGCTCTCTAAACCAGGCAAAAACAAAATAGAATACCCCAGTGAAAATAATAAGTGGAACAAGTGTGCCTAAATGGTTAAACGGGCTTTCACCAATGTATTGTAAAAGCTTATCGCTACCAATTAAATAGGCTAAAAATATATTAGCAATAAGAAACGAGATGACTAAAAATATAAACCATTTCAGGCCACGCTTTCTTATTTTTTCGGCGTTCCATTCTTGGTTATCCAACCTGCGTTGTTTATTACGATCGCCTTCAATCCAGTATTCAATACGTCTGAAGACCATTTCCATAAAAATGGTTTGCGGACAAACCCAACCGCAAAACACGCGCCCGAATGCCACTGTGAATAAGGTGATGAACACGACACTTATAATCATGGACAAAACGAACAAATAGAAATCCTGTGGCCAGAATGGAAAACCGAAAATATTGAAACGACGCTCTAAAACATTAAACATCAAAAATTGATTTCCTTGGACCTTAATAAACGGAGCGGCAAACAAAAAGGCCAGCAATACGTAGCTTGTTATCTTGCGGTACTCGTATAGCTTGCCGCCGGGTTTTTTAGGGTACACCCAGGCACGCTTTCCTTCTTTGGTCATAGTACCAATACTATCTCTGAACGATTCGTTGCTAGGTGTTTCCAAGTTGTTTTGGTTTTAGGTTTTTTGTTAGGTGTTTAACGTTTTAGTTTGCGTCGTTCCAAATTTCTCCTTCAGCAGCTTTAGGCTCGGCAGGGGTTGTGCCCTGAAAGCTTAAAACATAGCTTGATACTTGTGCAATTTCTGATGGTTTTAATCCGTTTTTAGACCAGGCAATCATACCTTTTCCATCACGGCCACCTTCAGAAACTGTTTTAAATACATTTTTAATACCACCACCAAGAATCCAGTATTCATCGGTTAAGTTAGGTCCGATACCACCACCACCGTCAGCTTTATGACAAGCTATACAGTTGGCATCGAATATTTTTTTACCGTTGCTTAAATCGGAAGCATCGGTTAATAGTTCAACAGTATTGAAATCTACTAAGTCTTTAGCGGTTTTCTTGTATTCTTCAATGGCTTTTTGAGCTTCAGCATATTCAGTATTTAATTCGTCGTATTGTCCTTCGCCATTAAAAACGTGGAAACGTAGTAAATAGATTGCAGCAAAAACGATTGAAGCATAGAACCCATATAACCACCACGGTGGTAAATCGTTATCTAATTCCTGAATACCATCGTAGTTGTGATCCAGAATAATTTCGTGTTCTTTTTCAATGGGTTTTGTACCTGCAAGTGCCTTATATAAATTTTTAACCCATTGAATGAATTTAGAAGGTGTTTCTTGTTCAGCATCAAAGCGTGCCTTTGCAGCTTCGTCTAAACTTTGATAAAGTATAGACTTCATAGAGCTTACTATACCTTCTATTGCAATTAAAATAAAGATGACCAGTAAAAGGAATAGTGCCAGTAACGGGTATTCTACAAAGGCTGGTTTGTCTCCGGAATCTATAAGGAATTCGGCTAAGAAAAATATCGCAAAGAATATTATTGGAACTCTTAACCATGAAGGGAATGATTGTCTCATAATGTTTGGTCGTTTTGGTTTTCTAGTGGTAGGTTACTAACAGTTTTTATATAATCTTTTTTAGCAGTAACAACCCACCAAAATAGTACAACAAAAAAGATAAAAAAGATTAGCAGGGAGATGATAGGGTAGATCTCTACCCCGGCAATGGTCTCCATATGGTTTTTTATAAATTTCATCATGACGTTTAGTTTTTAGTTGAAGAAATTTCAGAATCTTTAACCTTAATGTCGGTTCCTAATCGTTGTAAATAAGCTATAACAGCTACAATTTCACGATTGCGCATTTCGGTAAAATCTGTACCGGCAGCTTTTTTGTCTGCTTCATAATTTGCAGCAAAATCTGGGTCGGTATACAGGTTTTTCTCGATTTTAGTTCCTTGGTCTAGCATGTGCTGTTGAGCATTGGCAATGTCATCTTCGGTATACGGAACACCTAGACTAACCATAGCACGCATTTTATCTTCGGTTTTCGATTTGTCCAGTCTGTTTTTAACCAACCATTGATAAGCTGGCATAATAGACCCTGAAGAGGTGCTTTGTGGATCGTATAAGTGGTTTAAGTGCCAGTTATCTGAATATTTACCACCAACACGGTGTAAATCCGGTCCGGTACGTTTACTACCCCATAAGAACGGGTGATCGTAAACATATTCTCCAGCTTTCGAATATTCTCCGTAGCGTTCTACTTCACTTCTAAACGGACGAATCATTTGTGAGTGACAGCCCACACAACCTTCACGGATGTAAATATCACGTCCTTCTAACTCTAAAGGAGTATAAGGTTTAACACTTGTTAAGGTTGGAATATTAGATTCTACCATTAAAGTCGGAACGATTTGTACAATACCACCAATTAAAATGGCGATGGTTGCATAAATGGTAAGTTTAATTGGTTTACGTTCTAACCAGGTATGCCATCCTTCACCAGCCACACGGTGTTTAGACACACGCTCCAGTGCAGGAGCCTCAGCTAATTCGTCGGTTACGGCATTCTGCGACTTTCTAATAGTGGTTATAATGTTATAAGCCAGAATAAACATTCCGAAGATATATAACGAACCACCAATAGCACGCATCCAGTACATTGGAATAATTTCGGTTACAGTTTCCAGGAAGTTACCATACATTAAGGTGCCGTCTGGGTTAAACTGTTTCCACATACTAGCTTGAGTAAATCCGGCAACGTACATAGGTAAGGCATAAATAATAATACCTAAGGTTCCTACCCAGAAGTGCGCATTAGCAAGTTTTAAAGAGTATAATTGTGTTTTAAATAGTTTAGGAACTAACCAATAAATCATACCAAAGGCAAGAAATCCGTTCCATGCAAGTGCTCCAACGTGTACGTGAGCAATAATCCAGTCGGTAAAGTGACCAATAGCATTTACATTTTTAAGAGATAGCATCGGACCTTCAAATGTAGCCATACCATATCCGGTTAGTGCAACCACCATGAATTTTAAAACAGGGTCTACACGAACTTTGTCCCAGGCACCGCGTAAGGTTAGTAGTCCGTTAATCATACCACCCCAAGAAGGCATTAATAACATGACAGAGAAAGCAACACCTAAGTTTTGCGCCCACTCAGGTAATGCGGTATATAATAAGTGGTGAGGACCAGCCCAGATATAAATAAAGATTAAAGACCAGAAGTGGATGATAGATAAACGGTATGAATAGATAGGTCTGTTCGCTGCTTTAGGTACAAAGTAATACATTAATCCTAAGAAAGGTGTAGTTAGAAAGAATGCAACGGCATTATGTCCGTACCACCATTGTACTAAGGCATCCTGTACACCGGCGTAAACCGAGTAGCTTTTCATACCGCTTACAGGAAGTTCTATATTATTAAAAATATGTAGTACAGCAACTGTTACAAACGTTGCTAAATAGAACCAGATGGCAACATATAAGTGACGTTGACGACGTCTTAAAATCGTTCCTATTAAGTTGGCGCCAAAGGCTACCCAAACTAAAGCAATGGCAATATCAATAGGCCATTCCAGTTCGGCGTATTCTTTTGATGTAGTGTATCCTAAAGGCAAGGAAATGGCTGCGGCCACAATAATTAATTGCCACCCCCAGAAGTTAATGTTACTCAGTACATCACTGAACATTCTGGTTTTTAAAAGGCGTTGAGAGGAATAATACACACCGGCAAAAATGGCATTACCTACAAAGGCAAAAATAACGGCGTTGGTGTGTAGTGGTCTTAGTCGCCCAAAGCTTAACCACGGAATTCCGTCGGTTAGGTTTGGAAACAAAAATAAAAAGGCTAAGAGCAAGCCTACAAGCATTCCTACAACTCCCCAAAGCATGGTAGCAAATAAGAATTTTTTAACAATCTTGTTGTCGTAGTAAAATTGTTGTACTTCCATAATGATTAATTGGTCTTTTTGTTTTTAATGGTTGTTTTCGATTGGTCTTTTACTAATTCGTCTTCAAAAAGCATTCTTACCGAAGGGGTGTAATCATCATCGTACTGTCCTTTCTTAACAGCAACAATAAAAGCAACGAAGAAGACAATAGCCACCACGATGCTAATACCTAATAACATATATATAACACTCATACCTATTGAAGTTACGGGTCAAAATTAAATGTGAAAGGTTTCTTAAAACATGACTTTTATCATGTTTAAAAAAATAACCTTTATTTTATCTTCTTACCTATAAAGTTTGTAGCAATAGTGGTAAATACCACAACACTAATAGAACTTAATGGCATTAATATCGCTGCAATAACAGGTGCTAATTGCCCGGTTACCGCAAAGTAAAGTCCAATGCTGTTGTAAATAAAAGAAAGCACAAAACTCCACTTAATTATAGTTATGGCCTGTTTAGAGGCTTTAATAAATTGATATAGCTGATTAAATTTTGAAGCGTCTAAAATAGCATCGCAGGCAGGGCTGAAGACATTCACATTTTCTGATAGCGCAATCCCTACATTACTTTGTGCCAGTGCTCCGGCATCGTTTAAACCATCGCCAACCATAAGTACTTTGGCACCTTCGGTCTGGTGATATTTTATGTATTCCAGCTTGTCATCTGGTTTCTGGTTGAAAATCAATTTGGTCTTGGCAGGTAGAAGTTTTTTTAGATTTTCCTGTTCTCCGGCATTATCACCCGAAAGGATAACTAAATCGAATTCCTGTTTAAGTTTATTAAATAGTTTAGATAAACCTGTACGGTAGCTGTTATAGAAGGTATATTTTCCTTTGTATTGATTGTTGGTGCTAATATGTACGGTTGTGTTTAAAATTGATGGATCACTGCCTCCCACAAAACTCGCCGAGCCAATTTTAATATTGTCGTTTAGGTAAGATGCTTCAATACCTTTTCCTAAATGTTCTTCAAAATGATTTAAAGAAATAATATTGTGTTCATCCAGAATGTCGTAAAGGGTTCTGCTTAACGGATGGTTAGAACCGCGAAGTGTATTTTTTAATAGAATTTCTTCTGAAGCAGATAGCATATCACCATCATAAGTCGCAATACTTTTTTCATTTGAGGTTATTGTTCCTGTTTTGTCAAAAATAACCGTATTAATTTCAGCTAACTGCTCAATAACCGAAGCGTTTTTTACGTAGAATTTTAGTTTGCCAAAAATACGAAGCAGATTTCCGAAAGTAAATGGAGCTGCTAAAGCCAAAGCGCAGGGACAGGCAATTATGAGAACAGCGGTAAAAACATTAATAGCTTTGGAAGCATCAACAACATACCAATACGTTGTTGCTAATACAGCAATACTTAATATGGCAATAGTAAAACGTTTACTAATGGCATTGGTAAGTGTGGTAAAATGGTCTTCCTTATTTTTATTGAACACATCATGACTCCATAACTGTGTTAGGTAGCTTTGTTCTACCGATTTTAAAGCTTCCATTTCTATAAGTCCGGCTGTTTGCTTGCCGCCGGCAAAAAGTTTATCACCTGAATCTTTACTGACTGTTTTAGATTCACCGGTAACAAAGCTGTAATCTATTTGGGCATTACCGTTAATTAAAATGCCATCGGCAGGAATTAATTCTTCGTTTCTAATTAATAGTCGGTCACCTTGTTTAATATCATAAACCTGAATAGGGGTTTCTATGCCATTTTCAATTTTAGTTATGGCAATAGGGAAATAGGATTTGTAATCGCGTTCGAAGGATAAAAATGAATAGGTTTTCTGTTGAAAAAACTTTCCGAGTAATAAAAAGAAAACCAATCCGGTCAGGCTATCGAAAAACCCCGAGCCCAAATCGAAAATAATATCTATGGTGCTGCGAATGAAAAGTACAGCGATGCCCAAAGCAATAGGTACATCTATATTTAAAAGCCCTTTACGTAAACCTTTGTAGGCCGAAATAAAATAATCCTGACCAGCATAAAACACTACAGGTAACGAAAAGGTAAACATAAGCCAGCGAAACAAATGTTTGTATTGCTCTAACCAATATTCGCCCACTTCAAAATATTCAGGAAAGGATAAGAACATGACATTTCCAAAGGCAAAACCTGCGATCCCTAATTTGTAAATAAGTGAGCGGTTAACTTGTGCTTTTCCGGTCTTGAAATCGTCAAGAGATATATACGGTTCATAGCCAATACTACTTAAAAGAATCACAACATCTTTAAGTGATGTGTCTTGAGTATTGTAGGTTACCCGAACATTTTTTTTGCCGAAATTCACCTGGGAAGCAGAAATGCCTGGATTTAATTTGTTGAGGTTTTCTAAAATCCAGATACATGAACTACAATGAATATGCGGAATATAAAGTGTGGTAATCTGTGTTTTACCATCGTTAAATTCGGTTAATTTTTCAATAATGTTTTCCTGAGATAAAAAATCGTATTTACCTTCAATGTCCTTTGGGGTTGCACCAGGTGCTGCCTGTAAGTCGTAGTAACAGGTTAAGTCGTTTTCTGAAAAAATTTCATATACAGTCTTGCAACCATTACAACAGAATGTTTTATCGTTAAATGTAATAGCCTGCGAATCGCATACGTCGCCACAGTGGAAACAATTTTCTTGATCCATACAATTTGCTCATTATTATACCTGTAACAAAATTCCCAAAAGAACTCCTTACAATATATGACTTTTATCATGAATTTTAAGTATTTTTACCGAACATATAAATTTCAGGTATGAGTAAATGTGAACAATGTATTGTTAAGCAATTTAATTCGTTAAAATCGCTTACCAAAGATGAATTGGTGCGTATTTCCGGGTGCAAAACTTCTAAAATAATCAAAAAAGGAGAAACTATTTTTGAAGAAGGAGACGTTATAAATGGGGTTTTTTGTATCCGCGATGGGGTTTGTAAGTTATCTAAATTAAGTGCCAACGGTAAAGATCAAATTGTAAAGTTGGTAGTGAAAGGAGACTTACTTGGGCAGCGCTCGTTGGTAACAGATGAGACAGCAAATTTAAGTGCCGTAGCCTTAAACGATATGGAAGTTTGCTTTATTCCTAAATCTGAAATTATTAGTGATCTACAGAAAAATTCCAATTTTACCCTGGATGTTTTAAAAGATATGGCTAACGATTTGAGACAAGCCGATGATATTATTGTTAATATGGCTCAAAAATCGGTACGTCAGCGTTTAGCCGAGACATTAGTTTACCTTTACGAAAGCTTCGGAACAAATTCAGATAAGACTTTAAGTGTGGTTTTATCTCGTGAAGATTATGCCAATATTGTAGGTACAGCTGTCGAGTCTGCTATTCGGGTACTTTCTCAGTTTAAAAAACAAGGTTTAATTTCAACTTCAGGTAAAAAAATTAAAATTGAAGACCTTGAAGGATTGAAGCGTGTTGAATAGAAACTATTAGCATTCTTCTGATTGCCATAGATATTTCTAATTGTATAACTGTGTTTGGTGTGTAAAAATATAGTATTTTTATACAGCTATGACACACGATAATACTACAAGAAAAGGATTTGTTTTCAAGTCGTACGAAGCACCGAATAAATCACCTTTCGATACTTTATTCGAAATTTTTAAAGAATTAATAACGCATACTTCTGGTGATTTCGATGAGGCTATCGATTGGTTGCGTGAACTCGATAAAGAATACAAATTAACCACTCCAGACTATTCTATAGACGATTTTATCGAAGACCTTATCAAGAAAGGCTTTATTCGTGAAGAACTTGATCCAGATGGTAATGGTGGTATGGCAATAACTGCCAAAACCGAGCGCGCCATTCGTCAGCAGGCTTTAGATCAAATCTTCGGAAAAATAAAACGAAGCGGACAGGGTAATCATCGAAGTAAAAGTCCTGGAGTAGGTGATGAGCATACCGGAGATTTTCGGGGGTATCAGTTTGGTGATGCCTTGGACAAGGTGTCCATGACCGAAAGTTTAAAAAATGCTCAAATTAATCACGGCATTTCAGATTTTAACCTATCGGAAAGTGATTTAGTAGTTGAGGAAACCCTTCATAAATCGCAAATGAGCACGGTGCTTATGATAGATATTAGCCATAGTATGATATTATATGGTGAAGATCGTATAACACCGGCAAAAAAAGTAGCCATGGCTTTAGCCGAATTAATTACTACTCGATATCCAAAAGATACCTTAGATATTTTAGTATTTGGAAACGATGCCTGGCAAATAGAAATTAAAGACTTACCCTATTTGAAAGTAGGACCTTACCATACCAATACGGTAGCCGGATTGCAACTGGCAATGGATTTACTTCGAAGAAAACGCAACACCAATAAGCAAATCTTTATGATCACCGATGGAAAACCTAGTTGTTTGCGGTTATCTAATGGCGAGTATTTTAAAGATAGTTTTGGACTAAATCCTAATATCGTTAATAAATGTTATGCCATGGCACAGCAAGCCAGACGTTTGCATATTCCTATTACAACCTTTATGATTGCAAAAGACAATTACTTAATGCAATTTGTCAGGGAGTTTACCTATGCCAATCAGGGCAAAGCCTTTTATACTGGCATTAAAGGTTTAGGAGAAATGATTTTTGAAGATTACGAAACCAATAGAAAAAAGAGAATTAGAGGATAGCTTATGAATATTGAAAACATAAAAACACTTGGAGACTTAAAGAAATCAGGTTATCAAAGTAAATCTATTAAGGACGAATTAAGAGATAATCTGATTCAAAAAATAAAAAATAAGGAAACGACTTTTGAAGGTGTTCACGGGTATGAAAATACTGTGATTCCCGAATTAGAGCGTGCTATTTTATCAAGACATAATATTAATCTACTTGGATTACGCGGACAAGCGAAAACGCGTTTGGCGCGTTTAATGCTGAATCTTTTAGATGAGTATATTCCTTTTGTTGAAGGTTCTGAGATTAACGACGATCCCTTTCATCCAATTTCTCGATATGCAACAGAACTAATTAAAGAAAAAGGTGATAATACTCCAATTGCCTGGTTACATCGCAGTGAACGTTTTGCTGAAAAATTGGCGACCCCCGATGTTACTGTGGCTGATATTATAGGTGATGTTGACCCAATAAAAGCAGCAAACCTGAAACTTAGTTATGCCGATGATCGTGTGATTCATTATGGAATGATTCCTCGGGCCAACCGTTCCATTTTTGTGATTAATGAGTTGCCCGACCTGCAAGCCCGAATTCAGGTGGCTTTATTTAATATATTGCAGGAGGGAGATATACAAATCCGTGGATTTAAGTTGCGATTACCTTTAGATATTCAATTCGTGTTTACCGCCAATCCTGAAGATTATACTAACAGAGGTAGTATTGTTACACCGTTAAAGGATAGAATTGGCTCACAGATATTAACGCATTATCCGGTTAATATTGAAACGGCTAAACAGATTACAGAACAAGAAGCAAAATTGGAGGAAAGTCAGAAAGAGACCGTTGTGGTTCCGGATTTAGCCCGCGATTTATTAGAACAGATTGTTTTTGAAGCGCGTAAAAGCGATTATATCGATGCTAAAAGTGGTGTAAGCGCTCGTTTAAGTATTACAGCTTTAGAAAATTTATTAAGTACTGCCGAGCGTCGTGCTTTACTTGCAGGCGATGAAACTACAACGGTACGTTTATCAGATTTTATGGGGGTTATTCCTTCTATTACCGGAAAAGTAGAACTGGTGTATGAAGGCGAACAGGAAGGAGCGGCTGTTGTGGCTTATAATTTAATTGGTGAAGCAGTGAAAAGTTTATTTGTACAATACTTTCCTAAAATTGAAAAACTAAAGAAACAGGAAGAAGAAACGCCTTATGATGATATCATTTCTTGGTTCTTCAATCAGAAAGATGGTTTTGAATTGGGTGATAGTTTGCGTGACAAGGAATACAAAAGTCTATTAGATGGTGTAAGTCCGTTAAACGATTTGTTAGGAAAATATCAGCCTAAACTGAATCCGATAGACAGTTATTTTATGAAAGAATTTGTACTCTGGGGACTTTCAGAATTCAACCAATTAAGTAAGCATCGTTTTTCAGACGGCATGCAATTTAAAGATCCTTATGGAAGTTTTATAAGTGGTATTTAGATGAAATTTCCTTCTTTTTTCATATTCACGGTATATGGTGGTTTAATTTGCAAATCTGTATTTTAAACCACTAATTTTTTTTATACCCCTAAAAAGTCTTTCTAAAGGTTTTGTTAGTGTCGTTTTTGATCTGTTTTTCGTGATTTTTTGTGTATATTAAGCAAGAACCATGTGTTTTTCGTGGTTTTTTAATAAAAAACAAATAAAAACGCTTCAGAATTTCTTAATATGGAAACAAACCTTACTAAGAGTCCTATCAAGCTCCTTTCTTTTGATATTGATAACACGTTAATAGAATTTCACACGCTTAAAAGTAATTTTAAAAAAATCTGGAAGACCTATAAACCTGAGGATGTCATACTCACTTATAATACCGGACGGTTAATAGATGATGTTCTGCGGCTTATTAAAAAAGGGGTGCTTCCCAAACCAGATTATATAATAGGTGGCGTTGGTACTCTAATTTACGATTGTAATAAGGATTGCATAGTTAAAGAGTTTAATGATGTTTTAGATGAAGGTTGGGATTTAGATGCTGTTGAAAAGCTAATTCAAAGCATCGATCATCCTATTAGCGATCAGCCAGCAAAGTTTCAGCATTCCTATAAACGCAGTTACTTTTTTCATGATGCCAACGATGAACTTATTGAGAGTATTGAAGCCGATTTTGTCAAAGCTAATATGTTGGTGAATATTGTATACTCGGGTAATAAGTTTCTGGATGTACTTCCAAAATGGGCAAACAAAGGTAATGCCTTGCAGTGGCTGTTAACTAAACTCAATTTAACAGCCGACAACGTTTTGGTTGCCGGCGATAGCGGAAACGATTCTGCCATGTTTAATATGAAAGGTATTCGAGGCATCGTAGTTGCTAACGCACACGAAGAACTATATAAATTCACAAAATACAGACAGGTGTATCATTCCGAAGGCGATCATGGTGATGGTGTTATTGAAGGTTTGGTGTATTATAAAGTCTTGCCAGAAGAAGCTAAAACATGTCTGGAAGAAGATCATACCGATGATTATTTTATACAGCAGGAATTAAATCATATTGCTGAAGATGACGACAAGGAAAAATTAGAACTAATACGCGAAGGCTATGAAAAGGCTATTATTGCACTAAAGAAGAATATAACACCACTCGGATTTTCAGCGTGTTCTATAAAAGATAATGTACCAAGTGGTACCGATGAGAATTACCATAGTGTATGGGCACGTGATGGTGCTATTACGGTTATTGGTTCGCTATCACTTATTCACGATGAAGAAATTCATAAATGCCAGCGTCAAACTTTAGTGACTTTATTCGAACATATTTCACGAAATGGTCAGATTCCGTCTAATGTGCGCATAAAAGATAATGTCGCCGATTATTCTGGGGTAGGTGGTATTTGCTCGATTGATAGTGGTATTTGGGTAGTTATTGCGTTTTACGAGTATGTAAACGTTACTAAGGATATCGATTTTCTTCGTAAATATATTTCAGATATCAAAGAAACTATGCGTTGGCTTGGTGCTCATGACAGTAATAATGATGCTTTGTTGGAAATACCTGAAGCAGGCGATTGGACCGATTTATTTGGAGGAAGTTATAATATCCTATACGACGAAATTTTATGGTATCGTGCTAATGTATGTTACGGTCGAATGCTGGAAATGTTGGGTGATTATGAAGAAGCAGGCGAATACATTCGATGGTCTCAGGTTATTAAAAAGGAGATTCTTCAAAATTTTTGGCCATCAACACAACAAAAATTATTTCAGTCGGTATCCTTTGCCGAGCGTCAGTTTACTCTTGGTGATACTTCCTATTTAATTGCGCAAACCACACCTTTCGATTTTAGCTGGCGTTGTGATATTTTTGGAAACGTTTTAGCCTTTTTACATGGCACGGTCGATGCCGAAAAAGCGCATCAAACCTTCAAATTTATTTTAGGAGTAGGCGTTAACGATCCATTCCCTATAAGAAATGTGTATCCAGTAGTAACGCCTGGTGATCCGGATTGGAGACCTTATTACACCGTTAATTTGTTAAATCTTCCGCATCATTATCACAATGGAGGTATATGGCCTTTTGTTGGAGGATTCTGGGTGAAGTTTGTTAATAAGCTGGGATTACGTGAAGTCGCTATTTCAGAGTTGTATAAACTGGCCTTAATTAATAAACAGGGGTTAACCGAAGAATGGGAATTTACCGAGTGGGCTCATGGAACTTCAGGTAAAGCTATGGGGAAAGCCTATCAGGCGTGGTCTGCGGCTCAGTACATTTCTGCTTGTAACGATTTAAAAGTAATTAATAACTAAAATATATATTATGAAGTCAATTTTAATGATCTCTTTGCACGGATATGTAGGTGCTAATGCCGAATTAGGAAAACCCGATACGGGAGGACAAGTAGTTTATGTTTTAGAGCTCGCAGAACGTTTTAGCAGATTAGGAAAACGAGTGGATTTGGTAACCCGACAATTTGAAGATCAGCCGGAATACGATCACGTCGATGAAAATTACAGTGTTTGGCGTATTCCTTTTGGAGGAAAAAAATTCATTAGAAAAGAAGACATGCACGACCACCTGAAAAAGTTTGTAACCAACTGTCTGGCGGCTATTCAAAAGGAACGTAAAAAGTATGATGTAGTTTATACGCATTACTGGGATGCGGGTTGGGCAGGACAAAAAATAGCCGAAGAATTAGGCATTTGCCATGTACACACACCTCATTCTTTGGGTTGGTGGAAGCAGCATACTATGGGAAGCGATATGAGTGAAGAGGATATGGAAAAAAAATACCGTTTTAAAGAGCGTATTAGAAAAGAATATTTCGTTTATCAAATGTGTAATTATGTGATTGCAACTACCTTACCTCAGGTTGATTTATTAACGCAACAATATGATGTATTGCCTCGAAATTGTGGTATGATTCCTCCTGGCATTGACGAAAACCGCTTTTACCCGGTTCCTTCAAAAGAAAACGACAGAATAAGAGCAAAATACGATATACATCCTACCGATATTTTAGCATTAGGAAGAATGGCTCATAATAAAGGCTACGATTTGTTAATTCAGGCGTTACCAACCGTTTTTGAACTTTGTCCGGAAGCGCGATTGGTGGCTGCTATTGGAGGCGATAATTCAAAGCAAGATGATAAAGGGGTTGAAGGCTTAAAAAAGTTAGCAGGAGAATTAGGAGTGTTAGACAAGATTACCTGGAAAAATTACATTGCCGATGCCGATTTGGCAAATGTATACCGATCTGCGAATATTTTTGCCATGCCTTCGCGTTATGAACCTTTTGGTATGGTAGCTATTGAGGCTATGGCTTGTGGTACCCCAAGTGTGGTAACCGTACATGGTGGTCTATATGATTTAATCGATTTTGGAAATCAGGCGTTATTCGCTGATCCGCATCGTCCATTAGAGTTTGGAGCCATGATGTCTATGCCGTTATTATATCCTAAATTGCGTAATGAATTGTCGGTTGAAGGGGCTCGTTTTGCACGTCGAAATTTTGGCTGGACAGGAATTGCTAAGCGTATTTTAGCGATTTTTAATAGTTCTATAAACCAGCGCTCAATGGAGTCGAGTATTTATTCTCATTTTAATAATTAGAACATTAATAAGAACCTCTCGATTTTATATTATCAGCGCATAATTGAAGGATTTCAGTTATGCGCTTTTTCCTTGTGGCTTCACGCTTGGCTTGATTTAGCCAGTACAAATAACTTTTTCTGTAGGAAGGCGCAAAGTTGAGGTAGTTATTGTAAGCTTCGGTATGTTTATCGAATTCTTGTTGTAAATCTTCAGGGATGATACCATTTTCAACATCGTCTAAAGCCGACCAACTACCATTTCCTTTTGCGATTTCAATGGTTTTCAAACCACTTGTATGCATTAAGTTATCTGCAACTAATTCTAGAATGTATTTTTTATTAAGCGCACTCCATACACTTTTAGGATTTCTGGGGGTAAAGTATTGTCGGCGTTTGCCGTCACCTAAACTTTTAACCGTAGAATCAATCCAACCATAACAAAGCGCCACTTTTACCGCTTCTTCCCAACGCATGCTGTCGTTTTCGTGGTCTACTTTATAAAAAATTAAATAAATGCCCGTTGCTTTACTGTGATTGTCATGTAACCACTTGCGCCATTCTGTATCGGTTTTAAAGTAAAGTTCAGGCAGCATTTATGTTATAATTTTTTTGTTTCGATGTAAAAGTTAGGATCAACTTTAAAAGTGTTTTCCGAACCGTCAAGCGGAATAGTTTTCCAATCTGCTTTTGGGTAAATCCATTGCGCTTTTCCGTTAAGTGATACAAGTACCGGCATGTCGAATTTTTCAACAATGTTTGTCCAACGGAATTTAAGCTCTTTATTATTAATTGAATATTCCAGTGTTGGAATTTTTGTTGTTCTTAAATATTGGTCGAAAAATTGTTGTAAATCGTAACCTGTTTGTTTGCTAATATAATTTTCGATTTGTTGCGTCGTAACTGTTTGATGATAAAAAGTTTCATTCATACCGCGTAAAATGTTTCGGAATTTTTCGTCATCTTCAATCAATTGACGAAGGGTATGAATCATATTAGCCCCTTTGTAGTACATATCGCCAGAACCTTCTTTGTTAACATTGTATGGCCCGATAATTGGCTTGTCGTTTAAAATGTTTTTTCTAATGCCTATAACATATTCTGAAGCGGCTTCTTTTCCGAAGTAATATTCTAAATAGAGCGATTCAGAATAATTTGTGAAGCTTTCATGAATCCACATATCTGCGGCATCCTTGTAAGTGATATTGTTGGCAAACCACTCGTGTCCCGATTCGTGAACAATAATGAAATCGAACTTTAAACCCCATCCCGTTCCTGAAAGATCACGTCCTAAATAGCCATTTTTAAAACCGTTTCCGTAGGTTACCGAACTTTGGTGTTCCATACCTAAATATGGCGTTTCAACAATTTTAAATCCATCTTCGTAAAAAGGGTATGGTCCAAACCAGTATTCAAACGCCTTCATCATTTTAGGAGCTTGTTTAAATTGTTCTTTAGCTTTTTCTAAATTATCACGAAGCACATAATAGTCCATTTTTAAAGGCCCTTTTTCTCCGTCGTATATTTCAGTGAAATGCACATAATCACCGACATTGGCGTTAACTCCGTAGTTGTTTATAGGGTTTTTTACTGTCCAGTTGTAAGTGGTCGAGGTTTCATTTTCAGTTTTTCCAGCAAATTGCCCGTTTGAGACATCCATTAATCCTTTCGGAACCGTTACACTAATATCCATGCTGTCTACCTCGTCGTACATGTGGTCTTTACAAGGCCACCAAACACTAGCTCCAAGACCTTGGCAAGAGGTTGCCACAAACGGATTGCCATTTTTGTCTGTTTTCCAAGAAAAACCACCATCCCATGGGGCTTTAACGGCTACTTTAGGATGTCCTTCGTAATAGACTTCTATACTATTAGTTTTACCAATTTCCTGTTTCTTTTTTAAATAGACAAAATGAGCGTTACCATTTTGAACTACTTTTAAGGATTTTCCATTTTGAGTTACTTTGGTAATTTTAAGTGGTTCCTGTAAATCGATTTGCATCACCGATTGGTGCTCTAAAACTTTATATTGAATGGTGTTTTTTCCTGAGATGAATTTTTTATCAGGGGCTATTTCCACATCTAAATGATAATAGGTTAAATCCCACCAAGAACGTTCGGGAGTTATACTACCTCGTAAGGTGTCTTGTTGTGTAAATTCATTTTTATCGGTCATTAACTGGGCTTTCGCCGAAAGAGATAATGCTAAAAACGATATAGAAAATAGTAAAAAACGGGTGTTCATTAGTTTGTGTTTAAACCGTAAATTAATTAAAAACCCATATAAAAGGCTGCTAAATCTATGTTAATTTCTAATGATGGCATTTGGAAATGTAACAATGCTTTCAAAGCCATCTTCATCAATTGCTGCAATGCCGAAGAAATAATTATCAATAACAAACCCTTCTAACGTAAAATCCGAAACATCACCAACGTATCGACTATAATCCCAGGTAGGTGAAGTGGTATCGCGCCAGTATATTTTGTAGCCTTTAGCGCCATCCACTTTATTCCATTTTAATTTAGCTGAAGCTTCAACAATACCACCAATAGCAACTTCTTTAGGTGCGGGAGGGGCAGAGGCCAGGCTAGCCAGATTAATAGCATTTACAGCCGTGAGTTTTTTTGCGTATTCAAAATTAACATGCTCTAAAACATCGCCGTACTTTATACCGTTTTCTTCACGGATATCCTGATGCTGGTGTGTGTAATTTTCATGGGCCTCCATAATACGAATGGCAGGAAAGCCTAAGTCGTTAAACGGACGATGGTGACCGCCGCGCCCAAAACGGTCTAACCTGTAAATCATCAGGGGGTTCATTTCGGGCATATAGGTCTTGGTAGTTTTGTGAATGTATCTTGCCAACTGACGGGAGATTCCATCGACTTCACCACCATAAAAACGACGTAGGTTTCTGGTTTGTTCGGGTTCGTTAGCTGGCACAGGCTCCGAGAAAATTCTAAAAGCACGGTTGTCAATAACACCATCAACACCTTTTATATTTCCAATCATATCGTTGTTAAAAACGCCAACAATATCCCAGTTATGGTTTTTGGCATAATTAGCTAAGCCTTTGCCACCAAATAAACCTTGCTCTTCACCAGATAGGCCTACATATACAATACTGTGTTCAAATTTATAGTTCGATAAAACTCGGGCAGCTTCAATAGTTCCAGCCATTCCGGAGGCGTTATCGTTGGCTCCTGGTGCATCGGTAGTGAAATCCATAGTGTCGCTGGCTCGAGAATCTATATCGCCACTCATAATAATATAACTGTTTGGGTATTTTGTGCCTTTTTGAATAGCAATAACATTAACCACCCAGGCGTCATGAGGTACTCGATTATTTCCTTTTTTGGTTACATAATCTTTCTGGTAAAAAACGTCAAGGCAGTTATTACAATCTTTAGAAATATTTTCAAATTCCTGTTTTATCCATCGACGCGCAGCACCAATACCTCTTGTGTCTGATAAGGTGTCGCTAAAGGTATTTCTGGTTCCAAAATTCACTAAAGTTTCAATGTCTTTTTCAATTCGTTCGGCAGAAATGGCATCAATAATATCGTAGATTTTTTGATTGGTTTGTGCTGTAATTATTGAAGTAAAGAATAGTAAAATATAAATTGTAGTTTGTTTCATAAACTTTTAATTTCTACTAAAATACTTAAAAAATAAAAGCGTTTCAATAATTACATTGAAACGCTTTTATAAATTAAATTAGTCACTTTATGTTTTAGAAACAGTACTTGTTTTCAGTAATAACCTTATTGGCAATAATGTTTCTTAGTTCTATAATATTAGGCATATTCACGTATTTAATGTAACGTTTTAAGCCCATAAGCATCATACGTTGCTCATCTCCCGTAGAAAATGAAATGATGGAGTGTTTACCTGCTGTTTCAATCACATCAATAGCATGGAATAAATTCAGTTTTGCCATGGCTATCTGTTCTTTTGCTTTGTCTTCGCCTTCTTTTTTAGCCATTTTTTCAGCACGTAAAATTGCCGATTCTGCTAAATAGATTTGAATTAAAATATCGGAAGCGGCTAGCATAAGTTGCTGGTGCTTCTCAATCTCTTCTCCATATTTTTGAAGCGTTGCACCTGCCACCATTAAGAACAGTTTTTTAAGATTTTTAATGATGTTTTTTTCCTCTGAAAATAAAGCTGAATAGTCTGGTGATTCAAATGAAGGAATACTCATAAGTTCGTCTTTAACTGCCATGGCAGGAGTCAGGACATCAACATGACCTTTCATCGCTTTTTTGATAAGCATCCCAATGCAAAGCATGCGATTGATTTCGTTTGTTCCTTCGTAGATTCTTGAAATTCTGGCATCTCTCCAAGCCGATTCAATAGGTGTATCTTCAGAGAATCCCATACCTCCAAAAATTTGAATACCTTCGTCGGTACAATGCTGAATAAACTCTGAAACCGCCACTTTTAAAATGGAACATTCAATGGCATATTCTTCTACGCCTTTAAGTTCAGCTTCCTGATGCGTGTCTTTTCCTTCTGCTTTTCTTATTTCAATACGGTCTTCAATATTTTTTGCGGCTCTATAGCTCGCTGCTTCACCTACCCAACAATTCGTGGCCATCTCAGCAATTTTTTGACGCATGGCTCCAAAACTTGAAATAGGCGTTTTAAATTGAATGCGCTCGTTTGCATATTTCACCGATTCGGTGATGGTGCGACGTTGTGCATCTAAACAGGCAGCTGCTAATTTTATGCGTCCAATGTTAAGGGCATTCATGGCAATTTTAAAACCATTGCCTCTTGTAGACAGCATATTCTCAATAGGAACTACAGTGTCATTGAAAAACACCTGACGCGTTGAAGAGGCACGAATTCCCAATTTATGTTCTTCTTCCCCTAAAGTGATTCCGTTAGGATTTGCTGAATCGTATTCCACGATGAATCCGGTAATGTATTTGTCATCTTCAATGCGAGCAAAAACTATCATTAAGCTACAGAATCCCGCATTGGAAATCCACATTTTCTGACCATTAATTTTATAGCTTTTACCGTCTTCAGATAGGGTAGCAGTGGTTTTTCCTGAGTTGGCATCACTACCTGCGCCTGGCTCTGTTAAACAATAAGAACCAAACCATTCGCCTGACGCCAATTTTGGTACATATTTTTGTTTTTGATCTTCGGTACCATATAATAAGATAGGCATGGTTCCAATACCAGTATGCGCACCAAATGCCGTACTGAAAGACCCTGTGGCACCTGAAATATAATCGCAGACTAACATGGTGTCAACAAATCCCATACCCATACCGCCGTATGCTTCAGGAACGGAAACGCCTAAGAATCCCATTTCAGCCGCTTTTTGCATGCAGGATTCGGTTAAGGCATAATCTTTGGCTTCAAAACGAGGTTTGTTAGGCCATAATTCGCGATCTACAAACTCGGTAACGGCATCCTTCATCATGCGTTGTTCCTCGTTAAAATCTTCGGGAGTAAACACATCTTCACAGTTGGTTTCTTTTACCAAAAATTGTCCGCCACGTAAAATATCTTGTTCTGTTGCTTCCATATTAATAATAGTATTAAGTTCTTTTTAGTTTAAAAATTCAAAAATTCCACAGGCACCTTGACCTGTGCCGACACACATGGTTACTGCACCGTATTTACCTGTCATATTACGTTTGCGCATTTCATCAAACAGCTGGACGGAAAGTTTTGTTCCGGTACAGCCTAATGGGTGTCCAAGCGCAATAGCGCCTCCGTTCACATTAACGATATTGGGATTAAGATCTAGTTCTCTGATGACGGCAATGGATTGCGACGCAAAGGCCTCATTTAATTCAATAAGCTCTAAATCGGCTTGTTTTAAACCAGCTTGTTTTAAGGCTTTAGGAATGGCTTTTACAGGACCAATACCCATAATGCGTGGTTCTACACCAGCTGCTGCATAATTTACAAGGCGTGCAATGGGTTCTAAATTAAGTTCCTTAACCATTTCTTCACTCATAATCATGACGAAAGCAGCGCCGTCACTCATTTGAGAAGAGTTACCAGCAGTTACACTTCCGCCGGCAGCAAATACCGGACGCAATTTTGCTAAGGCTTCTAAATTAGTTCCTGCACGTGGTCCTTCGTCTTTTGTAACTGTGTAGCTTTTTGTTGCTTTCTTACCGTTTTCATCAATGTAGGTTTGTTCGACTTCAATGGGAACAATTTGATCCTGAAAACGATTTTCAGCTTGTGCCTTTAAGGCTTTCATGTGAGAACGGTAGGCAAATTCATCCTGATCTTCACGAGACACTTTAAATTGATTGGCGACAGCTTCGGCTGTATTTCCCATACCCCAATAATAATCTGGGTGTCCGGCTTTAACGGTATCGTAACTTAGTTCAGGTTTAAATCCAGTCATAGGGACGGCGCTCATACTTTCAGCACCACCGGCAATAATACAGTCGGCCATTCCGGCTTGAATTTTAGCTGTTGCAATTCCGATGGTTTCAATACCTGAAGCACAAAATCTGTTAACAGTAACTCCGGGAACATCCACACTATTCAAACCTATTAAAGAAATAAATCGAGCCATGTTAAGTCCTTGAGAACCCTCAGGCATGGCATTACCCACAATAACATCATCAATGCGCGATTTGTCGAGTTGGGGTAATTCTTTCATCATATACTGAATGGTTTCAGCAGCCAACTCATCAGTTCGCTTGAAGCGGAATAAGCCTTTAGGAGCTTTTCCAACTGCCGTTCTATATGCTTTTACTATATATGCTTGTTTCATTTTAGTTTAGTTTCTTAATGGTTTACCTGTTTTTAGCATGTACTGAATACGTTCCAGAGTTTTACGTTCGGTACATAAACTCAGGAAGGCTTCACGCTCTAAATCTAATAAGTACTGTTCGCTTACCAGAGTAGGTTCACTTAAATCGCCACCAGCCATAACGTAAGCCAATTTATTGGCTATTTTATGGTCGTGTTCGCTAATGTATTTGGAAGCTTCCATGGCATCAGTTCCAACTAAAAACATTCCCAAGGCTTGTTTACCAAGTACTTTAACATCGTTACGTTTTATGGGTTGCGTATAGCCGGCATCTGCCATTAATCTGGCATGAGCTTTGGCTGTTGCAATTTGTCGGTCTTTGTTTATTACAACAATATCTTTTCCTTTTTGAAGCACGCCTAAATCGAAAGCTTCGTAAGCTGAGGTTGATACTTTGGCCATACCAATGGTTAAGAAATACTCCTGTAATGTATTCAATTCCACATCACCTTTTCTGAAAGCGTCTGAAGCCCGCAACGCCATTTCTTTAGAACCGCCACCACCAGGGATAACTCCAACGCCAAATTCAACCAATCCGATATAAGTCTCTGCCGCAGCAACAACTTTATCCACGTGCATGGATAGTTCACACCCACCACCAAGTGTCATGCCGTGTGGCGCTGAAATGGTTGGGATAGCTGAGTAGCGCAGGCGCATCATGGTATCCTGGAAATACTTTATGGCAGCATTTAACTCGTCGTATTCCTGCTCGACAGCCATCATGAAAATCATGCCGATATTAGCACCTACGGAGAAGTTTGCACCTTGGTTACCAATAACCAATCCATCGAAATCTTTTTCAGCAATATTTATTGCTTTATTTAATCCAGCAAGAACATCGCCTCCAATGGTATTCATTTTACTTTGGAATTCGCAATTAAGAATACCATCACCTAAATCTTCAATAACAACTCCTGAATTTTTAAAAACTTCATTAGATTTTCTGATGTTATCTAATATGATAAAGGCATCTTGTCCTGGAACTTTTTCCTGAGATTTGCTTGAAATATTATAGAAATAGGTAGCCCCTTCTTTGATGGTGTAAAATGATTTACTTCCCGAAGTAAGCATGTCATTTACCCAAGATGCAGGTTCTAAACCTTCAGATGTCATGATGTCGATACCTTTTTTAATGCCAATAGCGTCCCAGATTTGAAACGGGCCATGTTCCCAGCCAAAACCGGCTTTCATGGCATCATCAATCTTATAAAGTTCGTCTGATATTTCTGGAATACGATTAGAAACATAAGCGAACATCGCCGCAAAGTTTTTACGGTAAAAGGCGCCTGCTTTATCCTTTCCGCTAACTAAAATTGGAAAGCGTTCGATGACTTTATCAATAGTTTTAGTAAGCTCTAAAGTGGCGAAGTTGGCTTTTTTACTTTTACGGTATTCCAGTGTGTCGAGGTCTAATGATAGTATTTCACTTGATCCATCGGCATGTTTAACTTTTTTGTAAAACCCTTGTCCTGTTTTACTGCCCAACCATTTGTTTTCCATCATGGTATTGATGAAATCCGGAAGTTTGAAAAGCTCATGAGCCTCATCATTCGGGCAATTATCATATATGCCATTTGCCACATGAACTAAAGTGTCTAAACCTACCACATCGACTGTGCGAAAGGTAGCCGATTTAGGTCTGCCAATTACCGGCCCCGTTAATTTATCGACTTCTTCGATTGTTAAGCCCAATTCTTTTACCTGATGGAATAAACTTTGAATGCCAAAAATACCAATACGGTTACCGATGAATGCAGGTGTGTCTTTGGCAACAACCGAAGTTTTACCCAAAAATTGTTCACCATATCCGTTCAGGAAATCTAAAACATTAGACGACGTTTTAGGTCCTGGAATGATTTCAAATAGTTTTAAATAGCGTGTGGGATTGAAAAAGTGTGTCCCACAGAAATGTTTTTGAAAATCTTCACTTCGGCCTTCACTCATAAAATGAATAGGAATACCTGATGTATTTGAAGTAATCAAGGTGCCGGGAGTTCGGTGTTTGTCTAAAGTTTCGAAGACTTGCTTTTTAATATCAAGGCGTTCAACAACGACTTCCATAATCCAATCGACATGGGCTACTTTACTAATGTCGTCTTCAAGATTTCCAGTGGTAATCCGTGAGGCAAATTTTTGATGATAAATAGGTGAGGGGTTCGATTTTAATGCCTTACCTAAAGCATCATTTACTATGCGGTTTCTAACAATTTTATCATTTAATGTCAGGCCTTTGGCCTTTTCGGCATCATTAAGTTCTCTGGGAACAATATCCAATAGCAAGACATCGACACCAATGTTTGCAAAATGGCAGGCGATACCGCTACCCATAATTCCAGAACCAATAATGGCTACTTTTTTCATTCTTCGTTTAGTCATGGTTTTTATATACTTCTAATCGTTTTGATTGTATATTTTCTTGTTCGAAATCATTTCATTAATTAAATCGGTTACCTCGTAAAAGTGTTTTAATTTGTCTTCTGAAATGTGGTTTTTAATAGTGTTATTAAAAATTAAAACCTGGTTTTTAGCATATTCTCTTTTCTCGCGACCAAATTCGGTAAGGTGTATAATAACGCCTCGACCATCTTCTGGATTAGGACGTCGTTCTATAAGTCCTTTGGTTTCCATGGTTTTTAAAATTCGTGAGAGACTTGTAGCTTCCATACCCATTTTAGGACCTAGGGCTGTTGAAGCAGTGCCTTTTTCGGGATCTATACTTAATAATGTAAAACCGGTTGCCATGGTGCTTCCAAATTTAGCAGCTTCTTCGTTATACATCTTTTGTACGGTGAGCCAGGTTGTTCTTAATACATAATCGATGGTTGGTTCTTTAGTTGTCTTTTCTTTCATCTGAGAGTACTTATGGATTTACATAGGGGCAGATGTTAGATATCTTAACCAAATTAGGTGTATTGAAATGTGTTAGGGTGTAATTCATTTTCATTTTTTAAATTTGATGGTTATTTCAAATATATGAAAATTTATTATGCGCGCATAATAAATTAATGAATTTTAACAGAGTTACCCCAAAGAAATAGAAGCGGAGCGTGTAACCGTTTTAAGGACGGTAGATTTTATCAATCAGGTCTTTATAGATCTCCTTAATCACCTTCCGTTTTAATTTCATGGTAGGTGTTAGGTGTCCGGCATCAATAGACCACACATCTGGAGTGATTTCAAACTTCTTTATTTGTTCCCAATTACCAAAGTCGGCATTGGCAACATCAATTTCAGCCTGAATGCGCTCTAATAATTGCGGATTGGTAATCATCTCTTCATTGTTTTTGAAGATGATATGGTGACGTTTACCCCATTCTTTAACAAAATCGAAATTTAATTGAATTAGGGCAGCAGGCATTTTTTCGCCTTCACCAATAACCATAATTTGTTCGATAAAGCGCGATTGTTTAAACTTGTTTTCTAACAGGGCAGGAGCTACATATTTGCCACCCGAGGTTTTAAACATTTCTTTTTTACGATCGGTAATTTTTAAGAAACCTTCATTATCAAACTCACCTATATCTCCAGTGTGGAAATAACCGTCTGTCATCACTTCGGCGGTACGCTCAGGATCCTTATAATATCCCATCATAACATTAGGTCCTTTAACAAGAATTTCGCCGTCTTCAGCAATTTTTACATCAACATTATCTATGACTTTTCCAACGGTTCCTACTTTAAACCCATGATTTATCATATCGTTAACAGCAATAACAGGTGATGTTTCAGTAAGACCGTAGCCTTCAAGAATTGTTAGTCCCGCAGCAGCAAAAATACGCGTTAATCGAGGTTGCAATGCGGCACTTCCAGAGACCATAATTTCTATGTTGCCACCCAAAGCTTCCTGCCATTTCTTGAAAATGAGTTTTCGGGCTAATTTTAATTGAAATTCGTACCACCAGCCATTTTGTCCGTAGGGCTCATAACGTAAACCTAAATTTACAGCCCAAAAGAAAATATTCTTTTTTAAACCCGTTAATTCGGCACCTTTAGCTATAATTTTATCGTATACTTTTTCGTAGAGTCGAGGTACGGCAGTCATAACATGGGGTCTAACTTCTTTTAAGTTATCGCTCATTTTATCAATCGATTCGGCAAAATAGATTTCAGCACCGCAATACATATATAGGTACAAAATCATACGTTCGAAAACATGACAAACCGGAAGGAAACTTAAGCCTTTAGATTTACCGTGTTGAAAAGGTACATGTCTGTCACTGTCTAGTACATTTGATACCAAATTATTGTGAGATAACATTACGCCCTTAGGTGTTCCTGTTGTTCCTGAAGTATAAATTATAGTCGCTAAATCTTCTGCTTTAATACCGTTTTTAAGGGTTTCAACTTGGTCTTGATTTTCGGTGTCTTCTCCTAATTTTAAAATGTCTGACCAGTGGTCCGCGCCTTCAATGTTATCGAAAGTATAAACGCCCTGTAGTTTTGTGTTTGCCTTAATACTGTTTAGTTTTTCTAAAACATCAATATCGGATACAAAACAATAAGTCGATTCAGAATGATTTAAAATGTATTCATAATCTTCTGAAGCAATTGTAGGGTAAATAGGTACGTTTTGAGCTCCGATTTGCAGTACGCCTATATCTAAGACATTCCATTCGGTTCGGTTAGACGACGAAATAACGGCAATTTTATCGTTTGGCTTAACACCCAATCGAAGCAATCCTCGACTAATAGCATTCGCCTGGTCAATAAATTCCTGAGTCGATATAGATACCCACTCGTTATTATATTTTGTTGTTAGTGCTTTGTCTAAATTATAAGTCTTTAACTGATAATAAGGAAAGTCAAAAATTCTCGTAATGTTTGCCATTATTTAGTCTTAGTTTCTGGTACCGCAAAATAAAGAATTAAAAATGATTTTCAAATTTGAACCATTTTAGTTTTCAATAGCAAAATCCATGCCTGTTACAAAGGTAGGTTAATAAAAGTATTGATAGGAAAATTTAAAAGATTATAATATGATTTATATCATTTAAATGGCGGTCTCTATGAAGTAATTTTATGACACACTAAAGTGTCTAACTAAACGGGATATTACTATGGAATTACTTGAAGCAGAAAAAACCCGAGTTTACCGATTTGGTAACAAGGTTGCGGACGGAAACAGTAAAATGAAAAATCTTTTAGGAGGTAAAGGAGCCAATCTGGCCGAGATGAGTGCCATTGGAATACCGGTTCCGCCGGGATTTACTATAACAACCGAGGTTTGTACCGAGTATAATTTGCTGGGTGAAGTCGCGGTAATAGATATGATTAGAGATGAAGTTGAAGCTTCAATAACAAATATTGAAACTTTAATGGGAACTCGGTTTGGCGATAAGGACAATCCGTTATTGGTATCTGTACGTTCCGGAGCTCGTGTTTCTATGCCAGGTATGATGGATACCGTTTTAAATTTAGGATTGAATGATGAAGTCGTGCTGGGTTTAGCTAAAAAAACAGATAACGAACAATTTGCCTGGGATTCTTACCGCCGTTTTATTCAAATGTATGGCGGTGTGGTTTTAGGAATGAAACCAGCTTCAAAAGACGATATCGATCCTTTTGAAGAAATTATGGAAAACCTAAAAGGTAAACGCGGCATTCAGTTAGATACCGAATTTACTGTTCAGGATTTAAAAGATTTAGTATACGATTTTAAAGAAGCCGTTAAAAAACAAACCGGACATAGTTTTCCAACCAATCCATGGGAACAGTTATGGGGCGCCATAATAGCTGTGTTTAACAGTTGGAATGGCGATCGTGCGGTGTATTATAGAAATATGAATGGCTACCCAGCCGACTGGGGAACTGCTGTAAATGTACAGGCCATGGTGTATGGTAATATGGGAAATAGTTCCGCTACAGGTGTTTGTTTTACCCGTGATGCCGGAACCGGTGAAAACGTATTTAATGGTGAATATTTAATCAATGCACAGGGAGAAGATGTAGTTGCCGGAGTTAGAACGCCACAGCAAATCACGGTTTTAGGTTCTAAACGCTGGGCAGAACTGGCTCAGATTTCAGAAGAAGATAGAAAGGAAAATTATCCGTCTCTGGAAGAAGTGATGCCAGGTTTATTTAAAGAACTCGATGGCTATCAGCAAAAACTTGAAAAGCATTACCGCGATATGCAGGATATGGAGTTCACCATTCAGGAAGGTAAATTATGGATTTTACAAACCAGAAATGGTAAACGTACCGGAGCGGGAATGGTTAAAATTGCCATGGATTTATTAAATGAAGGTTTAATTGATGAAAAAGAAGCTCTGCTTAGAATTGAGCCGAACAAGTTAGATGAATTACTTCATCCGGTATTTGATCCTAAAGCATTAAAACGCGCTCATGTTATAGCTCAAGGTTTACCAGCATCGCCGGGGGCTGCAACCGGAAAAATAGTCTTCTTTGCCGATGAAGCTGCTAAGTTTAAAAACAGTATTCTGGTTCGTATTGAAACCTCACCCGAAGATTTGGAAGGGATGCATATTGCCAAAGGTATTCTAACCGCTCGCGGTGGAATGACCTCCCACGCAGCCGTTGTGGCTCGTGGCATGGGCAAATGCTGTATCTCGGGAGCTGGTGCTTTAAAAATTAATTATAAAGCACGAACCTTAACTGTTGATGGTCATGAGTATCATGAAGGCGACTGGATTTCTTTAAACGGATCTACCGGAAATATTATTGAAGGGAAAGTAGAAACCGTAGAACCCGAATTAAGCGGTGAATTTGCAGAAATCATGAAGCTGTCTGATAAGTACGCAAAAATGAAAGTGCGCACCAATGCCGACACGCCTAAAGATGCTAAAATAGCCAGAACCTTTGGAGCAGAAGGAATCGGACTTACCAGAACTGAGCATATGTTCTTTGAAGTCGATCGAATAAAAGCCATGCGTGAAATGATTCTCGCCGATACAGTGAAAGGACGTAAACAGGCTCTACAAGATTTATTACCTATGCAACGCTCCGATTTTGAAGGTATCTTTGAAGCAATGGAAGGCCTTCCGGTTACGATTCGGTTATTAGATCCACCATTACATGAATTTGTGCCTCACCAGTTAGCAACTCAAAAAGAACTGGCAGAGGAAATGCATATATCACTTCAGGCGGTTAAAAATAAAGTAGCCGAACTGGAAGAGTTTAACCCTATGTTAGGACATCGAGGTTGCCGTCTGGGAAATACCTATCCTGAAATTACAGAGATGCAAACCCGAGCCATTATAGAAGCAGCGCTTAATTTAAAAGAACGTGGCATTTCCTGTAAACCAGAAATTATGGTGCCACTGGTTGGTACTGTTGATGAGTTTATTGCTCAGGAATGCATTATTAGAGAAACAGCGAAAATCATTTTTGAAGAACGCAATGATAAAGTCGAGTATTCGGTTGGGACTATGATAGAGGTGCCAAGAGCCGCTTTATTAGCCGATAAAATTGCTGAACACGCCGATTTCTTCTCGTTCGGAACAAACGATTTAACCCAAATGACGTTCGGATATTCGAGAGATGATGCCGGTAAGTTCCTGCCAATTTACATTCAAAAAGGTATTTTAAAAGTAGATCCTTTTGAAGTTCTGGATCAGGAAGGCGTTGGACAATTAGTTCAGTTAGGAACTGAACGTGGTAGAAGTATAAAACCTAATTTAAAAGTTGGTATTTGTGGCGAGCATGGGGGAGAACCAAGCTCGGTAGAATTCTGTTATAACACAGGAATGAATTACGTAAGTTGTTCGCCATACAGAGTGCCAATTGCCAGGTTAGTTTCGGCGCAAGCCACCATAAAAGCAGAAAGAAGAGTTTAGTATATTTATATACTAGAGTTGATTATGTTTTAAATTAGAAAAGGTCAGGAATGCGTTCCTGACCTTTTTGCTTTTTCTATGTGTTTATGTACTTAATTCCAGTGGGTCTCAAAAATGGCCTGCATGACAGGATATTGTTTGTCGGTATCGCCAACCGCTTCACGTTGTTTTATCAATTCAACTTTCATGTCTTTAATGATATCCTGATATTCTGAATCGTTGTAGGCATTATGGTTTTCTTTCGGGTCTTTTTCTAAATCATAAAACTCCCACGCCGGTTCGGTACTTTCTTTTGAAGAGCCTGTCATGTCTAACGATTGTCCGTAGAATAGTGCCAGTTTATAACGTTTGTTTCTTATACCAAAATGTCCTGGTCTTTCCGGATGATTGGTCCAGTATCTGTAATAGGCTGAGGTTCTCCAATTTTCGGATGTATGTCCTTTAAGGTTTTCTCTAAAGCTTCTTCCCTGAAACGATTTTGGTTGCTGTACACCTGCATAATCAGCAAATAAGGCAGCGAAGTCAATGTTTAAAATAATGTCATCTAAACGACCTCCGGTTTCAATTTCTTTTGGGTAACGAATAACAAAAGGCATACGAAGTGATTCTTCATAAATTAAGCGTTTATCGAAAAAGCCATGCTCCCCTAAAAAGTAACCCTGATCGGCAGTGTAGATAACAATGGTGTTTTCGGCTAAACCAGAAGATTCCAGATAGTCCAGAATCTTACCAATATTGTCATCTATAGCCGCACCAGATCGCATAAAATCTTTTATTAATTTTTGATAAACGGCTTTTCGGGCAGTAATGCTATCCATGCCTTTGGTGTAAAATGGCAAGCCCGGGTATTGGCACCACCAGGCATCGGGGTCGTTAGAGGCTTGTTCGTAACGCCAGCTTAAGTTTTCAAGTTTTTGACCTACAATAGAGCGCCCTGTAGTTTCAGGTGAAAAATCGTAAAGCGACGCAGGTTCAGGGACCTCAATATTTTTATATAAATGCTTATAACGTTCTGGGTAATCAAAGGGCTCGTGCGTTGCCTTAAAATGCGTCATGAGCATAAAAGGCTTGTTTTTATCTCTTTGATTCAGCCAATTTAAAGATAGTTGGGTAATCACATCGGTTGAAAAGCCTTTGTGCACATCCCACGCTTCAGCGGGCTTGTTGAAATTCTCGGCAGTTCTTAAAATAGGATCCCAATAACGTCCTTGGTCATGTAAAATATTGTAATAATCGAATCCGGACGGTTCTTCTTTTAAATGCCATTTCCCAATAATGGCGGTTTGGTAGCCACTTTTTTGTAACACTTTAGCAATGTTTAAACTATCGGAATGCAAGGCGTCACTTAATGTATATACACCATTTTTATTGCTGTATTGTCCGGTAAGAATGGTTGCGCGACTCGGAACACAAATAGAGTTCGTGCAAAAGGCATTGTTTAAAACCATACCCTGATCTGCCAGTCTTTCTATGTTTTTGTTCTGAACATAATCTTTTAAAACTCCGCCATAAATACCCCAGGCTTGTGACGTATGGTCGTCGGACATGATAAATAATATGTTCGGTCTTTCTGTTTTCTGTTCTTTTTTAGAAGAATTGCAACTAAATAGAAGACACGTACATGTTATGTATAATAATGATTTAAAAGGTTTCATAATTTTAAAGAATTATTCAACAATAATTTCATCTATAAAGAACCAGGCAGGGAATCCAGCTCCGGGATGACCTTTCGGGCAGTTCCCTATGCCTTCAGCTTTAATTTTAATGAACTGGCTTTTCTTATCGACGTTAATTGTTAAGCGCTCCGTTGTGTTTTCAGTTTTTGCTTTATTGTCATCTCTCTTAATATCTTTTGAAGAACCAAAGGTTTTTCCGTCATCAGAAAAACTAACTTCCATAGCATGTAGCGGAAAAATCCAGTTACCGGAATTGATAAGCGAATTAACACTGATGCTTTTAATGGCTTTCACTGAATTTAAATCAATAATAAATTCTAAGTTCTTTCCTTCCTGACCAACCCATTGGCCGGAAGCATAATCGGTATAGCCTAATTTGCCGTCAATTAATAAATCGGCATTGTTATATGATTTGTTAAGCGCAGATGTTGCTTTAATAGTTGCACCAACGGCTAAATTGGATACTTTTTCTATTTTCTTCGGAATATCTTCTTCATGACCGTGTTTCCATGATAAGAATTCCTGAGTTAGTTCTTTTACTTTTTCAGGGTATTTTGAAGCAAGGTTTACCATTTCGGAAACATCCTGACTTAAATCCGATAAAAACAGTACGTCTTCTTCTAAATTTAATTCTCCTTTGTTAGAGGTATCTTTAGGGAAACCAATTAGTTTCCAGTTTCCTTTTCTAACCACCCATTGTTTGCCATATTTCCAGAAAGCTGAGGTTCTTTTAGAAGCTGTATTTGGACGCTTAATCATATCAGACATGTCTATCCCGTCTATTTCAGTTTTGATCTTATCAAGCTTACAAAGCTTAGCCAGTGTAGGCATCCAGTCGATATTCATTAAAAACTCATCGTTTACGATGCTTTCGGGTAAATTATTTTTCCAGCTGATAATGGTTGGGAGCCTGATACCGCCTTCAAACAAACTACTTTTAGCACCACGGTAAGGACCAGCGTCTCCGCCGCCGCCAAAAGCACGTGTTTCGGTGGAATAGCCATTATCTGATTGATAGATGACAATCGTATTTTCACGAATGCCTAAATCGTCTAGTTTATCCATTAAAAAGCCAATGCGCTCATCAATAGTGGAGATAAATGCAGCGTAGTCGCCACGTGGTTTTTCAACATTCTTATAATAATCACGCCATTTTTGAGTTGGTTGATACGGGTAATGCGGCATATTTATGGCGTAATACATAAAAAACGGTTCATCTTTATGTTCTTCAACATAATTTATAGCCTTATCGGAAGCTAAATCAGGGAAGTATTGTCCGTCGTAAAAGACTTCTTTTCCGTTTTCATATAAATCATGCGTGTTTGGACCTTCCCAGTAAAAGAAGTGCGAATAATTATCGATACAACCTCTTAAGTGTCCGAAGGAATAATCGAAGCCTTGTCCGTTAGGGCTTGAAGCCTCATCCATACCAAGATGCCATTTTCCTATATGGCCTGTACTGTAACCATTATCCTTAAATAATTCAGCTAAAGTATACTGTTCGGCTGGAAGTCCGGAACTTCCTGGTTCAGCCGAGGTATTTCCTGTAAGTTCCGCATTTTGAGGATAGCGACCTGTTAAAAGTGCAGCTCTGGATGGCGCACAAACGGGTGCCGCTACATAAGCTTGGGTAAAACGAGTACCATCTTTAGCAAGCTGGTCTATGTTTGGTGAATAAATATCTTTTGCACCATAGCTGCCTAAATCGATAGCACCCTGGTCGTCGGTGTAAATAACAATTACATTAGGTTTTTTTTGAGATTGGGCAAAAAGGTGAATTCCGGTTAAAACGGTAATAACAGTAAAATAGGTTTTAAGAATATTTGAAATAGAATGCATTTTCAAATCAATTAAGTTTTATAGTTTAAGAAGCCACTAAAATTAAAATTTAAACTTAGATATCATATTTTTTTAGACCAATGTTTCCCTGAGAGCAGTAAACAACTTGGTTAAATTATTTGAGAGATTCATTTATTTTTATGAAAATCACATAGTTTTTCATTAAAAGTCATCAAAAATTCTACTAAAATAATAGGATGTTATTCTTTCTGAGGTAAATTCAATAAAAGTGTAAATTATTTGTTTTTTATCGGGTTTAATTCAAACGTTTTCGTAAAAATATAAGAAGTTAAAAGCTTCATTATTATGGGTTTCATGATAAAAGTCATCTTTTTAGAAGTGTCATGTTTCTACTTTTGAAGTAGCTTAAATAGAAATGATTATTATAACATTTAACCAGGCATAAAATGGAAACAAAAAGTTTAAAAGGTGGAATTTGGACAAAACAAATCGATGTTAGAGATTTTGTATTAGAAAACATTACTCCTTATCATGGAACAGATCAATTTTTAGTTGGACCTAGCGAAAAAACCCTTAAGTTATGGGATGTATGTAAAAAGGCTATTCAGGAAGAACGTCAGCATAATGGTGTTCGTTCTGTAGATACCGATACCATATCTACAATCAGCGCATTTAATGCGGGATATATAGATCGTGAAAATGAAGTAATTGTAGGTTTACAAACCGATGAATTGTTAAAACGTACCATGAAACCTTTCGGAGGATTTAAAGTGGTACAAAAAGCACTTTCAGAACATGATTTAAAGCCAAATGAGGCATTAACCGAATTATTCTCTAAGTATGTTAAAACACACAACGATGGTGTTTTTGATGCTTATAACGACGAAATTAAAAAATTCCGTTCACTAGGTTTCTTAACCGGTTTACCAGATAATTACGCCAGAGGTAGAATTATTGGAGATTACAGAAGAGTTGCTTTATATGGAATTGATTTTTTAATTGAATCTAAAGTAGCCGATTTAGCCAATATTGAGGGGCCAATGACAGATGCTGTTATTCGCTTACGTGAAGAAGTAGCAGAACAAATTAGAGCACTTCAAGACATGATTGTTTTAGGCGCTAAATACGATTTAGATTTAAGTCGTCCGGCTGAAACAGCTAAAGAGGCTGTACAATGGACGTATATGGCTTACTTGGCAGCGGTTAAAGAACAAGATGGAGCAGCGATGTCTTTAGGTAATGTGTCTACATTCTTAGATATATACATCCAAAATGATTTAGAAGAAGGACTTATCACCGAGCAAGAAGCACAAGAGTATATTGACCAGTTCGTAATGAAATTACGTATGGTGCGTCACTTAAGAATGGGAGCTTACGACGAGATTTTCGCAGGAGATCCAACTTGGGTAACTGAAGCTATTGGAGGTATGTTTGAAGACGGAAGAACTAAAGTAACTAAAACCTCTTTCCGATTCTTAAACACATTATATAATCTAGGGCCATCACCAGAGCCAAATATGACGATTCTTTGGTCTGAGGATTTACCACAAAATTTTAAAGATTTCTGTTCTAAAGTTGCGATTGATACGTCGTCTATTCAGTTTGAAAATGATGCCTTAATGCGAAAAAGCAGAGGAAGTGATGACTACGGAATCGCATGTTGTGTATCTCACCAGGCTATTGGTAAGTCAATTCAATTCTTTGGAGCAAGAACCAATTTAGCAAAAACGCTGTTATTGGCCATTAACGAAGGACGTTGTGAAATGACCGGTACTCCAATGGTTGATGGTATTGCACCGCTTGAAGGAGAGTATTTAGATTACGATAAGGTCATGGCTAACTTTAAAGTAGCGATGAAACAAGTAGCACGAGTGTATAACGATTCTATGAATATTATTCACTACATGCACGATAAATACTATTACGAAAAAGCACAAATGGCTTTAATCGATACCAACCCAAGTATTAATATCGCTTACGGTATTGCAGGTTTATCAATTGTTGCCGATTCATTATCAGCAATTAAATATGCTAAAGTAAAACCAATTAGAAACGAGGAAGGATTAACTGTCGATTTTAAAATTGAAGGTGAATTCCCTTGCTACGGTAACGACGATGATCGTGTAGATGTTTTAGCAGCTAATGCCGTAGCCGATTTTAATAGCGAATTAAAACAGTTAGCTGTATATAAAGATGCAGAGCCTACCTTATCGGTATTAACCATTACATCTAACGTGGTTTACGGTAAGAAAACAGGAGCAACACCAGATGGTAGAGCCAAAGGAGTAGCTTTTGCACCAGGAGCAAACCCAATGCATGGTAGAGATTCTAAAGGCGCCATTGCATCATTAAACTCTGTAGCTAAAATTAATTATCAAGATTCTCAGGATGGTATTTCAAATACCTTCTCTATTGTTCCAAAATCATTAGGACACAATGAAGAAACTAGAATAGAGAATCTAACAACAATTTTAGATGGTTATTTCTCTAAAGGCGCACATCACGTTAATATTAATGTGTTGAATAAGGAAACACTTATCGATGCAATGGAACATCCGGAAGAGTATCCACAGTTAACCATTCGTGTTTCAGGATATGCTGTAAACTTTGTAAGATTAACAAAAGAACAGCAGCTTGAAGTTATTACACGTTCTTTTCATGAATCCATGTAAACTTTTTTAATATCAATTTAAGTCAGAAATACCTGGAAGAAAGAGTCGACAAAAACACTTTCTTTCAGGTATTCTTAAAAGGTTATGTCTCTACACTATCAAGATAATATATTAAATGTGCACTCTGTTGAATCCTTTGGAACCCATGATGGGCCTGGTATTCGTATGGTTGTATTTTTACAGGGCTGTAAATTAAAATGCCAGTATTGCCACAATCCGGATACCATAGATACCCATGGAGGAGAGGAATATCACATTGAAGATTTGGTTCAAATGGCGCTAAAAGTTAAACCTTATTTTGGAAAAAAGGGAGGCGTTACGGTTTCCGGCGGAGAACCCCTATTACAGTCTAAAGCTTTAATTCCTTTTTTTAAACGATTAAAGGAAGAAGGTATTCATACCAATATTGATACTAACGGACGCATTTTAAATCATTTTACAGAAGAATTACTTGATAGCTATGCCGATTTAGTGATGTTAGATATAAAACACATGACTGAAGAGGGATTTGAGACATTAACAGGCGCAAAAAATAAAGAAACAACATTCAACTTTGCTAAACATCGTGAAGCTTCAGGAAAACCTATGTGGTTGAGATATGTGCTTATTCCTGGTATAACCAACAAACCAGAATTACTACAAGCACTTGGAGAATACTTCCAGAATTATGAAACGATTGAAAAAATTGAATTACAACCTTATCATAAGTTAGGAATTCATAAATGGGAAGCCTTAGGATGGGAGTATCCGTTAATGGATGCAAGAGAAAATACTGAAGAAGAAATTAACGATGCCGTTCAAGTATTACAAAATTATTTTAAAGAAGTGAAAGTGAATTAACAAGCAATGGATTAGATATTACTAAACTTATAATCAAATTAAACCAACTGACCCCTAATAATATTTCAAAATGAAAACATATAAAGAAGCGCATAGACCGGCATCAGACTTCGAAAGCCGATCAGAATATCTGGATCATGAATTACAAATCATGAAACCTAAACGATTCAGGCTTAATTTACCGGGAAGAGATTACAGATTTGAATGGGAAGATATTGTTCCGGCATTGGCAGGAACCCTCGGTATTATTGCTATGTATTCCTCTGTAATGATGGCCTGGGCTAATGGACTTTCTGAAGCATGGGAGCATGTTACATTAGGTAAAGATTTTGCTATTGAAGTATCGCGGGTAGAAATGATTATACCTGCGTTTTTATTTGTTATTCTGGCTTCTGGTTTTTTTAATCCAAGGGCTAATTTAGCAGGGAATCACGGACCAATGATTCCTTTGATTGCCAGTATTGCTTTGGCAGGTGCCCACCCTTTGGCATTAGCCATTTTAATTGGTGTTTTAGGACTCTTACTCAGTGTCTTTAAATTGGGGTCTCGACTGGTGGATTTAACCAGTAAAGGTGTCGCTGGCGGATTACTTATATTTTTAGGATTTACGGGTGCCATTAGTCAGATAAATTCAATTCAATCCTGGGGAATGGGGCTAGAGTCAGAAACCGTTACTGCGGGTTCTATGGGATTTTTAGGATTAATTATCCTAGCGGTAACCGTTGTTTTATACAGTTACCTTGCCAGAATTGATAAACGTTGGTTAGCCATTCCTGCAGCAGCAGCTGCTGCCTTAGCTATAGCATTGATTAGTGGCGCAGGTTTCGATCTTCAGTTTACCACACAAATGGGATTACCTAATTTAAATCCTGCGTATTGGTGGGGTAGTACCGAAGAAGGCTGGATGCTTGGTTTACCTACTGCTCAGCATTTTATAGCGTCCTTACCTTTTGCTATTCTTGCTGTGGCCATGTGGTCGCCAGACTTTTTAGGACATCGTATTTTTCAGGAGATGAATTATCCTAAGAAAACAGAAAAAGTATTAATGGATGTAGACGATACTATGACCATGTGTTCTTTCCGTCAAATGGTTGGAACTGCTGTTGGTGGAGGAAATATAACCTCGTCTTGGGGAACTTACATGATTCCTGCAGCCATTGCAAAAAGACCAATTCCGGCAGGAGCTATTTTACTAGGACTTATGGTTATGGCGGTTGCTTTTTTAGGTAGTCCGATGGATGTTGCTGTCTGGCCTCCGGTAAGATGTATAGCACTACTTGTAGGTGTGTTTTTACCAATGATTGAAGCTGGTATACAAATGGTTAAAAAAAGTGCCTGTGCTCAGGCTGCCGGGGTTTGTATTTTTACAGCCATGGTGACCAATCCGGTATTAGCATGGGCGTTAGCTATGTTTTTAGATAATAATGGCTTAATCGGCGATAAAGACAGACCTAAAAATTTATCCATAGCAGATAAGTTTATAATACCGTTGGCTATACTTGTTGTTTGCGTTTCAGCTGTGTTTACGGTGGGGATGTTTAAAGGCATTTACGGTATACAATCCTTTTTATAGGAAGTAAGAAGTGAACTAATCAAATTTAAAACCAACTAATTATGAACGGACAAAAACTAAAAAACAGATGGTTAATTGCAGCATCTGCAGTTGGGATACATATTTCAATAGGCTCTGTTTATGCTTATTCTGTAATGACTAACCCAGTTAAAGATATTTTTGAAGT
Organism: Aestuariibaculum sp. M13; assembly: GCF_024723255.1. Classification (GTDB taxonomy): domain Bacteria; phylum Bacteroidota; class Bacteroidia; order Flavobacteriales; family Flavobacteriaceae; genus Aestuariibaculum; species Aestuariibaculum lutulentum. The sequence continues at coordinate 329,874 of NZ_JANIAC010000003.1, forward strand.
TGATGGAAGCGTTATAAAATGGGCATTTAAAATAGCAATTCTTTTACTAGGGTTGTCTGCGGCATTTTTAGGACGCTGGGTTGAAAAAGTAGGACCAAAAGTTAGTGGAACAACGGCTGGAATTTTTTATGGTATTGGTATTTTGGGATCAGGATTGGCAGTACAACTAGAGTCGTTAACACTATTTTATCTTTGTTACGGAGTTATTGGTGGTATAGGACTCGGTTTAGGGTATATTACCCCGGTAAGTACTCTGGTAAAATGGTTTCCCGATAGACGAGGTCTAGCAACAGGAATGGCTATTATGGGATTTGGATTTTCAGCCTTAATTTTTGGGCCAATTATGCAGTCTTTATTTGATGCTGTTGGAGTAGCAAATGCATTTTATATTTTAGGAGCCATTTATATGGTCATTATTTTATCATCTGCACGATATATTGAACGTCCTCCTGTGGGATATATGCCAGAAGGATTTAAAGCTGGAGAGGGAAAAGTCATTAAGGCTGATATGGCAAATATTGATGCCAATGAAGCGTTGAAAACCAGACGTTTCTACTATATATGGATAATGATGTTTATCAACATTTCATGTGGTATTGCTATAATTTCGGCAGCCAGCCCTATGATGCAGGAAAAACTAAATTATACACCCATGGAAGCTGCTGCTATTGTTGGATTAATAGGAGTCTTTAATGGTCTGGGTAGGTTGTTATGGTCCAGTCTTTCAGATTATTTAGGAAGAGCTAATACATATATCATCTTTTTCGTTTTTCAAATATTAGCTTTCTATTTCCTACCCAAAATATCGGTAGAGTTAACATTCTTAGTGATTTTATTTACCGTGATAACCATGTACGGTGGTGGTTTTTCAACCTTGCCCGCCTTTTTAGGTGATTTGTTTGGAACGAAACAGTTAGGTGCAATTCACGGTATGGTATTAACGGCCTGGGCACTGGCAGGAATTATAGGCCCAACCATTTACGATGTTGTTAAATCGGCTACAGGCTCTTTGGATACTACGTTAGCCGTCTTTTCCGGATTATTCGTAATAGCTTTTATTGTGTCGCTATTAATGAAGCAATTGGTGGTTAAAGCACAACATAAGAAAGAGAAAGAATTAGCTTTGGCTTAATTTATATTTATTGGGAAAAAAAACCTCTTCTAAATGGAAGAGGTTTTTTTATATAATGAATTTTGAATTATTTGTTTGCAATCCACTCTCTGGCATTCACAAAAGCTTCAACCCAAGGCGATACTTCGTCTTGCCTGTTGCTTGGGTAATGTGCCCAGTTCCATTGGAATGTAGAACGCTCTATGTGTGGCATCGTTACTAAGTGACGCCCTGTTTTATCACACATCATGGCTGTGTTATAATCAGAACCATTAGGATTGTGTGGATATTCCGCGTAAGCGTATTTACCAACAATGTTGTACTGGTCTTCAGATTCTGGCAAGTTAAATTTACCTTCACCGTGAGAAATCCAAACTCCTAAAGTACTTCCTGCTAAGCTTGAAAGCATTACCGAGTTGTTTTCCTGAATAGTTACTGAAGTAAATGAACTTTCGTGTTTATGAGAATCATTATGAACCATTTTACCATGAACCTCGTGCTCTGGGTTAATTAATTCTAATTCCATCCATAACTGGCAACCGTTACAAATACCAACTGAAAGCGTGTCTTCACGTTTAAAGAAGTTTTTAATCACTTCATTCGCTTTTTCGTTGTATTTGATAGCTCCGGCCCATCCTTTAGCAGAACCTAAAACGTCTGAGTTTGAGAATCCACCAACGGCACCTAAGAACTGAATGTCTTCTAAGGTTTCACGACCAGAAATTAAATCGGTCATGTGCACGTCTTTTACATCAAATCCAGCTAAGTACATAGCGTTTGCCATTTCACGCTCAGAGTTACTTCCTTTTTCACGTAAAATCGCTGCTTTCGGTCTTGGCTTACTTGCATCGATTACAGGAAGTTTTCCTGTAAAGTGACTTGGGAAGGTGTACTGTAATGGTTGATTTTTATAGTTGTCGTAACGGTCTTGTGCTAAACCGTTAGCTGTTTGTTTTTGGTCTAATAAGAACGATGTTTTGTACCACATATCACGTAAACGAGATACCGTCATGGTGAATACATCCGTTCCGTTGATGATGCTTAATACATCACTTTCTGAGACTTTACCAATATTAAAGAATTCAATATTAGCAGCAGATAATACCGTTTCGATTGAAGCATCTTTCGACTGAATTACTAAACCTGCATTTTCAGCAAATAACACTTTAAATGAATCGTTTTCAGCTAAAGCCGTGATATCTAATTCAGCACCTAAATTGTTGTCAGCAAAACATAATTCTAATAAGGTAGTGATTAATCCACCAGAAGCCACATCGTGTCCGGCAACAATTTGTCCGTCAAGAATGAGTTGTTGAATGGTGTTGAATACGTTCTTAACGTAAGCAGCAGATTGAACATTTGGAGTGTCGTTACCAATTTTGTTAACCACCTGAGCAAATGAACTTCCTCCTAATTTAAAGTTATCTTGTGATAAGTTGATGTAATACACATCACCAGCACCTTTTTGGAATACAGGCTCAACAACTTTATTGATGTCGATACAGTTTGCAGCAGCCGAAATGATTACGGTACCAGGAGCAATAACCTCTTCGTTAGGGTATTTTTGCTTCATTGATAAGGAATCTTTTCCAGTTGGCACATTGATGCCTAAATCAATTGCGAATTCTGAAACCGCTTCAACAGCTTCATACAAACGCGCATCTTCACCTTCATTTTTACAAGGCCACATCCAGTTTGCCGATAAAGACACATTTTGTAATCCGTCTTTTAAAGGCGCCCAGATAATGTTAGTTAAAGCTTCAGTAATCGAGTTTCTACTTCCAGCTACCGGATTGATTAATCCTGAAACTGGCGAGTGTCCGATAGAGGTTGCGATACCTTCTTTTCCTTTGTAATCTAAGGCCATTACACCAACGTTGTTTAACGGTAATTGTAATGGTCCGGCACATTGTTGTTTGGCTACTTTTCCACCAACACAACGGTCTACTTTATTGGTTAACCAGTCTTTAGAAGCGACAGCCTCTAATTGTAATAACTGGTCTAAATAATCATAGAAGTTTTCTTTGTTGTAAGCAACATCGGCATAATTACGAGCCACTTTTTTATCGTGCATGTATGTTTTTGGAGAACTTCCAAACATATCATCCATAGCTAAATCCATTGGTTTGTGACCATTGGTCTTAGACTCAAATGTGAAACGGTGATTACCAGTAACATCTCCAACAGTGTACATTGGTGAGCGCTCACGATCGGCAATCTTTTGTAATGTTTCAATATGTTTTTCGGCAATCACTAATCCCATACGTTCCTGAGATTCGTTACCGATAATTTCTTTATCTGATAATGTAGGATCTCCTACAGGTAATTTATCTAAATCGATGTGTCCACCAGTTTCTTCAACTAATTCTGAAAGACAGTTTAAGTGTCCACCAGCACCATGATCGTGAATAGAAACAATGTAGTTTTCATCGCTTTCAACCATACCACGAACCGCATTGGCAGCACGTTTTTGCATTTCAGGATTCGAACGTTGTACTGCGTTTAATTCGATACCTGAAGCGAATTCACCAGTATCAGCCGATGATACTGCAGCACCACCCATACCAATACGGTAGTTTTCACCACCAAGGATAACCACTTTATCTCCAACTTTTGGTGTTGCTTTTAAGGCTTGGTCGGCTTTGCCGTAACCAATACCTCCGGCTTGCATAATTACTTTGTCGAAACCTAATTTTCTGGCATCTTCTTCGTGCTCGAATGTTAATACCGAACCACAAATTAATGGCTGACCGAACTTATTACCAAAATCTGAAGCACCATTAGACGCTTTAATTAAGATATCCATTGGTGTTTGGTATAACCACTTACGCTCATTCATAGCTTGTTCCCAAGGACGATTTTCTTCTAAACGCGAGTAAGAGGTCATATAAACCGCAGTACCAGCTAAAGGTAAAGATCCTTTTCCTCCTGCCAAACGGTCACGAATTTCACCTCCTGAACCTGTTGCAGCTCCGTTAAAAGGCTCTACAGTAGTCGGGAAGTTGTGCGTCTCCGCTTTTAATGAAATCACAGATTCGAAATCTTTAGTTTCGTAAAAATCTGGTTTATCAGCACTTTTAGGAGCGAATTGCTCAACAACAGGTCCTTTAATGAACGCTACGTTGTCTTTATAAGCTGAAACAATATCGTTAGGATTTGTTTCAGACGTTTTACGAATCATTTTAAATAATGACGTCGGTTTTTCTTCGCCATCAATAACAAATGTTCCATTGAAAATTTTGTGACGACAGTGCTCACTGTTTACTTGAGAGAAACCGAAAACTTCAGAATCGGTTAACGGGCGACCAATTTTTTCAGAAACACCTTCTAAGTAAGCCACTTCTTCGTCGCTTAAAGAAAGCCCTTCCTGAGCATTGTAAGCCGCAATATCTTCAATATCCAGAATAGGCTCTGGTTGAATATCAATGGTGAATGATTCTTGGTTTAATCCGTTGAATTTTTCAGAAATCATTGGGTCGTAACCTTTGAAATCTTCAGAAACAGCTTCGAATTCCTCAATTCTAATGATGTCTGAAATCCCCATGTTTTGAGTGATTTCAACAGCGTTGGTACTCCAAGGCGTAATCATAGCCGCACGTGGTCCAACAAAAAAAGCATCCAGCGATGCTTGCTCTATTTTTGGCTGATTGCCAAATAACCATGTTAATTTAGCAATGGTTTCGGTTGATAATTCTTTTGTTGTCTGAACGGCAAAAACTTTACCGGTTACGTTTCCAAAGAAATGAATCATTTTAGATGTATTATGGTTGTAATTTGAAAATGCAAAAATACACTTTTTTAGTCATTTAAATGGCTTTTTTTATGAAAGCATTTTTGATTAATTAATAGGATGTTTTTCAAGGAGTTTAAAAGTATTTTTTAAGGAGATTAATCACTGATGAATAATAGCTTTTTCCGAATAAATTAAGGTGAATTAACAGGTAATACAATTGATAAACTTCGATGCGATTAGATGTGAATTCATCTTCTGGTATCATATTATGATAGGCTTTGTAGAAGTCTTCAGAGAATCCACCAAAGAGTTTTGTCATGGCAATATCTACTTCCGAATCCCCGAAATACATTGCCGGATCGATAAGATATGGCTTTCCATTTGTAGCAATTAAATAATTCCCGCTCCATAAGTCGCCATGTAAAAGCGAAGGTTTTATGTTTTGAAATAAGGGGTTTAGTTTGTTTAACATCTGCCCTTTTGAAGGACATTCAGATTCCAGTAGTAATTGTCTTTGGATTGCTAATTGTAGCTGAGGATACAGCCGTTCGTTAACGTAAAAGGAGTTCCAGGAATCAGTAGGTTTATTATATTGAATAAGACTTCCAATAAAATCGTCCTGCTGTAAGCCGAAATAAGCATTTGTATTTTTGTGAAGTTCGGCTAGTTGTCTTCCCAGAGTTTTGAAATCTTCTGAATCGGGTGATTTACTGTCAATAAATTCAAGAAGTAAAAAGGAGGTGTTTTTAAACTGAGAGTAATCCAAAACCTTTGGAGTTGAAATCGTATTAGTGTTGGCTATGGTTTTTAGAGCTTCCGCTTCAGTTTGAAACATTTGCAAAGCATTGGAAATGGTATTGGTTTTAAGAAAATAACTTTGACCTGAAGTTATGATTTTATAAGCAGACGAAATATCACCGCCCGAAACTGAATGTATAGATTCAATGGGAGCTTTAATTTGTTTTGAAATATGTGCGATAAAATCTTCGGTCATATCATAAAAATAAAAGACCATCATTTCGATGGTCTTTGGTTATATCAGTATTACATTATTGCTTTATTAGTTTTTTAGTGATGGTTCCAGAATCGGAACTAAGTTTTAACAAATACACACCCTTATTAAGTGCGCTAACATCCATTTTTTTATTGTTTGTGTTTAGATGTTGTTTTAGAATTTCTTTACCTAAAACATTGTAGATGATGGCATCTAAATCTTGTGTGGTAGAAATATAAATAAAATGGTCTTTAACCGGGTTTGGGTAGATTTTTAAGTTAAGGGTTGTGAAATCATTAGTAGATAAAGCAGTTCCCCATATTTTTGTGATATAGCTTGAGTCGTCTATAAAAGGGTTTCTATTGCCTTGAAAGTTATAGATCTCGTTATTTTTATTAATTTCATATTGACTAACAGGGTCTAAATTGTTCCAAGTTAATAGAATATTTAAAAAGTTAGATTCTATTCCAGGGAAGGTGTTTCCATCAAACATTGCACTTACTTCACTTGACGCATAATTGGTGTAAAAAGTAGAAAGTTGGTCTTCGTAGCGTGTTATAAAATAAAAGTAGGCTCTTGCAACATCACCTTTAAATTCATCGATAGGTTCAAAAACAGATCCCGAATATCCGGAAACAGAACTACTCCCTAGTTTAGAGCCGTTTGAAGAAGTATATGAAGCAGAGTTTACTGTGCCATACGGGTAATTAGCATGTTTTCCATTAACATAACCGTCTGAAGGAAAAACAAAATGAGCATCAGAATACATTGGGTATGAATTATCACCTCCGAAATAAGACTTAGGAATAACGTGCTCCCTATTATAACAGTCACCTTCACTATTATAATTTCCACATTGATTTGTTATGGTTGTAAAGTTAAAAGTGTCAGGTGATAAAGGAATTTCAGTGTATAAATCAACCAAACTATTATCATTATCGTAGTAACTATCTTTGAAGGCAGCTTGATCATATAAAGTCCATAAATCACCATAATTAGCTACTGTGGAACTATTGGTGTTGTTGTTTATAATATTAAATAACTGTGTTTTTAAGGTAGCTCCTGTACTTGTAGCAGAATCGTAGTATCCTGAAGGTATTTGGGCAAAAACGAAAGTTGAAAGAAGGAAGAAAGATAACAAGTAAAGCTGTTTCATCTGAATCAATTTATGGGTTTTGATGGTCAGATGAAACAGTATATGTTTTGGTTTAGGCTTTCTTTTCTAAAAGCGCCATATAAAATCCATCGTAACCAGATTTGTGCGATAATACTTTATCGTCTTTTACAAATATAAAGTCTTTTCCTGATTCTGATGTTAAGAATTTTTCAACTTGTTGTTGATTTTCAGAAGGTAACACCGAGCAAGTTGCGTAAACTAATTTGCCTCCTGGTTTAACCATTCTAGAATATTGTTGTAAAATATCTTGTTGTGTTTGTCTGATACGGTCTAAGAAGCTTTCTTCAAGTTTCCATTTCGCATCTGGGTTACGACGTAAAACGCCTAAACCAGAACATGGTGCATCAATTAAAACACGGTCTGCTTTATCATAAAGCTTTTTAATTACTTTGGTAGAGTCAATAGCACGAGTTTCGATATTATGAGCGCTATTACGTTTTGCACGACGTTTTAGCTCATGAAGCTTGTTAGCATAGATGTCCATAGCAATAATTTGCCCTTTGTTTTCCATTAAAGAAGCAATATGTAAGGTTTTACCCCCCGCACCAGCACAGGTGTCTACTACGCGCATACCAGGTTTTACATCTAATAAATCGGCCACTAATTGAGAAGAGGCATCCTGAACTTCAAACAATCCGTTTTTAAACGCTTCTGTAGAAAATACATTAGCACGTTCTTTTAATTTTAAAGCATATGGATAATCGGCTAAAAATTCGGTTTCAATATCTAAATCGAATAGTTCAGCCTGAAGTTTTTCTTTAGTAGTTTTTAGTGTATTTACACGTAAAATAACATCGGCCTGTTCGTTTAAAGCCTCGATTTCTTTAGACCAGACATCAGCTCCTAATTCTTTCTCGCCAATGGCATCAATCCAGTCAGGTATAGATTCTTTAAACTTTCTGATTTTCGATAACTCATCAAAACGTCCTTTAATTTTACGAGTTGGTGTGTTTTCAAAATATTTCCAATCCGGTAATTTAATACCTTTCAGGGTTGCCCACACAGCAAACATGCGCCACAGATTATCTCTGTCAAACGGTTCTTTAACTTCAGCAATTTCAGCATAAAGACGTTTCCAACGTACAATATCGTAAGTTGTTTCGGCAACGAAAGCACGGTCACGACTTCCCCAACGCTTGTCGCGTTTTAAAAGTTGTTGAATAACTTTGTCGGCATATTGTCCTTCGTTAAAGATTAGAGTTAAACCATCTATAACTGAGAAGCATAAATTTCTGTGTAATCGCATTGTAAATAAAATATGAGGCTGCAAAGGTACATTTAAAAGTTAATTTGTTTATAGCTTTAAGTTTTTATTTACATAGCTTTTATACATTTAGCGAAAATTTCGACTTTAAAATGAGCTATAACAGCGCGTTTGTACGTAACAAGATGTATATTATTCAATTTTAAAACAAATACATACTATATATGAAACAGTTATTCGTTACCCTTTTATTGATTACAACATTATTTTCCTGCCAGAAGAAAGCAGAATTTATTCCTAGGGATTTTAAATCGGTAGCCGTTGAAGAAATTATTGAAGATTCATTATTAAGTGTGCGTGCGATTGAAATTCTAAATGACAAAAGTCTGGCTTTTGCAGCGAACAATGGAATGTTTGGGTTGTATAACCCAAATACTAAAATGTGGCAAAGTTCGGTTCAGCAATATGATTCTTTAAATCTTCATTTTAGAGCTGTAGCACATACTTCATCTGATTTTTTTATGTTGAGTATTGAAAATCCAGCTTTGTTATATAAAACTGGTGATGATGGCAGAATGCAATTAGTTTACAAAGAAACCACCGAAGGCGTATTTTATGATGCCATGACGTTTTGGAATGATACTGAAGGCGTAGCCGTTGGTGATAGTGTAGATGGTTGTTTATCCATTATTATTACTCGCGATGGTGGACAGAGCTGGAATAAGATGTCTTGTGAAAATTTACCAGAAGGAGAAGTTGGAGAAGGGGCTTTTGCCGCTAGTAATACCAATATTGCAGTAATGGGAGATAAAGCCTGGGTTGCCACTACGAAAGGTAATGTATATTTAACAGAAGATAAAGGGAAAACCTGGACCGTAACAAAGTCACCTATGATTCAGGATGCTGAAACTGAAGGTATATATTCTGTTGCTTTTTATGATGATAATTTAGGTTATGCCATTGGAGGAGATTTTACAAAGCCAGATGCAAATAAAGCCAATAAGATGAAAACCGTTGATGGCGGTAAAACCTGGAATCTGGTCGCTGATGGACAAATGCCTGGCTATCGAAGCTGTGTACAGTTTTTGCCAAATCGAGAAGGAAAGGAATTGATTGCCACTGGTTTTAAAGGGATTGATTACAGTAAAGATGGTGGAGAATCGTGGATGCATTTAAGTGATGAGGGTTTTTATACTATACGATTTATAAACGATTCTACAGCGTATGCAGGAGGTTCAAAACGAATAGCCAAACTAACATTTAGGGAATAAAAAAAAGGAGCTTTTTTAAAGCTCCTTTTTTTTATTATCGTTTTTCAGATTTCATTTTTTTTTCTAAATAACTGTCAAACAGTCGTTTTTTGAATTCTTTTTCAGCTCCTTTTAAAATTAATACTTTTTTTGGAGGTAAGAATTTAAGGAGGTCCCGGTTTAATTTGTCATCGACATCGATTCGTTTTCTTTCCGAAGCACTTAATTTATCTAGCAATTCTTTTGCTTTTTCATTTGATAAATCGTTAATGTTCTTTTTTATTTTATACTGAATACCATGAATGTCATTTCTTATTTTAGATGATACTTCTTCGTAATCATTATATATCGGCCAGAACTTTTCAGCTTCATCAGGAGTTAAATTTAGGCGTTCTGAAATGAAAGGTATTTTTAGTTCTTTAAATTTTTCGTCGTGACCTTGGGCAAATCCAGTGACTGAAATTAAAAGAAATAATATAGGGAGTATTAATTTTTTCATCATAACAAACTTTTAATTAGTCATTATACCTTCAAGGTCTACATCGTTAAGAATGTAGTCTTCAAAGGTTGCTTCATCAATTTTTACTTCTTTAAAATTTTCTTCGGCTAAGTCTTCAACTGTTAATCTTGAGGCTATTTCGTATAAATCGATATCTTCATTTAATAAATAACTTTCTAGCGTTTCATTGTCTACACCGTCTAACATAGGTTTCGTTTTTTGGATGGAAAGTGTAAACAATAAGGTAACTGCAGCAGCAATACTTGAAGCATAAAGCAGATTTTTTCTGTTAAACAGAGAAATAACTTTAGGTTCTTCCTGCTGCTTAGAAACCTGGCTAAGAATCTTGTCTTCGAGCGTGTCTAAATAATTTTCAGGAACAGTAAATCCAGAAGAATCTGTCGATGCTTTAAGTTTTGCTTGGGTAAACAACCTGTCTTCTAAAGTATCGAAGTAATTCTCTGGGACTTTAAATCCTGAATTTTTGATAGTATGTAGTTTTTCCTGACTCATATAAGTAAGACTTTATTTTTAACTAAAGGTTTAATCTTTAGTTAAATAAGCTTCTATTTTTTTTGTTGCTATATGATAAGATGCTTTTAAAGCACCTTCACTGGTTTCTAAAATTTCTGCCATATCCTTGAATTTTAAATCCTGAAAATATTTCATATTAAAAACCAGTTGTTGTTTTTCTGGTAAGGTGGCTATGGCTTTTTGTAATTTTAGCTGTATGGCATCACCTTCAAAATACACATCGGATGTTAAATTATTTATAGCTAATTGCTGTGCTTCCTCATTGTTGGTTTGCAGTCGCTTAGCATTTTTATTAATAAATGTTATCGACTCGTTAGTAGCTATACGGTACATCCAAGAGAATAGTTTACTTTCTCCTTTAAAATTATGAATATTTTTATAAATCTTAATAAAAGTGTTTTGTAAAACATCGTCTGCATCGTCGTGATATTTCACAATATTTCGGATATGCCAATATAAGCGCTCTTTGTAAAGCGTTATAAGGTGTCTAAAAGCTTCTTCTTTTACAGAGTCAGATTTTAGTTGCTCAATTAATAAATCTTCGTCAATCACTAAATGCATTAAAGGTTAGACCTATAAAATTACAGAAAGTTTAATGTGTTGATTATAAAAATAAGTTAAAATAGAATGTGAGGTTGTGTCTTATTTTGTTTGTTTACTTAGAATAAAAAAAGGATAGAAACCTGGGGCTCTATCCTTTTTTATTTATATCCATTAAAATGATTGTTTATTCAAAACTTTGCATTTCTACAAGCTTTTGGTAAACACCTTGTTTAGCAATAAGTTCGCTGTGTTTACCTTTCTCAACAATTTCACCTTTACTCATGACAATAATATTGTCGGCATTTTGAATGGTTGACAATCTGTGTGCAATAACTATAGATGTTCTGTTTTTCATCATATTTTCCAGAGCTACCTGTACTAAACGTTCGCTTTCGGTATCTAAAGCGGAAGTTGCTTCGTCTAATACCATAATAGGAGGACTTTTTAGTACGGCACGGGCAATACTTAAACGTTGCTTTTGTCCTCCGGATAATTTGTTACCGGCATCACCAATATTAGTATTAATGCCCTCTGGTAATTCCTTTACAAATTCCCAGGCATTAGCTACTTTCAATGCATCGATAATGTCTTCGTCTGAAGCATTGTCTTTACCTAATTTTAGGTTGTTTTTAATGCTGTCGTTAAACAGAATAGCATCTTGAGTAACAATTCCTAATTGGTTACGAAGTGAGTAGGTAGTCAGCTCACGAATGTCGATACCATCAATTAAGATGCGACCTTCATTAACGTCATAAAAACGGGTTACTAAATTCGCAATAGTCGATTTTCCACTTCCGGACTGTCCCACTAAAGCAATGGTTTCACCTTTAGAAATGGTTAATGAGAAGTTTTTAAGCACATAGTCTTTATCGTATTTAAAAGAAACGTTTTCGAATACGATTTCAGCATCGAACCCTGTTTTAGCGATAGCATTTTCTTTGTCTTTTAATGGGTTTGGCGCATCGATAATTTCCTGAATACGTTCGGCAGCTGCATCACCTTGTTTGATGTTGTATAATCCGCGAGAAATAGCTTTTGCAGGCACCATAATATTATAAGCTAAACCTATGTATGCAATAAAAGAACTCCCGTCTAATGAGCCGTCAACAAGTACCAATTGACCTCCATACCATAAAAGCACTGAAATTACTAGAATTCCAAGAAATTCACTTGTTGGAGAGGCTAAATTTTGTCTATTTAAAAGCTTGTTAGAAAAATTAAAAAAACGATTCGTTGAATTTTGGAATCTGTCATTAAATTTTTCTTCAGCATTAAATCCTTTTATAATACGTAACCCCGTTAGAGTTTCTTCTAAAGTCGATAAAAGAATTCCTTGTTCTTTTTGAACACGATCTGATTTTCGTTTTAAACTCCTGCCAATTCTAGAAATAATTAATCCTGCTAAAGGAATGAAAATGAATACGAATAGGGTTAATTTAAAACTTATGATAACCATCATGATGATTGTAAAAATAATCGTTAATGGTTCACGGAAGATTAATTCTAAAGCAGGAAGCATAGAATATTGTAACGTTGCAACATCCTGAGTAACACGAGCCATAATATCACCTTTGCGTTGTTCAGAAAAGTAAGCAAGCGGAAGTTCTATAGTCTTTTGATAAACGTTATTTCTTAAATCACGCACTACACCATTTCTTAAAAATACCATGAAGTAATTCGCTAAATAGCCAAAGATGTTTTTAAGAAGGAATAAAATTATGATTAAGCCAACAACCAGTAATAGTGCTTTTTGAGGTTCACTTTCTGTATACTGATTTACCTGATAAGCAAGATAATCTTTGTAGTAATCCTTTAAATGACTTAAGCCTTCATATACGGGAGCTTCGGTGATTTTTTTAGAATTCTTTTCGAATAGAATATCCAACATAGGGATAAGAGCAACGAAAGATAGTGCACCGAAAAGTGCGTAAAATATGTTTGAAATAATGTGACCAATAGCATAGCTTTTATATGGCTTTGCGTATTGTAAAATGTTGAAAAATTGCTTCATTTAAAAAGGTGTGTTAAAAAAACATGCTTTTATGAAAAACATAAAAGCATGCATATTTTACAAAGATATAGCTATTTAAATTAAATATATCTGTTTAACAATTTTTTGACTTCTTTACTGTTAATAATTAGATAAGCTTCATGTCTTTTAAAATGGTTTCCGCTTTAGTGTCTAATTCTGCTTCAACGGTTTTGAAATCTTCTGCAGAGTTTAATTTTGTATTAACACTCACGTAAAATTTAATTTTTGGCTCGGTACCACTAGGTCTTAAAGCAATCTGACTACCGTCTTCTGTATAATAGATTAATACGTTCGATTTTGGTACATCAATAGTAGTTTCTTCTCCCGTTAATAAATGTTTGGCAATCGATGTGTCGTAATCTTCCAGTTTAACAACTTTTGACCCGTTGATTTCTTTAAGCGGGTTTTCGCGGGCATCAATCATCATTTGAGTAATTTCCTGTGCACCTTCAATTCCTTTTTTAGTCAGAGATACCAGTTTTTCTTTAAAACAGCCGTGCTCAACGTAAAGTTTTATTAATTCATTGTAAAAAGAGCTTCCGTTAGATTTTGTAATGGCAGCAATTTCGCAAGCTAATAAGGTAGAAGTTACCGCATCTTTGTCGCGTACAAAGTCACCTACCATGTAGCCGAAACTTTCTTCACCACCACCAATAAAGTCTAATTGCGGATAGTCTTTAATTAATTTGGCAATCCACTTAAATCCTGTTAAAACAATTTTACTTTCTACATTATAAGCTTCAGCCAGTTTATTTAGCATCGGCGTTGATACGATGGTTGAAGCAATAAATTGGGTTCCGTTAATTTTGCCTTCAGCTTTCCATTGTTTTAATAAGAAATCGGTCATCATTAACATGGTTTGATTTCCGTTAAGCAATTGTAATTCGCCATCACTGTTTCTAACAGCAACACCTAAACGATCGCAATCGGGGTCGGTTCCAATAACGATATCGGCATTCACTTTTTCAGCTAATTCTAAAGCCATTTTTAAAGCAGCTGGCTCTTCCGGGTTTGGAGAAGCTACCGTAGGGAAATCGCCATTAGGTACTTCCTGTTCTTTTACAATATGAACATTTTTATATCCGGCACGTTTTAAGGTTTCAGGAACAGCAGTAATCGATGTTCCGTGTAAAGAGGTAAATACGATAGTTAAATCGTCTTTTGCGGCTTGGGTTGCACCAACGCATCCGTTTTTTACTGATGCTTCTATAAATGCATTATCAACATCTGTGCTGATATAATGGATTAAAGCATCGTTAGCTTCAAACTTAATATCAGAATAATCAATATCGTTAATCATAGTGATAACTTCACCATCTTGTGGTGGTACTAACTGTCCACCATCTTGCCAATATACTTTATATCCGTTGTATTCTGGTGGGTTGTGAGAAGCTGTTAAAACAATTCCGCAATGGCAGTTTAAATGTTTTACAGCAAACGATAATTCTGGTGTAGGGCGTAAGTCTTCAAATAAATACACTTCAATGCCATTAGCCGAAAATACATCAGCTACTACCTTTGCTAAAGTTTTACTGTTGTGGCGGCAATCGTAAGCAATAACGGCTTTTGGTGTTTCTCCAGGAAATGATTTGTGCAAATAGTCGCTTAAGCCTTGTGTGCTTTTTCCAAGTGTATATTTATTAATACGGTTCGTACCAATACCCATAACACCACGCATACCTCCGGTACCAAATTCTAAATCTTTGTAAAAGCTCTCCTGAATATCTTTTGGGTTGTGAGCAATACTGTTTTTTATAAAATCTTGTGTTTCTTCGTCAAAAGTTGGGGTTAACCAGGTGTTAATTCGGTCTAAAATTTTTGGTTCGATGTGTATCATAATGTGTTTTAAAATATATTTTCAAAAAAAGAAATTATTGTACTTAGTTTAGTTTGTTGGTTTCAATTTTTGAAGGGTATGAAACTGTTTTAAAGTTATTAAAAAAAAATAAAAGAACCCTTTGTAAGCCTTATTTTTTAAGACATTTGAAGGATTCTCAGTATTTTTTTTATTTCGTTAAAAATTTGAAGTCTCGTCCTTGATTAAATAGCGTTTTTTATCTTGTTTCGATCGTAAAATCATCTCACCAAGAAAGCCTGCAACAAAAAATTGTGTGCCAATAATCATGGTTGACAGGGCTAAAAAGAATTGTGGACGTTCTGTAATCAATCTTCCTGACGGATTTAAAAAGAGTTTATCAATGCCTAAATAAAATGAAAATGCAAATCCGATAATAAACATAAGGACACCCAAAGCCCCAAATAAATGCATTGGGCGTTTACCGAAGTGTGAAATAAACCAAATGGTAATCAAATCAAGGAAGCCGTTTATGAAGCGGTTCATACCAAATTTAGTTTCACCGTATTTTCTGGCCTGATGTTGAACCACTTTTTCGCCAATTTTGTTGAAACCAGCATTTTTAGCCAGTACAGGGATATAACGGTGCATTTCACCATTGACATCAATGTTTTTTACAACATCGTTGTTATAGGCTTTAAGTCCGCAGTTAAAATCATTAAGCTTTACGCCTGAGGTCTTACGGGCCGCCCAGTTAAATAATTTGGAAGGTAAATTTTTAGCAATAACTGAGTCGTAGCGTTTCTTTTTCCATCCAGAAACCAAATCGAAACGATCTTTGGTTATCATGTCGTATAGTTCTGGAATTTCGTCCGGGTTATCCTGTAAATCGGCATCCATGGTAATTACTACATCGCCTTGCGCTTTTTCGAAACCGGCATGCAGGGCCTGAGATTTGCCAAAGTTTTTAGCAAAACGAATGCCTTTTACACTTTCGTTTTGTTTCGATAATTGTTGTATAATTTTCCAGGAATCGTCGGTACTACCATCATCAATAAATAGGATTTCGTACGAAAAACGATTGGATTGCATAACCTTTGCAATCCAATCATGTAATTCTGTTAAAGATTCTTGTTCGTTAAGTAGTGGTATGACTACTGATATATTCATTTAAAGACTTTCAGATATTTGTAAAAATCAAAAATACTTAAATTATTCAATGGCTGGCTTACTTTTTTTCATTGCCGCTGCAACTATAAGGCCTATGATGCTAAAAAGAACCAGATAGATGGCTAATCCCTTTAGCATATTTAATAGAGAAAAAATGTTTTGAGTTTCCATTTGTTCTACATATTTAGCAATATCATCTATTGGGGTATTAAACCCTTTCATCATTTCAACCCTGTTTTCTATTGTTTTTTCTTTTAACACGGCACCAGCTTCAGTATCTATTACGCTAAATAAGACAAATGTAAGCAAAGTGTATATCACCAAACCTATTAATGCGGTAAGAAAGAAAGAAGTAAAAGCCTCCTTAAAAGAAGCAAAGCTATCTTGAGCTTGTTTTACTTTAGCTACAGATATAATTCCAAAAGCAATAATAGCTACTAGAATAAAAATACCAACCCACATATTATTTAATAGGTCCAGATTTACAGCATAGGCAACCACAATAATACCTGCTAATAAAGCTCCTAGAAAGAGTCCCCAGTTAGTAGCTATAGATTTTAAAGATTTTTCCATATTTTTGCGTTTATAAGGTAAGTTGAATGATTAGTTGTCAAAGATAGAAAATCGTTACAATTTAAATCTAAATAAAAAATATTAAAAAGTATTGGTAGTTTGTAAAAAATGCTTATTTTTGCACTTCCAAAATTGAACAGAATAAAAGCTTTAGCGATGAAAAAAAGTATACATCCAGAAAATTATAGAATAGTAGCATTCAAAGATATGTCTAACGAAGATGTATTTTTAACTAAGTCTACAGCAAACACTAACGAAACTATTGAGGTTGATGGTGTTGAGTATCCACTTGTTAAAATGGAGATTTCAAGAACATCGCACCCATTCTACACTGGTAAATCTAAATTAGTAGATACTGCTGGTCGTATTGATAAATTCAAAAACAAATACGCTAAGTTTAGCAAATAATCTTAGTACTTTATATAATATTAAAAGCCTTCAATATTTTATGTTGAAGGCTTTTTTGTTTTCGTTAATTAAGCTATTTTTGGGATGCCAAAACACAGGTTGTTTAGGTATTAATTAATACGTCCTAACGTTATGAACTACATCCTTTTTGATGGTCCGTCCAGAAATAATTTACTCCCTTTTACTTTTACACGTCCGGTAGCAGATATAAGAATTGGTATTTTAACCATTCGCGAAAAATGGGAAACCTTTTTAGATTCTACCACTACTACGGTAACGGAAGACTATTTATCTGATAAATACCCCATGGTAGAGATGGACGAAAACATTATGATTAATGCGTCGTTTTTACCAAATTTTGAATTGGTAGAAATGGTGAAAGATTTACAGGAAAATCAGGCGATTTTTAAAGATGAAGATGTTATTGCATTTTATACCAAGGATACTCAGGATGATATTAATTTTGAGAATTATGAAGCTTTAGAGTTTCATGATGAATTGATTAAAGTTGAAAACACCTGGGATATATTTTCTAAAAACGGAGAAGCTATACAGGAAGATTTTAATCTGTTAACTAAAGGAAGACGCTCACAACCAATTCCATCGAGTTGCAACATTATTGCAGCTGAAAATATATTTATTGAAGAGGGGGCTAAGCTTGAGTTTGTAACCCTAAACGCGAGTAGCGGACCAATTTATATTAGTAAAGACGCCGAAATAATGGAGGGGTCTTTAATTCGCGGACCTTTTTCATTAGGGCAATCTTCTACAGTTAAAATGGGAGCTAAAATTTATGGACCAACCACGGTAGGGCCTAGCAGTACAGTTGGAGGAGAGGTTAAGAACTCTGTTATTTTTGGGTATTCCAATAAGGGTCATGAAGGGTATTTAGGCAATTCTGTATTAGGTGAATGGTGTAATTTAGGGGCCGATACTAATAATTCTAACCTTAAAAATAATTACGCTGAAGTTAGACTATGGAATTATGAAACCGAAGGTTTTGCCAGAACCGGATTGCAGTTTTGTGGTTTAATGATGGGAGATCACAGTAAATGTGGGATCAATACCATGTTTAATACAGGTACAGTAGTTGGGGTAAGTGCTAATATTTTTGGAAGTGGATTCCCAAGAAATTTTGTGCCAAGTTATAGTTGGGGTGGAAGCGCCGGATTTACAACCTACACAACCAAAAAGGCTTTTGAAGTGATGGAAGTGGTCATGTCTAGACGTAATTTGTCTTTAACAGAGCAGGATAAGGCTATTTTTGAACACATTTTTGAGGAAACAGCGAAGTACAGACGTCAATAGATTTTTCAGGAGAATTAAAAATCATTTTCTATATTTGAGAGAAACACCTTTAAAAATAAGGTGTTTCTCTTTTTTATTTAATTCTATCTGTTACTTATGTTAGGTATCTTTTTTATTTATTTTATCGGCAAAAAGTTTTATGAATTAGCTGGTCGGTACAATCAGAATCAATGGTTGTTTGCTATTTTGAGTATTGTGGTGTATTACGCTTCAATGGTACTTTTTGTAATCGGATTAGTTATTTTTGATGAATTTGTATTCAACTGGTATATTGATTGGGATAATAATTCGTCTATAAGCTATTTAGGGATACCTGTTGGT
Organism: Aestuariibaculum sp. M13; assembly: GCF_024723255.1. Taxonomy (GTDB): domain Bacteria; phylum Bacteroidota; class Bacteroidia; order Flavobacteriales; family Flavobacteriaceae; genus Aestuariibaculum; species Aestuariibaculum lutulentum. The sequence continues at coordinate 348,526 of NZ_JANIAC010000003.1, forward strand.
TTGCTAACGCTTTATGGATTTTATAAATTCTTAGAATCTCGTTGGAAAAATAATGTTGTAATTATAAAGGATGAAATTCAGGATATAGGCAAAAGCATTGATAATTAATCGTGCTTTACTTTTTTTGTCTGTTTTAAGTTTAATAAATTGATTGGGTTAATACCTAAATCCATTACATTTTTTCTGGTAAATCTAACAACTTCGTCATAAAACATAACAACTACCGGGGCTTGTTGCATGACCAAGCTATCCATTTTAGTGTACAGCTGTTTTCGGTTTTCGGTATTTGTTTCTTTAAAAGCCTGTTCGTATAAAGTATCGAATGATTCACTTTTAAAGTGCGTATAGTTTGGTCCGTTGGGAGCAAAGTTTTTACTGTAATAAAGCGATAAGTAATTTTCGGCATCAGGATAATCGGCCACCCAACTGGCTCTAAACATATCTAATTTCCCGTTTGCTTTAGCGTCTTTTAGAGTAGCCGCAGGAATAACATCAACATGAACCTGTAATCCTGTTTTTTGAATTTCCCGCTGAATATATTCACAAAAACTTAAATAGTTGCTGGTTGTTGTGATGGTAATTTCAGGGTTTTCTATACCGGTTTCAGCTTTAAATTTAGTAACAAGATCTTTGGCTTTTTCGGGTTGGTAAGTAAATCCGATATTATCGTTGTAGCCAGGTAAGCCTTTTGGGATAAATCCACCGTTTGCCGGAATACCAATGCCATTACGCAGGTAAATCATCATTTTATTTCTGTCAAAACCATAATTTACCGCTTTTCTGATGTATTCAGACTGTATTTCAGGAACTTCAGCATCCATATAGAACGCTAAATATTCAGTGTTTAAATAGGGGCCACGAATCATATTAACCTCAGATTTATACAAATCTCGTAACTTCCCGTCGGCAGTCAGTATTTCATCTTTGTACGAAGCATCCAATCCCGAAACAAAATCAATGTTTCCTTGAGCAAATTGTAAAAATTCACTTTGTTTGTCCGGTAAAAATGTAATGGCTATAGCCTCAAGATACGGTAGTTTATTTCCGTTTGTATCTTTTTCAAAATAGTTTTCGTTCTTTCTGAATACCAGTTTTATGTTTTCCTCCCAGCGTTTTAATTTAAAAGGTCCGGTGCCAATAGGGTTAGATCTGAAATCGCTACCATAAAATTCTACAATTTCTTTAGGCACCACACTACAGTATTTCATGGTTAGTAGACCAAGAAAGGCAGGAAATGGTTGTTTTAGGGTTATTTGAAAAATGGTGTCGTTAACAGCTTTAAAGTTGTTGACTTTATTTAAAACCCAGCTTCCCGGAGAAGCAACTTGTTTGTCCAGTAATCTGTTCAGGCTATATTCAAAATCTGCTGCAGTAACAGTTCTTGTGGAATCTTTTCCGAAGCGTTCGTGTTTATGAAACCTAACGTCGCTACGAAGTGAGAAATTGTAAGTTAAGGCATCTTCAGAAATGGTCCAGCTTTTTGCAATACAAGGTAATACCTGCATGTCGTCATCCATTTGAACTAACCCGTTAAAAAGTTGATTAGTAGCCCAGATATCGGCTATGTCTTTTGAAAAGGCAGGGTCTAAAGAACCAATGTTTTTGTGTTCGTTATATTTAAAAACTAAATGATCTCGATTGTTTTTTTGTTTAGAATCACATGAAAAGCATAAAAGAATTGCTGTAAAACAATTTAATAAAACGAAAATACGAGTTTGTTTTTTTATCACATTGGTAGTATTAAGGTGTTTCAAAAATAGCAGTTTTGTGTTCTATATCTAAATTATTTTTAAGGTTTCATTGATGATTTTAGTGACTTTTTAAGAAAATGTGTGTCCTAATTAATGGTTAAGCAAATTTGCTATTATTGGCAAATCCTATTTTCAAGTCTCTCACTGTGGGCTTATAATTTATGTTATGTCCTGAAATTCGGAGCGTTTCGATTAGAAACGCTCTTTTTTTCTTATCTTTGCACGTTTTTAAAAAGGTTATGGATTCAAGAAAGAAGGTAGCATTTTATACGTTAGGCTGTAAACTTAATTTTTCTGAAACTTCAACAATTGCAAGAAGTTTTTCTGAAGAAGGGTTCGATCGTGTGGATTTTTCTGAAAATGCAGATATATATGTGATAAATACGTGTTCGGTAACTGAAAATGCCGATAAGCGTTTTAAAAGTATCGTGAAGCAGGCTCAGAAGATAAACCCAGATGCTTTTGTTGCTGCCGTAGGATGTTATGCCCAATTGAAACCTCAGGAATTAGCCGATGTAGATGGGGTAGATTTGGTTTTAGGAGCTACAGAAAAATTCAAAATTACCGATTATCTTAACGATTTAACCAAGAACGATTTAGGGGAAGTGCATTCCTGTGAGATTGAAGAAGCCGATTTTTATGTAGGTAGTTATTCTATTGGAGACAGAACACGTGCCTTTTTAAAAGTTCAGGATGGTTGTGATTATAAATGTACTTACTGTACAATTCCTTTAGCACGTGGTATTTCCAGAAGTGATACTATGGAAAATGTGCTTAAAAATGCCAGAGAAATTTCAGCTCAAAATATTAAAGAAATCGTTTTAACCGGTGTAAATATTGGTGATTACGGAAAAGGAGAATTTGGTAATAAAAAACACGAGCATACCTTTTTAGATCTGGTTACCGAACTGGATAAAGTAGATGGTATTGAGCGTTTACGAATTTCATCTATAGAACCTAACCTATTGAAAAACGAAACAATTGATTTGGTTTCAAAATCCAGAGCTTTTGTGCCGCATTTTCACGTGCCATTACAAAGCGGAAGTAACGATATACTAAAGAAAATGAAGCGCCGTTACATGCGTGAGTTATATGTAGATCGTGTTTCAAAAATTAAAGAAGTGATGCCGCATGCCTGTATTGGGGTAGATGTTATTGTTGGTTTTCCAGGGGAAACAGATGAACATTTCTTAGAAACCTATAACTTTTTAAATGAACTGGATATTTCATATCTGCATGTGTTTACGTATTCAGAGCGTGATAATACGGAGGCAGCCGAAATGGATGGCGTGGTAGCTAATAATGTACGTTCTAAGCGTAGTAAAATGTTACGAGGTTTATCGGTTAAAAAGCGTCGTGCATTTTATGAAAGTCAGATAGAAACCACGAGAACTGTGCTTTTTGAAGGAGAAAATAAAGAGGGCTATATTCACGGATTTACAGAAAATTACGTAAAAGTAAAAGCGCCTTGGAATCCGGAATTGGTCAATACTCTACACGAAGTGAAGTTAACCAAAATTGATACAGATGGCTTGGTAAGGTTTGAATTTACCAACGAATTGGCAGTTTAATGTTTAGTTAATCTGAAAAAACAGGCAACTCAACTGTTTTTTTCTGTAGTTTGGGCGTTTACCATATATTTTAGCGCATGTAATGTCCCAAATTATATGAAATCATTGATTCCAATACTATTTATATTTCTTGCATTATTTACAAGCTGTAACACAGAGTCTGTAGATGTTAACGATAATGCTGTTGAAGGAACTTGGAAGTTAACCTCCTGGACAGTTGGTATTCCTGTCGATTTAAATGGAGATTCTGTTTTAAGTACTAATCTTATAGAAGAGGTTTCTTGTGAGAGTTTGGAAATATTAACATTCTCTGTTGATGGTACTGTGGTGTCAAATTTAACTTTTAACCCGAGTGTTATGATTAGCCTGAACGAAACTTTAGGTGTATATGTATATCAGGTGCAGTGTGATAATGAAGGTTCTATAGGTTTCGCTGCGTCATATGAGCATAAGGGCTCAAGTGTTTTTATTAATGAACGAGAAGCGGTTGTTAGTGGTAATACATTAACAATGATTTATAAAAATGCTCAGAAGATTCACAATATTGCTAAAACAGATATTTTAGAAACAAAAGATATTACGTTGGTTTATACAAGACTTTAAGAATCAAATTAGATATAAAGAAAAATCCAAAACCTTAAGGTTTTGGATTTTTTTATGTTTTAAATTTTAAAAATTAAATTCTAACACCAACCGGCAGCATGCGCTTGTATTTTCGGTTGCTTCTCACAAACTTAGCTATTTCAGGACTTGTAGGAACAACGCTTAAATTGCGTTCTTCAATTGATTTAAACACAGCTTCTAAAAATTCTTTCCTGAATTCATCATCTTTAATCTGTTCAGGAATGATAAGCTTGGTTAAAAAAATTTTTCGTTCTTGAAGTGAGTACTCAATCTTAGCTAAGTGGCTATCAATTTTCAGTTCAAACTGACGTAAAAAATCATTGTCTACTAATTCTGCGGCATCAATCATGATTGTTTTTATTTCTTAGGAATCGTTAAAAAAGTGGGTGCTATTTGTATAACTTTGTTTTGCAAGTTACGAAAAATAATCCTTAAAGGAAAGTAAATGGCGCCTTAATGCCTTGCTGTATAAATGTTTAGTGTTTGTACGTTTGAGGATTTTAAAATAGATAAAGTATATTTAACTATGGCAACAGAAACTATACATGTATATTTTATGCCGGGTATGGCGGCAAGCCCTAAAATTTTTGAGTATATCAAATTTCCGGAGCCGCAATTTAAACTTCACTTTTTAGAGTGGATAATGCCAGAAAGAGAGGAGTCGATTAACGATTATGCCTTACGTATATGTGAACATATAGAATTTGACAATGTTGTTTTGGTTGGCGTGTCTTTTGGTGGTGTATTGGTGCAGGAGATGAGTAAGCATATTTCGGTTAGAAAACTAATTATTGTATCGAGTGTTAAACAACAGAATGAACTACCAAGGCAAATGCTTATAGCAAAGGCTACTATGGCTTATAAATTAGTGCCTACACAATTAGCAAGTAAAATTGACGTTGTTGCTAAATATGCTTTTGGCAATAATGTTACCAAGCGCTTGGATTTATATAAAAAATACCTGTCGGTAAACGATAGCAGATATTTAAGCTGGGCTATAGAACAGATGGTATGTTGGAGTCAAACAATTGTTCCTGAGGGTTTGGTTCATATTCATGGTGATAACGATTCTGTATTTCCAATTAAGAATATTAAAAATTGTATAATTATAAAGGGAGGAACCCATATTATGATTATCAATAAATATAAATGGTTCAATGAAAATTTGCCACAGATTATTTTAGAAGCATAATCAATTTTATTACCTTTAGAGAAAAACTTTTTAGCGATGAAGATTATAGAGAAAGCCTTGGCGTTTGTGGGATTATTAAGTTTATGTGCGTTATTTATTTATGCTCTGCAAGACGCGCCAACAGATGAAAATTTTGAGAAGAAATTGATAAACGATTATAACGTTTATGCCATTCAGGTACCAGATGATTTGGAGTTTTCGGGAGAACCTTTGCCATTAAAAAATCCTGATATTTTAGAGCGTATGGATAGAGAGTTGTTGGTTAACACGTATTGGCAATCTAACGGGTTGTTAATGTTTAAGCGTGCCAATAAATATTTTCCGGTAATCGAGCCTATTTTGAAGAAGAATGGTATCCCCGATGATTTTAAATATTTGGCCGTAATAGAAAGTGGCTTAACCAATGTCGTGTCTCCTGCAGGAGCAAGAGGTGTTTGGCAAATTATGCCAGCAACAGCAAAAGAAAATGGATTAGAAGTAAATGATAATGTTGATGAGCGTTATAATCTTGAAAAATCTACTGAAGTTGCTTGTAAGTATTTATTGGATGCAAAAAACAATTTAGGAAGCTGGACATTGGCAGCAGCGGCTTACAATGCAGGTAATGCTGGTGTGGCAAGACGTTTAAGAGAGCAAAATGTAACAGATTATTACGATTTACTTTTAGGGGAAGAAACAGGGCGTTATTTGTTTAGAATCGTTGCGTTGAAAGAAATTTTATCTCATCCTGCGAAATACGGATTCAACTTTAGAGAAAAAGATTTATATCAGGAAGTGCCTACCTATAAAGTGAAAGTGGATTCAGCGGTAACCGACTTTACTAAGTTTGCTGAAGGTTTTGGTATTAATTACAAGATATTGAAATTGCACAACCCTTGGTTAAGAGAACCACACCTGAATAACAAGTCTCGAAAAATGTATGAGATTGATATTCCAAAAGAAGGGTATTACAATTAAGATTAATAATGTATAGATAAAAAAAAAGCACATCATTTAGATGTGCTTTTTTTATATCCTATTTAGAAGGAAATTATCCTCTTCTTTTTTGTGCTCTAATCGATCCGCCAGCACCGTAATGTTGACTTGGTCCTTGTGCGCGCTTCATATTATCTTTCATCATTTTAATTTGATCGGCAAGCATGCCTTGTTTATCTAATTTAGAAGCTTCGCTCAATAATTTCTGAGCTTCCTGCTTTCTGCGTTTAGAAAAAGCAATTCCAGCTAAATTTAATTTAGCCATAGCTAAGTCATGATCCATAGATAATCCTAAAGTTACCGCTTTCTTAAAGAATTTTTCAGCTTCATTAACATTAGACTGCGATACCATTAAACCGTGTAGGTAGTTGTAGTAGCCCTGTTGTTTTTTTACTAAAGCACTTTCAGGGTTTTTAATTTTATCTAACCATTTTTTAGCACCATCAAAATCCTGTTTACGTAATCTTAAAAATGCCAGTAAAATAAATTCGTTTTTAAAATATAAGAATACAAATATTAAAGATAGTAGTATAAGCATAATACCATTACCAATATTATTCTCAACAAATTGATAAATAGCATACCCGAAAATGGCGATCGCTATGATAAGTTTTATAATTTTATTGTACATTTTTATTAGGTTTGTAGTGTTTAATAGGCTTTTTAAAACCTGGTTACCTTTATTCGATTTGCAAATAAACTAAAATTTTATCAAAATAGAATAAAAGATAATTAACAAAAAGCGGGCGATTATCCTAAATAAATAGGCTTATGAAGGGCTCGAAAACGTATCAAAAAATTATTTCAAAATATTTTTTTAAATAACGTTTGTCAATGTGAAAAGTCTTTGTATATTTGCGCTCAGTTTTGGAGGAACCCAAAGAAATAATAATTAAGTACAATTCAGATTTTTAAAGATACAAGATAATGAGTAAAAGAACATTTCAGCCATCGAAAAGAAAGAGAAGAAACAAACATGGCTTTAGAGAAAGAATGGCTTCTGCTAATGGAAGAAAAGTACTTGCTCGCAGAAGAGCTAAGGGAAGAAAAAAATTGTCTGTATCGACTGAATCTAGACATAAAAAATAATGATATTATATTGTTATAATATAAAGGTGTTGCTTTAGTGTAACGCCTTTTTTTATGCATACTTATCACTTACTACAGTAACATACATAATTAGAATACATAAACAGGAAAAATGCCTAAAAATTCAAAACTTAAATCGATATTAATAATTGGCTCGGGTCCTATCGTTATAGGACAGGCATGTGAATTTGATTATTCTGGAACTCAAGCTTTAAGATCTCTTAGAGAAGATGGAATTGAAACAATATTAATCAATTCTAACCCAGCAACAATCATGACAGATCCTTCTATGGCAGATCATGTTTACTTGCTACCGTTAACAACCAAGTCTATTATTAAAATCTTAAAAGAACATCCGCAAATTGATGCTGTTTTACCAACAATGGGAGGACAAACAGCGTTAAATTTATGTATTGAAGCAGATGAAAAAGGAATCTGGAAAGATTTTGGAGTAGACATTATTGGTGTTGATATCGATGCTATTAATATTACCGAAGACAGAGAGCAGTTCCGTGAATTAATGGAGAAGATTGGAGTAAAAATGGCTCCTCAGGCAACTGCAACCTCATTTTTAGAAGGAAAGAAAATTGCACAGGAATTTGGTTTCCCATTATGTATCCGTTCGTCGTTCACTTTAGGTGGAGCAGGAGCGGCTATCGTATATGATGAGGCTGATTATGATGAATTATTAACTCGCGGATTAGAAATTTCTCCTATCCATGAGGTAATGATTGATAAAGCAATGATGGGATGGAAAGAGTACGAGTTAGAGCTTTTAAGAGATGCTAACGATAACGTAGTTATTATCTGTTCTATTGAAAATATGGACCCAATGGGAATCCACACTGGAGATTCTATCACCGTTGCTCCGGCAATGACTTTAAGTGATAGTACATTCCAGAAAATGCGTGATATGGCTATCTTAATGATGCGTAGTATTGGTGACTTTGCCGGTGGATGTAACGTACAGTTCGCAGTATCGCCAGACGATCAGGAAGATATTATCGCTATCGAGATTAACCCTCGTGTATCTCGTTCTTCGGCTTTAGCAAGTAAAGCAACTGGATATCCAATTGCTAAAATCGCTGCGAAATTAGCTATCGGTTACCACTTAGATGAATTGCAAAACCAAATTACAAAATCTACTTCGGCTTTATTCGAGCCTACTTTAGATTACGTAATCGTTAAAATACCACGTTGGAACTTCGATAAGTTCGAAGGGTCAGACAGAACTTTAGGTCTTCAAATGAAGTCTGTAGGTGAGGTTATGGGTATTGGTCGTTCTTTCCAGGAAGCACTTCATAAAGCAACACAATCTTTAGAGATTAAGCGTAATGGTTTAGGTGCCGATGGTAAAGAGAACAAAAACTACGATCAAATTATCGAGAAATTAACCTATGCGTCTTGGGATCGTGTATTCACCATTTACGATGCCATCGCTATGGGTATTCCGTTAAGCAGAATCCACGAAATCACTAAGATTGATATGTGGTTCTTAAAACAATACGAAGAGTTATTCTTATTACAAAAGGAAATTTCTACGTATACAATTGATACATTAGATAAAGAACTTTTACTTGAAGCTAAACAAAAAGGTTACGGTGACAGACAGATTGCTCACATGTTAGGTTGTTTAGAAAGTGAAGTTTATAATAAACGTGAAGAATTAGGTATTAACCGTGTTTACAAATTAGTAGATACTTGTGCTGCCGAGTTTAAAGCGCAAACGCCTTACTATTACTCAACATTCGAGAGTGATATGGAAACTGCAGACGGAAAACGTTATGCAGATAACGAAAGTGTGGTTTCTGATAAAAAGAAAATCATTGTATTAGGTTCTGGACCAAACCGTATCGGGCAAGGTATCGAGTTCGATTACTGTTGTGTGCACGGGGTGTTAGCTGCTGCTGAAGCTGGTTACGAAACCATCATGATTAACTGTAATCCAGAAACGGTTTCAACCGATTTCGATACAGCAGATAAATTATACTTCGAGCCGGTATTCTGGGAGCACATTTACGACATCATCAAACATGAAAAGCCAGAAGGTGTTATTGTTCAGTTAGGTGGTCAGACCGCTTTAAAACTTGCTGAAAAATTAGACCGTTACGGTATTAAAATTATTGGAACAAGCTACGAAGCTTTAGATTTAGCTGAAGACAGAGGAAGTTTCTCAACCTTATTAAAAGAGAATAACATTCCTTACCCAGAATTCGATACTGCTGAGTCTGCTGAAGAAGCTTTAAAAGTTGCTGATAAATTAGATTTCCCAATCCTTGTAAGACCATCTTATGTATTAGGAGGACAAGGAATGAAAATTGTAATCAACAAAGAAGAGCTTGAAAAGCACGTAGTAGATTTATTAAGAACAATCCCTAACAACAAATTGTTACTTGACCATTATTTAGATGGTGCGATTGAAGCTGAAGCTGACGCAATTTGTGATGGAGAAGATGTTTACATCATCGGTATCATGGAGCACATCGAGCCTTGTGGAATTCACTCAGGTGATAGTAATGCAACATTACCTCCGTTCAACTTAGGAGACTTGGTAATGCAGCAAATTAAAGATCACACGAAGAAAATTGCATTAGCTTTAAATACTGTTGGATTAATTAACATTCAGTTTGCAATAAAAGACGATGTGGTTTACATTATTGAAGCAAACCCAAGAGCATCTAGAACGGTACCATTTATCGCTAAAGCTTACGGTGAGCCTTACGTAAACTACGCTACTAAAGTCATGTTAGGAGATAAGAAAGTTAAAGATTTTAACTTTAATCCTCAATTAGAAGGGTACGCGATTAAGCAACCGGTATTCTCTTTTAATAAATTCCCGAAAGTAAATAAACAATTAGGGCCAGAGATGAAGAGTACAGGAGAAAGTATCTTATTTATTGAGAGCTTAAAAGACGATGAGTTTTACGATTTATACTCAAGACGTAAAATGTATTTGAGTAAATAATCTTGAATTAAATACATGAAAAAGCCGCTTTTAAAGCGGCTTTTTTTATTTCTTATATAAGGTTTGTCGTTCCTTATCTTCTTCAACTTTTGTTATAAAATATTTGGTGTCCCCCAACCAAAAGAAAGTTCGGTAACGTTCAAAATAGGTGAGTCTAACAAAACGACCTTGATATTTTTGTAGGTCTTCGATAATTTTTTTGTTGCCTTTTTCCACCGAAAAAGCAAAGCGTTGCTCTTCTGAAACTCCCTGGCTTAATTCGCCTTCCCAGGTTTTTGTAAACATACCTTTGTTACTAAATTTAATTAAATCTCCTGAGCGAACACCCTCGCTATAGGGAACATAGTAAACAAAGCAAAAATATCCAATCGTTATAATAACAATGGCTGCAATCAATTTATAAAGAAATTTTTTCATGGTAATGATTTGATATAGGCTAAAGATAATAAAATCCGAATTACTTTTTTGTAAGTTTAAAATTGAAAACTACATCTATCGTTTCAGCTATTTTGTTACTAACTATTTTCGGAATTTCAATATCAAAATCGGAAGCATAAGCCTTAAAAGCGCCAGAAATTTCAAGAATGTCATTCACTTTTGAAATAACAATAGGAACCTTGTTTAAGGTTTTGCTTTTGCCATGAAAGCTGAGTTCTCCACTAATGGTTAGCGCTGTATTTTGTTTTATATCTGGAAAATTAAAGGCATCAATACGACCCTTAAAGGTTGCTTTAGGGTAGGTGTCTGATTCAGCATAGTTTTCATTAAAGTGTTCTTCCATTAAGGCATTTTTAAACCGGAAACCTTTTACAAGAACTAGCGCTGCAAATTCACCATTTTCAGCATTTAGAATAGCAGTTACCGAATGGTTTGTGGCTTTAACCTCTTCAAATGAAGGAACAGAAGCCTCGAAGGCAACCGTGCCTGTTTTGGTTAAATATTTATCCTGAGCAAAGACATTTAAGCTGATAAATGCTATGCAATAGAGTAGATATTTCATTGTGAAATTTTAAGGTTTTATTTAAAACATTCTGTCAAATCCCAGATTAATTTTCCAGTAAACCATCATCTTTCCATTTTTGGATCAGGTTTTTTTGGGTTGTAGATAAAGTGCCATTAACCGGCATTTTACCAGCTCCTGTTCGGTTAATTCTGTCTAAAATACTATTTATATAGCTTGAAACTTGAGCGTATGTTGTTAACGACATTGGAGCACTGTTTGTAGGTGTGCTTCCATGACAAGACGTACAATTACTACTAATTATACTTTTAATATCGGCATTGTAGGTCACTTTTTCAGTAGGTGTTGGACCTGGGTCGGGGTCTGGTTGAGCCGTCATGTCATCATCACTGCTACTCGAACAGTTAAAAATAAAAAGCGCTATCGCTAAACCGTAAAAAAGAGATTTAAAATTCATAGTAGAGAGTTTAAAGTTATTTAGTTTTCTAGTAATCCATCAGTTTCCCATTTTTCAAAGAGATCGATAAGGTTCTGTGGTAATTTAGGAGCACCAAATGGCATTTGTGCCCCTGGACCATTACCATTAATCTTGCTAATTAAATTATTGTTCTGTACTGCAGATTTTACGTTAGCATAGGTAATTAATGAGACACTGGCGCCGCTGTTAGGTGTATTGCCATGACAAGAAGTACAATTATTATCAATAATAGTTTTTATATCCTTGCTATAGGTAACCACATTTGGGAGTGGTGTTATTTCAATTAAATCGTCTTCGCTATCATTGGCGCAGTTAAATAAGCAAATGAAAAAAAGAGATAATATTAAGGTAGATTGTTTCATATTATAACAAGTTAAAATACACGACTTAGGTTAAATCCGAAATAAATGTTGCCATCGCTCCAATCTCCGGTACCCTGTCCTAAAAAGGTGTTGGTGTTCATACCTTGAGCATTGGTGAAGTGCATTTGAAAAACATGACCTCCGGTTTCTAAATCTATACCAATAGATAACGGATTTTTAAACGGAGAATTGTCGGCACGGTTTAAATGCCATCCATAATCGGCGTTTAAAGACCAGCGTTTACCTAGTTTATAACGACCACCAAAACCTAAAGCAAATTGAGAATTATCCTGTTCGTCAATAGTTACGTAATTATCATGAAAAAACGTAGGAGCCAGTTCAAGTGATAAATTAGAATTAACTTTTCTGGATACCAATACTTGTGCAGTGTATCCCAGTCGATGTTTAAATTCTAAAAGCGGAAGGTTGTCTTTCTCCAGTCCTGTATTTATTAATATGGAATTGTATCCTACTATTGTAAGTGGAAAACCATTGTTTTCCTGTTTAATTAAAGTGTATTTTGCAGCAGCTTCATAAATTTTTTGAAACGAACTTCTGGAGACGCTCACATTTAAATCGTCGGTAATACCGAAAATGAAATTTAATCGGGTTACGGCATCATCTAGTCCGAAAAAGGTATCGATACCATTTTCTAAGCTTCCAAACCGGTGTGCTACCACAAAAGTAAATTCGCCTTTGGCGACTAGCTTTGTAGATTCAAAGTTTACAATTTTAAGTCCTTTAAAAGCGGCCGAGGCGTATTGAGATGATGCATCAGTGTCTATTTCATCTAATAAATCATCCTGAGCGTAAACCAGTATAGGAATACAAAAAAGAAAAATAAGCAGGTGTTTCATGTATAAAGTAGTTTAGTTAATTATGTTTAAAAGTTTAACGCTTAAAAAAGCGCTTGGTTATGCTTGAATTGGATGTACTAAGTTTTAATAGATACATGCCTGAGGTTAAATTAGAAATATTGATTTTATTACCCAAATAGGGTGTGCTATTGATTTCTTTACCAAGAATATTGAAAATAGAAACCGTTTTTAAATCTAATCCATTTGGTATGTTTAAAGTCAATAATTCTTTTGCAGGGTTTGGCGATAAGGTGATGCTTTTTATGGAAAACTCTTTGTCACTTAAAGCTTCTTCAACGGTTATAGTACCTCCCATAGTTTGAGTATGAACTCCACATATATAAGGATTAGTACCTACGACGGTAAAGGTATACTCGAAAACGTGATTTATTTCTGTAAATTCTTCGCTATCAAAAGATTCTGAGCTTCCTGGTTGACTTACAACGGAATGACGTAAGTTATCTGTCCAAGTCCATCTTACGGTTTCTCCAACTTTTATAGTTAAATTCAAGCTGGTACCAACAGAAGTATGCCAGTTAAGGTCGTGAATGCTTTGTGCATGTATTCCACAAGCAGTTAATACAAAAAGGAGTAGAATTGTTTTCATGTGGTAGTTGTTTAATTAATTATTAATAACACTACACTGATCCAGTTTTACCTGTTCTAATAAATCGTCGAATCCAATACAACGTCCTTTAACTTTGACAATTGTATTTGTTTTTTGGGGAGGTTGAATACTATTACTAAACTGACAAAATACACTGTTGTTTAATGTCATGTCTGTTTGGTTTAAGTCGGTTATAATACCCGAAACCTCAATGGTTTTGTTTATATATTTAAGTTCTGATTGAGCAGGGGATAGTATGAAGGCCTCATTAAGCGCAGAAGCTTCAATTACAAAATCGGCTGATTCTGTTTCAATATTTCTGTGATCTTGGTATATATAACTATAACCAAAATAAAGTGCAATAAGGAAAACGGCAAGTATATATATGTAATACCTTTTTTGCATTTTTTTTTAAATTTAGCAAAAAAAAACGACATTTAAAAGCAGAAAAAATACCTGCAACGTTTCGTATTCGTTTTTAAGATTGCTAATTATATTGATTTAGGCTTTCAAGAAAGCACTTTTTATGTGTATTCCTTAAAAGCCTAAATAAAATTATTTCCGAAGTTTATGAGGAAATTTAAGGGGTAACTGCGGTTAGTACAATGGTTCCTGCTTCAGTTACTTCACCAACCGAAACAGTGGTTTCTGCACTATACTCGTTGTAACCTTCTCTGGTTATTTTTAATATGTATGTTCCTGCCTCAAGACCCTGGAATAGGAAGTTTCCATCCATATCGGTCATGGTGTCGGTAATTTTAACAGCTTCAGCATTGTAAATTTCTACGGTAACGCCTTCCATAGCCGTTTCAGTCTCTTCAATGGTTTCAACTACAGTACCACTTACAGACCCAGAATTAACTTCAGCATTGACTTTAATTACAGGTTTTAAATTGTACTTGCCAGTACTTCCTGATTCAACAATAGATTCACTTACCACCCAATCAAGAATAAAAGTGTAAGTGAAACCACCTTCTAATACAGTGTTTAAATTTAATTTTAAACCAGATTGCATTGCGCTTGGTGTATCTAAAGGGATTAATGTGTCGTCACCTTCTAATTTAAGGGTGTTACCATCACCTAAAACAAGTCTGATTTGTTTCATCATTCCTGCCGGAATTAATTGATCCGTCAATAAAAGGCTATTGCCCGCGATAAGTTCTGTTAAATCAACTTCAATAGGATATGCTTCTGCAGGGTCAAAACTTTGCCAGCCTGCTTCGCTATCGGTGGCATTATATTGAATATCTGTAATTATAACGTTGACTTCTTCGTAATCGCCTATTTCATCAACTAATTTTAATTGAACTCTTGAAGGACTGTCATTTTTATCATCATTACAACTTTGAAAAAAGCTTAATGAGATAATAGAAATTCCAATAAATAAGTAGGTTTTTAATGTCTTTAAATTCATTTTTTTTGATTTAGGAATTATGTTAATTGTTATATGCATATATAACAAGATACTTGTTGAAATTCCTACCCCGCCTTTCAAAAAAAAAATAAAAAATATTGATGATTTTAAAATTTTACAACTCGACCTGAGCATTTTGTTGCTTAACAATATCGATGTAATCTTCAATAACAAATCCAGAAGGTTTAAATTTAGAACTTCGGTGTTTCGATTGTTCCTGGCGTTCGATACTTCTTGCAAAACGGCGTACACTGTCTTTCGTTTTTAAAATAATTCCGGGAACGGGTACATTTTTACCATTTTCGTCTTTGGCAACCATAGTAAAGTATGATGAGTTACAATGCTTTTTCTCTCCGGTTTGAATATTTTCACTTTCTACGCGAACACCTATAACCATAGAGGTTCTACCGGTAAAGTTTACAGATGCTTTTAGGGTTACCAGTTCACCAACTTCAATAGGATTTAAAAAATCAACCTTATTAACAGAGGCCGTTACACAGTAATTTCTGGAGTGTTTTGAGGCGCAGGCAAACGCAATCTGGTCCATTAAACTCAAAATAAAACCACCGTGTATTTTTCCACTAAAATTAGAATGCGATGGCAGCATTAATTGGGTTAAGGTTATTTGAGATTCTTCTATGGTTTTAAACATGAGTAATGACTTAATAATTAATTTTTAGGAGATTGAAATTCTAATATTTATCTAATATAATTATATCTCTTTGAGTTATTCTAAGCTTAAATTTATTTTTCGTGAGTTTTAAAATAATTAAGTTTTTTAAAATTATTTTCTCAGTAAAAATACTTAGGTCTTGAAAATACCGTAAATAAAAAACACCTGTGTAATACAGGTGTTCCTTATAATTTATTGAAGCTAAAAGATTTAATTATTCCTCTTCAGCACGTTTTAATAGTTTTTCGTTTTGCTGTTTTGTGGCTTTTGCTCCTAGCTTTTTAAGGTTCTCAACACGTTTAACCAGATTGCCTTTTCCAGTTAGTTTTACCATGGCACTCTCGTACGATTTTTGAACGGTTCCTATCTGGTTTCCGACTTTAATTAATTCGTCGGTAAGGTTGACAAAAGAATCGTAAAGACGACCGGCTTGTGTAGCAATTTCAATAGCATTTTGTTGCTGCTTTTCGTTGTTCCACATCGTATCGATGGTTCTAAGGGTCGCCAAAAGGGTAGAAGGGGTTACAATAACAATATTCTTTTCAAAAGCTCTATTGTATATGCTGTTATCTTCGTTAACTACTACGGCAAAAGCAGGTTCTATCGGGATGAACATCAATACGAAATCAGGCGATTCGATATCGTATAAATCCTGATAGTTTTTTTCTGAAAGTTGATCGACATGCTTTTTAATGGAGTTGACATGCGCTTTTAAAAAATTAGATTTGTCTTCATCTTCAGCATTTACATAGCGTTCGTAATCAACTAATGAAACTTTACTGTCAATAATCATTTTCTTATTATCCGGCAGATGTAAAACCACATCGGGTAATACGCGAGCACCGGTATCTAAAGTGAAATTTTGCTGAACAAAATATTCACGATCTTTTTCTAATCCCGATTTTTCTAATACACGCTCCAATACCAATTCGCCCCAGTTTCCCTGCATTTTACTGTCACCTTTTAAGGCGCGTGTCAGGTTTGTGGCTTCTTTGGTCATTTGCTGATTAAGGTCTTTAAGCCCCAATAATTGCTCCTTTAAGGCCGAATGCATACTAATGCTTTCCTTTTGAGAATCTTCAACTTTCTTCTCGAAGCCTTGTATTTTTTCCTGTAACGGATTTAAAATATGTTTTAGGTTTTCTTTATTTTGAAGGGTGAATTTCTCCGATTTTTCGTCTAAAATCTTGTTAGCTAAATTTTCAAACTCTTTGGTGAATTTTTCCTGAAGCTTTTCTACTTCACTTTTTTGTTCCTCGTTTTTAAGTTTCAGATTTTCAAATTCTGTGTTTTTTATAGCCAATTCAGAATTTAAAAACTCTTTTTCACGACGAATGTCTTCACGCTCATGTTCAACCTTAGAAATCGTTTCTTTGAATTCAATAATCTGTTTGTTGAACATTTCGGTTTGTTTATTCAGTTCAGATACTGAAGCTTGCTTCATGTCACTAAATTGCTGCTGCAAAATAGCATTGCGTTCCGTTAAGGCGCTCAGTTCGCTTTTGCCTTTTAATTTGTTGATAAGCATACCAATATAGGCACCGATACCCGCCGAAATAACAATGACAAGAATAAGAATGAGGTTGTCGTTCATGTAAAAATGTATTTATTCAAAGATAAATTTTTTACGAACGTATATTATGTTGAATTTTTAAAAGTTATTTACAGCACCGATGTTGTAATGGCTATATCGCTGTCTTGCCAGGCTTTATTAAATTCGCTTTTTATTTTTTTCGCTTCTTTAGTTTTGCCTTGAGCAAGCAAGCTGTTATATAATCCCATTAACGACCAGCCGTTTTGTCTTAAATTGACTAAATCTTCTTTATAGACTTTTTCGGCGTCTTCATATCGTTTGGCTTTCATTAATATGTCTCCTAAATTTTGTCTTGGCGGAATATGCCACGCCGAGGGTTCGTTGTAAATTAAATCGTCTTCAATTGCGACAGCCTTTTCGAAATGGGTAATAGCGGTGTTGTAATCTTTAGTGTTTGCCGCGATTTCACCTGAAACTATTTCATAAGCTAGTTTTGCAAGGATGGTGCCGCTATCGAAACCAGTGGCTAAATTGGTTGCCATATCCGGATCATTCATCAGAATATTAATTGCTTGAAGTTCTTCTTTGGCTTCTTTTAAGTTATTTTTTCGAGTGAATGCAATCCCTCTTGTATAATGCCAGATGAGTTTTAAATGTTTAATGTCATCATTTGGTTTTGGATAGGTTAAAATATCATTCCATTTACCAAATCGGGTGTAGGCGAGTAGAGGCGTTGATGCAAAGTTTTGTAAAAAGTGAAGTTCTTTCATTTCACCAACCGGTACTTTTTCAGCGGTTTTTTTCGCCGCTTCAATTGCGAGTTGACTATTGCCTAATAAACTGGAAGCCGACCATAGAAAGTGAATGTTGTGCGGATAATATCCTAACGGATACATGCCTTGCGAAAAGCATTGAGAAATATAGTCTTCATCAGCTAAAATGGCTTTTTGGTTGGCTTCAACGGCATCTTTATAACGACCAACTCTTATGTAAATATGGGATGGCATATGTACAATATGTCCAGCAGCTGGCATGAGAGAAGCCAGTTTTTCTGCACTTGGTACAGCCTTATCTGGTTTAGGTAGTTCTACCATATGAATGTAATAGTGGTGAGCTCCCGGGTTATCAGGATCTAGCTCCATGGCTTTTTCTAAAGCTGATTTAGCTTTGTCTATATTAGGCGAAGGATTCCCTTTTTTGTCCCAGTAATTCCATGGAACCGTATTCATTACTGATGCAGCATACAGCGTTTGTATGTCGCTATCGTTAGGATATTGAGCTACAACGTTCTCCATGGCTTTCATGTAAGCCATATTCAGTTCCTCAACATCTTTGGTTAAATCGGTAGAATAGCGATGTGTTAAAGCTTCAATAAGCGCCTGTTCTTTGGGCGATGCATTTTTCATTTGCTTCACAGCATTGGCAATAGCTTCGTTGTATTTAAGTTTTCGCTCATCATCAGGTTGAGGATCGTTTATATTCGGTCCTAGTGTATAGGCTTGCCCCCAGAATGCCATGGCACAATTCGGGTCTAACCGTGATGCTTCCATAAAAGAGCGATGTGCCTCAGCATGATTAAAGGCATAGGTTAATCGAATACCCTGATTGAAAAATCGTTGAGCTAATTCGTTTTTAGTGCTTACTTTATAATTGTGATTACCCAGATTTTCAAAAAGTGGGGCGATTTGTTTGGTTGAGTCTATATTTTCTAAAAGAAACGCAGTAGAGGTACAGCTAATAGAATTAGCACCAATTTTACTGGTGTAATCAAAAGTGTCTTCCCGGTTTATTTTATATGAAATCGTTGCATACAGTATAACAGCTGTAAACAAAATGGTTAGTTTAGTTTTCATAATATCAATCGTTTAGGGTTGTTTTAATTTACCTAAGGGGTAGGTGTAGAAACTGATTGATTATGAGGAAGCTTTGATATAAATTTAGTTAAATTGTTGATAATAAGAAAGTCCTGTTACTTTTTAATGCGGAAACTTCCGGTTTTTTCATCAAAAGCAATAAGGTCTTTAGGAAATAATTTTTCAAAAGCTCCACTTTTAATCAGGTTGCAGGGCTGATCGATTTCCACTTCACCTTTAGTCATAACAATCATACTATCACATAGCTGAATAGCCAGATCAATTTCGTGTGATGAGAACAAAATGGTTTTCCCCGTTTCCTTGGCTAGTTTTTTAAGCAATTTTAAAATATATGCTTTGTGATACATATCCAAATGCGTTGTTGGTTCGTCCAGAATAATCAGATTAGTATCTTGAGCCAACGCTCTTGCAATCATGACTTTCTGCAGCTGACCATCACTTAATTCAAAACATTTTTTGTGCTTGATATCTTCAATGTGGGTTTGCTCCAAGGCTTGATTAACAACGCTAATATCTTCGTTCGTTAGGTTTCCAACCCAATTAGTGTAAGGTTGTCTTCCTAATGCCACCAATTCGAAAACCGATAAGTTTTTAGAAATCATTTTTTCGGTTAACACCAAACTTAAAATTTTAGCTAAATCAATGGCGCTTTGTTTTTCTATGGGTTTGTTGTTTATAAAAACTCGTCCGTTAATTGGAGTTTGTACCTTGGTAAGCGTGCGAAGCAGTGTAGATTTCCCAATACCATTGGCACCAACAAGTCCAACCAATTCGCCTTGATGCAATTCAATATTAATGTTAGAAGCAATAACAGTTTGTTCTTTTTTGGAAATATAACCAATGCTTAAATTTTCGGTTTTTAAAATGATATGTTGTTTGTTGTTTTCCACTGAAATTTATCTATTTAAAATATCATTTTACGTTTTCTTACCAATAACCAGATAATTACCGGAGCACCAATTAAAGCCGTAATGGCATTGATTGGAAGGGTTAAGTCACTATTTGGAACCTGAGAAATACTATCGCAAACCAGCATAATTATCGAACCAAACAAAAACACGGCAGGTAATAAAATTTTATGATTTGAGGTGTTGAAAATCTGGCGTGTTAAATGCGGAATAGCTAAACCAATAAACGCTATAGGGCCGGCAAAAGCAGTGATAGTTCCGGCAAGTAAACTTGTAGCAATGATGATAGCTAAACGGCTTCTTTTAATATTTAAACCTAAACTTTTGGCGTAATTTTCACCTAATAACAAAGTGTTTAACGATTTTATAGAGCCGATACTAATTAACAATCCGAAGCTGTAAATTATTGAAAATATTAAGAGTTCATGCCACGATAAATTGCCTAAACTTCCAAATCCCCAGAAAATATATTGCTGTAACTGTTCGGCAGAACCAAAATATGAGAGCATACTCACTACTGAAGCTGTAATGCTGGCAAACATAAGTCCGATAATTAAAATGGCCATGGTATCCCGAACTTTTAAAGAGGTGATTAAGACTGCAAAAAGAACAAGAAAACTTCCTAAACTGGCAGCAATAACAACACTCCATTTCGACATTAAAAAGGCAGCGAATACACTTCCGAATAAACCCGATCCTAAAATAATGGTTGCAACCCCCAAACTGGCTCCCGAGCTGATTCCTAAAACAAACGGGCCTGCTAAGGGATTTCTGAATAAGGTTTGCATGAGTAATCCGGAAATACCTAACCCTGAACCAACTAAAATAGCAGTCACAGCTTTAGGTAAGCGGTAGTTAATAATAATGTAATTCCATGATTCCTGCGAGGTATTACTACCTGTTAGACTATTAAAAACATCTTTTAAAGGAATGTAAACCGAACCTAAACTTATATTGGTAAAAAAGCACATTACCAACAAAACGGTAAGTACCAAAAATGATATCTTATATGTTTTTAAGGATGTCAATTATTCTAAGCGTTTAAAAAAGTAAAGATCATAATTTTTTAAGAGTTCCGGATGACAAATTTTAATCAGGTCTTTTAAAACTAAATCGGGTCTGGTCATGCCTAACTCAAAATACAAAACGCCGCCGGTGGCTCCAGTGGTATTTGTGAATGAGTAAATATTTTTAGTTTCAAAAGCTTTAAAGGTCGCATGATGTGGGTTTCCATTTTTAAGACTTTCCATACTGGTATAATTTGATGGACTTAACCAGATATCGGCATCTTTGGCTTTAGCAAATACGGTTTCAAAATTTAAGGATAAACTACCTGTTCCTTTAGAATCGCTCCATAGATAGTTAGTATGTGCGTCTTCAAGAAGTTGAGCCTCGGTACTTGTTCCATTAGGTAAATACCAAATGTCTTTGTGCATAGCACCACTTAAAATGGTAGGTCTTGTTTGTGTGTTTTTAGCTAGTTTTTTAGCTTCTAAATAGTCGGTTTCTATACGATTAAAGATGGAATCTGCCTGTTGTTCTTTATTAAATAATACCCCGAAAAATTTTATCCATTCGGCCTTTGCTAAAGGAGAACTTTCTACCCAATCCCCATTAAAGATTACCGGAATTCCAGATTTTTTTATGGTTTCCAAAGATTTGTTTTTTCCGTCAATACCAAAACCAACAACAACCTCGGGTTGGGTTGCTAATAAAACTTCGGTATTTATACCTTCATTTTTTCCAAGCTCTCTAATGTTTCCGGAATCTACCAGAGCCCTTATTTTTTCAGATGAAATGAAATCGGTTCCGGGAAATCCTACCAAAGTATTTTCTGCATTTAAAAGTTCTAATCCCGGTAAATGTGTGGTACTGGTCACCACTATTTTATTTATTGGAAGTGTGACGATGCCATCAAATTCATTAGGGTTTAAAGCTATTTTAGGAAGTATGCTATCTTCAACCAAAGCATATTTATAAACTTTATCAGCATTTGGCCATGGGTTAGATATGGTTAGAATTTTATATTGATTTGTTGCGCTTATAGAAAAACCTTTGGCGTAGTTTAATGGAATTTCAGTAACGGGTTGGTTTGAAATTTCAACTGGTTTAGTTTTCTTTTTACAAGCTATAAGCGTAATAAAAAATAGGACTATTAAAAACGTTTTTTTCAAGATGAATAAAATTTGTGTCAAAAGTAAGATTAATTAATCTTTTGAATAAAACATTAGACTAAAAGGTTTACTTTTGCTGCGAAATTTGGTTTTGTTGGCTTCACGCCAACGAATTAAAAGGGAATCTGGTGTAATTCCAGAACTGTTCCCGCAACTGTAAGCTACAAAGCTTCATGCAAAACTTCAATGTCACTGAAGAGTAATCTTTGGGAAGACCAGCATGAAGACGCAAGTCAGGAGACCTGCCATTTTCAAAACAAATAAGTTAAACTTTCGGGATAAAAGTTTACGTATGTAAATCCATGCGGTTCTCGAGTAATTATTCATTAAAATGAACAAAAAAACAAGTGTTTTTGGTGTACTGTGTTTTGGTATATCTATGGTTGGTTTTGCCCAACAACATCAGGAAGTAGCAACAATTGAGGAATTAGATGAAATTGTTATTTCCGATTCGCGTTTCGAATTAAAGCGTGAGCATTCAGGTAAAACGGTAATTAAAATTTCAAGACAGGAAATAGAAAACAATCAAGGAAAAAACATTGCAGAATTAATCAATACGAAAAGTGGTATTGAAATTAACGGAAGCCGAAGTGTTGAAGGTCAGAATTTAGGATACTATGTGCGCGGAGGTAGTACCAGACAGGTTTTAATTTTGGTAGATGGTATTGCTGTTAACGACCCTTCCTTGGTGTCTAATGAGTTCGATTTACGTCTTTTCGATTTAAACACCGTTGAATCTATAGAGATTATAAAGGGAGCAGCCAGTACCTTGTACGGTAATGCTGCTGCAACAGCTGTGATTAACATCACCACAAAAAAGGCTTCAAGCAATACGGTTTCTGGAAATTTTATGTCGGTAATAGGAACGAATCAATCTCAGGATGATTCAGATTATAACCCTTCGAGTTTTACCAATAATGTTTCGGTGAATGGAACGGCTAACAAATTTAATTATTTGGCAAGTTTTGGCAATCGTTTTGTAGATGGTTTATCGGCGGCAAAATCAGACAATCCAGAGGAAGACACTTTTAACAGGTTTAATACTAACCTTAAATTAGGGTACGAGTTTAATGATGCTTTTAATATTTTGGCATTTGCAAGTTATGATAAATTGAAAACCGATATCGATGGTTTTCCTGCGCCTTCTTACACTTTAGCAGATACCGACGATGAATACCACAGCGAACAAACACGAGTAGGGATTTCACCTAAATTTACGTATGTCAACGGAAGTGTACAAGTGAATGCAGCATACTCTAAAATAGACAGAGAAAGTATTTCAGATTATTCTACCACCAATGAAGCAGGGAGTTTTGTAGTTGATGCTTTCAATAAGTATGTGTTTAACGAGACGCTTTTTACAATTGCTGGTTTAAATTTTACAGAATATAAAAGTTTATTTGCAGACGAAGAAAGCTATACCAACACCGATCCCTATTTAAATGCTGTTTATGTATCGCCTTTCGGATTAAATATTAATGCCGGTGCTCGTTTAAATAACCATAGTGAATATGGTTCGCATCTGGTTTATAATGTAAATCCTTCGTATAGTTTGCCTTTAACTGAAGGATATGTAAAAGCTTTCGGATCGTATGCGACCTCATTTATAGCTCCTAATTTATCGCAGTTATTTGGTTATTATGGTGCAAATCCTGATTTAGAACCAGAGGAGAATTTAACCATTGAAGGAGGGTTAGAGTTCAATACTGAAAAAGGGATTCGATTGAATGCTTTATATTTCCATAGAGATGAAGAGAACACAATTATTTATACTACAGGTTACGAAAATGCAACGACCGATGCTAAAGTACAGGGGGTTGAGGTGGAAGCAGAGGTGAAACCTTGTAATGCTGTTGTGTTTACAGCAAATTATACCTTTACCGAATTAATTGATGGAACACGTTTACGTTTACCTAAACATAAAGCTAATGCTGGTTTGGGGTATAATTTTAGTGTGAATACTTATGCGTCTTTAAATTATCAGTTTGTAGGAAGTAGAATGGATACCGATTTTTCCATTTACCAAAATGTAGACTTAGATTCGTTTTCTTTAGTAGATTTATATTTCAGCCATAAATTATTAGAAAACAGATTGAAACTTTTTGCAGGAGTAACCAACTTATTAAATGAAGATTATGTTGAAGTTATAGGTTATACCACAAAGGGTAGAAATGTTAATGTAGGTTTGAATATCAGTTTATAGATATATTTAAATTTTGAAATAAAAAGGGCGTTCTAAATGGAACGCCCTTTTTTATGTTGTGTACATATTAATTCGGAATTAAATCGCAGTACCAAACGCCGTATTTGTCGCTTTCGCAAACTGAATTATCGGTGTTCGGGTTATCGTATTCTCGGTATACTTTTTCTCCAATTTTAAATTCAATAGGGTTTTTAAAAATAGGCCCATCGAAACAAAACGTGTGAAATTCACCATTTTCACCGCAAGGGTCAACACCTTCAGGAAGGTTGTCAATAAAATTTTTATCGATAACGGTGCCAACGAAATCTTCATTAAAGAATTTAGAATTGGCACAAACGATTATTGTTTTGAAACCCAAATCTAAAAATTCATGCATTAATTCTTTGGTATCACGTTTCCAGATGGGAAAAACCGCCGATATATTTTGTTTTGCCAGTTGCGCTTCACGATAGGCTTTTAAATCTTCAAGAAAAATATCTCCAAAAGCTGTATGCGTAAAGCCTTCAGTTTTTAGGCGGACAACGGTTTCGAGCATTTTCATCTCATAAGTTACCATATCGGGCATTTCGGGAAGTTCAATAAAACTCGATTTAATGCCTATAGATTGGGTTTGAGCCTCTAGAAGTTCTTTTCGTAAACCATGCATTGACACTCTGTTGTAATGCGTATTAATGGTTGTGATTAATTCATCGACCGTATATTGTTCGTCTTGTAATAAATGGTAAAGTGCCAGGGCAGAATCTTTTCCTGAACTCCAGTTAAAGTAGGTTTTATGTTTATTCAAAAATGGTATTATTAAAAATATTATTAGGTAATGGTTTCTCTACATACATTTCGTTTCCAAAGCGTTCAAAGCTATTACTGTCTTTAAAAAGTTTAAAAGCAGTTTTAGGGGAATTTTTAATTTGTGAAATTTTGCTGGTAGCTCCAGAAATATCAGCTAAGGCAGTGGCTAATAAGGTTTCATTTACATCACCTATCATGCCTAAATTCAGAAAGCTCTCTTCCATTGGAATATCAGGAGTAAGTCCGTTATCATAATCGGTGTTCCCAACAACATTTAACGATTTAAAAATTAAAGGTTGCATGGCATAAGTATGATTTGGATTAGCCCCTTCGCGTGTAAAGTTTTCTGAATCATAAAGTGTGGTAGACGCCTGATATTTTCCTGTCGTATAATCACCAATATGGATAACATTAATGTAAGGGTCTAAACTGTTTATAACCAGTTCGCTGGCTGAAGCAGAAGCATCTGTAGCAATAACGTATACCTTATCCAGATTTAGGCTATTTAAGGCTGTACCATCATCATTATTTTTAAATCGGTTAATTAGTAATTCAGGATCTTCATTTTCTAAAGCAGTTTGAAAATCACTATTCCATTCTTCTGTGCTAAAAATTTCGCCATTAAATTGTCCTGTAATCATACTGCTTAACAAAATAGCTGAGTTTACAGAGCCGCCAGGGTTATATCTTAAATCTAAAATAAGATGCTGAATATTGTTTGCTTTAAAATTGGCAAATACATTGTTTAACTGAGTGTCGTAATTTGCGGTAAAGCCATTGTACATCAGGTAACCAACATTTTGTCCGTTTACTTCATAAATATTGGTATAGTAAATTGGGTTTTCGGTGTATTCTAATTTACTTAAACTGATGGATTCTCCATTTGAATCAATAGTGTCATCTGTGTTTTCAGAAGTGCCATTGTCGTTGTAGGTTGCCAAATTTATGGTATAATTAGAAGCAGATAATAAACTTGAATAATTTGCTGTTGTAAGCGGAATGCCATTTATGGCATTAAACATATCACCACGTTTTACTCCTTTCGTTTCAGCGTCGCTATCGTTTAAAACCAAACGGACAATACCAACTAGGTTAGTGGAACTGTTTGGTTGTAAAAATAATATGAATTCCATACCATTACTGGTTGAAACGCCACTAAAAAGTTGCTCTAATGCAATATAATCGTCTACAATCCAACTGTATTTGTCGACAGTTTCACGTTCGTAAATTAAGTTTTCAAATAAACTTTCCGGACTTGAAAAACTATTTAAATAAGCAGCGTATTCAGCATTTGATGAAAAACGGTCGTTTGCTAAATCAGGTATGTTGTCTTTGTATAAATAAAAAACATTCATTCCACGCCAAACAAAATCACTTATTGCACTTGCAGCAATTTGATTGTCGTCGTTGTCTTCAAAACAGCTAAAATTTAAAAAGGAAACCAAACACAAAAGTGTCAGGGTTTTTATATTTCGGATCATATTTTTGGGTTACTAATTTTTGTTATTGTTCCTAATAACTGAAAATATACGTTATTTATTTGACAGGGAACTCTAAATTCTTATACATGCCTTTTCCAAGAGGCGTAAAGTCTTTTGCATCTGCAATGCGTTTGATGTCTATACTAGGTGTAGATTTTTGATTCATTAATTTACTGGAAGATCCTGTTATTAAAGAAATGGCTTTAGCTAAAAACACTTCATTTTCATCACCTAATGTTCCCATATTTAATAAATCTTCTCCCTCTGCAGTAGCCCCTGAACTTGTTTGATAAGTAATTAAGTAATCTGGTGTTAGCCCCTGATAATAATCTGAGACACCATTTTTGTTTGCCGATTTTAGTACCAAAGGTTGCATAGCGTAGGTGTGATTTGGGTTCGCATTATCACGACCATAATTTGGAGAATCATACAAGGTTACCGATGCAGTATATTTTCCTGTTGTAGCGGTACCTATTTGTACAACATTTATATAAGGACGAAGGCAATTAATTACCAATTCACTGGCAGAAGCCGAACCATCGGTGGTTAAAATATATACTTTATTCAGATTTAAGGAATTAATCGCGGTATCATCGGCTAATTTATCGGTAAAACGATTGATAAGGTATTCCGGATTATTCGATTCAAAATAGGCCTGATATTTATCGTTCCATTTTTCGGTAGAAAAAATACCGCCGTTAAATTGACCTGTAATCATGCTTGATAAATTAATGGCAGATCTAACAGAACCTCCCGGGTTGTACCTTAGATCTAAAACTAATTCGTTAATATTTTGAGATTTTAAATCGGCTATAGCATTGTTTAAATCATTATCAAAATTGGCAACAAAACTATTGTACATTAAATACCCTATTTTAATACCGCTGCTTTCAATTACCTTGTTGATTAAGATTGGATTTTCGGTAAATTCGGTTTTGGTTAATTCAACTGTTTTACCATTAGAGGCGATGGTATTATTAGTAATATCGGCCATACCTAAAGTGTAGGTGTTATTAGAACCAAACAGTAAGTCAATATAATTGTTTACTGTAATTTGAACACCATCTACAGTTAAAAAGAATTCGCCACGGTTTATGTCTTTTGAAGCAGCATCAGAGTTGTTGGCCACATAACGAATATATCCAAAAACATCATCAGATCCTGATAATCGCACTAGTTGAAAATCTAATCCGTTTGAGTTGGATGTTCCCTGAAAAGAATTTTCTAAAGCAACATAATCATCAACAATATAACTGAATCTGTCCACCACGTCAATTTGATATAGCATATCATCAAATAAACTTTCAGGTGTGTTATAACCATTTAAAAATGTATAATATTCATCGTAAGTTGTGAATTTGTCATCAGCTAAATCAGGTACATCCTGCTGCCATAAATACACTTCGTTTAGTCCTGCCCAAACAAATTCGTTTACTTCATTATTTAAGGAAACAGGTGTGTCTTCGGTTTCTTCAGTTTCCTGAATGATGGTTTCTTCATTTTCTGTACAGCTAAATAAAAATGAAAGTCCAAAAATAAGGGCGAAAAGTAGGTTAACGGGCAATTTTACTATCTTCATAACAACATAATAAAGGTGAAATGTTGTAAATGTAACGACATTATCAGGTAAATTAAAATTTTTTGTAACAAAATATAAAGTCGTTCGTCGTAATATCAAATAGCCTAAATAAAGCTATTTTAACCAACCAAAACCAAAAATTAAAATGACTCAAACAGAGTTTTTAAATATTGTGATGCCATTTAAAGATAAGGTATTTCGTTTAGCTAAACGATTACTGATATCTACAGAGGAAGCTGAAGATGCTACACAAGAGGTTTTGTTGAAGTTATGGAATAATAAGAAACAAATAGAAGGGTATAAGAATGTAGAAGCCTTTTCAATGACGATGACCAAGAATTTTTGCTTCGATAAATTAAAGTCGAAACAAGCACAAAATCTAAAAATTGTTCATAGTAATTATGAGGACGGAAATACATCTTTGCAAAAGCAGGTTGAAGTAAGCGATAGTGTTAACTGGGTGTCTAAAATAATTGAAGAATTACCCGAACAACAAAAATTAATTGTTCAGCTGCGGGATATAGAGGAATATGATTTGGACGAGATTGCCGAAATGCTGGAAATGAATAATACAGCGGTACGAGTGGCCTTGTCAAGAGCAAGAAAAACAATAAGAGAGAAATTGACTAATACACATAATTATGGTATTAAATAGTATAGAAAAGTTACTTGAAAAGTACGAGAACGGCGAAACATCGCTAAAAGAAGAGCAACTGTTGAAAAAATATTTTGCGCAAGAAACAGTACCGCCACATTTAGAGATGTATAAGTCTATGTTTAATTACTTTAAAGTAAGCCAGCAAGAACAATTTACGAAACACGTTCCATTAAAAACTAAGAAAGTATATAACTATAAATGGATTTCTGTAGCTGCCGTAGCTGTTCTAATGGTAGGGTTTTATTTTAAATCGACATCAAAATCAAATGACGATTTAGGAACATATCAAGACCCGCAAGAAGCCTATAACGAAGTGGCTAAATCTTTAGCTATGATTTCTGGGCATTTTAACAAAGGGGTTTCAACCATGGGCTATTTAAATGAATACGAAAAAGGTTATGAAACACTAAATTATTTAAACGAGTTGGAAAACTCAACCCGAATTATTTTTAAAACCAATCATTAAAAAACGAACAAAATGAAATGCCTAACTATACATAATCTAATGAATTAAAATGATATTAAAGGCATTCCTTTTGACCATTTATCAACAGTAAAAACGAACAAAATGAAAACAATAAAATTTAATAAACAGTCTATGAAAAGCAAATTATTAGTATTTGTATTAGCTTTAATGTTATTGCCAATAGCAGCAATGGCACAGAAGGATATTTTTGAGAAATACAATGAGAGTTCCGATGTAACTTACGTATCTATCCAACCTAAAATGTTTCAAATGATAGCCAAAATGGGTATCAACGTAGACGATCCGGAAGCTAAAGCCTATATGGATATGGTAAAAAGTATTACCAGTTTTAAAACGATTACTACCGATAATGCTACGATTTCGTCTGATATTACAAAATGGGTAAAGTCACGTTCCAGCGCTCTTGAAGAATTAATGGAAGTAAAAGATGATGGATCTGAAGTGAAATTCTATGTAAAAGAAGGAAAGGATGCCGATCACGTTAAAGAGCTTTTAATCTTTGTAAACGGCATGGATAAGGTTATTGACAGTGATATAGAAATAAACGGTAAAAAACGGCGTTTTGAAACTGTAGTGGTTTCATTAACAGGAGATATCGACCTTAATGAAATCTCAAAACTTACCGAAAAAATGAATATTTCCGGAGGTGAGCATTTAGAGAAAAAGAAATAAAAACTAAAATCAATCAATCATGAAACGAACAGTTCATTATATCATCACAGGTTGTATTGTCGCACTAACTTTGGTTAGTTGTGGCAATACGCCAAGTTTACAAAGTTACTTTGTAGATCATCAGGAGTCGGCGAGTTTTATTTCTCAGGATATTCCAATTTCTATGCTGAATATAGATACTTCTAATTTTTCCGAAGACCAAAAGGAAGCCTATAACTCGGTAAGCCGATTAAATTTTTTAGGCTACAAGTCTGATAGTACTAATGTTGATGCTTACACCAGTGAAGTAAATAAAGTAAAAGCAATTTTAAGCGACGAAAAATACCTGGATTTAATAGAGTTTAGCGATCGCGGAAATAAATTTGTAATGAAATATATTGGTGATGACGATGAAGCCGATGAGGTTGTGATTTTTGGAAGTTCTAAAGAATTTGGCTTCGGAATTGCACGAGTTTTAGGAAACGATATGAATCCTCAAAAAATGATGACACTTGCCGGATTGATGAAGGGAGCCGATATAGATGAAGAGCAAGTGAAAAGTGTGATGAACTTTTTTAAATAGATTATATCAAGTTAAATGTTAAAAGAAAAAGGGTTGCCAAACGGCAACCCTTTTTTATACATTATCGTCAGATTCGTTATTACGGTGTGTTTTCGAATTGACATAAACTAAATTGGCAACAATCACTAAAAAAATAATGGCTAATAAGGTTTTAATGGCATAGTTATCTAAAATATCCAGCACGCCGGATACAAAATAAATTCCTATTAAAACACCACAGAGTAGCAGTGATTGTTTGTCGTTTAGCATATAAATTAAATTCCTGTATAGTTAGCAGGAGTAATACGTTTTAATTCTTCTTTTATTGCATCAGAAACCTCTAAAGTATCAATAAAATTTGAAATAGAGTTTTGGTTTATTTTCTCGTTAGTACGTGTTAAACCTTTTAAAGCTTCATATGGGTTAGAGTAAGCTTCACGACGTAAAATCGTTTGAATAGCTTCAGCAACTACAGCCCAGTTATTCTCTAAATCTTCAGCAAATTTAGCTTCGTTAAGTAATAATTTACCTAAACCTTTTAAAGTTGATTTGAATCCGATTAAGGTATGTCCGAAAGGTACACCCACATTTCTTAATACGGTACTGTCAGTTAAATCACGTTGTAATCTTGAAATAGGTAATTTAGCCGCTAAGTGTTCAAAAACTGCGTTTGCAATTCCTAAGTTTCCTTCAGAGTTTTCAAAATCGATAGGGTTTACTTTATGTGGCATGGCGCTACTTCCAACTTCACCAGCTTTAATTTTTTGCTTAAAGTAATCCATAGAAACATACGTCCAGATGTCTCTGTCTAAATCGATAATAATATTGTTGATGCGTTTTAAGGTATCAAATAAAGCCGCAATATGGTCGTAATGCTCAATTTGAGTTGTTGGGAACGAGTGGTTTAATCCTAAGGTGTCTTCGACAAATTTAGTTCCGAAAGCTTTCCAGTCGATGTTTGGGTATGCTACATTATGTGCATTGTAATTTCCTGTTGCTCCCCCAAATTTAGCAGCGTTAGGAACTGCGCTTAATAATTTAAACTGCTCTTCTAGTCGTACAACAAAAACTTCGATTTCTTTTCCAAGACGTGTGGGAGAAGCTGGCTGACCGTGCGTTCTTGCTAACATTGAAATGCCCGACCAGTCACTTGCTAAAGTTTTCAATTTGTCTAAAACCAAAGTATATTCCGGAGTGTAAACGTTGGCTACGGCTTCTTTAATACTTAATGGAATAGCGGTGTTATTAATATCTTGAGAAGTTAATCCGAAGTGGATAAACTCTTTGTATTGAGATAAGTTTAAAGCATCGAATTTTTCTTTAATGAAATATTCAACAGCCTTAACATCATGATTTGTTACTTTTTCAATGTCTTTTATCGCTAAAGCATCAGCACTTGAAAAATTTTTGTAGATGGCTCTTAAATCTCCAAAAATTGAAGCGTCTACATCTTGAAGTTGTGGTAAAGGAATTTCACAAAGTGCGATAAAGTATTCTATTTCTACTAAAACACGGTATTTTATTAAAGCTTCTTCAGAGAAATAAGGTGCTAAATCTTCTGCTTTACTTCTGTATCTCCCGTCAATAGGAGAGATGGCGTTAAGTGGTGATAATGACATGTGATGTTTGATTTTTTTCAAGTTGCAAAGATAGCTTTTTTACGCGTAAGAGCGAAAACCAATCTTATAAGTTTTTAAGCTTCTTCATTTTATTTAAAATATGCTTTGCCCGTGACTTATATGCAGCACTTTGATGATGGAAATCTTGGTGTAAAATGTCTAACAGTTGCGGGTGAACCCAATGTGTTTCTTTCCCCAATAAAAACAGAGTTTCCATGGCATGCACTTTGGCCGCTACTTTATGTTCGCTAATCATCCAGTCAAAACAAGCCTCAATCATTTTTTCTTTATGCTTAGACTCTAACGATTTTTTAATGGGGTTGGGTTGCTTCGAGGTGTAACGCTCGGCAATAAGCGAGCAGATTTTAGCCATGGGGCGTACAGAAGAATCAAAATGGACTTTACTTAGGTTGTTGGTAAAAAAATCTAAATGAGGTATCATGGCATAAATATATTCCAGACAAACGAATTCTAAAATCCTGGCAGCTTTAAAAGATGTTTCGTCGTCAACCATGAATGAAATGTTTATTAATTCGGGAAATAAAGACATATCATTTAAAACGAACTGAGCAAATTGAAAGCGGTCATCACGAGCAGCTGTTATATAAGATAATTCTTTATAAAATTCATCTGAAGTCATTCTATTATTTCCTATTTTAGACCTTTTAAAACTTATGGTAAAATAATATATAGATGAAATTACTAAAAAAAATATTACTGGCACTTCTTGTTTTAATTGTTATCGCTCAATTTTTCGGACCTGAAAAAAATGAAGGGGATATGGCTTCTGTAGAACCGTTTTTAGCTGAAACTAATCCGCCAGCAGATGTAAAAGCTATTTTAGAAGAAACCTGTTACGACTGCCATAGTGATTTTACCCGATACCCTTGGTACAATAATATTACGCCTGTAAATTATTGGCTAGCTGAGCATATTGAGGACGGAAAAAAGCACTTTAATGTGTCAAATTGGGTAGGGAATTCAGTAAAGCGTAAAGACCACAAGTTTGAAGAACTTATTGAGATGGTAGAAGATAAAAGTATGCCTTTAAAATCATACACCATTACTCATGGTGAAGCTAACCTGTCTGAAGATCAGATTAAAGCCGTTGTCGATTGGGCGAAATTAGTACGTGTTAAGTACAGTATGATGCCACAGCCGGAATAGTTTTCAGCTTAATCACCTATTTTTGCTGAAAATTTAAATGGCTTTTCATGCGTAAGCACTTATTAATTATTGGTTTTGTCTGGCCGGAACCTAAGAGTTCTGCTGCCGGAAGCAGAATGATGCAGTTGATTCATTTTTTTCAATCTGAAAATTATGAGATTACCTTTGCCAGTTCTTGTGCCAAAACCGATAATGCTGTAAATCTCGAAGATTTGGGAATTAAACAGGAGTTTATTGAGTTGAATGATTCCAGTTTTAATGGTTTTGTAAAGGACTTAAACCCTGAGGTTGTCATGTTCGATAGGTTTATGACTGAAGAACAATTTGGGTGGCGCGTGGCTCAGGAATGTCCCGATGCTTTACGGATTTTAGATACCGAAGATTTACATAGCCTACGAAAGGGTAGACATCAGGCATTTAAAGATAAACAGCCATATTCAAAAGCTTATCTGTTCAATGATATGGCGAAACGCGAAATAGCAAGTATTTATCGTTGCGATTTAAGTTTGATGATATCGGAAGCTGAAATAGAGATTTTAACCTCCGAATTCAAAGTACCTGAACACATATTGGTTTATTTACCTTTTCTACTTGATAATATTTCAGTAGAACAAATTCAGAAACTTTCAAAATTTGAAGAGCGCCAGGATTTTATAACGATCGGTAATTTTTTGCACGAGCCCAATTATAATGCAGTTCTGTATTTAAAAGAAACCATCTGGCCATTAATTAAAAAGCAGTTGCCACAGGCAGAAATGCACGTTTACGGTGCATATGCTTCGCAAAAAGTGAATCAGTTGAATAATACAAAAGACGGATTTTTAATTAATGGCTTTGCTGAAGATGTTCATCAGGTAATGCAACAGGCTAAAGTGTGTTTAGCACCATTGAGGTTTGGCGCCGGATTAAAAGGTAAATTGGTTGATGCCATGCAAAACGGTACCCCTTGCATCATGTCAAGTATTGCAGCAGAGGGTATGTTTGGTGATTTGGAGCCTAACGGATTTATAGAAGATAACCCGGAACAATTTGCAGAAAAAGCTGTTGAATTGTATCAAAATAAAGTGCTTTGGAAAACCAAGCAGCAAAATGGATTTGAAATTATTAACACCCGTTTTAATGCTGAATTCCATCAAGAGACATTTTCAAAAGTTTTAAATGAAGCGGTTGAAAATTTAGAGCAACACCGTTTAAACAACTTCACGGGACAAATGCTTCAGCACCATTTAATGCAAAGCACTAAGTTTATGAGTAAATGGATTGAAGAAAAGAATAAATAAGTCTTCAATGATTTAATTAAATGTTTCTCCTTCTTGGTTCGCTATAATTATTGGGTCGTCGTTTAGCCATTCAAAATTAGAAAGCGAAACACCTACAGCGCAATCGTCCATACAACCGTCGGGAACATAGTAACAGTTTTCAATAATGTTATTCGAGTCGTAATTAAACGTAATATGGTTGTCTTGGGCATCTACAGATAAATAGTCGTTTAAACATGTGTTGTAAAGTTCGTCAATGGTTAATGCCGGAGCTCCTGAAGTATGGGTTCCTAAAGTCGTTTTTTCTTCTGAAAATGCCTCAAGAATAATTCGGTTATCAAAACCTAAATAATGCCCTGTGTTTTCATTGTAAAGAGTATAAGATTCATAAACTCTTGATGTTACTTTACCATCTAAAACGGTAATGGTTGTGTTAGTTCCAGACCCGAATACCGAACGCGAACTCACCGTGTAGCTATAAGAATCATTGTTAGATTCCTTTAAGTTTTTCCAGGAGTCTAAGCTAATTTTAAAGTTATAAAGGCTTTTAGCTTGTGAGGCATGGTTGCCATCGCAATTATAGTAGAGTGAACTTGTTAAAATTAGTAGAA
Source organism: Aestuariibaculum sp. M13 (assembly GCF_024723255.1). GTDB lineage: Bacteria > Bacteroidota > Bacteroidia > Flavobacteriales > Flavobacteriaceae > Aestuariibaculum > Aestuariibaculum lutulentum. Next base: position 383,598 of record NZ_JANIAC010000003.1, read on the forward strand.
CAAGGGCAACAAATTTCTTTTTCATAAATCCAATCTTATTTGTTTAGTTGCTATAAAATTAAGAAAAAGGATGCGCTTATTCAAGTAATTAATCCATTGGTTTTATTTAAATGAAGTAAATTTTAAAGCCATTCAAAATGTGTTAATTTAATTCCGAAATAACAATCGTCTACACAAAAGTTGGAAGTGTAATAACAATCTTTAAGAATATTTTTGTCATCCACACTAAAATTAATCTCGTTTGATGACGGATTAACAGATAAATACTTTTTTAAACAGGTATTATAAAGTTCATCAATTGTTAAGGCTGGGGCCGCATTGCAAAAAGAAACACTGTTATTGTCATCGTCGTTAGATTCACAATTGTATGTGCCTATGGAGTTCTTATCTTCAACAAACGACCCTAAAATAATTCGGTTTTCATAGTCTAGAAAATTAGCTTCGTCATCATATTGAGAGTATATTTCAAAAGCTCTGGAAATGATTATGCCGTTTTCAACGGTAATAGTGGTGGTGCCGTTGTAGCCTAATTCGGTTTTTGAATTCACTGTATAAGCGTACGACGCATGGTTAAGTTGCTTTAAATTATTCCAGTAATCTAGACTCATTTTAAAAGTAGTAATAGAAGTTTCGATAGAGGTGTTAGTCTCTTCGTTTGAACAACTTAAAATAAATATAGTAAAGAAAAGGTAAGTGGTTTTCTTAATCATTGGTTGGAGGGTTTTTTAATGACGCAAAGTATTACGCTAGCTTTTTTTTAAAGTAACCTAAGGTTTATTAAAATGTTAAGAATAGATTTTAGGGTAATCACCTGTTTATGGAAATTAACTTTTGTACGTGTAGTTTATCGTAGATTATTAAATGGCTTTTTTTTAGCTTTGCGCCTTTAAAATTCAGAATATGATTTCAGTTGATGCTTTAGCAGTCGAGTTTGGTGGAAGCGCTTTATTTAGTGATGTGTCGTTTACTATTAATGAGAACGATAAAATTGCGTTAATGGGAAAAAATGGTGCCGGAAAAAGTACCATGATGAAAATTATTGCAGGCGAACAAAAAGCAACCCGTGGAAATGTACGTTTTCCAAAAGATGTTGTGATTGCTTACTTGCCACAGCATTTATTAACTGAAGACGATTGTACTGTTTTTGAAGAAGCATCAAAAGCGTTTAATCATATTTTTGAAATGCGCGACGAAATGGCGCGCCTTAACAAAGAATTAGAAACCCGCACTGATTACGAGTCTGATGATTATATGAAAATCATTGAAAAAGTATCAGATTTAGGGGAGAAATTCTATGCACTTGAAGAAGTAAATTACGATGCCGAAGTTGAAAAGGCTTTACGTGGTTTAGGATTTAAACGTGAAGATTTCACGCGATTAACTAGCGAATTTAGTGGTGGTTACCGTATGCGTATCGAGCTGGCTAAAATCTTATTGCAAAAACCAGACTTAATTCTTCTTGATGAGCCTACCAACCACATCGATATCGAATCGGTAATCTGGTTGGAAGATTTCTTAATCAATAAAGCGAAAGCCGTAATGGTTATTTCGCATGATAAAGCATTTATCGATAATATAACCAATCGTACTATAGAAGTTACTATGGGGCGTATTTACGATTATAAAGCGAATTATTCACACTACTTGCAGCTTCGTGAAGATCGAAGAATACACCAATTAAAAGCTTACGAAGAACAACAAAAATTTATCGCTGAAACGAAAGCGTTTATTGAGCGTTTTAAAGGAACATATTCGAAAACCAATCAGGTAAATTCACGTGAGCGTATGTTGGAAAAACTTGAGATTATTGAAGTCGATGAGGTTGATACTTCGGCTTTAAAATTACGTTTTCCTCCGGCACCACGTTCTGGTGATTATCCTGTGTCGGTTAAGGATTTATCGAAATCTTACGATGAGCATGTGGTGTTTAGAGACGCTAATATGTCCATTTCAAGAGGAGAGAAGGTGGCTTTTGTTGGACGAAATGGAGAAGGAAAATCGACCATGATCAAAGCGATTATGGGAGAAATTGATGTTGATGGACAATGTGGATTGGGACATAACGTAAAAGTGGGGTACTTTGCGCAAAATCAGGCCTCGTTATTAGATGATAATCTAACTATTTTTCAAACCGTTGATGAAGTTGCCGAAGGCGATATCCGTACGCAGATAAAGAATATTTTAGGTGGCTTTATGTTTAAAGGCGACGATATCGATAAAAAAGTTGGTGTGCTTTCAGGAGGTGAAAAAACACGTCTGGCTATGGTTAAATTACTTTTAGAACCAGTAAACCTTTTGATTCTCGATGAGCCTACCAACCACTTAGATTTAAAATCGAAAGATGTACTTAAAGAAGCCTTAAAGAATTTCGATGGTACTTTGATTTTGGTGTCTCACGACCGTGATTTTCTTCAAGGATTATCGCAAAAGGTATTCGAATTCAAGGACCAGCGTGTTATTGAGCATTTCGAAACTATCGACGATTTCTTAAAACGTAATCGCATAGAGAGTTTAAAACAAATCGATTTAAAGGCTTAAAACTGGCGTCTGTCTAAATAAATTAGGTAAACCATAAAATTATTTTACTTTAGGGAGCATTAAAACATACCCTTTTTAGAATAAAATTTATGAACCCCCTTTTTTATTGTTTAGTAGCGCTGTCGTTTTTTTCTTGTAATACATCAACGTCTAAGATAGATCAAGTTGATACATCCAAACCCAATGTGGTTTTGTTTTATCTCGATGATAGTGGTTATGGAGATGTAGCACATAATGGAAACCCAACAATAAAAACACCGAACATCACCAAACTTAAAGAAAGTGGTGTTAGTTTTACCCAGTTTTATGTTACGGCAGCGGCTTGTTCGGCATCGAGATACTCTTTGCTTACAGGGCGATATCCTGGTAGATCTGGTTTAGGTTGGTGGGTAATTGCTCCAGGAACAAAACAGTATATTCATACCAATGAGTTGACTTTAGCCGAAGGGTTAAAGTCAGTGGGATATAAGACTGGAATGTTCGGAAAGTGGCATTTAGGAACGCCTAATGAAAAGAATAATTTTACACCAGATGCCTTGCCTTTAGCTCATGGTTTTGATGAGTGGATTGGTACTAATGTGTCTCACGATTATAATAATGCTATGTTGTTGCAAAGTGATTCAGAAGGGACTAATCCGGCTAAGGGGTATAAGGTTTTAGCAAAAGATTTACCATCAGATACGTTGACTTCAGAATCTTTAACCGGAGTATGCACTAAGGCAGCAGTGAACTTCATTAAAAAGAATAAATCGAATCCGTTTTTTGCATATATTCCATACAATATGCCACATTTGGGATTATTTGTAAGCGACAAGTTTAAAGGCACATCTCGAAATGGTGAATTAGGTGATGTTATGGAAGAACTTGATGCTGCGATTGGAGATGTTTGTAACGCGCTTGAAGAAGCCGGCATTCGCGATAACACGATTATTATTTTTTCATCTGATAATGGACCATGGATAAAATGGAGTACGCGCTCTGATAGTGAAAAATATGGAGACACTCGTTTAAAAGTGGGATATGCAACACCATTTCGAGATGGGAAAGGGTCGACTTGGGAAGGCGGACATCGTGTGCCTGGTATTATTAGTTGGCCAGCGAAAATAAAAGGTGATAGAAATGAGCAAACTCCAATAAGTACTCTGGATATTTTACCTACTATTCTATCCATTACAGGAGCTGAATTACCAAAAGACAGAACGATTGACGGTCGCGATATTAGTGATTTATTATTGAATGAATCAACTACACCTCAATTTGAAAACTTTGAGTTTTTCTATTCTTATGATGATAATTATCCGTCAGCAATTAGAAAAGATGCCTGGAAATTACACACACGTATAGGCTCCCAGACCGGTGATGATTATGGTTATGTAGCTTCAAAAGAAAGTCCATTATTATTTCAGGTAGAAAAAGATTTGGGAGAACGTGTAGACGTTGCCAGTGAAAATCCGGAATTAGTTTCAGAATTATTGACTGAATTTGAGTTGTTTGAGAAGCAATTAAAGGAAGAGGGGAGTTTCTGGGATAACCAATAAATTTAAAATCGAACACTTAAAATCAGCTTACTTTCTTAAATATCAACCGGACTTAAATCGGCATTCTTTTCTATCTTTGCCGTATGAGTAAAACAATAGAAATACGAACTGTTGATGTGGTTCAGTACATAAAACCTTTACGAGAAGGTGGCTCGATGCCTGGCATTGTAAATGCTGACGACGATTTTCTTTATGTACTGAAGTTTCGAGGTGCCGGACAAGGAAAGAAAGCCTTGATTTCGGAATTGATGGGAGGTGAGTTAGCCAGAATCCTTGGTTTAAAAGTTCCTGAGTTGGTATTTATGAATTTAGACGATTCGTTCAGTAAAACGGAACCGGATGAAGAAATTCAGGATTTACTCAAATTTAGTGTTGGTTTAAATCTCGGGTTACATTTTTTATCGGGAGCTATAACCTTCGATCCGTTGGTGAATACCGTTGATCCTATTACCGCGTCGAAAATTGTACTTTTAGATAGTTTAATTAGTAATATAGACAGAACCGTAAAGAATACCAATCTGCTAACCTGGAACAACGAATTGTGGGTTATAGATAATGGCGCCAGTTTTTATTTTCATCATAATTGGGATTTATATAAAAATCATCTTACCAGAACGTTTCCATTAATAAAAGATCATGTGTTGTTGCCTTGGGCCACAAAATTAGATATAGTGGCTACCGAAATTAAGCAGATTTTTACTAAAGAGAAACTGGAAGAGATTATTGGTTTAATTCCCGAAGATTGGTTGTTAGACGAATCGGAAAAGATGAATCCGCAAGAGATGAGAATAGCTTATATGGAATACTTACAGGCTAAACTGGCGATGATTGATAAACTGGTTAAAGAGGCTGAAGATGCAAGATAAAATTAAGTTTGAATACGCCATAATTCGACTGGTTCCTAAAGTAGAGCGAGGAGAGTTCTTTAATATCGGGGCCATTGTATATGCCAAGCAGAAGAAATTTCTTGGCGTGAAATATCATATCGATAACTTAAAACTGGAAGCTTTTTGTAAAGACATAGATATTAATTTAATTAATAAATATCTTGAAGCCTGGGAACTTGTTTGTGAAGGAAAAAAAGAAGGAGGAAGAATAGGTGCGCTAGATTTACCTGATCGATTTCATTGGTTAACCGCGTCCCGAAGTACTATAATTCAGAGTTCTGAAGTCCACTCCGGGCTATGTGAAAACCCGGAAAAGACTTTAAATGATATATTTCAGAAATTCGTCTTGTAAGTTATTGCTTGAATAACTTAAAGCTTAAAACTTCATCACAATATTCTACAGTTATTTTATTTCTTACAATATCGTCAGGTAATGCAAATTTGTGTTTAACAAGAGCAGAAGGGTAGCAGTAAGAATGTCTCGAAGGTGTGTTTTCTTCAACTTGTTTGTTGTGTCGTCTACGTTCGGTAGTAACAACTAATTTATCTCCGGCGATATAAAAATTAAAATCATCTTTAATATACCCGGGAATTTTTAATTCATAATGATAAGAAGTTTCAGTTTCTTTAACATTTGCTAAGGATGAACTTTCAGGTAGATTGGAATCTTTTTTTTCATGCTCATTTTTTAAGATATCCTGTCTGTTGTAAAACGAGGCATAAGAAGGTTTTTTGTCTACATTAGTGTTTGGTGTCATGGTGTTGTTGTTTGTTTTAGTTTGTAGTTGGTAAATAGAATAAAATCTATTGCGTAGCTAAGTTGCTCGCATTGAAGGTCAGGGTTAAGGTATACGTTTTATACCACGAGAGGATTCTAAAGATAATAATTAATATGAAAAAAACAAGTTAACAAACGTTAATGTTTCGTGTAAAAGTCTGTTATTTAGAGGTGTATGCTGTTGTAATCGATTAAATAGCTAGTAAATCCAGAAAGATTTTTATGCCCTCTGTAGCATTTTGAGGTATAACGGTTAATTTAGAGTTATTACTAATACTAGGTTTAGGGTCTATGAAATAAGTATGTGTGTCTTGGGGAATATAATGTCTTAAACCAGCAGCTGGATAAACCTGCATTGAGGTACCAATAATTAATAAGATATCGGCTGTTTCACAAATGCTTACAGCTTTTGGTATCATAGGGACATCTTCTCCAAACCAAACAATATGTGGTCGTAATTGATACCCTTTTTTACATGTGTCACCTAATTTTAAGTCGGTTGTCCAGTCAATAATATCATCTTCGTAATAGGTGCTGCGCACTTTTAATAATTCACCATGTAAATGAATAACATTACTACTACCGGCGCGTTCGTGTAAATCATCAACATTTTGAGTAATGATAGACACCTTATAATGGCTTTCTAATTCAGCTAAGGTTTTGTGAGCCGTATTTGGTTTTACTTCGAAAAGTTGCTTTCGCCTTTGGTTGTAAAAATCTAAAACCAATTCCGGATTAGCCTCAAAGCCTTCAGGTGTTGCAACTTCCATAATATCGTGTCCTTCCCAAAGTCCGTTTTCATCTCTAAAGGTTTTTATGCCGCTTTCGGCACTCATTCCTGCTCCTGTAAGTACAACGATGTGTTTTTTCATTTAAAGAATAATTACTGAATGAAGGTTATGAATATTCGTGGTATAAATTTATTAATTTTGGCGCATGATAGATGAAAAACTTTTAGAGTATTTAGAAACGTATTTAACCGATTCTCGCCGTGAAAAATTCCATAAAGTATTAGAACAACGTACCAAGCATTTTACAGTAGCTACAGAGGACGTGTATCAATTGCATAATACCAGTGCTGTTATTCGCAGTTGTGATGTATTTGGAATACAGGAAGTGAATATTGTTGAGGAACGAAACTCTAAGCGTATAGATCGCGAGATTGCAATGGGGGCTCAAAAATGGGTCGATTTAAACCGATATCATACCGTTAAGGATTGCATAACCGATTTAAAAGAGAAAGGCTATCAAATTGTAGCTACAACACCTCACACCAACGATTGTGAGTTACATGAATTCGATGCCACTAAAAAGTCTTGCTTTTTCTTTGGTAGAGAAACCGAAGGTTTATCAGATGAGGTTTTAAATGCTGCCGATAGTTATTTAAAAATACCTATGTATGGCTTTACAGAAAGTTTAAATATTTCGGTTAGTGCGGCAATCATTCTTCAGCATGTTACCACGAAATTAAAGCATAGTGATATTGACTGGCAATTAACCGAACAGGAAAAACTTGAAAAACGTTTAGATTGGGTTAAAAAAACTATTAAAAGTTACGATGATATTGTAGCACGTTATTACCAGGATTAATCTTTTATTAGGATACGATCTGTCTCGGCAATATATTTTTTAAATTCTCTGCTAAATTTTATTAAACTATCTAATAGTATCATTTTGTTTTCAGGTTTCAGAAGGTTATCATTTAGTTTTTTGGTATCGCAATAATCGAAAAATAGCGGAATGTTTTTTCTTTCAATATTTAAATCATTTACCAGTAGATTTTCAGTGAAAACCGAATTTGTATTAAATAAAGCGTAAAAGTTTTTATAGGTTATAGGAACGGGAGGAGTATCTTTCATTTTTTTTGATTTAAACAAATCTTTAAAGAAATCTATTAGCAAAGTTAAATCACCTCGCGGGTTAGGAGGTGGGCTGTATAAATGTGGTCTGTTTTTTATGTCGTTAGCAATTTGCATTGCAAGATTGGCCTGGTATTTATTAGGATTGAATTTAGGAGTATTACTCAGGTTTACTGTACCAAGAGTGTTTACCTGTGTTTTAAGTTCTATAACATTAGTTATTTTAAAATGCTTGTCTTCTACAATAAGTTGTTGAGGTTTATAAAACGCTGATGAAAATAGGAGGGTATCTTTTGTAGAAGCTTCAATAGTAAAATCTCCTTCTTCGTTTGTATAAGTGTAGTTTTTGGTTGTGAGATTAAAAACACCAATATTTTTAGCGGTAGATTTTTCGTTATAGATCTTTCCCTTTATGTTTTGCGCTGATATGGAGAAGGAAAAGATAAAAAGGAATATCCAGGTAAAGTTATTCATAAACACGGTTTGTAAGTTAATTCGTGTTTAAATTATGGTTTTGTAAGTTTTCCTTAATGTCTTTTGGGAAATTTTAACGTTCTAGTTAACAATTATTTAGGTTTTTTTGAAATAAAAAAGGAAGCACTAAGCTTCCTTTATTGGTTTATGTTTTAGTTGTTTAACGTTCTCGGTTTAACAACTTGTATTCTTCATAGCATTCGCTAATGGCATCCAGAATTTGAAGGTCGTTAGCGGTTTGTATAAACTCTTTCGAGTAGTTACACTGGCTCACAATTTCATCTAAATCAACACGATCTATATTCAGCAAAGCGGTAAGCATTTCTCTGTCGAAACGCGATGCCAGAAGGTTTCGTATTTCGTCGTCCTGCTTCATCTTTTTAAGTTTTCGCATTTCGTTTGGTTTTTTACCAAACACACGATGTAAAAAGTCGGCTGGATTAAAAATAGAACCTACAATTTTAGATAAGGTTCCTGCGGAGTTTGCTTCGTAGCCGGTACTCGGTAGTCCGGAAATCTGATATCTGTAGTTGTCGTTAATTACAGGAACCTGCTTCACATCGACCTCTAAATACCCTGTTAATTTTAACTGGTTAACCACAACCTCTTCAAGTGCTAGTGCTAATTCGGTTAACTCTATGGTTGCCGAACCAAACCTGAGCCAGTCATTGGTAACACGAACTTTAATAGATTTAAAACCTAAATACGACAAATGTAAGGTGTCATTAGGTTTAGCGTTAATTTCAAATTCCCCTTGCTTGTTTGTTGCTGTACCTATAACTTGATTCAGGTTTACGATGTTTACATTTTCAAGAGGTTTACCATCAGAAGAATTAACTACTACTCCTAAAGCCTTTTCGGCTTCCTGTGCTATACTAACAGTTGAAAAAACTAGTAAAAAGAAAAGTAGTAGGTAATTTTTCATGTAAATTAAATAACGCTTATTCGTTTATAAAAGTACTAAACTAATGAATAAAATAAGGCGTCAGTAATTTTTTTTGACTTAAAATTAACAAAAGACTTCTTTCTAGGATAAAGTTTAAAAGATGATAAAAAAAAGACCAAAAATGAAATAACTTAGTTTTCGTTTTTGGTCTTTTTAGCTTTTTTATAAAATTAACGTCTTGAGCGTCTAGGTCTTGAGATGTTTGATTTAGAATCACCTTCAGAACGTTTTCTTGGTTTTCCAGATCTTTCACCATTTGAAGCTTTGAAATCTCCAGAACGTCTTGGACGACCCTCTTTATTTCCGCCACGTCTTTCGCCGCCTTTAGAACCAGAACGTTTTTTTCCATCGCGCCTTCCGCCGCCACCGCGGTTTTCAGAAACTTCAACATTAACAAAGCGTCCTTCGTGTTTAAAGTCGGTAAAATGTGCTAATACCTGTTCTCTAAGTTCATTTTCGGTATTAAAGAAAGAGAAACTGTCTTTAGTTTCCACTTTAAAGATATCATCTCTACCAAGACTTAATTGCTCTTTTAAGAAGTCTTTTAACTTCATCCAGTCGAAACCATCTTTAGAACCAACGTTGATAAAGTAACGTGTAGAATCGTTTTTACCGCCTCTATATTCACGTTCGCTTTCATCTCTGTTACTGCCTTCAGAAACATTAAGATCCTTTGATTTTTGATAGTAATTGAAGAAACGTGTAAATTCTACAGAGAAAACTTTCTTAATCAATTCTTCTTTAGTGGTATCTTCAAATAATTCATTAATACTGGTTAAGTATTTATCAATCTCGTGGTTGATTTCAGTATTATGAATTTTGTTAGCAAGCGACATTAACTGCACTTCACAAATTTCCATTCCGTTTGGAATATCTTTTTTAAGGAAGTCTTTTTTAATGATACGCTCGATACTTTTTATTTTACGAACCTCACTTTTTGAAACGATAACCATAGATACCCCGGTTTTACCAGCACGTCCGGTACGACCAGAACGGTGGGTATAGGTTTCTACTTCGTCAGGTAATTGGTAGTTGATTACGTGAGTTACATCGTCAACATCAATACCACGAGCAGCTACATCGGTAGCAACTAGCATTTGAATCTGGTTTTTACGGAAGGCGTTCATAACCAAATCACGTTGGTTCTGACTTAAATCACCGTGTAAAGCACCTGCGTTGTATCCGTCTTCAATAAGTTGTTCTGCTACTTTTTGAGTATCTCTTTTAGTACGACAGAATACTACTGAGAAAATATCAGGGTTCGCATCGGCTAAACGTTTTAAAGCCTGGTAACGGTCTCTGGCGTTTACTAAATAGTATTCGTGAGAAACGTTGTTAGAACTTTCATTTTTGTTACCCACAGTAATTTCGTGCGGGTTGTGCATAAAGTCTTTTGCAATGGCAGCAACCTCTCTTGGCATGGTTGCCGAGAATAACCAGGTACTTTTATCAGCCGGTGTGTGCGATAAAATATCGTTGATGTCTTCTTTGAAACCCATGTTTAACATTTCATCAGCTTCATCTAAAACTGAATATTCAATTTTAGTGATATCAACCAGGTTACGGCTAATCATATCTTTCATACGACCAGGCGTTGCTACAATAATTTGCGCACCACGTTTAATGTCTCTGGCTTGGTCGGTAATACTTGCACCACCGTAAACCGCTACAACATTAAGTCCGTTGCAGTATTTACCGTATGCTTTTAATTCGTTTGTAATTTGTAAACAAAGCTCACGTGTAGGTGATAAAATTAAACCTTGTGTTGTACGGCTGTTTACATCTATTTTTTGAAGCATTGGAAAACCAAAAGCAGCCGTTTTACCGGTACCGGTTTGTGCTAAAGCTACTAAATCGCCTTCCGATTGTAATAAAAGCGGAATTGCTTTTTCTTGAACTTCACTTGGTTTTTCAAAACCTAAATCTGTAATTGCTTGTAATAGGTCGTTATTAAGACCTAAATCATGAAATGTGCTCATTCTTTTTTATAAGTATTCGATTATGTTATGTGGTGTTACATAAGAAGAGAATCGACATACTTAAACCTAAACTTCCAGTAACACATCCCCACTCTGAGGAATCTCACCCTTTCGGGATTTCAAGCGGCAAAGATAGGCTTTTTATTTAAATAGCAATCGACGCGCCATGTCGTGCGGTATTAATTATTCGTTAAATGTTAAGTGTTTTCTTTGTTTATAGGATGTTTAAAGAGATTTCGCTTTGAATTAGGGCGAGTATTTTGTTAAGGATGGGGTTGCGGTTATCGGTATTCCAAACAGCAGAAAGTATGGTGCGCTGCGGAATTTTATCTAATTCAATAAATTTAATAGATGAAATTGAATGGTTTTGAAGCGATTTCGGAACGATTGAAATACCGAAGTTGTTTTCAACCAGTTTATAAATAGAATCGGCATGAATGGTATTGTGCGATACTAAAGGAGAAAACCCACTGTTATGAAATATGTCCATCACGTTTTCATAGTAAGAAGAACTGTATTCCGGATCGAAAAGAATAAAAGGTTCATCTTTTAATTGTGACAGGTTTTCGAAGTTCTTGTTATTTATATGATGGTCTTTTGGTAATACTAAACAAAACGGTTCTTTTAAAACGGGAGTTGACATCAATCCTTTAGGGATGCGTTCCAGACGCACAAAACCAATATCAATATCTTGCGCTATTAAGCCTTCAATTTGTTTGTTATTGTCCATTTCCTTTAAACTAAACAGAATATTGGGATGTGATTTTGTGAATTTCAAAAGTAAATCAGGGATAATATGTTGCATCGCCGAACCAACGTAACCAAAATTAAGCTGGCCATCTTTACCTTCTTCCAGTAATTTAGCGTGATGCAAAATACCATCTAAACTCTTCAGGTTTTTCGAAAGCTCCTCCTTTAAATAGATGCCGGCAGACGTGAGTTTCACCTGTCGGTTGTGTCGGTCAAACAGTTTTACTTCCAAACCATCTTCCATTTCTTTGATTTGTCGGCTTAATCCGGGTTGCGAAATGAATAGCTTTTCAGCAGCCTTTCTAAAGTGTAAAGTTTCAGCAACAGCGAGGAAATATTTTAGGTGTCTATATTCTAATTGATAACTCATAGTTATTATTTGTTAGCAATAATAGTATTATTAGGTATCAAATTTATTGATAATTTTGTAGAAATAAATGAATATTCAACTTAATAATATAAATATGTTTGTATACGGTGTTGATAAACTTACTGTAGATAAGGTACTTAACATAGCATCAGGAAAAATGAAGGGGGTATTAACCGATTATGCGATTGCAAAGGTTAACGAATGTAGAGCGAAGGTAGAAGTTATGGCTAATTCCAGCAAGGCTGTATATGGTATAAATACCGGGTTTGGTCCTTTATGTGATGTTAAAATATCGCCTGAAGAAACCAGCTTACTTCAAAAGAATTTATTAATTACACACGCCGTAGGTGTGGGTAACCCGATTGATAAGGAATTGTCTAAAATCATGCTGATTTGTAAAGTACATGCTTTAAGTCGCGGATTTTCAGGGATTCGTTTAAAGGTGATTGAACGTATTATCTATTTTATTGAAAACGATTTATTACCAGTAGTTCCAGAGCAAGGTTCGGTGGGTGCTTCAGGTGATTTGGCGCCTTTATCACATTTATTTTTACCGTTATTTGGTGAAGGTGAATTTTGGATTGGTGATGATATTGTTCCTGCAAAACAGGTTTTAGAATCACATCATTTAGAACCTATCGAACTGGCTGCTAAGGAAGGTTTAGCCTTAATTAACGGAACACAATTTATATTAGCGCATGCTATTAAAGGCTTGAAGAAAATGGAGTATCTGTTGGATTTAGCCGATGTTGCCGGAGCCATGAGTTTAGAAGGCTACCAGGGAAGTGCATCGCCTTTTAAAGAATTACTACACAGTATTCGTCCGTTTCAAGGGAATTTAGAAGTGGCAAAACGTATGCGTATGCTGTTTGAAGATTCCAATAATATCAAGTCGCATGAAAACTGTGAGCGCGTTCAGGATCCGTATTCTATGCGCTGTATTCCACAGGTTCACGGGGCGTCAAGAAATGCGTATTATCATTTAAGTGAATTAGCCGAAATCGAGATGAATTCGGTAACCGATAACCCAATTGTACTAAGTGAAACCGAAGCTATTTCTGGAGGAAACTTCCACGGGCAACCGTTAGCGATGGCTTTAGATTATGCATCGATAGCTGCTTCAGAATTAGGAAATATCGCCGATAGACGTTGTTACTTATTATTAGAAGGAAAATTTGGTTTACCACGATTATTGACTGCAAGTGGTGGATTAAACAGTGGTTTTATGATTCCGCAGTACACCACAGCGGCATTAGTAACCGAAAATAAATCGCTGTGTTTTCCTCCATCTGCAGATAGTGTTCCAACCTCTTTAGGTCAGGAAGATCATGTGTCGATGGGAAGCATTTCAGGGCGTAAGTTCAATCAGATATTAGGAAACATCGAAAAGATTTTAGCTATAGAGTTAATGTATGCCGCGCAGGCCATGGAATTCCGTCGCCCGAATACCTTCTCGGTTATCTTAGAGAAAAACTTCGCTATTATTAGAAGTAAGGTCGCTAAGTTAGAAGAAGATCGTATTCTTAAAGATGATATTAATGCATTGATTCAGTTAGTAAAAACGCAGGCATTCATTGTAAAATAATCCAACTATGACATTCCAAGAACACATATTACAAGGTATTCCATTAGAACTACCAGCAAAATATAACTATCCGGCAGATGCCAATAGAGCACCAAAGCGAAAAGATATTTTAAGCAAGGATGAAAAGCAACTGGCAATCAGAAATGCGTTACGTTATTTTCCAAAAGCATGGCATGAAGAATTAGCCCCTGAATTTGCTCAGGAGTTGAATGACTTCGGAAGAATTTATATGTACCGTTTCAAGCCTGCTTATAAAATGTATGCGAGAGGTATTGAACAATATCCTGCAAAAACGGTTCAGGCGGCGGCGATTATGTTGATGATTCAGAATAATCTGGATCCCGCAGTAGCACAACATCCTGAAGAATTAATCACATACGGTGGTAACGGAGCCGTGTTCCAAAACTGGGCACAGTATTTATTAACCATGCAGTATTTGGCAACGATGACTGATGAGCAGACACTTCATATGTATTCTGGTCACCCCATGGGATTATTTCCATCTTCGAAAAACGCACCTCGCGTGATTGTAACCAACGGTATGATGATTCCTAATTATTCAAAACCGGACGATTGGGAGAAATTTAATGCGTTAGGTGTGACGCAGTACGGACAAATGACAGCTGGTTCGTTTATGTATATTGGTCCGCAGGGAATCGTTCACGGAACAACCATTACCGTGATGAATGCCTTCAGAAAAAAATTACCAAAAGGTGATACACCGGCAGGTAAAATATTTTTGACAGCTGGTTTGGGAGGCATGAGTGGTGCTCAGCCAAAAGCGGGAAATATAGCAGGGTGTATTACCATTGCAGCTGAAGTAAATGAAAAAGCAGCTACAAAACGTCATGAGCAAGGTTGGGTTGATGTTTTGGTTGATAATTTAGACGATTTAGTGGCTCGTGTAAGAACAGCTCAGGAAGAGAAAGAAGTGGTTTCTATTGCGTTTATTGGAAATGTAGTGGATGTTTGGGAGCGTTTTTATGAAGAAGAGATTTTCATTCATGTAGGCTCCGATCAAACGTCGTTACATATTCCATGGACGGGTGGTTATTATCCGGTTGGATTATCGTATGAAGAATCAAACCGATTAATCCGTGAAGAACCAGACGTATTTAAAGAAAAAGTACAGGCGTCGTTGCGCAGACATGCCGATGCTATTAACAAACACTCAGAAAGAGGAACCTATTTCTTCGACTACGGAAATGCCTTTTTATTAGAAGCCTCTCGTGCAGGAGCAGATGTGATGGCCGATAATAATATCGATTTTAAATATCCGTCGTATGTTCAGGATATTTTAGGACCGATGTGTTTCGATTATGGTTTCGGACCATTCCGTTGGGTGTGTACTTCAGGTAAACCGGAAGATTTAGATAAAACCGATGAAATCGCCATGAATGTGCTGCAGGACATCATGAAAAATTCACCTGAGGAAATTCAGTTGCAAATGCAGGATAACATCACCTGGATTAAAGATGCGAAGAAGAATAAAATGGTAGTTGGCTCACAGGCTCGCATTTTATACGCAGATGCCGAAGGTCGTGTTAAAATCGCAGAAGCTTTCAACAATGCTGTGGCTGCAGGACAAATTGGTCCGGTGGTTTTAGGTCGCGATCACCATGATGTTAGTGGAACCGATTCACCGTACCGTGAAACTTCAAATATTTACGATGGTAGTAAATTTACTGCCGATATGGCCATTCATAATGTGATTGGTGATAGCTTTAGAGGTGCTACTTGGGTGTCTATCCACAATGGTGGTGGCGTAGGTTGGGGAGAAGTGATGAACGGTGGTTTCGGAATGGTGCTGGATGGTTCAGAAGAAGCCGATACTAAATTAAAAAACATGCTGTTTTTTGATGTGAATAACGGTATTGCCAGAAGAAGCTGGGCGAGAAACGATGAGGCTTTATTCGCTATAAAACGTGAAATGGAGCGTACACCAAATTTAACGGTGACCATCCCTAATTTAGTAGAAGACGATTTACTGAAAAACTTATTTTAATGCGTACACTATTTAAAAATATAAAAGAATTACTTCAGGTAAGAGAAGCAGGTTTAGATTTCGTGGCTGGCGAAGCTATGAATGACTTACCGACCATTCAAGATGCTTACCTGTTGGTTGAAGACGGCCTTATTAAAGATTTTGGTACAATGACGGATTGCCCGAAGGTAGAAGTCGATGAAGTAGTTGATGCTACAGGAAAAATGATATTACCAACCTGGTGCGATTCGCATACGCATTTGGTGTATGCCGGAAATCGCGAAAGCGAATTTGTCGATAAGATTAAAGGTTTATCGTATCATGAAATTGCAGCTAAAGGTGGTGGTATTTTAAATTCGGCGAAGAAACTTCAGGAAACTTCTGAAGACGATTTATACGAGCAAACCAAGATCCGTTTAGATGAAATTATCGCTTTAGGTACAGGTGCTGTTGAAATTAAATCAGGGTACGGATTAACCGAAGCTTCCGAATTAAAAATGCTTCGTGTGATTAAGCGTTTAAAGGAAAATTACAAGCTACCTATAAAAGCTACGTTTTTAGGCGCGCATGCCGTTCCAACGGAATATAAAGATGATAAAGCTGGCTATTTAAATATGTTGGTTGAAAAACTGATGCCTAAAATTGCAGAAGAAAGCTTAGCCGAATTTGTCGATATTTTTTGTGAAGAAGGCTATTTTTCAGTTGAAGATACCGAGTTCATTATGGAAGCGGGAAAGAAACTTGGTTTAATTTCAAAAATTCACGTGAATCAGTTTACGTCGATTGGTGGTGTACAAGCAGGGGTGAAGCATGAAGCCCTTTCGGTTGATCATTTAGAAGAAATGAAAGATGAAGATATTGAAGCGTTGAAAGGTTCGAAAACCATGCCGGTAGCGTTGCCAGGCTGTTCGTTCTTTTTAAGTATTCCGTATACACCAGGACGAAAAATGATTGATGCAGGGCTACCTTTGGCTTTAGCAACCGATTATAACCCGGGGTCGTCACCTTCAGGAAATATGAATTTTGCCGTGTCGGCAGCTTGTATAAAAATGAAGCTAACACCAGAAGAAGCTATAAACGCCGCAACTATTAATGGGGCTTATGCCATGGGACTTCAGGATACCGTAGGAAGTATTGCTGTAGGAAAAGAAGCGAATTTAATTTTGACGAAACCAATAAATTCTTATAACTTTATCCCATATTCATTTGGTGAAAATCAAATCGAATCGGTTTATATAAAAGGTCACTCTATTATATAAACGTTTAACTATCAAACTAAACTAAATAAGGCGTGTCTATGGCACGCCTTTATTGTATAATATAATTTAACTAGGTTAATGAGATAAAAAAAGACCACTTGAAAAAGTGGTCTTTTGCATTTTGAATAGAAATAAAATGAATTATTTATTTCTGAAAATTGTTTGTTTTCTATCTGGACCTACAGAAACGATAGTAATCGGAATTTCTAATTCTTTTTCTAAGAATTCGATATAATCGTTAAGCGCTTTAGGTAGTTGAGAAACTTCAGATAAACCTGTTAAGTCTTCAGCCCAACCATCAACTTCAGTGTAGATAGGCTCTACGTTTTCAGGATCGATGTTGTAAGGGAAATGCTTAATAACGTCTCCTTTATATTTATAAGCAGTACATACTTTAAGTGTTTTAAATCCAGAAAGTACGTCACCTTTCATCATCATTAATTGAGTAACACCATTAACCTGACAAGCATATTTTAAAGCAACAAGATCTAACCAACCACAACGTCTTGCACGACCAGTAGTTGCTCCAAATTCGTTACCAACACGGCTCATAGTTTCACCATCTTCGTCAAATAACTCGGTAGGGAATGGACCAGAACCAACACGTGTAGTGTAGGCTTTGAAAATACCAAATACTTCACCAATTTGGTTAGGCGCAACACCTAAACCAGTACAAGAACCAGCAGCAGTCGTGTTACTTGAAGTTACGAAAGGATAGGTTCCAAAATCGATATCTAATAACGATCCCTGAGCACCTTCAGCTAAAATCGTTTTACCTGATTTTTGAGCTTGGTAAACATATTCTTCGGAATCGATAAAGGTTAATGATTTTAAAACTTCAACAGCTTTAAAGAATTCAGCTTCTAATTCTTCTAAGTTATATTCAATTTTTGCATCGTAGAACTCAATCATAGATTCGTGCTTATCGGCTAAGGATCTGTATCGTTCTTGCCAATCGCTTAATTCTAAATCACCAACACGAATTCCGTTACGACCAGTTTTATCCATGTAAGTTGGTCCAATACCTTTTAAGGTAGAACCAATTTTAGCTTTACCTTTTGAAGCTTCACTAGCCGCATCTAATAAGCGGTGCGTTGGTAAGATAATATGTGCTTTACGAGATATTACTAAAGATTTTTTGTAATCAACATTTTGCTCAGCTAATTTATCAAGCTCGCCTTTAAAAATTACAGGGTCTATAACCACACCGTTACCAACTAAATTAATAGTGTCTTCGTGAAAAATTCCAGAAGGAATGGTATGTAAAACGTGTTTTTTTCCGTTAAATACTAAAGTGTGTCCTGCGTTTGGCCCACCTTGAAAACGCGCAATAATGTCGTAGTTAGAGGTAAGTACGTCAACAATTTTCCCTTTGCCTTCGTCACCCCACTGTAATCCTAGTAGTAAATCTACTGCCATTTTAAATATATATTATTTAGTTGCTTTTCTATTTCCGTAGAAATAAAGAGAATGATTATTAATTTCGATATCGAAAACTTCTTCGATAGTTTTTTTGATAGACTGAATTCTTGGGTCACAAAATTCGATAACTTCACCAGTATCGGTTAGGATAACATGGTCGTGTTGCCTATCAAAATACGATTTTTCGTAATGTGCCTGATTTTGTCCAAACTGGTGTTTTCTAACCAAACCACATTCCAGAAGTAATTCTATGGTATTATAAAGCGTAGCACGAGATACACGATACTTTTTGTTTTTCATATTAAGATATAGAGACTCAATATCAAAATGTTCTTTGTTATTATAAATCTCCTGTAATATAGCGTACCTTTCGGGCGTTTTACGGTGTCCGTTGGTTTCTAAAAAGTTAGTAAAAACACTTTTTACTATTTCTTGATTTTTTGTATCTGTACTTGCGTTCATAATTTCGTTGCAAATTTACACTTTTTTTACACTCTAGTAACCTTATCTATACCATTAATTTTTCGAAGTTTTTCTAATAACTTTTTCAGAAGGGTATTATTCTTAACAATCACGTTAATTTTTCCTGAGAAAATACCGTCGTGGCTTTCAAAACTGATACTTTTCATGTTAACATGCATGTTTTCAGAAATGATTTTGGTTACATCGTTTACTAATCCAATATGGTCGATGCCTGTTATAACTATCGTTGCTAAAAATTCCTGTTGCGAAGAATCAATCCACTTGGCAGGCATAATTCTGTAAGCATAGTTGGATTGTAAACTCAATGCATTCGGGCAATTCTTTTTGTGTACTTTAATACCTTCGGAAACGGTTAGGAAACCGAAAACGTCATCACCTGGAATCGGGTTACAGCAACTGGACAGTTTATAGTCAAGTTTTTCTTCTTCCTTACCAAAAACCAGTAAATCGTAATTAGAGGTAACTTCTTCTTTCTCTAATTCCTCTTTTGTGACATGATGGGTTGGTTTTCTTGAGATTTTACTCTTAATGAAATTCATTAAGGTGTTGCTTCTTGATGCTGCAAAATCCTTTAACATGGCATTGTCTATAGTGCCAATACCCACGCGAAAGAACAAATCTAAACTCGTTTTAAGCTTAAAGTAATTTACGAGTTCGTTTACTGAAGCTTCATTAAGTGTGATTTTAAGTTGCTTTAATTTGCGTTTAAGCAGTTCTTTACCGTCTTCACCGATGCGTTTTTTGTCTTCGCGTAAAGCTGATTTAATCTTGCTTCTGGAGCGTGCTGTGGTTGCATAATCTAACCAGTTAGCGGTTGGTTTAGCGGTTTCGGAAGTTAAAATGCTTACCTGATCGCCACTTTTTAATTCGTAGCTAAGAGGAACTAATTTCCCATTTACTTTGGCGCCACGGGTTTTCATACCAACTTCGGTGTGAATACTGAAGGCAAAATCGATAGGGGTAGCTCCTTTTGGTAAAGATTTTAATTCTCCGGCTGGAGTAAACACAAAAATCTCTTTTGAATATAAGTTAAGCTTGAATTGCTCAACAAAATCTACAGCATTTGTTTCCGGATTTTCCAGAGCTTCCTGAAGTTTATTAATCCAATCTTCAAGACTATCTTCTTTTTCGCCTACTTGTTTGTATTTGTAATGTGCCGCATATCCTTTTTCGGCAATTTCATCCATTCGTTCACTACGAATCTGTACTTCTACCCAACGACCTTTTGGCCCCATTACCGTAATGTGCAGGGCTTCGTAACCTGTGGTTTTAGGCGACGAAATCCAGTCACGAAGACGAATTGGGTTAGGGCGGAAGTGATCGGTAACGATGGAATAGATCTTCCAAGCTAAGAATTTTTCGTTAGCAGCATCACTCTTATATATAATACGAATGGCGAATTTGTCGTAAACTTCATCAAAGGTAACACCTTGCTTAATCATTTTTCTTCTTATAGAAAAAATCGATTTTGGACGTCCTTTAATGGTATAGTTTAATTCTTCTCGATCCAGTGTTCTTTTAATCACATCACTAAACTGTGCGATATACAAATCCTGTTCTTCTTTACTTTCTTTTATTTTATGAAGAATATCGTAGTATACATCAGGTTCGGTGTATTTCAGACCTAAATCCTCTAATTGCGTTTTGATGTTATAGAGACCAATACGGTGCGCCAAAGGCGCGTAGATGTATAGGGTTTCTGATGCGATTTTTTCCTGTTTATCGGTTCGCATCGAATCCATGGTTTGCATGTTGTGCAAACGATCGGCAATTTTAATAATGATAACTCGAACGTCGTCGTTAAGCGTTAGTAACATTTTACGGAAGTTTTCTGCTTGTAGCGAAACATCCATATCCTGTTCTTTACTTAAAGACGATATTTTAGTTAAACCTGCAACAATGGTTGCTACGGTTTTACCAAATAAACGCTCGATGTCCTCGATTTCATAATCGGGACTATCTTCAACCACATCATGCAACAAGGCCGAGGCAATAGACGTAGCGTCTAAACCTATTTCCTGAGCAACAATTTTAGCTACGGCAATGGGATGAAAAATGTAGGCTTCGCCAGATTTGCGTCGCTGATTTTTGTGTCCGTCTAAGGCAACTTCAAAAGCTTTACGAATTAATTTTTTATCGTCGTCTGTAAGTGTTGTGTAACTAACTTTAAGTAACTCTTTGTAAGCCTTGGTTATGGCTGCATTTTCTTTTTCTATATCTTCCTCTGTCATATCTTAAAAGTAACATAAAGAATATTAACAACCAATAGCAGAAATGCTTTTTTTAGGTTGATAGCTGGGATTACGAATTTAAAAATTTAACAAGCTGCGACACAGCATTTCCGCGGTGACTAATACTGTTTTTAACACTCAAATCAAGTTCAGCAAACGTTTCGGTGTAACCTTCGGGTTTAAAAATAGGGTCGTAGCCAAAACCTTTTTCACCATGCTTTTCCTTGGTAATTTCACCTTTGCAAATTCCGGTAAACGTGTGAAGGTTTCCATTTATATGAAGTGCGATAACTGTTTTAAATTGTGCCTCTCTATTTGATTTGTTTTCTAAATTGGAAAGCAGTTTATCCATATTATCGTCAGCATTTTTTTGTTCTCCTGCATAACGTGCCGAATAAACACCTGGTTCGCCATTTAGGGCATCAACTTCCAAACCTGTATCATCGGCAAAACAATCATAACCATAATTTTGTTTTATATATTCTGCTTTTTGAATGGCATTGCCTTCAATGGTATTTTGGGTTTCAGGAATATCTTCTTGACAATCAATTTCTTTTAAGCTTAAAAGAGTAATGTGTTCAGGAATCAAGGCTTGTACTTCCTTTACTTTATTAAGGTTGTTGGTGGCGAAAACCAGTTTCATAGTTTAAATTTTAGGTTCAAAAATAAGAGTATTACAATTAATTAGTTATATTACATGACAAAAATCATTATAATTCAATAACCATACTCTTAAATTTGAGTATTAATAAAAACAAGATATTATGACTGTAAATTTTCAATATGTTGGTGTAGATGTAAGTGAAACCCTTTCGGCTTTTACAGAAGAAAAGTTAAGTAAAATTTTTAATCGTTACGAGTTCTTAATCAGTGCTACGGTTTATTTTAAAATGGACGATAATGAGCACGAAACGGGTAAAATATGTAATATAGAGCTAAGTGCTCCTGGACCACGACTGTATGCGACGTCTATGGAAAAAAACTTCGAGGTTGCTGTTCGTGCAACAATTAGCGATTTAGAACGACAGTTGGAAAAACGTAAAGAGGTTATGAAAGCACATTAGTTTTATCGGTGGTGATACGGTTCGTTTTTTAAAATCGTAAAACCACGGTACAATTGCTCAATAAAAAATAAGCGAATCATTTGATGGGAAAATGTCATTTTTGAAAGTGATATTTTCCCATTTGCTTTTTGATACACCTCGTCTGAAAATCCGTAAGGGCCACCAATAACAAACACCAATTGTTTGACGCCCGAGTTCATATGTTTCTGTAAATAGTCTGAAAATGCAACCGAATCAAATTGTTTTCCATTTTCGTCAAGAAGAATTAAGGCATCGGTATTATTAACTTTACTAAGAATAAGGTCACCTTCTTTTACTTTTTGCTGAGCCTCGCTTAAGTTTTTTACATTTTTTATATCTGGAATTATATCCATCGAAAATTTAATGTAAAAGCCTAATCGTTTCTGGTAATCGTCTATAAGTGCCTGCAGATTTTTGCTATCTGTTTTTCCTATGGCAATCAATTTTATGGTCATAAACGCAAAATTAATATTTCCTATTTATGAATAATGGATTTAAATGGTAAAAAAATAAAAATTCGTAAATGTAAAATTTAGAAAAGTAAATCAATTTCTTATTTTTGTTGCAAACCAACAATAAATTATGATAACACAAGAGCAGTTTGATCAAGAAGTCAAATCGATAATCGCCAATGCCATTAGAGAAGATGTAGGAGACGGAGATCATAGTTCATTAGCGTGCATTCCGGAAAACGCCAGAGGTAAAGCCAAATTATTAGTTAAAGATAAAGGTATTATTGGAGGTGTTAACTTCGCGAAAAAGGTTTTTGCATATGTAGATAAAAGCTTAAAGCTTGATGTTCTAATTGAAGACGGATCGGAAGTAACTTACGGAGATGTTGTTATGTACGTTGAAGGACCGTCGCGATCAATCCTAAAGGCAGAGCGTACCGTTTTAAACGCCATGCAACGTATGAGTGCTATTGCTACAAAAACACGTATGTATGTCGATTTAGTTAAAGGTACTAACACCACTATTTTAGATACGAGAAAAACAACACCAGGTATCCGCGTTTTAGAGAAATGGGCAGTAAAACTTGGAGGAGGAGAAAATCACCGTTTTGCCTTATACGATATGATTATGCTAAAAGATAACCATATTGATTTTGCAGGTGGAATTACCAATGCTGTTGAAATGACAAAACAGTATTTAAAAGATACTGGTAGAGATTTAAAAATTATGGTTGAAGCCAGAGATTTAGTTGAGGTTAAGGAAATCTTACAACTGGATGGCGTTTACCGAATTCTTTTAGATAACTTCGATTATGAAGATACCAGAAAGGCTGTAAAAATGATTGGAGATAAATGTTTAACGGAATCTTCAGGTAATATTAACGAGTCTACTATTCGTTTTTATGCCGAGTGCGGGGTGAATTTTATTTCATGTGGAGCTTTAACGCATTCTGTACATAACATGGATTTAAGTTTAAAAGCTATCAAGTAGTTTAAACGTTTAAACAATAGATATTTAAAGACTTTTTTAAACATCAATACTTTTTTAAGTATTGATGTTTTTATTTTAATAACTTTGTTATAAACGATAAAACAAGTTATTAATGACCAAACCTATTGAAGACAAACTCGATGCTATTCCAGTTGTAAATGTCTTTGTTCGGTTTTTTAAGAAAATTAAATTACCTGGTTTAGAAGGGTTGTCATTTTACGATTTATTAGAGCTTTACATTACAGGTATTGTAAAAGGGGCGTTGACTACAAGGGCGAGTGCTATTGCTTTCAGTTTCTTTACGGCGCTTTTTCCTTTTTTACTGTTTGTATTATTTATTATACCATATGTACCGATAGACGATTTTAAAATTGAATTTTTAAAGTTTCTCGAATCGTTTTTACCTCCAACAACGTCCGATTTTTTCTTTCAGAATATTTTTGAAAACATAGATCAGTCACAACGCGGAGGATTACTATCCTCAGTATTCGTATTATCATTATTATTAATGGCCAATGGGGTTAGTGCAGTCTTTTCAGGTTTTGAGAATTCTTATCACGAACAACTCACCAGAAGTGTATTTCGTCAGTATCTGTATGCTTTGAGTGTGGCTTTAATATTAACGTTCTTATTAATATTGACCATAGCATTTTTAGGATATTTTCAGATTTACGTAGTTCAGCGATTGTTTGATACTTTAGAGAATAAAGGTTATCAGGTAGCGGCGCAAAGCGTATTTTGGTTTAATGCGGTAAAGTATGTGTTTTTTATATTTATGGTATATATAGCTACAGCTACCTTATATTATTTTGGAACAAAAGAGGGACGACATTCAAGTTTCTTTTCAGTAGGCGCCTTATTTACAACCATATTAGTTTTAGTGTCTTCTTATCTTTTTGGTATTTATATAGAAAATTTCAGTCAGTATAATAAACTCTACGGATCTATTGGGGCACTATTAATTTTATTGTTTTATCTGTGGCTTAACGCAAATATTTTACTTTTGGGCTACGAATTAAATGCCTCCTTAAATAAACTTCGAAAACGCTAAATATTCATGCAGCATTTTGTAGATGTTATTATTCCTGTACCGTTACAAAAACTATTCACCTATAGTATAACGGCAGCCGAAGCCGATTTTTTAAAAGTTGGTATGCGGGTATCGGTGCCTTTTGGAAAATCGAAAATCTACACAGGTATTGTTTATAAAATACATCATGAGGCCCCGGAAGTTTATGAAGCAAAAGATATTCATCAGATTTTAGATGAAACGCCAATTGTAAACGAAAAGCAATTACAGCTTTGGCAATGGATGTCCAGTTATTATATGTGCACTTTAGGTGATGTCATGCGAGCGGCGTTGCCAAGTGCTTTTATATTAGAAAGTGAAACCATTATTACAAAAAACAGTGAAAAGGAAATTGATGAATCCATTTTAAAGGATGATGAGTTTTTGGTTTTCGATGCATTGCAGTTTCAGTCGTCATTAAAGATTCATGATGTTTCTAATATTTTAGGAATTAAGAATGCTTTGCCCATAATAAAACGCCTTATAGAAAAGGAAGTTATTATTGTTGAAGAAGAGGTGTATGAGAAGTATAAGCCTAAATTGGTTCGCTATGTGAGACTTCATAATAGTTATACTTCTGAAGTCGATTTGCATCAATTATTAGACGATTTAAGTCGCGCTCCAAAACAGCACAAGGTAATTATGACGCTGTTTTCGCTTTCAGCTTCTACAAAAAAGCCGGTTAAGGTGGTCGATTTAAGTAAGGCTAGTGGCGCATCTTCATCAATTGTTAAGGCTTTAATAGATAAAGGTATTCTTGAAGAATATTTTATACAAACCGATAGAGTTGAATACGAAGGCGAAGGTGATAACGCAGCGACAAAACGGTTAAACGAATATCAGGAAACGGCATTAAGCCAGATAAAAGAATCGTTTAATACACAGTCTGTTGTTTTATTACACGGTGTAACATCATCGGGAAAAACAGAGGTTTACGTAAAATTGATTGAAGAAGCTTTAAGCCGAGGCGAGCAAGTCCTCTATTTATTGCCAGAAATAGCTTTAACAACCCAGTTAATTACCCGATTGCAAAACTATTTTGGAGAACAGGTATCTGTGTTTCACTCTAAGTATTCAACTCATGAACGCGTTGAGGTTTGGAATAATGTTTTAAATAATAGTCACAAAGCGCAGGTGGTTTTAGGGGCGCGTTCCTCTGTATTTTTACCATTTAATAATCTTGGATTAATAATTGTCGACGAAGAACACGAGCAATCTTTTAAGCAATTCGATCCGGCACCACGATATCATGCCAGAGATACGGCTGTAGTTTTGGCGCATTTTTATCAGGCCAAAACCTTATTGGGTTCGGCGACACCAAGTTTAGAAAGTTATTTTAATGCGAAACAGAACAAATATGGTTTTGTTGAAATTACCACGCGTTATAATAATGTGCTAATGCCAGATATGGAGTTGGTGGATATACAAGATAAGCATAAGCGTAAAAAAATGAAAGGGCATTTTAGCGATCGGTTGATTGAAGAAATGACCGAAGCGCTTAGTGAAGGTTTTCAGGTTATTTTGTTTCAAAACCGTCGTGGGTTTTCGCCAATAGTAGAGTGTAATACCTGTGGTCATTCACCGCAATGCCCGAATTGTGATGTGAGTTTAACGTATCATCGATATAAAAATCAATTGCGTTGTCATTATTGTGGTTATGTGATGGCGATGCAGGATAATTGTATGGCCTGCGGAAGTCCTGAAATTGATAGTAAAGGTTTTGGAACGGAACAGATCGAAACCGAAGTGAAAGCATTGTTTCCAGACTATAAAGTGGCTCGAATGGATTTAGATACCACACGTGGTAAGTATGGTTACGAAAAAATAATTACCGCTTTAGAGCAGCAGGAAATCGATATTCTGGTTGGGACTCAAATGCTAACCAAAGGTCTGGATTTTAGAAACGTAAAACTTGTGGGTGTTATGAATGCCGATAATATGCTCAACTTTCCTGATTTTAGAGCGCACGAGCGTAGTTTTCAATTAATGCTTCAGGTGGCGGGAAGAGCCGGGAGAACCGATGTACGTGGAAAAGTATTGATTCAAACGTATAATCCGCATCATAATATTTTGCAACAGGTATCGACCAACGATTATGTATCGATGTACAATGAACAAATGGATGAACGTTATAATTTTAAATATCCACCAGTATACAAACAGATTAAAATTACTTTAAAACATAAAGATTATTTAAACGTTGAGAATGCTTCTATCTGGTATGCAAAATCTCTACGTAACGCATTTGGAGATTATGTATTGGGACCAGAATCACCGCCTGTAGCCAGGATTCGAAATCAATTCCATAAAAATATACTAGTGAAAATTCCGAAGAAGCAGTCGTTGGCTAAAACAAAAGAAGCTATTATTAAAATTAATAACAGCTTCTTGAGTATAAAAGATTTTCGATCAGTTAAGGTGGTGTTAAATGTTGATAACTTTTAATTGAGAGACGACTTAACTAAGTTTGGGACTTAAATATTGTTTAAGGCGTCTACCAAAAGTGTCTTCTTATTTCTACTTAAAGGAATTTCGTAGGCACCAACTTCAACATTTTTACTGTTATATCTGTCTATTTTATCCAGATTAACAATATAAGATTTGTGAATTCTTAAGAATTTATTCTCAGGTAATTCTTTTTCAAAAGATTTCATTGTAGATAGTACCACTAAACTGGTTTCTTCGGTAACTAATTTTACGTAGTCACCTAAAGCTTCTATCCACTTAATGTCTTTAATATAAACTTTACGTTTTTTAAGATTACTTTTAACAAAGATGTGTTCACCTTCTTCTTCGTTAAAATCCTGAATCAACTTATGTTGTTCTAAAGCTTTTTCGACAGATACATTAAAACGCTCTCGGGTAATTGGTTTATGTAAGTAATCGGTAGCATCGTAATTGAATGCTTTAAAAGCATACTCGGTTTTACCGGTTACAAAAATAATTTGAGGCTTGTTGTTTAATACATCTAAAAGCTCAAAACCATTAAGTACAGGCATTTCAATATCTAAGAAAATTAAATCTACCTGATGTGTGTTTAAACCATTTTTGGTTTCTAAAGCACTACTGTACTCTGCTATTAAGTTAAGATTTGGGTGGTTCTCTACTAACTTAACAATAGAAAGACGTTGTATTGCTGAATCGTCTACTACTACACAGTTTAAAGTCATAACATTTCAATTATTTCGGTTAAGATATCGACAATAGTACGAAAAAATCCGCTAAAAACCAAAAAACATCGTTAAAATGTATTTTTTAACAAATTTTTAACAGCTGTTTTCTGCGACAAATATAAAGTAAAAAATCATTTTAAATATAGTTGTTTTATATGGAATTAATAGTTATTTTTGCACCCAATTTTTTAAACAATTAAAAACGATTTTTATGAATCATTATGAAACTGTTTTCATCTTGAATCCCGTTTTGTCTGAAGACCAGATAAAGGAAACAGTAAAGAAATACGAAGATTTTCTTGTTTCTAACGGTGCAAAGATGGTATCAAAAGAAGATTGGGGACTAAAAAAATTAGCTTACCCAATTCAACACAAAAAAAGTGGATTCTATCACTTATTTGAGTACACTGTAGAAGGAGAAGTAATCAACGCTTTAGAATTAGAGTTTAGACGTGATGAGCGTTTTATGCGTTACTTAACTGTAAGTTTAGACAAGCACGCTGTGGCTTGGGCTGAGAGAAGAAGAGAAAAACTAAAACAAAAAGCGTAATTATGTCATCTATAGAGCAACAATCTAAAGGGAAAAAAGACGGAGAAATCAGATATTTAACTCCGCTTAATATTGACACTAATAAAACGAAAAAATACTGTCGTTTTAAAAAGTCTGGTATTAAATACGTAGACTACAAAGATCCAGATTTCTTATTAAAGTTTGTAAACGAGCAAGGTAAAATCTTACCACGTCGTTTAACTGGAACTTCATTAAAGTATCAAAGAAAAGTATCTGTAGCTGTAAAAAGAGCTCGTCACTTAGCTTTAATGCCATACGTAGCAGATTTATTAAAATAAAATACCGATAACAATGGAACTTATATTAAAACAAGACGTTGAAAATTTAGGATTTAAAGACGATGTTGTAACAGTTAAGAACGGTTATGGTAGAAACTTTTTAATTCCTCAAGGAAAAGCTATTTTAGCTACAGTATCTGCAAAAAAAGTTTTAGCAGAGAACTTAAAGCAAAGAGCTTTTAAAGAACAAAAATTAGTTGATGATGCTAACAAATTAGCTGAAGCATTAAGAGCTTTAGAAATTAAAATAGCAGCAAAAGTAGGAGCAGGAGATAAATTATTTGGTTCTGTAAACAACATCGACGTAGCTGAAGCTTTAGAACAAGCAGGTCACGCTATCGAGAAAAAATTCATTACTGTTGCAACAGTAAAACGTACTGGTAAGTATAACGCTGCCGTTCGTTTACACAGAACAGTTAATGTAGATTTAGAATTTGAGGTTGTTGCGCAAGCAAACTAAGATCAAATATAAAATTATGAAAGCCTCAACATTGTTGAGGCTTTTTTTATGCAGTATTTAGGTGATTATAAAGCTATATATTAGCAATTAATAAAGAACAAATGAAATATTCAAGACTTACAAAAGAGCAATTTGAAGAATTACATCAGGAGTTTATTAACTTTTTAGCCACACAATCCATCACATCGGATGAATGGACAAACCTTAAAGCTAATAAACCTGAATTAGCTGAAGCAGAGTTAGACGTTTTTAGTGATTTAATTTGGGAAGGTGTATTAAACAAAGCTGAATATTTAGAGCACATATCGTCGCAACACATGTATTTATTTCATTTAGATGAAGATCAAATGCATGCTATTGTGTTAAACATTAAAAACGATGTCGATATAACCACAGAGGAAGGTTACGCCTGGCTTCGTGAAAATTTAATGGATGAGAATGTTGAGTTTTTACAAGCCGATAAGGATTATACCGACGATAAAAATTTAGATAAGTTTAAAATGATTGAACAGGGCGCCGTAATCACAAAAGGTGATTTGTTTAAATATTTTGATAAGCTTATCAACTAAAATCCATTATTTTTGTGAGCGTTGTTTTTAAAGACAACCCAACATTATTAAATAATTTCAACAGAATTTTAAATGGCTCAAAAACCAAGCATTCCAAAAGGAACCAGAGATTTTAATCCGGAACAGGTCGCAAAACGTAATTATATTTTTAATACCATTCGCGGTGCATTCGAAACTTTCGGATTTCAACCAATTGAAACACCAAGTTTTGAAAACTCTGAAACTTTAATGGGGAAGTATGGCGATGAAGGTGATCGTTTGATTTTTAAGATTTTAAATTCAGGAGATTATTTATCGAAAGCTGATAGTCAAGCTTACGACGCAAAAGACTCACAAAAATTAACTTCAAGTATTTCTGAAAAGGCTTTACGTTATGATCTAACTGTACCTTTTGCACGTTACGTTGTGCAACATCAAAACGAAATAGAATTTCCTTTTAAGCGCTACCAGATTCAGCCGGTTTGGAGAGCAGACAGGCCTCAAAAAGGACGTTTCAGAGAATTTTACCAATGCGATGCCGATGTGGTCGGTAGCGATTCTTTATGGCAAGAAGTGGAGTTTATTCAGCTATACGATACTGTTTTTACAGCTTTAAAACTTGAAGGCGTTACTATTAAAATTAACAACCGTAAAATTTTATCGGGTATTGCCGAAGTTATTGGCGCCCACGATAAACTTATCGATTTTACGGTAGCCTTAGATAAACTTGATAAGATAGGCAAGGAGAAGGTAAAAGAAGAAATGCGTTCAAAAGGTATATCGGAAGAAGGTATTTCTAAATTACAGCCATTATTTACTTTAACTGGTTCTTTCGAAACTCAAATAGAATCTTTAAAATCTATTTTATCATCATCAGAAGAAGGTACAAAAGGTATTGAAGAATTAAGCTTTATTAATGAAGCCATTTCAGAATTAGGTTTAAATACGGCAACACTACAGTTAGATGTAACTTTAGCGCGTGGTTTAAATTATTACACGGGTGCTATTTTTGAAGTTTCTGCACCAAAATCGGTACAAATGGGATCGATAGGGGGCGGAGGTCGCTACGATGACTTAACCGGTATCTTCGGACTTAAAAATGTAAGTGGAGTTGGAATCAGTTTTGGTTTAGATCGCATTTATTTGGTATTAGAGGAACTGAATTTATTCCCGGAAACGGTAACTAAAAATGTAGAAGTACTCTTCATAAACTTTGGTGATAAAGAAGCTTTATTCAGTTTAAAAGCAATAAAAGCGTTAAGAATAAATGGTATTAATGCAGAGCTGTATCCTGATGCTGCCAAAATGAAAAAACAAATGAATCACGCCAATAAACGATTGATTCCATATGTTATTATAGTAGGGGAAGAGGAAATGATGTCTAATACTTTTATGCTGAAAACTATGAGTACAGGAGATCAGCAAAAATTGACTGTTGATGAATTAATATCGAAATTAAAATAAAAAAAAGCTCTAAAGAAATTTAGAGCTTTTTTAGTTAATTATGAAAAGTGACTAACTCAAATAATTAAACTTCTTAGCAGAGTCTTTATTTTTTTGATTAGTGAATGATTAGTTGTTTTGTAGTTTGCCCGATATCTGTAACAACGTTAACAAAAACCAATTGATTTGTCATTTGATTTATTGGCATTTTTAAAGAACGATTATTTATACTTTTCGATGTAAATAATCTTTGTCCACTTACATTGGTTAACGCAATTTCTTTTATAGTAGCCAATCCATTAGTGTTAATGTATAATTCTTTAGAATTCTTTAAATATTGAATTTTAGTATTTTTTAATATTTCATCTTCTGTAGATAATGTTTTCGCTACCGAAGAGGATGAAGTAGTGTTTTCACTCTTGAAGGCTAAATAGAATCTATCGGTATATTCTCCTTTCCCTACATGAGATTTAAAGCTGGATTCATTTATTTTAGTATAGGTGTTTTCAATGGTATCGTAAATATAGACATCAATTGGATTTTCAAAATTTTCTGTTGTATCAAGTGAAATTTCAAAATCATCTTCTTTAGACATGAATAACCATAATGGATATTTTTTTGTGTCATCAAACGCTCCTACACCTTGAATTGTACATTTAAGACCGCTTACAACCCAGCTAAGATCGTAAGGATAAGAATCTCTGTTCAGAGCTTCGTAGCCATAATCATATCCATCACCGGCAGCATCGTTTGATGTAAAGCTGATTAATAGATGTCTAACAAATTTTCCAGGAACTGTAAAATCTATTCTTACTCTTTCCATGGTGTTTGTTTGACCATAAGTTAGGTTTGATGAACTAAGAGTTATGAATAGCACCAATAGGGTATAGCATAAGTGTAATTTTCGGTTCATAGGGTTTGGGGTTGGTTATTACTATCGCTAATATACCTATTTTTGAATAAAAAATCTATAAAAAGTATTAAATAATCGATAAAGTGTAATATTTGTGTAGGTTTATACTTTCTTTATGGTTTTTATGTATAAAAAAAGCTATCTCTTACGGAGATAGCTTTTTGCTATTTTAATTAAAATAGTATCTACTTAATTATTATTTTTTTAGAGATATTACTATTTGAAGTAACGATGTTCACAATATAACTACCTTGAGCTATATCACCGCTAACAGGTAATCTAATTTCATTGGAATTGAAAGTTATAGTAGATTTATCCCAAACATTTATGATTTGTCCCAAAATATTGATTAGTTGAACCTGTTTAATTTCATTAGTTACAGGCGAATTAATATAAATTTCTCGACTGTTATGTAAATAGTTAACCTGAATTTTATTTAATTCTTCATCGATTACAGAAAGTGCTTTTTGATCTTTATGTATAAATGTAATGTAAAATCTATCTGTATAATTACCTGGGTCTAAAGTAATATTAAAGGTTGAGTTTTTATCATCTATTTTAGTATAAGTTCCCAATAAACTATCATAGATAAATACTTTTGTACTTGCTGGTAAATTTTCGAATTCAGTAACAGCGATTTCAAAAGAACCTCCTTTATTGGTAAATATTGTGAAAGGGTATTGTTTGTTTTCATCAAACTGGCCTACTGCCTGAATGGTTAGGTTATAATTATCTACTTTAAAGAGCATATCATCTGTAAGTGGCGTATCTAAACGAGCATCATAACCATAATTATAACCATCAGATGCCTCATTGTCTGGTGTGAAAGCTAAAAGTAGAGATCGCTGACCTTTATCATTTTTAAACGCAAATCTAATTCTTTGAATTCCATCTTCATTTTCATCATTTTTTTGATTGTCATTCTTAGAACCTTTGGTAGTTGAAGTTTTTAAAACTAAATTACCAGTATCTGTTGAGGCAAATTCTCTTCTGTCTCTTTGGCTGTTTTTAAATTGGATTATATCTGATTCTTTATTAATAGGAAAGGCAGAATGTACATAAAATCCTTGAGCAACAGGTATGTGTGCTAAAGGAACAAGTGTAGAAAACCCTAGTCCACTTATTTCAAAACCATCAGTAGTCATGTAGGTTGATATTGCCGGTTTTATACCTCCGGCAAGTGTGAACGTTGCATAACCACCTTGGTAGTCTCGTAGAATATGTGTGTTGTTCGAGTCAAAATGGATCCAGAATTCTAAGGTACCGTCAATACTGCCAGTAGTTCCGGGATTTGCAGAGTTATTAATTTTACCATCGGGATTTGTAGATGGAATATTGTCTCTAATAAATTCAGGAGCATAAATAGCAGAAGGATAAGGATTACCAACTAACGTACTGTTATTTTCGGTGACCATAGCAGTTATTCTACTATTATTAGGTTTACCTTTGAATGTATAATTTTGACGCTCGTTATCAGGTCGTCCTGTTCCTTTCATTGAATACCCAATACCTGGATTTATATTTGTTGTAGGATATATTCTAGTCCATTGTGAATAGGTGTTAGACTTTAAGTTGTTGTATGTCCATAACCAGTATTTTGCAACAGATATTGGTGTTGTTGTACTTGTAGAAGGTTTTCCGTCATAGCCACTAATCCAGTTAATTGTAAGCGGATCTATACCTAACGAAGCGTAAGTACCATCAAGCATATTAGTGTTTAATTTAAAAGGCATATTATTTGAACTTCCATTTTGTGTACCTACCGGAGAAGACCAATAATTGTAGTTAAACTTATTACCTGAGCCTTGTTGGTCACGTTCAATATATCCGGTGCTTAAAGGTTCCAGAATACTTTCACTAAATTGGTTGGTTTCAAAAACTTTCCATTCTTTAGTATCACCGTCAGGAAATATATATTGACCATAACGTCTTTGTATCAATTGAGATTTGCCAATAAGTTTTATTGAACCATCTAATTTTAGGTAATGAGAAACAAATAAACCTCGACCACTATTGTTTTCATCCTGAGTTTCATTGCTGTTTGTAACTGTTAATTTCCCAGAATCTACAAGTAAGCCAAGTAAGTTTATATTTTTATGACCTACTACAATATCGTTAGATGTTCTTACAATATTCCAGTCGATAGGATTTCCATTAATACCATTGCTATTCGGTACATCCCAAACTACTGGTTCTTTCCAGGTGGTATTATCATCCCAATCGCCATTATTAATAGACTCATAAGGAAGTGGAGCGGTTTGTTGTTCTTGAGTTTCAATATTGCGTAAACGGCCATCAATATTACCTTTATAATCTGTTAAGTATCCACAGCCAACATTCATTCGGTAATAAGCAAGAAGATTAGCCCAGGTTAAAATATCGTCTTCAGTATAAACACCAGTAGTAGCATCTTGAGTTCCTGGACCGTAAATTTGTTGTTTAGTAACAAATCCTTGTACATCATTAACTAAAGGATCTATTTCCTGATTCATCATTTGTCTAATATGTTCAGGAGTTAAGGCTTTATTCCAAATACGAACTTCATCTATCCAACCATTAAAGTAAT
The DNA here is from genome assembly GCF_024723255.1 of Aestuariibaculum sp. M13. GTDB lineage: Bacteria > Bacteroidota > Bacteroidia > Flavobacteriales > Flavobacteriaceae > Aestuariibaculum > Aestuariibaculum lutulentum. The sequence continues at coordinate 418,230 of NZ_JANIAC010000003.1, forward strand.
TAGTAGGATCTTCAGACGGTGATTGGTCCATAGCGCCTAAAATGGCTTCAATATTACTAGGCGTTTGTGTTGGGGAACTACCTGAAGTAGAACCAACTTGCAATCCATCTACATATAATATATAATCACTACCATTGAAAGTAACAGCAATATGATACCATCTTTGAGTGGTGATAGGATGAGAGGAAGATACACTTCCATTAGATCCATACCAGCTAAATTTAACCGTTCCTCCATTAACAATACTTAAGTCGTATCCAGCGTTATTAACAGTGTAATCTTTTCTAGAAAAAATAGTTTTTGTACCTGTTAAATCGTTAGGTTTTACCCAAGCTTCAATACTAAAACTACTATTTAAATTATAGTTGTTTTTAAAGGTTACATAATCATCAGTACCATCAAAATCTATGTTTTCACAGTTTTTAATTTCAACATTTACATCGCTTGAGCATCCTGCAACATTCCATCTTAAAATATAAGTTCCAGATTCTGCTGTAAATTTAGCATTAGGGTCGTTGTATGCGGGAGAAATACCATTGGCAGATGTAAAGGCATCATTTATATTTGGTGCAACTCCACAGATGTTATTAGAAGTTATAATTTCCCAATATCCAGTTTCATTAGTTGGAGGATAATTGGTTGCTGTTGTAGGCACTGCATATGTATTATCCCAAACGTTATTTGCTATGTTTTGTAAAGCCGTTTTAGTATTGTCATATGCACCTAGTTGTACAGTAGATTCTCCACATTTACCTTCTATAGGAGTAATATCGGTTCCGGCATAGGCTAAACTGGCATGGATGGTTATAAATTCAGTACCTTCAGTTCCATCAGCTCTACAGTCATTGATAATAGAGGTAACCCCATATATTTGTGTTCCTGGAAATTCTGGAGTAATGGTTGTAGTAGATCCGGTTTCCACAACAACGCCGTTTTCATTTGTCCACTCAATGGTTTCGTTTATAGGTTCTTGAGGAATTCTTATATTGTCTAATGCCCAAGAACTGTTTGTTGAAGGACCGGCTTCAAACAAAAATTTAATTCTTAGGTTAGTTTCGCCAATATAGTTTTGTAAATCTATACTAGTAGGGACAAACTGTCCGAGATGTGTGCCATCACCAGAAGTAGATGGACCTGTGTAATCATGAGGTAAATCATCAGCATCATAAACGTGGGGGTATATACCTGGGTCATATGGATTAATCCCTGGGTCTAAAATTTCATTGTATGTATTGCCTCCATCTCTTGAAATTAAAATCTGCAATGAGGCTCCATCTCCAAGAAAATAAGCTTGGTCAAATTCTAAAGTAGCAGAATCTAAGCCTAATGTGTTAAAAATAGGTGTTTCTAGTGAAGACCAAGTTTTTCCCCAAATTTGGTTTCCTCCTCCATAATTTGTTTCATTTTTAATATCTCCACTAACAATGGCATACTTTGTCCCATTAGGTGAATTGTATAGAGTTCCAGCAAAGTTTCTACCCTCTTTTTTATTAGTGGTTTCAGCCCATAAACTACTGGTTTGGTTACTGTTTCCAGCAGGTATATTTTGGGTCTCAACGCCATTTACTCGCCAGCCTGCTGGGTTAGCTTCATCAAACAGTCCCCCTTCATTAAATTCGTCGTTTATTCCATATTCACTTTGCGCTTCCACAGTAACCCCCGTTCCTAAACAATTATTAAATTCACTTGGACCTACAATAGTTGGAGGAATATCTGGAGGTATAACAGATAGGTATACAATATTAGAAGATGCTTCGCAACTACCTATTTTTATGATAGCTCTAACCAATGTTGTTGTTACAATATTGTTATAGTTGTAAGTATTAGATGAGTTGGCAATTTCAGTCCAAGTTTGACCACTATTTATAGAATATTCCCAATGATCAATACTTCCAGAATAACCAGATAAGGTTAATAAAGCATTTTTCTCTTCTTCTTCAGGACAGGCTGTAACTTCCACAACATTGTCAGCATCAGCATCCGTTTCATTGTTTGTTAAGTAACCCACAAGAGTTCCTCCTGTTATATTAGGACTAGTAACAGTAACTGTAGCAGAACATGCTTTAGTATTTCCTCCTATGTCTGTAACTGTAAGGGTGATAATATTTGGACCAATATTAGCACAAGTAAATTCTGTTTGCGAAGCAGAAAGAGTAAAGCTACAGTTGTCGCTAGAACCACCATCAATATCTTCAGGCGTAATAGCTACGGTACCATTATCATCACTTAATTGAATAGTTATGTCTTGACAAAGTGCAACAGGATCTATTGAGTCATCAATTAATACGGTTTGGTTTTGGGAAGATTCATTACCATTTCCATCATTGTATTTCCATGTAATAACATGAGCACCCTGAGTGTTGAAAGTTATTGGTAACGAGGTTGGAATATTATTAACATAAGCAACTCCTGTAATTTCTCCTGAACAATTGTCGGTAGCTTTTGGAGTAGAATTTACAGTTGCGGAGCATTGTTCGGTTATTGATGTTAAGTTGGCAGTATTAGGGACTGGATTTTCATTATCGGTCACTGTTACCGTCATGACATCAGTAGCTGTATTGGCTGGGGTAGCATTGTCGGATACGGTATATGTAATTGTAGTTGTCCCTATCGGGAATGTATATGTTCCGACCTGTCCAGAACCGGTATCGTTTACAGCACCGGTCATTACCCATGCAATTGAGCTTACGGAACAATTATCGTTGAAAGTTGCATCGGTGATGGCCACGTCCACGGTACAGTCTCCAGAGGTATCTGCACTAGTTGTTGTAACAACGTTGCTTGTAGCGTTTACCGTTGGATTTTCATTATCGGTCACTGTTACCGTCATGACATCAGTAGCTGTATTGGCTGGGGTAGCATTATCGGATACGGTATATGTAATTGTAGTTGTCCCTATCGGGAATGTATATGTTCCGACCTGTCCAGAACCGGTATCGTTTACAGCACCGGTCATTACCCATGCAATTGAGCTTACGGAACAATTATCGTTGAAAGTTGCATCGGTGATGGCCACGTCCACGGTACAGTCTCCAGAGGTATCTGCACTAGTTGTTGTAACAACGTTGCTTGTAGCGTTTACCGTTGGATTTTCATTATCGGTCACTGTTACCGTCATGACATCAGTAGCTGTATTGGCTGGGGTAGCATTGTCGGATACGGTATATGTAATTGTAGTTGTCCCTATCGGGAATGTATATGTTCCGACCTGTCCAGAACCGGTATCGTTTACAGCACCGGTCATTACCCATGCAATTGAGCTTACGGAACAATTATCGTTGAAAGTTGCATCGGTGATGGCCACGTCCACGGTACAGTCTCCAGAGGTATCTGCACTAGTTGTTGTAACAACGTTGCTTGTAGCGTTTACCGTTGGATTTTCATTATCGGTCACTGTTACCGTAATAGATTTTAAATTAGAAAAACCATTACTTTCTGTAACAATAAATGTAATGCTATAATCTCCATCTATCGTTGGTGTAAAAGATGCTGTTGTTGCAGATGTATTATTAGTTACGGAAACAGGATTATTTGAAGGATCTAAAACTTCCCAAATGTAACTAATAGGTGTAGTCGCGGTACCTTCATAATATCCAGATAAATTAATGGTTTGGTTGGGGCAGGAAATAGATGTTGATGGTGCGTCAATTATTGCATTTAAACTTCCTCCAGCAGCAACTAGTTGGTCAAAAGTGTAAGTAGCACTACCACCATTACATACTGCATATTTTATTGTTCCTATATGAATTTCATTATTATTCGTGCAATCTCCAGTAATGTTACCAGTAATATTCCCACTGGATTCTATTATTAACGTCGTGTTTGACTCTGTTAGAGTTAAAGATACTTTGTTTCCTGAAAATTCTAATTCTCCTGTTGATTCAATATTTACTTGTGTTGTTGTTAAGGATATATTAGTATTATTGCTAGTGCCATCCCCTATAACCAGTGTGCCATAAATTATTAAAGAATCAAATTGAAAAGGAACAACATAGTTAGAAGATATACTAATAGTAGTTCCTGTTTGTATTGTAACAGTACCTGATTCTGAAGCTACACCAGGAGAGTTAGAAGTATTTACCCAATTTGTACCATCAAAAACTTCCCAAGATGTTGATAAGCTCCACTCAGATGTTCCTCCAGCTTTCGATCGATAATCTCCAGCAACATCAGTCAAGGCTAAGTTTGTTTCATAATTTTTAGAAATGTTTTGTCGATAATCAGTCGATCTATTCAACTCAGTTTCCACAAAACGCACATAATCAGAAAGTGCGCCATAATATAATGGACTCGTAGTTGTATTGTATGTTTCTGTTACTCTGTTAACATAAGTCGTTATGGCATGAATGTTTAAGCTTATATAAAACAAGCCTATGAGAGTAAGAATGTGTTTAAAGTAATTATGTTTCATAATCAGTTAACGTTTAGGGCGTTGCATTAACAAAAAAAGCCTGTCTTTTGATGGTGTTTCAAAAAACAAGTTGTTCTTAGTCTTAATATGCTATTAACCAATCCAATTAGGGAATGCGTAAAATTAGTGCTACCACGGGGGCATGTCAAAAATACTCGTTGAAATGCCTGTTTCTTCTTTTGTGTGTAGGTTAATAATGTCACTTCTTTTTGGTATTGATTTAGCTTTAGTAAAAGGCAGCGCACAATTAATTTTGGTTATTATTGTGTGTATAAGCAATTTACCTCGACGAATATATAACAAAAAAACATAAAAACATCTATGAAATGCAAAAAAAATCGATAAAATGTAATTTTATGTAAAATTTTATCTCTTATTACCTGATATATTTTCCTGATATTTTAAATAATTTAAAATGATGTGAACGTTTAATGTTGGATGTCGTGTAATAGGGTTAAGATTATCTTAAAAGCCAGAGGTTTTGATGATATCTTATTGGTGTTCAATTTATAAATGGTAGTTTTGTGATGATTTTTAAACAAGAAAACAAAATTTATGAGTCAAGTAAAAGAAAATGATACCGTAAGAGTACATTACACAGGAAAATTAAGCGATGGTCAAATTTTTGATACATCGGCTGAAAGAGAACCTTTAGAGGCTACCTTAGGGCAAGGGCTTTTAATTCCTGGATTCGAAAAGGCTATCATTGACATGAAAGTAAACGAGAAGAAAACAGTAACCATTCCTAAAGAAGAGGCTTATGGCGATATTCAAGAAGAATTATTTCATAAAGTAGATAACGCTCAGTTACCGGAAGAGGTTAAACCAGAAGTAGGTATGGGCTTAGTGTCTAGAGGTGAAGATGGTAGAGAGCACCAATTTAGAGTAGCACAGGTAAATGATGATCATATTATTGTTGATGGTAACCACCCCTTAGCAGGTCAGGATTTAACTTTTGATCTGGAATTGATTGAAATTAAATAGTTTTGAATACTATATATTTAAAAAAGGCTTGAGATGATCTCAAGCCTTTTTTTTGCCATTTAATTAACACTGTTGCTAAATTGTTCCAGGTTATGTGCTTTGAGGTAATTATCTATACCAATTTTAGAAGCTTCTTTTCCAAATTCTTTCGGACTTCTGTCATATTGTTTTTTAAAACACTTTGAAAAGTATTTGGGGTCGTTAAAGCCAACTGCAAAAGCAGCTTCAGAAATCGTATATCCAAATTTTGTAATAAGTACGGCAGCGCGTTTTAGTCGAATAAGCCTAATGTAATCGACAAGGTTTTTTCCGGTTAATGCCTGACATTTTCGGTATAAACTAGAGTAACTCATGTTTAAAGATTCGGCTAAATCTTCAATTTTAAAGCCATCATCATTTAATTTCGCATTTATTATTGAAGTCATATTTTCAAGGAAAATTTCATCCTGAGTTTTTTCAACTTCAATTTCAGGGCTGCTAATAACCTCTTTTCTATATTTAGAAATGATATGTTCTTTCGATGAAATAATATTCTTAACCTTTAATAATAATTCGTTGGTATTGAATGGTTTGTTGATGTACTCGATAGCGCCGGATTTAAGTCCTGATATTTTAGAATTTGTTGAATTTTTTGCGGTAAGCATAATTACAGGAATGTGTTTTGTAAGTGAGTCTTCCTGTAGCAGCACACACATTTCGATACCATCCATTTTAGGCATCATGATATCTGATAAAATTAAGTCTGGAAAATTGCTTTTAGCGTAGTGGTAACCTTCAGCGCCATTTTCAGCCAGAAGAATATTGTAATCGTTAACCAGTAGTTCTTTTAAAAAGGATTGAAGATCGTAATTGTCTTCAACAATTAAGATGGTCTTTTTAGAGAGGTCTTTTTCTGTCTTTTCAGTTGTTTTTGCAGTTTCTTCTTCAGATTCTTCGTAAATAACATCATTTGAATCGTCGGTAACAATAAGTTCAGATTCTCTGTAAGCGTCTTTAACAATAGGAATAGTGAAGGTAAAAATAGTGCCTTCAACTTCTGAAGATTCAACTTCTATGTGACCTTTGTGTAAATCGATCAATTCCTTTGTTAGGGCCAGACCAATACCGGAACCTTTATTTTTCTTGCTGGTGTTGGATTGGTAAAATAAATTGAAAATAAGTTCAAGTTCATTTTTAGGAATTCCCGATCCGGTGTCGGATACCGATACTTTAATTTGTTTTTTTGAATCAAAGGGGATTACATTTAGCAGCACGTTACCTTCTTTAGGGGTGAATTTAAATGCATTTGATAGCAAGTTGTAGATAACGTGTTCTATTTTTTCTTTATCATACCATGCTGAATGCAAATTCTTAGGGCAGTTTATGGCAAAATCGATGCGTTTCTTTCTGGCAAGTTCTTTAAATGAAACCGCAATTTCATCAATATGGTTATGTAAGTTGTTTTTAGTGGCTAAAAGCTTAAGTTCATTTAATTCCTTGTTACGAATTAAGGTCAGTTCTCGGGCTATTTTAGAGAGGCGTTTACTGTTGTTTTCAATGATTTTTAGACGTTGATTAAGCAGCATGTTTCCATTTTCTTCTGAGCGTTTTAGCATGTCGTCTAAAGGCCCTAAAATTAGAGTAATTGGTGTTTGAATTTCATGGGACATCTTGGCGAAAAAGTTCATTTTTAAGTCGTAAAGCTCATTTTCTTTCTTGTGGTTAAGTTTTTCAAACAGCAATTTATTCTTTAATAAATACCATTTTCTTGAGGCGTAAATAACTAAACACAGAATAATGAAGTAAATAATATATGCTGCTGAACTTTGCCACAGAGGAGGAGCAATACTAACAGCTATTTGTTTTGGAGGAATATTCCAATTGTCCTTTTTTGTACCAGCCTTGACTTCAAAGACATAATTGCCATATGGAATATTCGTATATGTTGCTAAACGTTCCTGACCACTGATAATCCAGTTATCGTTAAAACCTTTTAAACGGTAAGCATAGTGGTATTTGGGATCCAGAACATTGTCAATTGCCGAGAATTTAAATGAAAATGAAGATTGATCAGATTTTAATCTTAAAGGCTGAGTGTTGTAGGCTTCCAGATTTCCGAATTCTGGTAGTAGTTGTTCAATGGGTTGATTCAGAATTTCTATAGTATTGATATAGAGTTGAGGAGTGCTTTCTTTTTTACTTATTTTATTCGGATAGAAATAATTTAGTCCATTATTACCACCAAAATAAAGCATGCCTTTTGAGTCTCTAAATGCGCTTCGAGATAGAAATATATTATCTTGTAGTCCATCAGAACTATAATACGATTTTACATTTGAAGTTATAGTATTTAGATGAAAAATACCATTACTGGAACTTAGCCATAAATTATCGTTATCCTCTTTAACAATGGCAGCCAGATTAACATCTTTTGGGATATTAATATCTTCTATGGTTGAAAATGTATTGGTTTTAATGTTAAATTTAACAAGCTTACTTTGGTGATTCACAAGCCAAAGTGTTCCTGGTGCTCCAATCGTCATCGATTTTATAGAAGAGATAGCCTCTGAATTCGTTTTTTTTATGTTTGAAATGTTGGTGAACGATGAAGCTTTCAGGTTCTTAAGGTTTTCATTGAATTTAAACAAACCACCATCGTAAAGCCCTAACCATATGGTTCCGCTGTTGTCTTCAATAATGCTTTCGGTAATGCTTCCTTGTAATCCATTGGTATTGTTTTCAAATGAAGCTAGTAGTTCTTTGTTTGAGCTATAAATGTTGACAGAAATGTTAGAACCTGCCCAAATGCGGCCTTTTAAGTCTGTATAAACCGTTCTTACATCTGTAGCTTCTTGATTTTTACTGTTTAGGATGTCTATTTTCTTGAATGTGTCTTGTTTTGTGTCATGAAACCACAATCCGTTACGATAAGTACCAAACCAGATGTTTTGATTTTGGTCTTCGGTGATAGATTGAATATAAAATCCACGACTAAGCGCTAGGTTGTTAAAGTATTGTTTTTCTCTACTTCTTCCTGAAGCATCAAAAGTAACCTTGGTCAATCCGGAACCATCAGTGCCAATCCATAAATCATTTTTACTGCTTTTGTATATGCTTAAAATTCGTTGAGGAGTATGATTGGCCGATCCTTCATGATAATTAATATTGTTATCAACATTTGGTAACACAGAGAGTTTTCCGTAGTTGGTACAAATCCATAAGTTTTTATGGTTATCTTCGTTAATATCTAAAATGGTATTGCTGCCAAGAGAGAATTCGTTAGCATCCTGTTTAAAAAATAAATTGATATCACCTGTGTAGGGGTTGATTTTATACAAACCGCCACCATCAGTTCCGCCCCAGATATAACCATCACTATCGTTATAAAGGGTTAAGAACATTTCTTTATTTACGTTGTATTTTTCACTTTCAAACAATTCATTCTGAATAAACTGCTTTTTTATGGTATCGTAAACAAAGATGCCATAGGTTTCGGTGCCAATCCAAAGCCTATCATTTGTGTCTGTAGTCAATACGATAATTCCGGGATAATCGGTAAATTCTCCAATTAACTCGCTTAATATTTTTTTGTTAATATCGAAGTTGAAAATTTTTCCATTGTCTGTACTAAGGTAAATGTGAGAAGAGTTTATAGTTGCAATACCTATTATATTGTTAACGGGTAGATTATTATGTGTTATTTGTGTGATGCTGTCAGTTTTAGAATCTTTGTGTCGATACAAGATTCCTTCTTTTGTAGCAAACCATAAGCTTTGTCCTTTTGAGTATAAGGCTTTAACTTTTTTATTATTAATGAGATTATTGACCTTTTTAAATTGGCCAGTATCGGCCTCGAATTTAACTAAGGTTCCTTCGGTTGAAGTTAACCAAAGATTATTTTTGTGGTCTTTAATAACGTTTACCACACGGTCTGATGAACCTTTAAATATGGTGTTATTCGTGATTGTTTTGTAATTGTAGCCATCGTATATAAGGATGCCATTTGAACACAGCATCCAAATATTTCCTAAATCATCTTGAATAGTTCTAGTAACAGAAACAGATTTATTATTTACAGTTGGCGTTAATGGTTTAAAATTAATGTGATTTTGACCAAAAGAAAAAGTTGATATCCAAACAATAATTCCAAGAAGTATATTTTTTTTTATAGAAAGCATATAATTGTTTTTAGTACTCTGAAAATTTTCCTGAATTCGACCTATGGTAAAGGTATTAATAAAATTTATTTTCTCTAAACGCCCATTATTACTAATGTTGCACGAAATGGGTACAAATTCGTCAAAATGGTATATAGATTTGTCACGCTTATTGAATTAACAGATTTTTACTCTTTAATGCATAAAAAATCAACTTATATATAAATAGTAAAATCAATATTTGTTAACGAATAATTTAATGAACAAACTATTTATTTGAAAAATATGAACTCACGTAGGAATTTTGTAAAGAAAACTGTAATAGCGGGGGCGGGATTATCTTTTTTGCCCAATATGTCTTTTGGCTCAGTTTTAGGAGACTCTAAAGATAAATTGAAATTAGCGTTTCTGGGTGTAGGTTTAAGAGGATGTAACCATTTAAATAATGCACTGCATAGAAAAGATATAGAAGTAACAGCAATTTGCGATATTGATCCGGAAAGAATTAAAATCGCTTTAAAAATGATTGATGATGCCGGGTATGCAAAACCTAAAGTATTTGGAAATTCGGATTATGACTATAGAAATCTTTTAGAATTAAAAGAAGTTGATGCTGTAATTATAGCAACCCCTTGGTTATGGCATACTAGAATGGCGGTAGATTCAATGAAAGCCGGAAAGTATACCGGTGTAGAAGTATCTGCCGCAAATACTTTAGAAGAGTGTTGGGATTTGGTAAATACACACGAAGAAACAGGAAGCCATTTAATGATTTTGGAAAATGTAAACTACCGTCGCGATATATTGGCTGTCCTTAATATGGTAAAGCAAAATGTGTTTGGTGAGACCATCCATTTTAGATGCGGTTATCAGCATGATTTACGTGGCGTTTTATTTAATGACGGAAAGACAGCTTATGGTAAAGGTGTAGAGTTTGGTGATGAAGGTATTTCAGAATCTAAATGGAGAACAAATCATAATTTGTTAAGAAATGCAGATGTATACCCAACACATGGTATTGGACCCATTGCAGCTATGTGTGATATCAATCGTGGAAATCGATTCTTATCCTTAACATCTCACGCCACAAAAAGTAGAGGACTTCACAAATATATTGTCGATAACGGCGGAGAGAATCATCCGAACGCTAAGTTAAATTTTAAGATTGGTGATGTAATTACCAGTACTATTGAAACCTCAAACGGAGAAACAATTATAGTAACTCATGATTGTAGTTCGCCAAGACCTTACTCGTTAGGATTCAGAGTTCAGGGAGTAGAAGGATTATGGGAAGTCGATGGCAACAGGATTTACGTGGAAGGTAAATCGAAACCTCACCAATGGGATGCAGCCGATGAGTGGTTAAAGAAATATGATCATCCATTATGGCAAAAGTATGGCGAATTAGCTACAGGTGCAGGACATGGCGGTATGGACTTCTTTGTGTTAAATGCCTTTGTAGAATCGGCTAAAGAAAATATAGCACCACCAATGGATGCTTACGATGCCGCAGCTTGGAGTGCTATTACACCACTTTCAGAATTATCAATCGAGAATAATGGCGAGCCACAGGATTTTCCAGATTTTACTCGCGGAACCTGGATAAAGCGTAAGCCTTATAATTGGATAAAAGATACATATTAAAATGTTTGGTTTATTAGTCACTTGAGATGGTTTAAGAGAGGGCGCCATCTGTTAAGCGCTCTCTTTTAACATCAACTTAGGGAATTTTAAATCATTCTAGAAATAACAAACGCAACAATTAACTCAACAAATTTTAATTATTAACTCAAACTAAAACTTATGAAAAATAGGATTAAAACAATGCTATTTGTTTTGCTGATAGGGTTTACATATACGATGTATGCTCAGGAAAAGCAGGTTTCAGGTACAATAACGGACGCTAACGATGGTGTTCCGTTGCCAGGAGCTAGCGTCAGCGTAAAAGGGACATCGAAAGGTGTGTCTGCAGATTTTGATGGAAAATTTACCGTTTCGGTAGGAGAAAATGATATACTCGTTATTAGTTATGTCGGGTATGTAAGTCAGGAAATTTCTGTTTCAGGAAAACAAACTTTTAATATTCAATTACAATCAGATCAAGATGCATTAGAAGAAGTTGTAGTTGTAGCATATGGTACACAAAAGAAAGAAACCATCACTTCTTCTGTAGTAGAAGTGAAGGCTGATAAACTAACCGATGTTACCGTTCCAGATGTTGTAACCATGTTACAGGGTAAGGTTTCTGGGGTTCAGGTATTGCCTAGCGGTGGGTCTCCAGGATCATCTCCAAATATAATAATTAGAGGACGTTCTTCCATTAATTCAACAAACTCGCCATTATGGGTTGTAGATGGAGTTATTATTGGTAATTCAGATCCTAAAATTAATCCTCGAGATATAGAAGGTATGTCTATTCTTAAAGATGCGTCAGCTACGGCATTGTATGGAAATCGTGGTGCTAATGGTGTAATTCTTATTACAACAAGACGTGGTGAAATTGGGAAAAAACCACAAATGACTGTTTACTTAAAAAGCGCAGTAAATCAGTTTAATCCAGGCAACTTTGAAATTATGAACTCGAAGCAGTTATATGATTATCATGAAAGTTTAGGAAATACAAATGAGTGGTTTAATGAAAGCTTACTAGAACGAGATTTTGATTGGCTTGATGCGACAACTCAGGATGGCTTTGTTAAAGATGCAACAGTATCATTTACCTCTGCTACAGAAACACATAATATGTTAATTTCTGGAGGATATTACAGTGAACAAGGAACAGTAATAGGTAGCAGATTGGATCGCTATACATATCGTACTAACTTAGATTACAATATATCAGAGAAATTAACCATCAAACCAAAGTTATATTTTGTTTTCGATAGAAGAGAAAACTCAAGAGGAGGAGATTTATATTCAGCTTATACAAATATGCCTTGGGATAACCCGTTTAATGAAGATGGTTCGGTTGTTAATGCGCGTGAATCACTAGGAGATGATTGGTTAGGACGTGATAAAAGTAATTATTTCTATGACAGACAGTGGAATTATTCAGATTCGCGCTCATTCGATTTATTTGCGAGTTTTGATGTAGAATATAAATTATTAAAAGACTTAACCTTTATTTCGACAAATAACTTTCGTTGGGGAAATGGAGAGTCTTATAATTATACAGATCCAAGATCGAATAGTGGAAAATCTGTAAATGGATCTATTCAGGATAATACATTTCGTGGTTTATATAGATTTACCAACCAGATGTTAAAGTACTCCAAGACCTTTAATGAAGATCATACAGTAAATGCTTTAGCAGCTTATGAGTATAATGATACTAGTACCAGAAATGTATCAACTCGATCTGAAAATGTGGTAGTTAACGGTCAGGTACAAAGTGTGGGGTTAAAGGCTGCTCAAGCTGAAGGTAATGCCGGAGAAACAGCGCAGCAATCCTTTTTAGTAGCTGCAGATTACGATTACAAATCAAAATATTTTGCAAAGGCATCCTTAAGAATTGACGGCGCTTCGGCATTTGCGCCAGATTACAGATATGGAGAGTTTTATTCGGTAGCAGCCGGATGGAATATTCACAAAGAAAATTTCTTTAACATAGATGATATAAACGTTCTTAAACTTAGGGCGAGTTATGGTGCTGTAGGTAATCAACCTGGAGGTTTTGGGTATTTATCTACTTATGATGTTAAATTTCAATACGCAGGTATTATTGCAGCGAAGCCTAATCGTTTAGGGACAGAAGATCTAACCTGGGAAAAGGGTGTTGAAAGTAACTTTGGTATAGATGCAACCTTTTTTGATGCGATCGATTTAACAGTAGATTATTACAATAAAGAAAATTCAGGTTTGTTATTCTACAGACGTTTATCAGATCAAACAGGATTTAGTGGTCGTTATCAAAATATTGGTTCTGTAACCAATAAGGGTATTGAGGTTGCTATTGCTGCAGATATTGTAAAGACACAAGATTTTGGAATAGCCGCTGCTGCAAACATTAGTTTTAATAAAAATAATGTCAAGGAATTACCAGATGGAACTGATATTATTGGTGGGTCTTTTATCATTAGAGAAGGAGAAGAGTTTGGAACTTTTTACATGAGAAAGTGGTTAGGTGTAAATCCTGCAGATGGAGCACCAGTTTACGAAGTTATTAATCCAGATACAGGAGAGAGCTCAACAACGTCGAATTATAATAGTGCAACATTACAAACTGCAGGATCAGCAAATCCTGATTATACAGGAGGTTTTGGTACGCTTATTTGGTATAAGAATTTTGCGTTAACTTCTAATTGGGCCTTTTCTTATGGGGCTGAATTATATAATGCGTCTCGTAACTTATTCGATTCAGACGGATATTATTTACAATACAACCAAATGGTATTGCCTGATGGCTGGAGTCGTTGGGAAAGACCAGGAGATGTAGCAACACATCCTAAACCACAACCAGGGGGATATGCCGGCAGTAATCAGACTTCTACACGTTATTTAGAAGATGGCAGTTATTTAAGACTAACTAACGTTACTTTATCTTACGATTTACCAAAATCCATAATGGATAAGGTAGGATTAAGTAGTGCAAACATTACTTTGTCTGGTGATAATTTAGTAACATTTACAAAGTTTACAGGGGTAGATCCAACCATAAGTAATGGTATTGGAGGATCCGATTTAGGGTATACAAGTATTGGTTATCCAGTACCAAGACGCTTTTCATTAGGATTAAATCTTGGGTTTTAATTAAAAAAAATTAGAAGATGAAAAAAATAATTTATACAATTCTATTCTCTATGCCAATGGTGTTTACATCGTGCGATTTAGATAGAAGTCCATTTACTGAAATTTCAGCCGATGATTTATTTAATGATCCAGGAGCTGCGCAGTCAGCTACACTTGGTAACTACTTGTTTTTAAAAGGCGATAAGGGTTACGATGGCTGGATAGACGATTTACACAGAATGTCTGAGTATTCTAGTGATAATGTGATGATTAGTGGAGGTACTACTGATGATTTGTACTTCTTTTATAACTATCAAAGAAACCCAAATAATTATAGAGCTGAGAGATTCTGGAGTAACTCGTATAAGGCTGTAGTAGGAGCAAACCGTGTTATCGAAAGTTTAACAGAGGGTAATTCTGATGCAGAAGATCAGGTTATAGGAGAGAATTATTACATTCGAGCTTTAGTGTATTTTCAAATGGGGAACATTTTTGGTAGACCTTATAATCAAGGGACGTCTAATCTATCGGTGCCTTTAAAGTTAACCTCAGATATTAATGAATTACCAGATCGAAATACCGTAGGTGAAGTTTACAATCAGGTTATTTCAGATTTATTAAAAGCTGAAGCCTTAATGAATGAAAATAAAGGAGCCTCATTTGCATCTAAAGGAGCTGCTCAAGCGTTATTGTCACGAGTATATCTTTATATGGAAGACAATACAAAAGCCATTGAGTACGCCGATAAAGTCATAAATGAAGGACCGTATGTTTTATTGTCTCCAGAGCGTTTTGCTGTAATGAATACTTTACCTCCGGCAGAGAATGAAGAGGCTATTTTCTCTGTAACCTTAACTAAAGATATTGATATTCCTGGTAACGAAGACTGGTGGACTATCGGGTCGTTTTATGCGACTATTGATGGTGTAGGTTGGGGGGAAATGTATCCATCTCAGCCATATTTGGAGCTTTTAAATCAGAGTGAAAATGATTTAAGAGGTAGTTTTATAGATCCTCAATATTTGGTAGATGAAAATGGAGATAAGATACCAGCAGTTTACTGGGTTGAGGATAACGCCTATAAGTTTAGACATACTACAGATAATGGTTCTACTATTACTTTTGAGGATGAAGGAACTACCTATACGCTAATGTCTGAGGAGGTTAATGGCAGAACGCAGTATTATTTTAACGGACCTAGCGGCCGTCAAGATGTAACATTCGATTACGATATGGATAAACGTAATGGTTATCCTAAATTCTTTATCCTTAAAGCGTCTCAGCAAGAAAACGATTTACATTTATGGTCGCCAACAGTATCGCGTTTAGCCGAAATGTACTTGAATAAGGCTGAAGCTTTAGCTAAGCAGGGAGCAGACCAGTTAGCTTTAGATAATATTAATATATTAAGAGCAAGAGCGAAAGCAGATGAATATACCTTAACTAATCTTCCGGAAGGTAAAACGGTATTTGATGTTGTTATGGAGGAGCGTCAGTTAGAGTTGGCTTTCGAAGGACACAGAAAGTTCGATGTTTACAGGAACGGATTAACCATGGATAGACGTTATCCTGGAACGCATTTAAATAATTCAAATCCGTATCCTCAAATTCCGGCTACAGATAAGGTTATTATCGAGCTAATTCCAGAGCAGCAAATATTAATCCAGCCGTCTTTAGAACAAAACCCTTAAGAGTAATGAGTTAGTAAAAAAAAACCAGGTGAGTGTAAAACATTCACTTGGTTTATTTAAACGCTATTAAAAATTAACAATTATGAAAAACACAAAAACTATAAAGCATATTTTATTTTTTCTTGTTGCTGTAGTGGTTTTGGCTTGTGAGCCAGACCAGGTTTTATATAAAACCAATCAGATTTTCAACGATACAAGAATTAAGGTAAACCTTAAGCCATCGGCTTGGACTATGGAGAGCTTTAGTTCAGAAGAAACCTCGGGAGAAGGAGATACTGGTCGTGCAGCCGATATTCTTGATGCCGATTTAGAAACATTTTGGCATTCATGTTGGACTTGCGACCCAGGAGCTCAACATCCACATGAACTGGTTATAAATTTTGGTTCAGAAATAAGTATTGGAGGGCTTCAAATAGCGCAAAGACAATCTTTATCTAGAGCTATTAAAGATATAGAAGTAGAAATAAGTACCGATGGGTCTTCTTGGACGTCAATGGGAAGTTTTACTTTATCTCGAGTGGCCGAACTTCAACCAGTTGATTTTGGGGAAAACAAGACAGCAATGTATGTGAAAATAATTATTAATTCATCTCACGACGGAAGTATTTTTGCGGCATTAGCTCAGGTTGGAGGTTACGTTTACGAATAATCGTTATCAATATAATTTTTTAATGAAGCCATGTATGTATGGCTGTTTAGAAAGGAAATATTGAATTAAAAATTTAAAATCATGAATAATAAAATAAATAAAGTGTTAATACTGTTTTTTACGATAGCATTGAGTTTTCTATCCTGTGATGCAGAGAAAATTGTATATTTTGAAGATTTAATTGGTGCCGATGCCGCCAATCTGGAGTTTACCCAAACGGTACCTATAGGACCTAATAGCTGGGTAAAGAATAATACTTCGCAAGATGGAACATTAATATCTGCTGAAGGTATTCATAATTGGACATCAACAGATCATGTTATCCGTTCGTACGTTAGAACAGGTGCTGGTGATTTAAATGTAGGATTGAATATTAAAACATCTGAAGGAGGTTCTAAGTTTAAAGTAACCGTTAACGGTTTGAGTAAAGAACTTATCATTACTACAGAAGAGTATGTAGATTATGGTATTGGAGTATTCCCGGTTGAAGCTGGTTATAATACTATAGAAATTCAGGCACTTTCAAAGAATGGAACTTTTGTTGGAGATATAAATAGTTTGCTTCTTGGAGGTTCTGCAGTTGCAGATGGAGTAATTTACAATCCGGTAGATAATTTTTATTTTGGAAGAAGAGGACCATCTGTTAATATTGGTTATAAAACGCCATCAGGTAAAGATGTTCAATATTTTTATAATGAGCTTACCGTAGCTGATGGAGAAGATGTTTTAGGATCATTCTTTATGGCTAATGGACATTCACAAGGATATTTTGGTCTACAGGTAAATTCAAGTTCAGAAAGACGTATTCTCTTCTCTATCTGGAGTGCCTACAATACCGATGATCCAAACCAGATTCCAGACGATTATAAAGTGACAAAACTAGGAGCGGGAGACGGTGTAACTGTTCAGGATTTTGGTAATGAAGGTTCAGGTCTTCAGAGTTTTAAAAATATAGGTTGGAAAACAGGTGTAACCTATAAGTTTTTATTGAAAGGAGAGCCAGCAGAAGTGGAAGGTTCTACAGACTATACAGGATATTTCTACGATCCTGAAGTTGGAGAGTGGGTGATGATTGCAAGTCTTAGAAGACCTCAAACATCTACATACTTAACTGGGGCTCACTCGTTTTTAGAAAACTTTAATCCTGCAACCGGTAACCAAACCAGAAAAGGTAGTTACGGTAACCAATGGGTATATACTACAGATGGCGTTTGGAATGAAGTCACAGAGGCGACTTTTGGAGTTGACGCTACTGCGGCAAATGGTGATCGTATGGATTTCTATGGAGGATCAGAAGGAAGTTCTTTTATTATGAAAAACTGTGGTTTCTTTAACGATTATACAGATGCAGGTTCTGCATTATCAAGAAGTGCAGGAACTCAACCTGATGTAGATTTAAATGCTTTACCTCAAATTGTGGTTCTTGGTCCTGCTACCGAATTAGACAGGACAGGATGGACAGTTGTTGACTTTAGTTCAGAAGAAGCTAGTGGAGGGGAAGGTGATACAGGGCGTGCAGCCGATGTGCTTGATGGGAATTTAGATTCGTATTGGCATTCTTGTTGGAGCTGTGACCCTGCTGGTCAACATCCTCATCATATTACTATTGATATGGGATCTGATAAATTAGTAAATGGAGTTAGATTTTATCAAAGACAAACGACTTCACGTTCAATTGAAAATTTAGAAATTCAAATTAGTACAGATAACGTAACATGGACATCTATGGGGGATTTTGTATTGGCAAAATCTGCAGATGCTCAAGATGTGGATTTTGAAACACCACAAACGTTTAGATATCTTAAGTTTATTGCAAATTCAAGTCACGATGGTAGTATTTATGCTGCAATGGCAGAGATTATACCATTTACAAGAGATTAAAAAATAGAGCCTTTATTTTTAAGAGAGGGCTCTTTTCATTTAAGTTATGGGAGGCGCCTGTAATTTAATATAAAAGAAACATTGCCAAGTGCATTGTATATTGTTTGGTTTAACTTTTTTGTAGAAGTTAGTTGAGAGCCTTTGGTATTATGCCAAAGGCTTCTTCTATATAACAAATTCTGTAGATTGTTTAATTTCTTTCAAAACAAAATAGCTTTCTAAAACCCCAATATTGGATATGTTAGACAGTTTTACGCGCACAAAATCATGATAGTCATCTAAGCTGGTCATATTTATTTTTAAAAAGAAATCTACTTTTCCTGCCATATGAAAGCATTCCTGAACTTCGGGTAGTTCCTGAATTTGCTCTTCAAATTTATCAATAAAACCTTCGTTATGGTATCGCAGCGATACCATACAAATAACGGTAACAGGGTAGTTTAGTAACTTCTTATCTAGTATTGCCACATATTTTTTAATATAACCATCATTTTCCAGCCGTTTAATACGCTCGTAAACCGGCGAAATGGTCATGTTTAAAGCCGAGGCAATCTCTTTAGTGGTTTTTTTAGAGTCGTTTTGTAAGATTTTTAGAATCGTTAAATCGACATTATCCAGTTTTTCTACCATAAGATTCAAGTTAATTTTTCTTCAAATAAAGATAAATAAATATTGTAAAAGTAAAATTTTCTTTATAATTAGTATTAAAAAAGTTTTTTTACTTAATATATGGTTTGTGAAAGTGAATTTATTTTTTGAAACGGCTTTATTCGTAATTTTATACTTTACAAAATAAGGTATGCAAAACGAAAAAATATTAGTTACGGGTGCCGGTGGCCAATTAGGTTCGGTGTTGGTTGAGGCTCTTAAAAATAAGTTTGGAGAAGAGGCTGTTATAGCTTCCGATTTAAACCCAATAAAAAATTATAAAGGTATTTACGAGCAGCTGGATGTTACCAATAAAAACTGTCTGGAATATATTGTTAAAAAATATAAGGTTACTCAGATTTATCACTTAGCGGCTATTTTATCGGCAAAGGGAGAACAAAATCCACTGCAAACCTGGGATATTAATATGAAAACCTTATTTAACGTTCTGGAGGTTTCTGTTGCAGAAAAGATTAGTAAAGTATTTTATCCAAGTTCGATTGCGGTGTATGGCGATATGGCTCCTAAAATGGAAACAGCACAGAGTGATTTTTTAAATCCGTCAACCGTATATGGAATCAGTAAAGCGGCTGGAGAGAACTGGGCACAGTACTATTTCTTAAGATACGGTTTAGATGTGCGTTCATTACGTTATCCGGGGGTTATTGGTTATCAATCGCTACCAGGTGGTGGAACTACCGATTATGCTGTGGAGATTTATCATAAAGCCATTAAGGAAGAAGACTTTGAATGCTATTTAAAAGCTGATGCCATGTTGCCAATGATTTATATGGATGATACCATTCGAGCTACTTTAGAACTGATGGATGCACCGAAAGAGTCCATTTCGGTAAGAACATCGTATAATTTACACGGTATGAGCTTTACTCCAGAAGAAATTACCGCGTCTATTCAAAAATATTATCCTAATTTTAAGGTGACTTATAATCCGGATTTCAGACAAAACATTGCTGAAAACTGGCCGTCATCGATTAATGATGAACAAGCAAGACAAGATTGGGGATGGGAACCTAAATACGATCTGGATGCCATGACTCAAGACATGCTTAAACACTTAAAAGAACAATACATTCTAGTAACTCAATAAAAAATAAAAACTATGTACGGAGCAGTTAAGCAACAGCTTGAAAACGAGTTAAACGAAATAAAAGAATCTGGACTTTACAAAAAGGAGCGTATTATAACAACGCCTCAAGGTGCAGAAATAAATACGACCGCAGGTAATGAAGTTTTAAATTTTTGTGCAAACAATTATTTAGGATTGTCTTCGCATCCCGATGTTGTAGAGGCTGGGATTGAAGCTATGAGAACGCACGGATTTGGATTGTCTTCTGTGCGTTTTATTTGCGGTACGCAGGATATTCACAAAGAATTGGAACAGAAAACAGCCGAATTCTTGGGTATGGAAGACTGTATTCTTTATGCAGCAGCTTTCGATGCTAATGGGGGTGTTTTCGAACCTATTTTAGGCCCTGAAGATGCGATTATTTCAGATGAATTAAATCATGCATCAATCATTGATGGTATTCGCTTATGTAAAGCAGGACGTTATCGTTATTCTCACAATAACATGGAGTCTTTGGAAGAGCAGTTAAAAGCCGCTTCAGGAGCAAGAAGAAAATTAATCGTGACTGATGGTGTATTCTCTATGGATGGAACCATCGCACAATTAGATAAAATCTGTGATTTAGCCGATAAATATGAGGCTATGGTTATGGTTGATGAATGTCATGCTACCGGATTCGTGGGTAAAACAGGCCGTGGAACACACGAGTACAGAAACGTGATGGGACGAATTGATATCATTACCGGAACTTACGGAAAAGCTTTAGGTGGTGCTTCAGGTGGATTTACAGCTGCGAAAAAAGAAATCGTTGAGATGTTAAGACAAAAATCACGTCCGTATTTATTCTCGAATACCTTAGCACCTGCGATTGCCGGAGCTTCGATAGCGGTTTTAGACAAGTTAAAAACATCAACCGATTTAATCGAAAAGGTTCAGAATAATGCCAACCGTTTCAGAATAAAAATGACTGAAGCTGGTTTCGATATCATTCCTGGTGAACACCCAATAGTTCCTGTCATGTTATACGACGCGAAGCTAGCTCAGGAATTTGCAGCCAGATTACTTGACGAAGGTATTTACGTGATTGCCTTTTTCTATCCGGTAGTACCAAAAGAAAAAGCAAGAATTCGTGTGCAGCTTTCAGCAGCTCATGAAACGCATCATGTCGATAAAGCTGTTGAAGCCTTCACTAAAGTGGGTAAAGCTTTAAACGTTATTAAATAACAAAACAGCATATAATTAAACTAAAACTACTTTAAAATGGGTAATGTTAGTGCTCTCCGTAGCCTACATTGTCCATTTTTCCTTTAAATACTTTATACTGAATGGTAAAGTAAACAGCCACTAAAATTACCGCTATAATAAACCAGTTCACACCAACCGAAAGCCCGTAACTGTCGGCGGCCATGTTGTAAATGGTTAAATCTGGGTTTGTGGTATTAGTTGAAGGCAATAGCTTCGGAAAAATAGATGCCACTGTTGAGGTGATTCCTCCGAATAAAAACAGCGACGAAAATAAAAATCCCATGCCATCTTTTTTGAAAGTTCTTACTTTAAACAAGCCGAACAATCCTGTAAAAGTAAAAATCGGAAAAATCCATAACCACGGTGTTTTTAAAAAGTTATGGAACGGTTGTGGTTCGATAATGTGCCAGATAAAAATGGATAGAACAACCAAAGCCAGTAAAGCAAAATTCAGTTTAAATATGATGCTTTTTAATTTCAAATTTAATTCGGAATTGGTTTTGTAAATAATCCAGTTCGCCCCGTGAATGGTTAAAGCAATAACGCCTATAACGCCTAATAAAATTGTAAACCAGTCAATAATCCCTAAATGCTCGGCTTTAGGGCTAAATGTGGGATTCCAAAGCGGTAAAAAGAAATAATGCGGTTCGTGTGCCGAAACACCATCAGTCACCATGCCTAAATTAACGCCACGCACCACGTTTCCTAAGGCAATTCCGAAGAATAACGCTAGAAGTAAGCTCGCTATTCCGAAGGCTTTATCCCAGATGGTTTCCCAAATTTTGTTGTGTATTTGTCCGCGTAATTCCAATCCAATAGCTCTGAAAATAAGCAACCATAAAATCATAATTAACGGCAGATAAAATCCGCTAAATGATGCTGCGTAAAGGGTAGGGAAAGCAAAAAATAAAACGCCACCAGCAGCAATAAGCCAGACTTCGTTGGCATCCCAAAACGGCCCAATGGCATTGGTAATGGCTTTTTTGTCTTTTTCAGTTTTAGCAAAGAATAAATGCACAATGCCTGCGCCAAAATCGTAACCATCTAAAATAACATAAACGGTTAGCATGCACATTAAAACGATATACCAGAATAATTCCATAGTTAGTGTTTTATAGTTTGTGGGCCTTTATAAATAATTTTTCCGACAAGGATTAAAAAGAGTAGTCCTAATAAAAGATATAATCCAATAAATCCGAGTAACGTGAATAAGGTGTTTCCAGAGGATACGGTAGGCGATATGCCTTCGGAGGTTCGTAGTAAATTATAAACCAACCAAGGCTGACGACCTAGTTCGGCGGTGTACCAACCCGTTGTATTTGCGATATAAGGAAATGGAACCATAAACAGTAATGCCCATAAAATCCATTTGGTTGTGAACAGTTTTTTTCTGAACAACTGAATAGCCGCTAAAAACATGAGTCCGATAAAAATGGTTCCCAGTCCAACCATAATATGATACGCATAATACAACCCGGGAATATTGGTTGGGTAGGTGTTGGGTTCAAATTCGTTTAAGCCTTTTATTTCGGCATCCCAATCCTGATAGGTTAAAAAACTTAAAATGTTTGGAACCGCTATTTTATTGTCTAATTTCTTTTCAAGGATGTTGGGCTGACCAATTAAAACAATTTCGCTGCCACCTTCTTCAGTTTCAAAAATCCCTTCCATGGCTGCGAAAGTTACCGGCTGATGTTTCACAACGTTTTTAGCCACTAAATCGCCCGTAGGGAAAGCCACTAAAACACTTGAAAATAAACCGAAAATAACCCCGGTTTTAAGGAATAGCTTTCCAAAATCACTATGTTTATTATTCAGCAGATAAAAAGCACCAACAGCCGAAACGACAAATGCCGCAGTGATGATAGATGCTAACTGATTATGTAAATAAGATGGCAATAACCACGGATTTGAAAACAAGGCGCTAAAATTATTTAAAACAAACTTTCCGTTTTCTAAAATCTCATAACCTACAGGGTGTTGCATCCACGAATGTGTGGCGATAATTAAGTATCCACTAGCCCAGGACCCTAAAAAGACTAAAAATCCGGTTATGAAATGCAATTTATGCCCGAGAAGTTTTTCACCAAACAGAAAGAGTCCCAAAAACGAGGATTCCAGAAAAAAGGAGAACATGCCTTCCATAGCTAAAATCTGACCAATAATGCCTCCAGTGAGTTCGGAGAACTTCGCCCAATTGGTTCCGAATTGAAATTCCATGGGGATGCCAGTAACCACTCCCATAGCAAAGTTAATGGCGAATATTTTCATCCAGAACTTTGCGGCTTCATTATAGTTTTCGATTTGTGTTCTTAAAAATTTCCACTTAAACCAGACAATCATTAAAGACAATCCCATGGTTAATTGCGGAAACAAGTAATGAAAGGTAATCGTGAATGCGAATTGCATTCTATCATAGAAAAGCATGTCTTCCATAAGGGAGGGTTTGATTTCTAACAAAAATACGGTACAGAAATTTAAATCTCCTTGAAACACATAAAAAAAAGCTTCCTTTTTCAAGAAAGCTTTTTGGCCTATTAATCAATTAATATGGGAGTATAGTTTTATACATTATTAATCTGTTGCAAGTTATTGTTTTTAAGTGAAAAGCTTTGTGATAAATGTTACACAAGTCCTTTTTAATCAACTTTTTTATGCGTCATTTTAATGAATAATTCCTTACCATGTCTGGGCGTAATGGAATTATAACAAGGAGCTAATTCGATATTGAAATATGGGCTGAAATAATTAATGTAATCAGCCTCGCAACCACCAAACGGCGGTTCGGTTTGGTTTAAAGGCATATCAAATAAAAGCCCGACCAGTTTTCCGTTAGGTTTTAAAAGCTGATGAATTTTTTCGGCATACTTAAAACGTAATTCCGGATTGATGGCACAGAAAAATGTTTGTTCTATAACTAAATCGAAATGGTCATTTAAATCGAAAAAATTACCATGTAGCATCTGGCTTTCAGGAAACTCAGGAACACGAGCCTTAATATTATCTAAAGCTGTTTTTGAAAGGTCAATAACATAAACATTTTTAAACCCCGAATGGAATAAGTACTCCGCTTCGTAAGCATTTCCGGCACCGGGAATTAAAATTTTTAAATCTTTATTGGTAAGTTGATCGATATAGGTTTTTATAGGGGTTGAAATATGACCAATATCCCAACCCGTATTATTTGTTTTATAGCGGTCATCCCAATACGATTCCGATAAATCCATAGGCTATTTGTATGATTGTAAAAGCAAAATTAAATCATTCTTTTGAAGCACGCCAGACTGGCGCCATAATTGCTTTCCGTTTTTAAAAATCATTAAAGTTGGTACGCCACGTACCTGAAATTTAGCTGCTATCGACTGATTTTTATCGACATCTATTTTTATAATGGATACCTGATCCTGCATCGTTTCCTTTACGTCTTTAAGTATGGGGCTCATCATTTTACATGGGCCACACCATTCGGCGAAGAAATCGACTAAAACAGGTTTGTCCTGATTTATTATTTCTGAAAAATTACTCATATTATTGTTTACTAAAGTTAATCTCCTAAATCTTCTTATCTGATTTATATTGTAACCAAGCTTTTGTCGTTGGGATATAAAGAACCTAACAGTAGACGCTGTTTTTAGAATCTATAGATTTTTATTCATACCCATACCTTTGCGTCGTCCTTGTTGTTGTCTTAAATGCTCCTCAAACCATTCGGGTTGTGCAATATCATTGTCGTACATATACTCCGAAATTTGTTTGATGACACGGTCTGGAAAAACCATGACAGGCATAACTCCAAAACGTTCTATGGCGCCAGGCATTTTTGAAATGTCTTCAGAAGGTTTTTTCATCCATACCAACATATCGTTTGTAAATTCTTCTTTAGTTGTATTATCTGATATATAATGTGTTTTTATTGCAATCATAGGAGGAGCTATTCTATTGTCGTGACTTGTTGTAGCATCATGACAAGCATAGCAATAGGTTTCCATTAATTTTTTACCAGGATGATCTGCAACATCGTTAGACGTTTCAATATCAATGGTTTTTGTTTCCGGTTTATTGTTGTTCTTACAACTAGAAATCATGGCTGCTAATACAAGTAAAGCAAAGAATTTTGTTTTCATAATCTGTTATTTTGAAAGTTTTCCTGTGGCACAACTTACAAACGACTTGGCTTTAGACGAAAAGCTATTATCGTCTTCAATTGAAGGATACCCTAAAGCTTTTAGTTTTGTTTTTACTTTTATAACATCAATTTCACTGTCACAATCGAAATTTACACTGCTTTTTTCTATATGGACATGAATATTAGAAATAGTCTCAATAGCACTTAAATTATTGGAGATGGTTTTAGCGCAACCTCCGCATTTAAGATTTTGAATAATTATTGTTGTTTGCATGTTTTTGTTTTTAACGATAGTTAGAAATACCACCCTGTAAATCGTAAATTTCGGTGAATCCCATACTTGATAACTTTTTTGAAGCACTGCGACTTCTGCCACCACTTTGGCAATACACATAAACCGGCTGATCTTTCTTTAAAGCTTCGCATTTTGATGTAAAGGCACTATTGAAAATATCGATGTTTTTCGCGTTTTTAATAGATCCGGATTTAAATTCGTTAGGTGTTCTAACATCTATTAATTGAACGTTTTTCTTTTGAATGTGTTCTTTAAAATCGGAAGCAGATAGTACGGTGATTTTTTCGTCTTTTGTTCCGAAAAGGAATGATAATATAGACATATTATATTGAATTTTGTGTTAAATATTATGCTATAAATTTACGACACAAAACCTATGTAGGGCGTAACCTTTGTTACAAAAAAAAGAGCGGTACTAACCGCTCTTTTTTTTATCTATAATAATCTTGAAAATTATTTTAAAGTAGAAGGACAAACGTAGTTTGTTGTTGGGATTCCTGCATTTTTAATAGCAGCATAACCACCTGCGACATCAACTAAATTATGAATACCTCTGCTTTTTAAAATTGAAGCAGCGATTACTGAGCGGTATCCACCAGCACAGTGAATGTAGAAAGGTTTGTCTTCAGGGAATTCAGCTAAATGATCATTTAAATAATCAAGAGAGGCGTGGTGTGCATTTACCATGTGTTCTGATTTAAATTCACCATCTTTTCTAACATCAAACACAGGAACGTCTTCTTTGTCTAAAATAGCTTTGAATTCTTCAGCAGAAATCGATGAAATGGTATCGTACTCGAAACCGTTGTGCTTCCATGCTTCAAATCCACCTTTTAAGTATCCTAAAGTATTGTCGAATCCAACACGCGATAAACGGATGATGGTTTCTTCTTCGCGTCCTTCAGGAGCTACTAAAAGAATAGGTTGTTTAACATCTGCGATAAGTGCTCCTACCCAAGGGGCAAAACCACCATCAATACCTATAGAAATTGATCTTGGAATATGACCTTTAACGAAATCGTTTTGGTGACGTACATCTAAAATGATGGCTCCGGTTTCGTTTGCAATGGCTTCAAATTCTTTTGGCTCTAAAGGTCGGGTTCCACGTTCTAAAACATCATCAATATCGTCGTAACCTTCTTTATTCATTTTTACGTTTAACGGGAAGTATTGCGGTGGAGGTAATAAACCATCGGTAACTTCCTGAATAAATTCTTCTTTAGTCATATTAGCACGTAGGGCGTAGTTGGTTGCTTTTTGCTCACCAATAGTACCTACGGTTTGTTTACTAAGGTTTTTACCACAGGCAGAACCGGCACCGTGTGCAGGGTATACTATAACATCGTCTGCCAACGGCATAATTTTAGAACGTAAACTATCGAATAGTAAACCAGCTAATTGCTCCTGAGTCATATCGGCAGCTTTTTGAGCTAAATCTGGACGTCCAACATCTCCTAAGAATAAGGTGTCACCACTAAAAATAGCGTGGTTGTTTCCGTTTTCATCTTTTAAAAGGTATGTGGTACTTTCCATGGTATGTCCTGGAGTGTGTAAAGCCACAATGGTAATGTTACCTAATTTAAACTCCTGACCATCGGTAGCGATAATCGCATCGAAGTTAGGGTTTGCGTTTGGACCATAAACAATAGGAGCACCTGTTTGTTTTGAAAGCGTTACGTGTCCACTTACGAAATCGGCGTGGAAGTGTGTTTCAAAAATGTACTTAATGGTAGCGTTATTGTCTTCAGCTTTTTTAATGTAAGGAGAAACCTCTCTTAAAGGGTCTATAATAGCGACTTCACCATTACTTTCAATGTAGTAGGCACCTTGTGCTAAACATCCGGTATATATTTGTTCTATCTTCATAATCAAATCGATATTTGGTGTAAAATTAGTTTATTTTAAAAAATTAAGGCGTAACATAAGTTACAATATTAGTGTTGTGAAAACTCCTTAATGATGATGTAAACAGCCATTACCAATACAAACCAACCAAAGCTTGTTTTTAGTTTTTTGTTTGAAACGTACTTCGACAGATACCCTCCAATTAAAATCCCTAGTATGGTAATAAAAGAGAATGATAACAGGAATGTCCAGTCTATATC
The DNA here is from genome assembly GCF_024723255.1 of Aestuariibaculum sp. M13. Taxonomy (GTDB): domain Bacteria; phylum Bacteroidota; class Bacteroidia; order Flavobacteriales; family Flavobacteriaceae; genus Aestuariibaculum; species Aestuariibaculum lutulentum. Next base: position 446,216 of record NZ_JANIAC010000003.1, read on the forward strand.
TAAGGTGTGTAAATCACCAGTAAATCCTATAATGGAGTTAAGGGATACTATGACTAATGATGTACCAACGGCGCGTTTCATAGGTAACCCTGCCCAAAGTACCAATGCAGGAACATATAAGAATCCGCCTCCGGCACCAATTAAACCTGTAATAACCCCAATAGTCGTTCCTTGGATAAAGGTTTTGTAATATGGTTGTTTGGTATGGTTTTCAACAACTTCTTTTTTGGTTTTAATCATAGATGTTGCTGCCATAAACATAATGATTGCGAAAAATACCATAATTGCCATTTCCTTAGTTAAAGTATAGCCGTTAAGTGTGAAAATGTCTTGAGGAATGGCAGGAACTAAAAATCGTCTGGAAATGTATACTGCTAAGAACGATGGGAATGAAAAAGATAATCCGGTTTTAAAATCGACTAAATTTTTCTTCGCTTTTTGGATAACACCAACCAAGGAAGAAGACCCCACAACAAATAAAGAATAGGCAGTAGCAACAATAGGATTGAACCCTAAAAGGTAAACCAATAGTGGGACGGTTAAAATGGAACCACCACCACCAATTAATCCCAGGACAAGTCCTATTAATAATGCGCCAACAAAGCCTATAATTTCTACAACAGTCATAATTTTATTTTAAGCCACAAAACTATACTACTTGTCGGGGGCACATTGTAACATTGGTTACATACTCTAAAGATCTAAAATTTTAATGTTATTTCGGTTTAACTTTATTTTTCCTTCGTTTTCAAGGGATTTTAATAATCTTGAAATAACAACTCTTGAGGTATGTAAATCGAAAGCGATGTTTTGATGGGTTACAATAATTTCGTCATTATGATTTACCATGGCTTTATCTTTTAGATATTTTAAAAGCCTTTCATCCATCTTTAAAAAGGCAATAGAGTCGATGGCTTCTAAAAGCTCGGTCATTCTGTCGTGGTAACTTTGAAGAATGAAGTTTAGCCAGCTTTTGTATTTTCCCATCCATTCGCTCATTTTTTCAACCGGAATCATAATAAGTTTGGTAGGGGTTTCTGCAACGGCACGAATTTCGCTCTTTTTTTGTCCCATACAACAAGATAAGGTCATGGCACAGGTGTCGCCTCTTTCTATAAAATAGAGAAGGAGTTCGTCTCCTTTATCGTCTTCCCTTAATATTTTTACAGCGCCACTAACCAATAAAGGCATCGATTTTATGTATTCACCAATATCGATAAGCTGAAATCCTTCGGGTACTTCTTTGTAAGTTCCAACGTTATTTATTTCGTTTAATAGCGCATCTTCAAAGAGATAGCCATAGTTTTCTTTTAGTTCGGTAATCATTAAAGCTCCAATTTTCAGTATAAAGATATTGACTAAATATTAAATAGCCTACATTAAAGTTGTAATAAGCTTGTTTTTAAAGGGTTGTGATAAGGTGAGTATAGGTGGATAAAAATAATTAAAAAAAATGTGAAATTATCTTTGTTAGAAATGTAGTTAGTTCTATATTTGCACACCGAAAACGAAAAATGTTTTCCTTATTGGTTTAGGTCGCGTAGCTCAGTTGGATAGAGCATCTGCCTTCTAAGCAGACGGTCACAGGTTCGAATCCTGTCGCGATCACTTTGTTGTAAAACAAAAACTTCCAAAACCCTGTAAATCGTATGATTTACAGGGTTTTATGTTTCTAAGACCTTCTAATTTGATTGAAATGATAAGAAATTTAATGTCAACACCGCGGTCAACAGTTTAAAAAACACAAAAAGTGTTGACCGAATTACGACTTAAAATGCTTATTTTTAGAATGTTGATTTGATTTTCGTCTTAAAAAAATGTTTAACTAAAAGACGATTATTATGAGTACACGCTCTACGTTTAACCTTTTGTTTTGGGTTAATACTTCACGAATTAAAAACAAAGAAGTTTCGCTTTATGCGAGAATTACTGTAGATGGTAAACGAGCTAATATTAGCTTGCAACGACGAATTCCACTCTCAAATTGGGATTCTAACAAAGGAAAGGCTAAGGGAAGTAAGCAAGAAGCTAAATCCTTGAATAAATATTTAGATCAGGTAAGAGCTAAAATTTATCAATCTTATGAAGATTTAATAAGTGAAGATAAATTAATTACTGCTCAACTGATAAAATCCCGCTTTTTAGGAGAAGATAGAAATTTTAAGACCCTTTTGGAATTATTTGAATATCATAATGAAATTTCCAAAGAACAATTAACCAGTCATACTTTGAGGCATTATAAAGTGACTCAGGGTTATTTGAAGAAGTACCTTGATATTAAACTGGCTACGACAGATGTGAAGCTTGGAGAATTAAGTTATGGTCTTATCGTAGATTTTGAATACTTCCTTAAATCCTATCAGCCAGAAGATCATCAAAGAAAGATGAGTCATAATACAGCTATGAAACATCTTCAAAGACTCAGAAAGATGGTGACCATGGCTTATCATATGGAATGGATAGAGAAAGATCCCTTTGTTAGGTTTAAAACTTCCTTTGAGAATAAAAGAAGGGAGTATCTTTCCGAAATGGAGTTAAGGAGCTTAGAGAAGTTTAATTCAAAAGTAGATCGACTTATCTTAGTTAGAGACCTTTTCTTGTTTAGTTGCTATACTGGAATCTCGTTTATCGATATTCATGATTTGACTCCAGAACAAATTACGTTAGGAATTGATGGTAATGATTGGGTTATAAGTGAGCGTCAAAAGACCAGTACATCTATTAGGGTTCCGTTATTGCCAAAAGCGAAGGCATTAGTTGAAAAATATAAAGAACATCCAAGAGTAATATATTCAGAAGGAGTATTTCCGAAGATATCCAATCAGAAAGTCAATAGTTATTTAAAGGAAATTGCAGATTTGTGCAAAATCAATAAGAATCTTACTTTTCATATTGCTCGACATACGTTTGCTACGACTATTACATTAAGTAATGGGGTCCCAATAGAAACAGTTTCTAAGCTATTAGGTCATACCAAAATTGCGACTACCCAAATTTATGCTAGAGTTTTAGATCAAAAAGTGAGTGAAGATATGGGGAAACTTAAAGAGGTTTTGTCTAGGTAAAAATTATTAAAAATCCTGTTTTAAGCCGATTAAATTGTTTAATCGGCTCAAAACAAAATAAATTAGATATTATACTTTAGTTAGATATTTTCAAATTTCATTTTGCTAATTAAATCCTTGAAATATTCCGGACTCCAAATATTTAAAGTTTCATCATTCTTAATAAATCTAACAACGTCTTCTTTAATGTTGTTAAAAGATACCGATTCGATTTTATGATTCAAGAGCTCAATAATTTCTTCCTTAGAAATGCTATTCCCTTGCCAATTGCAAAAACGGAAATAGAGAACCATTTGCGGCGGAAAAAATTGAGCATAGCTGAATTTTGGGTAACCCCTTATTTAATAATACTTCATATTAAAAATTAGACTGATTCATTATATCAGTTGTGGATGGTTCACGTTTTCAGTCCTATTCAATGAAAGCAAATTAACTGCTCTTTGTAAAAAGCAATAAAATAATGAAATTGCTATATGTAATGAGCATTTATGCAAAACCGAAATACATAACTACTTGCATAGGAAAAAATTGAGTATAGCTGAATTTTGGATATCCCTTATTTACTATTTGTAATTAGGTTGGTTAATTATATCCGCTGTAGTTGGTTCACCGCTTTCGTCCTATACACACTTAGGGATAAAGTAAAGAAACTATTGGGTGTAATTTGTAGATGTTACCAATTTTTGGTTTTTTTGAGTAAATATTAGAAATCATGAGTAAGAACACATCTATATCTCTAGGAAATTATTTTGACCAATTTGTGAGCAGCCAAGTTTCTGCTGGCAGATATAAAAACGTGAGCGAAGTAATTAGAGCTGGACTTCGACTATTGGAAAACGAAGAAAGCAAAACTATTGCTTTAAGAAACGCAATTCAAGAAGGCGTTGACAGTGGAATTGCGCACGATTTTGATCCAGAGAAACATCTTCAAGAATTAAAAGCTAGACCAAATAAGAATGGCTAAATATGAACTGACCAACAAAGCTGTTGAAGATTTGACTAAAATTTGGGAATACACAATCGAAAAGTGGTCTGAACAGCAAGCTGATAGATATTATAGTTTATTGTTGGAAAGTTGTCAAGAAATTGCCAATAATCCGGAATTGGGAAAAATTATAAAGGAATAACAAATGATTTATTCGGACTAAAAACTAATCGTCATATCATTTTTTATCGAAAACGAAGTGACCAACCGATTGAAATTACTAGGACTTTACACGGACAAATGGATTTAAAAAATAGAATAACAGAATAATATCCATGGTGTTGTTTTACTAAAAAACAATTTCTTTCAATACATTCTCTTCCCTTTTAAAATAGCGTTGGTTAATGAAGTCTTGAAGTAGCTAAAAACTAAATCCATATATTTTTTATAACTTTGAAGCATGCCAAAACTTCTGTTACATAAGATATTTGCCTTAGGTCTGATTGTCTTAATGCTTATTTCTACTACATCGTTTACAGTACAAAAGCGTTATTGTCACGATGATTTAGTAGGTGTTTCTTATTTTTCAAAAATGAAGGCTTGTGACAAAAAGGAATTGATTGTAACACAATCTAATATTAATAGTAAAAATTGCTGCACAGATGATGTAGATGTAATAAAAGGGAAAGAGTCTATAAAAAACTCCTCTTTAGAAGATTTTAATCTTACTCCAAAAATTTTCTTTACATCTTTTACCCTAACTTATTTAAGTTTATTCGATTCTTTTGAAGCTCGTGAATCTTTCATTAACGACTACTCTCCTCCAAAACTAAGCTTTAACAGACAAGTTCTAGATCAAGTATTTATAATTTGATTCTTAAAAATTTACCGTTTTAATATTAACGCTGTAGAGGTGTTATGTTAATGTTATTTGTGAATTTTTATGAAAAGTTATAATGAAAAAATATATTTATATATTGGTGTGTCTTCCTTTTATGGCCTGGTCGCAACAGGTTTTAAAAGGCCATATTTATGAAGCAAACCAAACAAACAAAAATTACCCGTTAGCCGGAGCCAATGTCTATTGGATGAATACTAAGATTGGAGCTGTTACCGATTTAGATGGGAGTTTCTCAATTCCTTACCAATCTAGTTACAAAAATTTAATCATTAGTTATGTTGGGTTTAAAACGGACACTTTAAACATAAAATCCTCGAAGGATTTAAAGCATTGGCTGCAACCAACTTCCAGTTTGGATGAAGTTGCGATTACAGCTCGAAATAAATCAACCTTTGCCTCTTATCTTAAAGCTGAGAATGTAATGACCATGAGTAGTGATGAATTGCTAAAATCGGCCTGCTGTAATTTATGTGAAAGCTTTGAAACGAATCCTTCAATAGATGTTAATTTTGCTGATGCCATAACAGGTACACGTCAAATAAAAATGCTCGGATTAAACAGTCCGTATATTTTAACTGCTATTGAAAGTGTACCTACCGTAAGAGGGGCTGCTCAAATTTACGGATTGAGTTTTGTACCAGGCACTTGGGTAGAAAGCATCCAAGTAACTAAAGGTACCGGAACAGTTATAAATGGATTTGAAAGTATCGCTGGACAAATTAATGCTAAACTTCAAAAACCGGTAGAGGACAGTAAATTATTTCTTAATCTCTATGGTGCTGCAAATGGGCGCATGGAGTTAAATACCCACCTGAATACTAAAATTTCCGATAAATTATATACGGGACTTTATTTGCATGGTAATTTAAGAAATCAAAAGTTTGATAAAAATAACGATAGTTTCTTAGATGTGCCTTTAGCAGAGCAAATTAATATCATGAACAGGTGGCAGTATGTCGATTTAGACAAAGGTATTGTAAGCTTTTTGAATGTGCGTATTTTAAATGATGAAAAGCAAACTGGGCAAGTTAACTTCAACCCTGATAACGACAAGTTTTCATCCACTTATTGGGGAAGTGAAATTGATACTAAACGTTTAGATGTTTCCGGAAAATTCAGCTATGCAAATCAAAACATTACACACCGAAATTTTGACGCTCAGGTTAACTTCAGCACCCACAACCAACAATCTTATTTTGGTCAGAACATTTATAATATAAATCATAATAGTTTGTATTCAAGAGCTATTTACAGTTCAATTTTAAGTAATACAATGCATAAGTTTAAAACGGGGATTAATTTCTCGTTAGATCATTACGATGAAATCACAGGGATTTACTCCAACACATCAAACTTCGAACGCGAAGAAAATAGTATCGGAGCATTTTTTGAATACCACTATGATAATCTAGATGCGATTAATGTAACAGCAGGTATTCGTGTTGATAACAGTAATCTTTTAGGAGTTTTTGTAACGCCTCGTCTTAATGTTCGTTATACGCCATGGAGTCGCAGTTCTCTAAAAGCTTCTCTTGGTCGTGGCAAACGCAGTGCTAATATCTTTGCAGAAAATCAAAATATGTTTGCTAGTTCAAGAAGTATCAATATTGCAAATAGCAATGGAAACATTTATGGGTTAGATCCTGAAATCGCTTGGAATTACGGACTGTCTTTTATGCAGGGATTTAATCTATTTGGAAGAACAGCAGATGTCATATTTGATTTCTATAAAACAGATTTTAAAAATCAAGTGGTAGTGGATTGGGAAAACCCTAATCAGTTTAGTTTTTATAATTTAAACGGAACTAGTTATGCTAACAGTTTTCAAACGGAGTTTAATTATAATGTATTACAGGGTGTAGATTTAAGAATGGCTTACAAATATTACGATGTAAAAACGACGTATAAATCAGGTAAACTTGAAAAACCATTAACGCCTAAACATCGTTTATTTGCCAATGCAGCTTATGAAACTAAAGCTAAATCTAATGGAGCTCAATGGAAATTTGATGCGACTTATAATTGGCTTGGTGAACAACGATTACCATCAACAACAGCTAACCCTGAGCTTTATCAACTACCTTATTATACTCCAACTGTTGCAACTGTAAATGCGCAAATAACTAAGGTGTTTTCCAAAGTTTTTGAGGTATATGCAGGAGCAGAAAATATAACCAATACAAGAATACAAAATCCTATTTTAGGAGCCGATGACCCTTTTGGTGATTATTTTGACACCACTTTAGTATATGGTCCCATTTTTGGAAGCTCTTATTACTTAGGTTTGAGATATAGATTAAATTAATTATAAACCATAAAACATGAAAAATTTATTAGTGTTAATAACCCTTTTTGTAAGCACAATGTCTTTTGCTCAAAATAAAAATGCGAAGACTACTCTTCAAGTGAATGGGGTATGTGAAATGTGTAAAGCACGAATAGAAAAAGCTTGTATTAAAACCAAAGGTGTTAAATCTGCAAATTGGAATGTAGACACACATGAGTTAAGTTTAGTTTACAATGAAAATAAAACAGACGTAAAAACTATTAAGCAATCTGTCTTAAATGCTGGTCATGATTTAAAAGATGAAAAAGCTCCTGATGAAGCTTACAATAAACTACATGCTTGCTGTAAGTACAGAGATGAAAAAGTATTAGATGCACATTAGTTTTATTTGAAATATAATTTCCTTTCAATACACTCCTGTGACGTTTTGAGGAGCGTATTGAAAGGAATTCACTTTGATGTAAAAGAATAGGTTGGATAGTGTTGTAAAACAAAACAAAAATTAATTAAGACTTTTTTGTCCTAATTTAAAATATCTGTTTATATTTGCTTCATAAATTATATATATATGTTTTCAAAAGCTTGCGAATACGGTATTAGAGCTTCTATTTTTATAGCACTTAATTCTTTTGAAGGTAGGAGGGTGACCCCTAAAGAAATTGCAGTAGAAATAGATTCGCCAGCCGCATTTACGGCTAAAATTTTACAAGCATTAGTTAGAAATAAAATAGTTAATAGTGTAAAGGGGGCCTATGGAGGTTTTGAAATCGATAAGAACAAAATTAATACCATTAAACTGTCAGATATTGTAGATGCGATTGATGGTGATAATATTTATAAAGGTTGCGGACTTGGTTTAAAAGCTTGTGATGAAGATCGTCCCTGCCCGATGCACGATAAGTTTAAAGTAGTTAGAGAAGAGCTTAAAATGATGTTAGAATCTACTAACCTTGAAGATTTAGCATTAGATATTAAAGAAGGAGATACCTTTTTACGTCGATAAAAAAATTTGTCCTAAAATAGGATAAAATTATCCGATTTAAACAATAGGAGAATAATTTATAAATATATTTTTTAATCATAAATAAGATAAAATTGTCCTTAATTAAATTTAAAACCAAAACAATTACTATGAAGAAAGAAAAAAAGCTCTGGTTACTATTTGCTGCAGTTATGATAAGTTCGTTTAGCGTATTAGGGTATTACGGCTTTGAAATTTATCAGCAATCACCACCAATCCCAGAATCTATTATATCTACAAAAGGGGATATTATTTTTACAGAATCAGAAATAAAAGAAGGTCAGAATATCTGGCAGAGTATAGGAGGGCAGGAACTGGGGTCTGTTTGGGGGCATGGTGCCTATGTCGCTCCAGACTGGACTGCCGACTGGTTACACAGAGAAGCGTCTTATATTTTAAATATTTATGCTCAAGATGATTTCGGAAAAAATTATGATGCTGTAACCGAAGAGCAACAGGCTGCTTTAAAAGTAAGATTGCAAAACGATTTAAGAACAAATACATATAATAAATCGGCTAACACCATTACCATCTCAGAGAACAGGGTAGAAGCAATAAATTATTTAAGCGGTTATTATAAAGGATTATTCACTAACGATCCTAAATTTGATAAACTTCGTGCTGATTATGCTATTCCTGTAAACACCATTAAGGATGAAGCTAAAATGCATAAAATGAATGCCTTTTTCTTTTGGGCAACATGGGCAACGGTAACTGAGCGTCCAAACAGTAACGTTAGTTATACGCACAATTGGCCTGCCGACGATTTGGTAGGGAATGAACCAACTATGGATTTGATGGTTTGGTCAGGTGTTAGTATTATTTTATTGATATTATGTATTGGAATACTGGTGTTTTATCATGTAAAATCAGGTGAAGATGAATCATTGCCACCACCAGCCGAAGATCCGTTATTGAAACAAGGCATGACCCCAAGTATGCATCTGGTTAAAAAATATTTCTGGGTAGTGACTCTATTAATGGTGTTACAAATGCTTTTAGGTATTGTTACGGCGCATTATGGAGTAGAAGGCGATGGCTTTTATGGTTTTGCCTTAGACAAAATATTACCGTATTCCGTTACCCGAACCTGGCACACACAACTGGCTATTTTCTGGATTGCTACGGCTTGGTTAGCTACAGGATTGTATATTGCTCCGGCGGTTTCAGGTAAAGATCCAAAGTTTCAAAAATTTGGAGTTAACTTCTTATTTATTGCGCTTTTAATTATTGTTTTAGGGTCTATGGCCGGACAATGGTTTGGGGTAATGCAGAAGTTGAATCTGGTAAACAATTTCTGGTTTGGTCATCAAGGTTATGAATATGTAGATCTTGGAAGGTTCTGGCAAATTTTCCTATTAATAGGCTTGTTCTTATGGCTGGCATTAATGGTAAGACCGTTATTACCTGTTTTAAAGCGTAAAACCGAAGAAAAGAACCTTATCATCATGTTCTTAGTGTCTTGTAGTGCTATTGCTCTTTTTTATGCTTCGGGCTTAATGTGGGGAAGACACACTAATTTAGCAATGGCCGAATACTGGAGATGGTGGGTTGTACACCTATGGGTTGAAGGCTTCTTCGAAGTATTTGCAACCGTTGTTATCGCCTTTTTGTTTGTTCGCTTAGGATTACTAAAAACCAAGACAGCAACATTAAATGTATTGTTGGCTACCATTATTTTTATGTCTGGCGGTATTTTAGGAACGTTTCACCATTTGTATTTCACCGGAACTCCAAAAGCTGTCATGGCTTTAGGCGCTACATTTAGTGCTTTAGAAGTGGTTCCGTTAACCTTAATTGGCTATGAAGCTTACCATAATTATAAATTATCAAAAGCTACAAAATGGCTGGAAGATTACAAATGGCCAATTTATTTCATGATTGCCGTTGCCTTCTGGAACTTTTTAGGAGCTGGTATTTTCGGATTTATCATTAATCCGCCAATTGCACTGTATTATGTTCAAGGTTTAAACACAACACCTTTGCATGGCCATACAGCTTTATTTGGAGTTTACGGTATGCTTGGCATCGGTTTAATGCTTTTTGTATTACGAAGTTTGTACAGGAATGTAAACTGGAATAACAAGTTATTAAAAATCACATTTTGGTCATTAAACTTAGGACTATTAGGAATGGCTTTATTAAGCTTACTACCTATGGGCATTTGGCAGGCTGTTGAAAGTATCGAACACGGTATGTGGTATGCACGTTCATCAGAATTAATGCAAGACCCGACCATGATTAAATTAAAATGGTTAAGAACCATTGGCGATGTCATTTTCGCAGTGGGTATCGTTACAACCTGTTGGTTTGTATTCGATTTAACTTTAAAAAATAAAATAACAAAGAACAATTAAGAATAATTATTATGAGTACGATAACACAAAAACAAGTAGGAGAATTTGTTGCAGAAGATTTTAGAACAGCAGCAGTTTTTACGCAATACGGCATCGATTTTTGCTGTAGAGGACATAGAACACTGGAAGATGTATGTAAAAAAAATGGAATTGAAACCAGTGAATTGGTGCATCGTTTGGAGCAGGTTTTAAACACACAGGGCAATCAAACTATCGATTATAAATCATGGCCTTTAGATTTACTTGTAGATTATATTGAAAAAAAACATCACCGATTCGTAGAAGAAAAAATACCCATTTTAAAACAGTTTTTAGATAAGCTATGTCGAGTGCACGGTGAAAGACATCCTGAACTTTTTGAAGTAAACGAGTTGTTTACAGCTTCGGCAGGAGAATTAGCACAGCATATGAAAAAGGAAGAGTTGGTATTGTTTCCCTTTGTTAAAAAATTGGTAAAGGCAGAGTTGTCGAATACCGAGGTGGAAGCTCCTGGATTTGGGACCGTTAAAAACCCAATAGCCATGATGATGCAAGAACACGACAATGAAGGGGTTAGATTTAGAAAAATTGCTGAAATTACAGATAATTACACGCCTCCAGCCGATGCTTGCAACACCTACCGAGTAACATTTGCGATGCTTCAAGAGTTTGAAGAAGATTTGCATTTACATATCCATTTAGAGAATAACATCTTATTTCCAGAGGCCGAAAAACTGGAAAGCAGATTTTGTTAGTATTGTTCTTTAACTAATGGATTCTACAGAAATCCTATATTGTTTCATGACAAACAACATAGGATTTCTTAATTTTAAGAACTTTATATTTTCTTATGCCCAAAAAACTAATTGTTGTTTGTCTGATAAATTTTTTAATAGCTGCCTTAATGGGGTTGGCACTTCGTTTTTCTTTTTTAGAATCCATCGGATTAAATTATCGGTTTTTAACTCACGCCCATTCTCATGTGGCCATGTTGGGCTGGGTGTATTTAATGCTTTATGTCTTCATTGTTCATTATTTCATCCCCGATAAAAAGCCAATTTTTAATAAATTATTTTGGGTGACCGAAATTGCAGTTGTAGGAATGATGTTTAGTTTTCCATTTCAGGGATATGCCGCTATTTCCATTACGTTTTCAACACTACATATTTTTTGTTCATATTACTTTGTGTATTTGGTATGGAAGCATCATAAAACAACTTCTAAAGCTGTTGGTTTAATGTTAAAAACCTCGTTATTATTTATGCTGATATCAACTATAGGTGTGTGGTGTTTGGGGCCAGCGGTAGGTTTATTAGGTCAGGCTTCAGCATTTTACCAGATCGCCATACAGTTCTTTTTGCACTTTCAATTTAACGGGTGGTTTTTAATAGCTGTTCTTGCTCTGTTATTCCATATTTTAAAGATTGAAGATTCTAGGTTGTTTCGGTATTTTTTCAAATTATTAATTACATCAACTATATTTACTTTTGCCTTATCTGTGCAATGGTTTGCGCCGCATTCAATCTTAATTTATATAAATGTATTAGGGGTTATACTGCAATTACTAACCCTGTATTTGTTTTTTAAACTTATAAGATTTGAGTTGAAAAAATCCTTAAAAACACAATTTAAACTCATAGTTACCTTGTATTATTTTAGTGTCTTTTGTTTTATTCTGAAAATACTTTTACAAGGTGTAACTTTAATTCCTGAATTTTCCGAAGCAGTTTTTATGCATCGTAACTTAGTTATCGGTTTTATTCATTTAGTAATGCTAGGAGTGATTACAGGTTTTCTTTTTGCGTTTCTATACAGGGATCAGAAACCCACAGTGTCATTAAAATTAGGTCTGTATAGTTTTCTTTTAGGATTTGTACTTACAGAAGTGATTTTATTAGTTCAAGGCATTAGATTTTATTTTGGTGTAGGTTTAATTTCAAACTATTATTTAATCTTGTTTTTGTTTAGTGTGTTATTTCCTTTAGGTATTTTATTTATCTTATTAAGTTTTGTAAATCAAAAAAATATAAATCTATGAAACCATTAAAAAGACATAAAGCCTTACAGCCACTCAGCAGAGAGCATCATCATGGTTTGTTATTAGCTTGGAAAATAAGAATTGGCTTTAAAAAGAATATCGAGCCAAAACGAATTTACCAATATGCCAATTGGTTTTACAAGACACACTTAATATCTCATTTTAAAATGGAAGAATTATATGTTTTTACCATTCTGGAAGAGAAAAATGAATTGATTAAGCAAGCATTAAACGATCATGAAGTAATAAGAAATCTATTTGAAAACATCGATGTAGATAGTAAAACTCTAAGTGATATAGCTGAAACTTTAGATAACCACATTAGATTTGAAGAACGGGTTTTGTTTCCTAAAATTCAAGAAGTCGCTACCGAAAGTCAGTTGTTACAAATAGAAAAAATTCATCAGTCAGACGCTTTTGAAGATAATCTGAGTGATGAATTTTGGAAATAATTATTGGGATGTTATTTTAATTGGTTTAAAATGGAGTCTACGGTTTCTTTATTATCTACGCCCAAACCTTCCTGTTGATGTATGAGTTCTCCTTGCGAATTAAAAACACTTATAATATTAGAATGCGAAAAGTCTATCGGAGATATTTGTTTGTATTTAACGGCTAATACATTTGCGAATTCCCGAACTCCGGTTTCAGTACCTTGAAGAAATGTCCAATGCGGGTCATCCATATAATTTTCAATGGCAAAGGATTTTAAACGTTCGGGTGTATCTGTTTTTGGATCTATACTAATTAACACAAAATTGAGCTGATCTATTTTGTCGTCAGGAATTTTAGCCTCAATATTTCGCATATCGGCTACCAAACGAGGACATGCCGCTTTACAGGAGGTATATATCATAACCATTACTAAGGTTTTTCCTTTCAAATCTTTTAATTCAATTTGTTGGTTTTCTTCGGTATTCCAGGTAGATGTTAAATTGAAAATAGATTCGTCAGAAATACTATTTGTGTTTTCAATTTTTGTTTCTAATAGCTGTAAATCCATTTTACAAACAGGACAAGTTTCGGGTTTTGTATAAGTTTTATCGCCTTCGCACTGCATAGGGCATTGGTAGTAACCTGTTTCGGGATTCGATTTTTTAGAATTACAAGAACTAAAAGAAATCGCCAAAACTACTAATATTATAATCGGTTTTAAATATTTCATAATTATTTGTTTATATCTTTAACGCATCGAAATCCTAAGTTTTTCATGGCGTACTTCGCTTTTAAACTACCTCGAATGGCATATCGCATAAAGGCAGCGTAGTTCATCAAATCGGTAGCGTTAATGGCAGCACTTCCGCAGAAGAGGTTACTGTCCTTATCGACATCTTTTCTCGATTCACCAGTAATAAGTACGGAATTAAAATCAAGTGTCCATTCCCAAACTAAACCGTGTAAATCATATACGCCCCAAACGTTTTTTGGATTTTTGCCTATAAGATTTTCATTGGTCTTAGGAGTTTCGTACCAAGCTAAAATTTGTTTGTTATAGTCAGGTTTAAGTCTGGCATCACGCGAGGTTTGGTCTGCCATAGCGGCATATTCCCATTCATCAACAGTAGGTAATCGCTTGCCTTGGCATTCGCAATAATCTTTAGCAGCAAACCATGAAACATAAGTTACAGGACTATTAAGTTTTTCAGAATCCTTAAGTTCTGAATCGTTTTTCCAGTTATATAAATAGCTTTTATCTGAAAATAATTTTAAGGCCTTAGATTTTTGCCATTTAGGATATTGTTTAACAAATTCTATAAATTGGGCATTAGTAACAGGAAAAATATCCATTTCAAAATCTTTCACTTCTACAACGGTTGAATCTCGACCATAAAGAGGTATATATCTACTACCTTGAATGTAAGCCATGTTTTTAGACTGCCCAAACACTATTGTTTGAGTTAAGATTATAAATGTTAAGTATCTAAAAACATGACCTTTCATGACTATGTTATTTTTTGTTTTTTACATTTTCAACCATAGATGTTGTTACCACTTTTTTTGAATTTCCCCAGCTATTGTAAACATAAGTTAACACATTTGCAATTTCTTCAGAGGATAACATTTGTCGGGTCATTACACTGTTATATTTTTCGCCATTAACAGTAATTTCTCCTGTTAAGCCATGTAAAACAACACCAATAGCACGGTTAACATCGGCGTTTAAATAATCCGATTTTGCCAGCGGAGGAAAGGCATTAGGAACACCTTGCCCTTCAGACTGATGACAAGCAAAACAGGTTTGCATATAAACTTGTTTTCCAAATTTCATTTGTTCATCTAAGTTTTTAGCAGGAATTTTTGATTCTACAATTTCGTCTGTAGTAGGCATTTCTTGTAAACCTGGACCTTCAGGTAAATAAATATCATCACGAATTTCTCCTGAGTATATTTTTTTATCTTCTTCACCTTCCACTTTTAGCATACCTAAAGCACCTTTATTAAAGGCTCTAAAAATGGAGTGGTCGACCAAAATAAAAGTTCCAGGAACATCAACTTTAAATTCAACAATTGCTGCACCTCCAGCCGGAATAAGAGTGGTTTGTACATTTTCATTTATTTTATTGCCACCTTCAATATGAACTTTGTCAAAAATTTCACCAATAACATGAAAAGATGATACTAAACCAGGGCCTCCATTACCAACGAAGAGTCTAACTGTTTCACCAACTTTCGCGGTTATAGCATTGTCGCCTGTTAGGGAGCCAACTTTACCATTAAACACTACATAATCGGCTTTTTCATCGACAGCTTTTTGCATATCGAAGGGTTGTAATCCGCGTTCACCGTTGGCACCTTTAGTGTAAAAGTCACCTTGCATAATGTAATATTCTTTATCAACAAGAGGTAAACCACCTTCTGGTTCAACTAAAATTAACCCATACATACCGTTGGCAATATGCATACCAACTGGAGCTGTGGCGCAGTGGTAAACATATAATCCCGGGTTTAAAGTTTTAAAAGAAAATACTTTTTCATGACCTGGAGCAACAAATGAAGATTCAGCGCCGCCTCCAGGACCAGTCACAGCATGTAGGTCGATATTATGAGGTAATTTGTTATCGGGGTGGTTTTGTAAATGAAATTCGACTTCATCTCCAACACGTGTTCTTATAAAACTTCCTGGCACAGTGCCTCCAAAGGTCCAATACACGTACCTTACACCATCGGTCATTTCTCCTTCTTTTTCAAGGATTTCCATCTCTACAATTAGTTTTTTAGCTTTTCTTCTTCCAACAGGGGTGGGAACATTAGGAGGCGATGTTAACTCTGCTGTCATTTCTCTACTTACAGGGATTTCAGAAGTGTTTTCGTAATTTTTTTCCTGATTATTGAAACAACTTATTAATAACAACGGAATAAATAATAGCAAATAGTTTAGTTGATCTTTCATTTTAATTGATTTTTGTTTTTCAAAACTATAATATACAAAAGCTTTAAAATATGATAATTATCATAAATAGGATAAAATTATCCTATTTAATGGTGTTTGTAAAATTTGATTAAGATTCTTAAAAAACTAAACTTTAAAGAAGTTAAGATTTGTACTTTTGCACGATTTAAAAATTATGTGAAAAGCCGATATTAAATTTTATGAAGAAGAAAATAAAAAGAGGTATTAGAGTTTCTAAATATATTTTATACAGAGAAACGCTTGTTGATTATACTGAAAATTTTTGGTCTTTTTTAGGGGCTTTTATAGGGATAGGTATTATTGCTTTTTTTCAGTCTTTTTATTTATCAAAGGAAGAGAATGTCTTTTTAATTGGTTCGTTTGGTGCGACAAGTGTTTTGATTTTTGGTGCAATTCAAAGCCCTTTATCTCAACCCAGAAATTTAATTGGAGGTCACTTAATTTCTGCTATAATAGGAGTTTCAATTTATAAATTGCTTCCAGAGATTATATGGATTACTGCTCCTTTAGCAGTTTCATTTTCAATAGTTTTAATGCAAGTTACTAAAACATTGCACCCGCCAGGAGGGGCAACCGCATTGATAGCAATAATTGGAACAGAAAAAATAAAATCTTTAGGGTATTATTATGTGTTTTCGCCTGTTTTGTCAGGAGTATTAATATTATTTATTGTTGCTTTGGTTTTTAATAATATAACTACGTTTAGAAAATATCCAACCGATAATAAGTTAACCAGATTCATTATGAAGAAAAGAGGTTAGAAAATTAATTTTAATAGATAATGAAGAAGTAAATTATATTTATAAGACCTTCTAATTTGATTGAAATGATAATAGGTTTAAAATCAACAATTTGAAAACACAAAAAGTGTTGATCGAATTACGGCTTAAAGTGCTTACTTTTAGAATGTTGCAATTGAGGAAAGGAGTCTAAAGATTAAACAAATTTAGTCTATTGTCCAATATTTTAAAATACTTCTCTTTCATTTCATAGGAAAGAAAGGAAATGTCAATTAAGTTTTTCCATTTAGGAACTGTATTTTGCATTTCCTTGAGTGTTATTGCGATTGTTTTTTCATTTAATAGCAAACGTTCTTTTGCGTAATAATCAATAAAATCTTCGGCCTTTAAATTACTTTTTTTGCCTTTTAGTGTTAAAGCAATTTCTTCCTCTGGATTTTTAATGGCTATGCTTGAATTTAAAAAGTCATATATAGGCGCTAATGTTGTTTTGCCATTTTTTGTTATTAATGAAAAATTTTTCAAGTGCATATCTTCATTTCCAGTAACAAAACAAAAAAGGGTTCGCTTGAAAAAATCAGCTTTCTCTATTGCGGGAAAGGAGCAAAATTCGTCAATAACAGGTATTAACTTTTCCATTGAAAAGCGATACTTTGTGTCTCTTGTATTACCCGTTAATTGAGCAAAATCCTCGGTTGCATATTTTTTACCCTTACCGTAACGATCAAAACGTTTTATAAAGTAGGATAGGCTTCCATCTTTACCGTAAACCATACCATGAAAAGGAACTTCTAAGCCAAAAGTCTTAGCCATTCGCATAGTTAAATCTTCATTTTCAGGTAGCTGGGGGAATAAATCATTTTGGGGTTTTATAATGTATGTTCCAAGTTGATCTACGATTTTAAATTTTTGGTCGACTACTGAAATTGATGCACTTAGTTTAGGCTGTACTCCTTGAATAGATAATTTCTTAGCTCTATTAGCAGCTTCTTGCCTGAGCTCGGCTGCTGTAAATGGTAAATCATTCAAATACGTTAATTTAGGAGCTATCTTTCGAAGTCCTTTTTCACTGTATTTATTATTTTCACATAATTCGTATGTAATAGGGCATCTATTCATTCTCCATCGGTTTGACTGTTACAGCTCCTACTAAATCATTTCCAGTTGTAATTAACTGAGAGAAATAGTCTTTTTTATCTATTTTGGCAATCTTTAATAAGCCTTCTAGCATGATACCTTCGGGTAATAACCCTTCAAAAAAAGGAGGGAATGAAGTATAGCTATATTTTTTGTGGTCGATAGGCATGGTTAGTGAAACAGGCTCTCCATCATAATTATCATCATATTCAAAATGATAATTATTAGGAGAGTTCTCGGTTAGTAATCCAGCTCTATTTCCATGTACCATTACAACTGCTTTTCTCATAGATGTATTATTTAGTTAGGGGACTCTTAAATTCTATTTTAATGTTTAATACTTCGAGGACCGCTAAAAGGTTACTCCAACGTACAGTTTCTTTATTTTTTTCAATATCAAATACTGTTGTTTTACCTATCCCTGCAAGGTTAGCCAATTCTAGTTGTGTAAGCCCCGCTTTTTTCCGATGGTCTTTTATTAAAGCACCTAAATCTAAATTATTCATATTTTACCGCTTAAACAGTAAATATAATTAATTATTATATGTGAAAGAATTATTATTAAAAAAAATGTATTTATTTACCGCTAAAGCGGTAAAATTAACATGGATTGATGTTGGTTTTAATTAAAGGCGAGTAAAAATAGTATAAATTACTGTTATGGCGGTAAAATGTGAGCAATTGCTAGATTTTTATTTATTCTAATTTTATATTAGAGTAAAAAGAGAGGGACTTTAGTCTCAAGCCTAACAAACTTATGGTTAGTAAAATTTATCTTTTTAATGAAATTAAACAGACAGCTAATGAAAAGCAAGAAAAGATACTTGCAATTTTCCTAATTTCTGATACCCTAATGTATTCATATGGATTGGGTCGTTATAATACAAATCTTTATTATAAATGTTATATCCACCCAAGCTAAACTGATCGAGATATGGTATGCCGTGGAGCTCGCAAATCATCTTTTGGATTTTTACATATTCAGCTATCCCATTTTCATAAAAAGGATCAAATGCACCTCTGTCGTTAAAAGCTTTACTTGACGTGAAGAAGTAGATTTTTGCTTTTGGGTTTATTTCATAAATTTTTCTAATACAATAGTTAATGCCCCCAGCCTGAGTAGTTAGTTTTTTCTCATCATAATTATCAAATATGGTATAATCAGTGTATGCCCCAATTTCTCTTTTATTGGTATAATCATTTGTAGAAGCCCAAAGAATATAAATGTCAAATACATCTGATTCATTTACTTGTTTTTGAAGAGACTTTCCTTGTAGAGAAGAAAACCCAGCACCAGGAACTCCGTAATTCGTAATGGACATGCCTAATTTTTTTTTCCAAAGATGTTTTGCGCTCTCGCTTTCTGGAATTACTGAAACAGATCCGCCAAAAACAGCTACAGATTTTCCGTAATTGGCAGAAGCTTTTAAAGTTAATTCATCAGGTACATTTTGAGAAAAAATATATCCAGAGAGTAGAAAGATAATAAAACAGGCAATATTGGTTTTTATAAATTTGGAATTCATTTTAAATTGGATAAGTAGGTTTTATTATATAATAATTGTTTTTTGAAAGTAAACAACTATATTTCTAACCAATTTATAGTTTTATTTTTAGAAATAGTTAATTTTTTTCCTCTAAGATTTAGGGTGACTGATGCTGTTTTTCTAGGGCCAACTTCAAGTTCGGAATTATGTGTATGAAACACGTAATTTAATTTTCCTTTTGTATCATAAAAAACGTCACCATGACCCGTTCCTGGATAGTTTAATAGCTTTCTGGAAATAATAGGACTGTTCTCCTTTTTTTTCCATGGACCAGAAGGATTGTTGGAAATAGCATATCCCACTGCATAATCTTTATTTCTAAAATCGTTAGCAGAGTAAATTAAAAAGTAAGTGTTTTTTCTTTTTATAACAGTAGGTCCTTCTGTAACAGTCCACTCCGCTTTAACTGTATCTTCCCAAAGTTGGGTAGCGTGAATACATTCCTGCAAGGTATTAGGTTTTATTGATTTTAAATCCTTCGTCATTTCAGCAACAAAAATTCTGTTACCATTTTCTAATCTTACGTGGTATAAATAAACTTTTCCATTATCAAAAAATATGAAGGGATCAATTTGTTTTACTTCAGAATCTATTTTAGAGCCATCATTTTTAAATGGACCTAAAGGACTATCTGAAGTTGCAATAGCAATATGTTCATTGGCTGTGTAAGCCATGTGAAATTTACCGTTATATTCAAATATTTGAGGAGCCCAAAACCCCCAAGTACCATATCCGTCACCTTTTTTAAACGCAAAACCATCTGTAGCTCCTTTTGGGCCTTCCCAATGTTTTAAATCTGTTGAGGTGTATACCAAAAAGCCTTCGCCTTTAATTTTATCGTTTTCTTTGGTACCGTAAGCATAGTACGTACCATCATGTTCAAAAATGGTAGGGTCTGCCAGAAACAAATTGGTATGTTGTGCAAAACCAGTTAGGGTAAACGATAGTAAAATGATGTAAATGAAATGCTTCATAAGTTATTTTGCTATGCTAAATTGATAGGTTGAGGTTGTAAAATAAGTTTCGCCTGGTTGTAGAATAATAGTTTCAAAAGCAGGTTGATTTACTGCATCTGGAAAATGTTGTGTTTCCATAGCAAAAGCAGTTCTAAACTCATCTTTTGCACCAGATTTAAAGGTGTTTTTACCATGCATAAAGTTACCACTATAAAACTGCAATCCAGGTTCTTCGGTGTATACTTTCATCTCAATACCAGATTTGTCTCCTACTACAGTTGCAGCATGAATCATATCTTTTGTTGTTGTATTTAATGCAAAGTTATGGTCATACCCAACACCGTTTTTCAGCTGGTCATTTTCGGTTTTAATGCGTTCGCCAATAGTATGAAACGTAGTAAAATCGAAAGGTGTATTGGTTACTTCTTTTAATGTACCAAAAGGTATTAAGCCTTCGTCTACCGGTGTAAACGCATCAGCATTAATCAATACGTTGTGGTTTAAAATAGTACCACTACCTTCACCATTCAAATTAAAAAATGCATGATTGGTAAGGTTTACAGGTGTAGCCTTATCTGTTACAGCTTTGTATTGCATTTGCAATGTATTGTTTGTTGTAATACTATAGGTTACTTCTACATCTAAGTTACCTGGGAAACCTTCTTCACCATCTGGAGAATGATAGGTAAAAACTAAGGTTTTATTATTGGGTTGTGCTACATCCCAAACAATGTCTTGAAAGCCTTTTGTACCACCATGTAAGCTGTTTTCTCCGTTGTTTAGTGGTATATGGTATGTTTCACCCTCTAAAGAAAAAGTGCCTTTTGCTATTCTGTTACCTACACGACCAATGGTACCGCCAAAATATGGTTCAGTTGAGTTTTGAAAGCCTTTAACACTGTTTAAACCAACCACAACATCTGTCATGTTACCATCCTTATCTGGTACCCAAAGTCCAACAATACGCGCACCGTAATTGGTAAAAGCTACCATAATGTTGTTGTCTTCAATAAAATATAAGCTGGTATTTTTACCGTTTATAGTGGCTTCGAAATCTTCTTTTTTAAGATGTGTATCTACCATAGTTTTGCTTTCTTCTTGTACTGTTTCTGCCGTTTTTTTGGCATCGTTACAGGCAAAGAAAGCAAGCGGTAACATGGTTGCTACCGCTATATGTTTGATTCCTTTCATTACTTTTCTGTGTTTAATTTTTTAATTAAATCGGTTTCGTCTTTACGGTAAGGCGTACCGTCTTTTCTAAACACATCGTGAAACCATACATTTGGTTCTTCACCAGAATCTATTGGGGTGTCCCAAGCAAAAATTGTGTTGGTTTTACCATTTACTAAGCCCCAGTTTATTGCACCTATGTGTTCTTTTTTCAACATTGGTAAGGTGTTGGCAAAGTTATTATTACGCGTTCTTGCCATATACTCTGTACATATCATTGGCAAGTTGTGCGTTTTTAAAAAATTTATAATTCTTTGGTGAGCCTCTGGAGTATCATAACAGTGGTATGTTAAAATATCTGAGTTTTGCGCTTGAAATGTATTTAGTTCTTGGTAATCCCACTTCCATAAACCAGCAGAAATTGGTTGCTGTGGGTTTGCTTCGCGAGCCCATTTAAATACATTTTTAAGTAATGGTAATGTTTCGTTGCCTTTACCGTTGTTACCTGGTTCGTTGTATAAATCCCACAACAAAATACGCTCGTCTTTGCCAAAAGTGGTTAATACATCTTTTACGTATGCCTCAAGTTCTTTATCGTCCGCTCTGTCTTTTGATGCAGGATACCCAGGGTCTTGAGCCCAACCGCTATTATGGATACCTGTTTTTGGTTCTGGTTGCACACCAATTTTTGGGTCTTTGTTCCAACAGTCATCAAAAATTACAAAAATGGTTTGTATATGGTGTTTGTTGGCAATTTTTAAATATTCGTCTATGCGTTTTTTAAAGGCTTTTTTATTTGCTTTGTATGCCAAACTGTGCAAGTATACACGCATGGTGTTAAAACCAATTCCTTCGGCATAGCCTAATTCACGGTCTATAGTTTCGGCATCAAAAGTAGCTTCTTGCCACATTTCTAATTGGTTAATGGCATTGCTAGGTATAAAGTTTGCACCTGTTATCCATTTGTGTTTTGCATACCATTGGTCTGCTTTTTCTTTACTCCATTTTTGCCCTTGAGCTATAGCGGTAATGCAAGCAATACACGCAATAAGTGTTAGTATTTTTTTCATGCTGTATGTTGTATTTGGTTTTATTCTGAAGGAATTTCTAATATAGTTTTGTTAGATACCGGAATACCAAGGTTTGGAGTACCATCTTCATTCCATTCTATTTTTTGCATGCGTGGCGAACGTTTTGTTCCGCAGCCTTCACCTGGGTTGTCGTTAGCGTGGAAAAGAATCCAATCTTCTGTTCCGTCTGGAGATGTAAAAAAAGAATTATGCCCAGGAGCATATACCCCATTTTCTTCGTTTTTGGTGAAGATAGGCTGACTATGTTTTACCCAGCTCTGAGGGTCTAAGGGATTATCTCCTTTAAGTTCTAGTAAACCTAAATTGTAAAAATCTGTCCAACATCCGTTTGCCGAAATCACAATAAATAGCTTGTTGTTGTGTGCTAAAAACTGTGGGCCTTCGTTAACGCTAACATGAGGCGGATTAATATCATCATCTAAATCTCCTTGTTTTTCCCAATTGTATGTAGGTTCAGAAATTAAAATTCTATTACCTTCTAATGTCCAAGGGTTTTTCATTTTTGCTATGTAAATGTTTTGTTGGCCGTTGATTTTGCCTTCCCAACCAGACCAAATCATATACAATTGGTTGTTGTAGTTGTATACATTGGCATCTATAGCCCAACGGTCTGGGTGTGTGTCTATTTTACCTTTGAACTCCCAAGTACCTTTAAATGGGTCTGAAGATTTGTTTTCTAACACAAACATTCTATGGTTGTTATTGTCACCATCATCGGCGGCGAAATATACATACCATTTGTTGTTGATAATGTGAAATTCGGGAGCCCAAATTTCCTTGGAATACATGGTGCCTGTTGGTGGAGTCCAAATCAATTTACTTTCAGCATTTTTAAGATCTGCCAAATTTTTTGTTTTCCAAAGCATTAAGCGATTGCCAAGAGTGTGTGTATAATAGTAATATCCATTATGGTAGGTACTGTAAGGATCTGCACCACTTGGAAGTATTGGGTTTTGAAAAGTTTTGGTCTGGGAAAAGCCTAAACAGGTTATCAATATTAATGATACTGCCATTATTAACTTTTTATTCATTTTTTAAGTAATTAGTTTGTTGTTTGATTTAAAAATTTAAATGTTTCATTTAATGAAGTGATATTGTTATCGCTTTTTGTTAATTGAATAGTACCAGTTTTTCTTGGATGTACAACTGCTTCTGAAAAATGAGTATGAAGCACATATTGCATCTTACCTTGTTCGTCATAAAATATATCGCCATGTCCAGCTCCATTTTCACCAATCATTGAGCCGTGAATAATGGGATTGTTTGTAGATTTAGTCCACGGTCCCATTGGGCTAGGGGCTGTAGCGTAACCTACCGCATAATCAGGATTTCTAAAATCGTTTGTTGAGTAAAAAAGATAATACGTATCGTTTTCTTTAATTACAGTAGGCCCTTCGGCTACAGACCAATTAGCATTATTAGTGTTCTCCCAAGGATCTGTTGCTGTTATAATCTCTGTTAATGTTTCTTCTTTAATTGAAAGTAAGTCCGTGTTCAATTCGGCAACAAAAATTCGGTTCCCGTTGGAGAGTCTTACATGAAATAAATAACTTTTTCCATTATCATCCATAAAAATAAACGGATCAATTTGGCTGGTTTTAGAAATAGGGTTACCATCGTTTGTAAATGGTCCCAAAGGACTGATGCTAGAAGCTATTGCTATTTTCTCATTAGCTGTATAGGCCATATAAAATTGGTTATTGTGTTCAAATACCTGAGGAGCCCAAAAACCAGTGTTACCAAAAGCTTCCGAATCTTTTAACGCAAATCCGTTCATGTTGCCAATAGGACCTTCCCAGTTTTGCATGTCGGTAGAGGAGTACACAAGAAAACCATTTCCTTTGTTTATTAATGAACCCTGAGATGTTCCGTATAAATAATAAGTTCCATTGTTTTTAAATATTGTGGGATCTGCTAAAAAAATATTAGTTGTAGGGTTACTGTGGATCACAGGTGCTTTTTCATCTTTTGAACAAGATAATAATGAACATATAAGTAATGTATAGAGTAATTTATTTTTTATGAGTTTCATTTGTTTATTGAGTAATTTTTAAATTAAGCCAAGTGTTTGGCTTATCATTTTTAGTTCCCGACAATGTTTCCGTATATAAAGAGTTCCCTCTCTCAATCAGTTCCATGGTCATACCTATGTGTGAGTTTTTATTAGGTTTACCACCTATTGAGTTCCATGGAATTTTTGTTTCCTGAATATAACCATCAATATTTTCATTAACAATCGTTTCTATTTCTGGTAATTCAACTTCCTGCCAGTTTGAATTATAACCTTCAAATACCTGAATCTGATTGGAGACTGATATTATTATTTTAAAGACTCCAGAACCTGGTACTACGTAATTTTTTTTCATAGGGTCTAAATAGAGTACAGTACCATCATTATTTTGAATACTTGTTGAAGTCTTGGAAATGAAAGCATCATTAACTTTTGTTAGAATGTATAGATTTTCATTGTCTGAAATAATATTGGCATGTAATTGCGTATTACTTTTTTGACCTATAAAAATAGGCAAGCTTTCTGTCCAATAGTTTTCTGCGGTTTCTCCATCAATGTTTAAAGTGCCATAGTTGATTGGTTTTTCAGGTATTAAATGGCCTTTTATCATCCAAACTTGAGGCGCATTGTTGTTAGAATATGCATTAGTTGTAGTCAGTGCTACAACGGTATCGTCACTCAAGACAGAAATACTGTTCCATAAAGCAGATTTGCCTTCAGGAATAATAAAAGGGACAGATGTTCTGTTAAAATCAGTTGCTGTTATACTGCCAATCGCAACTTTCATATCGGCATTGTTTAAATCATTGCCATTACGGTTTTCTGTACCTTGGTATGAAAGTAATATTTCTCCTGTCGAAAATTTTGCCAAATAAGGAGCACCCGCATATTCTGAATTATCTAGAGGTTCTTGCAACGAATAATTTCTATTTGTGCTATTACCGTTTACGGTTTGTTTCCAATTTTCCGTGAGGGTATTCCTGATTATATACGGCTTAAATTGGTTGTTAATTCCATTATCTTCTATTGAGTAAACAATCGTATTGTGATCATTTAAAAGAAGGGGAGAAGGCATGCCGTCACGGCTACCAGCTCTAAAACTAGCAATTTCAGGATCTGTAGTCCAAGTTACTCCATTATCTAGAGAGCGAATAAGAGATATATTTTGTTCGTTTGAATTTCTATATACGTTTTCGTTGGAGAAGAATAACTGTATTTCCCCATTTGGAAGTTGAATAACTGAAGGCTCCCAAACACCATTTTCAAAAACAGTATCACCTTCATAAACAACTTGGTCGTTTAGCCAATTGAGACCACCATCATTACTTAAAATGGTTTTAATTAAAAATTTTTCGTTTGGTGCAGCTGAAGCTCCTGGACGAGGGTTGTAAGCTAAAAGTATTGTGCCGTTTTGTAATTGAATAACATCTGGAGTAGCCATATTAACACCAGCGTTAAATGATGCTACTAGTATTGGTGCTGCCCAGTTTTCTCCCTTATCGGAACTTTTTTTTATTATAACGTTGCCTTGAGATTCGTAAGTTGCCAGAAGAGATCCATCTTGTAATTCAATTAAACGAGGATAACCGTTATACCCAGAATCTTCAGGGTCTGAAATTATTTTTTTAGTTGTAAAATCCCAAGCGATTCTATTTCCAAAAATGGCATCGGCAGATTCTAAATTTTCTATTGGATCCTGCAAAGTTTCATCGTTTAGATTATCACTGTCTTTACCACAATTCCACAGAACAAATGTTGATAATAATAAAATTATTTTTTTTTGAATTAGCATAATAAACGCGCTTATTTTTTTGGTTCTTCCTTAGAGATACCAAATTTTTTAATCAGATTATCGTACTCGTTTTTGGAGATGGTTATCATACAGCCATGCCTGGCAGCTTCAGGTAGCCTATATTTATCCCAATCACTAAACTTTGTATATCCCGAAGCTTGAAACCAGGGGCCATTTAAATTATCGGCGATTGAGAGTCCATAAGAAACACCTGGATATTGTTCGTAATACAAATACCAAACTTTTCCATTAGGGGAAGGAATTAAGGTAGGAGCTTCTCTAAAATTTGGACTTATAGGATCACTAGGCAATGAGTAGGGACCTAATAATGATTTAGACCTTGCAATGCGTACTGTTTTGCCAGTAGGCCAAAATAGAGTAGGGTAAGTCTCGTCTTTTAAAATGGCATAGTATGTATCGTCTACTTTACGAATAAAAGCATCAATGGTTCCAAAATTCCAACTGAAAAGCAGATTTGGAGATTCATTAAAGGTTTTTAGATCTTTAGATAAAACATATAAAGTGCGTTGACTTGCCCAGTATCTTTCTGGATCACTTTTAGAGCCTTCTTCATGAGGTGTATGCCATGTTAGGACAAAATGCTCAGAATCCCTATCGTAAAATAATTTAGGGGCACCAATACGTTGTAAGGCATTGGTATAGCCTTTTGTGTCTTTAAGATTAGGGGTGTAAACAGCATGCTGTTTCCAACTAATTAGGTCGTCAGAGACCCAAATATTAATATCTGGAGAGGCATCGCTGGTGTTTCCGGTAATATAATATTTGTTATCAGGACCTTTAACTATGTCGGGGTGACCTTTGTAATCTTCAAAAACTCTTTTACCGCTATTTAATTTATTCCAGTGTAAACCATCTAAACTAACAGAATAATATAGTCTCCCATAATCATTATGATACATATGAGCGAATAAATAGGCTTCATTTATAGTTTTTTCCCCATTTTTAACCTGACCAGGAGGGTTTGGTTGTTGCCCAATAACCCCTAGAGGGGTTATTAGCAACAAAATAAAAACTAAACTAACTATATGAATTTTAAAAGTCATAGGGAATTTATTTATTATTCACTTCCGAACTTATTTTTTTTATAAATAATGTCTCTTCTGGCAGATAAGGTGTTCCGTCTGTATTAAAAACTTCATGAAACCATACTGGAGGCTCTGCAGTGTATGTTTTTGTCCAACTATCCCAAGGATATTTTGTTTGAGATTTACCATCTACTAATCCCCAGTTAATCATGCCTACATTATATTTTTTAGCAATAGGCAGAAACCCTTGAAAAGTACTTCCGTTTGGTCTAGCCATGTACTCTGTGCATATCATTGGTTTTTCATAGCGTTGTAATTGCTTTACACGTGA
Organism: Aestuariibaculum sp. M13; assembly: GCF_024723255.1. Taxonomy (GTDB): domain Bacteria; phylum Bacteroidota; class Bacteroidia; order Flavobacteriales; family Flavobacteriaceae; genus Aestuariibaculum; species Aestuariibaculum lutulentum. The sequence continues at coordinate 474,022 of NZ_JANIAC010000003.1, forward strand.
TTCGAACTCTTCAGGTGTATCATAATTATGAAAAGTAATAATGTCAGACTGTTCCATCTGTAATTTGTGAATTGGTTTCATTTTAGCATGCTCACTCCAATCTCCAATCCAAACACCAGAGGTTAGGGGTTGGCTTGGATTTACAGATCTTGCCCAGATAAAAACATCATCTAGTAAATTAAAAACTAATTCAACTTTATTTGGTATTTCAATGGCCTCGTATGAAGGGCCAGTCATATTATCAGGTTCATTCCATACATCCCATCCCAATATTCTTTTATCGTCTTTGAAATGCTCAATAGTTCGTTTTACATAATTTTCAAGTCTGCTATATTGAGTGGTGTCTTGCAATACTTTTTGCCCGGGACTTTGTACCCATCCTGAATTATGTACATGAGGGTTAGGTGCACGTTGTACACCTAATTCAGGAAAAGGATCCCAGCAAGAATCAAATAACACAAATAATGTTTTTATGTTATGTTTATTGGCTATAGTAAGATATTTTTCCATACGATTGAATAAACCTTCTGGGTCATCTTTAAATAGTAAATCATGAAGATAAACTCTCATAGAATTCATTCCAATATTTTCGGCCCAGCCTAATTCTTTGTCAATTGTTTCAGGATCAAAAGTATCCTTTTGCCACATTTCTAATTGATTAATGGAAGTACTAGGATTGAAATTTGCACCGATATACCAAGGTTGGTGGCTATACCATTCGTTTGCTTTTTCTTTAGTCCAAATTTCTCTTTTTTCTAGAACAGCTGTTTCTGTTTTCACTTCAGTATTGTTTTTTTCCTTGTTCTTACATGATATTAGACTTGAAGCTAATAAAACTGCTACTAAAATCTTGTTTAAGGTAGTAGTGCTAATTCTTTTCATTTCGTGCTTTTTTACTTAGTATAAAATCCTGAGACAGGTTTTTTTAATCTGTCTCAGGATGGTAATTTTAATTAGTAGTTAGGGTTTTGATCTAAATTTGGATTGTTTGAAGCATCAGGGTTTGGTATAGGTAACTTGTCGTGCTTTCCTATCACAAAGTTTACGAAATCAGGGTCTCTTTCAATTAACTTGTTTACAGAGGTTTGATTGTCAAGATCCCCCCAGCGTTTTAAATCTTCCCATCTTACACTTTCACCGCAAAGTTCAAGCACGCGTTCCATTTTTAATCTCTCTAAAAATAGGTCATGATCATTGCCTATTTCAGGATGTGCAGTAGCCAATAGATCCATATTCGATCTTGCTCTTACCATGTCTACATATTGGTATGCATCAGCTGTCATATCTAGTTCATTTAGAACTTCAGCGTAGCGTAAAAGAATATCGGCGTAGCGTACCATTCTCAAGTTAACTTGAGAATAATAATCTTCGTTAGTTCTATAATAATCTCTAGAGCCTTTTTTAAACCAAGCTTCTTGAGCTCCCCATTCCCATGTTCTACCATAAGTTAGAGTACCAAAGTCGGCCTGTGAATCAGGGTAGAATAATGAATATTTTAATCTTTCATCTATGCCACCATTCATGTTAGGTTCTTCCTTAAATAAATTTACTAGCCAGTATCTAGCTTGTCCGTCAGACCATCCAATACCTCTTGGAGCAAAGAATTGTGCTCTGTTAGATGATACTGCTGCATTAGCACCTTCACCCGTACCTCCTAAACGTTGGTCACCGAATTGAATTTCGAAAACTGATTCTGAATTGTTTTCATTTTCAGCTCTAAAGTTGTCTTCAAAATTATCTACCAAGCTATAGATAGCTCCAGGACCAGAAATTAAGTATTCTAAAGCAGATTTAGCTTCTTGCCATTTATGTTGTTGCATATACATTTTTGCAAGCATGGCCTTAGCAGCACCTTTTGTTGGTCTACCAACATTTGCATTATCCCATTGAGCAGGTAAATCTGCAAACGCCTCATTTAAGTCTGTTTCAATTTGAGCAAATACTTCTTCTAATGATTTTTGTTGCGGTAAATCTTCAGGTGAAGAAGGCTCTAAAACAATTGGAATGTTTTCCCAAAGTATTGCTGCATAATAGTAATGTAAAGCTCTTAAAAATTTAGCTTCAGCCAATATTTGTTGTTTTCTGGTATTGTCTGCAAATTCGATATCAGGTACATATGCTAAAACTTGGTTGGCTCTAAATACTGCCTTATAAGTATCTCTCCAAGTAACTCTATTTCCTTCCCAGAAGGCATAATTAACATATTTAAATCTAGCCCAGTCAGCTAATTCTGTCCATGGACTTTGACTGAAACCTTCATCAGATGTTAGGTCTAATCTAAAGTAAATCCATCTTGCCCATAAACCATCTTTATAAAACATAGCATAGATAGAGTTTACTCCCTTTTCAGCATCATCTGGTGTTTTCCAGTATTGTTCTATAGTAAGGGCATTGGGACTTGCAAGATCCAGTTCATCCTTACTACAAGCACTTATTAAATAAAATAAGCTTAAACAAGTGAATATTATTTTTAATTTTTTCATGTGAGTATTTTTTTTAGAATCCAAAATTAAGGCCAACAGAATAGGTTTTTAAATTAGGGAATGAACCTATGTCAACACCTCTTTGAAATATGTTAGAGTTATTAAATTCTGGATCTAATCCTCCATATTTAGTGAATGTTATAATGTTTTGTGCAGAAATACTGATTCTAGCAGTAGAGAATCCAATTTTATCTAAGACATTTTTAGGTATAGAATATCCTAGACCAATGTACTTAAGGCGAACAAAACTACCGTCTTCTAACCATCTGTCCGTATCACCTCTTGAGTTTATACCATTACCTCTTTCTACTCTTGGGAAGTTGGTATTTGGATTTTCAGGTGTCCATGGTTGTATACCTGCTCTATAGTTACTATCGTCATCGAATCGATCAACCGTACTTCTGAATCCGTTATAAACTGTTGCTCCAAAAGAACCAATCCAGTTCATTGAAAAATCAAAGTTCTTATAGTTAGCGCTAGCGTTAAAACCCATTTCAAAATCAGGCCATGGACTACCTACTACAGTTCTATCATCACTGGTAATTTGCCCATCATCATTAACATCTAAATATCTAATATCTCCAGGTTGAGCATTAGGCATAATTATTTGTCCTGTAGAATTGGTATAGTTATTTATTTCTTCTTGACTTTGGAATAATCCGTCAGTTTTAAGGACGTACCACATGCCAACAGCTTCTCCCTTACTAGTAATTGTGTTGCCTTGAATACTTTCATTCTGACCGTTACCTAATTCTACTAATTCATTTTTAAGTGTAGTAAAGTTTAAAGAGGTATTAAAGCTGAAATCGTCGCTTAAACTTTCGCTATAGCTTATATTAAACTCAAAACCTTTATTTTGTACTGTAGCAGCATTAGAGATAGGATTACCACCATCATTACCTGTGGTGTCAAGTATTGGGAAACCAAATAAAACATCTTCAGTTTTAGCCACAAAATAGTCAGAAGTTATTTGTAATCTGTCATCAAGTAAACCAAGGTCAAAACCAATATTGGTTTGTTTTAATGTTTCCCATCTTAAATCATTGTTGGCTAATTGAACTTGAGTAGCTGAAGGAGATAAATTTTGGTCTGTACCAAATACAGCTGCTCCAAAAGTATTTATAAACCCTTGATATTCATAATAACCGATGTTACCACTACCTAATTCACCATAGCTAGCTCTTAATTTTAAATTACTTATGGCATCTACATTGAAGAAGGATTCTTTACTTATTCTCCAACCAACAGATAACGAAGGGAAACTTCCCCATTTATTAGCTTGACTAAAGCGAGAGGAACCATCTCTTCGTACTACCGCATTTAATAAATAGCGGTCATCATAATTATATTCTAAACGTCCTAAATATGACATTAAAGTAGCAACGTTTTTAAATCCACCTGTTTGTGGTTGGTCTCCACTATCTAATACAGTGAAATAATCGCCTGAAGAAGGATTTACAAGTAAGTTGAACTTAGTGCCCCAAATTTGTTCATATATTTCTTTTTGATATGTAGTACCTGCAACTAACGTTACAGAATGTTTACCAAAATCTTTATCAAAAGTTAAAGTGTTTTCAATAAGTTGGTTTTGAAATTGGGCTCTATTTTCATTGGCAAATGACTGTTGATATGCTTGATTAAGTGTCCAGTTACCTTCTTTTCTTAAATATTTGTGGTTGTCAAAGCTTGTTTCGTAACCTATATTAAGTCTATATTTAAGGAAAGATAAAGGCTTTATTTCTGCAAAAACATTACCTCTAATTCTAAAATTTTGGTTTTGAGTATCAGATAAATCTGCAATTGCTAATGGATTTGTGGCAAATGTGTTTGCGACACCAGATTTACCATACCCATATCCACCTGGGTTATCAGTATCATAAACAGGTATAGTTGGTAATAAACGATAAACATCAATAATAGGGTTACCAGACATTTCGTCTGTTTGAGCATTACTGATGGCAAGGTTTTCTCCTATTGTAAATATACCTTTAGTTCCGCTAGTATTTACCCTAAGAGAGATACGATTAAAATCTGTTGATGTAATAGTTCCTTTGTTTCCAAAATAATTACCTGATACAAAGTAGCTAGCATTTTCTCCACCACCTGAGAAACTTACGTTATGATCTTGTATTAAACCTGTTTGATATACAACATCTTGCCAGTCTGTATTTACATCCAGATTTAAGTTTTGTCTTTCTAAACCAGCATTATCATATGCCATATTATTTAATGTAACAAACTCGTCTCTGCTTGCTAAATCATAACGTGGCATATTGGTTACACTCATTTTAGAACTGACCTGAATTTTCATTGGCCCAGCTTTACCTTTTTTAGTAGTAATAATAATTACACCATTTGCAGCACGTGAACCGTAAATAGCAGCAGCTGCAGCATCTTTTAAAATTTGAATAGATTCAATGTCATTAGGGTTGAAATCTCTGTTAGCTGTCGTAATAATACCATCAATAACATATAAAGGATTTGTGCTTTGTAGGTTTTTTAAACCTCTAATTTCAATTTTAGCCTCCTGACCTGGGCGGCCACCACCTCTTACATTAACACCTGTAGCTAAACCTTGTAAGCTTTCAGCAACTGTGGTAGTTTGTCTTTTTGCAATTTGTTCAGACTGTACTACAGATATAGCACTTGTTAAGTCTTTCTTTTTTTGCGTACCATAACCTACTACAATAACTTCATTTAGCATGGCTACATCTTCCTCTAGTGTAATGTTGATATTAGTTCTTTGATTAATTGAGGTTTCCTGTGTTTTAAAACCGACGTAGCTAAACACAAGTGTAGCATTACCTGATGCGGTTAAAGAGTATTTTCCATCAATATCTGCAACGGTACCTGTAGTTGTTCCTTTAACAATTACATTGGAAAAAGAAATGGGTTGCCCATCGGCAGAAGTAATAGTTCCTGTAATTAAAATATCGTTTTGTGCAAAGGAGAATAGTGAGCAAAACAATATAAAACACAGTAAGACCTTAGGTTTGTTGAATAAATGTCTCATAGTTTTAATTAATTTCATCTTAATAATTGGATGTTTTAAATAGTTAATAGTTTGGTGAAACAATATGACGAAATAATTGTGTGTTTGTTGGTTTTAATTCAATTTTTAAATAAAAAATGAAAACTTAGTTTTTATTAATTACTTAGTTTATGTGGTGTATTTTTATCGAAACTGAATTTTAACTGATATAAATTTATCAACTATTTCGTTTTTCAAAGAAGATTATTTTAATTTAAAGTATCGGTAAAGTTTTGTTTCATTTTTTATTCAAATCATGTCAACAATGAAAAAAAATAAAATTTCAATAGTTATTGAGACAAATTGTTGAATAATGACACAAAATGAATAGGCTGAAAATCATTATGTTTCATTAATTTGTGAAGTATGAAAATGAGATATTTTATTTGTTTGTTATACTGGTTTGGAGCTGTATTGTACGCACAGGATTATTCATTTAAACATTTGCAGGTTGAAGATGGATTGTCTCATAATTCAGTAATATGTATGCTTCAGGATAAAAGAGGTTTTTTATGGTTTGGTACAAAGGATGGTTTAAACCGGTATGATGGTTATAACTTTAAAATTTACCAACATAATCCAAATGATGTAACGAGTATAGGAAGTAATTTTATCAGATGTTTAATAGAGTCTGGAGATATTTTATGGGTTGGTACTGACACAGGTTTGTTCAAATATGACGAAAGAATGGAATCGTTTTCATTAATAGAAGCCACAAAGGGTATTCCAATACTTGATATAGAATGTAATAATCGAGGAGAGTTATGGTTTATTGCTGGCGGTAGTCTTTTTAAAATGAATTTGCAAAATGATAGTCTCGAAAAATACGATCAATTTTACTCTAACTTTTTGGCTTCAAATTTAAATGATGAAATTTTTATTACTTCACAAGATGAATTATATAAATATGAACCTGATAACAATTCCTTTCAAAAACAAGCCTTGGATTTTAATATACAGGATAATATTAGAATAACAGCTCTTAAAACTTTAAATACTGATAAAGTTTATATAGGAACCAAAAATAATGGGGCTTTTGTATACGATTTAAATGAACAGCTCACTAAAACTATTTTATCGAAAGCTGAAAATCCATTATTTGTACGAGACTTTTTAAATGTAAATGATCAAGAGTTGTGGATAGCGAGTGAATCAGGAATATTTGTTTATCAAGTGAATACAGGTAAGTATATCAACTTAAAAAAGAATTATGGGAACCCTTATGCTTTATCAGATAACGCTATTTATACTATGCTAAAAGATAAGGAAGAAGGGATTTGGGTAGGAAGTTATTTTGGAGGTGTAAACTATTATCCAAAACCGTACACCCCATTTAAAAGGTATTTCCCGCGAGTTGGAGAAAATTCAATAAGTGGAAATGCCGTTCGAGAAATTGAAAAAGATGATTACGGAAATTTATGGATAGGTACAGAAGACGGGGGATTGAATAAATTTAATTTATCTAGAGGATATTTCACCAGCTATACCTCTAAACGAAATGGAGGCGACTTATCGCATTATAATATTCATGGCTTACATTCAAAAGGTAATGAATTGTGGATAGGAACCTTTGAACATGGATTAGATGTGATGGATATACCTTCTGGTGAAATAATTAAACATTATGGAACTGGAATGGAAAATGGAGGCTTGCGAAGTGATTTTATACTGTATGTTTATGAAACTGAGGCTGAAGAAATTATAGTTCTAACCTCTTCTGGTATTCATAAATATGAACCTGAAAATGATAGTTTCATAGTATTGGATGGTTTTCCTGAGGCGTTCCACTACACTTATTTTTTGGAAGATAGTAATGGGGTGTTTTGGGCTGGAACTTATTGGGACGGGTTGTATTATTATAATCCTAAGACTAAACAAAAGGGGGTTTTTAAATATGAAAATAATAACTTAAATAGTATAAGTTCTAATGTAATAAACGGAATTTTTGAAGATAGTAGCCATAGGTTGTGGATAACCACCGAAAATGGATTAAACCTTTATCAGTCGCAAACTAATGACTTTAAAAGATATAATAAGACTAAAGGATTATCTAGCAATGTAACCTATGAAATATTAGAGGATGATAAAAATCAACTATGGATTAGTTCCTCAAATGGGTTAATGAAATTTAGTCCTGAAAATAATGCATTTAATGTTTTTACTAAATCTAATGGATTGTTAAGTGATCAATTTAATTATTCTTCTTCATATAGAGATGAAAGCGGAGAAATGTATTTTGGAAGTGTAAAGGGACTTATAAGTTTTAATCCTTCCGAATTTACTCAAAACAAGTTTCATCCCCCCATTTTTGTAACAGATATTTATATTAATAATGAGGTTGTCCCTGTTGGAAAGAAAAATTCACCTTTGAAAAAGTCAATTCTTTTTTCAAATCAGATTACGTTAAATAATGATCAATCTAGCTTTACTTTAGAGATTGCTTCATTAAGTTTTACTTCACCTGAAATGACCCAGTATTGGTATAAATTAGAAGGGTTAAATGAAGAATGGGTCGATCTAGGTAAAAATCAAAAAGTAAATTTTATGCAATTACCTCCTGGTGATTATGAGTTTAAGGTCAAGGCTTTAAATAATTATGAAGTGTGGAGTGAGTCTGATACTAAATTATTGATAACAATTCTTCCGCCCTTTTATAGTAGTAAAATAGCGTATGCTGTTTATACCCTTTTCATTATGGTTATGGGATACTTGTTGTTGAGATATTATCATAGATATCAACGTGATAAAAATAATCGCCAGATTCGTTTATTGGAAAATAGAAAAGAGAAGGAAATTTATCAGGCTAAAATTGAGTTTTTTACTAATGTAGCTCATGAGATTAGAACTCCACTTACCTTAATTAAGGGACCTTTGGAAAAGCTTTTAAAGCAGAAGTATAAATCTCCAGAAATACCTAAAAATTTGGGTATTATGGAGAAAAATACCATGAGATTGTTAAAACTAATTAATGAATTACTTGATTTTAGGAAAACTGAGATGAAGCATGTGAAGCTTAGTTTTGTTAAACTAAATATTAATGAGGTTTTATATGATACGTATGTTAGATTTAGTCAGTTAATTCAAGATAAAAAAATAGAGTTTGAGCTTAAAACTCAAAGTGAAGATGTCTTTGCTTATGCTGATGAAGAAGCATTCAGTAAAGTTTTGAGTAATTTATTTAATAACGCGATAAAGTACTCTAAACATTATGTACAGGTGGTTTTGACTACTAATGAAGAAAATTTTCAGATTACCGTTAGTAATGATGGACCATTAATTCCTAAAGAATTCAAAAATCAAATTTTTGAGCCTTTTTATCGTTTGCCTTCAAATAATTCTCATTTAGGAACGGGTATAGGATTGTCTTTAGCTCACTCATTAGTAGAATTACATAATGGTAAATTATGGTTGGATCATAATGATAACTTATTAAATTCATTTTCTCTCCAATTGCCGTTGCACCAAAATGAGGAATTTAAAGAAATTAATGCATTTCAAGATGCAACAAATACTTCCAACGGAGAAATAACAATTAAAATTGATAAACATGCTCCATTAATACTTCTGGCAGAAGATAATAGGGATGTTTCTAGTTTTCTATTTGATGAATTATCTGAAAATTATAATGTAATAGTTGTTAGGAATGGTAATGAAGCCTGGAGATTACTACAAAAGCATCAGGTAAGTTTGATTATTAGTGATGTCATGATGCCTATTAAAAATGGAATTGAACTCTGTGAGTTAGTGAAACAAACGGAGGAGACAAGACATATTCCTTTTATTTTATTGACAGCCAAAAGTGCTTTAAATGCAAAAATTGAAGGGTTGGATTCAGGAGCCGATGCTTATATTACAAAACCATTTTCGATTCAGCATTTATTGGTTCAAATATCGAATTTAATCAAGAATAGAAGAATTATTTTGGAACATTATTCAAATTCTCCACTTGCGCATTTAAAGTCTCTCAATAATTCAAATATTGATAAGGCTTTCATAAATAAACTAGATAAAATTATCGAGGAAAACTTGGAAGACCCATCTTTGAATGTTGATAAATTGTCGAAATACATGAATATGAGTCGTTCAACATTATATAGAAGTATTAGTGAAATGTCTGATCTATCACCAAATGAACTAATAAATGTAAGTAGACTCAAAAGAGCTGCTCACCTTATAAAAACTACTAATTTCAAATTATATGAAGTTGCGGATAAAGTTGGGTTTAAATCACAAACTAGTTTCGGCAGAAGTTTTTTGAAAAATTTTGGAATGACGCCTTCTGAATTTGAGAAGAGTAATCGCTCAAAGGAGGATTCTGAATAATTAAATTTCCCATTTTTATATTATGCTTTTTATAATAAAATTAATTGTATTTTTTACATTTAATTTTATTTTTGAAAATTTAACTTATGAAAAAACAATTAACTAAATAAGATTATGACAAATGGATTTCACTTTTGGGATTATGCTGTGTTTATAGCATATGCCATACTAATTTTAGGTGTAGGATTATGGATGTCGAGAGATAAATCTGGACATGAAAAGAATGCAGAGGACTATTTTTTAGCAAGTAAATCGTTGCCGTGGTGGGCAATAGGAACTTCGCTTATTGCAGCTAATATTTCTGCAGAACAATTTATCGGAATGTCAGGTTCTGGATTTGCTTTAGGTTTAGCAATAGCATCTTATGAATGGATGGCAGCGATAACTTTAATAATCGTTGGGAAGTATTTTTTACCCATTTTTATTGAAAAGGGACTTTATACGATTCCTGAATTTGTTGAAAAGCGATTTTCGACCAATTTAAAAACAATTTTAGCTGTATTTTGGATAGCGCTTTATGTTTTTGTGAACCTTGCTTCAGTCTTGTATTTAGGAGGTTTGGCTATTGAAACCATTATGGGTATTGATATGATGTATGCCATTATATGTCTGGCATTATTTGCTGCGGCCTATTCGTTATATGGTGGATTATCGGCTGTAGCATGGACCGATGTGATTCAGGTTGTGTTTTTGGTATTAGGGGGGCTAGCAACGACTTATTTGGCTTTGAATACTGTGTCAGAAGGACAGGGGGTACTGGTAGGATTTCATAAGGTTTTAGATGCTGCTCCGGAAAAATTTCATATGATATTAGATGAGTTTAATACAGATGGCAGTAAGAATACTAATTATTTGGATTTGCCGGGGATATGGGTATTGTTAGGTGGTCTATGGGTAGCCAATCTATATTATTGGGGATTCAATCAGTATATCATTCAAAGAACATTAGCGGCAAAATCCTTAAGAGAGTCCCAGAAAGGAATTTTATTGGCGGCTTTTTTAAAGATAATCATTCCTATAATAGTAGTAGTTCCAGGTATTGCAGCTTATGTAATTGTTAGCGATCCATCAGTAATGGCAGGTTTAGGTGAGGCAGGTCAAATGAGTTTGCCTTCAGCTGGTCAGGCGGATAAGGCTTACCCATGGTTGTTACAGTTTTTACCAGTAGGTTTAAAAGGTGTGGCATTTGCAGCTTTAGCAGCAGCGATAGTTTCTTCATTAGCTTCTATGTTAAATTCAACTTCAACTATTTTCACCATGGATATATTTAAACAATATGTAAATCCCGAGGCTAGTGATAGAGTGACTGTAAATGTTGGGCGTATTTCAGCTGCAGTAGCATTACTTATAGCAGTGATTATGGCTCCACTATTGGGAGGAATTGATCAGGCGTTTCAGTTTATTCAAGAATGGACGGGTATAGTCAGCCCAGGCATTTTGGCTGTATTCATATTAGGTTTGTTTTGGAAGAAAACAACAAATAATGCGGCTATAATAGGTGCCTTAGTTTCTATTCCTATTGCCTTGATTTTAAAATTTGTAAAGAATGAAAGTTTAGAGCCATGGATGCATCAAATGGGATTAACAGCATTATTAACCATGCTTGTTATAGTAATAATTAGTTACATGGATGGTAAAGGTAAAGACGATGTCAAAGGAATACCTATTTCTAGAGAATTATTTAAAACATCACCGCTGTTTAATATCGGAGCTTTCATAGTTTGTTTGATTGTTTCTGTTTTATATTGTGTTTTTTGGTAAACGGACTCATTTATTATATCGAATATTAATAATAATTTTAGTTAAATGCTTAGATTGCTTTTTATTTTTAATTTTACCATGATTAATTAAAATAACCTTGAATTTATGAAAGAACTTGTAGAACAAATCAATGCACAATTCGAAGCATTTGCTAAAGATGCTAGTGCTCAGTTAGAAAGTGGAAATAAAGCTGCTGGAACCAGAGCTCGTAAAGCTACTTTGGAAATGACTAAATTGATGAAAGACTTCCGTAAGGTGTCATTAGAGGCATCTAAGAAATAATAGATCTTTTTATTTATTAGTGTAATCCCTTTAAGTTATTCCTAAAGGGATTTTTTATTTTAAAAGGTTCGAATCCTGTCTTGTGATTTTTCCTGATATTTGAATTGAAATGATGTGTTTTGATGCAGTAAATTATTCTTTAAGGTATTGTAATTACTAAGATAAACAACAATTTGGTCAACAAGAGTTTTATTATTTTTTGGAAAAGCTGTTAAATAGAGGGCTAAGAACATGGGTTTAAATCCTGTCGCGATCACTTTGTTGTAAAACAAAAACTTTCAAAACCCTGTAAACCTTATGATTTACAGGGTTTTATCTTTCTAAGACCTTCTAATTTGATTGAAATGATAATAAATTTAATGTCAACACCGCGGTCAACAGTTTAAAAAACACAAAAAGTGTTGACCGAATTACGACTTAAAATGCTTATTTTTAGAATGTTGATTTGATTTTCGTCTTAAAAAAATGTTTAACTAAAAGACGATTATTATGAGTACACGCTCTACGTTTAACCTTTTGTTTTGGGTTAATACTTCACGAATTAAAAACAAAGAAGTGTCGCTTTATGCGAGAATCACCGTTGATGGTAAACGAGCTAATATTAGCTTGCAACAACGAATTCCACTCTCAAATTGGGATTCTAACAAAGGAAAGGCTAAGGGAAGTAAGCAAGAAGCTAAAGCCTTGAATAAATATTTAGATCAGGTAAGAGCTAAAATTTATCAATCTTATGAAGATTTAATAAGTGAAGATAAATTAATTACTGCTCAACTGATAAAATCCCGCTTCTTAGGAGAGGACAGGAATTTTAAAACGCTTTTGGAATTATTTGAATGCCATAATGAAATTTCCAAAGAACAATTAACCAGTCATACCTTGAGGCATTATAAAGTGACTCAAGGGTATTTGAAGAAGTACCTTGATATTAAACTGGCTACGACAGATGTGAAGCTTGGAGAATTAAGTTACGGTTTTATTGTAGATTTTGAATACTTCATTAAATCCTATCAGCCAGAAGACCATCAAAGAAAGATGAGTCATAATACAGCTATGAAACATCTTCAGCGACTTAGAAAAATGGTTACCATGGCCTATCATATGGAATGGATAGATAAAGATCCGTTTGTTAGGTTTAAAACCTCTTTTGAGAATAGGAGAAGGGAATATCTTTCAGAAACGGAATTGATGAGCTTAGAGAAGTTTAACTCAAAAGTAGATCGGCTTAATCTTGTTCGAGATCTTTTCTTGTTTAGTTGCTACACCGGAATTTCGTTTATTGATATTCATGATTTAACACCAGAGCAAATTATGTTAGGCATTGATGGTAATGATTGGGTGATAAGTGAGCGTCAAAAGACCAGTACATCTATTAGGGTTCCTTTATTGCCAAAAGCGAAAGCATTGGTAGAAAAATATAAAGAACACCCAAGAGTGGTCTGTTCTGGAGGAGTATTTCCGAAGATATCGAATCAAAAGGTGAATAGTTACTTAAAGGAAATAGCTGATTTGTGTAAAATCAATAAGAATTTAACTTTTCATATTGCTCGGCATACGTTTGCAACGACGATTACATTAAGTAATGGCGTACCTATTGAAACAGTGTCTAAATTATTGGGGCATACCAAAATTGCGACTACCCAAATTTATGCTAGAGTTTTAGATCAAAAAGTGAGTGAAGATATGGGGAAACTTAAAGAGGTTTTGTCTAAGTAAAAACTATTAAAAATCCTGTTTTAAGCCGAGTAAATTGTTTAATCGGCTCAAAACAAAATAAATTGGATAATATACTGCAAAAAACGGAAATAAAGAACCACTTGTGGCGGAAAAAATTGAGCATAGCTGAATTTTGGGTAACCCCTTATTTAATAATACTTCAAATTAAAAATTAGACTTGTTCATTATATCCGTTGTGGATGGTTCATGGTTTCCGTCCTATTCAGTGGACTCTTAAATTCTATTTTGATGTTTAAGACTTCTAGCACGGCTAATAAGTTACTCCAACGAATAGTTTTTTTATTTTTTTCAATATCAAATACTGTTGTTTTACCTATCCCTGCTAGGTTAGCTAATTCTAGTTGTGTGAGCCCCGCTTTTTTTCGATTAGCTTTTATTAAAGCACCTAAATCTAAATCATTCATTTTTTACCGCTTAAACAGTAAAAATAGTTAATTATTATATATGAAAGAATTGTTATTGGATAGACTTTGTTTATTTACCGTTATAGCGGTAAAATTAATTTAAAATGATGTTCGTTTTAATTAAAGGAGAGTCAAAATAAAATAAACTACTGTTATGGCGGTAAAATTGAGTGTGATTTTTAAAGTTATGCTAAAATTGTAAATAGCAGAAATAGAGAACTATAGACCGCGAAAGAAAATGAATATAGCTGAATTTTAAGTAACCCCTAATTTAATAATACTTTATGTCAAGAATTAGACTGAATCAAGATATCCGCCATGGATGTTTCATAGTTAATGTTATAACTAGGCTGTGGCTGTAAAGATATTTTTTATTTCCTAATAATATGAATGTATTATCTCATGAAAAGTGAACTTTTATAATGTGCTAATTAATAAGGTTCTAAATATCTTTTTACATTTTTTTTGGTGGTTTTCACCTCTTCTTATTTTTAATTTTTTTACAAATAATAGCTTTTTAACAATTTTTTTTGAAATCCTTATTGTTTAATAGAATTTTTGTTTTAAAATTGTATTAAGTATTACATAATGCTAATGTAGTATGTTTAACTAATCAAATTACGAAGTATGAAAAAAAGAGACTTTAATATCATTTGTATGATATTTTTATTGCTTTTAAATTTTCCAATTTTAAGTTTTGGACAAGAAAAAGTAATTACAGGACAAGTTGTTTCTGAGGGAGATAATATTCCTTTGCCAGGAGCGACTGTTATTGTAAAGGGAACACAAAGAGGTGCAACTACCGATTTTGATGGAAATTATTCTATTGAAGCTAAAGCGGGAGATGTATTAGTTGTTACTTATGTTGGTTTTACAGCTAGCGAGATTACTGTTGCTTCTACGGCAGTAATTAATGTTGTCTTAAAGGCAGATGTCGCAATGCTTAACGAGGTTGTAATTACTGGTTATGGCCAACAAACCAGAACAACTTTAACAACCTCGGTGTCTAAATTAGATACAGAAATACTTGAAACATCGACAAGATCTAATGCTGCAACTGCATTGCAAGGAACTATTGCTGGTTTACGTGTAACCAATACTACAGGACAACCAGGTGCGACACCTTCTATTGTTTTACGTGGAGGAACCAATTTTAGCGGTAATGATTCACCTTTAATTTTAGTGGATGGAATTCCTAGTTCATTTTATGCTTTAAACTCAGATGATATTGAGTCTATTGAAGTGTTAAAAGATGCTGCTGCAACAGCTATTTATGGAGCAAGGGCTGCAAATGGTGTAATTTTAGTAACCACCAAAACAGGAAAAGTAGGTAAGTCTTCCATAAATTATAAGTACAAGTATAGTACCAATCATGAAAGAGATGATCAAAAATATATTGGAGCAGCCGATCATATAAATTATAACAGGCAAGGTATTGCATGGTATAGAGAAGTCGCTAACAATGCTGGTGCATTTGGCGCATTTTTAGATGGTAAAAATGGAGCAGCAACAGGAAATAATACAACTAACGATCCTTATACAACACAGTTTCTAACTTCTAGTAATGAATATTTACTAAATCAACCAGGATGGAGTTCAATTCCAGATATATTAAATCCTTCACGAAGCATTTTATTTTATGATAACAAAAATGTAGGTGACCGTATTTATCAAAATAGTGAAACAAAGGATCATTATTTGTCTTTTGATGGTGGTAACGAAAACGGAACGTATTATTTAGGTTTAGGGCTTTTAGATAACGATGGTTTAATTTTAGGTTCTGGATTTAAAAGATATTCAGGTAAGTTTAGTGGATCGTATAATATCAATGAAAGTATAAAGGTGAATTCTAATATTTTATACTCTCATTCTAATTTGAATAGAAGTCCTTTAGGAGGAGAAGATACCGTTTTTAGAAGATTTCAAGGGCAGGCTTCAACATCAAGAACTTTTGATAGTAATCCAGACGGTACATGGTCAGATCAATATGCTGTAGGTACTAATCAAGGCTTTGGTAATCCGTTGTATTATCAAGATAAGTTTGTTAGAAAAAATTTAGAACAGCGTTTATCGGCATCGGTGGGGATAGATTGGAAAGTTATTGATGAGTTAACATTATCGGTTAATGGAAGTCATTTCACTATAAATAATCATAATGAAAGTTTTAATAGAGCATACAGAACAGGTAGTACTACAGGTCCTTTTATTACAACAAGAAATGCTGGTGTTTCTTTAGAGAGAACCCTTAGAAACCAGTTAACTGGAACTTTAAACTATATCAAAAGTTTTGGAAACCATAACATTAATGCCTTATTAGGAGCAGAGTATTATAAAGATAACATCTTCCTTTCTTCAGCAGGAACAAGAAATTCGCCAACAGACTTAATTGGAACCTTAAATGCCGGAGCAGAAGCTGATGGTGTGCCAAGTAGTTTTGAATCTGAGCAGGTTATAGTATCAACTTTTGGAAGGTTGGTGTATGACTATGATAGTAAGTATTTAGTAGGTTTTACGTTTAGAAATGATGGAGCTTCACGATTAGGGAATGAAAAGTTTGGATTCTTTCCAGGAGTGTCTTTAGGTTGGAATGCGCATAACGAAGAATTTTTTCAAAACACTTCAATTAGCAAGGTAATTTCCAGTTTAAAACCAAGATTAAGTTATGGGGTAAATGGTAATGTGAGTTCTATAACTCCTCCAGGATCAAGTGATTATGTTGGTAATTATTCTGTTTTTGGAACATATAGTGGTCAAGGTGTATACAATGGACAAACTGGATTTGCTAATTCAGGACTACCTACTTTAGATTTAGTTTGGGAGCGTTCTACAACATTTAATACTGGTTTAGATATATCGTTTTTTGATAGCCGATTAAATTTTATCACAGATGTGTATACTAGAGATGTTAAAGACAAAATAGCTAATTTAACATTGCCATATTATACAGGTTTTGGGTCTATAAGAACCAATAATGGTACTTACAGAAACAAAGGTATTGAGTTACAATTGAATGCTGATATCATTAGAAATGATAAATTAACCTGGAATGTTGGTGCTACCTTTACTTCCAACAGAAATTATGTAATTAAACTTCCTGAAAACGATAACGAACTTAATAGACAAGGGGGAACATTGATTTGGAATCCAAATACACAACAGGAAGAATGGGTAGGAGGACTACAGGAAGGACAACGCTATGGAGGCGATTTAGTAGTAGCCTTTGAGCAAGAAAAAATTTATGCTACTCAGGCCGAAGCCGATGCTGATAATGCTATTACAGACGAATATATGCCTGGAGCAAGTAGAAACAAACGTTGGGCTGGTGATGTAAAGTGGGTTGACCAAAATGGTGACGGCATAATAAATAACCTGGATAGAAAAGTTATTGGTCGTACCACACCCGATTTTGTAGGTGGTATTACAACAAGTTTGGCTTATAAAAATTTCAATTTATTTGTAAAAACTGATTTTGCTACAGGCCATTTGGTATGGAATCATATTAGAGCAAAAGGCTATGGTCAAACTCAAGGAAATTTAGAACAACCTATTGAGGTTTTAAATTCTTGGACACCAGATAATACAGATACCGATTGGCCTCGTTTTGTATTTGTTAATGGATCAAAAAATGTATGGAGAGGTAATGAAAGTGTAGGAAGCCTACAAACAGAAGCGAATAATAAATTCTGGGAAAAGGGAGATTACCTAGCTTTAAGAGAAATTACCTTAAGCTATAATGTGCCAACTACTTATTTCAAAGATGTAATAAAAAGGCTGAGTATTTACGCTACTGGTTCTAATTTGCATTATTTCAAGAGCATGAGTGGAGATACCCCTGAAGTTGGTGGTGTGCAATATGGAGAGTTCCCTGTGCCTAGAACATTTACGTTAGGTCTTAATGTAACATTTTAATTTTTAAACGATGAAAAAGTATATATATATATTCATGACAGCATTAGCTTTTACTTCATGTGAAAGTGAATTAGATTTAAATAGCCCAAGTGAAATACCAGTGGATCAATTTTGGGGAACAGAGGATGTGGCTCGTTCAGCACAAACTGGTTTATATGCAAATTTGCGAGGTTCTTTTAATGATTTGTGGTTATTAGGAGAGATGAGAAGTGATATTTGGGGAGGCAGAACTTATGAATCTCCTGCAAATGAAGCGTTAATTGAATCGAATATAACCATTTCAACAGCACCTTTTGGAGGTTGGGCAGGATTATATACAAATATTTATAGAATAAATGATTTTTTAGCAAATGTACCTATAACCCCATTTGCAAAAGAATCCGATAAAAACCATTTGTTAGGTCAAGCCTATGGACTAAGAGCATTATATTATTATACGCTTTTAAAAACTTGGGGCGATGTGCCTATTTTATTGGAGTCTTATCCCGAAGGTATTAGTTTGGATGGGTTAAGTAGAGCAAGATCGTCTCAAAGTGAAGTCATGGCGCAAATAAAATCGGATATAGCTGAATCATTAGCTGCTTTCGGATCGGATAACAGTTTTTTTGCAGGGGAGAGAATATATTGGTCTAAGGCGGCAACTTTAGCACTTAAAGGCGATGTGTATATCTGGTCAGGTAACCTTTTAGGAGGTGGTAATGCCGATTTTACAGAAGCTAAAGCCGCATTACAAGAAATAGGAACCTTAGGCATAGAATTAGTGCCAAGTATTTCCGAATTATGGGGTGTTGAAAACGAAGCTAATAATGAATTTATTTTTGCCATTCAGTATAAGCAAGACGAAGCTTCTAATATTTATAACAGTCTTACAGGAAGAAGTACAGAGATTAATGTTCAGTATAATGATATGGGAGCCTCAATGAGTGATTTTGTTATTGCTGGAGCCAATAGATATGGACAGTCTGAAAAAACAATTTTACTCCTGGATGATAATGATGATGGTAGAAAGGATGCGACCTTTATAAGGTTATATACAGATGATAATGGTGGACTAGGGTATTCTTCTTACGACGAATCAAAATACTTTGGGTCAATATTTAACAAGTTTCTTGGTGTTGTTAAAGGATCAGAACGCATTTTTGAAAATGATGTCCCTCTTTATCGTTACGCCGATGTAGTTTTACTTCTGGCAGAGGCCAAAAACTTACTGGGAGAAGATCCATCATCCGAGATAAATCAAATTCGTGAAAGAGCCTATGGCGATAATTATAATCCATTAATTCACGCCTATACAAATAGTACTAAAGTGAATAATACTAATGCCATTTTAAATGAACGTTATAAAGAATTTATCGGCGAAGGAAAGCGTTGGTGGGATTTGCGTAGAGCAGGGAATAGTTTTGTAATAGATAATATTAGTTTTTTAAGTTCTGGTGATGAGTATAAGTTAGTACTGCCAATCACAAATGACATGATTGGTAGAAATCCATTGTTGGAACAAACAACAGGATATATAGATTAAGTTTAGTTTGGTTAATTGTAATTGAGTTAGTGACCAAGAAGAGGGTAAAGGTTTCGCCTGAACCCTCTTTAATTTACTGTTTTGATTATAAGAATAGCATTAATAGGTATAAAAAATGAAGATAGAGAATTTAATAGCGGCTACATATGCCCCAATGCATCAGGATGGTTCATTGAATACAGGAGTCATAAAAGATTATGCTCAATTTTTAATAAATAATAAGGTTTCGGGGGTGTTCATGAATGGGTCTACAGGTGATTTTGTCTCATTATCCACGGAAGAGCGAAAAGCGTTAACCTTAGCTTGGTCTCAAAATAAGTCGTCGGATTTGTATTTAATAGATCATGTAGGAGATCCTAGTTTAAAAGTTTCGAAGGAATTAGCAACTTTTGCTTCAGATAAGGTCGATGCTATAGCTGTATTAGCACCTTATTATTTCAGGTTGAGTAGTATAGATAAATTGGTGCAATACTGTAAGGAAGTTGCAGCTTGTGCTCCAAATTTACCTTTTTATTATTACCATATACCAGTTTTAAGTGGAGCTAACTTAAATATGAATGAGTTTCTAAAAATTGCTCCTAAGGAAATACCAACTTTTGCAGGAATAAAATTTACGAACAATAATTTAATCGATTATTTACATTCCAAAAACTTTGAAGACGGAAAGTATAATGTATTATTTGGTTTCGATGAAATCTTTCTTTCAAGTCTTCCTTTGGGGGCTAAAGGATGGGTAGGTAGTACCTACAATCATATTCCATCATTATACTATAAAATAAAAGAGTTGTTTGAAGCAGGACAAATGCAGGAAGCAGCTCAGTTACAAACTAAAGCAATTCGATTTGTTGAAATTTTGGATAGTAAAGGAGGATTTAATGGAGTTGCTAAAGGTTTTATGAAAACGTATGGAATAGATTGTGGACCAAGTAGATTTCCACATTCTAATATTTCGAATGAAGTTTATGATGATATTAAAAATGAGCTTGAAAAGATTGGCTTATCTGAGTTTTTGGGCAAATAGTTGATTGTTAGTATTTAAAAACCCAAGTAATTAACATTGATTGCTTGGGTTTTTTATTAAGAATAAGAAAAATGATTTTAGACAAAATTGAAAATATAAGCTTGTATCAAGGAACTCATAAAAACCTGGATATTGCATTAGAATACTTGAAAAAAGCAGATTATTCAGGCATAGAGGCTGGTAAATATAACATCCAAGGTGATGATGTATATGCTATTATTAAATTGTGTAAAACCAAAACTGCCATTCAGCATAAAAATGTGTTAGAAGCTCATAAAAAATTTATAGATATACATTATGTGATTGAAGGAAGCGAGCATATAGGTGTTGCTATTTTAAATAAACAGTTACCTGTAAAAGAATACAATCTAAAAGACGATTATGCTCTCTATAAAACATCATACAATGTATTAACTTTGGAAAAAGGAATGTTTGCTATTTTTTTTCCAGATGACACTCATTTACCTGAAATTGCCATGAAAAAAGTATCAGATTTAAAAAAGGTAATTGTAAAAGTTAAGATTTAACTTTTTCCAAAACGCGATCTAAATGAGGTTCTAAGTGGTTAGCTAATCCTTTTCTAAACCCTTTAATATTATCTTCTTTTAAAAAGTTTAATAATTCTCTGTGGGTAGTGAATTTTTTAGAGTACTTATAAGGTTCAGCGTTTGGTAATTTATGTTCGTGTACATATTGAAAAACAGGCAATAGTATATTTTGAAACCTTTGTAAAGTGCTATTTCCTGACATTTCATAAAGTTTACCGTGAAAAGCAACTTCATTTTCTAATTTAAAAACTGTAGATTCAGAGTTGTTTGATTCCATACGGTCCACAATTTCTTCCAATTCCTTTATGTCATCTTCTGTTTTTCTTGCAAATAAGATGTCAACCATCCCCATCTCTAAAATTAAACGAAGTTCAAAAATATCTTTTAATGTTTTATCACCAAGTAAATTAGAGTCAATAACCTTTTCGAAATTTTGAATAAAATCCGGATGAGAAAGTACCATACCTTTATGTTTTTTAGATTCAATAATACCAATGGTACGAAGTCTGGAAAGGGCCTCTCTTATGACTGTCCTACTTACACCAAGCGCTTCTGCAAATTGCAGTTCCTTAGGTATTGAGTCTCCAACTTCAAGATTGTTGTTTTTTATGTACTCGTTTATACGCATTTCAACTTTATCAACTAAGCTAAGTGTGTTTAAAGGTGTAATATTTAAATCTTTTTTCATCAGGAATTAATTTACGGCAAATGTAAATTATAATTTTTAATTTATTAAATTTGCATTATGTTATACATAAGCAAATGTAAGCATTTTCATTAATATATAATAAATATTTTAAAATGAATTATAGCATACTTTATAAAGATACATTATTAAATGATATTTTACCTTTTTGGGAAAGGTACTCCATTGACACACAGTATGGCGGTTATTTTACGTGTTTAGATAGAAATGGTAAGGTTTACGATACAGATAAATTTATATGGCTTCAGGGAAGACAAGCCTGGACATTCTCTATGTTATATAATAAGGTTGAGAAAAATCCCAAATGGCTTGAGATAGCAAAAAACGGAATTGATTTTTTACGAAAGTATGGAAGTGATAAAGAGGGGAACTTTTATTTTTCAGTAACTCAGAAAGGAGAGCCATTAGTACAGCCATATAATATTTTTTCAGATTGTTTTGCAGCTATGGCTTTTAGTCAGTATGCTATTGCAACAAATGATGAAGAAATAAAAGAACTTGCCAAAACCACTTATTTCAATATTTTACAACGCATCGATAATCCAAAAGGGAATTACGAAAAGAACACTTTGACGAGACCTTTAGTTGGTTTTTCCTTACCTATGATTCTATCAAATTTAGTTTTAGAACTTGAGGGTGTTTTATCTTCAGAAGAAGTTAATAAAACTATTGATTATAGTATTAATCAGGTGATGGAAATCTTTTTGGATAAGAAAACTGGTTTAATTTTTGAAAATGTGCTACCCGATGGAAGCCACGATGATAGTTTTAATGGACGATTATTAAATCCAGGACACGGGATAGAGGCTATGTGGTTTATGATTGATATTGGGGTTAGAAAACGAGATTCTGAATTAATAAACAAAGCAACTGATACTATTTTGAAGATTTTGGAACATAGTTGGGATGAAGAGTATGGTGGTATTTTTTACTTCATGGATGCAAAAGGGTATCCTTTACAGCAATTAGAATGGGATCAAAAACTATGGTGGGTTCATTTAGAAACCCTAGTGGCTTTAGCTAAAGCCTACGAGCATACTCAGAAAGATGAGGTTTTTAATTGGTACCAAAAAGTACATAACTATTCTTGGAGCCACTTTTCAGATCCTGAAAAAGGAGAGTGGTTTGGATATTTAAACAGACAAGGAGAAGTATTATTAAATTTAAAGGGCGGAAAATGGAAAGGATGTTTTCATGTGCCTCGAGCTATGTTTCAGTGCTGGAAATCTTTCGAAAAGATAGAAGCCAATAATTTTAAAAAATAAATTAAATGATTAATAAAAGTATTTTAATACTAGGTTTAGTATTGTTAAGTTCCTGTGGAACGAAAGTAAAGGAAGTTAGTACTTCTTTAGGAAACCAGGTACCGGAATTTGTTACCTTATTTGAGAAAGGAATGGAGGAAGGTGTATTATGTTACAGGATACCTTCAATTGTAACAGCTCCTAATGGAGATTTAATTGCTGCAATAGATCAAAGAGTGCCGTCATGCGGAGATTTAAAATGGAGCAGAGATATAAATATTATAATAAGAAGAAGTCCCGATAATGGGAAAACCTGGTCAAATATTCAAACCGTTGTAGATTTTCCAGACGGGTACTCTGCATCAGATCCCTCAATGATAGTTGATAAAGAAACTGGCGATATATTTATGTTTTACAATTACATGGATTTGGAAACCGAAAAGGATGTCTATTATATGCATGTGGTAAAAAGTTCCGATAATGGTAAAACCTGGTCTAAACCGGAAGATATAACATCTCAGATCGCGAAACCTGAATGGCATAACGATTTTAAATTTATCACTTCTGGAAGAGGTATTCAAACCAGTTCGGGTAAATTGCTGCATACCATGGTAAATTTAAACAAAGGATTGCATGTTTTTGGAAGTGACAATCATGGTAAAAGCTGGTACTTTATAGATACGCCTATTATGCCAGCGGATGAGTCTAAGATTGTAGAATTAGTAGATGGCACTTTAATGATTAACGCAAGAGTTAATAAAACAGGAATGCGCTATGTTCATATCTCGAAAAATGAAGGACAAACCTGGGAAACCAAAACGGCTTCAAGTTTAATTGATCCGGGTTGTAATGCTAGTATCATTCGCTATACGTCTAAAAAGGATGGATTTGATAAAAACAGGTTACTTTTTTCAAATGCTAAATCAGAAAAGGATAGAATTAATTTAACTGTTAGGATTAGTTATGATGAAGGAAAAACCTGGAGCAAAGGAAAAACCATTTATGCAGGATCATCAGCTTATTCCTCCTTAACAATATTAGAAAATGGAGATATAGGAGTCTTTTTTGAAAAGGATGATTATGTGAAAAACGATTTTGCCAGATTTACTTTAGAGTGGTTAACTGATGGTAAAGACGCCTTTACACATCCATAATCAAGGCCCATGTTTTCAAAGTTTATTTGCTTAATACTCATTCTACAAACTTTCATTATTCATTCCCAAAAAATAAAGGTTGCCTGTGTTGGAAATAGTGTAACTTATGGCTATAACATAGAAAATCGGGAAGAAAATTGTTATCCAAGTCAACTTCAAAATCTATTAGGACATCAATATGAAGTTGGCAATTTTGGGCATTCAGGAGCTACATTGCTTAAAAATGGACATAAACCTTATTGGGATAAAAAGGAATTTACCGAGTCAAAAGAATTTTTACCAAATATTGTTGTTATTCATTTAGGTTTAAACGATCAGGGAAATAACAATTGGCCAGACCATAAAGGTGAATTTATTGATGATTATCTGGATATGATTTCGACATATCAAAATCTGCCAACAAACCCGAAGGTGTTTATTTGTAGAATGTCTCCAACTTTTTCGGGTCATCATTGGTTTGAAGAAGGTATGCGTGAAAGTTTTAAAGAAATTCAATCCAAAATTGAAAATGTAGCCAAAATTGCAAATGTTTCATTAATAGATTTACACGAACCTTTATACAGGTATCCTGAATACTTTCCAGATAATTTGCATCCCACAAAAGAAGGGGCAACAATATTGGCTCAGAAAGTTTATCAAGCTATTGCAAAAGATTATGGAGGATTAAAGGTTTCTAATTTGTATGGTGAAAATATGGTTTTTCAACGAAATGAACCTGTTGTCGTCACGGGAGTTTCGAATCCAGACGACGAAATTACTGTGGTTTTAAATACAACGAAATTAGTTACAAAACCAGATGAAAATGGAATTTGGAAAGCAATATTTCAAGCCATGGAAGCTGGAGGTCCTTACAGACTTAAAATCGAGTCGAAGTTATATGATAACATTGAAATTAGTAAGGTTTATATAGGTGAAGTTTGGTTGGCTTCAGGGCAATCAAATATGGATTTTCAGGTGAGTCAGATGCAATTTTCCGAAACTGTATTAAAAGATTCCATAAATCCGAATGTATTTGTGTTTTCAATGGATCCGAAGGTTTTAAAATCGACAGCGTTTACCAGAGAAGAATTAGCATTATGCCGTGCTAACAACTATTTTGAATATTCAGGATGGACCAATTCAGATGGAGATATACTGAAAAAGTTTTCGGCAGTAGCCTATGCTTATGCCTGTAACTTACAAAAGAAACTAAATGTTCCCGTAGGGGTTGTTTGCAACGCGGTTGGAGGCTCGACGACTCAATCATGGATAAGCCGGAAAAGTATGGAACAAACTCATGAAACAATTAGTTTGTTAAATGATACATGGTTTAATCCTTTGGTAGATACTTGGGTTTCCGAACGGAAATCTCAAAATTTTCGAGGCGATAAATTTCTAAAAACCAGACATCCTTACGATGCAACGTTTTTATTCGATTCAGGTATTTTACCTCTGTCAAGCTATAATTTTAAAGGGGTTATTTGGTATCAGGGAGAATCAAATACCAATCATATAGCCTTACATTCCAGATTATTTAGAATGTTAGTAACCGATTGGCGCACCCATTTTAACAAGTCCGATTTGCCATTTTATTATGTTCAGTTAAGTAGTATAAATAGACCCAATTGGGGGGACTTTAGAGATGAACAGCGTAAGTTATTATCCATTCCTAATACAGGAATGGTAGTTTCATTGGATGTAGGTGATAAAACCGATGTGCACCCTAAAAAAAAATGGGTTGTAGGGACCCGTTTAGCAAACGTAGCTTTGGCTAAAACATATAAAAAGAGCATTAGTTTTTCAGGACCTTTGTTTGATTATGTAAATGTTTTAGATGATAAACTAAAGGTTGCTTTTAAATATTCGTCTGTCCTAAAAACTATCGATGGATTTCCGGTGAAAGATTTAGAAATAGCAGGCGAAGATAAATTATTTGTAAAAGCTCAATCTAAAATAGAGAAGAATTTATTAATCCTTTGGAGTACAGAGATTAAAGACCCAAGATATGTAAGATATGGCTATACTTCTTTTTCAGAAGGAAATTTAACTAACGCTTCCGGATTACCAACATCAACATTTTCAAATATTACAAACTAAACATATGAAAGCTTTTTACACTTTTTTTACGATTTTATTTTTATCGATTCTGGCAAATGCTCAAAAATTTCAAAATCTAGCTTTAACACCACCTATGGGATGGAACTCCTGGAATCGTTTTGAATGCGATGGTGTCAATGAAACAGTAATAAAAGAAATGGCAGATGCTATGGTTCTTAATGGTTTAAAAGATGTGGGTTATCAATATATTGTTATTGATGACTGCTGGCAGGTGGGCCGAGATAATAATGGATACATTATAGTTGATAAGGAAAAATTCCCCTCAGGAATGAAAGCTTTGGCAGATTATATTCATTCAAAAGGATTAAAATTCGGCATTTATTCAGATGCAGGAACTGCTACTTGTGCTGGTCGTCCGGGAAGTAAAGGTTTTGAAGTTAAAGATGCAGAAACATATGCTAAATGGGGTGTTGACTATTTAAAATACGACTGGTGTAATACCCAAGGGCAAGATGCAAAACAATACTATACTATTATGCGAGATGCACTTTTTAAAGCAGGAAGGCCAATTGTTTTTAGCATGTGCGAATGGGGTGAAAACAAACCTTGGGAATGGGCTGAGGATGTTTCGCACCTTTACAGAACGACCTATGATATTGATATGAAAGGTCGATTTGATGGGGATATTTGGGGAAACCAATTGGGGTGGACAAAAATTCTTGATAAGCAAGTGGGACTTGAAAAATACGCTGGTCCAGGTCACTGGAATGACCCTGATATGCTGGCTGTTGGAAATTCGAATATGACCACGAATGAGGCTAGAGCTCATTTTACAATGTGGTGCATGTTGGCAGCGCCTTTAATGGCTGGCAATGATTTGAGATCCATGTCGGTAAACGATAAAAATATTTTAACAAATAAAGCTTTAATTTCTATAAATCAGGATAAATTAGGGAAACAAGGTTTTAAAATTGAAGATTTTGGAAATTTTGAAATCTGGCAAAAAGAACTTTCCAAAGGAGACATTGCCATATGCCTTTTTAACAGAGAGTTTAATCGTAAAAGATATAACATTGACTGGGAAAGTATACCAATCAAAAACTTCATAGGAAAATATAGTGTAATAGATTTATGGAATAATCAAAATATAGGTACTACAGAATCAAAATTTACAATTGAAATTCCTTCTCGCGACGTGGTGGTTTATAGGTTAAAAAAAGTACTATAAATGCTATAAAAATAGCAAGAATAAAAGATTTAAATAAAAGTAATTTATTAAAATGAAATTTACAATTTGTAAAACAAAATTAGTGCCTGTATTATTCATGTGTCTAATTTCACATGTTTTCGCTCAAGATTTTAGCAATACATTCGAATCTCTAATTTCTACCGAGACATTAAAAAATGTCCCTAGAAAATTAATTCCTTACCCAAAAGAAGTTACTTGGAACACTGGGCATTTAAGTTTTAACAACCTTAAAATTGAAAGTGATATTGATTTAGACCAAATTTCAATAGAAATTATAGAAAGTATTGTACATAATGATGCGTTTGTAACCGATGCTTCAGTAGCTGTTTTTAAGTTGGTAAAAAATCAGAGAATCAATTCTGAAGGCTATACTTTAAAGGTTTCAGAAAATGAAATAGAAATACAGTTCAAAGATGAATCAGGACGATTTTATGCCTTGCAGACATTAGCTCAACTTGCAATAGTAAAGCAAGGGAAGATTCAAATTCCTTTTTGCGAAATTGTAGATGAACCAAAACATTCAGTGCGCGGTTTTTTATTGGATGTGGGCCGTAATTTTATAAGCTTAGATATTTTGAAAGAACAGCTAGATATTATGGCTAAATATAAGTTAAATGTTTTTCAGTGGCATTTAACCGATAGACCTGCATGGCGTATAGAAAGTAAAGCTTATCCGAAACTTAATCTGGCAGAAAACCACAGACCAACAAGAGATCCCGGAAAATATTATACCTATGATGAAATTCGCGAATTAATAGCTTATGCCAAAGAAAGGCACATAACAATTATCCCAGAAATAGATATGCCAGGCCATAGCGATTCTTTTGTGACATCTATGGGTTTTAAAATGGAATCGAAGCAAGGAATGGATGCTTTAGAAGTCATTCTTAATGAATTTTTTATGGAAATTCCTGAAGATTTATGTCCTACTATTCATTTAGGATCAGATGAAGTTCATATAGAAAATCCAGATGAATTTATGACCAGAATGATTAGGGTATGCAAGGAAAATAATAGAGAGGTTATCGTTTGGAACCCAGGTTTAAAAATAGAGGAAGATGTTATTAGGCAAACCTGGCAACCTAAGAATTTAGAAGCCAAAGGCTATAAAGAAATTGACTCATGGAACAGCTATATAAACAACAGCGAGCCTATGACGTCTGTACCTAAGATTTTATTCAAACCAATCGGATATAAATCTAAAAACAATATTATTGGTGGAATTTTAAGTTTATGGCCCGATGTTAATTTAGAAAATGAAACCGATTTTATAAGCCAGAACCCTCTATATCCTTGTTTGTTAACGTATGCCTGGACAACATGGACAGGCGATGTTACAAAAACTTCAGATAGATATCTTACCATGTTACCTGAACGAGGTACAGAAGCCTTTAAATATTTAGAGACTTTTGAATACTATTTATTGCATCATAAAAACCAATATTTAAAAAACAAACCCTTTCAGTATGTAAAACAAACTAATAGTGATTGGTTATTATCTGAGCCTTTATCAAAAGAAGATGCGTTTATAATAGAGGAGCAGGTTAGTTCAGGAAAATCGTTAAATACTGAAAACTGGAAACCAGCAACAGGAAATACCATAATTGTTAAAGATCGCTTTAAGCAAGGGGGATATTATCCCGAAGCAAATAATGGAAATACTGTTTTTGCGCAGAGACAAATTAAAGTAGATCATGATCAAACTATTAAAGTTTGGATAGGTTTTGAAACCCCTTTAAGAGCAAACAGGGTCTATTCTGGTATTCCAGAACAAGGCAGATGGGATGCCAATGGAGGGACTATTTGGGTTAATGGAAAGGAACTTACGGCACCAAAATGGAAAAATCCGGGATGGAAACCGTCAAAGATAGAAGGCTGGGGATCGAAAGAAGATCAAGAAATCCCCTGGGCAAAGGAAGAATTGTATTGGACTCGCGAACCTGTTTCTATAAAGCTTCAAAGAGGCGTAAATACAATTGTATTTAAAGTGCCAGGTAAAATAGATTATCAGAATTGGATGTTCACCTTTGCTCCATTGGAGCCAGTTAAATCTTATTCTAAACATTACTATGAGCGGTTTGAATTGTTTAATAAGGAACCTGATACAGAGCATGAAATAATCTTTTTAGGAAACAGTATAACCGAAGGAGGCAATTGGAAAACTTTGTTTCCTAAATATAATGTTATTAATCGCGGTATTAGTGGCGATGTCACAGATGGTATTTTAAATAGAATTGATGAGGTTGCGGCATCTCAACCATCAAAAGTGTTTTTGCTTGCAGGAACTAATGACATGGCTCATGGTCGAAGTGTAGATTACGTTTTAAAGGGGATTCAGGATATTGTTGAGGCGATAAATGAAAAATCTAAAAACACGGAAATTTATATTCAAAGTATACTGCCAGTAAACCCTTATATTGGAGAGCGCTTTGCTGGTCATAAAGCTAATCATCAAAAGATAATGGAAGCCAACAAGCTACTAGAAGATTTAGCAAAAACGTTAAATATTGAGTATATAGATCTTCATAAAGCTATGAGAAATAAAGAAAGGTACTTAAAAACAGAATATACTCATGATGGTTTGCATTTAACCGAAAAAGGTTATGCCAGGTGGAAACAAGTCATTAAAAAATATGTAAAGTAAGGTTTATGGAAAATAAAGCAAGACCATATGTTTTAGCAGAGACAAACTATATGGCAATTGAAAACGAAGATTATACGGTTGCTGTGTTGCCTTGGGGAGCAACGGAAGCACATAATTATCATTTACCTTATGGCACTGATAATATTTTATCTGAGGGTGTAGCTATTGAAGCTGCTCGATTAGCCTGGAATAAAAATGCAAAAGTGATTGTTTTACCAACTGTTCCCTTTGGTGTAAATACAGGCCAGTTCGATGTGCCTTTTTGCATAAATATGAATCCCAGTACCCAATTAAAAGTTATTCAGGATATTGTAAAGGTGCTAGATGTTAACAAGGTGAATAAATTGGTAATCGTAAATGGACATGGAGGAAATAATTTTAAACAAATTATTCGTGAGTTATCCATCCAATTTCCTGGGGTATTTGTTTGTGCCCTAAATTGGTGGCAGGCTGAAAATGGCTCTGATTATTTTAATGAACCTGGTGACCATGCAGGGGAACTTGAAACCTCAGTTGTAATGCATTTAACACCGGAGTTGGTACTACCTATTCAGGAAGCAGGCAATGGCGAGGCAAAACAATTTAAAATAAAAGGATTAAAAGACGGTTGGGTAACGGCACAACGAAGATGGACATCAGTTACATGTGATACTGGTGTAGGAAATCCTAAGGAGTCAAACAAAGAAAAAGGAGAACGTTTCTTTGTAGCTACAACACAAGCAATAGCTTCGTTTTTTGTAGAACTCCATAATGCCGATTTAAATAATTTTTATGAATAAATTTGGAAAAACTAAATTAAATATGAAATTCTTATCGAATGTTTTATGGATTGCTGCAGCAATCGTTTTAGGCTCATGTGTAAATGATAAAACATATACACAACCAGTCGTACAAATTATACCTAAGCCACATCATACACAAATAAATGAAGGTGTTTTTGTGTTTAATGAAAATACTCAATTTGTAATAAGTTCTTCTTCACAAGAAGAAATAGCAACGTTGTTAACTAGTCAATTTAAACATGCCGCTGGATGGGATCTAAATGTGAGCGACAAGTCACATGGGAAGAATGTGGTAGAATTATTAATTGATGAAAGTATTGAAAAAGAAGGGTATCAATTGAAGATCGATTCAAATCATATTGAAATATCTGCAAGTAGTAATGCAGGATTTTTATATGGAATTGAAACCTTAAGACAATTATTACCAGAAAGTATTGAAAGTGATAATTTGAAACCAGACATAGACTGGATTGTGCCTTGTCTTACTATAGAAGATAAACCAAGGTTTCAGTACAGGGGCTTAATGTTAGATGTATCTCGCCATTTTTTTGAAATAGATTATTTAAAGAAAACCATAGATCGGTTGGCCATGCTAAAAATGAATGTTTTGCACTTGCATTTGGTTGATGATCAAGGGTGGCGAATAGAAATAAAAAAATATCCCGAATTAACTAATGTTGGAGCCTGGAGAGTAGATCAGGAAGATAAACATTGGGACGGTAGAAGAGCTACTTTACATGGAGAAAAAGGAACTTACGGCGGGCATTACACGCAAGAGCAATTACAGGACTTGGTGGCCTATGCTGAAACAAAAAACGTGGAAATTATTCCTGAAATAGAAATGCCGGCACATGTATCTTCCGCTATAGCTTCTTACCCCGAATTAGCCTGTTTTAATCAGAAAACAGGAGTGCCTTCAGGAGGTGTTTGGCCAATTACAGATATTTATTGCGCTGGAAAAGACGATACATTTACGTTTTTAGAGAATGTTTTAACCGAGGTCATGGCTATTTTTCCTTCAAAATATATCCATGTAGGAGGGGATGAGGCTACCAAAACCAATTGGGCAAAATGTTCACATTGTAAAGAAAGAATGAATGCGGAAGGTCTTAAGAGTGTTGAAGAACTTCAGAGTTATTTTATAAAGCGTATGGAGCGATTTATAAATGCTAATGGAAAAAGGCTAATTGGTTGGGATGAAATTTTAGAAGGAGGCATTGCTCCAGAAGCTACGGTAATGAGTTGGAGGGGTGTAAAAGGAGGAGTTGAAGCTGCTGAACAAGGACACGATGTTATTATGACTCCGGGTACACATTGTTATTTCGATCATTATCAAGGACCTCAAAACGAAGAGCCGTTGGCGTGGGGAGGCTATACACCGGTAAGCAAAGTCTATACTTTCGATCCTGTGGTAGAGACTATGACAGAGGATGAAGCTAAACATGTATTAGGAGGGCAGGCGAATTTGTGGTCTGAACAAATTAAAACCGAATCGCATTCTGAATATATGATTTTTCCAAGACTATTGGCATTATCAGAAACGCTTTGGTCTCCTAAATCAACTCGTAATTGGGAAGATTTTTCATCAAGAATGGAAACGATGTTTACACGTTTGGATTACTTGGGGATTAACTATTCAAAAAGTTCTTATTTAGTCATGCATGATGCAGAAGTAGATATTCAATCAAAAGAGGTTTTGGTGTCTTTGAATAATGAATTTACTAATGCAGATATTCGTTATAAGCTTTCCGAAGAGAATAGCGACCAAGAATTTGTAAAATATACAAAGCCTATTAAACTTAAAGAGACGAAAAGAATTCAGGCATCATTATTTAAAGACGATACGCCTGTAGGTAAAATGTTTGACACTAATATTGAATTCCATAAAGCTGTCGGCAAGCCAATTACATTTAAGAAAGCATACCATCAAAACTATACTGGAGAAGGAGAGTTTGGTTTAGTAAATAGCCTAAGAGGTACCAAGAATTTTCACGATGGACATTGGCAGGCATGGCTGGTTGAGGATATGGAAGCTATTATAGATTTGGATGAATCTAATAATGTGCATGAAGTTATTGTTGGGACTTTAGAAAATCAAGGTCCGGGTATTTATTTTCCAACAGCAGTGATAGTTTATTTGTCAGAAGATGGTAAAAGTTATAGAGAAGTTGGAAAGGTTACGAGAGCATTTGCTAAAAATCCTAAATCTGAACTTAAAGAATTTAAGGTAAGTTTTAATGAGCAACCTTGCAGATATGTTAAGATTGTAGCCGAGAATTTAAAAGAAAATGAATCAGGAGGAGATACTTGGCTGTTCGTTGATGAGATTTTAATAAAATAGAAGTTTATTTAGAGATTTTTTAAGTTCTTCATCATTTAGTTTTTCCGTATTAAACTACAGTCAGAAGGATTTAGATTCGGGAGATGAGAAAGGGCAAAAACATGCTGGTGAGTTAAATGCGAGACCAGAGGTTTATGTAAATATTGATGGGTTTCAGCAAGGATTAGGAAGTATAAATAGCTGTCGCACATTACCAATGGACTAGTATTTACTGCCGTATAAAGATTATTCTTATTCATATTGGATGATGCCTTTAAAATAGATTAAATTCATTTTATACAATATTGAAAAAAGTAGCCCCTAACATTTTAGGGGCTACTTTTTATTTAAAGATTAAAATATTTAATATGTGTAACATAATACATTTTGTGTAAAATTAATTATATTAGCGGTTTAATCACCTTAATAAAGTTAAATTTGCTTAAAAGGCTATTTAAATGGTTTAAGAGATAATTCTTAATTTAAGTAATGAGAAAAAATAATAGCTTATTCGTACTTCTTTTTGTTTTTATAAACAGTTTTATAATTAGTGCGCAGGAAGAATCTAAAATTACTGTGTCTAATTTACAGAATTTACCACCAACCCAGCAAAACATGACTTCACTCGGTTTTGCTGGTATGTTAGGTGGAAATTATGAAGATGTTATTATTGCAGCTGGAGGTGCAAATTTTCCGAATGGCTTACCCTGGGAGGGAGGGGAAAAAGTTTGGAGCGATGAGATTTACATTTTTAAAAATAATACTTGGGTAAAGGTTTCAGAACGTCTTCCTCAGCCAATTGCTTATTCGGCTTCAGTCTCTCTAAAAGATGGTGTTTTATGCATCGGGGGAAATAATAAGGAATCTGTTAGCAATAGGGTACTACATATGGCATACGAAGCCGATTCTAAAACTGTTAGGATTACCAATTATCCAAATCTACCAGAACCTCTAGCTTTTTCAACAGCGATAGTTGAGGATAATTATGTGTATGTTGTAGGGGGAAAGAATAAAGATTTTACAACCAATGCTTTTTACAGGTTAAATCTAAATGAAAAAAAACAATGGGAAAAATTAAAAGATTTTCCTGGAGCACCAAGAGCACTTCATACTATTGCAGTCCAAGAAACATCTCATAGTAAAAAAATATTTGTTTTTGGAGGTAGAAATGAAGTTTCAGGTAAAAAATCGGAGGCTTTAAGTAGTTATTTATCTTATGATTTGAATAATAATGTTTGGACAGAAGAAGGCGATGTTGAAATAGATGGAAATAGTCGGGTATTAATGGGGGCGTCGGCTGTATCAATGGGATCTATGCATATATTAATTTATGGAGGTTGTGATGAATTAATCTTCGATAAATTAGAGAATATAGCCTTAGAAATAAACAATACAGAAAACGATTCTATTTTAGATTCGCTTACAGAAAGACGTGATTCACTCTTAAATAATCATCCTGGTTTTTCGAAAGAAATTTTATCTTTTAATACAATAACGAAGCAATGGTTTGTATATAATGAGTCAATGAGTAAACTTCCTGTTACGGCATTAAGTTTTAAAGATGATGAAGATTTTGTAATTGTTTCCGGGGAAGTGTCGCCTGGAATAAGAACACCCGAAGTTAAAAGATTTCGAATAGATGATCAAGAACATGGTTTTGGTATTTTAAATTATAGTGTTCTTATTTTATACCTTTTAATATCTGTATTAATTGGAGCTTATTTTTCGCGAAAACAAAAATCTACAACAGATTATTTTTCGGGAGGCGGTCGTATACCTTGGTGGGCTTCAGGCTTAAGTGTTTTCGGAACTTTATTAAGTGCAATAACTTTTATGGCTATTCCTGCTAAGGCCTTTGTAACTGATTGGTCCTTTTTCTTTTTAAACATAGCTGCAATTATTATAACTCCAGTAATAGCCTATGTCTTTATTCCTTTTTTTAATAAACTAAAAATAAAAACTGCTTATGAGTATCTCGAAGATCGATTTAATTACGTAGCACGTGCATTTGGAAGTTTGTCTTTTATAATTTTTCAATTGGGTAGGATAGGAATAGTCTTGTTGCTTCCATCGTTGGCAATTTCAATTGTAACAGGTATTCCAGTCGAAAGTTGTATTTTGATTATGGGATTATTATGTGTGTTTTACACTACTTTTGGTGGAATAGAAGCTGTTATTTGGACAGACGTTATGCAGGTATTCGTTTTAATGGGAGGAAGTGTTTTGGCTATTATTTGGATATTGGTTCATACAGAAACCCCTTTTGGTGAAATGATATCATATGCATCAGACGAAGATAAATTTAATATGTTGAATTTAGAATTTAATTTTTCCGATTCAACATTTTGGGTAGTTCTTATTGGAGGGTTAGCTTCTGCTATGGTGACTCAAGGGACAGACCAAACCATAGTTCAACGTTATTTAACAAGTTCGAGTATTAAAGATTCTAGAAAAACCCTTTATACCAACGCTGTTTTAACATTACCAGCCACAATTATTTTCTTTGGAATAGGTACTTTATTATTTATATTTTATACCGAAATGCCGAACAAATTATCTCCAACTATCTCTAACAATGACTCTATATTCCCATGGTATATTGTGAAGGAACTACCATTAGGAATATCAGGACTTTTGATTGCCGGAATATTTTCAGCTGCAATGTCAAGTATAAGTAGTAGCTTAAATTCGGTGTCCACAGCGTATTGTAATGATTTTCATTTACATTTTAGACCTTTTATAACAGATAAACAGTTGCTAAAAATAGCAAGAATAGCAACGGTTTTAACAGGGATTTTTGGTGTGTTATTCGCTTTATGGATGGCTAACTCTAATATCAAATCTCTTTGGGACCAATTTTATCGCTTTTTAGGATTGTTTACCGGAGGTTTAGGAGGAATGTTTCTCTTAGGCATGCTTACCAAGAAAGCTAATGCCATAGGTACGTTGTTAGGATTATTTGTTAGTGCTGTATTAACTTGGTACGTTAGTGCATATACAGACACAAATTTTTTAATGTATTCGTTTGTTGGTGTAGTATCTTGTTTTGGTTTTGGGTATTTGTTTAGTTTAATAATATCTAAAATAAATTAAGTTTTTTGCTGTGTTTAAATTTTAGTTCATTTTCATTACAATCGTATTTAACCTTAAAACATAATATTTATATGAAAGAAACTTAAAATAAACTATCATGGAATTTAATAAAAATCAATTCATAATTGTAAAACTATTTATCTAACTTTTTTTGAGTAAGAAAAATACATGTTTCTGATTTTTAGATTTTTTATTCCAATTATAAGTTAAAATATTTTTAAAGAATTAGATTTCAAGTTTTATTTTGTTTTTGAAAAGTAAAAATAAGAGTTGTTTTATTTTGTCACCAGTACACTTTCTTAAAATGTTATAGGCTTTTGTAAGATGTCCTTCAACTGTTTTTAGGGATATATTTAGATATTCTGCTATTTCTTGATTAGTAAGTCCTTCCTTTTTGCTAAGTATAAATGTTTCTTTGCATTTTTTTGGAAGTTTGTGGATGCCTTTTTCAATTAGTAAAACTTTTTCTTTAAGCAATTTGTCATTTTTATCTTCAAATATTCGTTCAAGTTCATTCATATATTTTTTTTCAAGCGCAGATATAGCTTTGTTCTTGTGATAATTGTTTATGAACTTATGATAGGCTATTTTATACATGTAATTGTTAATTAATGAAGTGTCCTTTAATTTTCTTCTTTCATTCCATAGATCAAGGTATACTTCTTGAACAATATCTTGAGCTAGATTATAATCTCTTGTTAGACTAATTGTGTAGTGCAGTAATTTTTTGTGATATTTTTTTATGAGGTAGCTGAAAGCATCTTCATTTCCGTTTTTAAGATGATTTAATAAAAAGAGAGGATCACTAAAATCTAAAGACATAATATTGCTATAACCTTGTAAAGTCAAATATCAGGTAAATTATTGAACAAAAAAAAAAAAAAAGCAAGGGTATTTTAAATTGACTTTGCTATTTAATAAAAGCTCTTAAAAATGGAAGAGAAAATTGAAAAATTAGTTGTAAAATTTTTAAATAAAACGGCTACCCAAGCTGAATTGAAACTTGTGTCAGATTGGTTAGAAAATCCTAAAAATATGCTTCTTTTTAGAAAAATTGTAGATGTACATGTTGCTATTATTCCTAGTATGACCTCTCCAAAGACAGAAAGAACAGTAGAATTATTTTTAAAACAAATAGGTAAGAAAAAAAATAAAGTATTTCAAATTAATAATTTCAAATACTTTGTAGCGGCATCAATTATATTGCTTTTTGGAGTAGTTCTCTTTTTTAAATATGAAAGTCAGTCAAACAGACAAATTTTAAATAATAGAGATAGTCAGGTTTTGATTGAACAAGGATCAAACAAGGCAATTTTGACTTTAGAAAATGGAACCCAAATGGTATTAGAAAAGGGAACATCAATAAATACAGTTAATGCCAGTAGTGATGGTAAGCAAATTGTTTATAGTTCATCTGAATCTTTAAAAAAAGTAAAGTATAATTATTTAACTATACCAAGAGGAGGGCAATTTCAACTTGTACTTTCTGACGGTACAAAGGTTTGGTTGAATTCTGAAAGTAAATTAAAGTACCCAGTTTCTTTTAATAAAGGAAAAAATAGGGAGGTTGAATTAATTTATGGGGAAGCCTACTTTGATGTAATATCAAGTCGGGGGAATAATATAGGTAAATTCTTAGTTAAAAATCAATATCAAGAAGTCGAGGTATTGGGTACCGAATTTAACATAAAAGCCTATCCTGATGAATCAGATGTATACACGACTTTAGTAGAGGGTAAAGTTTTAATTAATTATGAAGGGGAAACACATACTTTAAAACCAAATCAACAAGCAAAATTAGACATTCAAACTAAAGAGGTTTTATCTTATAAGGTTGATGTAAAACGTGTAATTTCTTGGAAAGATGGAATATTTAGTTTTACAAACAATTCATTAAAAGACATTATGAGGGTGATTTCAAGGTGGTATGATGTAGATGTAGTTTTTGTAAATAGTGAACTAGAAACTGTTATGTTTAAGGGGTCTTTAGATAAAAATCAAAGTATTCAAAATATTTTATCCATTATGAAATCTACTTCAATTAATGATTACTCAATAATGGATAGAACAGTGTACCTTGAATAATATTATATATTAAAATTTTAGTGAAGAAATTAATATTAAGTTTTAAAATGTAAATATGAACACAACTTGAAAAAAAAGGATAAAGTTTAACCGGTCAAAGTATAAAACAATATCCTTTATAGAATTATTATTAATTAAAATGTTTAACTAACAACTAACAAATTTATGAAAATTAAATTTACTAATGGCTGTTTTCTATTTAGAAAGCGGATTACTATGATTATTATGAGAGCATTCATTTTTATGTGGTGTACTGTTCTATTTTCCTTTACCCCAAAAGACCTTTTTTCTCAAAATTTTAAAATCAAAATTGAAGAAGAAAAGAAATATACTGTCGATGAGGTTTTTGATTTAATTATGAATCAGACTGATTACAGGTTTTTTTATGAAATCGGATTGTTTGATAATGAAAGTAAAGTACAATTAAAAAAGGGGACAATTTTAATAAACGAATTATTAAAATTGAGTTTGTCTAATTTAGACTTTGAAATTAATCTAAAGAATAAAAATGAAATTTCTATAAAAGAAAGATTAAAATTAGATTTAGGACAACAAAAATTTGGTGTTTCAGGTGTAATTACAGATGAGTCGGGAATGCCATTAATAGGAGCCAGCATTATAGAAAAGGGAACCCTTAATGGAACGTCTACTGATTTTGATGGAAATTTTAGAATAAATGTAACTAATGAAAATTCAATTTTAGTAATTTCTTTCTTAGGTTATAAATCCATAGACTATCCAATAAGTGGTAGTGCAGATGTGAAAATTATTATGAAAGAAGATACCTCTTCATTGGAAGAAGTGGTAGTTGTGGGTTATGGTACGCAGAAAAAGGGAAACCTGACAGGTGCCGTGAGTACTATTGATGCTGAAGTATTAGAAAACCGTCCAGTAACCAACACTATGCAAGCATTACAAGGAGCTGCTCCAGGTTTAACCTTAAGTGTTGGTAATACAGGAGGTGAGCCAGGAGCTAATATGAATATTAGTATTCGAGGGATTGGAAATTTACAGGGTACAGGAGCTCCATTGGTGGTAGTTGACGATATCCCATTAAGTGATCCTTCTGGACTTAATGATATAAATCCAGATGATATTGAAAGTATTTCTGTATTAAAGGACGCTGCATCATCGGCTATTTATGGTTCTCGAGCTGCTTTTGGAGTTATTATTGTAAAAACAAAAAGTGGAGAAGGTATACCTGGGCACGAAATAACATATTCAAATAACTTTATTTATTCATCACCACTAAATCGTCCAGATATGATGAATTCATTGGATTTTGCTAACTATTTTAATTTAGCAGCTACAAACGGAGGTGGAGCTCCTATTTT
Organism: Aestuariibaculum sp. M13; assembly: GCF_024723255.1. Lineage (GTDB taxonomy): Bacteria > Bacteroidota > Bacteroidia > Flavobacteriales > Flavobacteriaceae > Aestuariibaculum > Aestuariibaculum lutulentum. Next base: position 513,688 of record NZ_JANIAC010000003.1, read on the forward strand.
TAGTGATGAGGTTCTTGATAGAATAAAGGCTTATTTAGCAGATCCAATTAATACCCCAGTAACAGTAGCAAATGATGCTGGAACAAGATGGAATCAATATACTGGATCTAACGCTAATACGGATTGGTTTGATGTTATGTATAAAGATGTTGTGGTTCGTCAGCAGCACAATTTAAGTTTTTCAGGAAATGAAAAGAAATTAAATTATAATATTTCTGGATCTTTCTTTGATGGTCCTGGTATAATGAACTTTGGAGACGATAGTTATGAAAGGTATACGCTGAACTCAAAAATATCTAGTAAGATGACCGATTGGTTTACGGTTAATGCTAACATAAGAATGTCTAGGTCGGATATAGATAGACCAAGTTATGATATGGGTTTGTACTTACATAATATAGCACGAAGGTGGCCTACTAATGGTGTAATCATGCCTAATGGTAGTTATAGTGATGGCTCAGAAATACCTTTCATATTAGACGGAGGTCGAACTAAAATTAAAGACGTAAATTCCAATATTGGTTTAGATTTAATATTTGAACCTTTAACTGATTTGAAGGTAAAAGCTAGTTTATATTATAGAAATGCAAATAATAACTATTCAAGCCATACAGCTAAAGTTGGAGTTATTGAACCAAATGGGCAAGAAAGACTAATTAGAAGTAATAATAGTTTTTATCGTTCTGCTTCGGAAAGTTCCTATGTATCACCAAATTTAGTTGTGTCTTATCAGAAATCAATTAATGATACTCATAACTTTTACGCATTAGCCGGTTTCCAACAAGAGGAAACCACTTTTAGTTCGGTCAGTGCTTCCCGAAATGATTTGATTACTGACGGTGTACCATCTATATCGACGGCGGTAGGAGAAGATAATGTTGACGATTCCGTTGGAGCATTTGCTACCCAGGGGTATTTTGGTAGGTTTACTTATAATTATAAAGAAAAATATTTATTAGAAGTTAATGGACGTTATGATGCCTCATCAAGGTTTGCTCCTAATAGTCGTTGGGACTTCTTTCCTTCTATTTCACTAGGTTATAATATAGCTAAAGAAGAATTCTGGAATATTGATAAAGTAAACATGTTAAAGTTACGTTATTCAACCGGAGCTATTGGTAACCAAAATGTTGCTAATTATCTTTATGTGTCTCGTATGCCTGTTAGAACAAACCTTTGGTGGTTAGGTAGTGGTGGACGACCTAATTATACACAAACACCTAGTTTAATTAGTCCAGACATTACATGGGAAACAGTAAGTACGGATAACTACGGTTTAGATATTGCAGCGTTCAATAATCGTTTTGAAACCACTTTTGAATATTTTGTCCGAGCTACTGATGATATGTTTGGACCAGCAGAAAGATATCCAGAACTATTAGGTACTTCTGCGCCACAAGCTAATAACGCTTCATTAGAGACCAAGGGGTTTGATTTAAGTGTAAGATGGAAAGACAATATTGGTGATTTTAACTATAATCTTGGGTTCGTATTATCAGATGCTGTTACTACTGTAACTAAATATCGTAATCCAAATAACTTATTAAATACTTATCGTGAGGGGCAGAAACTAGGAGAGATTTGGGGCTTCGAAACGTTGGGGCTTTATCAAAATCAAGAGGAAATTGATAACGGATTTGATCAGTCTACTATGTACGGAGGAGTTTGGTTTTCTGGAGATGTTAAATATAATGACCTAAATGGAGATGGTCAGATAGATTGGGGAGATTCTACTTCAGATAATCCAGGTGACAGAAGAATAATAGGAAATTCTACTCCTAGATACCAATACGCAATCAATGCAGGTTTTGATTACAAAGGTTTTGATTTCTCAATGTTCTGGCAAGGAGTTGCAAAAAGAGACGTTTGGGCTGGTGGACCATATACTTTTGGTGCTGTAGGTAACCAATGGCAGTCTGCTGCGTTGAAAGAGCATGCAGATTATTGGTCTGAGGATAACACAGATGCGTTTTTTCCACGTCCTACTTTTAGAAGTACTTGGAGAAATCAAGAGCCTCAAACTAGATATTTGCAAAATGCTGCTTATTTAAGACTTAAAAATCTAAGTATAGGATATAATTTCTCTGAGTCTTTGATAGAAAAACTATATCTAAAAAAACTTAGGATTTTTATTTCTGGGGAAAATCTATTAACGATTTCAGATATATCTGGAGTATTTGATCCAGAGGCTACAGGAGGGCGCTGGGGTAATGGTAAAATTTACCCGCTTCAAAAATCTTACTCAGTAGGTTTAAACGTTCAATTTTAATAATTTAAGACAATGAAATATTTGAAATTTATAATCATAATTTTAGGAATCGTAACTCTTTTCAACTGTTCAAATGATACACTTGATAGATTGCCAGAAGATGAGATTTCACCAGAACAATATTGGAAAACACCAAATGATTTAGCACTTTTTCTTAATCAATTTTACACTTCATTTTCAGTTCATGATGGTTGGAATGGTGGTATCTTTGAGTTTGATAACAATAGCGATAATCTTGCAGATATTTTTGTAAACGGAAGGCTTGAAGGTAATACAACAATGGCACCAACTTCTGATGGTTCTTGGAGTTACGGTAATATTCGAGCTGTGAACTTTTATCTTGAGAATAAAGACACAGCTGAAGGTGATGAAATCTTAATAAAACATTACAACGGAGAGGCTTATTTTTTTAGAGCGATGTTTTATTTCAATTTACTTAAGCGTTTTGGAGGAGTTCCCTATATCGATAAAACTTTGAATACTGATTCTCCTGAGTTGTACTCTCCTAGGATATCTAGAAATGAATTGGCAACCAAAATAGTGGAGGATTTAGATCGTGCTATCAATAATTTGCAAACAAAGGAGGTGGCAGAATCATTTAGAGTACATCAAGGCATGGCATTAGCATTAAAATCTTCGGTATGTCTTTATGAAGGTACTTGGGAAAAGTATCATGATGGTACGCCGTTTGGTGCAGAAACTAATGAAAGTAACAAGTTTTTACAGTGGTCCGTCGAATCATCGGAACGTTTGATTGATGAAAGTAATTACAGTTTGTTTAATAATGGAACCTCAACAACTTACTGGGATCTGTTCAATCAAGTGGATTATACAGGGAATCCAGAGGTGATATTTTGGAAAAAGTATAGTCTTTCTGATGGTATTACCCATCATGTTGGACATTATTTGCCACACAGTGGTTCAGGAACAGGTGTTACTAAGTCTCTTGTAGATTCTTATTTGGCTAGTGACGGTCAACCTATTTCAGTGAGTCCATTATATGATTCTAGTAAGGAAACTAGTTTAACTGATATAGTTGCGGATAGAGACCCTAGGTTGGCACAAACGATTTGCACACCAGGTGATTTGTTAACAGTAAACTCGGGAATCCCAAATGAAATATTTGAATATCCTGTTTTTAGAGGGAATAACGAAATTACATGTACTACAGGTTTTCAAATTTATAAAGGAGGAACGACAGATCTTGCTCAAAGAGTAGATAGTTGGACCGGAGCTATTATCTTTAGATATGCCGAAGTTCTTTTAAATTTCGCAGAAGCTAAAGCAGAATTAGGAATCTTATCACAAGCCGATTTAGATAAATCTATCAATGTATTAAGAGAACGTGTGAATATGCCATATTTAACTACGACTCCAGTTTCCGATCCTAATAAGGCTTTTCCTGGTTTAAGTGATTTACTTAATGAGGTACGAAGAGAGCGTCGCGTAGAATTAGCTTTAGAAGGTAAACGTTTTGATGATTTAATGCGTTGGGCCGCTGCAGATGAACTTATTGTAGGTAAGCGATTTGAAGGTTTTAAAATTATAGGTAGTGGCGATATGGAAACAGAATTTGAGGAGGAATTATATACAACTATTTTGGTAAATGATGAAGGTTACATAGATCCTTATATGAATTCAATGCCAAATGGATTCGGATTCAATATTGGTCGAGATTATTTGGCACCTATACCAACAGAACAAATAGTTTTAAGTAATAATAACGTTATTCAAAATCCAGGATGGGATTATTAAATTAAACGTAATTAAATAATTATAATATAAATTATATAATCTCGAATAGCATTATAACTATTCGGGATTATCAATTTAATATCAAAAACTAATTATTGACATAACTAGGGTTATTGTTAATGTATTTAACCTAATTAGTAATTTATATATAAATTTTGACTTTGTTGTTTTTAATTCATTAGTTTTAAAATACACGGTTGAATTTTTATTAAAAGAATTTATGAATTATAGACATATTTAGTTTAAATATTTCCAAGATATAATTTATAAATTATAAGTATAAATATATCTCATAGAAAAAATGAATAAAGTAAAATAGATTATTGGATATAGTAGTGTTATTGGATATTCTTTTTCAATGTGAAACTAATAAATTAAAATTTTCATGATTAAAAAAAATAAATTAAATCGTATCAAACATCTGTTATTCACTTGTATATTATTTGTTTCAAATGGTAGTTCAATTTTAGGTCAAACTTCTGATAAAAAATATTTTGCAAAGCCTACGGAAAAACAATTAATATGGCAAAAAATGGAAACTATTGCTTTTGTGCATTTTAGTATTAATACATTTACCGATATGGAATGGGGATATGGTAACGAATCTCCAAAACTTTTTAATCCAACTAATTTGGATTGTCGTCAGTGGGTTAAAATTTGTAAAGAAGCTGGAATGAAAGGTATTATTTTAACTGCTAAACATCATGATGGGTTTTGTTTATGGCCTTCAAAATACACAGAGTATAGCGTAAAAAATTCTCCTTGGAAAAAAGGTAAAGGGGATGTTATAAGAGAGTTTGCAGATGCATGTAAAGAATATGATATGAAAATGGGCTTATATTTATCTCCATGGGATTGTAATCATCCAGATTATGGAAATCCTAAATATAATGAATACTTTAAAAAACAGTTAAAGGAATTATTAACTAATTACGGAGAAGTATTTGAAATATGGTTTGACGGAGCCAACGGTGGACGTGGGTTTTATGGTACAGATAAGTTACATACCAGAACAATAGATAAAGATTACTATAATTGGGATGAATTTGAAGAAATTGTTAAAACATTACAACCAAATTGTATAATACATGGAGGAAAAATTGCAGATGTAAGATGGGTTGGTAATGAGGAAGGCTATGCTGCTAAAACACATTGGAGTACAATGCATTACGCTGATAGTTATGTAGAAGATATGCCAGTACAATACCAGTTGAATACAGGTCATGAAAATGGAATTCGTTGGTTCCCTTCGGAAACTGATGTGTCAATACGACCGGGATGGTATTATCATGATTCAGAAAACCATAAAATAAAATCTGTTCCAAAACTTTTAGATATCTATTATGAAAGTGTTGGACGTAATAGTTTGTTATTATTGAACTTAAGTCCGAATAAACAAGGACGTATTTTTAGAGAGGATTCACTTAGATTAATAAATTGGAGAAAACAATTAGATTTGGATTTTGAAAATAACTTAATTGATAATCAAACTAATTTTGTGGCTAATAATCAAAATCAGCTCAAATATGCCTTTGATGGTGATTTTAATACCTTTTGGAAATCAAATACTGAACAGGCGCAAATTGAAATAGATTTTGGAAAAGAACAAGTATTCAATCGTTTAGTTTTACAGGAATATATTAATGAAGGACAACGGATAAAACGATTTACAATTAAAGCCCTTGTTGGAAATAATTGGAAAAATATTATAAAAGGAACAACTATTGGATATAAGCGAATTTTAAGACTTCCAGATATAGCAACTAATAAATTGCAAATTCATATTGAAGAGGCTCTAGATCAGCCTTTAATAGCTGATATTTCAATTTATAATGCCCCTTTGGTATTGTCCTCGCCTAAAATTGAAAGAAATCAAAAAGGAGAAGTTAGTATTATGTCTCCAGACAAATCAGGACATGTATTTTACACTTTAGATGGTTCGGATCCAAGTAAAAATGGACTAAAATATAAAGCCCCTTTTATTTGTGATGATAAAGTGACAATAAAGGCAGTGGTAATAAATAATGAAACACAAGGAGAAATTGCTGAAAGGAAATTTGGACCATCAAAAGCACAATGGAAGGTCGTACGTCAAAAGGGTGATTTTTCAAAATTGTTCGACGGATTATCGGAAACCACATGGATAGCTAAGGGTGATGATGTTAAAAGTATCGTTGTGGATTTTGGAAGTAAGATTAATATTTCTGGTTTAACTTATTTACCAGATCAATCAAGAGGGAACATAGGAATTGCTTTAGATTTTCAAATTCAAGTAAGTAGAAATGGTAAGCATTGGAAAACTATGGCTGAAGGAGAGTTCTCCAATATTAGAAATAACCCTATTCTTCAAGAAATAGGATTTAAAAGAAATTCAAAAGTACGTTTTATAAAATTTATAACTAAAACAGTTGCAGATGGCCAAAATGCATTGGCAATAGCAGAATTAGATGTTCTCTCAAAATAAATTTTTCAGGCATTTTTTTTTAATATTGTTAATATAATCCTATTGAATCTCATAGCATTAGACTATGAGATGTTTTTTATTGGTTTCAAATAAGTGGCTAAAGCTCTGTAATTTCATTACAGCACCTTTAGTAATATAAAAATTTAAAAGCGATTTTCAACATTAGAGTTAAAGTTAACCGATTTCAAATTATGAGAGGACTTTAATCCCTCGTGAAACAAACTTATGGGCTTCCAGTTAATAGTGATTTAGTTATTTGAATTTGCTAATTTAAAAATAGGTAATTAGTCAATAAATGTACTTGACACTTATATCCTCTTATATTGTTTCTTGATAACTTCAAAATATTTATGTTATACATAATGCGTATGTGTTCTGTTTTTATTATTTTGGCTCTTTAAAGTTAACAACTAAATATTAAGAAAAAGTGATATGCTCTTATTGATATTTTAATGATCAAATTTCTTCCTTTAATTTTAGAGTATTTATGTAATTCATGATAGGCCTTTTGTAATAAAAAATAGCTAATTAAATCCAGAATAATCAATAATATAAAGGTTTAACACATTTCTAATAATGATTTATTTGAAACACATTTATTTCTGAAAGTAAATGATATGCCAACAAAATTTTAATACAAAAAAAAAAAAGACAACATATGAAAAAAGCAAACCGGTTGTTAAGACTGGTATTCCTTTGGTTTTTAGGAGTACAATTTAATTATGCGCAAACACTCGATCCCGTTATTGAAAATCCTGCTATATTGGGTATCAATAAATTAGATGCACGTGCAACATTTTTTCCTTATAATACTTTAGACCTTGCTAAAGAAGATCTCTTATCTAAAGCAGAAAATCATTTATCATTAAACGGTATTTGGCAGTTTAATTACAGCGAAGCACCAGAGTTTAGACCTGAAGGTTTTTATAAAGAAGATTTTGATACCTCTAACTGGAGCACGATTAAAGTACCGTCTAACTGGGAGATCGAAGGTTTTGGCGTTCCTATTTACGTTAACGCACGCTACCCGTTTCAAAAAGGACAGTTAAATCCGCCAGACATTCCAGATGGTCATAATCCGGTGGGTTCTTATAAAAGAACCTTTACCGTAGCTAATAATTGGGACGGTAAAGACATATTTATTCATTTTGGAGCGGTAAAATCGGCTTTTTATATTTGGATAAATGGTGAAAAGGTGGGCTATAGCCAAGGGTCAAAATTGCCTGCCGAATTTAATGTTACTAACTTTGTAAAACCAGGTAAGAACAGGATTGCTTTAGAAGTGTACCGTTGGAGTGACGGAAGCTATTTAGAGTGCCAGGATTTTTGGAGAATTAGTGGTATTGAGCGTGATGTGTATTTGTACGCTCGTCCTCAAGTGCAGCTGGTCGATTATTTTGCTAAAGCTGGTTTAGAAAACAATTACACTGATGGCGTTTTTGATTTAGCGGTAGATGTTAAAAATATTGATGCCAAAAAGCAAAAAGGTTCTGTAGTAGTTGAAATCACAAAAAATAATCAAACGGTATTCGCATCAAACTCAAACTACGAGCTGGCACCAAAATCGGAAAGTAGGTTAAAGTTTAATAAAATCCTTCCAAAGGTAAAACGCTGGTCGGCCGAGACACCAGAACTTTATCAATTAAACATTGTTATAAAGGATAAGAAAGGCCAAGTGTTGGAAGCGATTTCAAGAAAGTTAGGATTTAGGACTTCCGAAGTAAAAAATGGTCAGTATTTAGTGAATGGCCAGCCCATTTTGTTTAAAGGAGTTAACCGCCACGAGCACGATCCAGATACAGGACATGTAATATCGCGCGAAGATATGCTGCGCGACATTCAAATATTTAAAGAATATAACATTAATGCGGTAAGAACCTGCCATTACCCTAACGACCCTTATTTTTACGAACTATGCGACCTGTATGGTATTTATGTAATAGATGAAGCTAACATAGAAGCACATGGTATGGGCTACGCACTACACCGCACCTTAGGTAATGATCCTGCGTGGTTAAATGCGCATTTAGAGCGTGTTGGGCGTATGGTAGAACGCGATAAAAATCATCCATCTATTTTAATATGGTCTTTAGGAAATGAATCTGGGAACGGTTATAATTTCTATGAGTCATATTTATTGGCAAAAAAAATGGATGAAACCAGACCAACACAGTACGAGCGTGCTGTTTTTGAATGGAATACCGATTTGTATGTGCCTATGTACGATACACCTGCCGATGTTGAAAAATATGCTACTAACGACGAGTTTACAAAACCGCTTATACAGTGTGAGTTTGCCCATGCTATGGGGAACAGCTTAGGAGGTTTTAAAGAGTACTGGGATTTATTTGAAAAGTACGATAAATTACAAGGAGGATTTATTTGGGATTATGTAGATCAGGGAATTAGAACCATTAAAAACGGTCGCGAAATTTTTGCCTATGGTGGCGATTTCGGCCCAGAGGGTACACCAAGCGATAATAATTTTTTAAATAATGGTTTGGTACAACCAGACAGAAGACCAAACCCGCACATCAACGAGGTTAAGCACATACATCAAGACATCAAGTTTTACGAAAATAACCTTGAAGACGGGGTTATCGATGTTAAAAATTGGTATTTCTTCAGAGATTTATCAAACTATAAATTAAACTGGGAAATCCTTGAAAACGGGACTGTTGTTGAAAGTGGTGTTATCGATAATATAGTTATGGTACCACAATCCAAAAAAGCCATAAATATTCCTTTTAAAACTCAATTTAAAAAGGATACTGAATACTTTTTAAACGTTTCAGCTATTTTAAAGCAAGACGAACCTTTACTTAAAGCGGGGCACAATGTAGCTTATGAACAGTTTAATCTGCAAAAAGCCGCACCAGTGTTACCAGTAGCTTCAAAAGAGAAACTTAGCTATAAAACCCACAGCGATGTCATTACGGTTACGGGTAATGCCTTCAATATGACTTTCCATAAAAATGAAGGGCAATTAAAAACCTTTACGGTGAATAATAAAAACCTTTTAATTGAAGGTCCTGTAGTTAACTTTTGGCGTGCACCTATCGATAATGATTATGGTGCTGGTACACAAAACCTCTACAAGGCGTGGAAAGGTGCTGCAACTGCCCATGCAGTAAGAGCAGAGGTAAAACAAATATCTAAAAGCGAAGTGCAAGTGGTGTTTACCCGCAACATTTTAAATGGCGATGCACAAGTGGTATCGACTTATTTAATTAATGGTGATGCCGCTGTAAAAGTAACCAATCAATTAAAAGCGTTAAAAGGTGAGCATTCTAATATCTATAAATTTGGGAACAAACTGGTACTGCCAGAAGCTTATAAAAGCATGACCTTTTACGGAAAAGGCCCTTTTGAAGCTTATGCCGACAGACAGCATGCTGCTAAAGTGGGCTTATATAAACAAACCATATCAGAGCAGTATTTCCCGTATATTCGCCCACAGGAAAATGGAAACAAACTAGATGTAAGATGGGTTGCCTTAACGAAAGCTGATGGCTCTGGCCTTAAGTTTGTAAGTGAAACACCATTTCATTTCTCGGCACTTAATTACAGTGAAGATGATTTAAGTTCAGGTGAAAAGCGTACCCAAAAACACGCTGGTGAACTGGATGCTAGAAAAGAAGTGTTTGTTAATATCGACGGATTTCAGCAAGGTTTAGGTAGTATTAATAGTTGGGGCAGGCTACCTTTAGAGCAGTACCTTTTGCCTTATAAAGATTACGAGTATTCGTATTGGATAATGCCCATTAAATAATAAGGAAAACACATTATAAAATATTAAAATAACATCGGCTTTTACATTATGTACTAGCCGATGTTGGTATTAATAAAAACCATATGAAAAAATATAGTATTTTTTTAGCACTTATTGGCTTGCTATCTTGCCAAAATCAGGACAATAAAAACAACACAATACCTCAAAAAGAGGCTACTATCCAAAAACCGTTAAAACCTCAAACACCTATTATGGGATGGTCTAGTTGGAATAATTTTCGTGTAAATATCAATGAAGATATTATAAAGGCTCAAGCCGATTATATGGTGTCTTCAGGTATGGTAAAAGTAGGTTATTCGTATGTTAATATAGATGATGGTTTTTTTGCCGGTCGCGATAAAGAAGGTAACCTTAAAATACATACCGAAAGATTTCCCAACGGGATGAAGGCAGTTTCCGATTATATTCATTCTAAAGGGCTAAAAGCAGGGATTTATTCTGATGCTGGAATCAATACCTGTGCTTCGTATTGGGACAAAGACACTATTGGTTCGGGTTCAGGATTGTATGGACATGACCGCAAAGATCTTACTTTAATGCTAAAAGAGTGGAATTACGATTTTATTAAAGTAGACTGGTGTGGTGGCGATTGGATGAATTTAGATGAAGAAACCCGCTATACCCAAATAGCTAACGTTATTAACGAAGTAAAACCTAGTACCGTCTATAATATCTGTCGTTGGGAATTTCCTGGAAAATGGGCACCAAGAATAGCCGATTCTTGGCGTATATCTGGAGATATTACAAACCAGTTTCATTCAATTTTACACATCATTGATTTGAATGCCGATCTTTGGAAATACGCCTCGCCAGGACATGTTAACGATATGGATATGCTTCAAGTAGGTCGCGGTATGAGCTACGAAGAAGATAAAGCCCATTTTAGCATGTGGTGTATGATGAATTCGCCTCTATTGGCTGGTAATGACTTGCGAAATATGAGCAAGGAAACCATTGAGATACTTACCAATGAAGAACTAATAGCACTTAACCAAGATCCGCTAGTTTACCAAGCGCGTCGATTGGTTGACCATGGCGATTTAGAGGTGTGGGCTAAACCACTTGTTTCTACGATGGACGGAAAGGTAGCTGTCGCTTTACTCAACAGATCTAACAAAGCAGCAACTATTAGTTTCGATCTAGATATAATAGGTATTGATGAGACTAAGGGTTATACATATCGTAATTTATGGGAGAAAAAAGACTACCCACAAACTAACTTAAAAAGTTTGTCTTTTCAGGTGCCAAAACATGGTGTTGTGGTTCTGTCTATTGAAGGAACTTCAAAGCCATTTAATATATTTCAGTATAAATAAATTATAAATTTTTCACATTTAAAATGAGTTCTAAGGGGATTGATAAAACATTAAAAAGTAAATCGTGTTTTAGCTTAGCTTTAATTTTGTTAGTGGCTAGCACTTATGGGCAAGAGCAAATTAGTCATCAAATTAAATTAGAGCATTATTGGAAATTAACAAAAGGTGATGTCAGAAATGCTAATGTTTTAAATTTGGACGATTCTAATTGAGAAACCGTTACTGTAGCACACGATTGGGCTATAAAAGGACCTTTTAACAAAGATAATGATAAAAAACCTGTAGCTATTGCTCAAAATGGAGAAACGGTATCTACTGAAAAGACAGGACTAGACATTAAACAATTGAACAATGAATAAAAATATAACTTTTTTGATACTTTTTACAATTTATATGCCGTTAATGGCTCAAAATGAAAAAGGAAACTATTTTGCTAAGAAAACATACGACAATAAAGCAATACCAACTTTTGCAGAAAGTAAAAAATTACTTCCTGAACCAATTTTAGAAGGCCACCCAGGTTGGGTGGATATGTATTGGAAAACATGGGAAATAGCCTTCTCTAACTTTAAAAAACCACCTCACGGCTCACCTTTTGTTTCTAATTTTATTGATGAAGCATTTAATGAGTTAATTTTTCAATGGGACACTCATTTTATGATTATGTTTGCTAGGTACGGACATACTATTTTTCCTGCCATAGAATCACATGACAATTTTTATAGTCGTCAGCATGAAGATGGGTTAATATGGCGTGTTATAGCCGAAGCTGATGGGAGCGATCACCCTTGGGGTGGGGGCGAAAAATTCTGTAGGGCCATTAACCCTCCCATCTTTAGTTGGGTTGAAATGAAAAACTATGAACTTACAGGAGATAAGTCTCGTTTCGAAATGATTCTGCCAGTATTAGAAAAATATGTAGAGTGGTTAGAGAAGCATCGCTTGTCGCAAGATACTCCTCATAAACTTTACTGGAGTAATGGGCAAGCATCAGGAATGGATAATACCCCAAGAGATAAAGGGCGCCCAGGAGAACATAGTAGCTTTTCGCCTGTTGGTTGGGTAGATATAAGCTGTCAAATGGTTATGAACTATAACGACTTGTCGAATATATGTAAAATCCTAGGTCACAAGAAAAAGGCTCAACAATATAGACAAAAAGCAAAAAAACTAGGAAAACGCATTAATGAATGGTGTTGGAATGAAGAAGATGGCATCTACTACGATGTAGATACAGAAGGAAAGCAACAAAAGGTAAAAACAATTGCTTCTTTTTGGCCAATGCTAGCAGGTATCACTACCCCTAAAAAGGATAAAAGACTAATCCAGCACCTAAAAAATCCAAAAGAATTTTGGAGAAAGAACATATTTCCTTCTCTCGCAGCCGATGAAGAAGGTTACTCACCACGAGGTCATTACTGGAAAGGAGGTACTTGGGCACCCACCAATTATATGGTTATTAAAGGGCTAGAAAAAACAAATAATGAGAAATTTGCTACTGAATGCGCAGAGAAATATCTATATGGACTTTATAATGTGTATGAAGAAACAGGTACTTTATGGGAGTGCTATGCCCCAGATGCCTTCGCTCCATCAACCATTGAAAATAATAAAAAATTGGCTCGAAAAGACTTCGTTGGTTGGACTGGTATTGGACCTGTTGCATTGTTGATAGAAAATGTTTTAGGAATAAGAATAAACGGCAAAGCCCATAAAATAGACTGGATAATCAATAGAAAAAGTAAACACGGAATAAAAAATATTCATTGTGGGAAAGCTACTGTCTCGCTTCTATACGAGCTAAAAAATGGCAAAGAAATTATCGCGGCTACAACTAATTACGATATAAAGCTAAAAATAATAAAAGATAAGCGGTCAAAAGAATACACAATCTCTAAAGGAAAGAATATAATAGAGTTATGAACATTAACAATGTACAACACGCGGTATAGTTACTTGACGGTGAAGTGATAATTCGAGCGACACAACACATGTCAAAAGTAGTTTTAATTTGATAGAAAAGTGTTTCGAAATCGACAACTAACAATACCGCCAACCTTGACTGTAATTATGATCCGTCCGGAAATAAGGCTACATAATTTTAATAATTATGTACAAAATTACAAAGAAATTGGACGCTACAATGAATCGTTTAAATTTAAAATTTTAGATGAACTTACCGCAGGAAAACTCAACAAAAACTATTTAGGCAGACTCTACGGAACTAACCCTACAAGCATCAATGAATGGATTAGGAAATACGAACGTAAAGACCTTATGAATACCAGAATTAAAGTGGAAACAAAAGATGAAATAACACTAATTAAAGAGCTTCAAAAAGAAATTGAACAGCTTAAAAAAATATTGCTCAAGTTGATGCCGATTAAAAAAGCAATGGATTAACTTTTTATAATGTCCCAACCAATCCAGATCACCAAAAAGCTCACGATTACTTATATTGGGAGTTTGCAGGTTATAAAGGACAGGTAGCCGTTAAAATGGGTAAATGGAAAATGATTTGGAAGGACATAAAAACGGGGAACAAGGAAGTGGAACTTTACGATTTAGAAGCCTGTAGCTGGTCCAATGTCCCAGATGAAGATTTTGTTTTGCAAGACGATAAACCATGGGTAATAGGTGAGTTTGTCTGGACCGGTTTCGATTATTTAGGAGAGCCCACACCTTACGATACCAAATGGCCATCGCGCAGTTCATATTTCGGAATCAATGATTTGGCGAGCTTGCCAAAAGATCGCTACTACTTGTCCCTAAGCCGATGGAATACCAAAGACGAAGCGTTGCATATTTTACCACATTGGAATTGGAAAGGGCGCGAAGGCGAAACCACACCGGTTTTTGTTTACACAAGCTATAACAGCGCAGAATTGTTTGTAAACGGGAAAAGTATGGGCATCCAAAAGAAAAACAATAGTACACCAAAAAATCGGTACCGTCTAATGTGGATGGATGTTAAATACCAACCTGGTAATATAAAGGTGGTGGCTTTTGATGACAATGGAAATTCGGCAGCAGAAAAAGAAATCCGTACAGCAGGTAAACCCTATAAGTTAGTATTGGATTCCGATAGAAAAATAATAAAAGCCGATGGGAAGGATTTAGCTTTTGTTACGGTTTCCGTGGTCGATAAAAACGGCATACCTAGTCCTACCGCTACAAATCAGTTAAAGTTTAAGGTAAAGGGCGAAGGCAGCTTTAAAGCAGCTTGTAATGGCGATGCTACATCTCTAGAAATGTTTCATTTACCAACCATGAAACTTTTTAGTGGTAAACTAGTGTTCATCGTGCAATCGAAATCTAAAGCAGGAGAAATTAATTTAACCGTAACAGGAAAAGGTTTAAAATCTGGAAAAACAACTATTAACACAAACAAATAAACTAATGAAGCTATTATACAACTTTACAGCATGTTTTTGTATTACTTTATTCTTTGGATGTCAAAATAAAAAAGAGTCCAAAGTAATTGCTGAAGATAAATTATCCAAACCAAACATTATCTACATTTTGGCAGATGATTTAGGCTACGGCGATTTAGGGGCCTATGGGCAAACAAGAATAGAAACCCCCAATATAGATGCCTTAGCAACCGATGGTATGTTGTTTACTCAACATTATTCGGCGGCTCCTGTTTGTGCTCCGGCCCGGGCATCATTATTAACAGGTAAACACGGTGGGCAGGCTAGCATACGAGGTAACGATGAGTGGGCTGAGCGTGGAAACGTGTGGAACTATACCGCCATGATTAAAGACTCAACTTTAGAAGGTCAACGCCCCATGCCAAAAAGCACTATAACCATAGCCGATTTACTAAAAACGGCTAATTATAAAACCGCCGTAGTTGGTAAATGGGGTTTAGGTGCGCCCCATACCGAATCTGTGCCAACGCAAATGGGATTCGATTACTTTTTTGGGTACAATTGCCAAAGGTTAGCACACACGTACACACCGCTACATTTATATGAAAACGATGAGCGCTACTACTTAAGCAATGATACCATTGCCCCGCACGAAGGATTGTCTAAGGATAGCGACCCTATGGACGAAGCTGCTTATGCAAAATACACACAGCCTGATTACAGTCCATCTTTGATTTTCGATAAAATGATGGATTTTATTGAAACGAATAAAGAACATCCATTCTTTATGTATTGGGCAACACCAATACCCCACGTACCGTTGCAAGCACCCAAAAAATGGGTAGATCATTATGTTGAAAAGCTAGGTGACGAAGACCCTTATTATTTCAAAGCGCAAAGAGGTAGCTATTTTCCAGCCAGATACCCACGAGCCACTTATGCGGCTATGGTCTCGTATTTAGATGAAAACGTAGGTAAACTGGTGGAGTATCTAAAAAAGGAAGGGTTGTATGATAACACTTTAATTGTGTTTACATCCGATAACGGACCTGCAAGTCCAGGCGATGGTGGTGCAAGCACACCTTGGTTTAATGGATCAGGGCTTTTTAATAACGATTATGGAAGAGTAAAAGGCTTTACATACGAAGGAGGTATTCGGGTACCGATGATTGCCACTTGGCCCGCTAAAATTAAGGCCGGAACAAAAAGCACCCATATTTCGGCGTTTTATGATGTAATGCCTACGCTTAACGAAATTGCTCAGGTTAAAACCGATTATAAAAGTAACGGTATCAGTTTTTACAATGCCTTAACCAATCCAGGTCAACAAAAAGCACACGATTATTTATACTGGGAGTTCGCTGGCTATAAAGGACAGGTCGCTGTTAGAATGGGTAAATGGAAAATGATTTGGAAAGACATAAAAATAGGTAATAAAACCGTTGAGCTTTACGATTTAGAAGTCGATATTAAAGAAGAAAATAACATTATGGACCAACATCCAGAGATGCGTAACAAATTCTTCGAAATCGTTAAAAGAGAACATCAAACGCCCGAAAATGAATCGTTTTTAATTGAGGCAGTAGAGCTTGCAATAAACAATAGTAATATCTAACACTAAAATTAAATAGAGCGAACAGACTACAAAAGAGGCAAAATGTTTTTATGATTTCTTCTTAAATCAGTAATTTTTTTGTTAAATAAATTAATGGTTTTAGGCAGCATCAATTTCAAAAAGAAAATCTTTAAGTGACTGCTGTCCTTCAATGTTTAGTTTTTTTCGCAGCCTGTGACGCGCTACTTTTACAGAACTTAATGAAATACCATAAAGGGTTGCAATATGTTGCGACGAGAAGTTAAGTTTTATTAGAGCACAAAGCTGTATGTCGCGTTCGCTCAATTTGGAGCAGTATTTTTTTAAGTCTTTAATAAATGTGGGATGTACTTGGTTAAATAACGAGTAGAAGTTTTTCCAGTCCTTGTCCATTATAAAGCTATCGTCTATTAAACTAATAATGTTTCTTAGGTTCTGTTTGTCAATTTGTTTTTGTTGGGTTTCTTTTTTTAACTTTTCTTTGATATCGTTTAGCAAATTGTTTTTATGTACCGTGCGTAAAGTGTTGTTAGTGAGCTCGTTTATTTTAAAATTAAGCTCGCCTCTTAATTTTTTTTGATTGAGCTCTTGGTTCTTTTTTTCAAAATTTAATAGGGCAATCTTGCCTTGATATACTTCGTCTTGTTGCTTTTTTGCTTCGTCGGTTTTTATTTTAAGTAGTCTTTGTAGTTTTTCTTTTTGATGTTTAACGGCCGATAAGCGCCATCTAAATATAAAAATGATTAGCGCTACTAGGCTAACAAAAAGGACTGTCTTTGTAGAATTACGCTCCCAAAATGATGGAATTACTTTAAGTTTTAGCGATGCTGTATGCGGACTCCAAACACCTAATTCGTTGGCGACTCTGACGTTTAGCTTATAGTTACCTGGTTTAAGCGAGGAAAAACTTAAACTTTTGGTGTTTTCTATGGCTTGCCAAGTATCGTTAAGTCCCTCGAGTTTATAGGCGTATTTTAAGCCTTCAGATTCATAGAAATAGGACGATGAAAAATTAATGGAAAATAAGACCGTATTATGCGGTATGTTTATGGGAGAGTCTTGGGTTGCTTTGTTGATTTGGAAACTGGTATTAACTGGTCTAGAATCCTGTTCTTTTGTAATATTTGATGCACTTGTAAAAAAAACTTTAGGCTGTGGCGAATCGTGTTTAAGTTCTTGCGGATTAAAATATGTTAACCCTTGGTTTCCAGCCATAATAATAGAACCATCGCTGTTTAAAGCTGCTGCACCACCGTTAAAAGCTTGAATACCTTCGTTTGGTGATAAATTGATAATAGATCCATCGAAATTTATTTTAGAGAGTCCCGTATTGGTGCTCAACCAGATATTTTGGTTGTTGTCTTTTAGAATACCCCGAATAATGCTGCCTTCTATTTGTTGGTTACACTCTAATCGTTCAAAGGTGTTTTTGCTTCTGGAGTATTTGTTTACACCGTAACCATAAGTGCCAATTAGTAAGGAAAGATCGTTTGTTTCGGCAATTGATAAAATATGATTACTACTCAGACTTGTAGAATCATTTTGGTTTAAAAAATAACTCGTTTTTTCAAGTGTGTTATGGGCTGGGTGGAATTTGTGTAATCCGTGTCCAGTGCCTACCCACATATCGCCTTTAATGTCTTTGTAAATAGCCGTAACGTTATTTCCAGGAGTATACCTTGTGCCAACTTGAATATGTTCAATTATATTTAGGGCATTGTCGTAAACTTTCACGCCATCTCGGCACCCTACCCAAATAGTGTTGTCTTTACTTTCCTTAATAGCAAAGATTCCTCTTAAGTTTCGACCTTCTTCAGCAAACAGAAAAGTCTCTTTTTTAACATCATATATATTGAGCCCGCCACGTAAGGTGCCAATCCAAATGCGCTGTTGGTTGTCTTCCATTAGTGATAAAACAATGTTGCCATTTAGGTCGGATTGATTTTCGGTATCGTCGATAAAAACTTTTACATTTTTTGTTTTTGGATTGTAATGCCTAAGACCATTACGTCCCGCCGAAAGCCAAATGGTTTTGTTGCTGTCTTCTAAAATAGTAGAACTTTGTCCGTCTTTAGTATTAAATCCTAGTTGTTGACTGGAGATACGCTTAATTTCAAGTTGGTTTTTGAAAATACAAATACCACCATGTACAGTGGAAAGCAATATAGTATTATCTAAGCCAGGTTTAATCGATAGTATAGAATTATCTGAAATGGAATGGTTGCTATTATAGCTTTGCTGAAAATAATAAAAAGAATTATGCTGTTTTTGAAACAGGTTTAAACCGCCTCCATCTGTGCCAATCCAAATATTGCTATTGGTATCTAAATAAAGGCATAAAACGATATTATTGTTTATCCCTTTAGGGGTTTGGCTTTTAAAATGGGTGGTTTTATTGTTTTTCTGGTTTATACTAAATAGGCCGTTGCCATTGGTGGCTACCCAAAGCGTGTTATTGGTATCAATTACCAAATCGTTTATAGATGTTGTATTGTTATATGCTAAAGGGGTGTAGCTAGAAATAGCTTCTGAGTGATAGTAAAAAATTTTACCACTATTGGAGCCAAGCCACAGGGTGCCATCGTCTCCTTCAATAATACTTGTAAATATTAAAGCTGGTGGGGTTTTTATAATTTTAATCGAATTTTCAATAATGTTAAAATCAGTACTCATTTTAAAACCAACTAAAGACGAATCTGTAATAATCCAGTAGCCATTTTTTGTGCTAATCATTTTAATGATGTGCCTAGAAAAAGCATTGGTGAATTTGTTTTTTTCAAAATGAATCAACTCAAAGGTGTTACGATTTGGATTAAAGAAAAATAGTCCTTTCGTGGTCGCTGCCCATATATGTCCTTTATCATCTTCTATAAGTTGATTAACAATACCTTTAGGGGATAAGTTGTAGGTCTCTGTATTTTCTCCGTTGTATTTGTTTATGGCTAACTCTGTAGCAGCCCATAAAAATCCATTAGAGTCTTGAAGTACATCTGTAATTCTGTTGTCGGATAAACCTTGTTTTGTTGAAATGTTTTGAAAGCGTAAAACATACTCCTGAGATGTTGATACATTAAAAAATAAGCTTATAAAAATTAAGCATACGAATATTTTAGTTGGTATCATATGTGTTAACCTGTGTTAGTATTTTTTTAATCGATATATTTTAGATAAACCCTTTTATTTATAGGTGTTTATAGTGTTTTGTTTTTTGTAATGTAACTTAAATGTATCACAAATGTAACCTATATGTAACTGCTGTATTCCGTGTTTTATGTGATAAAATAAATAATATAGCGGAGTAAAAGTATGCAATATTAATATTAAAACAATTCTAAATCTATAATTATAAACACATTTAAAAAAATAAGAAAGAGAATTGAGATTTCAGTTGTAAACTAATCAAAGAATAAAAACAATTAAAACCAAAAACCACTAAGTTAAATGAAACAACAACCATTATTTAAGGTATTTTTTGCGTTATCGGCCATCATTTCTATTTTCCTGGCTTGTGATAGCGATGACGATGGGGCGAATGAAAAAAACAGAACCCCCTATTTTAATATTGAGCCTATTTTTTTCTCAGAAGAAAACATACTAGAAGTAGCAGAAGATTCTCTGAAGGTAGATATCAAAACCAATTCATATTGGGAAATTACTAAAGGAGAGGATGCCGAATGGCTTTCAGTTTCTCCCAATAAGGGCACGGGAGATAATGTTGTAAAGTTACTCTCAAAAGAGAATGCAACTATTAAAGAAAGAACGTCATGGGTGTATTTTACGGCATATCAATTAAAGGATAGCGTTAAGGTAACCCAAAAGGGAAGGGATTTAATCTTATCTCAGGCTGAATTTAAAAATGTTTCTGCTAACGAAACTCTTTTGAATTTTAACGTAGAGGCTAATATTGAATGGAAAGCTCAAGTTAAAGAAACCCTTACTTGGTTAAGTCTGAATAAAACTACAGGAGAAAAAGGTCTTACAGCTCTAGAACTTACTGTAAGTGCTAATGAATTTGAGGAAGCGCGTATCGATTCTATTTTGTTTATCAGCAAAGATGAAAATCCAAGTTCTAAAGTATGGTTAAAAGTAGCTCAGGATGCTTTTGCGGCACCAGAACCGTCAATTGTTATTGAATCTAATACTCCAAATGTGGGCGCTGAAGCGGGGGAGTTTGTCTTAAATTTTATGTCTAATATTGATTGGGTGATAAGTACCGAAATACCAGATGTTACGTTCTCTACGCCAGAAGGAACTTCGGCTAACGAAAGTCAATCGGTAACCATAAATTATCCTGCAAATACAGATTCAGAATCTAGAGAGATTATGGTAGTTTTAAAGGGTAAAGCTCCAAATGATGAGTATCAAACAAATTTTAAAATAGTACAAAGTGGAGCCGTTGCGCCTGGCTTGATTGTGAAGAATACCATTATAGATATTGATGGTAAAAATCAAATATTTACAATAGAGTTAACTTCGTCAAATGTCGATTGGAAAGCGGTTTCTTTAGATCCTAGGTTTGTTATTACTGATAATGCTTCTGGAATGGCAACAACAGCCCCTATTTTAATAAAAGTGAATGCTTCAGACAACAAAACATTAACAACTTTATCTGGTATTATAGAAATTCAAAAAGCAGATGATGCTTCTGTTAAAACCGAAGTTACCATAAATCAAGGTCTGCACCCTATGAACGATGAAACTGTAGTGTATGATGATCCTTCTAAAACAGCAGCACAACTGTCACTCGATCAGGGTGTGGCACATCCAACAAAAGAAGGCTGGAATTTTTGGAATGCCCATGAGTTTACAGATAACTCAACCGGTTTCTGGAATTTCGATACTAGATTAGCTATTAATCATGCTGTGTTTAATGACGGAATGAGAGTGCTTGAAAATGGGACTTTAAAGCTTAAAACCAAAAAATTAGCAGCACCAACTGTAAATAAATATGGTGATCCTGCTGAGTACGAAATGTCAGCTCTTTATAGTAAGCGTCATGACCAAGGAGGTGTAAAATGGGTGAAATTTACTAAAAATATGCGTGTTGAAGTACGTTACCGTAACTCAGGTAAGCAAGGATTCAACGAAGCTATTTGGTTCATGGGACAAAGTAATTACGACTCTCAAAAAATTCCATGGCCACAGTGTGGTGAAATAGATTTAGTGGAAGCACCATATAAAAACGAGGCTCATTTCGCATTACATACCGAAAATTTCTCTGCAAATACCAGTAATGCCGAAGCGGCGAGCGTTAAAATAGCAGACGAAACAAAATGGAACATTTACTGGGTAGAAATTTTAGAAGACCGCATTATTGGAGGTATTAATGGACACCAGTACTTTGAACATGTTAAAGGAGATGGAGGCAATAACGATTGGCCTTGGGATAACCCTTCAGGTATGATGATGATTATTACTCCAGGTATTGGTGGGTGGACCGGAACAATGCCAAATATGACTGTTGGTGAAGAGGCTATTATGGAATTAGATTGGATTAGGGTATATACCAACTCTAGTTTTGATGTATCTTCTCAAACTGGTCACGACGGTAAATTCTATTAAAATGAACAACTTAGAGGGAGGAAGCTCACTAGGGCTTCTCTTCCTTTATAAAATTGAAAAGCATAATAATGAATATTAAAAAAATAGTATCATTAGCTCTAATGTTGTGCCTCATTTTAGGGTTTAACAGCAGTTATGGGCAAAACCAAACCACTACGGTTAAAGGAGTTGTAACAGATGACACGGGCATGCCTTTACCAGGAGCTACTGTCCTGCTTAAAGGAGCCACGATAGGAGTGGCCACAGATTTTGATGGCGCTTATGAGATTAGCTTTCCAACGGCAGTATCGAATATTTTGGAGTACAGTTATGTGTCATACGAAAAAGTATCAGTTACTGTAAAAACAGCAGGTATTATAGAAAAAAATGTAATGCTTATGCCAGAGCAAAATCAATTAAGTGAAGTTGTGGTAGTAGGTTTTGGTACCAAAAAGAAAGAGAATTTAACGGGAGCCGTTAGTCAAATTGGAGGTGAGGCTTTAGAGTCTAGACCAGTATTAAGGGCCGATCAAGCGTTGCAAGGTGTTGTTGCTGGTTTAAACATTGGTACAGATTCTGGTGGAGAATTAGATGGTAATCTTAATATTAATATTAGAGGGATAGGAACAATTGGCGAAGGGTCTTCAGGAAGTCCGTTGGTGCTTATTGATGGTATTGAGGGTAATTTGAGTTCGGTTAACCCTAATGACATTGAAAACATTTCGGTGCTTAAAGATGCGGCGGCAGCCTCTATTTATGGGTCACGTGCGCCATTTGGGGTGGTTTTGGTAACTACTAAAAGTGGTAGGAAAGGAAAAACAACTATTAGTTATTCGAACAATTTTCGATATGCTTTTCCTATAAATGTTCCAGAACGTATGAATGCTTTAGAGTATGCTTACCTGTTAAACGATTTAAGTGTCAATACTGGAGGAAACCCTATTTATCGAGAGGAAGCCATACAGAGGATAAAAGATTACCAAAATTATAAATTGGCTTTTGGTACACAGCCTAATTCCAGTGGAACCAGTTGGTTGCAAAACAGAGCAGCTTATGGCGATACCGATTGGTACGATGTGCACTTAAAAAGCATGAGTTTAGGACAAGAACATAATCTAAGTGTTAGTGGCGGCGGTGAAAAAGTGGCATACTATGCTTCGGCTAACTATTTGGGGCAAGAAGGTATTTTTACATATTCAGATGAAACTTTCGATAGGCTCTCATTTAATACAAAAATTGATGCGGCTTTAAGCGATCAGTTTGAATTAAGTTTAAACACACGCTTCATGCGTAAGAATCATGATAGACCAACGGCTCAAGATGAGCGTTTTTATCACAACCTATCGAGAGCGGTACCTACATCACCATTATATACACCTTATGGCGATTATATGGAAAACTCCATGGTTCAGCAATTGCAAGAAGGTGGACGTTTATTGGAGCAAACCGATTATCTGTACAATAAGCTAAAATTAACTTATGAGCCAATAAAAGATTGGAAAATTTACGGAGAGTTTAACTCAAGGATAGAAAACCATAACAATTCTAAACATTTAGCCAAAATCTCTGTAGTGCAACCAACTTTAAAAAGTGAATATATTCCAATATTTTCTGGTTATGTACCCAAAATAGAGGTACGCGGATGGGATATTTTAGCAATTACAGCTCCTGGACAAAACTATTTTGAAGTACAAAACGGACAGGTAAATTACTCAGGAATTAATCTTTATTCCGACTATACCAAATCCTTTGGAAATCATAATTTTAAAGTTTTAGTAGGAGTTCAAAATGAACTTTATAAATCACATTTTACTAGATTAGGAACAGATAATATCGATTCAGACGATCGTCCGTTTATATCTCAAAACGGTGAGAAATTTGTTTTTGAGTCTAAAGGAGAGTGGAGTAACGTAGGTTTGTTTTCTCGATTAAACTACGATTACAAAGAGCGTTATTTATTAGAGGCTAATTTTCGTGCCGATGGAGCATCGCGTTTCCCAACGAACGAGCGTTGGGGGTATTTTCCATCGTTTTCTGCTGGTTGGAATGTGGCAAAAGAGGCCTTTTGGGATAATATTTCAACAAAAATAAACAACTTTAAAATTCGCGGATCTTGGGGGGTATTAGGTAACCAAAATACCAATAGCTTTTACCCTTATTTCCAAAATATGAGTATTGGTAATGGGAATTGGGCAGTAAATGGTTCAGTGCCTTCACAATTGCCTATGCCAGCACCTTTTAGTACCTCTATAACTTGGGAGAAAATTAGAAGTTTTAACTACGGATTCGATTTGGCAGTATTTAAAAATCGTTTAACGGCAACTGCCGATATTTTTGAACGTAAAACCATAGATATGATTGGTCCTGCACCTTTAAAACCTGGTAGTTTTGGTGCAACTGTACCTAAAACCAACAATGCGGAACTTGTATCGAAAGGTTGGGAAATAGAACTGGGATGGAAAGATCTAATCGGAAAGGACTTCTCTTACAATCTTAGTGTTGTGTTAAGTGATGTCAAAACAAAAGTAACCAAGTACAGCAACCCTGAAAAGATTCTATTTGTAAATGGGGTTGACCAATTTTATGAAGGTAAACAATTAGGTGAAATATGGGGTTACCAATCGGCTGGAATTGCACAGTCTGATTTAGAAATGTCGGAATGGTTAGAAAACAACCGCCCTAATTTTGGAACCAATTGGGAAGGTGGCGATATTAAATACATCGATTTAAACGGAGATAAATTAATTGATGCTGGCGCACAAAAACTGGGCGATAGTGGTGATATGTCTGTAATAGGTAACAGTACACCACGATATGCTTTCGGTATCAATTTAGGTTTCCGTTATAAAATGATAGATTTTAGTGCCTTTGTACAAGGAGTTGGTAAAAGAGATGCTTTACTTTCAGGTAGTGCAATTTATCCAGGTATTAGTCAATGGCAAGTAGCACCTTATGCCGAACATCTCGATTATTTTAGAGCCTTTGGTGCCGAGCTGGGAGCTAACTTCGATTCGTATTATCCACGTCCGTATATTGGTGATAAAAACTACAAACCACAAACACATTTTTTACAGGACGCATCGTATTTTAGATTAAAGAATTTGCAAATAGGATTTAATGTACCACAGGATCTTTTAGCAAGATTAGGTATTTCTAGTGCAAGAATTTATATGTCTGGAGAAAATATATACACACATACCAATTTAAGAATGTTCGATCCTGAGGGAATTCAGGATTTAATAAATGGTAGTGGGAAAACATACCCTATGTCGGCTACTTATTCAACCGGAATTAATGTAACATTTTAAGGGATTAAAAAGAAAAAGCATGAAAACAATATTTTATTCTCTAATCTTTGCAATACTTTGCTTTACGGCCTCGAGCTGCGAAGATTATTTAGAACGCGAACCCCAAGATTTCCTTTCAGAAGAATCATATTTCAATAAACCATCCGATCTCGAGCTGTTTGTTAATAAGTTTTACAGCAGTTTTGATGTTACGGCCGATGTCGGGGCAAGATCGCTCTATGCCAAAGATCGAAACAGTGACGATCTTATAGGACCGTGGGAGGAAGAAAACCTATTAACAGGTTTTAAATTGGTACCCTCTACAGCTGGCTGGGGTGTTGGCGATTGGCGCTTTAGAGACATACGCGAATGTAATTATTTTATTGAAACGGTTGAAAGCCGATTAGAGGCTGGTTTGCTTGATGAACAAAATCCAGATGTTAAGCATTACCGTGGGGAAAATTACTTTTTTAGAGCTTGGTTCTATTTTAATAAACTTCAATCCTATGGAGATTTTCCAATTATAACTACGGTACTTTCTGATGATAATGAAACTTTAATCGAAGCCAGTAAAAGACAACCGAGAAATGAGGTAGCTCGATTTATTTTAAACGATTTAGATAAAGCAATTGCACTGCTTGAAAACGGTCGTTCAAAAAACAGAATTAATAAATCTACGGCCCAATTATTAGCTTCTCGTGTGGCTTTGTTTGAAGCTACTTGGTTAAAATATCACCAAGGTAGTGCAAGGGTGCCTGGTAATGCTAAATGGCCTGGAGCTTATTTACATCCAGATTTTGCATTTCAATCTGGAAGTATTCAGGCAGAAAGCAATTTTTTCTTTCAAAAAGCTATGGATTATGCTCAACCAGTGGCTAATAGTTATCAGTTAGCTGCAAACTATCAAGATATGTTTGTGTCTCATAATTTAGCAGCTAATACAGAAGTGTTGTTATTTAAAAGCTACGATATTGGTACGGTTTTAGGCCATGGCGCAACACATTATTTACAAAGAACTGGCGCAGGTGTAGGTTTTACAAGATCGTTGGTTGAATCATTTTTAATGAAGAACGGCTTACCTATATATGCTTCTGGATCTGAATATGAAGGAGACCAACGCCTGTTGGATATTGTAACCAATCGAGATGAAAGATTGCAGGCTGCTTTACTTTCAGAAGGAGATATTAGAAAACTAAACTCCGACGGATCTCAAGAGTTTTTTGCATTTCCTGATTTAATAACTGGTTCTGGTTGGCAAGGAGTGACCTCGGGTTACCAAATGGAAAAGTGGATGAGCACCGACCCGCAAGAGGCCGTAGCTTCAACTGCAGGTAGTACAGAGTGTCCTATTTTTAGAGCTGCAGAGGCTTATTTAAATTATATTGAAGCGTCTTACGAACTTAACGGTAGTTTAAATTCCGATGCCTTAGCATATTGGAGCACATTAAGAGAACGTGCTGGGATTGATAAAGATGTCCAAAAAACAATTAACAATACAGATCTAAGTCAAGAACGCGATTTGGCCGTGTATTCAGCAGGAAGCATGGTAGACGAAACACTTTATAATATTCGTAGAGAGCGAAGAAATGAGTTTATCGCTGAGGGTATGCGCCTTATGGATATGTATCGTTGGCGTGCCTTCGATACTATGAAAGACTATATTGTTGAAGGGTTTAATTTATGGGATGCATATTACACGCAATATGGTAATGATCTTAATGAGGGCGATAATGTGTCTTATTCTCCTGAAAATGGAGGTTCAAAATATTTGCAGCCGTTTAGAAGATCGACTTCTAACAGAGCCTATAATGGGTACAATTTTCCGCAGACACACTATTTAAGTGCCGTACCTCTTGATGAATTTACTTTAACAAATTCGTTAGGCGATAATGGAGCGCTATACCAAAACCCAGGTTGGTCTAAAACTGCCGCAATACCGGCAACCGAATAACGTATGTATAAAATGAAAAGAAGCCTATTTGTCTTATCTGTGTTTGTTTTTTTTGTGTCATGTTCTAATTCTAAAAAGAAAGTAGAACCCACAAGACCAAACATTGTATTTATCATGTCTGACGACCACGCCTATCAAGCTATTAGCGCCTACGATGATAAATTGATTCAAACCCCCAATATAGATCGTTTAGCCAATGAGGGGATGTTGTTTACTAATGCCAGTGTTACCAACTCGATTTGTGCACCATCGAGAGCCGTAATCTTAACAGGTAAACATAGTCATATTAATGGTAAAATAGATAACTTAAGTAAGTTCGATACCACTAATGTAACCTTTCCTCAAATTCTTCAAAAGGCAGGATACCAAACGGCAATGTTTGGTAAACTTCACTTTGGAAACAATCCAAAAGGGTTCGACGAATTTAAAATTTTACCAGGACAGGGTGATTATTATAATCCAAGATTTATTACCCAAAGAGGCGATACAATTGTAGAAGGCTATGTTACAGACATTACCACTGATTTAACTTTAGATTGGATGAAAAACCGTCGCGACCCGAATAAACCTTTTATGCTTATGTATTTACATAAAGCTCCACACCGTGCTTGGTTGCCAAAAGAAGAGCATTATAAGGTTTTTACCCAAAAAACATTTCCGTTGCCAGAAACACTTTTTGATGATTATGATACTAGAGGAACTGCAGCGAAAACAGCAGAAATGGGTATTTTAAAGCACATGTCGTTTATAAACGATACTAAGCTCACACCTGAAACAGTTAACGCACTAGAAATAAAAGAATGGAGTCAATTAGGCGAAAGTATAGGAAGAATGAACCCTGAGCAACGTGCTAAGTGGGATGCTGTTTATGGTCCTATTAACGAGGATTTTAGGGAAAAATATCCTACCATGAACGATTCTACACTAACCGTTTGGAAATACCAACGTTACATGCAGGATTACTTAGGTACTATTGCTTCGGTTGATGAAAATGTAGGACGCGTTTTAGACTATTTAGATGAACAACATTTATCCGATAATACAATTGTAGTTTATACATCCGATCAGGGGTTTTATCTAGGGGAGCACGGTTGGTTTGATAAACGTTTTATGTATAACGAATCATTTAAAACGCCTTTACTAATCAAGTGGCCCAATAAGATTGAAGCAGGTACTACTGAAGACGAAATGGTACAAAACCTAGATTTCGCCCAAACTTTTTTAGAGATTGCTGGGATTACAGCGCCAGAGGATATGCAGGGTAAAAGTTTAGTGCCGCTTTTAACGGGTAAAAAAGAAACTTGGGATAGAGATGCAGTGTATTACCATTACTATGAATATCCTGCCGAACATGCGGTGAAAAGACATTATGGTATTGCAACAAAAGAATATAAAATTATTCACTTTTACCATGATGTTGACCAATGGGAACTTTACGATAGGCTAAAAGACCCTAACGAAGTTAATAATGTTTACAACAATCCAGAGTATGCCCATGTAGTAGAAGAAATGAAATCAAAATTAAAAGATATTCGAGCAAAATATAAAGACTCTCAAGTATTAGATAATTATTACATACAGTTATACAAAAACAAAGGCATAGGCGAAAAGCACTAATACAATAAAAACTATTTGTGCCGTCCTTAACCACGGCGGCACAAATGGCTTACAAATAATAATTAACCAAACTAAAAACTAAACTAAAAATGAAAAAAATTACTTATTTAATGACTATTTTAGCCCTAGCTTTAACCGCTACCTTAAATGCTCAAAATTATGGGCTTAAAACAACAGGAACAGCTGGTGACGGATTTTCTTCAAATGAAATAGGTGCGTTGTTATCTAACCAAACCGCATTTACCATTGAGTTTTGGTACGAAATAGAAACCTTTGCGCCTAATACTTGGATTTTTAAGGTAGAAGCATCAGGAAACAATCGCATTGGTTTATTAACACCTGGTGCCGATAACGGCGGTGTGTATGTTCGTATTGGAGATGGTACAAGCCATGGGCAGCAACCGTTTTGGAATACAGCTTTAATATCTGCAAACAGCTGGAATCACGTAGCTTTAACCTTCGATGCAGGAACGGTAAAGTTATACATTAACGGAATAGAAAGAAATGGAGGAGCTATTAGTGGATTATATCCTAGCAGTACTGGCGATTTAAGTGCAGAACAATTTCAAATTGGCTGGACTACAGAGGCTAATATTGATGAATTGAGAATTACAGCGGGTACGGCATTAAGTACTATCGACACGAAAAAATCAGAAACACCAATTGATTTTGATGCGTATTTCGATTTTGATGCTAACGAAAGGCCAACAGGCGCTGTATCATCAAATTCTGAAACCGCAAATATAGGATCGAATACAACAATTAAAGGGCAAATAAATAATTTTGGCACTACTTATCAAGTTTTAGATAATACTACCCTAAAGGCTAAAACGTTCAAGAGTAGTGGTACTTTAAAAGTATATCCAAATCCAGCAAATGATTATGTAAATATTCAGCTTCCAGATTATGTAAGCGGCGTTATTTCAATTTATAATATTACTGGTAAATTGGTTGCGCAAGAAAACGTTAGCCAAGTAAGAGAAGTGCAGTTAAGTACCCATAAGTTATCTAAGGGTATTTACATGTTGAGTTTTGAAAACCAAACCATAAAAAAAGTAAGTAAATTAATTGTTCAATAGTTAGTTTACCTTCTGGAGTAATATAGTAGAGCTCCTTCTTTAGGTTCTATATAGATTAATAGCATGAAGGCTGTGCAATTTTTTTTGGACAGCCTTTTTAAATGAAATAACACGTGATAAAATGAAGATGTATATAGTTAAAATTGGTTCGGTTTAAAAAGTGAAAAATTAATTGTATCAGTAAAGTATGAAAATAGTAAGCAAACACAAAAACATGAAATTAACTCATCAGACTCCTAAAGTATTGGCCATTGCAATTCTTTTTATAACAGGGGTATCCTGTTCGGTGGTAAGGAATAAACATCAGGAAGAGAATTATCAATTGGTTTTTGAAGATCATTTTAATGGAAGTACTTACAATCCTGCGTTCTGGAGTAGTTTTGAAAGTCAAAAGCATTCAGCACCATGGAACCATTATGTGGTAAATGATGAGCAGTTGGCAGAAGTTAAAAATGGTTATTTGCACATGCGTGCTCGCTGGAACTCCAAAACCAATCTTCCTGAAACGGGAGCCATTCTTACTAAAAACAAATTTAGTTTTAAATATGGAAAGATTGAGGTGCGAGCAAAGTTTTCCAGTGCAGGTCAAGGCGGTTGGCCAGCCATTTGGCTAATGCCTCAAAATGAAGTTTACCCTGGTTGGCCACATGGAGGTGAAATAGATATTATGGAGCGTTTAAACACCGATAGTTTTGTGCATCAAGTAGTGCATCAAACCAATGGGGAAACAAAACATGTGTCAACGGGAGCAACACCTTCTATTAAAACCGAAGATTATAATACGTATAGTGTTGTTAAGTTGCCTAACCGGATAGAGTTTTATGTAAACGATCAGCTCACTATGGTACACCATCCACATGATGAGTTTGAGGAGAAATGGCCTTTTGAAACCGATTATTATATCATTTTAAACCATGCCTGTGCAGATAAAGGAACCTCTGGAGTTAATTTCTGGCCAGGTAGTGTAACATCTACTAAAAATTTTCCATACGAAATGGCTGTGGATTATGTTAAGGTTTGGAAAATCAAAGAATAATTTAAGGTTGAAACCAAGCTAAATAATTAGGAAATTATTTAGTGAAAATGAAATACATGCAATCATTTTTGAGAATCTAATATAAAAAAAGAACTATGAAAAAAATCTGTCTTATCCTAACTGCTTTCATTAGTAGTATGCTTATACACGCACAACTCATTCCCGCCCCCGAGCAGATAACCTTCCAAAAAGGACAATTTGTTTTAGATCATACAGTAGGTAGTGCGGTTAGTGCTTCAAATGCGACCGAAATAGCTAAATTAGCTAATTATCTTATTGATAAGATTGAAAAGGAAACTGGTGTGCTTATTGCCTCCCAAAAGCAAAATAATAAAAACATACTACTTGAAATCTTAAACGAGCCTAAAAAAAACTTAGGAGACGAAGGTTACATACTAGACATTTCTTCTGAAGAAATACTAATTGCTGCCAATACTAAAAGCGGATTGTTTTATGGAGTACAGTCGTTATTGCAATTTGTGATAGCTCATAACAATCAAACTCCAATTAAGCTGCCAAATTTGAGCATTTCCGATAAGCCTAATGTGTCTTGGCGCGGTATGGTTTTAGATGTCAGTCGTCATTTTTATACCGTAGAAACGATAAAAGAAATTTTAGATCTTATGGCTTTTTACAAGTTAAATGTGTTCCACTGGCATTTGGCCGATAATGAGGGGTGGCGTTTAGAAATAATAAAATACCCTAAATTAACTTCGGTAGGCGCATGGCGCACCGAAATACCTGGCAGTATCTTTTATAAAAAAGATTCTACTTATACTAAAAAATTAGACGGAGTACCTTATAAATATGGTGGTTATTATACACAACGACAAGTAAAGGATATTGTAAAATATGCGCAGGAAAGAAATATAACTATTGTACCAGAGATTGATATTCCTGGGCATTCTGGAGCGGCTTTAACGGCTTATCCTGAATTTTCATGTGAAAAGCATCAGCAGCATTCCCCAAACTCAACATTGTGGAATGGTGTTGTTAATCCAGAAAATGTTAATTTAAACTACTGTGCAGGACAAGAATCTACCTTTCAATTTTTAGAAGATGTTTTCATTGAAGTTATGGCGCTGTTTCCTTCTAAATATATACATATTGGAGGAGATGAAGTTGATAAATCATACTGGAAAAAATGTGCTACCTGCCAAAAAAGAATGAAAGCCGAAGGTTTAAAAGATGAAGAAGAGCTGCAAAGTTACTTTATAAAACGCGTTGGTAAATTTTTAGAGCAACACGGCAGAAAATTCATAGGCTGGGATGAAATTCTCGAGGGCGGTCTAGCAGAGAACGCTACCGTAATGTCGTGGCGTGGTGAAAAAGGTGGTATAGAAGCCGCTAAAATGAAACGGGATGTGATTATGGCACCCAGCGATCCATTGTATTTTAACCGATACCAAGATAACCCTGATAATGAGCCTTTTGCAGCAGCCTTTTCTATAAATACCTTAGAAAAAGTGTATCAATACAGTTTAATACCTAGTGAGCTTTCGCAAGAAGAAGCGCAGTTTATAATAGGTGGGCAGTTTGCTGTTTGGACCGAGTTTATATCGTCTGTCGAACACCTTGAGTACATTTTGCTGCCACGTATGCCCGCATTTGCAGAAAATATGTGGTCTACATCAAAAAATAAAAACTTTGACAGTTTTATTCAGCGTTTAAATGATGTACACTACGATTATTGGAAAGTTTATGGAAAGCGCTTTCATCCAAAGTTTTATAAAAAATCTATTTATTAATATATTAAGCACAGCAGAATTATGATGAGAAAAAACATGATTACCGGGTATCTGTTATTTATTTTACTAGCTATCTTTGCTACTTTTTTAGCAACAGCCCAGCATCAGCCCGAGTTTTCTAAAGCAGGATTTTTTCCTGTAGAAAATACGGGAAGAGCCGTATCTTCAATGAATGTGGCGTGGCGCTTTCATAAAGGTGTGTTACAGGATGCAGAAGCGGTTAATTTTAACGATAGTAACTGGCCTGTAGTTAATTTGCCAGATGGTATCGAGTACTTGCCCGAGGAGGCGAGTGGAGGTGCTAATTACCAGGGTGAAGTATGGTACCGCAAACATTTTACACCCAATCAAGATTTAAAAGGTAAAAAACTGTTTTTGCATTTCGAGGCCATCATGGGAAAATCGAAAGTGTACGTTAACGGTAAATTGTTAAAAGAACATTTTGGAGGGTATTTACCTGTAATTGTAGATGTTACCGATCATTTAAATTGGAGTTCCAGTAACGTTATTGCGGTTTGGGCCGATAATAGTAATGACCCGTCCTACCCGCCAGGCAAAGACCAGGAGGTACTGGATTTTAGCTATTTTGGTGGTATTTACCGCGATTGTTGGTTAGTGTCTCACAATTCGGTTTTTATAACTAATCCCAATTACGAAGATGAAATTGCCAGTGGAGGGTTGTTTATAACCTTTAATGAGATTTCTCAAAAATCGGCAACTATTCAGGCTAAGCTTCACCTAAGAAATGAAACCCATAAAAATTTCAATGGAAAAATTCGTTACGAGTGGTTTAATAAAGCAGGGCAGCGGGTTTTAAAATCGGAAGTTAGCGTCGAATTAAAAAAGCAAACAGCACAGATATTTTCTAAAATTGATAAGCTTAAAAAACCAGAGCTGTGGTCGCCCGAGAGTCCCTATTTATATCAATTACATATTTCTGTTTTAAATGCAAAGGGACAAGTGGTTGATGGCTACCGAAAGCGAGTTGGTATAAGAAGTGTAGAGTTTAAGGCCGAAAAGGGATTTTGGCTAAATGGAAAACCTTACGGAAAACCTTTAATGGGTGCTAACCGCCATCAAGATTTTGCTGTTGTTGGTAATGCTGTGCCCAATAGTATACACTGGCGAGATGCTAAAAAGTTGAGGGATGTAGGTTTAAAGCTTATTAGAAATGCACACTATCCGCAAGACCCTGCTTTTATGGATGCTTGCGACGAATTAGGGTTGTTTGTTATTGTAAATACACCAGGTTGGCAGTTCTGGAATAACGAGCCTAGTTTCGAGCAGCTAGTGTATAGCGATATTAGAAATATGGTGCGCAGGGACCGTAACAGACCTAGCATTTGGTTATGGGAGCCTATATTGAATGAAACCTGGTATCCAGATGCTTTTGCTTTAAATACCAAACACATTGTAGAGGCCGAAATGAATGGTGGCTTATCTTATACTGCGAGTGATTTACAAGCTAAGGGTAGCCAACATTTTCCAGTACAGTTTACCTATCCGTTAGATTCTATGGAGCTGAACAAAAATTATTATACGAGAGAATGGGGCGATAATGTTGATGATTGGAATTCGCACAATTCGCCAAGCCGTGTGCATCGGGGGTGGGGTGAACAGTCCATGTTGGTACAGGCAATGCACTACTCAAAACCATCTTATTCTTATATTTGTTACAATTCATTGTATCAAACCTCACCACAGCATATGGGTGGTGCTTTATGGCACTCCTTCGATCATCAACGCGGTTACCATCCCGACCCATTTTATGGCGGCATAATGGATGCCTATCGCCAGCCTAAATATTCGTATTTTATGTTTAAGGCCCAACGAGATTCCCAAGAGTCTAATATTATTGCCGAAACGGGACCGATGGTTTATATTGCCAATGAAATGACTCCATTTAGTTCGAATGACGTGACTGTGTTTTCGAATTGTGATGAAGTGAAATTAACCGTTTTTAAAGATGGTGAAACGCATACCTATAAAAAGGGAAAATCAGAAAATGGCATGCCAGCACCACCAATTGTTTTTAAAGATGTTTATCATTTTATGGATATTAAGGCGATGCACCGAAAGAAAAAACAAAACGAGGTATTTTTATTAGCCGAAGGTTTTGTAAACGGAAAAGTAGTAGTTACCGATACGGTTAGACCAGCTTTAAGACCCGAACAAATTGTATTATGGGTAGATGATGAAGGTGTAGATTTAAAAGCTAATGGTTCGGATTTTGTGACCGTAATTGCTGCAGTAGCTGACAAACAGGGTAATATAAAGCATCTAAATAATAGCATGATTAGTTTTGAAGTTTTGGGAGAAGGCCAGTTACTAGGAAACGAACCTTTTATTGCTAACCCAAGACAGGTAAGTTGGGGTACAACACCAGTTTTAATAAAAAGTACTACTAAACCAGGTGTAATTAAGGTGAAAGCATCTATGTTTTTTGAAGGCGCTTTAAGGCCTATAACAGGAGAAATTACGCTTAATAGTGTGCCTACAAATGAGGATTTAATTTTTGATGAGAAAGAATTAAATGCTCAAATCAAAATTGAAGCTGGAGGAGCAACAGGAATTAATGATACCGCAAATAAGGCTTTAAAAGAAGAGCTTAAAAAGGTGAAGAAAGAACTTAACGATTTAAGGCTTAAAACCGTTGAAAAGCAACAAGCCGATTTTGGCGAAAAAATAGACGATAACTAAAGAGTTTTGTCTTATTTGGTTTTAAATAAAAAAGGGGTACCGTTTTAAAACGGTACCCCTTTTTTTAAGTTTATTGGTTTAAAATAGGGTCTAAAACCCTGCTTCATTGCAGCACTTTAGTAATTTGAAAATTTTATCAGGATATTTTAAATATTAGGGTAGAGTTTAAAAATTCTGATTTAGACTTATTCTAATTTTTAGAATAGATAATAAATAGAGGGACTTTAGTCCCTCGTGTTACAAACCTATGGATAGTGGTTTAGTTTTTAGTAAATTTTTTTAACTGTACAAATTTATTTTACTTAATGTTAATAGACAATTGCTTCAGTTTTGTTTCTAAAGTTTCCGTACTTGTATTGATAAGTCTAATATATTTTGCAGTTTGGTTAACCGACACTTTTACAAGGTCTTTATTGTCTAGTGGATGGGGTATGGTAGCCCATTCTTCTCCGTTGTTGGATATTTCCAGTTTTAAATTAGTATAAATCGTATCAGGCGTAAGCTTATAATGCATTTGGGTGATGCGTGTAGCTTCCTGTAACTCAAAACCTAAATAGGCTCCAGGCTCTAAACGAATAATTTCTAAAGGCGGATTTAAAACCAAAGTACGGTCGCGAAGGTTAACTTGTTGGTTTTCCAATTGGGCAATATTTGTAAATAGTGTATGCGGATTGTAATCTGCTTCAAGTTCTAATTGTTTTCCAAAGGCTTTATTGTAGTTTTGGGTTAACAGTTTAAAACTATTGTTTATTAGCGGAGTAACTATCAACGAAGCGGTTTTAATACCAGGTTGGTAAGGATTCTGGTTTTCACTGCGGTCTAAGGCATACATTTCAGTTTTTAGCGCTTTAACGGCTTGGTAGCTGCGTTCAAAAGCATTGGTGTTTTGGGTTTGTAATGCTTTGTACATATTCAGTGTTGCAAGTCCCGACTGTCCCAAAAGTTGGAATTGTTTTATCCATGGACGAATTTCATCTAAAAGCACAGGATTGTCTGAACTGTTAAGTAATATGTATGATGCTTCAACCATGGCTTGAAACTCGTTGTGTACGGTTTCAAAGTTTTTAATGTTTTGACCAGCTTCAAGGTCTTTTAAAAAGGCTTCTGCTATTGGAGTAAAACTTACCGATTCGTCGCGTCTATAACGGTGTCCATTTGGACCTAAATCGCTGTTGTGGCGTGCAAATATTTCCAAGGCTTTGTAGCTTTCGGGCATAACAACCTGCATCGCTTCCAACCATTTTTTTTCGGCTTGGTATTTAGACATGTTCCAGGTGTAAT
The DNA here is from genome assembly GCF_024723255.1 of Aestuariibaculum sp. M13. Taxonomy (GTDB): domain Bacteria; phylum Bacteroidota; class Bacteroidia; order Flavobacteriales; family Flavobacteriaceae; genus Aestuariibaculum; species Aestuariibaculum lutulentum. Next base: position 550,493 of record NZ_JANIAC010000003.1, read on the forward strand.
CGGCAACCCCGTAAATAGCAATTTTTGAGGCTTCGGCATGTTCCATGGGGTTAGAAACAAATCCCGATAAATTTTGAGTTACATCGGTTCCATTACCGTAAGTAGGACCCAAAAGCATGTGGTTTCTCACATAGTCAGATACTGGAAAATTCCACCAAATAAAAGCCTTACGCTGTATTTTGGCGTTAATCCATTCCATAGTTTCCTTATCAATATCGGCAACAACACGATTGCCTGTCCACATCACACGTATGGACGGGTCGAGGGCTTCTCCAAGTGTTTCTAGATACTTTCCTTTGGGGTTGGACCAACTTTTATTGTACTCTGTAGGACACATGATAAGTGGTTTAACATCTTTTTTTGTTTCAACAAACTCGGTATTTAAATAATTTAGAAGATCGGCTTGTTGTTTGGGGTTAGTGCCTTCACCCGAAATATCATCAAAAAATACAGCATAAGTCCGCACCCCTAATTTATACATCAATTCGAATTTATGGAGTAGGGCAACTCTATCAGTATCATTCCACTTAATGTCTTTCCCCGGATGGATAGCCCAAACGAAATCGACATGGTTAAGCGCAGCGCGTTCTATTAGTTTTTTTAATTGATTAGCTTCGGTTTCGGGATAGGGTTTGCGCCAATTGGGAGAGCTATGATATGGGTCGTCTTTAGGTCCATAAATATATGTGTTTAGCTTGTTTTGGCCATAAAAATCGATTTGACGTATACGGTGGTTAAAGCTCCACGGTGTCCCATAAAAACCTTCAACAGTTCCTCTTGCAGTGATATCTGGATAGTCGGTAATGTAGCCCAGAGGTGTTTTTGGGTTTTTTAAAACAGCAATTAAAGTCCTAACGCCATAGTAAGTACCCCGGGTATCGCGACCAATAACCGATATGTGTTTTTTAGATAAATCGATATGATAGCTCTCAGGCTTGTTTGGAACTTGATTTTTCAGTTTTCTTGAAAACTTGTCATCTATAGTTCCTATATGAATTGAGAAGCCCTTACTTGATGTATTGTCTTCGTTGAAAAAGGAAGCCAACAAATGCTCGGTAGATTTGTCGGCGTTTTTCTGAACGACATTAAATTGGATTGGTGTGGCTATATATTCGTTAAATACTAGTTCTTGTGGATTGGGATTCAGATTTAAATCCTGTGCAGCACTGAAATTAACCATGAAAAGTAACAATGCCAAAATAAAGATTGGTGTTGTCTTTAGAGGCCTTAATTTAAGGGTATTTAAGGATGATAATAATATCATTATTTTACTTTTTAAATATTTTAAGAGGATTTTATTCGTAGTCTTTGAAGTAATTAATACCTAAGTCATCCCAATATTTTTGCAATTTTTTAAGGGCTGTTAAAAAGCTACTGTAATCTTTGTTTTCAGATGTAGTCCACCCAACTTCGGCGTAAGCTGCAATTCTTGGGAATGTTTGGCGCTCTACATCGGGGTTGGTTGGCGTCCATTCGCTCCACATTTGGCAGCCAAGACCGTAAATATTTTTATGGTATTGGGGATCTAAACCATCTGGAATAGGATTAAAACTATATGCTTTTTTCAAGGGTATATTTTTGTAGTTATAATCTAAATACGTGCTGCTGTGCAGAGAGTTAACAATACCATAGCCTTTTTGAGCTGCATCGGTTAATAAATCGATGTCACCTTTCCAGAAATGAACAATAACATTTTTAGCGAGTTCGGTTTCGGCTTCTTTATCGTTTTTCTTTTCGCCAAAATCCTTATGGATATTTTTACCCATAATTTCGTTCCAACCCATCATGCGACGTCCTTTAGATTCAATAAATTTTGATATCTTATTGGTGAAATCTACTTGTAAATCGGCTGGGGTTTTAATGTTGTGTGCTTTCATGTATTTTTGAACCGATTCTGATTTTTCCCAAACCTCATAGCCAACTTCGTCGCCACCAATGTGTATAACTTCCGAAGGGAAAAGCTCGAATAATTCTTTTAAAACATCTTTTATAAAGGTAATAACCTCTGGTTTAGTGACATCGTAGTTGTCGTATAAACGCCCAAATTTAACAGGAACGTCAATATCTACACCTGCAGTGCCCAACCAGGTGTAAGCAGCAATAGCAGCGCTGGAATGCCCAGGCATTTCAAATTCGGGAACAATATTTATGTGTCTCTCGGTAGCATAAGCAACGATGTCTTTAATTTGTTCTTGAGTATAAAAACCGCCATGGGGTTCGCCCGATGTTTTTCCGCTTTTCCAAGTACCTATTTCGCTGTCTTTTCTAAAGGCTCCCACTTCGGTTAATAGAGGGTATTTTTTTATTTCAACACGCCATCCAGCGTCATCTATTAAGTGCCAGTGGAGGGTGTTCATTTTCAATAAAGCCATTTGGTCTAGCATTTGTTTTACAAACGCTTCACCGTGAAAATATCTAGATTCGTCTAGCATGTAGGCGCGCCACTTAAAGCGAGGCTGATCTGTAATGCTAACCGTTGGCACCAGATATTTTGAGGCTTTTATAACTTGTGTTGGAAAAAGCTGCTTTAAAGATTGTACAGCGTAAAAATATCCAGAAGCATCGTTGGCATATACGGTAATACGTTTTGGACTTACTTCAAGTTGATAGGCTTCGTTACCTAAGTTTTCTTTTTGTTGAAAAACAATTTGTGCCTTTTTTTTAGTAGTTAATTTTAGGTTTAATCCTAAGGTGTTTTGGGCAAAATTTTGAAGGTGCTGAGCTGCTTTTTTCTGACTTTCGGTTTGGGCTTTAATAGTAAACCCATCTTTAATGGTAAATTGCTTATTACCAAGGACTACAGATTCAGGTTTTGGGATGATATTAACATCTGAAACCTTCGAATGGTTAAGGGTTTGAGCGTGTAATGTTATTGAGATTAGGCCAATAACAGCATAAAGGATAAGTTTCATTTTAAAAGTAATTTAAATAGTTTTTATAGATTTAGTTAATAATTGTTTTTTTGCGCTCTGTAATGAGCGATAAGTATTTATTTTTCGGCCAATATATTCAGTATTGTTTTGGCGTTGTCTAGTATCTTTGGCAAATCTTCTGGCTTTTTTGTGGTATTGAAACGAGCGACCATTTGATTTAAATAGTCGAGGTCGTCTAACCGATTCGATTTTAAAAGCGTCTCTTTTAGAATCCTGATTTTTTCAGCATCTTGAATACCTTCACGAAGAGTTTCAAAACGTATAGAGCTCCAGTTGTTTGGGTAAACAATATAAGTGTCTCCTGCAGGCCAAGCTCTAAATCTGGAATCTATCAAAGGGGTTTCTACCCAGCTGTTATAGGCCCATCGTAAAAAGCCATCAAAGTTTGCAGCCATAGTGTACCAGCCAATAAAAACGGCTTCGTCGGGTGATGAAAATGTAAACGTATTGGGGAAGGCATCAGAGCAGCAAACGTAATGGGTGCTAAAATAATCCATAGCTTTGCGTTGCTTCAAATCTTCATCATCTACAGGGTGACCGAAGGCAACTGACATGTCCTTCAAATCATCGGGATACAATTTATAACTTTTATGGTTATCTGCAAACGAAACCCCTAGGTTAGGAGCGTGCTCGTTAAGTATTTTAAGCATTGCTTTCATTTCTTTAGGAGCGCGTTCATCCATAGCTATTTGGGTAATGTGTTCCCAACCTTTTTCTTCTAAGTGTAATTTGAATTGTTTTAAAAAGGGTACCCATAAATCTCGGTAGGCTTTACTGTCAGGATCAGCCGTAATTTTAATTTCTTGGTTCGAGGCTTCATCAAAATAAAAGTATTCGTTACCCCAAGGCACCATAGAATAGCAATTGATTTGCTGACGGATACCTAGATCCATCATCATCTGTACCCATTTGTCGAAAATCGAAAAATTGTAAGTCCAAGTACCATCGATTTTTTTATGCCATTCAACCATGGAATCGAACGCATCAAAAGTTTGTCCGCCCCAAGGTCTTTTGTTTAACGATACTGTAATGACTTTTTGTCCAGCATTTGCTAAGCGCTCCATAATAGGTTTTAGTAATTTCCAATGTGCTTCAGACCAGGGCTTTACTTCATGGTATCGTGCCACAGCATAAGGGTTCTGCCATAGATCTAAATGGAATTTCCAATTGGTAGCATAGGGTAAGGTTTTGTCAACTATTTTCAAATTTAAGTTGAATGTTTTGCTTTTTTGTCTTTCTATATTCAATGAAACAACGCTTTTGTAAAGGCCAGGTTTAGCATCCTGCGGTACATTTATAGTAATCCATACTGGTCGGGTTTCATGGGCTTTTATCGCAAAGGAATTTATGGGTTCTAAAACATCGGCAGCCAATGATGCATCAAAATCTTCAGGTTTTCTGTAACCACATCCGCTAGCAAATTCATCGGTGATAACATATTTTACAAAGTTTATATTAGCGATGTTTGCAGGTAATACCTCGTTGTTGTCCGATTTAAAATCTGAAATTTCAGTTTTCACTTTGGTTAAAGTATCTTGACTCCATAAAGCCAACTGTAAAGAAAGCCGTTCGCCTTTCCAGGCCACACCGTCCCAAACATCTTGCTGTTCAAGGTTTGGTTTTTCATTTCTTACAAACCTAATATATTTTGAAGCTACTGAGGCTTGAAGTCCTTCGGGTACATTTTTCCAAGTAGAAATCAAGGTAGTATCTGGATCTTTTGGTTCTGGGTAAGCGTTGGCTACTATAATTTTGTTTTCCTTTTGACATGCCAGAATAAAAATCATGGCAAAAACAAAAAGAGTCTTTACGGATAATTTCATGTTCTTTTAAGTTTTTGAGTGTCTTTATTCAGCAATTACATTTCCTTTTAAAATGTTTTTTTCACCGTTGGGTGATTGATACCATACGGTTAATTGTCCGCCTCCAGTAGCTTCATGGAATTTTATGGTTAACGGATGCCAGCCTTGTTTTAAGGCCACCATACCGTTTTTTTCTATAGCCGAGTGATTTCCACCGTTATTTACAACTAAATTGTTACCAATATACAACAAACTGCCATCATCAGATTTTGTAGAGAATTCGAATAAACCATCTGTGTTGGCGTAAAAATAGCCGTTAAACACCAGCGATACTTGCGATTTGCCATTAAAGCCTTTAAACTGAATATCGTTTACCGATTCAAAAGTGGCATTTTCGGGCAGTTCAACATCGTCAACCACTGTAAATTGATTTACCGCAGCCCAACGTTTTAAAGAACCCATTTTAGGTTCAATAGCGAGGGATTCTAAATAGGTTTGTTTTTCTATTTCGGCTGATTTAATGTCACTAGCCAATTTACCACGAAAGGCGATGGTTTTTAAAGTAGTAGATTCTGAAATTTGAAAAGGCCCTGTATATTTCTTTGAAGACTTTGTTGGCGTATCGCCGTTGGTGGTATAATAAATATCCATGTTTTCTAGTGGTGCTTCCAAAGTAATCGTGGTGTTATCTAAAAACGCCACTTTGTCTTTAAGTCCTTTAACTGATGGAATGTGGTAGTGGATATTCAAAGTATCGAGCCTATTGTATTGAAGGTTCATCCTATTTTCAAAATCGTTGAAATTTTTATGCTCTTTTGGAGTCCATGCCGTTTCGGCCATCGCTAACAAACGGGGGAATGCTTGGTATTGGAGACGTTTAAAATTTGGTATCATTTCAGACCACAGGTTGGCTTGAATACCTAAAATATACTGCGTCTGTTCTTTTGAAAAATCTTCCGGAATGGGCTCGTAGTTATATACTTTTTTGAATGGTGTTACCTCATGTTGCGCATCAAAATAGTACTCAAAACACGGGGTGATAATCATGTCATTGCCTTGTTCTGCAGCAATTTCAATCATTTTTGGTGCCCAATTGCGCCACCACATCATGGTTGCACTGTTCGATAATCCTCCTTCAACAATCTCGTCCCAGCCAATTAGTTTTTTTCCTTTTGAATTCAGGAAGGCTTCAATTTCTCTATTGAAATACGATTGCAGTTCGTGTTCGTTTTCCAGTTGTTTGTCCTTAATGGTTTTTTTGCATAACGGGCATTCTTTCCAAGACTGGATGTTTACCTCATCTCCACCAATATGAATATAGTCTGAAGGGAACAGATCTACAATCTCTGAAAGGATGTTCTTTGTAAATTCATATGTGCTTTCTTTGCCCAAGCAGGCAGGAGTAGAAAAGTCTTTGCCCCATCCCGCCTCGTTAGTACACGATAAATAGAGGTAGTTGTCAATAGCCGCTTTAGAGTGGCCAGGCATGTCTATTTCCGGAATCACTTCAATTTGTCTATCGGCCGCGTAAGCAATAATTTCCTTGATTTGGTCTTGGGTAAAAAAACCACCGTACATACGTTTTTCTTCTATGTCGTGATAATGGTTTGGATTTATGGTAAACGACGGATCGGCTTTTGCTTTTTCTTTACACGCTTTATCGTGCGAACTTTCAATACGCCAAGCTCCCTTATTGGTGAGTAATGGATATTTTTTAATTTCAATGCGCCATCCTTGGTCGTCTGTAAGGTGCATGTGGTAGGTATTTAATTTGTACAGAGCCATATAGTCCAAAAAGGTTTTTACCTCGTCGATACCAAAAAAATGCCTGCTGAAATCCATGTGCATGCCACGCCACGAAAACCGTGGCTCGTCTGTTATGGAAATGCCGGGTACCAACCAAGTTTGGGAGATGCTGTTAGCTACCTCAATGGCTGGAGGTAGGAGCTGCCTTAAAGTTTGAACGCCGTAAAAATACCCCGCAGCATCACTGGCTTTAATTTCTATTTTTTCTGATGAGACTACAAGCTGATAGCCTTCTGGCTTTATGGAGACATCTTCGGAAAACACCACATTGGCTTTTTCTGTCGAGTTTTCCATTTTTAAAGGAAATCTGGCAGCTTTATTGAATAAATCGGATAAGTAAGTGGCGGCTGGCTTTTGTAAGTTGTTATCTGTATAAATGGAAGTACTGCTGGAAAATAAAAAGGAACCATGTTTAAGTGTCATACTAACTGGTTTTGGAACTAATGAAATTTCATTTTCTGAAAAAGATTTAGGTTTCAATTCACAACTAGAAAATAAGAGACTAATGAGTAGTAATGGCACGAAATAAGGCATGGTAATAGATTAAGGTTTAAATTAAGACTGATGTGGAATATTAATTTTATAGAAAAACATGTTTTGTTTTATTGTAAAAAACGTACTGTTCTACATGGGGATTGTATTTAAGATTAGTTTAAGAGTTGGATCTCAAAAATAAATTTCATATTTATCACGTGTTAAATTATTTAATTGTATAAGTAACCTAAGAATTTACTCGCATTTTTTGGAAATATTCATAAACTTTTATTCTAGAAACAATTTTTAATTAATATTAGAAAATACTATTTTTAAATTAGTAGAGATGATTTAAAGTTTGAATATGGTCGTCAAACAAATTAGTCCGTATTATTTCTGTTAGTATTAAATTAAAAATGATATAAAATTGTTTATTAGATTTAGTGTTGAGTCAAACCAATTTTTTTTAAATTAAAATATTTGTATTGGAAAAGATGATGTTTTTGCATGTTTTTTTACTGATTTTATATTCAATGAATTATACAAATGTATTGTTTTTTATGTAATACATAATGCTGATTATTTAACTTTTATTATTTCATTTATAAAATTTTTGGCATGATAAACTAATAGTCATTATATAAGTAAGGGGAGAGAGAGAAAGTGTTGTTAGCTTTACGTGATTGTAGTTTTTTTTTTAAAAGACCTTTTTTTAAGTCAATAAGCTAAACATTGTTAAAAAATGAATACTCTAATATGCTGTTTAATAAAGTATTTGAATATAAGGTAAGTTTAAGAAAAATTTTATTAAAAAAATACGTTTTATTAAAACTGTATAAAGTAATGTTATTCCAGTATAGTTAAGAATAGAAAGAGTTCATTTTTGAATTCTTTTCTTATTTTATTGAATGCAATACGAATTTGTGACTCCACAGTCTTTGTTGAAATTTCTAGTTTTTCAGCAATATCTTTATATTTCATACCATCCATTTTAAGTATTAAAACTTCTTGACACCTGTCTGGTAATTGAGAAATTATAAATAGAAGACGCTCATTTTTATTAGCCAATTCTTCCTCGGTAGGAACATTTGCTTCTATTAGAGCATCATATTTTAATGTTTCTAGAATAGAAGCTTCTTTTTTATTTTTCCGCAAATCCATTAAAAATTCTCGATAAGCCATTTTTCGTAGATAGTTTTTTACAGATGAATTAATTTCAATAGAACTTCGTTTATTCCAAAAATTTATAAAAACTATCTGAATCAAATTTTCAGCTGCCTGCTTGTTGTTAGTAAAATTCACTAAATATAGACATAGGGTCTCATAATAGTTGTCAAACAGTTGCTTGAAAGCTAGTTTGTTGCCTGTTTTTATTTGTGCTATTAGTTTATTTTCATCCATTATGGAGTCTATCGAATTTTGTTTTACGATTGACAATATTAAAAAAAAATAAAAAATTTTTAAGGGCAAATAATTTTTTATGCATCTATATATTGAATGGAATAGATAAATCTTCAATTTTTTTAGAAGAAAACTGCTTTTTGTAAAAAATAAATTAGATATAGATAAGAATAATAAATGGAACAAATTGTTTTTAAATATTTAAATGATTCGAATACCGAAGAAGAACGTCGTCTTTTATTGGATTGGCTTGAGAAGCCTAAAAATCAAGAAAAGTTTAAAGAATATGTGCTTATAAATAATGATTTAAATAGTATTTCATTTCATGTTAATAGTATAGAGGCCTTTCAGCAAGTTAAAAGAAACATAAAAGTAAATTCATATGTTTTACCTAGGCGATTTAAGACCGTTTTAAAATATGCGGCTGTTATAATTGGTGTTTTAATGGGAAGCTATATCTTTTTCTATAATAACAATACTAATAAAATAGAAAATACCAGTAATCAAATAGTTCTTCAGTTGGAAGATGGCAGCATAAAAGTGGTCGAGTCTGAGCATAGTGGTGCCATTTTAGATGCAAACGGTAAAAAGGTGTCCGATCAAAAAAATAGTCAGTTAATTTACACCCCAAAAAGAGAAGAAGAGGAAAAACTAACTTATAATACCTTAAAAGTGCCGTTAGGAAAAACCTTTGGTATAGTATTATCAGATGGAACAAAGGTAACGTTAAATGCAGGCTCGGAGTTAAGATACCCAATTAACTTTATAAAAAAGCAGGAAAATCGTACGGTTTATCTTAATGGAGAAGCTTTTTTCGATGTTACAACGAATACCCAACAACCTTTTATCGTCAATACCCAAGATATGGATGTCGAGGTTTTAGGTACAAAATTTAATGTAACTTCTTATAGGCACGACAATAAAACTTATGCAGTTTTGGTAGAAGGTAAAGTGGCCGCGCATAACAAAATAATAAATCAAGGAGTTATAGAGCTTTTGCCTAATCAACGTGTGTTTTTTAAGGGAAGTCAATTAAAAACAGAACAGGTGAATGTGGATAAGTATATAGATTGGAAAGAGGGTAAGTTAGTATTTATAGACGATCCTTTTAAAATTATAAAAAATAAGATTGAAAGAAAATACGGAATAAAGTTGAACAATACTTATTCAGATCTTAATGATATTATGATAACTGCAACTTTTGAAAACGAAAGTATTGATCAGGTCTTAAAAACATTTCAAACTTACAAAACATTTAATTATACCAATAAAAATGGTATAGTAACCATTACCAAACCAGATTAATTTTATGAAAGAAAAGGAAGGTGCGCCAACACCTTCCATAATAATTAACGATTTATTAGCCTAGTATCTAATTAAACCAATGTAAACTTATGAAAAAACAGCGAATTAAAAATGCGCTTATGTGTATTTTGAACCAATCTCAACTTAAAATGAAAATCACTTTTCTTTTAATATTTGTGAGTCTCACACAGCTTAATGCAAATACCAGTTATGGTCAAGACCAAAAGGTAACCATAATGGGACAAGATATTTCCCTAAATGAGGTTTTTTACCAAATTGAAAAACAAACCGGCTTTCACTTTTTCTATAACGGTAATGAGTTAGATATCAATCAAAAGATCTCATTAAATATCAAAAACCAAAAACTCTCAGGGGTTTTAACTCATATATTTAAAAATAAACCAATAACTTATAGGGTATTAGGAAACCAAATTGTTCTTACAGGGAACAAGGATGTAGACGAGTCTAACAATATCCAAAATAAACAAATAAAAGGTTCTGTTAAAGATAAAACAGGTATGCCGTTGACAGGGGTTACCGTTGTAATTGAAGGTACCCAAAAAGGAGTTGTTACCAATTATGATGGCAGTTTTAAAATTGATTTTAACTTCAACGAGAACGTTTTGGTATTTTCTTCTTTGGGTTACAAAACCCAAAGGATTGAACTAAACGGCAGAGATGTTATTGATTTAGTAATGGAAGAAGATTTTAGTCAGCTGGAAGAAGTCGTTCTTATTGGTTATGGCGAACAAAATATCGAGGAGGTTTCTGGAGCTGTGTCATCTATAAAGCCTAGTAATATTGTTCAAGCTGCTACAGGTACAATTGGGTTTGATCGTGCTCTTGGTGGTTTGGTAAAAGGGGTTAACGTATCACAATCGTCTGGTCGTCCTGGATCACCTGTACGATTAAATATTAGAGGAATCACCTCTCCATTGTCCGGTTTTGGTGGACTTAACCAGCCATTATACGTAATTGATGGCGTTCCGTTTAATATTGATGGATTGCAAGGCGCTAATCCTTTATTAACACTTAACCCTAACGATATTGAAAGCTTCGATGTGTTAAAAGATGCAGCGGCAACCGCTATTTATGGTTCGCGGGGTGCTAATGGGGTTATTATCGTTCAAACAAAAAGAGGAGAACGTAATCAAAAAAATAGAGTCAATGTTTCTTATACAACCACTTTGGCGCAACCTATTAATACTGTAAGTGTTTTAAATGCGTCACAGTATCGCAATTTTTACGATACCTTAATATCAAATTCTGTAGCTGCAATGAATGCTGGACAAATTGATCCCTTCTTTGCATTCGATCTTGCCAATATAGGAAATGTAGATATAGACTTTAGTACTTTTCAGGTAAGTTATAACGGTTTAAATGAGGATTATTTTGGTGATGCTGATACTGATTGGAATAAAGAAGTATTTCGAAGTTTAGCAGTTACCAATCAAGCGAACATAAGCCTTAATGGTGGTACAGATAAAAATAATTATGCTTTAAGTTTGGCATTTATAGATCAGGAAGGCTTAACTATTAAAGATGGGCTTAAACAATATACCTTAAGCATGTCTTTAGATACCGATCTTACTAATAAAATAAAAATTGGAGCTACCACTAATTTAGGACATGTAGAGTCAAATTCTGGTGAAGATGATTTATTTGGGCAGTATACAGTTAATAGTTCAATAGCTAGGGCACGTCCAGACTTACCAGTGTACGATACAAACGGCGAACTGTTAGGACAAACCGATTTCTCTTATGGTTTTGCTACTTTAGAGCCTAACCCAATTATGCGCTTGCAAAACAAAACAAAGAAGAAAAACTACAATTTTATTGGTAACGCATATATAGAGATAGAGCCTGTAAAAAACTTAAAATTAAAGGCCGATGTAAATACTGCAGTATTCTATACAGACGAGAGTTCATTTATCCCAAAAATTACACAAACCGATTTTGTGTTTTTTCCAAACGAATCCTTTTTAAGCGAATCTACAAGTTTGGTCTCAAACGTAACTTCAAACCTTACGGCGAATTATAGTTTAAAACTTTCCAATAACCGTATCGGTTTATTGTTGGGTGCCGCTTGGGATCGCACTAATTTCGATTTAAGCAGTCAGTTTTACACTGGTTTCCCAGATGATGATATTTTAATAAACGGATCATCGGCAGAGTCGGTAGGTTCGTATTCTAGTAATCGCGTAGAGTCGGGTTTAAATTCGTTGTTTTCACGTGTTAACTATAGTTATAAAAACCTGTACAGCGCCACATTCAATTTCAGAACCGATGTGTCGTCAAAATTCGGTCCATCAAACCAAAGGGCTTATTTCCCATCCTTATCGGTGGGTTGGAATATTGCTAATGAAAATTTCTTAGCTGATAGCCAGATGGTTAATGTTTTAAAGTTACGCGCCAGTGCAGGTAGGGTAGGGTCAACTAATGTTTCAAATTTTGCTTACTTACAGTTTTTCCAAAAAGCATCAGATGATATTTACAACGGGAATTCTGCTATTGTGCCAAATAACAACTTCCCTAATACAAATATTGGATGGGAAGAAACGGAAGAGGTTAATATTGGATTGGATTTTTCATTATTGAACTCCAGATTACGCGGAAGTGTAGATGTTTATAATAGAAAAACCATTGGAGCTTTGGCTAATACGCCACTACCTTTAGAACTTGGACCTAATTCTTATTTTTCAAACTTTGTTGATGTTTCCAATAAAGGTATTGAAGTAAGTTTAGGAGGAGATATTATTAAAACCGAAGATTTTATTTGGTCTACTAATATCAACTGGTCGTTAAACCGAAACAAGTTAGACAAACTCAACGGTGCCAATATCAACCCATTCCAGCTTGATTATTTTATTGAAGGTGAACCAGTGGGTACTATAAAGGGCTACCGTGTGGTTAAAATATTCCAAGATCAGGCCGAGGTGGATGCATTAAACGCGGCATCTCCGGTAGGCTTCTACGATCAGATTTCTACCAGCGTAGGTGATTATATGTATGAGGATGTAAATGGGGATGGCCAAATAACCACAGAAGATAGAGTGATTATTGGCGATATTGAGCCTGATTATTTTGGAGGTATTTCTAATACCTTCCAGTACAAAAATTTTGCGCTTACCGCATTGATGCAATATTCGGTCGGTGGTGAACGTACTTGGAGCAATATTCCATTTGGAACCTTAAATATTTTAGGGGAAAATAAATATAGCGAATATGCTTTGAATACTTGGACACCAGAAACACCAAATGCACGTTATGCTAGAGCTTTGTATTTTGACCCTTCGGCTAGCAGCAGAACATCAGATCGTTATTTGTACGATACATCGTATTTACGATTAAAAAGTTTACAATTAAGTTACAATTTAGATGGTAAATTTTTAAATAAACTAGGTATTACCAGTACAAGATTTGTGCTTGCAGGTACTAACTTGGTAACTTGGACCAATTGGCCAGGTATGGATCCAGAAACGTTCTCTGAAAGAGGCGGGATAACCGATCAAGTAGATAACGAAGACCCATATCCGTTGTCAAAATCATTCTCCCTAGGCGTACAAGTTCAATTTTAAAAGTAGTAAAAAAAGATGAAAACATATATAAATAAATTAAAGAGCTTGGTATTGGCATCAGTTGTTGTAACCTTATCAAGTTGTAGTATAGAAGACATAAAACCGATTAACCAATTAACTCAAGAAAACACTATTAGAGATGAAGAATCGGCTCGACAGGTGTTAAATGGGGTGTACGATTTAGGCAGAGAGTTTGATTTAAGTTCTTTCCCTTTGTATTTAGCGGGCTATGGAAATGAAGGGCTAATAACAGGAAATTTAACCGGTGGAACAGGGTATAATACTAATCAGGTACCGGTAGATAACCAGGTTTTGGCCAATTTGTACAATGCACATTACAAAATTATTAATTTGTGTAACTTTTTAATAGAAGGTTTAGAGGCTGGTGATGCTCAAGGTATTTCAGATATTCGTAAAGCTGAAATGCTTTCTGAAGCAAGATTTCAAAGAGCATTCGCTTACTTTAACCTATTGCGTTATTTTGGGCAGTTTTATGATACAAACTCTATTTACGGAGTTGTATTAAGAAATAATTTTTCAACAGAATTAGTTGCAGCATCAAGAAATACGGTACAAGAAGTCTATGAATTTATACATGATGATTTAGAGTTTGCTGTAGCCAATGGACCACAGTTTATCGAACATTTTTATACGGGAAAATTAGCCGCTCAAGCGCTTTTGGCTAAAGTTGAATTGTATATGGGTAATTACGGTCAGGCTGCTATTTTAGCTAACGATGTTATTAATAATACCGAAGGTTATGCTCTTGAAACGCAATATGCAGATATATTTGCCAATAGTTTTAATTCGGTAGAAGTTATTTTTGCGCCCGTTACAGGTTCTGGGCAAGAAGGTGGAACCAATATGAATTTGGTTAACAGAACTTCTTATAGCGAAAATTTGCGCAGCTCGGCAGATGCCCAAGTAGGAGCAGACAATGATGGCGATTTAACAGGCGCAGGCGCTAATTATGATCCTCGTTTTAGTTTTGCTTATGCCGAAGCTAACCAAGGGCCTAATATGCAAGGTAAATATCCGTTTTTGGTTAGTACAGCATCGCAAAGTAACACCATGTATCATTTAAGGTTGGCCGAGATATATTTAGTACATGCAGAAGCAGAAGCGAGACGTACGGGAGGCGATTTAAATGAAGCTCTAAAAAGCCTTAACACCATTAGAAACCGTGCTACAGTTACACCAAAAACACTTTCTGATAGGCCTACGCTGCTTGAAGATATTAGACAGGAAAAACTATTGGAACTGTTTTTTGAAAATGGAGAGCCTTGGTTTGATTTGGTTCGTTATGATGTGTTGGGAAATATTGATGCATCAAACATAAAAACTTCAATTATTTCAGAAAAGCAATTTGTTTTGCCAATACCTTCTCAGGTTATTATTGGTAATAAAAATGTAATTCAAAACCCAGATTATTAATAATTATCAATAAAACAATTATGAGATATCTATTTTTTATAGCCTTGATTTTTAGTGTGTTTTCGTGTATAAATGAACAACCACCTAAAGATTATGTGGTGGTTCATGGCACAATTGCCAATCCAATAGACAGTTTAGATTTAAGGCTTTTTAATCCAAAGGAAAATAAAACGGTAATGATCGATGTAGATACAGATGGCCGCTTTAGAGATACTTTAAAGTTAGAAAACCCAGCTAATTTTACGGCGGTTTATAAAAGTGCTTTTAATCTTTATTTAGCAAACGATATGGACATCCAATTGCAATTAGATGCCGAAAATATTTCTGAAAGTTTAGTATTCTCAGGAAAAGGCCAAGCCGAAAATAATTTCTTGAAATTTAAATTGAAAGGGCTTAATAAACTTTACGGTAACGACTATAAAACTTATTTTAGTTTAAACCAAGAGGATTTTGATGCTAAAACCAACAATTACCTTAACGCTTTTAAAAGTGAATTGGAAGCTAACAAAGCAGCTTTAGATTCTGTATTTATTAATAGACAAAAGCGGGAAATGGTTGTTTTTCAGGAGCAAAACTTGTCGCAATACAACGAGCAGCAAAAAATAAATAAAGCATTAGCCAAAGGAAATAGATCGCCAGAATTTAACGATTATGTTAATTATGCAGGGGGGGCTTCTTCTTTAAAAGACTATAGAGGAAGTTATGTTTATATTGATGTTTGGGCAACTTGGTGTGGTCCTTGTAAATATGAGATACCGTATTTAGAAAAAGTAGAAAAAAAGTACCACGATAAAAATATTAAGTTTGTAAGTATTTCAATTGACACCAAAAAAGATGAGCAAAAATGGCGTGATATGATTGAGGCAAAAAATATGGGAGGTATCCAACTTTTGGCCGATAATGACTATAACTCTCAGTTTGTCAAAGATTATTACATTTACGGCATTCCTAGATTTATTCTTTTAGATCCTGAGGGAAATATTGTTAATTACGATGCGCCGAGACCATCTGAAGATAAATTAGATGTATTGTTTGCCTCATTAGATATTTAAAGATACATTACTTTGTTTTGAGGAGTTACTAAAAGAAGCAAAATAATACGACCCTTTTCAAAGACCAGAACAAGCACTTGTTCTGGTTTTTGTGTTATATGTAAATAAATATTATGGAAAAAATTTAAGATTTTCATATCTCTTATTGAAATGCTATGGTTGAATACTTTTTCTAGTTAATTTGTTACATGCCCTTCCATGTAAAATTGATAATTAATTTAATTGGTTAATGTTAGGGTCTATAGTGTGTTTAAAGTTAGTAGATGGATGATTATTTAAAATAGATTTTAAATATCATTTTCTTTTAAATTGTAGCATTAAAATATAAATGTTTTTTTTTAGTTTTCTGTAATCTAAGATATGGTTTTTAAAAAATGCCTGTTGCCGTTCATGATCTTTAGAACGTATATGGTCGTAGTCATTTTTTCCGTATTCCAATTCGTTTTTAAGCTGTTGTTCGTATTTGCACAAATTGCTTAATACAAGAGTGTTTTTTCGTCGTAATGCCTGAATATTACTTGCTATAGCTGTTTTAATAATGAGTTGTTTTTCAATCATTCCGAAAACATTTAGTTCTTCATGAATATACTCAACAGTATCCATCCATTGTTGAAGTTCTAAAAAATCTTTTTGAAGTAATAGTCTTCTTTTGGCTTCAAATTCCCGGGGAGTATAATTGTTATTTATAAATGACATAAAATGTAGGTAATTAGGTTAGTTTGTAAAAGACCGTGAACAGACTTTTGTTCACGGTCTTAAATATGAAACTATAATAAATCAGATTTAATAAGCGTTTCATTATTATAGCAAAAGCAGAATGATTAGTATAATTAGAGTGGTAATCATTCCGCTCATGAAATACATTTTAAAAGGCTTTATTTTGCTCTTAAACATATTGTAAAGCACGTTTATATAAAACGTCTTTAAGTTTTTGATATCGGTTTAAGTGATATTGATAAGTTCGTCGAAGACGTTCATATTCATTTAAGTAAGCCATGTCACACTGTATGTCGTTACATTCCACAACATTCATATAAGTATTTGAATAAGATAAAATCGTGTCATACAACTCATTATTCTGTGTTTTTCTTTTCGAAAAAAAACTATATATATCATCAGGTATAATGCTGTTGTTTGTGGTTTTTTGATATAGTTTTAGCAGATTGTCTATTTCAGTGTTTATATATTGCAGCTGATTAAGCCAACCTTTTAGTTCTATACTGTTGTATTTATGTACAACTTCAATGTCAGAATCTTGTTCGTATATTTTTAAGGTCATAATATTATTGCTGTGTTATGTTTAGACTCGAATTTGCCGCATTTTGTATGACGTTAAGTATTTTAAGTTCTTTAGGTCCCGTAGGGAAATTCCAAACAACCTGATCGTCTTCTGCATATCCAAATAAAGCGGCTCCCATGGGCGTAAGAATTGAAATTTTATTGGCTTTCAAGTCTTTTTCGGCAGGTTGAACAATTTGAATGGTTTTCTCCCAGTTATGGTATGAAGCTACCGTAACGATACTGTTTAATCGCACAATATCTTGCGGCATATCTTCTTCGTCAAGAACATGAGCTGTTTTTAATTCTTCTATGAATTTAACAAAGGACTTTTTCGTTTCAACATCTTCTGTAAACCCAGATAGATTAAGTAAATGTTTAACCTGGACATATTCTTTTTTTTCTAAAATTAAATTACCGTATTTCATAATGGATTTATTTATGGGAAAATCCCGCGTTGTATGTAAGCTTTTTCAATGCGTTCTATGGCAATACAATAAGCCGCTTTACGTAAGTCTATATTTTCATTTTGTGCATACGCAGAAACTCTATCGAAAGAGTTCTTTATTTTCTTTTCTAGTTTATCAATAACGTCTACAATTTGCCACAATTCGCCATTTCTGTTTTGAAGCCATTCAAAATAACTGGCAATAACACCTCCTGAGTTACAGAGAATATCTGGAATGATGGTAATATGTTTTTCCAGTAATATTTTTTCACCCTCAACGTTTATAGGGCCATTGGCGCCCTCAGCAATTAGAGAGGCTTTTATGAGATGGGCATTGTTTTCAGTAATCTGATTTCCTAAAGCGGCAGGCACGCAAATATGGCAATCTAGAGCAAAAAAGGTATCTTGTTCTATAGCTTGAGCATTAGGATAACCAACGAGGCTTCCGTGATTATTTTTCATATACGAAAACAAATCTTCTACAAGAATACCGTTTGGGTTTGTGATACTTCCGAAGGCATCTTGAACTCCAATTAATTTAGCGCCGTCTAATTCTAAGAAATAGGCTGCCCAATATCCAACATTACCAAAACCTTGTATGATAAAGGTTTTGTTTTTAAGGCTGTCGTCATGTTGCTCAACCCACAATTTAATGGTTAAGTATACCCCGTAACCGGTAGCACGATCTCGACCATCCAGGCCGCCGCTTCCAATAGGTTTTCCGGTAACAACATGCAGGTTTTTAGAACGCTCTGCTGGAGCCTTGGTACTCATGTAAGTGTCCGACATCCAGGCCATGGTTTGTGCATTTGTATTAACATCGGGAGCCGGAATATCATGCTCAGGACCAATATTATCACCTAAAGCAAAAGTAAAGCGTCTGGTAATCCGTTCTAATTCGTTTTGAGAATATTTGCTCGGGTCAATTTGAATACCTCCTTTCCCGCCACCATAAGGTAATCCTGCCAGCGAGGTTTTCCAGGTCATCCACATTGCTAAGGCTCTTGCTGCATCTATATCTACGGTAGGATGGTAACGTAATCCCCCTTTATAAGGTCCCAAAGCATTATTATGTTGAACTCTGTAGCCCTGGAAGATTTCAACATCGCCATTATCCATTTTTACAGGAAAATTTACGATAATTTCGTTGTTGGTAATGCTTAGTATTTTACGAATATTTGGATGCAGATTAATATGATTTGCAGCGTTGTTGAATTGTTCTAGAACATTTTTAACCATGCCTTTTGCATTAGGTTTGGCAGGTTTTTTTATATCATTAATTACAGTCATTGTTTTTGTTTTAATTCTTAATAATCTTGTTTTTACTGTTTTATTGGGTGATTTGAAACGTTTTGCTTGTATTTAATGATTTGGTTTGTTTGCGCATATTCGCTACACGACCATACAGTGTTTTTAAATCTCGTAAGCACGCAGGTGGACATGTTAATGCATGATAAGCAAATACTAGAAGATTTTGTGTTCATATAATAACTTATTTTACGGTTTCCATTATAAAGGCAACCGCTATGCCATTATCGCACACAAAAATGATATCATCTTGTAAACCATTGAAGAATAAAGGTTAAGTAGTGGTTTAATTTGAAAGATGCAGAAAAGTAACTGAGGAATTTTTCCTCAATTGATTCAAAAATCCTCAGTGAACCAAGAAGTTAATCTTTGAGTTTTTCCCGAAGCGTTTTACGGTCTATTTGAAGAATTTTAGCAGCTTGAGTTTTATTGTTGTTGGTTGAATGTAATACGTGCTGAATGTAACGTTTCTCAGCTTCTCTCAACGAAAGTAAATTATTTTCAGGGAAGTTAATGTGGTGTTTTAAGGCATCAGAAAGATGTTCAACATCAACAGTGTTATCACACATAATAACCGCTCGTTGAATTATGTTTTCTAATTCTCTAATATTCCCAGGCCATTCGTAGCGCATTAAAACTTCTAAAGCACTTGGGGTTATTTTTATAAATCGGTCTTTATATTCAACACCATATTTAAATAGAAATTTTTCAACCAAAAGAGGAATATCATCTTTTCGGTTTTTTAAAGCAGGAACCTCAATTTCAACAACTGTAAGTCGGTAAAACAAGTCTTCGCGAAAACGTCCTGTTTTAATCATGTCTTTCAGGTTGCTATTAGTAGCAGCAATAACACGAACATCAATTTTTTCTGTTTTTTGCGAACCGACTCTTAGAACTTCTTTTTCCTGTAGCACACGTAATAATTTAAGCTGAACAGCGAGAGAGGCATTGCCAATTTCATCTAAAAATATGGTACCGCCATGAGCGGCCTGAAAGAATCCTTGACGGTTATTATCGGCACC
Source organism: Aestuariibaculum sp. M13 (assembly GCF_024723255.1). GTDB lineage: Bacteria > Bacteroidota > Bacteroidia > Flavobacteriales > Flavobacteriaceae > Aestuariibaculum > Aestuariibaculum lutulentum. Next base: position 570,334 of record NZ_JANIAC010000003.1, read on the forward strand.
GGTAAAGGCTCCTTTCATGTAACCAAACAATTCGGCTTCCAATAAATTTTCAGGAATACTTCCGCAATTCACAGCAATAAAAGGCGCTTTCGAGAACTTCCCTTGATAATGAATGGCACGGGCGATAAGTTCTTTTCCAGTGCCACTTTCTCCATGAATAAAAACTGTGGCTTTGTTGTTTTTTACCCGATCTATAATTTGAAATACCTTGTTGATGGATTTAGAGGCACCAATAAGCTCTCCATATCCATTTTGAAGATTAGCTGTTTGTTTTGTTTCCTTTTTAATGTTTTCATACTTATTAAAGGCATTTTGCACCGCATTTAATAATTCTTCTTTGGTGAATGGTTTGGTTAAATACCCCATACCGCCACGTTTAATGACCTCAAGAGAATCCTGAATAGAGGGGTAGCCTGTAACAACCAGTTTAGGTAATTGAGGATAATGTTCTGAAACGAATTTCAAAAGCTCAAACCCGTCAACTTCCGGCATTTTTAAATCGGTGATAAGTAAATCGACCCTTGTATCTCTTAAAATAGAAACGGCTTCTTTAACCGAAATAGCTTTATAGGTATGAAACTGCAATGATTTTAAATGCCTATGAATTAATTCCAATATATGAATATCATCATCTACAATCAATATATTTTCCTTTTTTAATACCATTAATTCTTATTTAGGAAGTCGTACCTCAAAGATAGTGCCTTTTTTGTTGTTGCTTTTAGCTGTAATGCTTCCTTTATGACTGGAAACAATACCGTGCACAACACTTAACCCAAGGCCTGAACCCTCGCCGGTGGGTTTTGTTGTAAAAAAGGGTTGAAATAGTTTGTCATGTAAATTCTCAGGAATACCCGGTCCTTGATCTGTGATTTTCAGAATAATTTCATTATTGATTTGAAAGGCTTCTATCATTACAAGACTATCTTTAGGTGAAAAATAGATGGCATTCATTGTTAAATTAAATATAATTTGTGTAAGCTGAACCGTGTCTGCTCGCAACCAAAGTTCTTCTTCTTCAATTTTCACAATGTATTTTACCTGCTGTTTTCTAAAGGTGGCATCGAGCAAGTTGATAGCACTTTTAATATTCGGAACCAGATTAACCATTGTCATTTCCTGAGGCATTTCGCAAGAAAAAAACATAAGCTTTTTAACAACTTCTCTTGAGAAAATAGCATTTTGAATGATTTTGTTTAAATCTTCCGAGGCTGCGGTATTTGCCTTAAAATCTGAAGCAAGCAACTCGGCAAAGCCCAAAATATTTGCAAGTGGGGTGTTTAATTCATGAGCGATACCGGCAGTCAGTTCTCCTAAAACCGCCAAGCGGTCGGCACGTTCCATTTGTCGTTTTAAAAGTAACGCATTATTTTTAATTTCAATTCGTTCTAATAGGCTGCCAATTTTTAATGAGATGTTGTCTATTAAAGCCTGCTCTTCCTCTAAAAAATAATGCTCAGAAGTGTCTTTAGATACAATATGAGCTGATATTTTACCTTTAATGATATTGAAAACGGGAATGTCACTCCAAATACTACAGGTTGTTTTTTTTATCGTTCCACTTAAAACTTTTAGGCCTGGAATATTAATATAAACTTCAACTTTTTCAGGAAATTGTAAAGCTTTTTTTAGACTAAAAGCGATGGCTTTTAAACTGTCCTCGATGTAGTCGTAATCGGCCTGAACAATAATTGTAGAGACTTCATAAAGGCAAGTTAATTCTTTAATACGTTCCCTTAATTGCTCTTTTGTTGTTACTGCTGATTTCATAAAAAGCTACAAATTTGTTTCTTTGATTAATTAATAATTATAAGGGTTAAAATTTTATAAAAAAAAAGATCACTTTATAATTTGCTACTACAGGCTATTAAGCTATAACTTAAAATCACCATTGCAAATTAAACTATTTGGATCATTTTAATAAGAACAAAAAGTCTTAATTAATTTGATAAACGGGTGAAATATTTCTGTGAAAATATGAGTATGTAACTCCAATAAAAAATTACAAAACCCTTTCCATAAGCACTATTTTTTCTGAAAAAAAAACTTGACAGCATGTCAGCGCCATCAAAGAAACCATTTTTTTTTTTTTGTAAAAAGAATAACTTTACTTTGTGTTAAGTAGTATTAATTTTATTATTTTAGGAATGGGTCCCATGATCAACGAAAGTATCCATGCTCCTCTAGCGGCTTTTTATTAAGAATGTGTTTGATAAGTGATTACAAGCTTTTTATTTCTCTCTTAATTGTTTGGTGTATTTCAAAATTTCCAGCTAAAACAATTTATTATTATAATGTTTGTCCCTATAAAGTGAATTACTTTTAAATTATTACAAAATTAGGAGAATGTAATTTTAAACTTTTTTTTTGCTAGAGTTTTAGTAATAAAAGAGATAACTCTTAAAATTAAACTAAACCAAAAATAGCCTCTAATCCTTAATTTTGTAGAATGCAAAACTAGCTGTGTCTACTAATTTTGGATACTAATTAAAATATTTTTTTGGAACTTTAAATTGAAATTTTGTGATATTAGAAAAAATCTAAAAAAATCTAAAAAAATGTTTTTCTTATTATTTAGATTTTTTCGTAATTTTTAATAAAAAGTAATAATGACTTTATACCATATATAATAATTTTATATTAAGAAAATTACCCTAAGTTGAATAGAGATGCTTTTGACATTTAATAGTTATGGATAGTTCTAAAGAAGGCTTTTTGTCAATAAAAAATATTGAAGAATTCCGTAAGAATCAGGTAGCAGGTAAAGAGGGGATTATATTTAATGAGTTAAAAGGTGAAATGTTTATTGACAAACCGCATAAGCATGATTTTTTTGTTATAATTCTTTTTTTAAAAGCCAAAGGAATACACAATATGGACTCAAAAGATTACGTTTTAGGTAATCGAGAGGTTCATATTTTATTTCCTGGACAAATACATAAATGGTCGCTGAAAGCTGACACTTTGGGTTATCAATTAATGGTAGAAAAATCATTTTTCGAACATTTTGCACCTTATTTTAGATTTTCTTTTACAAATTATCAAAATCATCCCGTAATTCAATTATCCAGTGAAGCATTCAAACTAATTTTGTATGAGTTTAATGCTATCAAAAATGAATTGAAGGAAGAAAAATCTCTTAGGCAATTAATTACGGCTCGCGCTACTGTTATTGCTTCTATTGTTAGTAGAGAAGCAGAAAATAAATTCACTGAATTTAAAATTTATCAGTCTAATCCTCGTCTAGCTAGATTCAATATGTTAATAGATGAATTTTATAAGGAAAATAAATATGTTAGTTTTTACGCTAATAAACTAAATATTTCTGCTAATTATTTAAATGTTTTATGCAAAACGCATTTAAAGGTTTCTGCGACATACCTTATACAAATACGCATTATTAAGGAAGCAAAGAGACTTCTTCAAAGTACGACGCTCTCCATAAGTCAAATTTCGTTCGAGCTAGGATTCACAGATCATGCCTATTTTTCCAATTTTTTTAAAATGAAAACTGGGGTTTCTCCTAAGGTATTTAGAGGAAAGAGATAAATTTTACAAATATTGATAGAGATCTTTCAATGCTTCAAGTGTTATACTGCTATACATTTGAATTATAATTTAATAATAATTTATTCAAGTTAAAAAAAAAGTAAAATAATGGATGTTAAACAACCTATTATTACAAGAAAGAAATTTCTAGAAATTTCAACATTAAGTATGGCTGGAGTATCTCTGTCATCTGGATTTCTGAATGCTCAATCATTGATTAGTGAACCAAGCCTTATAGATAAAAATATGAACCAAAATTATACTCTGGAAAATGTAAGATTAGAAATAGGTTTTGAATTTAAAGAAGGAGAAGTTATTGCTACCAAAACAGATATATTTTCAATTGAGATGTCGGGAGGTAAAATTAAAGCAATACACAAAAATAAGGGGAATATAAATGCTATAGATGCCAAAGGAATGTTAATGCTACCTTCTTTTAAAGATATGCATATTCACCTTGATAAAACCTTGTATGGCGGCGGTGAGTGGCATGCAGTTAAAAAAAGAAGAGACGGTGTTAAAGGTATGATTTCATTAGAAAAGAAAATTATACCAGAATTACTACGGAATTCTACATACAAGGCAGAACAAATTATAGAGCTATTGCAATCTTATGGAACATCATTTGCACGAAGTCATGTGAATATTGAACCAACTTCTAAATTAAAATCATTAGAAAATTTACAAATTGCTTTGAAAAACAAAGAAAATGGATTTGAATCTGAATTAGTAGCCTTTCCGCAACATGGATTATTTTATACTGATTCCATTGCCTATATGAAAGAAGTAGCTAAATCTGATATAGATTTTATAGGAGGATTAGATCCGTATAGTATTGATGGATCTATAGAGAGATCAATGGATTTTACATTGCAACTAGCTTTAGAAAACCAAAAAGGAATAGATATTCATTTACATGAAACTGGTGATTCTGGATTGAAAACTGTAGAATATCTTATAGAAAAGGTTAATGAAAATCCTGAGTTGAAAGGGAAGACTTATTTAAGCCATTGTTTTGTTCTAGGAAGATTAGACAATCAGAAACAAAAGGAAATGGCGATAAAGCTTAAGGATGCTCAAATTGGTATTATATCAACTATTCCATTTGGAGGTCTGATTATGCCCATTCCAACCTTAATGAAATATGGTGTAAAAGTTATGACAGGTAATGATAGTATTATGGATCATTGGAATACCTTTGGAACAGGAAGTGTATTATACAAGGCAAATTTAGCAGCACAATTGTATGGTAAAGTTACTGAATTTGAATTGTCTAGAATGTTAAGTTTGGCTACTGCAGGAGTTGTTCCTTTAGATGATGAAGGTGTTCAACAATGGCCCAAAGTTGGAGATGATGCTACTTTTTTACTTTTTGATGCTAGTTGTTCAGCTGAGGTAGTTTCAAGGATGTCAAATGTGAAATCACTTATTTTTAAAGGAAATGTGGTTTTTTAATTTCAATAACAATTATTTTATTATTTGCGAATTGCAATAATAACAAGGAGATAAGAATTGAAATCGTAAAGAAGTATATTCTCAAATAAAAAATAGAATGTATAATTATTTAAAAAATATTGATAATAGAAGAATCTTATTAATAACCATCTTTTCTTTATTTTTATTAAGTTTTCAAAATATTTCTGCGCAGAAAGGGAATTATCAATTATCAACTCATGTGTTAGATATAACAGTTGGAACACCTGTGGAAAACGTGAAAATTATTTTGTTTAGGAAAGAGTTGAGTGATGATTGGACTCTAATCGATAACAAATTCACAGACAAAAATGGACGAATAACTAGTTTTTTAGAAAATAAAAGGGATTCTTCTAATTATGGAATATATAAACTTAGATTCGAAACGAACTCCTATTTTAATAAACAGAATAAGGAAACTTTCTATCCATATATAGAAGTGGTATTTAAAATAGAAGATAACAAGCATTATCACGTCCCAATTACTCTGACGCCATTTGGATACTCGACTTACAGAGGAAATTAATAAGATACTTCGGTATTAGTTGAAAATTATAAGAAAAATTTAAATATAAGATTAAGCTTACATTAGGCTTTTTTATTATTTAATTGTTCATTATCAAATTAGGCAACTTAAAGTGTCTTCAGTTTATTTAATTATAATAGAAATTAAAGATGTATATAAATAAAAAGAAATTAATAGATTATTTCTCTGTTGTTTTATTGGTTTCACATAGGGGCTGAAACCCTGCAATTTCATGATATAAAAATTATATCTTTATAAGATGTCAGAATATCTGCGAAAAGGATCTTATATAGTTAGTGGTTTGAGTTGTCATATAGTTTGGTGAACCAAGTATAAATATAAAGTATTGAAAGGAGAAATTTAGTTTCGTTGTCTAGACTTACTGATTCAGATTTGTGAGACAGAAGAATTAGCAATATTAAAAGGGGTTTTAAGTGCAGACTTTGTTAATCTTCATATAGAATATTCCCCCAAGTAAAGTATTAGTTTTTTGTTAAAACAGCTGAAGGGTAGAAATTCAAGAAAGTGCAACAGGAATTTCCACAATTGGGCAAAATATATTGGGGAAGACATTCTTGGGCAACAGGATATGAAGTTTGGAGTACAGGTAATATAACCGATGAAATGGTAAATTAATATTTGGAGCATCATATAAAGCCCGATTCAGATAACTCTAATTTCATATTAGAGTAAAAAAACGAGGGACTAAAGTCCCTCGTTTAACAAATCTATGGACTTCAAGTCCTAAGTGATTTATTTAAAGTATAACAAATTAGCTATCGATTTTTTATTTATAATTTAATTATCCTGCGGTTAGAAAAATACTTGATAATTTTGTATATCATGAATTTCTTTTGGACCATAAACTACACCATCTTTAGAGAAGGATACTTCAACATCATTGTAGGTTCTAATACTTCCATTGTATACGCCTAATTTTACAGCTTTAAAATTGACCTCCTGTCCAAGATCTATTATTAACAGTCCACTGGAATCTAATCCATAATAACCTGTACTGCTACCATTAACCCCAGCACCATCACCTAATAAGGATGAAGTGTCATGTCCTGAAGGCATTGTAAACTCAGTACCGTTGTTAATTAATGTTACTTCAGTCAAATGACTCCAGGAGTTTGCGTTACTTCCATTCATCTGTATTTTAATATATTGATAGGCCTCAGGCAATATAAAAAGTTCAGAGTTTTGAATGTCTTTTATGTTAGTTGGGCCAAATGTAATTCCATCCTCAGACAATGAAACTTCAACATTTTGGTATACTCGACTATCCCCGTTATACACTCCTAATTTCACGGCGTCAAATTCATAACCTTGCCCTAAATTAATTGTCAGAAGCCCACTTGAATCTAAACCGTAGAATCCTGTGTTTGATCCTTCGACACCAGCCCCATCTCCTAAAACGCCTGGAGCGTTATGGCCGGACGGAAGTACATATTCCTTACCATCATTTACCAAAGTAACTTCGGTTAAGTGATTCCATGAATTTGAAGTATTACCATTCATTTGTATTTTAATATACTTGTTATCTCCTAACGGGGGAGTAGGGTTAGGAATATATTCAAAATACTTGACAAAATCGATAACATAATCTACTGGTAAATGGCTTGAATTGACACCTCCTACCCAGCTGCCTCCAAGTTGCTGAGAAAGAATTAAATGAAAGTCTCTGTCAAAGGGCCATTGACGCCAATCAGCACCGGCGGCTTTATAATATGTAAAGGTAGTTACTCCATTAATTGTGAAAACAATTCTTTCAGGATACCACTCTACACCATAAACATTAAAATTTGAAGTGTTAACACTTGATGTTTTACTACTAGGGTTACTTTTAGTATTAGCATGAATCGTAGAGTAAATATAGCCATCGAAATTTAAATGCTCCATAAGGTCTATTTCACCAAAGTCAGGCCATCCGCCATATTCATTTGTGCTACCTAGGAGCCATATGGCCGGCCAACATCCTTGTGCAGAATCAAATTTTGCGCGAACTTCAACTTTACCATATGTGAAATTATATTTATTTCTTGTCCATACACCACCAGTGAGATAGGCTCGTGGGTCGGATTGCGTATCAGGATTTACAATACCTTTTAAATGTAAGTATCCGTCTGATAAATCATAAACTTGATCGTCAGTAGTCATTGTATTATTCCAGTCAACGGTTCCTTGAGGAATTCGGCTCCATTTAGTTGTGTCCAATGTAGTGCCATCAAAGTCATCCTGCCAAACTAAATTAAAGTTCGCTGAGGTGGTTAACTGAAAATTTTCAGAGAAAGTTTCTTGTAATTGTTGCTCCACATTAGCTTCGTCGGTACGGTCACATCCGAAGCAAAGAATAAGTGAAAAAAGTGAAATCCATTTGTTTTTCATTTCTTTTGATTTAAGATTAATAAATTGTGTTTAATTTTTAGTTAGTTGTATATTATTTATTCAAAAAGGTTTGTCTTAGTTGCTATATGAAAAATATTTCGTCAATTGTTGTTTGTAGAATGGTTTAAGATTTACATTGAGGTGTTGATAATTAGTGTTTTACTTTTTTATCTTGATACTAAATTAGAAATGGAAATTATTACTGGGGATTTTTTGTGATTACAACTTGGTTACATTAGAATAACATTTGGGTTACATTTTGTAATAATTAGGTTACGTATATTAGGTTCAATTCCTCCTGTAATAAATGCAAATTTTATATTTAAACTTTTGAATTTAGTCTGAACTCTTTTGTTGCATTGGGGGAGGTTTTATCCTGAGTTTTTAGAAAAGTAGATACCCTTATTGTATTTTATTGAAGCAGAAACCATACGAATTAAGGTTAATAGATAGCTAAGTGAAATCGGAACTACTTGTTGTGTTTTTTTTATGAGGTTTTAGGGGGAATTGTTATGAAAAAACACAACTAATGTTGCTTAAGCTGATATCAAATCATCAGTTTAGATATGATGAAGGAAATATTAAATCAAATGAATGCGTAATTCGAGGTACTTATATCGCATAGAAAAGTTTAAGTAAAATATGGTTTGTTATGTTTTGATTTTATAAACCTACTTGATAATGAAACTGAATCTGAATCTGAATCTGGATTTTTTTCTATGGGACTATAGAATATTGGACTTCCTATATTAGACTGGACATAAAGATGAGAGAAAATGTTAGTTAGTTTTTATCTTAGCAATTATGAGAAGAAAATCTAAACATTACACCTTAGAATTTAAACAGAAAGCAGTCGAGTTAAGTTATGCCAAAGGCAATGTAAAACAAGTATGTGAAGACTTGGATATATTTCCATCAGTACTTTACCGTTGGCGTAGAGAGTTAAAAGATTACGGTAACAACAGTTTCCCTGGCCGTGGTAATCCTAAAATGACCGATGAAGAAAAAGAGATATCTCGATTGAAAAAGGCATTAAAAGAAGCCGAGTTAGAACGAGACATCTTAA
>NZ_JANIAC010000004.1 GCF_024723255.1 Aestuariibaculum sp. M13
CAACAACCTAAAATTTAAGGTGATTATAGCGACGGGGCTCACCTCTTACCATTCCGAACAGAGAAGTTAAGCCCGTTAGCGCCGATGGTACTGCCATTTGTGGGAGAGTAGGTCGTTGCCTTTTTTGATCCTCAGTCTTATAGAATAGACTGAGGATTTTTTATTATATGCCTTGTGTAATGACAGAGACATGAGCCATGAAAGACTAGGTAGCTCAGCTGGTAGAGCATAACACTTTTAATGTTAGGGTCCTGGGTTCGAACCCCAGCCTGGTCACAAAATTTCAAATATCAAAAGCCTTTATCATTATCGATAAAGGCTTTTTTGTTTAGTATACATTTTACCGGAGAGTTATTTTAAAGGCTTTACACGACGCTTTTATTGCTTTTGGATACTAATTATATCAAATGCAATAGCAGACGGTTTAAGTCATAAAAAAAGCGCTCATTTAATTATGAGCGCTTGAGGGTATTTTGTGTGGAAATTGTATTAACCGTTGATAGCTTCAACTGTGTTAACTTTTCCTTGTAGCATTTCTTTCAGCATATTTTCAATACCACTTTTAAGAGTGAATGTAGACGATGGACATCCGCTACAAGCGCCTTGTAAAAGAACGCTAACATTTTTAGTGTTTTCATCGTAAGAGATGAATTGAATGTTTCCTCCATCACTAGCTACAGCTGGTTTAACGTATTCCTCCAGAATGTTTATAATTTGTTTCGAAGTGTCATCTAAAGCATCAAAATTAGAGTCTAATTGTTCTGTAGATTTCTGTAACTGTTCTGCAGCACCGGCAACTACAACTTCTTTTCCATTTTCAATATAGTTCTTAATAAACTCACGTAATTCTATAGTGATGTCTTGCCATTCGGCAACGTCGTATTTTGTAATAGATACGTAGTTTTCTTCAATAAATACACTTTTAACAAAAGGGAAATGGAATAACTCGGTTGCAAGAGGTGATAGTTTGGCCTCGTCGATAGACGTGAATTCAAATAAAGCTGTTACGATTTTCTTGTTAGCGACAAATTTCATAACCGATGGGTTTGGTGTGCTTTCAGCATAAACGGTAACAGGAACTTTTTTAGATTCTGCTGTTGTTTCAATTACAATTCCGCCATCATTTAAATATGATTCAATTTGTTCTGCCATTTCATCCTGGACATCACTCCACTCTACAATACTGTACCGCTCTACAGCAATAAAGTTTCCTGAGATGTATACTTTTTTCACAAATGGTAAATAGAATAATTGTTGTGCTAACGGAGAAGATTTAGCCTCATCAATATTGTTAAATTCAAAACTTTGATGTTGTGTAATAAATTCGTTTAGTTCGAATTTTACTATCGTATTATTGGTTGTTTCTCTTACCGAAACTTTGTATGTTTTCATTTTAGCTAATTTTTTACAAAAATACTAAAAGAAAACTTTAGTTATCCATATATTTGAGTTTTGTTGCCTCTTATTGAACCGGTTAAAAGACGAGTTTTGTGACATAAAGGTAACCTCAAAACAATTCAATTTATAGTGTAAACTTAATATGAAATTAAAAAGCTTTTTAATCGCAACCATTAGTGTGTTGTTTGTTCAAGTCGCATTTTCTCAAGAAGGTTTACCTATATATACCGATTATCTTACCGACAATTATTATTTAATTCACCCGTCGATGGCTGGGGCTGCTAATTGTGCCAAGGTTAGGTTAACAGGACGTCAACAGTGGTTTGGACATGAAGACGCACCACGATTAATGACTTTAAGTGTTAATAGTAGAATTGGAGAATCGTCTTCAGCAATAGGTGGAATTCTATTTAAAGATAAGAACGGGTATCATTCGCAGAACGGTGCTTACGCAACCTATGCGCATCATTTAATGTTTTCTAGAAGTGAAGTCGATTTAAATATGTTATCGTTTGGTTTAAGTGCTGGGGTTATTCAGTATCGCTTAGACGAAACCTCATTTTTATTTGATGGTCCAGATCCTATCATTGATGGAACGGTACAAAACGAAACCAATTTTAATATGGACTTCGGATTTTCGTATCAGTTTTTAGATTTTTATTTACATGGAACGGTAAAGAATGTTTTAAATAATTCAGGAATAAACCGAGATATCAATATTACAAGTAATTTAAGACGTTATTTACTAACTACAGGATATGTATATAGTAAATACGGTAGCGAATGGAGTTTTGAACCTTCTGTAATGTTTCAGTATCGTGAGGCGACTAAGGAGGCAGCAATAGATATTAATGCTAAAGCTTATAAATCGATGGATTTCGGAACCATTTGGGGAGGTTTGTCGTATAGAAACAGTTTCGATGGTGCCGAGTATACCAACTCGGGAACTGATGTTAAGAGTCAACGTTTAAATCAATTCACGCCTATTTTAGGAATCAATTACAATAAGTTTATGTTTGCTTATACGTATACGTATCAAAGTAATTCTGTCGTATATACCAACGGTGGGTTTCATCAATTTACTTTAGGATATAACTTTGGGTGTCGTCGTCAGCGTTATGATTGTAATTGTCCTGCCGTAAATTAAATTTTTCAAAATTCAATATGCCTTTAATAAAACCTGTAAATGGAAAATCGCCTCAAATTCCCGAGGATTGTTATATAGCTGAAAATGCGACTATAGTTGGAGATGTAACGATGGGTGAGGAATGTAGCGTATGGTTTAATGCTGTAATTCGTGGGGATGTGCATTATATAAAAATGGGGAATAAGGTGAATGTGCAGGATGGTGCTGTTATTCATGCCACGTATCAAACCGCACCAACAAACATTGGAAATAATGTTTCTATCGGACATAATGCCTTGGTTCATGGTTGTACCATTCACGATAATGTGTTAATAGGTATGGGGAGCATTGTAATGGACGATTGTGTGATTGAAAGTAATAGTATTATAGCAGCAGGTGCGGTGTTAACTCAAAATACACATGTAGAATCCGGAAGTATTTATGCCGGTGTTCCAGCAAAGAAAATCAAGGATATCAGTCAGGAGCTCATTTCGGGACAAATCGATCGTATTGCTAATAACTACGTAAAGTATTCCAGTTGGTTTAAAGAAGATTAGGGCATTACCCTTCGGGTCGCGTTTTATTCGTGAGACTCTATTTTAAATTAATGAGCTCATGAATATAAATATTTCAGCTGTCGCTTATCAATATAAAATTGGCAGAGCTCCAATAAATGCTTCAATCGCTAATGCAAAAGTTAAAAGTTTAGATAACTCACTTCAAATTTATCATCTAATAAGCTTGCCATAACATCAGGATTTCCATTGGTGAAAAAGGTGTTTTCTGGTTTGTCGGTTTGCATGTTTAGAAGGCCATGATTTTCTAAAACGGCTTTGGTTTGTTTCGCTACAGCAGCACCAGAATCTATAATTTTCACTTGCTTTGGAAGTAATTCTAAAAGTAAAGACATTAAATAGGGGTAATGCGTACAACCTAAAACCAGATAATCAATGTTGGCATCAATCATAGGTTGTAGATGCTTTGTTAACAATTGGCGCATGTCTTCAGAATACACTTGTCCAGCTTCAATTAGTTCAACAATACCTTCACCAACCTGTTCGATAACTTTAATATTACTGGCAAAAAGGCCAGACGTTTTAGAGAAGAGTTCGCTACTTAAAGTACCTTTAGTTGCTAAAATCCCTACACTGTTTGTTTTGGTTTGCAAAGCAGCTGGTTTAATGGCCGGTTCAATACCAATAAATGGAATATCATAGTTAGCTCTTAAAATACTTATGGCATTCGTGGTTGCTGTATTGCATGCCACAACAATAAGTTTACACCCCTGGCTAATTAAATATTCGGTGTTTTTGATACTTAATTCAATAATTTTGTCTTTGCCCTTTAAGCCATAAGGGGCATTGGCACTATCGGCAAGGTAGATGGTGTTTTCGTAAGGTAAAAGGGCGTGTATTTCTTTCCAGATTGAGGTGCCTCCAACACCAGAATCGAAAATGCCAATAGGTTGTTTGCTCATAGTAACAAAAATAAAAAAAGCTGCTTTGTGAAAAGCAGCTTTTAATTAAATTTCTAAATAAAGATGATTAGATACCTAATTCTTTCTTTACATCGTTTAATAAGTCTTTACCATCAGCTAAGATTGTTACACCTTGAGCAGAATCTAAAACGTAATCAAAACCTTGAGCTCTTGCTACTTTTAAGATCGCAGTTCTAGCTTTTTCAGTAATAGGTTTTAATAAGTCCATTTCTTTCTTTTGTAAATCTTTTTGAGCATCAGACTGGAATTGTTGAATACGCATTTGCTTTTCTTGTAATTCCTGCATTCTCTTTGCGTTTTCTTCTTCTGTTTTAGTTGCAGCTTCTGCGTCGTATTGTTTTGCTGTATTTTGGTATTCTGTAATTGAAGCTTGCATATCGGTTTGATATGTTTTGCTTAAAGTCTCAAGTTGAGTTTGTGCAGCTTTCATCTCCGGCATTGCCTGAATTAACTCCTGAGTGTTAATATGAGCTACTTTACTTTGTGCATTTGATAAAGTTACAGATGCAACACATAGTACAGTTGCTAATAAAAGGTTCTTTAATTGTTTCATTTTTAAAAAAGTATTAAGTGTGTGTTTTAAATTGTTTAATTAATTATTGTTGTTGATACTATCTCTCTCGCGTTGTCTTTCTTCTAATATTTTTTGTCTTTTTTCTTCTAATTCTTTTTTTCTGGCCTCGCGTTCGGCTAATTTTTTCTGTCTGTTCTCTTCTATAAGCTGAGCCTGAGTTTTTACTTCACCTGTGCTTTCCGCAGCTTTGGCATCTGTGCTTGTTTTGGCATCAGAAGCTGCATCTTCGGTTTTTTCAGTGCTTTGTTTTCTGGCATCTAATTTGGCTTGTTTTGCAGCTTCGCGTTCTGCAAGTATTTGCTGGCGACGTTCTTCGGCTTCTTTTTGTTTGGCCTCACGCTCCGCTAAAATTTCTTGTCTGCGCAATTCAACAGCACTTTCTCTTGCGGCTTGTTTTTCCTGTAATGCTTTTTCTCGAGCTTCTAATTCTTCATTAATTTCAGGAACTAATTCTTCATCTTCGGCAGCACGTTTTTCAGCTTTAGACTGGGCCTGTGTACGTTTTGCTGTTCTACTAATACTTCTTATAATCTGTTCGCTTAAATCGAATTGTTTCGCAGAATATAACATAGTAGCTTCAGAGGATTTATCAAAGATGAAATCGTATTTTCTGCTTGTTGCAATATCCTGAACAGCTGCGAAAATTTGGTCTTGAATAGGTTGCATCAATTGACGTTTTTGAATGAACAAATCGCCGTTAGGGCCAAAACGCTTTTGTTGATAATCTAGTATTTCCTGCTCTTCAAAAGCAATATCTTCTTCACGTTCTTCGATAAGCTCTTTGGTTAAAAGAGCTTTTTCGTTACTCAGGTCTTTTCGTTTTTGTTCGACAGCACTTAGTTTAGTGTCGATTTCAGATTTCCATTTGTTGGCTTTATCGTTAAGTTGAGATGTAGCCTCTTGGTATTCCGGAACGTTTTCTAATATGTACTCTGTGTCTATATATGCTATTCTAACCCCGCGTTGTGCATGAGAAGCAAAGCTTAATGTAAAAACTAGTATCAGTAAAAAAAGAACGTTATTTTTCATCTGTTAAGTTTTTTAATTTATTGGTTATAAATTCTAAAAAGACAGATGATATTTTTGTTTCTGCCACGATTAGAACTGATTTTTTTATTGGTTAAAGTTCGTTATTCAAGTGATCAAATGGTTGACGCAAAATAAACATTTTCCTCGGTATGAAAAATTTTAGAATGCTCATTTTAAAATAAACGAAATTTAATTTCAAAAATTTCAATTCTTCTGCAAATACTTATAATGTTATTAGAAAATATCGTGCCAAAATTAAAATTGTTGTCCAATGATAAAGTGCGTTTGCCATCCACTCTTAGTCGCTTCTCCTGGAATTGGGTCGAATCCGTGACCGAAATCGATACCTAATAATCCGAAAGCAGGCATAAAGATTCTAAGTCCAAGACCTGCAGAACGTTGTAGGTCGAAAGGATTATAATCTTTAAATTCGTTATATGAAGCACCTGCTTCAAGGAATGTTAATCCGTAAATTTTAGCCGAAGCTTTTAATGTAATTGGATAACGTAACTCTAAAGAGAATTTATTGTAAATGGTACCACCATCGTTTGTAGATAACGATTGGTTAGGGTAACCACGTAATGCGATAGCTTCTCTACCATCTAAACTGTAACTTCCTAAACCGTCACCTCCAAGGAAGAATCTTTCAAAAGGAATTACCCCACGGTCTTGGTTATAAGCACCTAAGAAACCAAATTCTACACTAGGCTTTAATACTAAATCTTTAAAGATTTGTGTGTACCAGTCTGCCTTGAATTTTACTTTATAAAATTCTAACCAGTTGTAACGTTCTTGGTCGATTTCAGAAATTCTAGTGTTAGCATCAGATAATTCAGTTTCAGTAGAGTTAGAGTCTGTTAAGACAGCTACATTATCATCTCTTTCCGCTTTAAGTGCCGAATAGTCTACACCATTTACTAAAGAGTATGGGAATGATAATTTTGCGGTAACTGCAAAGTTAGAACCTCCTGTTGGATAAATAGGGTCTACACTTGTGTTGTTTCTGCTTAAACCAACAGTATATGATAAGTTGTTTGAGAAACCATCACCGAATGTAAATAATCCGGTGTTATAGTTGTTTAAGTCGTAACGTTGGTAACTGATAGCCTGAGACAATGTAAAGTAATCATCAGGAACCTGTAAACGTTTTGCTAAACCAAAAGTAATACCTGTAATATTGAAACTTCTAGATTTATCGGCATTACCTGTTTGATAGTCGTATAAGAACTGTTTTGTATGTGATAACGATGATGAAAACTGTACCGGACGTTTTCCTCCCATCCAAGGTTCAGAGAACGAAAAACTATAGGTTTGATAAAAACGACTGGCTTGTAAACGTAATGCTAATTTTTGACCATCTCCCATTGGGATTGGCTTATAAGCATCTTTCTTGAAGATATCTTTAATTGCAAAGTTGTTAAACGATAATCCTAAGGTTCCGATGAAACCTCCACCACCGTAACCACCTTGAAGCTCAATCTGGCTCGATCCGGTTTCTTTTACAGAGTATTCCATATCGATGGTTCCTTCATTAGGATTAGCATTTTTAAAGTCAGGAGAGATTTCCTGAGCATCAAAGAATCCTAACTGACCAAGCTCACGAACGGTACGAACCACATTCGCTTTACTGTATAATTGTCCCGGACGGGTACGAATTTCACGATAGATAACGTGGTCGTTTGTTTTGTCGTTTCCAACAACCGATACACTGTTAAAGTAAGCTGGTTTACCTTCGGTAATTCTTACTTCCATATCGATTACATTGTTATCGGCACTTACTTCAACCGGGTTGATTTGTGAGAATAAATAACCGTTGTTTTGGTATAAGTTGGTGATGTCGTCACCATCTGGTTTAGAATCATCAGCAATGCGCTTTTGAAGTAATACCCCATTATAGGTGTCTCCTTTTCTAATACGTAAAACGCGATTTAATAGGTCGTTAGAGTATACGGTATTACCAATAAAAGTGATGTCTCCAAACGTATATTTTTCGCCTTCTTCAACATTAATGTTTAATGAAATGGTTTTATCGCTGTTAATAGAAATACTGTCTGAAAGTACGCGGGCATCACGATAACCATTTTCTTTGTATTTGTCAACAAGGCTTACAAGATCTTCTTTATAATCGGCCTCAATATACTTTGAACGTTTTAGAACACGAATCGGGTTTTTTTGTTTCGTGTTTTTCATGCTTTTACGAAGTGTTTTGTCGGTTAAAACTTCATTTCCGTTAAACACGATATGATCGATTTTTACTTTTTCACCTTTATCAATGTTAACAAGCATATTAACTCTGGCCGTAGGTAAAGAGTCTTTTACTTCTTTGGTATCTATATAAACTTTAGTGTTTAAAAACCCTTCTTTTTTATACTTGCTGGTTAAGTAGTTTTTAGTTGTTGTTATTAAGTTTTCTGTAACCTTAACCCCTTTATTAAGTTTATTGTCTTTTATAATACCTTCAACCTTACCTTTTTTAACGCCGTTAACTTTTAATTCGTTAAGTTGTGGAAGGTCAGATAATCTGATTTCAAGGAACGCTGTATCACCTTCAACTTTGGTGATGTAAATTTCAATATCGCTGAATAGTTTTGAGTTCCAAAGTTTTTTAATGGCAGCACTAATATCTTCACCAGGAATGGTAATTTCCTGTCCTTTTCTTAATCCGGAATAGGTAATTATGGTTTGTTCTTCAAACGCGGTGTTTCCCAGTACGGTTATATCTCCCAGTGTATATTCTCGACCTTGATTATAAGGTATTTCTTGTGCTTGAATGGTAAGGCTACATGCAAAAAGTAATATTGCGAAGCAGTGTTTAATATAATTTGTCAAAGGTAGTTTATTAGCTAAGTTGTTCACTTGTTTTCCCAAATCGTCGTTCTCTTTTTTGATATTCTATAATAGCTTCATACAAATGCTCCTTTGTAAAATCCGGCCATAAAACGCTAGTAAAATACAATTCGGCATATGCGATTTGCCAAAGTAAAAAGTTGCTTATGCGTTGCTCTCCACTGGTTCTAATAAGCAAGTCTACATCTGGTAAACCATGCGTGTAAAGATGCTCATTTATAATTGATTCATCAATCTTTTCCGGCGAAATTATGTTATTTTTAACTTTAATACTAATCTCTTTAACAGTATTTAGTAATTCTTCGCGCGAACCATAGCTTAAAGCCAGCGTTAAAGTCATTCTGCTGTTACTTTTTGTCTGTTCTATGACCTCCTGAAGCTCGGCATACACTTTTTTGGGTAAGTTGTTTAAGCAGCCAATAGCTGAGAGTTTTATGTTATTTTCCTGAAGTGTTTTTATTTCTTTTTTTAATGAATTAACAAGTAATTTCATTAAAGTATCGACTTCTAATTTAGGGCGATTCCAGTTTTCTGTAGAAAAGGCGTAAAGGGTTAGGTTTTCAACACCCAGTTCTGCACAGCATTCAACGGCTTCTTTTACAGCTTTTGTTCCATTTTCATGACCAAAGGCACGTATCATGCCTTTTTGTTTAGCCCAACGACCATTGCCATCCATAATAATAGCAATGTGTTTGGGTAGTTTGTTAGGTTGTATGCTTTCTCTTAAATTCATTTTAATTTGTACAATAACAAGGCTTTTCTCCAAAGGTATAGGTTAGTGTCACACCAGAGAATACATACCAGTCATTGTTATTTATATTTCCAAATCTGTAGGGTTGCAGATTGCTATCGGCAGGTGTACTGCCATCAAGACCATCTGTAAAGGTGTAGCGCGCTCCAACTTCTACAGCTAATATTAATCCGTTAATAAACGTTGTTTTTACACCCAGTGCCATCGGTATTCCGACGGTCCAACTCGAACTGCCTTCGTCGGTTTGTTCACCGTTAACAAAGTAAGTATCATCATAGTTTGTTAAACTTAACCCGGTAAATAAATACGGTGTGGTTAGTTTACGTCCTGTGTGTAAATCGAAATCCATGAAGGTAAATTCCATTCCGGCAGCAATTTCTAGGATGCCGTTAGAGAATTCGTAACCACGTTGCTGACGCCTCGGGTCATCAGATTTTGAGTCTAAGCCTTCTAAATCACTAAAGATAACAGAAGCACGATAAGAGTGGCGTTTACTGCGGTTCCATTTATAAATTCCACCTATTGCCAATTGATTAGGAGAGATGTAATTGGTCGCTCCGACATCGCCAATAAAATTACTGCCTCCTAAATAAACTCCTATTTCGTGAATTTGAGCATAACTAACTTGAATGCTTAAAATGCTTATTATCAATACGGTTAAATACCTCATAAATGTTCGAAAGATTGCAAATATAATAAATATGATTAGCCAATAACAATTTGCTATAAATTGTATTAGTCTAAAACAACATTTCTGTAAAAATATTGTCTAATTGCGCTTGTCTTCGCCCCAAAGTAATTTTTTTCGCAGTGTAGTTAAAAAGCTTTCATTTAAAAGATCAATCATTTTAATGGTGAAGTCGGCTTTTTTAATGGTTATCATAGTTCCGTTCTCTAAAGTGGCAATTCTGGAATCTAATGATATTAAATGGCTGTCTTCGCGACCGGCCACTTTTAACTGAATTTCGGTAGAGTCAGGAATAATTAAAGGGCGTGCACTTAGGTTGTGCGGAGCAATTGGTGCCAACACAAAGCTGTTGTTGCTTGGCGTGATTACCGGACCACCACAACTAAGAGAATAACCGGTAGACCCCGTTGGTGTAGAGATAATTAATCCGTCACTCCAGTATGACGTTAGGTATTCACCATCTAAATGGGTTTCAACGGTAATCATGGAGGTGGTGTTTTTTCGGCTTATAGCAACCTCGTTTAATGCGAAATTAAGCGCACTTATTTCTTTGTTTTCTGGAGAGGTTTCTACCGATAATAAACTGCGTTCCGATATTTTGTATTTACCGTCAATAATATTTTGAATAGCGCTTTCGATCTGATCGACCTGTATGGTTGCTAAAAATCCTAAACGCCCGGTATTGATGCCGATAATTGGAATATCCATATCCTTAACAAAAATGATGGCCCGTAAAATGGTACCATCACCACCAATACTTACCAGAAAGTCGAAAGACTTATCTAGTTTGTCGAAAGTTTTAAACGATCGGTACTCGTCTATATGAGGAGAATTTTCTTTTATAAGGTTGAAAAATTCGGTTTCGATGTAAGCATCGGCATCTTTTTCTAGTAAATAGGCAAATAAGCGTTCAACCGAAGTTGTTGTCGTTTCGTTGTAAAAGCGTCCAAAAACAGCAACTTTCATAGGTGTCTTTTTTAATTGAATTAAATAGAAGCAGCGTTTAAAAAGCGGCTAATATTTAAAAGTTAAATATTAAGGTATTTATTCAGGTAATCTGATCGTTCTTTCAGGCTTTCTAAATAACGGTCTTCATCATGGCCAGAAATGACATTGTAGCTGTATCTTCTAAAGGTTTGTATAATATCACTGATTCCTCCGGTACTTATTTTTAGGGTGATTTGAATTAAATCGGAATTCATTTTAGAAACAAAAGCACCTAAAAGTCGGCCGTTATTCGATTCAACAATCTGGCTGATTTCACTAAATGAATAATCGTTAATGCCTTTTTCAACCACGACAACGCCACCGGCTTCAGAGAAAAAAGGCGATTCATTAAATAAACTAATAACATCATTTAATTCATAATAACCTAAATATCTGTTATCGGCACCTAAAACAGGCATAATATTGGTAGAATTCACTGCAAAGGCTTCTAAAACATCTAACCAAAGTGTAGTGTCGCGAACATAGAAATCTTCTAGAGTGTATCGATAATCGTTAACGGATTTATCGCTTTCAACACAATGCGCATCGGTTTCAGAAAAACAGCCTAAATACGTATTGTTATCATCTTGAATAGGAAGGTGAGACCATGTTAATTGGTTAAACACTTTCTGTAACTCACTAATTTTACTATTGTAATTTAGTGGTTTTACATCGTTAATTATGTATTGTGATAATTTCATGTGTTATACTTTGTTGTTTTTTATGGACACATGGAATACCCGAATTAACTCGCCGTAATGCGACTTAAGTTTCATCATGGGTATTTCATTATCTTACGTTTATCCTATGCAAATTAATCAAAAAAAAAGTACATAAGCCTGTTCTACTTTGTATTTTTGTCTTTTAAAACAGCAATACATGACAAAGCTTAGTGTAAATATAAATAAGATCGCAACGTTAAGAAACTCCAGAGGTGGCGATTTGCCTAATGTGGTGCAATTTGCAAAAGATGTTCAGGAGTTTGGAGCCGAAGGTGTTACCATACATCCAAGACCAGACGAACGCCATATTCGTTACCAGGATGCGCGCGATTTAAAACCTGTAGTTTATACTGAATATAATATTGAAGGAAACCCGATACAATCGTTTATTGATTTGGTGTTGGAAGTGAAGCCAACTCAGGTGACTTTAGTGCCAGATGCCGAAGATGCCATTACCAGTAATGCAGGTTGGGATACTATTAAACATAAAGGTTTTTTAATTGATGTGATTAAGGAATTTCAACAGAATGGTATTCGTACTTCTATTTTTGTTGATCCGGTTTTAGAACAAATTGAAGGTGCAAAAGAAACCGGGACCGATCGCATTGAGTTGTATACTGAAGCATTTGCTCACCAATATGGTTTAGGGAATGAGAGTGCCATTAAACCTTATGCAGACTGTGCCATATTGGCAAATAAGCTAGGTCTAGGCGTTAATGCAGGACACGATTTGTCTTTAGATAATATTAAATTTTTTAGTGATAACATTCCTGGCCTTTTAGAGGTGTCTATCGGGCATGCTTTAGTTGCTGAGAGTTTATATTTAGGAGTGGAAAACGTGATTCAAATGTATTTACGAAAGCTGAAAAAATAAACAAGCATGGTATTACATTCAAATATAGTGGGTGAAGGGAGGCCATTTGTTATTCTTCACGGGTTTTTAGGTATGGGCGATAACTGGAAAACATTGGGTATGCAGTTTGCTGATCAAGGGTTTCAGGTGCATATGGTCGACCAGCGTAATCACGGACATAGTTTTCATCATGAAGATTTTAGCTATGAAGTTTTGGTCGAAGATTTAAAGCAGTATTGTGAAATTCATGGTTTAGAGCAAATCGTTTTATTAGGGCATTCCATGGGTGGAAAAACTGCGATGTTGTTTGCAACCAAATATCCGGAGATGGTTTCTAAATTAATTGTTGCCGATATTTCGCCTCGTTTTTATCCAGTACATCACGATGCTATTTTAAACGGATTAAGTGCTTTAAATTTTGATGAGGTAAAAAGTCGCGGTCAGGCTGATAAGGTTTTAGCCGAATATGTTTCCGATATGGGAACACGTCAGTTTTTATTAAAAAACTTATATTGGAAAGAAAAAGGCCTATTGGCGCTTCGTATGAATATTGACGTTCTTAAAGAAGAAGTGGCCGAAGTTGGCGAGC
The DNA here is from genome assembly GCF_024723255.1 of Aestuariibaculum sp. M13. Taxonomy (GTDB): domain Bacteria; phylum Bacteroidota; class Bacteroidia; order Flavobacteriales; family Flavobacteriaceae; genus Aestuariibaculum; species Aestuariibaculum lutulentum. Next base: position 13,063 of record NZ_JANIAC010000004.1, read on the forward strand.
CCTTACCAAGTTATGCAACCTTTGATGGTGATACCTTGTTTTTACGTGGCGATCGCTCTGAATATATAGGTGTCGATGATGAACCAATTATCAAGCGTCATTTTCCAAAAGCCGATATTGTAACCATTGCCAATGCTGGTCACTGGTTGCATGCCGAAAACCCTACTGATTTTTTCGATGCCGTTATGACTTTTGTGAATTAAGGTAATTTCTAAATCAACATATTCAAGGCTTCTTAATGCTTGTAAAGTGTTTGGAAGCCTTTTTTGTTATTTCAAGTTTACGATTGAAGAAAAATCTTATATTTATTTGTTGATAAATTAAAAATTTACAATGAAATACTTACTCATGTTGACTTTTGCTTGCTTAACATTATTAGCAAAGGCACAAACAAATCATCCAGATGGCCCATATAAAGAATATTATGAGAATGGTCAATTAAAACAAGAAGGCTTTTATAAGAATGATAAAAAAATTAAAGTCTGGAAAACCTATTACGACAATGGGCAACTTTTAGAAGTTTACGTGAATGATAATAACGGAAAGTTTACGGGCATGAAACGAGAATATTCTAAAGAAGGTGTTATTCTAAAAGAAACAAAAAATGACGTAGAAGGCAGATTAATAACTTATGAATATGATGAAAATGGGATCTTGTTTTATTCCGTAGAAATTAAGGAGACAAATAATAAGGGAAGATTTGTTTGGTCTGGAGATTATAAAGAATATTATAAAAACGGAATTTTAAAAGTTGAAAGTCATTATGATAATTACGAACTTAATGGACTTTGGAAACAGTTTTATGAAACAGGAGAGTTAGAATAGGAAGTTGGTTATGTTAACGGATATAAGCAGGGAGAATATAGGCAGTATGATAAAATTGGAAGCGTTAAAATTTCAGGTAATTTTGAGCTAGACAAAAAGGAAGGAGAGGAAAAACATTTTGATTCTAATGGACATCTTTTTGGGGTGTTAAAATATAAAAAAGGAGTATATAAGAAAGCATCAGGGGCTGGTAATCTTGAGGAAGTTGAAGTGCCTGATGGAGTTTTTCAAAGAGTTCCTGTTTATCCCGGATGTGAAAATTCACTTGCAAATAATGGGAAGAAAAGATGTATGTCTGAAAATGTAACTGCCTTTGTTTCTCAAAAATACAATACTTCTTTTATAAAGGATATTGGCTTGAATGGGGTACAAAAAATATACGTCATGTTTAAAATAGACAAAACCGGTAACGTTATTAATATACGAGCCAAAGCAAAACATAGGGGGCTAGAAGCTGAGGCGATAAGAGTTGTTTCTCTTTTACCAAGAATGAAACCTGGAATGGTAAGAGGTAAACCAGTTACAGTCCCTTATTCATTACCAATTGGTTTAGCGATTAGAGGTAATTAGATAGTTTTTAGTTCTCATATAATTCGTATATTTCATAACTAACTCTTTAATTATGAAAACAATAATCAGACTTTTAATTAATGCAATCGCGGTATTGGTCATATCGCAAATTTTATCAGGAGTACATATCGATAGTTATGTTACGGCTATTATTGTAGCTATTGTTTTAGCGGTGCTAAATTTATTTGTGAAACCGCTTTTGGTATTATTTACATTGCCGGCAACCATTTTAACCTTAGGGTTATTCTTGCTAATTATTAATGGATTAATCATTTATCTGGCAGGAAAATTTGTTTCTGGATTTAGTTTAGATGGCTTTTGGTGGGCTGTCTTGTTTAGTTTACTACTTTCAATTTTACAGTCTATACTTCAGTCTGTTTTAAAAGAAGATTAAATCTTAATAGAAATAGTCTTCTATTTCTGTATTTTATAAGAGTAAATGTGTTAAAAACGAATAACTTGACACTTTATAAAAATAATAAAGGAAATCGCATAAAATCAAGCAATTAAAAACTTTGTCGGGTGGTAAAAATATTGTATTTTTGCCACCCGATTTTAGTTACATTATTTCAGGTTTTACCAAAAACCTGTTTTGTTAAATGCCTGATAAGGCTTTATATCATTTAAAAATGAATATTACAAGAGAAAACGTTGATGCATTAAATGCTGTAGTAAAAGTAGATATCGCGAAAGAAGATTATAGCGATAAAGTAGAGAAAATATTATCAGATTACCGTAAAACAGCTAACATTCCAGGATTTAGAAAAGGACACGTGCCAATGGGAATGGTTAAAAAGCAATATGGTAAAGCTGTATTAGTTGACGAAGTAAACAAATTATTACAAGACGCTTTAAACAAATATTTAACTGAAGAGAAGTTAGATGTTTTAGGACAACCACTACCAAAAACTCAGGATAATATCGATTGGGATGCAGATACATTTTCTTTTGAATTCGAATTAGGATTAGCTCCTGAATTTGAAGTAAACGTAGCAAGCAACGAACCTATCGTTCAATATAACATTATCGCTGACGACAAGATGTTAGACGAGCAAGTGGCTAACATTCAAAAGCAATACGGTAAATTGGTATCTCAAAACGAGGTTGCTGCAGATAGCGAAATTACTGGTGTTTACAGAAACGAAGAGCGTGAAATCGAAAATAAAGTAAACCTTACTTTAGATAGATTTGCGGGAGATGCTACTGAAAAATTATTCATTGGAGCTAAAGTTGGTGATGTTGTAACGTTACAAACTAAAGGTCTTTTTGATGATGAGCACGAATTAATGCACGCTTTAAAATTAGGTCACGATGAGGTTCACGGTTTAGATATCGAAGTAACATTTACTATCGAAGAAATCAACACACGTGAGTTAGCAGAGTTAGATCAGGAATTATTTGATAAACTTTTTGGTAAAGACGTTGTAAAATCTGTAACTGAATTAAAAGAAAAGATTAAAGAAGATGCTGAAAAGCAATTCGCTCAACAAGCAGATCAAAAACTTTTAAATGATGTAACAGAGTATTTAGTTGCAAACACACAGTTTGATTTACCAGCTGAGTTCTTACAAAAATGGATTCAACAAACCTCTAACGAAGAGCAAGCAATCGATAGCGATCAAGCTAAAGAAGAATACGAGAAGTCAGAAAAAGGAATCCGTTACCAGTTAATCGAGAGCAAATTAATCGTAGATAACGATATCAAAGTAACTATGGACGATATCAGAAATCATGCGAAAGATATGATTAAAGCTCAAATGGCTCAGTTTGGTCAAATGAATCCTTCAGATAAAGAGTTAGATGATATTGCTGCTCGTGTATTAGGAAGTCAAGATGAAGCGCGTCGTATTTCAGAGCAATTAATCTCTCAAAAATTATTAGCACTTTACAAAGAAAAAGCTAATATCGAAGTTAAAGAATTAAGTTACGAAGACTTCATTAAAGAAGTTTACGGAGATAAATAATCATTTATCTTATAAAGAATAAATGCGTATATTTAGGCTCTAGAATTTACTAATTCTAGAGCCTAATTTGTTGATTAAATATGGCTTTTCTGAAGTCGTAAATTAATCATTATTTTAAAACTTAAGGATTTAACCTCAATAACAAAGTACACTATGGATTACGCAAAAGAATTTGAAAAATTCGCGATAAAAGATCAAGGAATTAGCAGTACATACTACAATAAAATTATTAGCAGTATGTATCCAACCAATTTAACGCCAAACATTATTGAAGAGCGCCAAATGAACATCGCTATTTTCGACGTGTTCTCACGTTTAATGATGGATCGTATCATTTTCTTAGGAACAGGAATTAACGATCAGGTAGCTAATATTATTCAAGCACAATTATTGTTTTTAGAAAGCACCGATGCTAATAAAGACATTCAAATATACATCAACTCTCCAGGTGGTAGTGTTTACGCTGGTTTAGGTATTTATGATACCATGCAGTTTATCAAGCCAGATGTAGCGACTATTTGTACAGGTATGGCAGCATCTATGGGTGCGGTTTTATTATGTGCCGGAGCGAAAGGGAAACGTAGCGGATTAACACACTCTCGCGTTATGATTCACCAACCGTTAGGAGGAGCTCAAGGTCAGGCAAGTGATATCGAAATTACAGCTCGTGAGATCTTGATTTTAAAAGAAGAACTTTACAAGATTATTAGTAAGCACTCAGGTCAGGATTACGACAAAGTGTATGCTGATAGTGATCGTGATTACTGGATGAAAGCTGATAAAGCTAAGGAATACGGTATGATTGACGAGATTTTGGTTCGTAACTAAAATAAAAATTGTAATTTTAAAGAATTGTTATAGAGGGATTTATAAAATGTTTTTCTCCCGAAAATTGTAAGATTAATGGCAAAAGAAGAATTAGAATGTTCGTTTTGTGGTAGAAAAAAGCCAGAAACCAATTTATTAATTGCTGGGTTAGATGCTCACATCTGTGACAGATGCATCGAGCAAGCGCATGGTATTGTTTTAGAAGAATCTAAACAGAGTGATACTAGTGATTTATCTGCGGAGCTGAAATTACGTAAGCCGCAGCAAATTAAAGCGTTTTTAGACGAATATATTATTGGTCAGAATACAACTAAAAAGGTAATGTCTGTAGCGGTATATAACCACTACAAGCGTTTATTACAGCCAACAACAAATGACGATATCGATATTCAAAAAAGTAATATTGTTATGGTTGGGCAAACAGGTACAGGTAAAACTTTAATGGCTAAAACCATTGCCAGAATGTTAAATGTGCCTTTAGCTATTGTTGATGCGACTGTTTTAACTGAAGCTGGTTATGTTGGTGAAGATGTTGAAAGTATCTTAACACGTTTATTACAGGCAGCCGATTATAATTTAGAGCGCGCTGAAAAAGGTATTGTTTTTATTGATGAAATCGATAAGATTGCTCGTAAAAGTGATAACCCATCTATTACACGTGATGTATCTGGTGAAGGTGTTCAACAGGCTTTATTAAAACTGTTGGAAGGAACCGTGGTTAACGTACCACCAAAAGGCGGACGTAAACACCCGGATCAAAAATTCATTGAAGTAAATACCGAAAATATCTTATTTATTGCCGGTGGAGCATTCGATGGTATTGAGCGTGTGATTTCTAAACGTTTAAATATGCAGGCGGTTGGATATAGCGCATCTATGTCTGATGAGGTAATTGATCAAAATAATTTATTACAGTACATTATTCCGAAAGACTTAAAAGATTTTGGATTAATTCCCGAAATTATTGGTCGTTTACCAGTGTTGACTTATATGGATCCGTTAGATGCTGAAACCTTAAGAGCCATTTTAACCGAGCCAAAAAATGCTATTATAAAACAATACCAGAAGTTATTTTCGATGGATGATATTGATTTTACGATTACCGATGGTGCTTTAGGGTATATTGTTGATAAAGCTATTGAGTATAAGTTAGGAGCCAGAGGACTTCGTTCGTTATGCGAGGAGATTTTAACAGATGCGATGTTTGAATTGCCAAGTAGCGACGAAAAAAACTTGAATGTAACTAAAGCGTACGCTGAAGAAAAATTATCAAAAACAGCCTTAAAAAAACTAAAAGCAGTTTCTTAAGACTTCCATAATTTTACACATAAAAAAACCACGCTATTAGCGTGGTTTTTTATTTTTTATGGATATTAATTAATATAAGGGTATATTTTGGTAACGTTTTGTTTTCAAATTTTAAATAAATATAGACTTATTAACAATCTATGCAAAACCCTTTTTCCTCTTTTAGATTATAAGATGAAATACTCGACTAAAGACTTTGTGTAAAACCTTTCGTCGGTAATTTTGGTATAATCTAACTGGCATTTAATTTTAGTAACTCTTCAAGATAATCTCGAGTGTTAGATAGTCGTGGCACTTTATGTTGACCTCCTAATTTATTGTTTTGTTTTAGCCAGTCGTAAAATAGGTTTTCACGAGCCACATTAATCTTTGGCTTGTTAAGGGTAATGTTGTTAAAACGCTTGGCTTCATAATCAGAATTTAATGCTTTTAAAGCATCGTCGAACAGTTCGTTAAACTGCTCGATATTTCTGGGAAGTCTTTTAAATTCAATTAACCATTCGTGAGCACCTTTTTCTTTGCCTTCCATAAAAACAGGCGCAGCTGTAAAGTCTACAATTTCGGCTTCGGTATCTTTACACACTTGTTTCAAGGCATTTTCAGCATTTTCAATAATCAACTCTTCACCAAAAACATTTATGTGATGTTTGGTTCTTCCGGAGATTTTTATGCGATAAGGACTTAAAGAGGTGAAACGAACCGTGTCTCCAACTTTATAGCGCCATAATCCAGCATTGGTGGTAATGATAATCGCGTAGTTTTTGCCGAGTTCTACTTCACTTAAAGGAATGGCTTTTTCTTCCGTAGTTGCGTAAACATCCATTGGGATAAACTCGTAAAAAATACCATAATCTAACATGAGTAACAATTCGTTAGAATCGTTTTTATCCTGAATGGCAAAAAAGCCTTCCGAAGCATTGTAAATTTCGTAGTATTTAAATCCACTTTTTGGAAGTATACTTTGGTATTGGTCTACATAAGGCGTAAAGCTCACACCACCATGAAAATAAACTTCCAGATTGGGCCAGACTTCGTGTAAATTACCTTTTCCTGTAGTTTCTAAAACATTGTTTAAAAGTACTAACATCCATGAAGGGACACCAGCAAGACTCGTTACATTTTCAAAGCGGGTTTCATCAACAATGGCTTGCATTTTGTATTCCCAATCACTCATTAAAGAAACTTTATTGCAAGGCGTACTACTAAACTCTGCCCAAAAGGGCATATTGTCAATTAAGATGGCAGATAAGTCGCCAAATGCGGTGCCATTTTCTTTGTATAACTGTTTGCTTCCGCCCAAGCGTAAACTTTTACCTGTGAATAATTGTGACTCTTCGTTGTTATTCAGGTACATGCAAAGTAAATCTTTACTGGCTGCGTAGTGGCAGTCTTCTAAAGATTCTTCGCTAACCGGAATGAATTTGCTTTTTGCTCGGGTTGTTCCGCTCGATTTGGCATACCATTTTATTGGTGTTGGCCAGAACAGATTCGACTCGCCTTTCATGGAACGCTGAATAATATCCTGCCAGCCGTCGTAGTTTTTAATAGGAACGCGCTCGGTAAAGGTTTGATAGTTTTTTATTGAAGCAAAATCGTATTGTTTGCCTATTTGGGTGTCTTTAGCAAAATCTAAAAGACTAAGCAATAATTCATTCTGTACCTCGTTGGGATGTTTTAAAAACAAATCAATTTGTTGGAATCGTTTTTTTAAAAACCAGGAAGCAATGGAATTAACTATCGTAATTGGCATATTTTTGAGCTACTATCTTTGAATGCCTAAAATAACATTTTTTTTGTTGAAAAGTAAAAGCAAAATTCACATTTAGATTTATTCTTTAAATGTTCGTAATTTTGAAGGGAATTACAAAAAACAATAAAAAGAAAGCAGATGACTTACCAAGGGGTTTTAACGAAAATGGAAACAGAATACGCATCGCCTATTCAATATTATTTAGTGTTTGATAACGACTTTATAAACATGAATCAGTTGTTGGATAAACATATTTCCATCGAGTTTGTTAGATACCAGTGTTTAAACTGCGGATTAGATAAGCCTATTTATCGTCAGGGCTTTTGTAAAAGTTGTTTTTTTGATGTGCCTCAGGCTGCCGACTGGATTATGCGTCCGGAATTGAGTACTGCACATTTAGGAAAGGAAGATCGGGATTTGGAGTACGAAAAGAAAATGCAGTTACAGCCGCATATTGTGTATCTGGCGAATTCCAGCAGTGTAAAAGTAGGGGTGACCAGAAAATCTCAGGTGCCTACACGTTGGATAGATCAAGGAGCACATGAAGCCATTGAAATTGTTGAGGTGCCTAACCGTTATCTGGCTGGAATTACCGAGGTGGCTTTAAAAGAATACGTATCTGATAAAACCAATTGGCGTACCATGTTAAAAAATGATATAGAAGATGAAAATTTGGTGGAATGGCGAGAGCGTTTAAAACAATATATCCCAGATGAAGCTAAAGAGTATTTTATTGAGAGCAATTCGGAAACCAATCTGGAGTATCCGGTACATCAATATCCATTAAAACCTAAAAGTTTAAATTTAGGAAAAACACCAAGTTATCAAGGAGTGTTAAAAGGAATAAAAGGACAATATTTAATTTTTGAAGATCAAACTGTCTTTAATGTGCGCAGTAATGAAGGTTTGGTAGTGAATATTACTATTCAGTAATTAAATAATGAAATAAAAAAATCACGCTTTTGGCGTGATTTTTTTAATATCCTAAAAGGAACGATTTATATATCTTCCTGATCTCTTAAGTTTTGGATATATTCCGCCTTTTGAATTTGACGTCTTCTTTTAACCGATGGTTTTGTGAAAAATTGATTATCTCTCAAGTTTTGCATCACCTTAACGTTTCTGTGTTTACGTTTATAGCGTTTCAGTGCGCGTTCAATGTTTTCCCCTTCTTTAATTTCAATTCTTAACATATAGTTTATTTATAGAGTGAGTGTATTCAGGACTATCCCAAATACGTTTTTAAAATTTTACTTTTCGATGTATGCTTTAATCTTCTGATGCCTTTTTCTCTTATCTGGCGAACGCGTTCGCGTGTTAAATCGAACGTTTTTCCTATTTCGTCTAAACTCATTGGCGGTTGATTGCTCAATCCAAAATTTAAACGAATAATGTCGCTTTCTTTTTGCGATAAAGTATCTAAGGCTCTGTTTATTTCTGTACTTAACGATTCATTCATTAAGTATCTATCCGGGTTTGGCGAATCGCCTGCCGAAACCACATCATATAAATTTGAGGTTTCGCCTTCTTTTAATGGTGCATCCATGGATAGGTGGCGTCCGGAATTCTTCATGGATTGTTTAACATCGCTAACGGTTAAATCTAGTTCCTGAGCAATTTCTTCGGCGCTGGGAGCACGCTCGTGTGTCTGTTCTAAAAACGAATAGGCCTTATTAATTTTGTTAATCGAGCCAATTTTGTTCAAAGGTAATCTAACTATTCGAGATTGTTCGGCTAAAGCTTGAAGAATTGCTTGTCGAATCCACCAAACAGCATACGAAATGAACTTAAAACCACGGGTTTCGTCAAAACGCTTGGCTGCTTTTACCAATCCTGCATTCCCTTCATTAATTAAATCGGGTAGGGTAAGCCCCTGATTCTGGTATTGTTTAGCTACCGAAACAACAAAACGTAAGTTGGCTGTTGTTAACCTGTCTAAAGCCACCTGATCACCTTGTCTGATGCGTTGCGCCAATTCCACTTCTTCATCTGCTGTAATCAGTGGAATTTTGCTAATATCCTGCAAGTATTTGTCAAGGGATTTAGACTCTCTATTAGTTACTTGTTTTGTGATTTTAAGTTGCCTCATTTATACTTTTTTCTGTTTTAAAATATATCTAACCCACATTATAATATTTTAATTGAAAAAAGCAAGGAAACTCACATTTCTTTAACATAAAACCCTTCATTTTGAGCTAAATACTTCAAATTTGATGAAAATTAAGTCTGTTTTCAGGTGTTTTTTAGAAATTCAATAAAAAAGGCAGGTTTACACAACCTGCCTTTTTTGAAATTTTATTTTATCGATATTTTTAATTCACGGTATCTGTTTTTTTCTTTTTGCCTCCTAAAAGACCGCCTAAAACATTCTTAACATTTTCTTTAATCTGTTCCTGTGAAGTGGCTTTGGTTTCTGCCTCCTGAGTTAAAGTTGAATCTGTACTGGTTGTGGTTTTAGAAGATGAAGTGCTCCCGGTTAATCCGCCTAATAAATTATTGAGTTCATTTTTACCTTGACCAATTAATTTTTGTTTTTGAATTTCTGTTAACTGACTCGTTAAATTTTTAACGCCACTTGTTAAGTCGGTTGACACCTTCGGGTCTGCATAACTCCCGGAAATATTTGCAGTAATAGGTACCTTAATATCGTTAACTTTACTGTCGTTTATACTGCTGATAAGTTTGTTAATATCGTTTCCTAAATATTTTGCAGGGACATCAAATACCGCGCTATAAGCCATGGTTTTGTCGAAGCCGTGCGATCCAGAAACTTCAATGGCAATATCCTGATATTTAAAGGAGAATGGTTTAACGGTAACTTTTCCGTTAGCAAATTCTAAATAAGCTTTTAAGTCGTTAAAGCTAAATTTATCAAAATCAACAAAACTTAAGGAGCTTTCCAGTTTGTTTAAAACCTGTGCATTTTGTGGGTCTACTTTTGTAGTTAATAATTCCGCGGCAGCGTCACCAAAAAGGGTATTTAAATTTGGAGTAAAATCCTGAGTTAAATCGCCTTTTAAATTTAGTTTCGTGTTTAATTTTCCTTGTAAAGCTTTAGCAATAGGAGCGATGCTTTGAAACATATCTAAACCAGCAAAAGATTCGGCGATATCGAAATTTTCGGCACCTAAATCTAAATTAAATGTTGGTGTTTCGTTTTTTGTAGAAACATTACCTGAAACCGCTAAATTACCATTAAACAGTTTTGATGTTAGGTTGTTTAATGTAGCCTGTTGGTCTTTAATCACCAGTGAGCCTTTGACATCTTTCAGTTTTAAATTGTCGTAAGTTACATTCGCTGCATTGGCGTTTATAGTACAATCTAAAAATGCTGGAATTTTTAAACTCTCCGTATTACTTGTGGTTGTTGAGGTTTTTTGTTCTTCTGAAGTTGTTGTTTCTTCATCGGAAGTCATAAAATCGCTCAGTACAAAATTATTGGAGTTTACATTAAAGTTTCCTTTTAAGGTGCTGTCGCTTAGTAAAAATCCGAGTAAATTGTTAATTGATCCATTGGCGCTAATATCACTACTTCCTGTGGTTGCATTAAAGTTATTAAGTGTAACCGTTGAAGGATTAAATGTCATATCGGCTTTTGAAATGCTCACGGGGTTGGCCATGTCTTCGGAAGCGAATTTAAAGTCGGAAACACTCATGGTTCCTGAGCTTTTTATGCGCTCGTAAGCATTGGTTTCAATGGCATTCACGTCGAACGCGGTGTGGATATTAGCTTTTAAAATACCACTTAATTCCTGATCTAATTGTAACGGATAGGCTTTGGTTAAATTCCCTAAGTTTAACGTGCCATCAACATTAGCATTAACCAGCATATTTTTGGTTAAATTTTTAATGGTTGCCGACGATTTGAAAACATCTTTATCTATTCTAAAGTTCAGGGTGTTGATATTTACATAGGTGTCATCAACGTTACCGGTTTCATTTTTAATTTCTGTATTGATAATGATATTTTCAACCGACTTAGGTAAATCTGGATATTTAAAGGACGCATTGTTAGAAGTAATGCTGATGTCTAAAGTCGGGATGGTTTCTTCGGTAACCTTTCCTTTCATTATCCCTTTTACTTTAAAATCGCCTGTAGTTTGCACGTCTTCTATGCTTTTAGAATAGTTTGCCGGAATAACTGCCAGGAAATCTTTAAATGTAGAACCTGGATTTTCAAAAGTAATGTCGATATCCTGACCTTCTTCGATAAGCTGAACAAAACCATGAAATACTAAAGGCAGTTGATTAATAAACGCCTTATTGTCTTTAAATGTGTATTTGCTGTTTTCTAAATCTAAATCGATTAAAGCATCTAGTTTAATGTGATTGTTGCTTAAGTACGCGGTGCTATCCATGCTAAAACTTACTAAGGCCTCAGTATTGGTGTCCAGCTCTGAAATAGTTCCTGAAAATGTTCCTTTTCCAGTATGGTTTAATTCTGTAATGCTGAATTGTATTTTAGAACCTTCATCGAAATAGTTAAACGAACCGTTATTAATGCTGTAGTTTTCAATATCGAAAGCAAAACCACTATCACTGGTTGTTTCTGTTTCTGTTGTTGAGCCGTTGTCTTTTGTAATATAGTAATTGCTTTTCCCTTCAGTGTTTGTTTTAAGGTTAATCAAAGCATCATCAATTGATATTGAATTTATAGTTAACGGACCATCTTCAGTATTTTTAAATAATTCTTTAACCGACATGGTAAAGGAAATATTCTTGGTGCTCACCAAGGTGTCGCCTTTAAACGGTTCGAAATTGGTAATCACTAAATCGTTCACTTCAACATGGGCCTGCGGAAAACTTTTAAGTAAACTCAAACTCACATCACTAAATTCGACATGGGCATTGACATTTTGGTTAATAAAGGTTTTAACCATGTCTTTTATCTGACCTTTAAAAGCAAATGGTAACGCTATTAAAATCACTAAAATAATTAGTACAGACAGACCTAAAATTTTTAAAGCTTTCTTCATAAATATGGGGTATTATGTTTTATGAGTAGGTTATAGGTTTAATAATGAGTTACTTTATATACGCAAATGTCACCAGAAAAGTTTGAAACTAAGAATTTTCTTCGTTAAGTTTTTTATAAAAATTAAAGCAAAAGAATTTCTTCATTCATCTTTAAATTAAAGCGCTTTCTAAACAGGTAAACGCCTAAATACATAAACGGCGTATCACAAAGTGCAACTAATATTTTAAAAAAGAATCCGGACAGGATAAGTCCGAGAAAATTTTCCCATGGAATAATATGAAAAATGCAAAGCAAACCGACAACGGTAAAGGTATCTACAAATTGAGAAATAAACGTTGAAAAGTTGTTGCGTAACCATAAATGTTTGCCTTTAGTTAAACTTTTCCAGTAATGATAAATTTGAATATCAATAAACTGGGCAAAAAGGTAAGCCATCATACTGGCAAAAACGGCGAGTACGGTATTTCCAAAAACCGTTTTAAACATGGTGTCGTCTACAGGAGACCAGCTTGTAGCAGGTACAATGCTCGAGACGTAAACAATAAGTAGTGAGAATGCCGAAGCAAATATACCGGCAACAACCACTTGATTGGCTCGTTTTTTACCATAAATTTCACTGATTAAATCGGTGATTAAAAAGGTAATTGGGTAGGGGAGGATACCCACCGAAATTTCAAATAGTTTCGATCCGAAAATTTCAATATCAAACGGATACCAGTAAAAAAACTTCTGAAATATTAAGTTCGAAACCACCAGCGAGGTAATAAATAGAGCCCCTAAAAGCATATAAATACGTTGGGCAGCTAGTTTATCTTTTAAAGTCATGCAATTTGTGAATAAATACGATTAGTAAATATAAAGTAATAAAATTTGTTTTAGTTATTTTGCCGTTACTTATGATGCAACCCACAACATTTCATATCGCTTTAGGAAGTAATAAAGGCGATAAACTTAAAAACTTACAGCAGGCGGTAAATTTAATTTATCAGCGTATTGGTGTGATTACTCAGATTTCTAAAGTGTATGAGTCACCGGCTTTTGGTTTTGAAAGTGACGATTTTTATAATTGTTGTTTAGCGTTGCAAAGCGATTTAGAACCGCAACAAGTTTTAGATGTTTTATTGGCTATTGAAATTGAATTGGGGCGTGTAAGAACCAATCCAAATGCTTATGAAGCGCGGACTATAGATTTAGATATTATTCTGGCTGAAGATGAAATTATTTCTACCGAAACGTTGATTGTGCCGCATCCTGAAATGCAAAAGCGAAAATTTGTGTTGTTGCCGTTGAACGATATTGCAGCAAAGGTTGAACATCCGGTTTTAAAAAAGAGCATTGGAGCTTTGTTGGATGAATGTGACGATACTTCGGTTTTAGAGCCTATTGCTGAGGTGTTGCATAACCCGAGCGCGGATTTCGATTTTTCAACCTTTAATTATATTGCTATTGAAGGAAACATTGGCGCCGGAAAAACGAGTTTAGCCACTAAAATTTCGAATGATTTTAATGCTAAGCTCATTTTAGAACGCTTCGCTGATAATCCGTTTTTACCACAGTTTTATAAGGATGCTAGCCGCTATGCGTTTCCGTTAGAGATGTCGTTTTTAGCCGACCGCTACCAACAAATTAGTGATGATTTATCGCAACTCGAGTTGTTCAAAGACTTTATTGTTAGCGATTACGATGTGTTTAAGTCGCTTATTTTCTCAAAAGTTACGTTGCAGGAAGATGAATTTAACCTGTATCGCAAACTATTTTACTTGATGTATAAAGAATTGCGTAAGCCAGATTTGTATGTATATCTCTATCAAAATACCGAACGCTTACAGCAAAACATTAAAAAGCGTGGCCGTGATTACGAACAGAATATTGCTGATGAGTATCTTGAAAAAATAAACGCGGGTTATCTGGAATTTTTAAAAACTCAAACCGATTTTAACGTAAAAATTATTGATGTTTCCAATAAATATTTTGTGAATAATCGCGAAGATTATTTGTGGGTATTACAGGAGATTTTTTCTAATTAACTTTTTGAAAGCGTCATTTTGGGCGAGGTTAGAACTTTATTGTTTTCTGATGTCATTACACGTAATAATAAACTTTGAAATTCATTTTTATTTTTTCTAAAAAGGATAAATAAAGTAGATTTCGATACATCCCCACCTATTTTGTCAGGTAACGTCCAATTCCAATTTCCTAAAATCTTTTTAGATTTAGAGTCTTCGTTAAATGTTATTTCAGCAGTAAAATCATCATTAAATTTTACGTTTTGAATGTTATAATCTGTTTCTGAGTCGTTTGATAATGTCCAGATACCAGTTAATTCCGATGTGGTTATCGTGGTTTCTTTGAGTTTCTTTTCAGTTTCACAATTTGAAAATAGAACGAGAACTAAAATAAGTACGATTGATTTTAATAGTTTCATGATTGATGATGATTTTTTGATTGAAAATCAAACATACCATTTCATTGAGAAAAATCAAAACTTATAAGTAAGAAAATTATTATTTTAAAAACTTCACGTTATTTAAAGTCGCTTTTTCATTTGGAAACTCTAAAGCCGAGGTTTCAGTTTTAATTTCAACGTTTTCTAACGAAATATTTTCACCGCCAAGAATATCAATTACATGATCTGGAGTTTCAATTTTGGCATTGGAAATATTTACATTTTTTCCGTCGTTAATGATGATAAGTCCGTAACTGTTGGCGTCAACATTATCAATAGTTAAATTGGTCAATGGTGATTCAGGAATACCATAAACTTTTAAAAAATGCGTGCTGTTTTCTATAATCAGGTTGGTCATAGAAACGTCTTTGTAAAACGGTGTTAGTTTATTTACAGGTCTGGCAGGTAAACGCTCAGCCAATTCTCCAACATAAGCAGGTGTTCCTAGCATATCCCATTTTATGGCTGTAGCTTCTAAATTCATACGAATGCGGTCGTAATACAGGTGCTCGCCACCACCGCCTCTTGGTCTGCGCGTTTTAAAGCGAATACCAACTACGGTGCCTTCAAAAACACAATCGTGAACATATAAATTTCTTATCACGCCGGCAGTCTCGCTTCCGCAAGTAATACCACCGTGTCCTTTTTGTGCCAGGCAGTAACGTACCACTACGTTTTCGGTTGGTTTATTAACTTTCATGCCGTCTTCACCACGGCCGGATTTCATGGTAAAACAATCGTCTCCGGTATTTAATGTCGAGTATTCGATAAGTACATTTTTAGACGATTCGATATCGATACCATCACCACGCGGAATGCCATAAGAATTCACATAAACACCTCGAATAATCACATTATCGCAATAAGTTGGTACGATATTCCAGAAGGCCGTATTTTCTAATGAAACGCCTTCAATATATACTTTTTTACAGTTGATTGGTGAAATGAATTTGGGAGGGAAAATCCAGTCTTCTTTAGAGCCATCATGAATACGTTCTTCAGCTGGTTTATTTAAATCTACTAAAGTTTCAATAGGCTTCATGTAAGAGCGCGCTTTGATTTCTCCGTCAAATGGCCCGATAAGCTTTCCGTTTCCGGTAATAGCAATGTTTTCTTGGTTATTTGCGTAAATACAAGCAGCAAGCGACATCACTTCTAAGCTTTCTACTCTTGTAAATACGGCTGGCTGATAATCTTTAACCTCAGTGCTAAAACGAAGTACGGCGCCGTCTTCAAAATGAAGATTCACATTGCTTTTTAAAGCAATACGTCCAGTAAGCCATTCTCCTTCAGGAATGATAACTGTTCCTCCTCCTTGTGTACTTATGGTGTCGATAGCTTGTTGAATAATATTTGTTATTAAACTAGCAGTGACTTCAATTTTATCTTTAATGTTGATACTTCTATCCGGGAAACTTGGCTTTACAAATTCGGGCATAGCAAACGGTGCGGTTACCGGAGCAATGGTGTCTGGTAATACGGTACGGCCTACCTGTTCTTTGGTTGGGATACTTTCCAGTTTGCTGTAATCTGGTCCGACCTTGATTTCAGTTTTACAACTGACAAATAAAGCTAAAGATAGTATGGTGATAAAAGCTTTCATTTTAGTTTTTATTGGTGATAATTAACGTAAAACTATAGATTTAAAACCTACATTGCTGTTGGTTTTGTTCAGTGGTTTATTCTGTAATTGTTTTTAGTTTGCTGAATATATCCCAAACCACTACACCACAACTTACTGAAATATTTAAAGAGTGTTTTGTGCCGTACTGCGGGATTTCAATCACTGTATCGCTTGCCGAAACTACTTTTTGAGCGACCCCTTTTACTTCATTACCAAAAACTAAAGCGTATTTGGTGTTGGCTTCAGGGGTAAAGTTGTCAAGCATGGTGGCGTTTTCGGCCTGCTCGATGGAACAGATTTTAACGTTTTCAGCTTTTAAGCGTTCCACTAAATCCATGGTGTTTTCAACGTATTCCCAATCTACGGTATCGGTGCTTCCCAATGCGGTTTTATGAATGTCTTTATGTGGCGGGGTTGCCGTGATACCGCATAAATAAATCTTTTCAATTAAAAAGGCATCACTGGTTCTAAAAACTGAACCAATATTATTTAAACTTCTAATGTTGTCTAAAACAATAATAATGGGTGTTTTTTTCACCTGTTTAAAATCTTCAACGCTTAATCGGTCTAACTCGCTATTTTTTAATTTACGCATGGTGGTTTTAATGTCAATATTCTGTAGATAACTTATAGCGTTTCCATTTCAAAAACCACTAAAATTATGCTACTTTAGCACTCCTACAATTGATGCAAAAATAACATTAAAAAACTACTTACCCTTGGCTAAGAACGCAAAAAAAGAAACTCCGTTAATGAAACAGTACAATAGCATTAAAGCAAAATATCCTGATGCTTTATTGTTATTTCGTGTGGGGGATTTTTATGAAACCTTTGGAGATGATGCCGTAAAAGCAGCCGGAATTTTAGGGATTATATTAACAAAACGAGGTGCAGGAAGTGAGACTGAAACGGCTTTGGCAGGGTTTCCGCACCATTCGTTAAATACCTATTTACCAAAGCTGGTAAAAGCCGGGCAACGGGTAGCCATTTGCGATCAGTTAGAAGATCCGAAGCAAACCAAAACCATTGTAAAGCGAGGGGTAACCGAATTGGTAACGCCGGGTGTGGCTTTAAATGATGAGGTTTTGGTATCAAAATCGAATAACTTTTTGTGTTCGGTGTATTTCGATAAAAAACACATTGGTGTTTCATTTTTAGATATTTCTACAGGGGAGTTTTTAACTTCTCAAGGGAATGCTGAGTATGTTGATAAGTTGCTTCAAAATTTTAGTCCGAGTGAAGTATTGGTGTCGAAGCAAAAGCGCATGTTGTTTAACGAGACCTTCGGAAACGATTTTCATACGTTTTATTTAGAAGACTGGGTATACCAAACCGATTATGCTTACGAAACTTTAACCAAGCATTTCGATACAAAAACACTAAAAGGTTTTGGGGTTGAAGAATTGTATGAAGGTATTATTGCGTCAGGCTCCATTTTGCATTATCTGGCCGAAACACAGCATAATAAATTACAGCATATTACCTCTATTTCAAGAATTGCCGAAGACGATTATGTGTGGATGGATAAATTCACCATCCGAAATTTAGAGCTTTATAATTCTACCAATAATAATGCGGTAACGCTTTTAAATATTATCGATAAAACCATTTCGCCAATGGGTGGGCGTATGCTAAAGCGTTGGTTGGCATTGCCTTTAAAAAGCGCAGGTAAAATTAAACAGCGTCATGAGGTGGTCGATTATTTAACCAAGGAAACTTCGGTACACCAAAAAATACAAAATCAAATTAAGCATATCGGCGATTTAGAACGTTTAATTTCTAAAATAGCCACGGCGAAGGTAAGTCCCCGTGAGGTTATTCAGCTTAAAAATTCACTGGAAGCTATTGTTCCTATAAAATCTATTGCGACTAACAGTTCGAATGAATCGTTAAAAATTATTGGTGATAATTTGCAAAGTTGCGATGTGCTTCGTGAAAAAGTTAAGGAAATGCTTAATGAAGATGCGCCGGTAAATATTTTAAAAGGAAGCACTATTGCTGCTGGTTTTTCTGCCGAATTAGACGAGTTGCGAAACTTGTCTAAATCTGGAAAAGATTATTTAGATGATATGCTCGAGCGTGAAAGCGAACGCACGGGAATTACCTCATTAAAAATTGCATCAAATAACGTATTTGGGTATTATATTGAAGTTCGCAATACACATAAAGATAAGGTGCCTGAAGATTGGATTAGAAAGCAAACTTTAGTTAGTGCCGAGCGTTATATTACCGAAGAATTAAAGGAATACGAAGCGAAAATTTTAGGTGCTGAAGACCGTATTCTGGCTATCGAACAGCAGTTGTTTGCCGAATTGGTGGGGTGGATGAATCAGTATATAAAACCAGTTCAACAGAATGCCTTTTTAATTGGTCAGTTAGATTGTTTATGTGGTTTTGCTCAACTTGCGAAAGATAACCATTATGTGTATCCAACCATTGAAGAATCTTTCGATTTAGAAATTAAAGACGGACGCCATCCGGTTATTGAAAAACAATTACCTATTGGTGAAGCGTACATTGCTAACGATGTGTTTTTAGATCGTACAGGTCAGCAAATAATTATGATTACCGGACCGAACATGTCTGGTAAGTCTGCTATTTTGCGTCAAACTGCACTTATTGTGTTGTTGGCGCAAATGGGAAGTTTTGTTCCGGCACAATCAGCAAGAATTGGTTTGGTTGATAAGATTTTTACCAGGGTAGGAGCGAGCGATAATATCTCGATGGGAGAATCGACGTTTATGGTAGAGATGAATGAAACGGCTTCTATTTTGAATAATATTTCAGAGCGAAGCTTAGTCTTGTTAGATGAAATCGGGCGTGGTACCAGTACTTACGATGGTATTTCTATTGCCTGGGCCATTAGTGAATATTTACACGAACATCCTGCAAAGCCAAAAACCTTGTTTGCGACGCATTATCATGAGCTAAATGAAATGACCGAAACGTTTAAGCGTATTAAAAACTTTAATGTGTCGGTTAAGGAATTAAAGGATAATGTACTATTCTTAAGAAAACTTGTTGAAGGCGGAAGTGAACATAGTTTTGGTATTCATGTAGCAAAAATGGCCGGTATGCCGCAGCAGGTTTTACGTCGCGCGAATCAGGTTTTAAAGAAATTAGAGAAGTCACACTCTAGTGAAGAGCTTACCGAAAAGGTGAAATCGATGGAAAATGAGATGCAATTAAGCTTTTTTAATTTAGACGATCCGTTACTTGAAAATATAAAAGAAGAAATATTAGAAACTGATATTGATACACTTACGCCAGTTGAAGCCTTGATGAAGTTAAATGAAATTAAGCGTATGTTGGTAAAAAAGAAGCAGGCTTAAAACTTTTTTAATTTTTTTGACAAAAAAGCTTTGTACTTCTAATAAATGTACTAAATTTGCAACCGCAATCAAGAATTGCACGCTTGTTAAAAACAAGTGATGATCATAAAAATGACTGCGAAAGTAGCTCAGGGGTAGAGCATCACCTTGCCAAGGTGAGGGTCGCGGGTTCAAATCCCGTCTTTCGCTCTGATACTTTCAAAAAAATATACCATGCTGAAGTGGTGGAATTGGTAGACACGTTGGACTTAAAATCCAATGAACATTAGTTCGTGCGGGTTCAAGTCCCGCCTTCAGTACTAAAGCCTTTACGATTTTCGTGAAGGCTTTTTTTGTGCTTGAAAGTTAAATTGTTATCCATGTATATTTTGTTGATTTTCAATATTTTATTTGGTTTTGTGTTCGTTTTTTGAAATTTTTATTTTAAAAAGAAATAAAAAGCTTTGTAGTTTTAATAATTATAGTAAATTTGCACCCGCAATAGCAATATTGTACGTTCATAATAAATGACTGCGAAAGTAGCTCAGGGGTAGAGCATCACCTTGCCAAGGTGAGGGTCGCGGGTTCAAATCCCGTCTTTCGCTCTGATACTTTCAAAAAAATATACCATGCTGAAGTGGTGGAATTGGTAGACACGTTGGACTTAAAATCCAATGAACATTAGTTCGTGCGGGTTCAAGTCCCGCCTTCAGTACTAAAGCCTTTGCGATTTTCGTAAAGGCTTTTTTTATGTTTAAAATTTAGGAGATTATGTTGGTCTTTTTTAGTTGTTCCAGTTCCACGCCCAACTCCTGAAACATTTGTATAATGCTGCTTATTTTTAGCTCACTCTCATCGTATTCCTGAGTGTTTATACAACAGGTAAATTCCCATAATTCTAAAATGTCTTTCTTGTGTATTTCGTATGGTTGATAGTTTCTGTTGTCTGAATGTAGTGTTAACATTTCATCTTGTTCGGCGGCTTTAATGCGTTTGTAAACAATACCTTCATTCAGGGTTAAAATAATATAAGTTCTTCCGTATTTTATATCCTGAATATTTTCAACGTAACGCGCTACAACATACGACCCATCTCTTACTGGAAGCATCGAATCTCCTTTTATTGGAAAGGTGCGGTGTTTTCCTGATGGAAGAAATGGTAGTTTAATTTTTTCGAGCTGCTCGATATATTCCGGGTCGTCATAGCCATTTAGGTAACCTGCGGTGGCTTTATTGGGGACGATTTCAATAAGATCTTCGTTGTCTTCGCTTACTGTTATTGGAAATAAAATACGATGATTACCAATGTTTATAAACGACGTGTCTGAAACTTTCGTCAGGTTGTTTTTTACTAAAGCATCAATAGGCAGCTTGTAGTAATCTGAAATTTTAACCAATAAGTCTAAAGGTGGTTCAGACCGTGCTTCTTCATACGATCCCACTCGGGAACGTGTAATGTTCAGCTCGTCTGCCATTTGCTCTTGAGAAAATCCTTTCAAGGTTCTTAGGTACTTAAAGTTGACTGCGAAATAACTCATATGCTACAAAATTAAGCAATACTTACTACATATTGTAGTTAATTTTGTAAAATAATTGTTAAAGCAGAAAACGTTGTATTTAAATTGTCATTCATATTACAGTTTACGGTATGGTACCATTACTCCTGAAAACCTGTTAAAAATTGGGCAGTATTACGGGGTTAAAACTATGGCGTTAACCGATATTAATAACACATCGGCTTGTCTGGATTTTATACGACTATCTGCTAATTATAATATAAAACCAGTTATTGGTGTCGATTTTAGAAACAAAGCGCAGCAGCAGTTTGTTGTGTTGGCGAGGAATAATAATGAGTTTGAAAATATAAACGATTATTTGTCTTATCATTTGCATCGTGATTTGCCTTTTCCGAAGCGGGCTAAAACAATGCTCGATACCTTTGTTATTTATCCGTTTCAAAATGAAATAGAAATTGAAGCCTTGCGAGAGAATGAATTTATTGGAGTGTCTATAAAGGATCTTAATCGGTTTCGGTTTTCGAAATACATAAATCAATTAGATAAGGTTGTAATTCTGCAAACTGTATCGTTTACAAATAAAAAGGATTTCAATACGCATCGATTATTACGCGCTATAGATAATAACACGCTGTTAAGTAAACTTCCGGCAGAACAACAAGGTACAATACACGACATTGTAAAATCTGCAGACGATATTATAAAAGCATTTCAAGATTTTCCTGAAATAATTACGAATACCCAACGCTTACTAGATGCCTGTAATATAGATTTCGATTTTTCGCAACGCAAACCAAATAATAAAAAAGCGTATACAGGAAACGTCGATTTAGATTTCAAATTACTTAAAAAACTAGCTTATAAAGGCATGACGTATAGATATGCCGAGGTTAATGATGTCTTGTTAGATCGTATTGCAAAAGAGCTTAAGATTATAAAAGAAAAAGGATTTGTTTCTTATTTTTTAATCAACTGGAAGATTTTGAAATACGCACGTAGTAAAGGTTACTTCTATGTAGGTCGTGGTAGTGGTGCCAATAGTGTTATCGCGTATTTATTGCGTATTACCGATGTCGACCCGATAGAATTAGATTTGTACTTCGAGCGTTTTATTAACCTGTACAGAACCAATCCGCCAGATTTTGATATTGATTTTTCCTGGAAAGATAGAGACGATATAACCAGATTCATTTTCGAACGGTTTGAGCACACCGCTTTAATTACGGTTTACAATACCTTTAAATACAAGGCGTCTATTCGCGAATTGGGTAAGGTTTTTGGTTTGCCAAAACATGAAATAGATGTGTTGACCTTAGGAAGTTTCAATTATGATGCTTTAGATGATCTTTCAAGACTAGTTATTACTTATAGTAAGCACATACAAGGATTTCCTAATTATCTGGGGATTCATGCGGGAGGTATTCTTATTTCTGAAAAGCCAATACATTATTATACAGCTACATTTATGCCGCCTAAAGGCTATGTAACAACGCAGTTTGATATGGTTGTTGCCGAAGATATTGGTCTGTATAAATTTGATATTTTAAGTCAGCGTGGATTAGGAAAAATTAAAGATGCTGTCGAAATCGTAAAGTATAATAATCCGGATGATGTGCCTATCGATATTCATGATATTAAACGGTTTAAAGAAGACGATAACATTAAATTTCTGTTGAAGAATGCCAAGGCCATTGGTTGTTTTTATGTCGAATCGCCGGCCATGCGTATGCTGTTAAAAAAGCTTCAGGTTGATAATTATCTGGGGCTGGTAGCTGCGAGTTCGGTAATCCGGCCGGGAGTTGCAAAGTCGGGGATGATGCGCGAATATATTTTACGGTATCGGTATCCTGAACGCCGACGCGATGCACATCCGGTATTACGCGATATTATGCCCGAAACCTATGGTGTTATGGTGTATCAGGAAGATGTGATTAAAGTGGCGCATTTTTTTGCGGGTTTAAATTTAGGGGAAGCCGATATGTTGCGTCGGGGTATGTCTGGGAAATTCAGATCGAGAGAGGAATTTTTAAAAGTGAAGGATGCATTTTTTGAAAACTGTAAAAAGTCGAATAAAGCATTAGACCTAACCAAGGAAATCTGGCGGCAGATTGAAAGTTTTGCGGGCTATGCTTTTGCCAAGGGGCACTCGGCATCTTACGCCGTAGAAAGTTATCAGAGTTTATTTTTAAAGGCGTATTATCCGTTGGAATATATGGTGGCAACCATCAATAATTATGGCGGATTTTATCAAACCGAATATTATGTGCACGAAGCGCGAATGCATGGCGGTATTATTGAAGCACCTTGTGTTAACAATAGTGGTATTGATACGGTTATTAAAGGAAAATCGATATACATTGGGTTTAAATTTTTACATGCTTTTGAAGATAAAATAGGAATAAAAATACTCAAAGAACGCCAGGCATACGGGGCTTTTTTCGATTTAGACGATTTTATAGATCGGGTGAACATCGGTATAGAGCAGCTTATTATTTTAATTAAGATTAATGCCTTCCGTTTTACGGGAAAAAATAAAAGAGAATTACTGTGGGAAGCGCATATGAAAGTGAGTAAAACAGTTGTGAACGACCATGAAATAACCTTGTTTAAACCCAATAGAAAAGCCTTTGTTATTCCTGAATTGCCACAGACTCCTTTAGAAGACGCTTTCGATGAAATTGAATTGTTGGGGTTTTCATTATGTAGTCCGTTTCATTTGTTGCGTGAACCTTTAACAGACCCGATGTGCGCATTCGATTTGATTAATAATATTGGTCGTGTTATAACTATTCAAGGGTATTTGGTTACTGTAAAGCGCACGAAAACATCTAACGGAAAGATGATGTATTTCGGAACGTTTTTAGATGTCGCAGGCGATTTTTTAGATACGGTTCATTTTCCGCCGGTAGCCTTAAAATACCCGTTTCGAGGAAAAGGTATTTATAACATTACCGGTAAGGTGATTGAAGAGTTCGATTGTATAACTGTTGAGGTGTCTAAAATGGAGCGCTTGCCTATTATTGAAGATCCGAGATATTCAAATAAACCATTAGGGTGATGAGAAACGACAGGGCGATAGTACATATGGATTTGGATACGTTTTTTGTATCCTGTGAACGTTTGTTAGATAACAGATTAGTTGGTAAACCTGTGTTAATTGGGGGAACGTCAGATCGTGGTGTAGTGGCGTCCTGTAGTTATGAGGCTCGCAAGTTTGGAATACATTCAGCCATGCCCATGCGCATGGCAAAGCAGTTATGTCCTGAAGCGATTGTTTTAAGAGGGAATTCGGGAATTTATACTAAGTTTTCTAATGCGGTTACCGAAATTATTAAGGAAAGTGTGCCGCTTTATGAGAAATCGTCTATTGACGAATTTTATATCGATTTAACCGGAATGGATAAGTTTTTTGGATGCCTTCAGTTGGCTTCCGAAATCCGGTCAAGAATTATAAAAGAAACCGGATTGCCTATTTCTTTTGGTTTATCTGCTAATAAAACCGTTTCTAAAATTGCTACAGGCGAAGCGAAGCCTAATAATCAAATTCAAATACCTGTGGGGCATGAAAAAACGTTTTTGTCGCCGTTATCGGTAAAAAAAATTCCCATGGTAGGAGATGTAACTTACAAAGCCATGTGCGATTTGGGAATTAAGCAGATTGAAACCATTCAAAAAATGCCTATGGAAATGATGTTTAAGGTATTTGGAAAAAATGGTATTGCTATTTGGAAAAAGGCTAACGGAATAGATAATAGTCCTGTGGTGCAGTATCGCGAAAGAAAATCAATTTCAACCGAACGTACCTTCGATAAAGACACCACCGATGTTAATAAACTTAAAAGTATTATTAGTGCCATGGCCGAAAATTTAGCCTACCAATTGCGTCGCGGAAATAAATTAACGGCATGTATAACCTTTAAAATTCGATACTCCGATTTTCAAACCTATACCCAGCAAAAACGTATTCCTTACAGTGCTGCCGATCATCATATTATTCCAGTGGTTATGGAGCTTTATAATAAGTTATATCAACGCCGTTTACTGGTTAGATTAATAGGTGTTAAGTTTAGTCATTTGGTTGAGGGTGGACATCAAATCGACTTATTTGAAGACGACGATAAAACCATCAGGCTCTACCAGGCACTCGATAATATGCGCGAACGTTATGGAGATAGAGCTGTTATTAGAGCTTCCGGTATGGGAGCTAAAAGTATAAGTCGATGGAATCCTTTTAATGGTGATGCTCCGCCTTTGTTAGCTAATAGGAGGCAGTAAATTAAAGGCTGCTTTTATAATTTTAACATTTTGGTTTTTTAAGGGTTTTTGATTTTTAATACGTTATTATATTCGAAGGCAGCATAATAATTACAGATTGTAAAATATATATAATGAGCTGATATTTAGTTTGGTGTTAGTTTTGGTAGTTTGTAATTGATAAATATGTCCCCGTTATTCGCATAAAAACTAGTGTAATTTTTAGTAAAGAATACAGAAATTTGTTAGGGGTGCATATGCCGAATGTTAAAAAATGATTTAAAAGAAATATATAGTAATGAAACGTAGAGAATATTTAAAAACCATTGTTTTGGGATCTGTTTTGCCAATGGCATTTTCCAGTTATGGTTTGTCTTCACATATAGAAGAATTATGGGATTCTAAAAAGAAAGTCAAATTTAAAAGCCAGTGGGATAAATTTCAGGATATGAAATGGGCAGGGCCCGAGTATTGGGGAAACCGTTTGCAAGATTGGGAGATACGCAATGGAGCTGTCGAATGTGTGGTAGCAGGTAAAGAACGAAATCTGCATTTATTAACAGTCATGCATCAACATGGCGATTCTGCTTTAGATTTAGAAGTTACCATTGAAACCAAGGGTGCACTGCAAAATTATAAAAAAGGCTGCATAGGCATGCTTTTGGGTGCGAAGGGTAAATTTGACGATTATCGTTCGGCCGCTGTTTTCGGTAAAGGGTTAGAAATAGGGTTAAACACTAAAGGAAAACTACAGGTTGGTGAGCAGGAAATTAAAACACCATTTTCTCAAATTCCAGAAAGTTTCAAATTACATATAAAAACAAAGCCTTCAAAAAATGAAGAGCAAGCATTAGTTGTTCGTATTTTAAATCCGGAAAATAACAAGGAATTATTTGAAAGTCCCGAGTTAAAGGTTAAAAATGAAGAATTGGCAGGAACATTTGCTTTGCTTTCTAATATCGATTTGGGGTGGAAAGTTGAAGATATATCAACATGTTCTTTTAGAGATTGGAAGATAGAAGGTGATGCGCTTCAGGAAAATGAAACGCAGTTATTCGGTCCTGTTTGTTTTGCCCAATATACCTTGAATAAAGGGAAGTTAAAGTTAATGGCTCAGTGTTCGCCATTTGAAAGTTTATCAGGACATTCGGTTGGATTTGAGGTTTTCAAAGATGGCGAGTGGAAAACCATTTCTAAAGGCGAATTGGTTAACGATGGAAGAAACAAACTATTTGAAGTAAAAAACTGGAATGAATCAAGTGATATTCCATACCGTATTTGTGCAGAGATTCCTCAGTCTAATGGTGTAAAACGTTATTATTATGAAGGAACCATTAAAGCTGAACCTAAAGATAAGGAAGATTTAAATATTGCGGTGCTAAATTGTAATATGCACTATGGTTTTCCAGATCAGGACATCGTGGATAATTTAAAGAAGTTGTCGTATGATGTTTGCGTGTTTTTAGGTGATCAGTTTTACGAAGGTACTGGTGGTTATGGCGTACAGTATGAAGGAGAGTATGATAAACGATGTTTAGATTTCTTAAGAAAATGGATGATGTTCGGATGGTCGTATCGCGAAGTGTTCCGTCATCACCCGTGTGGAATTATTACAGATGATCATGATGTATTTCACGGTAATCTATGGGGATGTGGGGGAACACATGCCGATACAAGTTTAGGTTATGGATCTAAAGCTCAAGATTCCGGAGGCTATAAAATGGATGCCGATTGGGTAAATATGGCACAATTTACACAAACTGGTCATTTACCAGATCCGTACGATGCAACGCCCGTGCAACAAGGTATTAATGTGTATTACACGCAATGGGATTACGCAGGCGTGAGTTTTGCTATTTTAGAAGATAGAAAGTTTAAATCGGCACCTAAAACTGTACTTCCGGAAGAAGCCGATGTGTTTAATGGATTCATTAGAAATACAGAATTCGATATTAAAAAGCACAGAGATATTGATGCTGAATTGCTGGGAGAAAGACAAGAAACATTCTTAAAAAATTGGGTAGATGACTGGTCTAACGATACGCAGATGAAAATCTTATTATCTCAAACAAATTTTGCAACTATTGCGACATTACCAAAAGGTGCAACGAGTGATGATATGGTACCTGGTTTACGCGTTCCAGAAAAAGGAGAATATGTTGAAGGCGATGATTTTACCAAAGATATGGATTCGAACGGATGGCCTCAAAATAAGCGAGATGAAACTTTAGAGATTATTCGTAAAGGCTTTACGTTTCATATTGCCGGAGATCAACATTTGGGAACTTTTGTGCAATACGGGGTTGAAGAGCATGGTGATAGCGGATTCGCATTTACTGGACCAGCGCTTAATAATATCTGGCCACGACGTTTTTGGCCACCAGTAAATTCAGCAAACCACTCTGTTGAAAACCCTGCATATAGAGGAGATTTCGAGGATGGCTTTGGGAATAAAATATCAGTACACGCTGTAACCAATCCTTTTGATCATCATAAAGAACCAGCTGTTTTATATAACAGATCCACAGGATTTGGTATGGTTTCGGTGAATAAAAAGAAACGAACTATTACCAGTTCGTGTTATGAAAGATTTAAAGATGTTACTAAGGAAGATGCGCAGTATCCGGGATGGCCAATTACGGTGACACAGGAAGATCAGCTGTTTAAAAAAGCAAAGTATGTACTTCCTGAACTTACAATAGCATCAGAAGTTTTACCGGTAGTTAGAATTGTTGATGAACATGACGAATTAGTATATTCATTACCGCTGTCAGAAAAAACATTTTTGCCTAAAGTGTATAAAAAGGGAAATTATACGATTCAGTTTTTGGTAAATAATGAATTAAAAAAGGAAATAAAGTCGGAAGCTTCAAATGAAAATTTAGGGGCTATTACTGTTTGGATTTAATCATTATTCATGAAAAGAGTATTTAAATTTGGAGTGTTATTATGGTTTTGTGCTTCTGCTTCAGTCGGGGCACAGCAAACAAAGCCGACAAAACCCAATATCATTTTTATTCTAACAGACGATTTAGGTTACGGCGATATTGGTGTGTTTTATCAAAATCAACGTAAAACTAAAGGAAACCGTTCAGAGCCGTGGTTAAGCACTCCAAATCTCGATACAATGGCTCATGAAGGCACCATGCTTACGCAGCATTATTCGGCAGCACCGGTTTGTGCTCCTTCAAGAAGTTCGCTGTTAACCGGATTGTCACAAGGACATGCCAACGTAAGAGATAACCAATTTGATAAAGCTTTAGCCGATAACTATACCATTGGTAATGTCGCCCAGAAAATGGGATATGTTACCGCCGCAATTGGTAAATGGGGGTTGCAGGGAGCTGATTCTGAAGGCTGGCCAAGTACACCAAATAAAAGAGGATTCGACTATTTTTATGGGTATATGCGGCATAGTGACGGGCACGAGCATTATCCGGTTGAAGGTATTTACCGTGGGAAAAAGGAAGTTTGGGAAAATGATAAAGAAGTGTCTCAAGGTCTGGACAAATGTTATACTACCGATTTATGGACGGCTGTCGCTAAAAAATGGATTGTAGAACAAGCTAAAACCGAAAAACCATTTTTAATGTATTTAGCTTACGATACGCCACATGCTGTATTAGAATTACCAACGCAAAAATATCCTAGTGGAGGTGGTTTGAAAGGCGGATTGCAATGGACAGGGACTTCCGGGCAAATGATAAATACAGCATCAGGAACTCCAGATTCGTATATGCATCCGGAATACGCCCAAGCCACTTATGATGATGATGATAATGAAAATACACCTGAAATAGCCTGGCCTGAAACCTATAAACGTTATGCAACGAGTGTTAGGCGTATTGATGATGCTGTTGGAGATGTGATGCAGTTGCTTAAAGATTTGAATATAGACGAGAATACTTTGGTAATCTTTACTTCCGATAATGGGCCGTCTAATGAATCGTATTTACCAAAAGGTTACGCAGCTAATAGTCCTGAGTTTTTTGATAGCTTTGGTCCGTTTGATGGTATGAAACGTGATGTTTTAGAAGGTGGAGAACGCATGCCGTTAATAGCAAGATGGCCAGAACATATTCCTGAAAATATAAAAATAGATGAGCCGAGTATTTCTTACGATTGGTTGGCGACATTTACAGATGTTGCTGGTTTTTCAGCACCGGCGATAAGCGATGGTGTTTCTATTTTACCTGCTTTAACAGGAAAAAAATCAAATGAAAAGTCACTAATTTATTCGGAGTATGTTTTTCCAGGGAAAACGCCTAATTACCAAGATTTTTCACCAAACAACAGACAGCGCGTTCGTAATCAAATGCAAATGATTCGATCAGGAGACCTGGTTGGTATTCGTTACGATATTCAGTCTGCTGATGATGATTTTGAAATTTATGATGTGATTAATGATACGCATCAATCGCGTAATTTAGCAGGAAATGATTCGCTTGTTGAGGTTCAGCAACAAATGAAAGATAAGGTGCTTCGTATTCGTCGAGCAGATAAACAAGCTAAACGTCCTTACGATAATGTTCCTGTTCCAGCTTTAAGCAAAAGGGTGAAAATGAAATGGTATTGGAAATCTTTTGATGGAGACTATCCTTGGTTACCTAATTTATCAACAATGCAACCAATAAAAGAAGGTCGTGTTTCAAAATTAAATAAGGTGAAGTATGAAAAAATTTCAGGTGGATTATGGCTATTAGATGGATACATTAACGTTCCTGAAACTGGGATTTATGCTTTTGAATTTAGCGCTCAGGAAACAGGTGTTGTAAGATTGCATGATGCTATATTGTTTGATGCTGATTACGGATATACATCCGGAACAGTTAAAACTACAACAATGGTTTTAGAGAAAGGTGTGCACCCGGTTAAAATATACTTGTCTAATAAAGAAAAACAGCAAAATCCATTCAGTTTTTCGTGGACTTTTACAGACTAAGACATTAATTCAAGTAACTTAAAACAGTTATAAAACGGGAATCATATTAAAAATGATTCCCGTTTTTGTTTTCATATTAAAAAAATAATTATTTTTACAAACCAGAACAGAACAGAACGGATGATGCATTTCGATTTAAATTTTAATACCGATATTCCAAAATACCAGCAACTTGTTAATGTTATAAATGATGCGCTGGCAAATAATTCGTTAGGAAGCGGAGATCCTTTGCCGTCTGTTAATACTATGTGCAAAGACTATAGTTTGTCCAGAGATACGGTGTTCAAGGCATATTCTATTTTAAAGGATAATGGCGTTATAGAGTCTGTACCTAATAAAGGATATTTTGTAGCCAATGATACCAGAAAAGTGCTTTTGGTACTAGATACATTTAAGGCCTATAAAGAAGTGTTGTATCATGCTTTTGTAAATAATTTGCCTAAAAATGTGATTGTAGATGTGCAGTTTCATCATTACAACATCAATAATTTTAAAACCATTTTACAGAATAGTAAAGGGAAATATTATAAGTATGTGGTAATGAATTTTAACAATAAAGAGGTTGCCTCCATATTATCAGATTTCGATAAAGATAAGTTATTACTAATCGACTGGAATATTCAAGCTGAAGATACTCATAATTACGTGTTTCAGGATTTTGGTGAGGCATTTCAGAAGGCTTTAGAACCAGCGGTTTTAGCATTTAAAAAGTATAAACGTTTAGTGTTTGTTTATCCTTCTTTTACAAGTCATCCGCCAGAAACAGTTAAGTTTTTCAAAACGTTTTGCGAATCAAATAAACTAAACTATAAGGTAATCACCGATGTTAAGGACTTTGATGTGAAAAAGGGA
Source organism: Aestuariibaculum sp. M13 (assembly GCF_024723255.1). Lineage (GTDB taxonomy): Bacteria > Bacteroidota > Bacteroidia > Flavobacteriales > Flavobacteriaceae > Aestuariibaculum > Aestuariibaculum lutulentum. The sequence goes on from NZ_JANIAC010000004.1 coordinate 44,232, forward strand.
GAGGCTTACATTAGTGTTAGCGATCGCATTTTAGGAAGTTTTTTAGAACAATGTCGTTCCAATGATTTAGAACCAGGAACCGATGTTGGCTTTTTGTCTTATAACGAAACCCCTATGAAACCCTTTATTTATAAAGGTATTTCGGTCGTGTCAACCGATTTTAAAGCTATGGGAGCCACAGCAGCAGCTTTTGTAAATGAAGATAAAAACATTCAAACATATATACCAACAAAACTCATATTAAGAGAATCATTATAACATGTATTATTTAGGATTAGATATAGGAAGTTCATCAATAAAAGCGGCACTTGTAGAGGTCGATACAGGTAAAAGTATTGCTGTTGTGCAGGAGCCCGAAGATGAAATGAGCATGTATGCCGAAAGGAATGGCTGGGCAGAACAGCATCCAGACGATTGGTGGCAGCATGTATGCAAGGCGATTGCGCGTTTAAAATCAGAAAACAGTATAGAAGCTAATCAAATTCAAGGTATTGGTATTTCATATCAAATGCATGGTTTGGTAGTTGTTGATAAAGACGGAAAACCTTTGCGAAAAAGCATCATTTGGTGCGATAGTCGTGCCGTAGAAATCGGAAATGACGCCTTCGAAACCATTGGAGAAGAAAAATGTAATATTAGTTTGTTGAATTCGCCAGCGAACTTTACCGCATCGAAGTTAAAATGGGTAAAAGAGAACGAACATGAGGTTTTTAATAAGATTTACAAGTTTATGCTGCCAGGCGATTATATTGCTTATAAGTTTTCAAATACCATAAATACTACCATTTCAGGATTGTCTGAAGGCATATTTTGGGATTTTAAAACCGATAATTTAGCCGATTTCCTTCTGGATCATTACGGTATAGATAAAAACCTAATTCCAGATATTGTTTCAACCTTTGGAATACAATCGATTGTATCTAAACAAGGTGAAAAGGAGAGTGGCATTTCAGCCGGAACCCCAATTTATTATCGTGCCGGAGATCAGCCTAACAACGCATTATCATTAAACGTTTTCAATCCTGGCGAGGTGGCCTCAACAGGAGGTACATCGGGAGTGGTTTATGCAATTACCAACAGCCTTTCGGTTAAGGAAAGTTCGCGAGTAAATAATTTTGCTCATGTTAATTACGCGAAGGGCACAGATGCAAGAATTGGAAAACTACTTTGTATAAACGGAGCAGGCATTCAGTATCGTTGGTTGCTAAATAATTTAGCCGTGAGCTCTTATGAAGAGATGAACACGTTGGCTTCAAAAATTCCTGTAGGATCAGATGGTGTTTGTTTGATTCCCTTTGGAAATGGTGCAGAACGTATGTTGAATAATAAAGATATTGGTACGCGTATTTCAAATTTAAATTTAAACAATCACCATAAAGGACATTTATGTCGCGCAGCGCTTGAAGGTATTGCCTTTTCGTTTGTTTACGGCATGGAAATTTTAACCTCCGATGGTATTAAGCCAACCGTTATTCGTGCTGGAAATGATAATTTGTACCGTTCAGAAATTTTCGCCAATACGGTAGCAACTTTAATTAATCAGGATATCGAAATTTATAATACCACGGGAGCCATAGGAGCTGCCCGCGCAGCCGATTTACACAAAGGTAATTTTGAGAGTTTTGGCAAGCGCATTATGGAAAACGATTATGTGATGACTTACAAACCATTGGAAGATAAAACTTCATATCAGGAAGCGTATAACAAATGGAAAAGAGAATTAGAAATTATATTAAGGAACAAATAAACATTAAATAAAATGGCATTAATAGGTAATAAAGAATACTATAAAGGTATCCCGGAAATTAAGTTTGAAGGAAAAGAATCAGACAATCCTTTAGCTTTTAAATATTATAATCCAGATCAGGTTGTAGCAGGAAAAACCATGAAAGAATGGTTTAAATTTTCAGTAGCATATTGGCATACCTTCTGTGCAAAAGGAGGAGATCCGTTTGGGACAGATACTATGAGTTTTGAATGGGATAAGGCTTCAGATCCTATTCAGGCAGCAAAAGATAAAGCCGATGCAGCTTTCGAATTCATTACAAAAATGGGTTTCGGATATTACTGTTTCCATGATGTGGATTTAGTAAAAGAAGGAAATTCGTTTGGAGAATTAGAAAGCCGATTAGCAACAATCACCGATTATTTAAAAGAAAAACAAGCAGCTTCAGGAGTAAAGTTGCTTTGGGGAACAGCAAACTGCTTTTCTAATCCACGTTACATGAACGGTGCTGCGACTAATCCAGATTTTAATGTGGTTGCACGTGCCGGCGGACAAATTAAACTGGCTTTGGATGCGACTATTGCTTTAAACGGTGAAAACTACGTATTTTGGGGTGGTCGTGAAGGTTATATGAGTTTATTAAACACCGATATGGGACGTGAGTTAGATCATATGGGACAGTTCTTAACCATGGCTAGAGATTATGCCAGAGCACAAGGCTTTAAAGGAAACTTCTTTATCGAGCCAAAACCTATGGAGCCTATGAAACATCAGTACGATTTTGATACCGCTACAGCTATAGGATTTTTAAAAGAATACGGGTTAGATAAAGATTTTAAAATAAATATTGAGGTAAACCATGCGACATTAGCACAGCACACGTTTCAGCATGAAATTGAAGTGGCAGCGAAAGCCGGAATGTTAGGAAGTTTAGACGCAAACCGTGGAGATTACCAAAACGGATGGGATACCGACCAGTTCCCGAATAATATTTTAGAAACTACCGAAGCCATGTTGGTGTTCTTAAAAGCTGGTGGTTTACAAGGTGGTGGTGTGAATTTCGATGCTAAAATCAGAAGGAATTCAACCGATTTAGAGGATGTGTTTTTAGCACATATTGGTGGAGCAGATACCTTTGCAAGAGCGTTATTAACAGCCGATAAAATTATTACCTCTTCGCCATATGAAAAATTAAGACAAGACCGTTATGCGTCGTTCGATTCTGGTAAAGGAAAGGCATTTGAAGAAGGTAAATTAAGTCTTCAGGATTTATATCAAATTGCTCAGGAAAATGGTGAATTGAAGTTGCAAAGTGGTAAGCAGGAATTATTTGAGAATATACTTAACCAATATATTTAATAATCTGTTTGCAAACTTAACACAAAGAAAAAGACTGCTGAAAAGCAGTCTTTTTTTATTTTATATAACCAAATTAGTTTTTCTTTTTCTCGTAGTGTTCGTCCGTAATTTTTTGAACCTCTTTTTCAACAGCATCACTGGCATCTTGTAATGCTTTTCCTGTTGATTTGGCTGCGTCATCTACAGCTTTTTCAGCTTTATCAAGAGCTTCATTAGTGGCATCGACAGCATCATTAGCCATTTCATCTATGTCGTCAGCAGCTTTTTCAAGAGTACTTCCGGCTTCATCCATAGTTTCGCTTGTGGCTTCCATGGCATCATCGGTAGCTTCTTTAACGTCATCTGCGGCTTCTTCTACAGCGTCACTAACGTTTTCCATAGCTTCTTCAATCGAATCAGCTTTTTTTGTATCTCTGCAAGAGGTAAAACTTAAACTTAGGGCTAATAACAGGGCTGTGTTTAACAATAGTTTTTTCATTAGTTTTGATTTTAGGTGTTGCTCATAAATATACTAAATTTAATTGTAGAAGTCTTGTTGAAATCTGAAAATTAAGTATTTAGTAATGTTTAGGGCTTGATGAATTCTCTAGTCTCTTTTATAAAAACAACTAAAATTAAAATCCTAAATATTTGACAATTTTGTCTACAGCACCTTTATGTTTTTTTATGAAAGAAGCATTATTGTTTCCTGTAAATTGACGTTTGGTGTCGTCTTCAATAAGTTCTGTCAGAATGGTGTCGAATTCAGTTTGATTAGAAATTGAAAACATACCGTTATTATCAATTAAAGCTTGAGCCTCTGGGAATTTATCATAAATATTTCCAATAATAATTGGTACTCCAAAAACCGCCGGTTCTAAAGTATTGTGCAAGCCTGTGGTTCCCAAGCCTCCACCAACGTAGGCAATGTCTGCGTAGCTGTAAATTTTGGTTAGAATACCAATGGTGTTCACAATAAAAACCTTTGCCGTTTTTAAATTGTGTTGCTCTTTTTCTGAAAACAGAACGCTTTCAACTTCAAGTTTGTCTTGAAGGTTTTTAATTTGGTTCGGTTTGATATTATGTGGAGCGATGATAAATTTAATGTCTTTTGAAGCGTGATTATTAATGTAGTTAATCAGTAAAGTTTCACCTTCAGGCCAGGTGCTTCCCGCTACAACACAAAGTTTATCTCGCTTAAAATCTTCAATAAAATCTAAAGTGTTATTAATCTCTAACTGACTCGATACACGGTCAAAACGAGTGTCTCCAGAAACCGTTACGTTGTTGTAGTTTATAGATTCTAATAATTCTTTTGATACCTCATTTTGTGTAAAAACATGTTCAAAGGCAAACAAGGCGTTTCTCAAATGCTTGCCGTAAAATTTAAAATAGGATTGATTAGGTCTAAACGCCGCAGAAATAAGAATGGCCCGTAATTGTTTTTTCCTGAGTTCGTTTAGAAGATTAGGCCAGATATCGTATTTAACAAAAACGGTAAGTTCCGGATGTACAAGATTGATAAAGTGTTTAGCGTTATGTTTTGAATCCAGAGGAAGATAAACAACAACATCGGCAATAGGTGAATTTTTTCTAATCTCGTAACCTGAAGGAGAGAAGAAACTCAGCACAATTTTATGATTTTTATAGTGCTCACGAAGTACTTTAAAAACCGGAAGTCCCTGTTCGTATTCTCCCAAAGATGCACAGTGAAACCAAAGCGTTTTGTCTTTTTTAGATATATTTTTTTCTAAAATAGAAAAAGTTTCGCGTCTACCTTCAACGCCTTTTTTTATTTTTTCGTTAAACGGAGCGATACATTTCAGCCCGAAACCAGCTAGTTTAATGCCTATGTTGTAAGTAAAACTCAATGCTTTATTTGTTTGGTGCTAAAATACATTTCTTTAATACAATTTCATTGGTTACCGCATACTAATTTCGTAATTTCGTAGTCTATTAACTCCAAATACAAGTGTTAGTAAAAAAGTGTCTTTCTAGTTTTATTAAACCTTGTAAATAGTTACAATTTTTTTAGATGAAAAATATTCAAATGGTTGACCTTAAAGGTCAATATAATGAGATTAAAGATGAGGTGAATGCCTCAATACAAGAAGTTTTAGAAACCACTGCATTTGTAAACGGACCGAAGGTTCACGAATTTCAGAAGAACTTAGAGCAATATTTAGGCGTTAAACATGTTATTCCATGTGCCAATGGTACCGATGCCTTACAAATAGCTATGATGGGACTTGGATTACAGCCAGGAGATGAGGTAATCACAGCCGATTTTACGTTTGCCGCAACGGTGGAGGTGATTGCTTTATTACAATTAACGCCGGTGTTAGTCGATGTTAATGAAGACGATTTCAACATTAATATTGAAGCCGTTAAAAAAGCCATTACGCCAAAAACTAAGGCTATTGTTCCTGTTCATTTGTTTGGACAATGCGCAAACATGGAAGCAATCATGGAAATAGCTAAAGAACATAATTTATATGTTATAGAAGATAATGCACAAGCTATTGGAGCGAGTTACACATACCCTAACGGAACTAAGGCTAAGGCAGGGACTATTGGAAATGTAGGAGCAACATCTTTCTTCCCTTCAAAAAATTTAGGTTGTTACGGTGATGGAGGAGCCATTTTTACAAATGATGACGATTTAGCACATACTCTAAGAGGTATTGTTAACCACGGTATGTATGAGCGTTACCATCATGATGTGGTTGGGGTCAACTCACGTTTAGATAGTATTCAGGCAGCTGTGTTAAATGCTAAGTTACCAAACCTGGATACCTATAATAAAAAACGTCAAGCCGCAGCAAAAAAGTATACAGCAGCTTTTGAGGGTATTGATAATATAATTACACCAAAATTATCAAACGGCTGTGAGGAGATTTGCGATACCTGTGATTGTCACGTATTTCATCAATATACCTTACGTGTAAGCAGCACAAAAAGAGATGGTTTGGTAAAGCATTTAAATGAAAATTCTATACCTTGCGGTGTCTATTATCCAATTCCGCTTCATAAGCAGAAAGCCTATGCCGATGAGAGATATAATGAAGCTGATTTTGTAGTAACAAATCAATTGGTGCAGGAAGTGATTTCTTTACCAATGCATACCGAGTTGGATGATGAGCAAATTGCACACATTACATCAACAATAATAAACTACATTAATGAGTAAAATTTTAGTTACAGGTGGATTAGGTTTTATCGGGTCCCATACTGTTGTAGAATTACAAAGCGAAGGTTACGAGGTTGTAATTATCGACGATTTATCAAATTCATCTGAAAGTGTTTTAGACGGCATTACCGCTATCACTGGAAAGACGCCAATCTTTGAAAAATTAGATTTAAAAGACAAAGCTGGAGTAGAAGCTTTTTTCAAGAAACACAGCGATGTTGAGGGCGTGATTCATTTTGCGGCCAGTAAAGCAGTAGGTGAAAGCGTAAAAGAACCTTTGTTATACTACGAAAACAATATTAGTACCCTGGTTTATATTCTTAAAGAATTAAAGAAACTACCATCTGCAGCATTTATTTTTAGTTCATCTTGTACTGTTTACGGTCAGGCCGATGAATTACCAATAACTGAAAATGCTCCGGTTAAATTAGCTGAGTCGCCTTACGGAAACACTAAGCAAATAGGTGAAGAAATCATTAGAGATACTTGTAAGGTAACGCCATCGTTAAAAGCGATTGCATTGCGTTATTTTAATCCGGTAGGAGCACACGAGTCTGTTGAAATAGGCGAACTTCCAATCGGCGTGCCACAAAATTTGGTGCCTTTTATTACGCAAACAGCTATAGGACTTCGTGAAGAATTATCTGTTTTTGGTGATGATTATCCAACACCTGACGGGACCTGTATTCGCGATTATATTCACGTGGTCGATTTAGCTAAAGCTCACGTTGTGGCTTTAAAGCGTTTATTAGAAGGAAAGAATAAAGAAAACTATGAAACGTTTAACTTAGGTACAGGAAAAGGAAGTTCTGTTTTAGAAGTTGTTCAGGCGTTCGAGCGCGTTTCAGGTGAAAAATTAAAGTACAAAATTGTAGGTAGACGTGAAGGTGATATTATTTCAGCTTACGCAGATACCAATAAAGCCAATAACGAATTAGGTTGGAAAACTGAATTAACTCTTGATGATGCAATGCGTTCGGCATGGAATTGGGAAAAGAAGGTTAGAGGTAAATAATTCTTAATCGTTTAGATATAAAAAGGCTGCAATAATTTAATTGCAGCCTTTTCTATTTATTGTCATTCTGAACCTGTTTTAGAATCTAATTTATTCCGTGATTGTTACTTTTTTTGTTGTTTTTAAAGCTGGCAAACAACAGGATAAACATTCCAGCTGTTACCGAAACATCGGCTATATTAAAAATACCAGTTTTAAAAACGCCGCCTAAATCAATAAAGAAAAAATCGGTTACAGAACCGTAAACAATACGGTCGTAAACATTGGCAATTCCACCACCAATAATGCTGGCAAATGCAAATAAAGACCAAGGGTCTATAGTTTTATCTTTTAAAATATGACGCAAAACAAAACCTAAAACCACAATAGGTAAAATAAGTAATACAATAAGTCTAAGCGTCGGGTTTAAATCGCTACCCATTCCTAAAAAGGCACCAGTGTTTTCAACATTCATCATAACAAACATATCACCAATAACATTGATGCGTTCGCCGGGACTAACTTTGGTTCGTGGTTCAATACTTCCTCTTACAATCACTTTAGAAATTTGATCGACAGCAATGGTAATTGCAATCACTAAAATAATGTATAAGGTGCGCTTAGTAAACTTCATCTATTAAATATTTTCTACAGGTCTGTTTAAGACTTATACGTTTGCAGAAGCTGTTTCAGCCTGTCTGTCAATTTTTTTAACTAATCCTTGTAAAACGTTACCTGGTCCAACTTCAGTAAATAAAGTAGCACCATCTGTAATCATTTGTTGTACAGATTGCGTCCAACGTACAGGAGCTGTTAATTGAGAAATTAAATTGGTTTTAATCGCATTCTCATCGATAACGGCATTAGCTGTTACGTTTTGATAAATCGGACAGTTTGGTTTGCTAAAAGTTGTGTTTTCGATAGCTGCCGCTAATTCTTCACGAGCAGGCTCCATTAATGGTGAGTGAAATGCACCACCTACAGGTAAAACTAAAGCACGACGTGCACCTGCTTCTTTTAAAGCTTTACAAGCTTTGTTAATCGCTTCAATTTCTCCGGAGATTACTAACTGACCTGGGCAGTTGTAGTTTGCAGCAACGACAACACCTTCGGTAGAAGCACAAACGTTTTCAACGATTGCATCTTCTAATCCTAAAACAGCAGCCATGGTGCTTGGTTGTAATTCACAGGCTTTTTGCATCGCTAAAGCGCGTTGAGAAACTAATTTTAAGCCGTCTTCGAAATTTAAAGCACCGTTAGCAACCAATGCAGAAAATTCACCTAAGGAGTGTCCGGCAACCATATCTGGTTTAAAGCTATCACCTAAAGTTTTAGCCAAAATTACAGAGTGTAAAAAGATAGCTGGTTGTGTTACTTTAGTTTCTTTAAGGTCTTCGGCCGAACCTTCGAACATAATATCTGTAATATTGAAACCAAGAATGCTGTTGGCTTTTTCGAATAATTCTTGAGCTAAAGGAGAGTTCTCGTAAAGATCTAACCCCATACCTGTAAATTGTGCGCCCTGACCAGGAAATATATAAGCTTTCATCTGTTTATTTTTATTAGATTTTTTAGTGGTGCAAAAATAGGAATATTTTTTCTAAGATACTTTTGTTTGTTTTCTTGTTGAATAACAATAAGTTGTAGTTATAAGCCAACAATTGCCGCTTCAGCACAGCGCTCACCATCCATGGCAGCTGATACAATGCCGCCCGCATAACCACCACCTTCACCACAAGGGAATAAGCCTTGAATTTGTGGGTGTTCCAAACGTTCGTTTCTGGGAATGCAAACCGGTGATGAGGTTCTGGATTCAACACCAACAATATTGGCTTCAGCAGTATAATAACCTTTCATTTTTTGTCCGAAAGCTGCAAAGCCTTTTCGTAAACGACTACCAATTAATTTCGGCATTAATGAATGTAGCGGAGCTGAATTTAATCCGGGTTGGTATGATGTTGGATTTAAATCTGCTGATAGTTTTCCCTCAACAAAATCGGTTAAACGTTGTGCAGGCGCTACCTGGCTACGACCACCGGCCGTAAATGCCATGCGTTCTAAATTCTTTTGGTATTCCAACCCTTTTAAGGCACCAAACTGTTCGTATTTTGGTAAATCGCGGTTTACATCAATCTCAACAACAATACCTGAATTAGCAAATAAGTTATTACGTTTTGAAGGCGACATACCGTTAACCACAACTTCGCCGTTAGCTGTTGCGGCGGGAACAATAAATCCACCAGGACACATGCAGAAAGAATATACCCCACGGTCGTTAACCTGTTGTACTAAACTATAAGAAGCAGCTGGTAATAATTCGTGACGTTCACCACTACAATGGTATTGAATGCTGTCTATAATATGTTGCGGATGTTCCACACGAACGCCCATAGCGAAAGACTTAGCTTCTAAAGCAATTTCTTTTTCGTGTAATAGATAGAAAATGTCGCGTGCCGAATGTCCTGTTGCCAGAATAACACGGTCGGCAGGCATTTCATCTTTTCCATTTAATTGAATGGCTTGTATTTTATTGTTTTTAATAATGAAATCGGTCACGCGCGTTTCAAAGTGTACTTCACCACCATATTTTAAAATGGTTTCACGAATATTCTGAACTACTTTTGGCAGTTTATTCGTTCCGATATGCGGATGCGCATCAACCAGAATTTGGTCGGTAGCCCCATGATATACTAAGTTTTCAAAAATACGGCGCACATCACCACGTTTTAAACTTCGGGTGTATAATTTGCCATCGCTATAGGTTCCGGCACCACCTTCACCAAAGCAATAGTTTGAATCTTCATTAACAAAATGTTGCTGATTAATAGCGCGTAAATCGCGACGACGATCCTGAACGTTTTTACCGCGCTCTAAAACAATGGGTTTAAAACCTAATTCAATACAACGCAAGGCGGCATACATTCCGGCAGGTCCAAAACCAATAATATGAATAGGTTTGGCTTTCGATACATCTTTATAATCAAATTGATATTCCGATGTTTTAGGCATCACTTCACGAATGTAAACAGCCACTTTATAGTTAAAGATAATTTTTGCTTTACGCGCGTCAATCGATTTACGCAATACCTTTACTCCTGTAATATCTTCCTTATCGACACCAAGTGCTTGAGCCGATTTAATAACCAAAATATCATGGTGTTCCTCTTCCTTAAGAGTTACACGAAGTTGCAATTCTTTAACCATGCTGCGAAATTAGTGAAAATAGCCATGATTTTTTTAAAAAGTATTCCTGAAAGGTATTTATACAACCTTTTAGTATGCTTTTTTATAGCCCTTGTAAATTTTCGGAAGATTTAAAGTGTTGGGGTCTCCATTATGAATAAGTAAACGGTAGCGCAAAATAGTTGGTTTATTGTTTGATAAAGCAACCGTTTTGGCGCCAGAAAAAGGATAAACTGCATTTTGCATACTACGTTTTTGACGTAAAATCCATCGGTTTTGTTTTCCAGGATTTGAGGGATGGCAAAATATTGTTAAGCCAGCTTGAGATGAGTTTTTACCCAAAGCACCTGTAATATCCATCCAGTTAGCGGCTTTAACAGGAAGGTTTTCGGGAGTTACTTTTCCTTTACAACTAGTAAAATTGATGTCTTCAGGAAGTTTTATTCTAGATGAAAATCCGCCGTAACCTTTTTCGTCTTCCGATCCGCCAATACGCATATCGGGTTCTAAAGCTAGTAAATGGATTTCAATATCTATTGCACGATAATTTTCGGTTTTAGGATAAACGGTGATGGTTGTAATTTCTTTTACAAAGGGTTTTTCGTTACCTGTGGAATCTAACCATAAATTGGATTTCCAATAGACTTCGGCTTGAATGGTTTTTGAAATATTATGGTTTTCAATTTCTTTTACTGAAGTTACATCCCATTTAAAATTTTCAATTTCCCAACCATCACCAATACGTTTGTTTCCAATATAAAGTTGATGCCACGCCCAGAAAATGCCACGATGATGTAAATGATCTTCAGGAAAGTCTTTAGTTAAAATCTCGCCATCTAATGAATATAGTGGATGAATATAATTCGCCCTTTTGTAATTTCCGTTTTGTGATTTTTCAGTAATTTGATAGACAAGAATGCTATCATTGTCTTCAGTAAAGTAAGCCTGATCTTTATTTATTTCTACAGAAACGGATTGAGCTTCGGCTGACATAACGATGAAAAGAAAATAAAGGAAAGTAACTTTTAGTTGCATTGGTAAACAAAAATTGGCTTTAACAAATTACGAAAATTAAGGTAATCTGTTAAAGCCATTCTTAGATTTCGAGTTTATTCCTGGATTATCTTCTTTGGTAAGTTAAAAAGGTAAAATCGTATTCGTTTTTTTCGCCTTTTTGATGGAACTCATGTGAAGTTTCTTGCCAGATTTCAGAATCGATTTCAGGGAAAAAGGTGTCTGCTTCAAAATTGGCATGAACGCGAGTAATTTCAATTTTATCGGCTACTTCCATAGCTTGTTTGTAAATTTCGCCACCACCTATAATGAAAGGTTGGTCGTCGTTTTTAGCGACTGCAATGGCATCTTCTAAATTATTCACCACAATAACACCTTCCGGAACTTCGTAATCACTCTGTCTTGTTATAACTACATGCGTACGGTTAGGTAGAGGTTTTGGGAAACTTTCAAAAGTTTTACGTCCCATAATAACATGGTGCCCGCTGGTTAAACTTTTAAATCGTTTTAAATCGTCACTAATGTGCCAGATAAGTTTGTTGTCTTTTCCAATAGCATTGTTTTCGGCTGCAGCCACAATAATGGTCAGGTTGTCGTTTTTTGTCAATTTTTGATTTAATTTTTTAAGTAAACTTTCGTCTGAAGGTAAGCTGGATTTAAGCTTTTCAATACGTTCCTGTTGCTTTGCAACAAGTTTGTTTAATTGTGCTTTCTCCCAGTCTTTACCCATAAATCGGTGAGTAACGAATACCGAAAAGGCATGGTAAGTAAAAAAGAAAAGCCAGATAAGAATAGCTATTACAAACCAGTCTTGACCAAATGGCGTGATGGCATTACCAATGCCTAAAACCAAATTGGTAATTATAAAAAATACCGAGGCAATTAAGAAAATAACAAAGTGCCTGTAAAGCCTTTTTTTCTTTTTAATACGTCTTTGGGCGTTTTCAATAAGCTCTAATTGTTCTTTGTCGATTTCAGGTACCGATGACTTTTTTCCAAACATAATACTCGTTTTACACAGGAGTAAAGTTAAAGTTTTTTGTTGAATTGCCTTTCTTTATTTTTTGAGGGGAAAGTGATTATTAATTCTGTATTCTATATATAAAATGAAGCTGAAAATCAGTTATTAATATTCATTTTAAACTGATAAAAACATAAAATTCATTAGGGGAAAAATAGGAGGTTTAAATTTAGAATAGGTCATTATTAATAAATTGATAATTCTTTGCTTTAAAGCATGTTAGAATGTAACCTATGTTAAATTCTTTGTTATTTTTGTTAGCATAACAATCACTAAAACTTATATTATGGCTATTTCAAAACAGTACTTAAAGAGTAAACCAGTATGCAAAGTGACGTTTTCAATTCTTGCTGAAGACGCTAAAAAAGTATCCTTAGTAGGAAGCTTTAATGAGTGGAATACTAAAGCAATGCCTTTGAAAAAATTAAAAAACGGAACCTTTAAAGGTGTTGTTGATTTAGATAAAGATGATTCTTACGAGTTTAAATATGTTGTTGACGGAACATATATAAATGATGATGCTGCCGATTCATATGTGTGGAGCGATTACGCTGCTGCAGATAATAGTGTTGTAACGGTGTAAAACAAAACGCTTATTGATAAAAAAATACATAAAAAAAGGCTTTCCAATTTAGAAAGCCTTTTATGTTTTTATACAGCAACGACACCTTTAATGTGTGGATGCGGATCGTAATTTTCTAAAGTGAAATCTTCAAATTTGAAATCGAAAATATCTTTGATTTCAGGATTCAATTTCATCGTTGGTAAAGGTCTTGCTTCACGCGACAGTTGTAATTCCAGCTGCTCAAAATGGTTGCTGTAAATATGTGCATCACCAAAGGTGTGAATAAATTCACCTGGTTGGTAACCACAAACCTGTGCCATCATCATCGTAAACAAGGCATAAGATGCTATGTTGAATGGCACACCTAAAAAGATGTCTGCACTACGCTGATACAGTTGGCAAGATAATTTTCCATTGGCTACATAAAACTGAAAAAAAGCATGACATGGCGGTAAAGCTGCTTTACCATTGGCAACATTTTCACTGAAACTTTTTGATGTGTCTGGTAATACCGAAGGATTCCAGGCCGAAACCAACATGCGACGGCTATTCGGGTTGTTTTTTAAAGTGTCGATAACTTCTTTAATCTGGTCGATTTCATCGCTATTCCAGTTACGCCACTGGTGACCATAAACAGGACCAAGATCGCCGTTTTCGTCGGCCCATTCATTCCAGATACGCACGCCGTTATCGGTTAAATATTTAATGTTGGTATCTCCTTTTAAGAACCAAAGTAGTTCGTAAATAATAGATTTTAAATGCAATTTTTTTGTGGTAACCATAGGGAACCCTTCACTTAAATCGAATCGCATTTGGTATCCAAAAACACTTTTCGTACCTGTTCCGGTACGATCTCCTTTTTCATTTCCATGTTCTAAAACATGTTTTACTAAATCGTGATATTGCTTCATAATGTCATTGGTAAATGAAAATGGTCTGCAAAAAATAAGCGACCTGTTTTCAATGGATAAAAATAGAAAAAAGCGGTAAGCTAAAGACTTGAAATTCTTTAAATTTATTCTAAAGTTATTAACGATGGCTCGGAAAAGATTAACCGATTATCATACCAGCAATGGTAGCTGAAACAAGAGATGCAATGGTTCCTCCAATTAAGGCTTTCATCCCGAATTTAGAAAGAGTTGTGCGTTGTCCGGGAGCAAGAGAACCAATACCTCCAATTTGAATACCGATAGATGCGAAGTTGGCAAATCCACAAAGCATATAGGTTGCCATAATGATTGACTTTTCGTAAGTTAAATGAACACCGTTGGCAGCATCTTTTAAGTCGCGAAGTTGGATGTATCCAATAAATTCGCTGGCAGCTAATTTGATTCCTAATAGTTGCCCCATCATCATCATATCTTCCTTAGCAACGCCAATAAGCCACATTAAAGGTGCGAAAACATAGCCTAAAATTAACTCGATTGATAAGCTGTTATAACTTGTGTTTTCAGTAATCCAAATATTTAAAGTGGAGACATCGCCAAGCCAACCTAAAATACCGTTAAACATGGCAATGAAAGCCACAAAAACTAAAAGCATACCACCAACATTTACAGCAAGTCTTAATCCTTCTGTAGTTCCGTTGGCAATGGCATCTAAAAAGTTAGCACCAATTTTTTCCTGAGAAACTGAAACATCGGTATTCACGTCTTCGGTTTGCGGATATAGTATTTTAGAAATTACAATGGCGCCTGGAGCAGCCATAACCGATGCGGCTAAAAGGTGCTTGGCGTAGAATAAACGCATCACTTCGTCGTCGCCACCTAAAAAGCCAATGTATGCCGCAAGTACAGCTCCTGCAACAGTTGCCATACCGCCAATCATAACCAAAAGCATTTCAGATTTATTCATTTTTTCTAAATAGGCTTTAATTAAAAGCGGAGCTTCAGTCTGACCTAAAAAGATATTTCCTGCAACGCTTAAACTTTCCGCTCCAGAAATTTTTAAGGCTTTAGAAAGCAACCACGCCATGCCTTTTACTACTTTTTGAATGATGCCCAAGTAGAAAAGTACAGAGGTTAAAGCTGAAAAGAATATAATAGTTGGTAGTACCTGAAAGGCGAAAATATAACCAAAGGTATCCATGTCAACAACCAAGCCTTCAAATAAAAATTTACTTCCAGCTCTTGTAAATTCAAGTACAGAAACAAACAATCCACCAATAAATTCGAATACGGTTTTTATAAAATCAACTTTCAAGACTCCAAAAGCGATTAGTAACTGAAAGGCTAAACCTATTGTTACAATTTTCCAGTTGATAGCTTTTCGGTTACTACTGAATAAAAAAGCGATAAAAATTAACGATAGCATGCCTAAGGCACCTCGCAAAAGGCTACTAAAAGAGAAGCCTTGACTAGGAACAATAGGTGAGCTAACCGTAGTTTCTGTTTCTTCAACTACAATAATTTCTTCAGAATTTGAAGTCGTTGGAGTTAAAGAATCGATTTGAGAAGCAGTCGGTTCTGCTATTTCGGTTTGAATACTATCGGGTGGTGTATTTTTGCTTTGTGCTAAGGCTGTTGAAGTAAGTAATGACAGAATTAGGGCAAAGGACAAAAATACGTGTTTCATAGTATGCTTAAGTTGTTTGAGGGTTATTCGCGTTTAGAAATTTCATCCCGAATATGCGCTGCTTTTTCGTAGTCTTCGTTAGCAACTGCTTCATCGAGTAAGTTTTGTAATTCCTTCAAAGTTTTTCCTTTATAGTTTTCACGAGGCGAAGCGCTTGTAGACTCTACTTCGTCGGCTAACAAATCATCAACAAGAACGCTATCCTGAGATTCGTCGTTTTCTTCGTCTTCTTTTTTAGGGTTTACTTTAAGATATATTCCAGCTTTATCCAGAATATTTTTATAAGTGAAAATAGGAGCATCAAAACGCAATGCTAAGGCAATAGCATCACTGGTTCTGGCATCAATAATTTCTTCAATTTTATCGCGTTCGCAGATTAAACTTGAGTAAAAAACACCATCAACCAATTTGTGAATGATTACCTGTTTTACAACAATATCAAATCGGTCGGCAAAATTTTTAAATAAGTCGTGTGTTAATGGTCTTGGAGGACGAATTTCTTTTTCTAAAGCAATAGCAATAGATTGCGCTTCAAAAGCACCAATCACGATAGGTAATTTTCGGTCGCCGTCTACTTCGTTTAAAATCAATGCATAAGCACCGTTTTGTGTCTGGCTATAAGAAATTCCTTTAATATTTAATCTTACTAAACTCATATGTTATAAAAAACGCAAAGAACTGCTTAAATTAGGACTTTAGCAACTGCCTTGGGCAGATTTACGAATATAATGCCAATTTAAGCAGTTCTTTAAAACTATACAATTTATAAAAAATAATTTATTGTTGAGCTTTAAACGCTTTTAATTTTTCAATAAGTTCAGGTACAACCTGGAAGGCATCACCTACAACCCCATAGTCGGCAGCTTTAAAGAAAGGAGCTTCCGGATCGGAGTTAATAACGACTTTTACTTTTGAAGCGTTAACACCAGCCAGATGCTGGATAGCCCCAGAAATTCCAATAGCAATATATAAGTTTGAAGCGACTGGTTTACCGGTTTGACCAACGTGCTCACCATGTGGTCTCCAACCTAAATCAGATACTGGTTTTGAGCAGGCGGTGGCAGCACCAAGAACATCGGCTAATTCTTCAATCATACCCCAGTTTTCAGGACCTTTAAGTCCGCGACCACCAGACACCACGATATCGGCATCGGCAATGCTTACTTTATCTGAAGCTTTATCAACAGACTCTACTTTTATTCCTAAATCGGTAATAGAAGGAGAGAAGGCTTCAGTAGTAGCACTTCCTGAGGATTCAACTAATCCGAAGGCATTGCTTGAAACACCAACGATTTTTACGTCTGTACTGATAGCCATATCTTCAAACGCCTTATTTGTAAAGGCATTACGTTTTACAGTAAATGGAGCAGTATTTGAAGGTGCTGCAATAACATTTGAAGCATATCCTGCGTTTAAAAACACAGCCAAAAGTGGAGCTAAATATTTACTGTTAGCACTTGAGCTTAATACGACAACTTTAGATGATTCTTTTTCTGCTGCTTGCTGTATGGCCTCGGCATATCCTTTGGCATTAAAAGTATTTAATTCACTATTTGAAACGGATAATACTTTATCTACACCGTAATTCCCTAAAGCAGAAGTGTCGTCGGTATTTATTGTAATTGCAGTTACCGTTGTTCCTAACTGGTCGGCAACGGCTTTAGCATAAGAAGCGACTTCGAATGCTACTTTCTTAAGTTTTCCTTGTTCTGATTCTGTATATACTAAAACTGACATGTTGGTTTTGTTTTTTTGAAGGTTAATTAAATCACTTTAGCTTCGTTATGAAGTAAGCTTATTAATTCGTCTAGGTTGTCTGGAGATACTAATTTAACCGCGCCTTTTGGAGCTGGTTTTTCGAATTTTACAGAAGCAGTTTCTGTAATTGTATCAACAGGATCTACAACAGTTAAAGGTTTTTGACGTGCCATCATAATACCACGCATGTTTGGAATGCGGAGATCGCTTTCCTCTACAAGTCCTTTTTGACTTCCAATAACAAGTGGTAGAGATGTAGAAACAGTCTCCTTTCCACCATCAATTTCTCTTACAGCAGTTACCGATGTTCCTTCAACATCTAGTTTTATACAGTTATTTATAAAGTTAGCGTTGGTTAATCCGGCAATCATTCCCGGAACCATTCCGCCATTGTAATCAATCGATTCGCGACCGGCAATTACTAAATCGTAACCACCATCTTTTACCACATTGGCCAATTGTTTAGCAACAGAAAAACCATCGGTAGCAGGGGTGTTAACACGAATGGCAGCGTCGGCTCCAATCGCTAAGGCCTTACGAAGTGTAGGCTCTGTTTCAGCACCACCAACGTTAACCACGGTTACATGGGCACCTTGTTTTTCTTTAAACCACATGGCGCGAGTTAGTCCGAACTCATCATTTGGGTTAATCACAAATTGAACACCATTGGTGTCGAATTTTGTGTCACCGTCGGTAAAATTGATTTTTGATGTAGTGTCTGGAACATGACTAATGCACACTAATATTTTCATCTGTATTATTTTTTAGTTGTTATGTAAAGGTCAGATGGAATTCGCCTGTAAACATTCGGTTGAAGTTAACTTTTTGCTACGGCTCATTTCATAATAATTTTTATTTAATAAGTCTATTTTGGTTGCGGCTACGAAGTTAATTATTTTATTCTGAATATTTATTATGCATGCATAATAAATTTTAAATAATTCTTTAATAAGAATATAGCTTTTATTCCTATTTTTGTGACTCGAATTAAAATAGATTTAATGAAGACAATACAATTTAGAGAAGCTATCTGCGAAGCCATGAGCGAAGAGATGCGTCGTGATGAGAGCGTATACTTAATGGGTGAAGAGGTAGCAGAGTATAATGGTGCTTACAAAGCATCAAAAGGAATGTTAGATGAATTTGGACCAAAGCGTGTAATCGATACACCTATCGCAGAGCTTGGTTTTGCGGGTATTGCTGTAGGATCTACAATGACTGGTAACCGACCGATTGTAGAGTACATGACGTTTAACTTTTCTCTTGTTGGAATTGATCAGATTATAAATAATGCTGCTAAAATCAGACAAATGTCTGGTGGACAATTTAAATGTCCAATCGTTTTCCGTGGACCAACAGCGTCTGCAGGACAGTTAGGAGCAACACACTCACAGGCTTTCGAAAACTGGTTTGCTAACACGCCAGGTTTAAAAGTTATCGTACCATCGACGCCTTACGATGCAAAAGGATTATTAAAAGCGGCTATCCGTGATGACGATCCGGTTATTTTCATGGAAAGTGAGCAAATGTATGGAGATAAAGGTGAAGTGCCAGAAGGTGAATACGTTTTACCAATTGGTGTTGCCGATGTGAAGCGTGAAGGTACCGATGTAACTATCGTGTCTTTTGGTAAAATCATTAAAGAAGCATTTAAAGCTGCTGATGAATTAGCTAAAGAAGGTATTTCTTGTGAAATTATCGATTTACGTACCGTTCGTCCAATGGATAAGAAAGCGATTTTAGAGTCGGTAAAGAAAACAAACAGATTAGTTATTTTAGAAGAAGCCTGGCCTTTTGCTAACGTGTCTTCTGAGATTACTTATGTGGTACAATCTGAGGCATTCGATTATTTAGATGCTCCAATTGTAAAAATCAATACTGCTGATACACCAGCCCCTTATTCACCGGTGTTATTAGAAGAATGGCTTCCTAACAGCGAAGATGTTATTAAGGCTGTTAAGAAGGTATTGTATAAATAAAAATATTATTTTTACGTTATATAAACTTCATCAACATAACTGTTGGTGAAGTTTTTTTTGTAATATGAACTTAAGACTACTTTTTATATTTTTTTATTTCGGAATGATTACGGCCTTTGCTCAAACAAAGGTTAGTGGCTATGTGTTCGATGAGTACGAACAGCCGGTTTCATTCGCCAACGTATTGTTTCAAGGATCTACGAAAGGAACCATTACCGACGAGAATGGTAAGTTTTATTTAGAATCCGACGAAACCTGGGACGCCTTAACAGTATCCTTCATAGGTTATGAAACCTTAGTTATTCCGTTAGAGAAAAAAGTCAATTATAATTTAAAGTTCATATTAAAAGAAGAAGCAGCGCAATTAGATCAGGTATTAATTGTGTCTGGTAAACAATCTAAAAAGAACAATCCGGCGATTGATATTCTTCGAAAAATTTGGGAACACAAACGTAAAAATGGTTTGCGATTGTACAACCAGTACCAGTACGATAAATATGAAAAAGTAGAATTCGACATTAACACTATAGATAGTGCACTTATAAAAAGTAAACTATTTCGAGGGATGGAATTTGTGTTCGAAGAAGTCGATACCTCTAATGTAACAGGTAAAACCTATCTACCTATCTTTATTAATGAAGCCGTGTCTACGGTTTACGGTGATAATGTAATAAGTAAAGAAAAGGAAGTTTTAAACGGAAATAAAAACTCTGGTTTCAGCGATAATCAGGTAATTATCGATTTTGTTGACGACCTGTATTCCGATTATAATATTTATGATAACTACATGAAGTTTTTCGATAAAAGCTTCGTGAGTCCTTTGTCACGCACAGGAATTAACACCTATAATTATGTGTTAATGGACAGTGCTTATATAGATGACAAATGGTGCTACAATATTAAATATTATCCAAGACGTAAAAACGAATTGACTTTTAAAGGCGATTTCTGGGTGGCCGATTCAACCTATGCCATAAAGGAAATAAATCTTCAGGCCTCTAAAAGTGCGAATATAAACTGGGTAAAAGATATTTATATTGAGCAGGAATTTGAGGTAGTGAGTGATTCTGTATTTCTGGTGAAACGTGATTATATGATGTCTGATTTTGCTTTTAAGAAAAAAGAAGAGGCACGTGGTATTTATGGAAAACGAACTACTTTATTCAATAATTATAAATTTGATATAACCAAGGATAAGAAGTTTTACGAAGACGAAGTTTTTAATTACGATCAGGATGTTTACGATCGGGATGATGCTTTCTGGGATGCAAACCGAATGGAAGCTTTAAATAAAGATGAAAAAGGGGTTTATAAAATGTTAGACACCTTAAAAACTGTTAAGAAATTTAAACATCTTTATAATTTAGGAAGCATTTTAACGTCGGGATATATCGAATTTAATTCCTTGCCTTTAGATTACGGACCCATTTTCTCAACCTTTGGATTTAATGAAGTTGAAGGTGTTCGTATCCGAACTGGTGGCCGAACCTATTTTGGTAAAAATGATTTATGGCGTTTAGAAGGGTATCTAGCCTATGGTTTTAAAGATGATAAGTTTAAGTATGGCTTTTCAGGAAAATGGCTTTTAGATAAAAAGAATAGATTTATTATTTCTGCCGGAAACAGACGCGATGTAGAGCAAATCGGGGTGAATTTAACGACTAATACCGATGTATTGGGTAGAAGTTTCGCATCGTCGGGGTTAATTACTACTGGTCCAAATGATAAACTTACCAGTATTAATTTAACGAGTTTGTATATCGAGACCGAACCGTTAAAAAATGTGGTATTTAAAATAGGAGGAAACTATCGAACTCTCGAGTCGGCATCACCAACCTTTAGTTTAGATTATAATACGGAAGACGGCATAGTTTCTGAAATTAAACAATTTGAATCCTCGCTGTCGGTGTCTTATTTTCCAAAACGAAAAATGACAGGGTTCGGGGTTGAACGTTTACATGCCAACGATGATTATGCGAGCCTTTTTGCGCAGGTAACGAGAGGTGATAAAGAGTTTTTTAACAGCGATTTCGATTATACAAAATTGCAATTTTCATACACACAACCTTGGCAAATTGGTGGTTTTGGCCGTTTAACTACCGTGGTTGAAGCTGGTAAAACCATAGGAGAGGTACCACTTGGGTTATTAAGTATCGTGCCCGGAAATCAATCATATTTTTCAATTTACAACACCTTTTCACAACTTGATTATTATGAGTTTGTTACCGACACGTATGCGTCGTTTCATGTTGAGCATAATTTTAACGGACGTTTATTTTCAAGAATTCCGTTTCTAAGAAAACTTAATTGGCGTGAAATTGTAAGTTTTAGAAGTGCCTGGGGAGAACTTTCAGATGAAAATATAGCTTTAAATACTACCGATAATCCATATGCCGTTCCGTTAATTGCTCCTAGTAATGAAATCTATTATGAATATGGCTTTGGAATTGGAAATATTTTTAAAGTGTTTCGAATAGATTTTAACTTCAGAGGGAATTATTTCGACAATCCTGATGCTCGAAAATTCGGTGTAACAGGAACTTTTGGCTTCTATTTTTAGAATTTTGTTTTTATTTGGACTGTTAAATGCTTTATTGATAGTTTTTTAGTTTCAAAAAAATCAAAATAACATTAATTGTCATTTTAACAAATTTTTATGTCAAACCTTTTGTTTAGTTAAATAACCCGATATAGTTTTGTTTTCCTGAATGAAAAAAGCATTTTTTAAATATCTTCTTTTTCTCCTTGTATTCGTTTTAAACGGATATAATCAGTTGTATGCTAATGTAATTGAGCAAGACAACCATTGTTTGCCATGCATTAAGCATAACCATTCTAATCAGGTTTCAGCTGATCATAAGTTAACTTTTACTCATGCAACTTCAGATGAGTCATTAGATTTAAAGGTTACCGAAATAGAAATTGAAGAGAGTGAAAAGGCACTTTCAAAAAAGATAGGGCAGGATAATGCGTTTACCGTATTTTATTTAGCTTCAGAACATCACTACAATATTAATAACAAAAGCCTGATTCCTAACGGGCTTTTTTGCTATACGCTCTTTAGTAAGCGTCACATTTTATTCCAGGTATTTAGAATATAGAATCTGAATAAGACCGAAAAGGGTCTTATAGCTGGCAAACTCATGCCAAATTACATTCTTTTTTATCACAAAAAAGGAATGCCTGCTTGTATCTCTATATTCTGGAAATAAGCAAAACCAAATTTTATTAATTATTACAAAATGCACTTCGGCGAGACCTATGGCTTGTTGTGAGCTGCGCTATGCTTCGGTGCGTTTTAATCTGAATCAAAACACCCTATAAACAGATGACAAAAAAGTTTCTATTAGTAATAGGTATGTGCACCTTGTTACTATCAACTAGTTGCGAATCAAAACATGAAAAAAAGGAAAAGGAAGTTGCCTTTTTAGTAACCAATCCTGTGGTTATGGACACCACAATAACTAAAGATTACGTGTGCCAAATTCATTCCATCAGAAATATTGAATTAAGAGCCTTGGAAAAAGGATATTTAAAAGCGATTCATGTTGATGAAGGGCAGACGGTAAAAAAAGGACAAAAAATGTTCGACATTATGCCTAACGTGTATCAAGCCGATTTACAAAAAGCGAAAGCTGAAGCAGAAGTTGCAGAAATTGAATATAAAAACACAAAAATGTTAGCCGATAACGATGTGGTTTCTGCAAACGAATTAAATATGAGTAAAGCTAATTTCGATAAAGCTAAAGCCGAAGTTGCCTTAGCTGAAACCCATTTAAGCTTTACCGATATCCGTGCACCGTTTGATGGTATTATGGATCACCTTCATGTTCGTGAAGGAAGTTTGTTAGATGAAGGTGAATTGTTAACCTCTTTATCAGACAACAGTAAAATGTGGGTATACTTTAATGTTCCGGAGTCGGAGTATTTAGATTATATCATGAACCATTCAAAAGAAAGTGCAAAGGAAGTAAGCCTTTTAATGGCAAACAATAGAAAATTTCCGCACGATGGAAAAGTGGAAACTATTGAAGGAGAATTTAATAATGAAACCGGAAATATTGCTTTTAGAGCAACCTTCGATAATCCGGAAGGTATTTTAAGACACGGTGAAACAGGTAGCATTCTGATGAAAGTGCCATACAATGAAGCCATGATTATTCCTCAGAAAGCCACCTTCGAAATTCTGGATAAGAAGTTCGTTTTTGTTATCGATAAAGACCATGTTGTTAGACAACGTGAAATTACTATAGAAGCCGAATTACCACATTTATTCATCGTTCAAAAAGGGTTATCTACAAAAGATCAAATCCTTTTAGAAGGTATTAGAATGGTGAAAAATGGAGAAAAGATTCACACTAAGTTCGAAAAACCAAATGAGGTTATGACAAACTTAGAGGCGTATGCCGAGTAATTAAAACACGTACAACATTATGTTTAGTAAATTTATAAAAAGACCGGTACTGGCTATTGTCATTTCGGTTATCATCGTATTTACGGGGTTGCTCGCCATTAAGCAGTTACCCATTTCACAGTTCCCACAAATTGCACCAACCACGGTAAATATTTTTATAGCCTATCCGGGGTCTAGTGCCGATGTTTTGGTGAACTCCACGCTTATTCCTTTAGAAACAGCAATTAACGGGGTTCAAGGTATGCGTTACATCGCATCCGATGCTACAAGTGCCGGCGAAGGAACACTGCGTATTATTTTCGAACCGGGAACCGATCCCAACCAGGCGGTAGTTCGGGTAAAAACACGTGTCGACCAGGTTATGCCTTTATTACCGGAGCTGGTACAACGTGAGGGGGTAATTATTACACCGGTTCAGCCAAGTATGTTAATGTATGTGAACTTGTTTAGTAAGCAAAAAGATAACGATGAGAAGTTCCTTTACAATTATGCATACACTAAAATTATCCCGGAGATTCAGCGTATTAATGGTATTGCCAGTGCTCAGATTTTAGGAAGTAGAAAATATGCGATGCGTGTTTGGTTAAAACCAGACCGTATGCGTGCCTATAATATTTCGGCTGAAGAAGTTTTGGAAGCCATGCAGGATCAAAGTATTTTGGCCAGACCGGGTCGATTAGGAAGAAGTTCTGGCATTGCTTCGCAGTCATTAGAATATGTGTTGACTTATGAAAACCGATATAGCGAACCAGAACAGTATAAAGACATTATTATTCGAGCAAATGAAGAAGGCGAAACTTTAAGGCTTGCCGATATTGCCGACGTAAAATTAGGAAGTGAGTTCTTCGATATTTATTCGAATTTAGATGGAAATCCATCAGCATCTATTGTATTAAAACAAACTTTTGGCAGTAATGGTAGCGATGTGATTGATGCTGTTAAAGATAAACTGAAAGAACTGGAAGAAGATTTACCTCCGGGAATAGAATATAAAATCAGTTACGATGTATCGAATTTCTTAGATGCATCTATCGAACAAGTACTTCATACCTTGCGGGATGCCTTTATTTTAGTGGCTGTTGTGGTGTTCTTATTCTTAGGGGATTTGCGTTCAACATTAATTCCAATTATAGCGGTACCGGTATCCTTAATCGGTGCCTTCTTTGTGATGCAAATGTTCGGGCTTTCCATAAATTTAATTACCCTATTTGCTTTGGTATTGGCGATTGGTATTGTGGTCGACGATGCGATTGTGGTGGTGGAGGCCGTCCATTTAAAAATGGAAGAAGAGCATCTTACGCCTTATCAGGCATCATACAAAGCATTAAGTGAAATTGGAGGTGCTATTGTTGCTATTACTTTGGTGATGGTGTCGGTATTTTTACCAATATCCTTCATGACTGGACCTGTTGGGGTGTTCTATCGTCAGTTTTCAATTACTATGGCGGGATCGATTATCATTTCAGCAGTCGTAGCATTAACATTAACACCGGTTTTATGTGCCATGATGTTGAAAAACAACCACGGTAAACCAAGAAAAAAATCACCTATAGATAAATTTATCGATTGGTTTAACCGCGGTTTCGAAAAACTTACCGGACGTTATGTTAACGTGTTGAATAAAATTGTAGCCAGACGCGTGTTAACCTTCGGAATGTTAATTGCGTTCTGTGTAGGTATCTTTTTTGCCAATAAATCGTTACCGGCAGGATTTATTCCAAGTGAGGATCAGGGAATGATTTATGCCATTATTCAAACCCCTCCGGGAGCAACCTTAGAGCGTACTAATGAGGTCGCCAGAAAACTTCAAAAAATATGTGAAGAAACCGAAGGTGTAGAATCGGTATCCTCTTTAGCGGGTTACGAGATTATGACCGAAGGTCGTGGTTCTAACGCAGGGACCTGTTTAATTAACTTAAAACCATGGAGCGAACGTCATCATTCGGTACACGAAATCATGGAAGAGTTAGAGGAAGAAACCAGAGATTTAGGCGCGGTGATTGAGTATTTCGAGCCGCCGGCAGTACCAGGTTTCGGGTCTTCAGGTGGTTTCTCTATGCGTTTATTAGATAAAACCAATTCAACCGATTATCATGAATTTGAACGCATAAATAATCAGTTTTTAGATGCGTTATCAGCTCGTAAAGAGTTAACTGGATTGTTTACGTTTTATTCAGCAAATTATCCGCAGTATCATTTAAAAATTGATAATAAAAAAGCCATGCAAAAAGGGGTAACCATTGGTAAAGCCATGGAAAACCTTAATATTTTAATCGGTAGTACTTACGAGCAAGGATTCATTCGTTTTGGTCGTTTCTTTAAAGTATATACACAGGCTGCACCGGAATACCGCAGAATACCTTCAGATTTAGAAAAGCTTTATGTGAAGAATGAAGAAGGCGATATGGTGCCGTATTCAGCATTTATGACTTTAGAAAAACAATTGGGACCTAACGAGATTACACGATATAACCTGTACAATTCGGCAGCTATTCGTGGGTTACCGGCTAAGGGTTACACCAGTGGAGATGCAATTAATGCTATTAAAGAAGTAGCTGCTGAGGTGTTACCACGTGGCTACGATATTGCCTGGGAAGGATTAACCTACGACGAGGCAAACCGAGGAAACGAATCCATTTACATTTTCGCGGTGGTATTAATCTTCGTGTATTTCGTTTTAGCTGCACAATACGAAAGTTTCTTATTGCCATTAGCTGTTATCTTATCATTACCGGTTGGTATTTTCGGGTCGTTCTTATTGCTTAAAGGTATGGGATTAGCGAACGACGTATATGCACAAATCGGACTCATCATGCTGGTAGGACTGCTCGGTAAAAATGCCGTATTAATTGTAGAGTTTGCGGTACAGAAACGACGAGAGGGCGCAACCATTTTAGAAGCAGCCATCGAAGGTGCTAAAGCGCGTTTCCGTCCTATTTTAATGACGTCTTTTGCGTTTATTGCCGGGTTAATTCCGTTAGTAATTGCAACAGGAGCCGGAGCCATTGGTAACCGTACCATTGGTGGATCAGCAATGGGAGGTATGCTTTTAGGAACATTGTTTGGAGTTATTGTTATTCCAGGGCTGTACTACATTTTTGGAACTTTAGCCGATGGTAAAACATTAATAAAAGATGAAAGCACAGAGCCCATTTCAGAAGAGTTTATGCGTGTTAATGAGGAAGAAGGTAGATTGCGAAATAAGGTGAATCAATTAACAAATCTTTTAAAAAAAATAACCAAAAGATCAGACGATGAACAATAAAAGAAAACATATGTTACACTATAAAAAAATAGGGTTGCTGGGTGCTATCGTTTTAACCAGTCTGTATTCTTGTGTGCCGACTATCGAGGTCATGAAAGAACGAAAGGATGTGCCGGAACAATTCGAAAATCAATCTTTAGATACGACTAATACCGCCGATGTTCATTGGCAGGACTATTTTACCGACCCGCATTTGTATGCCTTAATTGAAACGGCATTACAGAATAATCAGGAGTTGAATATTACCTTACAGGAAATTGAAATTGCCCGTAATGAAGTGAAAGCTAAAAAAGGAGAGTATTTGCCTTTTGTAGATTTTAAAGCTGGTGCTGAAGTTGAAAAAGTTGGACGTTATACCAGTCAGGGTGCGAATGACGCTAATACAGATATCAGACCGGGAGAGGAATTTCCTGAGCCTTTACCGAATTACGGTTTGGCGCTTCAGGCGCGTTGGGAACTTGACGTTTGGAAAAAGTTGCGCAATGCAAAAAAGGCAACCTACCAGCGTTATATTGCTTCGGTTGAAGGCCGAAACTTTTTGGTGACAAATCTGATTTCTGAAATCGCCAATTCCTATTATGAATTGCTGGCTTTAGATAATCAATTACGCATTGTTGAAGAAAATATCAAAATTCAATCTAACGCCTTAAATATTGTAAAACTTCAAAAGCAGGCGGCTCGCGTTACCGAGTTAGCGGTGAAACGTTTTGAAGCCGAGGTGATGCACACCAGAAGTTTACAATTCGATATTAAACAGCAAATCGTGGAAACAGAAAACAATATAAACTTTTTGGTGGGTAGATTTCCGCAGACGGTTATTAGAAGTTCGGACTCGTTTTACGATTTAATCCCTGAACATTTAGCGGTTGGTGTGCCTGCGCAATTGTTGGAAAATCGCCCGGATATCCGTCAGGCGGAAATGGAGCTGGAAGCAGCGAAGCTGGATATAAAAGTGGCTAAAGCCAGATTTTATCCGTCGCTTGGTATCTCGGCAGGGGTAGGCTTGGAAGCTTTTAAACCATCGCTGTTAACCGAAACTCCAGAGTCGTTATTGTATTCGGTGGTTGGTGATATTGCAGGGCCACTTATTAATAGAAATGAAATAAAAGCGGCGTATTATAATGCCAGCGCAAAGCAAATACAAGCAGTATTTAATTATGAAAGAACGGTGTTGAACGCGTATCTAGAAGTTGCTAATCAGCTCTCTAAAATTAGTAATCTTGACAAAAGCTACGATTTGAAATCGCAGAAAGTAGATGCGCTTACCCGTTCTATCGAAATTTCGAATACCTTGTTTAAGTCGGCAAGAGCAGATTATTTAGAAGTGTTGTTAACTCAAAGAGAAGCATTAGAGTCTAAATTTGAGTTGGTTGAAACTAAAAAGGAGCAAATGAATGCGATGGTTAATATGTATCGTGCTTTAGGAGGTGGTTGGGATTAAGCCTCTCCTGGTTTTAGTGTTTTGATGAGAAAACCCCAAAGGACTTAGTCTTTTGGGGTTTTTGATTAAAACTATTATTGGTTTGTTAAATAGTATTCTACATTTATGATTTCCATTGTACTTGCACTTCCATAAATTAATGATTCTTCCTTGTCAAAAGTGAGCGTACAGGAAGAATTAGCATCAATGCTATAGCAATGATTTGCTGCATTTGAAGCATAGTAATTGCCAGAAGTATATTCAACGTTATCAGATTTTATCGTTAATACAGCAATACCTTCCACAGGAAAATTATTTGGGTTATTAAGTTTGATTTCAAACTGAAGTCTAGAGGTGTCATTGCCAGTATCAGGGGTGTAATTGAAACTAATAATCTCATATGTGAAGTTTTCTAATATTGGCGCATTAACTTCAATAGGTTCTGGGTCGGGAGTGTCACAAGGAACTTCCATGGTTGTTTCGTAATAATAAGATTGATTATTTACGAAATAAACATTATTTACGGTTATAGTTTTGGTACAATCATCATCTTTGGAATTGTCACAACTATAAGTGAGAATTAAGTAAGTGCATGCGAGAAGATATTTAATCGTTTTTATTAGCATGTTCAATAAAATTTAAGGCTTATCATTAATAAATGAGGTTTAAAAGAAAACCCCAAATAATAAAAGTTATTTGGGGTCAAAATTATAAATTATTACTGTTTATTTTTGAGTTTTCTTCTCTTTAAAACTATCAAAATCCGATGGAGTTTCTGTTTTAGGGAAACTGTTATTGCTCATATCGGTATCGGCAAATTCAAAATTAGGATCTAAATTCACCGTGCTTACTTCTTTGTCTTTTAAAAAGGTTTTAGTCACTTCATATTCGTTAAGTCTCCAGATATCGGCAGGTAATTTGTCGGTTTCTTTTGAGCCATCGGTATATACCCACTCAATAGTTACAGGCATGATTAAACCACCAATATTTTTTATAGTGATTTCATAAATGTTTTTGCCTTGTAATTGTTTACGCATTTCGGTTTCGTCCAGTCTGGATAAAAATCCACCGTAAGCATTATCAGGTGTATCGGTCATGGTAATCACTTCTGGTCCGTTTGAAAAATCTTTTGGGTTTTCAGCAGTGCTTTCCCCTTCAATTTTCACGGATTTCTTTTTCTGCTGATCTTCAATGTTCAGGTTTTCTTCGTAAACTTTATACCATTTTACATTGCTTAATTCCATGTCAACATGATCCACAGTGAAAAACCAGCCTCTAAAAAACCAATCTAAATCGGTAGCTGTAGCATCTTCAAGTGTTCTGAATAAATCGCCTGGATTTGGGTGTTTGTATTTCCAGCGATTAGCATATTCTTTAAATGCCTGGTCGAATAATTCTTTGCCAATAATTGATTCGCGAAGCATTTGTAATCCTACCGTTGGTTTTTGGTAAAAGTTGTTTCCAAATTGGGTTAATAATTCGTTATCTGAAGTGGTCATGATTGGGCGTAAAATATTTTTATCGCCACTCATAAACGGCACAATGCTTTTTGGTGTGGTATAACTGAATTGAGGGTAGCGTTCTTCAATAGTACGCTGGTGGATAAACGTGTTTAAACCTTCGTCCATCCACATCCATTTACGCTCATCTGAACTTACAATCATCGGGAACCAGTTATGTCCCACTTCGTGAACAATGGTGCCAATCATTCCTTTTATAGCGCCGTCACTCATTTTGCCATCTTTTGGGCGACCACCATTAAAGCTAATCATTGGGAATTCCATACCAATATTAGAAGTGTTCACCGAAATAGCTACTGGATATGGGTAGTCAAAAGTGGCTTCAGAATACACTTCCAAAGCATTTTTTATCGCTTTTGTAGATTCTTCTTCCCATACCGGAAGGCCTTCTTCAGGAAAGTAAGACATCGCCATTACTGTATTGGTTGGTAATTTAACGGCCTGAGCATCCCATATAAACTTTCTTGAAGATGCAAATGAAAAATCTCTTACGTTTTCAGCATGGAATTTCCATGTTTTCGTTTTTGAGCTTTTTGTTTTTTTATTAGCGGCAGCTTCTTCCTGAGTGATGATTAAAACAGGTTTATCGAACGATTTTTTGGCATCATCAAAGCGTTTTCTTTGTGTTTTTGTTAATACATTTTCACTATTTTGAAGTTCTCCAGTTGCTGCAACCACATGATCTTCAGGAACGGTAATTTCAACATCGTAATCACCAAACTCCAAAGCGAATTCACCTAGGCGTCTAAATTGTTGATTTTGCCAGCCTTCGGTATCGTTATAAACCGCCATTCTTGGAAACCAGTGCGCAATTAAATAAATGGTATTGTCATCTTCCGGGAAATATTCATAACCTTCACGACTTAACATATACATGCTTCTGTCGGTAATCGGGTAAGACCAGCCTAAAGAAAAACTCAAGCTTTCACCAGATTTTAAAGGTGTGTTTAAAAGAACCTTCATCATGGTGTTATTCACCAAGGCTTTAATTGTGTTTCCAGAAGTATCTTTTATGTATTTAATGGAATAACCTGCCGGGAAGTCAATAGCTCTGGTAAGGAATTGCATTTGTCGGCTGTTCATACCATCGGAAACACCACCTAAGGCATCACCAAAATCAGGGTTTTCTTTTTTGTTGACGTTTTGTTCCAGTTGAAGCCATAAATAGGTTAGGTCGTCTGGTGAATTGTTGTAATACGTAATGGTTTCTTCTCCAGTTAAAACATTTGTTTTTTCATCTATTGAAGCTTTGATTTTGTAATCGGCTCGTTGTTGCCAGTATTCACGTCCGGGAGCGCCACTAGCGGTACGGTAAGAGTTTGGTGGTGCAATCATATTATCGATTGGCTCAAATTTGCCTTGCCATGGTTTGGTTTGTGCCTGTGCAGAAAAAATGGCACAGACGGGCAATAGAAGTAAGTAATGTAAACGCATAAATATTTAAAGTTAGTCACAATAGAAGGACAAGATAATAAATAGTTTGAGTCGAGTTGTTAAAACAGGCCGAGAATTGCATTATACTTGGAATAAGTGGGGTTTTCCCGTAAAATTATACAGATATAATTTGATTTGGAATTTAAAGAAAATGAGTTCAAACGTTTAACCTTAAATTATGATTATAAATCCTAAGCTTTTGTTGTTAAATGCATAAGTGTTCAGTACATTTGCACGACCAAATACGAATATAATGAGCAACGAACAAGTAACATTTGATGTTTTAATAGAAATCCCAAAGGGTAGTAGAAATAAATACGAATACGATTTTACATTACACAAAATCCGTTTTGATCGCATGTTGTTTTCATCGATGATGTATCCGGGTGATTACGGTTTTATTCCTGAAACCTTAGCACTAGATCAAGACCCTTTAGATATTTTAGTTTTAGGGCATCAGCCGACTTTCCCAATGGTAGTTATGGAGGTAAGACCAATTGGTGTTTTCTATATGACTGATGAGAAAGGTCCGGATGAAAAAGTTATTTGTGTTCCTGTATCAGATCCAATCTGGAGTAAAAAGATGGATATTAGCGATATTAACCCACACCGTTTAAAAGAAATCGAGCATTTCTTCCAGGTATATAAAGACTTAGAGAAGAAAAAAGTAGATACAGGTGGATGGGGTAATGCAGACGATGCGGTTAGAATTTACCAGGAGTGTGTGAAGCGTTATGAAGAAAGCGACCACAAGAAAAAAAGAACCTTTACAATCTAAATTCACAGATTAATAAAATATTGTAAAATGAATGAGCCATCTTTAACAAAAGGTGGCTTTTTTTATCACTTATATTTTCCTATTTTTAGCAGTAATAAAAAAATATATTAACATAAAACCAATAAACTAATATGGAATTAATAGTGAACTTTTTACCGCTTTTCGGAGTGTTGGCATTAGCATTTGTATTTATTAAAAGTGCCTGGGTGTCCAAGCAGGATCAGGGCAATGAAAAAATGATTAAAATTGCTAAAAATATAGCCGATGGGGCTATGTCGTTCCTTAAAGCCGAATATAAAATTTTATCAATATTTGTTATTGCCGTAGCCGTTTTATTGTATTTTAAAGGAAGTGCCGAAGCAGGCTCTAACGGTATGGTTGCAGTATCATTTATTGTGGGCGCTATTTGTTCTGCGTTAGCAGGTTTTATAGGAATGAAAGTAGCTACCAAAGCCAATGTAAGAACTACAAGTGCCGCGAGAGTATCCTTAGGGAAAGCACTTGAGGTGGCTTTTGCTGGTGGTGCTGTTATGGGACTTGGTGTTGTGGGCTTAGGTGTACTTGGATTAAGCGGCCTTTTCATGATTTATAGCGAAATGGGCTGGGGCATCAACGAAGTGCTTAATGTGCTTTCCGGATTTTCTCTTGGAGCTTCGTCAATTGCATTATTTGCACGTGTAGGCGGTGGAATTTACACCAAAGCTGCCGATGTAGGTGCCGATTTAGTAGGGAAGGTGGAAGCAGGTATCCCTGAAGATCACCCGTTAAACCCAGCAACCATTGCCGATAACGTTGGAGATAACGTAGGAGATGTTGCCGGAATGGGAGCCGATTTATTTGAGTCTTATGTGGGATCTATTATCGGAACCATGGTACTGGGTGCTTTTATTATAACGCCCGATTTTAACGGACTTGGAGCTGTTTATTTACCGTTGGTATTAGCAGCTGTAGGTATTATTATGTCTATTATAGGTACTTTCTTTGTAAAAGTTAAAGACGGCGGGAATCCACAAACGGCTTTAAATATTGGTGAGTTCGGCTCAGCAGGGTTAATGGTTGTTGCCTCTTATTTTATTATTAATACCATGATTCCAACGGGAACCGAAGGTTTGCCAAATGGAGCAATGGGAGTCTTTATCGCTGTAATTGCTGGGTTAATAGCTGGTTTAGCAGTAGGTAAGGTAACTGAATATTATACAGGAACAGGGAAAGCACCAGTAAATTCCATTGTTAAGCAATCTGAAACAGGTTCTGCAACTAATATTATTGCCGGATTAGGTATTGGGATGATGTCTACAGCAATTCCAATTATTTTAATTGCTGCGGCTATTTTAGTGTCGCATTATTTTGCAGGATTATATGGTATCGCTATTGCGGCTGTGGGGATGTTAGCAAACACAGGAATTCAGTTAGCAGTTGATGCTTACGGACCTATTTCTGATAATGCTGGAGGTATTGCTGAAATGGCTGAATTACCAAGTGAAGTTCGTGAGCGTACTGATAAATTAGATGCAGTTGGAAATACTACAGCAGCCATTGGAAAGGGATTTGCGATTGCTTCGGCAGCTTTAACAGCTTTGGCGTTATTTGCAGCCTTTATGAAAACAGCAAATGTAACGGCTATCGATGTGTCGCAACCAGATATTATGGCGGGATTACTTGTAGGAGGAATGTTGCCTTTTGTGTTTTCAGCTTTATCGATGAATGCTGTTGGACGTGCAGCCATGGCTATGATTGAAGAAGTTCGTCGTCAGTTTAGAGATATTCCGAAGCTAAAAGCAGCTTTAGAAGTGATGCGTAAATACGATTCAGATATGAGCAAAGCTTCAGAAGCCGACAGAAAAATATTTGATGAAGCCGATGGCGTTGCAGAATACGAAAAATGTGTGGCTATTTCAACACAAGCGTCGATAAGAGAAATGGTATTGCCAGGACTTTTGGCGATTGCCGTACCTGTAGCTATCGGATTTATTGGAGGAGCAGAAATGTTAGGCGGTTTATTAGCTGGAGTGACGACTTGTGGTGTGCTTATGGCGATTTTTCAGTCTAATGCGGGTGGTGCCTGGGATAACGCTAAAAAAACTATTGAAGAGCAAGGAAGAAAAGGAACTGATGCGCATAAAGCGGCAGTGGTAGGAGATACGGTTGGAGATCCGTTTAAAGATACTTCAGGTCCTTCATTAAATATTTTGTTAAAATTAATGTCGGTGGTAGCTTTAGTTATTGCTCCAAGTATTGCCTTATCTGTTGATGAAGAAACGGCTTATGCTGCGAATCAGGTAGAGGTTGCTAAAGAAATAAAAGTAAATATGACTAAGAACGATGATGGTACTGTAAAAGCAATAGTAACTACGGTAACGACTTCTAATGGAGAAACATCAACATCGTATGATACTTTTGAGGGAGCAGAAGATGAAGTGAAGTCTAGTGTTGAAGCTTTAGGTGAAAAATCAGGTGATCATATTGTTGTGAAAAAAGTTGCTAAAGAAGTAGAGGTTGAAATAGGAGATTAAATTTCAACTTATAATAAATAATAAAAGCCGCATGTTTAATGCGGCTTTTTTATTGCTTTTTATTTAACCGAAAACGTTATCGTTCTGTGCATTTTTTCGAGGTTTCATTTTTATGCTGAAAATGCAATATTTCTATCCTTAATATTGATTTTTGAAAATATTATTAGCTAAAATATGAGTACCTTTATTCATAGTTTTTAATGTGAAATCGATTAACCTATGAAGACGAAATTTTCAGAAATACCTGAACAATATAGAATTACCTCATTAATCCATCAAAATAGTTATTTAGTTTCCGGTGAACTAAAAGAATGGCACGGAGAAACGGCAGAAGTTTTTTCTACTATTTCTTCTAACGAAGATTATAAGCCTACCTTGTTAGGAACAGTACCTCAATTAGGTGAAAAGGAAGCTGCAGAATCTCTTAATTCTGCTTTAGAAGCTTTCGATAAAGGTCAGGGGTTATGGCCAACAATGAAAGTGATTGATAGAATTGCTTGCATGACCAAGTTTGTCGAGCAGATGAAGACCAAGCGTGAAGAAATTGTAAAACTTTTAATGTGGGAAATAGGTAAAAACCTGCCAGATTCTCAAAAGGAGTTCGACAGAACTGTAGATTATATTTACGATACCATTGAAGCTTATAAACAAATTGATCGCGATTCTGCAAAGTTTGAGAAGAGCGAGGGTGTTTATGCTCATATTCGTCGTGGACCATTAGGAGTGGTGTTATGTTTAGGGCCTTATAATTATCCGTTAAACGAAACATTTTCATTGCTTATTCCTGCGTTAATCATGGGGAATACGGTGATTTTTAAACCTGCAAAACACGGTGTGTTATTAATAAGTCCGCTGTTAGAAGCTTTTCAAAGTAGTTTCCCAAAAGGCGTAGTTAATATTGTGTATGGTCGCGGACGTACTTTGGCAACGCCAATCATGCAATCTGGAAAAATTGATGTTTTGGCGTTAATTGGTAACAGTAAATCGGCTAACGCTTTACAATCGCAACACCCTAAAGGGAATAGGTTACGTATGGTTTTAGGGTTGGAAGCCAAGAATCCGGCGATTATTTTACCAGATGCCGATTTAGATTTAGCAGTAGAAGAGTGTATTGCTGGAACATTATCTTTTAACGGGCAACGTTGTACGGCGCTAAAAGTAGTATATGTTCATGAATCAGTAGCTGAAGAGTTTAATAGACGTTTTTCCTATAAAGTGGATCAATTAAAATTTGGAAATCCTTGGGAAGCTGGTGTTAAATTAACCCCTTTACCGGAAGTTGAAAAACCAGCTTACATCCAGGAATTAATTGATGATGCTTTAGAGAAAGGAGCGACTATTTTAAATGAAAAGGGCGGGGAAACAACAGAAAATTTTATTTATCCTGCTGTACTTTATCCTGTAAATAAGGAGATGCGTGTATATCAGGAAGAACAATTTGGACCAGTAATTCCAGTGATATCATTTTCAGATATAGAAGAACCTTTAGATGATATGGCAGAATCGAACTATGGGCAACAAGTGAGTTTGTTTGGTAAAAATGTACATACGTTAGCGCCGCTTATTGATACTTTGGTAAATTTAGTTTGTCGTGTGAATTTAAACAGTTCTTGCCAACGCGGACCAGACGTTTATCCGTTTACAGGAAGAAAAGATTCGGCTTATGGAACATTAAGTGTACATGATGCGTTACGTTCATTCTCTATTAGAACCTTTGTGGCCTCAAAAGATAATGATTACAACAGAGCCATTTTAAATGAACTTTTGGATAAAAAGGTGTCTAATTTTATTAGTACGGATTATATCCTTTAAATTGAAAATAATTTAGTTGATAAAAAAAATCGAGGGTTGAAGCCCTCGATTTTTTTTGTGTGTAGAATATTGTTTTAGTTGTCTGTGCTGAAAACTTCAAAAGATTTAATTTCCGGATTTCCTTTAGATTCGGTAATTTTTAAACGCACTTGTGAAACATTTAGCTCATCAAACTTATGGATAAATTTATGCCCAATACAAGAGCCTTCAAAAATAGTTTTCCAGCCTTCCTTAGTTTTTCCTTCTAAAACAAAAGCTCTCACACGTTCTCCAATGGCAATGTTTTCGGCCAAGACAATTTGATTAATGTTTTGAGTTTTTGAAAGCTTTATAGTTAGTTTAGATTTGTTCCCAGATGTTGTTCTAGCCGGGTTTGAAAACTTCCGATTGATTTCATCTCCAAATTCCTTCAGGCGTTTTACATCAGGCTCAGGAATTAGTCCGTTCGGGTCTGGGGTAATGCCTAAAATAAGCGAACTATTATGACCAACCGAGTTGTAGTACATGGCCATTAGGTGTTCTAAAGGGAAAATGTGTTCTTCGTCATTAGGTTCCCAAAACCATTCATGACGACCGTTATAACCTCTAAGCGGGGCATCGCTCATGGCTGGCATGTAATATTTACCATCAGGATCTCCTGTCTTTAATAACTCGAAATTGTTTTTAAAAATGACCTCTTGATTGGTAGAATGTGAGTAAGGAAATGGATAAGTGCCCCAACTAGGATAAGGTACTTTTCCAGATTCGCTGCCACCCCAACGAATATCTGCGCGTTGCGTGTTGTGATAAAAAATAATATTTTTTTGATGCTTTTCAGCAATAGGTAAAATGTCGGCTCCACCTTGTTCCGGACCATGAGCCCCGCCGTCGAACCAAACCATAGCCAAATCGCCATAACGAGACATAAGCTCGTCTACCATACCTTCACACATACGGTTGTAATGCTTTTGGCGATTCTCGGCAAATGTGCCAGTTCCTTGTACTTTAAAATCGTGAATACCATAGAACGAATTCCAACGTATGCCAATGTAAATACCTGGCTTTACGCCATATTTTCTACAAGATTCAACAAAATCTTTTACAATATCGCCTTTTCCATCTTTCCATTTTACAGCTTTTAAACAGTATGGATTAACATCACTTTGGTATAAGGCAAAACCAGTTTCGTGCGTCGCGGTAAGAATCGCTAAATTACAACCAGCATCTTTAACCGATTTAATCCACTGGTCGGTATCAAGTTGTTTAGGGTTAAAAATATTGATGACTTCAACCGGTGTAATTCTGTTGATTTTTTGGTTGTACTGTTTGTTGTCGAATACATGAAGGTCGTAGTGAAAAACAGCAACCAATTCGGCATCTTGCCAATCTAATTGAGCTTGCGTTGGAATTGGAACTTCGGTTTGTGCTACCAGCACTTGTATTGAAAGAAATAAAAGAAATAAAGTGGATTTTATAAGGTTCATGTAATATATTTTAAAAAATTAAGGTTGGTTTTGTTTTAATACGTTTCAATTTTAGATATCCCAGAGTTTTTTATTCATTAATTTCAGAACCGTAAACTTGTAATTTTTTTAAATGAAGGGCCGCAGTAGAGGAGGACTCTACAGAAACTTTTATATATCGCCCTTTAATTCCAGGTAATTCTATTCCGGCATTAAACTGGGTTACCGGAACTTCCCAATGATAAAAGCTTCCTTTTTTATCTTCAATTTTGTTCCAGTTTTCACCATCTATTGAAGTAAAGACACTAAAATTAAGATCGTTGGTTAAATAATGTTTCTGATTAAAAATATCGATACCTTTAACTTGGTAATTTTTTTCTAAATCTATAATTGCAAATGCTTCTTTTTCTTCTTTACTATGAAAAGCAAAAGGGCTGTTAAATAGTTTGTTTGAAAATAATAAATTATGGAAACTAGAATCGTCTTCCTGAGATTGTGAACTTATTGTGAAGGTCGCATTATCCGAAATAATATTGCCGTATAAAGGGTCTGAAAATAAGGAGTTAGACAAAGGGTCTCCAGACATTTCAGTAATTGTCTTTTTACATGTAAGCTCGATAATAATGGTTTCTTCGTTTTTGTTTGCTTTTGAAAGATTAAAAACAATTTCCGATTTGTTTTGAGTGAAACTTATTTCTCCACCTGTAAGTAATTGGGCTTTTTTTATTTTTGAAGGTATTGCAGGCAGCTTTAATGAATTAAGCGATTTGTCGGTAATGTGTAAATAAATGGTTTTGTCTTCGTACGTGCTACCTCCCCATTTTTGAGGATACCAAGGGCCTCCTTTAGTATTGTAAATAGATTGTCCGTAGGTTTTCATCCATTGGCCAACTTCTTCCAATCGTTCTACCTCGACATCATCAAATGCACCATTCCATTGTGAACCCCAACTTAAAAGCATATTACCATTTCCGCAGGCAGTAGACGTTATCATTTTAATAATTTTTTCTTTTGATTTTGGTGGGGTTCCAGAATAAGACCAGGAATGTGTTAGTGTAATGCAACTTTCCCAAGGGCGCTCCTGGTACATGCCAATTTTTTGTTCAGGCGTATCAAAATCTCCAGGAATTGAAGCACGATTGTTAATTATAATTCCTGGTTGTAATTTACGTATCATTCTGGTTAATTCTTCAGAATCCCACATATCGGCCGTAAACATACCACCCCACCAAGAAGCATCAAACCAAAAAATATCCACTTTGCCGTAATTCGTGCATAATTCTTTAACTACATTGAATTGATATGCTTTGTATTTATCGTGTGTAGGTCCTGGAAGGACTTTTTCAACACCTGGCTTAGCGTTAAAATAGGGTGCTTCTTTTTGACGGACAACCAACGTTGTGTCTATAGGTGCGTAATCTGGATGATACCAATCACGTTGCGAATAATAGATTCCAAATTTCATGTTTGCTTCATGACAGGCATCGGCGATTTCTTTTAAATAATCTCTCCCAAAAGGCGTATTTGTAACCTTGAAATCTGAATATTTTGTATCCCACATATGAAAACCATCATGATGTTTAGCGATGGTTACAATGTATTTCATGCCTGCATCTTTGGCAATCTTAACCCACTTTTTGGCGTCGAAATTTTCAAATTTAAAGTGTTCAGGATAGGTAACCCAAACGGAGTCTGCAATAGGACCATGACCGCCATCAGGCGCTTTTCTTGTGTAGCACATACCCCAACTAAGGTCTTTTTTAATATACGTTGAAAGGCCAAAATGGATAAACATGCCGTATCGAGCATCATTGAACCATTGCATGTCTTCCTTCGTAGCAAAGTTGCTGGAGTCCCATTCTGCTTCGCTAAATAATTGTATATGGTTCCATCTTGCATTTTTATCCGTTTTATTACCACGTACAGACCATTGTGCGTTGATTGAATGGAAAGAACAAATTAAAAGGAAAATAAGGGCGGTAAGTTGTTTTGTCATAATTTTTAATTGGTTCGAGAGGGTTTAAAGTATTAGGTTCAATATTATTACTTAGCTCAATGTTTTTACCCTTAATTTTTACTATTAAATCTTAA
Organism: Aestuariibaculum sp. M13; assembly: GCF_024723255.1. GTDB lineage: Bacteria > Bacteroidota > Bacteroidia > Flavobacteriales > Flavobacteriaceae > Aestuariibaculum > Aestuariibaculum lutulentum. The sequence goes on from NZ_JANIAC010000004.1 coordinate 84,263, forward strand.
TTTTTAAAAAGAGCAAACATGTATTAAATTTTGTAGTTTAATTTTAAAAATGTTCCTCGAGGTAATACAGGTACTACAATAAAGCTGACATCGGGATTGCCTTCAATATAATCTTTTGTAATTCCGTTGGCACTGGCTCCAAAACTATTTGCTCCGTAGAAATTGGCTAAACCTTCTGAATTAAAAAGATTGGTAATAAGTAAACTGGTTGAAATATTGTTTGATATTTTATATGTCATTCCAAAATCAAAAATACTATAAGCAGGTAGTTGAAAAGCATTAGCCACGTTAGCTTCTCTTTCTCCCATAAATTGCCATTTAACAAAACTGGACATGTTTTTAAATTCATATTCCGTACTTAGATTAAACATGACCGTTGGATTATATGGAAGTGTATTTCCTGAGTAATTGGTTATACTATCGTCTTCAGTATCGGCAGTTCCGTTAGCATTGTAAATAGTCCATGTTTTTGTTTTAGGGTTTTGAAGTATTCCATTGAATAGGAATTTCAGGTTCTTTAAGGGCGAGTAAATACTTTCCCATTCCAAACCTATTGTTTTTGAACTGTTAAACTGCATAGGGGTGTAAAAAACGGCATTGGTAGTTTCATCAAATTCAAAGTTAGATGCTCCAATTTTATTAAGCTGACTGTAAAACAAAGTTCCTGCAATTGAAAAATTGGTTAAACTTGATTTTAACCCCAGTTCTAATTGATTTATTTTCTGAATTTCGCCTTTTCTGTTTATTGGAGTGTTGGAGAAATTGTTGAAATAGTAATTCAGTTCCGGAGCCTTATTGCCCTTTGAGAACCTTAAAAAGAGAGCAGTTTGTTTAGATGTTTTATAATTAACCCCTCCAGAATACGAAATGTAATTGTAGGTGAAATTGAATAGGTCTTTTTCTCCGGTTGGTGTTAATACGCCATTGTCATAATCGGTATAAGGGTTGCTATCTAAACCTCCATTTTGGGTAAATGGAGCATAGCGGTCGTTACTGCCTTTATGTGTAATGCTTTCAAATCTGACACCGAGATCTAAATTCAGATTGTTTGTTAATAGCCAGTTGTCATTGGCGAAGGATGCCAGTTGAGTAATATGAGCACGGCTATTGCCAAAAAATAAACCGCCGTAATTGCTTACTCCGTTTTGGTCTGATAAATACGTTATGGGTTCGTTCGGATTTTCTAGAGTTACAGATAACATTCTAGGATTGTTTTCATAAGTGACAAAAGCAAAGCTTCCTTGCGTAAATACAGAGGTGTTTGATAATCCTGTAGCAAATCCGAAGTTTAAAATATGATTCTCGAATTGCTTTTTTAAAATAAGTTGCTGAATTAATTCATCGGCTTCATTGTCTTTTAGCCATGTTGAAGTGCCCATAATGGCATCATTCGGTAATCGACCATCAGTTAAATATTGGAATGATTCTCCTGCTAAAATACCGCTATTATCAATTCTGGCTAATTCAATTCCAGACTGGGTGTCTTTAAAAACAATTTGACCTATTGGGAATTGTGCACCTGTAATAAAGTAAGCTAACGGATTATTTAAAGAAACAAAGGCATTACTAATTGAAGTTTGCCAGTTGGCGCTTTTAGTTGAAACTTTTATGTTGTTTTTTATGGTCCAGTTATTACCTAATTTTTGAGATAAATCTATTCCAAAAGCATAGTCCTGTGCATGAATACCTTTAGCAGGATTAAAATGATCTAAAGACAGCAAGTTTCTGCCATCAGGAATCGAGGCGTTAAATTCAGGCATCATTAAGGCAGTCGATTTAAAACTTTGTCCGAAAGCGGGCTGCGGATTATTCCAATTTACAGCTGAAACTCCAGTATAGCGATTCGTGTTATCGTTTAATAGTTTTCCGTAGAATTTAAAATACCCACGACTGTTTTCCTTTAAAACATTGAATTTAAATTGTCCGCCTTTACTGAACGTGAAATTTGTATTTCTGGCACCATCATCATGTCTATAATGCCCGCCGGCGTTTATATACCAGTTGTTACCTAGAGGACTGCCAATAGAAGCATCTGCTCTGTAAAACATATTGTTGTTCCCTTGTGTTCCTGTCTGTAGTTGAATCTCACCACCTAGTACATTTCTTTTTTTGTTAGAGATGAAATTAAAAATTCCGCCAGGAGCATTCATGGAAGTTATTGAAGCATTTCCTCCTCTAATGGCTTCAAGTTTGGTGGTTGTTATGTCGTTTCTGTAAAATAAATCAGGGGCGTAATATGAATGCTGAACAAGGCTAATAGGTAGTCCGTCTTCCTGAAGAGCTACGTAATACCAACCCATGTCGTCTTCTGCAGATGCCGAAATACCTCTGGTGTAAACACGGGTAAAAACTTCACCGGCCGAAGCATCAGTAAAGATTCCAGGGATATTTTGAATTATTTGAGCTGTTCCACGAACAGGTATTTTAGATAGATCATTTTCATTAAGATTACTTATAGAGTTGCTAGACTCTAATTTGTTTCTGGAGTCAAAATTTCCTGTAACAACAATGGTTTCAAGATTTAATAAATCATCCTCTAAAGTGTAAAATAATTTTAAAGTTTGATTTTGAATTTTTATGGAGTCTGTTAATGTTTTATATCCTAAATGACTTATTGAAATTTGAAAGTTTCCGTTTGGAATATTTTTTAAATGATATGAATTTTCGGAATAAGAAATTGTAAAATAATTAGAAGAATTTAAACTTATGCTGGCATCTTTAAGGACGTCGTCTTTATTGTTTTTTACAGTTATAAGAATTTGATTTTGAGCCGATAAATTAAATGAATAAAAAATAGCAATTAGAAAGAGTATAAAGTTGCTTTTCACGTAGTATTTAATTAAATTTTTTGGAGTTAGTTGTTTCTAAACAAATATATAAATAAAGCAATATGTGAGATTGATGTATTTATTTTTTGCGTTTACTCAAGATTTTAGTGAAGTAGCTAATAGGATTCTTTGTTGAATTCTTAATGAAATTGCTTTATGTTGAGTTATTTATGTGCAAAATAAAGTAAAATTGAATATATTATTAATTTTTGTGAAAATTACATGCTTTTTAAGAAATGTAATAATTTGGTTTAAAAATTTTATGTAATATTGCATCATCTAGTTAACGAAAGGGGCTAACGCCGACGATTTAGAGTTACTATTATGAAAACGACAAATTATATTTTTACATTTTTAAATGTTCAGTCTTTGAACATAAGTTTTAACGCATTTATTCCTGCACGTCGTTTTCGCCGCCCCTTGAGGGTTTAATAATTTATTTCGAGGTAGGTGTGCCCTGCTTCTTCAACAAAAAAGAATCCATTTAACTTTACCTAAATTTAACTCACTTGCAGTGTGTTATGTTGTGTTTTTAGGTTTATTCTAGTAATTTTATTCGGATTCTAAAAACAAGCAACAAATATTTATTATCATAACATTTTATTTATAACCTAGATTGGTTTATGAAAAACATTGAGGTATTAATTGCCAATAAATCACATGCTAAATACGCAGAAATTATCTGCGAAACCATTGCTGAATCAGCCGCTGTAAGAGGGACAGGTATTGCCAGACGTACTCCAGAATATATCACAAAAAAATTGGAAAATGGAAATGCGGTTATAGCCTTGGAAGGCGAAAAGTTTGCAGGGTTTTGTTATATAGAACTTTGGGGACATGGTAAGTTTGTGGCCAACTCAGGATTAATTGTACATCCTGATTACAGAAATGTGGGTTTGGCAAAAAAGATAAAACACAAAATTTTTAAGCATTCAAGAACTAAATTTCCTGATGCTAAAGTTTTTAGTATAACAACCGGTTTAGCCGTTATGAAAATGAACAGTGATTTAGGTTATAAACCTGTGCCATTTTCTGAGTTAACCGACGATTCAACATTTTGGGATGGTTGTCAGACTTGTAGAAATTACGATGTTTTAACAAGAACCAACCGAAAAATGTGTTTGTGTACAGGGATGCTTTACGACCCTAAATCAAAATTAGAAAAACAGAAAAAAGTAAAAGAAAAGGTTTTCAACAGATTAAAACATATCAAGGAAACCATGTTCTTAAAAAAAAAAGACCAAAAGTAATATAGCAGATGAAAAAATTAGTAATTGCCTATAGTGGCGGGTTAGATACTTCGTATTGTGCAGTAAGCTTATCAAAAGAATTTGAAGTGCATGCTGTAAGTGTAAACACCGGTGGATTTACCAGAGCCGAGATTGATAGAATTGAAGCAAATGCCTATAAAATGGGTGTAACAACCTATAAAAATATAGATGCGGTAGCAACGTTTTATCAAAAAGTAGTAAAGTACTTAGTTTTTGGAAACGTATTAAAAAACAATACATATCCGTTATCTGTAAGTGCAGAACGTATTATTCAGGCTATTGAGATTATTGAGTACGCAAAGAGTATTGATGCCGAGTATATTGCTCACGGTAGTACGGGTGCTGGTAACGATCAGGTGCGTTTCGATATGATTTTCCAAACTTTGGCACCAGATATTGAAATTATAACACCAATTAGAGATAAAAAATTAACAAGACAGGAAGAAATCGACTATTTAAAAGCTAATGGTATTGATATGCCATGGGAAAAAGCAAAATATTCGATTAACAAAGGACTTTGGGGAACCAGTGTTGGAGGATCTGAAACTTTAACTTCTGAAAAACCACTACCAAGTGAAGCTTACCCATCTCAGTTAAAACATTCTGAAGAAGAAAAAGTGAAATTAACCTTCGAAAAAGGAGAGTTGGTAGCTGTTAATGGTATTGAAAACGATCCTGAAATCAATATTGAAACTTTAAATAATTTGGCATCGGCCTATGCCATTGGTAGAGATATTCACGTGGGTGATACTATTGTTGGTATTAAAGGTCGTGTTGGTTTTGAAGCTGCTGCGGCATTAATCACTATTAAAGCGCACCACTTATTAGAAAAGCATACGCTTACTAAATGGCAGTTACAACACAAGGAATATATTGCAAGTTTCTACGGCATGCATTTACACGAAGGATTATACTTAGATCCGGTAATGCGCGATATGGAAGCCTTTTTACAAAGTAGTCAGGATAAAGTTAGCGGTGATGTAACAGTAACATTAAAACCTTATCACTTTACGTTAGATGGTATTTCATCAGAGCACGATTTAATGAGTGCGAAGTTTGGTAGCTACGGCGAGGAGAATAAGGGCTGGACGGCAGATGAAGCTAAAGGATTTATTAAAATCTTTGGAAACCAGAACAAGATTTATCAACAGGTAAATTCAAATTAAAATAGAACTAAAGCTTGTCATCCTGAATTGTCACACTGAGCATTTGATATTAAGAGGAACAAACACTGTTTGTGGGAGTTTTAAAAGTGTTGTTTCAGTACCTAAATGATGAGTTTGAAAAACAGTAAAAATGAAAAATATTCAAGTTGGAATTATTGGTGGTGCAGGGTATACTGCCGGTGAATTGGTTAGATTACTAATCAATCATTCACGAGCAGAACTTAACTTTGTATACAGTACATCTAACGCAGGAAATAAAATAAGTAAAATTCATCAGGATCTTGTGGGTTCTCTGGATTTGGAGTTTACCGATACGGTAAATCCGGATGTTGACGTGTTGTTTTTGTGTCTTGGGCATGGTAATTCGGTTAAATTCTTATCGGAAAACAGCTTTTCAGAAAACACAAAAATCATCGATTTAGGGAACGATTTCAGATTGGAAGCCGATAAAGTTTTTAATGGAAAAAACTTTGTTTACGGGCTGCCTGAATTACAATGGGAAGCTATTAAAACAGCTAATTATATTGCAAATCCAGGATGTTTTGCAACAGCTATTCAATTAGGTTTGTTGCCACTGGCGAATGCAGGATTGTTAAATGAAGATGTTCACATTAATGCGGTAACCGGAGCTACCGGAGCAGGAACGTCCCTTTCGGCAACGACACACTACACGTGGCGCGATAATAACTTTTCATATTATAAACCCTTTACGCATCAGCATTTAGGAGAAATTAACCAATCGGTGAAACAATTACAAGGCGGGTTCGATTCAGATATTTTATTTATGCCTAACCGAGGAAATTTTTCTAGGGGAATTTTCGCAACGCTTTACACCGATTTTTCGGGTTCGGTTGAAGAAGCTAAAGCGCTTTATAAAGATTTTTATGAAGATGCTGAATTTACGTTTATTTCCGATGAAGAATTACATTTAAAACAGGTAGTTAATACCAATAAGTGTTTAATTCATTTACATAAACATAACGGAAAATTGTTAATAACCAGTATTATAGATAATTTATTAAAAGGTGCTTCCGGGCAGGCTGTTCAGAATATGAATTTAATGTTCGGACTTGAAGAAACCACTGGGTTGAACTTGAAAGCGACTTATTTCTAATAAAAAGAACTAACCAACACATGAAAATAGCAGTAATAGGAATCGGTAATTTAGGAAGTTCGATTGCAAACGGACTTATTAAAAACAATACTTTTTCATTGTTTTTAAGTAGCCGAAAAGCGAGTAGCTTAGAGGCGTTTAAAGGCGTTGAAAACGTTGAAACGACTAACAACAATGCGTGGGCTGTAGAGCAGTCAGATATTGTTATTTTCGCTTTACAACCCAAACATATAGATAAGGTTCTGGAAGAAGTTTCAGGGAAAATTACCGAAAACCATATTGTTATTTCTGTGGCTGCCGGAGTTGAAATTCCAAGGATTGAAAGTATTATTGGAAGCGATAAAAATATCATGCGTGTCATGCCTAATACAGCGATTTCTATTGGTAAATCGATGACCTGTATTTCGGCAAACGATAAAGCTCAGGATAAAGTGAGTTTAGCACAGGATATTTTTAATCAATTAGGAACAACATTGGTGATTCCGGAAGAATTAATACAGGCAGCAACCGTTATCTGCGCCAGCGGAATTGCGTTTTGGATGCGCTTGGTTCGTGCTACGACACAAGGGGCTATTCAGTTAGGTTTCGAAGCCCATGAAGCTCACCAATTAGCAACACAAACCTGTTATGGAGCAGCTAGTTTATTAATTGAAAGCGGGAAACACCCAGAACAGGAAATCGATCGTGTAACGACTCCAAGTGGTTGTACGATAGAAGGTTTGAATGCTATGGAACATAATGGATTAAGCTCTGCTTTAATTCAGGGGCTTATAGCTTCATTCGAAAAAATTAATCAAATTAAAAAGAATTAAAATGCCATTATTTGACGTTTATCCACTATATAATGTAACGCCGGTATCGGCGAAGGGTATTCACGTTTACGACGAAAATAATACCGAATATTTAGACCTTTACGGTGGTCATGCCGTAATTTCTATTGGTCATGCGCATCCTAATTATGTGGCTGCGATTACCAATCAGGTGAATGCTTTAGGATTTTATTCAAATGCTATTCAAAATCCAATCCAGGTGGAATTGGCCGATAAGTTGGAAGCACTTTCTGGTTGTGAAGGTTACAACTTATTTTTGTGTAATTCAGGTGCCGAAGCGAATGAAAATGCATTAAAGTTAGCCTCTTTTAAAACAGGAAAGTCGCGTGTGGTGGCGTTTAAAAACGGATTCCACGGACGTACATCGGCGGCTGTTGCAGCAACCGATAATCCTAATATTATAGCACCAATAAATGCGCAGCAGGAAGTAACCATTCTGGAGTTAAACGATATTGAAGGTGTAAAAACCGAGTTAGAAAAAGGAGATGTTTGTGCGGTTATTGTTGAATTTATTCAAGGGGTTGGAGGTTTAGATCAGGCTACTGCCGAATTTTACGAGCAGGTTGATACGCTTTGTAAAGCGAATAACACCTATTTTATTGCCGATGAGGTACAGTCTGGTTACGGACGTTCCGGGAAATTCTTCGCGTTTCAGCATTATAATGTGACTCCGGAAGTGATTTCAATTGCTAAAGGTATGGGTAACGGATTTCCTATTGGCGGGATTTTAATTCATCCGGATATTGAAGCAAAATACGGTATGTTAGGAACCACTTTTGGTGGTAATCATTTAGCATGTGCTGCTGGTTTAGCGGTTTTAAACACCATTGAAGAAGAACAATTAATCGACAATGTGAATGCGATGGCTGAGTATTTTATTTCAATTGCTAAAAATATTCCTCAGATAAAAAATATAAAAGGACGTGGCTTAATGCTTGGTTTAGAATTCGATTTTGAAGTGGGAGATTTAAGAAAGAAATTAATCTACGATCACCATATTTTTACTGGTGGGGCTTCAAATAAAAAGTTACTTAGAATTTTACCACCATTAACAATTAAAAAGGAACATATCGATCAGTTTTTTAAGGCCTTAAAAAAGGAGCTAGAAGCGGTTGAAGTATAAAAATAACGTGTCATTTCGCCGATAGGAGAAATCACATAAGGATATAAAAAATGAACACCTTATTATCAATTGAAACAAGAAACGCTGTATTGTTAAAAATGGCTGAACTTCTTGAAAAAGAACGTACAGCGATTATAGAAATTAACAAAGCCGATCTTGAAGCTTACAATGGCGACGACATTTCGATGTACGATCGTTTAAAAGTGAACGATGCTAAAGTAGACGAAATGATTGCTTCGGTAACGCATTTAGCATCTCAGGCAGACCCCGTTGGTGTAGAGCGTTTTAGTTTCAAGCACGATAATGGCATGCAGGTGTATAATAAAACTGCATCCTTCGGAACGGTGCTGATTATTTACGAATCGCGCCCGGATGTTACCGTTGAAGCGGCTGGTATTGCCTTTAAATCGGGGAACAAAATTTTACTTAAGGGCGGAAAGGAATCTACCGATTCTAATTTAAAAATTGTTGATTTGTGGCATGAGGCTTTAAAAGCAAATGGAGCGTCGACTGAATGGGTAGAATATTTACAATTCAACAGAACCGAAACACAGGCGTTTTTGGAAAATCCAACACAAAAAGTCGATTTAATTGTGCCACGTGGTGGCGAGCGTTTAATTGCTTTTGTGAAGGAACATGCGACTTGTCCGGTAATTATTAGCGGACGTGGAAATAACTTTGTGTATGTGCATAAAGAAGCCGATTTGGATATTGCTTTAAAAGTGATTATCAATGCTAAAACAGCTAAAATTTCGGCGTGTAATGCACTTGATAAAGTGTTAATTGATGCTAATCTTCCGAATAAGAAAAGCTTTATAAATACATTAATTTCAGAATTAAAGAATTTTGATGTTCAGATTTTAGGTGATGAAAACATAGCGAAATATGAAGGTGTTGAAGCTATAGAATCTGACGATATCTGGTATCAGGAGTTTTTAGATTTTAAAATCGCTATTGCTGAAATCGGGTCAACTCAGGTGGCTATTGCCATGATCAACCAATATTCTGGTGGGCATTCTTCTTCAATTATTACAACTAATGAGGATGAAGCGAAAGTATTTATGGAAAATGTAGATACTGCAGCGGTGTACCACAACGCTTCAACGCGTTTTACCGATGGTGGTCAGTTAGGACTTGGAGGAGAATTAGCGATTAGTACCGATAAATTACATCAACGTGGTCCGATAGGTTTACAGCATTTAGTAACGAATAAATGGTATGTTCACGGTAACGGACAAATAAGATAGGCATGCAGAAAAAGAAACGCATATTACTTAAGGTAGGTTCTAATACATTAACCAAAGAAACCGATAATATTTCCAGAGGAAAAATCGAAGACTTGGCAAGTCAGATAGCAGAGTTGAAGGATACCTGCGAATTTGTTATTGTAAGTTCGGGAGCCATTGCCGTGGCTAAACAGTTTGTGAAACTGGAAAGTAAGCAAAAGGATGTTTTTGTAAAACAGGCTTTGGCATCTATCGGTCAGCCGCACTTAATAAGAATATATCAGGAGATTTTCAGAGAATACGGGTTGTTAACATCACAGTGTTTGTTATCGTATTCCGATTTCGAAAAAAAGGAAAGTCGTACCAATATTGTTAATACCATTAATGTGTTGGTGAACAATAATTATATTCCCATTATTAATGAAAATGATACGGTTGCAACCGATGAAATTAAATTTGGCGATAATGATAAACTGGGTGCTTTAACAGCATCGCTTTTAGAAGCCGATTTATTTATTATAGCAACCAATACCAATGGTATTTACACCAAGGAATCTATGGAAAACGGTACGCCACAAACCATAGAGTTAGTTGAAGATTTTGAAGCTTTACAAAGTGAAGTTGTTAACTCAAAATCATCACATGGAAGTGGAGGTATGCAATCAAAAATAGAAGCTGCCGCCGTAGCCAAAAAAGCAAATATTGAGACTTGGATTGTTAACGGACTGGAAGATCGTTTTATGCTGAATGCTTTCGAAAACAAAGTGCCGTTTACCAAGATTAAATAAAAAACTAAAGAACTATACAGATGAAATATTACACCTCCATACATGATATCGATGACATCAATTCCTGGATTGAGGAAGCTAAAGAGTTAAAACAAGATCCGTTAAAACATCTTGAATTGGGACGCAATAAAACCCTTGGGTTATTGTTCTTTAATTCAAGTTTGCGTACGCGGTTAAGCACTCAAAAAGCAGCCTTAAACTTAGGGATGAATCCTATTGTAATGAATGTTTCCGGAGATGCCTGGGGTATTGAGTTTGGAGATGGAACTGTTATGAATGGAAATACAGCCGAGCATATAAAGGAAGCTGCTGCGGTGGTTTCTCAATATTGCGATGTTATTGCCGTTAGAGCGTTTCCAACATTAACCGATAAGACTAAAGATGAAAGTGAAGAAGTTCTAAATGCTTTTAAAAAGTATGCCTCTGTACCTTTAGTTAATATGGAAAGTGCTACGGGCCACCCGCTACAAGCGTTAACTGATGCGATAACTATTTCAGAATATAAGAAAAAGGACAGACCAAAAGTGGTGTTAAGCTGGGCGCCTCATGTTAAGGCGTTGCCTCATGCGGTAGCGAATAGTTTTACTCAGGCCATGCAGAAAATGGATGTCGATTTTGTAATTACCAATCCTGAGGGGTATAATTTAAGTCCGGACATTGTTGGCGATACACCTGTAATTCATAATCAGGAAGAAGCCTTAAAAGATGCTGATTTTGTTTACGTGAAAAACTGGAGTTGTTATGAAGACTACGGAAAAGTAATTAATACAGACCCGAATTGGATGATTACTAAAGATAAAATTGGTGATGCTAAATTTATGCACTGTTTACCGGTAAGGCGCAATGTTATTGTTGAAGATGCTGTTTTAGATAGCGATAGTTCAATCGTTATTCAACAGGCAAATAACAGAACGTATGCGGCGCAATTAGTATTAAAGAAAATATTGGAAAATGCCTAAAGAAAAATTATCCATAGTAAAAATAGGAGGAAACATAATTGAAGATGCTTCAGCTTTAGCTGACTTTTTAAAATTGTTTTCAGGATTAGAAGGAAAGAAAATTTTAGTGCATGGAGGCGGAAAACGCGCGACACATATCGCTTCAAAACTGGGTATAGAATCGCAAATGGTTAACGGTCGTCGTATTACGGATGCAGAAACTTTAGAAGTCATTACCATGGTTTATGGTGGCTTGGTCAACAAAAATATTGTTGCCCAGCTACAGGCTTTAAGTATTGATGCTATTGGATTAACCGGAGCCGATGCCAACAGTATTACTTCAGATAAACGCCCCGTAAAAGAGGTCGATTTCGGATTTGTGGGCGATGTAAAATCGGTGGCTTATCATTCAGTAAATAAGTTAATTGAAGCTAATTTTACACCTGTTTTCTGCGCCATTACCCACGATGGTAAGGGGCAGTTGTTAAACACTAATGCCGATACGATTACCTCGCAAATTGCTATCGGAATGAGTGAACTTTACGAAACTTCTATTTATTACTGTTTTGAATTGAACGGTGTTTTAAAAGATATCAACGATAAGAATTCTGTTATTAAACACATAGACACCAAGTTATATGGTGAATTATTAGAGCAAGGTATTATTGCCGATGGTATGCTGCCAAAATTAGAAAACTGTTTCGATGCACTTAATAATGGCGTTGCAACTATAAATATGGGAAATACCTCGATGTTGACACAGGAAAATGATAATTTTACAGCCATAACATTATAAAATGACGGAAGTAGAATTAAAAAACGATGCAATAAATCTATTAAAACAATTAATAGAAACACAGTCTTTCTCTTCAGAGGAAGATCAGACCGCATTGCTTATTGAAGATTGGTTTAAGCGTTATAATATAGATTGCAAGCGCACCCAAAATAACGTTTGGGCAGTCAATAAATATTTCGATGAGAGCAAACCAACCTTATTATTAAACTCACATCACGATACGGTAAAGCCTAACAGTGCTTACACCAAAGATCCGTTTAAAGCCATTGTTGAAGAAGGTAAATTATACGGATTAGGAAGTAACGATGCAGGAGGTTGTTTGGTGTCGTTAATTGCAACCTTCACCTATTTTTACAGTACAGAAGATTTAAAATATAATTTAGTCATTGTCGCTTCCGCGGAAGAGGAAAGTAGCGGGCCAAACGGCTTAAACAGTATGCTACCAATCATTCCTAAAGTGGATGTGGCGATAGTAGGTGAGCCAACTTTAATGAATCTGGCTGTTGCCGAAAAAGGTCTGGTGGTATTCGATGCTGTTGTGGCTGGAACGCCGAGCCACGCCGCGCATCCAAACGATAATAACGCCATTTACAATACTATTGAAGTCTTACAGTGGTTTAAGGATTTTAAATTTGAAAAGACGTCTGAAGCTTTAGGTGATGTAAAACTTACGGTTACTCAGGTCAACGCCGGGTCACAACATAATGTGGTGCCAGGTCACGTCGATTTGGTAATTGATGTTCGTGTAAATGATGCTTACAGTAATGCTGAAATTGCCGAAATTTTACAAGCTCAGTCGCCATGCACGAGTATTAAGCCAAGAAGCTTGCGATTAAATTCGTCAAGTATTCCAGTAGAGCACCCTTTAGTTCAGGAAGGTGTGGCAATGGGAAGAACAACATACGGGTCGCCAACATTATCAGATCAGGCGGTGTTAAGCTGTCCGTCGTTAAAGTTAGGACCAGGAGACAGCACGCGCTCACATTCCGCAGATGAATTTATTTATCTGAATGAAATTGAACAAGGCATAGATATTTATATTGAATTGTTAAAACGTGTCATCGTTTAAACAATTCAACGAATAAACAAATAAACAGAGATAGAATGAAACTTTGGGATAAAGGTATATCAATCGATAAAAAAATAGAGCAATTTACTGTTGGTAACGACAGGGAAATTGATATTCATATTGCAAAATACGATGTTATTGCATCTAAAGCACACGCCAAAATGCTTCATAAGATTGGTATTTTAACCACTATTGAATTAGAGCAATTACTTGGAGGTTTAGACCTTTTAGCGAATGAAATTGAAGCTGGAGAATTTGTTATCGATGCTCAGTTTGAAGACGTACATTCTAAGATAGAATACGAACTAACAGCTAATTTAGGCGATGTTGGTAAAAAGATTCACACGGCACGCTCAAGAAACGATCAGGTTTTAGTGGCTTGTCATTTATACTACAAGGAAAATCTTGGCTTGGTTAGAGAAAAAGTAAAAACGCTTTTTGAAACCTTGTTGAGTCAGGCTGAGGTTTATAAAGATAAGGTTTTACCGGGCTATACGCATTTACAAGTGGCGATGCCATCGTCTTTCGGGTTATGGTTTTCAGCCTATGCCGAGCAAATGATTGACGATGTCTTTTTAATTGATGCAGCCATAAAAACGGTAGATCAAAATCCGTTGGGATCTGCAGCTGGTTATGGAAGTTCCTTCCCGATAGATCGTGAATTTACCACCAAAGAAATGGAATTTGCGACGTTAAAATACAACGTGGTAGCAGCACAAATGGGGCGTGGTAAAAACGAACGCACTATTTCGGCAGCTTTAGGAAGTTTAGCCAATACCATGGCGCGTTTCGCGATGGATACTTGCTTGTATATGAGTCAGAATTTCGGTTTTATTTCATTCCCGGATGAATTAACAACCGGAAGTAGTATCATGCCACATAAAAAGAATCCGGATGTATTCGAATTGATTCGTGGTAAGTGTAACAAAATTCAGGCTTTACAAACCGAAATGGTTTTAATTACTAATAATTTACCAAGTGGTTACCATCGTGATTTTCAGTTGTTAAAAGAAAATATGATTGCAGCTTTTGAAGAAATTAAAGATATTCTGGATATTTTCAATTTCTCTATTCAACAAGTTATTGTAAAAGATATTGATATCAACGACGAAAAATATAAATACTTATTTACGGTTGATAATATTAATACCTTGGTTGTTGAAGGGCAAACCTTTAGAGAGGCATATCAAAAAATAGGGGGACAAGTTCAGGATGGAACTTATGTGCCGGATACCTCAAAAAAACACACACACGAAGGTAGTATTCACAACTTATGTTTAGATAAAATTCGAGATAAGTTTCCTGAATAAACTAACCTTTAGGTCAATGAAAAATGAAATCACATTAGAGAGTTAATCGCTTTTTAATGTGATTTTTATTTTTTGGAGGCTGTCTGTTAAGCTTAAAAGCTTCGTATATTGTTTATGTTAATTCAAAGGTTATGGCTAGCAAGGAGTCTGCGTTTTTAAGTTATGTGCATAGTTTTCGTGGCTTAGCCATTTTAATTATCGTATTTGGTCACGCTGTTGCTGCTGCTACTATAGGGGCACGAGGTGTTTTCGACGAATCCTATTTGTTAGTCATGATTAGCGAGGTGTTTTATCATGACAGCACCATTTATTTTGCGATTATTTCGGGATTGCTTTTTAGCAGTGTTTTAAAACCAAAAGGATTTAAGCGTTTTTATGTAAGTAAGCTTAAGTTCATCATTGTGCCTTATATTTTTCTAACCTTAATTTTTACGTTTCTTAGAATTAGGTTTAAAAGTCAGGAAGGATTTTTTGAGAATTTTTGGTTTTACCTTAGCACAACTTTTCGGAATTTAATTTACGGGAAAGCTAATTTTGTGATGTGGTACATTCCTGTTTTAGTGTTTCTTTATTTAGTTACTCCGGTTTTAGATTGGCTCCAAAACAAAAGTAATTTTACAAAAGGATTATTCTTGTTAGTTGTTTTGATGCCGCTTGTAATTTCAAGAATTCAAATGGCCCATGAATATGTTTTAAAGCTTGAAACGATGTTGTATTTTACCGGAGCCTATGCTTTTGGCATGTGGTTGGGAAGCGATATAAATGAAACACTTGGAAAGTTTAAAGCATATAAATTTCAGATTCTTGCAATAGCAATTTTAAGCACTTTAAGCTTGTTTTATTTGTATAATAATCAGTTGGATTATTTTGGAAAAGTTTCTTTAAAAGAATCGTTGTTTTACGTTCAGAAGCTATGCTTCACGGTTTTAATCTTATTAGTGTTTAAGAAGTTTGAATACAGGCAAATAAAATGGCTTAATGTAGTAGCGAGAGATTCATTTGCTATTTATTTTTTACATGGGTTTATATTATTTAGTTCTCTGTCATTGTTTAAATCGGTGTTGTTATTTAATGAAATAGAGCCGTTAAATATTATTTCAGGAACTGTTTTGTTGCTGGTTTATTCTGTAGGTTTAAGTTTGCTTACGGTTTATTTATCTAGAAAAATTTTTAAACGCTATTCGAGATTTTTGGTGGGGGCATAAAATTAAAAAAGCGCATAGGAGACTATGCGCTTTTAAGGACTACAATAATTTTAATTTTGGTGACTAACTCAAAGTAATCAAATGATTGTGGACTGCCCTAAATGTATGTTGGTAAAGTTTAGATTGGTTTCGTCAGGATTATTAATAAAATCCTCGATGAAGTCTCCTACCTTAGTTGTGGTTATATGATCGTATTTCGTATTTAAATCGGGAGTGGTAATGTGTAGTTTAATAGATTTGTCTACACCTTCACGAACCAATGCTGCTTCATCATCTAGTCCAAAATGTTCTAGCAACATGGCTGCCGATAAAATAGAGGCAATAGGATTAGCAATGCCTTTATTAGCACCTTTTGTATACGCACCGTGAATTGGTTCAAACATGGCATGTTTATCTCCAATGGAGGCTGAAGCTAATAATCCTATTGATCCCACGATAACGCTGGCTTCTTCCGATAAAATATCGCCAAACATGTTTTCGGTTAAAATAACATCAAACTGTCTTGGGTTGATAATAAGCTCCATGGCGGCATTATCAATAAAAAGATAGTCTACGGTTACATCTGGGTATTGTGGGGCTAACTCTTGTACTATTCTACGCCATAAACGCGAACTTTCCAACACATTAGCTTTGTCAACCAATGCTAATTTACGTTTTCTGGACTGTGCGGCTTTAAAGGCTAAATGCGTTATACGCTCAACTTCAAAGCGGTTGTATTCGCAAATGTCTGAGGCTTTGTTTCCATCATCACTTAAAAACTTTTCACCAAAATAAATGCCACCGGTAAGCTCGCGGTAAATAAGAATATTGGTATCCTTAATTTGCCTTTTCTTAAGCGACGATTTATTTAATAATTCTTCGTAAGCAATTACGGGTCTGATATTGGTATATAAACCTAACGATTTTCGTAATCCTAAAAGACCTTGCTCGGGTCTTACTTTAGCATTAGGGTCTAAATCGTAAGATGTGTTTCCAATAGCGCCGAATAAAACGGCGTCTGCGTTCTCACATAGATCTAAGGTTTCTTCTGGTAGTGGGATGCCGGTTTTTTGAATGGCAGTTGCACCGACCAAACCTTCGGTAAAATTAAATACATGGTTAAATTCCATAGCTATAGCTTTCAAGACCTTTACGGCTTGAGCTGTAACTTCCGGACCGGCACCATCACCAGGTAAAACAGCTATATTTAATTTCATAAGCTACGTGTTTTTAAGCAGAGACAATCTCTTTGTATAATCTGCTGTGTTCTATAATATAGTGAATATCATCATCTTCAACTTCTTTTTTCTTATCTGCAAAATCTAAAAAGTTCTGATAGATTTCATCTAATTGAAGCTTTGTTAATTCGTATCCAACATTTTTTGCTCTATAGGCTAAAGCTGCTCTACCACTTCTTGCAGTAAGAACGATAGCCGATTCTGTAACGCCTACATCTTTAGGGTCTATAATTTCGTAAGTTTCACGATTTTTAATCACACCATCCTGGTGAATACCTGAACTGTGAGCAAAGGCATTTGCACCTACAATAGCTTTGTTTGGCTGCGTGTAAATACCCATATTATCTGAAACTAAATGGCTTAAACCGTATAGCATTTCGGTTTTAATATTCGTATCAAGATTTAAATAAGGATGTTGCTTTAATATCATAACAACTTCTTCTAAAGCTGTATTTCCAGCACGCTCACCAATACCATTAATAGTACATTCAATTTGTCTTGCACCGTTTATAACACCTTCAATAGAGTTAGCTGTTGCTAAGCCTAAATCGTTGTGGCAGTGACAAGATAAAATGGCTTTATCGATACCTTTTACGTTTTCTTTTAAATATTTAATTTTTGCACCATACTCGCTTGGTAAACAATATCCTGTTGTATCTGGAATATTTAAAACCGTAGCACCTGCTTTTATCACTTCCTCACACACACGTGCTAAGTAAGCGTTGTCTGTTCTTCCTGCATCCTCAGCGTAAAACTCAACATCTTCAACAAAAGATTTAGCATATTTAACGGCTTTAACAGCGCGTTCTATAATATCATCTTGATTCGATTTAAATTTAAATTTAATATGTGAATCAGAAGTTCCGATACCAGTATGAATTCTAGGTTTTTTAGCATATTTTAGCGCATCGGCCGCTACTTTAATATCGTTTTCAACCGAGCGTGTTAAACCACAAACTGTAGCGTTTTTTACAATTTTAGAAATGGCTTCTACCGATTTGAAATCGCCAGGGCTTGATACAGGAAAACCAGCCTCAATAATATCAACACCTAAATTATCGAGCTGTTCAGCTATGATTAATTTTTGTTCGGTATTTAATTTGCAGCCTGGGACTTGCTCTCCATCGCGAAGCGTTGTGTCAAAAATTTGGACGTTCGTATTAGTCATTTAGTAAAATAAATTTTCATTTTGATTTACGAATGTATACTTTGGTTTTGTAAATGGATAATTGGTCGATTTTTTTTTACGATGTTTAACTGTGTAGCTGTTCAGTTAAAATATTGTAAATCAGTATTTTAAAACTGTTTTTAGAACTATGACAAAAGAACAAAAAGATAATTTGTTTGTATTGGTAAAATCGCTTTCAAAGTCAGAAAAGCGCCAGTTTAAGCTCTATGTAGGGCGGTTAGGTGTGAATGAAGATTCAAAATTTTTAACTCTCTTTAATATTCTTGAAAAGTTACCAGCTTACGACGAAGCAACCATCTTAAAAAAGGGAGTTGTAAAAAAAGAACAGTTATCTAATTTAAAGGCCCATTTATATAAGCAGATTCTTATTAGTCTTCGTTTAAACCCGTCGCACCAAACCATTAGAATTCAAATCCGGGAACAGTTAGATTTCGCAACCATACTCTATCATAAAGGACTTTATAAACAAAGTTTGAAAATATTAGATAAGGCCAAGAATCTGGCGATTGCAAATGAGGAAAAGAATGTGGCTTACGAAATTGTGGAGTTTGAGAAAATCATTGAGTCACAATATATCACTCGAAGTTTAAATAACCGAGCAGACGAGTTGGCCATTCAGGCGAAGGAATTGAGTCAGCAAAATGTTATTGCTAGTAAACTTTCAAATCTTTCACTTCAGTTGTATGGGCAATTTCTAAAAACTGGTTATGTAAAAAATGCCAAGGAAAGCACGCGTATTATTAAATATTATAATGCCCGAATGCCTAAGTATGATATTAATAAACTTGGGTTTAGAGAAAAACTTTGGTTGTATAAAGCAAACCTTTGGTATAGTTTTTTAACCTTAGATTTTTTGGCGAGTTATAAATATGCGACTAAGTGGGTCGATTTGTTTTATGAGAACAGGGATATGATGATTTTAAATCCGGTGTTCTTCTTACGCGGAAATCATTATTTGTTAGAAGCTTTGTTTTACCTGAGACATTATGAAAAGTTTAAAGAAACACTTATTCGTTTAGAGAATGTCACTCAGGAAAAGTGGTTTACCAGAGACGATAACGTTGATGGGTTAACCTTCCTGTATATCTATAACAATAAATTTAATCTTCATTTTATTGAAGGGACTTTTAAAGAAGGTTTGCCTTTGGTTGAAGAAGTTTTGGAAAAACTTAAAGATTTTAGAGATCGTATTGATGAGCATCACGTTATGGTATTCTATTATAAGATAGCCAGTATGTATTTTGGTGCCGGAGAAACCAAAAAGTGTATTTACTATTTGGAGAAAATCATAAGTAATAAATCCCTTCAAATGCGTGAAGATTTATTGTGTTTTTCAAGAATTTTGAATTTGGTAGCACATTACGAAGCCGGAATGGATTATAATCTCGACACCCTAATAAGAAGCACCTATAAATTCCTTATTAAAATGGAAGATTTGTATGAAGTTCAAAAGGAGTTCATTAAATTTTTACGTGGTTTAGGCGATATTTATCCGCATGAAGTGAAGAACGAATTTATAAAACTTCATAAAAAATTAAAACAGTATGAAAACGATCCTCACCAAAGTCGGGCATTTTTATATTTAGATATTATTTCCTGGCTGGAATCTAAAATTCAAAACCGACCAATCGATTTAGTCATTAAGAATAAGTTTTACGAGATGCGTTTTAATCGTAAAGAGGGTTAATTTTAAGTGTAAATTGAAAATTTTTGAAAAATTTATATAAAAAAATTAGGTTTTTTACTTTTTCTAATTGAATATTTGCATTCACAAAGTTCAAACACTTATTGAAATGTTATCAAGAAAGGTGGAGGGATTAGACCCTTTGAAGCCTTAGCAACCCTTTACCTGTAAAGAAGGTGCTAAATTCTACCCAGTTCTATACTTACTTATTAGGACCTTATGGATAGATAACGAAGCGTATTACCGTTGGTAAACATCAATTCTTTATAACATTTTTTAAGCACATTACTAAGTAATGATGTTTCGGGCTTTTTTGTCATTAACAAAAATTAAAACATATTTTGAGTACAAAGTTGCATCATATTGTTATAAAAGATTACGTTACCGAAAGCGGGGTTCTTAATACTGAAATTAAATTAAGTTATCAGCTGTTTGGTAAAGCTCTGGGTACAGCACCTATAGTTTTAATTAACCATGCTTTAACGGGTAATAGTAACGTTTCGGGAAAAGATGGATGGTGGAAAGATCTCGTAGATGACGATAAAGTTATCGATACCAAACTTTACACGGTTTTGGCTTTTAATATTCCAGGAAATGGTTACGATAGTTTTGTAATTGAAAACTACAAAGATTTTGTAGCCAGAGATATTGCTAAAATATTCTTAATCGGATTAAAAGAGTTAAACATCAATAAGCTTTTCGCTATTGTTGGAGGTTCTTTAGGAGGAGGTATTGCATGGGAGATGGCGGTATTAAGTCCGGATTTGGCCGAGCATTTAATTCCTGTTGCAACCGATTGGAAATCGACCGATTGGTTAATTGCGAACTGCCAGATTCAGGAGCAGTTTTTAATCAATTCGAAAAATCCGGTACACGATGCCCGAATGCACGCCATGTTGTGTTACCGAACACCAGAATCTTTCAATGAGCGTTTTCAACGTTCAAAAAATGAAGAGTTGGAAATTTTTAATGTAGAAAGCTGGTTGTTACATCACGGTAAAAAATTGCAAGAACGTTTTCAGCTGTCTGCATATAAATTGATGAATCAATTATTGAAAACCATTGATGTTACTAAAAACAGACCAACCGATTTTAATGTGTTGGAAAATATTCACGGTAACATTCATATAGTAGGTGTAGATTCCGATTTGTTTTTTACAGCCGAAGAAAACAGGCAAACACACAAACAACTTGCGGTATCGAATCCGAACGTTACGTATAACGAAATTCATTCCGTTCACGGGCATGATGCCTTTTTAATGGAATATGAGCAATTAGAAAAAATAGTAGAAGGCATTTTTGTGCCAAACTCTAAAAACAGAAGAATGAAAGTATTAAAATTTGGAGGGAAATCTTTAGCAAATGGTAACGGATTAAATACCGTTATTTCAATTATAGAAAATAAAATTAATAACGGCGAAAAGATTACTGTTGTGGTGTCGGCACGTGGTTCGGCTACCGACGATTTAGAGTCTATTTTAGAGAAGGCAGTTAAAGGAAAAGATTATCAAGTCGATTTACAGGCGTTTAAAGATTATCAGGTAGCGCCTTTACCAAACATCGATTTTTCAAAAGAATTTGCGATACTTGATAAGTTGTTTGAAGGCGTAAGTTTACTTGGCGATTACAGTAAAAAAACCAAAGATGAAATTCTGGCACAAGGCGAATTACTTTCAGTGAAATTAATTTCAAGTGTATTAAACGAGCGTAACATTAAATCCAATGTAGTAGACTCCAGAACGCTGATTAAAACCGATAATGTTTTTGGAAATGCACAGCCAATTTCGCAGGTATCGAAAGACAATGTTAAGAACTTTTATAAAGCAACTCCAAGTGATACGGTAAATATTGTAACCGGATTTATCGCTTCAAATAAAAGCAATGAAACAACCACTTTAGGAAGAAACGGAAGTAATTATTCGGCTGCATTGCTAGCTAATTTCTTAGATGCCGAAGAGTTACAAAACTACACCCACGTAAATGGTATTTACACAGCAAATCCGGATTTGGTTGAGGATGCTAAAATTATTAGAGAATTATCGTTTAGTGAAGCCAACGAGTTAGCCAATTTTGGAGCTACCGTTTTACACGCCAAAACAATTATTCCATTAGTTGAGAAAAATATCAACTTACGTATTTTAAATACGTTTAATGCGGATGATGCAGGGACTTTAATTACAGCAAAACCAAATTCTAAGGAAGTAACCTCGTTATCAGTGTTAGACAATGTCGCTTTAATTAATTTAGAAGGGCGTGGTTTATTGGGGAAAAGTGGTGTCGATGCACGTATTTTTGGAGCTTTAGCTAAAAAAGATATTAGCGTGAGTATCATTTCTCAAGGCTCATCAGAGAGAGGTATTGGGTTAATTATTAATGCAGATCAGGCAACCAATGCGGTACTGGCTTTAGAGCGTGAGTTTGAAAACGATTTTTATTCACAGGATGTTAATAAGATTGGTGTTGTTGACGATGTTTCGGTAATTTCGATTATTGGTATTGAGTTGAGCTCGTTTCATAAACCATTCAATGCTTTAATTAGAAATCAAATTACCCCGTTATTATTCAATAATACGGTAACTGGGAAGAATGTGAGTTTGGTTGTTAAAAAGAATCAACTGCATAAAGCCATGAATGTGATTCACGGTGAAATCTTCGGAATTTCTAAGAAAATAAACATTGCTATTTTTGGTCACGGTGGTGTTGGTGGCGCATTAATTAACCAGATTTTAAAATCGAAAGAAGACATTGAAAAACGTAAAGGTGTACTTTTAAATGTGTTTGCTATTGCGAATTCTAAAAAGTTACTTTTAGATAAGAAAGGTGTTAGCGAAAACTGGAAAGAAGCAATTGCTAATTCACCATTAGAAAGTTCAATTCAGGATGTTATAACCTTTGCTAAAAATAATCATTTAGAGAATTTAATTGCTGTTGATAATACTGCAAGTCCGAGTTTCCATGATAATTATGTGCCATTTGTAGAAGCTGGTTTCGACTTGGTATCGTCTAATAAAATAGCAAATACTATTTCGCATAAATTCTACACCGATTTACGTGAGCAGTTAAAAGCGCATAACAAAGAGTATTTATATGAAACCACTGTTGGTGCCGGTTTACCATTAATTGATACCATTAAATTGTTACATGAATCAGGTGAAAATATTACCAGAATTCGTGGGGTATTCTCAGGGACACTAAGTTATTTGTTTAATAATTTCTCTGTACAGGATAAACCATTTAGTGAAATTGTTCAGGAAACAATTGATAAAGGATTTACCGAGCCAGATCCGCGTGAGGATTTTTCAGGAAATGATGTGGCAAGAAAATTATTAATTTTAGCCAGAGAATTAGATTTGAAAAATGAATTTGAGGATGTCGCTGTTCAGAATTTAATTCCTGAAGCTTATCGTGAAATTTCTGTTCAGGAATTTTTAGGTCAGTTAGATGTTTTAAATGATGAATTTCAGAAGATAAAAGAAAACCAAGAACCAAATCATGTATTGCGTTATGTGGGTGATTTGTCTGGCGATTTATCTCAGGATAAGGGCGTTTTAGAAGTGAAATTAGTGTCAATTCCAGAAGACAGTACGCTAGGTCACGTTAAAGGAAGTGATGCTATTTTTGAAATTTTCACCGAATCTTATGGCGAGCAACCTATCGTTATTCAAGGAGCCGGTGCCGGAGCAGAGGTAACCGCTCGTGGTGTGTTTGGTGATATTTTAAGATTATCGAAACACGTAAATTAATTTGTTATTCCTGTGAATACAGGAATCTATAAAAGTAAATTAGTCTGATTAGATACCTTTTAATCTATTCATGACAAGAAAAAATAAATAAAATGAGTCAAGAAAAACATTTTGAAACATTAGCAGTTAGAACCCAGTCGGAAACAACACAGTTTTCAGAACATTCCGTGCCTTTGTATTTAACATCGGGATTTGTTTTTGATGATGCCGAAGAAATGAGAGCGTCGTTTGCTGAAGAAAAACAACGCGATTTATATAGTCGATACAGCAACCCGAACGTGAACGAGTTTGTAGAGAAAGTTTGTTTAATGGAGGGTGCAGAAAGTGGCTATGCTTTTGCCAGCGGTATGGCAGCTGTGTTTTCAACCTTTGCAACATTATTAGATGCTGGAGATCATGTGGTGTCTTGTAGCTCTGTTTTTGGGGCAACTCACGGGTTGTTTACCAAGTATTTTCCGAAATGGAATATTGAATGTTCTTATTTCAATATTAATGAAACTGAAACGATTGAAAGTTTAATAAAACCGAATACGAAGTTTTTATACGCTGAAACTCCAACCAATCCGGGTGTAGATGTAATAGACTTAGATTTTTTAAGTACCATTTGTAAAAAGCATAATATTCTTTTGGTTATTGACAACTGCTTTGCGACACCGTATTTACAAAACCCGATTAAACATGGAGCCGATATCGTTATTCATTCAGCGACGAAGTTAATGGATGGTCAAGGCCGTGTTTTAGGAGGTGTTGCTGTTGGTAAAAAGGAATTGATAAGAGAAATTTATTTATTCTCACGTCTTACGGGTCCTGCTATGAGTCCGTTTAATGCCTGGGTGTTGTCAAAATCTTTAGAAACTTTGGCAGTACGAACAGAGAAGCATTGTGAAAATGCGCTTAAAATTGCTGAGTTTTTAGAAAGTCACCCGAAAGTAAAATGGGTAAAATATCCGTTTTTAAAATCGCACCCTCAATACGAAATTGCTAAAAAGCAAATGCGTTTAGGAGGAAGTATAGTCGCTTTTGAAGTTGAAGGTGGCGTTGAAGGTGGACGTTCATTTTTTGATAATATTAAAATGTGTTCCCTATCGGCTAATTTAGGGGATACAAGAACCATTGTAACGCATCCGGCAAGTACAACACATGCAAAAGTTGAACCTGAAGTAAAAGCAGCTGTTGGTATTACCGATGGTTCGGTACGTATTTCTGCAGGTTTAGAGCATATCGATGATATTATTGCCGATTTAAAACAAGCATTAGGATAACATACAGATTATTAAATCAAAATAAAAAGGCGTTACTCTTTTAAAAGTAACGCCTTTTTTTATGCGACAATATAAATTAGTTTTTATACTTATCTCTTGCAACATCCGGATTGCTGCCCCAAACCTTAACACTTGTCCATGGTTCTCGTTTTGATGTCCAGAACGAATGATTTTCAGGAAGTCCTAATGGTAAAAATCCTAAAGAGGTTAAATATAAACTTCCGGTGTTAATGTAAGGTTCTGCCATTTTAGGTTGGTATCCTACAACACCAAGTTGTAACCACCCTTTTTTGTCGTAAGTACCGTCGGCTTTTAATACACGTTTTAAAACTGCCGTTAAAGCAGAGCGAACTTGTGCTTCAGATAATTCAACAGGTAATTGCTCTAAAAGTGCCATTTGGGATAGTAATTGAAAACTTCCAAATCTGTATACCGAAGAGCGACCAATAACAGGGTAAGTGCCTTCAGGTGAAATTTGGCGCTCTAAAATTTCGGCGTAGCGTTGTGCACGTTTTATAACATCTTCTTCTAATCTTTTATAAGGATGATTAGACTGTTTAATAGTTGTAACTACATCAATTAGCATCGGATGAATAACAAAGGAATTGTAATAATCCCAGTGGTAATATTTTCCATCAGAATACAAACCGTCGCCAACATACCATTCCATGTGTTTGTTTAAAGCGTATTCAATACGTAGATAGTCGGCTTCATCGGTAAATTTTACGAAGAAAGTTTCAACAGTTGCAGCAAACAGTAACCAGTTATTATATGGGACATTTTTTATGGTTCTCGATTTTTTAAAGGCATCAATTACCATTTGTTTGGTTTCCGCTGAAAGTGGCTCCCATAGTTGTTTTGGAGCTCTTAAAAATCCTTGAGCAAGAAAAGCGGCATCAACTAATGGTTGACTTCCCTTATCAAAATTTAAATAATCTTTAGATTTTGGGTTTACCGCATTGCGGATGGCCTTTTGAGTTAGCTCAATATATTTTTTACGTAGTTCTCCCTCCTTTGTGTTGTCTGGTCCTAATTCTAACCAAGGAGCAATACCTGCCATAAGTCTTCCGAAAGCTTCAAGACCAGCGAAATTACTTCGGTCGCCGTAATCAAAACTACTTTGCTCAGTAGGCATAGTCGCTTTAAGTTTATCCTTAGCTAACGCTGTTAAAACAGGATCGGACATTTTTATTAATTCTTCTACCCAAAGTTCACGATCACTTTGAGCTGTAATAAGTTGAACTGAGATTAGAAGGATTAATAAGAATAATATGTTTTTTTTCATGGTTTATTTTAAAGTTTTTTGTCTGTAAAGGGCTTCTAAGAAATAGTAATCGGCGTAATTTAATGGTACATCGATTTCAGAATTGTGAGGAAGACTTCCAACGGAATGTTTTAATAAAAACCCGTTATTTGTTGTTGGTTCAGCAAAATAATCAGGGCTGCTTAAAGAGTTGATAATGCTGTTTGCGAAATTTTTATAAGACTTGCTTTCTTTTTTATCTAAAAACGTACATAATTCGTATAAAGCTGAAGCTGTAATGGCTGCTGCCGAAGCATCACGAGGTGTGTCGTTGTTTAGAGGGACATTATAATCCCAGTACGGAATGTTGTCTTTTGGTAAATTCGGATGATTTTTAATGTAATCGGCAATATGTAACGCTTGTTCTAAATATTTCGGGTCTTTGGTTTCTCTGTAGCAAAGCGTAAAACCGTAAAGTCCCCAGGCCTGACCACGAGCCCACGATGAATCATCGGCATAACCCTGATGTGTTTTTTTAGCTAATATTTCTCCCGTTTCTGTATCGTAGTTCAATACATGGTAAGATGAATAATCTGTTCTGAAGTGATTTTTCATAGTGGTGTTAGCATGTGAAACAGCCACATTGTAATAAGTTGAGTCTCCTGAAATTTTGGTTGCATGGAATAGTAATTCAAGATTCATCATGTTATCGACAATTACAGGGCAATTCCATTGTTTGCTGGCATTCCAGGATTGAATAATGCCCGCTTTAGGGCGAAAACGTGTTACTAAAGACTTTGCGGTTTGAACAATAACGTCATCGTATGCTTTTGAAGGTGATTTTTTAAGGGCATTTCCATAGCTGCATTCCATCATAAAACCGATGTCATGATTTTCCTTCCAGTATTGTACACTATCTAATCTTTCTGTGTATTGTGTAGCAAGTGTTTCCCACTTCGAATCATTTGTTAAAAGATTTAAATACCATAATGAACCCGGATAGAAACCACTGGTCCAGTCGTAAATACCGGTCAATCCGGTTTCTCCATTTTTTCTAATGGATCTCGGCATCATACGTTTGGAATTTAGTTTATCGTAAATGCTGTTACTTAAAAAGGTGTATTGCTCAGTACTGGCTTTTACAATTTTATTGAAGGATTTAATGGGTTTAACATCGCTGTTACTATAGCTTTGAAGTATTAGAATAACAGAAAGCAGGGTTAAGGACTTTAAAATGTTTTTAATCATGTTTTAGTGATAGTTTGTTTTCAAAGTTCCTAAAAGTATAAAAATCTATTAAATTGGCTAAGTGTGTTCGATAACAATTATTTTTATATTTCGAATTTTTCAATTTTTAATGATGTTTATAAGATTTTAATTAATTAACTATATTTACACCATGTTATCTAAGAAAACGAAATACGGATTAAAGGCGCTTACTTTTATTGCAAGACAAGAAGGTGATGTGCCTGTGCAAGTTGGTGAAATTGCCAAAGGCGAGCAGATTCCGCAGAAATTCTTAGAAAGCATTTTACTTACTTTAAGAAAAGCGGGCGTTTTAGGATCTAAAAAAGGGAAACACGGCGGCTATTATTTGCGTCATGAACCTTCGCAAATTAATATGGCCGATGTGATGCGTGTCTTAGAAGGTCCCATTGCTATGGTACCTTGCGTGAGTTTAAATTTCTACGAAAAATGCGACGATTGTGTTAACGAAGCGCAATGTAGCGTGCATAAACTCATGATTCAGGTGCGAGATAGTAATCTTAACGTGTTTAAAAACACAACATTAGCTGACTTGTCTTTTTCAGAATAGCTAATAATTCTCAAAAAATCATATTCTTTTAAGAAATAATTTTCAGTTAAACTGATAAAATTTTCCATTATCCGAAAAAGTTGAATAACTTGCTTGGTCATGTAAAATATTGTTTTACATTTGTAATTCCTATTAATTCTATAGGAATAATGTAAATAGTAAGAAAATGATTGAGCAAGTATTAACAAATTCAAGTCAGAAAGAAAAAACGACCTATAAAACCGATGCAGCTTCAGAGAAGCCAATCAGGAGTGTGGTTAAGTCTTTAAGCTGGAGAACTATAGGAACTCTGGATACTATTTTAATCTCCTGGATTGTAACCGGAGAATTAACATTAGCCTTTTCTATAGGCTCTATAGAGTTAGTTACAAAAATGGTGCTTTACTTTTTTCACGAGCGCATTTGGAATTCCATTAAATGGGGAAAATAAATTGAGTTATGATTACAGAAGATACATTACAGGAACTAAATAAGATATATAAAGACGCGAAACCGTCTGAAATTATTAAAAAAGCTTTGGAGTTGAATGAAGAAGCCGTGGTAACCACAAATTTCAGACCTTATGAAGCAGCTATTTTACATGCTGTGAAACAGGAAGCGTCATCTATTCCGGTGGTATGGTGCGATACCGGATACAATACACCACAAACCTACAGACACGCCGAGCAAGTTATTAAAGATTTGGATTTAAATGTGTTTTTATATGTGCCAAAACAAACTGCTGCACATCGCGATGTAGTTATGGGAATTCCAGGTGTCGATGCACCGGAACACGCTTTATTTACAGAGCAAGTGAAGTTAGAGCCTTTCAGACGTGCAATGGAAGAGCATAAACCAAAAGTTTGGTTTACAAATTTACGTCAGGGACAAACAGCTTTTAGAGATAGTATTGGTATATTTAGTGTGAGTAAAGATGGGGTTTTAAAAGTAAGTCCGTTCTATTATTGGTCTGACGCCGATTTAGATACTTATTTGCAAGACCACAATTTGCCGAATGAGTTTAAATATTTCGATCCAACTAAAGCATTAGCAAACCGAGAGTGTGGTTTACATGCTTAAGAAAACAATTAAAAAATTACGATGAACAAAGACACATCACATATCAATTCATTAGAAAACGAAGCGATTTACATTATTAGAGAAGTAGCAGCACAATTTGAAAGACCTGTACTGTTATTTTCAGGAGGAAAAGATTCTATCACATTGGTAAGACTGGCTGTTAAAGCCTTTTATCCGGCAAAAGTACCTTTTCCTTTAATGCATATCGATACCGGACATAATTTTCCGGAAACTATTGAATTTAGAGATCGTTTGGTTGAAGAATTAGGACTTGAACTTATTGTTAGAAATGTTCAGGATTCTATTGATGAAGGAAAAGTAAAAGAAGAAACAGGGCGTTACGCTAGTAGAAACCAGTTGCAAACCACAACGCTTTTAGATGCTATTGAAGAATTTAAGTTCGATGCTTGTATTGGTGGTGCACGTCGCGATGAGGAAAAAGCAAGAGCTAAAGAACGTATTTTCTCTGTGCGAGACGATTTTGGTCAGTGGGATGAGAAAAACCAGCGTCCGGAATTATTTGATATGTTAAATGGTCAGATCGATTTAGGTCAGAACGTTCGTGTGTTCCCAATTTCTAACTGGACAGAGTTAGATGTTTGGTCTTATATAGAAGAAGAAAATATTGAAATTCCTTCCATCTATTTTGCACACAAACGTAAAGTGTTCTTAAGAGATGGTATGATTTGGTCTGCAGATGACGAAGTGGTTTACAGAGATGATCATGAAGAAGTAATTGAAGAATTAGTGCGTTTTAGAACAGTAGGAGATATGAGTTGTACGGCAGCCGTGTTATCGGATGCAACAACCATTACCAAAGTAGTTGAAGAAATTCGCGAAAGCACCATTTCAGAGCGTGGAGCGCGTATTGATGATAAGCGTTCAGAGGCTGCGATGGAAAAACGTAAGCAACAAGGGTATTTCTAAAAATTAACAATTACCCATAACTACAGAAACTTTTAAAACGAATTAAAAATTAAACTAATGGTTCAGACTATTAGTTACAGCATAAAAACTTATGGAAGTATTAAAAATAGCAACAGCAGGAAGTGTAGATGACGGAAAAAGTACGTTAATAGGTCGTATTCTTTACGATACGAAATCATTAACTACCGACAAGTTAGAGGCTATAGAAAAAACAAGTAAACAACGCGGTTATGATTATTTGGATTTCTCGTTGGCTACCGATGGTTTAGTGGCAGAAAGAGAACAAGGGATTACTATCGATGTGGCTCATATTTATTTTTCAACAAAAAAGAAAAGCTACATTATTGCCGATACACCTGGTCATGTGGAGTATACACGAAACATGGTAACGGGAGCATCAACGTCGCAGGCTTCTATCATTTTAATCGATGCAAGAAAAGGGGTTATCGAACAAACCAACCGTCACTTCTTTATCAATAATTTATTACGAATTAAAGATATTGTTGTTGCTATTAACAAAATGGATTTGGTAGATTATTCTGAAGAAGTTTATAACAAAATCAAAGCAGATTTTGAAGAGCTGATGAGTAAGCGTGATTATCAGGATCAAAAAATCACTTTTATTCCTGTAAGTGCTTTAAAAGGAGATAATGTTGTTCATAAGTCAGATAAGATGTCTTGGTATAAAGGGCAGGCTTTATTAGAGCATTTAGAGCAATTAAACAAAGCCGATATTTATAATGTAGGAACGCCTCGTTTCCCGGTTCAGTATGTTATTCGTCCTAAAACTGAAGAGTTTCACGATTTTAGAGGCTACGCCGGAAAAGTGTATGGTGGTAATTTAAGTGTTGGAGATGAGGTGATTGTATTGCCATCTAAAACCAGATCGAAAATTAAAGACATCTACTTTTATAATGAAAAGTATGAAACCGCTTCAAGACGATCTTCGGTTACCATCACTTTAGAAGATGATATTAACGTAAGTCGTGGCGATATGATTGTTAAAGAAAACGATATACCAACTATCGACAAACAGTTTACAGCAAATGTATGTTGGATGGATGCAGAGCATTTAACACCAGGAACAAAGTACGTCGTTCAGCATGGTGTTAATAAGGTGTTAGCAAAAGTAGATCGAATCAATCATAAGATACATCCTGATTACTCAGGGATAGAGAAAGATGTTACCGAGTTAAAAGTAAACGATATTGCTTCGGTAACGTTTAAATTAAATAAACCTATTTTTTACGATCAATTTAAAAATCACAGAACAAACGGTTCTTTCATTTTAATTGATACGCAATCCAACAATACGGTAGGAGCAGGGTTTATCCAGTAAAAATTAAATTTTAACCAATAAAACCAATGAAATCTTCCTCCGTTTTGGAGGCTAGACAGGCTGAATTATGCAAAGTTTTAGAACAGAAATAGAGAATCCAATTGTAGAAAAGGATATTATTGAATTAGCTCGAAAGATCGAGTTGTTTAATAATGGAAATATTGATGAAGAGAAATTCAGAAGTCTGCGTTTAGCTCGTGGTGTTTACGGTCAACGTCAGGAAGGCGTGCAAATGATTCGTATTAAATTACCTTACGGAAAAGTAAAGAGCAACCAGTTAAGAAGAATTTCTGATGTAAGTGATGAGTATTCTCGTGGACGTTTGCATATTACCACGCGTCAGGATATCCAGATTCACTATGTCGATTTAAATAGAACGCCGGAACTTTGGGCTGAACTTGAAAAAGACGATGTTACGTTAAGGGAAGCCTGTGGAAACACGGTACGAAACGTAACAGCCAGTGAAACCGCAGGTATCGATGTTAACGAACCATTCGATGTGTCGCCATATGCAGATGCCTTGTATAAGTTCTTTTTAAGAAATCCAATTTGTCAGGAAATGGGACGTAAGTTTAAAGTGTCGTTTTCATCAACCGATGCCGATACAGGATTAGCTTACATGCACGATTTAGGTTTTATTGCTAAAAGTGAAAATGGGGTTCGTGGATTTAAAGTGATGATTGGTGGTGGACTTGGGTCGCAGCCACGTCATGCCGATGTGCTTTATGATTTTCTTCCAAGCGATAAAATCATCCCGACTATGGAAGGTGTATTAAGGATTTTTGATCGTTACGGTGAGCGTAAAAGCCGCGCCAAAGCACGTATGAAATTCTTAATCAAGGATATTGGTTTAGAGGCTTTCAAAGCTTTAGTTGAAGAAGAGCAAAATGCGATTGAATTTAAAACGGTAGCTATTGATGCTGATGCTTACGAAGTTTCGGTGCCCGTTTCGGTTGAAGCACCACAGGTTGAGATTAAAGATCAAAAGGCTTTTGAAATCTGGAAATCAACAAACTTAATTCCTCAAAAGCAGGAAGGTTATGTGGCTATAGGAATAAAAGTGCTTTTAGGTGATTTTTATACCGATAAAGCCCGTTTATTAGCCGATTTGGTAGATAAATACGCCGCAGGAGAAATTCGTTTAACATTGCGTCAGAATATTGTGATTCCTTTTGTTAAGGAAGAATTAGTGCCGTTTTTCTATACGGAATTGGAAAAATTAGGTTTCGTAGAAGTAGGTTATAATAAAGCGGTTGATATTACAGCGTGTCCGGGAACTGATACCTGTAATTTAGGTATTGCAAGTAGTACAGGTATTGCAGATGAGTTAGAGCGCGTTATTAAAGCTGAATATCCACAATATTTAAACAACGACGATGTTGTAATTAAAATTAGTGGATGTATGAATGCCTGCGGACAGCACAACATGGCTAACATTGGTTTTCAAGGGATGTCAGTTCGTACACCAGATAAATTAGTAGCGCCGGCCTTGCAAGTCTTGTTAGGCGGTGGTAACTTAGGTGATGGTAACGGATTATTTGCCGACAAGGTAGTGAAAGTGCCAAGTCGTAGAGGACCTGAGGCATTACGTCGAATTTTAGATGATTTTGAAGCAAATTCCAACGGAAAATCGTTTATTGAGTATTATAAAGCCACAGGAGATCGTTATTTTTACGATTTATTAAACGATCTTCAGGATGTGACTAATTTAACACCAGAAGATTTTATCGACTGGGGTAACGAAGAAAAGTACGAAAAAGAGATTGGTGTTGGAGAGTGTGCAGGTGTTGTAATTGATCTAGTAGCAACCCTGTTCTTAGAAAGTGAAGAGAAAATTGAAAATGCGCAGGAATCCTTAAATAATAAAGTGTATTCAAGTGCTATTTACCACGCTTACAGTTCTTTGGTTAATTCGGCGAAAGCCATTTTGTTAGCTGAAAACAAAAAGACAAACACACATGCGGGCATCATTAGTGATTTTGATACTGAGTTTGTGGCAAGTGGTAAATTAGATTTGGGAGCTTCTTTCTCTGATATCATCTATCAAATTAATAAATTTGCTCCTACAGAGGAGTTTGCTGTAAGGTATATTGCAGAAGCAAATCAGTTTTTAGATAAAGTGAGAGCTTTTAGAGAAGCAGATAAGAGTGTAGTAGCCTAATGGCCATAAAAAGCAGAGCTATGAGTAAAATAACCCCGAAAT
Organism: Aestuariibaculum sp. M13; assembly: GCF_024723255.1. GTDB lineage: Bacteria > Bacteroidota > Bacteroidia > Flavobacteriales > Flavobacteriaceae > Aestuariibaculum > Aestuariibaculum lutulentum. The sequence continues at coordinate 117,609 of NZ_JANIAC010000004.1, forward strand.
TAACAGTTGTAGGCGCAGGGCCAGGCGATGTTGAGTTAATTACATTGAAAGCCATTAAAGCTATTGAGGCTGCTAATGTGATTCTTTATGATGCATTGATTAATGAAGAACTTTTAAAGTATGCTTCAGTAGATACCGAGTTGATTTTTGTGGGTAAACGTAAAGGGTGCTATGCTTTTCAGCAGAAACAAATCAATGAGTTAATTGTTGCTAAGGCCAAAGAAAAAGGTCATGTTGTACGATTAAAAGGTGGCGACCCTTTTATTTTTGGTCGTGGTGCAGAAGAAATAGATCATGCCAGAGGTTTTGGTTTGGAAACTTTTGTAGTTCCTGGAATTACATCGGCGATTGCTGTGCCGGCTTATCAAGGCATTCCATTAACAAAGCGTGGATCTTCCGAAAGTTTTTGGGTCATTACAGCGACTACTAAAAACCATAGTTTGTCAACCGATGTGCCTTTAGCAGCAAAATCAACAGCTACAGTTGTTATCCTTATGGGGATGCATAAATTGGCTGAAATTGTTGAAATTTTTAAGTCGGAAGGAAAGCAGGATACACCAATGGCTATCATCCAAAATGGTACGAGAGCAGATGAAAATGTTGGTATTGGAACCGTTAGTACGATTGAAGCTATAGTTGCTGAAAGGCAATTAGCCTCGCCTGCGATTATTGTTATTGGAGATGTGGTTGAAAAACGAGTAGAGTTATCAACGATGTGTGAAGAAATAAATAAAATGGTTTAGTCTTAAAGTATGGAAAGGAATAATTTATATCCTGTTTTTTTAAAGACAAGCCAGCTAAACGTACTCATAGTAGGAGGGGGAAATGTTGCTGAAGAAAAATTAGGATTTCTGTTAAAATCAAGTCCAGATGCTAATGTCACCATCGTGTCTCCAATGTTTAGAGAAGGGACGTTGGCATTAGCCGAAAAAGGCCATGTGAAATTAATAGAATCGAAGTATAAAAAGCGTTTTTTAAAAGGACATCATATTGTTATTGCGACCACCGATGTGCCTAAAGTTAATGTTAAAGTGCATAAACATTGCCGCAAACGTAGTATTTTAATAAACGTTGCCGATAATCCACCGTATTGTGATTTTTATATGGGAGGTATTGTTACAAAAGGAAACGTGAAAGTGGCGATTTCAACAAACGGAAAATCGCCAACAACAGCCAAACGATTACGTCAGTTTTTTGAGGATGTGATTCCTGAAAATGTTGACGATTTGGTGAAGAATTTAAACGAATATAGAAAAACTATAAAAGGTGATTTCGAACAAAAGGTGGAAACACTAAACGAATTTACCAAAGGATTGATTGAAACATCCGCAATTAAGTCGAATCAAGAAGAATAAAATGTAATTAATGTTTCATGTGATGATAAAAAAGTTGAAGGAAGTCGCATGATAAAAAAGAATCGTAAAAATGATTAAGACAGATATACTAATAATAGGGGCAGGACCAACAGGGTTATTTACAGTTTTCGAAGCAGGATTGTTAAAACTTAAATGTCATTTAATTGACGCGTTGCCACAACCTGGCGGACAGTGTTCAGAAATTTATCCTAAAAAGCCAATTTATGATATTCCTGGATTTCCGGAAGTATTAGCTGGCGATTTAACAAAAAACTTGTTAGAGCAAGGAAAACAATTCGAGCCGGGATTCACTTTAGGTGAGCGAGCTGAAACCATTGAAAAACAAGAAGACGGATCGTTCATTGTAACAACCAATAAAGGAACAAAGCATCAGGCACCTGTAGTGGCTATCGCTGGAGGTTTAGGGTCTTTCGAGCCAAGAAAGCCTGCAATTGACGGTATTGAGAATTACGAAGATAAAGGCGTAGAATACTTCATTAAAGATCCTGAAGTTTATAGAAATAAAAAAGTGGTTATTTCTGGTGGAGGAGATTCTGCTTTAGACTGGAGTATTTTTCTTGCCGACGTGGCTTCAGAAGTTACCTTAATTCACAGAAGAAATGAGTTTAGAGGCGCTTTAGATTCAGTTGAAAAGGTAAGTGAATTAAAACTTTTAGGGAAAATCAATTTAATTACTCCAGCTGAGGTTACCGGATTAAATGGCGATGGTAAAATAGAATCGGTTACTGTAAATAAAGACGGTGAAGAATTCAAGATTGAAACCGATCATTTTATTCCGCTATTCGGATTATCACCAAAATTAGGTCCTATTGGAGATTGGGGGTTAGAAATTGAGAAAAATGCGATTAAAGTAGATAACTCAAGAAACTACCAAACCAATATAGATGGAATCTTTGCTATTGGTGACGTTAATACCTATCCAGAGAAATTAAAATTAATTCTTTGTGGTTTCCACGAAGCGACATTAATGTGTCAGGCGGCATACCGCATCATCAACCCAGGTAAAAAATATGTGTTGAAATATACAACAGTAAGTGGAATTGATGGTTTCGACGGAACTCGTAAAGAAGCACCAAAAGCAGTTGTACAGTCTATTCAATAAGATAGTGTATCTTTATAAGGTGTAAACTTTAAGTAGGAATACCGACCATAACTGTATACTTTAATTTTTTAAGATGCAATTCATATAGTTAAGACATTCAAAATGAAAAGAATCGATTAATTATATGAATTGCATCTTAGCGTTAAAATCTGTAAACTAATGAAACTGAGCAAAGAGTTAAACGATAAGTTGGTTAATAAAAAATATAATGTCCGTCTCAAGGATGTTGTAGAAAGCTTTACTAAGAACCTGTTTTATTATTTGTTCGACGCTCATGATGACGAATTAGAGTGTCTCAGAAAAACATTTTTAGACATTTCCTGCAACTTTCAGATTGATAATGGTGAAGCCGTTTGGAATGAATTTCAGGCTAAATTCCCTATCATAAAAGAAAAGCTTGAATTGGATGCTATAGCTGTGGTTAATTTCGACCCGGCAACAAAAAGTTTGGAGGAAGTATATCTGGCTTGTCCTGGTTTTTACGCGATTTCTATTTATCGTTTAAGTCACGAATTGTATGTACAGCAAGTACCTATAATTCCGAGAATGATGAGTGAATATGTGCATGGTATTACCGGTATCGATATTCACCCTGGAGCGACTATTGGGGAATCCTTTTTCTTAGATCATGGAACAGGAATCGTTATTGGAGAAACTTCAATTATCAAAAATAATGTGAAGATTTTTCAGGGAGTTACCTTGGGAGGAATTCAGGTAAAAAAGAGTATGCAGTCAACTAAGCGTCACCCAACCATCGAAGACAATGTTACTATTTATGCTAATGCAACGATCCTTGGAGGTGATATTTCAATAGGTGCAAACAGTACCATTGGGGCAAACGTTTGGATTACGCAATCCGTTCCGGAAAATTCATTAGTAACCTATCAAACCGAAATAAAAATCAGACCCAAAAAGAATGGCATCCGTTAAAGGTATTTTAAATCATATAGGAAACACACCACTTATCGATGCGAGTCACTTGGTGGGAAAAGACAATTTAAAGTTATATCTAAAGCTTGAGGGCGATAACCCTGGAGGAAGTGTGAAAGATCGTGCTGCCTTTAATATGATTAATGAAGCTTTAAAGCGAGGTGATATAAAACCTGGTGGAACTTTAGTTGAAGCAACAAGCGGAAATACCGGTATTGCTTTAGCGCTTATAGCAAGTTTGTTCGGGGTTAATATGGTATTAATCATGCCTGAAAATTCCACTGAAGAACGGGTGAAAACCATGCGTGCTTATGGCGCAGAAGTGATTTTAACACCTGCCGATGTTGGTATTGAAGGTTCTCGCGATTTAGCCTTTAAACTCCGTGATGAAAAAGGCTATGTATTATTAAATCAGTTCGAAAATAACGATAACTGGAAAGCACATTACAAAACTACAGGTCCTGAAATTTGGAAAGATACTGATGGTGAAGTCACGCATTTTGTATCGGCTATGGGAACAACAGGAACCATTATGGGCGTGTCTACGTTTTTAAAGGAACAAAATAAAGATGTTACTATTGTAGGTGCTCAACCCGAAGATGGTGCTAAAATTCCGGGAATTAGAAAATGGCCGGAAGAATATGTGCCCAAGTTTTTCGACCGCTCAAAAGTAGATGTTGTAGTCGATGTGAGTGAAGAAAACGCAAAAAATACAACCAAACGACTGGCTAAAGAAGCCGGTGTTTTTGCTGGGATGAGTAGTGGCGGAGCGGTGTATTGTGCCTTAGAAATCGCAAAAACTATCGATAAAGGCGTTATTGTAGCTATTATTTGCGATCGTGGGGATCGATATTTGTCATCTTCTCTGTTCGAATAATCAGGATATTTTATTTTTCTTCATTTCATGAGGATAAAAAAAATATATATAGTATTTTTGCACCCCTAGTTCATAAACTTAATAATTAATGTTATCAAGAAAGGTAGAGGGAATAGACCCGTTGAAGCCTTGGCAACCCTTTATCTTTTAAAGAAGGTGCTACGTTCTACTGCTTTGTCCTGAATTTATTTAAGGAACTAATCAGAAAGATAACGGAAAGTCTTTTTACTTTTCTTGATGACATACAGATATAAATTATCAAAATGTCAAACATACACAAAGCCTTAGAGGAGCGTATTTTAGTGTTAGATGGAGCCATGGGAACCATGTTGCAACGCTATAAATTTACCGAAGAAGATTTTCGAGGTGAGCGTTTTAAAGATTATCCAACACCATTACAGGGGAATAACGACTTATTGTCAATTACCCAGCCGCAGGCTATAAAAGAAGTTCATGCCAAATATTTTGAAGCCGGAGCCGATATCGTGGAAACCAATACGTTTTCTGGGACTACCATCGCTATGGCCGATTATCATATGGAAGACTTGGTGTATGAGTTAAACTATCAATCAGCAAAAATAGCAAAGGAAGTTGCTGATGATTTTACCGCTAAGGAACCACATAAACCGCGATTTGTAGCAGGTTCTATCGGACCAACAAACCGTACGGCAAGTATGTCTCCAGATGTTAACGATCCTGGATATCGTGCAGTGACTTTTGATGAGTTACGTATTGCTTATAAACAACAAGTTGAAGCCCTATTAGATGGTGGTGCCGATTTATTATTGGTAGAAACCGTATTCGATACGCTGAATGCTAAAGCAGCATTATTTGCTATTGAAGAGGTGAAAGATGAGCGTAATATTGATGTTCCGGTTATGTTAAGCGGAACGATTACCGATGCTTCGGGAAGAACCTTATCTGGACAAACAGCTGAAGCTTTTTTAATTTCAGTATCACATATTCCGTTATTATCTATTGGATTTAACTGTGCTTTAGGAGCGAATTTATTACAGCCGCATTTAGAGGCGATTGCAAATAAAACTGATTTTGCCATTTCAGCCCACCCAAATGCCGGTTTACCAAATGCCTTTGGAGAATACGATGAATCTCCTGAAGAAATGGGTGAGCAAATTGAAGAGTATTTAAAGAAAAATTTAATAAATATAATTGGTGGATGCTGTGGAACAACACCGGAGCATATTAAAGTTATTGCAGATTTAGCTGCAAAATACAAACCAAGAAAAGCAGTTGAAACAGCGACACTTTAATCAATGAAAGTAAAGCAAACAAAATACATGAAATTGTCTGGTTTAGAGCCTTTGGTTTTAAATGAGAACAGTAATTTCATAAATGTAGGAGAGCGAACAAATGTAGCAGGATCACGAAAGTTTTTACGTTTAATTAAAGACGAACAATTCGATGAAGCCTTAGATATAGCACGTCATCAGGTAGATGGTGGTGCACAGATTATTGATATAAATATGGACGACGGACTTATAGACGGAAAAGAGTCTATGGTACGTTTTCTTAATTTAATTGCTGCCGAACCAGATATTTCTCGAGTACCTATCATGATTGATAGCTCGAAATGGGAAATTATTGAAGCTGGTTTACAGGTGGTACAGGGGAAATGTGTGGTAAATTCCATTTCCTTAAAAGAAGGTGAAGAGAAATTCATCTGGGAAGCAAAACAAATTAAACGTTACGGTGCTGCGGTTATCGTTATGGCGTTTGATGAAGTTGGGCAGGCCGATAATTATGAAAGAAGAATAGAGATTGCAGAACGTTCTTATCGTATTCTTGTTGATAAAGTAGGTTTTCCTTCAGAAGATATCATTTTCGACTTAAATATATTTCCGGTTGCTACCGGAATGGACGAACACCGAAAAAATGCTATCGATTTTATTGAAGCTACACGCTGGGTTCGTCAAAATCTGGAGAATGTAAGTGTAAGTGGAGGTGTGAGTAATGTGTCGTTTTCGTTTAGGGGAAATGATACTGTTCGTGAAGCTATGCACTCGGTGTTTTTATACCATGCCATTCAGGCCGGAATGAATATGGGTATTGTAAACCCGACCATGTTGGAGGTTTACGACGATATTCCGAAGGATTTATTAGAGCATGTTGAAGACGTTGTTTTAGATCGTCGTGATGATGCTACCGAGCGTTTACTTGAGTTTGCCGAAACTGTAAAAGGGACAAAAGCCGAAAAAACAGTCGATTTATCTTGGCGTGAAAATCCTGTTCAGGATCGTATTACTCATGCTTTGGTAAAAGGAATTGACGCTTTTATTATTGAAGATGTTGAAGCAGCCAGATTAGAATCTGAAAAGCCAATTGATGTGATTGAAGGTCATTTAATGATTGGTATGAATGTGGTTGGTGATTTGTTTGGCGCTGGTAAAATGTTCTTGCCTCAGGTGGTAAAATCAGCTCGTGTGATGAAGAAAGCCGTAGCCTATTTAAATCCGTTTATTGAAGCTGAAAAGTCTGAAGAATCAGAGCCTGTTGGAAAAGTATTAATGGCAACTGTAAAAGGAGATGTTCACGATATTGGTAAAAATATTGTAAGTGTGGTGTTGGCATGTAACAACTACGAGATTATCGATTTAGGGGTTATGGTTCCACCAGAAAAAATTATTGAAACAGCCATTAAAGAGCGTGTTGATGCTATTGGACTTTCGGGATTAATTACACCATCGCTTGATGAAATGGTGTATTTAGCAAAGGAAATGCAGCGCGAGAATTTTAGTGTGCCGTTGTTAATTGGTGGAGCAACCACTTCAAAAGCACATACAGCTGTAAAAATTGATCCGCAGTACGAAAATGCCGTGGTTCATGTTAACGATGCATCGCGTGCAGTTACCGTTGTAGGTGATTTGTTAAACAAGAAAACATCAAATGAATACGTTGCTAAACTTAAAAAAGACTACGATGAATTCCGTGAGAAGTTTTTAAAACGCGGAAAAGAGAAATCGTTTATTTCTATTGAAGAAGCACGTAAACGTAAATATAAAATTGATTGGGAACAGACTGAAATTATAAAACCTAAGGAATTAGGTGTTCAGATGTTGAAGCAATTAAGCTTGAAAGAATTAGTGCCTTACATCGATTGGAGTCCGTTTTTTAGAAGCTGGGATTTACATGGTAAATTCCCGGATATTTTAACGGATAAGGTTGTTGGTGAGCAGGCTTCTATTATGTATAAAGAGGCTCAGGAGATGATTGAAGAAATCATTGCGAAGCAACTTTTAAAACCAAAAGCGGTTTTCGGATTGTTTGAAGCGAATAGCATCAATGATGATGATATTTCGGTTCAGAAGAAAGGAAAAGAAGTAGCCGTGTTCAGAACGTTGCGTCAGCAATTAAGCAAGCGTGAAGGGATTCCTAATCATGCGTTGGCCGATTTTATTGCGCCTAAAGAGAGTGGTAAAACCGATTATATCGGTGCGTTTTGTGTGGGGATTTTTGGTGCTCAGGAATTAGCTGATGATTATCGTGCAAAAGGCGATGATTACAACGGTATTATGGCTCAGGCTATCGCCGATCGTTTTGCTGAAGCTTTTGCCGAATATTTACACAAGCAAATTAGAACGAAGCACTGGGGGTATGCTGATGATGAAGATTTAACAAACGACGATTTAATTAAAGAAAGTTACAAAGGTATTCGTCCGGCACCGGGCTATCCGGCGTGTCCAGACCATTTAGAAAAAGAAACCATTTGGGAACTTTTAGATGTTGAAAACATTATTGGTGTTAAATTAACAGAGAGTTTAGCGATGTGGCCAGCAGCTGCGGTTTCTGGGTATTATTTTGCAAACCCTGAAGCGAAGTACTTTGGTTTAGGTAAAATTACCGACGATCAGGTAACCGATTATGCAAATCGTAAAGGCATAGATAAATCGAAAGCCGATAAATGGTTACATCCAAATATCGCTGACTAATAGTTAAAGAATTATGACAGTCGATTTTATAGAATTATCGTTAGGAAGCCACATGATTTCTCATGGTTATGATGCTGAAAACAATGAAGTTTTAGAGCATGTGGTTGTTGAAGGTTTTTCTAAAAAAGTGGTTGCTATTTCAAGAATAAAATCGGTTAGTGAAAAGTATATTTTAACCGATTATACCAACGGGCGATGGATTTACTGGGAGTATGAAGAAGATTACGACTACGTAAAGAAGTTGTTGGTAAGCTTGCGTTAGCGATTGCCGTGGTATCCTTTTTAGAGGAACGATAAAAAGATAAAGCAGAAAGCGCGACCGAGGCCCTGAACTAAATTCAGGGTATTGGTAACGCCAAAAATATAAGTGGAAGAGTTAACAATTTGTTTCTTTTTCCGTAACAAATAAAAACGATGTAAATAAGACATTTGCAGCAAAATTGAAACCATGAAAAAGATACAAAGCGAGGCATTAGTGTTTTTCTTTCAGCTTTTTGTTTTAGGGTTTGCTGCGTTAACGGTGGCTTATTTTATCTAAGATAAAAACTGATAGAAATTCAGCATGAAAGTAACAGATCACATTAAAAAAGCGAACGGAAAGACTTTATTTTCTTTTGAAGTGATCCCGCCGCAAAAGGGTAAAAATATTCAGGATTTATATAATAATATCGATCCGTTAATGGAATTTAATCCGCCGTTTATTGATGTCACAACTTCGCGAGAAGAGTATGTGTATGTCGATAAAGGTAACGGACTTTTAGATAAACGTATTACTCGAATGCGTCCTGGAACGGTGGGGATTTGTGCTTCTATTATGCATAAGTACAACGTAGATGCTATTCCGCATTTATTATGTGGTGGATTTACCAAAGAAGAAACTGAATATGTTCTTGTTGATTGTCACTATTTAGGTATTGATAATGTAGTGGCTTTACGTGGCGATTCAAGAAAAGACGAGCCCTATTTTGTGCCAACTAAAGGTGGACATGCTTATGCTACTGGTTTAGTTCAGCAGATTTCAAATTTAAATAACGGAAAGTATTTACATGACGAAATCGAAGTGGAACACAACTACGATTTTTGTGTTGGTGTAGCGGGTTACCCTGAAAAACACATGGAAGCGCCATCGCTTAACACCGATTTAAAACGCTTAAAAGAAAAGGTTGATGCTGGTGCTGATTATGTGGTAACTCAAATGTTTTTCGATAATAAAAAGTATTTTGACTTTGTTGAAAAAGCACGCGAAATTGGAATTACTGTGCCTATTATTCCAGGAATTAAGCCTATTGCTGTTAAACGTCATTTACAAATTTTACCACAGGTATTTAAAATCGATTTACCAGAGGACTTAATTGATGCTGTTGAAGCATGTAAAGATAATAACGCGGTTAGACAGGTAGGAATCGAGTTTGCCATTCAGCAGTCTAAAGAGTTGAAAGAAGCTGGCGTACCATTTTTACATTACTATTCGATGGGTAAAAGCGATAATATAAAAGCGATTGCATCGGAATTGTTTTAATAATTCTGTTACTTTTGCTTACTCACATGGTGAGTAAAAAATAAATCGAGGGTATTTGTGCTGTATCATCTTGTATAAAATAGGAGAAACAGCACAGAACCAAAGATTTGAAAAGTAACAAGTTTTAATGAAATCGTTTTTAACCTACACCTTTTTATTGTGTTCTTTAGTTGTGTTCGGGCAGCAAAAAACACATTCTTCTTATATTGATTTAAGTTACTTTAGAGGGAATATCGCTCTGCATAATAATGATATTCTCCACTTAATAGAAGGACATCCTGAAGGTTATATTTTAAGCTGGAATAAAAAAACTTACGGTTATAACGATTGGGAACAGCGTTATAATTACCCTGATTATGGAGTAACCTATGTTTATCAAAATTTAAAAAGTGATGCTTTAGGTACAGTAGCTTCAGCTTATGCGCATTACAATTTTTATTTTTTAAATAGAAATTTAATGTTTCGTGTTGCTCAGGGAATCGCTTACACCGATCGTCCTTACGATAAGGTCGATAATTACCGAAATATAGCTTTCGGATCACACATACTAAGTAGTACGTTTGCGATGCTTAACTATAAAAAGGAACGCGTTTTCGGGCGTTTTGGTGTGCAGGCGGGTTTGTCTTTAATTCATTATTCGAATGCGAATGTTAAAGCACCGAATTTGAGTACTAATTCCATGACTTTAAATGTTGGTGTTACTTATAATATTGATGAAGAAGAGCCCGAATATTCAACTACTCTTCAAGGTGTCAAAGAAAAATTCACAGAGCCTATAAAATATAATCTTGCATTTAGAACCGGAATCAATGAAAGTGATGTGGTTGGTTCTGGGCAGTTTCCGTTTTATGTTGCTTCGGCTTACGCCGATAAGCGCATTAATGTGAAAAGTGCACTTCAGTTGGGTGTTGATGCATTTTTCTCAAAGTTTTTAGAGGAATTGATTTATTACCAAAGTGTCTCTTATCCTGAAGAGAATGTTTCGGGAGACGAAGATTATAAACGTGTAGGGATTTTTGCAGGTCACGAATTATTTGTTAACCGTATATCGTTAGTCACCCAATTTGGTTATTATGTTTATTATCCGTTCGATTTTGAAGGGCGCACCTATTTGCGTATTGGTTTAAAACGTTATTTTGGAAACAAATTTTTTGGAGCCATGACCTTAAAATCACACGGGGCTAAAGCAGAGGCTGTTGAATTTGGAATTGGGGTAAGATTATAGATTATGAAGAATTTAATTTACATTTTAAGCTTAGTTTTCTTTTTCGCTTGCGACAGTGAAAATGCTGGCGATTGTTTTCAAAAAACAGGGGCTATTATTCAGCAGGAATTTACGGTTGAAGCATTTACAAAAATATTGGTAAATCGCGACATCGAGTTAATTGTAAAACAAGGAGCAGAGCAAAAGGTAGTTGTTGAAACCGGTGAAAATTTAATAAATGATGTTGAAGCAGTTGTAGATAATGGACAACTTATTTTAACTGATAATAACACCTGTAACTATGTTCGAGATTATGGGGTTACAAAGGTTTTAGTAACATCTCCAAATATTACTGAAATTAGAAGTTCAACGCAATATGATATTAGTTCCGATGGTGTGTTGACTTATCCGAGTTTAACACTGTTATCTGAAAGTTTTAATGCGCCCGATAGCTTTACCAGTGCTAATTTTAAACTTCAAGTTAATAATAATACATTACGTGCAGTATTTAACAATGCGTCGAATTGTTATTTTTCAGGACAAACAAATAATCTGAATGTTACGTTTGCTTCTGGAACTTCGCGTTTTGAAGGGGAGAATCTTATTGCTCAGAATGTAACGATTTGGAATCGTAGTTCTAATGATATGATTGTGAATCCGCAGCAATCTATAAAAGGAAAAATATCTGGTGTTGGAGACGTTATTGCCGTAACCAAACCAGATATTATTGATGTTGTTGAAGAATATAAAGGCCGATTAATTTTCAAATAATTCAACCGCCTGCTTAGCAATTTCTAATTCTTCATTAGTAGGAATCACTAAAATTTTTGTTTTAGAATCCTCTGTATTTATTTCTCTAGTGTCTTTAGATCTGACACTATTTTTGGTTTTATCTAAATCCAGACCAAAGAAATCCATATCCTGACAAACCAATTGACGAATAGTTTGTGAGTTCTCACCGATTCCGGCAGTAAATACAATAGCATCTAATCCATTTAAAACAGCTGCATAAGCACCTATATATTTTTTAATACGGTAAGCATTCATCTCTAAAGCTAACTGGCAATCTTTATTGCCTTTTTCAGCCATGGTTTCAATATCTCTTAAATCACTGTAACCAGTTAACCCAAGCATACCACTTTGCTTGTTTAAAAGAGTGTTAATTTGCTTTAAATCGTAGCCTAATTTATCTTTTAAATGGAAAATTACTGATGCATCAATATCTCCCGATCTTGTTCCCATAATTAACCCTGAGATAGGAGAGAAACCAAGGGAGTGGTCTATGCTTTCGCCATTCTTGATAGCCGTCATACTACACCCGTTTCCTAAGTGAATAGTAATGATTTTAGATTCTTTTTTACCCAAATATTCAATGGCTTTTTCCGAAACGTATTTATGACTGGTGCCATGGAAACCGTATAAGCGAATGCGATGTTCTGTTAACAATTCGTTTGGAATAGCAAATTTATAGGCCTTTTCCGGAATGGTTTGATGAAACGCCGTATCGAAAACAGCTACCTGTTTAGCATTAGGAAAAATATCTTCAGCAACTTCGATGCCTTCTAAATTGGCAGGGTTATGAAGCGGTGCTAAAGCAATCAGGTCTTTAATTTTATCTTTAACCACTTTAGTGATTTCGGTTGTGTCACTAAACGATTTGCCTCCGTGTACCACACGATGTCCAACTATGGCAATGTCGTCTGGAGATTTAATAACGCCAACCTCTTTACTTAATAAATGTTGAGATACAAGTTTTAAAGCACTTCGATGATTTAAGATTGAAGTTTCAATTTCAATCGCTTTTTTCTTATTGTCATATTTAAAAATGGCATCATTAAAACCAATACGTTCAACAACTCCTGAACAGATAATGGTTTCTTCCGGCATGGAAAATAATTGAAATTTAAGGGATGAACTTCCCGAGTTTAAAACTAATACTTGCATGTTATTATTCTTCTTGAGCTTGAATTGCGGTTATTATAACTGTACTGTATATATCTTCTACTGTACAGCCTCTACTTAAATCGTTTACAGGTTTGTTAAGTCCTTGTAACATTGGGCCAATAGCAAGAGCACCAGTCTCTCGTTGAACGGCTTTATAGGTGTTGTTTCCGGTGTTTAAATCTGGGAATATTAATACGCTTGCTTGTCCGGCAACTTCAGATTCTGGTAATTTGCTTTTACCAATTTTCATGTCTACGGCAGCATCATATTGAATTGGACCTTCAATTTTTAATTGTGGATCTTTTTGTTTTACAATTTCGGCAGCTTCACGTACTTTATCTACATCGGCACCTTTTCCTGAAGCACCAGATGAGTACGATAACATAGCTACTTTAGGTTCGATACCAAAGTTTTTAGCACTTTCGGCCGATTGGATTGCTATTTCGGCAAGTTCTGCCGCATTTGGGTTCGGGTTAATGGCGCAATCACCAAATACAGAAACACGATCTTCTAAACACATAAAGAAAATAGAAGAAACAATATTTACCCCAGGTTTTGTTTTAATAAATTGTAGGGCAGGACGTAAGGTGTGTTGTGTGGTATGTACCGCACCAGAAACCATACCGTCGGCATGTCCTTTATAAATCATCATGGTTCCAAAGTAAGATACATCTGTCATAGCATCGCGAGCCATTTCAAGATTTACATTTTTATGTTTTCTTAATTCGTAGAAGGTATTAACATAATCGTCGTAATATGGTGACGTTGTTGGAGATACTATGTTAACATCTTCAATATTTAATGGAATGTCTAATTTTTCAACACGTTCTTTAATTTTGTCTTTGTCACCAATTAAGGTGATGTCGACAACTTGCGCAGCAATTAATTTTGCGGTTGCACGTAATACACGTTCGTCGTAACCTTCGGGAAGAACGATGTGTTTTTTGTTTTTTAAAGCGCGTTGTAATAAGTTGTACTGAAACATTCTTGGCGTGAATATTTCAGATTCGAAAGTGATTAATTTATCAGCTAAATGATCTGTATTGGTATATTTTTCAAAAACCGAAATTGCTGAATTAATTTTTTCAGTGTTTTCAGCGTAGATTTTAGATTTTGTTTTGCCAATGCGGTTTGTAGCATAATAGGTGCCTTCTTTCAAGCTGATAATTGGCACAATACTCGAAAGTCCTTCGATTAATTGTAAAATAGGATCTTCAGGAATTAAACCACCTGTTAAAACAATACCCGAAATTTTTGGGTAATTTTTAGAAATGTTCGCTTGTAAAGCTCCTAAAATAATATCGGCGCGATCTCCAGGAGTAATTACCAGAGCGTTATCTTTTAAATGTGTTAAATAGTTACGCAATTGCATAGCTCCCACACTGTAATTTTCAATCAGGTTGTTTAAATGGTCTTTTCCAAAAAGCACCGTTCCATCAAGAAGTTTTACTATTTCTTTTACGGTTGGGCTTGCTAAACTTGCTATTTTAGGAATTACTGTTATATCGGTATTTTGTGGTATACGCGATTGCAGTAATTCTTTTAAAGGTTCTACATCAATAGGGTTTACTTTGTTGGCAATAATAGAAAGTACATCGACTTCTTGTTTAAAAGTGTCGTGAGCTAATTGTACATTATCTATAATTTCCTTTACACTTTTGTTATCCCCTTGAGAAACTATAATTACTGGTAAACTCAGGTTTTTAGAGATTAGCATGTTAAGGTCTAACTCTAAAGTTGAATTTTCACTTGAAAAGTCGGTACCTTCAACTAATATATAATCGAAACGTTCTTCTAAATATTTGTATTTGGTAATAATTTGATCGATAACATCTCCAGACTTACCTTGGTTATATAGATCTAAAACCTCATTACGAGTAAAGGCATAGGCATTTTTATAATTGATGTCAATCTCGAAATGAGAAAGTACGGTATGGATATGGATATCTGTTTCATCAGATTTTGGATTATCAATAATAGGACGGAAGTATCCTACTTTTGCGGTTTTACCTAAAAGCATACGCATTAAGCCTAAAACCACTACAGATTTTCCACTATTAGGTTCTATGGTTGCAACATAAATTCCTTTACTCATGGTATATGTATTTTGTTTATAAAATCGAGTTGTAGCTTGTCATTATTGAAAGCTTATGCAAAATTAAAACCAATAATATTAACACAAATGACATTTGTCATGCTTTTAAGTAATGTGTTAATAAACATTAGTAATTTATGATTTTTTAACTAAAAATCAAATTCTAAGGTTTACTTTGTAAGGTCTATAAATAAATTTTCCAGGCTGCTATTTTTTTGATTGAGTTGTAAAATCTTTAATTGGTTGTCGTGAGCAAAGTCAAAAACATGAGAGCGCATATCCTGGGATGTGGCAAATGTAATTTCGTAAACAAAATCGTGGGTGTTAACAACCTGTTCAACTTTTGGAAGTTTTAGTAGAAAAGCATCTTCAACACGATAATCGAACTCGACTATCACCACTTGTTGTTTTTCGTCGCGAAGATCTTTCAATTTTTTATTGGCAACAATTTCACCTTTATTAATAATAATGACCCGGTCGCACATAGCTTCAACTTCCTGCATAATATGAGTAGAAAGGAAAATAGTTTTTGTTTTACCAATAGTTTTAATCAGGTTTCTAATATCAATTAACTGGTTTGGGTCAAGTCCTGTAGTAGGTTCATCTAAAATTAAAACATCCGGATCATGTAAAAGAGCATTAGCCAGACCAACGCGCTGACGATATCCTTTAGATAGTTGTCCGATTTTTTTATGCGCTTCAGGTGTTAAACCTGTAAGTTCTATAACTTCATGAATACGTTGCTTACCTACTTTATATATATTGGCATTAAAAGCTAAATACTCTTTAATATATAAGTCTAAGTATAGTGGGTTGTGTTCTGGTAAATAACCAACACTTTGTTGTACCTCTTGTTTGTTAAGGTTTACGTCAAATCCGTTTACTTTGGCTAGTCCTTCGGTAGGGTTTAAGTAAGTCGTTAATATTTTCATCATGGTCGATTTACCCGCACCATTAGGCCCCAGGAAACCAACTACTTCTGGTTTTTCTATTTTAAACGATATGTTGTTTAACGCTTTTTGGTTGCCGTAAAGCTTTGTAATACCCGAAACCTCTATAGACATATTAAGAAAATATTTGTTCAAAAATAATGATTATCTAACATAAAGTGAGATTTCCTGTAAATTCTTTAAAACTTTTATTTATATCTCAAAAAAAGGTTTTTTAGTATTTTGATATTTTAAAATATTATTTACATTAGCAATGTAATTATGAGAACAACAGGATATTATACATACATTAACTTTTGGTTTTATTTCTTTTTTAGTAAAAGGAACGAGGCATAGTATGTATAATTTATAAAATAAATTTAGATATAAGTCTCGGTGAAAATCGGGACTTTTTTTATACATGATAAATACAGTTGCAATACAAGGTGTGCTTGGTTCTTTTCATCATATTGTGTCACAACAATTTTTTGAAAAACCAGTTGAAGTGATTGAATGTTTAACATTCGATCAGGTAGTAGATTCTCTAATTACAAGAGAATGCGATGCCGCAATTATGGCTTTAGAAAATTCTATAGCCGGTTCTATTATCCCAAACTATGCGTTAATAGACAAGTTTGGGTTACACATCGTAGGAGAACATTATTTAGATATTCAGCACAATTTACTGGCTTTGCCGGGGCAGAATATCAAGGAAATTAAAGAAGTGTATTCGCACCCTATGGCCTTATTGCAGTGTAAGGAGTTTTTTAAACTTCACCCACATATTAAACTGGTTGAAGATAAAGATACTGCTGAGGTTGCGCAACGTATTCAAAAGCACCAGTTAAAAGGTGTTGCAGCTATTGCTAGCGTTATGGCGGCTGAATTGTTTGAGTTAGATATCTTGGCGAAAAGTATTCAAACCATTCAACATAATGAAACACGTTTCGTAATTGTAAAACGAAATAATTCGGAAGTTGATGAAGCTAACATTAGTAAAGCTTCGGTAAAGTTTGAAGCCGATCATAAACGCGGAAGTCTGGCAGCAATATTAAATGTAATGAGCGATTGTAAGTTGAATTTAACAAAAATTCAATCCTTGCCAATTGTTGAAACACCATGGAAATATGCTTTCTTCGTAGATGTTACATTTGACACTTATGAAGATTTTAAAAAGGCAAAGTCTCTGATGGATATTATGGCACATAATTTTAAAGTGCTTGGGGAATATAAAAAAGGAAAAGTATGATTGAAGTAGCTAACAGACTGCAAACGGTAGAAGAATACTACTTCTCAAAAAAATTAAGAGAAGTTAGCGCACTTATTGCAAGTGGAAAACCAATAATTAATTTAGGTATTGGAAGTCCGGATTTACAACCACCGCAAAAGGTAATTGAAGCATTGGTTGAAGGATTTTCAAGTCCTGTTGCACACAAGTATCAGAGTTATCAGGGATTACCTGAATTAAGAGAAGCTATTTGTGGTTTTTATAAAAATCATTTTTCAGTAAGCTTAAGTCCGTTAACCGAAGTATTACCGTTAATGGGAAGTAAGGAGGGCATCATGCATATCTCTATGGCTTATTTAAATGAAGGAGATGCGGCGTTAATTCCAAACCCAGGATACCCAACGTACCAGTCGGTAACCAAATTAGTAGGTGCAGAACCTGTTTTTTATGAGTTGGATGCAGCCAATAACTGGCAACCTGATTTTGAAGCTTTAGAGAAGCAAGATTTAAGTAAAGTAAAAATTATGTGGGTTAATTATCCACATATGCCAACGGGAGCCGTGCCAAGTGCTTCGGTTTATAAAGATTTGGTAGCTTTCGGTAAAAAACACAATATTTTAATTGTTAACGATAATCCGTATACCTTCATCTTAAACGACGATCCAAAAAGTATTTTAAGTGTTGAAGGAGCTAAAGAGGTTTGCCTGGAGTTAAACTCTTTAAGTAAAACGTTTAATATGGCAGGTTGGCGTGTAGGAATGGTTGTTGGTGATGGTAAACACATCAGTAATGTACTTAAGGTTAAGAGTAACATGGATTCAGGTATGTTTTACGGCATTCAAAAAGGAGCTATTGAGGCTTTAAACTGTTCAAATATGTGGTTTAGTACACTTAATAGTGTGTATAAAAAACGACGCGATTTGGTTTGGCAATTAGCCGATGCATTAAAATGTACTTACGATAAAAATGCGGTGGGATTATTTGTTTGGGCGAAATTACCTGAAGGTATAGAGGCAGAGCCATTTATTGATAAAGTGTTAAAAGAAAATCATTTGTTTATTACTCCGGGAACCATTTTCGGAACAAAAGGAGAAGGATACATCAGGTTTTCTTTATGTGGATCGACAGAAGATTTAGAAGAAGCCATTGCAAGATTTAAATAAAAGATGAACAATATATTCGTAATAGGTGTAGGTTTAATTGGAGGTAGTCTGGCTATCGATATTAAAAAGAATAATCCAAATGCGGTTATTCACGGTATTGGTAGAAATGATAATACCTTAGATGAAGCCTTAGCACTTAAACTCATAGATAAAAAAGCGACTTTAGAGGATTTAAATCAAGCCGATTTGGTTATCGTATCTATACCTGTAGATGCGACGGTAAAAATATTGCCAACGGTACTTGATAACATTTCAGACACAGGTCTTGTAGTTGATGTAGGCTCGACGAAATTAGATATCTGTAAAGTTGTTGAAAACCATCCAAAGCGACGCAATTTTTTAGCGATGCATCCTATTGCAGGAACCGAGTATTCGGGGCCAAGCGCAGCTATTGAAGGACTTTTTGTTGGTAAAACAAATATTGTTTGTGAAGTTGAAAAAACAACGTTCAAACTTCAGGAGAAAGCTTTAAAGTTATTTACTGATATCGGGATGCGTATTCGTTATATGAATCCTGAAGCCCACGATAAGCACATTGCTTACGTGTCGCATTTGTCACACATTAGTTCATTCATGTTAGGAAAAACGGTTATTGAAAAGGAAAAAAATGAACGCGATATTTTCGATATGGCAGGCAGTGGATTCGCTTCAACGGTGCGTCTGGCAAAAAGTTCACCAGAAATGTGGACACCTATTTTTAAGCAAAATAAAGACAATGTTATTGAAACATTAGAAGAATACATAAATAATCTCACGCATTTTAAAGACCTGATGAAAGGTGACGATTTCGAGGCTATTTTTAATGAAATGAAACAAACCAATCATATAAAAGAAATACTTAACGGTATTAATTAACTAAGACGAATTAAGAATAATATTAGTAAAGTAAATTGAACCCATGTGAGCCATCACATCTAGTAGATTTTTAGGTAAATTAAACAAAAATGGAAAACAAAAAAGAAATGAGAACCTGGTTAGATGATTTACAATTAAGTCATCCGTTAGTAATTGCAGGGCCATGTAGTGCTGAAACAGAAGAGCAAGTATTGAAAATAGCTCATGAGCTAAAAGATACTGATGTGAGTTATTTTAGAGCAGGTATTTGGAAACCAAGAACACGTCCAGGTATGTTTGAAGGAGTAGGAGCTTTAGGTTTAAAATGGTTGCAAAAAGTGAAAGAAGAAACCGGTATGAAAGTATGTACCGAAGTTGCTAACGCTGCCCATGTAAAATTAGCTTTAGAGCACGATATCGATTTACTATGGATTGGTGCTCGTTCTACGGTAAGTCCATTTATTATGCAGGAAATTGCCGATGCCTTAGAAGGAACAGATAAACCGGTATTGGTTAAAAATCCAGTAAATCCAGATTTAGCCTTATGGTTAGGAGGTATAGAGCGTATTTATAATGCAGGTGTTAAAAATATTGGAGCTATTCACCGTGGATTCTCGACTTACGAAAAAACAAAGTACAGAAACAACCCGGAATGGCAATTGGCTATCGATTTCCAAAACAAATATCCGGATATTCCATTAATTAACGATCCGTCTCACATTACTGGAAAACGTGATATGATTTTTGATGTATCTCAATCGGCATTAGATTTAAATTTCGATGGATTAATGATTGAAACACATTACGATCCGGAAAATGCGTGGAGTGATGCAGCACAACAGGTAACACCAAAAACCTTAGTGCAGATTATGAAAGATTTAAAAATTAGAAAAGAGAGCGATTCTGAAGCGGAATACAATAAATCTCTTGATAATTTAAGAGCGCAAATTGATGTAATTGATAATCAAATTATCGAATTACTTGGAAAGCGTATGAAAACAGCAGATGGCATTGGAGCACTTAAAAAGCAAAAGAATGTTGCCGTGTTACAATCTAAGCGTTGGAATGAAATTTTAGGGAAAATGGTATTGGAAGGAGAAGCTCACGGATTAAGTGAAGAGTTTGTTCTTAAAATGTTTAAAGCGATTCACCAGGAATCGATTAATCACCAGGAAAAAATCCTTAACGGATAAAACAAAAAAGGCTCGCCAATGGCGAGCCTTTTTTATATTAAATAAATAGAGGCTACTTATTAAAACTTTTTACAATGGCTTTTACGTATTGCTTAGAAGCTGATGAAAGATCTGATGGATCTTCAATTTTTGAAGTGACAACACCAATGAGTTGTTTGTCTTCTGGTTCATCTAAATTATAAATTACCGTTTCTAAAATGTAGTTTTTAGAAGTGTATGTGGTTGAGGTTTCCGGAACATAATTCCCTAAAGTCGAGTATGCCATGGGATGGTAGTAATACCCATAAAACCCATGATAATATCTTGGGTAATAGCCATAGTAGGTACTCCCCGCATAGTAACCACCATCGGTTACGGTTTTAGTTAATTCTTGAGTGTCTTTAACAATGGTTAAAATGACTCCTTCATAACCATTAGCTTCGATAATGGATTTAATTTTCTTTTCATCTTCCTGAGTAATCTTTTTATCAGGATTAAATTCAGGAGACTTATTAAAACTTGGGGTAGCTTTAATGCCTCGTTTTTCCAGTTCTTCAACAATGCTATTCTCGAAGGTTATTCGAGCTGTTGTGTTGTCTGTACGAGCAATAACTAATATGTTTTTCTCTTTAACAGAATTGATATTGTCGCCTTTCCAGGAATTTAATACGTCTACACTAGAGCATGACATCGCTGATATTAATAGTAAGGTGATGCAAGTAAACTTTAAAAAGTGCTTTTTCATAGGTTGTTAATTTAATTTTAAAAGGAACAAATTATTAGTTAACTCCTTAAATATAATAGATTTATTTATTTCTTTTAAAAATGTAGCGCGTTATAAAAATACCTTGTCCATCGTCTTTGCCACTATCACTTTCAACGGCACTAGTAACAAAAGCCAGTTCCCAGCCTTCTTGAACCATAGTGTTTATTTTGGAACTTAAAACGGCATCGTTAGCTGCAATATTTTGAAAACGAATGCCTCCTATGTTGTAAAAGTTTAAAAGTTTGGTTTCTTCAAAATCTTTCACGCGAATATCCCCTCGGTCCGATTTGTTTCTGGTATTATCATCTTCGGTTTGTTCAGTTGTAAAATCTTTATAGTTTTTTTCTTCAACAGAAGAAATTAATCGAGAACGCCCTAATCCATTGGGAACAATCGATTCTACCGAGGTAATAACTTTATATTCAATTTGAGCTTGAGCCTCATTAAAAAATAGAACTCCTAAAAGAAAGACAAATAAAATACGTTTCATAATAGTTAGGTGTATTGGTGTTAAACGGTTAAATATAAATATATTCTTACTGAGAAAATAATTTTTTTAGAGTACTTTTGAAGCCGATATGACAGGACTCGTTTATAAATCTACAGGAAGCTGGTACACCGTTAAAACACAATTAGGTGAAACTTACGATTGCCGTATAAAAGGTAAATTCCGTATTAAGGGAATTAAAAGTACAAACCCGATTGCTGTGGGCGATTATGTAGATTTCGAACTGGAGACAAAAAATAATCAGGTTTCCGGAGTAATTCATAAAATTCACGATCGTAAAAACTATATTGTTCGTAAATCGGTGAACCTGTCGAAGCAAACTCATATTATCGCATCAAATATCGATCAGGTATTTTTGATGATTACCATTAATAATCCGCCAACCTTAACTAGTTTTATCGATCGGTTTTTAGTAACCGCCGAAGCCTATTCAGTTAAAACGGTTTTGCTTTTCAATAAAATTGATGCTTACGACGAAGAAACTTTAGATGAAGTTAGATATTTGGCTCATGTATACCGAAAAATAGGTTACGAATGCATTGGCGTTTCGGCAAAGTCTGGAAAAAATGTAGATAAGGTAAAAGCCTTAATGCAAGATAAAATAAGCATGTTTTCAGGACATTCGGGAGTTGGGAAATCAACTTTGGTAAATGCTATTGAGCCGGGATTGAATATAAAAACTAAAGAAATATCAGCACTCCACAGTCAGGGGCAGCATACCACTACGTTTGCTGAAATGTTCGATTTAAGTTTTGGAGGACAAATTATCGATACACCAGGAATTAAAGGTTTCGGAGTAGTTGATATGGAAAAGGAAGAAGTAGGTGATTATTTTCCGGAGATCTTTGCTTTAAAACAAGACTGTAAGTTTAATAACTGTTTACATATTAAGGAGCCAAAATGTGCCGTAAAGGAAGCTTTAGATAACGATGAAATAGCCTTTTCCCGTTACCGTAGTTACTTGCAAATTATTGAAGGAGACGAGGAACACTACCGAACTGATAACTGGGAAAAAGAATAAAATATGAAGGTAGTTATTCAGCGTGTTACTAAAGCAAGTGTAACAATAGAAGGTGAAAAAGTAGCGTCGATTTCAAATGGTGTTTTGGTTTTATTAGGAATTGTCAACGAAGACACTCAGGAAGATATTAATTGGTTGTCTAATAAAATAGTAAACCTTCGCATCTTTGAAGACGACAATCAGGTGATGAATAAATCATTAATTGATGTTAATGGCGATGTTATTGTAGTAAGTCAGTTTACACTTCATGCTGCAACAAAAAAAGGAAATCGACCGAGTTATATAAAGGCGGCAAAACCCGATATAGCGATTCCGCTTTACGAAGCCTTTGTGAAACAAATAGAAACCGATTTAGGTAAAAAAATACAAACCGGAGAATTTGGTGCCGATATGAAAGTCGAACTTCTTAACGACGGACCGGTAACCATTATTATAGATTCAAAAAATAAAGAATAATCTTTTCTTAATTTTTTTTTTCGTTTTAATTCCTTGATTTTACTGAGGATGATATACAAGTTCTCGTGAATTTATAATTCGTTTGTATGAATTGGATTAGGATTTTTGCATACTTTTTTTATTTTTGAAAGTAAGAATTATAATTAACCCTAGCCTTAGCTAATTCTCTCAACCTAATTAATTCTTAAACTATCCTCTTAACAGAGGATTAATAATAAATAATTAATTGAGAAATTATAAACTAAGGTTTATGGCGTTTAAAAACTATTTACAGTTATCATTCTTTTTTATCTCTTTCATTCTTTTTTCACAAAATAATTTATTTACAAGTTCAAATATTCCTGAATCGCTAAGTGATGGTGCTAATGCCGTTGTTCGTTTAGATGAAACCCGTATTGATCTGCTGAAAATCGATGAAATGCTGGTTTCAGAAAGACGAATTATTACAATTCTAAATAAAAGTGGAGATGACAATCTTAATGCTTATGTGCATTATGATAATAATGTGAAGATTAAGAATCTGGAAGCGACTATATATAACAAGTTTGGAGCGGTAATTAAGAAAATAAAAGAGAAAAATTTTAAGGATGTCAGTGCTGTAGATGGTGCTACCTTGTATTCCGATTCCAGAGTAAAGTATTTAGATTATACACCTTCAGCTTATCCTTATACGGTTGAATTTATTTGTGAAATATCTACAGGTAATACAGCCTTTATTCCTTCATTTATGCCAATCAATGAGCGTTATGTTAGTGTAGAAGAAAGTAATTATAGTATAACTTACCCTAAAGATATTCAGATTAGAAAAAAGGAAAAGTATTTAGAGGGTCTGGAATTAGAAAAGAAAGAAGAATTAGGATTAATAAGTTATTTTGTCAAAAATCTCGAAGCTTATAAACCTGAAGATTATTGTCCTAATCTGTTGGAAATTGCGCCTCGAGTTTTAATAGCCTCTAAGCAGTTTAGTTTAGAAGGCGTTCAGGCAGAAGTAGAAGACTGGAATGGTTTTGGAAAATGGATGTATAATGATTTGCTATTTGACACTTTAGATTTACCTGAAAGTACAGTTGACTATGTTCGAAATCTTGTAAAAGATGACATGTCTGATATAGAAAAGGCCAAAAAAATATATGAATACGTTCAAAATAAAGTTAGATATATAAGTGTTCAGGTAGGGATTGGTGGCTGGAAACCTTTTAAAGCATCTAAAGTAGATGAATTAGGTTATGGGGATTGTAAAGGATTGACTAATTATACAATGGCATTACTAAAAGCCGTTGGAGTTAAGTCTAATTATTGTGTTATTTATGCCGGTAATTCTCAAAGAAGTATGGAGCAAGATTTTGCTTTAATGCAAGGAAATCATGTTATTTTATCAATCCCAACTAATGAAGAACCTGTATGGTTAGAATGCACAAGTCAGGATGTGCCATTTGGGTTTATAGGTGATTTTACCGATGATAGAGATGTATTGGTTGTTACACCTGAAGGAGGTGAAATAAAACATACCAAAAAGTATAAAACAGAAGAAAACACCCAGTTTTTAAAAGGAAACTATACAATCAATCCAGAAGGATCAATTAATGTTGATGTAAATATTATATCAAAAGGAATTCAGTATGATGATAAGTATAGGTTGGAGTCACAAAGTGCTCGTGATTTAGATGTGTATTATAAGGATAGATGGGATTATCTAAACACCATATCTATTGATAAGATTGAAATAGATAATAACAAATCTGATGTTTCATTTGCAGAGCAAATTGGTTTTTATGTGCCGAATTACACTAAAAAGGCTGGTAATATCATGTTGTTAACAGTTAATGCCTTAAATAGAAATATTAATATCCCTGATAAATATAAAGACAGAAAATATCCAATTAAAGTTAAACGAGGCTTTATAGATGAAGATGAGGTGAAAATAACTTTACCTGAAAATTATAAAGTTGAAGCACTGCCAGAAAAAATCGAAATCGAAAATAAGTTCGGGAGTTATAGGGCAGAGTTTATACTCGAAGATGAAAATGTTATTTATAAACGTAAACTCGTTATAAATGACGGTGTATTTCCTAAAGAAGATTATGATGATTTTCGAAATTTCAGAATAGATATTTCTAAATCTGATAATGCAAAAATAGCCCTTGTTAAGAATACTACTAAAAACTAAACCATATGAAATTAACAACCTTTTTACTTTGTATTTGTCTTTCAGTCAAGGCATTTTCTCAAGAAGTCAAATTTGGAAAAATATCAACCGAAGAATTAGAAGAAAAAGTGAATCCGTTGGATTCTTCTGCTAATGCGACTTATTTATATAAGTATAGATGGTCACACCTAGAATATGATGAACAGTTAGACGAATTTTATATGAAAACCGAGGTTCAGGAACGTATAAAAATATACAATAAAGAAGGGTTTAATTATGCAACAAAGGTTATTAATCTTCGTGTAGGAAATAATAAGGAGGAAGAATTTCAAGGATTAAAGGCTTATACTTATAATTTGGAAGGGGGTAAGGCAGAAGAAGTGAAACTTGATAAAGATGGTGTTTTTGAAACCGAAAAACATAAATATTTAAATCAGGTAACCTTCACAATGCCTAATATAAAGGAAGGCAGTGTTATTGAGTATAAATATACCGTTGTTTCACCTTTTTTCTGGATGGTAGATGATTTTTACTTTCAACATGCTATTCCTGTAAAAATTGTAGAAGCTCGGTTTGATTCTCCTGAATACTTTAATTTTAAAATGATGTCTAAAGGGTATTTATCTGTTATTCCAAAGACTGAACGTAAATCGGATCAATTTAGATTTAACAATAAAGAAAGAAGTACAAATAATCGGGTGACGACCACTTCCTACAGCACAAGTACACAGGATTATATCCGTATTTACAATAATTTTAATTTAAAAGATGTGCCTGCTTTAAAAGATGAACCTCATGTAAATAATATTAATAATTACAGATCGGCCGTAAGTTATGAGCTCTCGTTTGTTAATTGGCCTTTAACCCCAATCAAATATTTTGCAACAACCTGGGAAGATGTGGTTAAAACTATTTATGATAGCCCTGGTTTTGGCGATGAGTTAAACAGGAGTTCTTATTATAAGGAAGATATAGAGGCTTTAATAGCAGGTGAATCTCAACCCTTGGCAAAAGCGGCTAAAATTTTTAACTATGTAAAATCCTCAATGAAATGGAATGGTTATACCAGTAAGTATGCTCAGGAAGGTGTTAAAAAAGCTTATTTAAGAAAGGAAGGAAATGTAGCTGATATCAATCTTATGTTAACATCGATGCTTCGTTATGCCGGACTAACGGCCAATCCGGTTTTAGTTAGTACAAGAGATAATGGTATTCCTTTATTTCCAACCTTAGATGGCTATAATTATGTTGTTTCTGCTATAGAGTCACCTGACGGAATAGTGCTTCTAGATGCAACTACAAGCCACGGGTTGCCTAATGTTTTACCTGTGAGAGCGTTGAACTGGGAGGGAAGAATTGTAAGAGAAAACAAAACCTCGAGTACGGTAAATTTATATCCTAAAGAAAAATCGGTAAATCAGGTGTCTTTGTTAGCAAGCTTAAATGAATCAGGAGATCTTGAGGGTAATGTGCGATTTTTAAGAAGTAATTATTTTGCCATGAATTATCGAGATGATTTTTTTGAAGAAGGACAAGATAAATATTTAGAGAAGCTTGAAAGTAAATTTGGAAATATAGAAATTTCAGAGTTTAATGTGCAAAATGAAAAAGATATATCTAAGCCAGTTATTGAATCCTTCAAGTTTTCATTAGAAAGTCAGGCAGATGTAATTAATAACAAGATTTATTTTTCTCCACTGTTCTTCTTGAAGACTACTGAAAATCCATTTAAGCTGGAGAAAAGAGAATTCCCTGTAGATTTTAGTTATCCAAAGAGTAATAAGTACAAATTTGTGGTTAAAGTGCCAGAGAATTATAAAGTTGAAAGCACACCGGAATCAGTTCAGATGCTGTTGCCAGATAATTTGGGAGCATTTAAATATATCGTTAAAGCAAGTCCAGATGGTAAAACGGTACATATTACTTTCGATACAGACATTAATCAATCCATTATTGTTCCTGCATATTATGAGCAATTAAAAGCGTATTTTAGCAAACTCATTGAAAAACAATCAGAGCAAATCGTTTTAATTAAAGTATAAATGAATATTCAAAACGCACAACAGGAAGTAGACGAGTGGATTAAAAATCACGGGGTTCGTTATTTTAACGAGTTAACCAATATGGCGCAACTAACCGAAGAAGTTGGAGAAGTTGCTCGTATAATAGCTCGTCGTTATGGTGAACAAAGCGAAAAAGAAAGCGATAAGGATAAAGATTTAGGAGAAGAACTGGCCGATGTATTATTTGTTGTTTTGTGTTTAGCTAACCAGACAGGAGTCGATTTACAGGCAGCTTTCGATAAAAGAATGGATAAGAAGGGAAAACGTGACCACGATAGGCATCATAATAACGAAAAATTAAAGTAAATTAGCGGCTTTGTTAAAACAGACCAACTATTATTATGCATATCACGCTTCAAAAATCTGAAATAGCTAAGCAATCGGCTATACAAATTACAGGTTCAAAAAGTGAATCTAACCGATTGTTACTTTTAAAGGCCCTATATCCGCAGTTTAATCTTGAAAACATCTCGAATTCCGACGATAGTAATTTAATGACCAAAGCATTAAGTTCGTCTTCAGAGGTTGTAGATATTCATCATGCAGGTACTGCCATGCGATTTTTAACTGCCTTTTTTGCGGTTCAGGAAGGAAGAGAAGTTACCCTTACGGGTTCGCAACGTATGAAGGAACGCCCAATTCAAATTTTGGTCGAGGCGCTTCAGGAACTTGGAGCAGACATAGAATATGTTGAAAATGCTGGATACCCGCCAATTAAAATAAAGGGCAAAAAGCTAGCTAAAAATAAAGTGTCGTTACAGGCTAATGTAAGTAGTCAGTACATTTCTGCTTTATTGTTAATTGCCTCGCGTTTAGAAAACGGATTGGAGTTAACGCTGGAAGGAAAAATTACTTCAGTGCCTTACATTAATATGACCCTAAGTTTGTTAACAGAAATAGGGGTTGAAAATTCTTTTGAAGGGAACACTATTGTGGTTAAACCAGCGCCAAAGGACTTAGAACAGAAAACCTTGGTGGTGGAGTCGGATTGGTCTTCGGCATCGTATTATTTTAGTTTGGCAGCCTTAAGTGCAGTAGGAACAGAAATTACCTTATCATCATATAAAGAAAATTCACTTCAAGGCGATTCGGCTTTAGTGGAAATTTATAAACATTTCGGAGTTGAAACGGCTTTCAAAAATAACTCGGTTACATTAACAAAAACAGACAAGGAGGTTTTGGCGTTTTCATACGATTTAACCAATGCTCCTGATATCGCTCAAACTATAGCAGTAACCTGTTTTGCTTTGGGAATAAAATGCGATTTAACAGGGTTGCATACCCTTAAAATTAAAGAAACCGATCGTTTGGTTGCTCTAAAAACTGAAATTGAAAAGTTAGGAGGGGTAGTAGAAATTACTAACGAATCCCTTCATTTAGCTGAAGCTACTACCATTAACAGTGGTGTGGCAATCGCTACGTATCACGATCACAGAATGGCTATGGCTTTTGCTCCAATCGCCCTTAAAACCTCGGTTATTATTGAAGATGCTATGGTGGTTTCAAAGTCATATCCTACATTCTGGGACGACTTAGAATCCATTGGTTTTAAAATAACTAAATAATAATCACATATTTACTTGACAAGGCCTATCTGCAGATTGTATATTTGCAGCCTTCGACGTATTGAAGTAAATTAAAAAACAATAAAAGTAAACAGATGAAATTATCAAACTTTGGTTTTAACTTACCAGATGAATTATTAGCGGAATATCCGGCGGAAAACAGAGATGAGGCGCGTTTAATGGTTTTAGACAGAAAAAAGCAAACTATTGAGCACAAAATGTTTAAGGATATTGTTGATTATTTTGATGAAGATGATGTTTTAATCCTGAACAATACCAAAGTATTTCCTGCCCGTCTTTACGGAAATAAAGAAAAAACCGGAGCAAGAATTGAAGTATTCTTATTAAGAGAGCTGAATGACGAACAACGTCTTTGGGATGTTCTTGTAGATCCGGCTCGTAAAATTAGAATTGGAAACAAATTATATTTTGGAGACGACGATACTTTAGTAGCAGAGGTTATCGATAACACAACATCTAGAGGTCGTACTTTACGTTTCTTATACGATGGTTCTTATGCAGAATTCCGTAGAAAATTAAACGAATTAGGAGAAACACCACTTCCTAAATACATAAAAAGACAAGTAGAGCCGGAAGACGAAGAGCGTTACCAGACTATTTATGCTAAAAACGAAGGAGCTGTTGCAGCACCAACTGCAGGTCTTCACTTCTCTAAGCACTTATTAAAGCGTTTGGAAATTAAAGGTGTAAACTTTGCTGAGGTGACTTTACATGTTGGTTTAGGTACTTTTAACCCAGTTGAGGTAGAAGATTTATCGAAGCACAAAATGGATAGCGAAGAGCTTAAAATCGATGAAAAAGCTGTAGAAACCGTTAACAAAGGTATTCGTAGTAAAAAACGTGTGTGTGCTGTTGGTACAACCGTTATGCGTGCTATTGAGAGTTCGGTATCTTCAAATGGAGAATTAAACGAGTACGAAGGTTGGACTAATAAATTCATTTTCCCTCCTTACGATTTCAGTATCGCAAACTGTATGATTACAAACTTCCATACTCCAAAATCAACATTATTAATGATGATTTCTGCGTTTGCTGGTCATGATTTCATGAAAAAAGCATATGACGAAGCTGTAAAAGAAGGCTACAAGTTCTACAGTTACGGTGATGCCATGTTAATCTTATAAAAATTTAAAGCCTTGTTTTTACAAGGCTTTTTTCTTTCTTTAAATTAGGGCGTTACCTTGCGGGTCGGGCTTTACGCGCTACACGGTAGCTTGCTTCAATCCTTAACGCAAAAAAGATGGTAATTGAAAGTTGCTTTTACTTGAATTCCTGTTTTGAGTTTCCAATTTAACTTTGCTGTCGTCCATCACTGGTCATCCGTCATTAGTCTAAAAATCTAACCTTTCTAATTAAGTCTAATCGTAACCCCAAAATCATTACTTTTGCATCATCTATGGCAACAACAAAAAAAGACATACGCGCACTAACCAAAGAGCAGTTAAGAGCATTTTTCGAAAAGCAAGGCGATAAGGCATTTCGTGGTAACCAGGTTTATGAAT
This sequence comes from Aestuariibaculum sp. M13, assembly GCF_024723255.1. Taxonomy (GTDB): domain Bacteria; phylum Bacteroidota; class Bacteroidia; order Flavobacteriales; family Flavobacteriaceae; genus Aestuariibaculum; species Aestuariibaculum lutulentum. The sequence continues at coordinate 147,977 of NZ_JANIAC010000004.1, forward strand.
GGTTATGGCAAAAGGCCGCCTATTCTTTCGACGATATGACTAATATTTCGAAGGAAACCCGCCAAATGCTTGAAGATAATTTTGTGATTAACAATATTAAAGTCGATACCATGCAACGTAGTAGTGATGGTACGGTTAAAAATGCAGTACGTTTACATGATGGTTTGGTGGTCGAGTCGGTTTTAATTCCAACGCCAACACGAACAACAGCCTGTGTATCCAGCCAGGTGGGATGTAGTTTGGATTGTCGTTTTTGTGCGACAGCACGTTTAAAACGTATGCGTAACTTAAACCCTGATGAAATCTACGATCAGGTGGTGGCTATCGATAATGAAAGCCGCTTATATCACGACAGACCGTTAAGTAATATTGTATTCATGGGAATGGGCGAACCGCTTATGAATTACAATAATGTAATTAAAGCCATCGATAAAATAACCTCTGATGAAGGTTTAGGGATGTCTCCAAAACGTATTACCTTATCAACTTCAGGTGTGCCTAAAATGATTAAAAAAATGGCCGATGATGAGGTTAAATTTAATCTTGCCGTGTCATTACATTCGGCAGTAGATGAGGTGCGAACCAAGATTATGCCGTTTAATGAAACTTTTCCGCTTACCGATTTACGTGAAGCCTTAGAATACTGGTATGCCAAAACCAAGCGCAGAATTACTTACGAGTATGTGGTTTGGGATGGCATTAATGATACTCAAAACGATATTGATGCTTTTGTGAAGTTCTGTAAATATGTGCCGTGTAAGGTTAATATTATAGAATATAACCCAATCGATGATGGCGAGTTTCAGCAAGCTTCTAATCAGGCTTTAGAAAATTATATTTCTTCATTAGAGAAAAATGGCATCGTGGTTAATGTACGTCGAAGTCGTGGTAAAGATATTGATGCGGCTTGCGGACAATTAGCAAATAAAAGTTAGAAATTTAGCTGCTAAAACTTATATTTGAATCTCCTTAGCTAAAGCATTTGAAAATAGTAGAGCAAATAAAACAACCCATCGCCTTTGAAATGGATCTTTTCGAGCAAAAGTTCCTCCTTTCAATGTCGAGCAAGGTGGCTTTGTTAAACCGAATTACCACATACATAGTCAACCGAAAAGGAAAGCAAATGCGACCAATGTTTGTGTTTCTGGTTGCTAAAATGGTCTCTAATGGCGAGGCTATTGAACGAACTTACCGAGGAGCTTCTGTAATAGAATTAATCCATACCGCAACTTTAGTTCACGACGACGTGGTTGATGATAGTAACCGACGTCGTGGTTTCTTTTCAGTTAATGCTCTTTGGAAAAATAAAATCGCAGTTCTTATTGGTGATTATCTATTGTCGAAAGGATTGTTGTTAAGTATCGATAACAATGATTTCGATTTACTTAAAATTATATCGGTTGCCGTTCGTGAAATGAGTGAAGGAGAGTTGCTTCAAATTGAAAAAGCTCGTAAGTTAGATATCACCGAGGATGTGTACTACGAAATCATCCGTCAAAAAACGGCAACGCTTATTGCTGCGTGTTGTAGTTTGGGAGCAGCTTCGGTAAAGCCAGAATCAGAGCATGTTGAAAAGATGCGTAAGTTTGGTGAACTTATAGGTATGGCATTTCAAATAAAAGATGATTTATTTGATTATAGCGAAGACCAAATTGGTAAGCCTACCGGCATCGATATTAAAGAGCAGAAAATGACATTGCCTTTAATTTATGTGCTTAACAATGCCGATAAAAAGGATAAAAAGTGGCTGATTAATTCTATAAAAAATCATAACAAGGATAAAAAGCGCGTTAAGGAAGTTATTGCTTTTGTAAAGGCTAACGGAGGGTTAGAATACGCCATAAGTAAAATGAAGCAATTTCAAATTGAGGCTCAGGAAATACTCAATACCTATCCAGACTCCGATTATAAAAATTCTTTAGAGCTTATGGTGACTTACGTGATTGATAGGAAAAAGTAATTTTCGTTATTGCTGCTGCTGTCTTTGTTGTTGCTGTAAATCCTGTTGCTGTTGTTGCTGCTGTTGTTGAATACGTTCCATGTGTCTTTTGTAACTGTTATTATTAATGGAGGACATTGGCGTTTCTGGTAAAGTTATATCTTCATCGTTTTTAGCTGTACTTACGTTTACTTTTACAAATAAATCGGCATTGGCGTTACCTTTATAAACGCCTTTAACCGGGGCACAGTCGTTATAATCTCGTCCAACAGCAAGACGAACATGGCAATCGTTTGCTATGATGTTATTTGTTGGATCGAAACCAAGCCAGCCATAAAAAGGAATGTATGCTTCTATCCAGGCATGGGTAGCGCCTTCTCCTCTGGTAATATCGCTACTAGGACAAATATAACCGCTAACATATCGAGCAGGAATACCACACATTCTAACGGCTTGAAGCATGATATTTGTGAAATCCTGACATACTCCTGCTTTTATTTCCCAGACTTCATCTATAGAAGAATCTACTTTGGTAACCCCTTTAGTGTATTTTATTTGGCTATAAACATAGGTGCAAAGTCCCTGAAGAGCCTGGTAAACTGTTTTTTGCTTTATGCCTTTTTCTTCAATTAATTGAATTAATTCGTTTGAGCCAGTGAATGGTTTGTGAATTAGAAAATCAACAAACGGATCGTCGTATTTTATTTTTGTTAACTCCATCCATTGGGTTTCTACATCTACAGTGTCTTCTGGTAATATTTTTGGGAATGTGGTTACTTCAATATTAGATTCAATATATAATTCGGTAATGGCATCAGTAATCATAAAAGAACCAACCATATTTTTGTAATAATCGGTATAGGTTTGCACATGGGCATTGTTTGTAATTACCAAATAGTGGGAATTGACTTGTTGAAAATCGTCATTAATTGGATGCAAACGCAATTGGTTTGCGGCATCAATAACTGGTGAGTCATAACTGTATTTAGTAAGATGTTTTATGAAATAATTTGCCATAGTAATACTTAATTGATTGGGGTGTAGTAAACAGAATTGATGTCTTCAGAGATGTCTCGAATGTCTTGTTTAATGCCTTCTACGAAATTAAGAAGTCCCTGTTCATTTATATTTTCAATGGTGGTGTATTTAATACTGCTTTCTAATTTTCCTAATAGAAATTGTAAATTATTGTTGCCAAGTTCTCCGGCATCAATAAGCTCCGTAATGTGTCTGTTTAATTTATTAATGCAATAATAAACCGATCGCGGAAAGAGTTTATCTCTGAAAATAAGATCTACGATTTGGTCTTCATTAAATGAAGATTTATAGGTTTTCAAATATTTTTGATAACCACCAACAACTAATAGTAGGTTTCTCCAATATAATCCCTTTTCTAAGTCGTCTGTTGCATGCCGAATTTCTTCAAGTTTTAATGTTGTGAAATCTGAAATTAAAATAACGCGTTCTAAATAGCGCCCAACATTCATAAAATAATAAGCAGGACCACGTTCTTGCATAATGTCGTTGGTACCATAAAACATTAAATGATGCCCCAATAATTCTTCTAATAGACGGATAGGGTCTTCTTCTTTAAGGCGTTGCCTAAGATTATTATTTGTTACGAATAAGTAGTAGTTGTTTATGCATAACCAGGATTCTCTTGAAATATGTTCCTGAACGCTTCTTGCATTTTCTCTGGCTCTAGTAACGATATTAACAATAGAGTTGTCATTGCTAACATCAAAAATCATATAATCAATACATTCTATGGGATCTTCGGTATAAAATTCCGTTTCAGATGAAGCGAAATTTTTAATGACAGGAGTCCAGGAAAAAAGTTCAGGTGAATCTTGATTGGCATAAAAATTTACTTTCAATAAAGCTAAAATGCCATTACCACGCGCCATATATCTGTTCATCCAGATAAGGTTATTTGCTACTCTACTTAACATATATTCGTTCTTTCTTTTTAAATTATTTTAAAACCCATGTGTCTTTACTGCCTCCGCCTTGTGAGCTATTAACAACTAAGGATCCTTTTTTAAGGGCAACTCTTGTTAAACCACCTGGACAAATATCAATGCCGTCAGCACCTGTTAGGGCAAATGGTCGCAAGTCTATACAGCGAGGGGATAGTTTTCCATCTATAAAGCAGGGCGCTGTAGATAGCTTTAAAATGGGTTGTGCAATAAAGCCATCGGGTTTCTTTTTAACGGTATCTAAATAATCTTTGATTTCTTCTTCGCTTGCTTCGTGTCCCATAAGCATGCCGTAACCGCCACTACCGTCTGTTTTTTTAATAACCATTTCTCGAATGTGCTCGGTGACATATTCAAGTTCCTCTGGTTTACTAAGCTGATAGGTCTTAATATTTTTTAAAATTGGTTCTTCCCCTAAGTAATATCTAATCATGTCCGGAACATAAATGTAAATGGCTTTATCGTCGGCAATTCCTGTTCCTGGTGCATTTACAATTATAACATTGCCTTTTCGGTAGGCAGCCATAATTCCGGCAACACCTAAAACACTTTCGGCTTTAAATTCTAAAGGGTCTAGATAATCATCATCAACACGTCTGTAAATCACATCAACTTGTTTTAGACCATTAGTTGTTTTCATGTAAACAAAATGATCTTTAACGACTAGGTCGCTACCTTCAACAAGTTCAATACCCATAAGTCTAGCCAAAGTGGTGTGCTCGTAATAAGCAGAGTTATATATTCCGGGTGTTAATAACACCACATTGGGATTAGAAATAGGAGAAAGTTCTTTTAGTTTTCGATATAAATAATTGGGGTAATTTGATACCGACCGAACGCCGTTTTTGGGTAACACGCCAGGAAATAAACGTTTCGATATTTCCCTGTTTTCTAACATATAACTTACTCCGGAGGGTGTTCTTAAATTGTCTTCAAGAACGTAAAACTCGCCATCTTCATTACGAATTAAATCGACTCCCGAAATATGTACATAGATATCGTGAGGCACATTAACGCCTTTCATTTCTCTTAAATAATAAGGACAGGAAAATATTAATTCACTAGGTATAATACCGTCCTTAATAATGAACTGTTCATGATAAATATCCTTAATAAAGAGGTTTAAAGCTTTAAGTCGTTGTTTAATGCCTCGTTCTATTTTGTCCCATTCATCAGCTGTGATTATTCTGGGAACAATATCGAAAGGGAATATTTTTTCAATACCTTCATTGTTATTGTATACGGTAAAGGTGACGCCTTGACTCATAAATAACTGCTTGGCAAGTTCTTCTTTGGTCGATAGTTTTTCGGGTGAAGTGTTTTTTAAATATTCAATAAATTGTTCATACTGAGTTCTAAACTCCACATCGTCATTGTACATTTCATCCCAAGTGTTGGGTAACTTATCATAGGAAGAAAAAAGATTGTTATTGTTCATATATTAATAAGTATGTTCTTAAATATACTTAAAAATTGAAGAATAGATAGAGATTTAAGGTTATATGTAAATTAAAATTAACGTTTATTCATTTTTGTTAAAAATATTTCTAAAAATATACTTGCTTCATAATTTGTTTCTTATAAAATTATATACTTATCAATCGGTTACGGTCTAATTTACTCTTGAATTGAAGTTAATTTTATTGTGTTTTAGTAGTCTGCAATAACAGATTTATTAAAAATCTTAATAAAGAGAGTTTAAATTAATGTTAGTTGTAAATTAAATTGTTGGTATATAGTAGTTTGATTAATTTTTCAAAAAAAATAAAAGCTCAGGCAACCATTACTTAAAAATTCTCGTCTATTTAAATAGAAGACCAAATGAACACCTTATTGAAAGTTATACAACTTCATAAAAACGAATCGGCACTTATTAAGCGAGCGATAAAAAATAATCGCGAGGCGCAGCACATGTTATTCGAAATGCATGCGCCTAAAATGTTAAGCGTGTGCCGATACTATTTAAAAGATGTGTATCATGCCGAAGAAGTTATGATGAATGGTTTTTTTAAGGTGTTTACAAATTTGAAGAGTTTTAGAGGTGAAGGTAGTTTTGAAGGTTGGATAAGAAGAATTATGGTTCGGGAATCCATAAGTTACTTAAGGCAACAAAAACATGTGGAATTTCCGGTTGAAGAAGTCGATATTAAAAATGAATTTACCAATAATATAGCTACCGAAATTGAAGTAGAAGAGATACAACACCTGATAGACGAATTACCTGAAGGTTATAAAATAGTATTTATTATGTATGCCATTCAAGGCTACAAGCATCAGGAGATTGCGAGTTTACTTGATATTGCTGAAAGCACTTCAAAATCTCAGTTATTCAAAGCGAGAAAGCTTTTACAGGATAAAATTACGAACAGAAACACAACAAGCTATGGCACGAAATAATTTTGAAAAACAGATAAAGGAAAAGCTTGAAGGAAGAACTATGAAACCTTCGGCCGATGCGTGGAATACACTTTCAAAACGATTAGATGCTAATGAAAATAAGTCGAGCAACAAAAGGTATTTATGGTTAGGTATTGCGGCGAGTTTTATTGGTGTTTTGTTTTTGGTAACTGTATTTACAAAAACAGAAGAAACAGTACCTGTTATTGTAAATAATCCTAAAGTTGTCGAAGAAACAATTCCTATGGAAGTTGTTTCTCAAAATGTTAAGGATACTTCAAAGGTTGAAGAAAATACTACGAATAAAGTTATTGAAGAATCAATGCTTAAAAAACAACATGACGTTATTTCTAAACAAGAGCAGCGAATTGTAGTAGCTCAGGAGCAATCAGATATGTCTGAGGAATTACAAAATTCCAATAATCAACTTAAAAAGGAATTAAGTTTTGAAGACCAAAAGGTTGAAGAAGTAATAGCTAAGGTTAACGATTTAATGACGCATAATAAAGAGGTGACAGATAATGAAATTGAAGCTTTGCTTCTGGATGCGCAGCGAAGCATTAATAAACAAAGAATTTTAAATCAGTCTACGGGTGTTGTCGATGCCGATTTGTTACTTCAAGATGTAGAAACCGAATTAGACCAGTCGTTTAGAAGTAAGATCTTCGATGCTATAAAAACCAGTTTTGGAACTGTAAAAACAGCCGTAGCACAACGTAATCAGTAAATCATCATTCAATCAAATAATAATTATCAAACCCGTTTCGGGACAAAAAACGAACAGTTATGCAAACAATTACTAAAATTTTAGTGCTCACGGCACTGTGTTTAAGTGTGCAATTCATCAATGCGCAAGACACCATTCAAAATGTTAATAATAAGGAGAAAATTGAACTTTTATTAAAAGAGAAGGAAACCATTCAAAGTCAGGAACGCGAGATGCTGAAACAAGAAGTGGAGGCTATAAATGTAAGACTTGAAAAAGGTGAATTAACCAATCTGGAAGCCGATATTTTAAAGAAAGAAGCAGCTAAAAAACGTGCTTTGAATATTGAAAATCGAGTAGCTATAATAGATAATAAAATAGAATTACTTAAACGTAATGAAACCGATTATGATATTGAAGATGACAATGAAAATATTATAATAAGAATTGGAAAGGGAGACGAAACAAGTGAAAGTATTGTGTTTGTTGGCGATAAAAAAAATGACAAGCCAAGAAAATACGATAGACGTACAACAAGCGATTTTGTTTTGGCTTTCGGGTTTAATAATGCCATAATTGAAGGCGATAAGCTTGATGATTCGCCTTATAAATTTGGAGGTTCTCGTTTCTTTGAAATGGGTTGGGCATGGAAAACCAGAGTGTTTAAAGAGTCTAATTTTATGAGATTAAAATACGGATGGTCGCTTCAAATTAATGGATTAAAAGCCAACGATAATCAATATTTTGTTCAGGATGGAGATCAAACGTATCTGGAGCTTTTTCCTCATGAACTTAAAAAGGCTAAATTATCAGTTTCTAATTTAGTATTCCCGGTGCATTTTGAGTTCGGGCCTTCTAAAAAAATAGAACGCGAAAATTATTTTAGGTATTCAACCAAAAATCAGTTTAAAATAGGTCTTGGTGGTTACGGTGGGTTTAATGTAGGAACGCGTCAAAAATTAAAATATACAGCCGATGGAGATCGTTCTAAAGAAAAACAAAAACGTAGTTTTAATACCAGTAATCTGGTTTACGGATTAAGTGGATATCTGGCTATCGATGATGTAGCACTATACGTTAAATATGATTTATCACCACTATTTAAAAATCAGGATATCAGACAAAATAATATATCTGTCGGACTTAGATTTGATGTTGATTAGAATTTAAAAAAGCGACACCGTTAAGTGTCGCTTTTTTTATGCGTTATTTTTAAATCCTTTAAGCAGAAGCCATATTGCTAAGGACATCTCACCAATAATGCTTGGTATGGCAACTAAAGCTAAGAATATTGAGCTGTACGCATCATAATCCGGAAGTAAAAAATGGGCACATGTATCAATCATATACATGACTCCGGCAAGTATTACAAATAATGTGATAAATTTTGGCGTGTTAATTATTCTTCCTAAAAGAATTAAATGAATTCCAAAAAAGAAAAGTCCAATGAGCCATATTGTATTAAATGTATGTACATGATTTAAAATGTCGTTGCTGGTGGTGGCTTTAAAAGCTAAAGGTAAAGCAAAAATCGCAACGCCCATTATAGCGGCATGCATTATTCTAAAAAGGGTACTTAATGAAGATAAATAATTTGATTTATAAAGTAAGTAAAGGGCCCAAGCCACCACAACATCAAAAACAACAGTGACTAAAAAGGCTAATATTCCAAATCTAACCAAGAGATGATTTTGTTGAATGGTTTCTAAGGGATTTTTCAGTAAGGCTTCAATGGCGAAAAAATTTGCAAATATGGCAGCAAAGAAGATTATAAAGTAGCTTAAACCTGTAATAATTGATAGTTTTCGAAGGTTCATTTTCTATGTTTTAAGGGTGTTTAATTTGTTGACGAACTTGTAATTAAAATGTTACAACAACAAGATAATCTTCATTTCGATTAAAAGAGAATTAATTTTGTTTGAATTTTTAGTATTTTGGAGTTTAAGTCTATTTTTGCAATCAGTAAAAAGCGTTACAAAGCAATCTTTTAAAATTAAAAACCAAACCATTTGATTTCTCCTGCTTCTATAGATTTAGTTTTTGAAACCGCCCGTGTCGAGGAGGTTATCGGCGATTTTGTTCAGCTTAAAAAAGCAGGTAGCAACTTTAAAGGCTTAAGTCCGTTTAGCGATGAGCGTTCCCCAAGTTTTATGGTGTCGCCGGTAAAACAAATCTGGAAAGATTTCTCCACTGGAAAAGGAGGTACAGTGGTGTCGTTTTTAATGGAACACGAACATTTTACATATCCAGAGGCTATAAAGTATTTGGCAAAAAAATACAATATTGAAATCGAAGAAACTGAAGTAAGTAACGAGCAAAAGGAGAAGGCCAATGAACGCGAGAGTTTGTACTTGGTAAGTGAATTTGCAAGTTCTTATTTTCAAAAAATACTTCATAAAACCGATCAGGGTAAGTCTATTGGTTTGAGCTATTTTAAAGAACGTGGATTTACCGAAGAGACTATAAAACGATTCGATTTAGGATATTCGCTTGATGAATGGCAGGCCTTTACCGATGAAGCCTTAAAGCAAGGATATAATTTAGATTATCTTGAAAAAACTGGATTAACCATTGTAAAGGACGAAAAGCGTTTCGACCGTTTTAAAGGGCGGGTTATGTTCCCTATTAAAAGTATGAGTGGTCGCGTGCTTGGTTTTGGGGGTCGAATTCTGATTAATGATAAAAAGGCGGCGAAATACCTGAATTCACCGGAAAGTGATATTTACCATAAAAGTAATGTGCTTTACGGAATTTATGATGCCAAACAAAGTATTGCCAAAGAAGATAATTGTTATTTAGTTGAAGGTTATACGGATGTGATTCAGTTTGTCCAAACCGGGGTCACCAATGTGGTGTCATCATCTGGAACGGCATTAACATCAGAGCAGATTCGCTTAATTAATCGTCTTACTAAAAACATTACTGTGCTTTTTGATGGTGATGCAGCGGGTATGCGTGCATCGCTTCGTGGTATCGATTTAATTTTGGAGCAGGGCATGAATGTTAAAGTGTGTTCGTTTCCGGAAGGTGAAGACCCAGATAGTTTTGCCAGGCAAAATACTTTAGAGGAGTTAACTGAATATTTAAACGAAAATTCCAAAGATTTTATTCAGTTTAAAGCCTCCATACTTTTTGAAGAATCTAAAAACGACCCAATAAAAAAGGCTGAAACGGTTAGAGATATAGTTAATAGTATATCAAAAATTCCGGATCAGATTAAAAAGGAAATTTATATTCAGGAGTGTGCCCGAATTATGGATATAAGTGAAGATGTTCTTTTTAGTACTTTGGCTCAAATTACAAATAAGGATGCAGGCGATGATAAAAAGTCGGGTAGAGGCGATTACAAAGCTTTCGACGTTATTAAAAATCAGCAACAACCTGCAACGGTTAAAAAGGTTGATGTTCAGTATTTGTTAGAGCGCAAAATTATTGAAATCTTATTGCTTTACGGAAATAAGTCTGAAGAGTTTGAAGATTTGGTTTTAAAGGAAAATGATAAAGGCGAATTGGAGCTGGAACCCGTTATTCATACTGCTAAAGTATTTGAGAAAATTTATTTAGACTTACAGGATGATGAAATGCAGTTTGGGAATCCGCAGTTTAAAACCATTTATTATACCCTTATTGAAGCTTTAAATCAGAATGAGAATTTTGAATTGAAGAGTTTTATCAATTCGGTAGACCCCGATATGGGTTATGAGATTTCCAATATCTTGATGGAAGACGAACGCTATACACTAGATAATTGGCAACGCATGGATATCTTTCCTAAAGAAAAACAGCACAGCGTTGCTCAATTAGTTAGTGAAACTATACTTAACCTCCGTTGTTTTTTAATAGACCAAAAAGTCAAGGAATTTCAACAAGAAACATTGGCTAATAAAGCCGATGTAAATAGAAATGTACTTGAAGAAGTTAAAGACTATTCTGGTTTGAAAATGTTACTGTCTAGAAAACTTAATCGTGTTCTATAACGATTCTTTAAGTTTGGCTTGATTAACTAAATCTACCAAGTTAGTCACTTTTAATTTACGCATTAAACGTGCTTTATAAGTACTAACGGTTTTTTCGTTAATATCAAGCTCCTTAGAAATTTCTTTATTCTTTTTACCGATTGTAAGAAGTTTTAAAACTTCGGCTTCTCTAGTAGAAAGTTTTTTATAGAAAGTTCCAGATTTGTTTGCTCGGCTTCCAAATGCTAACTGTTGTGTTAACTCATTACTTAAATAAATACCACCTTCAGCTACTTTTAAGATAGCCTCGTTAATGGTGATAACGTTTACAGATTTATGTAAATACCCATTAGCGCCGGCTTTAATGGCGTTAATCGCATATACTTCTTCTGGTTCACCACTAAAAATAATGGTTTTTACGTCTGGATAATCTTTTTTAAGATAACGTAAAATGGTTAACCCGTTTAATTTTGGAAGATCTGCTTCTGTTAAAAGGATGTCTACAGGATTATTTTTGATGAATTCCATTGCGGCTTCGCCGTTGTCAACACTTCCTACAATTTTAATGTTTGAAGATGCAGAAAATAGAACCTCAAGCCCTTTCCTGGTAATAGGGTGATTGTCTGCTATTAATACTTTTACCATAATTTTAAAGCTTTATTATAATTAGTTAGAGAGGTTATTATAATTGAGAGAATAAGCTTAATACAAAAGTAGGTAATTATTATGTGATTTGCAATAATTAAAGCAAATTGTTTGGAATTTCGCAAACAGGTATAGGAATCATCTTATGTTTGTTAGCTGTATTAAGTCGTTTGTAGATTTTAAACACTTCTTGCTCACGTCCAGTGAAGTCTTCGGCAGTCTTACCTTCGGCATCTCTTTCCATAGCCCATTCCAATTCCGGGTACGAAGCGCCTATTTGGTCTTCGTCTGTACGGTCGTCTCCCCACAATCCGTCTGTAGGTGCTGCATCAATAATTTCCTGATTAACGCCTAAGAATTTAGCGATTTCGTAAACCTGCGTTTTGTATAAATCGGCAATAGGGCTCAAATCTACACCGCCATCACCATATTTTGTATAGAATCCAACACCAAAATCTTCAACTTTGTTACCTGTTCCTGCCACTAATAGTCTGTCTAAAGCAGCAAAGTAATAAAGGGAAGTCATTCTAAGTCTGGCTCTGGTATTGGCTAACGACATAAAACGTTCTTCTTCACTTTCTACAGATGGTAAAGAAGCAATTAAACTATCGAACACAGGTGTTAAGTTTACCTGTGTCATAGTAACATCTTTAAAATTAGCTTGTAACCATTCAATATGGTTTAAAGCCCGACTCACTTGATTAGGTGCCTGATGAATGGGCATTTCTAAACATAAAAGTGGTAAACCTGTTTTGGCACAAAGTGTTGAGGTTACGGCAGAATCGATTCCGCCAGATATACCAATTACAAATCCTTTTACGCCTGCTTTTGTAGCGTAATCTTTTAGCCAATTAACTATATAATCTACAACTTTTTCTGTTTGCATATTAAATGAATTTAATTCTAAGAATAGTACCTTTGTAAACAAAAATAAACGAATCGGCCAATTAATAAAAATTTATAGCGTTTAAGTTTTATATGAAACAGGGATTATTGTTTTTAATTTTTTTAGCAAGTGTTATTTCTTGTCAAAAAGAAGATAAATTAGAGAGCGAAATTGCAAAAATTAATGTTGATGCCAAGGTTGAGCGATTCGACCAATTGTTTTCAAAGTTAACGCCTTCTAAATTAAAAGATTTAAAAACGGCATACCCTTTTATGTTTAATGAAAAATTTACAGATTCATTTTGGTTAGATAAGGCTTCAGATAGTTTACAAAAGGTGTTGTTTAAAGAGGTCGATAAAACCTTTAATAATTTTTCGCAGACCGAATTAGACATAGAATCGCTTTTCAATCATTTAAAATATTATTTCCCGGAATTTCATGTGCCAAGAATTATTACGGTTACCAGTGATGTCGATTACAGAAACCGCGTTATAGTAACCGATACGATTGATATTGTGGCTTTAGATAATTATTTGGGGGCCGATCATGAGTTTTATCAAAGTATTCCAGTGTATTTGCGAGAAGGATTTAACAAGGAAAACATTGTGGTTGATCTGGCAGGAGAATACGCCAAAAAATATATCTATCCTGTTCATAACAGAACCTTTTTGGATGAAATGATATATTTCGGAAAACAACTGTATTTTAAGGATATTATGGTGCCATTTAAAAGCGAAGCGTCTCGAATAGGGTATACAGAAGACGAATTAAAATGGGCACAAACCAATGAAAGTTATATCTGGCGTTATTTTGTAGAGCGTGAAATGCTGTTCAGTACCGATTCTAAATTATCAGGACGATTTATAGCCGATGCACCGTTTTCTAAATTTTATTTGGAAGGTATCGATTCAGAATCACCAGGACAACTGGGACAATATATAGGATGGCAAATTGTAAGAGCATATATGAAAAATAATGAGGTGTCTTTAAAAGATATGCTTACTGCAAATGCCGAAGAAATTTTTAATAACTCAAAGTTTAAACCAAGAAGATAAATGTCAAAAAATCATACTTCAAAAATAGAACTTCAAGTAGAACTTGACGAGAATAGAATTCCAGAAAAATTATTTTGGACTGCTGAAGATGGCGGAATTACTCAGGAAGAAGCTAAAGCCATGTTGCTTTCGGTTTGGGATTCTAATGCACAGGAAACGTTACGCATCGACTTATGGACGAAAGATATGCCTGTCGATGAAATGAAAGTGTTTTTCCATCAAACCCTTGTAGCTATGAGTGACACGTTTCACCGAGCGACACAGGATGAGAAAATGACTGCAACCATGAAAGATTTCTGCGATTACTTTGCTGAAAAGTTAGAAATCAAAAAACAGTAAATTATTTAGTGGCGTCTTGTATTTCTTTCGATAAGTGATCGAGGTACAAGATGCCATTTAAATGGTCTATTTCGTGCTGAAAGATTACCGAAGTAAAGCCTTCAACCGTTTCGGTTTTGTGTTGGTCTTCTATAGTATCGTAAGCAATTTTTATACTAAAAGCTCTCGTGCTTAAAGTGTCGCTTCTATCAGGGATTGATAAACAACCTTCTTTGCAAACCTGTTTCTTTTTAGAATACTCCTTTATAACCGGATTTAAATACACTTCAAAAGGAAGGTTTTCTTTATCGAAGCGCTGTACCCAAATAATATTTTTTAAAATTCCAACCTGAGGCGCAGCAATGCCCACACCCATAGACATACTGTCTCTTACAGTCGCATATAAACGTTTTACAAACTGCTGTAAAACGACATCATCGGGATTTGCCTTTATTTTTGAACTTTTAGTGCGGAGTAAAAGAGAATCTTTTTTATCTGTGATTTTATAAACACTCATAGGAGTTAAAGAGTCTGAATCCATTATTAAGGCAGTTTGTTCGGCTGAAAATCCATTTCGAAAAAGATTTTTTGGTCCGTGACAAGAGAACATAATCAGAACTGTTCCTAAGAAAAGAATTCTATATACTTTCATAAAATGAGGATTGATAAAAGTCTGTTTTAGACTACCATTCATTGATTCTGTTCGAATCTAATTTTATAAAGATAAAGATTAAAATGGTAAATGCCCAAAGTCCGGAACCACCATAACTAAATAAAGGCAGAGGAATACCAATGGTTGGTATTAAACCCATAACCATCCCAATATTTATAAAGAAATGCACAAAAATAATGGCCGCAACACTGTAACCGTAAACCCGACTAAACTGTGATTTTTGTAATTCGGCTAAATGAAGAATTCTAAGCAATAACAGAATGAATACAATAACAACAAGAGAACTTCCAAGAAATCCCCATTCTTCCCCAACGGTACTGAAAATATAATCGGTGTGCTGTTCGGGTACAAATTTACCAGTTGTTCTGGTGCCTTCCATAAAACCTCTTCCTGTAAAACCACCGGAACCAATGGCTTTTTCAGACTCGTTTAAATTATAAGCAAAAGTTCTTTTCATTTGCTCTAACTTTTCCGGGTCTTTTTCTAAGCGAAGCCATAAACTAATACGGTCTTTTTGGTGAGGTTGTAATACCGAATTGTAAAAGAATTTTATTCCGAAGGCGACACCAGCTGATAATAAAAAAACAGCAACGAATGCTAAAAGATTAGATCTTCGTTTATTTAAAAAATAATACCCGAAGATTAAAATACCTGCAACAATTGTTGCTATTAATCCTCCAAATTTTAGTGATAAAATGGATATTAGGATAAGGGAAACTCCAATATTTAAATAGAATTTTGGTAATCCTTCGCGATATAAAACAAAGAAAAACGCACCGTAAACAATAGTACTACCGGTATCGTTTTGCAGTAATACTAATAGGGCAGGAATGATAATGATTATAAAAACTTGTATTTGGTCTTTAAAGGTTTTTATATTCGTATTTAGGTCACTTACGTATTTGGCAACAGCCAGTGCCGTTGCGGTCTTGGCAAACTCACTGGGCTGAATCGTCATGCCTCCAATGCCATACCAGGAGGTTGCTCCGTTTACATTTTTACCAAACACAAATAATCCCATAAGAGAGAGCATGGATATAATATAAATAACACTGGAGAACCGTTCGTAAAATTTAGCGTCTATGGCAAGTAGTAATACAATAAGTATAAAGGTTAAGAAGATAAAGATAAGCTGCTTGCCGTAGGGTTGCGAAAAGTCAAAATAATCAATGCCTTCGCCAACATGAGACGCCGATATAATATTAATCCAACCAAAGCCAGCTAACAGTAGAAAAAGAAAAATGGTAATCCAGTCAAATTTAAAATGTCGATGTGTGTCTCTAACCATTAATATTTTGGTTGTTAAGTTTGGCTAATTCTTCTTTTAGTTCTTTGTATTCTTCCGGCGATACTTGTTCTAATGTTGTTGCTCTGTTTATCCCAAATGGTTTTCCTGAATATGGCTTTTCATATTCATGTTCTAAGGTGTGTCTTAATAACCAGTCTTCTAAATCTGTACGCGTAATCTCTCCTTTTAGATGTTTTTCTATAAGTAAACTTGCTACACGACCTGCAAAGCGGCTTCCCCAATATCCATTTTCAACAAAAACAGCTAAGGCAATTTTTGGGTTTTCTTTAGGTGCGAAAGCCACAAATATAGAGTGGTCGGTAAGCTGCGTTTTTACACTGTCTATAATTGCAAAGTTTTCCACCGTACCCGTTTTTCCGCAAATGTCAATATCTTTTACCTGTAAGGCAGATGCAGTTCCTTGGCGATATACCTGTAACATGCCCTCAATAACCGGTTCGAAATTTTGTTTATCTATGGTTGTGTATTTAGGCGTTGTAAAATCTTCCGGGATTTCTTCACCTTCAATATGTTTAATGATATGCGGTGTGTAATAATAACCACGATTTGCAATAGCAGCTATCATATTGGCTAATTGAATAGGCGTGGTAGCCACTTCACCCTGACCAATAGCGTTTGATATGGTATAAGTAGAGTAGAAGGTATTAGGATAAATGTATTTGTAATAATCTCTATCAGGAATTCTTCCTTTTTGCCCCACGAACAAATCGTTGTTTAAAAAGTTTCCTAAACCAAAACTCTTGGCGTGTGCACTCCATTTGTTAATGCCATCTGAAGCGCTTCCGTTTTTATCTAATATTTTTCGATAGGCAGTAGCAAAGTATGCATTGCAGGAATGCTGAATGCCACCAATCATATTGTTTCTGGTGCCATAGGCACAGTGGCATTTCATAACACGACCACCATAATGGTATCCTCCTGAACAGGTTACTGTTTCATTAGGTGTCATAACGCCCTCCTGAAGTGCTATTAAAGCATTCATCAATTTGAAAGGGGAACCTGGTTCATAAACACCTTGTAAACTTCTGTTGAAAAGTGGTTTAGCAATAGAATCGTTAAACAATTTAGTGAAGTTTTTAGAACGATCGCGACCGACTAATAAGTTGGGGTTATAGGTTGGGGCAGCAATCATGGCAAGAATCTCACCAGATGAAGGCTCAATGGCTATGACTCCACCACGTTTATTACGCATTAATAATTCTCCGTAAGCCTGTAAATTGGCATCAATGGTAATGGTAATGTCTTTTCCCTGAACAGGAAGGGTGTCATAAATCCCTTCTTTATAGGGGCCAATATTTCTATTAAATCGATCTTTTTGAATGAACTTGATCCCTTTTACACCGCGTAGAATATTTTCGTAAGAAGCTTCGATACCTTGCTTTCCTTTTAAATCTCCAGATTTATAATACGGATCATTTTTCATATCTCCGTAGTTCACCTCACCAATATCTCCCAGAACGTTAGCGCCGATAGAGGTCTGATAATGTCTGAGCGAACGTTTCTGAATATAAAACCCTTCGAACTTCCGCATTTTTTCCTGTAAAACAGCATAATCAGCTTTTGATAACTGTGGAATAAATACTGAAGGTAAGCGAGGCGAGTAGTGGTATGCTTTGTCGTAAATATCTTTAAAGCGTTGTTTGTCTATTTTCAATAAAGAACAAAACTCTAAAGTATCCAGTGGCTTTACTTCACGAGGAATCACCATCACATCATAAGATGGCTGGTTAGATACTAATAGTTCACCGTTTCTGTCGAAAACAAAACCGCGCTTCGGATAATCGTAAACTTTTCTAATGGCATTGTCTTCAAATAAATTATCACTACTCGGATTATAGATTTGGAGATAAAATAGCCTAGAAATAAACAATAATCCTGCTAGAACTATAATAATGTAAAGCAAAAACTGTCTCATCTATTTTTTTCTGCTAAAAATAATGGTTGCAAGAATGCACAATAAAATAGTAAATATACTTGAGAATAACGTTTTCTGAAGCACTAAAATTACTTTTGAAGCATTAAATATTTCTAAAGAAAACAATACAAAATGATGCAATAGCGTAAGTATGGAAATATAGGTGAATTTAGATCCAAACTCCACATTATCAAATTTAATGGTTTGGTGCTCGTACATCATCCCAAAGGAGAACTTTAAAATTAATGGTCTTGCGTAAGCAATAAAAACACTTGCTGCTGCGTGAATACCTCCGGAATCCTGAAACAAATCGATAGCTAATCCTATTAAAAAACTTAAAAAGATAATTAATAAACGATTGTTTTTTACCGGAAATAATAAAATGAATAAAATGTATGGGTACGGATTAATATACCCTAAGAAATTGATATGGTTACATATAAGTACCTGAACCAGTACTAGAACAATAAAGCGGGCAATATTTGAGTAAGCGGTATTATTCATTTCCTCTTCCGCTTATTAAATTGTTTATTTCTTCTTTATCGGTGTTTTCTATAATATAAACATATTCGATATTGGTCATATCGTTGAATAACTTCACGTTAATTTCATAAAAGTTTTCAGCAGCGTCTAACTTAAAATTATCAACAACACCCACAGGAATTCCTTTAGGGAAAATAGAAGACATTCCGGTTGTTACAATAGTGTCGCCTTTTTTAACAGGCGCTATTTTTTGAATGTCGATTAGCTGTGCAAAAGCAGGATTTTTACCATTCCAGGTTAATGAGCCATAGTGATTTGTTTTCTTTAATTGCGCACTAATTTTTATTGTGGTATTTAATACTGAAATTACTGTAGCATAATTTCGGCTGGTTTTGTTAACCACACCTATTATACCTTTCGATGAAATAACACCAAAATCTTCATGAATACTATCTTTAGAGCCTTTGTTGATTAGAAGCATATTGTCGGTTGACGAATAATTGTTTCTAATAATATTAGCAGTTCTAAATTTATAAATGTCCTGCGTGTCTAAAGTGTCTATAAAAACAGAATCAGCTTTGGTATTTGAATTATATAGTAAGTTTTTTAGATGGTTGTTTTCTTCAGCTAAAATTTCGTTTTGCGATTTTAAATTGAAATAGCCATTAATATTACTTACCGAATTGTAAACGCCACCTGTTAAAAAGTTTGCCGAATTTATAAACTTACTTTTGTGATACGAATGTGACTGAATTGTAAAAAACAAGGAAATACCAAACAGCAACAAGAACAACAAGAAGTTTTTGTTTCTTATTATGAAATTAATAATCTGTTGCATGTTTTATACGCCTATTTAATCAGTACACTTTTGTATTTAGGTAAATTTTTAAGTGTAATGCCTGTACCTCTTACTACGGCTCTTAAAGGATCTTCTGCGATATAAACCGGTAAATCTGTTTTTAAAGATAAACGTTTGTCTAAACCTCTAAGCATAGAACCACCACCGGCAAGATAAATACCAGTATTGTAAATATCGGCAGCTAATTCGGGCGGGGTTTGCGATAAGGTTTCCATAACCGCATCTTCAATTCGTAAAATAGATTTATCAAGGGCTTTAGCAATTTCACGGTGTGATATAGAAACCTGTTTAGGTTTTCCTGTTAATAAATCACGACCCTGAACGCTCATATCGTCTGGTGGCAACTCTAAATCTTCGGTTGCTGCACCAATTTGAATTTTAATTTTTTCAGCAGTACGCTCACCAACATATAAGTTGTGTTGTGTACGCATGTAGTAAACAATATCGTTTGTAAATACGTCTCCCGCAATTTTTACCGATTTGTCACATACAATACCTCCTAAGGCAATAACGGCGATTTCGGTAGTACCACCACCTATATCTACAATCATATTTCCTTTAGGTTGCATAATATCCACACCAATACCAATTGCCGCAGCCATTGGTTCGTGTATTAAGTAAACCTCTTTACCATTTACGCGCTCGGCACTTTCTTTAACCGCACGCATTTCAACCTCTGTAATTCCCGATGGAATACAAACCACCATACGTAATGCCGGTGTGAAGAACTTCTTTTTTAATGCCGGTATGTTTCTAATAAACATACTAATCATTTGTTCTGAAGCGTCGAAATCTGCAATAACCCCGTCTTTTAACGGACGAATGGTTTTAATGTTCTCATGGGTTTTTCCCTGCATTAAACTGGCTTCCTGTCCGACGGCAATAATTTTACCTGATACTCTATCGCGAGCAACGATAGAAGGAGCATCAACAACAACTTTGTCGTTGTGAATAATTAAGGTGTTGGCAGTACCTAAATCTATTGCGATTTCTTCGGTTAGGAAGTCAAAAAATCCCATGGGCAATTAAATAATTTTTGAGGTTTAAAACGTTTCTCGTAAATGTAGTAAAAGTTAATAAATATATTAAGGTTTAAACGCCTACAAATTTTAATAAATTCGTACTTAGTGTAGTTATACGAGATTTATCAAGCTTTAGACTATTTAAACCTTAATATTTGTGTGTTTTTAGTGTTTAAAGTGACGTGTTCCTGTAAATACCATAGCCACATCGTTATCGTTACAGTAATCGATGCTTAATTGGTCTTTAATAGAACCACCTGGTTGAATAACCGCTTTAATACCTGCTTTGTTTGCAATCTCTACACAATCAGGGAATGGGAAAAATGCATCACTTGCCATTACCGCACCATTTAAATCGAAGTTAAATGAGTTTGCTTTGTGAATTGCTTGCTCTAAAGCGTCAACACGGCTTGTTTGTCCAGTTCCACCAGCACATAATTGTTTGTTTTTAACTAAAATTATGGTGTTAGATTTTGTGTGCTTACAAATTTTTGAAGCAAAGATTAAATCTTCTAACTCGGCTTGAGAAGGCTTGTTGTTAGTCACGTAAGTTAAACCTTCAATAGTATCTGTTACATTATTTCTGTCTTGAACAAGAATTCCATTTAAACAACTTCTAACGTTTGTTTGAGGTAATTCTACATCATTTAAAACAAGGATAATTCTGTTCTTTTTGCTTTTTAAGATTTCTACAGCTTCGTCTTCGTAAGCTGGAGCGATAATCACTTCACAGAATAAACTGTTGATTTCTTCAGCAGTTGCTTTATCAATAGCCGTGTTGCTGATTAAAACTCCACCAAAAGCAGAAACAGGATCTCCGGCTAAAGCATCAACGTAAGCCTGGTGAATCGTTTCGCTTTGAGCAAAACCACAAGCATTGTTGTGTTTTAAGATAGCGAATGTAGGTGCTTCACCTTTAAATTCGTTAATTAAGTTAACGGCAGCATCAACATCTAATAGGTTGTTGTAGCTTAATTCTTTTCCGTTAAGTTTGGTAAACATCGCGTCGAAATCTCCGAAGAACGATCCTTTTTGGTGTGGGTTTTCTCCGTAACGTAAAGCTTTACCGTTAGTTTCGCTAATTTTTAAAACTACTTCTTCATTGTTTTGGTTGAAGTAGTTGAAGATAGCAGAATCGTAGTGCGATGATACGTTGAAGGCTTTTGTAGCAAAACGTTTTCTATCTTCTAATGAAATGCTTCCGTTGTTTTTAGAAATGATTTCTAAGAATTCAGCGTAATCATCAACAGACGCCACACAAGTAACATCTGCAAAGTTTTTAGCAGCTGCACGAATTAACGAAATTCCACCTATATCGATTTTTTCAATAATATCTTGTTCGCTAGCGCCTGAAGCAACTGTTTTTTCAAACGGGTATAAATCAACAATAACGACATCGATTTGAGGGATTTCGAAATCCGCCAATTCTTTAACGTCACTTTCATTATTTTGTCTGTTTAAAATACCACCAAATACTTTTGGGTGTAATGTTTTTACACGACCACCAAGAATAGATGGGTACGATGTAATTTCTTCAACAGGAACGACGTCGATACCTAAGTCGTTAATGAATGTTTGAGTTCCTCCAGTAGAGTAGATGGTTACACCTTGTTCGTTTAGTTTTTTTACGATTGGCTCTAAACCGTCTTTACTAAATACTGAAATTAATGCTGATTTTACTGTTTTTTCGTTGCTCATTTTTCTAAACTAGTTATAAAGTGCAAAAGTAGTTATTTTTTGCTCAAAAACAGACTTAGAAATGTTGAAAAAACACGGAGAATTTTTTGCTTTAAAATCAGGTGAAAAACAATTTTTAATTAAGCTAAAAATGCAAGCTTTTGAAGCTGAAATTTGACTATAAAATGGATGCCACCTGAGCGCAAACAAATTCTAAAAAGCGTTCGTCGGCTTCTGTAAACGGGTCAGGGGTGTTAGAGTCAATGTCGATTTGCCCAATATTTTCACCATTAACAAAAATAGGAATAACGATTTCGGCTTTCACAGTAATGCTACAAGCTATGTAGTTGTCTTGAGCCGCAACATCTGGAACTACAAAATTTTGGTTGCTTACAGCTACTTGTCCGCAAATGCCTTTTCCAAACGGAATAATCGTGTGGTCGGTTGGTTCGCCAACATAAGGACCAAGTTTTAATTCTTCTTTATCACCGTTTCTAAAATAAAACCCAACCCAATTGTAATAACTAACATTTGCTTCTAAAATTTCGCAAATATTTAAAAGACGCTCATCTACCGATTTAGACGTATTTGCGATTATAGTTTCTACTTGAGGTTTTAGGGTTTCAAAAATCATAATTCAAAAGTTTTAGCAAAAGTATTTAAAAAGCTGTAATTTCGAAATTCAGTTAAAAGGAATTTTAACGTTATCATTTGAAAGCACTTCTAGTAAAATACAAACTCGTTATTAAATTTATACTGACCTTTTTGTCAGTTTATTTGATGTTGTCGTTAGGGTATAAGTTTTACTTACAATTTTCAGACGGTTCCTTGTATTATCCGGATTATATAACGCATTTAGTGGCTGTGCAATGTCAGGATTTGTTACAGGTTTTAGGGTGTCAGGTAGATATGATTCCTCATCCAAACGAACCTTCTATTAAAGTTTTGTTGAATGGCAGTTATATTTCGAGAATTATTGAAGGTTGTAATGCCTTTAGTGTGATTATTCTGTTCGTATCATTTATTGCTGCCTTTGCATCAGATTTTAAAACCACTTCTATTTACATGTTACTTGGAAGTGTTTTAATTTATGTGGTGAATCTTATTCGAATTGTTATCATTAATTTAGGGTTGTATTACTATCCAGAGTATGAAGCTGTATTGCATGAAGTTATATTTCCCGTGATTATTTATGGTATGATGTTTTTGCTTTGGGTATTTTGGGTGAATCGGTTTTCAAAAATAAAACGTGTAAATGCCTAAAGCTTTAACTTACATATTGCTTGCTGTTTTATTTGGATTGTTGATTCTAATCCGCGCTTACGAAGGTAATTTGTTTTATGACCCGTATCTTACGTTTTTTAAAAATGACTATTTATACATCGATAGCCCAAGGCGTGAGTTGGCAAAGCTTGTGCTTTATACCAGTTTGCGCTTTTGGTTGAATACTTTGGTGTCGTTAGGTATTCTCTATTTGTTTTTTAAAGATTTGTCGATTGTTAAGTTTTCGGTGTTCTTTTATGCCGTAGCATATATTGTATTAATTTTAATATTCCTGTATTTTGTTGTTAATCCGAGACAGGAAGATTATTACTTGTTTTTCAATTTTAGAAGATTTCTTATTCAGCCTTTAATATTATTACTGTTGTTACCAGCGTTTTACTATTATAAGCTGAATAAATAAAGTCATAAAAAAACGCTCCAACATTTGTTGGAGCGTTTTTTGAATTTATTATTTGCGTATCGAGGCTCTCAATTACATCATGCCTGGCATACCACCACCCATTGGCATAGCTGGCGCATCTTCTTTAATGTCAACTAGAGCACATTCGGTAGTTAAGATCATTCCAGAAACAGATGCTGCATTTTCTAATGCTACACGTGTAACTTTCTTAGGATCGATAATACCT
This sequence comes from Aestuariibaculum sp. M13, assembly GCF_024723255.1. GTDB lineage: Bacteria > Bacteroidota > Bacteroidia > Flavobacteriales > Flavobacteriaceae > Aestuariibaculum > Aestuariibaculum lutulentum. The sequence goes on from NZ_JANIAC010000004.1 coordinate 171,706, forward strand.
GCTTTAAGCATATCAACATAAGCTTCAGATTTAGCATCGTAACCAAAGTTTGCATCACCTTCTAATACTTTGTTAACAACAACGCTACCTTCACCACCTGCATTTTCTACGATAGTACGTAAAGGCGCTTCGATAGCACGAGCTACGATTTGAATACCTGTAACTTCGTCTAAGTTTTCAGTAGTAAGTCCTTCTAAAACAGCTTTTGCTCTTACTAAAGCAACACCACCACCTGCAACGATACCTTCTTCTACAGCAGCTCTTGTTGCATGTAAAGCATCATCAACACGGTCTTTTTTCTCTTTCATTTCAACTTCAGAAGCAGCACCAACGTAAAGAACAGCAACACCACCAGCTAATTTAGCTAAACGCTCTTGTAATTTTTCTTTATCGTAATCGCTAGTCGTTGTTTCGATTTGCGCTTTAATTTGGTTTACACGTGCTTTAATGTTGTCCGCATCACCAGAACCGTTAACAATAGTTGTATTGTCTTTATCAATCGTTACAGTTTCAGCAGTACCTAACATGCTTAAATCTGCATTTTCTAAGGTAAATCCTCTTTCTTCAGAAATAACAACACCACCAGTTAAGATAGCGATATCTTCTAACATGGCTTTACGTCTGTCACCAAAACCAGGAGCTTTAACGGCAGCGATTTTTAATCCACCTCGTAATTTGTTTACTACTAAAGTAGCTAATGCTTGTCCGTCTACATCTTCAGCGATGATTAATAATGGACGACCAGATTGAGCAACTGGTTCTAATATTGGAAGGATTTCCTGTAGGTTAGAAATCTTTTTGTCGAATAATAATATATAAGGATTGTCTAATTCAGCAATCATTTTATCTGTATTTGTAACGAAGTAAGGCGATAGGTAACCGCGGTCGAATTGCATACCTTCAACAACATCAACATAAGTATCCATACCTTTAGCTTCCTCAACAGTGATAACACCTTCTTTACCAACTTTAGAGAACGCTTGTGCAATTAATTCTCCAATAGTGTCATCGTTGTTAGCAGAGATTGCAGCAACTTGTTTGATTTTTTCTGAAGAGTTTCCTACTTCCTGAGATTGTGCTTCAAGATCTTTTGTGATGGCTTCAACAGCTTTATCGATACCACGTTTTAAATCCATTGGATTAGCACCGGCAGCAACATTTTTTAATCCTTCTTTCACGATGGCCTGAGCTAAAACAGTAGCAGTGGTTGTACCGTCACCTGCCAAATCGTTAGTTTTTGAAGCTACTTCTTTTACCATTTGCGCTCCCATGTTTTCAAGAGCGTCGTCTAATTCAATTTCTTTAGCTACAGAAACACCATCTTTAGTTACATGAGGTGCACCAAAACTTTTTCCGATGATTACGTTACGTCCTTTAGGACCTAAAGTTACTTTTACAGCGTTTGCTAATGCATCAACACCACGTTTTAAACCGTCGCGTGCTTCAATATCAAATTTTATATCTTTTGCCATTTTTTATGTATTGTTTTGTGTTGTTAAGAAATTAAATGATTGCTAAAATGTCGCTTTCACGCATAATTAAATAATCTTTACCTTCTAATTTTAATTCTGTTCCAGCATATTTACCATATAAAACAGTGTCGCCAACTTGTACAGTAATAGGTTCGTCTTTAGTACCTTTTCCAGCAGCTATAACAGTTCCTCTTTGTGGCTTTTCTTTGGCGTTATCTGGAATAATAATTCCTGAAGCGGTTTTAGTTTCAGCTGCAGCTGGTTCAATAAGAACACGGTCTGCTAATGGTTTAATGTTCAATGCCATTTGTATATATTTTTAAGTTTATAAAAATTAAAGTTTATCGCGAATGCTTTATTCTAAAAGTGTGCCAATAGTGTATAACTGACAAACTTGCAGCAACAAAAAATGCCAACTTGAAAAGTTGGCATTTTTTATATATGATTGTCGCATGTTTTACTCAGCAGCTTCGTTAGCAGGTGTTGCAGTGTCGTCTGCAGACTGTACTGGGTTTGGTAACGGTTGAGCAGTAGTTTCAGCGTCTAAAGCTTTAGAATCTACAGTGTCTCCACCTCTGTTAATCGCCATATTAGATAATAAGATTAATACTAATAAAAGCGTTGCTAACGTCCATGTACTTTTGTCTAAAAAGTCGGTTGTTTTTTTAACACCACCTAATTGTTGTGTTCCACCACCACCGAAAGAAGAAGATAACCCGCCTCCTTTTGGGTTTTGTACCATGATAACTACGATTAGTAAAAATGCTACTATAACGATTAATGCTAAAAATATTGTAAACGTGCTCATTATTCTAATTTATTTTGTTCTTGTAATTGTTGTACTGCTTTAATTTGGTTTGCAAAGAAACTATTTTTTTCTGGATATTTCAAACTTAAAATTTTATAAGATTGAATTGCTTTTTTATAGTTCTTTTGTTCTACGTAAATTCTGGCCAAAGTCTCTGTCATTAAGGCTTCTGGCTGTATCATTTGTGCTTCGGCTAAATTCCCTTTTGAAGCCGAAGATTTTGTCGGGTTTATTTTTGGGTTTTCCTGAATGAATTTCTCTATTAAATCAAACTTTTTTTCCCGTTCTAAACTGTCGTTTGTTTCAGGTTCACTTACAGGTTCTGTTGTTGATTCCTTTGCAACTTCTGGTTCTGTTTGAGTTTTTTCTTCAGCAGGTTCGTTGCGTTCTATGGGTTTAAAACGAGTAAGTTGCAGCCATTCGTTAAACGAATGCGTTTCGTTTTTTTCAAATTCGAAAGGCTTACCAATGTTTAATATTATAGCTGGCGATTCACTGTCTTCTGGTTTAATTTCAGAAGGTTCGGGAGCAACTTCTATTGTTTTTGGTAGACGAGCTTCCTTAGGTTCAAACAGTGCAGGATCTAAAACACCTGTGGTGTCTTTTACTTGTTGTTGTAAATTATCGTCAATTTCAACACGACGGTTTACCGAAATATCTTCATAATCAACTTCAATATCCCAAACATTAGAAATATTTTGTTTTATAGATTCTGAAATTTCATTTTGGAGAAATTCTTCAGAAGTGATAAAGTCAAACAGAATGCTGCGATCGGTTGTGTAAGCTGCTGTCGTTTTAAGTTCCTGATTGTATTTAAAACTACTCTGGTCTTTTAATCCTTTAAGATAAATGGCGCGTGCCGGTTGAAAATATGGAAATTCGTCAATGATAGATTTTACCGCTTCAGTCTGCTCGTGTGTTATAGACTGCGGATGCTGAAGGATATATGTGAAATCTGTTGGGTTCATTGGCTAAACCAAATTTAATAATTTTTTACAATCAAAAAACTACCACTTGGCAAGTGTAGCATTAAAGATGTCTTGTGTTAAACGCTGAAATATTTCTTCGTGAGCTGTTGCTTTTTGAGATCCGGTAAGTAAAGATGATCCTGGATAATCGTAGAAGAAAGAGAAGCTTTGTTCTAAATCGTCTTCCTCTTTTTTCTTATTAAAGAATCTAACTTTTACAGAAATAGTTAAACGGTTTTGAGCTGCAGTGTTTTGAGAAGTTGCAGTGGTTGGAGAAATACGATAATCGGTAATTTCGCCTTCGTACAATAAGTCTCCATTAGTGGTTACCAAACTTAAATTAGTTTGATTTTGAATTAAATCCTGCAATGTATTTTGAAATTCTAAATCTAAACCAGGTTCGAATAATAAAGCGGTATTTTCAAAACGATTCACCTGAAATGTTTTTACGTTTGCTGGAACCGAAGCTCCTGTAAAAGAGTAAATACCACAGTTTAATAATGTAAAGCTTAATGCTAGAAATGATAAGTAAATAAAGTGTTTTTTCATGTTGTATAAACGCTGCTCGATAATCGATATTTAAATCATAAAGGATTAATCTTTCAACGGTTGATGGCTTTACAAATTGTATTGTTTAATTTTTCGGTATAAGGTACGTTCGCTAATACCCAACTCGGCTGCAGCTAATTTACGTTTTCCAGCGTGACGCTCAAGCGATTTTTTAATTAATTCTAATTCTTTGTCTTGTAACGATAAAGTTTCCTCCTCTTCAATTTCTTCAGCAAAATGGTATTTATCACTTACAGCTTCTGGAATATTATGTTGAATGGTATGCTCAGGAATGGAAAGCATTTCGCTGTTTTGAATAGGGTCTTCCTCGTATTCAGCTTCATCATCCTCTGTATCATTACCGTAGATTTTCTGAATTAATCCTTCATGGCTTTTCTCCACGTCTTTGGTGTTGCCACTCTTCATTAATTCGAGCGTTAATTTCTTTAAATCGTTAAGGTCGCTTTTCATATCGAAAAGGACTTTGTATAAAATTTCACGCTCACTACTAAAATCACTTTCCGATTTAGATGTTTTAATAACTGCCGGTAAATTTGAAGAACTATTAGGAAGATAACTTACTAAAGTTTCAGCCGAAATGGTTCTTTCCTGTTCTAAAACCGATAATTGTTCTGCGATATTACGTAACTGTCTGATGTTTCCGCTCCATCTGTAATTGGTTAATGTTTGCACGGCGGCATCGGTTAATTTGATGGTTGGCATTTTGTATTTTAAGGCAAAATCGCTGGCAAATTTCCTGAACAACAAATGAATGTCCTCCTGACGTTCGCGTAATGGTGGTAGATGAATTTCCACTGTACTTAAACGGTAGTATAAATCTTCACGGAATTTTTCTTTTTCGATGGCTTCAAACATATTCACGTTTGTTGCAGCCACGATGCGAACGTTGGTTTTTTGAACCTTACTCGATCCTACTTTTAAAAACTCACCATTTTCTAAAACACGAAGTAAACGTACCTGTGTGGTTAAGGGTAATTCACCAACTTCATCTAAAAAAATGGTTCCGCCATCGGCCACTTCAAAATATCCCTCACGAGTTTGTGTGGCTCCGGTAAAGGCGCCTTTTTCGTGTCCAAAAAGTTCACTGTCAATAGTGCCTTCAGGAATGGCACCACAGTTAACTGCGATATATTTATTGTGTTTTCGGTGTGAAAGCTGGTGTATGATTTTTGGAATACTCTCTTTACCAACACCACTTTCGCCGGTAACCAAAACCGAAATATCGGTTGGTGCTACCTGGATGGCTTTTTCAATGGCACGATTTAGCGCGGGGGTATTACCTATAATGCCAAATCGTTGTTTTATAGCTTGAACAGATTCCATAAATAATTATTAGTTGTTTTCTGAATAGCCTACAGCTTCACCAATTAAAGTGGTGCTTGTACAGTCGGTAATTTTTACATTAACAAAATCGCCTGGTTTGTAATCGCCTTTCGGGAAAACAACCACTGTATTTTGGCTATTACGTCCTGACCAGTGTTCGCTTGAACGTTTTGAAAGTTTTTCAACAAGGACTTCTTCAACTTTGCCTAAATGCTCTTTTGTGCGGTAAAAGCTGTGTTCTTGTTGTAATTCAATAATTTCCTGTAAACGACGTTTTTTAGTGTCTTCAGGAATATCATCTTCCATTTTTCTTTCAGCTAAAGTTCCTGGTCTTTCAGAATAAGCAAACATAAAACCGAAGTCGTATTTTACATATTCCATAAGGCTTAAGGTGTCTTGGTGATCCTGTTCTGTTTCGGTTGGAAAACCAGAAATCATATCTTGAGAAATAGCACAATCTGGAATAAGACGTTTAATGTTATCAATTAATTCGAAATATTCTTCACGTGTGTGTTGGCGGTTCATTTCCTGTAAAATACGGTTGCTACCACTTTGTACCGGAAGGTGAATGTATTTACAAATATTTCGGTGTTTCGCCATAGATTCAATTACATCTAAAGTCATATCCTGAGGATTAGATGTTGAGAAACGGAAACGCATTTTTGGGAATGTCGTGGCACACATATCTAATAATTGTGCAAAGTTTACCGCTGTAGCTTTTTGAATATCGCTGGCTTTTTCAAAATCTTTTTTAAGTCCGCCACCATACCAAAGGAAACTATCGACATTTTGTCCAAGAAGTGTTACTTCTTTAAAGCCTCTGTTCCATAAATCGGTGATTTCTTCCATGATACTTTGCGGATCTCTACTACGCTCACGACCACGGGTAAACGGTACCACACAGAAGGTACACATATTGTCGCAACCACGTGTAATAGATACAAAAGCCGTTACGCCATTAGTATTTAAACGTACTGGAGCGATATCACCATAGGTTTCTTCTTTAGATAAGATAACGTTAATGGCATCTCGTCCTTCTTCAACTTCGGCTAATAAGTTTGGTAAATCTTTATAAGCATCTGGACCTACAACAAGATCCACGATTTTTTCTTCTTCTAAGAATTTTGTTTTTAAACGTTCGGCCATACATCCTAAAACACCAACCTTCATGCCTGGGTTGTGTGATTTTTTTACGGCATTGTATTTTTCCAAACGTTTACGAACGGTTTGCTCGGCTTTATCACGAATAGAACAGGTGTTAACAAGAACCAAATCGGCATCTTCTAAGTTTTGTGTCGTATTATAACCTTGTTCGGTAAGAATAGATGCTACAATCTCACTATCGCTAAAATTCATTTGGCAACCATAACTTTCAATAAAAAGTTTGCGGGTATTGCCGTCCTTTTGGTTTAAAACCAATGTTTCTCCTTGTTTGTTTTCGTCTATAATTTTCTCCATAACTATCTCAATCACGCGTGTATCTCAATAAGCATGCAAAGATACAATTAATTTATTGTTTCTGACAAAGTGACAGTTTAAAATTTATATTCAAATTATGAAAAATGTTGAATTTTATTACGCAACCATTTTTCATTTTCTGCATCTAAAAACAAACATCCAACATTATGAGACTAAAATATTTATTTCCTGTATTAGTTGCTTTTCTTGTATTTACATGTGATAGTGATAAGGAAGGCATGGAGCTCGTTCAAGTAGCCACTCCGGAAATTATGAGTAAGGCGGAATTTAGAAAAATGGTTGAAGTAACAAAACCATGTCCTATGGAGGAGATAGGTAAGATTTATGCTTACAGAAATTACATTTTTATTGGCGAAGTTGATGAAGGAATTCATGTAATAGATAACTCGAACCCTGTTTTTCCAAAAAAAATAAAGTTTATTAAAATTCCGAAAAACGAGGATGTTTCTGTAAAAGATGATATTCTTTATGCAGATAGTGCCAGTGATTTATTGGCGTTTGATATTTCTGATTTGTACAGCATTAAATTAATTGAAAGATTAGAAGATGTTTTTGATATTTATAATTACGATGTTCCTTTAGAGGCTCAGCGCATAGAGTATGCTAACTTTAACTATGAAACAGATGTTATTGTTGGGTGGAAGGTTAGTAGTAAATGGAGAGAGAAAATATATTGGGAAGCAACGGGAGGGCTTATGAATGATGCCTTTTCAGGTGGTGCCGAAAGTACTACTGGAGTTGGAGGTTCTTTGGCACGTTTTCAAATTGTTGATAATTATTTATACGCGGTTGGGCGGTCTGAAATGTCGATTTTTAATATTCAAGAATTAAGTGCGCCAACTTTGGAAGTTATACAGTCTGTGGGCTGGAATATTGAAACTATGTTTCATGTCGATAATTATCTGTACTTAGGTAGTACAAACGGCATGTATATATATAGTTTGAATGAGCCGGTAAGACCTGAATACGTTTCAGAATTTATTCATTGGCAAGGTTGTGATCCTGTTGTTGTAGATGGAAATTATGCCTATTTAACTCTGCGAGGAGGTAATTTTTGTGGGCAGTTAGAAAGTGTACTTGAAGTTATTGATGTAAGTGATAAATCTAATCCTGAATTAGCGGCACGGTACAGTTTAGATAATCCCTATGGTTTAGGAATAAAAGACGATGTGCTTTATGTTTGTGATGGGACTTCTGGTTTAAAGTTGTTTGATAAATCAGATCCTTTAAATTTGAATATGCTAGGAAATTTAAAAGATATTCAATCAAAAGATGTAATTCCTTTGGAAAATTCACTGTTAATGATTGGGGGTAATACTTTGTATCAATATGAATATTTAGAAAATGGTGTCAAATTGATAAGTGCTTTTTCTTTGAATTAGAGATGAGAGTATAAGAATTATAAAAGGCTTGTTTTAAACAAGTCTTTTTCGTTTTCAGTGGTTTACAAAATTTTAAATCCGCTATAATTTTTGTTTAATAATACAGAAAATAGTTACTTTGGTTATACACTAATCAAAATAACTTCATGAATACAATTAATACATTATTAGAAAAAATAGCTCAAGCTAAAGATTTAGACTTTGGAAATATTCTTAGTGAATCTATCGAATTGTTTAAGAAAACCTGGGTGCAGGGCTTTTTAATGCAACTGTTTACGTTAATAGTTTTGATGCCAATTCTTATTGTATTTTACATTCCGTTTATAACTATGATGATTGCTCAGCAAAATAGTGGGTATGCAAATACAGAGGCTATTGATAATTTTATGGCAGGAATTACAGTTGTGTATGTATTGTTGGTTTCAATTGGAGGCGTTTTGTTAGGAACTTTATCGATAGCTATAAATGCCGGGTTTTTTAGAATAATGAAAAAACTGGACTATGGTGAGGTAACAACAACTTCAGATTTTTTCTATTTTTTTAAAATGAACTATTTGACAAAGTTGTTCCTACTTCTTCTAGCAACTTTAGGAATTTCAATATTGGCGGCAGTTTTATGCTATTTACCTATTATATATGTTATGGTACCTTTGTCGTATTTCACTTTAGTTTTTGCATTTAACCCGGAATTTAGTGTAGGTGATATTGTGAAAACGAGTTTTAAACTAGGTAATAAGAAATGGTTAATCACCTTTGGTTTAATTTTAGTAGCGTCGTTGTTGTCTCAAATTGTAGGTTTTTTATTGTGTGGAATAGGGTTGTTAATCACTGCTCCGTTTGTATATCATCCAACCTATTTAATCTATAAGCATATTGTAGGTTTTAACGAAGCACATGTTATCGATGAAATTGGAACGTCGGTAGAATAAATTATAATATGAAACAAAAAGCCCGTTTTTTGCTTGCTGAAAACGGGCTTTTTTTATATATATTAGGGTAGATATTACGTGAAATTAGGCAGATAAACTTTTTTTCATATACATTTGTACCCTCAAAAAATCGAAGTATGGCGAAGAATTTAGTAATCGTAGAGTCACCTGCTAAGGCGAAAACTATTGAAAAATTTCTAGGAAAAGAATTTAAAGTAGAGTCAAGCTTTGGGCATATATCCGATCTTCCTTCAAAGGAATTAGGGGTAGATGTTGAAGGTGATTTTAAACCAAAATATGAAGTTTCTAAAGATAAGAAAGCGGTCGTAAAAAAACTGAAGGACTTAGCTAAGAATGCCGAAATGGTTTGGTTGGCAAGTGATGAGGACCGCGAGGGAGAGGCTATTGCATGGCACTTGGCGGAAACTTTGAAATTGGATAAAGAAAAAACAAAACGCATTGTTTTTCATGAGATTACTAAAACAGCAATTCAAAAAGCGATTGAAAACCCAAGAGGTATTGATTATGATTTGGTTGATGCACAACAGGCGCGTCGTATATTAGATCGTATTGTAGGTTACGAATTGTCTCCGGTACTTTGGCGCAAAGTTAAAGGCGGGTTGTCGGCAGGTCGTGTGCAGTCGGTTTCGGTACGTTTAATTGTTGAGCGCGAGCGTGAAATTCAGGGTTTCACTCCTGAGGCGTCTTACAGAATTGATGCTGAGTTTTCAAATGAAAACGGACAAGTATTCAAAGCTAAACTTCCAAAGAATTTTGATACCAAAGAAGAAGCTTATGCTTTTTTAGAATCTAATGCCACTGCCGATTTTAAAGTTGCTGAATTAGATAAAAAACCTGCTAAAAAATCGCCGGCAGCGCCATTTACAACCTCTACATTACAACAAGAGGCATCACGTAAATTATATTTTTCGGTAAGTAAAACCATGACTTTGGCTCAGCGCTTGTATGAGTCGGGGTTAATTACTTATATGAGAACAGATAGTGTTAACTTATCTGATGAAGCACGTCAGGGAGCACAAGCTGAGATCGAGAAAGCTTACGGTTCTAAATATAGTAAGCCAAGAAATTATGTTGGAAAAACCAAAGGAGCTCAAGAAGCGCACGAGGCGATCAGGCCAACAAGTTTTGCTACACATTCAGTTGATTTAGATCGCGATCAGGCTCGTTTGTATGATTTAATCTGGAAACGTGCTATTGCATCACAAATGAGTGAAGCAGAGTTAGAACGTACTAATGTAAAAGTAAGCGCATCTACACATAAGGAATTATTCACAGCTAGTGGAGAGGTTATTACTTTTGATGGTTTCTTAAAAGTATATTTAGAAGGAACTGATGACGAAGATGTAGAGCAAGAAGGTATGTTACCGGCAATGAAAGTAAATGAAACATTGCTAAATAATTATATAACTGCAACCGAGCGTTATTCACGTCCGCCAGCACGATATACAGAAGCCTCTCTTGTTAAGAAACTGGAAGAGTTAGGTATTGGTCGTCCGTCTACCTATGCACCGACTATTTCAACCATCCAAAATCGTAATTATGTTGAAAAAGGAACGGTTGATGGTGCCGAGCGCGATTATACGCAGTTAACTTTAAAAGGAGGTGCTGTAAAATCGAAAGTATTATCAGAGAAAGTAGGTTCAGATAAAGGAAAGTTAGTGCCAACCGATATTGGTATGATTGTAACCGACTTTTTGGTGAATCATTTTGAATCGATATTAGATTATAACTTCACGGCTAAGGTTGAGGAAGATTTTGATGAAATCGCTGAGGGTAAAGTAGACTGGTCTAAAATGATGAAAGACTTCTATAAAGATTTTCATCCGCAGGTTCAGGATGTTCAGGAAAATGCCGATAGAGAATCAGGAGAACGTATTCTTGGTGTAGATCCTGCAACGGGTAAACAGGTGAGTGTGCGTTTAGGGAAGTTTGGACCAATGGTTCAAATAGGAACACCAGAAGACGACGAGAAACCACAATTCGCAAGTTTAAGTCCGGATCAGCAATTGAATACCATCACATTTGAAGAGGCGATGGACTTATTTCAACTTCCAAAAGCTTTAGGAACTTATGAAGGAGAAACGATTGAAGTTAACAACGGGCGTTTTGGTCCTTATGTGAAATTTGGTTCAGAGTTTGTTTCACTTCCAAAAGGTCAGGATCCGTTAAGTGTTGAGCTGGAAGATGCTATTGCGTTAATTAAAGAAAAGCAGGAAGCCGACGCTCCTATATATCACTACAAAGAATTACCGGTACAAAAAGGTAAAGGACGTTTTGGGCCATTTATTAAGTGGAACAATATGTTTATCAATGTGAATAAAAAATACGACTGGGATAACTTATCCGATTCAGACATTGTAGAACTTATCGAAACTAAAATTCAGAAAGATATTGATAAGGTGGTGCATAACTGGGAAGAAGAAGGAATTAAAGTTGAAAAAGCACGTTGGGGAAGACATAATGTTATAAAAGGTAAAATTAAGGTTGAGCTGGATAAAACGGTTGATGCAGCTAAAATGACTTTAGAAGAAGCAAAAGCGTTAATTGAAGCCAAAACACCTAAGAAAAAGACCGCTAAGAAAGCCACAACAAAGAAAACAACAGCTAAAAAGAAGTAGTTTAAGGTTGCGTAAATGGTAATTATTGATTTCTTAAATTAGGAAATTATAATTATTGCTAGTTTATTTTTATGTTTACAATGTATAATAACTCATTTATTCTAATGATATTTGTAAGTAAACTAATCAATAAACTATCAGCCCCTTATGACCTTTAATTTTTTCTCGCCTGTTTCAGATTTGGTTTTAGCTCATAACGAGTTGCTTTCGGCTCAAGCTTTAGGAAAAAAAATTAAAATTCATTCCATTAAATGGGGTTTTCCTGATTTAGAAGATGTAGATATTGCTGTTTTCGGTGTTTTAGAAAATAGAAATGATATCAATTATATAGGTGAAACGTTTCAGCTTAACGAAGTTCGAAAAACGTTTTACAGTCTATTTCCAGGAAGTTGGAGTACAACGGTAGCCGATCTAGGAGATATTCAAGGCGGTGAGACGGTTGAAGATACCTACTTTGCTTTAAAATCTACTGTTAGAGAGCTTATCAAACAGAATATAATTCCGGTTATTATAGGTGGGACACAGGATTTAACCTACGCAGTCTATCGTGCTTACGATAACATTCAGCCCATGGTTAATCTGGTAAATGTCGATTGTAGGTTCGATTTGGGAGATTCATCAAAACCTATCAAGAATAATAGTTTTATGGGGAAGATTATTTTAGATGAACCCTATAATTTATTTAACTACGCAACAATAGGCTATCAAACCTATTTTAATTCTCAGGAAGAAAAAGATTTAATGGATAATCTGTATTTTGAGGCATACAGGTTAGGTGAGGTATCTAATAATGTAACTATTGTCGAGCCTGTAATGCGAGATGCTAACATGGTTAGTATAGATTTAACTTCTGTACGTGGCTCTGAAGTGAGTTTAAAACAAAAATTTTCACCAAACGGATTAGATGGCAAGGAGATTTGTGCTATGGCCAGATATGCAGGTATAAGTAATAAAGTATCTTCATTTGGTATTTATGAATATAAACCATCTAAAGATGATGACATGACTTCTATGCTTATGTCGCAAATGCTATGGTATTTTATTGAAGGTGTAAATTGTCGTGTGAATGATGAAGATTTTTCGGATGATGCCTCTTATCAAAAATTTATTTCCTTGGTAGAAGATCAGGAATTGGTGTTTTATAAAAGTATAAAGACCGGTAGATGGTGGATTGAGATTCCTTTTTTATCAAATGTTAATAATAAATTAAAAAGACATACGTTATTACCTTGCATGCACCAAGATTATATAGATGCTTGCCAAAATAAAGTACCTGAACGTTGGTATAAGGCGTTCCAAAAGAATAGTATTTAACATTTGTTACCGCTTAAAGGTTGTGTTTTATCGATAAAATGCCTTTTTTTCACGATGAAACGTATTTTTTTCCTTTAAAAAGTTGTTTTTTAAAAAATATATAAATATGTTTACGCTCTCAATAACAAAGCTTAAATAATTAACCTCGAGTTTTCTATGGATATGAAGAAGTTTATATTATTAACCGCAGTAATGACTTTGCTTGCTAGTTGTGGCTCTAACGATAAGGGTGAACTAGTAGGTGTACAAGGGAAAAAATGGCATCCGGAAAAGCCATATGGAATGGAATTAATACCGGGTGGTTCATTTATTATGGGTAAAGCCGACGATGATTTGGCTGGTGTACAGGATGCTCCTGCTAAAACCGTTACAGTACGTGCTTTCTACATGGACGCTACTGAAATTACTAACAGCGAATATCGCCAATTTGTAAATTGGGTTAGAGATTCGATAGTAAGAACTAAACTTGCTATTCTGGCTGACGAGGTTGGTAAAGTACCTGGCGATGGTGGTATTGGAGAGTATGCGTTTAAAGATGCAGATACTGCTAATATGACAGTTTACGAAAAATATATGTTCGAAAACTATACCGGATTAGGTCCAACAGGATATGAAGGTCGTAAATTAAACAAAGACATCGATTTAGTTTATGATACTGCTGAATATCCAGACGAATTCTATGCTGAGGTTATGGATACTATGTATTTGCCAATGGAAGAGTCGTATAATGGTCAACGTACTTGGAATGTTAAGAAATTTAAATTCCAATACAATTATATGGATATCCAGGAAGCTGCTAAAGCCAGAGGAGTAAAACGTAGCGATGTTATTAAAAAGGAAGAAATTGAAGTATACCCAGATACAACTGTTTGGATTAGAGATTTCGCTTACTCTTATAATGAGCCAATGCATAACGATTATTTCTGGCACGATGCTTATAGTGAATATCCTGTAGTAGGTGTAACTTGGAAACAGGCTAAAGCTTTTTGTGAGTGGAGAACAATCAATAAAAATGGATATCAAAAAGATAGAGGTGCACAAATGGTAAACCGTTTTAGATTACCTTCTGAAGCTGAGTGGGAATACGCTGCTCGTGGAGGTTTGCAAGCTGCAACGTATCCTTGGGGAGGTCCTTACACTAAGAGTGATAGAGGATGTTTTATGGCAAACTTTAAGCCAGTACGTGGAGATTACGCTGCAGATCAGGCATTATATACTGTAGAGGCAAAATCTTATGAGCCTAACGATTATAACTTATATAATATGGCAGGTAACGTAGCAGAATGGGTAAATGCATCTTACGATCCTTCGTCTTACGAATACACATCTACAATCAACCCTAACGTTAACGATTATAACAACCAGCGTAAAGTTGTACGTGGTGGTTCTTGGAAAGATGTTGCATACTATTTACAAGTAAGTTCAAGAGATTTCGAATATGCAGATTCTGCAAGAAGTTATATTGGTTTCAGAACTGTTCAGGATTACATGGGGACACAAGTAACCGGAAAGTAAGACGCTAAAACCAGAAAATCTTAATTAACTAAATCATAAACAAAATAACAACCTATTAATTAACCTACTTAAGTAATTTATTACTTAACTAAAAAATCAGAATTATGGCACAGTCAAAAGCAAGTAAAAAGTTCATGAATATGGCTTACGGATTAGGAGCAGCAATTGTAATTATTGGGGCACTATTCAAAATTACTCACATGGAGTTTGGTCCACTTACAGGTAACTTAATGTTAACATTAGGTCTTGTTACCGAAGCAATTATTTTCGCGTTATCAGCTTTCGAACCAGTAGAAAGTGATTTAGATTGGTCTTTAGTTTATCCAGAATTAGCTGGAGGTAAGGCTGTGAAAAGAGATCGTAAAGAAGAAACAGAACCATCAGGTTTATTATCTAAAAAATTAGACGAATTATTAAAAGAAGCTAAAATTGATGGTGAATTAATGACAAGCTTAGGAGAAAGTATCAAAAATTTCGAAGGTGCTGCTAAATCTATGTCATCTGGAGCAAACGGTATTGAAGCTTCTAAAAAATACAGTGAAGAGTTATCTTTAGCTGCTGCTCAAATGGAGTCTTTAAACAGCTTATATAAAGTACAATTAGAAAGCGCAAGCAAACAAGCTTCAATCAACCAAGAGCAAGTTGAAAATGCTGTGAAGTTAAAAGAGCAAATGCAGTCTTTAGCTTCAAACTTATCTTCATTAAATGGAGTATATGGCGGTATGTTATCTGCTATGAACAAAAACTAATTAGGGTCATCTAATTATTATTAACCAAAAACCTAATTAGTTATGGCAGGAGGAAACTTATCACCCAGACAGAAAATGATTAATCTGATGTATTTAATCTTCATTGCGATGTTAGCATTAAATATGTCGAAAGAAGTGCTTTCAGCCTTCGGATTAATGAACGAGCGTTTAACAGAGTCAAACAGTGCAGCCGATGAAAGAAACCTGGCGTTTTTTGACGGATTAAAGTTAAAAGCTGAAGAACAAACAGAGAAATACAAGCCTTTATTAGATAAAGCTGAGCAAATTCGAGTGTTATCTAAAAATCTTAATGATTATTTAGCAGATTTAAAATCTAAAATGTCAGCTACAGTTGATGATCCAACCGATTATGAAATTATGGACAAAGGTGATTACCTTGACAATAATTTCTTTAAAGGCGATAAATTAAAACCAGAAGGCGAAGAGTTTTTAAAACAATTGGAAACTTTCCGTAGTGGTGTTGTTGAAATCTTAGGAGATAATCCGGCAATGGCTTCAGTTGTTGCAGATGTTAACGAAAAATTCAGCACAGAGCCTGTAATCAACCGTTCAAATCAGAAAGTAGATTGGTTAGATTACCACTACAAAGGATTCCCTTTAGTGGCATCTTTAACTAAAATGACACAGTTACAATCTGATGTTAAAACTGTAGGATCAGAGATTCTAGCAAAAATGATGCAAGGAACATTGGCTAGAGAAGTGTCTATGACAAATTATACCACATTATTGGAAACTACTAAATCAGCCTACTTTAACGGTGAGACGTTTGATGGAGCAATCGTTTTAGGACGTAAAGATGGTACAACAAAACCAAATAAAGTAGAATTAACATTAGATGGTGTGAAGTTAACTGAAGACCAGTATGTTATTGAAGAAGGTCGTGTAAAATTAAAAGTAGGAACTGGTAGACCAGGTGAGCATAAAATTGAAGGTAAATTAATTTTTAATCAGGATGGTGAAGAAGTTCCTGTTGAAGTAAGTCAAACGTTTGCTACAATTTCTAAACCAAATTCGGCTACTATTTCAGCAGACAAAATGAATGTTGTTTACCGTGGTGTTAAAAACCCAATGACGATTTCATTCGCTGGTATTGCCGATAATAATGTAACTGCTTCAGCTCAAGGTTTAAGCCGTGTAAGTGGAAGTAAGTATGTTATGGATGCGACTAGAATTCAAGGTAGAGAAGTTACTATAAATGTAACAGGTAAATTACCTGATGGAAAACCAGTAGGAGACAGAGCAACATTCAGAATTAAAGATTTACCTAAGCCAACCGGTACAGTTAGAGGTGAAGATGGAGCTATTAAAATGCAACGTCAGTCTTTAGAGATTTCTACTGTTGGTGCTAAATTCGACGATTTCGATTTCGAATTACCATTACGTGTAACAGGATTTAAATTTAAAGTTCCAGGACAACCTACAATTAATGTAAGTGGAAATAAACTAGATAGCCGAGCTAAGTCTGCTTTATTAAAAGCGAAACGTGGTTCAGATGTTCAAATCTTTGACATCGAGGCTCAGGCTAGTGGTGTTAGTGTGATTCTTAAGAAAGTATCGCCAGTTATTATTGAGCTTACTAACTAATAGTTAAAATATCATATCATATCCATATTTAGATATGGATATGATATAAATTACAGAGAGCCTAGTTGAAGTTCAACTACAGAAAAATAAAACCAAAGCACATGAATTTAAAAAGTTTTTTATTAACCGTTACAACTGTTTTTACTGTATCAGGTGTGTTTGCTCAGGCTAACATTCTTAATGCAAAGAGCCCTGATGAGATTGGTGTGAGAACAGAAGCTCAAATAGCTATTGATAATGACAAACCGTTAGAGTATGGTTATGTAGACGACAGAGATATTTTGTATTCTAAAATGGTTTGGGAGAGAATCGTTCTTGACGAGCGTGCTAACTTTCCTTTATATTACCCGATAGATACTAATAATATTGGTAGCGACAGACGTTCATTGTATGATGTGCTTATGAAGAACATTAAAAATGGGAAGATAAAAAACATCTACGACGATTCATACTTTAAAACCAAACGTACCCTTGATGATATTCAAGCGGCTTTAGCAAAGGTTGATACTACAGAGTTAGGTATCGAGCAAATTAATGCCGGTGAACAATTATCTGCAGAATATATCGACAGACGCGATCTTACTGCTGCCGATATTGTAGAGTACCGTATTAAAGGTCTTTGGTATTTCGATAAGCGTCAGGCTGAGTTAAAATACCGTTTATTAGGTATTGCTCCTGTAGCTCCGGACGTTAACTTTATAGACTCTGAGACACCAGATTTAGTTGAGTTATTTTGGGTGTTTTTCCCGGATGCTCGCGAAGTACTGCATGAAGCAAAATCGTTTAATAATAAGAATAGCTCAATGCCATTCTCTTTCGATCACGTGTTAAACTCCCGTCGTTTCAATGCCATGATTTATAAAGAAGAAAACGTACAGCAGGATAGAGCAATTACAGATTATGTAACCGATAATGCATTGATGCAGCTATTGGAATCTGAAAGGATTAAAGAAAAAATTCGTGATTTCGAGTTAGATATGTGGACATACTAATTATGATTTTCATGAAAAAATAAAAAAGCCAGCTTAATTAAGCTGGCTTTTTTATTTTTTATCTTCGCAGTATGATTCAAGTTGATTATATAGTTGTAGGTATTGGGCTCGCAGGTATTAGTTTTTGCGAGCAATTAAGAGCGAATAATAAAAGTTTTGTGGTGTTCGATAATGCCTCACAGTTATCGTCAACTGTGGCCGGTGGATTATATAATCCGGTGGTGTTAAAACGTTTTACACCCGTTTGGAAATGTCAGGAACAGTTGGAACAAGCCTTACCTATGTACGAACGTTTGGAACAGGAATTAGGCGTAAAATTGGATTATAAACTGCCCGTTTACCGAAAATTTGCCTCGCTTGAAGAACAGAACCATTGGTTTACAGCGTCAGATAAACCAATACTATCAAAATATTTATCGACACAAATAGTTAAAAACACCAATGAAGCCGTAGAGGCACCTTTTGGTTTTGGGGAGGTTTTAGAAACTGGTCGTATTGATGTAAGAACCTTGATAGAGGCTTATAAAAATGAATTACAAAAAAATAATCAACTCAATGAAACTCTGTTTGATTATGATGAATTGAAATTTGAAAATAATGGTATAGAATATCGTGATATTAAAGCGAAACATATAGTATTTGCCGAAGGTTTCGGTATTAAGGATAATCCGTTTTTTAATAATCTACCGTTAAATCCTGCTAAAGGAGAACTGTTAATTATTCATGCACCAGAATTAAAAATTGACTATGTACTTAAAGCAGGAGCATTTTTAATTCCTTTAGGTGATGATAATTATATTGTTGGCGCTACTTACGAATGGAAGGACTTAACAAATCAACCTTCAGAAGTAGCGAAGGAAGAACTTTCAGCAAAACTTCAGAAAATAATTAATTGCCCATTTACAATAGTAAATCAGGTGGCAGGCGTGCGCCCAACAGTTAAGGACCGCAGACCATTAGTAGGACATCATGCAGATTACAGAAACATGTACGTACTTAATGGATTAGGTACGCGAGGTGTAATGATTGGGCCGTATGTAGCCAGTCAGTTATATGATTTTATTGAAAATGAATTACCATTAGAGTCTGAAATTGATATAAAACGCTTTCAGTAATTACTTCTTAGGTTTCGCAAATGACTTATCGTAATGGATGAAAAAGTTAATCCAGATATTTCTTGAAAGTCTTAAAATAACGGGCATAAAAACAATAAGAGTTGCTACAATAGAAATAAACATGGCGTTTAAGCCTGCATTAAATACAAAATAAGAAATTACAAAAGCCGCAACGGCAAAAGCGATACCAACAGCATAACTTACGTACATGGAGCCGTAAAAGAATGACGGTTCTATTTTATATTTCGTACCGCAATTACTGCAGGTTTCATGCATATCTAAAGCTTCAGAAAGTACATAGGGATTTTTGTTTTTAAACATCGATTCTTCATGGCACTTCGGGCAAGTTCCGGTGAATATACTATATAGTTTTGAGCCTTTTGAAAACATATTATTTAATGTACTTTTGCATTCTTAATCTTTCAGAACAAATATAATTTTTTAAACTTTACGGTTCTGTGATATAAGTTACAATTCTATGCTAAACATTCATAATTTATCGATTTCGTTTCAAGGCGAATACCTGTTTGAAGATATAACGTTTAAACTGGTTGGTGGCGATCGGGTAGGACTTATTGGTAAAAATGGAGCAGGTAAATCGACCATGCTTAAAATTTTAGCTCGAGAATTAGAACCAGATACGGGGCAAATTGCTTCCGATAAAGATTTAAAAATAGGATTCTTGAAACAGGATATCGATTTTATTCTTGGTCGTACTGTTTTAGAGGAGTCTTATCAGGCTTTCACCGAAATAAAGGAGTTAGAAGCTCAAATGGAACAGGTGAATGCTGAATTAGCCGAACGTACCGATTATGAAAGTGATGCTTACCATCAGTTAATGGTCGATATTAACGATCTGCAACATCAATACGAAATACTTGGAGGTTACAATTATCAGGGAGAAACCGAAAAGATTCTTCAGGGCTTAGGATTTAAACGCGAAGACTTTAATAAACTTACCGATACCTTTTCCGGAGGATGGCGTATGCGTATAGAATTGGCTAAGTTATTGCTTCAAAGTAATGATATTTTATTGCTCGATGAGCCTACCAACCACTTGGATATCGAATCTATTATCTGGTTAGAAGGGTTTTTAAAATCGTATTCTGGAGCTGTGGCCATCGTTTCGCACGATAAAATGTTTTTAGATAATGTAACGAATCGAACTATTGAGATTTCATTGGGACGTATTTACGATTATCCGAAACCGTATTCAAAATATTTGGTGCTTCGTGAGGAACTAAGAACACAACAATTGGCTTCTCAAAAAAATCAACAGAAACAAATCGAACAAACCGAGAAACTTATTGAGAAATTCCGCGCCAAAGCTTCAAAGGCAACTATGGCGCAATCGCTTATTAAAAAGCTGGATAAAATAGAGCGAATTGAGGTTGATGAAGATGATAACAGCGTAATGACCTTAAATTTCCCAGTATCTGTAACACCTGGAAAAGTAGTTGTAGAGACCGATAAGATTTCTAAAAGTTATGGGAATAATGAAGTGTTGCGTGAAGTAGATTTAATGATAGAGCGCGATAGCAAAACGGCTTTTGTTGGGCAAAACGGACAAGGGAAATCGACTTTAGCTAAAATTATTGTCGGCGATATTAAGCACGAAGGAAGTTTAAAACTTGGGCATAATGTACAGATTGGATATTTTGCACAAAATCAGGCGGAGTATTTAGATGGCAATAAAACCATTCATGATACGATGATTGATGCTGCTAATGAAACCAACCGTAGTAAAGTCCGTGATATTTTAGGATCGTTTTTATTCAGAGGCGATGAAGTTGATAAATATGTTCGTGTACTTTCAGGTGGGGAGCGTAACCGTTTAGCTTTGGCAAAATTAATGTTACAGCCGTTTAACGTGTTGGTTATGGATGAGCCCACCAACCACTTGGATATTAAATCGAAAAATGTATTAAAAGAAGCGTTAAAGCGTTTTGAAGGAACTTTAATTCTGGTATCTCACGACCGTGATTTTCTTCAAGGTTTAACAGATCGCGTTTATGAATTTAAAGATCATAAATTAAAAGAATATTTAGGCGATATCGATTTTTACCTTGAACAACGTAATGTTGAAAATCTTCGTGAAGTAGAAAAACGTACAGTTGTAAAAGAAACACCTAAGGAAACAAAACAACAATCTTACGAAGATCAGAAAAAATTAAAATCCTTAAACAATA
This sequence comes from Aestuariibaculum sp. M13, assembly GCF_024723255.1. Lineage (GTDB taxonomy): Bacteria > Bacteroidota > Bacteroidia > Flavobacteriales > Flavobacteriaceae > Aestuariibaculum > Aestuariibaculum lutulentum. Next base: position 192,755 of record NZ_JANIAC010000004.1, read on the forward strand.
AATTAAGTAACGTTGAAGCCAAAATTAACGATATAGAACGTAAGATTAAAGTTATTGATGCAGAGCTTCTAATTAATTATGAAGAGGTCACATCTAAACCTAATTTCTTTGACGATTATGAAAAGCTAAAGAACAATTTAGATAGCTTAATGGAGCAGTGGGAAGCTATTCATTTTGAGATAGAAGCCTTTGAATAGACTATTTGTTAAAATTTAATGCATTTCATCGAATAAATATGTTTTTAGTCTAATTGTTGTGTATATTCGTGTAAGAATTAATCCCAAATCAATTCGACCATGAAAAAACATTACATTTTAGTTCTAACACTTTTCGTATCAGCTTTTGCATTCGCAAAGGTATCACCAGGAGAAAAAGAGGCTTTAGTGGCCATTTATAATGCTACAAATGGTAGTCAATGGAATTCCACTTGGGATTTAAACACTGCTGTTGAAAAATGGTATGGTGTAAAAGTACAAGATGATAAAGTTGTTGAAGTAAACTTACAGTTTAACAACCTTCAGGGGGTATTACCAGCTGAAATTGGAAACTTGGTGAATTTGAAAAAATTGAATTTAGGATTCAATAAATTAACAGGAACTCTGCCTTCTTCAATTAAAAATTTACAGGAATTAACATCTTTAGAATTGTTTATGAATGGTTTTGAAGGTTCTATTCCTGAAGAATTAGGGCAGTTAAAAAAGTTAGAGTCTTTAAAAATATACAGCAACAAGTTTTCAGGAACAATTCCACAGGCCATTATGGGATTAACCAATTTAAAAGAGTTACTAATGGGAAGTAACTTTATTATAGGAACCATTCCAACTGAAATTGCAGCTTTAACGAAATTAGAAAAATTGAGTTTAATGGATAACAAGCTTGAAGGCGAAATTCCAGCAGAAATGGCTCAATTAAGAAACTTAGAAGAGTTAGTGTTATCAACAAATAAATTAACCGGAGATTTGCCTTTAGAGTTTATGAATCTTCCAAAGTTAACTACGTTAATGGTTAGTGATAACAATTTAAATAGAGAGTACGTTACAGTTTCAGGAAACAATCCTCCAGGTCTTATGTATTTAGATTTACAAAATTCGACCGCAACAATGGATATTGAAAAAGAATAGTAAGTTTTTGTTTAAATTAATTATAGTTTTAAGAAGTCAGCCTTGGTGCTGACTTTTTTTGTAACTTATATTATGGTTGAACATTTTTTTATTTGTCCGTATTGCTGGGAACATATCTCAATGTTACTTGATAGTAGTGTTTCAAATCAGCAATATATTGAAGATTGCGAGGTTTGTTGCCAGCCAATACAGGTGAAATTAAATTTTTTTAATTCAGATTTAATTGACTTTCAGGCTACTAAAATTTAATTAAAATATTTTTCAAATATAAGTTTGCAGAACTTAAAAAGGATTGTATATTTGCACCACAATATCGCGGGATAGAGCAGTAGGTAGCTCGTCGGGCTCATAACCCGAAGGTCACAGGTTCGAGTCCTGTTCCCGCTACGAAGCCGAAAGGCAGTAAAATCAACGGTTTGGTGTCACCAAACCGTTTTTTTTATGTCCAATATTTCTGATATATTGCAAGGTGAATACGAAAGTGAATACGGAAACGAATACGATTTATCTGTGCAAAAACAATTTTCCAAGCCCAAAATCTACACAGCCAGTGGTAATTTAAAGAAACGTTGGTATGTCTATTTTTCTTACCGGGATCCGAAGACGAATACCTTAAAACGTCAATCTCCAATCTATGCCAATGCGAATCGGTATCAAACCAAAGAAGAGCGTATGGCAATTTTGACTGTTTACAGTCAAATTCTATTTAAATTACTTAAAAGAGGCTACAATCCTTATGCTGATAATGTCGAACTTTTTAAAAAAGAAACGGCAAAACAGCGTACAGATAACACCACGGAGACTCCTGAAATTAAAATCACACCCAAAGTTGAGCTAAAGTCAGAACAATCAGAGGAAGTCGTTGACAAAGTAAAGTGTATAGAAGAAGCTTGTGTATTTGATATGACTTAAAAAAAACAGTCTCTTAAAGAAAGTAGTATTAGGTCGTATAAAAGCCATATTAAAGTTTTCTGTGAATGGTTAAAAGATAATCACCCAAAGATTACATTCATCCGTGAAGTTGATAGAAAGCTTATTTTAGAGTTTTTGAATCATATACTAACCAATTCTTCAGCCAGAAATAGAAACAACTACAGAGCCAGTTTAAGTAGCTTATATCAAACCTTAGAGGATAATGATATTGTTAGCCAAAACTTTATTAAGAATATAAAAGCATTAAAAACACAACCCAAACGCAATAAAACCTATAACAAAGAGCTTCAAGAGGATATCTTTAAGCATATGGAAGAGCAGGATCCAACACTTTTGTTGTTTGTAAAGTTTGTGGCCTATGGCTTGTTAAGACCAATTGAGATTTGTCGTTTAAAAGTAGGTGATATAGACTTGAAACATAAAACAGTCACCTTTGAAGCTAAGAATAAAGCCTTAAAGACTAAAATTATTCCAGAGATTTTATTTCAAGAATTACCCGACTTAAGCAAATTTAACAAGGAAGACAGTTTGTTTACACCACAAGGCATAGGGGGAGAGTGGCATTTAGGTGATGACAGTAAACGTAATTACTTTTCAAAGCGTTTTAAAAAGATCGTCAAGGATACCTTTGACCTAGATTCAGAGCATAGCATGTATAGTTTCAGACATACCTTTATAACGAAGTTATACAGAGCCTTGGTAAAGGAGTCTTCACCCAATGAAGCTAAAAGTAAATTAATGCAAATTACAGGTCATAATACTATGGATGCTTTAGAGAAATACTTAAGAGATATTGATGCCGAATTACCAAAAGATTTTTCAGAATTACTAAAAAGTTAGCCCCTTATGAAATCATATGAAGATATACAATTAGAACTTCTAAGTAATTTGTTTTGCGCTTCGGTGTATTACTTGCCTTTAGGATTATTAGAGATGGCTGGCGAAACGACACCGGTGTTGTTAAGTCATGCTAATAGGATGTTGCTTTTTGAGAAAAATGGACACAATTATTTAGTAGACCAACAACCGGTTAGTGTTCATGTATTCCCTAAATCATTCCTTTTAGATAATAACATATACACCCTCTTGGAACTGATTGAGACCGAACCTAAGACAAAGGTTAAGTTTTTAATCGATCGCTATACAACCTATGTTCAAGGGTTTGTTCGTATTTACAATTATTATGTAGAGTACGTGAAAATGGACATACCTGATGTGAGTAAGGATCAGTATAATGGATTTGTACAACAGTTACATATCACACAGCAGCATTTAGAAGAGCTTAAAGAGCGGTTTGGTAAAAAAGTAAATAATAAACCGGAAGTAAAGCAGGTGTTGGTTTCTGAAAATAAAGCCCTGGAGGAAACACTGGAAGAAGTAAAACGTGTGTTGATTCCGAATGTTAATAAAGACTCTGATAAATTAGAATTTAAGTTAAAAGAAACTAAGACGTCTAAAGCTCAGGATGCAAGAAAGCAGTATATTGAAGAACTAAAAGAGCAGGCAAGAAGCGAAGCAGAGTTTGTCCTGTTAACACAAGTGTTTAATGTGCCATTAGAGACCAATTAAAGTTAACCATGGAAGCAACATTTTAAATAACCACTTTTAAATAAATCTATAAAACGCCCAAACATCACATGAGTAAAAAACACCCAGTAAAAAACAGTGACCCATCAGTAAACCTAAGATTATCTCAGGAATTAAAAGATACCATAAAATCCGAAGCAGCTAAGAAAAATCTAACGGTTTCCAAATATTTAAGAGAACTGCTTGAAAATATTTATAGTGGTGATTACTGTAAAAAGGAAGTTGTTGGTGAAAAAGTAGAAACTTTTTTGTTTTCACAGGACTTTATGCAGTTGATTGTATGGATGTATACTAAGAAGGCTGATAAAAAGAAAACGGAATCAAAAGATGAGTTGAATAGATATATTTCAACATTAAAGAAGGTAGAAGGCCATATGCCTGACAATTTAGTTAGGGAGTTTGATAAAATATTGCAGGATATTATAAAAGTTAGAAATGATGAAAACAAATATTTGCCACATTCTTACACTTTTATAGATGCATATTCTGAAAAGGAAAAATTTAATTTTAATCTTCTTCAGGAGTTTCTTTTAAATGACGATGCACTAAGTCGATATGTCTTTTTGAAAACATATAAACCTAAACTTTCCACCCTTAAATGGTAGAAATTTAGCTAATAAATATTTGTGATATTTTATGTGATACATTTGTGATAAAAAAATATCACAAAATAAAATTAGGGGTGGTGTAGATGACAATTGTAGTCAAAAATGCCATTTTGATGGGTTTTAGGGGTGTTTTAAGTTGTTGCATCCAATATTGGTTGTTTTTTAATTGTGTGATAAAATTAAATTTTGGTGAAGAGTATTCTTTCGGATTTACCATTTATATATAGGTTACATTATTACTTTACAATGAGATGGTTTTTATTTAAATAAATTTCCAAGAATGAATATGACTAGTGGGAAATTTTGGTGTTTAAATAGCTTGAAGTTTATGTTTATTAAATGTCTAGAAATGTTAAGGAAGGTCTTTGTTTTAATAAAAGAAAAATTATATTTATCAAATTATTAATAAAATCCGTAAATAGTTAAATTAATTCAAGTTGATAGCTGAAAATACAGAAATTACAGCAAAATCATTCAGAGAAATATACTATTCTCTATACCCTCGTTTACTTTCTTTTGGTTTAAAATATGTAAAAGATCAATTTGTAGCAGAGGAAGTTGTAGAGGAATGTATGATGTATTTATGGGAAAAAAGGAAGGAACTTCAGGATATTAAAGATTTAAAGTCCTATCTGTACACCATGGTTAAAAACCGATGCTATGCCTTTCTTAGAAACAACTATAAAGAAATATCTTTAGAAACGGTAAATTACGAATCTATATCTCAGGAAGAACAGTTTATAATTGAAGAAGAAGCCCATGCAATTTTAATGAAAGCTGTTGAAGAATTGCCAGAAAAATGTAAAAAAGTATTCAAAATGTCTTGTATTGATGGTATGAAATATAAAGATATTGCAATTGAAATGGATATTACTGTAAATACCGTAAAATCTCAGAGATCACGGGCTATAGAGCTTCTTAAAAGAAGCCTTAAAGACCAGCCTTTTGTCGTGGTTTATTTATCGATTTTGTTAAAATCACAATTTTTTTAAAATTTTTTTCCACCCATTCTGTATTTATTTTACTCTTATTATAAAAACAATGTGTTTTTAATAAATACATAATGTTTTAGTAATATAAATATGAGCAAAAAATTGTATTCAAAATATAGGATTGCAGAGCTGATTAGTAAATCCATTATGGGAACTATAGAATTGGCTGAAAAAGCAGAACTTGATCATTGGTTGCAAAATGAAGAAGCTTCCAAATTATATCAAGAAATTGTCGATCAGAAAAAGCTGAACGATAAATATAAATTTTATCAGTCTATAAGAACCGATAAAAAATTCAATCAACTACAACAAAAAATTAAAAAATCTAACAGGGTTAAGAAAATTAAAAACGTATTAAAGTATGCAGCCGTGTTGGTTGTTCTTTTATCAGTAACTTTTTATTGGCAGTACCGTACTCACGAACAAGAGCAAATTGTTACCCAGCAAGTCTTGAGTGAAATTAAACCTGGCTATTCAAAGGCCGTTTTAATTTTAGCCGATGGAAGTGAAGTGGTTTTGGATGCACATAAAAATGAGACCATTCAATCTAAAGGAGGACGCTTTATTGAAAATAAAGAAAATGTTCTGGAATATAAAGAGTATAACAATACAGCATCAGCATCGGTAGGTTTTAATACGCTGCATGTACCACATGGAGGTATTTATAGCGTGGTGTTGCCCGATGGGACAAAAGTTTGGGTTAACTCGGCATCATCAATTAAATATCCTGAATCTTTTACAGGAAATACAAGGGAGGTTGAATTATCTGGCGAGGCCTATTTTGATGTGGTTAAGAGTGATAAGAAGTTTATAGTGAAAACTAATACTTTAAATGTTACGGTTTTAGGAACATCATTTAATGTAAGTGCATATGAAGATGATGATTTTTTTGCCACAACGCTTGTAGAAGGTAAAGTGGAATTAACATCAGAGAATGCAGGAACAATGGTATTAGCACCTAATCAACAAGGGTATTATAAAAAAGGAAGCAATAGCATTATGTTAACCAAAAATGTAAGTGTTAGAAATTACACATCATGGAAAGATGGTAAATTTTATTTTGAACATGAGTCACTGGAAAACATACTTAAAAAATTAGGCAGATGGTATGATTTTGAAGTCGATTTTGAAGATAATAAAACCAAAACGGTTGTCTTTACTGGTGTGGCAAGAAAGGATAATGAATTAAGAAGTTTAATGGATATGATTGCAAAAACAGCTCGTATTGATTACAAGGCATATAAAAATGATAATAAAACTATAGAAGTGAAAATTTTGAAAAAATAACAGTACAAAAACCGATTGATATTGGTAGTATCAATCGGTTGTAAAATGCTGTTGATTAACTAAGTGACTAAAAATAATTAACCAATTTAACACGTAAATGTATGAAAAAAAACTTTTCAAGGGAAGGGTATTTTCTTCTCAGGCGATTCATGCCGCAAATTTTAAGCTTTATGAGGCGATCAATCTACTTGTTTATAATATTATTTAATATTGGTGCTTTTGCATTTTCACAAAAAATCACACTAAATCTCAATGGGGTTACGCTTCACGAAGCCTTGAGAACTGTTAGCGATAAGGCTAATATCGATTTCTTTTATAGTGATGATGAACTGGATATTAATAGAATAATTAATGCAGATTTTGTAGATACCGATGTAGAAGTTATTGTAACATCTTTAATAGGTGCTGGCTTTAAACTAGAAGAGCAAAGTAACGGACTGTATTTAATTGTGCCAGTTGAAGAAATACAACAGGGAAATCTTGTTAGTGGTGTTGTTACCGATGAAATAGGTCAGCCATTACCAGGAGTAACTGTTTTGGTAAAAGAAACAAAAAAAGGAGTAAGTACAGATTTTGATGGTAATTATAAAGTTGTTATTGAAAAAGGACAAACTCTTTTATTTAGCTATGTAGGTTTTAAATCTCAAGAAATTGTTTATAGCAGCCAAAAAACTATTGATATAAAATTAGCTGAAGATATATCAGCTTTAGATGAAGTTGTGGTTACCGGTATCGTAGAGCGTAAAAAAGATACCTACACGGGAGCTGTAAATACGGTTTCTGGTGAAGAACTTAAAGCGATAGGTAATGTTAATGTTATTGAAAGTTTAAAAACATTAGACCCTTCCTTTATAGTATTGGAAAACAACCTGCAAGGATCTAACCCTAATGTACTGCCAAACATTGAGGTAAGAGGAAAAACGAGTATTTCTAACGAAGACTTAAGAGACGAGTATGGAGCTGATCCAAACAGTCCTTTATTTATTTTAGATGGTTTTGAAACCACCCTGCGTACCATTGTAGATTTAGATATGAACCGTGTGGCTTCCATTACCATTTTAAAAGATGCTGCTTCTACAGCTTTGTATGGTTCTAAAGCAGCAAATGGCGTTGTAGTTGTTGAAACCATTAAGCCAAGAGAAGGTCAAATTCAATTAAGTTATACTGGAGATTTTACTGTTGAAACACCTGATCTCACAGATTATAATTTGATGAATTCTTCAGAAAAGTTAGAGTATGAAAGACTATCAGGGTTGTGGTCTGTTTATGGGAATCCTGTAGTTTTAGATAGTATGTATAATCAAAGATTAGCTGATATAAAAAGAGGTGTGGACACCTATTGGTTAAATGAGCCTGTAAGAACAGCAGTATCTCAAAGACATTCTGTCATGGCAAGTGGAGGCTCCGAATCGCTTCGATTTAATGCCGGTTTTAATTATCGTGATGGAAAAGGTGTGATGAAAGGCTCTGGAAGAGATACCTGGGGTGGTAATGTCGATTTAATTTATAGAAGAGGAAAGGTAAACATATCTAATAGATTATATGTTAGTGGTTACGAGGCTAAGGAATCTAATTATGGATCATTTAGTGATTATGCTCGAGCTAACCCATATTACAAAAAGTATAATGCTTTGGGAGAAATTACAAGGTATTTAGATGCTGATCCATTAAGAGGGAGTGGGTTAGTGAATCCTTTATACCAAACATTACTGAATAATTCAGATGAAACAACAAGCTTTTCCATTCAGAATAACTTGGGTATTATAATAGATTTAACACCTAATTTAAGAGTTCAAGGTGGACTTCAGGTGAGAAAGATTTCTTCAGAAAGAGAAGTATTCCTAGATCCTGAAGATCCAACATTTGATGATGTTAGTTTTTTTGAAAAGGGAACATTAACAAAAACAGAAAACGATAATTTTAACTATATGGCTAACGCGATGTTAGTGTATAATAATTTAATAAATGGTAAGCATAGTATAAATGCGAATGTTCGAGCTGATATAGAGGAGCAAAATTCAGAAGTTTATGGTACTACAGTTGTAGGTTTTCCAGTTGGTGCAAATGCCAATCCAAGCTTTTCATTTAGTTATAGGCCAGATTCTAAGCCTAATTATTCGGTACGAAAATACCGTAGAAATAATATTATGGCTTCTGTTAACTATGCTTTTGATAAACGATACTTACTAGATTTAAATTACCGTTTAGATGGGTCTACGGCTTTTGGGTCTAACGAGCAATTTTCACCATTCTGGTCCGCAGGTTTAGGATGGAATATTCATAAAGAGAAGATGTTTAAATCAAATATTATTAATCTGCTTCGTTTAAAACAAACCTTTGGTTATACCGGGAATCAGAATTTAGGTAGTGTAGCTTCTACATCTGTCTATAACTATGGAAATACTGTAAGCGCCCTAGGAGTAGGAACAGAATTAAGCCAATTTGCAAATGCCGATTTAGAGTGGCAGCGGACTTTCGATATGAACTTAGGTTTAGATTTCGCTATGTTCAATAATAGGTTTGATGGACGCTTTAATTTATATAGAAAAAACACTGATCCTCTAGTTGTTGCAGTTGGTCTGGCTTCTTCTACTGGATTAGTAAGTTATCCATTAAATGTGGGGCGATTAGAGGTAAATGGTTTTGAAGCCATCGTAAATTATAAAATCATTAATAATTTAAGTAAAGATTTTATGTGGCGTACCGGAATTACAGGTGCAACGTTAAAAATGAATTATGATGGTTTCGGAAATAAATTACAAGAATTAGATGAAAATGCTATAGCTAGCGGAGATTTATTAAGATATAGGGATGGTTACAGTCCTGATGATATTTGGACGGTACCTTCTATGGGAATAGACCCTGCTACCGGAAAAGAAGTCTTTTTAAAGAAAAACGGACAAACCACTTTTGATTATGATTATCAAGATGAAATAGTGGTTGGTAATACCAGACCAACTTTAGAGGGTGTTTACAGTAACTATTTTAGTTTAAAAGGTTTTACGTTGGGAGTAAATGTAAGATATCGTTTTGGGGGACAGCAGTTTAATTATGCTTTGTATAACAAGGTTGAGAACATTAGGTATGGGGATGTCTTGTATAACCAGGATAGAAGAGCTTTATACGAAAGGTGGCAACAATCTGGAGATGTTGCACAGTTTAGAGATATAAGAGTAGATGCCTACACTAAAAGAGTGCCAATTTCATCACGTTTTGTTCAAGATGAAGATGTTTTAATAGGTGAGTCAATTAATTTTGGCTATAGAGCTAGTAATAAAAAGTGGTTGGAGGCTATTGGAATGAAATCATTACGATTTAATGCTTATATGAATAACATTTTTAGAGTTTCATCAGTATTAGCGGAGCGCGGGATTGATTATCCATTTGCTCGTTCTGTATCTTTTAGTATTAACGCGTCATTTTAATAAGTATGTTGATTATGAAGAATAGTATAAAAAACAATATAATTAAGATAATAGGTGTGGTATTTATTGGGATTACTTCAAGTTCTTGTAGTGATTATTTAGATGTTACACCAGAGGATAAAATATTAGAATCACAATTGTATGCAACCGAAGGTGGAATACAAAATCAATTAAACGGAGTTTATCATAGAATAACTTCGGAACCACTTTATGGAGGGAGGTTAACTATGGGAGTCATGGAACTTTTAGCTCAGAGGTATACTATTGCAAGATCAGATTCCGACTATGCTCCTTTCGTAGGATATAATTATTCTAATGAAGATTTAAGAAGTAGTTTTGATGGTATTTGGACAAATGCATATGTGTCGATTTTAAATCTTAATGATTTAATTACGAATGTCGACAAATATGGTGTTCTTAATCCAGAAAAATCTAACATTATTAAAGGTGAGGCCTATGGGTTGCGTGCTATGTTACACTTTGATTTGTTACGAATTTTTGGCCCTATTTATAGTGAAAACCCGGAATCTAGTGCAATTCCATACTATTCTGAAGCAAAAGCAGAGAATGGAGAAATATTATCGGCTAAAGCAGTTATGGAATTAGTTCTGAAAGATTTGGATATGGCAGAAAGTTTACTTGAAAATGATCCTATACTTGGAAATTCAAGTATAACAGACGGTTACTATTTAAATAATAGAAAATTACATCTAAATTATTTTGGAGTAAAGGCTTTACAAGCAAGAGTTAATTTATATGCAGGGAATATTGAAACAGCCAAAACCGCTGCCAAATTTGTAATAGATGAGGCATCATCAATTTACCCTTGGACATCGCCTTCAGCTATTACCTCTGCTGGAGGAAATCCGGATCGTTCATTTTCACCAGAGGTGATTTTTGGACCTCAAAATGTAAATCTATACAACCGATATGATAATATGTTTTCAGGTGAACTTAGAGCGAACGATGTTTTGTATTACAACGAATCACGATTAGATCAAATGTTCGAATCGAATGAAAGTGATTATAGATATAATTACATTTGGATTAAACCTACGGAAGGTGGAGAAATTACCTTTCGTACATTTCACAAATTTGCCGATGTTGCAGAGCCAGATATGCCTTTTAGGTATATGCAACCATTAATTCGAAAAACAGAGATGTATTATATTTTAGCTGAAGCAGAAACGGATGAAATTACTGCTTTAGAATATCTTAATACGGTAAGATATAATCGAGGATTGGTAAATGCAGAATCAGGAGTGGATATTCAAGCTGAAATTGAAAAGGAATATATGAGAGAGTTTTTTGGTGAGGGACAACTTTTCTTTTATTACAAAAGGAGAAACATAGAGAAAATTCCAAATGCTAAATCTACATCATCTAGGTCTTTTATAACTATGAGTCCTGAAAAGTATGTTCTTCCATTGCCAGATTCAGAATTAAAATATCAGTAAACAATTAAAAGTAAATTATGAAAAAAATAATTTTATATATAACGTTTCTATGTATTGGTCTTGTTATGCTGTCTTGTGAAGAAGATAAGTTACCAACGTATAGTGCTAAAGACAGTATTTATTATACATGGCCTCTAGAAGGTTATACAACTGATGTGTATCTATCTTACACAGACAGTTTAGGGAGTACTTTTGCTTTTCAGCCAGATGAAGTAAAAGAATTGGTTTTCGATTTAAAAGTTTCTGTTCAAGGTCATGTGACTGATTATGATCGTGAAGTAAAGGTAAAAGTTTCCGAGGCAAGTACGGCTATTGAAGGTGTTCACTATAGTTTACCTGAAAAAATTGTTTTTGGAGCTAATAAAAAGTCAGATTTTATCCCTGTTACTTTTTATAAAACAGATGATATGAAGGATAATTCCTATAACCTTATTTTAGAGTTACAAGAAAGTAAAGATTTTGCAGTTGATATGAAGGACAAAGTAGTAGATGAATTAACTCAAGAAACGTTAAGCTTTTCTGTTTTTCAGCTAACAATCAATAATATTATTAGAGAACCAAGTTTTTGGAACTGGTATTGGCTTGGAGATTTTTCAGAAAGGAAAATGTTACTTATGAGTGAGGTTCTTGATATACCTTTAGATTATTACGATGTGACTGATGATTATGCTGAAATGAAGTATCATGCAGTTTACATGCAACGTTACCTAAATGAAAAGGAAAAGGCAGGAGAAACCATTTATGAAGAAGACGGAAATGCAATGGTAATGGGGAGTAATGCTCAAAACTAATTAAAACTATAGTTATGATAAAAAATATAAAATATCCATTTATAATAATTTTCTGCGCTTTGTTATTTAACTCATGTGCAGAAGATTTAGGAAATTATGATTACAAAGAGATTAATGAAGTGCTTTTTAGTGCAGTAGAATCACATTACAATGTATTGTTAGGAGAACCTTTAGAAATTAAGCCAGAACTTAACTTTACCCTTGACCAAAAAGGTGATGAAAATGATTATGAATACGAATGGTATGCACAAGGTCCCGGTGATGATATTATATTGGGTACAGAAAAGAATTTAGTTATTGAAGCAGTACAGCTAATTCCAGGAGAATATAATGTGCGTTATCGTGTAACTGATAAAGATACAGGAGTACAATGGAATACACAGTTTTATTTAGATGTAAAAAGTGCCATTTATGAAGGATGGATGGTACTGTGTGACGATAATGGTACGGCACGTTTAGATATGTTGTCTTTAATAGATGATGAATATAGAACGATTAATGATGTATTGGATTTTTCCGGTTCATCACTAAAATTAGAAGGCGCTCCTAAATTTGTTTATTGTTATTCACATAGGAATTTTTATGGAATTTATGTGACATCAGAAGATACGGGAACAACAAGGATTCATCCTGATACTTTTGATTGGAAACCAGAATATTACTTATCTTATGAAATGATGACATTAGATACGCCATTAGATTACGGAGTTGATTTTATGAATATTGCTTCGTTCCAGAATAGAGCGTGTTTTATTTATAAGGATGGCGATATTTTTCAGTATAACTCTACTTATTTTGATTATGGAATACCTAATAACACAGTACTTAGTGAAGCTAAGAACTTTAAAGCAGCTCCGTTTATAGCAGAATGTTTCTTATTCTGTAGTATAATTTATGATGCAGATAACCAAAGGTTTTTGAAAATAGGTTATAATCAACAAAGTTGCTATACTTTGCCTGAAGGAAATTTATTTGATTATAATACAGGTAAAGATATGGTTTACATGACTTATACTTATTATAATGGAGGAGAGGTACACTCTCTTTTAAAAGACCCAAATAATTCTAAATTATACTTAGCTAGAATGGGAGTTTCAATATCCGGTACTGTAACACAACGGTATTATGAAGAAATACCAGAAGATATAGCGGCAGTTATGCTACAATCTAAAGATTTTGCCATAAGCCCAAATTTTGGATATTTATTTTATAATGACGGCAGTAAGGTGTATGAGTATGATTTTAATTTAAAACAATCGAAAGTAGTTTTAGATAAAGGGGCTGAGCAAATTACCTTAATGAAATTTGAAAACAAGAATAATATACCTAGTAGTATGGTAAAACAGTTGCATGTATTTACCTATAATGAAAGTACTCAGAATGGTGCTTTAGAATTGTATACAGTTCCTCCGGTAAACGGGATGCTAGATTTAGAACAGCGATTTGAAGGCTTAGGAAAAGTCGTGAGTTCATCATACCGTAGACGTTAAAAGTTATATTTAGAAGAAAGGAGAAGCTATCCTTCTCTTTTCTTCTTTCCTTTTTAAAAATATATTAATCTCTAAATTTATAGGTTCAATTTTTAAGCGCTTTAAACAAAGCGTAAAAGAGGTCTACACTCTTAAGTGAACCGCTAATTTATCTTTTAGAGAGTTAGTGTATGTAAGGCCGAAATTTCTTTAACCAAATTAAATACAAATCATTCAAACTATTAATAATGAAAAAGCAAATTATTTTTGTAATAGCTTGTACTATGTCAATTTTAAATGTGTTGCATGCTAGATCTAAAATGAACATGGCAACTATAGTAGGGCACTTAAATTTCCAATCAGTAACTAATCAAGTGACTTTGCTCCATGTTGTAAAAGGGCAATTAGTAGAACATACTACAACGCAGGTTAATTCAGAAGGTAACTTTGGCTTTAATTTACCTATTATAGATCCTGGATTTTATTATGTTGATTATGGACAATTTAACAGGAAATTACGAGGACAAAATATTCGTCTTTATATACAGCCAGGCTTAGAAATTAATATTGATATTAGTGAGAATAGTTATAAGTTAAAAGGTAAGAAAAATGGTTATAATGATTTGGTACAAAAGGCTAATGAAATTAATAATCAATTTAGGACTTTTAACCGAGTAGGTGCTTATCAAACATATAAGGATTTTTTTCCTTTTATTCAAAATAAAGGTTATCAGATGGTTGAGGATTTGAAAAGAGCCGTTCATACTAACGACGAGAAGTTTAATAAGCTTTTAAAGTTGGCTATTCAAGCAGATTTTGAAACAGAGGCTTTTTTCTTTTTTCGCTTACCAAGGGTTGCTCATCCCGAAAAAAACAATCGTCCAAAGGTTTATGCAGATTTTTATACTGAAGGTATCAAATTTTCAGATCCAAATATTTTAAAATTAGATAACGGTAAAAAATGGATGCTTAGTTATTTCTATTATCACAGGCGTCAATCTTCAAAAAAAATATCAAAACTAGAAGTAATTAGTCAAGAGATGGCCCATATTTCTGAATCTAACCTTAAAGAATTATACATACTTGAAACACTTAAAGAATTGAAGCTAAAACCTGAAGAATATAAAGTTGTTATTCGTCCTTTGTATCAATATCTGACATCCGAAGAAAGTAAAAACTATACTTTAGAATGTGAAAAAAAAATGCACTCTGAAGAAGGTCAACCGGGAGTTGAATTTACTTACGAAGATGTTTTCGGTAAACCAGTGTCTTTTTCTGATTTCAAAGGTAAATATATGTATGTAGATGTTTGGGCGACTTGGTGTGGACCATGTAAAGCGGAAATTCCACATCTTAAAAAATTAGAAAAAGATTATGCAGGTGAAGATATTGTTTTTATGAGCGTGTCGTTAGATAAGTTAAAAGATAAACAAAAATGGAAGGATTTTGTTCAAAGTGAGAATCTTGGAGGGATTCAGTTAATGGCTGATAAAGATTTTAGTTCCCGTATTGCAAAAAATTATGAAATAAATGCAATTCCTCGTTTTTTAATGTTTGATAAAGAGGGGAAAATTATATCGACAAATGCCTTAAGGCCTTCTGATAAATTATTAAAAGACCAACTTAATACACTACTTGAACTTCAAAAATAAATTAGTTATGAAAAAAATATATTTGGTTTTATGCTTGTCTTCAATATTATCTGTAGGATGTTCTTCATCAAAAAAAGCTAGTAAAATTACTCAAGAGCAACTTAATCAAATGGATTCAGTTGCTATTACTAAAACAATTAAAAAGCTCTTAAAAAGTGAAAATGAAGAAGATTTTAGAACGGTAGTTAAGTATTATAATTCTAAAAAGGACGTAAAAAAAATTAACGAAGTAGCTAAAAAGGCCCGTGAAAAGTTCCCATTCGGTTATCATGCAGTAAGCAGGCAATCCGGTATTATGGATCGTGAAAAGGATCCTGAATTAAAAGCTAAAGCTTTTGATGAGTTAAGAAAGAATTTTTCACATCATAAGTTAGAAATGGCTTATTATACGATGGTGCTTTTCCAGCTGGAACATGGAGAGTATAATCAAGCCATTGCTTATCAACAGGAAATGAAAAATACGAGTCGTTTTCGCTATTATTTATTAAATATTATAGTTCAACATGCGGATAAATCAGGTGTTGAAATTGATAAAGTTAAACTGTTTAAAACCAATTTGGAAGCTTTTCAAGCCATTAAAGAAAATACAAATGATGATGAAAAAACACTAAGAACATTGAGGTATGGATTAGCAGAAGCTTATTGTGACAAAGGTAAGGTTAATGAAGCCTTGGAAGTTATGTCAGATATTAGTAAGACGAATAAAAAAATAAGTTTGAAAGATGCTCTCATCCTATCTAAATGTGGTGATTATGAAGAGGTTATTCCTGTTTTTGAAAATGCAATAATAGACGGTCGATTAAATGAGGAGACAAAATATTATCTAGAAAGAGCCTATAAAGCAGAGGGAGGAGTAGATTTCAATCTTTATTTTGAAGAGTTAATTAATAAAATGAATGATGGTATTTCAAAACACGTTAGCGAGATAATGATTAATGATCCATCTCCAAACTTTGTGATTAAGGATATTGATGGAAACGAGGTTACAAATGAAGATTTTAAAGGAAAAATTCTAGTAATAGATTTTTGGGCGACTTGGTGTGGACCCTGTAAACAATCTTTTCCAGGCATGAAAGCTGCTGCAAATAAGTATAAAAATGATAAAGATGTGAAATTTTTATTTGTTCATACATTCGAAAAACAAACCGATCCATTAACACTTGCTAAAAATTACTTAAGTGAAAATAATTATGACTTTGATTTATACATGGATTATAGAAATAAAGAAACTAGGACTAATCAAGCAGCAACAGCTTTTGGGATAACCGGTATTCCAACTAAAGTTGTTATTGACGATAAAGGGAATTTAAGATTTAAAGTAGTTGGTTTTAATAGCGATAAAAATATCATGGTTGCCGAACTATCAGCGATGATAGATATGATTAAAAAAGAAGATTTACAATAATAAAAAGTAATAAAAAAGTAATAATTAAATAAAACGGCTATGAAAAAAACATATATGGCACTTGGCTTTTCGGCAATTCTACTAGTGGGATGTGGATCAGCTAATAAGGCTTCTAATATTACTCAGGAGCAATTGAATCAAATGGATTCATCAGGAGCTAGTAAAATAATTAAGAAGCTTTTAAAGAGTAAAGTCGAGGAGGACTACAAAAAAGTGGTTAATTATTATAACGCTCAAAAAAATAAAGAAAAGTCAAAAGAGATTGTTGATTTGGCAGCCGAGGAATTTCCATATGGATTTTATGCAGCTAGAGTTAAGACATCTGAGATTTTAAGGGAAGAAGATCCGGTAGATAAAATTAAACTTTTTGAAGAAGCTAAAATGGGTTTTCAATCCCAAAATTTTGAAGGAGCTTATTATACAATGATTAAGTTTCAGTTGGATAGAGGTAATTACAAAGAAGCAGTTGTTTATCAACAAGAAATGGATGAAAGAAGTCAAATGAGATTTTTGGCTTTAGATTTAATATCTAGAGAGGTAAATAAATCTGAAAAGAACTTTGGTTTGGTTGATTTGTTAGAATCAGAATTGTCAAAATTTGAAGCAAACAAAGGTAAGTCAGATAATCAATTATGGCTAAAAGATAGTCAATTGTTAAAAACTCTTAAGTTCAGTTATGCAGAGGCTCTTTATAAAGAAGGAAAACTTGATGAGGCGATTAAAGTCATTCAGGTATTAAGAAATACTTCAGAGAATAAAGGGAAATTAAGTTTAAAATATGCTACGATGTTGGCTAAATGCGGAAGCTATGAGGAGGCGTTGCCTGCACTAGAAAATGCGGTAATTGAAGGTAAAGCAACCGAAGAGACAAAAACATACTTGAAAACAGCGTATACAGAATTAGGTAACACCGATTACGACACTTATTTAGACGGATTAATGAATAAAATGAATGATGAAATTCTTAATCATTTAGCAGAAATCATGATTAATGAGCCTTCACCAAATTTTACATTAAAAGATATAAATGGTAAGGATGTAACCAATGAAGATTTAAAAGGAAAAACTTTAGTTGTTGATTTTTGGGCAACCTGGTGTGGGCCTTGTAAAGCATCATTTCCAGGTATGAAAGCAGCAGCTAATAAATATAAAAACGATGAAGATGTCATGTTTTTATTTGTACATACTTTCGAGAAAGATAAAGATCCGCTAACCTTGGCTAAAAATTATTTAAGTGAGAATAATTATGATTTCGATTTATATATGGATTATAGAAATGCAGAAACAAGAACCAATCAGGCAGCATCAGCTTTTGGTGTAACGGGTATACCAACAAAGGTTGTTATTGATCCTAAAGGGAATTTGAGATTTAAAGTTGTTGGTTTTAAAGGTGGAATTGACGGTATGGTTGCAGAGTTATCGGCAATGATAGAAATGGCTCAAGGTAAAGATTTAAAATCGTAGAGTTTAAAGTTGATTAGGAAGCTAATCTAAGTGTAAGTCGAAAGCATCGCATTTGCGATGCTTTTTAATTTTGAACTTCCTGTATTTGATTGGATATGAAGATGGGAGAAGATAATTTATGGTTATAATTATAGGAATTATGAGTGGATAGGACGGAGATCATGGATCATTAACGGCAGATATAATGCCCTCGTTTAATTATTGTTATAAAGTGTGGTTAAATAAATTGAATTAGTTAAAACAAGTAATTATTGATTTTATTAGATATCTTTTTCAGTATCAACGGAAGAAATAATCTGTCATTTTCGAAACCTTTCCTAATTTTTTTATAGGCCACACTCATTTGATTTTCAACTGTTTTTTCAGATATATTTAATTTTTCAGCTATCTCTTTATAGTTTAGTCCTCGTAGCTTGTTTAACTCTAAAATTTCTTTACACTTGGGAGGAAGAGTATTCATTAATCTTCTGAGTTTCTGAATTTTTTTTCTTGGTATTCTTTGTTCTCCTTGATTAATTCTCGAAGGATGTTTTGACGTAATTCTTCAAAAAACAAATCCTGATTTTTATTTTTTCTACAATGGTCAATAAATGTGTTATAAACCATTGAGTATAGATAGCTTTTAGGGTTATGTGGATAGGGCGGTTATAGTATACCACCCACAGCGGATAAAATTGAGCATAGCAATAATTAATAAGAATCCTTTTAATAGCTTAGACTGTAAAGAGTTTTTATGTGGCTCAAAAAATTCCGTTTTGAGTGGTTCAGTATTTCCGTTTTTTGCAACTCATCTTAAATTCTGTTATGCTTAATTTTTTCTGCCGCAGACGGTTTTATATTTCCGGTTTTTCAGTTGGAAAATATTTTTGAAATAAATTAAGGGTTTTCAATATCAGTTTTCGTCTCTAAAAAAGTAGTTCGTTTTGTTAAACAGCATAATTAATATTGTTTAATCAGTTGAACTTGATATAAACAAATGGCAAGAATATAGAACAGATAGAATTGGAGTTAGCAAAGAAAAATAAATAACTATATGATATTTAGGAATATTAAGGCATTGATCCTTTTGTCACTTGTACTGGCGGGATTTCAAAGTTGTGAAAACCCTTCTGTTTCAGAAATTGATTTATCAGGAGATTGGAATTTTAAAATAGATACCTTAGATGAAGGTGTTAGCCAAAATTGGTTTGAATTAAATTTTGAAGAAACTGTTAAGTTGCCAGGGTCCATGGCTGAAAATGGAAAAGGACATGATGTTTCTCAGAAAACAGTTTGGACGGGTAACATGGATAAGGATAAATTGTGGTATGAAAACGATGTTGTAAAAAAGCATTTAAAAGAAGGGGTTGTAAAGGTGCCTTTTTGCTTAACTCCTGTTAAAGAATATGTGGGGCCGGCATGGTATCAAAAAACCGTTACTATTCCAGAAGCATGGAATAACAAACGTATCGTTTTAAATTTAGAACGTGTACATTGGGAATCGATGGTTTGGGTAAACGGTAAACAGGTTGGTATGCAAAATAGTTTAGGGACTTCTCACCAGTACATCCTAACTGACATTTTAACTTCCGGTAACCATAAAATTACAATTCGTGTAGACAACAGAATTAAGGACATAGATGTAGGTTTGGATGCTCATAGTGTTTCTGATAATACTCAAAGTAATTGGAATGGAATAGTGGGAGATATCAGTCTTAAAATTGTTCCAAAATTAGCTATTGGTGATGTGAAGATTTATCCGAACATAAAAGATAAATCTGTAAAAGTGCTTGTAGATTTTGAAGGTAAGCATGGTGTGGATTCTGATGCAGAATTAATGCTTCAGGTCAATGAAAAGTCTGAAGGAGGAAAAGTTTTAAAAGCAGTTTCTAAAAAAATAAACCAGGGTACATCGAACCAAGTCGAATTGGTTTACCCAATGGGAGATCATCCTCAACTTTGGGATGAGTTTAATCCAAATTTATACGACATGAAACTTACCCTAAATTCTGTTCAAGGGAAAGATGAGAAGTGTATTAGTTTTGGTATGCGTGAGTTTAAAGCTAATGGTACGGTGTTTACAATTAATGAAAGACCTGTGTTTTTAAGAGGTACTTTAGAGTGCGCTATCTTTCCGTTAACAGGGTATCCGCCAACCGATGTCGATTCATGGAAGCGTATTATGAAAACGGTTAAAAATTTTGGTTTAAATCATATACGATTTCACTCATGGTGTCCTCCGGAAGCTGCTTTTCAAGCGGCCGACGAACTTGGGGTTTATCTACAAGTCGAAGCTTCGGCATGGACCTTCGTAGGTAATGGTGCTCCAATCGATCAATGGCTTTATGAAGAAGGTGAAGCTATGCTTAATGCTTATGGGAACCATCCATCTTTTGTCATGATGGCTTATGGAAATGAGCCTTTTGGTAAAAATCACAAGAACTATTTAGCAAAATTTGTTGATCATTTTAAAAGTATAGATAATAGAAGATTATATACCGGCGGGGGTGGGTGGCCTTATTTAGAAAACCAGGATTTTTACGATAATGCAGCTCCAAGAATTCAGTTATGGAATCAAAATCTGGAAAGTGTCATTAATAAATATCCGCCACAAACCAACTTCGATTACGATTCGCTGGTAAAAAGCATCCCGATGCCTTATGTGACTCATGAAATGGGCCAATGGTGTGCATATCCTAATTTTAAAGAAATGTCAAAATATACTGGTGTTCTTAAACCCAGAAATTTTGAAATCTTTCAAGAAACGCTTATTGAGAATGGGATGGGAGAGTTAGCAGATGAATTTCTTTTGGCTTCAGGAAAATTACAAACCTTGTGTTATAAGGCTGATATTGAAGCGGCTTTAAGGACTAAGAATTTAGCAGGATTTCAATTGCTTGATTTACATGACTTCCCGGGGCAGGGAACAGCTTTAGTAGGTGTATTAGATGCATTTTGGGATGAAAAAGGCTATGTTACAAGCGACTTGTATAGTAAGTTTTGCAATCAAACAGTGCCGTTAGCACGTTTAGAAAAGCGTATTTATAGTAATACGGACACATTAAAAGCATCAATAGAAATTGCTCATTTTGGTAAATCTCCGTTAGTCAATGCGAAACCTAAATGGAAGTTAACAAATATGTCAGGTCAATTAATTGAAGAGGGTCGTTTTGCCGAAAAAACAATCGATATAGGTAATGGAATTGCTTTAGGCGAAGTTGTTGTTCCGTTAAGTAAAAGTCAGAACCCGGAAAAGTTAATTTTATCAGTTCAAGTTACTGAATTTGAAAATACATGGGATGTTTGGGTTTACCCAATTGAGCAAACGGAAATTACGAATGAGAATTCTGTAAAAGTGGTTCATAAACTGGATAAGCAAACTATAGAGTATTTGAAGAATGGGGGAAAAGTCCTTTTTAATATTTCAAAGGGGGATATCTTACCCGAAAAGGGAGGTGATATAGCTGTTGGGTTTTCAAGTATTTTTTGGAATACCTCCTGGACATTAGGGCAGAAACCACACACATTGGGTATATTATGCGATCCTAAGCATCCTGCTTTGGAAGCGTTTCCTACAGAATATCATTCAAATTGGCAATGGTGGGATGCTATGAGTCATTCTAACGCGATTGTATTGGATGAATTTCCAAAATCTTTAAAACCTATTGTTAGAGTTATAGACGATTGGTTTCAAAACCGTCGTACGGCACTCTTAATTGAGGCTAAAGTGGGGAAGGGAAGTTTATTAATGTCAGGTATAGATTTACATACTAATATTAATGAAAGGTTGGAAGCTAAACAATTATTATACAGCTTAAAAAAGTATATGACTAGCAATCAATTTAACCCGGATACTGCTCTTAACATAGAAGATATTACTTCTCTGTTGGTTAAATAAAAACTATAAACAATAAAATTTATTCTAGAATGAAATTGTATTTATTACCAATTATATTTTTGACTGTATTTTTAGGTTCCTATCAAATAGGAAATACCCAAAACGAACACCCTAACATTATAATTATATATGTTGACGACTTAGGGTATGGTGAT
Source organism: Aestuariibaculum sp. M13 (assembly GCF_024723255.1). GTDB lineage: Bacteria > Bacteroidota > Bacteroidia > Flavobacteriales > Flavobacteriaceae > Aestuariibaculum > Aestuariibaculum lutulentum. The sequence goes on from NZ_JANIAC010000004.1 coordinate 214,978, forward strand.
ATTGGTGTTAATGGAGCAAAGGGTGTTGAAACTCCTAATATAGATCGATTAGCTCAACAAGGAATAAATTTTACAGATGCTCATTGCAGTTCGGCTACTTGTACGCCTTCGAGATACTCTTTGCTAACAGGTAATTACGCTTTTAGAAATAATGCGGCTGTTTTAGATGGAGATGCTCCTTTAATAATAGATGAAACAATGGAAACTTTACCAGCAATGCTTCAAAAGTCTGGGTATAAAACAGCTGTGGTAGGTAAGTGGCACTTAGGTTTAGGACAAGGTGAAATTGATTGGAATAAACATGTGGCTCCAGGTCCTAAAGAAGTGGGTTTTGATTATAGCTTTTTGGTGCCGGCAACCAATGATAGAGTACCCTGTGTATTTTTAGAAAACCAGGAAGTTGTGGGGTTAGATTTATCAGATCCAATTACAGTAAGCTATGGAGCTAAAATAGACGGTTATCCATTGGGTAGTGAGCACCCGGAATTATTAAAAATGCATGCAGACAAACAGCATCAGGGAGCGGTTATTAACGGAATTAGTCGCATTGGGGCCATGAAAGGAGGAAAGGATGCTCTTTGGGTAGATGAGGATATTCCTTTTGTACTATTAGACAAAGCAACCGCTTTTATAGATGAAAATAGAAGTAATAAATTCTTCTTATACTTTTCCTTAATTGATATTCACGAACCACGGGTGGCAAATATAAAATTTGTTGAAAGTAGTAGCATGGGGCCAAGAGGAGATGTTATAGCTCAAATGGATTGGTGCGTTGGACAAATTACCGAAAAACTTAAAGAGGCTAATATACTGGAAAATACACTCATAATTTTTAGTAGTGACAATGGTCCGGTTCTGGACGATGGTTACTTAGATTATGCAAAAGAACTGGTAGGAGACCATAAGCCTGGAGGCAGCTTTAGAGGTAGTAAATATTCCGTGTTTGAAGCAGGAACTCGTGTGCCTACCGTTGTATTTTGGCCGGGTACAGTCAAGCCAGCAATAAGTAATGCTTTGGTTTCGCAAGTTGATTTGTATGCATCAATTGCTCATTTAATTAAAAGTGATATACCAATAAGTGCATCGATAGATAGTAGAAACTACTTAGATACATGGTTAGGGAAATCTACTAAGGGTAGAGAGTTTTTATTGGAAGAAGGATATACTTATGGATTGAGAATGGGTAATTGGAAGTATATAGCTCCAAAAGATAAACCAACACCCAATTGGATGGAAAGAAAATTTGTAGATCCCGGATTTAGAAAAGAAGTTCAATTATATAACCTTAAAGAGGATCCAACAGAAAGTGAGAATGTTTGCAATAAACATCCTGAAATAGTTCGATTGATGTCTAAAAAACTTCTTGAAATACTTGAAAATAAAATATAAGTAAAGTCTATATTAAATAGGAATTCATCACTTGGTTTAATAAAGCTGGTTTTAATATCGGGAGGAATTGGCTATTTCAAACCGAACCAAAACTTGTAGTTATTTGACTGGGATGTTAAGAAATTGGATTACTTATCTAAATTTATTTCTAAAAAATCTAAAAAAAATTAGGGAGTTTAAGATTTAAAATCTGTCTGATAGGTGTGGGTTAAAGGTAAAGAATGAATAAAATATTTACTAGATTTTTTCTTTTTGACCTAAGAAGTAAAATTATTCACGCCAAAACAAACTATTAATAAGATTTAAAATTAAATGAAGAATCACTTAAACAGAAAAACGGATAAAATGTATGTTAAATATTTTACAGCAATTGCTCTAGGATTTATTTTGTTAAGTTGTAACTCAGTAAGAATGCAACCAAACAACCCGAAGGAAAATATAGCTGAAGTTATCGAACCAAAACATACATCAAAATTTATTAATGATATTACCGCTAAAGCACAAGAATTGATAAGTGCCAATAAATATACGCCTTTTGATGATTTACAATCTCAAAAGGAAAAGCATACTGAAGAAAATTCAGAAGTGTTTGTTAGTTCTTATAAACCTGATTTAATGACAGGTAATGAAATTTATAATTATTTACAGGTGTCTACCATGGTAATAGGTTCTGCCTATCTATGCGAAAGATGTCCAAATATTCATTTAAATTGTGCAACCGGATTTGTAATTCAAGAAGACGGTGTTGTGGTTACTAATTATCATGTCATTGATGCTAAAGAGAAAATGGATATATCGACCATCTTTGCTTCAGACTATAAAGGTAACCTATATCCTGTTTCTAAAATTTTATCAGCAAGCAAATCAAATGATGTCGCAATATTGCAATTAGATACAAGCGGTCAAAAGCTAAAAGAGTTACCACTTGCCAATGAAGAATTAGTAGGGGAAACCATTTATACTATGGGGCATCCTTTTTATAATACTTATTTTATGACCAAAGGCATTATTGGAAGAAAATACATTAAAGAACATACGAATGTGTCTAAAATAGCAATAACGGCTGATTTTGGACAGGGTTCTAGTGGTGGGCCTGTCGTTAACGAACACGGTCAGGTAGTTGGTATCGTAAGTTCTACTTATGCAAATTACAGTTACAAATCAAAAGATAAAGGAGATTTGCAATTACTCGTAAAAGAAGTTGTTCCTGTGAGTGTACTTCATAAGTATGTAAGGAGTTATCAAGAATAATTTCTGTTTAATATAAACAGCAAGAACTAAGAACGTTCGGGGCTTCTTTCTTCGAGGTTTAATTTTTTCTTTGGAGAATTTTTAATAGTGGCTCTGAACGTCTTTATAAAATTATGATAGAAACCTAGTTGAAAATCTTTTTAACCATATTTGAAGGCATAAGGGCAATATATAAAAGTAAATTATTGTCTTCAAAGCCTAATCTTATTTTTTTGAAAGCCAATCGCATTTGGGCATCAACTGTTTTTTCTGATATATTTAGTTTATTAGCAATTTCCTTGTAATTAAGACCTCTTAATTTATTAAGCTCTAAAATTTCTTTACATTTAGGAGGTAGGGTGCTTATGAGTTTTTTAAGTTTCAGGATGCGTTTTTCCTGGTATTCTTTATTTTCAGTAATTAATTCTCTTAAAATATCCTGACGTAGTTCTTCGAAAAACAAATCTTGCTTTTTGGTTGTTCGGTATTGGTCAATAAAAGTGTTATAAGCTATTTTATATAAATAACTTTTTAATGATTTTATCCCATCTAATTTTTGTCTTTTTTCCCAAATTGTAATGAATACTTGCTGCACAATATCTTCAGACGATGGGACATCGTTAGTATAGGTAGTAATAAAAATAACCAGAGGACGATAGTATTTAGAGAATAATGAATTAAAGGCTTCATTATCATTATTTGCGATAGCTTGTATTAACGCTAAATCCTCCATTGCTGCTTATTCTTTTATTAAATCTATATTATTTTTTCGAATTAATTTAAAAAAAATCTCCACTTTGAAGAAAAGTTAGAATCGCAATAAATACTCTAAAGAAGAGATAATACTTGGCTTAAAAACAAACTAAATAAAGATTATTTCAAAAAAAATAAAATTTTTTTAAGGGTATTTAAAATCTAAATACGTCTAGAGTGTAAATATAACATTAAAAAAAGTTGAAAAAATTAATTCGCAAATTTTTATCGCATTCAATTTCTGATTCAGAAAAAGAGGAACTGCGCATTTGGTTAAAGGACCAAAAGAACTATAACACATTTAAAAACTATGTGCGGGATGATTATGATTTAACGTCTTTGCTGGAAAATTTAGATGAGCAGTTAGCTTATGATGAAGTTTGGAGTAAAATAAAGAAATCAGATAAGGTACGTTTTCTAAATCCGAGAAGGGTAAGAAGTATACTCAAATATGCTGCTGTTGTTTTAATACTTCTTACAGTAGGGTATGTTACATTTAAAAATAATAGTAATCAAGTACCACAACCAATTATTGTTAATAACAACATTAAGCCAGTTAGTAATAAAGCTATTTTAACGCTACAGGATGGAACCGATATAAGTCTGGATGAGGAGCAAAATTATGAAAGCTTGAATTTAACGAATACTGGGGAAGAGTTAATTTACAAAGAAGACACATCGTCAAAAGTAGCTATTACATATAATTATTTAACGGTTCCGAGAGGAGGTGAATTTCAAGTTACGTTAACCGATGGAACAAAGGTTTGGTTAAATTCAGATAGTCAATTAAAATACCCGACAAATTTCCCTAAAGGAAAAACCAGAGAGGTCGAACTCGTTTATGGAGAAGCTTATTTTGATGTAGCCTCAAGTACTAAAAATAATGGAACTTCTTTTAAAGTTATTGCTCCAGAACAGGCAGTTCAAGTTTTAGGAACTGAGTTTAATATAAAAGCCTATTACGATGAAGAAAATGTGTCAACGACATTAGTAGAAGGTAGTATAGCTTTACTAGCCGATGGTAAAGAGGAAGTTTTAAAACCTAACGATAAAGCCACACTCAATAAAACAAATCAAGATTTATTCATTGAAACTGTAGATGTTTATAATGAAATATCATGGAGAGATAATGTATATAGTTTCGAACATAAACCATTAAAAGAAATCATGAAAGTATTATCGCGTTGGTATGATATGGAGGTTGAATTTGAAGGCGATGGTATAGAAAATATTCGCTTTAATGGTGTACTCGACAAGAAACAAAATATAGAAGAAATTATTGAGAATATAAAAGATTTAGGATTTATTAATACTTATGAGATATATGACAAAACAGTGATTTTAAAATAGAAAAAAAGGGATCGAAGAAATGAAACTTGCCGGAATCGATCTTCGTCCCTGTTATTTAGAGAATTAATTTATAAACAAACTAATCCAAAACAAATTTATGGAAAAAAAACAAACTAACTATTTTCCTTTTTTGAGGAAAAAACAGCTAATTAATATTATGAGGCTATTAACATTCTTATTATGCATTAGCTCCTTTGCAATTAATCCTGCGAAATTGATTTCACAGAATGCAAAAATTAAAATAGAAGCTAGTGAGTCTTTAACTATTGATGAGGTTTTTAAGCTTATTAGAAACCAGACAGATTACAGATTTATTTATCAGGAAGACCTTTTTAAAAATGCACCAAAGGTTTATGTGAAAAAAGGTGAAGTTAGGGTAAATGAATTGCTTAGTCAGTTTTTAATCAGTAACGATTATTCTTTCGAATTGACCAAAAACAACACCATCTTAATAAAAGATGAACTAAACACTCAACAAAAGCAATTTCGATTAACTGGAACAGTGTCAGATCAGGAAGGTATGCCTTTAATGGGAGTTAACGTCTTTGTAAAAGGAAAAACTAGCGGTAGCATAACTGATATGGATGGTAAGTTCAAGGTTACAGCTGCTAAAGGTGATATTTTGGTGTTTAGCTATATTGGATATACAACAAAGGAAATTGTAATTGAAGACCAAAAGGTATTTGATATTGTTATGGAATCTGATGTTTCTGAATTACAAGAGGTTGTTATTACGGGTTATTACGAACGAAAAAAAGAAAGCTTTACAGGAGCAGAAACTACTATTACGGGTAAGGAATTAACAGCATTGTCAAGCCAGAATATTTTGAAAGCATTGTCAATAGCAGTTCCAACATTTAAATTGGTTGAGAATAATGAATTTGGTAGTGATCCCAATAGATTACCTGATTTTGAAATAAGAGGTAGTAGTAGTATAAATACAGGCACAGAATTAAGATCTGAATTCCAAAACAATCCTAACCTTCCTACCTTTATTTTAGATGGTTTTGAAGTATCGGCGGAAATTATCTTCGATTTGGATCCTAATAGAGTAGCTAATGTTACGGTTCTACGAGATGCTGCGGCAACAGCTATTTATGGTTCCAGAGCAGCTAATGGTGTAGTTGTTATTGAAACCAAAAGACCGAAGGAGGGAAAGATGACCGTTTTCTACAATACTAATTTGGATTTTGCTGCTGCTGATTTATCGGATTATAACTTAATGAATGCTCGGGAGAAACTGGAATATGAGAATCTGGCAGGGTTGTACAACCATCCAAATGTGGCAGTAAATGAAGATCGTCAAGCTAAGTATAATGAGATATTAACTCTTGTAGAAGAGGGGGTTAATACAGACTGGATTTCTATACCAGTAAGAAAGCTTGGAACAACAAGTTCTCATTCGTTAACTATTGAAGGTGGAGATAAGCATTTTTTATACTCATTTGGTTTAAATAGTAATCAAAATGCGGGGGCTTTAAAAGGTTCAAGCCGTTCAAGAAATGGTATGAACATTAAATTACAACACACTCGAGACAACTTAAGATTTATGAATACAATGTCTTTTAACAGTGTGAAAAGTTTAAATTCTAAATATGGAAATTTTGCAGCATATACATTGTTAAATCCATATTTCTATCCTTATGATGAAAATCGTAATGTAAAACCAAATTTGTATACATTTAATGACGGGACTCAAGTACCAAATTACTTATACAACTCAACCTTAAATATTAAAAACGAGAGTGAGTATACAAATTTCCTGAATAATTTCTCTTTTTCTTGGAATGTTACAGATGCATTCAAAATTACGAGTCGAATCGGATTAAATTTAAAGAAGGGTTCGAGCGACAATTTTTTACCTGGTGATCATTCTTCTTTTGTTAATTCAGCTATTAAAGGCAGATATACTAAAGGTTCAGATAAATCATTTTCTTATGATGGAAACATTGTACTGTCTTATAACAAGATGTTTGGTGAAAAACATTTACTTAATGCTACTGGTATTTATAATATTTCAGAAACCAAATTGGATTCTTACTCAGTTACTGCTGAAAATTTTCCAAATGCAAATTTGGATCATATTAGTATGGGGACACAGTATCAGGAGGGAAGCTCACCTTCAGGGAACTATGAAGTACAGAGATTAGTAGGGTTTGTGGGTAACCTGAATTACGCTTATGATAATCGTTATGTAGCAGACCTTTCAGTAAGATCTGATGCCTCATCAATTTTTGGAGCTAACGACCGTTGGGGAACATTCTTTAGTGGTGGTTTGGGTTGGAACTTACATAAAGAAGAATTCCTTCAGGATAATGACAAGGTACAATTATTAAAGGTTAGAGCATCTTTAGGGCAAACTGGTGGAACCAAGTTTAACCCATACCAATCCTTTATGATGTTCAACTATAATGATGACTCGTTAGATAATCTGACTTATAATGGTAGTTTAGGGGCAATATTAATTGCTTTGGGTAATCCAGATTTAAAATGGCAGATTAATAATAAGTTTAATTTAGGTTTAGATTTCGGATTATTTTCAAACCGTTTAACAGGTAACTTTAACTACTACAACGAAATTTCCAAAAATCAGTTAATTAATGTTACACTGGCACCTTCAGTAGGATTCCCAACGTTTACAGAAAATTTAGGTAAGGTGAAAAATGAAGGTATTGAATTAAGTATGAGATATACCGTTTTAAAGCCGCAAAAAACTAACACTGGTTTAAAATGGGATGTATTTGTTAATGTACTGCACAATAAAAATAGCTTGTTAGAAATTAATGATGCATTAACTGCATTTAATGATAAGCAAGATGAATTGGCTGGCGATAGTGAAAATCCAATTACGAAGCCGGTTGTAAAATACGAAGAAGGTCGTTCCATTAACACAATATGGGCAGTTAAATCATTAGGTATCGATCCATCGAATGGTCAGGAAGTATTTATAGATAGAAATGGAAATATAACTAACGATTATCGATTTGGAGATCAAAGAGCGTTAGCAAGCAGAGATCCTAAGCTGGAAGGTACTTTTGGATCATTCTTAAAGTATTCTAATTTCGAATTGGGTGCATTCTTTTCATATCGATTAGGAGGGTATTTATACAACCAAACTTTGGTAGATAAGGTTGAAAACGTGAATCCTAATTCAAATGCAGATAGACGCGTTTTGTATGACAGGTGGAAACAACCTGGTGATGTTGCGTTATTCAAAGCTATTAGCGATAAATCGCAAACTTACCCATCATCGAGATTTATTGAGAAGGATAATGAATTAAGATTAGCTTCTTTAAACTTGTCCTACGATTTTAAAGACAACTTAACAAAGAAGTTAGGATTTAATCGTCTACGAGCAGCTTTTATTGCTAACGATGTATTTAGGGCTAATACGTCAAGAATAGAGCGCGGAACGTCTTATCCGTTTGCACACTATTATTCATTTAACATCCAACTATCACTTTAAAAAAACACAAAAATGAAGATTAGAATATTTCAATTTTTATTAATTATCGTATTATTTAGTTCTTGTAGTGACTACTTAGATGTTTCTCCAAAAGCTAATGTAAAGGCAGAAGATCTTTTCAAGGATGAAAGCGGCTTTAATGACGCGTTGGTAGGTGTTTATACTATCATGAGTACCAAATCATTGTATGGCGATGTTTTGAGCTATGGATATTTAGATGTTTTGGCGCAGTATTACACAAGTATAAACAATAATGAGCAACACAGATTCATTAACGCGGTGGAGTATGATTATGATAATATCACAGAAGAAAATCGTATTAAGCCTATTTGGTCAGATCATTATAAAGCCATTGCAAATCTAAATGCCATATTAGAATTTATCGATTCAGATTCAAGTAATTTTTCTGAAGGAGTTTATGAGGTGTTTAAAGGAGAAACTCTGGCACTTAGAGCGTATTTACACTTTAATTTATTAAGATTATTTGCTCAGGCACCAGTTTTAGGTACCGATGTTAAAGCCATTCCTTATGTAGATGTTTATGGTAATGAGCCACAACCGGAATCAACAATAGCTGAGGTGTTGGCTAAAATTAAAAGCGATTTGGAACTTGCTCGTACTTTAATGCAAGAAAATGATCCTTACGGGCCTAACTATGAATCAATTGACGAAGCAACAGTGCCAAGAGTACTTGAAAATCGTCAGTTCAGAATGAATTATTTTGCAGCAACAGCATTATCTGCTCAGGTAAGCTTGTATGAAGGAAATCATGAAATAGCCTTAAAATACGCCCAAGAAATTATTGGAACTGCCGATGGCGTTACTACAGCTCCAGTATCATTATTTAGATTTGCGAGTATTAGTGAAGATGTTCTTGCAGGTTCTGAAATGATTTTTGGATTAAGTATTTCAAAACTTTCAGAGTATTCAGACGTATATTTCGGGATTGATGCAGCCTCAGGACAAAAAACAAACTTCTTAGCAATAAATTCTGCTGTAATAGACCAAATATATACTTCATCAGGCGGGTCTGTGGAAGTTAGAGGAATGAATTTCTTCGGGGCCAGCTCAGGAGGATTACGACCGTTAGCCAAATTTGAAAAAGAAAATGAACGTAGAATGCCTCAATTTAGAATCTCTGAATTGTATTTGTTAGCAGCGGAAGCAGAATCAGATATTACTAATGCATTAGCATATTATAATGCTTTTACAGCTAATCGTGGTATTGAACCTCAAGGAAATGTATCAAGAGAAGAACTTGATGTATTAATTAACAAAGAATTTCAAAAGGAATTTATAGGAGAAGGTAAAATGTTCTTTTTCAATAAACGGAAAAATTCTGAAACTATTGGAATTTTGCAAGATGTGGATATGGTTCCTGAAAACTATACACTACCAATACCTGCAGCCGAATACGAATTTGGAAATCTTTAGAATTTAAAATTGAAGAATCAGAATTATGAAAAAAATAATTTATAACATAACAATATTAGCTCTTTTAGTTGGGGCATGTTTTAGTTGCGAGCCTAATGAAGGGTTGGTTTATAAAGAAAAAGACGGGTTATATTTCTTAAGTGCAACCAAGGATACAGATAGTGTATACTATTCTTTTTTAGGAAAAATTAATAATGTTGATACGTTAAAATTGCCAATACAAATTTTAGGAACTCCTATCGATCAAAATCGCACTTTTAAAGTAGAAGTAGATCAAGAAAAGACTACCGCTGTAGAAGGAGTGCATTATGAAGCTCTAAAAGGTTCATATATATTTAATGCCAACAATTTTAAACAAAATTTTAATCTGGTCTTATATAAAGACGATCCGGCACTGGAGACAGAAGATAAGATTATTGCTTTAAAAGTTGTGGAATCTGAAGATTTTAATCCTGGTTATTCGAATAGAACCAATCTAAAAGTTTATGTGACTAACAGAATAATAAAACCATCATACTGGGATACACTTCTTTATTTGTTTTTTGGTGAGTATTCGAAAGTGAAACATAATATAGTCATAAATTTAATGGGAAAGGATTTTCCTTATACGTATGATGAGGCGAGGTTTGGAGCCGGATGGGGAATAACTTATTTACAAATTCAAGGTAGAAATTGCGCAGAATACTTTATCGATAATGATGTTGATGATGAAGATGGAAATAAGATTTACGCTTGGCCGGTATACTAATCAAATTTAAACGAAACGAAATACAATGAAAAAATATATATTATTTACCTTACTAGCTGTCCTTAGCTTGGTTGGTTGTGTAAAAGATGACACTGTACACGATTTTAAAACGTTAAATGAAATTACCATTTCGGGGTTAGAAGATTCGTACGGATTTAATTATCTGGAGGAGGTTTCCGTGATTCCAACGGTTACAGTTACCAATGCGGTTGAAGATAATTTGGAGTACCGCTGGTATATGTTCACCACAACGAGTCGGTTTGAGGCAGATACGTTGTCAAAAGAGAAAGATTTTAAAGTGATAATGACGGCTCCGCCAGCTGAAGATTACACACTAGTGTTTAGTGTAAAAGATGTATCAACAGGTATTGTTACAAAAAAGGAAATGGCTTCAGCTGTATATGGTCCTTTGTCTAAAGGCTGGGTAGTTATTGCAGAACAAGCAGGGCAAAAGGTGATTAATTTTGCAAAAGAAGATCAAACAGTACTTTATGATGTTTTTGCAAACTCCAATGCTGGTATTTCTCTTCAAGATCCTTACATGGTTAGAGCTTTAAACCCAAATGATAACAAGCCTCAGATGAAAAATGTATCTGTTTTTTCTAAAAATGAGGATGGCGGGTTTATACTTAATCCGAATTCGTTTAAAGTTACCGGAACATTTAGAGATGCGTTTTATCAAGTTCCCGCTGCAGCAGAATTAAATGTTAATGCATTCCAGAACTTTACGTTTACAGAGTATTTAATGGTTAATGGAAAAGTACATACGCGTTCAGTTAGTTCTGGAGATCCAATTTGGAGAACCCCATTAATTATTATTGAAGGAGAGTCTAGTTATGAAATGGCGCCTTCAATTGGTGATAATACTTACCAAGGGGTATATTTTGATAATTTACATTCTCGTATTTTATTTCATTCAAGCTATAACCTTGGGTATCTAAGTGAGATTTCTGATATCGGAGCGAAAAATTTAAATTTTACAGCTAGTTTAATTCAAAGAGGTGGTGTTGTAAGGTCTCCAGAGACGGCATCATCTTATTTTGTAATAGGGCATGATAATAATGATCCTTCAAAAATAGCGATGAAAAGTTTTCTGTTAGGGTTGCGTCCACCATATAATTTTTACGACAATGGAACTCTGGTTTTCCCTGAAGCAAATTATCCTGGGCTATATGCTTCAACCATGATGCAATCCGGTTATGATGCGTTAATTAGAGGAATTTTATGGTACAGTGATGGTAAAAAATTATATGCAATGAACACTCAGGCAGCAGAACCAACTGAAGTGGTAATTCGAGATTTTGAGGCGGAAGGAATCATTGTAGATACCATGAGAATGATACCTTACGTTGGCAGTTTTAATAGAACGTATTATTATCTGGCATTAGCCGTTAGAAATACAAATTTAACCGAAAATCAGGCAGGTATTCTTGTTTACCAAGGAGGAACTGTTGGAGGAATTAATATTGCCGAGGTCGAAAGTATTTACGGATTGGGTGATAAAATCATAGACTTCGATCAAAAATTAAATTAATCAAATAAAATAAAATGAATAAGAAAATTAGAATTGCCTATTTACTATTGTTAATAGGAGGGATGATTAATGCCCAAGGTATTGAGTTTTTTCATGGGAAATACGAAGATGCCTTGAAAAAAGCAGATAGGGAAAAGAAAAATATTTTTGTAGACGTATATACAACCTGGTGTGGACCTTGTAAGCAGATGTCTAAAAATACATTTACAGATGCCGAGGTAGGTAAATATTTTAATGAAAACTTTGTTGCTATTAAATTGGATGCTGAAAATGAGGTAGATAGTCCGTTTTTTGAAAAATATCAGGCTTCAGCTTATCCTACCTTATTCTGGTTGGATTCAAAGGGAGATATTTTAGATCAATACTCAGGATATATGGATCCAAAGGCATTAATTGACAGAACAAATGTAGCCTTAAAAACTAATATTATGGCCGATTATAAAGCGGCAGAGCACAAGTGGAATACAGAAAAACGTGATTTTGATATTTATCAAGGTTACGTAATGAAATATGTTAATAAATTAAATAGAGACCAGGTATTTCCCTTAACAGTTGAGTTTTTTGAAGGATTGACAGAGGAAGAAAAATTGTCACAAGAAGCCTATGGAATATTGATGATGTTTACTAGAAATCCCGAACACAATATATTGTTCGATACGCTTCTTAAAAACTGGAAGCACTACATGGAGTTGGTTAATAATGACCCTGAAGCCTGGAGGCGTATGTACACTGCTTTAGTAAGAAAAATTGCAGTAGCAAGAGCGAAAAAAGATGATGAAGCTATAGAGCAACATTTGAAATTCATGGAAGACTTAAATTGGGAATATAAAGACATCTTTGTTGAGTCTATTGATCTTGAAAACTTGATTAATGAGAAAAAGTATGGCTTGGCTATCGACAGAATGTTCGAGTTGACAGAAGAATATAAAGATTATCCGTTCTTGTATAAGCAATATTTTTATTCGTTAGTTGTAAGTGGCTACTTTTTAAACGATAATGTAAATATGGAGCAGGCAAATAAGTTAATAGAGTTTACAAGAAGAAATGCAAAGTTTAAGGCGACTCAGGAATCTATGTTGTATATGGCGATTGCCTATGCAAATAAAGGTGACTATAAAACAGGTTATGAATATTTAGCTTCATTAGGGTTTTATCCAAAACCAATGTTATCTAATGCTATTTATAGATTTGTAAAACTGCCAAATCCAAAGAAGGAATTTCCTTGGTAAAAGATTGATGATATCTTAAAAATTCCCCCTATGGTAAATTTACATTTGGGGGATTTTTTATGTTTAAAATTAAATTGTATAAAGTTTTAGTATCTTTTCATCTTGTTTGTTGTTTTATGGTTTTTTGCGTTCCTATGGTCGGAAATTGTTATAGAGGTTTCTGTTTAAGGAAATGAAAATGTTTGGACATTTTTATAGAGTAAAACTGAAAAAATTAGAATTTAAAAGTTATTAAAAGAAAGATTGAAATGTTAGTTAATCATTAATTATGAGAATTATAAAAATATCAGCTGTTTTAGGTTTTATAATATGTTTTTCTTGTTTACAAGCCCAGACACTTGATCCAGTCATAGAAAACCCCGAGATAACAGAAATCAATAAATTGGAAGCAAGATCAAGTTTTTTTCCTTATCGAAGTATGGAGCTGGGTAAATCCAATGACTTAACGAATGCAGAAAACTATTTATTGTTAAATGGAATTTGGAAATTTAATTACAGCGAATCACTGGAAGGGCGTCCGGCAGATTTTTATAAAAACAATTATGATACTTCCACATGGAACTCTATAAAGGTTCCGGCAAACATAGAGTTGCAAGGTTATGGCTTTCCAATATATGTTAATGCAGGATACCCGTTTGCAAAAGGAAAAGTTTCTCCGCCCGATATACCAGATGAATATAATCCTGTAGGGTCTTATAAACGAGATTTTGAGCTGCCATCTAATTGGAACGAAGACAAAATTTATATTCATTTAGGAGCGGTAAAATCGGCTTTTTATATCTGGATAAATGGGGAGCAAGTGGGCTATAGCCAGGGTTCAAAATTACCGGCTGAATTTGATGTTACCCAATATGTAAAACTAGGAAAGAACAGTGTTGCTTTAGAGGTGTATCGATGGAGTGATGGCAGTTATTTAGAAGATCAGGATTTTTGGAGACTATCAGGAATCGAGCGTGATGTCTATTTGTATTCCAGACCGCAGGTACAATTACAAGACTATTGGGCTAAAGCTGGTTTAGTTAATAATTACACCGATGGCGATTTTAACTTAACCTTGGATGTCAAAAGTTTTAGCTCTAAAAAGCAAAAAGGTAGAGTAGAGGTGAAACTTTTAAAATCAGGAGAAGAGGTGTTTTCAGGTTCATCAGGATACGAATTATTGGAAAACGGTACATCTACTTTATCATTCACCCAAATTATTAAGGATGTCAAATCATGGTCTGCCGAAGATCCTGCACTTTATGAATTGGATATAGTTGTAAAGGATAAAAAAGGAGGTGTTTTAGAAGCGATTTCAAAAAAGGTGGGATTCAGAACTTCAGAAGTAAAGGACGGTCAGTACCTGTTAAATGGTCAACCTATTTTATTTAAAGGTGTCAATCGACATGAGCACGATCCTGTTACGGGACATGTGGTATCTAGGCAAGACATGTTAAAGGATATCCAGTTGTTTAAGCAGTATAATATTAATGCAGTACGCACCTGTCACTATCCTAATGACCCTTATTTTTATGAATTATGTGATAAGTATGGTATTTACATGATTGATGAAGCCAATATCGAATCACACGGTATGGGGTATGCGCTGCATAAAACTTTGGCAAACAATCCGGAATGGTTAAAAGCACATATGGAGCGTACCGAACGTATGATAGAGCGCGACAAAAATCATCCTTCCGTCATTATTTGGTCTTTAGGAAATGAAGCAGGTAACGGCTATAATTTTTATAATACGTATCTATTAGCCAAGAAATTAGATACGACGCGTCCTACTCAATACGAGCGTGCCGGATTGGAATGGAATACCGATTTATTTGTGCCTATGTATGCGACCCCAAAATATGTGGAAGAATACGCTAATAATGAAGAATTCATAAAACCTTTAGTTCAATGTGAATACGCTCATGCCATGGGGAATAGTATGGGAGGGTTTAAAGAATACTGGGATCTATACGAGAAGTACGATAAGTTACAAGGCGGATTTATCTGGGACTGGGTAGATCAGGGAATTAAAACAGTAAAAAATGGTAGAGAGATTTATGCCTATGGAGGTGATTTTGGCCCTGAAGGTACACCAAGTGATAATAATTTTTTAAATAATGGATTAGTACAACCAGATAGAACACCAAATCCACATATTCATGAAGTAAAATATGTTCATCAGAATGTGAAGTTTTACGATAAAGCTGTTTCTAAAGGATATATTACCATGAAAAACTGGTACTTCTTCAGAGATTTATCAAACTACACATTAAACTGGGAGGTAATAGAAAATGGTATTGTTGTTGAAAACGGTAGTATAGATAACATCACAACTAAACCACAAGCAAAGACAACATTACATATTCCATTTAAAACGTCTTTCAAACCAGATGAAGATTATTTTCTAAATATTGATGTGAAGTTAAAAGCTGACGAACCACTTTTAGAGTCGGGGTATACAATAGCTTATGAGCAGTTTCAGTTACAGGGAGCGTCTATCAAAGCACCAGAACTTTCGACTCAGCCAATTAGTTACAAAGAACAGAATGATGTTCTTACAGTAAATGGAGATGATTTTAAGTTAGTTTTTAATACGGTTACAGGTGTATTAGAGCAATATATTTACAAAGGAAACAGTCTAATGACCTCTGGACCAAAAGTTAACTTCTGGCGCGCACCAAACGATAATGATTATGGAGCTCAGACACAGAAAAAGTATAAAATATGGAAGGATACAGCCAAAGGAATAGGGACAAAAAGCTCAATCAAAACACTAAATGAGTCGAGTGTAGAAGTGCGTTTTATACGAGACTTACTAAACGGAGATGCTCAGGTAGTAGAAACCTACGTTGTACATGGTAACGGTGCAATTCAAATAACCAATGAATTTAAAGCTATTAAAGGCTCGCATCCTAACCTGTTTAAATTTGGAAATCGTTTAATCTTACCGAAAGATTATAAGACGATTAAGTATTACGGGAAAGGCCCCTTTGAGGCTTACGCTGATCGTCAACACGCAGCTAAAGTCGGTTTGTATACACAAACAGTCAAGGAGCAGTATTTTCCATATATACGACCTCAGGAAACGGGAAACAAGCTAGATGTACGTTGGGTTGATATAATTAAGGAAAATGGTTCTGGCCTTAAGTTTATAAGCTCTATACCATTTAGGTTTTCAGCATTAAACTACAGCCAGGAGGATTTAGATTCGGGAGATGAAAAAGGGCAAAAACATGCCGGTGAGTTAGATGCAAGACCGGAGGTTTATATAAATATTGATGGGTTTCAGCAAGGATTAGGAAGTATTAATAGTTGGGGCACATTACCAATGGACCAGTATCTACTGCCGTATAAAGATTATTCTTATTCATATTGGATGATGCCACTTGAAGAGTAAAGTAATTAGAATTTTATTTTTTGATAAAAACAAAGGGCATAAATATCAGAAGATCGAATGAATTAAGAAGGATATATCGTTGTCTAATTTTTGTTGGATATATTTTCAATATGAGAAATTTTGTGTCAGTTGAAGTATTGAATTATTTTGAAAAATATATTCTAATCCAATGGTAAGATTATATGAATCAATTGTATTATTTTTATTAAAAATTAAATGTCTAATCCAGACATCAAACTGAATACGATTTGAATACGGAAACGAATACGTTTTTGTAAATCGAGCGGCTGAAAACCCTAGTAAAAAGGGTTTTGGGAGGTTGTGGCTTCAAGCTCATAACCCGAAGGTCACAGGTTCGAGTCCTGTTCCCACTACGAAGCTTAAGTCAAGCAAAATCAACGGTTTAGTTTTCACTAAACCGTTTTTTTATGGCTATAATTAAAGAAATTCTTACCTTAGCATACGTTTGTGAATACGAAAGTGCATACGATTTGTCCCAACAGAAGAAATTTTCTAACCCAAAAATATTTACGGCTAACGGCGATTTAAGTAAACGCTGGTACGTCTATTTTTCTTATCGAAATCCTAAAACAGGAAAACTAAAACGGGTGACTCCCATTTATGGCGAAGCCAACAGGTATAAAACAAAAGAAGAGCGACTTTTTGTTTTAACGAAATACCAGAAAGTGCTTCTTAAATTACTTAAAGAAGGATTTAATCCGTTTGAAGATAACAGTGAACTTATAGAGCAGCGTAAGGCTAAACAGGAAGATCTTCAGAATGAAATAAAGAAGATTAATCCCAAAGAAGAAGAAAAAGAGTCAGAAGCTCCTAAAATGACTATAAAGGAAGCATTCGACTATGGCTTAAAATTAAAAGAGAAGTTACTTAGCAAAACGACTAAGCGAGCCTATGAGAATCGCTTAAAAAACTTTTTACTGTGGTTAGAAACAGATAAGCCAGATTTGAAAACCATTGATAAACTTGACGAAAGGGTTGTAAGTGAGTTTTTGAATAATGTATTAACCAATACAAGTGCTCGTAACAGAAATAATTATCGTGTAGATTTAAGCAGCATTGTTCAGGTGTTGGTAGATAATTATATCATAAGTCAAAACTATGTAAAGAAAATACCTGTTCTTAAAACTATTCCACAGCGTAATAAGACTTATACTTTAGAAAAGCAGGAGGATATTTATAGTTATTTGGAAAAGGAAGATCCAACCTTATTGCTGTTTATTAAGTTTATATCCTATAATTTTTTAAGACCGATAGAAGTCTGTAGACTTAAGGTAGAAGATATTGACTTGAAAAATAAAACTGTTCGTTTTATGGCTAAAAGTGGCGTGGTGAAAACGAAGATTATTCCTGATTTACTGATAGAAGACTTACCGGATCTATCTCATTTAAATAAGAAACTGGATGTATTTACACCCGATGGTATAGGTGGTCACTGGGATATAGATGAAGATAACAAGCGGGATTATTTTACTAAGCGTTTTAAACGAGTGGTAAAGGATCATTTTAATCTAGGAACTGATTACGGATTGTATAGTTTCAGGCATACATTTATAACAAAATTGTATCGAGCTTTAGTTAAGGCTTCGTCGCCTTTTGAAGCTAAAAGTAGATTGATGTTAATTACAGGTCATAGCTCCATGGGGGCTCTTGAAAAATACTTAAGAGATATAGACGCTGAACTTCCGGCAGATTATTCAGCTTTATTAAAGTAAAATGAAGTATAATTTAAAGCAAAACTTATGGGGTTAGAAGAATTGTTTGAAGAACTTCAAATGAAGCTGTATAAGCCGTTTATTTTTTATATTCCTAGTTCTGTAATACCAGAGGAGAAAAACCTCGAATTTCAAGATGCTAAGTATGCCGTTTATTTTAACAATGTCGTTTTAATAGATAGTAAGGGATTTGATAGGGAGCTTAAAGCTGAACCTTCGTACTATGAAATGATGACTAAAAAAGCTTCACTGGATAAAACCCTTTTTAAGTTTTTAGAAAAGAAGGAAGCATTAGAGGTAAACCAATTTGAATTTCTGTTAGAAAAGTATCTTGAGCATTTAAACTTTTGTGTGTATGTTTCAGAATGGTTATTTACAAACCTGGTGAATCATATTACGTGCTATAGTGAAGAAACTAAAAATACATTTAAGCTACAATCCAATACATTTGCCAATCATTTTAGTGATGTTAAAAGCAAATTGTTAATAACTGACCGTTTTAAAAACAAGCCCATTGATGTGCTTAATTTTGTTCAAAATAAAGTGCCTGTTGTTAATAACACATTGAAAACTATAATACCTGAAGACCAAGAGTTGAAACCAGAAAAGGAAATAAAGAAAAGACCTAAAAAGCAAATGCCACTTTTAGTTGATGAACAGGTTGAAGATTTTTTGTTACGAACGGTATTTAATGCTAGTTAGTGTTAGAGGGAGTGTTTATTCAATGATGCACAGACTTTGGTTAGTTCAGCTGAGTACCAATAATTTTCAAAGGAAAAAAAGCAACCTTAAATCCAGAAGGAGTAAGTTTAAATAAACCTTAATTTATGTTAACGACTCTGCGAATAAAGAATAGTAATATATTGTCCTCTCCAAAACCATCTCTTATTTTTTTAAAAGCAACTCGCATATGAGATTCAACGGTCTTTTTCGAAATGTTAAGTTTAGTGGCTATTTCTTCGTATTTTAAACCTTCAAATTTATTAAGTTCTAAAACTTTTTTACAGATAGGAGGAAGTGTTTCTATTAGTTTCTTTAAGCGTTTTACCTTTTGCTCTAAATCATCTTTGTTTTCAGATAGGTGCTGTGCTGTTATTTCAGATTTAAAGTTTTCAAGAAGATCTAATCTTCTTCTCGTTTTTCTGTAATCATTTATATAAGTAGTATAAGCAGCAGAAAATAAGTACCCTTTTACGGATTTGTTAATTATTATACTTTCTCTATTAATCCAAAGATTTATAAAAACCTGTTGAGCGACGTCTTCTGCTAATTGAAGATCATTATTTAGCGATCTAATATAGCGTACCAAAGTCCTATAATGTTCTTTAAACAATATATCAAAAGCTTCGCTGTCATCTTTTTTAATCCTATGAATTAGATCTAATTCTTTCATTCATAATTAGCTATTAACATTACAAGAGTACAAAAGTTTTGAAAAAAAAGTAAAAAAAAATGATTTTTCACTAAGGGTTTTTTGAAAATGATGTTGACATACTAATAAATAAGATATTTTGTTA
Source organism: Aestuariibaculum sp. M13 (assembly GCF_024723255.1). Taxonomy (GTDB): domain Bacteria; phylum Bacteroidota; class Bacteroidia; order Flavobacteriales; family Flavobacteriaceae; genus Aestuariibaculum; species Aestuariibaculum lutulentum. The sequence goes on from NZ_JANIAC010000004.1 coordinate 234,740, forward strand.
AAATTAAATGAAAAAATTAGTAATTAAATATTTAAACGACTCGATTTCAGATTCTGAATACCAAGAGTTATTGCTTTTGTTGAGAAAACCTAAAAACAAGCAAAAATTTACAGAATTAGTTAAAGAAAATTGTAATGTAAATATTGCTTATGAAGAGATTGATGAAGAATTGGCTTTAAATAAAGTTAAGACAGCAATAAATAGAAGTAAGGCAGCTCCTAAGAGATATGTTTGGAAATACACAGTGGCAGCAACAATTGCTATTATGCTTACTTGTGGCTATATTTTTAGGGATATTATATTTAATAATGTTACGTCTTTAGATAATAACCCAAGAATGGTAAATACTCCTACTCCAGGTATAGATAAAGCAGTATTGACTTTAGAAGACGGAACTGAAGTGGTGTTAGAAAATGGTGTGATTTATGAAAGTAATTACGCAACTAGTAAAGGGCAGGAAATTGTCTACAATGCAATCAAAGAATCTGAAGAGATTGTATATAATTATTTAACAATACCAAGAGGAGGACAGTATCGTATAGAATTATCAGATGGGACTCAAGTGTGGTTAAATTCAGAAACTAAATTAAAATACCCTGTTAGTTTTATTGATGGTAAGGTTCGAGAAGTCGAATTGGTTTATGGTGAGGCTTATTTTGATGTGTCTTCTAGTATTCTTCATAAAGGAAGTAAATTCAAAGTTTTTACTAAAGATCAAGAGATAGAAGTATTAGGAACAGAGTTTAATGTAAAAGCTTATATGGATGAAAATTATATTTATACAACATTGGTTGAAGGGAAAGTTGCTTTAAATACTTCAAATTTAAGAGAGCTATTGAAACCCAATCAACAAGCCACATTTAGTTTAATAGATGATGATATTACTGTAGAAGAAGTAGATGTTTATTACGAAACAGCATGGAAAAAAGGAATGTTTGCTTTTAAAAATAAAACGCTTAAAGAAATCATGAAAGTATTGTCTAGATGGTATGACGTAGATGTAGTTTTTGAAGACAAGACTTTAGAAGATGTACAATTTAAAGGTGTTGTTAATAAGAATCAAAATATGGACTTAATACTAACCCTTATTAAAAACACAAAATATATAAAAGCTTATGAAATAAAAAACAATACAATCATACTTAAAAACTAACAAAAAGAAGGGAATAAAGTTTCTGCTCGCCAAAGTATACTGCTTTATCCCCATTAAATTATTAATTATTTAAAACACGGTTTAATTAACTAACAACAAACAAATTTATGGAATTTATGTTAACCAAATTGCCTTTTCTATATAGAAAGAGGCTACTTAAATTAATTATGAGAACATTTTTTCTCTTATTCTGCACAACAGTATTCAGTTTTAGTCCCACAGATGGTATGTCTCAAAATGCCTTTGTTAAGATTGATACAGATAAGGTATTAACAGTCGATGAGATTTTTGATTTAATTATGAGTCAAACAGACTATACCTTTATTTATCAGGTAGATATGTTTAAAAATTTTCCAAGTGTAAAGATTGAAAAGGGAACAATAAAAGTAAATAAGCTATTAAGTAAAAGCCTGTCTTTAAAAGATTATAGTTTTGAAGTAGCAAGCGATAATCAGACTATAATAGTAACGGAAATAGAACAACAACAACTAACAATATCAGGTACGGTTACAGATTTAAATGGTGTGTCTCTTTATGGTGTTACTGTTGTAATAAAGGGAACAAAAACTGGAGTAAGTACGAACTTTGATGGAGAATATAAAATTTTAGCAAAGGCTAATGATACATTAGAATTTTCCTCTATAGGGTATCAAAAGTCAACAGTTGTAGTTAACAAACAAGCAACAATTGATGTGGTTTTAGAGGAAGATGTTAATATCTTAGAAGAGGTTGTATTGGTTTCAACAGGATATCAGGAAGTTGATAAAAGCAGAGCGACAGGTTCGTATGGTAAAGTAGACCAAAGTCAATTAGATAAACCATCTACAAATATAGGTTCAAGACTTATTGGTAATGTTGCAGGGGTACAGTCGTTTGTTGATGAAAATGGAGATCCAGAATTTCAAATAAGAGGTCAATCTAGTTTATTTGCTAATGAAGAGCCCTTAGTTGTTGTTGACGGATTTCCAATACAAGGCGGTCTTAATTCTGTTAACCCTAACGATGTTGAGAGTGTTACAGTGTTAAAAGATGCATCGGCTGCATCTATATGGGGTGCAAAATCATCTAATGGAGTTATAGTAATTAATACTAAAAAAGTATCAAAGAAAACACCTTTAAAGGTTGAGTTTTCAGCTTTTACAAGAATGGGTAAAAAGCTTGATTTAGATTATGTTAATCCGTTAGCTTCTTCTTCAGAAACCATTGATTATGAAATAGAATCATTTAATAAATGGAGAGCGCCTCTACCTCCGCCAATGATATTAAATTATTATTTTATGACATATTCTCAAGCGGCAACAGCAATGTTTCAAAATCAGCTTGGGAATATTACAGAAGCAGAAAAGGATGCTACACTTTCTCGTTTAAGAACACTATCTAATAAAGGGCAAATTTCAGATGAACTTTTGGCTTCTCCTATTAGTACACAATACAATTTAAGTCTGTCTGGAGCTTCAGAACGCATGAGTAATGCGCTTTCTTTTATGTATGAGGATAATCAAACAAATTTTCAAGAAACATACAATAAAGAGTATATGTTAAATTATCGTACCGAAGCTAAAGTTTTTAAATGGTTAGATTTTTCAGCATCTGCGATGTTGCAAAAAAATGAAATAACATCAAACGGTGTCTCTCTATCCGATATTCAAGCATTGTCTCCTTACGATATGTTGCGTGATGAGAATGGTGATTTAACTAATATTACGACTAATTACTATTGGCCTATTATTGAAAATATGGTGCCTACAGAATTGTTTCCGTATCAGGATTGGACCTATAATCCAATTCAGGAAATGAACAATAGAAGTATTACAAATGAAATAAATTCTGCAAGACTTCAGGCCGGTTTAAGGTTTAAAATTATTTCTGGATTAAATATTGACACAAAGCTTCAATACGAGTCTATAAATTCAAATTATCAGGCTATTTATAATGAAAATACGTTTTATGTAAGAAACTTAGTGAATACGTCTTCTACATGGAATAGGTCTACAAATGAAATTACAGCTAATTTACCTTTGGGAGGAATTTTGAGTAGTTCTGGTGCAAAAACGGAAGTTTTCGATTTTAGAACGCAAGTTAATTTTAATAAAAGCTTTGCTAATAAGCATAATGTTAATTTTATTGGAGGCACAGAAATAATTGATGCTGTAACAAACGCGTCTTCAGACCCGATTAGATATGGTTACGATCCTACTTCTATGTCTACAGGTATTTTTCCAAATGGCCCCACAGGTACAAGAGGTTGGTTAGGTGCTTCGCAAAACTTTTCTTATTCGCCAACATTTCGTAAAGCCACAGATAGATTCTTTTCAATATTTAGTAACCTAGAGTATACGTATAACAATAAATACACAATCTCAGGAAGTTATAGAACCGACGCTTCAAATTTAATTACAGATAACCCAGAGTTTCGTTACGACCCTTTTTGGTCTGTAGGGATGTCGTGGCAAATAAAAAATGAAAGCTTCTTAGAAAATGTAAATTGGGTGGATAGATTAACAGTAAGAGGAACTTACGGGTATAATGGTAATATCGATAAAACAACATCTTTTAAGCCTCTTATATCACTTTCGTCATCACCTAATGTTTATACAGGTGATTATACGGCATCAATTTCAAGTTTAGGAAATCCTACTTTAAGATGGGAAAAAACCGGAACATGGAATTTTGGTATGGATTTCTCGATTTTAAAAAGAGCCCTGTATGGTAGTGTTGATATCTATAAAAAAGAAGGTAAAGACTTAATGGCTAATATTACAATACCCTCTGTAAATGGTTCAACATCGCAAAAGTTCAATAATGCAGAAATGATTAATAAAGGTATAGAATTATCTCTAGGAACATATCTGAAAATTAGTGATAATATTTTCTGGAATGGAAACTTGAATTTTGCTTATAACGATAATAAAATAACCAATTTGTATTACGAAAATTACAACGCTTACCAAATGATACGTGGAGGTAGTAGTGCTTATGTAGAAGGAGAAAATGCAAATACATTATGGACTTGGATGTATGGAGGGCTAGACGATAATGGTAAGCCTACTCATATAGATAATGAAGGAACACAATACAATTTTACAGTAAGTTCTTTGCCAGGTGACGATATAAATTATGTTGAGAATAAAGGAACATTGGTAGCACCTTACACGCTTGGTTTTACAAGTGCATTCGATATTTACGATTTTAATTTATCGTTTATTGTTACAGGTAAATTTGGGCATGTATTTAAAAGACAATCATTTAATTATAAAGGTTTGTTTACTTCAAGAGTCTTACCTAACAGTAGTTTAACAGATGTTAGAAATGCAGAACCATCAGAGATCATACCATTACCAACTTCAGATCAGGAACCAACGTATTATTTGTGGGACAGATATTATCCGTATATGAATTATTTGGTTGAAAGTGCTTCGCATATTAGAATGCAGGAAATTAATGTAACCTACAATTTGCCAATAAGTAAATTATTTAAGTCTCAGGCAAAAGCTCAAGTGTTTGTTCAAGGTAATAATTTGTTTACCCTGAAATCAAACACCTACAATGAAGATCCTGAATATACTTTAGGAACCGTGAAACCGCAACCTACAATTACTTTAGGAACAAAATGGACTTTTTAAAAAATGAAACAAATGAAAAATAAAAATATACATAATAAAGCTTATGAAATAATTTCAATGCTTTTAATATTAATAGTAATTGTCTCTTGTGATGAATTTTTAGACGAGCCACCTTCAACATCAACAAATATTGAAATAAAAACGATTGAGCAGCTGGATAATTTATTAAACGATTTTGCGGTTTTTTATGAAGAAGGTAATAGAACAAGTGTTTATAGTACCGACGATTATGAACTTCCATTAGAGTTGTTTAACCAAAGGCCTTCTACTTTTAATTTAACAGGAATTCAATATTACACATGGGATATTGATAATATAATGCTTCAAACCGACAATTATTGGACAAGTGAGTTTGAAAAGATTTTTTATGCTAATGTTGTTTTAGATAATCTGGATAATGTTTCAGGACCTGCCAGTGATAAAGCCAGACTAGAAAGTGAGGCAAGGTTTTTAAGAGCTTATAGTTATTTTCAATTAGTAAATACCTATTGTTTACCATACTCAAGTGACAACTTATCGGCGTTAGGTTTACCTATTAAGACAATTCCTAATTATGAGGAGTCTTTAGACAGAAATTCATTAGAGCAAACCTATGATTTTATTGAAAGCGACATTTTAAAATCTTTAGAATTAAACGTTCCTATTCTTCAGTCGGGGCAATTAAGAACTTGGCGAGCCAATACGGCTGCCGTAAATGCTTTAGCCGCTAGATTTTATTTAGCAAAACAAGATTATGAAAAAGCTCAAAATTATGCTCAGACAGCTATTGATAACCACCCTGGAATGGTAGATTATAATACCGATATGTACTATGGTATGAGCGAAGATTATATTTTAAATCCAGGTACAATTGAAGAAGAAACCTTTACCATGGAATACCCTTATGGTCATGATAACCAAACAGATCCAACAGATAGGTTAAACTGGGGGGAATTTATGTATGCAAGGTTACTATACCATGCATCATGGTGGTATATTCCAAGTGAAGATCTTTTAAGTTTGTATGATCAAGAAAACGATTTACGCTACAAGTATCATATCGTAGAAGGATATTCTTATAACAGAGGGATGACGAATCCAGCTTACAATTATCCGGGGTATATTTTCTTTTATAAATCCGATATTCCGAGTGGTCCAACAGCTGCCGAAATGCATTTAATTAAGGCAGAATCTCAAGTTCGAATGGGAGATGTTTCTGGAGCAATGACAACAGTTAATCAAGTTTATATAAAAAGGACGCTTTCAGGAACACCTTCTTTAGTAGCTTCTAACCAAGATGACGCTTTGCTTTTAATATTAGAAGAAAGAAGAAGAGAGTTGCCATTTACCCAGAGATGGTTTGATATTCGAAGATATAATAGCAATAGCACAAGTATTGATGATGTTACTCTAACTAGAGAGTTTTACGAGTACACCTCAACATCAGTGCTTTCTGATGGGCCAATTCAAACATATACACTGCCAATAGGTTCAAATAGATATGCTGCCCCAATTCCAGATTTTGATGTTGTAGCAAGTCAGGGTGAGTTAGTACAAAATCCATATTAATCACAGAAAATATTATTTAAATAAAAATAATCTAATGCTCTTGAGAAACATGTTGCTCAAGAGCTAATCTCTTATTGAAAATGAAACAGTATATGTTTAGATACGTCTCATTGGTTGTGTTGTTTATAACTTTTAGTTGTGTTAATACACCAAAACAGAAAAAAATTCAAGGTAATGTAGATATTCCGTTAAAAGATTTTAGGATAGCCTATGGTATGAATATGGATGAAATTCAAATGGATTCCTTAGGTAATTATACTGTAGATTTAAACGATGACCCAGAAGGTGTTTATAGGTTACTTGTAAATGGTATGTCTTTTCCAATTTATATTAATGATAACACCAATTTAACATTAAATATATCTAAGCCTGTTTCTAGAAATATTTTTGATGCCATTTCCCTTTCCGGTGATAATATTGAAAATACGGAGCTTTTGTTTAAATATAAAAGACAAAAAGATAGTCTTTTTTTACTTAATAAAAGAGACATTTATCAAAAGATACCGTTGGAATTCGAAAAGTATATAAATGTTAGAATGGAGAGTATTCTTGATTGGATTGATAATTTTGTTGTAGATAATAATGTTGATAACAAACAGCTGATAGAATATTTAAAGCTACAAGAACTCTCTGAAGCACACTATTTGTTTTACTATTATCCTAATGATCATAAACGTTATGTCCCTAATAATACAGATATAACTCCTGAATATTTTAAAACCTATTATAATAATCAATTAGACAAGGATAGTAAAATAACTTATATGGGAAGTGATCAATTTGCAATGATTGCTAGAGGTAAATACAATTCTCAATTAAGAGAAAAATTAATAGGGTATGATCCGAATTCATTGCAATATCAGAAAAAAATGGAGGAAGCATTAAGTGGTATGACGTATCCAGAGTATATGAAGAATGATTTGTATACAATTTTTATTATAAATTATGGAAAAACAACAAATCCGGAGATTAAACCCTATTTGACTAAAATTATTAATGAGCATGTTACTTCAGGTGTTTTATTTGAAAGGTGGAAAGCATTTGTAAAGTCAGATAAAATGTTTTCAAACGGAGATATAGCTCCCAATTTTACATTAACTGATATTGATGGCAATAAAATTTCATTAAGTGATTTTAGAGGGAAACTAGTTTATATTGATTTATGGGCAACATGGTGCGGACCTTGCCTAAAAGAAATGCCCGATTTAAAAAAATTAAAAGAAAAGTATAAAGACTCTAATATTGTTTTTATAGGTATTTCTTTAGATGATGACATAGAAACATGGAAAAAAATGCTGGAGAAAGAAGGGGATAACTTTTTAACAGGTATTCAACTAGCTACAGGGCAATATGAAACCCAATTAAATAAAGATTATGGTGTTAACGGAATACCTCATTTTATTTTGATTGATAGAGATGGAACTTTGATAGCAAAAAAGGCTCCTCGTCCTTCAAATAATAAAATATTTGAACTAATAGATAGTAAATTGTAGAAGAGGTTGTTGTAATAGAATAAGTTGTCTAAATTTTTTGGTTGAGTTTAGTTGGTAAAAAGAGTTCGTAGGTTACGAACTCTTTTTTTATGTTCTATAAAAAGAGAGTTTAAGATAGTCTCTTTTTTTTAAGGAAAGAATACTAGCTGTATTTATCTCTAACTATATTTTTATTTAAAGCAGATGAATACCAACTAGGTTTATTGAAAGGATTTGTTAATTGTCCAACGGTATAAATGAATAGATTATAGTATTGGTATGAAGGTCAAAATAGGGTAGGGTACCATCGTGTCTTTGCGGGTGGTTTAAAATTTTATGATAGCGCTTTGTTAAATGCTTAACCAATTCTACTAAGTCCCCTTTGGTAGCAGGTAGATTAACATCTTTTGTAAGTCCCAGTCTTATCCAATCTGCAAGTAGAGTTCCAAGAGTTGCATTTGCTACGCCTTGTACACTCATAGCTTCTACTTTCGTTTTGGTTTGTTCAGGATTAATATTTGTGGGAACATTGGTGTTTTCAATTTTGGTAGTCGGTAATTTTGACTGTTTTAATTTCTTCGCATTGTGCGCTTTGGATCTGCAGGAGTTACAGCAAAATTTTTGAACGCGTCGTCTTGTAGGTTCAAATTCTTTATAGCAATAGTTACAAATGTAATATCTCATTTAAATAAATTTAGCGTCAAGCTAACGTTAGATTGACGCTAAAATAGCATTTAATAGTTGGTTTGGAGCTTAAATTTAATATAAAGAGTTTGTTTTAAAATTTTATTAAAGGAATCTCTAGTATTTCATTACTAAACCTACATTCTTTGTATAGATTAAAAAAATGTTTAATATTGTTAGCTAATTTAATTTCTTTCCCTTCTTGTCTGTTTATAGCAAATATCCGGATCAATTACTTTTAGATCTTCTTAAAAAGGATGATCAGCAGGCTTACACAGAAATTTTTAATAGGTATTGTAAACTTTTAATAAACCATGCCTATAAAATTTTACAAAGTCAGGATGAAGCAAACGATATTATTCAAGAGGTATTTTTGGTTATTTGGAATAAACGAAATGAATTAAATATTAAAGGCTCTCTATCGTCATATTTGTATAAGGCTACAAAAAATAGAATACTTAATCATATAGCACACGAAAAGGTTGTATTACGATACGCAGATTCAATTTCAGGTTTCATGGAAAATGACTATGCCTTTGCAGATACAGATCAAAGAGAAGAGGAGTTACAAGACATTATAGCTAAAGAAATAGAGTCTCTTCCAAAAAAGATGCGCGAGATTTTCATTTTGAGAAAACTAGAGGAGTTGTCTTATGATGAAATAGCCAATCAATTAAATATTTCTGATAAAACTGCCAAACAACAGGTATATAATGCATTAAAAAAATTAAAAGAGAAAATAAACCCTTTTTTGGTTATTTTAATGTTTAAAATTTAAATGTAATTGTTTGTATTTGAGTGTTTTATTTGTTTCGCTTATAAGCCTTAAACTTTCGAATAAAAAAGGTTTATTTAACAATAAAATAATAATTTTTTAATTTTTTTTGATTTTGTCTATGACAAAACCTGATTTAGCCTGTCTTATAATTAAACAGTAGGAAATTCTATGTTTAATTATGACTGAAACTGAAATTTTAACCTTACTTAAAAATTATCGTAACGGGACTTTATCTGATGCAGAGAAAGATAAGTTGGAGGCATGGTATTTATTTGAAGCCTCGAATAGTAAATTGAGGCTGAATGAATACCAATTGGAAAATAGTTATAAGTATTTAAGGGCGAAGCTACCAATAAAACAAGAACCAAAGGTAGTTAATCTTTGGAAGCGTGTTGCCGTGGCAGCATCAATTACTTTAATGTTGGCTACAGGGTTATACTATTTTAACAGAACATCAGATTCTCAAATTCAATTAACTGAAGAAATTAAAGAATTTACTCCAGGAGGAAATAGGGGGGTGTTAACACTATCAAATGGAAAGCAAATTGTTTTAGCCGATGTTGAAGTAAATGATTCAATTGTCAATGACGGAGACAATGAAGAAGTGACTATTCAGATGAACCCTAATGGACTCATTACGTATGTTATTAACCCAAAACTAAATAGCGATAAACATAACTTTAATACTTATAATACGCTATCGACACCAGTAGGAGGGCAGTATAATGTTGTGCTTGCAGATGGCACAAAAGTGTATTTAAATGCCGTATCATCTATAAAATATCCAACACAATTTAATGAGGGTAAAAGGATTGTAGAATTGGAAGGTGAGGCGTATTTCGAAGTTGCAAAAGACAAAACTAAACCATTCATGGTTAAGTCCGGAAACCAAACAATTCAAGTTTTAGGAACGCATTTTAATGTTCAGGCATATACAAACGAATCGTTTATAAAAACAACTTTATTAGAAGGAAGTGTCGCCGTTTCATATAAAGATCAAAAAACTATTTTAAAACCTGGACAGCAGGCCAAAGTAACCGAAAATTCAAGCGCTATTTTGGTTAACGACGTAGATGCCGAATCTGCGGTGGCGTGGAAAGACGGTAGATTTAAGTTTGATAATGCCGATTTAAAAACAGTGATGAACCAGTTAGAACGTTGGTATGATATTCAAGTAGAATACAAAGGAGATATACCAGATTTGAAGTTTAACGGCGGAACTTTTATGAATAAAAATTTGTCTGAAGTATTAAAGGTACTTGAGCTTAGCAATATAAAATTTGAGATTAAAGGGAGTACCATTATTGTGTACCCTTAAATCTGAAGTTTACCGGTTTATACTGGCTTTAAAAATAAAAAAACCAGAAGCAGTTGCGTTGCTTCTGGTTGTCAGGAGTTTATAGCCAGTATATTTTTCACAAATGTCTAACTAAAAACACATGTAAATGTATGAAATTTAATTCAGAATTTAAAACACCTCAATTGAACCCCTGGAATAATATTCCTAGGATAGTTAAATCTCGTTATTTAAGAAATTTTACCCTTTGTTTTATGCTGTTTTTGAGCGGTTTACTTTATGCTCAAAATATAACAGTTAATTTTGATGAGGCCTCTCTTGAAAAAGCTTTAAAAGAATTAGCAAAGCAAGCTGATTATGAGGTTCTTTATACGCAGAAGTTGCTAAAGGATTCTAAACCTGTAACGCTTAATTTTAAAAATGCCAACTTAAAAGAAGCTTTAGATGCCGTTTTTAAAAATCAAAATTTGAAATATACGCTTACCAATAAAACTATTGTAGTTACATCTACTAAATCTGATAATTTATCAGCTCAATTAATAAATGTAACGGGAATAGTTTTAAACACTAATAAAGAGCCCTTTCCTGGAGTTACTGTTCATGTGTTAGGAACAAATAAATTTAGTATAAGTGATTTTGATGGTCGTTTTTCAATTGAAAATGTACCTTCAAATGGCATTATTGAGTGCTCGGGTTTAACCATTGGAAAAAAGTCTTTTTCTGTTAATGGTCAAACACAATTAACGTTGGTTGTTGAAGAAAAGATTACAGAAATGGATGAGGTGGTTGTAACCGGATATAAAACTATTACCCGAAGCCATTTAACAGGTGCTGTTTCAAAAATTGATCAAAAAACGTTAAACCAGAATATTAATACAGACCTTTTAGCGGCCCTTGAAGGTCGAGTTGCGGGATTAATGTATCAAAAGAATCCATATGGAGCATCTTCAGATACTCCTATTTTAAGAGGTATAGGTACTTTTTCATCGTTGCAGGTGGGATATAGCCCGCTTATTGTTATTGACGGTTTGCCTACTGAATTGACTCTAGATCAAATTAATCCTTACGATATAGAAAGTGTAAATGTTCTTAAGGATGCTGCTGCGGCCTCTATTTACGGATCAAGAGCAGCAAATGGAATAATTGTATTAACCACTAAAAAAGGAAAGGGTAATTTAAAAGTGAGTGTAAATACTGATTTTTTTATTTCAACCAAACCTAATCTTAAGGATTTAAACTATGCTTCAACCAGCGATTTAATAGATTTCGAGCAGGCTGTTTACGAAAGAGAACGTAACAGGTACAGTGATATTTCTAGCATGTTTGATGGTTATGGGACGATTGGGAGCAGTAATATCGAATATTACAGTCCTTTGTATCAGTTAAACAGGGATTTGGAAACCGGAACTCTTTCGCAATCAGATTACGATAATACCATCGCTCAATGGAGAAATAATGATTATTTGAATGATTATCGTAAAAATGTATGGCAAAATGAATTTAGACAGCGCTACAACGTTTCTTTTTCAGGGAGTTCCAATAAGCAAAATACCTATGTATCATTTAATTATGACCAGTCCGACAACCGATTAAAGTATAATAAAGACCAGTCGTTTAACCTTTATGCAAAAAGCAGTTATCAGTTAAATAACTGGTTAGATGCAACAGTAGGGATTAATGGAACTATTCGAAATGCCGATATTACAGATTCCAGCTACGATGATTTCAATATTCAAAAACGTTACGAACGTATTACAGACGATAATGGAAATCTAGTTATTTCGCCTTTTGTGGGTATTAGCGATGGGTTTACTTCAAGTGGTGTTATAAATCCTTTGGTAGCCTCTCAAATTGCAGGTTTAAGTGGGTTTAACCCTGTAACCTTTAATATATTGGAATCACTTCAGGAAGGTGTTACCCATAGAAATTCACTAAACTTAAGAGCCTTTGCTAAGTTAAGAGCAAAATTATGGAAAGGCCTTAGTGTAAGTTCTCAGTTTCAATATGAAACAGCTCGAACCAATAGCGATCAATTTTATGGTGCAGACTCATATAAAATGCGCTACGCCATAAATACGTTAACAGGGTATAATCCTGATACCAATACTTATACTTATTTAGATGGTTTTTCAGAAGGAGGTCGTTATAAACAATTAAGTAGTCAAGCAAGTAACTACTCTTTTAGAAATCAGTTAGATTATAGTCAGGAATTTGGTGAGGGAAAGCATTTTGTCAGTGCTATAGCGGGTTTTGAAATGAGAGAAACCTCTGTGCCTAGAAGTATTGAAAGTTTACGTTATGGATATGATCCGGTAACACTAAGTTCTGCCACAATAAATACATTAGATTTGAGTCAAACAGGGGTTGATAGTTATATATACGGACGTAACAAAACATTATCTGCTCCATCAAGGAATCAGGAAGAAATATTACACCGTTATTTTTCTGTTTATAGTACCTTAAATTATACGTATTTAAATAAATATAATGTAACAGGAAGTTATCGTGTTGATAGAGCAGATTTATTTGGTGTTGATTCAAAGTATAAAAATCGTCCGTTATGGTCTGCCGGATTAGGTTGGAATATTACTAATGAAAATTTTATGAAATCGGTAAGTTGGGTAAATGCCTTAAAACTAAGAGCAACACACGGAGTTAGCGGTAACGTGGACCAAACAACAACACCTTATGTGACGGCTAATTGGAGAAATGATAGACTTTATCAGTCTTTACAGTACATAAATATTACGGCACAACCAAACCCAATGTTAAGATGGGAAAAGACAACCTCTTCAAATTTAGGATTAGATTTTAGTGTATTGCAAAGTAAATTAAGAGGAAGTATTGATGTTTATAGAAAATATAGTTCAGATTTATTGGCAACAACCGATTTAGATCCAACTGTTGGAGCATTAACAAGAAGAATAAATGCAGGAGCTTTACTTAACAAAGGTGTAGAGTTTAGTATAGGCTCAGATTGGTACAAAAAAGGCGGTTTTTCAATGGGTTCAAATTTAGTTTTAGCATTTAATAAAACTACTGTAGATAAAGTAACCAGAGAGCAGTCTAATGCTTCTGTATATGTGAGTTCTCCAACTAATTATTTCTTAGAAGGAGAGACGTATAATAGTTTATATGCTTACAAATATGGAGGGATGATAAATGGTTATCCTTATGTTTTGGATGAAAATGGAGAACCATCTATCACTTTCGATGAAGAAGGAAATCCTTTATCTAATACGATAAAAACAATTACGAACCCTGATGCTCTTGTAAATAAGGGAAGTTTAATGCCAACCTATACAGGGTCTTTCTCTCAGCATTTTTCATTCAAACAATTTGAATTAAATATGTTGTTAGTGTTTTCAGGAGGTAACGTCATGAGAAAAGATGTTATCGATATGAGTTCTGATGATGTTAACGACCAAGATATTGTTAATCGTTATACAGATTTACAACAAAATGGTAATACGCGTTTGTATGTCGATTTTGATGAAAGTGTTAGAAACTATGCAGGGACCATAAGCAGTCAGTGGAGAAATTCGGATGTCAACGTAATTGATGGCGATTATATAAAACTTAGAAATATTTCATTGGGATATAATTTACCAGAAGCTTTTGCAAAGAAAATCAAATTTTCATCAGCAAAATTCACTTTCCAGGTTAATAACCTTTGGTATTGGAGTGCAGCAGGAAATCGAATTGACCCGGAAGTTTATGCCTCTAATTCAGGTACACGAAGCATCCCATTACCAAAAACTTTTTTGCTAGGTCTTAACCTTAACATTTAAAAAATTATGAAACATATATATAAATTTATATTACCAATACTAGTGCTGTTTGTCGCTTCATGTGAAGATTATACCGATGTAACACCAAAGGGGGCTTTAGTTATTGAAACAGCTACCGATTTTCATAAAATGGTCTCTCTACCCAATAGAGGTTATCCTATAAATAACTTTCAGTATTTGGTGGATGATCAATGGATAAGGGAGTTTTATGTTATTGGTCAAACTCCTAATATTAATACAATCAATTTTACGTTTGATGAAACTGCTGACCGTGTTTCCTTACTAAAGGGGTCAAGTTTTTATAATCAAGCTTACTCCTATATAAACCGATGGAATACGATTATTGATCTTGTTGATGATAGTGATGGCGATGACTATACCAAGCGATTAGCAAAGGCGGAAGCTAAAATTTACCGCGCTTTCGATCATTTTTTATTAGTAAATACTTATGCTAAAGCTTACGATCCGGAGACCGCTTCTACCGATGGAGGTATTTGTATAATGGATAAATTTGATTTAGAAGCACAACCCGTTAAATCTACTGTAGCTCAGGTTTATGACTTTATTCAAAAAGATATAGAAGATGCATTACCTTACATTCAAGAGGTGCCTTTAGATGTTTATCATCCGTCTTTGGCTTTTGCTTACGCTTTTAAAGCTAAGGTTCATTTATTTAAAAGAGAGATTGCCGAAGCACAGGAAGCAGCAGAAATGTCTCTTACATTCAATGATGAAATATTTGATATGGTGGCTTATAATGAGCAAGGTGGACCAAGTGTGGTTTCAGTTCCAGCGGCAGATAACCCAGAAGTGCTTAGTTATATGTACATGACAGGCTATAACGAATTAAATTATGCCTACAGCTACATTATAAGTCCTGAATTAAAAACATTATTTGGGGATGATGATGCACGTCTAAATTTGTTTTTCAATACAACGTCAACATCGTTTTTAGATGCCGGGTCAAATACGGCCTATTGGAATGTGCGATACACAAATTATTTCAATCCAACAGTAGGAATGAAAACACCTGAGGTTTATTTAATGTTGGCAGAATGTTATGCTAGGGATGATAAATTTAGTGAAGCTGTTGAGGTATTAAATACCTTAAGAGCAAAACGTATTCTTTCTGAAACAACCGATTTACAAGTGCCTTCAACTAAAAAGGAAACAATGGAACTTGTTGTTAATGAACGAAGAAAAGAGTTGCTTTTTGGGTTTCATCGATTCTTTGATCTTAAACGATTAAATAACGAACCAGAATATGCTAAAACAATAACAAGAGTTTTTCCTATAGTAAATCAAACCGTACCTCAGGAAACGTATACGCTTCAGCCTGATTCGAGGTTGTATATTATACCATTCCCTTTATCGGCTTTAATGAAAAATCCAAACCTTACATTAAATACAAACGAAACAGTACCATTTTAATTATGATTAACAAATTAGTGTACATACTGCTAGTCCTGATAATTTCAGGGCAGCAGTGTGTTTATGCACAGCAAACAGATTTAGAAAAGAAAACAGATAGCACTCAAACAAAAGGGCTTCAGTCTTACACCAAATTAATTAGCGATAATTCAAGTACAAAGGAAGGCTTATTTACCGTTAGCGAAGTCGATTCAAAATTTTACTTTCAAATACCAGACAGTTTATTTAACCGGTATATGATGGTTGTAACAAGATATCTTTCTACTCCTGAAGGATTTAAACGATATGGAGGAGAGAAAGTGAATGAGCAAACCATATACTTTGAAAAGGGACCTAATAATAATGTATTCCTAAGGTCATTACAGTACAAACAAGATGTTAAAACGCCTGATGCTATGTTAGCAAAAGCGCTGGCAGGTAGTAATGAAAATCCAATAATTTTAGCTTTTCCTATTAAAGCTATTAATCCTGAGACAGGGAATATTGTTATTGAAGTTACCGATGCATTTAAAAAAGATAATTCAGTATTCTCAGTTGAAAGTAAAGAGAAGAAGGATAAAAAATTAAATTCTTTGGCAGATGATAAGTCTTATATAGAAAGTATAAATGCATACCCTATTAATATTGAAGTTAAAACGACAAAAACCTATAATAATGCTACGGCTACTGGAGAAAGTTTAACTATTAGATTTAATACTTCCATTGTTGTGCTTCCAAAAGAGCCTATGCGTAAACGTTTCGCTGATGAGCGTGTTGGTTACTTTGCGAATAAATATATATTGTTCGGAGACGAACAGCAAAGAGCCCAAAAAAAAAATATAGTACAACGTTACCGTCTGGAGCCCAAACCTGAAGATCTTGAAAAATATAAAAACGGGGAGCTGGTTGAGCCTAAAAAGCAAATTGTTTATTATATAGATCCCGCTACACCTAAAAAATGGAGACCTTACTTAATAGCTGGAATAAACGACTGGCAAAAGGCTTTCGAAGCAGCTGGTTTTAAAAATGCTATTATAGGTAAAGAATGGCCGGAAGATGATCCTACAATGAGTTTGGAAGATGCTCGATATTCGGTGGTTCGTTATTATGCCTCAGAAACGCCTAATGCTTATGGTCCAAGAGTTAGCGATCCCAGAAGTGGAGAAATTATAGAAAGTCATGTGGGGTGGTTTCATAATGTTATGAAATTAGTACAAAACTGGTACATGATTCAGGCCGGACCATTAGACCCAAGAGCACGTAAAATGCATTTAGATGATGAGTTAATGGGACAGTTAATTCGTTTTGTGTCTTCTCATGAAATAGGCCATACCATAGGCTTACGTCATAATATGGGAGCTAGTAGCGCAACGCCAGTAGAAAAACTTAGAGATAAAAAATGGGTTGAGGCTAATGGACATACTGTTTCTATAATGGATTACGCACGTTTTAATTATGTGGCACAACCAGAAGATAATATTAGTCCGAAAGGGATTTATCCTCGTATTGGAATGTACGATAAATGGGCAATAAAATGGGGCTATAGTTATTTCCCAGAAACTAAAGATGCTTTTGAGGAAGAAGAATTGTTGAGTAAATTAACAACAGATAGCTTAACGCAAAATCCGAAGTTGTGGTTTGGGGGTGAAGGTAAAGATGAAGATCCTCGAAGCCAAAAAGAAGATCTTGGTGATGATGCTGTTTTGGCCAGTGAGTATGGTATTAAGAATTTGAAACGCGTTGTTCCTAATTTAATAGAATGGACTTACGAACCAAACGACGCTTACGAAAACCTTGAAACTATGCACAAGGCTGTTGTAAGTCAATATTCAAGATATTTGTATCATGTTTTAAAATACTTTGGGAGTAACTATATAACTAAACGAACAGTTGATGAGTCTGGTGTTGTATTTAAGCCTGTGCCTAAACAAAATGTAAAGGCAGCTATAGATTATTTAGGAAGTCAGTTATTTGAAGCGCCTCTTTGGATGTATCCTCAGGAAATAGGGCAATTGATAGAACTAAAAACAGCAACTCAGATATCAGACCAGCAAAATCAGGTTTTAAATATGCTTTTAAGTCCAGGGATGCTGTATAATTTAAATCAAAAATCCATTGAATTTGAAGATGTTTATACGGTTTCAGATTTTTTAAATGATTTACAGAAAACGGTTTGGGTTAATTTTACAGGTGATGAAAAATTCGATTTTTACAGAAGAAGTCTTCAGCGTAGTTATATCGAAAAATTAGAATTACTACTTATTCCATCCGAAGGAAAAGCTTTGACAACTGCACAACGTAGTGATATTAGATTATATGGAAAGCAGCATCTTTTAAACTTAAAAAATGTGGTAAATAAACTAATGAAGCGAGAAGATGGAATTAACAAATCTCATTATGAGAGTATCTTATTAGAAATCGAAAAATTAATTAATAAAGTTAATAAAGTAACAGTATGAAAAAGGTATTAGTAATAGCAATATTTTGTATTAGCAGTATTGCTCAGGCTCAGTTATCATCAAGTGATGAGGTAGCTCCTGAATTAGTTGAAAAACGAGAAGTATTAAAAAGAGAGATAACTGCTAATTACTTAGCGATAAAGGAGAGTCTTATAATATCAGATAATATGGCTGTTATATCAAATTCTGTAAAATTAGAAAAATCATTAAGTCAGTTTAAGTTTAAACAGTTAAGCTTAGACCAGATGAATGAAGCTACTAAAACCAGAAGGGAAATTTTAGAACTTAATTCAGGTTTAAAAGAAACGTCTAACATAGATGAACAACGTAAGGTTTTTGAAACAATGTCTTCGAAATTTTGGAGTATAGCTGAAAAGCTAAAAGCTGAAGATGTACAATTAAATCTTCAGGTTTGTCCGATGACGGGTGCTATGTGGCTTAGTGATAGTAAAGAAATTAAAAATCCATACTATCCAAAAAATATGCTGACTTGCGGAGAAGTAAAAGCAAGTATATAAGAAGATACCGATAAAAAGGTAAATATAAAATATGAATTAGTCCTTTTACCGACGGCAAACTTTGTCGTCGGTTTTTTTATATTAAATAAAGAGAAGTATTATAAAAACAGAAAGAGTACAAATTAGTTCATACACTCTCGAATATAGCTCAAAGCTCTAGAAATATGTCCTTCAACAGTTTTAATTGAAATATTTAATTTTTCAGCTACTTCAGAATATTTCAATCCTGAAATTTTATTTTCTTGAAATACTTCTCTACTTCTTTCTGGTAAATTGTCAATGCAGTCTTTTAATTTTTTTAATTGAGAATTTTCAGCATTTTCATCTGAGTCAGAAGCTTGAACTAGAGCCGTGTAATAGTAAGACGATAACATATTGTTGTTTTTTTTTAACTCTCTGTAATTCATCATTAAAGAGGTGTAAGTAGCCTTATATAAATAACTATTTAATGATGAAGTGATGTTAATTTTTTTTCTGTTAGTCCAGATTTTTATGAACACATCCTGTACTACATCTTCAACGATTTTTTCGTCATCTGTATACCCTAATAAAAAGACACAAAGTTTTTTGTAATAATCAGAATAAAGCTTTTCAAAAGCCTTTTGATTACCACTTTTAATAGCATCAAAAGCTAAGTTTATGTTTTCTTTTTTATTCAATATTATAACTAGTTCTTAGGGAATGTTATGCAAATGTGAAAAAAAAAATAAATTAATAGAGGGTTTTTGTTCTTTTTTGCATCATATGTACAAAATAACTAAACAAATGGATAGAATAGAAGCTGATAGATTGATTTTAAGGCTTATTAATAATACAATTTCTGAGGAAGAATCAGAAAAGTTGGCTAAGTGGGTTGAGGATTCAGGTAATCTAAATTACTTCAACGAATTCGTTGAAGTTAATCAATTAATAAGCTCTAAAAAGAAGTTTGATCACAGGTATTCTTTAGAAAAGTTTGTAGAAAAATCACAGGCAGAAAATAGGTTTAGAAAGAGAACTTTATATATAGCTGCGTCTATTGTTATTTTTATCTCTTTAGGATTGTTTTTTACAAAAAATGAAAATTCAAAGAGTGAATTTGTAACTCCGGTAATTGTGAATAATAATATTGAAGTAGGATCTGACAAAGCTACTTTAACGTTAGAAGATGGTTCAGAGGTTGTTTTGGAAAAGGGGACTTTATATGAAAATGAAAAGGTAACCAGTAATGGCGAAGAACTAGTTTATAATATCAAAGATTCTAGTTCAAAGGAGTTGGCTTATAACACGCTTACAATTCCAAGAGGAGGACAGTTTTTTATTAAACTATCTGATGGTTCCAAAGTTTGGCTTAATTCTGAATCTCAACTTAAATACCCTATAAGTTTTGAAGAGGGGGAAACACGTGAGGTAGAACTAGTTTATGGTGAAGCTTATTTTGAGGTTACACATAGTACCGAACATCAAGGTTCACATTTTAAAGTTCTCAACCGTTCACAAGAGGTTGAAGTATTGGGGACAGAGTTTAATGTTAAAGCCTATATGGACGAGTTAAAAATTTACACCACACTTGTTACTGGTAAAGTTGAAGTGTCTACTTCTAATGGTAAAAAGGTCTTAACTCCTAGTCAACAATCAATTGTTGATGTATCAAAGAATAATATTTCTATTTCAGAAGCCAATGTTTATAATGAAGTTTCATGGAAAAAGGGCATATTTAGTTTTAATGATAAATCTTTAAAAGAGATAATGATAGTCTTATCTAGATGGTATGATATGGATGTTGAGTTTGCAAATAAAGATATAGAGGATAAGGAGTTTATTGGTGTTTTAGGTAAAGATCAGGCTATAGAAAGTATTTTATCTAAAATAAAAAGTTTTGGCGTCATAAATAACTATGAAATAAACAATAAAAAAGTAATTATAAGATAGAATAGAATATATCAACCTTGATTTTGGTTGATATTAAAAGAAAAGGGGAACGAAGTATAAAAACATTTGGACGTGTATCAAACTTCGCCCCTTTAGATAGTATTAATTAAACAAATGTCTAACTAACACAAAACAAATTTATGGAAATTAATTTTATTAATGTCCGTTCGCTTATGCGAAAACGGCTATGTATGCTAATTATGAGAACATTCATCTTTTTATTATGCACAACGGTATTTGGTTTAACCACAGATATGTCATTTTCTCAAACAAAAGTGACTATAGGTCAAGACCAATTATTAACAGTGGATGAGGTTTTTGAAATTATACGAGAGCAAACGGATTATAAATTTATGTATCCTAAAAATTTATTTAAGGACGTTCCCAAAGTACAATTAAAAAAGGGAACAATTAGCGTAGGTAAATTATTAGGAAAGAGTATTACAAGCAAACAATTTAATATAGTTTTATCTGAGGATAATACTATTATAGTTAAAGAGAAAAATACAATTCAGCAACGACGAGTTACTGGAAATATCACAGATAAGGAAGGTCTGCCAATACCCGGTGCTACAGTTGTGGTAAAAGGAACATCTAAAGGAACAGTATCGAACTTTGATGGAACATATGGTATAGATGTTATAAGCCCTGAAAATGTTCTGGTAGTTTCTTTTTTGGGTTACAAAACCCAGGAAGTGCTTGTAGGTAGCAATTATGTTATTAATATTAAATTGGAAGAGGAAGTAGCAGGTTTAGATGAGGTTGTAATATCTACTGGTTATCAAAAAATCAAGCCAGAACAAGTTACAGGTAGTGTATCAACCATACAGTCTAAAGATTACGATAGTCGTATCAATACCACAGATTTTTTATCAGGATTACAGAATAAAATCCCAGGTTTATTAATAAATAATGATATTGATTTTGAAGGAAATAGTTTATTTCAAATTAGAGGGATTTCTACCATTAGTGGAAGTAGAGAGCCTTTAATCGTTATAGATGGTTTTCCTACCGAATTGTCTTTAGATAATATTAATCCAAATGAAATTGAATCTGTAACCGTTTTAAAAGATGCTGCAGCAGCAACTATTTACGGTGTACGAGCCTCTAATGGTGTTATTGTTATAGAGCGCAAAAAAGCTAAAGCAGGAAAAGTAAATGTTAACTTCACAACAACTTTAGGGTTTACACCTAAAGAAAATTATGATAGATACCGTTGGGATAAAGATGCATCTAATGTTAATATTGATTTTGTAAAGGATACCTATGTAGATAATGGTTCTTGGTTGTGGAATTTAATAACGAATCCTAATGCGAGTCCTGATTTTAATATAGACCCTGTACAATATATTCTAGCACAACAAAGTGCCGGGGTAATTACAGAGGAGGAGGCAAATCAGCAATTTGCAAGCATGGGATCTTATAATAATTCAAAAGATTATAGCCGCTTGTTTTTACAAACGAATGCTGTAAAAACCTATAATTTAAGTTTGTCAGGAGGGTCTGAAGATGCTTTGTATTATATAACGGCAAATCATACAGATAGCGAGTTTAATGAAATTAATAACGATAATAGTACAACTATGCTTACCGGAAGAACAACGGTAAAGTTTAATAATCGTTTTTCAATGGATTTAACGAATAATTTTCAACAATCAAAAGCTAATTCAGCACCAATTCCAGATATTACTAATTTTTATGCTTATGAACGTTTTGAAGATGAATATGGTAACCCGCTTTCTACATATTACAATTCATATTCAAATCCGTATTATAACGATTATTTAATTTCAGAAGGATTACTTGATAATAGATATTACCCACTTCAAGAAATAAATGATGTAAGTACAGTAACAAATGCTTTAAATAATAGGATTGTTGCTAATTTTAATTATGATTTTAATACAGATTTAAGTCTTAATTTTGGAGGTGTTTATGAGATTTCAAGAACAGATGTAAAAAAACTATCAAATGAAAACTCGGCAGAGGTTCGTCAATATATTAATTATTATACAACCGATGATGATGGAACGTTAGTTTATAACTTACCAACAGGTGCACTTTTAAGACAAAGTGAGACAAAAACTGACGGCTATACAGTAAGAGCTCAATTAAATTATAATAAACAGATTAATGAAAACCATTCCATTAATGCCATATTTGGAGGGGAAGTTAGAGATGTACTAACAAAAACAAGTTCTGGTGCTTATTTTGGTTATGATGATCAAAATTTATTACATCAACCTATGGATAATACATTATTGATGTCTTCTAATTATAGTCCTTCATATGTTAGAAATAACCCGTCATTATCTTACAATAGTTTATTTGATCAAGGCTATGAAGATAATCGTTTCGTTTCAATTTATTCAAATTTAGTTTATGGGTTTAAGGGGAAATATACCTTAACCGGAAGTATTCGAATAGACCAATCAAATTTGTTTGGGACAGACCCAAAGTATAAGTATAAACCTTTATGGTCTTTAGGAGCTGCATGGAATATTGATAAAGAAAAATTTGTTCAAGGTGCAGAATGGTTAGAATCTCTTAAACTTAGATTAGCTTATGGGTTTAATGGTAATGTTGCTAAAAATTCATTGCCACAGGTAATTGCTGAAGCAGATTACAATAATTATGATCCAAATAATGGATTGATGTTAAGCTTAATGTCTCCTGCTAATAGTGGTTTACGTTGGGAGCAAACTAGTAATTTTAATGTAGGACTAGACTATAGTATTTTCAAAAACGTTTCGGGTAGCTTTGAGTATTACAATAAGAAAAGTACCGATTTATTAGCGGTTAACCAGATTGATGCTACAAAAGGACAGAGTTCAGCTTATGTAAATCAGGCTACGATTAGAAATAATGGATGGGAAACTAGTTTAAATGCAGATTGGATTTCTCATAAAGATTTTAATTGGAATACAGGTCTAAATTTATCTTATAATACGAGTAAAGTACTTTCGGTAGCTAGTGATCTAACAGATAACAGTTTGTCCTCTTCATATTTGTCGGGTAGTTCAACAGATTTTTTAGAAGGTTATGCTATAGGTGCAATGTTTAATTATAGATATGCTGGTTTAAATGAACAAGGGTATCCTTTAATATATGATAAGGATGGAGTTGCAAAACAAATCTATAGTAATGATGAAGGGATATTAGATGTTTCTTATGCAGGAAGTTCTATCCCTACCTATAACTTAGGTTTAAGCAACCGTGTAGATATTGGTAACTTCTATGTTTATTGTATGGTAAACTATTATGGCGGTTTTAAGACAAGGGTAACTGTTCCGTATGCGGGTGATTTAAGACCATTAGAAGGTTCGGGTAATTATTGGCTGGAACCTGGAGATGAGAATGATCCTAGTAAATTACCTTTTCTTAATACGTTATATTATGAAAACTTGGGGTATTCAGATAAATATACAGTAAATGGGGCATATTTAACCTTAGGAGATCTTACAGCTACTTATAGCTTTAGAGATAGTAAATGGTTAAAGAGTAAA
Organism: Aestuariibaculum sp. M13; assembly: GCF_024723255.1. Taxonomy (GTDB): domain Bacteria; phylum Bacteroidota; class Bacteroidia; order Flavobacteriales; family Flavobacteriaceae; genus Aestuariibaculum; species Aestuariibaculum lutulentum. Next base: position 258,890 of record NZ_JANIAC010000004.1, read on the forward strand.
GGGATTAAAAATTTTGAAGTAAGACTACAAGGATCTAATCTGTATACAGTAGGGTTTAATAAATACAATTTCAGTAAAGCTACTGGTAGTTATGAAAAAACGTATTTAACCCCAACTTATACAATAGGTCTTAATGTTAATTTCTAATTCTTGTATAATTACAAAATCGAAAATAATGGAAAATCAATATAAATATTTAGTAATAGCGTTATTTATAGGGCTATTGGCAGTTTCTTGTGATAATTACCTCGATGTACAGCCTAAAGGTGTACAACTGTTAACAACGGTTGAGGACTATAATCAATGGTTAAATAGTGAAGATGTTCAAACATCTATCCCAAATGAGTTAAATGATTTAGCTGATAATGTTGATGACGCTGATTATACAGACCCTCCAAGTTATGATGGGGTACGAATATATGCTTGGCAATTACAATTTTCAGAAGATTTAAAAGCTACGCCTGTGTTTTGGGCCGATTTTTATCAAAATATATACTATTTTAATACAGTATTAGCAGGTATTGATGATGCTACTGGGGGAGCAGAATCTGAGAAGCAAAATATGAAAGCAGAAGCTTACCTAGGAAGAGCTTTTGAATATCTTTATTTAGTCAATTTATATGGGAAAGTATATGATGTAAATACAGCTGACCAAGATTTAGCAGTGCCTTTTGTAATTTCTAATGATTTAGAGGATGATGTTCCAGAGCGTAGTACTGTTCAGGAAATTTATGAATACATTATTTCAGATATTGAAAAAGCGCTTCCAAATTTACCAGAAGATAATAGTACAAATCGTTTTAGAGGTAGTGTAGCAGCAGCCTATAGTGTGTTAGCTCGAACCTATTTGTTTATGGGAGATTATGAAAAGGCGGCTGAAAATGCACAATTGGCTTTAGATAGCGGAGCAAATGCTTTAGTCGATTTTTCAACATTGTCTGGAGGAAGTGAAATGCCAGATTTAAGAACAAGAGAAAGTGCCATATATGCCCGTCTTAATAAGACGCATCGTTTTACAGCTTATTGCGATCTTAATTTTCTTCAATCTTTTGATACGTTAGATTTGCGATTGAATTATTATTACAGAACATCTGGGGATTATAGTTTTACCGATAGAGGAAGTGTTAGATATTATTCGTATGCGTATCCAATAAATAGAAACTCAATGGTTCAAATTAATTGGGGGCCATCTGTAGCAGAAATGAGATTAATTCTTGCAGAATCGGCAGCAAGAGCTAATAATTTAAATACAGCTATTGACCAATTAGATTTGTTGAGAAGTAAACGTTTTATGGCGGAAGATTATGAGAAATATGATCCAGAAAACCCTATTCAAGAAGAGGTTTTACAAAAAGTATTAGATGAAAGAACATTTGAGATGGCTTTTACCGGAATGCGTTGGTTCGATATGCGTAGGTTAGCAGCCGAAGGCTTAATGCCTACAGTTTACAGGTATGATGCTGCAGGAGAAATAGTAGAAACACTAGCTCCAGATAGTAATAAATACACACTACAAATACCTATACAAATAATGTATTTTAATCCAGATTGGCCTCAAAATCCAATAGATAATTGATTTTTTGTTAAGAACTTATAGACAACTGTAATGTACAGTTGTCTATAATCTTGTTTTAAGATTGTAAATCATTTGACAACTATTATTTGATGGTTAGGAGCATTTCTACATAGCCCCTTAGGTTTTTTATGCTGATACAGGAGCAAAGAATACCGTCAAATTAATTTATAAATAAAATTTTTATGAAAGATTCGTTAGTAAGAGTCGAAAACCTATCCCATAGATACAGTATTCAATGGGCAGTTAAGGACATTAGTTTTGAAATACCAGAAAAAGGTATTTATGGATTACTAGGCTCAAACGGAGCAGGGAAATCTACAACGATGAATATTATAAGTGGGGTTTTAAAACAGAGTAAAGGAGATGTTTTTGTAAAAGGAATAAATTTATCTAAAAAACCCATTGAAGCAAAAAAGCAGATTGGTTTTTTACCTCAAAATCCTCCCTTGTATTTAGATACAACTGTAGAAGAGTATCTAACTAATTGTGCACATTTACGTAAGATAGATTCTAAGCAGGTTAAAGAAGCTGTCGATCATGTTTTAGAAAAATGCGCGATATCACATTTTAGAAAACGATTAATAAAAAACTTATCTGGAGGTTACCGACAACGTGTAGGTATTGCTCAGGCTATAATTCATGAACCAGCTTTTGTAATTCTTGACGAACCAACAAATGGATTAGATCCCAACCAAATTCTAGAGATAAGGAAATTAGTAAAAGAAATAGCTGAAGATAGAGCAGTCTTATTATCGACACATATGCTTACGGAAGTACATGCAGTGTGCGATCATATTTTTATGATTGAACATGGAAAAATGGTGTTTTCTGGAAAAGCAGAAGATTTTGACAATTATTTAGCTCCAAATACTGTTTTTGTTCGATTGTTAGAAATGCCAACAGTAGAAGAACTATTGAAAAATATAGAAGGTTTAGAAAATGTTGAAGAATTTGGTGGTCCAAATTACAGATTAAAATTTTCGGTTTTAAATCAAGCCGTCGAGAGAGTTGTACAAGCAAGTGTTAAATATGATTGGCGACTTGAAGAAATTAGAGCAGAGAAAAATTCACTAAACGACGTGTTTGCTGCATTATCAAAAAAGTAAGAATATAATTTATGAAAATGATATTGAAAATAGCTCGAATGGAGCTACAAAAAATTTTTTATTCTCCTATCGCCTGGTTAGTTCTCATTGCGTTTAGTATTCAAACAGGAATGCAATTAATGCAATTAATTAATATGACAGTTGTGAATTCTGATCTAGGGTATTCTACAAGTAATTTAACGAGAGTTCTTTTTACAGGTCAAAGTGGTATTCTAAATAGAATGCAAATGACATTGTACCTATACATTCCTTTGCTAACAATGGGCTTATTCAGTCAGGAATTTAGCTCTGGTTCTATAAAATTGCTTTATTCTGCTCCTATTTCGAACATTCAAATTGTTGTTGGGAAATTTGTTTCTATGATGATTTTTGGTTTGGCATTGGTGATTATTCTTTTGTTGGCTGTAAGTTTTGGATGCGTCGTAATTAGGGAATTTGAACTATCTCTTGTAATTACAGCTGTATTGGGGCTGTATTTATTAATATGTGCATATGCTGCCGTTGGCTTATTTGTATCTTCTTTAACATCGTATCAAATTGTTGCAGCTATTGGAACTTTTGCAATTTTATTTATCCTTGGCCAGGTAGGCTCTATGTGGCAGGATGTCGATTTTGTTAGAGATATAACTTATTGGCTTTCAATTAACGGAAGATCAGATACGCTTATTAGAGGCCTAATTTGCAGTGAAGATATTTTATATTTTATACTTGTATCTGGTCTGTTTATAGCTTTTACGGTATTATGTTTAAAAGGTATAAGAGAAAAAAGTCCTAAGCATATATCTGCTTTAAGGTACATTGCTGTTTTTATTATCATTTCCGTAATAGGGTATATAAGTACAGTACCATCATTAATGATGTATCACGATGCTACTCGTACCAAGTTAAATACCTTAACCTTAAATAGTCAGGACGTTGTGTCCCATGTTGAAGGGAAAATTAATGTTACTACTTATGTGAATATTTTTGATGATAATTTTTGGTACGGTGCACCTTCAAATCAAAAGTACGATATGAGTCGTTACGATCAGTATTTACGTTTTCACCCCGATATGGAGTTAAATTATAAATACTATTATGCACTTCCTACAGATAAAAATGAATTAAAAAGTCACAACGAACGATTTGCAGGCTTAACGTTACAACAAGCATTAGAGAAGGCGTCAAATATATCAGAAGTAAGTTCAGGTATTTTTAAACCAGCAGAACATTATACAGACGAAATTAATCTTAAATCAGAGAACAATCGTTTTGTGACTAAAATCACTAACGAAACAGGTAAGGTAGCATATTTACGTGTTTATAACGATATGAAACGTGTTCCTGGTGAATCTGAAATTACAGCCGCTTTAAAGAAGTTAACCATGGATTTACCTGTAGTTGGTTTTGTAACGGGACACAGTGAAAGAGATGTCAATGATTTTGGATCCAGAGGTTATCTTCAGTTAGCTAAAGAAAAAAATTACAGATACTCTTTAATAAATAATGGATTCGACTTTAAAGAATTTAACTTATCAAAACCTGTTGAAGAGAGCATCGATATTTTAATTGTTTCAGATTCTAAAAAAGGATTTTCAGATAAAGAATTAAAGCATTTAAATAGTTATATAGATAGAGGTGGAAACCTGGTAATAGCGGCGGATTTAAACAGGCAGTTTAATATGAATCCATTGGTAGAACATTTAGGAGTTGAATTTATTCAAGGTCAGGTGGTCGAACATAATAAAGGTTACGGTATGGATTTAGTTACTTCGGTTGCAACCAAAGAAAGTTATGCTCTGGCTTATCAATTTGAAACTATTAGTGACGAAAAACCTGTTATGATGCCTGGTGCAGTTGGAATAAAATATAAAGAAATAGATGGGTTTAATTATACTCGTGTTTTAACTTCAGATTTAGTTGAAAATATATCAGCGATAGATTCTGCAGGGTCATGGAATGAGTTGCAGACAAGAAATTACACAGATAGTATTGCAAAATATAATCCTGAAAAAGAAGAAATTTTAGGACCAATAACAACCGCATTAGCTTTAACGCGAAATGTCGGCGATAAGGAGCAGCGAATCATGATTTTAGGAGACGCAGATTGTATTAGTAATGGAGAGTTGTCGACAAACAGAAACGGCTATCGTGCCCAAAACTTTAACATGGGGACAGGTATGTTTTATTGGTTATCTAACAATGAAGTGCCAATAGATGTTAGAAGACCAAATCTTACAGATAACAAAATTTATGTTACAAAAAGTAAAATACCTTTTTTAAATATTGTATTTAAGGTAATTGTTCCACTTGTGCTGTTAGTATCTTTTTTACTAATCTGGTTTCGTCGTAAAGGGAGATAATGGTTTGATATTAAAAGGAGTAGTAGGGTTAAAAGCAAAATAGATATGGCATTTAAAGTAGATTCGCAAACACTAAACGATTTAAATATATTTAATTCAAGTAGCGGTAAAGATATATTTAGTCTTTTTAATAAAACCAGAACAAGAGGTGGAGCTGAGATACTAAAAGATATGTTTTTGTATCCAATATCTCAAGCTAATGAAATAGCTAGCAGAGTTAGTGCTATAAAACTGTTTAAAAGAGAACAGCTGGAATTTCCTTTTAGTACTAGTGTTTTAGATACTATTGAATTTTATTTAAGTAATACAGACGAACGAACAAAATTGTCCGGATTTGAAGATAATCTAAAAAGAAAGTTCGATCAATTTATAGGATCCAATACTGAACACAAACAAATATATTCAGGTATTGAAGATACTTTGCAGTTTATAAGGAGTTTTAATCAATTTATATTAAGATTTAAGTCAAAGGTTTCTGATGTTGAATTTGATCATAATTTTAAAAAGATATATTCTATTCTAACAAGTGAATCTTTTAGAAAATTAAACACTGAAGAAGGTAAGCAAAAATGGTCTTATGAAGAGGCTGTAAAATATGATGAAAGTCTTCGTTTCGATTTAAGAGATGATATTTTAAAGCTTCTAAATTATGCTTACGAAATAGATGTGTTTATCGCAGTAGCCGAAGTTTCTGATTCTATGAAATTTAATTTTGCAGAAATAAATACGAGTAATTTCAATACTATAGAGTTAAAAGGAGTGTATCATCCGTTGGTTTCGAATGCAGTTTCAAATGACGTATTAATAGACGAAAATAATAATATAATTTTTTTAACAGGGGCAAACATGGCCGGGAAGTCAACTTTTATGAAAACGTTCAGTATAGCCATGTATTTAGCTCATATAGGTTTTCCTGTACCGGTAGAACAAATGCGCTTTAGTATACAAGATGGAATGTTTACTACCATTAATCTAGCCGATAGTTTAAATATGGGATTCAGTCATTTTTATGCAGAGGTATCTCGTGTTAAAAAAATAGCACAAGAGGTTAATACTCATGATCGATTAATTGTTGTATTTGATGAACTTTTTAGAGGAACCAATGTTAAAGATGCTTACGATGCTACTATAGCGGTTATTTCAGCTTTTGCAAGTAAAAGAAAATGCACTTTTATAGTTTCCACCCATATTGTAGAAGCCGGGGAAGTGTTGAAAAAGCTACACGATAACATTAAATTTTTATATCTGCCAACACTTATGAAAGGTGCTCTGCCAGAATACACCTATAAGGTAAAAGAAGGTATAACAGAAGACCGCCATGGTATGTTAATTATAAAGAATGAAAATATTTTGGATATTTTAAAATCTTAGTTGAATATGGAATTTATAACAGATAAGCAAACACTTGATGACCTTAATATTTTAGGACAATACAAAAGTAATTCGATATTCAAACTTTTTAATCATACAGTAACCGTTGGAGGTAGTAGGGTTTTAGAGCAAATGTTTAATAAACCATTCTCTAGTATTGAAGCTATTAACAATCAGAGTGCTATATTTTCGTTATTTCAAAAATTAAACATTAGTTTGCCATTTATAGCTTCAGATTTTGAGTTAGTAGAAAATTATCTGGCATCTTCACAATCTTCCAATTTATATGTTAACGGTACATATGTTTTAAAAAGTAAATTTTTAAATGCAGTAATAAACGACGAAAACTATTTAATACTGGAAGAAGGCGTACATAAAACACTTCAATTTTTTCATAGTATAAAAGAGATTATAGTAGTTATAGAAGATGCATCAAAAAATACAGTTTATCAAAAGCAGGCTCAAAAGCTACAAGCATTATTAAATCAGAAACGTTTTAATTTAGTATGGGAAACTAAGACTGTTTCTAAGTTAACATTTCAGGAAGTAATTAAATTAAATCACCTATTTAGGGGAGTCTTTTATAAAGACATACAGCGTTTTATAGAAGAACTTTATCATATAGATGTTTATGTAACAGTGGCAAAGATAGCTGAAAAACGAGGGTTTACTTATGCTAAGGCATCAAAAAAGGAAGATAAACTTATACAAATAGAAGGTTTATTTCATCCTTCTGTCCCCAATGCTGTTTCAAACGATGTGTCTATAGATACTAACAAACGAGTACTTTTTTTAACGGGAGCTAATATGGCTGGAAAATCAACCCTTATGAAGTCGTTTGGAGTTGCTCTTTATTTGGCGCATATGGGGTTCCCTGTTTCTGCAAAACATATGCGTTTTTCGTTACACGACGGTATATTTACTTCCATAAATGTGCCAGATAATTTAGCAAAGGGATACAGTCATTTTTATGCTGAAGTTTTGCGGGTTAAACATGTAGCGACTCAGGTTGCAGATAATAATCAGCTTTTGGTTATTTTTGATGAGTTGTTTAAAGGAACTAATGTTAAAGATGCTTCAGATGGTACAATAGCCATTGTAGATGCTTTTTCTAAAAGAGAAGGCACTTTTATTATATCTACACATATTATAGAAGCAGGCGAACAACTTAAAGAAAACGAAAAAGTCTTTTTTAAATTTTTGCCTACGGTTGTTGAAAATAATGTGCCAACGTATACCTATACTTTAAAGGAAGGTTTAACAGACGATCGCCAAGGCATGATGATTATTCAAAACGAAAGAATAATTGAAACCATTAAAGGCGAGTTATAAAACCAATAGAATTAAATACATTATTACATTTGTATGATACGATTTGTAATCATGAAAACGACAAATAGAACAAATGGTAAAAAAAATAATACTTGACGGAAATAATTTTAGAAATATTCCAACATTCTACGAAGAAATTAATCACCTTTTTATGAAAGATGAAAACTGGAAGTTAGGACAAAGTTTAGATGCTTTAAATGATTTGTTTTATGGAGCTTATGGGATATTGAAAGAAAATAAAACTATTGAGCTTGTTTGGGTTGGTTTTGAGAAAAGTAGGCTCGATTTGGGTTTGGATACAACTAAAAAATTTTATTTGGAAAAGCTGGAAAAACCAGAGAAATTTAATAATGAATTTATTCATAAAAAATTAGCTGAATTGGAAAGTGGAGAAGGAAAAACTTATTTTGAAATAATACTTGAAATAATAGAAAATCATCCTAATATTAAATTGGTACAACAGTAAGATTTAGGTAATACAAGTCTTTTGTTAAAATTATTTTTTCTCTAAAAATTATTTCAAATTCATATATTTACATAGTATAATCAGAAAACTAAAGCTGCATACGTTTTAGCATACGATTTAAGTAAATTAACAGCGGAAAACCCCAGTAAAATGGTTTTTTAAAAGGAAGTCTTGGGGCTCATAACCCGAAGGTCACAGGTTCGAGTCCTGTTCCCGCTACTAAGATTAAATTCTTTCAAAATCAACGGTTTAGTTTTTGCTAAACCGTTTTTTTTTATGCCTAATATCTTGAAAGGTGAATACGAAAATGTATAAGATTTGTCCTGTCAGAAGAAATTTTCTAACCCAAAAATAGTTACGGCTAAAGGCGATTTTCTAGGTTGAGTTTAAATAATAAGAATAAAATACTTTCCATTTTATCACCAACTTTCTGTCTTATAATTTCAAAAGCCTTATACATTTGGTTTTCTACGGTTCTTACAGATATATTTTGATGCTCTGCAATTTCGTTATAGGTAAGCCCTTCTAGTTTAGCCATAGTGAAAATGGTTTTGCATTTTGGAGGGAGGTTTGAAATCTCTTTTTTAACAACTTCAATTAACTTGTTAATTTCGTTATAATCTGTGTCTTCAATAATATTGTCAAGATGTTTTATGTGCTTCTCTTCAAGAGGAGACATAATTTTATTTTTTCGGTACTGGTCTATAAATTCGTTATAAACGGCTTTGTATAGGTAATTTTTAATTGAAATTTCGGGAGATAATTTTTTTCTTTTATGCCAGACTTTTAAAAATACATTCTGAACAATGTCTTCAGCTTTAAATTTATCTTTAGTTAATCCTTGAGCATAAATACATAATTTGGTGTAATATTCATCCATGATGTAAGCATAAGTGCTTTCATTTCCTTTTATTAAGTTTTCTATAAGGATGTTGCTATTCACCTGAATATACGATGGATTAAGTGTTAAATTAGTTGAAAGTTTGTGTAAACTTATAATTTTTTTTCGAAAAGTTGTGGGTGATATCAAATCTCATCCGTATTAATAATATAACCTTTTAATAAAATGACAGAAAGAGATAAACAAGCATGTATTAATTTTCTTGTAAATGAGGCGCAAGGTAATGATTTGGAGCATTTAGAAGATTGGCTTAGGGATTCTAAAAATAACCATCTATTCCAAAGTTATGTGAAAGCAAATTATATAATGGATTCAAGTTTGAATTCTTTTGATTCGGAAAAGGCTAAACAAAATTATATAAAAGTAATACGTGAGGAAAAACGTAAAGCGAAACGTATTAAGATTTATAGATGGACTGGTTATGTTGCAGCTATTTTAGTTGTGGCTTTGTTGATAGGGAATATTGTTTTTAACGGTTTGTTCGATAATTCAAAAGACCAAATAGTTCCGGTAATTGTAAACAATAATATTAAATCAGGTGAGAATAAAGCTATCCTAACTTTAGAAGATGGTTCAGAGGTTGTATTTGTGAAGGGAGCATCATTAAAAACAGCTAATGCTACTAGTGATGGAGAAGAGATTGTTTACAATGATGATGTAAATAAAAAGGAGTTGGTGTTTAATACTTTAACCATTCCTCGGGGAGGAGAGTTTTTGGTTATACTTTCTGATGGAACAAAGGTGTGGTTAAACTCAGAAACTCAATTAAAATACCCTGTAGATTTTATAGAAGGTCAAACACGTCAAGTAGAACTAGTCTACGGTGAAGCGTATTTCGAGGTTTCTCCAAGTATTAAAAATGGAGGTTCAGATTTTAAGGTAGTTAATGCTAGTCAGGAGATACAGGTATTGGGGACAAAGTTTAATGTTAGATCTTATCAAAATGAATTAAATGTTCTTACAACTTTGGTAGAAGGTAAAGTGTCTGTTCAGTCGTCAAATGAAACCAAAATTCTTAAGCCAAATCAACAATCCGTAGTAAATATTGAAAATCAAAATATTGAAATTAAAGAAGCTGATGTACGAGCTGAAACCGCATGGTTAAAAGGAGAATTTATTTTTAAGCATAAAGCCTTAAAACAAATTATGCGAGAATTATCGCGATGGTATGATATGGATGTCATCTTTGAGAATAAAGATCTTGAAGAAATGAAATTTGTTGGAATCTTAAGTAAAGATTTAAGTGTAGAGGAAATTTTAAATACTATTCTTAATTCAGGAGTTATAAATAGTTATGAAATTAATAATAAGCAAGTAAAAATAAAATAGTATAAAAAGAAAAGGGAACGAAATTCAAGCATTTGGTCGTGTCGTTGATTTCGCCCCTCTAACATGTAATAATTAAACAAAATGTCTAACTAACACAAAACAAATTTATGGAATTAAAAACAATTAATGTCCGTTCGCTTTTGCGAAAACGGTTATTAAAGAGGATTATGAGAACATTTATCTTTTTACTTTGTACAACTGTTTTCAGTTTTAATACTAGCAATAGTTTAGCGCAGGAACGTGTTAAAATACAAGCAGATAAGACGGTAACAATTGATGAGGTTTTCGAAATGATAATGAATCAAACCAAGTATCGTTTTCTTTATTATGACAAACTATTTGAAAAGGAACCTAAAATTCAATTAAAAGAAGGTGATATTACTGTAGATCGTCTATTGCAAAAAAGCCTGTCTTCAGGTAACTACAGTGTAGTTTTAAGTGAAAATAATGTGATTCTCATTAAGAAAAAGGAAGATGATCAAAACATAAAAATCACAGGGAAAGTTATCGATGAGTCAGGTTTGCCTGTGCCTGGAGTTACAGTTTTGATTAAAGGAACATTTAAAGGCACTGCCACAGATTTTGATGGCTCTTATAGCATTGTTGTTCCGAATTCAGAGAATATATTAGTTTTCTCTGCCTTAGGTTTTGAAACAAAAGAAATTAAAGTAGGAAAGGAAAAAACAATCAACATAACCTTAAAGGAATCTATCAAGGAATTAGAAGAGGTTTTAATCTCGACTGGATATCAAAATATTTCAAAAGAACGTGCTACTGGATCGTTTTCTGTTATAGAGTCTGAAGATTTACAAAGAATACCTGGATCTAATGCCATTATGAAACTCGAGGGGCAAGTAGCAGGGTTACAAATAGACCTTTTAGAATCTGATAATACATTTGTTTATGGTAATTTATTACCAGAAACAGAAGGTAATACAAGTTATAATTTTAGAATTCGTGGGCAATCTACCTACCAAGCTGAAGATATGCCTTTGGTGGTTTTAGATGGTGCTCCAACAGAATTGGATATTAGAACAATTAACCCTAACGATATAGAAAAAATTACATTTCTAAAAGATGCAGCAGCAGCTTCTATTTATGGAGCGAGAGCAGCAAATGGGGTAATTGTTATCGATACAAAAAAAGGTGAAACGGGAAAAACAAATATTAGCTATTCTCAAAGTTATACGTTTTCTTCAAGACCTTCATTATCAGGTTTGCCGTTAATGAATTCGTCTCAAATATTAGATTTAGAGCAAGAATTGGTAGATAACTATTTTATTTTTGATCCAACGGGTTCAAGTAGTATTTATAATGCTTCGCCTATTAGTAAAGGCGTTGATATTATGTTTCAAGCACAACGAGGAGAAATTACTGCAGAAGAAAAGGAGACTGCATTGGATGTTTTAAGAAATAGATATACTTATGGGCAGGTTGAAGATTATTTATTACAAGCATCAGAGGCTACTACACACGACCTGTCTCTAAGCGGTGGCCAAGGTGATTATAATTATTTTACGTCTGTTGCATTTTCAAAAGAAAAAACACAATCTAAAGGTACAGAAGGAAAACGCTTTACTTTAACGGCTAATCAAAACTTTAAACTGTTTAAATATGCGAAGGTAAGTACAAGTTTAAGAGGCTCGTTTTTCGACTATAAACAAAATGGTTTAGGTTTAAATCCTTTAGCTTCAAGTCTAACTACATTATTGCCATACGATCAAATAGTTGACGATAATGGTAATTCAGTAGATTACTATAACGCCTTTTATAAGGATTTTTCTCAAAATTTAGAGGCACAGGGATATTTGCCCTGGACCTATAATTATATTGATGAACTAGAAAATAGTGATCGTCCGGTTAAGGAAGAAAATTATTCGGCCAATATTTCTGTAACCTTACCATTATTGAAGGGCCTTAATGCTGTTGGAACTTACTTTACAGAACGTTCTTATTTAGATAATTCAAACTATTATAATGAAAATACCATCTATAATAGAAACTTGATTAATTCGGCTACTACTATTGATGCAAACACAGGGGAATTAGTTGTAGGTATTCCACAAGGTGGCATTTTTCAAAGAAATAAATATATTAGGAATAGTTATACTGGTCGAGGTCAGTTAAATTACAATACCACAATACAGGGTAATCATGCTATTGATGCCATAGCTGGTATTGAGTTCAGACAAACAAGGGAGCAAACCGAAGGAGGAAAGTTGTTTGGATATAATGAACAAACACAAACGTCTATAGATCTACCTTCTTCAACGTACATATCGATTTATGGGTGGGACACTTCAATTTCATATGGTAATGAAAAAAAGGATTTTAGACGTCGATTTTTATCTTATTATGGAAATGCTGCATATTCTTATAAAAACAAGTATACGGTTTCAGGAAGTGTTCGTTTAGACGATTACAACAACTTTGGACTTGATAAAAAGTACCGAAGAACACCTTTATGGTCTACAGGTGCTAAATGGGATATTTATAAAGAAAGATTTTTAGAGAATGCAGATTTTGTAAATAGTTTGAGTTTTAGAATGTCTTATGGGTATAATGGAAATATTAGTTTAACAACATACCCGTTTACAAATATTTCATTAGCTGATAGCGATTATAATTTATCTAACTTACCTTATGCTTCTATTTCTGCAGCAGCTAATCCTGCGTTACGTTGGGAGAAAACAGGTATTTTAAATTTTGGATTAGACTTTTCATTATTTAACAGTCGATTAAATGGTACTGTGGAATACTATAAAAAGAAAAGTGAAGATTTAATTCAGGACTTTCCAGTTTCAGAATTCTATGGATTACCAAATAATTCTTTAACAAGAAATACAGCAACTTTAGAAAGTAATGGTATCGATTTAAACCTAAATGGAACCATTTTAAGAACAAAAGATTTTAGCTTAAATTCTGGTTTTGTGCTATCCTACAATAAAAATGAAGTAACAGATTCTAGATATGAAAGCTATGCTAATTACCTAAATGGAACAGGAAGTACACCTCCAATTAAAGGGTACAGTTTAAATAGTATGTTTGCCTTTAGGTCGGCAGGGTTAGACGAATTTGGGGCAACCTTAGTTTATGATAAGGACGGGAATACTGTAGATGCCAATACCGTTTTAACCGATATTGAAGACATGAAGTATATGGGGAGTAGAACACCTAACTATTATGGAAGCTTCAATACCACCATTAATTATAAAAAGTGGTCGTTATATGCATTAGCGACGTATAAGTTTGATTACGTCTTGTTCAAGCCTGGCTTCAATAGTGTGGTATCTAGATGGGGTACTTTTAATGGCTATGATTTAAGTGCTGAATTGGCAAACCGTTGGAGACAAGCCGGAGATGAATTAACCACAACTGTTCCAGGACTTCAAGGAACTGGGGGATATAGTTTTGGACGTTATATGTTTGGAAGCGATAGAGTTATTGATGGCGATCATATAAGATTGAGAGAGGTAGCTTTAAGTTACGATTTGTCTGATGTTTTATCCAAGACCTTTATAAAAGGTGCTAGTTTATCGTTTACAGCAAGAAACTTAGGACTTATTTGGAGTAAGAATAAGGATGGTATAGATCCAGATTTCTTACCATATACAACAGGTCAGATTAAATTACCACCAACAGCCATGTATTCATTAGGGCTTAATGTAAACTTTTAATTTTTGGAGATGAAAAAATATTTAATTTATATATATACAATAGCAGTAGGTTTAGGTTTAACCAGTTGCGACGATTATGTTGATATTAAAACTGAAGGCAAATTAGTGCCGGAAGAGACCATCAACTATAGGTACCTATTAAACAATACCTACAGTTTCGATAGATCGAATGCATTAATAGATTTGATGTCTGATGATATAGCGATAAGAGATGGACACGCCCAGTATTTCGAAAATTACTACGGAACAAGTTCATACTATCGTCCATATAAAGAAGTATATAAATGGGCAGATTCTATTTATTACGCAGGAGAATCAGATTATACCTTAAATACAATGTATTCAGCATTATATCTGTCAAATGTTGTTATTTCTGAAGTTATGAATAGTAATGGAGGAACTGAATTAGAAAAAGCAGCTTTAAAAGGAGAGGCTTTAGTACATCGTGCATTTGTTTTTTTAGAGTTAGTAAATCTATATGGAAAAGCTTATGACGTTAGTAGTTCAGCAACAGATCCAGGTATCCCAATGTTTACGGAACCAACTGTTGAAGAAGAAATAATAAGAACTCCTGTTGAAGATGTATACAATCAAATTGTTTCAGATTTAGAAGAAGCTATTGCTTCAGGAATGGTAGATAAGCAAACCGGAAGAAACATAGCGTTTCCTTCTTTATCATCAGCCTTCGCTTTATTGGCAAGAACATATTTGTATATGGGCAATTACACTGAAGCATTAAAAAATGCAGAAGCAGCATTAGACATTAATAGTTCATTAATCAATTTAGAAGATTATGAAAATGCTTATGATTATTCTTTTTTTAAACGATACGAAGATCCTGAGTTAATGCTGTCTAAGCAAAGCAGCACATCATATATTTACTCACCTACGCTATTGTCTTTAAGTGATGAGGTGTTAAATTTATTTGATTCCGGAGATTTAAGATATACGATGTTTACACGTCCAATAGGCGATATGACCTGGGGGGCATTTTCAGGAGGTAGAGCGTTTTGTAGAGAAATATTAACAGGAGAAGCCAGAAATGCAGGGCCTACGGTACCAGAAATGATGTTAATTAAAGCAGAGTGTCTGGCAAGAGCAAATGATACAGAATCGGCAATGCAAACTATAAATACATTACGAATGAAGCGATTTAAGGCTGCTGATTATGTTGATTTAACGGCTACCGATTCAGAAGATGCTTTATTGAAAGTTTTAGAAGAGCGCAGACGCGAACTTATGGGTAAAGGCGGATTCCGTTGGTTTGACTTAAAGCGCCTTAACAAAGATGTGCGTTTTGCCAAAACCATTACACATAAGTATTTAGATCAGACTTTTACTCTAGAGCCAGAAGGTAATCGTTATCAGTTTCCATTTGCATCTACATTATTTAATTATGCTCCAAATTTAGAGCAAAACCCTTAATCATTTTATCAATAGGCACCCGTTTTAGTCGGCGGGTGCTTTAAAATTCAAATTCATGCGATTAATAACAATGTTTTTAATAGGTATGTTAACTGTTTGTACCTCAGTTTTTGGACAAACTTTTAATATTACTCCAAAATTTCCAAATCCTGGCGATCAAATAACAATTTCATATAATACTAGGCAAACGGTATTGAATGACAAAGAAGAAATTTATGGTCGGGTATATTTATTTGTAAAAGACCAATGGCAGGTTAAAGATTTAATTCTTCTGGAGCAATCAGAAGGTGTATGGGAAGCTTCTATAATTTTACCAGAACAAACAGCGCTAATAACTTGTGTTTTTGAAGCGGACGGTGTTGTTGATAATGGAGGTAAATTGACTTATACTTGGATGTTAGATAGAGAGCCTTTAAGTCGTTATGCTTGGGCACTCTTAAGAAGTCCAGATTTTCAATACGAAACGCCTAAAATTGCTGATAGTTTAGCGATGATTGACCGTGAGGTTACGATGATGTGGATTAATAATGAAATGCAGTTTCATCCAGAGAGCAGACTTGATGTGTTTTATGCAGGGTTAAAACTGCGTAAAATTATGGAGCCAAATATGCCTTTGGATCGAATTAAGAAGGAAGTAAATTTTTTATTATCGAAAAAACTCAATAAGGTTCAGCAATATAAGCTTCAAAATACTTTGGAATTATTGCCTAAGCAAGAAGAAAAAGCATATTTAGATTCGGTTCAAAGTGTGCTATTAAAAACTTATCCAAGTGGTGTATTGGCAAGAGATAAAAGTATTCTGAAAATGTTTAGAGAACCAAATTTAGAAAAGAAAATAAAGGATTTTAAAGTGTTTGAAAATCAATTTCCTAATGAACAATTTAAAGATATTTATACAGATGTTGAGGCCATGTATTACGATAAGACCTATAAAGCTGTTGCCTATACTCATATAACCAAATACAACGACTTTAACTTTATTTTTGATAACATTCAAGATGCAAGTTTTTACACGGTTTTAGATTATGCCTGGCATTTAGTTTCCATTCCTCATAATCGTGAGACTATGGCATTAGATAGTTTGTTAATGTTTTCTCGTAAAATTTTCCCGGAATTAGAGAAGAGAGAGCATATTATTCCAAAAGAGTTTCAAGGTAAGTTATCACCAAATCAATGGAAACAAAATGCCTTAGAGTTGTCTTCAAAAGAGTATTTAACCTATGCAAAAATATTGGAAGACACAAAAAACTATGAAGAGGCAGAGAAGTTTGTTGATAAAATTAAATCTATATACGAATACAAAGATTCAGATTATAATGATTTGTATGCAAGACAACTGATTAGAAGAGGGGAAAAAGACCAGGCTATAAGTTTTATTGAAGCATGTGTTAAAGAAAATAATACTACCCCTGAAATGTTAGAAGTGCTAAGGTCAGATTTTAATAGTCAAAAATATAGCATTTCTTTTGATGAATATATTTCAAATCTAAAATCGAAAGGTTTAGCATTTGAAGAGCATAAAACTAAAGTTATTTCTGAGATTATAAATAAACCTATCGAAGGTTTTAAGTTAGAAAGTATGAATGGAAGCTTAGTTAAACTAAGCAAACAAAAAGGGAAAATAGTTGTTATTGATATGTGGGCTACTTGGTGTGCGCCATGTAAAAAAGCAATGCCAGGAATGCAAATGGTGGTAAACAAGTATGCTAACGACAAAAACGTACAATTTTACTTTTTAGACACTCAGGAATTCGATAAAAATTATAAACAAAAAGTACGCGAATTTATTAAAGAAAAGCAATATAGTTTTAATGTTCTTTTTGATGCTAAAAACCCTGAAACAGGGAAATTAGATAATACTTATTCTAAATATGCCAAAGCATTTCATTTTTCTGGTATACCTCAAAAAATGATTATCGATGCCAAAGGTAATTTAAGATGGCGATCTACTGGCTATATGGGAAGCCCGAGCGAATTAGCCGATGAAATATCAATTGTTATAGAGTATTTAAAAAACGAAAAATAGAATATGCATTTTCATAAGTCATTACTGGTTTTAATATTTGGTTGTTTTTTTATTTCAGGTTATTCTCAAAATATTTGGCAAGCGCAACATAACTCTAAACGTTATGTTGTTAAGGTAAATAATAATGTTGTTGTAAATGACACAATATATCTATCTGTTTTGGAGCAGGGTTATGAAAATATTCCTTTGGTAATAAAACAAGATGGAGATAGTCTTTCTGCAGATAATGATTCTTACGGATTTAAGCTAAAAATGCTAGTATTGAATAATTTTGGTAAAAGCACACTTCAGCCTTATAATACGACACCTTTCAGTTTAAATTTTAAAAAGGTAGATTCAGTTCAGCCACTATACTTTCCACAACATCCTAAAAAGCCATATCCATATGTTGTTGAAGATGTTAAGTTTAACGGAAACTCAACGGGCTTAACCTATGGGGCAACGTTAACATTACCCAAAGGAAAGAAAAAATATCCGTTAGCGGTTTTGATTTCTGGTACTGGCCAACACGATCGAGATTATTCATATTCAGGACATCATTTTTTTACCGTTTTGGCAGATTATTTGGCGAGAAAGGGGATTGCTTCTTTTAGAGTTGACGATAGAGGAATTGGTGAAACAACTGGTGATTTTAGTTTAGCAACTACTCTCGATTTTGCTAACGATGTAAGCGAGGCCATAAATTATTTGAGGAAACGAAATGATATCGATAACTCATTATTAGGACTTATTGGGCACAGTGAAGGTGGTATGGTTGCTTCTATTGAAACGTCAAGAAACAAAGAAGTGAAATATGTGATTAGCTTATCTGGTGTTGCGGTTAATGGTTTGAAAATGTTGGAGTTGCAGAATGCTGAAATTTTAAAAGGACTCCATAAGTCCGATGGGTTGTTGAATAAGCATATGGAACTGTTTAATGAGATGTTTCAAACCGTTTACGATTCAAAAAAAGATGATAGTTTAGAATTGAAACTAGAGCATACTGTTGGTAATTGGAAACAAAAACAAGAAAAAGGCACTATTGAAGCTCTTAACTTACATGATGGTCGAGATATGAACTTAATTTACCGTTATGCAAGAACAGCTAAAACCAATTGGTACAGATATATGATCCATTATAACCCAGAAGAATTTTTATCTAAAATAGAAGTCCCTGTTTTAGCATTAAACGGTGAAATGGATATCATGGTGTTGGCAAAAGAGAATTTAAATGGATTTAAAAAATATTTGCCTAAATCAACCGATTTAACAACTAAAATATATCCATCACTAAACCATATGTATCAGCATTGTGTATCATGTACAAATGAAGAAATACCGGAATTAGATGAGGTGTTTTCTCAAGTGGTTCTTAATGATATCGCAAAATGGATTAAGCAACACAATAAATAGATTTGATTATAACAAAAGCAGCAATAAGACTGCTTTTGTTGTTTAAAATAGGTTGCAGTTAATATTTTAACACTAATGCATACACTCTCGAATATAGCTTAAATCTCTAGAAATATGGCCTTCAATAGTTTTAATTGGAATATTTAATTTTTCTGCCACTTCAGAATATTTCAATCCTGAAATTTTATTTTATAGAAATACTTCTTTACTTCTTTCAAGTAAATTGTTAATAAAGGTTTTTAGCTTTTTTAATTGCGTTTGACTTTGATTTTCATCTGTTTCTGATGCTAAAATTAGAGCTGTATAATAATAGTTTGAGAGCAAATTGTTATTCTTCTTTAACTCTCTGTAATTGACCCTTAAAGTAATTTACAGTTTTCTTAAAAGGAAAGAACAAAACACGGAAAAATATATTTTAATTAAGTGGCAAGATTATATGAATTAATTTGGCATTTTTTAAAATTAAGATTTTATGATTAAGTTTAAAACTTAATGAGTTTTGTTAGATGTTCAGTATTAAATTATTATTTCAATAATATTTTCTTTTTCGAAGAATCAAATAAGATAAAAAGAATACTGTTAGTTTTATCTCCTACTGATTTCCGTAAAATTTTAAAGGCCTTTGTCATATTTGCTTCAACAGCCTTAATGGAAACATTAAGATATTCAGATATTTCAATATTTGTTAGACCATCTCTTTTACTTAAAAGGAAAGTTTGTTTACATTTTTTAGGCAAGTTTTCTATTTCTTGCTTTACTAATAAGATTAATTTTTCAAGTGATTTTTCATGATCTTCTTCAATAATTGTACTTAAACCTTCAATGTATTTTTTTTCCAATTCAAGAACTTTTCTTCTTTTTCTATGATGATCTATGAATTCATTGTAAACAGATTTGTATAAGAGGTTTTTGAAGTTAAAACTAGGGTTTAAGTCTTCTCTTCTTTTCCAAATACTAATAAAAACATTTTGGACAATATCTTTAGCTATATCATCGTCATGACATAAGCTAAATGCATAAATACAAAGTTTATGATGAAAATGATCCACTAAAAAACTATAAGCTTTTGCTTCTCCTTGTTTTAATGCGTTAATAAGATCTGAATTTTCGTAAATATGGTTATTCATATCAAATTCGTAATTAGTTAGTTGGTTGTTTGTGCAATTTATAAAAAAATACTAAAAAAATTAGGGTTATGTAATTGAGCATCGTAATTAAATAAAAAGGTAGTAAAAAATGGTGCCAAAAGAAACTGAAAATATAATTGTTAAATTTTTAACATATCAGTGTTCGTCAAACGAACTGGATTATTTGGAAGATTGGTTACAAGATTCAGGTAATTATGAACTGTTCTTAGCTTATGTTAAAATTAATTATTCAGTGGACTATAATTTAAAATCATTTGAAAAGACTGAAGTTAGGGATAGTCTATTAAGTTTAATTGATGACGATAAAAAACTTAAAGAAAGTAAGGTAGTTAAGCTAAAAATAATAAATAACCTTATTAAGGTTTCGTCAGCTGCAATAATTATCGGAGTATTGGCTACTGCTTACATGTTTAAAGAAAAGTTGTTTAATTATGAAAGGGAAGAACCGGTTATAGTTAATTCTTTTATTGAACCAGGGACAGATAAAGCAACTCTAACCCTTGAGGATGGTTCTGAAATTGAGTTGAATAAAGGTGAAGAATTTGTGTTGCAAAATGTAAATAGTAATGGAGAAGAAATTATTTATGAAGATAAAGGCAGTAAAGATTTAAAGTATAATATTTTAACAGTACCTAGAGGAGGACAGTTTCAAATAACTCTGTCTGACGGTACGAAAGTGTGGTTAAATTCTGAATCTCAATTAAAATATCCTGTAGCCTTTTTAAAGGGAAACACACGAACAGTAGAATTGGTTTATGGAGAAGCTTACTTTGATGTGACTTCCAGTGAAAGAAATGGTGGGGATGATTTTAAAGTATACCAAAATGATCAAGAAGTTCATGTTTTGGGAACAGAATTCAATATTAAAGCTTATAGAGAAGAAGCAAATATATACACTACATTAGTAGAGGGAGAAATTGAATTAAGCGTAGATGATAAAATTCAACATGTAGCACCTAATCAACAAGTGAAACTTAATGTCTTAAATCGGGATGTTAAATTGGCAGAGGTTGATGTTGCCAGTCTCATTTCATGGAAAGAAGGTGTATTTAGTTTTGAAGATATGTCTTTACAGGAAATCATGGTTGTATTGTCTAGATGGTACGATATGGATGTTGTTTTTGAAAATGAAGCTATAAAATCAGAGGAGTTTATGGGGGTGCTATTTAAAGACAGAGATATTAAAGAAATTTTAAAATCAATTAAAAATTCAGGAGTAATAAATGATTATAAATTTAATGAAAAGAAGCTAATACTAAACTAAAATAAGAAAAGAGGGAAGAAGTTTTGAAATTTCGCGGTCTCCAAACAACATCCCTCTGCAAACATTAATTAAACAATTGTCTAACTAACATTAAGCTAAATTATGAAAATTAATTTTATTAAGTGCCGTTTTAAAATCCAAAAGCGGCTGCTACTAATTATTATGAGAACTTTTTTAATTCTATTTTGTACTACTGTTTTCAGTCTCAATTCAGAAATTACTTTTTCGCAAGAAAAAATTTCTATAGATAAAGATCAGTGGGTTTCTGTAAGTCAAGTTTTCAAAATAATTAAAAAACAAACCGATTACAGTTTTATTTATCCTAAGCGCTTATTTGAAAATGCACCCAAAATACGTTTAGAAAAAGGGGAAGTAGAAATTTCAGAATTGTTAAACCAGGTTTTTTCATTCAGTCATGTTCAGTATGAATTGGTTGATAACAATTTAATTTTAACAGAGGCCTCTGTTGATAGCGATTTAGGTAATAATATTATTCAAGGTGTTGAGGTTTCCGGATCTGTTGTTGATGAAGAAGGAATGCCTTTGCCTGGTGTGAACGTTTTAGAAAAAGGGGTTTCGAATGGAACGGTAACAGACTTTAGTGGAAGATTTGTGATAAATGTAAACTCTGAAGCCGTTTTAGAATTTACTTATATAGGTTACAAAAAGGAAGAAGTAAAGGTTACTAAAACAACAACCTTAAATATTGTCCTAAAGCAGGAGGTTTCTGTTTTGGATGATATTGTTGTTGTGGCTTACGGATCATTAGATAAAAGTAAAGTTACGGGGTCTGTACAAAAAGTAGACGGTGAAGATTTAAAGGAGCTTCCGGTGTCTCAGGTAACACAGAAATTACAAGGGCGTTTGACAGGTGTTCAAATACAGCAAACTACTGGAATACCCGGTGCTGGTCTTTCGGTACGTGTTAGAGGGCAGGCGTCCATTTCAGCTGGTAGTGATCCTTTATATGTTGTTGATGGCTTTCCTATTACTGGAGATATTGCAAATTTAAATCCGGATGAAATAGAAAGTATCTCGGTATTAAAAGATGCATCTGCAACTTCACTTTACGGTTCAAGGGCAGCAAATGGGGTTGTACTAGTTACAACAAAACGAGGAAAGGGAAAAGGCGCTTTGTCCTTTAGTATGTATTCTGGTATTCAGCAGATACCGGATAAAGGTAAGCCAGACATGCTTAATGCTACTGAATTCGCTCAATTTAAAAAGGAAATTTTTGAAGCTAGGGGGCAAGCCGTCCCTGAGGCTTATCAAACGCCTGAAGAATATGGAAAAGGAACTGATTGGTTTGATGTTATAACAAGAACAGCACCAGTTCAGAACTATAGTTTGTCATATAGTAGTGGAACAGATAAATTAAAAGCTTCGGTAGTCGGAGGATTTTTTAATCAACAAGGCGTACTGTTGAATTCAGAGTTTAAAAGGTTTTCTTTAAGAGCTAATTTAGATTATGAAGTTAGCGATCGCTTCAAAGTCGGTTTTAATGTTGCTCCAACTTTTACTACAAGGAAATCACCACAAACAGATGGCGTATGGTATCAAACGGGAGGTATTATTCAAGGAGCTTTGCTAACCAATCCTATTTATGATTATATTAATTCAGATGGTTCTACACCATATGGTTTACCGGGATGGGATAATGAGTTTTTTGTTAACGGAGTTGTTCCTATGCCTAACTGGTATCATCAAATTCATGCTGTTAAAAATACAAGTAAAAATCTAGGTGTTCTTTCAAATGCCTTTTTAGAAGCAGAGATTGTACCAAATTTAACCTATAAAATTATGACTGGTATTGATATAGGTAACTCTGTGAGTGATTATTTTAGTCCTTCAACAGCAGGCGGTGTATTTAATCCAGGTAACCCTAACGATCCTTCAAGAATTAATGCAGGTCATTCAAATAATTATGGGTATTCCTGGATTTTAGAAAATACGCTAAAGTATGATGTAAACTTAGGTGATCATGACTTTGAAGTACTAGGAGGTTATACCACACAAGCTGCGCAAGGTGAAAGTGGAACAATGTCAGGCACCGGTTTTCCTGATAATCGTATAGAAACTTTAAATGCTGCAACTACAATTACAGGTAGTACAGATATTCAAGAATGGAGCTTGGCTTCTGTTTTAGGTCGTGTGAAATATAGCTTTAAAGATAAATATTTATTAACCGCATCGTATCGAGCAGATGGTTCCTCTAAATTTGGTAAAGCCAAGAGATGGGGTAATTTTCCTTCTATTGCTGGAGGGTGGATCGTGACTAAAGAAAACTTTATGGCGAATATTCCAGAAATCTCATTTTTAAAACTTAGAGGTAGTTATGGAGTAACAGGTAATAATAATGTTGGAAATTACACACAATATGCCTCGGTGGTATCTACCAATTATCCTATAAATAATGTTTTATTTGGTGGAAAAAGTTTAGCAGGATTAGATAATTCTGAACTAGGTTGGGAGCGAACAGGACAGTTAGACTTAGGTTTAGAGTTAGGACTGTTTGATAATCGTATTAATCTTTCATATGATTATTATGAAAAGAAGACTACAGATTTATTATATACTGTTGAAATTCCTATTTCCTCGGGGTTCTATAACTATGCTACAAATATTGGAGACTTTAAGTTTTGGGGACATGAATTTGCCTTAGATACTAAGAATTTTGAAGGTGAATTTAAGTGGAATACTAATTTTAATATTGCTTTTAACAAAAATGAAGTTTTAAAATTAGGAGTAGATAATGCACCTGTTAGAGGTGAGTATACAATTACCGAAGTAGGTAAGCCAATGGGGCAACTGTATGGTTTACAGGCTGACGGATTATTTCGAAATCAAGAAGAGTTTGATGAAGGAGCAAAACACACAGGTGCAGCTGTTGGAACTATTCGATTTGTAGATCAAAATGAAGATGGTCAGGTAACTAATGACGAGAGGGACTTTACATATTTAGGAGATACTAATCCAGATTTTATTTACGGTATAACAAATACGTTTAAATATAAAAATTTCGATTTGTCCGTCGTGATGCAAGGGTCACAAGGAAATAAAATAGTTAATGTAATTGAAAGGTTTACAGGAAATCTTGATGGATCTTTTAACGTAAATAGAGGGGTTTTAGATAGATGGAGATCTGAAAACGATCCTGGAGCTGGTCGTTACGGTACAGTGGCTGCAGGAACAACAGGGCCTGAACGAGATTGGTTTAGTTCAAAATTGGTTTACGATGCATCTTATTTGACTATTAAAAACATCACTTTAGGATATAATTTTCCAACATCAAATATCAGTTTTTTATCAAATTTCAGAGTTTACGCAAGTGTGCAACAGGCATTTGTGTTTACAAAGTATCCTGGGGCAAACCCAGAAGTGTCTTCTGCAGGAGGGTTATTCTCTGGAGCAGATAGAACGGCTTACCCAATACCGAGAACATTCACTTTGGGTTTAAATGTGTCACTTTAATAATTAATGAAATTAAATGAAAACTATGAAAACTAATATTTATATATTTTTAATACTGGGATTATTATTTGTGTCATGCGATGATGAATTCCTAACAAACTTACCAGAGACAGTGGTTTCTGCCGATGACTTTTTTAAGACCGAGGAAGATTTCGATCAAGCAACTATAGGTATGTATGCTCCGCTAAGGAATTTATATGGCATAGGCTTGGCAGACTATGGAGCATGGATTACGGGAGAAATGAGATCTGATAATACTATATTTTATTATAATTCTTCTAACAGAGGATTTGCTGGACTGGAATATATTGACCAATTTATAGCTGATGCAAATGGAGCTCATGCAAGTACAAAATATGATAATAATTATATTTTAATAGGTCGTGCTAATCAAATTTTAAGTAGAGTTGATAATGCAGAGATAAATGAAGATGCAAGAAGCAACTTTAAAGGGCAAGCCTTGTTCATTAGATGTTTTGCTTATTTTGACTTGGTTCAGTACTTTGGTGCGGTGCCGCTTAAATTAGACCCGCCTGCTTCCTATAACGATACGTCAGGACCTAGAGTGGATACTGAAGTTATTTATAAGCAGATAATATCAGATTTAGAGTTAGCTATTACATTATTGCCTAATGTTGGAAATCAAGATGCAGGACGAGTAACCAAAGGGGCAGCCCAAACCCTTCTTGGTAATATCTATCTTGTCAGAGAAGAATGGGATCTAGCCGAGGCAACTCTATTAGATGTGTCTGGCTATTCTTTACTTTCAGATTATGAAGCAATTTTCAATCCAGCTAACAAAGGAAATTCAGAATTAATTTTTGAAGTACAATATTGGGATGATGCGAGTGCTGGTTTATCTAGTAATTTCGCTTTTAATTTCTTGCCGGTTCTAAGTGACGTAGGGGTTATAGATGGTTTCCCTTCTGGATATTCCAATGGAGCTGGCGGTTGGAATATTCCTTCACCTGAACTTATTGCATCTTATGAGTCGGGTGATTTGAGGCTAAATGCTTCTATAGAATTCTATACAGGAGGGCAATATGTGGATGTTCCTTATATTAAAAAGTATACTCAAGGTTCATCATTAGCACCTAATACAAACAATAATTGGCCTGTTTATCGATATGCAGAAGTTTTGTTAATGATAGCAGAAGCTAAAAATGAACAAGGAGAAGCAGATGCCATTAACTATTTTAATATGGTACATGCACACTCTAGAACTGGTTTAAGTGAAATAACATCTGCCAGTCAATCTGAACTACGAGACATGATCTTGCATGAGCGACAAATTGAATTAGCTTTTGAAAATAAAAGGTGGTTAGATTTAGTAAGAACAAATAATGCTATTTCTGTTTTAAATGCTCAAGGTGATAATATCAGAAGTAACCCACAGAATTATTATTACCCAATAGGTATTTCTCTTCCTCCAGGTGCTTATAATGTTACTGAAAAACATTTGTTACTGCCAATTCCTCAAAGAGAAATAAGAGTCAATCCTGAAATTAGTCAAGAAGACCAGAACCCTGGTTATTAGTAATAATTGAAATCAATAAAACTCTTTCTTGAATAGTGTTTTCTATTCAAGAAAGAGATTAATATTCCCTTTATTAAAACATAAGGGTAGTCTTATTGTGTAATAAGCTGAAGTATTCTTCATGCTTAATAAATTAAACTAAAGATGAAAAAATACTTATTAATTATATTATTCATAGTTGCCGGAAATCTACATGCTCAAAAATCTACCAAAGAATTAATTCAAAAACTTTCTTTGGAAGAGAAAGAAAGAATAGTTATTGGGTCTGAGATGGAAATACCATGGTCTGAAGGAGGAGATACTGGAGTTGGAGAGGTTGGGGGTAATGTGCCTGGAGCAGCCGGAAAAAGTTTATTAAATGAACGCCTTAATTTACCTGTTGTAGTTTTTGCAGATGGACCAGCAGGAGTACGTATAAACCCCATACGTAAAGATAATCCAAATAAAACATATTATGCTACAGCATTTCCGGTAGCTACCATGTTGGCGTCTAGTTTTAATACTGAGCTTATGGAGGAGGTAGGAAAAGCATTTGGGCATGAGGCTAAAGAATATGGAGTAGATGTACTTTTGGCTCCTGCTTTAAATATACATAGAAACCCTTTGGGAGGAAGAAATTTTGAATATTATTCAGAGGATCCGCTAGTATCGGGCAAGATGGCTTCAGCTTTTACTAACGGAGTACAATCGTTAGGTGTTGGTGTTTCAATTAAGCATCTAGCCGTAAATAACCAAGAAACTAATAGAAGTCGTATTAATGCGATAGTAAGTGAAAGAGCATTAAGAGAAATTTACTTGAAGGGTTTTGAAATTGCAGTCAAAGAATCTCACCCATGGACAGTTATGTCTGCTTATAACAAGATAAACGGAGAATATGCTTCAGAGAGTGCCGATTTACTTAAAAATATATTAAGAGATGAATGGGGCTTTAATGGTTTTGTTATGACTGATTGGTTTGCTGGAGAAGATGTTCCTAAACAAATTCGTTCAGGAAATGATTTGTTGATGCCGGGAACTCCAAAACATAAGGGCATGATTGTAGAAGCGGTAAAAAACGGTGAGTTAAAGAAAGAAGATTTGGATAATTGTGTAGAAGCAATTTTAAATATTTATCAAAAAACACCAAGTTTTCTAAGTTATGAACCTACAGGGGCACCTGATCTTGATAGATCGAAATTGATAGCCAAAAAAGCAGCTAAAGAAGGTGCAATTCTTTTAAAGAATGAAGGTACAACCTTACCTTTATCTGTGTCAGAACCTAAAGATGTGGCTTTATTTGGTGTTGGATCTTACAAAACTATTGCTGTTGGAACTGGGAGTGGCAATGTAAATATGGCCTATTCAGTTTCTTTATTGGAGGGTTTAGAAGGTAATGATTTAAAGGTATCTCAGGAGTTAAAAGAGGTATATCAAAATTATATAGCAAGAACGCTTGATAGTATGCCCAAAAAAGCTTGGTCTTTTGGTCCTGATAAAATATTACCAGAGAAATTATGGAGTCGAACGGAATTGGACAGTATTTCCAAAAAAACTAGTGTTGGAATTTTAACCATAAATAGAACATCCGGAGAGTTTTACGATAGAAAACAAGCTTACGATTTTTATTTGTCTAAGGAAGAAGATACCTTACTTAAATCATTAGCTGAAGCATATCACAGCCAAAATAAAAAGTTTATCGTTGTTTTGAACATAGGAGGTGTTATTGAAACGACGAGTTGGAAATCCTATGCAGATAGTATTCTTTTAATGTGGCAAGGAGGACAAGAAGGAGGTAATGCTATTGCCAATATTTTAATAGGTGAAACTAGTCCTTCAGGGAAATTACCAATGACTTTTCCTAACAGGTATATGGATCATTATTCTTCTAAAAATTTTCCAGGGAGGGAATTGGTAGATAATCCCTTTCCTAGTGCATTGGTAGGTGTCGAATCAGAGGTTGTTTATGAGGAGGATATTTATATTGGATATAGGTATTTTGAAACGTTTAATGTGCCGGTTTCTTATCCTTTTGGATTCGGGATGTCTTACACAACATTTGAAATTGCAAATAACTCTATTAATGTAAATAAAGACGGAGTGTTGGAAATTAGTTGTTCTGTTAAGAATATTGGGAATGTTAAAGGAAAAGAGGTTGTGCAGGTTTACATAGCTTCACCTGACGGTAATTTAGAAAAGCCGAGCAAAGAGTTACGGGCATTTTCAAAGTCAAAATTATTAAGTCCCAATGAATATCAAAATATCTATTTTCAAATAGAGCCTAAAGATTATGCTTCGTTTTCAACTGAAAAATCGGCGTGGGTTTTAGAGGCTGGAACCTATAAAATAATGGTTGGAAATTCCATATCAAATATTTCGTTTACGGAGTCTATAGAAATTCCAAACACTTTAGAAGTATTGAAAACAACGAAAAGCCTTGTGCCTAATCGAGAAATATCTAAACTAACTAAAAAAAGTATGAACATTGAGTAATTATAAGATATATATAGCCTTTGTATGCTTTTTAACACTTTCTGTTCATGGTCAAATGACTTCAGCAGATTTTTTAAAAGCAGATGGCACCGTTTTACGAAACAATAATGGTCTGGGTGATACCATAACACTTAGAGGGACAAATTTAGGGGCTTGGTTAAGCATGGAATATTGGATGGGACCCGTAGGTAAAGGCTCATTAAACAGAAGCACGTGGCAAGCAAGCGCTTCATCCTCCTATCCAGGTACAGATTTACAGAATGTTTTTGATAGAGATTTAAATTCGAGGTGGTCAAGTGGTTTGGCACAAATACCTGATGGCTCTCAATATTTTATGGTTGACATGCAGGAAAACGTTTTGTTTAATCGTGTGTCTTTTGAGGCGGGATCTCACACAGGTGATTATCCTCGTGGTTATAAAATTGAAGTTTCAGAAGATGCAAACAATTGGGAGGAAGTCATGTCTGGAACTGGTTCAACAGAAAACATCTTTGTTCAGCTACCAAATATTTATTTTAAGCGATACATAAAAATAACACAAACAGGAACGGCTAATTCTAATTTTTGGTCCATAGCAGAATTTAATCTGTATATGGAAGATGATTTTACAGTTAGAAATTCGTTAATCGATAGGTTTGGAGAAGATGGAGCAGATGTGGTTTTAGACAGTTTTCAAAAGGCTTGGATAACTACAAATGATTTAGATAATATTAAGGCCATGGGAATGAATATGGTGAGAGTGCCCTTCTACTGGATGGAAATAATGTATAATGATGGTACTATAAAACCACAAGGTTTTGATCAATTAGATTGGGTAATAGCAGAGTGTAATAGTCGTAACATGTATGTAATTTTAGATTTGCACGGAGCGCCTGGTGGTATGAACGGTTTTATAACTAGTGGTCAGGCCTTTTTTAATGAGCTATGGACGAACAGTACATATCAACAAATGACCATTGATATCTGGAAAGCATTAGCACACCGCTATAAAGACAATCCAACAGTAGCAGCATATGATTTGTTAAACGAACCTTTAAGTTCAGACCAGACCAATTACCCTATTCATGGGTTTTATAATACCCTTTATAAGGAAGTTAGAAGTATTGATCCGGACCATATAATATCTATAGGGGCTTTTCCCGGGTTCAATTTTGTAGTACCTCCAGCACATTATGGTTGGACAAATGTGCTTTATCAAGTACATCACTATAATGAAGATAAGACCAACTGGGCATCTCAAAATGGTTTTATAGATGCTATTTTATTAGATGTTGCAAATCATATGTATAATTGGAATGTGCCCGTGCTTGCTGGTGAATTCAATTTTTGGGATTTCCCGGATTTATGGGAACGCTATCTTTCAGGTTTGAATAAGTTAAATGTATCTTGGTCTAATTGGGCTTACAAGGTAAAACGAATAGATAATCCAGTTGAGAATTGGGGTTATTATGATGGATTTGATGGTCCTATTCCTGATATTCATTATGATTCTCCGGAAGTGATTTCTGAAAAGTGGAGTCAGTATATAACACCTAATTTTAGAATAAATCAAGGCCATATAGACAATGTAAAGCAGTTTACCACAACTCAGGTTACTTTACCGCCTTTCGGGGAAACTATATGGATTAAAGGTAATAATTTAAAATATTTAACTATTCTCGATGATAATGAGACGTTAAGTTGTGACAAAATTAAGGTAGATAACCAAGTTAAGTTTGAGGTTGTTTATGCAGGGAATGGAGAAATAGCACTTTTAGGAGCAAATAATATGTATGTGTCGGCAGGAAACGGAGTAAATAATATGCTTTGCAATGCTTTAAACATAGGAGACACTGAAACATTTAAGTTTATACAAATAGAAGATGGTAGGATAGCTTTACGTAGTAAACAAGGTTATTATGTGAGTTCTGAAGATGGACAGAAACCAGTTATAGCTAATAGACAAAGTGTTGACGGTTGGGAGGTCTTTTCTTGGGGAACCAATTTTTCTAATGGAAAACCTAAAAATGTTACCGCAAAAATATATCCAAACCCTGCTAAAGGCGAAGTTATTATTAAGAGCGATTTAAAAAACTATAACCTTAAAGTCTTTAATATGTTTAGTCAGTTAGTGAAAGAAACTAATGGGGTTGAGGGGGAAATGAATTTTAGTACCTCCGATTTAAGGCCAGGACTTTATGTTTTTTTTATAAATGATGAGAAAACTGATCCATTAGTAAGAAAAATTATTATTCATTAAATATGATTGGTATGAGAGTTATAATATGTTGTTTTTTAGCTTTTTTAGTTTCAACTGGTTGTAAGTATAATAAAACAAGAGTTGATGATTTGATGGTAGAATACCTTGAAACTCCAATAGGAATTGATGAATTTAAACCTAGGTTTAGTTGGAAAATGGTTTCAGGTGATGATAAAAATAACTTGTTTCAAAAGGCATATCAGATTATTGTAAAAGATGTTAATGAACTGCAGGTTTGGGATTCAGGTAAGGTAGAATCTGATATTTCGTTGAATATAGAATTTGAGGGGGAATCATTGAGATCAGAATCAAAATACACATGGGATTTGAAAGTTTGGAATCAAAATGATGAAGTTTTAACAAATAAATCATGGTTTGAAACGGGACTGATGAATTCGGATATAATGGCTTGGGAAGGGGCGACATGGATTGGTGGCTCTCAAGAGGATATGGTATTGTACTCTCATGCGCTTTCTGTGTTTAAATTGAGTTATGATGTTAAGTTAGATGAAGAAAGCCAATCATCAAAGGCTGGATTTGTATTTGGAGCAAACGACCGCAGACTGATGGATAAAAATTCTAACATTATGGGAGTTGAAAATGGAAAAGACCAAAGCTATTTTGTTTTTGAATTAAATGTAGACCATATTAAAAACATCAATGGTAATGCAACACTTGATGTATACAGGGTAGGCTATACTTCAGGTGATTCAGAAAGTGAGCCTTTGTACTCTTACATTATACCCAGAAGTTTAATAAATACAGAAAATAAATATGATTGGCATCAGGTGTATTTCGAGATGAACTTTGGAAAGTGCTTAATTTATATAGATGGGAAAGAAAATAAAAATATTATTAATGAACCAATGGATGTGCCTAACTGGGTAGACGTAAGAGGAGTATCTTTAAATCCACTTGGAGATAATGGAGGAGACTTAATAGTTTATCCTTTATTAGCGGATATAGGATTTAAAATGGATCAAGGACAAAAGGCTTCATTTAAAAATTTAAAAGTAAAAAATTTCAGACAACCATCAAATACTGTTTTTCAGGAAAATTTAAAGGGAAGTGTTGAGTATAAGGGTGTTTTTCAGGAATTTATAAATAATGGGGTTGAGGTGCTTAATGGACAATATAAAGTTGGAGCTTCTAATGAAACTGTTTTCATTACAGCAAATCCAAGTAAAAATTCCATGCCGATGTTACGTACTGAGTTTAGTGTGGATAATAGCATTCAATCTGCAAAGCTTTATGTTACGGCAAGAGGTATTTACGAGTTGTATTTAAATGGAAAAAGAATTAGTAATGATTATTTTAATCCAGGCCTTACACAGTATAACAAAACTCATATGTATCAAACTTATGATGTGACTGAATTGCTTAACAATGGTAAAAACGCATTTGGGGCACTACTAGGAGAAGGATGGTGGAGTGGAAATGCAACATACCGAGGGTATAATTGGAACTACTTCGGGGATCGTCAATCTTTATTAGTTAAATTGAAGTTGACATTCCAGGATGGATCAACAAAAATCGTAACAACAAATCCAGATGAATGGAAATATTTTAATGATGGACCCATAGAGTATTCGAGCTTTTTTCAAGGTGAGTATTACAATGCTATGAAAGAAAAGAATATTGAAGGGTGGAATCAAGTTGGTTATGACGATGAGCTTTGGAAAACTGCTGTAGAAGTTAATCTGAATAGTAAAAATGCTTATATCGATAAAGAGTTGAATTATGACGATTTAAAAATTATAGGACAAATAGGTGAAAATGCTACAATAGTTAAAACCCTAACAGCTCAAAGTATGGAAGAAGTAAGGCCCGGTGTTTTTGTTTATGATATGGGGCAAAATATGGTTGGTTTTCCAGAGATAAACTTAAGTGGTGAAGCAGGAGATACTATAACATTAAGATATGCCGAAATGAAATATCCGAACCTTGACGAGTATAAAGGTAATGTAGGCATGATTATGATGGAAAATATAAGAGGAGCATTAGCAACCGATAAATGGATTTTAAAGGGAACTACAAGTGAGTTGATAAGGCCACGTTTTACTTTTCATGGTTATAGGT
The DNA here is from genome assembly GCF_024723255.1 of Aestuariibaculum sp. M13. Lineage (GTDB taxonomy): Bacteria > Bacteroidota > Bacteroidia > Flavobacteriales > Flavobacteriaceae > Aestuariibaculum > Aestuariibaculum lutulentum. Next base: position 292,040 of record NZ_JANIAC010000004.1, read on the forward strand.
ATATTGAAATAACTGGCATTGAAAAGCCAGTACCTATTGAGAGTGTAAAAGGAAAAGTAATTAGTTCTATTAATGAATTAGCATCATCTTATAACACTTCAAATAAATTGGTAAACAAGCTTTGGCAGAATATAACATGGTCTTTTAGGGGTAACTTTTTGTCAATACCTACTGATACTCCGGCAAGAAATGAAAGAATGGGATGGAATGGGGATATAAATGTTTTTGCCAAAACGGCGACCTATTTAGGTCATGTTGACCTGTTTTTAAAAAGACATCTAATTGCTAATAGAGATCTTCAGGAATCCTCAGGCCGGTTTCCAGATATTGCACCAGTAGGAACGGGTTTTGGAGGTACGTTGTGGGGAAGCGCAGGGGTTACAATTCCGTGGGAACTTTATCAGCAATATGGTGATAAAAGGATTATAGAGAACCATTATGAAGCGATGAAGAGATATGTAGACTTTTTGGAATCTAAAGAAGATAAAGAAACAGGTGTTTTAGACGAAGGACCTTTAGGAGACTGGTTGAGTCCGGAAGGTTTTAAAAATGATAATTCTTTATTTTGGACAGCTTATCAAGTTAGAAGTTTAGAAATTTTATATAAATCTGCTGAATTATTGGGTAAACATAAAGACCGGGAAAAATATAAATCCTATTATGAAAATCGAAAAGTGTTTTTTAATGAGACTTACGTAGATGCTATAACTGGTAAGACCATTCACTCAGGTTACAGTGGTGCTTCGTTGGCTACAAAACCCAAGGATTTTTTACAACCAGAAAAGGGGAATTTAGTAGATACACAAGCCTCGTATGCAATACCTCTGTCTTTTAATGTATTTGATGAAAAGTATAAGCTTTTAGCAAGACAATATCTCGTTCAGGCAGTAAGCAGACAAAATGCAGATTTTAATAATATTTTACGCCCGGTGAATTCCTTAATGACAGGTTTTGTTGGCACAGTATCGCTTGGGATTGCGCTGTCAGAGGGGTATAATGATGAAGCTATTTATAACCTGTTGCAGCAAACTTCCTATCCTTCATGGTTGTATTCAGTAACAAATGGAGCTACTACTATTTGGGAAAGATTAAATTCTTATACAAAAGAAGAGGGGTTTGGAGGAAACAATAGTATGAACTCATTTAATCATTATTCTTTCGGAGCTGTGGGAGCTTGGATGTATGGTTATTCTTTAGGAATAAGACCTTTAAAAACTGGTTACAAAGAATTTATTTTAAGTCCAACTCCAGACCCTACTGGTAATATGGATTGGGCAGAGGGGTATTATAATTCTACCTATGGAACGATAAAAAGTAAATGGGTTGTCGAAGGTGATAAAACGACATACTACCTTACTATTCCACCTAATACAACAGCTAAAGTCCGGATTAAATACAAGCAAAATCAAAATATAGAAGTTTTCATAGAAGATAAACTTAAAATTATCCAACAGTATAATAAAATAGAAGGAAATAGAAAGGAATATAGTTTAGGTTCGGGCGAGTATACAATAGAGGTTAAATAACTAAAAATGAATAAATTTATGAATTTAAGTTTTGAAAATAATTCAGTGTTGCCATTGTATATGCAAATAGCTAATGCGGTTGTTAATAATATACAAAAGGGGAATTTAAATATTCATGAAAAAATGCCTTCCATAAATACCTTTAGTAAAAAATATTCGGTTTCCAGAGATACCGTTGAAAAAGCTTATAAAGTTTTAAAACAAAGAAAGATTTTGGTTGCTAAAAAGGGAAAGGGGACTTTTGTAAACAGTTCTAGGATTATCGTCAAAACAAAAGTACTTTTTCTTATTAATAAGCCTAGTCAATATAAGTTGGAAGTTTATAATGCCTTTACAAAAGATTTAGGTGAAGATTACCTTGTTAATTTTGAAGTTTACCATTGCGATGAGGTTTTGTTTTTTAATTTATTAGAACAAAATTTACATACGTACGATTACTTTGTAATCATGCCTCATTTTAATACAAGTAGCGACGAAAGACAGAATTTCTCCGAAACAGTATTAAAATTAATAAAGAGTATTTCTTCCGATAGGTTAATTATATTAGATAACAATGATTTAAAGTTAGGAAATCAATGTATAGAAATTTTTCAAGATTTTGAAAGAGATACTTTCGAAGGTTTAAATAATGCGTATTTTAAAATTAAAAAATATCAAGAGTTAATTTTAGTAACCCCTAAGAGGTTTAATTATTCGTACATTGATAAAATCACAAATGCATGTAAAAAATTTTGTAATTATCATGAATTTGGATTCAAAGTTTTAAATGAAGTTTCTCATAATACAATTGTAGGAAAAGAAAATTTATTCATAGTTTTAGAAGATGATGATTTAGTAAAATTATTAGATAAGTTAAACCAATTAAAATTAGAGTTAGGGAGAGATGTTGGTGTAATCGCATTTAATGAAACTCCATTTAAGAGATTGTTAGGGATTTCTGTTATGTCTACAAATTTCAAGTTAATGGGAGAAACAGCTGCATCTATGATGCTCAATAGACAAAAATCTAAGGTTAAAAATAAATTTTGCTTTATTGATAGGATATCCTGTTGAAAATATAAAAGAATTATATTAGTTTTAGTGAGAAATTAAATGTCTAATCCAGACATCAAACTGAATACGATTTTAATACGGAGACGAATACGTTTTTGTAAATCGAGCGGCTGAAAGCCCCAGTAAAAAGGGTTTTGGGAGGTTGTGGCTTCAAGCTCATAACCCGAAGGTCACAGGTTCGAGTCCTGTTCCCGCTACGAAGCAAGAGAATCTAGAAATAGGTTCTCTTTTTATTTGCAATAAATTCAAGTGTTTCAGAAATTATATTAAATCTTCAATAAAAGGACTCTGAAAAGGTGGTATTTCATATTCCACTAAATCAATCAAATAATTAAAGTTATGAATTCAAATAAACTATCAATACTTTATATATTAGAAAAAAATAAAATTAGGGTGATGCAGATCACAATTGTAGTCAATAACCGCTATTTAAATGCATTTTAGGAGGTGCTTTAAGTAGTTGTACCCGTTTTTTTATGCTGAAATTTTGTGATAATAAATACTAACTAGAAATAATTTTATTCAGAAATAGTAATAATTACCCTTTTGTATCTCGTTAATGAAGGGGAGCCCGAATCGGTAACCTCACAAATCATATGAAATGTATCGCCGGATTGTGCGTCCTTTGGTAAGATAAATTTTGTAATTGAAGATTGAGTTTTTGGAATAGTTTCTTGACCAGAATATGTATTCGCTTCTGTGTAATTCCACCAGGTTATATGGAGATCATCATTATCAGGGTCGAAGGATTTGGATGCATCTAGTTTTATTTTGGACCCCGCTTTAGTAGTAATGTTTAAAGGGGTGTTTTTTAAATTTACTATAGGATGGTGATTTGCAGAATTATAATCGTTCACACACCAATCGGCCCTTGCGGCAAAATCATTTTGAACATGTTCTAGCCACATCCATAAGGGTTTAAAATATTTGTTTCTTACAGTTACCTTATTTGAAACTGTGTCATGCTCCATTTTTTTAGACCAACTGTTATGTATACTTCTTTGTCCTTCAGGATATGTTGTTTCAGAATCGGGTAGGAGGTCCATCCAAACATTATTCCTTACTTTCGTATAACGACCTCCCCAACCACCAAAGTCTGGAGACTCGGTGCTTCTGAGTCCATTCGGTATATTATGGAGAAATGCAGGGGTATCTCCTTCGGCATTAAAAGCGCCATGGTTGTTTTCATAGGCATCACATAAAGCACCGTGATTGGTTAAAATGTTTTCTTCCATCCATTTTGATTCGAAATAGGATTTTATGTCATCAGGAAGCACTTTATGCCATATGTAAGCCATACAATCAAATTGATCTGAAATTATCGTGGTTATCTTTAAATGTTCCCAGTTAGGCCTAATGTAGTTCTGATAAGTTTCATCTTGTTCCCAAATTAGAAAAAGACGTGTTTTTTTAGCGATTTCACTCATGCGCTCTGGGTGGTCTTCCTGAATTATTTTTAAAGCTCTGGAAATCGTATTGCAACCTCCCCATGCCTGGAGCCATATGGGGCGTTTATCGGTGTTGTCTAGTAAAACACTGGCTATTAGTTTGGCGCCATCGGTACGAAGGTAGTCTTCTCCAATCTCATTTATGTTACCAACTTTCCATTTGCTTAAAAGGTATTCTGGACTAGGATAATTTGAGTCGTGTAAGAGTAAATTGTTATAAACTTTAGCATATAAATTTATATAATCTTTAATCCAATTAACATCATGAAACGCATGCCATCCTTCACCACCAACCCAATGGAATTGCGAACTACTATTTATTATGCCTTCAATGTCAAACTCGTTGGAGGTTAATAAAAACCGAACCATAGAAGCTCTGTCATCAGCTTCTCCATCAGTAGTTACAATAACTCTTGGCTTTTCATTTTGACTATAAGTAGAAGAATAGCTTAATAGGGTTAGAATTAATATAATAATATGTTTCATAGATATTATTTGAGTCTCAAGTAATATTAGATCTTAAATATTTTAAAAAGTTTTGTAAAACCTTCAGATTGGACTTTAACAAGGTACATTTGTGAGGTGTATAAATTTAATATTATTTCATTTGAGCTACTCGAAAATTGTTTTATTTTTCTTCCAACCAGATCGTAAACACTAATTTGGGTTAATGTGCCATTGGTTTTAATAGTGAATTTTCCAGATTGAGATACTGTAGGATAAATTAAAAAATCAGGATTCCATGTTGTAGTTGACAATGGTACGTTTTTGGCTCTGAAGGCTATAGTTTCGGCAGTCATGATGCCTTTATAAATATTAAATTCATCAATAGAACCAATCCATGTCGCATCATTGGCATATCCACTTTTGCATAAATAGACCAAGGTATTATCGAGTAATTGAATGGAATTATGGGATGCCAGAGTTTTTTGATCGATTAATATACCGTTAATATACCAAGAGATGTTTTCTTGGTCTATCTTACTAATTAAATGATATGTTTTTCCATCGTTCAGTACAGCTCCATTTACTCTAGTTTCATTGTTCCAGGGTGCATTGAAATTACCACAAGATATAGCCGTACTACTTTGCCCTCCATTAATCAGAGTGGTATAATAATGATTGGTTCCAAAAGACCCGGTTGTATTTCCAAAATAGCTTAACATGGTGAATGCAGCATTATTTAATCCTGCAGTAACGAAAGATTCAATAGTAATGGATGGGTATGTGTTTATTTCAATATCATTACCAGGTAGATTAATAAAATCGCCTTGATTATAAGTAGTGTATAATCCATTTTCAATTGCTCCGCCAAAAATTACTCCATCTGCATTGCCGACAGTGTCATTAGCTGTCCCGTCATTAAAAGGGTATGAATGCATTAGTGTACAATTATCAACATCAACAATATATTTAATAGTATGTTCACTCGATTCAAGACCGTCCTCAGAGTTTATGGTTATAGTTAGGGTTCCATGATCTTCTATATTGATGGTTCCGATTCCGGATAAGTTAGTGTTTGGGTCTTCGGCTGTAGCATCAATATTGACTGAAGTTGTGCCTACAGGTAATAAAACATGATGCTCAGTTAAACTTGGATCGAATTGCTTAACAAAACCATTTTCGTCTGATATAGAAAGGCTTGTTAAGTTTAAATTGTTACGCTTGAATGAAGGCACATAGATCCCTCCTGTTATAACACCGTGGTTGTTATTGGTCATGTCAACGGCCTGAGACTTATTGGGTAAATCGAAATGCCAATACCCAATAAGGTTGGCTTCGTCACCTTTTAAAACTTTAAGGGCATTAGCCTCTATCGTTTCATAGGTAAGTTCTGTATTCCATACACGTACTTCATCAATTATACCTTTAAATGCGCGATCAGTACCAACATTGTCGAATCCTATATAGACATTGCTCGCAGAATAATCTACCGCAATATTAACATCATTTTGTGAGGTTTCAATACCATCTAAATAAATGCGACGTGAATTACTATTTACAACAAACGCGATATGATGCCATTGGTCGGGTGCTGCTTGCCCGGGACTGATACCATCCCAGTCATCAGACGAATTACTCATACCTATGATGTTATTATTATCCAGATACTGAATACCTCCATTGTCATTGTTTGCAGGATTTCTTCCAAATAATAATCCAGAACGAGAGGTTTGTGAGCCTTCAGGTTTAAACCAGACTTCCATAGTAAAAGGCAAAGAATTGAGTTCTAGCCGTGAAATTTTGATGTTACTATTATAACCATTGCCTCCAGGTAAATACATGGCAAAGTTGGTACCATCCACTTCTTGTATATTAACAATATAAATTTCGGTTGTATTTCCATCAGGGGAGGTAACTTCTAGATTAACGTTGGCAACACCGTTTACTAAAGTAGCAGTACCGTTTCCTAATACTGTAGCACTTGAAGCTGTTGGTATGCCTGTTACATCAATACTAGTTGTGCCTTGAGCGACATAGACGGTATATTCTTTTATTGCAGGATCAAAAATAGGATCTAGAGCTGATACAGAAAGTTCTATATTATCTAAGGTTGCAGCCATTAATTCTGCAGAGCCTACTTTTAGGGTAATATCACTACCGTTTCCATCACTTTTAACAACAACCAAAGCTCTACCTTTCCAGGTTTTCCTTGTTGAAGCCATGTAATAATCGATGTCTTGAAGATTGGCATTATCAACTCCAATAATTTCTCCGCCGCCTTCAACTACGAAAGTCAGTCTTTCATCTGTATTAGGTTGAATATTTCCTTCAGCATCTGTTAGTTCAACGGTTATATAAACTAGATCTTGTCCATCGGCTTGTATGTCAGGTCTATCTGCAGTAAGCTTAATTTTGGTAGCTTCACCAGCAGTTTTTAAAATGGTTGTCTCAACTTCGTTACCATCTTCAACTCCAACAGCTTTTAATGTACCTGGTTGATAAGGCAGTGTAAATACTGTTTTAAATTCCTCATTAATGCTTGTGTTTTTTTCTCCAATAAGGACATCGTTTAAGTATAAACGTACCTTAGGGTATTTTGAATAGATTTCCACATCAATATTTAGTCCTTCGTAACCATCCCAAGTCCAACTTTCCCAAGTAGGCCAAACAGACCAAGAGGTTTCGTGAATCTCTCTACCGTCTAGAGGAGCTGGTTCCTTAACAGCCATATATAATTTTCTGTTATCATTATATAACATTTCGCGGTAATAGGAAATAGGTTTTCTATGACCAATAAGGTCAATATCCCCACAATAGGCACCATGCCAGGGAAAGTGATTCGCATCCCAATGTTCTCCAGGAGTATCTCCCGTATAGTAGTAACGTCCAATACCGGATTCGCCGAGGTAATCCATCGCTGTCCAAACAAAATCACCTAGAATATAGCTGTGTTGCTGTGACATATTCCAGTTGTAAAACGCATCTTTAGGGTAAGATTCTGATTGAAAGATGATTCTATCTGGAACACGTTGATGGTCTGCTTCTGCTTCGTGCATCTGGTAATTGTAACCGCAAACATCATGCTCTGCCATAAGTGGGTCAAATATTTCCCAACCTTGTCCCCAAGTGGTCATAGCAGAGGATACAGGGCGTGTTGTATCTACCTCTTTAACTGCATTAGATAACATTCTTGCTGTGTTTACAGCATCTGTAGAGGTACGTTCAATAATTTCATTACCAATACTCCACATGATAATAGATGGGTGGTTTTGGTCGCGACGTACCATATCCTGTACATCTTGAATAGCCCACTGATCAAAGAACATAGCATAATCGTAAGTTGTTTTACTTACACGCCAGCCATCAAAAGATTCGTCAATAACCAGTAGGCCAATACGATCACAGGCGTCGAGAAAAGCCTCGGAAGGCGGGTTGTGTGCTGTGCGAACGGCATTAAATCCGGCAGATTTTAGTAATTCTGCTTTTCGTTCTTCAGCTCTATTATAAGCTTTGGCGCCTAAACAGCCGTTGTCATGATGTACGCAGCCGCCGTTAATTAACATAGGTTCGCCATTAAGTAAAAATCCATTTTCAAGACTAAAGTCAATAGAACGTATACCAAAGGTGTGTTTTGTTTCGTCTAGAACGACATTGCTTTCAAGGACTTGTATTGTGGCTTTGTATAAATTGGGATCATCTGTAGACCATAAAAACGGATTATTAACGACTATAGTTTGTTCTACAGTTTGCTCAGAATTTGCCGCTATTTGTATATTACTTTCAGTTGAACCTTCGCCTTCAATTTGAGATGATAAAACAACGTTTTTTGTAGTGTTCGTGGTATTTTTTACTAATGTTTTTATATTTACTGTTGCTTGAGAAGCACTTACATTAGTTGTTTTGATTGAAGATTCCCAGTGAGGGACTTGAACATTTCCTTTTGCTAAAAGCCAAACATTTCTGTAAATACCAGAACCGCTATACCAGCGGCTGTTTTTGTGTTGTGAATTGTCAACACGAACAGATATCGTATTGTTTCCGGTTATGTTAAGGTAGGCGGTAAGGTCGTAATAGAATGAAGAGTATCCATAAGGACGGTTGCCTAAGGAAACACCATTTATATATACATCAGAGTTCATGTAAACACCTTCAAAATAGATAGAAATTTGTTTGTTCTGCCATTCTGCCGGAACTTGAAAATGTTTTTGATACCAACCTGTGCCGGCTGGAAAATAACCGCCATCATTACCCATAGGGTTGCCTGCAGAGGTTTTTCCTTCAATACTATAATCATGTGGTAAATTAACAGCTCTCCACGCTGCATCATTAATAGGAGTGGATTCATCAATTTGAAAATCACCTAATTGAAATTTCCATTCAAAGTTAAATAATTGCTTCCATGACGTATCAATATTTTGGCCAAGGGTGGTGTTTATAGTAATTTCGGTAACAGGAAGACTGTTAGTTTGAGCTTGTATCGATAGAAATGAAACTAAAAGGAAGATAATGGTAAGGCAAATTATTTTTGATAATTTCTTAGAGATTTTCATCATTTTTTGGAGATAAAAACTCCTCAATCTCAAAATAATTGAGGAGTTTTAAAATGTGCAATGTTAACTTTATTTAAAAAGAGATGTTATTTTACAATTAATTTTGATGTGGCTTTATCGTTAACTTTTACGATATAAATACCAGAATTTAAATTTTGGTTTACCTCAATTGTTTTGGAAGTAGGAACAAAATTTTGATTAAACACTTCTTTTCCTAAAATGCTATATATTTTTATGTTAATTTTTGATCCAACACTTGAGCCATTTAAGGTTACTTTAAAGCTTTTTCCATTTAATGGATTAGGGTATAATGAATAAGTGTTTTTGATTTCTGAATTTTGAGTAGATAAGGTTGCGGTATTACCCCAGAACTCTAATTCTGCGATTTCACCGAAAGAGTCACCTCTTATCGGATACCAATATACATAACGGTAAAGACCTGTATCAGAAATTACTTGCTCGGTTAATGTGCCTCCTAATCCATCTGCTTCGCCCCAATCTAAAGTCGCTAAAACGGTATAATCGTTAAAAATATCTGGACCATTTGATCCACGTACTTCACATTTGGTCATACGATATTCATTTCCATTTGGTCGAGGGGCGTATTTCCAACTGCTTAATTGTGCACCCATTCCTTCGCCAAAGTCATAACCAATAAAACTAATACCAGATGGAGGTGAATCAACTACAGTATTAAAATTCTTATCAAATGCATTTGTTTTTAAATTGTTTACACCATCCCAAGAGCCATCATGTCCAATAAGGTCTCCAGTTGCCTCTCCATTTGAATCGTGAAATTCAAGTTCTGAAACACTGGCATACCCCCAAGATGGGGAATACCAGTATATAAAACGATAGCTAGGTCCCGGGCCTATTGCTACATCTGTTAGAATTCCTATTGCTGGAGCAGAAGTTATAGTATGTAGAGTTACATAATTGTTCAGGTAATTGGGGTCATTTGATGCGCGTAATTCGGAGTTAACCATACGGTTCACATGATTTGCATCCGGAGCATATTTAAAATTAGTTAGTACAATGCCCGTCTCTCCGTAATCATAGCCTATAAAACCTGCGCCCTCTGCGGAACTTCCCCAAGTATTTAAATCACCATCAATCGCACGATCCTTACCACAAGAGGTACAATTGTTATAGGTCTCTTCGAACCCGATTAGAGTTCCCGAGATTTTACTTTGGGCGTGTAGAATGCTTAATGAACAAAGCATAAGCATGATTAACAAAGGAACTTGCTTACTTGTAATTTGATAATAGTGTAATTGTTTTTTCATAATAATTAAAATTTAAAATGGTTAATAGATTGTTTAGTTCTCCATTTTTACACTTATTAGGTTTAGTTTGGTCTGGTAAATTGGGGTTATAACACGAATTCAGTTTCATCTTTATCTTCTACTAGATTGTAAATATTTAAGTCTCGGTTTGTGTTGGTTATATGTTGGTTGTCAAACATTAAATCGAGTGCTTTGTCTATTTCCTTAATGAGTAATGTTCTTGCTTCCTTTTTTGATATTTCTGCTGGCTTACCGGTAATGTACTTGTCTGAACATGAAAATCTTTTAAGTTTGTTTTTTTTCGAGTCATCAACTAAGTCAATAGATATTCCATAAATTTCTTTTGAAACTGAATGTTTTGTTTCTTGATTAGGCAAATGTTGTCCAATCATTAAATTCTTACCATTCAACTTTTTCCCTTTTGCAATATCCCATTCAAACATTATTATTTTCATATTGAAAGCATTCTTATAAATTAATTGCTCATTTCCCTTTATCTGAAACGTTTTCTCAATATTAGTATTAGATTCTTAAAAGGACCGTCTGAAATTCATCAAGAGAGATTTACAAATCAGTCAAATGGATTTTTAAAGGGGTGGTGTAATTTTTATGCAAGGTTTAACATAATAGGTTAAGCAAGGAATGGAAAAATGAAAACCCTCTATATTTTATGATATGAGGGTTTAGGGCAATGGAAATTAAATGATTAGATGTTTACAATATGCTATTGAATTTTAAATACTAAAGGCGCTATTAATTTTTGGTTTTCAGTTAATTCAATAATTAATCCATCTGAAGAGAAATTAAAGGATTTAATATCCCCTCCAAGAAGTTGTACATTTCGATTATTAATTTGTAAATACGGGTTTTTGGTGGATAGTGATTTGATTTTTATAGGGATATTGTTTTCGGGCAGTTCCATAATAATGGCAAACAGGGCATCGCCTTTTTTAGTAAATCTGACATCCTTATCTGTATAGGGAATGCCTTGTTCTTCATTGAAGCCTTGTTCTTTTAATGGATTAGAACGTTCAGTTTTTGGACCTTCTCCATAAATATGCCATGGTCTGGTGTCATAAATGCATTCACTATTAATATCCATCCATTTTGTAATATCTTCTACAATTTTTAATTCATGTTCGTCGATGGATCCATCTCCTCTTATAGGTATACTTAACAGAAGATTTCCGTTTTTACTAACAATATCAACCAGCATTTGGGTTACTGTTTTGGCCGATTTATAGCTATTACTATTATATATCTCTCTGTCGTAATGCCATGCCCCGATGCAAGTACAGGTTTGCCATGGCTTATCCTGAATATCATTCGGTGCACCACGTTCTACGTCCCAAACCATGCATTCTTTTTGTTGATCGCTTAAGATTTTACCAAATAAAACAGCTTCTAATTTACCTTGATGTTGTTTCATGTTTGAGTTATAATAATGGGCAGCAATATCTAAACCAACATTGCTAAAGGGCCATAGGGGGAGTGCAGTATCATCAAAATAGATTAAATCGGGTTGAAATTGGTCTATCATATCTATGGTACGATTGTAAAAATTTGTGCAATACTCTTTTGTAGGTATACTAGATCCATGATTCCAATCCCACTGTTCCATAATGCTGTTTAAGTCTTCACTGTTTGTGCTTAAATCATGATTTTGAGCATAAAGGTTTTGTGGGTCAAGACCTTCCCACCATTGCCCTATGCCATCTTCTTTTGTTAGGGTTCCGTCATAAGGGATTCCTTTATATTTCCCTTCGCTGTCGCTCATTTGAGATGTTTCATACCATCTCCAGGCATGGGATGAATGGATGCTAACACCAAAAGGTAATCCATTATTTTTAGCGGCTTGTTTCCATCCTGTTAGGATATCTTTTTTAGGGCCTACTGCAACAGAATTCCATTTTTGGTATTTACTATCCCATAAATCTAGGTTATCATGATGGTTTCCCATAGCAAAAAAGTAACGAGCACCAGCACGTTTATAAAGAGCAACCAGTTTTTCTGGATTCCATTTTTCGGCTTTCCATTCATTGATAACATCTTTAAAACCAAATTTAGACGGATGTCCATATTGTTTAATATGCGAATTATATTGCCAATGTCCCTGGCTATACATGTGTCTGCCATACCAATCTCCCGATTCAGGCTGACATTGAGGCCCCCAATGTGCCCATATTCCAAATTTGGCATCTCTAAACCATTCAGGAGTTTCATAGTGTTGTAAGGAGCTCCAGTTCGGTTCAAATGTATTTGTGTCTGGTTTTTTTTGAGTTTGATCTTTACATGAGGTTATGCTAATGATGAGCGAGATGGTAATTATTAAGTTTTTCATTTCAAATAATAGGATGTCTAAAGTTTATTTAGTTTGATGTTTACAAGAACGAAATTACAACTTCATCTCTTGATAATACTTGTTGTTCAATAGATTGAAGAATTTGTGATGTTAAATTGAACGATTCGTGTCGCTGTTTTGTTCAGTATCTAGTCAACTTTGTAAAGTGCCGTAAAAGGAAATTCCTTTTAGGAAAGAACTAAACTAAACTAATTAATTATGTTAAAACAAATTACATTTAAGGAAATCGCGTTTTTTGCGGTTCTAACATTGCTAGAAATTTCAATTGCAAAGATTCATGCTCAAACGGCAAGTTCGAGTGATAATCTGGTTGCCCAACCTGCTGCAGATCGCTCAGTTCCTTTCGATATTACGGATACAGGTATATCAAAAACTGTGGAGTTTGGTGCAGATTTGGCCTGGGCAAATGAACAAGCCTTTCGTCGTAATATTCTTTTTATGGGTTTAGATCAAATCGATATTGTGAGGGCTTCATTTCAACCAACCTTTCCCTTGGTGAATGATACCGATTTAACTCAAGAACAGATTGACGATTTAAATTATCGACTATATCTTATAAATACCTACGTTGGTCCAAACACAGATTTGGCGTTGAATTGTGATCATCCTTCTGTCGATCCATATTATGTGGGATACCCGGCACGATGGGAAAAGTTAATTGAGGTATCAACACAAAGGTATTTAGATGCAGGGCACAATGTTATAACCGTAGGCGCATTTAATGAACCAGATTATGGATGGGGACAAGGTTCTGCTCAAGATATGTATGACATTACTGCCTTATTGAATAATAATCCTCTTTTTAATAATGTACGTCTTTCTGGAGGGAATACTTTAAACTGTGATGAAGCACAAGGCTGGTATGATTATTTAATACCTGCAGGTGTTGATGAAGGAAATACGCATCAGTTGGCGGGGAGTTTTGATGGTTATGCTAGTTTTTTACAAAGTGTAAGATCTAATGGACATCATGCTTCTCTTGATGAACTACACAATATTGTTGAAGCTTTAGTTGGCTATGAATATGGTATGCAAACTGGAATTTGGTGGGCAGATATTGACTTAGCTAGTGGTGAGATGGTAAAGGCTTTTGATGGTCAGCGTTTAGGGTATGCAGAACATAGAGCAAACTGGACTGCCGCTGCGGTATATCGTTCACCGGAAGGGAAAATACAGGCTTTTGGAGGAACTTCCGAAAGACAGGCTGTAACAACAACATTCAATTACATATCTAAAGATCGTGCAGTTTATTATGATGGTTATGGACCACAACGTGAATTTGTATTGGAAATGCCCGGAGGTGCACCTGGAAGTTATGGTAATGGTCAAACCAACGCAGAACGCGTTATAAATATTACCTGGGGAGACGATATTCAGCCTGTAATCGACGGACGTTATGTTTTGGTAAACAGAGCAAACGGACAGGTCATGAGTATTGAAGGTAATGCTGCTCAGGACGGATCGAATGTAGGCCTGTTAAGTTATTCTGGAGCAACAACACAACAGTGGGATGTAACGCCTGTAGATAGCCGAGTAGGGGGTGATTTTAGTTATTTTAAATTTCAACCGGCTTCAAGTAGTACAAAGTATTTAGATCTTAGTGGCTTTAGTCTGGATGATGGGGGTAATATTCACCAATGGTCTGCCGGGCAATATGGAAATCAGCAATGGTATTTAGATTATGCTGAAGATGGCTGGTTTTATATTCGAAGCAGAGAAAGTTCAAAATGTCTTGATATTGAAGGAACTAATGTGGTGCAATGGGGTAAAGATGGTAGTTATGATCAGCAATGGCGTTTCCTTCCTGTTGGTGCTCCTATTGAATTTAATCCGCCTAATGCGCCAGCTAATTTAGTAGCAACAGCTCAGGGCTCTTCAATTAAACTAGATTGGACAGCTAATTCAGAAAGTGATGTTGCAGGGTACACTATTTTTAGAGCTGAAAGTGCCAATGGCGCTTACAATACCATAGCCAGAAATGTAACTGCAAACTCATTTGTCGATAATACTGCATTAGAAGGGGTGCCATATTTTTATCAAATTAGAGCGATTGATGGTTCGTTAAACCGTTCGGATTATTCAAATCAGGTTTCGGCTAAGGCAACTGGAGCGAATAGTATTGTTACAGAAATTAGTTTTGATGGAAATGCTTTAGATAGCTCGGTTAACCTAAATCACGGTGCAACTTATGGTGAACCTTCATATGGTGTTGGAAAAGTGGGGTCTGGATCAATTAATTTAGATGGTGCTGAAGATTTTGTTCAGCTTCCCGCAGATATTGCCAGTCATCAGGAAATTACAGTTGCCGCTTGGATTTACTATAATGGTGGTGGCCAATGGCAACGTGTTTTTGATTTCGGAAATGGTACAGATGAATATATGTTTTTAACACCAGATTCATGGACAGGAGGTATTCAATATGGAATTAAGTATAATGGCGCCGAAGAAAATCTTTATGGCCCAAGTATTGCAACAGGAGAGTGGACGCATGTCGCAGTAACTTTAGGTGCAAATGGAGCCGCTTTGTATGTTAATGGAGGTTTGGTTGATAGCAATGCAGGCTTTGTTTTGAGTCCTAATGATTTTAAACCTATCCAGAATTATATAGGAAGAAGTCAGTATCCAGATCCGGCATTAAATGCTTCAGTTGATGATTTTAGAGTTTACAATTATCCATTGTCTGCTACCGAAATTGCAGATTTGGCAGGAATTACAGTTGGTGAGGCGACTACGTTTAGTGTGCAATCTGTTGTTACAGGAACTATAGGTGCAGGAAAAGGAAGTAAGTATGGTTCTGCTGAGGTTGTGTTAGTAGATGATTTATCTAACCCTGTTGTTGGAGCCACTGTAACTGGATATTTTTCAGGTACATGGAATGAATCCGTAACTGGAATTTCAGGTTCTAATGGTGTTGTTAGCTTTCAAACATCATCTACCGCCAAAGGAGGTGTAGTTGTTAACTTTTGTATTAGTGATGCCACTCATAGTAGTTTAGCATATAATGATTCTCAAATGACTTATAATTGTTCAAGTAGTGCAAAATCATCTGTAAACACAAAGACTTTAAGTTTAGAAGAAGATACAACAGCACTTTTAGACTTGTCTGTTTTTCCTAATCCTACATCAGGTAGATTAACTGTTAAGTTTAGTAAAGAGCCATCAGGAATAAATATAATGGACTTAAATGGTAGGCTAATATTTGTAAGTAAAACGGCTTTAGGAGCCAATACTTATGAATTGGATATGAGTCAACTGAATTTAGGAATTTATTTGTTACATGTAACGACCGAAGAATCACAGGTAACAAAAAAGATTATAAAAAAGTAATTAGAAAATAAAAGAAAATAAAAAAGCTGCATGGTAATTCATGCAGCTTTTTTTAATGGAACTAGATTTTAGTTTTCTTCTATAATTTTAACACCCCAGGGTTCGAGATCTAAAGTTTGATTATGTTGAATTTTTGCTCCGTAAAGAAGCTCTATTCCTTTTCTATATTGATATTTAAACGATTGTTTTTCTTGAGAATAATTAAGGAAATATCGAATCGTTTTACCCTGTCTGTTAGTTCCAGATTTTGTAATAAGAGGATATTCCAATTCCTGATCAATGCCCCAAAGATTAGCTTTTTTAAGCTGGTCTGTTAAAATTTCGGTTATGAGTTTGTCACCAGGCATAAATCCAATATACGTAGCAACACCATTTCCGTATTGGTTTTCGGTAATTGCAGCATATTGACCCCAGAAAGGGTGGTCGTAATAGGCTAATACTTGCGTGTTGTCGTCGGTGGTAAGAAGCTCCATAAAGTATTTAACTTCTTCATCGTTTTCGTTTAATCCGTAGTTGTCACCTTTAATAGATGCATGTTCAGGTCTGGCAAATTGACTATAGTAATTTCCTGTCGCTTTTTGTATTATTCCGGGTTGTTTGGTATGCCGAACTTTTACATTTTCATCAGAAAAACCAGATTTAAAAGTATATACAATTCGACCTCCATTTTCAACATACTTATTCAAGGTATTCAGGATATCATTAGAGGCAGCATATAAGACTGGAACAATAATCATTTTATAATTACTTAGCTTTTCAATGGTTGAAGGGTCTACAAAATCAACGCCAACGTTCATTTTATAAAGCGCATCATAAAACGGACGCACAATGTCGTTGTATTTTTCAGAACTGAACCAGCCAAAGCTAAAGTCGTCAAACCCCGTCATAGCTTCATTACTCACAAAAAAGGCAACATCATTTTTCTTTTTTAATCCTAGAAGATGGTCATTTAAACGTTTAAAGTCTGCCCCAATAGTTTTGGCTTCGTTATATGTTGGGTTGGGTTCAAAATCGTGACTTAATAACCCTTTCCAGTAGGTTTCAATGGCGTTGTGTAAGGAGTGCCAATGCCAGTACCCAACCATGGAAGCTCCTGAGGCTAAATGGCTGAAGGCCTGTAAACGCAATTGCCCTGGATAGGGAGTCCATTTTGCAAAACCTTGAGCTTCTGTTTCAATAACAAAGTAACTGTTCCCGTTTTTAAAGGAGCGTGCCATATCGCCGCCAAATGAGATTTCAATGCCTGTTAAATGGTCTTGAGTTGGATGGTAAATATCAATACCAACAACATCCATGGCTTGGTCAATTTCAAAATGATCGGCATCGGGTTGCATACCAAATGAGTAGCCTCGCCATTCCAAGTCATGATTATGTGTCACAAATTGATTTGGTTTTGAATATTCACGTACAATATTAGCTTGCCAGGTAAGGAAATCTGTAACTAACAAGCGTTGAAAATGTTCAAATTCCGATCTTAAACTGGCATTTATGGTGCCGTTAACCGAAGGAAACTCTTCCCAGGAATTTATGCGGTTACTCCAATAGTCTAAACCGTATTTCGTGTTGATGCTATCTAAAGATTTAAATTTGTCTTTCATATAAGCGACAAATTTTTCTTGAACTGGTTCTCCAGCGGTATTAAAGTGTTTGGTTTCATTGTCTACCTGATATCCTATAATGCCCGGATGATCTTTTACATGCTCCATCATTTTACGAATAACACGTTCTGCATAAAAACGATAAGTTTCATGTGATATATCCATGTTTTGACGTGGCCCGTAAACGTTTGTATTTCCATCTGGTGTAGTGGCCAAAATTTCGGGATGTTTATGTGCTAACCACGCAGGGATGGCGTAAGAAGGAGTCCCGAAGATGACACCAATGCCATTTTTATACATGGCATCTAATACCCTGTCGATACTGGAAAAATCATAAACACCATCCTGAGGTTCAACGGTGCTCCAGGTGGATTCTGCAATACGAACGAAATTGATATTGGCATCTTTCATCATGTCAATGTCTTTTTGTAAACGTTCGTATGGCATGTATTCGTCGTAATAAGCAACGCCGTAATATAAGTGGTCTTGCTTATAATTTTGCCCTATGGTAGACTGGAATATCAGCAAAACAATAGGGGTGATAATTAGTTTTAATAGTTTCATATTTTAATTATTAAATAGTTAGTTGAATTGAAAATTTACAAGCGTATCAATTGTAAGGAAATATAAATCGAAAGAGCATCTGAAATTCGCCAATAAGGAATTAGTAATTGGTCATTTATAAAGGAGGAATAAAAAAAGCCGAATGAGGTATGTTCATACGGCTTTACAAAAAGTTAAAAAAGGAAATTTAGTTTAGCTGTCTTTTAGCTTTTGTAGATATTCGCTTGGGTTGGTTCCAAATTCTTCCTTGAAACATTGCCTGAAATAGCTACTACTATTAATCCCAACCTGATACATGATTTCAGAAATATTAAACTGCCCGGTGATTAAAAGTTGTTCTGCGTAGTTAATGCGAACTTTTCTAATGAATTCGTTGGCAGTTAAATCTGTTAAGGCTTTAATTTTTCTATATAACGTGGAATGGCTCATGTTTAACTGTGCAGCAACATAGGAAATGTTCATTTTTTCATCTTCTAAGTTTTCCTCAATTACTTCAGTTAATTTATTTAAAAACTCCTTATCCAATTCACCTACCGATTCATTTAGCAGTTGTTGTTTTTGTTTAAATTTAGAAACACTGGTTAAAGAATATTGTTTTCTGGTATCTATAATGTTTTTGAGTCTGCTTTTTAAAAGGTTACTACTAAACGGTTTGGTTAAATAGGAATCTGCCCCCACATCGTAACCTACTTTTTGATCATGTAAAGACACTTTAGCCGTTAATAAAACAACAGGAATATGACTCGTGTCGATATCTTGTTTTAGGTGTTTACACATGTCTATACCGTCCATAATTGGCATCATGACATCACTAATAATGATATCAGGAATCGATTCTTTAGCCAATTCGAGACCAACTTTACCATTTTCGGCAGAGATGATTTTATAAGTATCGCTTAGCGATTCTTTTATATATTGAATGATATCCTGATCGTCATCTACAATTAAAACAACATTTTTGTCATCTTCTTCATTTTCTGGTTCTTCCGGGTAATAATGTATGGCATCGGGGTAGCTGTTATTGGTTAAGAATTTAATTTTAAATGTGGTGCCTTGGTTCAACTCACTGGAAACTTCAATATTAGCTTCATGTAATTCGACCATATTTTTCACTAAAGCTAAGCCTATTCCGGTACCTTTAACCGGGTGAGAAACATTCTTGGCTTGGTAGTATCGGTCAAAAATATGGGGTAAATCTTCTTTAGAAATGCCATAACCAGTGTCTGAAATGGTTATTTCTGTATAATCGATATTATCCTCTAAGTAATTGTTGAAATCTACAGTAATCGAGCCTTTTTGCGTGTATTTTAGAGCGTTTGAAATAAGATTGTCTATAATAATTGTAACAACGTTAGGGTCGAAAAACATTTCTGTTTTTTGTTTAGGCTCATTAATTTGAATATCAATGGCTTTGTTTTGATTGAGGTCTTTATATTTTATACCAATTTCATGAATGTATTGGTTTAAGTCGTCTTTTATAACGCTAAGTTTTCTGTTTTTATTTTCAGATTTTCTAAATTCAAGAATCTGGTTTACAATGTTCAATAATCGATTGGCAATCCGCTGAATCATTTGAAGTTTTTTCGACTGGTCTTCTGTCAAGGAGTTTTCAGAAATCAAGTCTTCTAAAGGCCCCAGAATTAGCGTCATTGGGCTTCTTAGTTCATGGGTAATGTTTGTGAAGAATTTAAGCTTGTCTTCATTTAAATCATGCTCCTGTTGTCTGCTTTTTTTCTCTAAAATCAGTGCGTTTTCAACTTTTAATTTTCTTTGGTAAAATCTGGAAACTAAAATAAAGATTGCCGAAAAAACAATTAAATAAATAAGTTTCATCCACCAGGAAAGCCAGATAGGAGGATCGATTTCTATAAATATGGTGTTTAGCTGATCTGACCATTCACTGTTTTTTATTTTCGATTTTAGATTGAAAACATAGTTTCCTGGTTTTAAATTTCTAAAGGTAACTTCTCTCTCGTTTTTTAATAGAAACCATCCTTGATCGAGGCCTTTCATTTCATAAGCAAATTCGGCCATATCAGTTAATGCATAATCAAGAATATTAAATTTTATTTGAATTGTATTTTGGTTGTGGTTTAGTTTTAGTTTTTCGTTGAAAGGTATAGGCTTAAATTGATTGAGGTTGTTTTTGTTGATTGGAGTTAAAATACTTGTAATACTTGGTTTTGGTGATTCGAAAGAAGGAATTTCAATGTCTTGATTAAACCAGGTAATTCCATTTTGAGACCCGAAAAACAGATTACCATCCTTAGTTTTTGCTACAGATCTGTATAGGTATTCACCATGTACAATTCCATCATTAAAACTGTAGTTGGTAACATGCATGGTATTAATCTCAATTTTGCTAATTCCATTAATCGTGCTAAACCAGATTGTATTTTCGTTTTTGCCTTCGGTAATGGCTCTTATATTTGATTCGGCCAAACCCGAAATTTCACCTATTCGTAAAATGGAGTCGTCGTTATGGTTTTTAATTAAGAACAGGTCGTTTTGACTACCAATCCACATGCGGTTTTTAGAATCTTTATAAATGCAATTAATCGCATAAAAGGCATACGAAGGATTGTATTCTTTAATTAAATTGAAGTCTTCATTAAAAACACTTAAGTTTCCAATATAGGTTCCCACCCACAAATTACCCTCACCGTCTTCGGAAATAGCCCTAATGATATTATCTGGCAACTCAGAATTCTTATCGGTGTAAATATCACAGGTTTTTAGTTCGGTATTATATTTATGTAAGCCTTTATCGGTAGCTATCCATATGTTATTTTTAGAATCTTCAAAAAAGGAGTATACCGGCGTGTTTTCTATGTCGCTAAAACAGGCTAGTCTGTTAAATTTATTTTGTTGTTTATCGTAGTAATAAATTCTGCCGTCTGATGTTCCTATCCAGGTGTATTGCTGTCCTTGGTAAGTACTTATAATGTTTTCATTTTTAAAATTGATATCTATATAATCGTATTGTCTAATTTTATTTTCATTTTTATAGATAGCCAGACCACCTGAGCCATTTGCAACCCAAATATTTTGGTCTGCATCAACGCAAAGGCTATGCGCCCATGAATTGTTCAAGCTATTATGGTTTGAAATATATGGCAGGTAGGTGATTTTGTTAAATTGATTTGGCTTGCTTGAAATAAAATTTAAATTACTTCCTTGTCCACCAAGCCAAATGTTTCCAAAAGAATCCTGGGTAATGGTTTGAACGGATAAACTGGATAGTCCATTGGAAGTGTCTGATTCCAGTATGTGGCTAAATTTTAAATCGGATAGATTAAAGTTAAAGGTTAAGTCGTTTAAATCTAAAATATTTAATCCGCCTCCCTCAGTACCAATGTAAAGTTTATGTTCTTTTGTTTCAATGACTTGTTGAACAAAGTTGTTTGATAGCGAATTTGGATTTTTTGGATTGTGCTGAAAATTAATCATTTTCGTACTAGCCGGATCATATAATGTGAGGCCTTCTCGGGTACCTATCCAAATACGCCCTTTAAAATCTTTAGTGATCGAAGTGACTGTGTTATTAACAAGTGAAGAAGGGTTTTCCGGGTCGTGTCTGTAGTTTATGGCCGTTTTCGTTTTTGAATTTAATATGCTAAAACCTTCATTAACATGGCCTATGTATATGTTTTCAGGGTCATCATAGTAAAGACACCAATTGAAGTTTGATCCTAAGCCTTTAGTATTATCGGTATTGTAATATGTAAACTTATTATTTGATTTATCTAATACATTTATGCCGCCATCATAAGTTGCGAACCAAATATTGCCTGCTTCATCTGCATCAATATGGGTGATTCCATTGGCACTAATAGAATTTTCTTCAGGTGAATCATAATTATGTTCAAAATGTTTAAATGTATGGGTTTTATAATTGTAGGCATCGACACCATTTTTTTCTGAACCAATCCACACGACGTCATCAAATTCATCAGCATAAACATGGTTGAGAATGTTACTGCAAATGGAGTTTTCTTCATTGTCAGTTTTTTTAAAAATTTTAAAATTACTCCCGTCGAATCTATTTAAACCATCTTTTGTGCTAATCCATATAAAACCTTCTCTATCTTGAGTAATACAGGATATGTTGCTGTTAGAAAGTCCTTTTTCTATTCCTAATTTTTCAATTTGAATTTCTTGAGCAGTTACGAAAGAGCTAATAATAAAAAAAGAAATAATGACAAATAGTTTACAATAATTCATTTGTATAGCGTGCTTGAAATGTTTAGTCGATATGTAAATTTAAATAAAATAGACAAGCCCTCCACGTGTGCTTTTTAACAGAATTATGGTTTGACGAGTTTTCAAGCTACGATTGACGAATTAACGATGTCTTCCGGAACTACGTATTGGTAGTTTTACTCAGAGTTAAATTTTAAATGGCTCTTTGTACGTTGTAATCAAATTATATTTTGAAAAATACTATAACATATTTGTTAATCTATCTGGTGGTTTTGGCATGTTTTTCAAGGTGTGATACCCAGGAAAAAGAAGTGGTTAAAACTCAGCTTTTCGATTTAAACTGGAAATTTTATTATGGGAATACTAATATTCCAGAGGATATTAAATATAATGATCAGGTTTGGAGAAATTTAGACTTACCTCACGACTGCAATAAAGACTATGGTCTTTTAAAATCGCACACAATAACAAGGATTCCTTCAGGTGAAACGAAAGTAGTCTGGTACAGAAAGCATTTTGATATCCCAGAATCATGGAATGGTAAAAATATATGGATCAAGTTTCAGGGGATTTCGAATCCTTATGAAATCTATATAAACGGGAAATGTCTTAGTGTTAATCATAATACATCAGAAATTTTCGAAAGCGACATAACGTCTTATTTGCAAAGTGAAGGGGAGAATGTTGTTTTGGTAAAATTGAGTAAGAATAAACAATCTAATGGTATTTATAGTGACAGTTTTGGTATTTACAACCACGTTTGGCTGGTTGTAAAGGATTCTATCCAAACTAATACATGGGCCCGAATAAAGTAAATATAAGACTGTTTTTTTATTTGTTTTTTATTGAAAAATAGAGGGTTGTGAAATACAGACACTATTTGACTGATTTGAGATTCTTGAATTATTTACTTCGAAATATTTTAGTGGAAACAAAAGGAAGTACAACATAAATTAAACAATGAGATGATAAGGAATAAGAGCAAGTTATAAAAATTAAGAGGAGATTATAGTAGTAATATTTCTACTTCATAAAAAATAAAAAGCAACTTAAACTAAACTAATTATGAATGAAAAGCGATGTTTTCACGGTTTCAAACCGTGTTTGCAAAAAGTAACTAAGGCCAACTGGCTAACAGTTATTTTAATTTTAATGTCTGTTTGTGCAACATTTGCACTTGAGCAGCAGAAATCAATATCCGGTACTGTTGTAGATGGTGCAGGTATGCCGGTTCCGGGAGTTACCATTATAGTAAAAGGAACTTCTAACGGTACTGCCACAGATTTTGACGGGCAGTACACTATTTCAGATGTAAAGGAAGGAGATATACTTCTGTTTTCATATGTAGGTATGAAACAACAAGAAGTAACCGTAGCAGGAACGTCCACCATTAATGTAACCATGGAGGAAGATACCGCACAATTAGATGAGGTAGTTGTAGTAGGTTTTGGAACACAAAAGAAAACAACATTAACGGGAGCTGTTTCTTCAGTAAAAGGTAAAGAATTAAAAAGTATTCCTGTAACCAATGTTAGTCAAGGGTTATCAGGAAGATTGCCTGGTGTTGTTGCAGTGTCCAATGGTGGTGAACCAGGTTATGACGGAGTGTCAATTCTTATTCGTGGTGTTAATACCTTTGGAAATGCTTCACCATTAATAGTTGTTGATGGAGTGCCTGGAAGATCTTTAGAAAGAATAGATCCAAGTACTATCGAAAGTATGTCTGTACTTAAAGATGCTTCTGCAGCTATTTATGGAGCACAGGCGGCGAATGGAGTTATTCTGATCACAACCAAACGTGGTACGCCAGGTAAGCCAAAAATAGACTTTACTACGAATTACGGTTTAACTCGCCCGACTGTAATGCCTGAATTAACTAATTCAGCAGAGTATGCGACTTTATTAAATGAAATAGATCTTTATGCAGGACGAGGACCAAGATATTCACCAGATGAAATTCAGAAGTTCAGAGATGGATCTGATCCTTGGAATTATCCTAATAGCGATTATATTAAAGAGACTCTAAAACCTTGGTCGGCACAAACTTATAACAACCTTTCTATTAGTGGAGGGACTGAAAATACAAAATATTTTGTGAGTCTTTCATCAAAGTCTCAAGACGCATTCTACAGAAATAGTTCAACTAAATTTGAGCAATATGACATGCGATCTAACCTTGATATAAAAATTAATGATTATATCAATTTTAGAATGAACACTTCAGGAAGATATGAAGATAGAAACTTTCCGCAACGTGGCGCACCTGAGATATTTAATAAACTGATGAGGTCTAAACCTATCATTCCTGCTTATTGGCCAAATGGTTTACCAGGGCCTGGTATGGAAGGAGGAGATAACCCTGTGGTTTTAGTTACAGATGATACGGGATATTCAAAAGATAGATGGTATGTTTTAAACTCCGATTTTCAATTGAATATCGATATTCCTGGTGTAAAAGGTTTATCAGTAAATTTAAACGCCTCTTTAGATAAGTCATTCAATTTTGTTAAGAACTGGAGTACACCATGGACTGTGTATTCTTGGGATAATGTAAGTTATGATGATAATGGCGATCCGTTATTGGTGGGTTCTGAACAAGGTCTTGATGACCCAAGATTACGTCAATCTGCAAGGGATAATCAAAATATACTTACCAGAGGAATGATTAATTATGAAAGTAGTTTTTCAGATGATCACAGCTTAAAATTAATGGGAGGTGTAGAACGAATTGAAGGTAAAGGAAGTGACTTCTGGGCTTTTAGAAGAAACTTTGTGTCAACAGCGGTCGATCAATTATTCGCCGGAGGTTTAGAAGATATAAATAACGGTGGTTCTGCATATGAAGAAACACGTTTAAACTATTTTGGTAGAGCCAATTATGGTTATAAGGATAAGTATTTGGCTGAGTTTGTTTGGAGATATCAGGCTTCTTATATTTTTGAGCAATCCAGTCGCTATGGGTTTTTCCCAGGAGTATCTTTAGGGTATGTCATTTCTAAAGAAGGTTTTTGGCAAAAAAACATTCCGTTTATCAATTTTGCTAAATTCAGAGCATCTTGGGGTCAAACAGGTAACGATTTAATTTCTCCATATCAATACTTGTCATCATATTCTTTTGGAGGATTATCGTTTGTTTCTAATGGAGGAACACAATTCAATAAAGTACTTTATGAAGGTGTGGTTCCAAATACAGGGGTAACCTGGGAGTCGGCTACACAAAAAGATGTTGGTGTTGATTTACATTTCTTTGATGGAAAATTAACGCTTACTGCCGATTATTTTGAAAATACGCGTACCGATATTCTTGCTCGCAGAAATGCTTCAGTACCTAACTCTACAGGTTTAAGCTTGCCAGATGAAAACATAGGAGAATTCGAGAATAAAGGTTTCGATTTTAATGTAGTGTACAGTAATAATTCATCGGCTTTCACTTATAGTGTTGGGGTAAACGGAGTATATGCTAAAAACAAAGTACTTTTCTGGGATGAACCGCCTGGAGCACCTGTATACCAACAATCAACAGGAAGACCACTTGGAGCTTCTTTATATTATAATGCGATTGGAATATTCCAAAATCAAGATGAAATAGATGCGTATCCGCATTTAGCAGGAGCAAGACCTGGAGATATCATTTTTGAAGATTACAACGAAGATGGTGTTTTAGATGGCAAAGATATGGTGCGATACGATAAAAGCCGCACGCCATTATTTACCGGAGGTTTAAATATGAATTTCGGATTTAAAGGTTTCGATTTAAACCTATTATTTCAAGGAGCTCTTGGAGGTGTGTTCTATCAAGGAACAGAATCAGGTGAGTTCGGTAATTATCTTAAGAGTTTTTACGACAACCGCTGGACAGAGTTAGATCCTAGTACAGAGCATCCAAGAACTTATAACAGAACAGGTGAATACTGGGTAAATCAGCCAAATACTTATTGGTTGCATAAAACAGATTATGTGCGTTTAAAAACAATAGAATTAGGGTATTCTTTACCTAAATCGGTTACCGATAAAATTAAGATTGATAACCTAAGAATGTATGTGAATGGATTCAATTTATGGACGCACAGTCCTGATATGAAGGACTTCGACCCTGAGATGGTTCAAACTGGTTATGCAGGATACAGTTATCCGTTGAATAAAGCTATTAACCTAGGATTGAATGTAACCTTTTAAATTTTTAGTATCATGAATCGTATAAAAAACATATATATATTATTACTAATCTTGTTAATAACAGGATGTAATGATGATTTTCTTGAAGTAGCACCGCTAGATCGATTTTCAGATTCGGCAGTGTGGTCAGATCCGGCTTTAATAACCGCTTACGTAGATAATATTTACATGGGGCAACATCATGCGTTTCAAACAGAAATGATGTCCTCGCTAAGTGATGAATCTATGGACGTTTGGGATTGGGAAGCAAAACCAATTTTAAACAGTGAAATTAGTGATAGTTATTTAGGTGTACTGAGCCCTTGGCATTGGACAGGAGATTATTATAATCTAACCTGGAATAGTCTTTATAAAAATATTAGAGCTTGTAATTTGTTTTTTGAAAATATTGAAAAATCAGGTTTAGAAGGTGACGATATCGATAAGTTAAAAGGTGAAGTTCACTTTTTAAGAGGTTATTTCTATGGATGGTTAATGAGCTTTTACGGAGGTGTTCCAATAATAGATAAGGCATATACACCAACAGATGAGTTTTTAGTGCCTCGAAATACGCTGGAAGAGACTGTGAATTTCATTGTTGCAGATTGCGATGCAGCTGCAGCGATGTTGCCTGCATCTGGAGATAAAGCAAGAGCTACAAAAGGAGCTGCTTTAACTTTAAAGTCTAAGATTTTATTATACGCAGCTAGTGATTTGTTTGCTTCAGCATCATGGACTAATGGTTATGAAAATCCTGAATTAATCAGTTATACCAGTGGAAGTCAAATGGATCGTTGGAAAGCGGCTAAAGATGCTGCTAAAGCTGTTATTAACCTGGGAGTGTATAGTCTTTATGGGGGTACAAGTTTTGATTCTCAAGAGGCTGCTACACAGAATTACATCAATATTTTCTTGAACAATGGAAATGAAGAAGATATTTTCTTAAGCTTCTTTGATCATGCTAATAATGCTAATAACTGGGATAACCCAAACGTTGGTTTGTTTAACGGACCTAACGGCTGGGAAAACTGGGGAGGAAATACACCAATTGGACAATTGGTTGATGATTATGAAATGGCAGACGGAACTTATTTTGATTGGAGCAATCCAGATCAGGCAGCTGCACCTTATGAAAATCGAGATCCAAGATTTTATGCTAACATTCTTTACGATGGCGCATATTGGAAACCACGTCCGGAGTCTACAGCAGGAACTGATCCTACCGGAAGAGTACAAACAGGATCATATGTTCAGGCAGATGGTACAACCATCCCGGGTCTAGATACCCGTCAGGGACCGGTGCAAGACTGGAATGGTACGTATACGGGATATTACTTGAGAAAGTTTATAGATCCTGCAGTAAATCATACGGCTACCAACATGCAAAAATATCCTTGGAGACAAATGCGATATGCCGAAGTATTATTGAATTATGCTGAGGCATGTATAGAGTTAGGAGAAGAAGGTGAGGCTAAAACGTATTTAAACATGATACGTAACCGCGCAGGCATGCCAGATGTTCCAGTAAGTGAAACAGGAGTAGATTTAATGGAACGTTACAGAAACGAACGCCGTATCGAGTTATCATACGAACAACATCGTTATTTTGATATAAGACGATGGATGATTGCTCCAGATGTAATTACTCCAGCCGAGGGTATTAAAATTGTATATCCTTACGGAAGTAGCACCCCAACATATTCTGTTCTTGATAATGTTCAAGGGAGAGCATGGAATGATAATAAATCGTATTTCCTTCCAATTTTATTGGATGAGTTGAATAGAAATAATGAGTTGATCCAGAATCCTGGTTACTAAATTTTAGTTGGTAGGCCCTTGGAGCATAACAAAGTGAAGAGGGCTGCCAAATCTAACATAGATAAGATAATTTTTAAACGAATTAAAAATGAAAATAATTAATAGATATAATTTAAGATTTTTAGCTTTAGCTTTAGCTATGCTAATGTCTGTGTTTGTTGTGGGGTGTAGTGACGAAAATGTTATGGATCCAACAGCAGATTTTACTTATGAAGTTGATTCAGAGAATCCGTTATTGGTTTCTTTCGAAGCTACAGCTACGAATGGAAAAACACTGTCATGGGAGTTTGGAGATGGGGGATTATCAATTGCTAAAAGTGCAGATTATACATTTCCTTCAGCAGGAACATATTCGGTAAAGTTAACAGTTTATGGAGAAGAAGGATCTACGCCTGCTGTAGTTACAAAATCAGTAACGGTTATTGAAAATCCAACGGCAAAATTCACAGCAACTATTGAAGATTTAACGGTAATGTTTACAAGTACAACTACTGCTTCAGAATCATTTTCTTGGGATTTTGGGGATGGTCAAACGTCTACCGAAGAAAACCCTGTCCATACTTATACCGATTATGGGACTTATACAGTGTCATTAACAGTAAATGGAATGGAAGGTTCTACACCTGCTATGGTCTCAAAAGACATTATGGTAGAGTTTAATGCTCCTGTTTTTGAGGCGGTAGTTGTTGAAAATTCAGATTTTGAATTACCAGGTGATTCGAAATATACGAATTGGGCAAATGTTCCAGGATGGAGTAGTGATACTGGGGCAGTAGATTCTGGAGTAGAAGCATCTGCTTGGTGGATGAGCTCAGATAATAGTGATTATGCGGGGTATAAGTTTAGTGGAGATGCACCGGTTTATAATTTAACGAATCATATGATTTCAGAGGGAGAAGAGTTTCTATTAACTGTCGATGCTTTTGATATTTGGAATGGAGCCAAGTTTACAGTAACGCTGTATTATAATAATGGCGATGGCGTTCGAAATGTTATTGAAACGCAAACAGTAGATCTTGTCTCGTCTCAATGGAACCCTATCGAATTAAGTGCATCTGCTACAGCAGAATCTGTAGGAGCAAGATTAGGAATAGAAATTAATACGGCAGCTGCTGATGGAGGTGATGGCTGGACCGGATTTGATGATATTGTATTAATGGCAAAATAGATTATTATTTAGTTTTATTGTAGTTGGAAGGACGTAGGAGTTGGTGTCCCTACGTCTTTCTTTTAAATTAGAATAAAAGTTAATCCTCAAATTGAAAAAAAAATAAATAGATGTATTTTAAATGTTTTATGCTTGTGTTTTTTGTGATATCCACGATTAAAATGAATGGGCAAGCAGTGGAGTGGGTATGCAGCACAGAAGAAAATATGTATGAATACTTAACTTCTAAGTTGGAAAAAACAGGAACAAAAACTCCTACTCTGGAGATTAACGATGATTATAAGAGTTTAGTTTTTAAAGCTTGGGGAACTTGTTTTAATGAGCGTGGATGGGATGCAATTAATATGTTATCACGTACTAATCAGGAAAAAATTTTAAGTCAGTTGTTTTCTCCGGAAGGTGATTTAAGATTTACTATGGGACGTTTTTCTATGAATGCAAACGATTATGCTCGCGATTGGTATAGCTGCGATGAAGTTAATGGTGATTTTCAGCTAAAATACTTTAATATAGATCGAGATAAAACAACTTTAATCCCTTTTATAAAAGCAGCACAGGAATACAATCCTGATTTAATGTTTTGGATTTCGCCTTGGTCACCTCCATCCTGGATGAAAATTAATAATTATTATTCGGTTGTTAGTAATGAAGAGTATAATGAGCTAAACCCAAAGTTAGATTATTTGCTATTTGAAGGAAATGATAAAAAATATGAAAATCAGTTTCCTCAGAAATTGGCAGTTAATGACTATTTTATTCAAGATCCACGCTATTTACAAACCTATGCCAATTATTTTAGTAAGTTCATAACAGCTTATCAACAGGAAGGGATTCCTATTAAAATGGTTATGTTTCAAAATGAACCTTGGAGTTATACCCCTTATCCAGGTTGTGCTTGGACACCCGAAGGGATAATTCGTTTTAACGAGGAGTATTTGGGGCCAACATTAAAAGAACAGCATCCTAATGTAGATTTATATTTTGGAACAATAAATACTAATCATTATGAAGTAATTGATGAGGTTTTGTCCAATTTAACTCAACCAGAAACATTTAGCGGAATTGGTTTTCAATGGGAAGGCGGGCAAATTTTATCACGCATTCGTGAAAAATATCCAAAATATAAATATGTTCAAACAGAAAGTGAATGTGGTTGGGGCGCTTTTGATTGGGGCGCAGCAGAACACACCTTTAATTTAATAAATCATTACTTAGGTAATGGTTGTGAGGAATATACGTTTTGGAATGCTATTTTATACGATGAAGGTGTAAGTGGCTGGGGGTGGAAGCAAAATGCATTAATTCGTGTCGATTCTAAAACACGAAAAGCAACTTATACACCAGAATATTTTGCAGTAAAGCATTATACACGGTACCTAACTCCTGGTAGTATAATAAAAGCATTTAAACCAGGTAAGGAAGACAAGTTGCCGGTAATGTTAGCTACAAACCCCAATGGAGAAGATTTAGTTTTTGCAGGTAACTTTAATGAGCAAAGTAAAACCATATCGGTAAAATTAGAGGGAAAATTTTTAAATGTAACATTGCCACCTCATTCCTTAAATACATTTAAAGTAAAATAATCAAATAAAAGATTAAAATTTAGAGCTTAACTATCATGAAACACTATTTAAAAATCAATTTTCTTGTTCTTTTAAGTATTTCAATATTCGCTTGTTCTTACAACAAAGAACAACAAAATGAGAATGTATTTGGAAAACAAAATTTCGATTTCAATTGGAAATTTAAATTGGGAGACTTTCCCATGGCTGCCAATTTAAATTTTGACGATGAAAATTGGAGAACTCTTGATATACCTCATGACTGGAGTGTTGAAGGTCAGATCAGTCCAGAAAATACTACTGGAAATGACGGTGGGTATTTTCCCGCTGGCATAGGTTGGTATCGTAAAGATTTCGATATCTCAAAAGAACTAGAAGGAAATAAAATAAGCATATATTTTGAAGGTGTTTATATGAATGCAGAAGTCTTTATCAACGGAAAGTCTTTGGGTGTTCATCCATATGGATATACCTCTTTTGAACATGATTTAAGTCCTTACATTCAATATGGAAATAAAAATACATTAGCTGTTCGCGTAGATAATTCACAGCAAAAAAATTGTCGCTGGTATAGTGGTTCGGGAATTTACCGTCATGTTTGGTTAAAAGTTAATTCGCCTTTACATATAGCTAATTGGGGCGTGGGAATATCAACACCTGAGATTTCCAGCGAAAGGGCCACTGTTCAAGTTAATACGACCATTCAAAACGAAACGAATCAAATACAAAGTCTTCAGTTGATTACTAAAATTTCAAATTCTAGTGGAGAAATTGCAGGAAAAGAAGAACAGGAGATAGAGCTCAAGCCTAATGGCAAACAAGTGGTTACACAAAATATAGAGGTGACCAATCCGAAGTTATGGTGCCCTGATTACCCAAATTTATATGTAGCAACATCTACATTAAAAAAGAGAGGAGAAAATATTGATCAAGAGGAAAATAGCTTTGGTATACGATCAATTGAATATTCAGCCGATAAGGGCTTTATCTTAAATGGAGAGTCTATTAAATTAAATGGAGGTTGTGTTCATCATGATAATGGAATTTTAGGTGCGGCAGCATACGATAGAGCTGAAGAACGAAAAGTTGAATTATTAAAAGCTGCTGGATATAATTCGGTTAGAACTGCACATAATCCGCCCTCAGAAGGCTTTTTAGAAGCTTGTGATCGACTGGGTTTATTGGTTATTGATGAGGCGTTTGATGGGTGGCGTGAGAAAAAAACAACACACGATTATGCTAGTATTTTTGATGAATGGTGGCAACGAGATATAGAGGCTATGGTTTTACGTGATCGTAATCATCCATCAATTGTTATGTGGAGTAGTGGTAATGAAATTATAGAGCGAACAAAACCCGAAGCCGTAGAAACAGCTAGACTGCTTAATAGCTATATTAGAGAACTTGATCCAACAAGACCTGTAACTTCGGCTATGACGTCATGGGATCAGGGTTGGGATATTTTCGATCCATTAATGGCCGAGCATGATATTTGCGGGTATAATTATATGATGCATGAATCTGAGGGCGATCATGAAAGAGATCCTTCACGGGTTATCGTTCAAACCGAGTCTTATCCTAAAGATGCCTTTTATAATTGGAAAATGGTTCAGGATCACTCTTATATTATAGGAGATTTTGTCTGGACAGCTATGGATTATTTAGGGGAATCAAGTATTGGACGCTACTATTATCCAGGAGAACCTGAAGGACAACATTGGAAGCAGGATTTTTACCCTTGGCATGGGGCTTATTGTGGTGATATTGATTTAATAGGATGGCGTAAACCTATTTCTCACTATAGAGATCTTCTTTGGAATAATACCGAAAAGATTTATATGGCAGTTCGTGAGCCAAATCCAAGTGAAGGCGAAATAAAAACAACCATGTGGGCTGTGTGGCCAACTTGGGAAAGCTGGAATTGGCCTGGATATGAAGGAAAGCCTATTGAAGTTGAGGTCTATTCTAAATATCCAAGGGTACGTCTTTACCTAGACAATGAACTAATTGCAGAGCAAAAAACAGGACTAGATCAAGAGTATAAAGCGATCTTTACATTACCTTATAAAAAAGGAATTTTAAAAGCAGTTGGAGTTCAGGATAATCAGGAATTAGAATCGTGTATACTTAAAACTGAAAAAGAGGCTTCACAAATAAAATTAACTGCAGATAGAAATACTATAAAATCAAATGGTCAGGATTTAACATTCGTAACCGTTGAGGTAAAAGATAGCGATGGTCAATTGGTGTCCAATGCAGATAATAGTGTATCATTTACTATAACTGGTCCTGGTAAAATTATAGGGGTTGGTAATGCAAATTTAAAGGACGAAACAGCATATAATGTACATACTCATAAAGTTTGGAAAGGGAGAGCTTTAGTCGTTATAAAAGGAGGAAAGGAAGCTGGTGAAATAAAACTTAAAGCAATTTCTTCTGGTTTAACTGAAGCGTCTTTAATAGTAAACCTTGCAGAGTAAAAGAGCATAGAAACTTTTAATTGCAAATCATGAAAACAACTAAACTTTTAATTGTATTGATATTACTTTCTAGTATTGAAATACAATGTATATATGCGCAAATAGCTAGTGCAAGTGATAATTTGGTAGTAGTGCCAATCGCTGATAGAAAAGTACCTTTTAATTTGTCCGCAAACGGAATTTCAAAAACTATAGAATTTGGTCCTGATTTAGCTTGGGCCGATATGCAAAACTTTCGTCGTAATATCCTTTTTATGGGGTTGGATCAAATTGATATTGTTCGAGCATCTTTTCAGCCAACCTATCCTTTGGTCAACGAGACAGATCTTACAACAGAGCAAATTAACGATCTTAATAATCGGTTGAATTTGATTAATACTTATGTGGGGCCTAACACAAACCTGGCGCTTAATTGCGATCATCCTTGGGTAGATAATTGGTATGTCGGGAATCCGGCACGTTGGGAACAATTAATTAGAACTACGGCGCAAAAGTTTATCGATGCAGGGCATTCTATCGTTACCATAGGAGCATTCAATGAGCCGGATTATGGCTGGGGTCAGGGTTCAGCTCAGGATATGTATGATATTACTAATCTAATGAACAATAATTCATTTTATGATGCGATTAGACTTTCCGGAGGTAATACTTTAAATTGTGATGAAGCTCAGGGATGGTATGATTATTTAGTGCCTGCGGGTGTTGATGAGGGGAATACACATCAGTTAGCTGGCAGTTTTAATGGGTTTGCCAGCTTTCTTCAAAATGTTAGAGCCAATGGACATCATGCAACACTTGATGAACTTCATAATATTGTAGAAGCTTTGGTTGGCTATGAATATGGTATGCAAACTGGTATTTGGTGGGCAGATATCGATCTGGCCAGTGGGGAAATGGTGAAGGCTTTTGATGGCGAGCGATTAGGGTATGCAGAACATCGATCTAACTGGACAGCAGCTGCCGTGTACAGAAATCCAGAAGGGAAAGTTCAGGCCTTCGGAGGAACATCAGAACGCCAGGCCGTAACGACAACATATAATTATTTATCAAAAGATAGGGTAGTTTATTATGATGGTTATGGGCCTCAACGAAGCTTTGTTTTGGAGTTGCCAGGAGGCACAGGATACGGTCAAGGTCAAACCAATGCAGAGCGCGTTATAAACATCTCTTGGGGAGACGATATACAACCAGTAATAAACGGAACCTATAAATTGGTAAACAGAGCTACAGGACAAGTACTTGAAGTTGCAGGCGATTTTAACGAAGCAGGTGTTTATCAAGGTAATTATTCAGGGAAACTAACACAGCACTGGGAAGTGTTTCCTGTAGACTCCAGAGTAGGAGGCGATTTTAGTTACTATCGAATTAAACCTGTGTCAAGTGCCAATAGAAGATTGGATTTGTACGGGTATTCATTAGAGCCAGGAGGGAAGGTTAGTATTTGGGATAATGGGCCCTATGGAAATCAGCAATGGTATTTAGATTACGCTGAAGATGGATGGTTTTATATTAGAAGCAGAGAAAGTTCTTATTGCGCAGAAATAAATGGTTCTGGTAATTTGGTTCAAGGAGAAAAATCTAATTCACAAAACCAGCAGTGGCGTTTTCTTCCTGTTGACGCTCCTATAGAATTCGATGCACCCAGCATACCAACGAATTTAGTTGCAGAAAGTCGACCGACATCGGTAAAACTTAGTTGGAGTGCGAGTCCGGAATCTGATGTTTTAGGCTATGATATTCTTCGATCTCAAACAATGGGAGGTGCTTACAATACCATATCAAGAAGCGTGGTTACAACGGAGTTTGTAGATAATACAGTGCTTGCGGGAGAAACTTATTTTTATGTAATAAAGGCAGTTGACCAATCTTTAAATCAGTCAAATTTTTCAAATGAGGTAACTACAAGTGTAAACGGCGCAAATGATATGGTTGTTCGTCTTAATTTAGATAGTGACACTAAGGATAGTACTGT
The DNA here is from genome assembly GCF_024723255.1 of Aestuariibaculum sp. M13. GTDB lineage: Bacteria > Bacteroidota > Bacteroidia > Flavobacteriales > Flavobacteriaceae > Aestuariibaculum > Aestuariibaculum lutulentum. The sequence goes on from NZ_JANIAC010000004.1 coordinate 327,556, forward strand.
AAATTTAAACCATGCAGCTATTAATGGAGGGAGCTTTGTTTCAGGAATAAACGGCGAAGGAGCCGTGTCTTTAAACGGAAGTTCAGATTTTATGCAATTGTCTTCAGATATAGCTAGTTATGAAGAGTTAACCATTTCAACTTGGGTTAAATGGGCGGGGTTTAATGTAGGACAGTATCTATTTGAGTTTAGTAATGGTAGTGATGAGTATTTTTATTTATCTCCTTCTATTTCCGGGTTTACCGAATTTGCAATTAAGCACAATGGCGTGGAACAAAAATTAAATGCGGCTGCATTGCCAGCAGGAGAATGGGCTCATGTTGCTATTACGATAGGAGATTTAGGAATGTTTCTTTACATAAATGGGCAAGTGGTTGCACAATCAGAAATCGCTTCCATACGACCGATTGATATTATGCCTTTTTTGAATTATTTAGGCGTAAATACAGGTAATAAAAAGTATTTTGAAGGACTTGTTGATGATTTCAGAATTTATAATTATCAAATGACTCCAGGTACAGTTGGTGCAATTTATAATGCGCTGTCTATAGAAGATGATAAACTAATAGCTAACAAGATTAACTTGTGGCCTGTACCTGCAGATGACTTTTTAAATATTACGACTTCAGAAAAATCACATTTGGCAAATTATAAATTGTTTTTGTATAGTTTGAATGGAAAGCTGTTAATTGAAAAACAGTCCCACTTTTCAAATAATATACAATTAGATGTTTCGGGATTAACGTCGGGGTTATATATTCTTAAAATGACAAGCGATACAGGAAATATTACTAAAAAAATTATAGTTAATCATTAATTGTAAAATTTGTTACAGATGAACAGGATTATAATAAATATGAATTAAGAATGAAAAATATTGAAAAGATATATAGGTTATTTATAGCTTGCTTTTTTGTGATACTTGTTTCTTGTAATGAAAATTTAGAAACTCAAAGTGAGTTTAAAAATTACCTATTTGCATATTTTGTGGGTAATGGTCCAGAAGAGGAGTCTATTAGATTTGCACTAAGTCGTGATGGTTTTAATTACTATGCACTTAACAATAATGAACCTATTATAGATTCTGGAGACATAAGCTCTACAGGTGGTGTTCGTGATCCTCATATATTACGTGGGCATGATGGGAAAACGTTCTTTATGGTTGTAACCGATATGGTTTCAGCTAATGGATGGAGTTCTAACAGAGCTATGGTTTTAATGAAATCTACAGACTTAATTCATTGGACATCGACAGTGGTTAATATTCCAAGGACTTTTCCAAATAAGTTTGTAGATATTGTAAGAGTGTGGGCACCGCAAACCATTTATGATAATAAGGCTAAAAAGTATATGATTTATTGGTCTATGTTAGGTGAATCTGGGCCAGATAAAATATATTATGCCTATGCTAATGCAGATTTTACAGGTTTAGAAACGACGCCAGAACAATTATATTTCAGTCCTACAAATAGTGCTTGTATCGATGGAGATATTATATATAAAGATGGTAAATATCACTTGTTTTTTAAAAATGAAGATGAAGGAAAAAAGGGTATTATGCAGGCAGTTTCCAATAGTTTAACAGAAGGATATGAAGAGGTAGATGGTTTTATGGATCAAACCGATGAAGCTGTAGAAGGCTCAAGTATATTTAAGTTAATTGGTTCTGATGACTATATTTTAATGTACGATGTTTATAATCAGGGTAAATACCAATTTACAAAAACCAAAGACCTAATCAATTTCAAAATTGTAGATGAAAGTGTTTCAATGGATTTTCACCCAAGACATGGAACAGTTATTCCAATTACAGAATTTGAAACGAAAAGGTTAATAGAAAAGTGGGGCAAAACTTTGGATTCAAAATTCTAAAATTGAGTATTTCATTTTTTGTTATATTGCATTAGAAATTTAAATAACAAAGTGAACACAAAACTGAACACGTTTTGGAACACGAATTTAAAATATAGCATCCGGGAAGTCCTTATTTTGTGTCGTGAATTTGTCAGGTGATGAACTCATAACCCGAAGGTCACAGGTTCGAGTCCTGTTCCCGCTACGAAGCAAGAGAATCTAGAAATAGGTTCTCTTTTTTATTCTTTAATTTAGTGATATTAGTTTTAAAATTTAGTTTTAACAAAGCTCTAAGAAAGCTTTAGTACTAAAAATGTACCTTTGAGCTCTTAAATTTTAATTATTATTAGTTGTCGAATTCAGACAAATTATCATTTTATATCATGAAATACGTATTGAAAATTGTTTTTGTATTATGTGCGTTTACAGTAGCAGCTCAGGCTCAGAATTATAAAAGTAACATCCGTCAGTATAAAGTGCCATTAGCAATAAAGGCAGGGAAACTTATTGATGCAGGTCATGTGATTTCAGCCGATTCTCTTAGTCCTTCTTTTAAAAATAAGGGGTATGCTCCGGTAGAAGTAAACCTGAAATCACCAAAGAAAAAAAGTCTGAAACCAAGTGAACTGTATAATCGTGTTTCTGAATCTATTGTTATTGTTTCTCCTGCAGGTCGATGTGGCGAGGTTGATGAGAAGGGTAAAGCATGTGATAAGGTGCATACCTACCCAGCATCGGGTTATATTATCGATTCAAAAGGAATTATCGTAACCAACTATCATGTTGCTAATAGTTATATAACGAAGTATAACAAAGATGCCAGAGATGTTATGGTGGTAATGCTTAAAGATGGTACAATTTTTCCTGTCGAAGCTATATTATCTGCAGATCAAAAAAACGATTTGGCGATTTTAAAAATAGACACTAAAGGTAGAGAACTTCCTGTATTACCAATAGCAACTAAAGATGCTGAAATTGGTGATCCGGTTTTTATTGTTAGTCATCCTAAAGGGTATTATTATGCCTTTTCTTCGGGAATGGTAACCGATAAGTTTAGTGAAATTAATATTGGAGGTTATAGAAATATTATGGCTATTTCTGCCGATTTTGCTGCAGGTTCAAGTGGCTCGGCCATTATTGATCAATTTGGAAATGTTATAGGAACCGTGTCTTATACAAAAACACTTCAGCATTCCGACGATGCAACTAAAACACAAATGGTATTGAAAGCTACCATTCCTGTTTCAGCGCTTACAGAACTGATAAAAAAAGGAAATTAAGATTATTGATAATAAACAAAAAAGAGCAACTACACGTTGCTCTTTTTTGTTTAAAGTATTTTGTGCCTTAAGCTATTAGTAGCCTACAGCAGCACCTTCAGCACTCGATGAATCTGATGCGCCTATAAGAATGTGGTTTTCGTTATCTATTTGAATACCCATTAATTCACCCAAACGATTGGTTGGCGTTAATTTGTGTCCCATGAATTCAAGATTTTTCTTGGTATCGGGAGATAATTTATCGGCTTCGTAAGTAATTCTGTCGGGTAACCACTGGTGATGAATTTTCATCGCTTCAATAGCTTTGTCCACAGGCATATTATACCCTAAAACATTTAATACGGTTTGAAAAACGGTATTAATAATTGTTTTTCCGCCTGGGCTCCCAATTACTAAATAAGGTTTTCCATCTTTAGCAACAATTGTTGGTGTCATGCTAGATAACATACGTTTTTCAGGTTGTATGATGTTTGGGTTAGTGCCTATTAAACCTTCTTCGTTTGTAACATTGGGTTTCGCATTAAAATCGCCCATTTCATTGTTGAATATAAAACCAAGTTTTTTTGAACCCATCCCAGAACCATAAGAATGTTCAAGTGTGTAGGTTAGGGCAACAGCATTTCCGTCTTTATCTACCACCGAAAAATGGGTTGTGTTTTCACCGTCGTAAATTTGTCCGAATCTAGATGGATTGCTTGGTGAAGCATGCGTCATATCAATATTTTCAAAACGTGTTTTGGCAAATGTTTTAGAAGTTAGTTTATCTAAAGGAATATCTGGGTTAAAATCGGGATCACCAAGAAATTCGGCGCGATCTGCAAAGGTTCGGCGCATTACTTCAGCTAAAAGATGTACGTATTCGGTTGAGTTAAATTCAATGGTTTCTAAATTGGCCTGTTCCGTTATATTCATCATTTCAAGAAGGGCAACCCCACCTGAACTTGGCGGCGGCATGGAATAGATTTCGTAACCTTTAAAAGTTCCTTTTACAGGTTTTCGCTCTATAGCTTCGTACTTTTTTAAATCTTTTTTAGTGATGATGCCTCCATTGTTTTTCATGAAATTTTCAATGTCGTTGGCAACTTCTCCTTTGTAAAATCCGTCTTTACCTTTGTCTCTAATTAATTTTAAAGTATGCGCTAAAGCAGGTTGTTTCCATAGTTCACCAAATTTTACCAGTTCACCTTTTTCATTTTTAAAATAATCTTTTAAAAACTGAATATCAGAATTATCATTAGTGTAAATGGCAAACTGAGCAATGGAATAAGGAAGAGCAAAGCCGTTTTCGGCCAGATCAATGGCTGGTTGCACTAAAGTTTTCCAAGGTAATTTTCCATATTTACCATGTGCCACATATAAACCGGCAACGGTTCCAGGAACGCCAACCGATTTTAACCCGATGTGATTTATTGTTGATTCTTTTCCATATAAATTTATCCCTTTAGGTAAGTCACCTTCTTTGGTCAAAAACATTTCAGGACTTGCTTTTAAAGGCGCTTTTTCTCGGAAATCGATGGTTGTAGAGAAGCCGGTTGTGTCTAAATAAACTAAAAAACCACCACCACCAATATTGCCTGCAGATGGGTGTGTTACAGCTAAAGCAAAAGCCGTAGCAACCGAAGCATCTACAGCATTTCCTCCTCGTTTTAAAATATCCACACCAACAGCCGAAGCTATTTTACTGCTCGATACTACCATGCCGTTTTTAGCATAGGTTTGCGCATAAACGTTGAAATAAGAAAAAATGATGAAGCAGCATGATAATGATTTGGATATTAGAAGTTTCATGAAAGTGTTTATAACAAGTTAAGAACCTAAGATAGTAAAAATGAAAAGACTTTTTAAGAAGAAAGTAAACTGATAAATATCATAGCAAGAGGGTAACAGGTTTTTTAATTTTAAAAGTTCGAAGCTAACTATTAAAATATGAAAACGACTGTCGATATCATAAAATCTTCTGGTGAAAAGGTGAAGTTTTCAATAGATAAATTAAGGAAATCTTTGCTAAGAAGTGGAGCTAAACAGGCCACGGTAGATGAGATTGTTGATATTGTAGTTGGGGAGTTATATGAAAATATTTCTACCAAGGAAATTTATAATAGAGCTTTTGCTTTGTTAAGAAAGGAGAAAAGTTATTTGGCTTCAAAATATAAACTGAAACGCGCCATTTATGAATTGGGTCCAACTGGTTTTCCGTTTGAACGATTCATAAGTGCAATTTTAATGTATTCGGGTTACACTACCGAAGTCGATAAAGTATTGCAGGGACATTGCATTTCACATGAGGTAGATGTTGTTGCGACAAAGAATAATTCAACCACTATTGTAGAGTGTAAGTTTCATAGCGAGAAGAATTTTAAATGCAATGTAAAAGTGCCTCTGTATATCAATTCCCGATATAACGATATAAAAACGCATTGGGATAAAAATCCCAAAAACACCTCTGATTTAACCGAAGGCTGGGTGGTTACAAATACCCGGTTTACAGAGGATGCCCTAAAATATGGACAATGTGTCAATTTGTATTTGCTAAGTTGGGATTATCCTGGAAATAATGGGTTAAAGGACCGGATTGATCGATTGGGGTTGTATCCCATAACCGTTTCTACTTTACTAACGCAACGAGAAAAGCAATTTTTGTTGAGTCGCGATGTGGTGTTATGCCGGCAATTGGTTGGAGATGCCTTTTATCTCGACCATTTAGGGATTTCAGAAAAAAGAAAAGAAAAAATATTAAACGAAATAAACATGTTATGTCATCAATAATTATGGACGATTCTGTTAAAATAACATTTTTAGGTGCATCAGGAACCGTTACAGGCTCAAAATTTTTTATTGAAACAGCCGAAAAAAATATCATGGTAGATTGCGGAATGTTTCAAGGTTTAAAAGAGTTAAGGTTACAAAACTGGAACGATTTACCCATAGATGTAAGTACTATAGATGTTATTTTACTTACCCACGGACATTTCGATCATGTGGGTTATTTACCAAGACTGTTAAAACAAGGTTTTAAAGGAACAATTGTTGGAACAGCACCTACTTTATCCATTGCCGAAATTGTACTTTTAGATAGCGCCAAAATACATGAAGAAGATGCCGAAAAGGCGAACAAGGAAGATTATACCGAGCACCATCCGGCCTTGCCGTTTTATACCAAATTAGATGTTGAACGCATTATTAGAAAGTTTCAGGTTGAAATGCCAAACAAATGGATTTACCTGTCCGATAACATCTCGTATCGTTTTCAATCTAATGGCCATATTTTAGGGTCAACTTTTATAGAAATAGATATTAATGGTAAACGTTTTGTCTTCTCTGGCGATGTGGGGCGAATTAAAGATTATTTGTTGGAACCACCTAAAAAACCGGAGTGGGCCGACTATTTATTTGTAGAAAGTACTTATGGCGATAAACTGCATCCAAAAGATGATGTTGAAGAGGAACTGTCTGAAATTATTAATAAAACCATTCGCAAACATGGCAATTTAATTATTCCAAGCTTTGCGGTAGAACGGTTACAAACCTTGGTGTTTTTACTTTGGAAACTGTACAAGAAAAACAAAATTCCTAACATTCCCATTTTTGTTGATAGTCCCATGGGAACCAACGTGCTCAAGGTCTTTAAGCAATACAACAAGTGGCATAAACTATCTGATTCAGAGTACGAAGCCATGTGCAATCATGTGAATATTATTCAGTCGTACAAAGAAACCTGGGAAACCATTGATGATAACCGGTCTAAAATAATTATTGCCGGTAGTGGTATGGTAACCGGTGGTCGCGTACTAACGTATTTGCAGCAACTTATCGATCAGCGTTCAACAACTATTTTATTGGTAGGCTATCAGGCTGAAGGTACTCGTGGGCGTCTTTTAAAAGAAGGGGCACACGAACTAAAATTCTACGGGAAATACTATCCGGTAAAAGCGACCGTGAAAAGTATAGATAGTCTATCGGCACATGCCGACCAATATGAATTACTGGACTGGATGAACAATATTATGAATGTTCCTGAAAAGGTGTTTTTAATACATGGCGAACCTACAGCTTTAGATGCCTTACGACTAAAATTAAAGAGCACTTTTGGTTGGAATGCCACTATTCCAAAGTTGTTTGATGAAGAAATAATTGAAATGTATTCTCTTTCAGAATAGAAGGAGAAATATTTAAACTAAAAACTAAATAAGAGATATAAAAACAGCATTAAAGATGAAAACACAAGAAGTTAAAGGGTATCGCGTATGGCTAAACTCCGAAAATATGCATGAAAGTACTCTTAAATGGGTGTCTGAGTTAGAATTTGCAAAAGACGAACAATTGTTTTTTAATGATTTGATCAAGTCTTACACCCTTCAGTTAATTGAATCCAAACATTTTGAAGATGGTAAAAAAATGTCTGAGGAAATTAGTAAAGTTCATAATGAAATTACCGATTTGCTTGAAGAAGTAAAACGTCATGAAAATGGATTGGAAATTATGGTCGACGGGTTAGATCAATACGAAGAAGAGGAAGCTTATAGAGACGAACACCGTAAGCTTATTATAAAAGTAAACGCCTTTTTAAATGAGTATCGTGCACTTAAAAAAGAGTTGTTCGAACTTGTAAAAGGTGTCATAAAAGAAGGCAAACAAAAACGTTTGCTCGAATAGTGTAATTAGTTGTTTAAAAGGCTTTCAGTTTAGGTAATTGGAGGCCTTTTTTTATGAAAACATGTCGTTCATTATTAAAATAACTACTTCCGTCTAAACTTTTTTTGAAAATTGGAGAATTCAAATACCTTGTCGGTCAAACTAAAACATAAAACATGAAACTTCAATTTTCAGCATTAATGCTATTTGTTTTCTTAATCTTGTTCAATACCAGTCTTTTTGGTCAAACAGCAAACAAGGCAAGCGATTATAAAATCATTCCAAAGCCTGCTTTTCAGGAAATTTTAAAAGGAACATTTAAGGTTGATAAAAAAACAAAAATAGTTTGTAATGAAGAACTTAATCAGGAAGCCAGTTATTTGTCTGAGATTTTAGGTGCTGCAATAGGGAAAACATTAAAAATTGAAACTAAAGCCGAAAAGGGAGCTATTGTTTTAAAATTAGATGATGCTATTGAGAATGCTGAAGGTTACGAATTGGTGGTTAATACTAATGAAATTGTTATTTCAGGAAAAACTAGCACGGGGGTATTTTATGGTATTCAAACGTTGAAACAGTTAATGCCTTCTGAAATAGAAAAAGCTGCCAAAATAGCAAGTGCTTTCACGATTCCTGCGGTTATTGTAAAAGATCAACCACGGTTTGTTTACAGAGGAATGCATCTTGATGTTGGGCGTCATTTCTTTCCAGTAAGTTTCATCAAACAATACATCGATTTAATAGCGATGCATAAAATGAATACTTTCCATTGGCATTTAACCGAAGATCAAGGGTGGAGAATTGAAATTAAAAAATACCCAAAACTTACAGAAGTAGGGGCTTACAGAAACGGAACTATTGTAGGGCATCATCCGGGAACATCTAACGACCAGAAAGTTTATGGCGGATTTTATACTCAAGAGGAAATTAAAGAAGTTGTTGCGTATGCAGAAAGTAAACATGTTACAGTTGTTCCTGAAATAGAATTGCCAGGTCATAGTGCAGCGGCCATTGCAGCCTATCCTGAATTAAGCTGTTTTCCTGAGGAGCCAACCGATTTAGGAAAAAGTCCAATGTCTGAAAAAAGCAAGGAGCTTCAAGCTAGCGGAACGGCTAAAGTGGTTTATGAAACTTGGGGTGTAACTGGTGATGTGTACTGTGCAGGAAAAGAACATACCTTTAAGTTTTTAGAAGATGTATTATCTGAAGTATTGCCATTATTCCCATCAAAATATATTCATATTGGTGGAGATGAATGTCCGAAAGGAAACTGGAAACGTTGTCCAAATTGTCAAAGTAAAATCAAGGCTCTAGGTTTGCATGATGAGCATGAGTTGCAGAGTTATTTTATTCAACGTATAGAAAAGTTTGTTAATGCAAAAGGCAAACAAATTATTGGTTGGGATGAAATTTTGGAAGGCGGTTTAGCACCAAATGCGACCGTAATGTCATGGCGAGGTACTAAGGGCGGAATTGAAGCTGCAAAACAACACCATGATGTCATTATGACACCGGGTTCTCATTGTTATTTCGACCATTATCAGTCTAAAGATAAAGACAGTGAACCTTTGGCTATTGGTGGTTTTACGACTGTAGAAAAGGTGTATTCTTATAATCCGGAGCCGGAAGAATTAACAGCAGAAGAGAAGAAGTATATTTTAGGTGCTCAGGGAAATGTATGGACAGAATACATGGAAACAACCGATTATGTGGAGTACATGATTTTGCCAAGAATGACTGCTTTAAGTGAGGTGGTTTGGTCAGCTCAAGACCAGCGAGACTGGAGTGATTTTAAATTAAGACTTCCTAATTTAATAGAACGCTATAGAGCCATGAATTTAAATTATGCTAAGCATAGTTTAGCAGAAGAAAAATAAGAATAGATAAAAGGTTCCTGTTTTAGGAACCTTTTTTGTTTTGTGTTAGAATTGTATGAAGAATAATCTAAACTTCTGTTAAATAGAATACTCATAATTAAAATTTTGTAACTTTGTTTTAATCATGAAAAGTATATTTCTAAAAATAATGGCAATTTCAATGGCATTTGTGGTCTTGTTTACCACCATGTCATTTACTGTAGATATGCATTATTGCGGAGATACCTTAGTTGAAATGGCTGTGTTTCATGAAGCCAAAGGCTGCGGCATGGAAATGGATACACCTTCAACCGATGCATGTGCGATTACAAAGAAAAATTGTTGTGATGATAAACAGTTAATTGTTGACGGACAAGACGAACTTCAGCAAACTTTAGAAAAAATAGCATTCAATCAACAATTATTTGTAACGTCTTTTGTTTACACCTTTATCAATCTTTTTGAAGGGGAAAAACAACTTGTTAATTTTTATACGGCTTACAAGCCACCACTCGTCAGCAGGCAAATCTACAAGCTGGTCGAGACCTATTTAATTTGATTTTAGTAAAACGGTTATAATGCATTAATGTGTTGTGACCTTGTTGTGTTTAGAGCATTTTTTTAAGCGCTCAGTTTTATCTTATACACTATTTTAATTACTAAAATTTCAAAACCATGCTGAATAAAAGCATTAAGTTTTTAATAGAAAATAAATTGGTTGCTGTTCTGTTACTTGTCCTTTTTATAGGTTGGGGTACAGTAAATGCACCTTTTAACTGGGATACAGGATTTTTGCCAAGTAATCCAGTTGCAGTCGATGCTATACCTGATATTGGAGAGAATCAACAAATTGTATTTACTAAATGGGACGGCCGTTCGCCACAGGATATTGAAGATCAGATTACCTATCCTTTAACCACATCTTTGTTGGGAATTCCCGGAGTGAAAACTATTCGTAGTTCGTCTATGTTTGGGTTTTCGAGTATCTACATCATTTTTGAAGAAGATGTGGAGTTTTACTGGAGTCGAAGTCGTATTCTGGAGAAGTTAAATGCTTTACCTAGCGGATTACTGCCAGAAGGGGTTAGTCCGGCTTTAGGCCCTGATGCTACTGGTTTAGGGCAAATATTCTGGTACACGCTTGAAGGTCGCGATCAGGAGGGTAATGTTACCGGCGGTTGGGATTTACAGGAATTAAGAAGCATTCAGGATTATTACGTGAAATATGCCTTGTCATCGGCAAGTGGAGTTTCCGAAGTGTCTTCAATAGGCGGTTATGTTCAGGAATATCAGGTGGATGTTAATCCAGAATTAATGCGCCAATATAATATCGGATTACAGCAAATTGTAAAAGCCGTTAAAGAAAGTAACAGAGATATTGGAGCTCAGACTTTAGAAATTAATCAAGCTGAATATTTAGTGCGTGGTTTGGGCTATGTGAAGTCTATTGCCGATATCGAAGATGCAGTAGTGACTTCAAAAGATTTTACGCCTATAAAAATTAAGGACGTTGCTAAAGTATCGTTGGGTCCAGCGGCGCGGCGTGGTATTTTAGATAAAGAAGGTGCTGAAGTTGTTGGCGGCGTGGTCGTGGCACGATATGGTGCGAACCCAATGGAAGTTATTAACAACGTTAAGGAAAAAATAAACGAGTTAAGTTCAGGCTTACCATCGAAGGAGCTTAGTGATGGTAGAATATCTCAGGTAACAATTGTGCCATTTTACGACCGTTCGGAGCTTATTCAGGAAACTTTAGGTACCTTAAATGAAGCACTGACTTTAGAAATCCTAATCACTGTTTTAGTTATTGTGGTTATGGTTTTCAATTTGCGCGCTTCCATACTAATTTCCGGATTATTACCTGTGGCGGTTCTAATGGTGTTTATTGCCATGAAATTCTTCGGAGTTGATGCCAATATTGTGGCACTGTCTGGTATTGCCATTGCCATCGGGACTATGGTTGATGTAGGCGTGATCCTCTCTGAAAATATCATTCGGCACCTTGATGAAAATGATGGAACACATTCTATAAATACAGTGGTCTATAATGCAACTGCCGAAGTATCGGGAGCCATTGTTACTGCCGTTATGACCACGATTATTAGTTTTATTCCAGTGTTTACTATGATAGGTGCCGAAGGGAAACTGTTCCGTCCTTTGGCATTCACAAAAACATTTGCCTTAACGGCTTCCATTATTCTGGCGTTATTTTTAATTCCACCGTTTGCGGCATTCATATTTAAGAAGCATGATATCAAAAGGAAACTTAATTATGGTGTTAATATCATTTTATTAGCTGTTGGTATTTTGGCAATTGTGAATGGATATTGGTTGGGGTTTGTGCTTGTTGGTTTCGCAGGGGTTACTTTAATGAGTTTGTATCTTGGGAAAGAGAATTATGAGTTTTTAGTTTTTAATAAACAGATTCGCCTTTCAAACAACAGTATTAATATTATTATTTCGGCTTTAGTTATTGTTTTTCTTTTAGCCGAATACTGGCGACCTCTCGGGGTGGATCGAAGTATTTTTTGGAATCTCATTTTTGTAGCTATTATTTGTTTCGGATTATTAGGTGTTTTTACGCTTTTCAGAATGTATTACACCAGAATATTACGTTGGTGTCTCGATAATAAAGTAATGTTTTTGTCTGTTCCGGCAGCCATTGTAATTGCTGGTTTTTTCATTATGAAAAATACCGGGAAAGAATTTATGCCATCTCTAAATGAAGGCTCCTTTTTATTGATGCCTACGTCGATGCCGCATTCGGGAATTGAAGAAAATAAACGGGTGTTACAACAACTTGATATGGCTGTAGCAAATATTCCGGAAATAGAAACTGTAGTTGGTAAAGCAGGAAGAACAGAATCGGCTTTAGACCCGGCACCATTGTCGATGTACGAAAATATTATTCAGTACAAACCTGAATATATGCTCAATGTTAGTGGTGTTCGTCAGCGTTATAAGGTAAATGACGAAGGAGAGTTTGTATTAAAAAACGGAATGACATTGCGAGCGGAAGAGCACGAAGCGTGGCAATCTCTTAACGTTAAGGAACAACTTATTCCTGATGATGATGGCGAATTTTTCAGAAACTGGCGTCCTGAAATTCAATCTCCAGACGATATTTGGAACGAGATTGTAAAAGCAACAAAGCTTCCGGGAGTCACTTCAGCGCCCAAACTGCAACCTATCGAAACCCGATTAGTGATGTTGCAAACGGGTATGCGTGCACCTATGGGGATTAAGGTAAAAGGTCAGGATTTAAAACAAATTGAAGCCTTTGGGATGGAACTTGAAAATGTATTAAAACATGCGGAAGGTGTTAAGCAGGAAGCTGTTTTTGCCGATAGAATTGTTGGTAAACCGTATTTATTAATTGATATCGATCGTGATAAAATTGCCCGATACGGTGTGAGTATCGAACAGGTACAAAATGTGTTGAAAGTAGCCGTTGGAGGCATGGTGTTAACACAAACGGTTGAAGGGCGTGAGCGCTATGGGGTGCGGGTGCGTTATCCAAGAGAATTACGTGACAACCCAACCGATTTAGAGCAGGTGTATATTCCTGTAGAAAACGGAAGTACGGTGCCGCTTAGTGAACTGGCAACCATTCGTTACGAACAAGGTCCACAGGTAATAAAAAGTGAAGATACCTTTTTGGTGGGTTATGTGTTATTCGATAAACTGGATGGGTTTGCCGAGGTTAATGTAGTTGAAAGTGCGCAGAAGCTCATTCAGGAGAAAATCGATTCAGGGGATTTAGTTGTGCCAAAAGGGATTAGTTACCAGTTTACGGGGAGTTATGAAAATCAGTTGCGAGCAGAGAAAACCTTATCGGTAGTGGTGCCGCTTGCACTTATAATTATCTTTTTAATTCTGTATTTTCAGTTTAGATCGGTAGGTACTTCTCTTATGGTGTTTTCTGGAATTGCAGTGGCTTTTGCAGGAGGCTTTATCATGATTTGGTTATACGGACAAAGTTGGTTTTTAAACATATCCTTTTTCGGTGAAAACCTTCGCGACTTATTTCAAATGCATCCAATCAATTTAAGTGTTGCTGTTTGGGTTGGATTTATTGCTTTATTCGGTATTGCTACAGATGATGGTGTGGTCATGGCGACTTATTTAACGCAAACATTCGATAGAAACACACCTGAAACTAGAAAGGAAATCAGAGCATCGGTTGTTGAAGCCGGAGAAAAACGTATCAGACCGTGTTTAATGACCACGGCAACAACTATTCTTGCTTTATTACCGGTGTTAACATCAACGGGTCGTGGTAGTGATATTATGATTCCTATGGCGATTCCAAGTTTTGGCGGGATGTTAATTGCTTTGATAACACTTTTTGTGGTACCTGTATTATACAGTTGGAAAGCAGAAATGAAAGTTAAAAACTAAAAGAGGATGAATATAAAATTCAATATAAAAGGGGGCTTTATTCTTGGTTCTTTATTCTCGATGCTGAATGGATATTCACAAGAATTAAACACCTTAATAAATGAAGCAGTAGGTAATAATCCGGAACTGCAGAAATTCGATACGCAATATCAAATCGCTTCCGAAAAGGTTAATGAAGTCAATACCGTTCCAAACACCGAATTTGGGGTTGGATATTTTGTTAGTGAACCGGAAACCAGAACAGGAGCACAAAAATTTAAAGTCTCGGCGAAACAAATGTTGCCTTGGTTTGGGAATGTTACAGCCAGAGAAAATTATGTCGGTGCTATGGCTGATGCTAAATATGAAGACTACGTGATTGCTAAGCGAAAACTTATGGCTTCGGTATCACAATCGTACTACGAATTGTACACCATTCAGTCTAAACAGCAAGTATTAACAGAAAATATAAAGCTGTTGAAAACCTACGAAACGATGGCGCTGACTTCAGTTGAAGTTGGAAAAGCATCAGCGGTAAGTGTATTGCGATTACAAATGCGTCAAAACGATTTACAACAGTTAAAAGACGTGTTGTCTCAGCAGTTTTTGGCTGAGCAAACCAAGTTGAATAAATTGTTGAATCGAGATAAGAATACGAGAATTGAGGTGGTTCAGGACTTAGAAATTCCAAGTTCAGATTTTGATGAAACTTTAGGTCAATTGGAATTACATCCTGAATTGATAAAGTACGATAAGTTGTTTCATTCGGTTGAAGAGTCGGAGTTGTTAAATCAAAAGGAAAGCAGCCCGATGATAGGATTTGGTTTAGATTACATTAATGTTGAAAAGCGCCCTGATATGGATTTTACGGATAATGGTAAGGATATTATTATGCCGATGGTTTCTGTTTCCATTCCAATTTTCAATAAAAAATACAAATCGCAAACCAGGCAAAACGAATTGCAGCAGCAGGAAATTGTTTTTCAAAAGCAGGAACGTTACAATACCCTAGAAACCACTCTGGATAAAGCTATAAACGATAGAACTTCGGCACGTATTAGTTTCAATACGCAGACTAAAAATTTAAAGCAAGCCAAAGACGCCGAAAGCATTCTCATTAAGAGTTATGAAACAGGCACTATAAATTTTAACGATGTTCTGGATATACAGGAATTGCAGTTAAAGTTTCAAATGAATCAAATTGAAGCGGTAAGAGCCTATTATATGCAGTCTACCATCATAAATTATTTAATTCAGTAGTTATGTCGCATACATTAATGATAAAGAATATGGTTTGCGATCGTTGTAAAATGACGGTTTTAAAAGTGTTGAAAGATCTACGTTTTGAGGTACAGTCTGTTGAATTAGGAAAAGTCGTGGTAGCTGAAAATAAAGATTATAATTATGCCGATTTGGAAATTGAGTTGAATGAATTAGGTTTTGAGCTTATTAAAGAAACAAATGAAGCGATAGTAGAGCAGATAAAAATAGCTTTAATAGAAGACGTTGAAAAGGGTGATGCCGATGTGATCCTTTCGGAAGTTGCTAAAAAGCTTGGGAAGAATTATTCAGCTTTAAGCAAGACTTTCAGTAAGCATGAAGGCATCACGCTTGAGAAGTATCTGATAAATTTAAAGATTGAAAAGGTTAAGGAGTATATTCAGTTGCAACAGCTTAATTTTTCACAAATCGCCTATAGTCTTAATTATAAAAACAGTAGCCATTTGGCGAAGCAATTTAAAAGTGTGACTGGCATGTCGATGACGGATTATAAAAACCTTCAGAATTGGGAAAGAAAATCGATAGACCAAATTGTATAAAGATTAACCATAATTAGAAAACCCAAAATTTTAGAGTTGCGGTAATTTTGAATGGTAAATTTTAAAATGAGAAAATGATGAAACATACATATCACATACACGGAATGACTTGTAATGGCTGTCGCAGTCATGTTGAAAGCACACTTGCTAAAGTGGAAGGCGTTACCAATGCATCGGTAGATTTGGCAAAGGCTGAGGCAACGATAGAGATGGAAAACCACATTCCTATTGAAAGGTTGCAGCTAGCATTAAAAAATGATGGCGGCAGATACAGTATTCATATGCCGGGACATCACCACCATGAGGCTCCCAAAAAAGTGGAAAAACCAAAAGGTAAAGGAACAGGGGTATTTTATTGCCCGATGCACTGCGAAGGTGATAAAACTTATGGTAAACCTGGGGATTGTCCGGTTTGCGGGATGGATTTAGTTGAAGAACAAAATTTGTTGGTAACAACGTCAGAACAGTGGACATGCCCTATGCACCCTGAAGTGGTGAAAGATGAAGCCGGTTCTTGCCCAATTTGCGGCATGGACCTCGTGTCTTTAAAGCTTGAAGCATCAGCTGAAGAGAAAACCTATAAATCGCTGTTGAAAAAGTTTTGGATAGCCACGGCGTTTACCTTGCCAATTTTCCTAATAGCGATGAGCGAGATGCTTCATAATAATCCATTATACGATATTATGGAACAAAAATACTGGAACATGGTGCAGTTTGTATTATCGCTTCCTGTAGTGTTCTATGCAGCGTGGATGTTTTTCGAGCGTGCTTATAGAAGTATTAAAACGTGGAACCTAAATATGTTTACCTTAATCGGCATTGGTGCCGGTGTGGCCTGGGTATTTAGCGTGGTCGGTATGCTGTTACCAGATATGTTTCCGGCACAGTTTAAAACTGAATCAGGAGCGGTGCATGTTTATTTTGAAGCAGCCACAGTGATTTTAACGTTGGTACTTTTAGGACAGTTGTTGGAAGCGCGAGCACATAGTAAAACCAATTCAGCGGTTAAGGAATTATTGAAACTGGCTCCAAACAAAGCGATTAAAATGATAGATGATGATGAGGTTGAGGTTGGAATTGATAGCATTCAAATTAACGATATTCTTAAAGTAAAACCCGGTGACAAAATTCCGGTAGATGGCGTTTTGGTTAAAGGAAACTCGAGTGTCGATGAGTCGATGATCACCGGAGAACCTGTTCCTGTAGATAAACAGCTAGGAGATAAGGTTAGTAGTGGAACAATTAATGGTAATCAGACTTTTTTAATGAAAGCCGAGAAGGTTGGTAGCGATACCTTGTTATCACAAATTATTCATATGGTGAATGATGCCAGCCGAAGTCGTGCACCCATTCAGAATTTAGCCGATAAAGTATCTGCCTATTTTGTGCCCATTGTGGTTATTATTTCAATAATCACATTTGTCGTTTGGTCTATCTGGGGTCCAGACCCTGCCTATGTTTTTGCTTTGGTGAATGCGATTGCGGTATTAATCATAGCCTGTCCTTGTGCCTTAGGATTGGCAACGCCTATGTCGGTTATGGTTGGTGTTGGTCGCGGTGCACAGCATGGTGTGCTTATTAAAAATGCCGAGGCCTTAGAGTTGATGAATAAAGTTAATGCTTTAATTATCGATAAAACAGGAACCATTACAGAAGGTAAGCCAAGTGTGGAAAAAATTGGAGTTTTTGGTGAGGGTTTAACTGAAGATGTGGTATTACAATATATAATTTCTTTAAATACGAATAGTGAGCACCCATTAGCTGAAGCAACGGTGAATTATGGTAAGATGCATCAAACTAAAACTCTACAATCGGAGCAATTTAATGCGGTTACCGGAAAAGGTGTTGAAGCGGTTATTGATGGAAAAAACCTGGCTTTGGGAAATCCTAAAATGATGGATTATGTAAAAGCTGATATTAATTCGCAGATGGAAGAGGAAGTTAAAACTTATCAGAAACAAGGCAAAACGGTGTCCTACCTGGCTGTTGAAAATGAGGTTGTAGGTTATGTGGTTATTGGGGATAAAATTAAAGAAACCAGTAAAGCGGCTATAAAGGAATTGCAGAGCAAGGGGGTTGATGTGATTATGCTTACAGGTGATAATCACGATACGGCACAAGCAGTGGCTTCAGAGTTAAATCTGACGGAGTTTAAGGCAGGTATGTTACCAGAAGATAAATTGAAAGAAGTAGAGAAACTTCAGAATAAAGGAAGACTGGTTGCTGTTGCCGGCGACGGTATTAACGATGCGCCTGCATTGGCGAAAAGTAATGTGGGTATTGCTATGGGAACAGGAACCGATGTCGCTATAGAAAGTGCTATGATAACCTTGGTAAAAGGCGATTTACAAGGTATTGTAAAAGCGAGGCATTTAAGTCATGCGGTAATGAAGAATATTAAACAAAATCTGTTTTTTGCTCTAATTTACAATACGCTGGGTGTGCCAGTGGCAGCGGGGGTGTTGTTTCCGTTTTTCGGTATTTTATTATCCCCAATGATTGCTGCATTGGCTATGAGTTTTAGTTCGGTGTCAGTAATAACAAATGCATTAAGATTAAGAAAAGTAAAAATATAAATAATGAAAAAATATATTATATACGCGGCGATTTTAGGTGTTGGCCTTTTGTTAGGTTGGGTATTATTTGGAGGGAAATCAATGCAGGAAACAGAGCATACTCACGATGCTGAAATATCGGAAACCCAAATGTGGACCTGCTCGATGCATCCACAAATTATGCAGCCTGAACCTGGAGATTGCCCTATTTGTGGTATGGATTTAATACCAGCTGAAGCCGGTTCAGAGGGGTTAAGTGCCGATCAGTTTAAGCTAACTGAAAACGCCATGGCTTTAGCAAATATTCAAACAACCGTGGTTGGAAATGTGGCCAGCGAAGAACATGGTATTAATTTATCAGGTAAAATTGCTGAAAATGAAAGTGAAAATGCTGTTCAGGTAAGTTACGTTTCCGGTAGAATTGAAAAATTGAATATTAGTTTTACAGGGGAAGCTGTTAAAAAGGGACAATTGTTAGCAACAGTGTATTCTCCAGAATTGTACGCGGCTCAGCAGGAATTGTTAACAGCGCTTTCGTTGAAGGCATCCCAACCGGATTTGTATCAGGCTGTGAGGAATAAATTGAAATTATGGAAACTTTCCGATAGTCAAATCAATAATATTGAAACCACTGGAAAGGTTAAGGAAAATCTTCCTGTGTATGCAACAGTATCTGGTGTGGTAACTCAAAAATTAGTGAATCAGGGTGATTATATAAAACAAGGTCAGCCACTTTTAAAAATTGCCAATTTAGGCACGGTATGGGCTAATTTCGATGTGTATGAAAATCAAATATCACAATTTAAAAAGGGACAGGATATTGAGGTTACAGCAAAAGCTTATCCGGGAAAAGTATTTCATGGTAAAGTCGATTTTGTAGATCCGGTACTTAACGCCAATACAAGAACTGTGAGTTTACGTGTGGTTCTTAAAAATACAGATGGAGAATTTAAACCAGGGATGTTTGTTCAGGCTGAAATTAAAGGAGGTAATGCACACCGTGAAAACATGTTGATCATTCCAGCTACCGCTGTGATGTGGACGGGAGAGCGTTCAGTGGTGTACTTAAAAGCCAGTCAAACAGCCTCTGTTTTCGAAATGCGTGAAGTGACTTTAGGAAATCGTTTAGGAGAGACTTTTGAAATTTTAGAAGGATTAAATGCTGGTGATGAAATTGTTACTAACGGCACCTTTACTGTTGATGCTGCAGCGCAATTACAAGGCAAAAAATCGATGATGAACCATCCAAAAGAAATGAAGATGGAATCTGAGGAACAGGAAACAAATAGGTTAACAGTGTCTAAAGATTTTCAGTCGCAGCTAAAATCTGTGTATGATGAATATATAACTTTGAAAGACGCATTGGTTGAAGGAGATGCAGAAACAGCTTCTAAGGCATCTCAAAGTTTAGAAAAAAGCCTGATGAAAGTCGATATGAAGTTGTTGAAAGAAAATGAAGCTCACATGCGATGGATGTCTCAGTTAAAAGCGATAGAAAATAATACAGCGTCTATTTTAAAGTCTTCTAACATTGATGCGCAAAGACAGTATTTTAAAGAATTGTCGGATGCCTTAATAAGTGCTGTTCAATCCTTCGGAATAAATGAAAAAGTCTTTTTAGAGTTTTGCCCAATGGCCAATGATAATAACGGAGCCTATTGGTTAAGCAAAGAAGATAAAATTTTAAATCCGTATTTCGGAGACGCCATGTTAACCTGTGGAGAAGTAAAACAAATTATAGAATAATCAAATAAATTAAAAATCATGAAAAAAGTAATTTTAAGTTTAGCAGTTATTGCAGTGTTAGGTTTAGTAAGCTGCAAAAATGAAACAAAGAGAGAAGCCGAATCAACACAAACAGAAATGGCTGGAGATGTTGCGTTAACCGAATTGTCTTTTGGTGTTCGCGGTAATTGCGGGATGTGTAAAAATACTATTGAGAAAGCAGTTAATGCTGTTGAAGGTGTAGCAAAAGCAGATTGGGATGTTAACAAAAAGAAAATCGATGTCGCTTTTGATGGTTCAAAAACCGATGCTATGGCCATTCATAAGGCTATTGCTGCTTCAGGATACGATACAGAAAAAGTTGCAGGAAGCGAAGAAGCTTATAAAAATTTACCGGGGTGTTGCCAGTATGACCATGCTATGGAGATGAATCAGTCTGGAGAAAACGCGGCTGAATCTCATGACGAACACCACATGTAATAGATTAATAAGTCAATATTACCAAAGTCTTAAATTTCTTAATCTGTTGTTAAATTTTCGATTTTCAGTGTTGTATTTTGTTAAACCCTTATAATCAACTATTGTAAAGGTTGTATCTTTACTATAAGTATAAAATGATTAAAAAATAGCGAAGAAAAGATGAAAGAAAATAATCCATCAGGTGTATTCCAGGGTATCCATAATATACAAGTGGAAGAAAGAGATTTACCAAACTTAACAGACGATAGCGTAATAATTAAAGTAGGAGCAACCGGTATTTGCGGAACAGATTTGCATATCTACCACGAAGGGTTAGTGCCAGCAGGTTCTGTTTTAGGACATGAGTTTAGTGGAGAGCTAACAGCTGTTGGTAAAGATGTTGAAGGCTTAAATGTTGGCGATCGCGTGGTGGTTAATCCGATGTATAATGGTGTAGGTTTAGGGTTGGCTCCTGGCGGATTTGCTAGACAAGTAAAAATTGATCAGGCACAGTTAGGGAAAAACATCCTTAAAATATCTGATAAAATTAACAGTGAAAAAGGCGCGCTTTTAGAGCCGTTAACCGTTGGTTTGGCAGCGATTAATAAAACACATTTAACGTCATCAGATAATGTATTAGTGTCGGGTTGTGGTACCATTGGCTTAGTAACTATTGCTGCTTTGAAAAGTAAAGGTATTGAGAACATTATCGCGACTGATATTAGTGAAAAACGTCTAGAGTTAGCTAAAACCTTAGGAGCTAAGTTTACGTTTAATCCAACAAAAG
The DNA here is from genome assembly GCF_024723255.1 of Aestuariibaculum sp. M13. Classification (GTDB taxonomy): domain Bacteria; phylum Bacteroidota; class Bacteroidia; order Flavobacteriales; family Flavobacteriaceae; genus Aestuariibaculum; species Aestuariibaculum lutulentum. The sequence continues at coordinate 348,904 of NZ_JANIAC010000004.1, forward strand.
ATGGGAATTTAAAAGATTTTATTGTTGAGCAGTATGGCGAGGTTAATGCTCTTGATTATACAGGGAAATTACCGAATTTAACTTCGGTTTTCGAATGTACGGGAGTGAGTGCTTTGTTTGCACAATGTTTAGAACTTTTAGCTCCAGATGGGAAAATGACGGTTTTGGCTATTTACAGTAAAGAAACAACGTTGAACCCTAATTTGGTTGTTTACAAACGTTTAAATGTACAAGGGTCTTTATTTTATACAGATGAAGATTTTGCAGAAGCGATTGAGTTGGTTGAAAGTGGTAAGGTTGATGTAACTCCAATTATTACACACCGTTTTCCATTAGATGAATTGCCAAAGGCTTTTGAAGTTCAGGCAGATAGTAGTCAATCGGTAAAAGTGGTTGTAAACTGCAATTAATATTCAGTTTGAAAATATTAAAAAAGGCTTGGTTTATCCAAGCCTTTTTTATGTCTGTTAGTTTTGTTTTTTGTCTTTATACTGAAAAACGTTGTACGGAATTGATGTCCCAGTAATTTTTAAAACCACAACCCCATGAGCAGGTACCGTTTTTGTAATAGAAGACGATTTTGAAGATGGTTGAGTAGCTTTAGACCACAAATTTTTAGTGTCATAACCATCTGAAGCGTCAATTCCAATATCTTTTAAATTAAAGCTAATGTCTTGTTGTTCATTAGTTCTGTTTAATAAAGCAACCGCTACAATACCACTCATGGTTGAGGTTACCGGTTTTGCCCAGATTTCAGTTTCGCCGTAATCAATCACTCTTCTGGCTTGGTAAACAAATGTGCTTTGGTTTAATTCAATAAGTTCTTCGTTGGTTATGATTTCTTTGGTTTCTTCCGATAGTGTAGTTAAGTCATTTCCTAATAAAAGAGGCGAATGCATTAAGCACCACATCGAGAACTGAGTTTTATCTTCCTCGTAAGTCATACCACGTCCCACCTGAAGCATATCCATATCGTTATAATGTCCGTAGGAACTGTAAGGCCATAAGTCGGCATTGGCGTCAATGGTTTTTAAAGCCGATTCAAAAGTATCTGCTAAATCACCATTTATTCTCCAGGAATTAGCGACTTGTGTTACCCATTTGCCAGGGAATTTCCAGCGGCAAACATTATAGATTACAGAAGGTTTTATCGATTTGGCAAGTTTACCAATTTCAGTATATCTCGATTCTTCATCAAGGCCTAACCATTCGCCACCACACCAGTCTACTTTTATAAAATCGAAATCCCAATCTTTTAAAAACAAGTTTAAATCCTGTTTATCATGACCGTATAGCCCCATGCCTACACCAATGGTGTCTTTATCCCAGTAAGAAGCACAAGTGTTAATACCAGCATCAGAATAGATGCCTGCTTTTAATCCTTTGGAGTGAATATAATCCGCCATGGCTTTCATGCCAGTGGGAAAACGAGTTTCATGAGATTTTATTTTCCCGTTTTCATCTCGACCTCCAAAATATCCATCATCAATATTTAAGTACGTGTAACCATAATCATTTAATTTTTGATTTACTAAAGCATCAGCCTGTCCTTTAATGATGTCTTCATTAATGTTTATGCGATAGTTGTTCCACGATGCCCAGCCCATTAATGGAGGATGGAGTGTGGTGTTTTCAAGTGGCTTTTCAGAAGTGTTTGGAGGTTTACATGAAAATATGAAAACGGATAATAATAAAGTGTAAGATAGAAGTTTGTATGGTTTCATTTAATAAAAGGTGTATTCTCAAAAAGTTTTAGTTCTTGGATTTGAGTTGATTGTTTATTAATCAATAACACACAAAAAGTAGTAAACCCTTGCTTGCTGTGCAAAAAAAAAAAGAATAAGGAATTTATATTTCAAAAAAAACGCCCTCATTAAAAGAGAGCGTTGCTATGGTTGCTATGGTGTTCCCATTAATTGTTTAGTGTTGTTTTTATTCATCTTCAAGCACATCTACGATTTCGTACATGTCTTTACCGTCTACCTGAATAGGTTGGTAATACGTGTCTCCAAACTGTACAAAGGTCTGGTCGCCAATTTTAACTTCTTCACCACCTTCCGGTAAGTTAGGTACAATAGTTCCGGCTGTTGCAGGTACTACAATATAGCCATCGGCATTTTGTTCATAAAAAGCACCGCCGTAATAGTAGTTATTAGTTTCGTTAACAGTGACTTTTTCGGCCTCGGTAGGGATAGAAGGTACCTGAGCACCAATTGGTGCCTGAACCGCTTCAAAACCATCTTCGGTTTTTAAATAGTACGTGCCATTGTCGTAATGGTATTCCTCGTTATTATCATTGCTGTCGTCAATAATGGCAACAATAATGGCTGTTGTGGCTAATGTGGTTACAAAATAACCCCATGGATGCCAGTGTGGACCCCAGTAGTATGGACGATACGGGTGGTAGAAATATGGTCTGTGACAGTAAAATCTAAAACCTCCAAAAATGTAAGGTGGTCGCGAATAATGCGAATGGCTGTGTCTTACATAAGTGTTTCTGTGGTTGTGGTGATTGTTATTAACATTGATGTTAATATTGTTATGACTGTTATTAATGTTAATGTTATTGTGCCCACCACCGGTATTTCCAGGTCTTCGATTTACCGTTTTTACATTTGAAGTATTTTTATTTCGATTAATAACTTGTTTGTTATTTGTTGGTTTATTTCTGTTAATAACCTGTTTGTTATTATTGTTTGTAGTCGGTTTGTTCCTGTTTATAGTCGTTTTGTTGTTTGTATTTCGGTTAGGTAAATTGTTTCTGTTAACCACTTTGGTATGACCACCATTTATGGAGCCGCCTCGGTTTGTTGGGGTTGTGACTTTTCGGTTTGCTGTAGTGGGTCTGCTTACCGGGCGACTTGCCGGTTTGTGAGCCATGCTTGTATTGCCACCTCTTGACACCGGATGTTTTAAGCGTTGTGCGTTTAAGTTTTCGGTGGTTCCCAAGCTTAAAATAACTATTAAGGCTGTAGCTGAAAAGTATTTAATGCTGTTTAATATAAGTTTCATAGTTATGTTTATTTAAGGTTAGGATTTTGCCATAATACTGATTAAACTGGCATGCGGTGGCGGGGTGAAATTGTATATGGTTTCCGGAATATTTGGGTTTAACTCCCAGTTGTTGAAATTAGTTTCAAACTGTAAGTTGCCTTCTTTTTTGTATACAATAATCAGGCGTTTTGGTAACATGGTTGTGTTGCTTGTTATCCACAGCTGAATGTGTTTTTCATTATTTGTTGCAGTAATGTAGAAACATTTTTCGCCATCAATACTGCGTTGTCCTTCATAGCTTATCGTGTTGAAATCTTCAATAAGATCATCTGTAAATGATGGATAGAAAAAATCGGCTGCCGGAAACTTAAAATCGAATGCGGTATGCATGGAGTCGATCATGGTTAAAATAGTGTCTGGTGCTTCAAGAGTAACGTAATTATTTTCACTTAATGAATAATAAGAAACATATTCGCCATCATACCAGTATCCAAAATTACCTGAGTCACCGGTAGTTGTTGAGGTGAATTTATCAGGACCTGTCATAGCTATATGGCTCATTGCATAATAAGTGCTTAAATTACCATTATCGTCTAGTTTATCTGTTGCTGTATTAATATCGAATTTTACAGATTCAAGACTACCAATGATGTCTGCCATTTTATCCAGAATGTAAACAGCTGTAGAGTCTATACTTTTTGTCTGTGCCTGAGAAAAGCAAACAGCAAAAAGGCTGAAAAGGGTTAAGAGTTTTTTCATAAAATGTTTTGTTAAAATGCTTTAGGTATAGAGACAAAAAAGCCAGATTTCACTTTAATGTTCATGAAATCTGGCTTTTAATTATGTTTTAATCTTTTCCTTTTTTACCCCAAACTTCGACTTTAGCTCTTTTGGTTAAAAGGACCTTGCCTTTAGTGTCGTATTCCATTTCTAAGTATTTTACTTTATCGCCTTTACTTGGCACGGCGTAAGGTACAGAGGACATGCCATTGGTTAAAACCCCAAGGCCTTTGGCATCATATTCCTTTTTTTCACCATTTTCCATAACAATGGTTAGACTTTTTAATTCCAGAGTACCCTGCGTACAGGTTATTTTTACTTTGGTAATGTCTTTTTCAGAGCCTGAAAGTGATACTTTATCTTTTTCATTTTGAAAAGCAACAGTCTTTTCTGCTAATTTTTTCCAGTTGTCGTTTTGAGCCTGTGTAGCAACAGAAACTAAAAAGAATAGTATAAATAAATATTTCATTGTAAAAGGTTTAGGTTTAACATATTCTGTCTTAAATTTAGTGAATTATCTTCACTTTTTCTTACATCTTTTCGAATTTTAATATTTAGATAACTTAGGTGAATTAAAATTGAATGGAAAGACTAATACTTTGGTTTAATATGAGTTAAGTTGTGAGGTTGTTCGTCTAGCGATACTTTTTGATAAAATACATGAAAATGCCCCTGTTTTTATAACTGAACAAATCTCGAACGAAACTCGAACAAAACCCGAGCAAGAAACGAATCGAACCTCTGGCGTTATTTTTTAATTAAAATGTTGAAAATTAATGGTTTTAGTGGTTGCTTCGTTTGCTTACAATACCGCCTCCAACTTCATTAATATTTTGCACATACATAAAGGCTTTTGGGTCTGCTTTGCTAATCGCTTTTTTTATTTTATGCACCTCAATTCTGGTGACAACGGCAACAATAATATCACAGTCTTGTTTTATACCGTAAGACCCAGGTAAGTTACCGCGTTCGCCTTTGTATACGGTAACTGCCTTTTTAAAATCGTTAACTATTAACGATTTTACCTTTTCAGAGTCTGGGGCTATTATGGTTAAGGAAATAAGTTTTTCAAATCCGTCAACGACATAATCAGATGTTTTTAGTGCCGTATAAAAAGTGACAATAGAATACATGGCTTTTTCGATGCCTAAATAGAAGGCAATGATTAAAAATAAGGTTGTATTAATTGTCATAATAATTTCAGCGGTAGATAGTCCAATATTTTTGTTGGTGTAAGCGGCAATAACTTCAAGTCCGTCTATTACACCGCCTCCGCGTATAACAAATCCAATACCTAATCCAACAAAAACACCACCAAATATTGCGGTTAAAAAATGGTCGTTAGTGACTTCCGGTACAGGTAAAATGTGCATCATAAGTCCTAATAGAATAACAGCAATAAATGAGCTGGCTGCAAAATTTTTGCTAATTTTTAAATAGCCTATATACACAAAAGGAAGATTAAGTAAAACCAGAGGTATACTCACACTAATGTGATAGAACTCATGAATTAAAATGGAAATACCTAAAAGACCACCATCCAGAAAATGATTTGGTATCATAAAACCTTTTATGGCAAATACCGCAAAACAAACACCTAAAAGGGTTAAGGATAAGGATCTGAACGAAAAAATGGTTTTGAAGTGTAACTCTTCAGAATTAACATGACTCATAGACATTAAATTAAATAATGAAACTTATAGATTGCTGCTAATTAATTCGAAAAGAGGTGGTTCTGGTTTTGGTTGAGGCTAGTCTAAGGTACGCAAAAAAATATATAGTTGGAGTATTGGTGAAGAAATAGTAAAACCTCTTGTGGTGTTTGTTGCTTAAAATTGGTGTTTGTTATTGCATTTGTTAAGTATTTGATAATCAGTTAAAAAATAAAACATGATTAGTTTTTAAATAATCGATGGTTTTATTGATGAATATTTAACTTATTAACATAAAAAGTGAGACTATGTTAAATATTGGTTTATTTACTTAAGAATCAATTATTTGTGGTAAATTTACGAGGCTTCTCGGGTCACCTCTCAACCTCTCTAAGATTTATGTTATAGTAATTTTTAATCATTTTTTACGAATTAGCGCATCGTAGAAAGTGGGTTTAACATTAAATCTGTTTTTATGAAAAAAAATTACTTACCTCAGGATGTCTTTTTGTTTTGCCTCATAGTTTTTTTTATTTCATTACCGTCTTTTGCACAAAAGAATAAAGATATTATGCCAGTTGTTGAATGTGTAAAAGATTTAACCAATGGTCTGTATCAGGCTACTTTTAGCTATTATAACCCAACTAATAAGGAAGTTGTAATTGATGAGTCGGGTAGTATTGTTAAAACAAATAACGGAAAAAAAGTAGCTAAAGGTTTAAATAAATTCAAGCCAGGGTCTGTTGAAAAGGCGTTTACAAAGATATATGGACCGCATGATTATGTAGAGTGGACTATTATTAGTAACGGAAATACCCATACCGTTATAGCGAATGCTAATTCGAATAAATGTTATGATGACGATGGTATTGTTTTCCCTGTGGTGGGGAATAATGGAAAATCTTATGATATTATTGGTCAGAAACTTTCAGCTTTATGTGATGGTGTTGCAGGAGAAACACCTTCCGATTTAATTTTTCAAATTGATGAAGGAAAGGTGTTAGTAGAGATTGTGCCTAAGGCCGGTGAAATGCAAGCGGTTTTGGATTTATTGCAAGGCCCGGTCTTCAATATTCCTGATTCCGATTTCTTACTGGCTGTATCTGAATACCTTAATCTTGCTGCAATTGATGTGTATATTATCCCTTCTGATGTATGTCTCCTTAATAATTATTCAGATATTATAAATTTTGCAAGGCCCGTTTATCCGGCTTACAATAATTCCGGAGGAATTGTTTCGCAAGGTGATGGCGCACAGACTTCAGATTTGGTGAGACAATCCTTTCGAATCATTCAAAGCGATGGAACGGTTTTACCTGTAGACGGAACGGGAGTAAAGGTAGGGGTGTTATCTGATAGTTATGATATGGCCTTGGGAGGTCCGGAATATGCTGCTCTAGATGTTGAAAATGGGGAATTACCTTCTGGTGTTCAGGTTTTAGCTGATAATAAATATAAATCATCTGATGAAGGTCGGGCCATGTTACAGATTATTCATGATGTAGCGCCCGGAGCTTCTTTGGCATTTCATACGGCAACGGCTTCTCCAAGACAGTTTGAAGTGGGATTTAATGCGTTAAAAGATGCTGGTTGCGATTTGATAGTTGATGATATAACGTTTATTACTGAACCCTTCTTCGGGATTGGTAGAATTTCAGAGAGTGTTCAGGCTTTTGTAAGTCAAACAGGTGGCTTTCATTATACCTCCGCCGGTAACATTGCGAATAAAGGTTATCAGGCTAATTTTAATAGTTCTTCAGGAACGCCAATAACGAATTTTATACCAGCCGGAACACCTACAGTTGCTCATGTTTTTGGAACGAATTCTAATGGTTCCGAGGATTATTTACAGAAAATAAGTGTTGTTCCGGGAACTTATTTGGTTGTATTGCAATGGAAGGAGGATGTGGCATCACAACAAAATCAGGTTGGAGCCGATAACGATTTGGATATTTATATTGTTGATGATTCGGGTCGATTATTAGTTGGAAATAATCGTGTAAATGTGAATGGAGACCCGACTGAAATTATAGTATTTAAAGCCACAGGGACAGGCGATGCGAATATTTTAATAACGAGTGCAAACGGACCAACAAATGTGCCATTTAGATATATTGCGTTCAGAACAACGGCCGAAGACGGTACACCAGATGGTCTTTCATTCCCAGAGTACTTCGGTACGGGAGCACCTACAGTTAGTGGACATGCCATGACACCGGAATCCATTACCGTTGGAGCTGTAGATTATAGGTTTGCAGATAGTCCGGTAGCAGAAGCGTTTTCAAGTTATGGAGGGTTATTAAAAGATGGTGTAAATTTAGAAATTGATATGTATGCGCCAGATGGCGGGAATACAGCTTCCACAACTATTGGTCAACTGGCAACATGTGACACTTGCGATAAAGATGATGCACTAAATTTTTATGGAACTTCTGCTGCAGCACCTCATGCCGCCGCCGCCATGGCATTACTTAAGTCGGCATTACCATATTGGTACCCTGATGGTTCGGGAGCCTCAACATTTTCAGATGCTGATGCCTTGTCAACGTTTAAGAATACAGCGGTTGGTTTCACAGCTCGGGATGGCGGAGCAGCACAGTTTTTAAATACGGTAAATGCTTTTAAAAGTCTGGCGGCACAGACAGCTAATATTACGTCTTTAACTATTTTAACAGGGAATCCGGGAGCAGAACCTATTCAGCTTTCTATTATAGGAGAATTTTTTCCGTCTTTAAGTGAAGAGCCATATCCGGCCAAGGTATATTTTGATGGTAAGGAAATTACGGATATTCAGGTGATTTCCGATACTGAAATTATAGCAATAATTCCAGAGTTTACAGGAAACCCGGATTTAAAAATCTATACAGCACCAAAACCTGGAACTGAAGGGAATGGTGGGTTTTCCGATCCGGTTAAAATTTTACCTGATGGCAGATATGCTATCAATATTGTGCCAAATAATGCTATTTTTGAATATGGTCAGGATATTAGTTTATCATATTATGTTCAAGGTCTGCCTCCTGAAGATATTGGTGATTCAACCTTATCTTTTCCTGAGATTATGGCAGCTTTAGGATTTCCTGAAGTCGTGTTAAGTTCGGGAGCGGACGAAAAATTGGCATTAGGAGAATATCCCATTGTTTTTGATTATGTGATAACACCATCATTTGCAGAAGAGTTATCTACTGAGTTATCCGAGAAATATCAGGTAAACTTCGTTTCAGGCTATATCGATTCAGATCCGGAAATAGGTAAAATAGGGTATTTGACGATTACTAAAAAAGATTTAACAATTACGCCTGAAGATGTAGAGTATACTTATGGGGATCCAATTACTATTGGATTTAATTATCAATTTAATGGAACAGGAATATCTGATGAAGAAGGATTTAGGTTATTGATTGATGAAACCCATGCCAGTGATTTTAAGGATGGTATTCCTAGTAAGTTTCAGGCTTTAGTTAGTAAGTTTCAAGCTTTAGTTAGTAATTATGATATGACCTTTTTAAATGGAGGTAGTTGGAGTGCTTCCGGACGTACTATTCAAAATAAATTTCAGGCATTAGTTAGTGGAATGAGTGTGATAAGTTTAGATAATGATAATTTTACTAACTATATAGATGCACGCGAAGATTTTGATAGTGGAACAACAAGTAAGTTTCAGGCTTTAGTGAGTAAGTTTCAAGCTTTGGTAAGCGCTGAAGATTTATTTGCTGGCGATGTGGAGTTAGGTATAGAAAATAAATTTCAGGCATTGGTTAGTAAATTTCAGGCTTTAGTAAGTTCAGATGATCCGGAGAGGCCTTATGAAGGGTATGCTGAGGTGTTTACAATAGTAGATGCTGAGGATGCGCCTCCTGAAGATGGGACTGATGATGAACGGGCTATTTCTGAAATTTATGCTTTAAATATGTTAACTGGTATAGATGTAACAACGGAGGAAGATAAGAATTATGTGTATCCAGGAGCATTTTTGAATGAAATGTCGGCAAACTTTAATATTACGTATGGCATAGGGAATGTTATTATTAATCCTAAGGATTTAAATGTAAGTACAGAAAACATTTCCATTCCTTATGGAACTGATTTGACTGAAGCCATGCTTTTGGATATTACAACATTTGATGGTTGGGCATTTGAAGGTGAAGCTATGGAGTCTGTTGAAATTGTTTTTCCTGATGGCGTGCCATTCTATTTTGTGAAAGATAATCAGGAGTTTGAATTGTCAGAGCTTAGTACATTAGGTGAATATCAGATTAAAATAAGAGATCCTAAAAATTACGTTATAAATTCTTTGTATGATGAATCCTATGGCGCTTTAACCATAACCCCTGCAACACTTCATGTTATTATTTCTCCTGATGATTCTGTTGTACTTCAAGGTGAAAACCCCGATTTAGCTTTCGAATTTGATGGCTTTGTCTCCGGTGATGATGAAAGCACGGTCTTTCCAAGTGGTGTGCCTTATTATTTTGTAGATGATACAGGTAATAGTTTTAACGATACCAGTATTCCTGGATCGTATTATATTAAAATAACAGAACCTGAAAATTACATTATAATTTCCAATACATCTCATGTATTCGTGAACCCTTCAGATAGCAATAGAAAGGTAAGAACTTATGCCGATTGTGTTGCTTACGATCCGAATGCTATAGGTAATTTAAAATATACAGTAGTTTACAGATATGAAAATGATAATAATTATCCTGTATATGTTAATGAAGGAGAAGATAATAAGCTAACAGGTGCTCCTCATAGTGGTGTTTTACCAACGGTATTTATGCCAGGAGAAGGAATATTTGAGATTCAATTTGATGGGACTCAATTGGTTTGGAGTCTAACAACCTATGATGGTACACAAAAAAGTTCGGTATCCTCGGCATCTACTAGTGAAAGCGGTAAATGTGATGCTAAACTGGATGGAGCATATTCCGTTTATCCAAATCCAGTTTCGACCACGCTCTATATTGAGCAGAATATTATGGAGAGTAATGTTTCAGTTTTGGTAATTAATATGTACGGATTTGTAGTCATCGATGCAGGAACATTTGATAGCCCTCTTAGTACTAAGGAAATCAATATGTCAAGTTTACCAACAGGTCTGTATGTTGTTAAGGTAGCCAGCGAATCAGAGATAAGAACCTATAATATTTTAAAAGAATAAATGTTTCTATGAATTTAAGGCAAGGGTTACTTTTTATTTGTGTGTTTTTTCTGTTAGCTTATTCAGGTTTCGGCCAAAATAGTTCTATAGATAGTCTTAAAAGAATTGTTAACTCAGGTGTTAAGGATACCACAGTGGTTATTGCTTTAAATGAATTAAGTAAGGAATTAATCGGTATAGGTGATTTTAACGAATCTTATTCAGCTGCAAAGAAAGCTAATGATTTGTCTATTGAGATAGATTATAAGAGGGGAGTGGCTTATTCATTAAAAAATATAGGACTAACTCAGTTTTATCAAGGGAAGTATCTTGATGTACTTAATTCCTGGACGCAATCATTAAAGGAATTTGAATCTATTAATGATACAATTGGTATGGCTACAGTAGTAAATAATTTGGGAGTTATTTACTATAGTCAGGGAGGAAATGTTAAGGCATTGGATTATTATTTACGTTCTTTAAGTATTTCGGAGAAAATTAAAGACAATTATAATGTAGCTCAAACTTTGTTAAATATTGGAGGGCTCTATGCAGAAATGGGGAATTATGATAAGGCATTGGAGTATTTCAATAAGTTTAATGACTATAAGCAAAATGTTAATGATAATGATTCCAAACTTTTAATAGGATACTTAATGGGAGTTGGAGAAGTATACTATAAAAAAGGACAATATGATGAAGCACTTTATTATTATCAGGAAGCTTTGGTTATTAATAACATTGTTTCTAAACGTGTAGACAATCTTCTTAAAATTGGTAAAGTATTATTAAAGAAAAATGAGATTAAGAAATCAATACAAAATTTTAATGATGCTTATGAGATTTCAAAATCCAATGAGTTATTACTATCTCAGATTCAGGCCTTAGATGCTTTAGGAGAAGTTTATAGAAAGGAAAATTTTAAAAAGTCTGTTGCAGCCTACAAAGAGGCAGAAGCCTTAGCAAAAAGTATTGAGGCTAACGATGAGTTGAGAGATATATACAAAGGTTTGTCGAGTACTTATGCGATGAATAGTGATTTTGAAAAAGCTTACTACTACAATGAATTATACGTAGCTAAAAAAGATTCTTTATTTAACCTAGAAACAGATGATAAAATAAGAGGACTTCAGTTTGATTTTGATTTAGAGAAAAAGGAAGATCAAATTGGTCTTTTAGAGAAAGATTCAGAAATTATGCAGCTCAAGCAAAAAAGACAAAAAAGTGTTATTTTGGTTTCTTTGTTAACTATTCTCGTTGTATTTATATCAGCGGTGGGACTATATAAACGCTATAAGTTTGTGAAGGCAACAAATCTAATTATTGAGCAGGAGAAGAAACGATCAGAAAATTTATTACACAATATTCTTCCTGAAGAAACGGCAGTTGAGCTAAAAGAAAAAGGTAAAGTAGAAGCTAAGAAGTTTGAATCTGTTACAGTATTGTTTACCGATTTTAAAGGTTTTACCTATTTTGCTAAAGATTTGTCTCCGGAAGACCTTGTAAATAGTGTAGATTATTACTTTTCTAAGTTTGACGAAATCATGGAAAAATATGGCATCGAAAAAATAAAAACTATTGGTGATGCCTATATGTGTGCAGGAGGCTTGCCATTCCCAACCTCCGATCATCCTTTTAAAGTTATTATGGCGGCTTTCGAAATTGCGCAGTTTATTGATGAATCGAAACGAAATGCCGGAAAAAACGTAACTACATTCGATATTCGTATTGGTGTTAATACCGGACCCATAGTTGCCGGAGTTGTTGGAATTCATAAGTTCGCTTACGATATCTGGGGAGATACTGTAAATGTAGCTTCAAGAATGGAGTCGCTATCAGAACCCGGTAGAATTAATATTTCTGAAAACACTTATGACATTGTTAAAGACGTTTTCGACTGTAAATATCGGGGTGAGATTGAAGTGAAAAACCGTGGAATTATGAAAATGTTTTTCGTAAACGGAATAAAAGATCAGGGATTTTTAGATCGGCTTCAATTGAATAGGACTGCTGTTTAAATAATTTATTATATTTAATAGGAAAAATATTATAATTCAATCTTTGTTGAATCCAATGATTATTGGAGAATAAAGCAATAGCGTATGAAAGGCTACTTAAAATTAAGAAAACATGCTCTACATATTTTAAACACAGAATTACCTGAAGAACTTTGTTATCATAATATTATTCATACGCTTGATGTTCTTAACGTGGTCAATAAATATATTCGAAGACAAAAAATTGATAATCATCATGCTAAATTATTACGTATAGGAGCTATACTTCATGATATTGGCTTTACCGTTGGAAGAGAAAATCATGAAGAAAAAGGTGTTGTTATAGCCAAGCGATTAATGCATCAGTACAACTTCTCTGAAAAAGATATTAAAATTGTTAAAGGATTGATTTTGGCCACCAAAGTGCCACAATCTCCAAAAACTAACTTGGAAAAAATAATATGTGATTCAGATTTGGATTATCTGGGAAGAAGAGATTTTTATGTTACCGGAGATCAGCTTTTAAAAGAATTGAATAATCAGGGGTTTAATCTGGATGTTGAGGAGTGGAATAAAATGCAGATAACATTTTTGAAAGATCACAAATACCTCACCGAGTTTGCTAAAAAGTACAGAAAGCCTAAAAAAGTGAAACGTATAAAGGAATTAGAAAAGTTAATTGAGAATGAAATTGCGAAATAGTATTATTTCATAATATCGAATAGAATAAACAGTATTTCCTTTAACTGACTTCCTATTAAGTCTCTTAAAATGCGATAGGCTTTTGTAATCTGGCCTTCAACCGTTTTTACCGATATATTTAAGTATTCTGCAATTTCAATATTGGTCAATCCGTCCTGCTTACTCAGTAAAAATATTTCCTTGCATTTTTTTGGAAGTTCCTCGATCCCTTGAGTAACCATCGCTATTTTTTTAGCTAACATTTCCCCATTATCTTCATCAATTGTTTCGTTTATAGCTTCAATATAAGTGTCTTCTATTGATTGAAAAGGCTTTTCTTTGCGGTAATGACTAATAAAATTGTTAAAGGTAGATTTATATAACAGGTTTTTTATTGGTAAATCAGGGTTTAGTTTTTTTCTGTATTTCCAGGTTTTTAAAAATGTATTTTGAACAATGTCTTCTGCTGTATCATGATCTTTACATAGATTTAGTGCATAAATAAAAAGAGGCTTGTGGTAGGTGTTTATAAGGTTGGTAAAGGCCTCTTCATCTCCTTTTTGGAGTAGAAGGATTAAATTTATATTATGCTCATGTGATGCAGACATTAAATAGTTTGTGTCAAAAAAAAGGAAATGTTTCGTAAATGTCACAAAAAAAATAATAAAAAGTAAAAAAAGAAAGAATAAAAGCAAGGGTGGGTAATTTTTGTTGAGTATTAATTAAAAAAACAACGTAGAAATACATGTCTAAAGAAATAGAAGATATATTATTAAAGTATTTATCGCAATCGGCTAATCCAGAGGAATTAAGACAGCTTTCAAAATGGTTGGAAGATTCGAAAAATAAGCAAATCTTTAAAGAATTTGTGAAGACGAATTATGCTATTACTTATAGTGTAAATCATCCGAATACTAAAGCTACGGTCGAAACTTTAATGAATAAAATACGTAAGGAGCCTAAAGTATTTAAGCTTCAAACGGTATTTAAGTATGCTGCAATATTAATTTTATTTATTGCCGTTGGAATTGGTGTGTATAATGAGACGTATAAAAATGAAGAGGTTATTGTCGAAAATGCTCTAAAGGAAATCCTTCCGGGTGATCAAAAGGCAACATTGGTTTTATCTGATGGTAGCGTTGTAGATTTGGCGGCTCATCAGGACGAATTAATTTCGAAAGACGAGCTTGCAAGTATTCAAAATACAAAAGAAGGTTTAGTGTATGATGCATTAACAAATCAGGAAGAATTAATTACCGAACAGCCGAAAATAAACACATTAAATGTTCCAGTTGGTGGTGTGTATCAAATAAAATTACCTGATGGGACAAAGGTGTGGTTAAATTCGGCAACATCGTTAGAGTTTCCAGAACGTTTTGTTGGAGATCAACGTGTGGTAACTTTAAAAGGAGAGGCCTATTTTGAAGTGACTAAAAGCAAGCGTCCTTTTATAGTAAAAACCAATTCGGCAGATATCACTGTTCTTGGTACACAGTTTAATGTATCATCTTATGACGATGATGAATATTTCTCTTCAACATTAGTGGAAGGAAGCATTGCATTAAATTCAAATTTAAAGGATCAAAGTAGTACAATATTAGCACCTGGACAACGTGCCGTAATTGAAAAGATGAATCCAAGTATAGATGTGGCTTCGGTAGATACTCAAGTCTACACGGCATGGAAAGAAGGTAAATTCTATTTCGAGCGAGAAAGTTTAGAACAAATTCTTGTAAAAATGAGTCGTTGGTATAATGTAGATGTTATTATAGAAAATGAAAGCTTAAAAAGCGAAACATTTACCGGTGTAGCGTATAAAAATAAGCAGGTAGACTATTTGCTAAATATGATAAGTAAAACCACTAAAGTCAATTATAAAATAACTAAAAATAACAAAACAGAAAAGTATGAAATAACGCTAACCAAGTAATATTAGCAGCAAAAAAAATGGGAAATGCTGCAACATTCCCCATGTAAGTATTTGTTAGCTAATAAAAAACTATTAAAACTCAATTAATTAACTAAACACACAAATTTATGGAAAAAAAGTTAACCACAACAACTTGTAGGTTACTCAGTAAACTCAACCCTTTAATTATACGGTTCATGAAACGTTCTCTCATGTTATGTATCGCATTTTTCAGTATCACTGCTTTTTCTTTTTCTCAGAAAATCTCCATTAAAATGGGGAAAGTTACATTGCATGATGCACTAAAAGAAATTAAAAAGGAAGCAGATGTAGACTTCTTTTACAGTGATAAAGAAGTAAATGTAGACCGCATAGTTTCTGCTAATTTTAATAATGCTGATGTTATAGATGCTTTATATACTTTGTTAGGGAACACTTATAATGTTCAAAGAACAGAGGATGGTATTATTTTAATCAGTCCGAAATATACAGCATCTTTTGAAAATGAAATTAAAGTATCTGGTGTTGTTACTGATAAAAGTGGAATGTCACTTCCTGGTGTTACCGTTATCGTAAAAGGTACAAAATATGGAACCACAACAGATTTTGACGGAAATTATGCATTAACAGTGGATGATTCGTCAATATTAGTATTCAGCTATATAGGATATAAAACTGTTGAATTAGAGGTTAAAGGCAAAACAAAATTAGATGTTACTTTAGAAGAAGAAGTAAGTGCATTAGAAGAAGTCGTTATTACTGGTATTGTAGAGCGTAAGAAAGAAAGCTTTACAGGAGCAACAACTTCAGTTAAAGGAGAAGATTTAAAAGCTATAGGTAATTTAAATATTATTGAAAGTTTGAAGACTTTAGATCCTTCATTTGTTATTGTTGAGAATAATGCTTTAGGGTCTAACCCTAACCGTTTACCAGATATTGAGGTTCGTGGTAAAACAAGTATCTCTACTGATGATATTCGCGATGAATTTGGAGGAAACCCTAATCAGCCATTATTTGTGTTAGATGGCTTCGAAACCACTTTAAGAAATATTATCGATTTAGATATGAATCGAGTGGCATCGATTACTATTTTAAAAGATGCTGCATCTACTGCTTTATACGGTGCAAGAGCCGCTAACGGGGTGATTGTCGTAGAAACTGTAAAACCAGTTGCTGGAAAATTAAAAATTAATTACACATCCGATTTTAGAATTGAAGCACCAGATTTAAGTGGTTATAACTTAATGAATTCCAGAGAAAAGTTAGAGTATGAAAGATTAGCTGGATATTGGACATACTCGAATACAGAAAACTATATTGGTCAGTTTGAATTAGATAAGCAGTATAACAATATTTTATCTGAAATAGAACGTGGTGTAGATACCTATTGGTTAAACGAACCAGTACAGGTAGGAACTTCTTTGGCGCACTCATTATATATAAGCGGAGGAGCAGAAAACATTACTTATGGTGTTGGTGTAAATTATAGAGACCAGGAAGGTGTTATGATAGGTTCTGGGCGTAAGACCTGGGGAACCAATTTCGATTTGACCTACAGAAAAGGAAAGTTAAATATTAGCAACCGTTTACGTATTAATGGATATGATGCCGCCGAGTCGCCTTACGGGTCATTTTCAGATTTCGCAAAAGCGAATCCTTATTTCAGAAAATATAATGAGGACGGAAGTATTCCTAAATATTTAGATATCAACGATTATTGGGTTGGAGAAACACGTGATGATGGTTTGTTAAAACCATTAATAGGAAACCCTTTGTACAATGCGAGTTTAAATTCTTATGATGAAACTAAGAACACGCAAATAACAAACAACTTACAAGCAATATTAACGATTAATCCTAAGTTACGTTTAACTACACAATTGCAAATCAATAAGTCTAGTACAACAGGCGAAGTATTCTTAGATCCATCTCATACAAGTTTTGCGAAAGCAGCTTTTACTAAGGCAGGTACTTATAAATTTAATCAAACCGAGCAGTTTAGCTATAATTTAAATACCATGGCTACCTATGCTACAGTTATTAACGATAAACATAGAATTACGGCCAACTTAAGAGGATCTGTCGAAGAAAGTGATAATAGACGGATAAGCATGGCTGCCGAAGGATTTCCGTTAGGAACAAATGGTAATCCTGGTTATTCCTTTAGTTACCAGAATAATTCTTCACCTTCAAATACCTCAAATGTTTATAGAAGAGTAAATGTTGTAGGTAGTGCTAACTATGAGTATAACAAAATGTATTTCTTTGATGTAAACTACCGCTTAGATGGATCTACAGTTTTTGGAGCAAACAATAAATACACACCATTCTGGTCGGCTGGGGCAGGTTGGAACTTAGCGAATCAATTTGACTTAGATGAAAATTATGTGTCTTCATTAAGATTGAGAGGTAGTGTTGGTCAAACAGGAAATCAAGGTTTTGGTAATTTGTCTGATGCAAGTATTTATAACTTCTTTAAAAGTGTTAATAATTTTGGCCAGTCGTTAGATTTAATAACCTTAGCTAACCCAGATTTAGAATGGCAAAAAACATTGGATTACAGTTTTGGTATTGAGGCATCATTATTGAAAAATAGAATCGTTACACAGTTTAATGTTTATAAAAAATTAACCGATCCTTTAGTGGTTAAAATAGATAAGCCATCATCTACAGGAATTGTATCATACCCTATTAATGCGGGATTAATGAATACAACAGGTATAGAAAGTATGGTGAGATTCTCTCCTGTTTATAATCTTAAAGATCAGATTATATGGACGGTAAGTGTAAATACTGCAACCGTAACCAGTAAATATGATAATTTCAGTAATATTCTACAAAAGTTAAATGACGAGGCGACTGAAAATAATTCTTTACAACGTTATTATGATGGTTATAGTCCAGACGATTTATGGGCTGTAGAATCTTTGGGTATAGACCCAGCAACCGGAGAAGAAGTGTTTTTAACAAAAGAAGGTCTCCCTACTTTCGAGTATAGCGCTAGTGATATTAAAAAGGTAGGTAATAGCCGTCCATCTGTTGAAGGTGTAATAGGAAACACCTTTAGATATAAAGATTTAACTGTGGGTGTGAATTTAAGATACCGTTTAGGAGGTGATGTGTTTAATAATGCATTATACAGCAAAGTAGAAAACATATCTAAAGTTAATGTTATAAATAATCAAGATTTAAGAGCTTTAACCGAAAGATGGGTAAATCCTGGGGACGTAACTTTATTTAAGGCTATTGACAATTTTACGCGAGTTAATATGTCTTCTCGTTTTGTTCAGGAAGAAAACGTGCTTATTGGAGAATCTATTAATTTGGGATATCAGTTTAGAAATAAAGCATGGATGCGTAGTATTGGATTGGAGCGTTTACAGTTAAACGCTTACATGAACGATATTTTCCGTGTGTCATCAATTCAATCTGAGCGCGGTATAAATTACCCGTTTGCCAGATCGATATCATTTAGTTTAAATGCTAATTTCTAAAAAAAGAATAAACAGATATATTATGAAAGTATATATAAAACATATTATAACACTAATAATGCTTGTTGTGTTAGTGTCTTGTGACGATTATCTGGATATAAAACCAGAAGACAAGTTTTTAGAAGAACAAGTGTTTGAGTCTAAGAAATCAATACTAGCTGCTTTAAATGGTATTTATACAAACATGGCGAGCCCAGAAACTTATGGAGGAAATTTAACCATGAGTGCGGTAGATTTATTAGGGCAGCAGTATAAAACACCTGGAGAGAATCATTCTTGGTATGGGATTGCTCATTACGATTATGAAGATCCTAAAGCAAGAAGTGCATTTAATAGTATTTGGTCTACGCAATATGCCACCATTTTAGCATTAAATAATTTTTTAACAGGATTAGAAATGTATCCGGGCGTATTAACAGTAGAAGAGGAGAATATTGTTAAAGGCGAAGCTTATGGCCTTCGTGCAATGTTGCACTTTGATTTATTACGTTTGTATGGACCTGTATACAGTGTAAGCCCAGAGAAGGAAGCTATACCTTATTCTTTAGATAACTCTGGAAATACCCTAGAATTTTTATCGGCAAGTGAAGTTATAAAATTGGTATTAACGGATTTGGAGTTAGCAGAAACCTTTTTAGAAAACGATGCTATTATTAGTGAAGGTCCTGCAGATTTGTATGGTTTTGGTGATCCAGGTTTAGAAATTTTAGAATCAGAAGCGGACAAATTAAATCAATTAAGACAATATCGTTTTAATTACTATGCTGTGAAAGCATTACAGGCTCGTGTAAATTTATATGCAGGAAATAAAACAGAAGCTTTACAAGCCGCCAAATATATTATAGATAATGCGTCTCAATGGTTCCCTTGGACAGATGAAGATAAAGTTTTTGATAGTAATGACCCTGATCGTACATTTTCTACAGAAGTAATTTTTGGTTTAATTAATACAGACCTTTATGGTAGACAAATTGATTATTTTACCACTAATAGAGATCAAGATGTTTTAACAGCAGATTATAGTATTTTGTTAAGCACCTTTGAGACTTTGCAAGATTACCGATTTACAACTACATGGATTGTGCCACAATCAGGTAGAGCGTACCATTTATTCTATAAATACGCTGACGTAGCAAATAAAGATCATTCAGATTTTAGGTTTAAACAGCCATTAATTAGAATGACTGAAATGTATTATATAGCGGCAGAAACAGAGCCAGACCCTGCGGTAGCTGCTGAATACATAAATACGGTTAGAGCTAACAGAGGTGTAGCAGGAGATATAGAGCCTAGCAATTTACAAAACGAAATTTTTAAGGAGTATAAAAAAGAGTTTTACGGTGAAGGTCAGTTGTTCTTTTACTACAAACGCTTAAATGTACCAACTATAAATAGTGGAACACAAGGTGTATCTCCTTATACTATGGGAGCCGATCAATATGTGGTGCCATTACCATTGTCTGAAACTGATTACCGTAATTAAAATTTAAGAAGATGAAAAAATATATTTATATATCAATTTTAGCGTGCAGCACACTTCTTAGTTTAGTGGCTTGTGCTAAAGATGAACTACAGGAATTCGATACACTTGTTAGCAATGTTTATTTTGAATGGGCTAAAGAAGGAAGAGAAAATTATACTCAAACATTAGATAGTTTAGATTTTTCTTTTGTGCAATTTGATCAGTCGGTAACAGATACCATTATTAATGTGCCTGTTAAAATTTTAGGATATACTTCTAAAATGGACAGAACAGTTAATATAAAGATTTTAAGCGATAAAACTACAGCCGAAGAAGGTGTGAATTTTACAATGCCTACTTCGGTGGTATTACCAGCAGATTCAGTTAGAGCTTATATTCCAGTTACCTTATTTAGAGATGCTTCTTTAAGAGAGGAAATTAAATCTGTAAGTTTTAAGTTGTTACCAAACCAATATTTTGGTACAGATATTTATACAACAGAAGAATATCATAATGTAGATCGTCCATTAAGTTTTACGGAGTTCGAAATTACATTTTCTGATATTTTAACTAAGCCTTCCTATTGGGTGTCTATATATGATAACTATTTGGGAGAGTGGTCTTCAAGAAAAATTTATTTGTTAGTTGAATTAACAGGCAAACCTCTAGATAGCTTCTTTTCAGGATATGCCACACCTTCTGGGTTATTTGCCGACACAAGAATTTTAAGAGATTATTTAGATGAACGTCGAGCAGCTAACGATCCTGTTATGGAGGCCGATGGTAGTGAGATGAGAGTTGGAGATAATGCTTACTCAATTTAATAAGTTGTTGAATTACATAATATTTAAAAAATTATGAGATTAAATAAAATAAAATTACATTTTCTTGCTCTAACAGGTGCCTTAACATTGGGAGTATCTTGTATGGACGATGAAGGGAATTACGATTATAAAGATATTAATGAAGTAGAAATTAATGCTGTAAGCGAAGATTATACCGTAGAACGTTTTACAAACCTAGTTATAAATCCTGAAGTTAAATTCAGTATAGATGTAGACGGTGCAGGTGAGTATTCGTATAGATGGGTTGCCGTTACAGATGCTTCAGGAAAGCAACAAGCAACCGAGTTGGGAACAACCAAAAATCTTGATGCAGTTATTAATTTAAAACCTGGGGAATATATTGGTTACTATTTTGTTACCGATGAAAAAACAGGAATTGAAACTCAATACGATTTTAACTTGGAAGTGATTAATACTACTTACGAAGGTTGGTTGGTGTTAAGCGATACCGACCAAAATCCAAGAGTAGACATGATTTCCTTGTATAATGGAGAATATCAGCCTTTTTATGATGTGTTTGCAGAAAATGGTTTAGAACTTAGTGGAGAAGCAAAATTCATGAATTGCTACACTTTTACTAGGAATATGACTACGGGAGAGATTATTTATGGTGTTTATGTGTCTACCACAGGTAATGGAACAACCAGAGTAGATCCGGACACCTTTGAATGGTCGCCAGAAATGCGTGTATCGGCGGAGTTTCAAAGTCCACAACCAGAAGATTTGGAGTTGGATGCATTAGAGTCTCCAGTAGGGCTTAGCAGCTTTGCCTTGGTTGATAACAATGTTTATTTTTATAACTTTAGTATGCAAAGAGCCTATAGTAGTCCACTAAATACTATTGCAGGAGAGCGTTTTGATGTATCTCCAATGATGGGAAAAGGTTATCAAACGTTTGCAGCTTTATATGATACAACCAATAAGCGTTATGTAAGAGCTTACCGAGGGGCTATGTATACGATGCCCGCATCGAGATCTACTAAATTCAACTACAATGACACAGGAATGGATCTTGTTTATATGACAAGTAATGATTATTCTGGGTTAAAAGGAAATTATGTGTTTAGTATACTAAAAGATCCAGCTACTTCTAAACATTACTTAGCCAACTTTAATATTGGTAATTCGTCTCAAACTTACTATGAAGAAATAACAGGTGATGAAGAAGCGCCGTTTGCTCAGGCAGAACATATTGCTATAAATCCAGTTTATGGATATATTTACTACAATATCGGCTCTAAAGTGTATAGATACGACTGGACTAAGGTAACACCTGAGGTGCGATTAGAATTAGACGCTGGTAGCGATGAGATAACCTTGCTTAAATTTCATGATTTCGCAGGAGAGGTAAATACATCGTACGTAGAAATGCAAAACCATTTAATTGTTGGTCGTCATGATGGAATAGAAGGAACTTTAGAGTTCTATGATGTTCAAAATCTTGATAACCCATTAAATTTAGTGAGTTCTTATTCAGGATTTGGTAAAGTAAAAAGCGTGGCATACAGACAGCGATAAGTATTATAGAATAAGATAAATTATTAAAGGGTTGGTTTTAATAATCAACCCTTTATGTTAATATTTGAAGTTTTGGCTCAAAAAAATCGAATAAAATTTATGAAAACCATTATTAAAGGTCTTGTTTTTATATTTATATTGTTTAGTCCGTTATTAAATTCTGCCCAAACAAATTTTTATAAAGCATCATGGGAAGAAGTACTTGTACAAGCCAAAAAAGAAAACAAATTAATATTTGTCGATTTGTATTTTACAGGATGTTTTCCTTGTAAGCAAATGGACGATAAAGTGTTTCCAGACTCTAAAGTGGTTGAGGTGTTAAATACATCGTTTATCGCTTTTAAATCAGATATTTTTAAGGAAGATATTGGTAAAAAAATTGCCCGAAAATATGGTGTCACAGGGTTTCCTTCGTTTATTGTTTTAGATGCTAACGGGAATACTATAGAGGTTACTTCAGGGTATCATGGTGTAGAGGAATTAGTCGCGGTATTAGAATTGGCAAAGTCTAATGAGAGTAAAAAGCAATTTAAAGCGTATTCAAAAGCTTTAGAAGGAGAGTACCCCGAATTTTACAATGATGCATACCTAAAGAACAAACGACAAGTGCCTTTCGAGGTGGTCGATGCGTATCTAAAATCTCAGAAAAATTTAAGTGAAGAAATACCATTTTTAATCATTACAGGTCTACGAATTGGAGGTGAATATACCGATTATATTATAGAAAATGCATCGTCACTTTCCAGTGCTTATGGACATGTCCCTGTACGAAACTATATCGCTTCTACAGTGAACTTAAAAGCAAAGGTTTTTGCGAGTAATAATGATATTTCTGGTTTTAATAAATTTTTAAGGAAGGTTAAGCCTCATTTTACCGAAAGTGAATGGGAACGATTTAGAGAAGGTTTTGATAAAACTTTTGAAAAAAACAGAGGTGAATCGAAATAGAAAAGAAATAGATATATATTTAAAAACAGAAAAGATAATTTAGAATTAAAATGAACCAAATTAAAACTTTAGCATTATTAATTGTGGTAGGTGGTGTGTTTGCCTGCAAAGCAAATCGGTCACATCCTAATTTTGTTGAAATATCAGGAACTATACATAATGCTAAATCTAAAGAGGTTACGCTTTATACTATGGGAGGTGATAATAAAACAATTACCATTCAGGAAAATGGAACCTTTAAAGATACGTTCGCTGTGAAGTCCGGTAAATCAGATTTTCAAATGTTATTAAACGAAGATCAGGTGATGACTAAATTATATGCCGAGAATGGAGCCAATATTTATTTAGAGGTAGATGCAAGTGATTTTAAAAATACAATAAAGTTTAGTAATGACTTTGCTGATTATAATAATTATCAAAGTGAGAAATACAGAATTATCAGCTCTGATATAGGTTTCGACCCTAAAATTTGGTATCGTTTTGATGAAGCTGAATTTGAAGAACATGTTAATACGTTAAGAGGAACCTTAAATACTGCTTTGCATTCCTATAAAACTATTACTCCAGAGCAAATAGAAAAAGAAAATACTTTTACAGAGCGCTATATTAAAAATATTACTTCAAAATATGAGAAAGAACATAGTTTTGCCACAAAGTTAGATAAAGGGAGCGTTTCTCCTGAATTTGTTGATTATGAAAATTATGATGGCTCTAAAACATCGCTTTCAGATTTTAAAGGTAAGTATGTGTTTATAGATGTCTGGGCAACCTGGTGTACACCGTGTAAGGCTCAAATTCCTTATTTAGAAGAATTGGAAAAGGAGTATAAAGATGAGAATATCGTTTTTGTTAGTATGTCTGTTGATAAACCATCAGATAAGGAAAAATGGAGCAAAATGGTGAAAGATAAACATATGTCTGGAGTACAAATATTGGCTCCAAATGCTACAAAATCTGAGTTTGCTTTGGCCTATAATATAAATTCCATTCCAAGATTTATATTAATCGATCCGCAAGGTAATATTGTAGATTTCGATGCGCCAAGACCATCAAATAAAGAAGCAATTCACAAATTATTAGATATTGTGAAATCTTAAAATAAAAACAAAAACAAAACGGCAATTCATTTGAATTGCCGTTTTGTTTTATGTAAGATTTTTTTATTAGATTTATAATTAAATTCGCTCTAAGTCAAGATGATGAACCTTATTTTACAAGGCATAAGAAATAAAGATGAACAAGTTTTTAAAAACTTGTTCGATAGTCATTATAATGGCTTGGTAGCTTATGCTAATGGCTTTTTATTTGATAAGGACGCGAGTGAAGATTTAGTACAGGAGGTATTTATCTACATTTGGGAAAATGCTTCTAAAATGGACGTGCACACTTCGCTAAATAGTTATCTCTACACAATGGTTAGAAATCGTTGTTTTAATTATTTAAAATCGATAAAGATTACTGATAATTTTAAATTACTCGAATTTAATATAGAATTGTTTTCAGAGCATGTTGTTGAAACTGCTTCAGAAGATGATAAAAAAATTATATATCATCAAATTTTAAAAATTATCGATTCGCTTCCCGAAAAAATGCAGGAAATAGTCCGTTTAAAATTTATTCAAAATTATACTTACCTTGAAATAGCTGAAGAGCTTGGTGTTTCTGTAAACACGGTAAAAACGCAGCTTAAGCGATCAAAAATAAAAATTACAGAAATGATTACAGTTGTTTTAGTTTTACTCGATTTGAAGAGATAAATGAAAGTTTTTAACATTTTTGTTAAAAAATTATAAAAATTTGTCACCCATTGTTAAGGTTGTGTTGTCGTAGTGTTAAACGAAGACATTAAACCAAACAAATGGAATTCAAATTAATCATTAAAAAACTAAACGATACCATAACAGAGGAGGAGAACATTCAGTTTGAATCTTGGTATCAGGAATCTCAAAGACATCGGGATTATTTCGAACACGTCAAGAATAACTATTCAGATTCAATAAATGATATCGATATTGATAAAGACGCTGCCTGGGAACTTCTTGAGGAAAAAATAAAAGCTTCTCAAAACCAAACATCATCATATTGGAAATATGCTGTTGCAGCGATGGTAGTTATTTTACTTAGCGTTCCGGTTTTTACTAAGCTTTTAAAAGAATCATCATCTTCACAAGAATTTGTAACGACTAAAATTTTACCTGGAGTAGATAAAGCTATTTTAACTTTAGATGATGGCACTCAAATCGCTTTAGAAAACGGAGCTAATTATGAGAAAGAAAACATTGTTAGTAACGGCGAAAAAATAGTCTACAAATCGCAGGCTAAGAAAAACAATGTTGTTGTTTACAATACCTTAAGCATACCAAGAGGCGGCGAGTTTTCTATGGAACTTTCTGATGGTACTAAGGTTCAGTTAAACTCTGAAACTCAAATAAAATATCCTGTAAACTTTATAAAAGGAAGGACCAGACAAGTAGAACTTGTTTATGGGGAAGCTTATTTTGAAGTATCATCAAGTGATGAAAATGAGGGAAGCAAGTTTTTTGTATTGAATAATAGTCAAAGCATAGAAGTTGTTGGTACAAAGTTTAATGTGAAGGCATATAAAGATGAGGACTTTATTTATACCACTTTAGCTGAAGGAAAAGTACAAGTTGAAAGTGAGAACGGAACATTTTTATTAGAGCCAGGAGAACAGACTGTTTTTAATACAAAAACTAAAGAAATTAGTAAAACAATCACCGATGTATATGCCGAATTAGCCTGGATTGATGGCGACTTTATGTTTAATAAAAAGCCATTGCTGGATATTATAAAGGTATTGTCGCGTTGGTATGATGTGGACTTTGTTATTCAAGGAGAATCAATTAAACATCAAAAGTTTAACGGGCAATTAAGCCGAAAACAAAATTTAGAAATCATATTAGAATTAATAAAGACTACAGAAAAGCTTGAGTCTTATGAAATAAAAGGAAAAACAATCATTTTGAAATAAAAAAAAAGAGGGAAAAGAATATAAACCTTGGACCGTGAATATTTCTCCCTCCTTATACATTGAAAATAATTAATTAAAAAGGTTTAACTAACTAATTCATGCAAATTTATGAAAATTAACTTAATTAACCTCCGTGCCTTGTTGGGTAAACGGTGTTTAAAAATTATGATGCGAACTCTGATTTTTTCCTGGTGTTTTACAGTCTTTAGTTTGGCGCCCTCAAATACGTTATCTCAGAATACCAAAATTGTGGTAGATGAAGATAAAGCCGTAACTATAGATCAAGTTTTTAGCATGATCAGTCATCAAACAGATTATAATTTTATCTATTCTGATGATTTGTTTGAAAACATGTCTTTGGTACATCTTAAAAAAGGAAAAATTAAAATTGTTGATTTATTAAAAGAATGTATTATTTCAAATCGTTTGAATTTTTCGATTTCTGAATTTAATACCATCATAATAAAGAAACCTAAACTGGTTCAGGAAACCATTAGGGGTGTTGTAAAAGACCAGAGCGGAATGCCTCTTCCGGGAGTTACAATTTTAATAAAAGGAACTAACAAAGGAACAACAACCGACTTTGACGGACAATATGCTGTTTATGCCGACGATGAAACCGTTTTGGTATTTAGTTATATTGGGTATAAAACCACAGAGATTGTTGTAGGTGAAAAAACTAAAATAGATGTGGTTCTAGAACCGGATTTAAGTGAACTGGAAGAGGTTGTAGTTACCGGAATTGTTGAAAGAAAGAGAGAAAGTTTTACAGGGGCTGTAACAACAGTTTCAGGTGAAGAGTTAAAAGCCATTGGCAATTTAAATATTATAGAAAGTTTAAAAACTTTAGATCCTTCGTTCGTTATAGTAGAAAATAATAATTTAGGATCGAACCCTAATAGAATTCCAGATATAGAAGTTCGAGGAAAAACCAGTGTGTCTACAGATAATTTAAGAGATGAATTTGGGAATAATCCAAACCAGCCATTATTTATTTTAGATGGTTTTGAAACCACCCTTCGTGCAATTATAGATTTAGATATGAGTCGTGTGGCATCTATTACTATTTTAAAAGATGCATCCTCTACGGCGCTTTATGGGGCAAAGGCAGCTAACGGTGTTATTGTTGTGGAAACAGTAAAACCAAAATCGGGAAAATTAAGAATTATGTATAATGCCGATTTACGATTAGAAATGCCAGACTTAACCGACTATAATTTAATGGATGCCGAGCAAAAGCTTGAATATGAGAAACTGTCAGGGTTATATTATTCAGCAGATGCAACCGATCAAAAAATATTCGATAGAAGATATAATACCATACTGGCAGAAGTAAAAAGAGGTGTGGATACGTATTGGTTAAACGAACCATTACAGGTTGGGGTTACTCAAGGACATTCTATTTATGCCGACGGAGGGGATAATGTTTTTACCTACGGTGTAGGCGTGAATTATAGAAATCTTAAAGGTGTAATGAAGGGTTCTAATCGAGAGACCTGGGGAGCCAATATTGATTTAACTTATCGTAAAGATAAATTGAATATCACCAACCGATTAAGAGTTAATGGGTACGACTCAAACGAATCGCCTTATGGTTCTTTTTCAAATTTTGCGAAGGCCAATCCTTATTTCAGAAAAACCGATGAAGAAGGAAATATTACGAAGTTTTTAGATATCGATGGGTTGTTTGGAACAAGCTACAATAATCCTTTGTATAACGGAACACTTAATGTGCTTAACAATACTGATAATTTATTACTTACCAACAACCTTCAGGCTATTTATTCCTTTAATAGTAAGTTTAGAGTACAGTCTGGTCTTCAGCTTAGTAAAGGTATAACAACAACGGAAGTGTTTTTACCACCTGAGCATACAGACTTCAAAGGTGCCAATTACAAACAACGTGGTAGTTACACAAATACACGAACAGACAATTTTAATTTCAGATTAAATACCATGGCCACATATGCTCAGGTATTTAACGAAAAACACAGTGTCACAACAAATATTCGTGGTGAAGTAGAAGAAACAAGTTTTGATCGCTTATCAGTTAAAGCGGTTGGATTTCCTTTAGGGACAAATGGTAATCCTGCTTATGCTTTTAGTTATCAGCCAGATTCTAAGCCATCAACGGCTCAAAGTAAATATAGAAGAGTAAATGTATTGGCAAGTGCAAACTATGCTTTCGATAATACATATTTTTTAGATGCAACGTATCGTCTTGATGGGTCTACTTCCTTTGGCTCTAATGAGAAATATTCGCCATTCTGGTCTGCTGGTGCTGGTGTTAATTTACATAGTGCATTCAATATTAATCCAGAGGTAATGTCTCAGTTAAGGTTAAGAGGAAATATAGGTTCTGTGGGTAACCAAGGTTTCGGAAATCTGTCATCGGTTACAATTTATGGTTTTGAGCAGTATGTAAATGTTTTTGGTCAGGCAGTTACCGTGAATACCTTGGCTAACCCCGACCTACAATGGCAAAATACCCTAACAACCAGTGTGGGAATAGACATGACCATGTTTGGAAATAGAGTTAATGCTACTTTTAATGCCTATACAAAAAAGACAGATCCGCTAGTAGTTAAAATTGACCTGCCATCATCAACTGGTGTATACGGATATCCTATTAATGCCGGTTATATGGATACAAGAGGTATAGAGGCTATTTTAAGAGTATCGCCAATTTATAATCCAAAAGAGAATTTTATTTGGACGCTTGGCTTAACGGCAAGCGCACTTAAAAATGAATATGGGGGCTTTAATAATATTTTAGAATCGCTTAACGATCAGGAACGTCAAAATGCAAGTTTAATTCGTTACACAGATGGTTATAGTCCAGACGATATGTGGGCGGTAGAATCTTTAGGTATTGATCCAGGAACAGGTAGAGAGGTGTTTCAAACTTTAGATGGAGTGCCAACTTATGTTTACAATTCAGATGACGTAAAAGTTATGGGGAATTCCAGACCTACAGTAGAGGGAGTTGTAAGTAGTAATCTGCGTTTTAAAAACTTATCTATTGGTGTTAATTTCCGTTATAGAGTAGGTGGTGATGTGTTAAATACTGCATTGTTTAATAAGGTTGAAAATATTCGTAAGTACGATTTCAGTAATCAGGATTTAAGAGCATTAACCGAACGTTGGAAAGAACCTGGAGATGAGGCCATGTTTAAAAGTATTACCAATTTTGATGCGACACCAATCTCTTCGCGTTTTATTCAAAGAGAAAATGTACTTATTGGGGAGTCCATCAATTTAGGCTATGATTTCAGTAATACCGGTTTTGTTAAAAGTTTAGGTTTAAGTCAGTTAAGACTTAATGCTTATATGAATGATACATTCCGTCTGTCATCAGTTAAGGTGGAGCGTGGTATCGATTATCCGTTTGCTCAAAATGTGTCATTCAGTTTAAATGCAAGGTTCTAACAAAAAAATATAAAAGAAAATGAAAACATATATAAAACATATTTTATGTCTTTGGTTGTGTATAGGTTTTTTGTCTTGTGACGATTACCTCGATGTACAGCCGGAAGATAAGTTCCTTGAGGAACAATTGTTCAGTACCGAAGAAGGGTTTTATACTGCTTTAAATGGTGTGTATGCCAAAATAGTTTCAGAAAACGGTTATGGTGGCGATTTAACCATGAGTACCATTGAGATTATGGCGCAACAATATAATATCGACTCCAGACATACAAAATACCCTTATGCCAGTTATAGTTATACTGATGGCGGCGTACAAGGTAAGTTTGATGCCATTTGGACTAACTTATACACGAGTATTTTAAATGTTAATAACTTACTACTGGGATTAGAGTTATACCCAGATGTTTTGAGTGCAGAAAGAAAGAGTATTGTAGCTGGTGAAGCTTATGCTTTAAGAGCGATGTTGCATTTCGATTTGTTACGATTATTCGGGCCTGTTTATAGTACAAATGCTCAGGACGATGCCATTCCGTATTACACAGAATCTAAAGCGCAAATGGCAGAAATGTTAACTGCAGAGCAGGTTATATCAAGGATTTTAGCCGATTTAGATTCAGCAGAAATATTATTGGCCGAAGATCCTGTAAGAGTTAACGGTTCTATGAGAAGTGCTGGCAGTGACTTTAGTGCTAACTTTTTTAGATTCAGAAATTTACGTTTAAACTATTTCGCAGTTAAAGCCTTGCAGGCACGAGTTAACTTATATGCCGAAAATAATCAGGCTGCTTTTGTTGCGGCTAACGCTGTAATAGACGAAGCTACAGAGTTTTTTCCATGGGTAGTTGATGAAGAAATTGTTTCTGGAGGGGCCGATATTGATCGTATTTTCTCAACAGAAGTTCTTTTTGCATTAGACAATACAGAACTTTACAATCGCCAAACGCGTTATTTTGATGCGAGTCTTGAGTATGATAATATTTTGGCACCTTTAAGAGATCGTTTAGGTGAAGTTTTTGAAAATTACAATCAGGACTATCGTTTTTCGTATTCATGGTTTATTTCTAATGAAGCTTCAAAAGACTATGAAACCTTCTTCAAGTTTGCAGATATAGAAGATAAAGATAAAACCTCAAGGTTTATGCAACCCCTGATTCGCATAAGTGAAATGTACTATATCGCGGCTGAAACGGCGGAAGATGAGCAAACGGCTTTAGATTATTTAAACACGGTTAGAGAAGAAAGAGGTTTAGGTGACGGTACGCAATTAATTCCGGGTGTTGACTTGCAAAATGAAATATTTAAAGAATACAGAAAGGAATTTATAGGCGAGGGACAATTGTTCTTTTACTATAAAAGAAAGAATATGTCTTCAATTCAAAGTGGAACGACGTCATCAGAAATTGATATGACTGCAGCACAATACGTCGTGCCTCTGCCATTGTCAGAAACAGATTATCGCTAATTAATAAAACTTCAGAATATGAAAAATATTATAAAAATAATTACAGTATCATTATCTGTAGTACTAACATTTCTTTCATGTGGAAATGACGAAATTATGGGTTTTGAAGGGAAGGATGTTATTTATTATAAATGGGCTGTAGAAAGTCTTAACCCGTTGGTTCTTAATCCAGATTATATAGATAGCACTTCAATAACTTTTGCTTATGAACTTCCGGAAGTAAAGCAGTTAACCTACGAAATTCCAATTAAAGTACAGGGTTCAGTTAAGTATTTTGATAGAGAAGTAAGTGTTTCTGTTTTAAGTAGTTCTACAGCTCAGGAAGGTGTACATTTTACATTACCAGACAAAGTGGTGATTAAGGCAGACAGTATTAATGGTTATTTGCCGGTAACTCTGCTTAGAACAGATGATATGAAAGAGCAGGAGTTATCATTAAAATTGAAATTAGAAGAGAATGAAAATTTCAATAATAATTTACTTGAAACCAACAAGGTGCTTAACGGAGATCGTTTGGTGAGTTATACTGAATTTGAAATTGCGGTTTCAGATATTTTAACGCAACCTCAATACTGGCCAACAGCATATTTAGGCGATTATTCAGAGAAAAAACTTTATCTGTGGGCTGAGGTGTTAGAAGTGCCTGTTCCGGATTGGAATAAAGTTAATCCGCAAACCGATTTAACATTTCGTGCATCAGCATCGGTGTTTAAACAGTATTTAACAATTCAGGAATTACGTGGTACACCGGTGTTGGAAGACGACGGGACGCCTATGACTTTAGGGCCTTATGCTGCTTATTTATAACTTAAAATTAAAGAATATGTCAAATTATATAAAATTTAAACACGCTATTGTTTTAGTAATGGTTTTGATGTTTTCCGCTTGTATGGAAGATGAAGGAAACTATGATTATATAGAAATTAATGAGGTTAGTATTGACGGATTGCCAGACAATTATGAAGTGCTTCAGTTAGATTATTTTAATATTGTTCCTGAACTCAGTTTTACTTTAGATGAGAATGAACAGGGAAAATATTCTTATAAGTGGGAAGCTATCCAAACTTTAAATGTTATTGGTGGAGATAAGGTTTTTGAGTTGTCTACCGAAAGAGATTTGTTGGAAAGAGTAACATTAACACCTGGTGAATACGAACTTTATTATACAGTAAAGGACTTAACAACCGAATTAGAGGTTCATAAAAAATTTAAACTAAAGGTAGTAACTGGTTTTTCAGAAGGATGGTTATTGTTAAGTGATACCAATAATGGAGCAAGATTAGATATGGTGTCTAAAGTAGGGGGAGAATTTAATCCTATTTATAATGTGTTGGAAGGTTCTGGTATAGAATTATCTGGTACAGCCGATTTTGTTTACACCTACCCTTATAAACCCAACTTTTATGGTATTTACGTATCTACTTCAGGAAATGGAACAATAAAATTAGAACCGGACACCTTTGAGTGGAAGTCAATTTATAATTTATCAAGTGAATTTGTTACTTCTCAACCAACAGATTTAAGGGCCGATAAAGTAATGGGGACATTATTTAATTGGGGATATGCAAATGTTGGAGGAGATCTCTATCATTATTACAATGCGCTTGGTAAATTTTATGGTGTAAAAGTAAATTATATAGACAATGAACCTTTTGAGGCGTCTCCTATCTCGTGCATGGAGTTAACTTATGGAGGTTATGCTATGTTTTACGATAATACCAATAAACGTTTTGTTAGAAATTCGCAATTCGGTATTTCTTCGGTTATGCCTAATCCTGCTCCGGAGTCAAGGTTGTTCGATTATACAACAGGCAAGGATATATTGTATATGGTAAATAATACATTTGGCGGTGATTTTTATTATAGTAACATATTTGCTTTGTTAAAAGACCCGGCAACTAGTAAGTCTTATGTTGCTCAGTTTATAAGTTGGAGTGGGCAGCAAAAACATTACAGCGAAATTGAAGCGACCGATTTTGACAAGGCAACGACTTACGCTATTAGTCCAAATTATGGGTATTTATTCTACGCTGTAGGTAGTAAGTTGTATCAATATGATATTTTCACTAAACAAACCAAACTTATGGAAGATTTGGGAAGTGAAGAAATAACATTAATAAAATTTGAACCATTTTTAAGTTGGTGGAATCCTGTTTATGCTGGTATGGATAAAAAATTAATTGTTTGCAGTTATGACCCTTCTGAGCAAGATGGTTCAAACGGAGCGATGCGATTATATTATGTGCCCGAGGTTAATAAACAAATAGAGTTAGAAGCAACTTATACCGGTTTTGGTAAAATTAAAAGTATAGCTTATCGAGAGAGATAAGTTTTGTTAGTCACTCTTTCAAAAAAGGGTAACTCATTTTAGAGTTGCCCTTTTTTTAATTATTAAGTTCATTAGCTATTTAAAAATAAATTCTCTTTCTCGCTGAAAAATCTTTAAAAAAGTCACCAATAATCTTAAAAAAATAAAATTTAACATATTCTTAATAAGGGTAACATTAAAAAAATGCGTCATACAAGTGTTAGTCGTTAGGATTAAAAAGATAATTATAAGTTGAAAATGAGAGCGTTTTGGAAAGTTTTATCCAAAATTGCTAAGTTGTTGAAGAAGAGATTTTTAAAATTAACAAAAGATTAACAACACCCTTATGAATTTCTGCGTCTTTATTAATGTAGATGTTAACTAAGATGGCATTTATTTTTCATATTTAATTTTGTTTGAGTTAGTCGTTTAAACAAATTGAAGGAAAGGTAAAGAGGGCTGTTTAATACGGCCCTCTTTTATTAAAACTTTCTTAAAACTAATCTTAAATTATATTCAAAGTTTTAGTTTTGGCTGGTTTAAAATTGTAAGGGAAATGTTCGTAGTAAGTTTCTTTATTTTTAATAAAAGGTTAAAAATGAGAAAAACTATAATAAATGTTGAACTTTTATTAAACAAATAATAATTAACCAATTGTAAACACAAAATTAAATGAAGACAGTTTTATCGTATGTTCTAGTAGTAGCATCTGTTTTTTGTGTAACCGCACAAGATTTAAGTCAGCCCTTACCAGTAGATCAAAGTATAAAAAAAGGAGTTTTACCTAATGGTATGACTTATTATATAAAAAGTACCGATGTTGTTAAAGACGCAGCGAGCTACTATATCATTCAAAATGTAGGTTCCATTTTAGAAAACGAAAACCAACGCGGTTTGGCTCACTTCTTAGAGCATATGGCGTTTAACGGAACCGAACACTTTCCAGGAAAAGGTATTTTAAATACATTACAAAAACACGGTGCTGTTTTTGGAAAAGACATTAACGCTTACACATCGTTTGACGAAACGGTTTATAACTTAAGCAATATTCCAACTAAAGATGGTTTAGTAGATACTTCTTTAACTGTTTTACAAGATTGGTCTAATTATTTATTACTTACCGATGAGGAAATTGATAATGAGCGTGGTGTAATTAAAGAAGAATGGCGTACGCGTCAAAATGGGCAAATGCGTTTATATGAGGTTTCAATGCCTATTACTTACAACCATGCCAAATACGCAGATAGAATGCCGATTGGCTTAATGTCGGTTGTAGAAGGTTTTGAATACAAAGCCTTACGCGATTTTTATCATGATTGGTATAGAACAGATTTACAGGCGATCGCTGTTATTGGAGATATAGATGTTGCTGAAATTGAACAAAAAATTATCGACAGATTCTCAAAGATTCCTGCAGTAGAAAATCCTAAAGAGCGTTATACGGTAGATATTCCAGACAATGAAGATATGATGTTTAGCTTTGGTATGGATCCAGAGGTGTCTTCAGCGTCTATTTCATTCGGTATTCGTCATAAAAAGTCTTTGGCAGATGAAACCGTTGCCGATTTAAAACAATCTTTATTAGAAAGTATGGCCATTAGTGCGCTTTCTTCAAGAATTAGAGAAGTGTCACAAAAGCCGGAAGCTACATTTTTATCTGGTAGAGTAGGTTATAGTGGACTGTCTAGAACGTCTAAGGTTTTTAGTATGAGTATTTACCCTAAGCCAAATCAGCAAAAGGAAGCTTTAAAAGAAGTGTTGACTGAAGTTGTTAGAGCTGTGAAGTTTGGTTATGCGCAATCTGAAATAGACCGTGCTATTACCATTTTCGATAACTCTTACCAGAACCAAATTGCTAAGAAAGACGATAAAGGTCATAAAAGTATAGAAAGTGCTATTCAAAGCAATTATTTGTCTAACTCAACCATGTCTGATGTTGAGAAAGAATACGAAATAGCAAAACAGTTATTTGCTAAAATTACGGCAGAAGATGTGCATAACACGATTAAAAGACTTTATGCAAAGCATAACCGTTTTGTAAATGTTACGGGTGTTGAAGGTCAAGATAATATTACAGAAACCGAAGTAAGACAAATTATTGCATCTGTAGAAAACGATAATACTATTGAAGCATATACAGAGGCTTTAGAAGGAAAAACTTTGGTTTCAGATTTAAATATTGTTCCTGGATCAATTAGTAAAATATCTCATGAAGATAAAGTTGGAGCAACCACCTTTGTTTTAAGCAATGGCGTAAAGGTTCACTACAAGTTTGTCGATAAACAAAAGGATATCGTATCGTTGAACGCTGTTAGCTACGGTGGAGAGTCTTTATTAAGTGATGCCGATTTAGTTTCAGCTAACTTTGTAACAGGTATGGTAAGTATGTCTGGATTAGGTGATTTCAATGCAACCGATTTAAAAAAGGTACTTGCAGGAAAAACGGCTAATGTTAAAGTTGGACTTGGTGATATTTCTGAATCTGTTTCAGGTAGTTCAAATACCAAAGATGTAGAAACCATGTTGCAGTTAGTGCACGTGTACTTCGTAAAACCTCGTTTCGATGAGAATGCTTACAAAGTTTTAGAAAGTAATCTTGATAACTACTTATTAAGAAGAGGTAAAGATATAGGTGAGAAAATGAAAGACAGTCTTACTTATGCCCTTTACGGAAAAAATAACCCAAAAAAGCGTATTTTTGACCAGAAATATATAGACGAAGTATCGTTCGATAGAATTAAAGCTATTTACGCCGATAGATTTGCTGATGCTTCAGATTTCGAGTTCTTTATAGTAGGTGATGTAAAAGAAGAGCAATTAAAACCGCTTATAGAAAAATATATTGCCAGCTTACCAACACACAATACAAAAGAGAGTTATAAAGATAATTCAGTAGAGTGGGTTGCTAATACTATCGATAAAGATATTTACATTGCTATGGAAGATCCTAAAGCAAGTGTAAATGTGGTTTACAAAAAGGAAATGCCTTATGTTAAGAAAAATGCTGTTTATACAAGTGTTTTAGGAGATATGTTACAATTACGTGTTACAGAAACCGTAAGAGAATCTGAAGGGGGAGCCTATAGCCCAAGAGCAGGAGCAAGTTTTTCAAGAGAGCCTCAATCTGCTGCTTACGTAAGCTTTAGCTTCGATTGTAACCCGGATATGGCAGACCGTTTGGTTGATATTGTGAAAAACGAATTGCAAAAAATTGCAAATGGCACAATTAATGAAGAAGACTTAAACAAAACAAGAACAAACTACCTGAAAGAAAACGAGCAGGCAAAAGATAACAATGGTTACGACATGGCTATGCTTACAAGATATTTCAGATATAATGAAAATATTAACGATCCTAAGAATTTTGTAGACATCGTTAAAAACATAACTGCAAAAGACATTCAAAAAATGGCTAAGCAAATTCTTAAAGGTGGTAAGTCATACGAAATCATATTTAAACCAAAACAATAAAACTAATTCTTAACAATTAATACACATGAAAAAAGTATTTTTATTTTTTGCTTTATTGGCAGCATTTGTAGGGCAAGCACAGATATTAGAGCCGGTAAAATGGAGCACTTCAGTAAATAAAATATCAGCTACAGAATACGAATTAGTGGCGACAGCTACAATCGATGCAGGATGGCACTTATATTCTCAAAATGTTCCGCAAGACGGACCAATTCCAACTAGTTTTGCTTACGAAGGAAATGCAAATTACCTTAAAAAAGGGAATACTATTGAAGGAGAAGGGCACACCATTCAAGACCCAATCTTCGAAATGGAGATCACATATTTCGAGAAGAAAGCAGATTTTAAACAACGTATTAAATTAAAAGGAAAAGCCCCGTTTGAAGTAAAAGGTACTGTTGAATTCATGGTTTGTGATGATAGCAGATGTTTACCTCCTACAGAAGTAGACTTAGTATTCAACGTAAAATAATTTTTTGAAAATTTAAAATGAAGAAGTTTCTTTTAGCATGCGCAGCTTTAGTATTATCTACAGCTGCGTTTGCGCAAATATTAGAGCCAGTAAAATGGTCAACATCAGTAGAAAAAGTTTCAGATACAGAATTCGATTTAGTATCTAAAGCAACCATCGAAAAAGGTTGGCATTTATATTCGCAAAATGTTCCGGCCGACGGACCAATTGCAACATCATTTATCTACGACGATAGCGAAGGTAATTTCACTATTGTAGGTAATACAACCGAGGAAGAAGGACACACGATTCAGGATCCTGTTTTCGAAATGGAAATTAAGTATTTCGAAAATAAAGCTACATTCAAACAACGTATTCAGGTAAAAGAAGGCGCAGCTACAGTAAACGGTTTTGTGGAGTTTATGGTATGTGACGATAGCAGATGTTTACCTCCTTCTGAAGTTGAATTAACATTTAATTTACCTAAAGTTTCAGTTGCTGCATCAGGAAATGAAACAGCTGCAAATGTTACAGCGTCAGAAGAAACTCATGTAACGGAAACTCCTGAAGCTTCTCATGAAGTAGCTGCTGCCAGCACTCATGATACAGTTGTTAAAGAATCGGTAGAAGGTTCAGATAAATCAGACTCTAAAAGAGGCTTGTTTACTATTTTTATTCTTGCTTTTTTATCTGGGTTTGCAGCATTATTAACACCATGTGTATTCCCAATGATTCCAATGACGGTAAGTTTCTTTACGAAACAAAGTAAAAACAAAGCGGTAGGAATTAAAAATGCGATTATTTATGGTATTTGTATTATTGTAATTTACGTGTTATTAGGTACAGCTGTAACCGGTATTTTTGGTGCCGATGCATTGAATGCGTTAGCAGCTAACCCTTGGTTTAATATTATATTCTTTGTGCTTTTAGTGGTATTTGCTGTATCATTCTTAGGAGCATTCGAAATCATGTTACCAAACTCTTGGGCTAACAAAGTAGATTCTCAGGCAGACCGTGGTGGTCTAGTTGGAATTTTCTTTATGGCTTTAGCTTTAGCCATTGTGTCATTTTCATGTACAGGTCCTATTGTTGGAACCTTATTAGTTGAAGCCGCTTCAAAAGGAGGTATCGCACCTATCGTTGGAATGTTAGGGTTCTCTTTAGCTATTGCTTTACCATTTGCTTTATTTGCAGCCTTCCCAGGATGGTTAAACTCATTACCAAAATCTGGAGGATGGTTAAATACAGTAAAAGTAGTTTTAGGATTCTTAGAATTGGCTTTAGCATTTAAATTCTTGTCGAATGCCGATTATATTATGCAATGGCATATTTTAGAGCGTGAAGTATTCATTGCCATCTGGATTGCGGTTTTCGGAGCTTTGGCATTCTACTTATTCGGAAAAATTCAATTACCACACGATTCACCATTATCACATATTTCGGTAGGGCGTTTAGGTTTAGGTCTTATCACGTTAACCTTTACCATTTATATGATTCCCGGTCTTTGGGGAGCACCATTAAACCTAATTAGTGCATTTCCACCACCGCCAAATTATAGTGAATCACCTTACGGTGTAGGTTATAAGAATGCAGGTGGAGGTGTTGCAGCTGCCGATAGTCATGAAGCGTTACCAGAAGGAGCGCATTTAATGGCACCACATAATATTATGGCATTCCACGATTATGAAACAGGTTTAGCTTATGCTAAAAAAGTAGGGAAACCAGTCATGATCGATTTTACAGGTTACACTTGTGTAAACTGTAGAAAAATGGAAAATAATGTTTGGGTAAAACCAGAAATCTTAGAGATTTTAAAGAATGATGTCGTTTTAATTTCACTTTATGTAGACGATAAAAAGGAACTTCCTGAAGATATGAAAGTCGAGTACGTATCTCGTCCAGGGAAGTTTATGAAAGACTTCGGTGATAAATGGAGCGACTTACAGGCAAGCAGATATAAAGCAAATTCTCAACCATTTTATGTGATTATGGATCATGAGGAAAACAGCTTAATCGATCCTGTTGGATATACACCTGATGTTGCCGAGTACAAATCTTGGTTAAACGAAGGGATTTCAAAATTTGGTAAATAGGTAATCTAAAACACCAAACATGAAAAAAGTAATCTATACCTTAACTTTCGCACTGGCATTTGTAGCTTGTAAAAAGGAACCAAAAGATTATGTAACGCTTTCAGGCACCATAACGAATCCGAATTCAGATTCGTTATGCGTTGCACAACGAAGCATTATTAAAACCATTAAAGTAAATCCTGACGGTACGTTTTCAGATACCTTAAAAGTTGAAGATGGAAACTATTTGCTTTACGATGGAAAGGAGCGTGCCATTGTATATTTACAAAATGGTTACGATCTTAACATTAAAGCAGATACCAAATCTTTTGATGAATCAATCACTTACGAAGGAGAAGGATCAGAAGCGAATAATTTCTTAGCGAAAAAAGGACTTTTAAAAGAACAGTTAATTGATTTTAATGAACTGTTCACTCTAGATGAAGCTGCTTTTAATGCGAAGCTAGAGGCTAACGATAAAGCGTTTAAAGATCTTTTGAATTCTGTTGCGCACTTAGATTCAACGTTTGTTAATGGTCAGGGGACAGAAATAGAGCGAATTAAGCAGGATCTTAGCCGTATGTATAATGAAAAGATGGCTGTTTCTTCATTAAAAGGACAGGAGTCTCCAAAATTTGTGGACTACGAGAATTATGTAGGCGGCAACATGTCTCTTGATGATTTAAAAGGCAAGTATGTATATATCGACCTTTGGGCTACGTGGTGCGGACCATGTAAACAGGAGATCCCGTATTTAAAAGCTGTTGAGAAGGAGTATCATAATAAGAATATTGCTTTCGTGAGTATTTCGTTAGATAGAAATAGCGCTTATGAAACATGGAGACGCATGGTAAAAGACAAAGAATTGTCTGGAATTCAGCTTTTCGCCAAAGAGGATAACGATTTTGCCAGAGCTTATATGGTATCAGGTATTCCTCGTTTTATTCTTATCGATCCTGCTGGAATTGTGGTTGATGCTAACGCACCTAGACCATCGAGCAGTAAATTAATTGACTTATTTAAAACTTTAGATATATAATTGAAAGCCTTCTTTATGGAGGCTTCTCTTATTAAATTTTCACGCATGAATGCACTAAAAAGATTTTTTAAATCACAACCTAAAACCGAAACAGAATTAGAGAAATATTTCGAGCAATTTCGAAATAATGTTGTTGGGGTAGATCAGTACTTTGTTTCTCCTTACGGTAAGAAAAAAATCATTTACGCCGACTGGACTGCCAGCGGGCGTTTATACAGACCTATTGAAGAAAAGTTATTAAATGAAATAGGTCCTTATGTTGCTAATACACATACAGAAACCTCTATCACCGGTAGTGTGATGACACACGCTTATCACGATGCCAGAGAGATTATTAAAAAACACGTTAATGCATCGAAAGATGATGTGTTAATTACTGAAGGTTCTGGTATGACTGGAGCCATCAACAAATTTCAACGTATCTTAGGAATTAAGGTAAACGAGAATTTAAAAGATCATACAACTATTCCTGATGAAAAGCGACCAATCATTTTCGTGTCGCACATGGAGCATCACTCAAACCAAACATCTTGGCTGGAGACTATCGCAAAAGTGGTTGTTATTCCTGCTGATGAAAACGGTTTACCTTGCTTAGACGCTTTAGAAAAATTGGTTCAGGAATATAGCGAAACACCAATTAAAATTGCTGCAATTACAGGATGTTCTAACGTAACAGGTATTAGAACGCCTTATCACAAGGTAGCAAAAATCATGCATCAGAATAACGGGTTATGTTTTGTGGATTTCGCCTGTTCTGCACCTTATGTAGAGATTAATATGCACCCGGAAGATGAAGAAGAGTATTTAGATGCTATAACATTCTCTCCTCACAAATTTTTGGGAGGTCCTGGTACTTCAGGGGTGTTAATTTTTAATAAAAAATTATACAAAAATTTAGTGCCTGATAACCCTGGAGGAGGAACTGTTAGTTATACAAACCCTTGGGGAGACCACGATTATGTAGACGATATTGAAACACGTGAAGACGGTGGTACTCCTGGTTTCTTACAAGCCATTAGGATAGCTTTATCTATTCAGTTGAAAGAAAAAATGGGAGTGCAAAATATCTTAGATCGTGAGCATGAATTAAATGATATCATCTTCAAAAGATTATCAGCGATTAAAAACTTAACCATTTTAGCACCGAACCACACAGATCGTTTAGGGGTTATTTCATTCTATATCGAGCATGCACACTATAACTTAGTTGTTAAATTATTGAATGATCGTTTTGGTGTACAAACCAGAGGGGGGTGTTCTTGTGCTGGGACTTATGGTCACTATTTATTAAATGTAGACCAACCGACTTCTAAATCTATTGAGTTGAAAATTTTAGAAGGTTGTATGATTGAGCGCCCGGGATGGGTTCGTATGTCGGTTCACCCAACCATGACCAATGCCGAAGTTGAATTTGTTTGTGATGCGATTGAGCAGGTAGCCAAAAATTTTGCGACTTGGGAAAATGATTATACCTATAACGCTGCTAAAAATGAATTCGTTCACAACGGAAACAAACACGTTGAAGCAGAGATCACACAAGGTTGGTTTTAATTAAATTATCAAATTAGAAAAAAGATTATGTCAGATACAATAGAAAGAGTAAAGTGCTTAATTATCGGGTCGGGACCTGCAGGTTACACCGCAGCGATTTATGCAGCACGTGCTAATATGAGTCCGGTATTATACCAGGGAACACAGCCAGGAGGCCAGTTAACAACCACTAACGAAGTGGAGAACTTCCCAGGATATCCACAAGGTATTACAGGACCAGAAATGATGATGGAGTTACAGGCGCAAGCACAACGTTTTGAAGCTGATATCCGAGACGGATGGATTACTAAGGTTGATTTTTCAGGTGATGTTCACAAAGTTTGGGTAAACGACGAGAAGGAAATTCACTGTGATACGGTAATCATTTCAACCGGAGCTTCAGCAAAATATTTAGGCTTAGAATCTGAACAAAAATACTTGAAGTTAGGTGGCGGTGTATCGGCATGTGCAGTATGTGACGGGTTCTTCTACAGAAATCAGGAAGTGGTGATTGTTGGCGCAGGAGATTCAGCCTGTGAAGAAGCACACTACTTATCAAAATTATGTAAAAAAGTAACCATGTTAGTAAGACGTGATGAGTTTAGAGCCTCTAAAATCATGGCAGAACGTGTAGCTAACACTCCAAATATTGACATTTTATTCAATACAGAAACCGATGAAGTTATTGGTGACGGACAAGTAGTAACAGCGGTTCGAGTTTATAACAATAAAACCAACGAAAAACATGAAATTCCAGCAACAGGATTCTTCGTGGCAATCGGACATAAACCAAACACCGATATCTTTAAAGATTATATCAGCTTAGATGAAACGGGTTATATTATTAATACACCGGGAACAGCTAAAACTAATGTGCCGGGAGTATTTGTAAGTGGAGACGCTGCAGATCACGTATACCGTCAGGCGATTACAGCAGCCGGAACCGGTTGTATGGCAGCTTTAGATGCAGAACGTTATTTAGCAGCTAAAGAGGCTTAATCAAAATAAAAAAAAGTTTATTTTTACTCGATAGTCAAAATTGTAGTTGTAAAAACCGATTTTTGATATTGAGGTCAAAAAAAAAATAAGTAACAACCTCGTGATAAAACCACGGGGTTGTTTTTTAATATATCATACTAAATTATATTCATGAGGAATTTGTTTTTTGTTTTTTTGCTTACCTGCGTAGTATCATGTAATAAAAAACCAAAGGAAGAAAATTATTTATTAGTCGAAGGTATTTCATCAGAACTTGCAACCTACAGAAAAAAGCAGGTTTCAGATGTAGTTTACAATCTGTCTTTCAGCATTCCGTTAGAAAGAGAAAAGGCGATTGCTTCTCAACTTCATTTAACGCTTCAGGTTAACGATTTGGAGTATCCTTTGTATTTAGATTTTAATGAGGATAAATCGCATTTAAAATCGGTTTCAGTGAATGGAAAAACGATTGAGGTTTTACATGAAAGAGAACACTTAATAATTCCGCAGAAGTATTTAGCTAAAGGAAACAATGAAGTAATTGTTTCCTTCGATGCCGGTGAAGTGTCGCTTAACAGAAATGACGATTATTTATACACGCTTTTAGTGCCGGACCGTGCAAGTACCTTGTTCCCGTGTTTTGATCAACCGGATTTAAAGGCAAATTACAAGTTAGAAATTACGGCGCCTTCAAACTGGAAGGTGTTATGTGGCGGACCGTTAGTGTCTGAAGAAACAGTAAATGATTATACGAAACACGTTTACGGATTAACCGATAAAATGAGTACTTATTTATTTTCATTTGTAGCAGGTGTGTTTAATGAAACATCTCAAAAACCTGAAAATATGGAAATGACCTTGTTGTATCGTGAAAACGATTCAG
The DNA here is from genome assembly GCF_024723255.1 of Aestuariibaculum sp. M13. GTDB lineage: Bacteria > Bacteroidota > Bacteroidia > Flavobacteriales > Flavobacteriaceae > Aestuariibaculum > Aestuariibaculum lutulentum. Next base: position 392,945 of record NZ_JANIAC010000004.1, read on the forward strand.
CAAAAATTGAAGCCAGTATCGATGCTATTTTTGAACATCATCAAAAGGCTGTAAATTTTTTAGAGGAGTATACGCAATATCCGTTTCCATTTCAAAAAATGGATTATGCAACCATTCCAGGATTTCAGTATGGTGGCATGGAGCATGTTGGGGCTATCCAATATAAAGAATCATCTTTATTTTTAGATGGAACAACAACTCAGGAACGCTTATTAAATCGTGCACGACTAATAGCTCACGAAACTGCACACATGTGGTTTGGCGATTTAGTTACCATGAAATGGTTCGACGATGTTTGGTTAAAAGAAGTGTTTGCCAATTTTATGGCCGATAAAACGGTTAATGGCTCGTTTCCGAATATTAATCACGATTTAAAATTTTTAACATCACATTATCCGTCGGCATATAGCGAAGACCGAACGCAGGGGGCAACACCTATTCGTCAGAATCTGGGGAATTTAAAAAATGCAGGAACGCTTTACGGAAATATCATTTATCATAAGGCGCCTATTATGATGCGTCAGTTGGAAGTGATTATGGGAGAAGAACCTTTCCGTCGAGGTATGCGTAATTACATAAAAACATATGCTAACGACAATGCGACCTGGAACGATTTGGTAGAGTTACTAGACAACGAAACCCCAATAGATTTAAAGCAATGGAGCGAAGTTTGGGTAACAAAATCGGGACGTCCGGTAATCTCAGATCAGGTTATTTATAATGCCGATGGTAAAATTGAACGTTTTGAAGTTTCTCAACATGCCGAAGACGGAACAGATAACATCTGGACTCAGGCGTTCAATATTGGGTTAGTGTATAAAGATTCAGTGCATTTAGAAGAAGTAAATTTAAATGCTAAACAAATTTCTTTAAACACGCTGGAAGGTATGCCAAAGCCGGAAGCTATTGTTTATAATTACAATGGTTTAGGGTATGGTGTTTTTCCTGTCGATATTAAAAATCATCATATTTATGATATAAAAGATGATGTAGCTCGAGGTTTTGCTTACATCAATTTATATGAAAATATGTTAAGCGGAAAAATTTCAGCTATAGACGCATTCAATCAGTTACTTAATGGATTTAAAGTTGAAAATGAAGATTTAATCATCAACTTAGTTTCCGGAGAGATAAAAAGTATTTTCTGGAAATACTTTACAGAAGAAGAACGTCATGCAATGCTTCCTCCTTTGGAAGAATTTTTGCAGGAACGTTTAAAGGAACATTTAGATCCGAGTATTAAGAAAACGGTTTTCAATTTGTATAAAAGTGTCGCATATTCTGAGTCTGGAAAAGACTTTTTATATAACGTTTGGAATAAATCTATCGTGTTAGACAATGTGTATTTAAATGAAAACGATTATACAGGTATTGCTTCGGCATTAGCCATTTATAAACATGAGAAAGCCGATGAGATTTTAAAAATAGCGCACGAGCAAATTACTAATGCCGATAGAAAAAAGAATTTCGAATTTATTCTTCCTGCATTATCTAACGATGTGAAAGTAAGAGATGCCTTTATGAAATCGCTGGCTAAACCTGAAAATCGTGAAAAGGAATCCTGGGTGTTGGATGCTTTAGATTGTATTCACCATCCGTTACGTCAGGCATCGGGGCAAAAGCATTTAAGGTTGTGTTTAGATTTACTGGAAGAAATACAGTTGACAGGAGATATCTTCTTTCCTAAAGCCTGGCTAGTGGCTTCTATAGGAGAATACACTTCGCCTGAAGCTTATCAGGTTTTGCAACAGTTTTTAGCGGACAATCCTAATTTTAGTCCTGTGCTAAAAAATAAATTATTACAGGCTACCGACCCGTTATATCGTGTTAATAACTTATGGAAGCAGTAATCCTTTTAAATAGCTTTCATGATTAAAAACTGGTTTAAAAATATAGGTCCAGGACCATTGGTTGCAGCGGCTTTTATTGGTCCGGGTACGGTAACGATGTGTACTTTGGCAGGTGTAAAATTTGGGTATGCCTTACTTTGGGCGATGGCACTATCGGTTATAGCCACCATAGTACTTCAGGAGATGTCCTCAAGATTGGGAATTATTACTCAGAAGGGGTTAGCGCAGACCATTCGGGCGGAAATAAAATCACCTGTATTAAAAGGTTTAGCGGTCTTTTTAATATTATCAGCTATTGTGGTTGGTAATACAGCCTATGAAGCGGGAAATATTAGTGGAGGCGTTTTAGGTCTTGAAGCTATTTTTGGTGATCAAAACATTCAAACAGATTGGTTTTCGTTCAACATGTTTAGTGTAATTATCGGCCTTTTAGCTTTTATATTATTATACATCGGAAATTATAAAGTTATAGAACGCGTGTTAGTAGCTTTGGTTATTTTAATGAGTCTGGCGTTCTTCATTACAGCAATTTTAACTAAACCTAATTTTATTAATATTGTAAAGGGTGCTTTTGTGCCAACGTATCCACAGGATAGCATTTTTACCATTATTGGTTTAATTGGGACTACCGTTGTACCTTATAATTTGTTTTTACATGCCTCGTTGGTTAAAGAAAAATGGCATGATAAAAGCGATTTAAAATATGCTAGAAAAGATACCATAGTAGCGGTAATCCTTGGTGGATTGGTGTCTATGAGCGTCATCGTGTCTTCAGCCGCTATACAAACTGAAGATATTAATAGTGCAGCCGATTTGGCTAAAGGTTTAGAGCCTTTATTTGGAGCTTATTCAAAATACTTTTTGGCTATTGGATTGTTTGCTGCTGGAATTACCAGTGCCATTACAGCGCCTTTGGCAGCAGCCTATGTGGCTTGCGGGTGTTTGGGGTGGACCAGTAATTTAAAATCAATACGTTTCAGAAGCATCTGGGTGTTTATTTTAATTTTTGGAATTGCTTCTTCTTCATTAGGAATTAAATCTATCGAAATCATCAAATTTGCTCAGGTAGCAAATGGGATATTGTTGCCTGTGGTTGCTGGCTTTTTGATTTGGGTAATGAACCGAACTTCGGTGTTAGGAATTTATAAGAATAGTTTAAAGCAAAATGTTTTAGGAATCGTCATTCTGGCGATTACCATTTTTTTAGGGCTTAAAAGTATTTTAAAAGTGTTTGAGGTCTTTTAAAAAGGGTAATTTTTACGTTTGTTTCGTTAAAAAATAGCAAAAATCTATCTGCTATCTGATATTAAATTTGTTACTTTAGCCTTCGAATTTTTAAACTAATAAAAAAATAATATAATGAAATTAATTAAATGTTTAGGTGTTGCGGCAGCTGGATTAGCAATGGTGTCTTGTAATCAAAATGGAGGAGTTCCTAATAAAGCGTTGAAAACAGAAATAGATTCTGTAAGTTATGCGATAGGAATGGATGTAGCCCGTAACATTAATGCGAATGCTTCAGAAGTTGATAGAGAAATCTTTATGCAAGGGTTTATGAATGCATCTGATTCTTCTGATGTATTAATTGCAGAAGAGCAAGTGCAAATGGTTTTAAGTAAATATTTCCAAAAGAAACAAGCTGAAGCCAGAAAGAAGCAAGAGGAGGATATGAAAAAGCAGGCTGAGGAGAAATTCGCTGAAAACAAGGCAGAAGGTGAAAAATTCTTAGAAGAGAATAAAGCTAAAGATGGCGTAAAAGTTACCGATAGTGGTTTACAATACGAAGTTATTAAAGAAGGAACAGGAGAGAAACCAACAGCAACGTCGAGAGTAAAAGTTCACTACCACGGTACATTAATCGACGGAACTGTTTTCGATAGCTCTGTAGATCGTGGAGAGCCAACTCAGTTTGGAGTGGGACAGGTAATTCCAGGATGGACAGAAGGTTTACAGTTAATGTCTGTAGGTTCTAAATATAAATTCTACATTCCACAGGATTTAGCTTACGGTTTCAGACAACAAGGACCAAAAATCAAACCTTTCTCTACATTAGTTTTTGAAGTAGAATTATTAGAGGTTGTTAAGTAATTAAAAGGTTTTTAACCGATATATTAAAAAGCAGAAAATTTATTTTTCTGCTTTTTTCGTTTATAACCGTGCATTATAGTACAATTAACAAATCAAGGTTGTAAATTTGCAGCAAGAAAATGAAGAGTAGTTATGAGTCATAAAGCCGGTTTTGTAAATATTATAGGAAATCCAAATGTGGGGAAGTCTACATTAATGAATGCCTTTGTAGGTGAAAAATTATCAATCATCACATCGAAAGCGCAAACCACGCGCCATAGAATTTTAGGTATTGTAAATGGTGATGATTTTCAGGTGGTATTATCAGATACACCGGGTATTATTAAGCCAGCTTATGAGTTACAGGAATCTATGATGGATTTCGTAAAATCTGCTTTCGAAGATGCCGATGTACTACTTTATATGGTTGAAATCGGGGAGAAGGAATTAAAAGATGAAGCGTTTTTCAACAAAATTACCAACTCAAAAACGCCTGTATTATTGCTCTTAAATAAAATTGATACCTCTAATCAGGAACAATTGGAAGAACAAGTACAGCTTTGGGCAGAGAAAGTGCCTAATGCAGAAATTTTCCCTATTTCAGCATTAGAAGGATTCAATGTTCAGGAAGTATTCAACCGAATTATTGAATTGTTACCGGAATCACCGGCTTTCTATCCAAAAGATCAGTTAACAGACAAGCCAGAACGTTTCTTTATTAACGAAACCATTCGCGAAAAAATTCTTTTGCATTACAAAAAGGAAATTCCTTATGCTGTAGAAATCGAAACTGAAGAGTTTTTAGAAGAGGATGATATTATTCGTGTGCGTGCCGTAATCATGGTGGAGCGCGATACACAAAAAGGAATCATTATCGGGCATAAAGGAAGCGCTTTAAAACGTGTTGGTGTTGAAGCCAGAAAGGATTTGGAAGCTTTCTTCGGGAAACAAATTCACTTGGAAACCTATGTGAAAGTGAATAAAAACTGGCGTAGTAATCAAAATCAGTTAAGACGTTTCGGGTACAATCAAAAGTAATTTTGATTTAATGTTTTGTTCATAAAATCTTTAAGGGCAAGCATATCGTCTTTACTCGATATTTTTCCAAAGGTTCCGGCAATATAAAGCCCAATCCAGGCTACAATTATAATAGCCATACCACTTAATTGGGGAAAAACACTTGTTTTTATCACCCAATTACTATAAGCCCAGATGCCTAAAGCTATAAAAGTACCTGCTAAAAAGAAGTGAACAAACATAAAAAAGGTCCATACCGTTGGGTTAGGTCCGAACAATCCTTTTACTTCAGAAGTATCGTTGGTTATTTCGTTAATCTCCAGATGAAGTTGAGGTGACCAGAAATGCTGTTTGTGTTTAGGGTATTTTATAAACACATGACCGTCTACAACCACAATTATAAAATCAGATTGGTTGGTTTTAGCGTCTTTAAATAATTGTAAAAGCACTTGATGCTTTTCAGGTTTTTCAAATTTAAATCTGGGACGTAAAATAATGTCGTTGGTAGTAGACATAGTTTGTCGGTTTTTATTCGCATAAATTAGCGATATTTACTTAAAATGAAAACATTTTTAATCTTTTCTAAAAAAGAAGATTAGCTAATGTATATTTCCTATTTTTGCAAAAAATTTAAATAGTAATCAAGTCAGTTGTGAAACTGCTTTATCATAAGAGAATATGAGCAATATTGTAGCTATAGTAGGTCGTCCAAATGTTGGTAAATCAACGTTTTTTAATCGCTTAATTCAACGTAGAGAAGCTATTGTTGATGCCGTAAGTGGTGTGACAAGAGATAGACATTACGGAAAAACCGACTGGAATGGAAAGGAGTTTTCTCTTATTGATACTGGTGGATATGTTGTTGGTAGCGACGATATTTTTGAAGCTGAAATTGATAAGCAGGTAGAATTGGCTATTGATGAAGCTGATGCGATTATCTTTATGGTTGATGTTGAGTCTGGGGTAACTGGAATGGACGAAGATGTAGCTAACTTATTAAGACGTGTTGATAAGCCTGTGTTTTTAGTGGTTAACAAAGTAGATAATGCCAAACGTGCTGAAGATGCTGTAGAGTTTTATGCTTTAGGTTTAGGTGAATATTATACCGTTGCAGGTATTAACGGTAGCGGAACAGGAGATTTGTTGGATGCTGTTGTGGCTGCTTTACCAGAAAAGGAAGAAGTAGAAGAGAGTGAGTTACCACGTTTTGCTGTGGTTGGTCGTCCAAATGCAGGGAAATCATCATTCATTAATGCTTTAATTGGTGAAGATCGTTATATCGTAACTGATATTGCAGGAACAACTCGTGATGCGATTGATACAAAATATAACCGTTTCGGATTTGAATTTAACTTGGTCGATACCGCTGGAATCCGTCGTAAATCGAAAGTAAAAGAAGATTTAGAATTTTATTCGGTAATGCGTAGTGTACGTGCTATCGAACATGCCGATGTGTGTTTATTGGTTTTAGATGCTAATCGTGGTTTTGACGGGCAAGTACAAAATATTTTCTGGTTAGCCGAGCGTAACCGTAAAGGGATCGTTATTTTAGTGAATAAGTGGGATTTAGTAGAGAAAGATCACAAATCGACCAAAGAATACGAGAAAGCGATTAGAAAACAAATAGCTCCATTTACCGATGTGCCCATTGTTTTCATTTCAGCAATGACCAAACAACGTATTTATAAAGCTATTGAAACAGCTGTTGAAGTATATCAAAACCGTACGAAGAAAATTAAAACCAGTACGCTTAACGAAATCTTTTTACCGCTTATAGAGAATTATCCGCCACCGGCATACAAAGGTAAATTCGTTAAAATTAAATACGTGATGCAGTTACCAACACCGCAACCACAGTTTGCATTTTTCTGTAACTTGCCACAGTATGTTAAAGATCCGTACAAACGTTTCTTAGAAAATAAACTTCGTGAACACTTCGATTTTACAGGGGTTCCTGTAAGTGTTTATATGCGTAAGAAGTAATGATTAATAGATATAAAAAAAAAGCGCTGAATACCATTCAGCGCTTTTTTTATGTTTTGTTGTTACCAGCTTCCACCAGCGCCTCCTCCTGAGAAACCGCCGCCTCCGAAACCACCACCAAATCCGCCGCCACCGGAAAAACCTCCGCCGGAGCTTCCACCAAATCCGCCACGTCCCATATTACTCAGAATGATGGCATCCCAAATGTCGAAACCGCCATGTCTGTTTCCGCCTCTATGATTATTACCACCTCCACGTTTGTTTTTGGAAAGGGCAATAACGATAAAGATGATAATGATTAATATGAAAAAGAACTTTGATGAATTATCTTTTTTAGCATCTGCTTTTCGTGTGCCTTTGTAAGCTCCGGTAAGGACGTCAAAAATAGCATCGGTACCTTTATTTAAGCCTTGATGATAATCACCTGTTTTGAATTCGGGGATAATAACATTTCTAACAATTTCACCAACAATACCAGCAGTCAATCTATCTTCAACACCATAGCCCGGAGAAATCCATATTTTGCGATCGTCTCTCGCTAATAAAATAAAAACACCGTTATCTTCCTTAGCTTGTCCAATGCCCCATTGGTGTGCCCAGCGCGGTGTTAATAAACCAATATTTTCACCGTTGGTTGATCCAATAATAGCCACTACAATTTGTGTTGAGGTGGTATCGGAATATTTAATGAGTTTACGCTCTAAGTTCGATTTTTCGGCATTAGAAAGTAATCCTACATAATCGTAAACACTGGTTTGTTCTTTTGGTATTTCGGGTATATTGAATTGGGCAAAACCAAGGTTTCCTACAAATAGGATGAGCGTTAGTGTTACGATTAAGGTCTTCAAATGGGGTAATGTTTTGAAAAATTGCATATTTTTTAGCCTTTAGAAATGTCGTTCGACAGTTCGTTAACATCACCATGTTGCCAGGGGAAATGTGTTTCGAGTTCTTTGCCTGCTTTTAAAACGCCATCAACTAAGCCTTGCTTGAAATTACCGGCTTTAAAATGTGATTGAATAACGTCTTTGGTGCTATTCCAGAAATCTTTAGGTACCACATCGTTGATGCCTTTATCACCACAAATAACAAACGCTTTGTCTTCAACAGCCACGTAAATTAATACGCCGTTTTGTTCTTTGGTGTTATCCATTTTTAATAAATGAAAAACTTCCAAGGCACGTTTGTAGGCATCACCTTTTGATGTTTTTTCAAGGTGTACCCGAATTTCACCAGAGGTTTTTAACTCGGCTTTGCGTATGGCTTCTACGACTTCCTGTTCTTCGCTTTCAGTAAGGAAATCTTCTACTTTAGACATGGTGTTTTAGTTAAAATCGAATTCTACATCCACAGGTTTTTCAGCACCAGCTTCAGCATCAAAATACGGTTTGCTATCGAAGTTTAATATACCAGCCAATAACGAATTCGGGAATGTTTTTATATGAACATTATAAGGTTTAATAGCTTCGTTGTAACGTGTTCTTGCCGTTTGAATCGTGTTCTCCGTGCTTGTTAATTCGTCCTGAAGCTTTAAGAAATTCTGATTGGCTTTCAGTTCCGGGTAACGCTCTACGGTTACTAATAAACTTTTTAACGCACCACTTAAGCCACCTTGCACCTGGTTGTACTGGGCTAATTGTTCTGGTGTAATATTGTTAGGATCGATGCTGATTGACGTAGCTTTAGCACGTGCTTCAATAACATCGGTAAGGGTTTTGCGTTCAAAATCGGCAGCACCTTTTACTGTGTTTACCAAATTACCAATAAGGTCGTTTCTGCGTTGGTAAGAGGTTTGTACATTACCCCAGGCTTCACCAACATTTTCGTTTAGAGTAACAGCTGTATTGTTAAAGCCTTTACCCCATGAGTATAATCCGAAAACAATTATTGCAACAATAATCCACGGTAACCATTTTTTCATAATTATATAAGTTTAATGTGTTTTTAATTAACGATTGTTAGACGCACTTTTTTACTGAATGTTACTTCATCTAAAAAAGAATTTCTAAAAGTTAACAATTAAAGGTGCTCTTTAATTTTTATAAGCTGATTTTTAACTTCTTCGAGTTTACTTATAATTTCAAAATTGGACAGGGTGTCTTTTTTGCCTTCTTTTAAATGTATTTTGGCACCTTCAAGAGTAAACCCACGTTCTTTAACCAAATGGTAAATAAGTTTCAGGTTTTTAATGTCCTCTGGTGTAAACTTACGGTTACCTTTGGCATTTTTCTTGGGTTTAAGAGCATCAAATTCTTTTTCCCAAAAGCGTATTAACGAGGTGTTCACATTAAATGCCTTAGCAACTTCGCCAATACTATAATAACGTTTTTCGGGTAGTTCTATTTGCATTAGTCTAATGATTGGTTTTCCATTGAGGCGTGTTCTAATAACTCGTTAAACTCTTCGGCAGTTAAACTTCCGTAGTAGAAATTAATAGGGTTTATACGTTGCCCGTCCTTAAATATTTCGTAGTGTAAATGCGGTGCTTCAGAGCGACCGGTACTACCCACAAAACCTATAAGGTCGCCGCGTTGTACTTTCTGATTTTTTTTAACATTGTATTTATACAAATGGGCATACAAACTAACGTAACCATAGCCGTGATTAATGCGAATATGGTTTCCGTAACCACTGGAGCCATTGTCGGCACGTTCAACAACGCCGTCTCCACTGGCATAAATAGGAGTGCCTCGAGGGGCGGTAAAATCCATACCCCAGTGCATTTTTCGAACTTTAGTAAACGGATCTGAACGCATACCGTAACCCGAGGCCATACGTGTTAGTTCTTTATTGCTTACCGGTTGAATTGCAGGGATGGCTGCCAGTAATTTTTCTTTTTCTTCAGCAAGTTTAGTAATTTCATCCAGAGATTTCGATTGTACAACAATCTGTTTTTGTAAGATGTCTAATCGCTTGTTACTTTCTATAATCAGTTTCGAATTATCGAAGCCCTCTAAGTTTTTATAACGGTTAATACCCCCAAAACCAGCTTTGCGTTGTTCTTCCGGAATAGGGTTGGCTTCAAAATAAACGCGGTAGATATTATTGTCACGATCGGCGATATCGGTTAAAACGGCTTCGGCTTCCGCCATTTTTTTGTTTAATAATTCAAATTGTAATTGAGAATTTTGTAGTTCACGCTTTAAAGCACGCTCTTTAGGCGATTCGATATATTGACTTGCAATAAAAACAAACAGAAAACCAAAAAGAGCAGCTCCCAATATAAACACAAAAGCATACTTTAAAGTTGTCCTTTTTTTGCGTTCTATTTTCTTATATGATAACGATTCTGAATCGTAATAATATTTTACCTTACTCATTTCTTAATTTATTCTATTTTTGCACTTTATATTAAATGCAATTCGAATTTGTTTTTTCTTAAAGCAAACGACCAAACATTTGAATTATTATTAGAAGTGAACCCTAAGGATAGCAAATGTAAAGTAGTTTTTATAAGTTTGATTTTGTCAAGGAAGTAAAGATAAAAATTTGTTTTGTAATTAATGTAATTTAATAAACATAGTAACCATTTTATATAAATGAAGTCACAAGATATTCGATCTAAGTTTTTAAGTTTTTTTGAAGAAAAAAAGCACACAATTGTACCATCGGCACCTATGGTGTTAAAAGACGATCCAACCCTAATGTTTATCAATGCGGGTATGGCACCTTTTAAAGAGTATTTCTTAGGAAATGCCGTGCCTAAAAGCAATCGTATTGCCGACACACAAAAGTGTTTACGTGTTTCAGGAAAGCATAACGATTTAGAAGAAGTTGGGTACGATACCTATCACCACACCTTATTCGAAATGTTAGGAAACTGGAGTTTTGGTGATTACTTTAAAAAGGAGGCGATTGCTTGGGCTTGGGAGTTACTTACCGAAGAGTTTGGTGTCGATAAAGATATTTTATATGTAACCGTTTTTGAAGGTGATAAGGAAGATGGTCTAGGGATGGATACCGAAGCTTACGAGTTATGGAAGCAGTTTGTTCCAGAAGATCGTATTTTAATGGGGAACAAGAAGGATAACTTCTGGGAAATGGGAGACCAGGGACCATGCGGACCATGTAGCGAGATTCACGTAGATATTCGTTCGGCTGCAGAAAAGGCAAAAATAGCAGGTAAAGATTTAGTAAATATGGATCACCCGCAGGTGGTTGAAATCTGGAATCTGGTATTCATGCAATACAACCGTAAAGCGAATGGAAGTTTAGAAAGTCTTCCAGATAAACATATCGATACCGGAATGGGTTTTGAGCGTTTATGTATGGTTTTACAGGGAAAACAATCAAACTACGATACCGATGTGTTTACGCCAATTATTAGAGAGATTGAAGCCATTACACATAAAGAATACGGAAAAGATGAAAAAACCGATATTGCTATTCGAGTAATTTCAGATCACGTGCGTGCTGTAGCCTTTGCTATTGCCGATGGTCAGTTACCAAGCAACACCGGAGCAGGTTATGTTATTCGTAGAATTTTACGTCGTGCCGTACGTTACGGATTCACCTTCCTAGATAAAAAAGAGCCATTTATTTACCGTTTGGTTGAGGTATTGGCTCAAAAAATGGGACATGCGTTCCCGGAGATTAAGTCACAAAAACAAATTGTTGAAAATGTTATTAAGGAAGAAGAAAATTCATTCTTAAGAACCTTAGAGCAAGGTTTAGTCTTATTAAACCGTATTGTTGAAGAAACTAAAGGTGATACTGTTTCGGGTGAAAAAGCCTTCGAATTATACGATACTTATGGCTTTCCAATCGATTTAACCGCGCTTATTCTTAATGAAAAAGGTTTAAAGTTAGATCAGGAAGGATTCAAAGTTCAGCTTGAAAAACAAAAAACACGTTCACGTGCAGCAAGTGAAATGAGTACAGACGATTGGACAATTCTTTACGACGATGCCGATGAAGAATTTGTTGGGTACGATACACTTACTGCAAATGTGAAAATTACACGATACAGAAAAGTAGTTTCCAAAAAGGACGGAGAAATGTACCAGTTGGTATTCAACATTACACCATTTTATCCAGAAGGAGGAGGGCAAGTTGGAGATAAAGGATATATTGAAGCGGCTAATGGAGATGTAACTTATATTTTAGATACAAAGAAGGAGAACAACGTTATTATTCATTTTGCAAAAGAACTTCCTGAAGATGTAAATGGTACTTTTAAAGCTATTGTAGATGATGAAGAACGTGCGCGTACCGAAGCTAATCACTCGGCAACGCACTTATTACATCAGGCCTTACGTGAAATATTAGGAACGCATGTAGAACAAAAAGGTAGTGCGGTACAGAGTAAGTCGTTACGTTTTGACTTTTCTCATTTTTCAAAATTAACTGATGAAGAGTTACGTGATGTTGAAAATTTTGTTAACGCGCGTATCGAAGGTAAATTGCCATTAGAAGAAAAACGAAATATTCCAAAGGAAGAAGCGATTGCAGAAGGCGCCATGAGTTTATTCGGAGAGAAGTACGGCGATACTGTTCGTGCGATTCGTTTCGGACAATCTATAGAGCTTTGTGGAGGAACGCATGTAAAAAACACTTCAGATATCTGGCATTTTAAAATTGTTTCAGAAGGAGCTGTAGCGGCAGGAATTCGTCGTATTGAAGCGATTACTCACGATGCAGCAAAAGAATTTTATTTCGATAATAACCAAGCATATTTCGAAATGAAGGCTTTACTTAACAATGCTCAGGAGCCGGTTAAAGCCTTACAGAATTTACAAGATGAAAATGCAGGTCTTAAAAAGCAAATTGAAGCCTTGTTAAAAGATAAAGCTAAGAATGTTAAGGGAGAGCTTAAAAGCGAATTAACCGAAGTTAACGGTGTTCAGTTTTTAGCAAAGCAATTGGATCTGGATGCAGCAGGCATTAAAGATGTGGCGTTTGAACTTGGAGGCGAAGTTGATAATTTATTTTTATTGTTAGCAGCTGAAAACGATGGTAAAGCTTTATTGTCTTGTTATATTTCTAAAAATCTGGTAGCCGATAAAGGCTTAAATGCCGGTCAGGTAGTTAGAGATCTTGGTAAGTATATTCAAGGTGGTGGCGGTGGCCAGCCGTTCTTTGCAACTGCTGGAGGTAAAAACCCAGCAGGAATTCAGGAAGCCTTAGAAAAAGCTAAAGATTTTATTGCTTAATAAATTAATATTCCCGCGAAAGCGGGAATCTTTTTTATATGAAGTTCCAAACAGAAATACCATTAAAACAACAAACCAATAATCTGATAGATTATGATTCCAACCTATTATTGTTAGGTTCGTGTTTTGTTGAAAATATAGGAGAGAAATTCAGCTATTTTAAATTTAAAAGTCTTCAAAACCCATTTGGTATTTTGTTTAATCCCAAAGCCATTGAAACTTTAGTGAACAGAGCAATTCAGAATAATTTTTATAAGGAGTCTGATTTGGTGTTTCATAATGAACAATGGCATTGTTTTGATGCGCATTCTAAATTGAGTCATACTTCAAAAGAGGATTTATTACATAATTTGAATGCAGCGCTTCGGCAAACGCAGGACCAAATTAACCAGACCACACATGTTATTATTACATTAGGAACGGCGTGGGTGTATCGTTTTAAAGAAACGAATGCTTTCGTAGCGAATTGCCATAAAGTACCACAAAGGCAATTTGATAAAGTGTTGTTGACAGTTGATGAGGTTAAAGTGTCTTTGGAGGAAATTAAAAGGATGATTAAGTCGGTTAACCCGAAAGCAAATATCATCTTTACAGTATCACCGGTACGTCACATAAAAGATGGCTTTACAGAAAATACACAAAGTAAGGCGCATCTCATTTCTGCCATTCATCAGTTAGTGAATCAGGAGAATGTGTTTTATTTCCCATCATTTGAAATCATGATGGACGAACTTCGCGATTACCGTTTTTATAACGACGATATGTTGCATCCAAGTTCGGTAGCTGTTGATTATATCTGGGAAAAATTTTGCAGTATCTGGATTTCAAAGGAAGCACAAAAAACGATGGAATCTGTAAATGAGATTCAAAAAGGACTTCAGCATAAACCATTTAATCCAGATTCTGAAGCGCATAAAACCTTTTTGGGACGTCTTGAAATTAAAAAAGAAGAGATTCAAAATAAATTTAATCACATAAAATTCTAAAATTAATAGTACAAAACCTATAAGTTATGTGGGAATAAGCCTTAATTGTAATATATTGGTTAACAATGTGTTGTGAGGTATTGCGGATGGTCTTTTTTTATAACACTTAATCGAAAAGTTCACATCTGTTACCTAAAATGAATTAATTTTATTAAGCTATTAATCAATTCATATTAGAAACATCAATTGCGGGGCTCGAAAATTCGATTATGCGGTTGATGTTTTTTTATGTTTATAAACCAATAACCTTTTTATAACTTTTGGGTAATAGTTTCTCAAAGTAATTAACCGAATTTTACAACTGTTTAGAATTAGTTGATTTTTGCATTAGTTAGGCTTTTTATGTCGAAGCAACTAGTGTTTTTTCATCTAAATTTTATTAGTTAGACGCAAACAAAACAAAGTTCATTTTAAATTAAAATAAGCATAATATTTACTTAATCTAATTTCTAAATTACACTTCTATCTTTGTATTGCTATTAATCAAAATTACATTAGTTAGGCTTTATATGTCGAAGCAACTAGTGTTTTTTTTTGCCTAAATATTTCGCATTTCACCACTTTTAAATTCTAAAATAATATTTAATTTTAGGGATGCGAAAAATATTATTAGGAGTCTTTATTACTCTATTCGTTTTACTGGTTATAAAATATTGTGAAGATAAGCGTCAGGAGGACATTACGCTTAAAGAGCATAGTGCCCTTATTGAAAAGGAAATTAAAAATGTCGGTAAACTGGTGGTTACCGAAGGGCGTTTTAGTGAAATTTACAACTACAAAAATTCCAAGGAAATATTAGGTGATTATTTTACTTCTGAAAAAACAGCATTGGTTGTTGTGAATGCCGATGTTACTGTGGCCTACGATTTAAGTAAACTGGAATTTAAAATTGATGAAAAACATAAAACCTTAACGATTTTACGTATTCCGGAAGAAGAAGTGAAAATTTATCCTGATATAGAATATTACGATGTTCAGTTTGGGTTTTTTAATCCTTTTGAAGCTAAAGATTATAATGATATTAAAAGTATAATAAACAAAACATTACAGGAGAAAATTGAAGCCTCAGAGATTAAATCTAATGCGAAAAACAGATTGGTAAGTGAATTATCTAAACTCTATATTTTAACTAATTCTTTAGGGTGGACATTACAATACGATAACACCCCCATAATTAAAGGTGATGAGCTTAAGAATTTGAAACTTTAGTTTTTTACGTATCTTCATCCCGAAAAGGAATATTTATGAATCAGGCTTACGTTACTTTAGAAGTTAAAAATAAAGTAGGATATATTGAATTTTATCATCCGCAGCACAATGCTATGCCCAGCGATGTGTTGTCTGAATTAGAAGAAACCATTGTAAAAGCAGGAAACGATGAAACTATTGCTGTATTGGTTTTAAAAAGTGGAGGTGACCGAACATTTTGTGCCGGTGCCAGTTTTAATGAATTAATTGCAATTGAAGATGCCGAAACTGGTGAGCAGTTTTTTTCTGGTTTTGCTAAAGTTATTAATGCCATGCGAAAAAGTCCTAAGTTAATAATAGGTCGTATTCAGGGAAAAGCCGTTGGAGGTGGCGTTGGTTTGGTTGCTGCTACCGATTATTGCTTCGCAACCCAATTTGCATCCGTTAAGCTAAGTGAATTAAGTATTGGTATCGGGCCGTTTGTTATTGAACCCGTTGTGACCCGCCGAATTGGATTAAATGCCATGTCGCAGATGACCCTGAATGCGGAAACTTTTTTTACTTCGGAATGGGCTAAGGAAAACGGTCTTTTTGCAGAAGTTTTTGAAGATATTATTGCGTTAGACAAAGCTGTTGAAAGTTTCGCTGAAAAATTAGCAGGTTATAATACGGAAGCCTTGAAGCAAATGAAAAAAGTACTTTGGGAACATACCGAAAACTGGGATACACTACTTAGCGAACGCGCCAAAATTAGCGGGACACTTGTTCTGAGTAAGTTCACCAAAGATACTTTACAACGATTCAAATAATTATACGTTTACTGTATTCTTAATAATTTCCAGACCATCATCAATGAGTTTGCCAACTTGGGGTTTGTTTTGTTTTATGTGTTCCAAGTGATTTAGTATGCGTTCGCATAATAGCGTTTCATTGCCTTTGAAAGCCAATTCATATAACTCAACAGGAAGTAACCAATCCGTTGGGAAATGCTCAATAAGTTCATCGAGTACCTTAGTTCGTGAAATAGTTTTGTTTTTACCGTCTCGGTAATCTCTAACTTGTTGATAAAGTGATTCTAATTTTAATTGATTTTCTGTTTTTTTAATATGAATAGTCTCAGAAGTTGGTTTATGCGTAATTAAATCGAAACTGTTTAGGTCGGCAGGACCAGAATATGCAGAAACTACCGATTTACCAACCGCCATATCGTAAACGCCCCATTCCGGTTTAAATAATACTTTACTGTGATGGGTTACGGTACAGTTTTTAAAACTAATGAGAATGATTTTACCTTGAAGGTTTCGTTTGCCGGTAATGATTTCACCCGAAACAATAATATCGCCTTCAAATTCAAGTGTTACGGCTTCTTCTTCAAAAATATTATAAGCTTTTAAATCTCTAGGGCTCATATCTTCAATAGCGAGATTGATGCCTTTCAGTTTTCCAATAGGAGAACCAAATCCTTTGCGATGGGTAAGTGTACCATGACCAACCAGCTCTTTTTCTCGATAGGCTAGAGCCGAAGGACCTGTAGTTTGAATGTAAATTGGTAAGCCATTGTCTTCAATGACATCAGTAAATATTCCTGAAACTTGTATGCCGGTGCTCAATTCTATAGTTCCTAATGCGTTTGAAGTAATTAATTTATTAACACCCATGAGTCCGCCTTTACGTAATGCCATAGTGTTGGCAAAGGTTTCCAAAACCAGACTTAAATGCGCAAAATTTGGCGTTACATAAAGTTGAGGTTGCGGTTTGGTAATATCGAAATCCTGATAAGTGGCTTCAATGGTATATGGAAATTTTTCTACAGCATCTGTCATACACCAGGCACTTTCACCAATAGATGATAAGAGTCCGGCTCCATAAATTTTTGGGTTTTCAACAGTTCCGATTAAGCCATACTCAACGGTCCACCAATGTAGATTTCTAATGAGTGCCATTTCACTGGGGTCACCCATGTTTTGCTGTAAATCTTCTACTTTTTGTTCTGCTTCAGCAATCGCTTTTTTTGAAGAATTAGGTGCCTCCTTTATAATGGATAGATGTCTAACGGCTTCATAAAGTTCATAATCTTTAGCCGAAGAAATCGCTTTACAGCCAATTTCTCCAAATCGGCGTAAATATTCAGCATATTCCGGATTTGCAATAATGGGAGCGTGCCCTGCACCTTCATGAATAATATCGGGAGCAGGTGTGTATTCAATATGTTCTAATTGTCTAATGTCACTTGCAATAACCAGAACATTGTATGCCTGAAATTCCATAAACGCATTAGGAGGGATAAAGCCATCTACAGCTACGGCAGCCCAGCCAATATCTTTTAAAATGCGGTTCATGCCGTACATGTTCGGTATACTATCGATAGAAATGCCGGTTTGTTTTAAACCTTGTAAATACGATTTATGCGCTACCGAACTTAAGAAGTCTACATTTTTACGCATCACGTAGCGCCAAACAGCCTGGTCGATCGCAGAATAATGCTCGTAATTCTGGGGTTTTATATATTGTAAAAGATGTTTTGGTAGACGATCTAAAATAGGATTAGATTCCACATTGTTTGGTGTCATGTTTTTAGTTTTAGTTGTAAAATAAAGATACAAATTATGTAAAACATGATTGATGATAGCGTGTTAAATAAAACAAAAAAGCAACTTTGTAAAGTTGCTTTTTATACTTGATTATTTTTTTTGTCCCGGAGGATATTCAGCTAATATCTCGGCTACAAACTCTTTTATAAGGGCTTCTTTCTTTTCCATATTTTGTGTTAGGTAGCCAGTTCCCATGCCTTGCCAAACCAGTTCCTTTTTGTTAGCATCTATTAGGTCAATAAATAAAACACCTTCTGTACTGGTAGTTGCCGTTGGCTGATTCCAACCCCAGCCCCAACCAGGACCAAAACCTGCGCCATAAGGACCCCAGCCGCCCCAACCCCAGGCACCATAGCCCCAGGCGTTATTGTAAACATCTACACGTTGGTTAGATTTTGTAAATAGGCTAACTAATAAATCAGGATTTTCAGATTTTGTGAAGCCTTTTGCTAATAGCTCGGCTTCAATGGCGCGTAAAATTCGGCGTTTGTCTAAATCGTTAATTTCAGCTTTATCGATACCTGTTTTGTAAAAGGCAAATGTTTTATACGTAGTAAAATTGGCATTCTTATCGTAATCTGTAGCAACTTTAATCGAGCTACATGAGGTTACAACAAAGAGAAGTGCGAAAATCGGAGCAATTTTAAGTACATGTTTCATGATGCAATTTTTTTATGGTTATAGTAAATTTAATAAACTAAAAGTGAATAATTTAAACAAAGTAAAGTTTTAACACAGCCTTTGTTGTCAGTTAAATTATATAAAAAGCATCAAGAATCGTACCAAGTAATTGGTTTGCAGGTGTCCTGGTTTAGCGTTCTTGTTTGTTGGTTTTAGCATTAAACCCATACGGACAATGTCTGCAACCACTTTCGCAGCAATAGCCACGTTTTAAATGGTATTGTTCAGTAAAACAACGATAGCCTTCCGGGGTTAGGTAATAATCGCCTTCTTCAATAGGTATTATCTTTTTCATAGGGGCAAAAGTACTGTATTTTATGAGATTTGTAATATTTTTGGTAAAGTTCAGGTTTTCAAAGTAGGGGTGATTATAATATCAAAATATATGGTTCCAAAGGGGTATTCGGGAATAACCTTGTTCCCTTTTGTGTTTTTAAATGATAAACGTCTTAAAACAAATAGTGTTTTTATAAATCACGAACATATTCATTTATGGCAACAACTAGAATTGTTGATTGTGTTTTTCTATCTCTTTTATGGTATTGAATTTTTAATACGATTATTTCAATACAAAACCAGGTATTTGGCTTACAGAAATATTTCGTTTGAACGAGAGGCTTTTGCAAATGAATTTGATTTAGATTATTTAAAGCATCGTCCATTTTGGAGTTTTTTAAAGTATCTTCGCAGTTATGATATTTCAATTAGATCAAAGCGTCAATCAGAAAGTAGATCTTCCTAATACACAAGGAATAGAAGTGTTTATAAAACGCGAAGACCGGATTCATGATTTTGTATCCGGAAATAAATATCGCAAACTAAAATACAATATTCTTGAAGCTGATAAGTTAGGATTTAAAACGCTGTTGACTTTTGGAGGGGCGTTTTCAAATCATATTGCTGCAGTGGCTTCGGCTGGAAAAGTTTGCAGATTTAAAAGTATTGGCATTATTCGAGGGGAAGAATTAGAGTCTAAAATTGAAGATAATCCCACCTTAAAATTTGCAAAATCTTGCGGTATGCAATTTGAATTTGTAAGTCGTGAAGCATATAGGGAAAAGACTTCTGAAGACTTTATTAATCAGTTAAAGGAGAAATTCGGAGCCTTTTATTTGGTGCCTGAAGGAGGAACCAATATTCAAGCAGTAAAAGGCTGTGAAGAAATTTTAACTGAAGAAGACGACATGTTCGATTATGTCTGTTGTCCTGTTGGTACGGGAGGAACTATTTCTGGATTGATAAATTGTTCAAAACCTGGTCAACAAGTTTTAGGATTTCCCGCTTTAAAAGGCGATTTTTTAAAGGAAGATATTAGTAAATTTGTGTCGAAATCCAACTGGAAATTAATAACCGATTACCATTTTGGAGGTTATGCTAAGATTAATCAGGAATTGGTGCATTTTATAAATGTGTTCAAAGAGCAAAATCAGATCCCTTTAGATCCTGTTTATACTGGAAAAATGATGTTCGGTATTCAGGAATTAATAAATCAGGGCTATTTTCCTGAGGGAGCAAAAATATTAGCCATTCATACCGGAGGCTTGCAAGGTATTTCAGGGATGAATGCGGTTTTAAAAAAGAAACATTTACCATTAATAGAAATATAAGAATGAATAAATTTTGGGTTGTATTATGTCTGTTAGCTGTACTAACAAGTTGTAAAACTAAAAAAGTAGCCACGACAACAAAACGAACAAAACCAACTACCGAGCGGGTTGTAGTTCGAGAACGTGAAACTAACACAAAACCTGTTGAAAATAAACCAGTTGAGGAAACTAAGGTTTATGCCAGTGCTACCGAAAAATATATTGATACTTATAAAGATGTTGCTAAAACCGAAATGCAACTGTATAATATTCCGGCGAGTATTACCTTGGCTCAAGGTATATTAGAATCTGGGTCAGGAAACGGACGTTTGTCAGTTGAAGCTAATAACCACTTCGGAATAAAATGTCATGAGTGGACGGGTGCCAGAATTTATCACGACGACGATAAAGATCAGGAATGTTTCAGAAAATATGTTGATGCTAAATATTCTTTTAGAGACCACTCGTTATTCCTAACGGAAAGAAAACGTTACGCTGATTTATTCAAACAAAAAGCTGGTGATTATAAAGCATGGGCTCGCGGACTTAAAGCAGCGGGTTACGCGACCGATAGAAAGTATCCTGATAAATTAATCAGTTTAATCGAGCGTTACGATTTACATAAATACGACGAAGAAGTTTTAGGAACAGCTTACGAACGCATCGATTATTCAAAAGAAGACGTACAAAACAACAATACCGTTCATACCGTACTTAAAGGAGATACACTGTATTCCATTTCTAAACGATATAATACGACGGTGCAAAATATTCAGCGATTAAACGGGTTAAACGGAACCAATATTAGTATTGGTCAGGAATTACTGATTTCAACAAATTAAAATAATAAAAACAGATATGAATTATAAACGCAGTAGCGCATTATTTGCCGAAGCAGAAATGGTTATTCCCGGAGGTGTTAATTCACCGGTAAGAGCTTTTAAGGGTGTTGGAGGAACACCTATTTTTGTGAAAGAAGCTAAAGGTGCGTATTTGTATGATGAAGATGGTAATAAACTTATAGACTATATAAATTCCTGGGGACCTATGATTTTAGGTCACGCTTATCAACCGGTTGTTGATGCTGTTGTTGAAAAAGCAAAAAAGGGAACTTCTTTTGGCATGCCAACCGAAATTGAAACAGAAATTGCAGAATTGGCTGTTTCTATGGTGCCAAATATTGATAAAATTAGATTTGTAAATTCGGGAACCGAGGCTTGTATGAGTGCCGTAAGATTGGCTCGTGGATTTACAGGAAAAGATAAGATTGTAAAATTTGCTGGTTGTTATCATGGTCACAGTGATTCGTTTTTAATTCAGGCGGGTAGTGGAGCCAGTACGTTTGGTACACCAAATAGTCCAGGAGTAACTCAAGGCACTGCAAAAGATACCCTGTTAGCTAATTATAATGATATTGATAACGTAAAGGAATTAATTGCAGCCAATCCAAACGAGATTGCTTGTATTATTATTGAGCCAGTTGCCGGAAATATGGGCTGTGTTCCTCCTCAAAATGACTTTTTACAAAAATTAAGAACAGTTTGTGATGAGAACAATATCTTGTTAATTTTTGATGAGGTCATGACCGGTTTCCGTTTAGCTAAAGGTGGAGCTCAGGAATTATTTGGAATTAAAGCCGATATCGTTTGTTTTGGAAAGGTAATTGGTGGTGGTTTACCTGTTGGAGCTTTTGCTGCCAGAAATGAAATTATGAATCATTTAGCGCCTCTTGGACCGGTATATCAGGCAGGAACATTAAGTGGAAACCCATTAGCAATGGCGGCAGGTTTAGCTATGTTAACAGCATTGAATGAAGAGCCTGAAATTTTCAACCGTTTAGCAGAGAAAACTGAATATTTGCACAAAGGCATTGCTAAGGTCTTATCAGATAATAATATCGCTCATACTATAAATCGTGTTGGATCGATGATTTCCGTTCATTTTGATGAAGCTGAGGTAGTCGATTTTACAACGGCGGCTAAAGGAAATAACGACACCTTTAAAAAGTTCTTCCACGGTTTATTAAACGAAGGCGTTTACATTGCACCAAGTGCTTTTGAAACCTGGTTTATTACTGATGCTTTATCTTATGATGATTTAGATTTTACCATTAATGCGGTAAATAAAGTTGCAAAAGGCTTATAAAAATAAAAAGCGCGTTTCAACAGAAACGCGCTTTTAACCAACCAAACTATAGTCAAAAACTAACTAAACTATATTATTTTCTATCACTTTTGCCTTCAAATTGTCTTTGAGGCATATCTTTTTTCATTTTCTGAGCTCTTTGTTTCATCTTAGCCTGAGTATCTTCCCATTTAGAATACTGCTCTTTTGTTAAGATATTTTTCATTTTAGCTTTTACAGCTATTTGATGGTCTAAGCGGTCATTCATCATTTTATAACGCTCCTCACTGCTTGGCTTTTGCCATTCACCACTTTCTTTTTTAGCTTTTAAAGACTCCATCATGTCCTTTTTAGCCTTGGCGTTTTCTAAATTCAATTTATATATTTCGTCCTGCTGAGATTTGGTTAAATCATAATTCAAGGTCATGTGTTTTGTTCTCAGCGTTGCGGCTTGTTCTGGAGTAAGGTCGTTCATTCTATGAGGTCTCTCCATACGATCTGCAAATTGTCTTCTCTCTTGTGCAATACCTTGTAGTGATATCAAAGCGATTGCGATAGCTATAATTTTTTTCATCGTTTAAAAGTTTTATTTGCATTTAAGACCTGCTAAAGATGAAAAGGTTTAATGTTAATTTAAACTTTAACGATTATTAACAGTTGATAATGTTTTGGTTAGAGGTGTTTTTTGTGAAAAATGGGAAAACTGAAATTAATGCCAGATTGTAGGTCTGCTGCGTTATTTACAAGAAAATCTTCCTTAAGATATACCGAAAGTTTACCTGTATTCCAGCCATAGGTATAAGTGAAGGCCCAATAGGTTAATGTCTTGTATAGAGTAGAAATGCCATGGTGCCAGCCACCTCTTATTTCCTGCCATTTTCCTATGAGCTGATAGTAGGAGGCTTCTTCTTTTTTATTATATCGACTTTGAAGCTGGTAGTTAACTCCAAGGGCATGATAATGATTGTTTTTTGTGAATTTCGTAAGTTCTATATCGGCTTCACCTGTGCCTAAAAAAGGATTATTCCCCAAATCGATAGAATTGTTAAAGTTGATAATGTTCTTACGAAGTAGGTTGAATGCAAGTCCCAAATTAAGTTGATAGTTATTTTTCAGATTGAAGGTTTTTAAACCATTTGCTGAAATACCAATATCTAATGAATGGTTATATTTTGAAGTATTCCATCCTAGATGACTTCCAAAGTTGATGAAAATATCTTTTGTTCTGTTAAAGTTAAAATTAGGGTAGAAGTAATGGTTGAATTCTATTCCACTGAAAATAAAATCATTGTTATGAAGTTCTAAAGTGTTTCCGTTGCGGTCTAAATACGCAATATTAGCTTGATTTAACCCATAGTAACGACGCCCGTAAGGGTCTTCTTTGGCAATAATTGTGCTGTGGGTCCATTCAATAAATTCATCACTTGTAAAAATAGATAAAGGATATTTACCTTTTGTAATAAGGTGCGAACGCAATGAAATGTCCAGTTCATGTTGTTTTGCTATTGGAATATCGATCTCAAAACGAAATTCTTTAATTACAGCATCAACTAAAATATTCATATAATGGGCAGGGGTAGTTTCCTGATCGAGAAAGAAAAATGCGCGGTCATGCCATTTTACTTGGCTTTGTTCCAGCCTAACCTCAGGATTTTTTGGAAAGTAGGCTTCAACAAAGGGATGAAATACATTTCCACTTGATGAATTGAAACTAATCCCGATATTTTCTGGGACATGAGCTTTAAAATTTCTACTAATTCTGGAACTAAAAATACCAAAATGATGGGTGCCTAAGGTGTTTGGGGTGTCGATGCCATTCTTTAAGATATTCATATTTTGTTGTGCCCAGCAATGACTGAATATGAAAAATATAAAATAGAAGAGGTTTTTTGTTGGCATATTATAAAAATATGGAAAAGAAACTAACTTCTAATATTAAGTTTATGTTGCGTTAAGATTATTTTTTAGTGTAGTTAAGACACTTTTTTTCTTAAAAATTTTAACAGTTATAGGTTTTTGTCTTAAAGAAGGTATAAAATTGACCTTTTTGGTGTTAAACATTTCTAAATATCTTTAGTACATGGGAAAAAAGCTGAATCTTTGCAGAGTAGTTTATTTGAAACAAGTAATGCTCATAAGTTAAAAATTCATACTTTTTAATATTGAAGTTATTAGTTAGTTAATAAATTAAGTTTAGTTGGTTAGTTTGTGAAAGCCCAGTAATTGTAAATTACTGGGCTTTTTTATTTGTATGAATTGAAAATTAAAAAGCTAAACAACGTGGGTTTCGTTGTTAAAATGGAATTGTAATAGTTTGTATAAACGTTCCTTTTTAAAGGGTTTGGTTAGGTAGTTGTTCATACCGCTTTCAATGGCTTTGTTAATGGCTTCGGTAGTTACATTGGCTGATAAACCGAATATGATAACCTCGTTGTCAACCTCTCTTATATATTTTGTGGCTTCCCAACCATCCATTTCCGGCATGTGAATATCCATAAAAATAAGCTGATATTTCTTTTCATTAAAACGGTCGAGAGCTATTTTTCCATTATTTGCTGTATCTGCATTAATGCCTAAATCCTGCAGGAATTTTTTAAGAACAATAATGTTTAGATTGTTATCGTCTACAATAAGTACGTTTAAATCGGAAGCGTTAATACTTTTCTTTAAATCCAGATTTTTCTTTTGAACAATATCTTTGGTTATTTTAAACATAAACGACACAGTAAATTTGGTGCCTTTTTCAAATTCACTTTCAACACTAATATCGCCTCCCATCATTTCTACAAGGTTTTTGCATATGGCAAGACCAAGTCCGCTTCCTTCGTGTTCTTTTTTGACACTATTTTCGATTTGAGTGAATCGGTTAAAGATTGTATTTAGTTTGTCTTTTGGTATCCCAATGCCTGTGTCTTCAATGCTAATAACAAGTTTAAGCTGATCTTTAATAACGGTTTCAGAATAGCTAATGGTTACACCGCCCGTTTTAGTGAATTTTAAGGCGTTTTTAAGGAGGTTGTTAATAACCTGAAGCATTTTGTTTAAATCGCCTATTACGGTTGTTCCTGAAACATCATTAAAGTTGGTGTTTAAGTACAGGTTCTTTTTTACGAACAGAAACTGATTAACATCTACAAGCTTTTTAATTTTATTTAATGGTGTAAAAATGTTTTCCTCGAGCTCGGTGTTTCCAGATTCAATTTTATCGAAATCTAAAATGTCGTTAACCAGACTTAATAGATTGCTTGAGGATTTATCCATTAAATCGACATATTCTTTATGGACGGGAGATAAACTTTCACTCTTAAGTAATTCTATAAAACCTATAATAGCATGTAAGGGTGTTCGAATTTCATGACTCATATTTGATAGAAATTCGGTTTTAGCCTGCGACGCTTTTTTAGCTCTGTTTTTTTCTTGCTCTAAAGTATGGTTTAATTTGGTAAGGGTTTCGTTGGATTGCAGTGCCAAACGACTACTTTTTTTGGCTTGCAGATAAAAGAAGATTAAGGATGAAACAACAAATGCCAAAAATATACCAACAACAAATGCGACATCTATAATGGTATTTCCTTCAGCTAGCAATAGTTTTTTTGATGGATAAATATTCAGTTGCCAGTTTTGGTTGTCTCCGGAGTCAATGGTTAAATTTTTAGTATAAACCGGATTGGTTTTACTATTAAGTTTTATAGCACTGTTTAATTGATAAAATGCCAAGCCTTTGTCGTCATAAAATTCTATGACATACTGGTCTTCCAAATGGTTTGCCAAACGGTCGAAATTGGATTTAAAATCCATACCGGCAGTGATTGTTCCTTGAAATTTATTATCAAAATATACAGGGACATCAACCAAAAATGCCTCTCCAGATTGTTTTAAATCTAACCAATGCGTAATATTTGTGGTTCCGTTTTTAGAATGTTTTAGCCAGTCGTCTCTTCGATAATCTAGTGTTGAGATATCAAGATTCAGTGCTTTTTTGTTTTCTTCAGAAGGATAAATGCTTCTGATAATCATTGAGCTGTCTATCCATTCAATAAATTTAAAAGAATCATTCTGCTCCAGAAGTAAATTGGCATCGTGTTCCCAGTTTTTAAAATAGTCACCATTAGTAAATTCCAGGCGACTTTTTAAATTTTCTAACCGGGCAATATCCGAGTGGATAATGTTTTCAAACTCTTTAGATATAAGTTCACCTGTATGTTGAATATCTTCATCAATTACGGAAGCGTATTCGTCTTTAGAAACTTTGTAGATGTAAAGTTTAGCTAAAGAAAGGACAAAAAAAATGGTAACGGCTATAATTAAATCAATTTTTATCTTTTTAATCATAAGCTGTTACCAGATTTTATATTTTGTTTTTAACTAGGCTCTAATATAAAAAAGTTTTAAGAAATTAGCTCAACAATTAAATCGCTATCGGTTTTAATAACATTGGCTAACTTATGCTTAGTTAAGGCTTTAATACCTTTATCCCAGGCTTTGTTGCTTAAACCGCTTTCTTCTTTAAGTACATTTAAAGGAAGGCTTTTCTTAGCTTTTAACACTTCAAAAATAGCCTTTTCGTTATCGCTTAAAGTAACTGTCTTTTTCTCTGGTCTCATTTGCGGGAAGAATAACACTTCCTGAATAGATTGATTATTGGTTAAGAACATAATTAATCGGTCCATACCAATACCCATACCCGATGTAGGAGGCATACCATATTCTAATGCACGTAAAAAGTCGTAATCAATAACCCCGTTAGCTTCGTCATCACCTTTTTTAGCTAATTCCATTTGGTGCTCAAAACGCTCACGTTGATCGATAGGGTCGTTTAATTCAGAATATGCATTGGCAATTTCTTTACCACAAACCATCAACTCGAAACGCTCTGTTAAATCCGGATTCTCGCGGTGTTCTTTACATAACGGACTCATTTCTTTAGGGTAGTCGGTGATGAAAGTTGGCTGAATGTAGTTGCCTTCACATTTTTCACCAAAAATTTCATCAATCAGTTTTCCTTTACCCATAGTATCGTCAACTTCAATACCCATACCTTTGGCAGCGGCACGAATTTCGTCTTCTGATTTTCCAGTAATATCGAAACCTGTAAAATGTTTGATAGAATCGGCCATGGTTACTCGAGCATAAGGTGCTTTAAAGTCGATCTCGTGTTCACCAAACTTCGCTTTAGTAGAACCGTTTACTGCTATAGCACAATGCTCTAATAAACGCTCACAGAAATCCATCATCCAGTTGTAATCTTTGTAAGACACATAGATTTCCATAGCTGTAAACTCCGGGTTGTGCGTTCTGTCCATCCCTTCGTTACGGAAGTTTTTAGAGAACTCGTAAACCCCGTCAAAACCACCAACAATTAAGCGCTTTAAGTAAAGCTCGTTGGCAATACGCATGTATAACGGAATGTCTAAAGCGTTGTGGTGCGTAACAAACGGTCTTGCGGCAGCACCTCCAGGGATAGATTGTAATACCGGTGTTTCTACCTCAAAATAACCAGCGTCGTTAAAAAACGAACGCATGGCGTTGAATAATTTGGTACGCTTAATAAATATTTCTTTAACGTGCGGGTTAACTACTAAATCGGCATAACGTTGTCTGTAACGTTGTTCCGGGTCTGTAAATGCATCGTATACTTTACCATCTTTTTCTTTTGGTAATGGTAGCGGTTTTAGGGCTTTACTCAATAAAGTGAAGTCTTTTACCTTAACGGTTTTTTCACCTACCTGTGTTGTGAATAACTCTCCTTCTATACCAACAAAGTCACCAAAGTCGATTAGTTTTTTAAATAATTCGTTGTATTTTTCTTTGTCTTCTCCCGGACAAATTTCATCACGGTTAAAATACACTTGTATCTTACCATCGGCATCTTGTAATTCGGCAAAACTGGCTTTCCCTTGCACCTTAATCATCATTAAACGACCTGCAATAACCACCTTTTTGTCAGCTTCAAAATTCTCTTTTATCTGTTTCGATGTATGCGTTACAGGATATAAATCTGCTGGGTACGGATTAACGCCCAATTCGCGTAATTTTACTAATTTTTCTCTACGTACAAGTTCTTGCTCTGATAATTGCGACATATTCTAAAATGCTGAGTAT
This sequence comes from Aestuariibaculum sp. M13, assembly GCF_024723255.1. GTDB lineage: Bacteria > Bacteroidota > Bacteroidia > Flavobacteriales > Flavobacteriaceae > Aestuariibaculum > Aestuariibaculum lutulentum. Next base: position 421,272 of record NZ_JANIAC010000004.1, read on the forward strand.
AATTTTTTAAAGGCACAAAGATAAACATAATCATTAAGGTAACATACCTAATAATTTGTGAAATTTTGGCGTTACCTAAAGGTCGCGTTTTAATTATTTTACGGTAGTTTTCTGCAAATGCTTTTAGTATTCACGATTTCCTTCCAAAAAAAATATAGGTGAGCATATGTAATCGCTAACGCAGTTTGTAACAAAAGGCATAATTTTGCGTCAAACAAAAGTCATCAATCAAAAACAATAAAAAATCAAAATCATGAGTTTCTGGAGAGTATTACTGTCTATTATTTGTCCGCCATTAGCAGTATTAGATAAAGGCTGCGGATCTATTTTAATCGTTCTTATTTTAACCTTTTTCGGGTGGGTGCCTGGCGTTATTGCCGCTTTAGTGATTTTAAATAATCCTAAGAATTAGTTAAACCAAGTATTTAACTGTTTCAGTAATTGGATTTGTCTTAATTTTGCAGTCTATGAATAAGTGCATACAACTACAGGATTTAGGATTAAAGGATTATAAAGAAACCTGGGATTATCAGGAGGAATTATTTAAAGGTATTGTAGATTCTAAAATTAAGAATAAGAGAGAAGAATCTGAAGATGACACCAATAATTATTTCTTGTTTGTTGAGCATCCGCATGTATACACTTTAGGGAAAAGTGGCGATTTTTCAAATCTGTTATTAGGAGAAGAAGAATTATCAAAAAAAGGAGCGACCTTTTATAAAATTAACCGTGGCGGAGATATTACCTATCACGGTCCTGGGCAAATTGTAGGATATCCCATTTTGGATTTAGATAATTTCTTTACTGATATTCATAAGTACCTGCGTTTTTTAGAAGAAATGATAATTTTAACCTTGCAGGAATACGGTTTAAAAGCCGAGCGTAGTGAAGGTGAAACCGGGGTGTGGTTAGATGTAGGAACACCCTTTGCCCGTAAAATATGTGCTATGGGTGTGCGTGCGAGTCGTTGGGTAACTATGCACGGATTTGCTCTGAATGTCAATGCCGATTTAGGTTATTTCGATAATATTATTCCTTGTGGTATTCGTGGTAAAGCGGTGACTTCGTTAAACGTTGAACTGGGCGTTTCTCATGTTGATGAAAACGAGGTGAAAGAAAAACTTCTGAAACACTTTAAAACCCTTTTTGAAGCCGAATTTATTTAAGCTGTTGCAATTTCTCTTCGTGATATTTTAGAAGCAATAATGCTAATAATGAATATTTGCAACGCGTGAAACAGCATCAGCGGAAGCAATATTAATCCTATTGGCATGGTGCTTGGAAATAGTATTTTCGAAAAGACTGTACCGTGTACCAATGATTTTTTTGTGCCACAAAATTGAGCTGTAATTTTATCTTCTTCGCTAAACCCTAATTTTTTTGATAGAAATCCGGTTAAAAAATAAACTGCAAAAAATAGTATCACGATTGCTGTAAATACCATTGACAAATCTAAAAGGTTAAGCGTACTAAAAACACCATCTTCAAAGGAGTGCGCATAACTTTTGTATATAATCAATAAGATAACCGATTTGTCAAATAGCGGCAGTTGGTGCTGATATTTTTTTACAAAGCTTTGTCCGTATTTTTGAAGCAGGATCCCTAAAATAACCGGAGCCAGGATTTCTAAAAGTAATTTTATATAAATCTCACCAAGGTTAAAGTCGGTTGCTGTAAATTTAGAGAATAGACCCATCCATAACGGGGTAATTACGATACCTATTAATCCAGATATACTGGCGTTAAAAATAGCGGCAGGAATATTGCCTTTTGCCATTGATACCATTACTACCGATGATGATACTGTAGATGGTAATGCTGCCAAAAACAAAAAGGACAACCAAAGCATTTGTCCTTCTTCACCTTGTATAAAACCTTTAAAAAGTATAATTAAAATAGGAAAAAGTAGAAATGTTGTGAGCTGAATAAGAATATGCAGTTTCCAGTTTTTTAGTCCGTGTTTTATTTTTTCAGGACTCAATTTTAGTCCGTAGAAAAAGAAAATTAACGAGATGCCTATACTTCCAATCAAATCGAGAGGAACTTTACTGTCTTTGCTTCCCAATTGCGGAAAAAAATAAGCTAAGGTTATAATTGAAATAATGGCTAAGACAAATCGGTCAATTTTCATTCTGATAATTCTTCAAATTAATTATTCAATATTGAAGGTTAAAAGTAGTAATAATAATGGAAGGAAATGTTTCTTCAATTCAATTGTAATCTGAATGTTAATTCTTATGTTCGATTAAGAAATTATGATGCTGAAAATCAGATTTTTATTATTTTTTTTCATACATTAACTTACTTTAAAAACCTTAATAATATGAGAAAAATATTAGTACTCGTACTCTTTATTCTTTTCCTTATTCTGGCTTGGTTTAGCTGGTGTTGGTATAAGGAAACAGTAGTATGTTGTCCGGAGCCTGTGCCGGAAATTAGTTACGGACCTTTAATTTTTGATTGCGACACAGGTGAAATTATTACCAACGATTTATGGCCTGAGAAAAAACAAGAGATTTTAACCGGAGTTGGTAAAGGAAAAAAATTACTGCTTGTAGGACCTTATTTTACTTCCGAAACAGAACAGGATGGTATTAGTCGGGCCGAGATGGTAAAGTTATTATTTACAGAGTTATCATCAGAAGATATTATTACTGATTCTAGATTTGCCGGAGATTGTGAAGAAGCAAAATCAAATATGTTACACGAGTTAAAATATAAATGGGTAACACGTAATGATGATATTATAGAGCATTTAGACAGAACGTTTGTGTTTTATAAATATGACTCAGATAAAGAAGTTGTAAACGAATCTGTTTTAGCATATTTTGATGAGTTGACTTCTTTTTTAAAGACATCCGGTGATAATATATTGATTGTTGGTCATACCGATAGTGATGGGCCGGCTCTATATAATGAAGATTTAGGACTTAAAAGAGCAAATGAATATAAAGCTCATTTAATTAGTTTGGGTGTTGATGAAAGTAAAATTACTGTTGAGAGTAAGGGGGAAACAGAACCACTTCGTCCAAATGATACACCTGAAAACAAACAAATGAATAGAAGAGTAGCTATACATATTACAGAATAAAAAACTAACATAACAATTATAAAGAATCATGAAATTATTACAAATAAATACTACAGCTTGTGATGGATCAGACGTGTTTTGGTCTTGGTTTTTATGGCTTTTGGCAGCCTTTATTTTAGGTTTAATTATTGGCTGGCTTCTAAAACAAATTTTTGGAGGCAAGACAGCATCATCAGAAGTTGATGTAAAACAGGATTTAACTAAGGTGGAAGGTATTGGGCCTAAAATAGAGGGGCTATTGAATAAAAAAGGAATTATTAGTTACAGACAGTTATCGAATACTTCTAAAAGTTTTCTTGAAGATATGTTGGTTGAAGCTGGTCCTGCATTTACAACACATCGGGGAAAGACTAATACCTGGCCAGCTCAGGCAAAATTAGCCGAGTTAGGAGATTGGGATGAACTTAAAAAATGGCAGGATGTTTTAAAGGGAGGTGTTTAAAACAAGTCTTTTAATAAAAATAGAAAGCACTCAGGATGTCCCGGGTGCTTTTTTATTTAAAAGTCTTTTTAATATTTCTCGGGAATAAAAGTCTGGTAATCCATAGGTGGGCGCACATAACTTTTATAGTCAGGAAGCTCCGGTAATTCAATAGGGTCTATTTTCATGCGCTTATAAGGAATCTGGCTTAGTACATGACTAATACAATTAAGTCGGGCTTTCTTTTTGTTATCTGAATTAACTACAAACCATGGCACTTGTTTGGTGTCGGTATGCGCAAACATGGTGTCTTTGGCTTTTGAATATTCTAACCAACGCGATCTCGATTCTAAATCCATTGGGCTAAATTTCCAGTGTTTCAAGGGGTTCGAAATTCGGTTTTTAAAGCGGCGTTCCTGTTCGGCATCGCTAACCGAAAACCAGTATTTTAAAAGTATGATGCCGCTACGTACTAACATGCGTTCAAATTCAGGGCATGATCGTAAAAATTCGTTGTATTCTTCATCGGTGCAAAATCCCATCACTTTTTCAACACCGGCACGATTATACCAGCTTCTATCGAAGAGTACAATTTCTCCGGCAGCTGGTAAATACTGAGTATATCTTTGAAAATACCATTGTGTTTTTTCTTTTTCGGTGGGTACACCTAAGGCCACAACTTTACAAACGCGAGGGTTCAAGGGTTCGGTAAAGCGTTTTATAGTACCTCCTTTTCCTGAAGCATCACGTCCTTCAAAAACAATAACAACTTTTAAGCCCTGTGTTTTCACCCATTCCTGTAGGTGAACTAGTTCGGTATGTAATTTGGCAAGTTCTAACTCGTAATTAAACTTTCTCACTTTAGATGTTGGTTTGTTGGAATCTTTCATTCTTACAAGTTAATAAAAAAATGAAAGGTTTTTTAGAAACCACCAAAGAAGCTTTTGGGGCTAACTCTCTTCGTTAAAAAATACTTTGTAGTAGTGCATTTTTTTCTTCTCGTCGTAACCGCGTTCTAAATATTCTTCGGTTGCGTCTGGCGCATCAATATCTACTTTTATAGAAAAGTGGGTATCGAGTTTAATGTCGGTTTTAATCTTTTTCTTTTCTTTGGTAACCACACGTTCAGAAACATCAAACTGATTTCTAAGGACTAAATTCTGTTCGTTTTCAAAGGTTTTTTTGTAGTCGTCGAACATGCTTTTGTGCTTGTCTTCTTCAAAAAGTTCATCTTTAAAACGCTCAACATTTACTACTTCGTTTTCTTTAAAGAAGTCTATGGTTTTTGCCAGAAAGTTGTTTTTTTCCTGTGCGCCGTAAGTCGATTTTAATATGTCTTCAGAGAAATCTTTACATAAATCGATATACTGTTGGGTATGGTTGTTAGAATCGTCAGCATATTTAATATTCAAAAACTGGTTAATCCAGTATTGCGCATCGTAGTTGTTGTTGTCAACGGTTAGAATAATATTGCCTTCGTTGTCACCTTGATTTAAAATTAAACAGCCTTTGTCTACCTTTTTACTGCTGATGCCTTTTTGTACCAAAACATCGTAACTGTCGTTTTCAAGATAGGTTTGGAAAAAATTTACTTTGTTTTCAATCTTAAAAATACCAAGCGCATTTGTGGTCATGTCGTTGTATTCAATGCCTTCAAACATGGCAATTAAAACATCACCGGTTTTAATGTTGGCAGAGGTCGACTGCTCAAATAAATGCGTTACGATATGTTTCGATATTTCAATAAAAGCGTTTTCATCGCTAAATATTTGTGCTGAATATGAATTAATCTCATTAAGATTAATGTTGGCATGGTGGTTAAAACGGTAACTTTGTACCACGCTTCCGAAAGGTCTTAATAAAAATGGTAACATTAATTCGTAGCTGGCTTCATCAAATTCTACCAACTTTTCTGAAAAGGCATTTTTTGTGCTGTTGAATTTATTTCCAACTTTATGAATGATGAATTTAGATATTGAAGCGTTTTTTCTTGTAATCATGATGCTGTGAATTAATGGTGCAATACTATTGAAACTTCTCCGACTTCAAAACAGTTTTTAGCTGAAATTTTTTCCGAAGAAAAACTTAATTTAATTGATACAATAATATGGAGTTGCTTTCGCCCTTAGTTACAAATTCTAAATTTCTGTCCTTATTAATATTATCTAACTGAATTGGTGAATTACCATATACAGGGAAGTTTGGTAACAATTTAGCCTGACTATCGAAAAGATATGCTTTGTGTGTTTGTAAATCGGTGAAAGAAATATAGATTTTGTCGTTCAAATAAAAGAAGCCAGGAGCGGTGTAATTACCATAATCTAATTCTATGGTTTTGTTTTTTATAGTTAATTTGTTTTCACTTTGCGCTACCAGAGATTTTGTCGATGTAGTAAGCGAGTGCTTTTCAGAAAGGTTTAAGTTTCTTGAAGCTACATTACCTTTAGTGTCTACTGAAATTAAATGGCCGTTTACCCCAGTTGTTGTAAACGTATTGTTGTATTCAAAAACAGGCTCGGTAGAGTAGGCGTAACCTGTTTTTGGTGTAACTCTGGTTTTACCTGTGCGATCCAAAATATAAAGTTTATCGGCTGTTTTTATAACGATATAATCTTTTGATCCTATTCTGAAATGTTTAGGTGTGGTAATAATGGTATTGTCGGCAGATTTAAAAGTGAAGCCTTTAACTTCCTTAGCATCGTCGTTGTACATTAATACGTGTTTGCCTTGAGTAACCAGTAGTCTGTAATTTTTGTTTTTGTCGTAATCGAAAACAGCTAATGGCTGTGTGATTTTATCGTTAAATTTCATTGGGAACGGACTCACGTCTTTACCGTTTCGGTCAATAACATAAACACGGTTAGGTGTTGCAAAAGCAAACTGAAGTCTTCCGTTTTTGTAAATGTCTATTTGTTCAATAGTTCCTAAAACAGCGCCTTGAAGTTCTTTTTTCCAAAGAATTTTTCCCTTATTCGAAATGAGATATAAGTTGTTTTTAATATCCTGAACAACAATTTCCTTTTCGCCTGTTATATGGTTTTTAACAAATTGCGGGTCGGTTAGAATATCATTGTCCAGTTTAATGTTTAGCTCTTCTGAAACTGCATTTTCCTCAGCCCGAGCTTTACCTTTTTTAATAATACCATTTACATGTGCAAAGTTGTTGTCGTATATAAACTGAAGCGCCGAAATATTATAGTGGTCTAAATTAATATTAAGTTCTTCGTCGAAATTTTGAGATATTACCTGTTTTAGTGTTGTTGGATTAGCGACTAACATTAAAGACGAGGCATCAACAAGTTGTTCTTTTGCTTGTATAAAAACATCTTTTTCGCTTAATGTGGTTTTGTTTTGATAATTGGTGATGATGTTTTGCAGTAAATCCATATTATCCGCAAATACAAAAAAGTTGTCCAGAATACAATATTTGGATGCGTTGTTAAAAGTGATTAATGGTGAAAACGTTTTACTGAATATATCTGGTTTACTAAAACTATAGACTTCGGTTTCTCTGAAAGTGTCAATGGTATTTTGTTCGCTAATAAGAGCGTCTTCGGTAGCGATAACATCTATGGTGTTTAAAACAACGGCACGGTCGTTGTCCTGATAAATTACTCCAACTTCAATTATATTGTTAAAAAGTTCGGTGTTGTTAGCGATAGAATCTTGTTTTTTATAAGCCTGTAAATTCGTTTTCAGATTTTCGAAGTTTCTAAAGGTGAAACTTAAAAAGCCATCGGTATTGGAAGGGGTAATATTTTGAATTTGATTTTCCTGAGGAACGGTGTTCTTAAAAATATTGATTAAACTTTCGGTTGAATCGTTCGCTTTACTTATACCATTTACATAAATTTCATTTTGGCTTACATCAATATCAACTGCCAGATAATTAGTAAATGCTTTTAATGAGAGTGTGTCTTCTATAAATAATGATTTTATAATCGGATTGTCTGCTTTAACTAAAGCTGATAATGTACGGTCGTTACTGGTGGTGTTGTAAATTTTTTCTAATTCGGAATTCGGAATTCTATCATTGTTAAAAGCGGCATCAATTATAGTTTTAGATGACGATGCTATAAACATACTGTCTATAACGGTACTATAAAAGGTGGATTTATTGAAAGTCGATTTTGTAATTTTTTGTTTGCTTCCTGCAATTGTTTCTTCTTTATAATTGGGTAAGGAGTCGGTTTTTACCAGTTGATCATGGTATTTTGTAATCACTGTAAATTCTAGGCTGTCTGCTTTCGTGTTAGAAAAACAAATTAATACATCGCTTTTTGGTTTTAAAAGCGAAACACTTTCCAGTTTACTTTCTAAGTTGTTGTAAGGATTGGTTTTTGAGAATTTTTGAAGTAAATCGCTGTTATTAATGCTGCTTTTTAAACTTTCCAGATTAGAAGTTTTTAAAACAACCGATGTGTTTTCTGGAATATAATCAATAGGTTGTTGACGATTTGTTTTGGTGTTTGTACAACTAAAAGTAAGACACAGTAGAAGGGAAAAACAAAAAAATCTCATAGATAAATTATTTTATACAAACCTACATATTTTTCGTTTTATAGGATGTAAAAAGCGTGTATTATAATGTGTTAAAGCTCTAATTTTAATTGATCGGGTAATAATCTAAACGATTTACGGTGGTACTTGGTAACGCCGTATTTTTTTATGGCTTCGCGATGTTCTTTTGTAGGGTACCCTTTGTTCTTTTTCCAGTTATACATTGGGAATTCTTCATGAATTTTGTTCATATACTCATCACGATATGTTTTTGCTAGAATAGAAGCTGCAGCTATACTTAAATATTTACCGTCTCCTTTTACAATGGTTTCATACGGAATGTCGTTGAGCGGTTTGAATTTATTACCATCAACAATAATAAATTCTGGACTAGGAGATAATTGCTCAATAGATTTATGCATGGCTAATATAGACGCATTTAAAATGTTGATCTCGTCAATTTCTTCCTGAAAAATGTGTGCTATTCCAAAACATAAGGCTTCTGTTTCAACAACAGGTCTTAATAAATCTCGTTTGTTTTCACTTAACTGTTTAGAATCGGTAAGAATATTGTTTTTAAAATTTTTTGGAAGAATTACTGCGGCAGCGGTAACCGGACCTGCCAGGCAGCCGCGACCGGCTTCGTCTGTGCCACATTCTAAAACAAAATCCGAATGGTTTAATAATAGCATAGTCATTGTGAAATCTGTTCAAATCTATAACATAATCAACAGTTTCAAGGTGTTTTAATAAAGTTTGTTTATGAAGTTATTAACTGTTTGAGAGTCATTGAAAAATGTGTGTCATTGCGACACTTTACATGCGGATATCTTAAAATATCCTGTAATTTCTTAAATATAAATAAAAGAATGAGGTGATTTTTATCATTTTAATTGAAAATTTTTAGTGAGATTGTTTGTTTATTTAATATAATATTATGATGTTTGTGACAGACTAACTCAAATAAATTTTTAATTTCATCTTATAGTTAGGATGATTAATATTTTAAAACAAAGCCAGCATATATATGTTGGCTTTGTTTATTTAAAATATTTCCCCGCTCTTAACGTTCAAATAATTACTTTTGTTCCGAAAAATTGAATGATACAAATGGGTATAACAAAAACAGCGTTAAGTAAAAAAGCGTTGCGTATGCGAAAAACATCTAACAGTATAGAAGCACATAAACATAGATTTTTAATTAAAGTAACTGTTGTATGCTTTTTGTTATTTCAGTTTCAAGCTGTATTGGCTCAGAAAAAACCAAGTAGAATAAGTAGGGAACTTGGTATAGCAGAGGTTAAAGATTCTACAAAGCAATCACCAAAAGATTTAGCTAAAATAACCGACTACCTGATTATATCTCATGATAACGATACGACCTATGTCGACACGACGTTGACGATAAAAAAGGAATACAAGTTTAATTATTTACGTAAAGATGATTTTGAGGTTATGCCTTTTTCAAACATGGGGCAAACCTATAATAGTCTGACGTATAATTTTCAGAATACGAAACTCATGCCTAGTTTTGGTGCTTTGGGTAAGCACTTCAACTATATGGAAGTTGAAGATATTTACTATTACCGTGTACCAACACCGCTTACAGAACTATTTTTTAAAACGGCTTTCGAACAAGGGCAGTTGGCAGATTCGTTTTTTTCGATAAATACTTCACCGCAACTTAATTTCTCAATAGCGTATAAAGGGTTGCGTTCGCTTGGAAAGTATCAGCATATTTTGGCAAGTACAGGTAATTTTAGATTCACCACCAATTACCAAACAAAAAACGGAAGGTATGTAGCGAAGGCACATATCGTTACTCAGGATATTTACAATCAGGAAAACGCAGGTATTCGTGATGATAATGTGGAGTATTTTGAAACAGGGGAAGAAGATCATTTAGACCGTTCTATTTTCGAAGTGAATTTTGAAAATGCAGAAACGATGCTAAAAGGGAAGCGTTTTTACTTAGACCATTCATATAATATTGTTCAGAAAAACGATTCCTTAGATAAAAACCATTTAAGCTTAGGGCATGTATTATCATTTGAAGATAAATATAATGAATACAGTCAATCAGCAAACAGTGATTATTTTGGAGAAGCCTTTGTAAGTAGTGGTTTAAAAGATCGAAATACTTTAGAGAGTTTTTATAATCAATTACATTTAAATTATAGTAACAATATAATAGGTGATTTACAATTCAACATCAGTAACACCAATTATAATTATGGGTACGATAAATTGGTTGTGCTAAATGGTCAGACCATAACTAATAGATTAAAAGGTGATGTGTTTGCAGCAGGAGGGAAGTATCATAAACAATATAAAGGATTCGATTTGTCCGGTGAATTAGGATTAAACGTTTCCGGAGATTTCGATGGTAACTATATTAAAGGTACAGCTTCATTTAAATTAAATGACGATGTGTTTGCTAGTGCAAGCCTAAATCATAGTTCGAAAGCACCTAATTTTAATACCATATTATATCAAAGTGATTATATTAACTATAACTGGCAAAACAGTTTTAGTAATACCGAAACCCAGCAACTGGCGTTTCATTTAAAATATAAAGAATTGGCAAATGTTAGTGTCGACTATTCTACCATTACCGATTATGTATATTTTGCTCAGGACGATGCGACACTTCAGGTGCGTCCGTTTCAGTATGGAGGAACCATTAATTATTTACGTGTAAAGTTTGAAAACGAATTCAGGTTAGGAAAGTTTGCTTTAAACAATACTATATTATATCAAAACGAAAATTCTGATGGAGTAATGAATGTGCCAGATTTAACAACTAGAAACACATTATACTTTTCGTCGCATATGTTCGATAAGGCGCTTTTCTTGCAAACAGGGGTAACTTTAAAATACTTTACTAAGTATTATATGAATGCTTACAACCCTTTACTGGCAGAATTCTACGTTCAGAACAGTACAGAGTATGGCGATTTCCCAATGTTAGATTTTTTTATCAACTTAAAAATCCGTCAAACCAGAATTTATGCCAAGGCCGAACATTTTAATTCTGCATTTACTGGATACAATTATTATTCGGCGCCAAATAACCCATATAGAGATTTCACGGTTCGCTTTGGGGTGGTTTGGAATTTCTTTTTATAATGGTATTTGGTTTATATACATAAACCACCAGGCTTTCGCTACTCACTTTTTTAGCAAAGGTGGTTGCTAAAAAGAGTTCAAGCAAATAGCTCAATCCCTAATACAGATAAAAACAACCGCAGGTTAATACAATTTAACCTGCGGTTTTGTTTTTAAAATAGATAGTATATAGTCCTAATCCAGTCATAGCATTAGGTTGAATCAAAAATAATTTGGATGTAACTTATTGTAAATAAGCATTGGACAAAAAACTTTCAAAAAAAGGCGATAAAAAGTTTGTTTGGTAGAGAAAAAGGGTGGTATATTTGCAGCCCGTTAGCGG
>NZ_JANIAC010000005.1 GCF_024723255.1 Aestuariibaculum sp. M13
CAACAACCTAAAATTTAAGGTGATTATAGCGACGGGGCTCACCTCTTACCATTCCGAACAGAGAAGTTAAGCCCGTTAGCGCCGATGGTACTGCCATTTGTGGGAGAGTAGGTCGTTGCCTTTTTTGATCCTCAGTCTTATAGAATAGACTGAGGATTTTTTATTATATGCCTTGTGTAATGACAGATATGCAAGCTATGAAAGACTAGGTAGCTCAGCTGGTAGAGCATAACACTTTTAATGTTAGGGTCCTGGGTTCGAACCCCAGCCTGGTCACAAAACTTCAAATAACAAAAGCCTTTATCATTATCGATAAAGGCTTTTTTGTTTTAGAGAATTAATTTTTACCAGTAAACATATCTACTACTTGATAATCACTTTTTTTGATTTCTGTTTTTTCTCGTTTTAGTGATTTACCTATAATTGTTGTATTGTTTTTTGATTTCTTTTTGTCTACAAGTTGTATTTCTGTAATGAAACCATCACTAAATTGTTTTAATATTCTGGGATCTATTTCGTAGAGGTCTGAAGACTGTGTTGTATTAAAGCTTAGAAAATTACTTAATTTAACTGGTGCTTCTGTGGTGTGATATACGGTTATAATATATCTGTCGTCCTCCATTTTACTTCCCATACAGTTAAATCCCATTACAGTTTTATTTGGTAAAGCTGTCATTTTATAAGTTGGTTTATTGCTTTCTTTTTTAGTATCTGGTATAGGAAATAATTGAAGTATTGTATTTTCTTGTACTTCAGTTAGCATAATCATTGTCTTTAAGTTTGAGTCAAAAATCATAGTAGATGTACCCATGTCTTTAGATTTATTATCTGTTATTTGGCTAGCTTGATAATTGAGTCCTTGTTTAATTAAAAAGACCATGTTTATTTCTTCTTTTTTATTAGATTCTATGATCATATTTGTTTCGTACTTCCAATCAAACTCATATGAATCGGGTAAATCTTTTACAGTAACTTTATGATTGTTGAGCGTTTGTTGATTGGATTTAACCATACCTTTTGAGTTATTTGTGTTGTAATTATCTTCATATATTTCATTTTTTTCAAATGATTCTCCTCTTACGATATTACCCATTACGCCTTCCATAAGACCTTGGCCGGCCATTTTAACTTCTCTAGCTTCTGGAAGATTTACTTCAACGGCACTGTAGTTGTAGTTTAGTAAGCTTTCTCCAGGAGATCGTGAAGCCATATTTACAGGATTTGTAGACTGATTTACTGTTGATATTTTATTATATATTTCTACAAGTCTGTCCTGGTCATCAAAAAGCACATAACTGCCGTCATAGCCAGGTTCATTTAAGAAGGTGAACTTGGTATAATTTTTTCCATTGAAACTCTGTTTAGACTCTTTAAAATCGCTGTATCTAAAATTTTCAGGTTTATAAATAAAAGCAAATTCTACAATGCCGTTGAATGGGTTTGCCGTCATACCTAAACCTTGTTGTTTTTGAAGCTGTGCCAAAAAAGGTTCAGGAGGGAGTTTATAAGCATCAATTATCATAGTTGGTACCATCATACCTTGACTTTGTAAGGCTATAATAGAACTTTTGGTATATTCCCCATTATTGCTGGTATATATAAAACCTTCACTGTCTATGAATCCGGGTTGCGATTGTTTCGGATTGTCTAATCTTACAGCAATTGTATTTGCGTCGAAATATTGAGTTTGATTAAGATTGCCATTCTCGTGCATTTTTATAATAACATCTTCTTTAAAGAATTTCTTTTTGTCTTTGGTATGTATCGCAAAAGCTTCGTTATTTGATGTTGTCTTTTGTGAATCGCTGTCTGTTTTATTAGATCCAGTGATGCCATCAATGGTATTTTCTGTTTTTTCAGTAACTACTTCATCGGTTTTTTTTAGGACAGTCCGTTCTACGGCCTGTTGAGCTTTTTCTTTTAATTTTTTTAAGAGTTGTGCTTCTGATGAATAGCTCATAAAAAGCATTATACTTAAGAAAAAGGTGAATCTTGATTTCATGATTGAGCGAATTAAAAAAAGAGAATAATTCCAAATTTTATATTTTCATTATTCTCTTTTTACCCTGATTAATAGCTTCTTTATATATTTTTAAGTGTCCTTATCGATTTTTACAGATTTTAAAACCTTGTTGTCAAGCATAATATTAAGTATATATTGTCCCTTATTTAGGTGATCAATACTTAAGTAGATAGTTTGATTATCTTCTTTTTTTATGTCATCAGTTTTGAACATTTGGTTCTTAGGGTAGGGAGATAAATAACTGATTGTATTTTTTGTTGCTTGTTGTAAAATTATAGAAGAAGTAGAAATGGCTATAGCACGTATGTAACAGAAGATATGATAAATGTAACAAGGTATATAAAATGTTAACTTTAACTATTTCGAGCAGTATTCTGAAGGTGTTTGGTTGTGCTTTTCTTTGAAACATTTAATAAAATAAGATGGTGTATTGAAGCCCACCTGATAGGCAATCTCAGAAACTGTTAAGTCTGATGTGGTTAATAGTTTTTCTGCAAGCTTAAGCCGTTCTGATCTAATGAACTCAGTCGTTGTTAATCCGGTTAAGGCTTTTAATTTTCGGTGTAACTGCATGCGACTCATGAGCATTTTTTTGCTAAAATCTTCCGAATTAAATTGACTATCAGTTATATGTTCATTTAAAACCTCCTGAATTTTATTAAAAAATTGTTGATCAACACCGGTTACGGCAATTTCATTCAGCTCAAAATTTTGACTGTAGCGTTGTTGCAGTTTTTGTCTGGATTCAACAAGATTACCGACCTTGATTTTTAGTTTTTCGCTATGAAAAGGTTTTTCAATATAATCATCGGCACCGGTTTTTAGACCTTCAATTTCAAAAGTGGTTCCACTTTTAGCCGTTAATAATACGATTGGAATATGATTGGTACGCTCGTCTTGTTTTAATGTCTTGCATAGAATTACACCATCGGTTTTTGGCATCATGACGTCACTAATAATGATATCTGGAATAATTTTTAAGGCTTTTTTTATGCCTAGTTCGCCATTTTCGGCTTCTTCAATAGTGTAATCGTCTCGAAAAATAGAGTTAAGAAATATTCGAATGTCTTCATCATCTTCTACAATTAACATTAAAGGTTTCTCATTATTTTTTAAATTTTCCGATTGATTTTGTTCTTCTAAATCATCAAAGGTATTAGGAACAGGCTTGTTTGCAATTTCGTTAGCATTAAAGAAGGAACGTGCAATAGGAAGCGTTACTGTAAACTGAATGTCGTCTTCGTTTAATGTATGTGCTACAATATTACCATGTGATAAAACCGTAAGTTCTTTAACCAAAGATAACCCTATACCAACACCATCGGATGTTTTATTATCCTGGTAATAACGCTGAAATAGTTTACTTATATTTTCACTGGATATAGTATTGCCATTATTAACTACTGTTATGATAATTTCTCCTTGCTGTTGACTGACATGGAAAGAAACTATTCCATTTTCAGGAGCATATTTTATAGCATTAGCAAGTAAGTTGGTTACAATTTTTTCAACCACATCCTTATCGAACCAGGCTTCGCGAATTGGAGGAATATTATAAGTGAAGTCTATATTTTTTTCTTCCGCTTTAAATTGAAAGCCTTTTACTAACTGCCTTAAGAATAATCCCAAATTATCCTCACTAACAGATAGCGTTAGGTTTCCCGTTTCTAATTTAGATAAATCGAGTAATTGATTCACAAGGTTTAAAAGACGCTTGGAGTTTCTTTGTACCAGTTTTAATTCATTTTTATCTGTATCAGAAAGTTTGGGGTTATTGAGTTGTTTTTCAACAGGCCCGGTAATTAATGTGAGTGGTGTTCTGAATTCGTGAGAAATGTTGGTGTAAAGTTTGGTTTTAAAACTATCAAGTTGTTTTAAGCGTTCGGTTTCGTCGTGCTCAAATTGCAATTGCATTTTAATATGCCATCGCCATTTTAGATAACTATAGACTAAATAACTTATGATAAGGAACAGTAAAATATATAATATGACAGCCATAGTACTGAAATACCAGGGCTGTTGAATTGTAAAAGTGTAAGTGGCGGGTGTATTGTTCCAAACGCCATCATAATTACAGGAAATTACCTTAAAAGTATATTTGTTTGGGGGAAGATTGGTGTAGTGGGCAGTATTGTTATTGCCAGATGTTATCCAGTTTTCGTCATGATTAACCAGTTGGTATTTATATTGGTTTCGTTTTGGTTGTGAAAAGTGAAGACTTGAAAAGCTAAAGGTTATTGTGTTTTCCTTGTAGTTTAAATTTAAGCTGGATTCTAATTCTCTTGGTTTTGAGAAAACTTCAAACTTTGAGATTATGGTTTTAGGTTTTATGGTGTTAAAAGTAAGTTGTTCGGGATGAAACCAGTTGATACCTTCCAAACCACCAAAATATAACGTGTTATTCTGGTCTCTGTAATATGCACCTGTATTGAATTCTTTGGCTTGTAAACCATCATAAACACTAAAGTTTTCGAAATTTATGTGATTAAATTTACTAATACCATTGTTGGTACTGAGCCATAGATTTTTATTATTATCAGGGAGTATGCCGTAAACGACATCATTGGGTAAACCATTTTGAGTTGTGTAGGTTTCAGTCGTGTTTTTTTCAATATCATAAACCTTAAGTCCATTTCCGTTTGTTCCAATCCATAAGGTGTTATTGTCGTAATAAAGCGATTTAATTTTGTCGTTTATAGTTTCAATTTTATCAATCGTTTCTGTAGAAGTATTTAACTTAAAAAGGCCGTTATCATCTGTTCCAATCCAAATATCGTTATGGTTTCCAGTAACCAAAGCTCTAATATTATTAGTAATTAAATCGGAATTATCAGTATTATATTCCTTTATAATCCCTTTGTTTTTATCGAAAAGGATAACACCATGGCGCTCTGTGCACAACCATGCCTGGAAGTCTGTTGTTTGAATAATTCGCCAAACAGTATGGTTTTTTAACTCAGGAAAATATTTAAAGGTACCATTGGTATCAAGAATATTTAATCCATAGCCTTGATGACCAATCCATAAGTCATTATTAATAAAGCAGGTGCTTATAATTCGATTACTGGCTATATTAGAATTTTCTGTGGTATAGGTTTGATAAGTTTCCTTTTTTAAATCGACAACGGTGAGCCCTTTTCCGGATGTTCCTATCCAAATATTGTTTTGACGATCTGTGGTGATACAGCGTACCATGTCGACATTTACCGATTTAGGAACCTGATTATTGGTTAAAATATTAAACTTTATAAGATGCGCATCGTAATAACTGGCTCCAGTACCATCAGAGCCGAACCAAATGGTTTCTGTGGAGTCTTCGTATAGAGAAAGCATATCATTATAATGAATGGCAAATGGGTTGTTTTTGTTGGCTTTAAAATTTTTAACGGTGTTGGTTTTAAAATCTATTAAATAAACACCGTTACCATATGTAGCAATCCATAACCTGGACTTACTGTCTATTAATAAATCTTCAATATTCAAATTTCCGGGAATATGGTTGTTTTCATATTTAAGGAAGGATTGAGAATCTTTTGGTTTGTAAAATAAACCATTACCAAAAGAACCTAACCAAAAAGTTTCATCCTGTCCTTTTTCAAGGGTACTGTAATTTGTTATTTCTAAATTTTCGACAGGAATGGTTTTATAATCGTTGTTTTTACCAATATGCAAAACAATTCCAGAGCCGGTGGCTACTAGCTTATTATCATCTTCTAAAAAGTGGTAAATGGTTCTGTTTTTATCTTCGTCATGAAGTAATTGAATAGTGTCCTTGGTATGAGCATCAATTTTAAAAACCCCTTTATTGTAGGTTCCTATATATAGATTATACTGTTTATCCTGAAATATGTTACTAACATCAAACTTAAGTTTTATGTGTTTGAAATCGTCAGTTTTAGGCTGATACAATTCTAGTTTTCCCGAATGCGTAATAATCCAAAGTCTATTCTGTTTATCAATATAAACTTTACCAAGTTTGCTGAAAGTAGATCGGGTAATGTCTTCAAACTGTTTATCGTAATGCTTAAAATCTCGTCCGTTATACCTGTTTAATCCATCCTGGGTGGCGAGCCATAAATAGCCAATACTATCCTGGGCTATGCTAATTACACTGTTTTGTGATAATCCGTCATTAATAGTTAAGGTTTTAAAAGAGAATTGTTTTTGAGGTGTAAAGGTGTCTGATTGAACTATGGAAATTTCTTGTGCATATAACGACATGCAACAGTAAATTGCAAAATGCATCCATAAGGTATTTGTAATTATTTTTTTGAAGTAAGCCACCAAACTTATGTAAGAGTTTTATGAAACAAGACTTACACCAATATAATGAATTTTAATAACTTATTTAATTATAGTAGTTTAGATATTAGTGGTTATAGATTAAATATTGTAAGTATTTTTTTAATTGATTAATTTGATTAAATTACAAACTATGAATGGCTTAATAGAATCTACTTTAAAAACTCTTGAAAAAACAGAAATTATTCTGGATAGTTTAACTAATGAACAATTAAGAGACACATCAATACCCCCTTATTTTTCATCTATAGGAACCCATATCAGGCACATATTGGATTTTTATGACTGTATTTTTAATTTGAATACAGATAATAAAATTGATTTAACCGCCCGAAGTAGAAATAAAAAAGTAGAGCAGGACTGTTTAGAAGCTAAAGCGTACCTGAAATTATTGATAAACAATTTAAATACGTTTAACAACCATATAAGTAAAACTGTTTTGGTAACAGATGATTTAGGGCAGGGAAAGATAGAAATCCCCTATACCATAGGGGCATTATTATCGCAGGCCAACAGTCACACCATTCACCATTATGCAATTATAAACTATATTTTAAGCGGATTAGAAATATCTATTACCGATTTAGATTTCGGGTATAACCCAACAACACCTAAACCAGTATCTTTTTCTAAATAAGTATGTTATTTTTTAAACATACTGGACATAATAATTTTAATGCCTTTAAATACCAAAAAGACAGCCATAGCACAAATAAGACTAGCAATAATTAACAAAGGAAGATAAAGGGAGTTTTCCTTGTCTGATAGAGCAAATGTTAATAAAACAGGCCCCATAAAAAGGCTCAATAAAGCAAATACTAATAATTTAATACCTCTGAATAATACTTTTTTATCTGTTCTGTTAGTTTCTTCCATTGTTGTAGTTTTTTATAGCTGTGCGTACGTTTTTATATGTGTTTAATAAAGTTTTGGCTTCGTCTTCAGAAATATTGAGTTCGGCCATAATCATTTTGGTACCCCGGTCAACCAGCTTATTGTTGCTTAATTGCATATCAACCATCTTATTACCTTTAATATGTCCTAATTGAATCATGGTAGAGGTTGTAATCATGTTTAGAACAAGCTTTTGAGCTGTACCTGCTTTCATTCTAGAACTTCCGGTAACGAACTCAGGGCCTACAATTACTTCAATAGGGAATTGAGCAGTTTGCGATAACGGGCTATTGGCATTACAGGTAATACAACCTGTTATAATATTATTTTTGTTACAGGCTTTAAGTGCTGAAATCACATAAGGTGTGGTTCCTGATGCCGCAATGCCCACCACAACATCTTTATCTGAAATAGTATAAGCTTGCAAATCTTCCCAGCCTTGAGTTTGAGAATCTTCAGCGAATTCAACGGCTTTTCTAATAGCTGTATCTCCTCCTGCGATAAGACCAATAACCAAATCGTGAGAAACTCCAAAAGTAGGTGGACATTCCGAGGCATCTAAAATACCTAGTCGCCCGCTGGTTCCGGCTCCAATGTAAAATAATCGGCCACCCTGCTTCAGTTTCTCGACAATTACCGTTACGAGGTTTTCAATTTCAGGAAGGGCATTTTCAACAGCATTAGGTACTGTTTTATCTTCCTTATTAATGTTGCTTAACAGTTCCTCTATACTCATTTTTTCTAAATGATTGTAATTGGAATCCTGTTCGGTTGTTTTAGTAAAACTCATGCACCAAAAATACACTTTTTTTTATTTTAACATTTTAAATTCACTTGTAGTTTCTGTCATTTTCTTAAGTTTAAAGAAATAAAAAAAGCTCCCATTTCTAGGAGCTTTTTTTATAAATGTAATAATTCAATTAAGCTAAAATGCTATTAAGTGTAGCACTTGGTCGCATTACTTGATTCACTAATTCTTCGCTTGGTTCGTAATAACCACCAATACTTACAGGTTTCCCTTGAATATCGGTTAGCTCCTTAATAATTTCTACTTCGTTTTCGGCTAATTGTTTAGCAATTGGCTCGAATTCAGCTTTTAAATCAGCATCTTTTGTTTGTTTTGCTAATTCTTGAGCCCAATACATAGCTAAGTAGAAGTGACTACCTCTGTTGTCTAATTCACCAGCACTTCTTGATGGTCCTTTTTTGTTTTCTAATAAAGAACTTGTTGCGTCATCTAAAGTTTCACTTAAAACTTTAGCTTTTGCGTTATTGTTAACTTCGCTAAAGTGCTCTAAAGAAACTGCAAGTGCTAAGAACTCTCCTAAAGAATCCCAACGTAAGTGGTTTTCTTCTAATAACTGTTGTACGTGTTTAGGAGCCGATCCACCAGCTCCTGTTTCAAATAAGCCACCACCATTCATTAAAGGAACAATAGATAACATTTTTGCACTGGTACCAACTTCTAAAATCGGGAATAAATCGGTTAAGTAATCACGTAATACGTTCCCTGAAACAGAAATGGTATCTAAACCGTCTTTAAGTCTTTGGCAAGTGAATTTTGTAGCTTCAACTGGTGATAAGATTCTTAAATCTAATCCGGTTGTATCGTAATCTTTTAAGTAGGTATTTACTTTTTTGATTAACTCAGCGTCGTGAGCTCTGTTTTGGTCTAACCAGAATACTGCAGGAGTTTCTGAGGCTTTAGCTCTAGTAACCGCTAATTTTACCCAGTCCTGAATAGGAGCATCTTTAGTTTGACACATTCTCCAGATATCACCCTCTTCAACCGTGTGCTCTAATAAAGTATTTCCGTTCGCATCAATAACAGATACTTTTCCGTTAGATGCGATTTCGAATGTTTTATCGTGTGATCCGTATTCTTCAGCTTTTTGAGCCATTAAACCAACGTTAGGAACAGTTCCCATAGTGGTTGGATCGAAAGCACCGTTTTCTTTACAGAAATCGATAGTTGCAGCATAAACACCTGCATAGCTACTATCTGGAATTACTGCTTTAGTATCTTGTAATTTACCTTCAGCATTCCACATTTGCCCAGATGTACGAATCATGGCAGGCATAGACGCATCGATAATAACATCACTTGGTACGTGTAAGTTAGTAATGCCTTTATCACTGTTTACCATAGCTAAAGCTGGTCCGTTAGCAAAAACAGCGTCGATATCAGCTTGAATTTCGTTACGTTTTGCTTCTGGTAACTCTTGTAATTTTTCAACTAAGTTTCCAAAACCACTATTTACGTCAACACCAATTTGCTCTAAAGTTTCTCCATGCTTAGCGAATACATCTTTAAAGAAGATTTTTACAGCGTAACCAAAAATAATAGGGTCACTAACTTTCATCATGGTTGCTTTCATATGTAATGAAAACAATACATTGTTAGCTTTAGCATCGGCTACTTGGTTTTCAAAAAAGCTGATTAAAGCTTTTTTATTCATTACAGTAGCATCAATAATTTCACCTTTTTGAATAGCGAAGCTATCTTTTAATACTGTTTCAGTACCATTATCGTCTGTATGAACAATTTTAATAGTTGTTGCTTCCGGTAAGGTTAATGATTTTTCGTTGTGAGCGAAATCACCAGATTCCATAGTTGCTACATGCGTTTTAGAATCTTTTGTCCAGGCACCCATAGAGTGTGGATTGTTTTTTGCGTAGTTTTTAACGGCCTTAGGAGCACGTCTGTCTGAGTTACCTTCACGTAATACTGGGTTTACAGCACTACCTTTAATTTTGTCGTAACGTGACTTTATATCTTTTTCAGCATCGTTTGCTGGCTCATCAGGGTAGTTAGGAATAGCAAACCCCTGAGCTTGTAATTCTTTTATAGCGGCTTTTAACTGCGGAATAGAAGCACTGATATTAGGTAATTTAATAATGTTTGCTTCTGGCTTCTTTGCTAATTCACCTAGTAGTGCTAAATCATCTGAAACTCTTTGATCTTCGTTTAAAAAGTCAGGGAAAACAGCTAAGATTCTAGCCGCTAAAGAAATATCTTTAGTTTCGATATTAATTCCTGAAGATTTAACGAAAGCTTTAACAATAGGTAAGAATGAACGCGTAGCTAAAGCTGGAGCTTCATCAGTTTTTGTATAAATTATATTAGACATTACTTGAGTGATTTTTTTAAATTTTACTTAGTTTAATGAATTAGAAAAAACTTAGGTATTTTTTTCGAGTTGCGAATATACAAAAATAGATGATTATTTATGATTAATCGTTTAAACTAAAAGGGTTCCAAGAGGAAGTTTTTAGAGAACCTTAAAAAAGAAGGAAAGCACTACGAATTTTTTAAAGAAAAGGGCAGGTAACTAAAAAAACAAAAGCCATATCACTGCAGAACTTAATCTACTCTGACATGGCTTTCTTAAAATAGCAGGACTTAATCAATTAGATTTCGCTAAATCAGTTCAAATTTTCATTAAACCTTTACAATTCAAGTGTTGCTATTTTAAATGAAACATTTCATGTAATTTTCAAAATGTATTGACCTATTACTAAATGTTCCGAAAAATTGTTTTTCTTGATGCATTTACTTTTTACTATTCGCTACTAACGATAAGCTTTTATAAAGCATTGTCTTGTAACAAACGCATGATTGGTTTAGAATCGTGGTTTTGTTTAGACTTTCAATTATTCAGTGTCTATTTATTTCTAAATAGTCTTTTATAATCTCATGGTTTCTTGGTACATGCTTACACATGATACGGTAAAAACCTCAAAAAACAATTAAAAATGTGAACGTTATCTTATTTAGTTTATAACGTACAACAGGTGTTTCGCAAAGCAACCTGTTGATTTATTATTAACTTATGCTAATATACATCAAAAAATAAAGAATTGCAATTTTTTTAACCATTTAATTATCAACTTATTATAAACACAAGTTGTGAACAATTGTTAATAAAAAAAGCCTTGATATAAATCAAGGCTTTTCGATGCTTTTAAAGGCGACAGATTAGTGTCTACGCTCTTTAATTCTAGCTTTTTTACCAGTAAGTCCTCTAAAGTAGAAAATTCTAGCTCTACGAACTTTACCACGTTTATTAACTTCAATTTTTTGTAATGCTGGTAAGTTAATAGGGAAGATACGCTCTACACCTACAGTTCCAGACATTTTTCTAATTGTAAAAGTTTCAGATGCACCTGAACCTCTTCTTTGAATAACAACACCTCTAAAGAACTGAGTACGTGTTTTGTTACCCTCTTTAATTTCGTAATACACAGTAATTGTGTCTCCAGCTCCAAACTCTGGAAAGTCTTTTTTTGCTACAAATTCGTCTTGTACAAATTTTACTAAAGATTCCATATCTTTATTTTTTAAATAGTTAATTCAGAACAACATACACGATTTTCGCCAGAGGTTAACCCGAAACAGGGTGCAAAGATAATTAAAAAGTTATAAGTTAAAAGTATAAATTTAAAAGTTTTATGCTTTTTTAGGGTGTTACCCTGCGCTTAGGCTACGGGTTAGGCTATACGCTATATCTTTTGCGTTGCAAAAGGATGTCACTGCTATCCTTAACACAAAATAAATTATTCATCCAGTAAATCGGGACGTCGTTCTTTGGTTCTTTGGTAAGCCTGGTCTTCACGCCATTTTTCAATTTCAGGAAGATTACCACTAAATAAAAGTTCGGGAACTTTCCAACCTTTGTATTCTCGAGGCTTGGTATAAATAGGAGGCGCTAACAGATTATCCTGAAAAGAATCGGTTAGGGCAGAGGTTTCATTTCCTAAAACACCAGGTATTAAACGAATAACAGCATCGCATAAAACAGCAGCACCTAACTCTCCGCCAGACAACACATAATCACCAATAGAGATTTCACGTGTTATAAAATGATCTCGTACTCGTTGGTCTACACCTTTGTAATGTCCGCAAAGAATAATAATGTTTTCTTTCAATGACAACTGATTGGCAATACCTTGTTTTAAGGTTTCACCATCGGGCGTCATATAAATAATTTCGTCGTAATCGCGTTCTGCTTTTAATGCCGAAATACATTTGTCGATAGGTTCAATCATCATTACCATACCTGCACCACCACCAAACTGGTAATCGTCTATACTTTTATAATTATCGGTCGCAAAATCACGTAAATTATGAAAGTGAACTTCAACCAAATTAGCTTCGATAGCACGTTTTAGAATTGAGGCTTCAAACGGACTTCTTAATAATTCAGGTAAAACAGTTATAATATCTATGCGCATGATGTTTTTTTAAGAAGTGCAAAGATAATTGAATTAAAGTATTTTCTGCATGTCTTTCACGACGAGATTATAATTATACCACAATTGTTTTAGTTAAGGTATAACCATTGGTTGTATCTCCTGTTACGGAATCTGCCATGTTATCCTCTAAACTATCGGAAAACACATTATCGTTTTCATTAAGCATATTGGCTGTTCCTTTATACGCACTCGTACTGTAAACCGTGTCGCAAATCGATTTAGGGAAGGCAATTTGGGTCACACGAATAGAACTTCCGTTAGTTTTTAAAACTTCAATGTGAATATGCGGCGCTCTACCATTGTACCAGCCCGGAAAAATACTAATAAAAGATACTTGTCCGTTGCTGTCGGTGGTTTGACGACCTCTTAAAAAGTGCACATTGGTATAGTTTGTCGATTGCATACCGGTTCCACCATATTCTGAGTAGTTGCCGTCGGCATCACAATGCCAAAGATCAACATAAACACCTGCTAAAGGAGCACAATCTTCACTTTGATCCTGAACGGTTATATTAATAAGCATGGCAACTCCATCGCGATCGCCTACAATATTTTCTCTTACCAAATCGGCAGGGGTTTTAATAGGGAAAGGTCCTGCAGTTTCACTTGGGGATAAGATGCAATCTCCAGAACCTGAAGAGTTGCTTCCGTCTGTAGCGTTATCATCGGTAGCATCAATACTATCCTCTTTTGTGCAAGAGTTCATTGCCGTAGGTAAGGCGACAATTGTGCCCAAGCCTAACAATCCGTTTTTAAGAAATTTTTTTCTGTCCATAATATTCAAGTTTAATAAAATTTACTTTTTTGAAACCATATACCTTCCAAACTTAAATTGATTGAAAGTAAATGGTAATGCTCTTTAATGAGTCCGTTGGTTATTTGTCCTTTACTGCCATAGGTGTATCCAATATTTAACATAGAGCTTGTTCCATTATTAAACGGTATTCCTAAGCCAAAATTGAAGGTTGAATTTTTTATACGATAATCATTAACTTCCAGATTTCCGTTAGAGAATTTATAACCTGCACGGTATTCCATGTTTTTAAAGAACTTTCCAGGTTTTTTGTCTGCGGCATACTCTAAACCAAAACCAAATACATCCTGATCGACATAATTCCCTAATTGATCACTTTGGTTGGTTTCGCTCCATAAACTCTTCTTATAGTCCACGTTAAGATTCAGATACTTTTTGAAAGTTGTTTTTAATCCCAAAGCATATTCTAAAGGCAATTTAAAAGCATCAATATCTTTTTCGTAGGTTTCACTTAAATCGGTGTTTCCATCGGCATCATATAAGTTAACCGTACTTTCTTTGCTTCCGTTTAGACTAACTGGTAAATTTACTGTAGCTCCAAATGCCAATGTTTTTAAAAAATCATATTGTAAGCCTGCTCCTAAACGAAACCCGGAATAGTTACTAACATCTTCAATAATTAGACTGTTAGCGGGTAAATAATCGGTTTCGGTTTGTTCTATTTTTCCAAATAAAGCCGATCCGGTAATACCTAATCTGAAATTATTTGTAATGGAATATCCATAATTCAATTTCAAGTCATTAATACCACCATTACCTGTTATATCGGTTAAAAAATAACCATTTTCGCTACCTTCAATATTCGATTTGATATTTGAAATGGTATAGCCTACACTGGTTAGCGGAATTAATGTAACTCCAAAACCTGAGTGTTTTGTAACCGGAAAAGCAAAAGCAATGTTTGAAAAATTAGCTATGATGTTTGAATTGCTGCTGCCACCTTCGGCAAGCGTATTGGTTTCAGCCTTAAGTCCGAAATCGAAGAAAAAGGAATTTAAAGGAACAGCTCCAAAAGAGGCCGGATTAGAACTGTTTATAAAGGTATTTGAAGGCATGGCAATGGCAAGCCCGTCTAAACCATTAACTTTACCAGTACTCACCTCATTACTTACTCCTAAACCGTATAACGAGTAGGGGGAACTTGATAGCGAGTTGGTTTGTGCTATTACCTTACTCGATAAGATTACAGTTGCTGTTATTATTAAAACTATATATTTATTCATCGTAGCTTGCATAGGTTATTTCGAGTTTCGATTTTAAATTATCGGTGCTGTTATTACCATAGAAAACATATCGGTTTACAGACTGAGTGAAATCTTTTGGATACACAGCTAAAAACAAGTTGTCACTGTTGTTATTGGTTAATTTTAGGTTTAAAAAGTACTTAACAGGAATGTTATAGGTCGTGATGTTGAATTCGGTATCTTCATCGATAATGGTTCCTAAAACGGTAGCTCCCTGGCTATCGGTTAAGGTGCTTATTAAATTTGCTTTTTTATCAATAATGTAAACCGAAAGAGAATCTGTGGTATACAGGTTTTTCGTGTTTGAATTCTGTTTTATTGACAATTTAATATTGGCATTGGCAATCGCCCCTGTGCCGGGAATATCGTAAAGGGTTTCAAGATTTGGAATGTCAATACGGGTGGCAATACCTGTTCCTCCCTGCGTAAAAGTATTTTCGTTGGTTTTTGAACTTTCTAAATAGGTTGTTTGACTCGTTAGATTTTCAAAAGCGGTTCCCGTTTTATTACTGGATACATTGTGAAAACTATTTGTAGAATTGAAGGTTAAATCGAAAGCGCTTTCATCGGCATCAAGCTCATCGTCAACGGTGTAGTACACACGAACTACGCTTGATTTTAAAAATCCTAACATTGCAGAATTGTTAATGTCGGCATTTATAAGTATCCCTTTATAAGCTTGTTGAAAGTCGTCGGAATTATTGATCGTATTATTTAAAATCTGATTGAATAACTCCTTTCCGAAATTGTCACTTATTCTAATATGTAATGAATCTTCTTTTTTAGGTTTTGCAATAAACGTTTTCGTTCCTAAAATTGTAGAATCAATTTTAAAGGTTGAAGTGTTATAATAGCTTTCTGCATCTTCCTGATATTCGATGTCTTCAGTTACTTTATAAATGTTAAAGGTTTGTTCAGGAATGGTATCGTTATAGAAATAGTCGTCGTATTTTAAAATAACAGCAATAGAATCGTAAACAGCATCGCTGTCCAGGCTGTATTCGGTATTATCTAATTGTATGTAGCTTTTGCTTTTTACTGTGCCAAAAACAGGATCGTTGTAAGCGCCAACCAAAAGCCTTTCGGTTCCAGAAACAATGATAGAGTCAAATTTAAATGTACTGGTATTTAAAGTAAGCGTGTCGATAAAATAAACATTAGTATCAAGGTTTATCCAGTCTTCACCTACAGGGAAATTTTCTTCATCCTTACTGCAGGCAGCAACACAAAAACACAATAAAATAATTGTGAGTATAGGAAGTGTAAAAGTTTGTTTGATTGTCATATTAAATTAGAATTTAAGCGAACATATATAATAGATGAAGGCGGGTAAAAAATGTTATACCAAATAAGCTGATGTCTAGGCAAACACTAAAATTTTATCTATTAATCTTGATTCCCCTTGTTCGTAGCAAAAAAAACCGTGTTGGTATAGACTATTTATGGGAATAGCGATTAAGTTTTTAGTTGTGAGATGTTAAAAATAGTTTTGAGGAGATTTTGAAAGCAGAATAACAATTCAATCTATAAACAACTCAAAAAATTGATTATGAAAAACAATACAACAGTTCTATTAGCCATGTTAATCTTGTCGTTTTCTTTTACAGGATGTTCTGGAGATGATGATAGTGAAGACCGTGGAAACTGGCAGGAGCGTTCGGTGTTCGATGGCACTCCACGAAGTAATGCCATAAGCTTTACCATTGACGATTTAGGCTATATGGGAACTGGATATGATGGTGACGATTATTTAAACGATTTCTGGCAGTATAATATAGAAGGAAACTATTGGGTGCAAAAAGCCGATTTTCCAGGAGCAGGAAGAAGCTCGGCATCTGGATTTGCTATAGATGATAAAGGCTATGTAGGTGTTGGTTATGATGGTAATGACGAATTGGGCGATTTTTGGGAATACAACCCGACCACGAATGCCTGGACACAGAAAGCTGATTTTGGTGGAGGTGTAAGACGTGCAGCCGTAGAGTTTGGAGTAAATGGAAAAGGTTATATAGGAACCGGAAACGATGGAGATAATGATAAAAAGGATTTCTGGAAATATGACCCAACAACCGATACCTGGTCTGAACTTGTTGGTTTTGGAGGAGAAAAACGTATCGATGCAACATCGTTTATTATAGATAATAAGGTGTATTTAGGAACCGGAATAAGCAACGGACAGTATAAAGTAGATTTCTGGCAATTTGATCCGGAAACTGAAGTCTGGACAAGAATGAATGACCTTGATGAAGAAGATGATTATGTTATTGTTCGTTCCAATGCAGTAGGGTTTAGTTTAGATGGCCTGGGGTATATTGCAACAGGGTACTACGGAGGAGCGCTTGGTACCATATGGGAATACGACCCCATTGCCGATGTTTGGGAAAATATAACATCTATAGAAGCTACAGTGCGTCAGGATGCGGTAGCATTTTCAAATGGAAGTAGAGGTTTTGTGTTGATGGGACGTACCGGAAGCTTGTATTTAGACGACGTTTACGAAGTCTATCCGCAAATGGATTACGACGATGAAGATTAACAAGTAATATAAAAGGGATTAATTTGATTATTTGATTTAGTAGTTTTGATTGACACCCCAAAGCATCTCAAACTATTGTTTATAATAGGAAGTATGCTTTGGGTTTTTTATGCCTGATAAAATGAAATTTAAAATAAAATACATTATAGTTTTGGTTTTAGTAATAAGCACATTATTGTGTGGATTTATAATGTTTAAAACCATAACTAATAAACCAATTCCTGAATTTGAAACGCAAGTGTATCAGGTGAAAAATGGATATGGCTATAGTATTCAATATCATCAAAAAACCTTAATAAAACAGGACTTTATACCGGTTATTCAAAAGAATCAATCATTTTGCAATTATGAAGACGCTCAAAAAGTTGCTACATTGGTGGTAGAGAAATTAGTAAAAAAGCAAAACCCAAGAATATCACTTCAAGAGTTAAAAGATCTTAATATTCAAATAAATTGCATAAACTAGCATTATGGAACAAACAGCGTTTATAGAAAGCCGTAATTACAAACAAATATTGATTCATGCTTCAATTTGGGCAATTTTTCTGGTATTCAATTTAATGCAGCCGCATATAGAAATGGAGCAATTAATTAAGCGGGTTATGTTTATTGTATGTGGTAATATGATGCTGTTTTATTTGAATTATTTTTATCTGGTTCCAGAATTTCTACTTAAAAAGAAAACCTTTTGGTATGTATTAATTATACTGGTTTTAGTAGTTGTACTTACTTATTTGTTTAATTTGTTTAGCCCGGAATTCAGGCCTCAGGAGAATTTTAAACCGTTAGAAGAAGGATTTAAAAACCCGCCGCCGTTTCCGGATAAGAAACCTGATGGATTTTTTCATATTCGAATGCTTGGACCTTTTGTGTTTAATATTTTGCTGGTGGTAACTGGCACTGCGCTTCGTGTGTATGGTGAATGGAACAAAAATGAAAGAAAGAAACAGGAGATTGAAGTTCAAAAATCATCGACGGAATTACACTTCTTAAAACATCAGTTAAATCCACATTTTTTATTCAATTCTTTAAACAGTATATATTCATTAACCACGCAAAAATCGAATGATGCGCCAGAGGCTGTTATAACTTTGTCCGAACTTATGCGATATATGCTTTATGAAACAAACAACGATTTCGTGCCGTTAAGTAAGGAATTGGAGTATATTCAGAATTACTTAAAGCTTCAGCGTTTACGCATTGCTAAAAATGAAAATGTTACTTTAAATATTCGTGGTAATGAAGCCAATCAAAAAATTCGTCCGTTGTTACTTATTTCATTCATAGAAAACGCTTTTAAATACGGCACAGATTTTAAAGGCAATACAGAGGTGAAAATTGAAATTAATATTAATGAAGACGAGTTGCATTTTAAATGTGTAAATTTAATTGGTAGAACAAAAGTAGATCGGAATCATTCAGGAATAGGATTAAAAAATACCAGAGAACGGTTAGATTTGCTTTACCCTGGAAAACATAATTTAGAAGTTGAAGACACTGGTGAACATTTTACTGTAGATTTAACTTTGAAGTTAAGCTAATTAAAACGGAAAGCGTACATGAAATGTGTAATTATAGACGATGAACCTTTAGCGGTCGATGTTATTGAGTCTTATGTAAAGCAAATTGCAGGCTTAGAGATTGTTGCAAAATGTACCAATCCCTTAGAAGCAATTACTTTAATAAACAGACAACATGTCGATTTGGTGTTTTTAGATATTGAAATGCCAAACCTTACAGGAATTGATTTAGTGAAAACGCTGGATAGTATTCCTCAGTTTATATTTACCACCGCTTATCCGCAGTATGCCTTGGACGGTTTTAACTTAAATGCGACCGATTATCTGGTGAAGCCTATACCGTTTCATAGGTTTTTAAAAGCTGTTTTACGAGCTAAGGAGAAGTACGAATTGGAGCAGGTAAGTACCTTGAGAGTTGAAAAGCCTTCAACTGAATCTGTATCGACAGTTGAAAATGATTTTATTTTTGTAAAATCGGAGTATGAAAATATTAAGATTAACACTGAAAGTATAAAGTACATCCAAGGGCTTAAAGACTATATCAAAATATATACTTCAGAATCTGATAAAGCCATTTTAACCTTATCGAGTTTTAAGGATATTTTAGATAAATTACCGGCAAAACATTTTATTAGGGTACATCGCTCGTATGCGGTAAATATCAATTTTATTAAAGCACTACAAAAAACCAAACTGGTTATAGAGAAAGTACAAATACCTATTGGAGAAACCTATAAGGATGAGGTTTTAAAACGATTGGGTGTTTAAGAAAACAACAAAAAAAGCCGGAGTGTAAACTCCGGCTTTTTTTGTTGTTTTTATAAAGAATTAAATCTTTTTGTGTTTGTTGATTTCATCCTGAAGCTGACGTCTTACTTTTTGCTCACGCTCTAAGGCAACTTTTCTGTGTTCTTCAAATTCCTCTTCTATTTCAGAAAGAGCTTTTCTGGCTTCAGTGGTAATAATATTACTATTTTTAAATTTATAAATAAATACCACTAATAACACTAATAGCCCACCGATAATAGACCACATAAGTACATTGTAACTGCCTTTACTCATTTGTATACCAAATAAAGACATGCTATCTTTTTCTAAATTGGTTTCATTAAGAGTGTTTTGAGTTTCAGAAAGGCTGGCTTTTAAATTGTCTATTTCTTTTGCTTGAGTATTAACAACAGCTTTGGTGTCGTTAAGATTTTTTTGAATAGCATTAAGAGAATCCAGAGTATGTGCTTTTAAAGTGTAAAGCCAAGTTTTTTTAATTACTTTATAGTCTTGGTAATTATTGGAACGCTGAATAGCATATTCAAATTGGTTATCAATGGTACCGCTGTTTAAAGATAATTTGTCTTCGTCATTCTCAGTTTGCGCAAATAAAGTCGCAGTAAATAAAAAGCTAAAAACAGCTAAATACTTGATTTTGTTCATTTTAAAGTAATTTTTGAATATTGGGTTACTAAATTATAAAATATTGTTTACTGTTAAAGGTAAAATTGCCAAAAAGCCTCACGAGGTGAGGCTTTTTGTAATATACGTTAATAAATATAATTTAGATGTTTTGACTACTAATAATAGTTATAGTGTCTTATTTTAGTTTAATGAGTAGTTAAGTTAATTATTGTTTTGTAAGTAAATTTTGTTTCTTTGTTACAATTTAAAAACCTACTTATGAAAAATACATTCTTTTTATTTGTTGTATTCCTTATACTTTTTAATTCTTGTTCGAGTGATGATACAAAGGATAGAATAATTGGTAATTGGCAAGTCATCGAAATATATTCTAATGGAGAAAAAGCCGAACAACTGGGTTGTTCAGAGTATACTTATTTAATAATCAATTACGATTTTACTACAACAGGAGATTTTAAAAATTATGAAACAACACCTGAAATTTGCAACAGTACAGGTTTTGAATTAAATAAATGGAGAAAGGCAGGAAATCAATATGAACTGATTGATGGAGTTGAAGATGTCGTTGAATACACTGCATTTTTTCAAGGTGAAAATTTGGTTATTGAAAATTTATCGAAAACAATAAAATGGTTTTACATACCATACTAACAAAAAAGCCTCACTATAGTGAGGCTTTTTTGTTAGTCATAGGTTTAATTTCAACTAATAATAAGTATACCTTCTTACTTTCGCTATGTATTTTGCAAGTCTAATAACTTGATGACTGTATCCATATTCGTTATCGTACCATACATAAAGCACGGCATTTTTTCCATCAGAGCGAACAATAGTGGCTTTGCTGTCGAAAATAGATGGAGCGGAACACCCCACAATATCGCTTGAAACAAGCTCGTCGCTTAATTCGTATTTTATCTGTTCAACCAAATCGCCTTCTAAAGCAAATTTCTTTAGGGTGGCGTTCATCTGTTCAACAGAAGTTTTATTTTTTAATTCAAGATTTAAAATGGCTAACGAACCATTTGGAACAGGAACACGAATGGCGTTCGATGTTAATTTACCTTCTAATTCAGGCAAAGCTTTGGCAACAGCGCTTCCTGCACCAGTTTCAGTAATAACCATATTCAATGCCGCTGCGCGACCACGACGGTATTTGTTATGGTAGTTGTCGACTAAATTCTGGTCGTTAGTATAAGCATGAATGGTTTCAAGGTGACCATGTTTAATGCCATAAGTATCTTCAATTACCTTTAAAACAGGTGTAATGGCATTGGTAGTACAAGATGCTGCAGAGAAAATATCAACTTTACTTGGGTCGTAATCTAAATGATTAACACCGTGAACAATATTTGGAACACCTTTTCCTGGAGCGGTTAATAATACTTTAGATACACCTCTCGATTTTAAATGTCTGCTTAAAGCTTCTTCATCTCTAAAAGCACCGGTATTATCAATCACTAAAGCGTTGTTAATGCCGTATTTAGTGTAGTCAATTTCTTCAGGTGTATTAGCTGAAATAATATTTACAGTTGTTCCGTTAATGCTTAGCGCATTGTTAGCTGCATCAACCGATACGGTTCCTGAAAATTCACCATGTACAGAATCGTTACGTAAAAGGGCAGCTCTTTTTTCTAGAACCTGAGCATCAATTGATCCACGAGTTACAATGGCTCTTAATCTTAACTGACTACCTTTTCCTGTACGAGCCAGAATTTCACGAGCTACCAAACGACCAATTCTTCCAAACCCGTAAAGAATGACATCTTTAGGAAGCAGCGAACCATTTTTGTTGGCATCCTTTAGTTTATCGGCAATAAAACTGCTGGCGTTGTTGTACTTGGTGTCTTCTAAATGATATTCATAGGTTAGTTTACCTATGTCTAATTTAGCAGGGGCAATGTCAAGCGATTTAATGGCTTGTGCAATTTCAACAGAATCGAAAATAGAGATTGGTTTTTGAACAAATTTACCTGCGTATTCGTGCAGATTTAAAATTTGACTAACGTTTCTGTCGATTAGTTGGTTGCGAAAAAGAACAAGTTCTATAGACTTGTCGTACCATAAATCGCTTACAATTTTAATGAATTCTACGGTGGCTCTTCTACGATCTGCTTGAAAGGCTAATTCCTTTTCATAGTTTTTGTTAAAAGACATCTTTGAGATAGTTTAGTTTTTATAAATGTTTCGGCAAAAGTATCATATTTCAAACGTTTTCGTAAGCTATTTTAACAAAAAAATAACCTCTTAAAAAAAGACTTTTTAAGAGGCTAAATGACAATTATTATTTAAATGTTTTTATCTGAAGTTGTAACGTTCTTTTTCTCCTTTAGAATTGATTAATTCAATGCGAAGCGGTTCATAAGACGATCTGTTTTTAATAGCTTCCTGTGCATCATCAACAGTATTTATTTTTACATCGTTAATGGATGTGATAATAGAACCTTCATCTACACCGTTTTTCTTCCAGTACGATTCATATTCTTTATTTAATTCAATAATTTTAATACCATTGGTAGCGTTTACAGATTTTAAATCTTCTCTTTTAGCATTTTTAACCATACCAACTAAAGGCAGATTTAAAGTTTCGTTTCTTGTTAATTTTACATTAACGGTTTTAAGTTCACCATCTCTGGAAATTTTAAGCTCCACAATATCATCAACACGTTTTGCACCTATGTGTCCTGTTAAATCGGAGAATTTAGAAACTTTAATACGGTCTATTTCCTTAATAATATCACCTTCTTTAATGCCGGCTTTATCGGCACCAGAATCTTCAACCACACCAGCAACATATATACCTTCGGTGTCATTAACACCTAAATCGGTTGCAGCAGCACTGTTTAAAGCACCTCCGGTAATGCCTAAAATACCATTTTGTACATTGCCGTATTCCATAATGTCTTCAATAACACGTCTGGCAATATTACTTGGAACTGCAAACGAATATCCAATATAAGAACCTGTTTGAGACGAAATAGCAGTATTAATACCAATAAGCTCTCCATTGGTATTCACTAAGGCGCCACCTGAGTTTCCTGGATTTACAGCGGCATCGGTTTGGATAAACGACTGTGTAGAATTACCCGATAAATCTCTGGCTTTTGCACTAATAATACCAGCTGTAACTGTTGAAGTTAAGTTAAAAGGGTTACCCACAGCCAATACCCATTCGCCAATTTTAGCCTGGTCTGAATCCGCAAAAGTAACATAAGGTAAGTCTTCATCGGCATCAATTTTAAGCAAGGCAATGTCGGTTTTAGGATCAGAACCTACAATTTCGGCATCGTAAGTTTTGTTGTTATTTAAAGTTACCGTTAGTTTATCTGAATTATTGATCACATGATTATTAGTGATGATGTATCCATCGGCATTAATAATTACTCCGGAGCCAGTTCCCATTTGTGCACGTTGCGGACTTCTTCCTAAAAATAAATCCTGAAACGTCATTTGTCCGGTGCTAATGGTCACGTTTTTAACGTGAACAACCGCATTAACCGTGTTTTCGGCCGCCGTTGTTAAATCGGGTGCCTCAGCAGCAGTGTTAAATACATTACTAATATTACTTGTTGGTAAAAATGATGGATTAGAGTCTGCTGTAATTTCTATTTTGTTTTCAGGCTCTAAAAAAAGTTTGTAGGCACCTAGAGTTAAAGCGCCTCCTAATGCTGAAACTAATACTAATGAGAAAATCTTCTTCATAATTATCATCTATTTTAGTTAATATTCAATAAATGCCAAAATGTTCGCCAGGTTTGTTTTTGAGAGGTTTAACCTTTGTTGGGTGAAGATTTTAGCAATTAAAATCTGATTTAAGAACGATTAAAATTAATTATTTATTGAGTTCCTTTTTTTGTTTTAACGATTTTTAACGTCAATTTTAACTCGGGTTTAACACGTGAAAAAACGGTTAATTATTCCTATATTTGCCCTCTATTATGCAACAGACTTTTTATAAATATCAAGGAACAGGAAACGATTTTGTGATGATTGATAATCGTCAGCAAACGTTCGACAAAAACGATACCAAACGCGTCGCGTTTTTATGTGACAGACGTTTTGGCATAGGTGCAGACGGATTAATTTTATTGGAAAACCATCCCGATTTAGATTTTAAGATGGTCTATTATAATGCCGATGGAAACGAAAGCACCATGTGTGGGAACGGCGGACGTTGTTTAGTGGCTTTTGCTAAAGATTTAGGTGTTATAAAAGAACATGCTGTTTTTGAGGCCATTGATGGGTTACATCACGCTGAAATTAAAGACGGAATTGTAAAACTTCAAATGTTAGATGTTGATACTGTGGAACAGTACGAAAACCATGTGTTTTTAAATACAGGGTCGCCACACCATGTTCAGTTTGAAGAAAATATAGAAAATTTCGATATTAAAACTAAAGGAGCCCAAATTCGTTATGGTGAGCCTTATAATCAGGCAGGATCTAACGTTAACTTTGTAAAGAAGATTAATAACGATACCTTTCGAGTTAGAACTTACGAGCGTGGGGTAGAGGACGAAACCTTGTCTTGCGGAACCGGTGTAACAGCTGTGGCCATTGCGATGCATACATTAGGAGAAACTGACAGTACTTTAATTAATTTAAATGTAGAAGGCGGAAAGTTACAGGTAAGTTTCGATGTGGAGAATGGTATTTACAAAAACGTTTGGCTTATCGGGCCAGCAACCTACGTTTTCAAAGGAACAATATGATTACCTTAAAAGGAGAACATATTTATTTACGTGCTCTGGAACCTGAAGATTTAGAGTTTATTCATGCTATTGAAAACGACGAATCTATCTGGGAACTAAGTTGCACACAAACACCGTATTCTAAATATTTAATCAAACAGTATTTAGAGCAGGCTCACAAAGATATTTTTGAGGTTAAACAACTGCGTCTGGTTATCTGTAATTACGAAAATGAAGCTTTAGGGTTGATAGATTTGTTCGACTTTGATTTTAAAAATAAACGTGCCGGAGTTGGTATTTTGGTTAAGGAACCGAAAGATCGCTCAAAAGGTATTGGTAGTGAAGCTTTAAAATTATTGATTAATTATTGTTTCACACATTTAGATTTGCATCAGTTATATTGTAATATTTCAGAAGATAACCAAGCGAGCATCAACCTTTTTACCAAACAAGGGTTTAAAGAAGTTGGGCTTAAAAAAGACTGGATTCACTTTAACGGATCTTTTAAAAACGAATATTTATTTCAGCTTATAAATAATTAAATGTACTTAAAAAAAATACTTGTTGCCATAGCATTATTAGGTTTGGTTGGCGCAGCATACTTTGCTTATTTTGTTTACAACACCATGTTAAAGCCAAATACAGCATTTAATAACGATACTGCTTATATATATGTAAGAACCAACGCCACTTACCCAGAGGTTAGAGAACAGTTAGAGACCTTGTTAGAAAATATAGACTCTTTTGACGTGTTGGCAAAACAAAAAAAGTACACAACTAATTTAAAAGCCGGTCGTTTCGCTATCAAAAGAGGAATGAGTAATAATGATATCATCAACTCGATACGAAGCAAAAACTTGCCTATTACTTTGTCTTTTAACAATCAGGAAAGTTTAGAAAAGTTAGCAGGACGAATCAGTTCTCAAATTGAAGCTGATAGTACATCGCTGGTTGAAGCCATGAATGATGCTGCATTTTTATCTGAAAATAAATTCAGTAAGGCTTCAGCTTTGGGTATGTATATTCCGAATAGTTATGAGTTTTTCTGGAATTCATCTGCAAAATTATTCAGAGAGCGGATGCTTACTGAGTATAATCGTTTCTGGAACGATTCGCGTAAAGCTAAAGCAAAAGCTATTGGTTTATCGCAAGCGGAAGTGATGACACTGGCGTCTATTGTTTACGAAGAGTCTAAACAAGCCAGTGAACAACCAAGAATTGCTGGGGTGTATATGAACAGATTACGTATCGGGATGCCATTACAAGCCGACCCGACGTTAAAGTTTGCAGCCTATCAATTACCAGAATATAAAAACACCGTGATAAAGCGTGTACTTAACGTTCATAAAGAAATAGATTCACCTTATAACACGTATAAAAATGCAGGTTTACCACCAGGATTAATTGCCATGCCTGATATTTCTGCGATTGATGCGGTTTTAAACTTTGAGAAGCATAGCTATTTGTATTTCGCTGCTGATGCTCAGCATTTAGGGTTTCATAAGTTTGCAAAGACCTTATCTCAGCATAATGCCAATGCGAGAGAATATCAGCGTTATTTATCTTCCCAAGGTATCAATAAATAATACATAAAACTTAAATGATAGACAAAAGGCTAACATATATAATACTTTTTTTATGTGTTAGCCTTTTGTCTTTTGCACAATCTGCTACAAATCGTTTTCTTACCCCAAGCGATACTTTAAATACATCCAGAAGAAATGCTGTTGTAATAAGCGAGGCTTCTTTAGCAGGAATTACATTGGTTGGTTTAAACCAGTTATGGTATGCCGATTATGAGCGTTCTAAATTTCACACCATAAATGATAATAAGGAATGGC
Organism: Aestuariibaculum sp. M13; assembly: GCF_024723255.1. Taxonomy (GTDB): domain Bacteria; phylum Bacteroidota; class Bacteroidia; order Flavobacteriales; family Flavobacteriaceae; genus Aestuariibaculum; species Aestuariibaculum lutulentum. The sequence goes on from NZ_JANIAC010000005.1 coordinate 26,532, forward strand.
TCCAAATGGATAAAATGGGGCACGTCTTTACATCGTATCAAATAGGAAAGTTTGGGGCGGACCTTTTAAGCTGGAGTGGCGCGAGTGAAAAAGACCAGTTAATTTACGGTTCTACTTTAGGTTTTGGGTTTCTTACTGCCGTTGAGGTTCTCGATGGTTTTTCCGAAGAATGGGGCTTTTCCTGGGGAGATATTATCGCGAATGCCTCTGGAACCGGACTGTATGTTGGGCAGCAACTGCTTTGGAATGAGCAACGTATACTGTTAAAGTTTTCTTATCATGAAACAATGTATGCTTCACAACGTTCTGATAAACTGGGAAACGGTTTTTTTGAACGTGTTTTAAAAGATTATAACGGACAAACCTATTGGTTAAGTGTTAATTTAAGTTCTTTTTTTAAAGAAAGTAAGCTTCCGAAATGGCTGAATCTAGCGTTTGGATATGGCGCTGATGGGATGTTATCTGGCGTTTCAGAAGAAAATAATTTAAATTTACCAGACTACAATAGGTATCGTCAGTACTATTTAAGTCTTGATGTAGACTTGAGTAAGCTACAAACTAAGTCACAGTTGTTACGAACTGTTTTTGAGGTTTTTAACACAATAAAAATACCTTTTCCTACATTAGAAATTAATAAAAATGGATGTGCATTTCATCTATTCTACATCTAAAAAAAGTAGATAAACGATTAATTTTGAAATAATTAATAAAATTTATAATTTTGCACGCTGAATTTTCAAGCTCATTAGGTACATTTTACCGAGCTGAAGAAATTTAAGTTTATGAGAAAAAGTATTGCAACTTTTATTGCCCTAAGTGTTACAATATGTATTCTATTGTCCTTATCGTTTACAACAGATGAAACGGTAAATTTAGGTAAATACTCAACAGCTGGCTTAGAGTTAAATTATACTGTAAGTCCGGACGAAGACATTAAAGATAATGTTTTGGCGTCGAACGATGTGAACAAAACGTTTTCTCCTTATCTGGGGAAATCTTTTGTAGGATTTAAAGAAGCCGTTGGTTTTAAAGAGTCTGGCGGCGATTATTTTACTGTGAATACTTTAGGGTATTTAGGTAAATATCAATTTGGAAAAGGTACATTGAAATTATTGGGAATTAACAATCCTAAAAAGTTTTTAAACAATCCAGAATTACAAGAGCGTGCATTTATCGCTAATGCAGAGCGTAACAAATGGGTGCTTCGTAGAGACATCAAGAATTTTGTTGGAAAACGAATTAATGGTATTTTGGTTACAGAATCAGGAATTTTAGCAGCGGCACATTTAGCCGGTCCTGGAAGTGTAAAGAAGTATTTAAGAAGTTACGGTTTGGATAACTTTGAAGACAGCTATGGTACAAACGTAGCGTATTATATGAAAAAGTTTTCAGGTTATGATACCTCTTCGCTAAAACCTAACAAGAAAGCAAAAGCAATTTAAAGGTTATATTAGCTTTTATGAATTATGAATATCGTAGGTCTTTTATGAAGGTCTACGATATTTTTTTTCCAGCTAGCTGCAGATTGTGTTTTTATAAATTCGGTATCCAAAGTAATATCACAAGCCACACAAATCTGCGTGTTACTTTCAAGAATTTGGCATAAATCTTCCAGCATTTTATTGTTTCTGTATGGTGTTTCAATAAATAATTGCGACTGATTATAATCCAAAGATAAGCGCTCTAATCGTTTAATTTCGTTTTTACGTTCGCCTTTGTCGATAGGTAAGTAGCCATTAAAAGCGAAACTTTGTCCGTTCATTCCGGAAGCCATAACAGACATTAAAATGGAAGAAGGACCAACTAAAGGAACAACTTTAATATTGTGTCTATGTGCCAAACTAACAATATCGGCACCAGGATCGGCAACGCCAGGACATCCGGCTTCCGATAGCAGTCCTACATTGGTTCCGTTAAGGCAAGGTTCTATAAAATTAGGTAAATCGGCAGGGTCGGTAAATTTGTTCAGGTGAAACATTTTTAAGCCTGGCTGCGATTTTTCCGGTGTTATTTTTTTAATAAAGCGTCTGGCCGTTTTATCGTTTTCAACAATAAACGTGTTCGTTTGTTCAATAACACGTTTTACGGTTTGCGGCAAAACGTCCATAGGGTCATTATCGCCCAATGTGGTTGGAATTAAATATAGAACGCCTCTGGTATTCACTTTAATTAAGTTTTTTAGCTATTATAGAACAGGCTTCGTCTAACATATTATAGACGTTTTCGAAACCCTCATTTCCTCCGTAATACGGGTCGGGAACAGGGTAATTTTCGTTAGGATATGTTTCGTTTAAAATAAACAGAACCTTTGTTTTGTCGCTTTCGTTTCGAGCTAAGGAGATGACATCTTGGTAATTTGATTCATCCATGACATAGATATAATCAAAACGATCGAAATCTGAAACAACAAATTGACGTGCTTTTAAATTTGAAATATTTAATCCGTATTTTCTAGCAACGGCTATAGAGCGATGATCAGGTTGACTGCCGGAATGGTAATTAGCCGTTCCGGCGGAGTCTACTGTAAAGGTGTTTTGAGGAAGTTTGGATTTTAAAATCCCCTCGGCTAATGGCGAACGGCAAATATTGCCCAAACAAACCATTAATATTTTAGTCATTTAAAAAGGTTTTTAAACAGACAGTTTCTTTGTAATATCATCAACATACTTTTTAAATTGTTTGTCTGTTGATGTTAAATTATCTACGGTTTTACAAGCGTGTAATACCGTCGCGTGGTCACGTTTCCCAATTTGAGAACCAATACTAGCTAACGATGCTTTTGTAAATTTCTTCGCAAAAAACATAGCTAATTGTCTGGCTTGTACGATATGACGTTTTCTTGTTTTCGATTGTAAGGTGCTTACATCCATCTGGAAGTAATCAGAAACTACTTTTTGTATGTAGTCAATAGATACTTCACGTTTGGTATTCTTAACAAATTTCTCAACAACAATGCGTGCTAAATCAATAGTTACTTCTTTTTTGTTGAAAGAAGATTGAGCAATTAAAGAGATGATGGCACCTTCAAGCTCACGTACATTCGATTTAATATTTTTTGCTACGTAATCAATAATTTCGTCTGGCATATCTACACCATCACGATATAATTTATTTTTTACGATAGAAACACGTGTTTCAAAATCTGGTGTTTGTAATTCTGCCGAAAGTCCCCACTTAAAACGAGATAATAAACGTTGTTCAATATCCTGCATATCTACTGGTGCTTTATCACTGGTTAAAATAACCTGTTTACCGTTTTGGTGTAAGTGGTTAAAGATATGGAAGAATACATCCTGAGTTCCTGTTTTACCAGAAAGGAATTGAACGTCGTCAATAATTAACACGTCAATAATTTGATAGAAGTGAATAAAATCATTTCTATTATTTTTCTTAACCGAATCAATATACTGTTGGGTAAACTTCTCAGCCGAGATATATAGAACTGTTTTTTCCGGATACTTATCTTTAATATCCACACCAATAGCGTGTACAAGGTGGGTTTTTCCTAAACCAACACCACCAAAAATAAGTAGGGGGTTAAACGATGTTCCTCCGGGTTTAGCCGCTACCGCCAATCCGGCACTTCTAGCTAAACGGTTAGAATCTCCTTCTAAAAAGTTTTCAAAACTGTAATTAGGATTTAATTGCGATTCAATTTTAACATTTCTAATTCCTGGAATAACGAACGGATTACGTAATTCAGGGTTTTTGTTCTTTAAAGGAATGTCAACTTCCTGTGATTTTACAGCACTTCTGTTTGAACTCGGAATCTTCTCAGTAAACGGTTGCTTGTTGCCATAGGTGTTTTCCATTTTAATAATGTAAACCAGCTTGGCCTTTTCTCCCAACTCTTTGGTTAAAGATACTTTTAGAATCTTAACATAGTGTTCTTCAAGCCATTCGTAGAAAAATTTACTTGGTACTTGAATACTTAGGGCGTTGTCTGTGAGTTTAACTGCGATGATTGGTTCAAACCAAGTTTTGTAAGCTTGCGGTTGGATGTTATCCTTTATGAATTCTAGACAATTATTCCATACCGTTTGCGCAGTTTTACTCATTGTTTATTTCGTGGGTTTTAGTAGTTTTGTGATCGAGAAAAAAGTTTCTCTGTGTTGTTCTTTGGCTCGGCAAATATGTGAACAAAATTCTTAAAAAAAAAATCAAAAAGGTATTGAATTTTTATAAAAAAATACTCATGCTCGAGCCTTTGCCGAAACTACAAAAAAATATTTAATAATCCTTATGAAAATCGACGAAATACAAATTAGAGTGCGTTATGGAGAAACAGACCAAATGGGAGTGGTTTATCACGGAAATTACGCATTATATCTGGAAATGGGACGTATTGAATGGCTTAGAAAACTTGGGATTTCATATAAGTCTATGGAAGAAAATGGCGTCATGTTACCTGTTGTTTCGATGACTGTAAATTATAAAAAATCAGCGTGTTACGACGATGTAATTAATGTAAAAACTGAAGTGGTTAAAGTGCCAACTGCAAAAATTGAATTTAATTACGAAATAACAAATGAGGCAGGAGAACTTTTAACAACGGCTAGTACCACTTTGGTGTTTATCGATATGAAAACTAACCGCCCCATACGGGCTCCGCAGTACATTTTAGATGCTATTAAGAAGTAGTCTAAATTTCTAAAATTTTTATTTCAAAAAGGTGATCGAAGGTGTTAAAAACAGAATCGGCTTCGGTCTTCCTTACCGAGATGGTAATTTGGCAATCTAATTCTAATTTTTGATGCATAATGTTCAGGTTTTTTTCCTTGATAATACGCATCACTGTATTCATGTTTTTATAGTCAAAAGTGATAAGGAAATCTTTATTAATTGTCTTTTCAATAATTTTGGCTTCCTCAAGTGTCATTTGTGCAGTGGTTCGGTATGCGCTAATTAATCCACCAACACCTAATTTTACACCGCCAAAGTAACGAACAACAACAATTAAAGTGTTAGTAACCTCGAAAGATTGAATTTGTCCGTATATGGGCATGCCTGCAGAATTGCTCGGTTCGCCATCATCATTTGCTCTGTAGCTAATATTTTCAGTGCCTATTTGATAGGCGTAACACCAGTGTCTTGCTGAATGGTGTTCTTTTTTTAAGGTTTCAATGTGTTCTTTAATTTCTTCTTCATTAGAAACGGGGAAAGCATAACCGAAAAACTTGCTGTTTTTGTCTTTGTATAATATGCCTTCAACAGGTGCTTTTATGGTTTTGTATAAATCTGAATTGTCCAAATCAATTAAAATATATTGGCTTCCGTTTTGAATAGTGTGCAGACATCTTCTGTTTTCGGATTGATGTTCCAGGTTTTAATGCCTAAGGTTTCTGCAGTTTTACAGTTGTCGGTATTATCATCAATAAAGAAGCATTCGCTGGCCTTTAGTTTGTTTTCGTTTAAGACAAATTCAAAAATGTCTTTATTAGGTTTTCTTAATTGAATTTCATGTGATAAATAAAACTGATCGAAACAGTTTTTAAACTCTTCGAAAAACGGAAACTGCTCTTTAATCCAGTCGATATGTAGATCGTTGGTATTGCTTAATAAGATGAGTTTGTACTTACCTTCTTTTTTTAATTGCTGAAGAAATTCTAAACGGTGTTTTGGGAAATCTTTCAGCATAAAATTCCAGATATCAATCAATTCTTGGTTTGACAGATGCGGAAAGTTGTCGCTGTAAAATTCAAGTAGTTCTTCGGTAGAAATTAAGCCTTGTTCGTAAAAACTATTGAAAGCTAACATTTCATCTGAAAAGTTATCGATTTTAAATTTTTCGAAGGCGTATTGTAAATTGCCTTCAATATCTAAGTTAATGAAAACGTTCCCGAAATCGAATATAAGGGTATTAATCATTTGTGTAAGTTTTTAATGTGTCGTTAATAATATGTTCTTCAGAAATTAATTTCCCTGAAAACTTAGGTGTTTTAGTTCCTGCTTTAAATGTTGTGCTGCCTGTGAAAATGCGAGCTTCATCCCAAAGGTTTTCATCTATAAACGTTTGAAGGGTTTTAGCGCCGCCTTCAATAATAATGGAAGTGATGTTTTCTTTATAAAGCAATTCGGTTATTTGTTGTGCTATATTTTCTGAAAAATCAATGTTTTCCTTAGTTATGGTAATGGTTTTGGCTTCGTTACGAAATACAGATAAATTTTTAGGGAGTTTGGCTTCAGCGTCTAAAACAACTCGGATAGGATGTTGACCTGTCCAATCTCTGGTAGTTAAACTTGGGTTGTCTTGTAAAACTGTATTTGTGCCGACTAGAATAGCCTGTTCTTCGGCGCGCCATTTATGAACTAATTGTCTGCTAAATGTATTGGTTATCCAAACAGGTTTTTGTTCGTCTTTGGTTTGAGGAGCAATAAAACCATCTGCAGTTTCTGCCCATTTTAGAATAATATAAGGACGCTTTTTGTTATGGAATGTAAAAAAACGCTTGTGGTGCTCTTTGCATTCCTGTTCTAAAATGCCAACAGTAACATGTCGACCAGCATTTCTTAGTTTTTCAATGCCTTTTCCTGCAACCAGAATATTATCATCTAAACACCCGATTACTATTTTGGGGATTTCGTGTTTTATGATTAAATCACTGCATGGTGGTGTTTTGCCATAGTGTGAGCAAGGCTCTAAGGTTACATATATGGTAGCTTCTTTTAGCAGGTTTTTATCCTTAACCGAATTAATCGCATTAACTTCGGCGTGGTTGCCGCCATAAGCACTTGTAAAACCTTCACCAATAATTTTATTGTTATACACAATTACGCTGCCAACCATAGGGTTTGGTCGTGTATAGCCTAATCCGTTTTTGGCAATTTCAATGCAGCGTCTTATGTAGTATTCGTGCGTTTTCAAAAAGTAACTTATTTAATTTTTATATTGTCGGTTTTGTCTAAAGCATAAGTATATGAAAACCCAAAGACTCTGTAGGTGATGTCGCCTTTATATTGCACTTTTACTTTTCTACTAAAAATACTTCCCAGCAGTCCGCTTAAGCTTTTATCACTAAAAAGGCTGTCTGTTGGAATTTCGGCACGTAATGGAATTGAGAATTCTTTTTCGGCCGGGACATCAAATCGTTCAGCAGAAACTTTTCCCATTTGATTATCATTTACAAAAATTTTAATTTCATCGGTTTCTAAAGCTCCGCTAATTATATTTGGGTTTAGAAACAGTGCATCGGCACTTATGATAATATGATTTGCATTCGATTCGGTAACGTGAATATTTTCAACTCTTAAAAACTCTGGTTTTTCTTTAACTGAGCAACTTAAAAAGGAGATTAATATTGTTGATAAGATTATAAGGCGTTTCATGGTCTTTTTTTTAAGATTTAAGTATCTTCACTTGCGCAAAATTAACATTTTAAAGTTAGTAAAGTACTATGGTTATTGGTTAAAATAACCAGTTGGTATTTATTGGTTTAACTTTGTGAATATTGATTTTTAAACTCACGCCGTGTGCTTTCAGATTATGAAATTAAAGGAAATACAACAGCAGTATCACCAGGAATTAGACCTTATTTACGGAAAAGAAGAAGTCGATAGTTTCTTTTTTTTGTTGATAGAGTCCTTTTATGGCATGACCCGAATTAAGCTAGCTATAGATTCTGAAGCATCGGTTGAAAATGGTGCGAAAATGTTAGAAGCTTTAGAGCAATTAAAGGATGAGCAACCTATTCAATATATAATTGGAGAGACTGAGTTTTTTGGTTTGCCTTTTAAGGTTAATCCGTATACTTTAATTCCTCGTCCTGAAACCGAGGAGTTGGTAGAGTGGATTATTAAGCATCAGCCAAAATTAAATCATGAAACTTTAAATATTTTGGATATTGGAACAGGAAGTGGTTGTATCGCTATTTCGTTGGCTAAAAATATCCCCACTGCTAAAGTGTATGCTTTAGATGTAAGTCTGGGAGCTTTAAGTACGGCAAAACAGAATGCGGAGTTGAATAATGTTTCGATAGAATTTATTGAAGCCAATATTTTAAATTCTGAAACCTGGAGTGATGCTTTTAAAAATGAGAAGTTCAGCATAATTGTGTCTAATCCGCCATATGTTCGAGAGCAGGAAAAACAACTCATGAAACCAAATGTGCTTAATAATGAACCACATCTGGCTTTGTTTGTAAAGGATGAAAATCCATTGCTGTTTTATAAGGCTATTGCTCAATATGCGAGTACCAACTTAGAGCCACAGGGCGCATTGTTTTTTGAGATTAATGAATTTTTAGGTCGAGAAATGATTCATTTGTTGACCACAAATAATTTTGTAAATATTCAATTGAAACAGGATATCTTCAAAAAAGATAGAATGATTAAAGGAGAAAAGAATTAGAGAATTACCTATGACTATAGAACAACAGATAAAAAAACTTAGAGAAGAATTAAATCAGCATAACTACAATTATTATGTGTTAGATAATCCTGTAATTTCAGATTACGATTTCGATTTAAAACTAAAAGAGCTTCAGGATTTAGAAGCTAAACATCCTGAGTTTTTTGATGCTAATTCGCCTACGCATCGTGTTGGCGGAGCTGTAACTAAAAATTTTGAAACGGTTGCGCACGAGTATCGCATGTATTCGTTAGATAATTCTTATTCAAAAGAAGATTTACAGGATTGGGAAACCCGTATTAAAAAGTTGGTTGATGGCGATATTCAATATACCTGTGAGTTAAAGTACGACGGTGCTTCCATCAGTTTAACCTACGAAGAAGGGAAGTTAATAAAAGCAGTAACTCGTGGCGATGGGTTTCAAGGAGATAATGTAACGGCTAATGTACGTACGATAAAGTCGGTTCCTTTGGAGTTGAAAGGTGATTATCCATCAAAATTCGATATTCGAGGTGAAATTGTTCTGCCATTCGAAGGGTTTAATAAAATGAATGAGGAACGCATCGAAATTGGTGAAGAACCCTATAGAAATCCGAGAAACACAGCTTCAGGCAGTTTAAAGCTTCAGGATAGTGCCGAAGTTGCTAAGCGTCCGTTAGAGTGTTTGTTGTATAATTTAACCGGAAGCAATTTGGGAGTTGGTTCTCAGTTCGAGAGTTTAGAAAAAGCAAGGCAATGGGGGTTTAAAGTGCCTAATGCAGCGAAATTGACCAATTCTCTTGAAGAAGTTTTAGAGTTTATTGATTACTGGAATGAGGAGCGCCATAATCTACCTTATGAAACTGATGGTGTTGTTATTAAAGTAAATAGTTTACAGCAACAGGAAGAACTAGGGTATACTGCAAAAGCACCAAGATGGGCGATAGCTTATAAATTTAAAGCAGAGCAGGTCTCTACTAGATTAAATAGTATTACCTATCAGGTTGGGCGTACCGGTGCGATAACGCCAGTGGCTAATTTGGAACCAGTTGAATTAGCAGGAACAACGGTTAAGCGTGCCTCTTTGCATAATGGCGATCAAATAGAGAAATTAGATATTAGAGTAGGCGATGAAGTGTATGTTGAGAAGGGCGGGGAGATTATTCCTAAAATTTTAGGAGTTGATTTATCGATGCGCCCGGAAGATTCTGAACCAACACAATATATAACACATTGTCCGGAATGTGATACTGAATTGGTGAGACAGGAAGGTGAAGCTCAGCATTACTGTCCGAATTATAATGGCTGTGAACCTCAAATAATTGGTCGTATTCAGCATTACATCTCCAGAAAAGCCATGGATATTGAAGGTTTAGGAGGTGAAACGGTGACTTTGCTTGTTAAAGCGGGTCTAATTAGTAATTATTCTGATTTATATGAATTAACCAAGGAACAGGTTATTCCGTTGGAGCGTATGGCGGAAAAGAGTGCGGAAAATTTAATTAACGGTATTGAAGCCTCTAAAAATATTCCTTTTGAACGCGTGCTTTACGCCTTAGGGATTCGCTATGTGGGAGAAACGGTAGCTAAAAAGTTAGCAAAGCACTATAAAAGTATTGATGCTATTGCTCAGGCCACACAAGATGAATTGGTTAATGTTGATGAGATTGGTGTAAAGATTGCTGAAAGTGTTCTTGCATTTTTTGCTTCCGAAGAAAATATACATATTATTAACAGGTTGAAATCTTTTGGAGTACAATTGGAAATTTCGGCTGAACAACTTCAGGGGCAAACCGATATTTTAAAAGGGCAAAGTATTGTGGTTTCAGGAGTGTTTGAAATTGTTTCAAGAGATGAACTTAAAAAGCTTATTGAAGATAATGGGGGGAAAGTGAGTAGTTCAATTTCGTCGAAAACAAGCTTTTTGGTTGCTGGAGAAAAAATGGGGCCAAGTAAGCTAAAAAAGGCAGAAAGCTTGAATATAGATATAAAAACAGAGTCTCAATTCTTACAAATGATTGGTGTTAAATAATTTTTTATCGACAAAAAGCACTTTTTTATCGTTTAATTGTAATATTTGTTTATATTTGCCCTAAAGAATTAGATTGCTATTATGCTTAAATCTAAAATAATAGAGGGTTTGGTTATATTAATTTACATATTATTTGTTCTGTTTCAATTTACAGGTCACGATGATTTGGCTTATTATTCCAGTTCATTAATTCTGCCATTTATCACAATCACATACTTTATTAAGGTAAAAAACAGGTCGTTGTTTTTTACCTTGTTTTTGGTTTTGTTTTCTATTTCCGATTTACTGGTGTTTTTTGAAGGCATTACGTTATATAAGAAAATAGATTATTATTTAGGGAATGCCTTGTACATTTTAGCTTATACCTGTTTGTTTTTTGAGATCTCTAAATCAATAAAAATAAAGTTTTTAATAAAGAATTATTTTATACACCTAATAGTTTTATCTGTGTTGAGCGTATATATAGTGTATTTTCTTCAGGGTGTAGTAAAACCTTATGTTTCGGTTACTGATGAGTATTATGTAGAGCTTGTTTATAATATAGTTTTATTGTTGCTTCTTTCTACAGCCCTTTTAGCATATTTTTATAAGGACAATGTAAAGTCGTTATACATGTTCGTAGGGGTTTTAAGTGTTGTTTTTGCCGAGGTAATGTGGGTGGCATATAATTATATGGGAGAGCGTAATTTACTTAATTTGTTATCTACAACATTGTATTTGGTTGGCTTTTACTTCTTTTACAGACAATCAAAACTCTTAGATGTTAATCAGGAAGAGTTAAATATGGTAACTCACTAAGTTTAAAGTTTGCTAAGTTTTAAAATTTTGACGGTATTTCATCGATTAAGTGTATGGTTTTTGGTTTGAAATGCGAAATTTTATTAAGTTTGGGATAACCTACTTATGAAATTACCATGAAAAACTGGATTGCAAATACAGGCGATAAAGTCTTTGTATTGGCTTTATGGTTGTTAGTTGCTGTGAGTTGTATAGCAGTTTTAACTTCAAAAGCTTCTCTGATTACCTATAGTTTACTTTTATATGTGCCTTTGTTTTCGATTGCTTATTTCTCTAAGTACAAATCGTTAAAATTTGGTTTTATAGCGTATTTACTATTCTCATTTTTAGGAGATACATCTAGTCTGTTTTTTACAGAAGGTATGCTAATCAAAGCCTCGAGCGTGTTTTACTTTTTAGGTTTTATGTATTTACTAATCATGATTTTGCCAAAATTTAAATTATCGGAAGTGCAGCCTTTGGTGGGGCCTTATTTAATAAGTGTATTTTTAATTTTTGCTTTCTTTTTATTTCAGATTTATAATATTTTGAATTTAACTTTGGAAAGCACAGCAGAAGTTCAGTTGTTCGGATTGAAGAGCTTAAGTCTGGTTGTTCTAGGTTTAGTGGCTTTTGGAGTGTATTTAAATACCCAGACTAAATTATCCGTTCTGTTCTTAATAGGTGTTGGATGCCTGTTTTTTTCCGTAATCCTGAATTACATCAATTTATATTATGTGTATCGTTTAGAATTTGTAGCTATAGAACGCATATTATACACAGTGGCTTTGTTCTTTTTGTTTAAACATGCTGTTTTAGACAAGGAGCAAATTCAGGAAGAAAAAAGTTTTAATTCAAGCAAAGTTTTAGCTTAAACTATAATCGATGTTCCGTTGGCAGATTTGTTCTTGTCTGTATCGAAATAAAAATCAATTCGTCCCAGGTTAATACCCCAATATCCCACTTGATTTACAAGCATATTTTTGTCTTCACTATTTTTAACAACTGTAGGTTTTGCTAAAAAAGTATGGGTATGTCCCCCAATAATTAAATCGATATCTTTGGTTGATTTCGCTAATATTAAATCACATAGCCTATCAGGATTTTCCTTGTAATAATATCCCAAATGAGACAGGCAGATAACTAAATCGCATTGTTTTTCTGTTTTTAAAATACGAGACATGTCTTGTGCGGTTTCAATGGGGTCTAAGTATTTTGTTTCTTTGTAATTTTTGGAGTCTACAATACCTTTCAGTTTAATTCCTAATCCAAAAATTCCAATTTTAATACCATCAACATTATAAATTTTATATGGTTTAGTATGGGTATCCATAATGGTGTTCGAAAAATCGTAGTTGGAACAGATAAAATCGAATTTAGCATGTGGTAATTGCGCATACAAACCATCAATACCGGCATCAAAGTCATGATTTCCAAGTGTGGCAGCGTCATATTTTAGCATGCTCATAAGTTTAAATTCTAATTCACCACCATAATAATTAAAATATGGTGTGCCCTGAAAAATATCACCGGCATCTAAAAGGAGTGTATTGGGGTTTTCTTTTCTAATGGATTCTACTAAACTGGCTCTTCTGGCAACGCCTCCCATATTAGGATAGGTTCCGTCGTTAGGACCAAACGGATCGATATGACTATGCACATCGTTGGTGTGAAGTATGGTAATTTGTTTTGTACTCGTTTTGTTTGCGAACGATTGAAGCCCAATACCGCCTAAAGTTATTAAAGCTGTAGTTGCTGAAGTTTTTTGAATAAAATCTCTACGTTTCATGATTAGGGCTTATGGTGTTATTTGAATAAATCGGTCGTCAATGGTAGGGCTAATGGTGTCTGTTTTCTTAAAGTAATCAATAATAGCATTTCTAACCTTATAATCAATTTTATAAAGACTATCGTTAAGTTGGAAAAATGTCATGCTATCTCCACCATTATAAAGGTAATCTTGAGTGGCTACGTAGTAGGTTTTGTCCTCTTCAATTTTATGATTTTTTATAGTTGCTTCAATTAATTTATAATCTTGATCGATTACTAATTTAAGTTTTGAAAATGGATTTGCTTTTTTTGCCTTACACAAGTATTCAAGCATTTTGTCTATTTCAGGTTTCTTCAAAGCAACAATAACTATATTGTTTTCAAACGGCATTAATTCAAAAGCCGTTCTGGTGGTAATGTCACCTTTTGAAACTATGGTTCGAATACTTCCGTAGCTAAGTAAAACCATATCTATATCGTGCCCGGTTCTGCTTTTAAAAACAGGGTTGGATTGCTCGTAAATAACATCTGCCATAAAGTTTCCAATAGCTGTATTGAATTTACCATCGTCTCTGGAGTAAGTGCCAACCGAATAAGCTAAAACACTATCTAAATCTTTGTTAAGATGCGATCTAAAAGGTTTTATAAAGCTATCAATTTCAGATACATTTTTTAGGCTATCTGTAATGCCTATTTGTTTTCCTTCAATTTTTGTTAGGTGATATTCGGGCTGTTTACAACTGATAAAAAGTGATATATATAACAAATAAATTAAAAATGTAAACCTCATATTTTTAGTAGATTTTTTGAATCTAGTTTTGTTACCTTTGCGCAAATTATAAAGATAAATGATTTTAAAAGGTTTTAAAGAAAAATCTAATAAAAAGTACTTAAACAAACTGTTAAATGAAAGACAGGGAAGGGTTGACGACAGTAAAATTGAAAGTTTAGGTGTTATCTTTAATTATGATGAGACGGATAACTTTGAGCAATTTAGAAAGTTAGCCGATAAGCTAAAAGTGCGTCCTAATAAGGTGAAAATAATTGCTTTTTCAGAACGGGAAATAGAATTGCAAAGCACCTGGGATGTCTGTTATACTTTTAAAGATTTCGGTTGGAAGGGCGCTGTGAATAATTCAGAATTACAGGCGTTTATAAAAACAGAGTTTGATGCCCTTATAAGCTTTTATAATAATGATATTTTAGAATTAAAATTGATGACAGCCTTATCGAAAGCAAAATTTAAAATAGGTGTTTTGCAAGATGATGAACGTTTAAACGATTTTATTATTAAAACCAAATTGAATGAATTTGATGTGTTTGAAAACGAGCTTTTTAAATACTTAACTATATTAAATAAAATTTAAAAATGAATAGTAAGTTTCTAGGAACTGGAGTTGCTTTGGTTACACCGTTTAAATCAGATTTAAGTGTGGACCATGGGGCTTTGACTAATATTGTAAATTTCAATATTGAAAATGGTGTTGAGTATCTTGTAATTTGTGGAACAACAGGAGAAGTTGTTACGTTAACTAAAGAAGAGAAGAAGGAAGTTGTTGAAACTGTAGTTAAAGCAAATAATGGTCGTGTGCCTATGGTTTTAGGTATTGGAGGAAACAACACAGCTCTTGTTGTAGAAGAAATAAAATCGACAGATTTAAGTCAAATGGCAGCTATTTTATCTGTATCTCCGTATTATAGCAAACCAACTCAGGAAGGAATTTATCAGCATTTTAAAGCAGTTGCTGAAGCTTGCCCGATTGATGTGATTCTTTATAACGTTCCAGGGCGTACTTCTAAAAATATGGAAGTTTCAACAACTTTACGTTTAGCTCAAGATTTTGAAAATGTTGTAGCAGTAAAAGAAGCAGGAAATAATATTGCTCAGTATTACGAATTAATAAAAAATAAACCAGAGGGTTTTGCTGTTATTTCAGGAGATGATGATTTAGCTTTAGGTGTTGTTTTAGCTGGTGGGGCAGGAGTTATTTCTGTAATTGGTCAAGGATTTCCTAGAGAATTTTCAGAAATGATTCGTTTAGGGTTAGCTGGAAATGCCAAAGAAGCTTTTAAACTTCATTATAAATTAATGGATGTTATTGGTTATATTTTTGAAGAAAATAACCCGGCAGGAATTAAAGGTGTTTTCGAAGCTTTAAGTCTTTGTCAAGACACTGTAAGATTGCCATTAGTGCCAGCGTCTGATGCTTTAAAAGCTAAAATAAAATCGTTTGTAGCAACCTTTTAATGTGGTAAATAAAATAAAAGATCCGGGAGTAGGGAATGCCTCTGCGCAGTATGCTAAACGCATGCTTAAACCTGATGGATCTTTTAATTTAAAATATCATAACAAACCACGAAAATTTTCCGAAGCCTATCACTTTTTGGTAAATATTTCGTGGTTTTATTTTTTTAGCCTATCCTTTTTGGTAGGCTTTTTAATTAATGCACTGTTCGCTTTAATTTATCTGTTAATAGGAATTGAAGAAATCACTGCCTTATCAGGTAGTCCGGTTCAGGATTTTTTCAATGCCTTTTTCTTTAGTACACAAACTTTTACTACAGTAGGGTATGGTGCCCTGGCACCAAACGGATGGTTGAGCGGTATGGTAGCATCTATTGAATCTTTTTTAGGTTTAATGTTATTCGCCTTTGTAACCGGTTTAATTTATGGTCGGTTTTCGAAGCCACGATCAGCAGTCAGGTTTAGTAAATATCTTGTTTTAAGAGATTTTAAACAGCATCGCGCCATCATGTTTAGGTTGGTTAATGATAGGAAATCGGTAATGATTCAACCTAAAATATCGGTAACTTTAATGTTATCTCAGCCTAATGATTCAGGAATTTATGAGAATAATTTTTATTTGTTAAACCTGGAACGAGATGCCATAGATTATTTGCCTACAACATGGACTATTGTTCATGAATTGGATGATGAAAGTCCGTTGTCGAATTATTCAAATGAAGCCATAAAAAAGCTTCATGGCGAATTAATTATCATGATAAGTTATTACGACGAATCCTTCAATCAGGAAGTTCATAAAATTCATTCCTATGATTTAAAGGAAGTTCAAGTCGATTTCAAATTTGTAAAGGCACAAAATTTTAATCCTGAAGGGACTCTAATTCTGGATTACGACCTTTTTGATGCTATTGAACCACACAAAAGTTAAATATTACTTAATCCTTGTTGTTCCTATAAAGCTTCAAGTATTTTAGCGTGAAATAATATTTTTAAAATCCATATTATTAACTTAATTTTGCATCTTGTTTTAAAACAATGAAATATGCATATTTACAATAAATTAAATATGTTTATGTTATGCATATAAGATTTGATAATAGAAACAGGTAATAACAACAAATGAAAAGATTTCTTTATTTATTATTAACAATCACAGTTTTAAACTCTTGTAGCGAATATCAGAAAACCTTAAAGTCTGAAGATATTGCGGCAAAGTATAAAATGGGAGAAGAACTTTATAACGAAGGTAAGTATGCCAAAGCTAACAGGTTGTTTGAGCCACTTATAGCAAGTTATAGAGGGAAACCTCAGGCTGAAAAACTAATGTATTTATATTCAAAATCGTTATACGAAGTTGGAGATTATTATACAGCAGGATATCAGTTAGAGCGTTTTGCAACCAGTTACCCTAAAAGTGAGAAGTTAGAAGAAACCTCTTATTTGGCAGCGAAAAGTTATTACATGAGATCGCCTATTTATTCTAAAGATCAAAAGGAAACAAAAGAAGCGATAGATAAATTACAAGGGTTTATCAACCAATTTCCAAAGTCGGAGTATTTATCTGCAGCTAACGAATTGGTAAAAGAATTAGACTTTAAATTAGAAAAGAAAGCATTTGAAATTGCTAAACAGTACAATACAATTTCAGATTACGAAGCATCTATTAAGTCGTTCGATAATTTTGTAATTGATTTTCCTGGATCTAATTTAAGAGAAGAAGCTCTGTTTTACAGATTGGATTCAGCTTATAAATTAGCAATTAATAGTTTCGACTTTAAACGAGGAACTTATGTACCTTTAAAGAAACCACGTTTAGAGCAAGCCAAAGAATACTGTGATTCCTTTAAGCAATCATATGCCGCTTCAGAGCATATTGAAGAGGTAAATGAAATTGGAATTGTAATAGACGAAGAAATAAAAAAGTTATAGCATAAAAAGTTAAATATAAAGACGATGGATTTAAAGAAAACCAATGCTCCTGTTAATACCATTACGTACGACAGAAACCAAATTGACGAGCCGACAGGCAACATTTATGAGTCAATTTCTATCATTGCAAGACGTGCTGATCAGATTAACACAGAGATTAAAAAAGAGCTTATCGATAAGTTAGAAGAGTTTGCTACTTATAACGATAGCTTAGAAGAAATCTTCGAAAATAAAGAGCAAATTGAGGTGTCTAAATTTTACGAAAAATTACCAAAACCTCATGCTTTAGCTGTTCAAGAATGGTTAACAGATAAAGTTTATTTTAGAAACACTGAAGAAGATAATCAGTAACCGTTTTTAAAATGTCAATATTAAGCGGCAAGAACATACTATTAGGAATTAGTGGTGGTATTGCCGCTTACAAAACAGCTTCATTAGTAAGGTTATTTATAAAATCGGGTGCCAACGTAAAAGTTGTAATGACACCGGCTTCAAAAGATTTTGTAACTCCTTTAACCTTATCTACGCTTTCAAAACATCCGGTGTATTCCTCGTTCACTCATGACGATGACGACAATGCCGTTTGGACTAATCATGTCGATTTAGGGCTTTGGGCCGATTTATTCATCGTAGCACCTGCAACCGCTAACACTTTATCTAAAATGGCCAATGGTGTTTGTGATAATCTCTTATTAGCAACGTATTTATCAGCGAAATGTCCGGTGTATTTTGCACCAGCCATGGATTTAGACATGTACAAACACGAAAGTACTTTGCGTTCTTTCAAAGTTTTGAAATCTTACGGTAACATCATGATTCCGGCTACGAGTGGCGAATTAGCCAGCGGACTGGTAGGTGAAGGACGTATGGCTGAACCGGAAGATATTGTATCTTTCATTGAAAGCGATATTTTAAATCAATTACCACTTCGCGGAAAGAAAGTTTTAATTACCGCAGGTCCCACTTACGAAGCCATAGATCCCGTCCGCTTTATAGGAAATCATTCCAGTGGAAAAATGGGTTTTGAAATCGCTAAAGCAGCTGCGAATTTAGGTGCTGAGGTTGTTTTGGTTTCAGGACCAACCAGTCAATCTGTGTCACATGGTTTAATTCAGGTTGTACCTGTAGTTAGTGCACAGGATATGTACAATGCGGTTCATGAATATTACGATGCGGTTGATATTGCTATTTGTTCTGCAGCTGTAGCTGATTACAAACCAAAAGATGTGGCAGCTCAGAAAATAAAAAAGAGCGATGCTACGTTAACATTAGAGTTAGAAAAAACTCAGGATATCTTAGCGTCTTTAGGAAAATCTAAATCCAATCAGTTTCTTGTAGGCTTTGCTTTAGAAACCAATAACGAATTGGAAAACGCAAAAGACAAGCTAAAAAGAAAGAATTTAAATTTAATTGTTTTAAATTCGTTAAACGATAAAGGTGCCGGTTTTAAAGGCGATACTAATAAAGTAACCTTTATTGATGATGAAAATAACATTAACGAATATCAGTTAAAATCTAAAGCTGAAGTAGCTAAAGATTTGATAAATAAAATTTTAGAACAAATTAATGCGTAACATTCTAGTCGTTTTATTATTCTCTTTAAGTGTTTTTGGTTTTGCCCAGGAATTAAATTGCAATGTTGTGGTTAATGCACAACAAACCGGAAACGAGAACTTTCCCATTTTTAAAACATTAGAAAAGCAATTAACCGAGTTTGTAAACAATACCAAGTGGACAGACAAAACCTTTGCTTTACAAGAGCGTATTGATTGTAGTTTTATTGTAAACGTAACTAATTATAGTGGTGAAGCGTTTCAGGCGTCATTACAAGTACAGTCGTCCAGACCAGTTTACGGTTCTTCATTTAGTACCCCAATTTATAATTTTAATGATAAGGATTTTAACTTTCGATATTTAGAGTATCAAAACTTAATTTTTAATCCTACACAATATCAGTCTAACTTAGTGTCCGTTATAGCATTTCATGTATATATGGTTTTAGGTTTAGATGCCGATTCGTTTGCTGAGAATGGAGGAGATCCTTATTTTAAGCAGGCACAAATTATTACAAACTATTCACAACAGGAAAATTATAAAGGTTGGAAGGTTGAAGATGGTTTACAAAGCCGTTTTGCGTTAATCGACAATATTTTATCGCCTACATTTAAAGAGTATCGTCAGGTTATGTATGATTACCACATGCAAGGTTTAGATGTGATGAGTGATAACGCCAAATCAGGAAAAGAAGAAGTAGCGACATCTTTAATCAAGTTTAAAGCGATGAACTCACGCCGACCAAATTCTTTTCTGTTACGTACGTTTTTTGATGCTAAAGCCGATGAAATAGAACAAATCTTTAGTGATGGTCCGAATGTGAACATTGCCAGCGTTAAAGAAACCCTTCAAAAAGTGGCGCCAACTTACAATAGCAAATGGCAAAATATTAAGTTTTAAGGAGTATAGCTTTAAGCTTTTAACTTTTAATTCCCAACTTGGATGCTAACATCACTTTCAATAAAAAATTACGCATTAATCGATCAATTAAATGTTAATTTTAACGATGGTTTTTCAATTATTACAGGTGAAACCGGTGCCGGAAAATCCATTCTTTTAGGAGGTTTATCTTTAATTCTAGGTAAGCGTGCCGATTTAAGCAGTTTGAAAGACACGTCAATAAAATGTGTTATTGAAGCCGTTTTTAATATTTCTAATTACAATTTAAAATCTCTTTTTGAAGCTGAAGATTTTGATTATGACGTGCAGACTATTATTCGTCGCGAAATTTTACCATCAGGAAAATCCAGAGCGTTCGTAAATGATTCCCCGGTAAATCTGAGTAGTTTACAGTTGTTAGGCGAACGATTAATCGATATTCATTCGCAACACCAAACCATGGCGTTAACGACCGATGAATTTCAGTTTCAGGTAATTGATGCTTTGGCAAATAATGAAGAAAATCTTCAACAGTATACTTCAGAATTAAAAGTCTACAAAACTTTAAAAAAGGAATTAAAATCGCTTTTAGAGTTTCAGGCCGATGCTATAAAGGAACACGATTACAATAGCTTTTTGTTGAATGAATTGGTTGAAGCTAATTTAGTAGATGGTGAGTTGGAAGCACTCGAAGAAGAGTATGAAAGTCTGAATAATGTAGAAAGCATAAAGGATAAATTGGGTGAGGCATATCAGTTACTTACCGATGAGCAAGTAGGGGCTATAACCACGCTAACGGCTTTAAAAAACACCTTTCAAAAATTAAGCTCGTATTCATCAAAGTACGAAGATTTATTCAATAGAGTAAACAGTAGCTTAATCGAATTAGACGATGTTTACAGAGAAGTAGATTTACTTCAGGATAATCTGGAGGCCGACCCAAACCGATTGGAGGTTGTTGACGCTAAATTACGTTTACTTCATAATTTAATGCAAAAGCATGTTGTAGAAACGGTATCAGAACTTATTGAAATTAAAAATCAGTTAGAAGAAAAGGTTTCTGTTACCGAAAATCTTGATGAATCCATTCAAAACAAAGAGAGTGAAATCGAGGCTCAGGCAAAGACTTTAGATACAATTGCTAAAACGATACACGATAAACGCTCTAAGGTTATACCAGAATTAAAAGCACAGTTAGAATCCATTTTGGTTGGTTTAGGTATGCCAAATGCGCAGTTTAGTATAGAAGTTAATCTTCAAAATGAGTATTTATCTAACGGAAAAGACAATTTATCATTTTTATTTTCAGCAAATAAAGGCGGAAATTATAACGAATTGAAAAAGGCTGCTTCAGGAGGAGAGTTATCCAGAATTATGCTGGCTATTAAATCGGTGTTAGCAAAATACATTCAGTTACCAACCATCATGTTCGATGAAATCGATACCGGAGTTTCAGGTGAGATTTCAAATAAAATGGGAGATATTATGCTGGAAATGAGTAGGTCTATGCAAGTATTTGCTATTACTCATTTACCACAGGTAGCCGCCAAAGGACATTCGCATTTTAAAGTTTATAAAGAAGATAAAGACGAGGTAACACATTCTAATTTAGTAAAGCTTAACCACGACGAGCGTATTGTCGAAATCGCCCAAATGTTAGGCGGTGTGGAAATGTCTTCATCTGCTATTGCACATGCCAAAGAATTATTGAATTAATTAGTATCTTTGTCCACCAAATAGAAAAAAGAAAACAATATAATAACCAAGAAAATGTCTTATAATTTATTAAAAGGAAAAAAAGGAATCATTTTTGGAGCGTTAGACTCAAATTCGATTGCATGGAAAACTGCAGAACGTGTTCATGAAGAAGGTGGACAATTCGTTTTAACTAATGCCCCTGTAGCTATGCGTATGGGACAAATTAACGAGTTAGCTGAAAAAACTGGTTCTCAAGTAATTCCTGCCGATGCAACTTCGGTTGAAGACTTACAAAAGTTGGTAGAGCAATCTATGGAGATTTTAGGCGGAAAAATCGATTTCGTTCTTCACTCTATTGGAATGTCAATTAACGTACGTAAAGGTAACCACTATACAAACCAAAACTACGACTGGACACAAAAAGGAACTGATGTTTCTGCAATGTCTTTTCACAAAGTAATGCAAACACTTTACAAAGCAGATGCAATGAACGAGTGGGGTAGTATTGTGGCGTTAAGTTATATGGCTGCACAGCGTGTATTTCCAGATTATAACGATATGGCCGATAACAAAGCGTACTTAGAAAGTATTGCTCGTAGCTTCGGATATTTCTTTGGTCGCGATAAAAAAGTACGAGTAAACACCATTTCTCAGTCGCCAACGCCAACTACAGCAGGTAGCGGAGTTAAAGGTTTCGACGGATTTATTGCTTACGCCGATAAAATGTCGCCACTTGGTAATGCAACGGCTTTAGATTGTGCTAACTACTGTGTTACTTTATTTAGTGACCTTACAAAACGTGTAACATTACAAAACCTTTACAACGATGGAGGTTTCAGTAACATGGGTGTAAGCGATGCTGTTATGAGTACCTTCGTAGGAGAAGAATAAAAATTACATTTTATATAGAAAGAGCCACCTTATATGAGGTGGCTTTTTTGTTTGGAATCGTTACATTTGTGTTAAAAAATAATTTGGGCGTTACCACACTCAAGTGTGGTCGGGCTTTCCGCGCTACACGGTAGCTTGCTTTAATCCCTAACGCAAAACACAACTTTGATGCAACTACAGTTTTCATTTATTATACCTGTTTATAACCGTCCGGATGAGACGCAGGAACTTTTACAAAGTTTTGAAGCTTTACATACCAAAACCCCATTCGAAATTGTAATTGTAGAAGACGGCTCATCTATTTCTTCAGAAACGGTAGTTAATAGTTTTAAAGATAAACTGGATATCTCTTATTATTTCAAAGACAATTCAGGTCCGGGAGACTCTCGTAATTACGGCATGCGAAAAGCCAAAGGCAATTATTTTATCATTCTCGATTCCGATTGTATTTTACCGCCTCAGTATTTAACAGAAGTAGAAAAGAGTTTAAGTCAAAATTATGTCGATTGCTTTGGTGGTCCCGATGCGGCACACGAGTCGTTTACCAATTTGCAAAAGGCGATAAACTTTTCCATGACCTCGTTTATTACCACAGGAGGTATTCGAGGAAACAAGAAAAGTGTCGATACGTTTCAGCCGCGAAGTTTCAATATGGGGATTTCTAAACAAGCTTTTGAAGCTTCAAAAGGCTTTGGATATATTCACCCTGGCGAAGACCCGGATTTATCCATCCGTCTGTGGGATTTAGGATATAAAACCAAGTTAATTCCAGAAGCCTATGTTTATCATAAACGTAGAATTTCCTGGCACAATTTTTATGTTCAGGTCAATAAATTCGGGATGGTACGACCGATTCTGAATGTCTGGCATCCACAAACAAAAAAGTTAACGTATTGGTTTCCTACTATGTTTACCTTAGGTTTGGTTTTCAGCTTAATCCTACTTTTATTTCATATAGATGTCTTTTTTAAGCTTTATGTGTTGTACTTTAGTACGGCATTTATCACTGCGTTAATATCGACAAAAAGTATAGTCGTTTCAGTATTGAGTTTAATTGCCATTTCTGTTCAGTTTTTTGGATATGGTTATGGCTTTTTAAAATCGACGTGGGCAGTAGATGTATTAAAGAAAAATCCGGAATCGCATTTTCCAAAATTATTTTTTAAACCGGCATGCTAAAAGAACTAAAATCAAAAATATTAGCTTCAATAAAGAGTAAAAGGCTAAATGTATTTGTTTTGTTCTTGCTATCGGCCTTTCTTATTTTATTGTTTAATAAGCTATCTAAAGAGTATACTAATACTTTAGCGTTTAATATTAAAGCGATAAATGTACCAGACGAAGACGTTATTTTAAACGATTCAATACGTTTAGACGTTACTTTAAAAACCCATGGTTTTAAGTGGCTTAAGTACTATTTTTCCAAACCGGAAATAAAGGTTGATTTTAAGAAAGATATCTATAAAAAGGATTCGGTTTTTGTATGGCATAAAACCGCTGCATATTTGCAGAATACGCAGTTTAGTAGTCAGGTAAGCGTGTTAAATATAACTCCCGATACTTTATATTTTCAGTTTGATGAAAATATGGTTAAAAAAGTTCCTGTCGTTTTACAATCCGATATAAAATATAGTCCGGGATACGATTTAGCTTCAGACTTTAATTTGAAGCCCGATTCTATAACAGTTATTGGGCCTGAAATTAAAGTGTCTAAAATTCATTATATCGAGACAGAATCTTTAGCTTTAAAAGATGTTCGAACAGATTTACTAAAGACCGTTAAGTTAAAATTGCCAGTGAATAATCAGAAACATCAGGATGTAAAGTTTTCGGCAGTCCAAACCGTTTTAAATGCTAAAGTGGATAAATTTACCGAAGGCATTTTGAAAATTCCGGTGCAACTTATTAATGCGCCTGAAAATGTAAGGTTGAAGTTTTTTCCAAAAGAAGTAAATGTGGCGTATTATGTTAGTTTAAGTGACTTTAATACAATAACTGCGAAAGATTTTAAAGTGGTTTGCGACTTTAGTAAAACGATAAACAATCAGTTTTTTATGGTGCCGGAAGTGGCACAATATCCTGAGAAGGTAAAGAATGTGAAAATCAATCAGAAACGTATAGAGTTTATAATTACAAAATGATGGTAGTCGGACTTACAGGAGGTATTGGTAGCGGAAAAACAACCGTAGCTAAAGAATTTGAAGCGTTGGGAGTTCCGGTGTATATAGCCGATATCGAAGCTAAAAAATTGATGGTTACTTCTGAAGTTATTAAGGAAAAACTTGTTCAGTTATTTGGCGAGGAGGTATATGTAAATGGTGAATTAAATAAACCGTTTATTGCCAATATCATTTTTAATGATAAAACCTACCTGCAAAAAATGAATGCGATTGTACATCCTGAAGTAGGTAACCATTTTGAATCATGGAAAGAGAAGCAAAACACCTCTTATGTTATAAAAGAAGTGGCTATTCTGTTTGAAAACGGCGGAAATAAACAATGTGATTTAGTGATTACGGTAACGGCTCCAATGCATTTACGTATCGAACGTTTATTGAAAAGAGATCATACAACAAAGGAAAAAATTGAAGCTATTATAAAGAATCAGTGGAGTGATGAAGAGAAAATCGCTTTATCAGATTTTGTTGTAAATAATGTAAATTTTGAAGAAACTAAAGAACAAGTGATGAAAATACATGAGCAAATTGTCAAAACTTTATAATTTTAACATTTTTGTTAATGTAAGGTTAAAACCAATTCTGCTAAATGTTAAAATGTTAAATTTGAATAATGAGTAAGAGAACATTCGTCCTGTTAATCCTTTTAATGACCTTGTCTTTAGTAGGTATTATTTTCGTTCAGGCCTACTATATTAATGGATCTATAAAAAGTGAAAAAGATCGTTTTCGTTTTAATGTAAATAAGGCGCTTTATTATGTCTCAAATACTATTGGAGATAATGAAATTGCCAATTACTATAATGAATATCAGACTTTAGACCCAGAAAAAAAGGCTGACTCGGCTACCGTATCTCAGTTATTAATTTATCAGCAAAACAATAATACCAAGGAAACACTTATTTATAAGAGTAGTGTTCTTGAAGAAAATTATAAATTAACATCAACGCTCTTTGACATTGGTTTAGATAGTCTGGATATTAAAAGTATCATAGGGAGTTCTTCAACTGAAGTTTATAAAAATGAAGATTTAACCGATAAGGATTTAGCGCAAAGTCCTATATCTAGTATAATTAGAAGCGGTGTTATTTCTGATGCGCAGCGTTTGGTTTTTGAAAAAAATTATAAAGCATACTTAAAAACAACACCTATTCATAAACGTGTTTCAGAAAATGAAATCAAAGATTTATTAACCAAGACTCTTATAAAAGATAGTATTAATCTTGATTTCGAATTTGCAATTTATGCAAATGATTTGGCGACAAAAGTGCAAAGTGATGGTTTCGAGTATGATAAAGATTCAAATTATTCGGTAGCAATTTTTCCTGATGAAAATAACAGGACACCTTATAAACTTCTGGTGAATTTTACGAATGATAAGAAATTTATCTTATCTTCAATTCTAAGGATGATTTTATTATCATTTCTTTTTACCATAATCATCATGATAACTTATGGAGGTGCTTTATATCAGCTTATAAAACAGCGTAAAATATCAGAAATCAAATCCGATTTTATCAATAATATGACGCATGAGTTTAAAACGCCAATTGCGACTATAAACTTGGCGTTGGATGCGATTAGGAATCCTAAAATTATTGAAGATAAGGAAAAGGTGTTACGCTATCTTGGCATGATTAAAGAAGAGAATAAACGTATGCATGCCCAGGTAGAAAATGTATTAAGAATATCTAAACTAGAGAAAAACGAGCTGAATATTAGTAAAGAAAGGTTAAATTTACATGATTTAATAGAAGATGCTATTACACATGTCGAGTTAATTGTCGAGGATAGAAAAGGGTATATTAAAACTTTTTTAAATGCAGAACAAACGTCGGTATTGGCAAACGACTCGCACTTTACTAATGTTATAGTTAATATTCTGGATAATGCGGTTAAGTATTCTCCGGAAGCACCAGAAATTGAGGTGTACACAGAAAATGTTGGAACCAACATTTTATTGAAAATTAAAGATCACGGTAGCGGAATGAGTAAAGCTGCTGTAAAACGCGTGTTCGAGAAATTTTATAGAGAACACACAGGAAATATACACAATGTTAAAGGTCACGGACTTGGTTTAGCTTATGTTAAACGTATAGTAGAAGACCACCAGGGGTATGTTTCTGTAGAAAGTGAAAAAGACAAGGGAAGCACATTTACCATTAAGCTTCCGCTAATATCATAAATATGGAAGAGCAAAAGAAAAAAATATTACTAGTAGAAGACGATCCTAACTTCGGAACTGTTCTGAAAGATTATTTAATGATGAATGACTACGATGTCACTCATGCTAAAAATGGTATGGAAGGCTTCGAAAAGTTCAAAAAAGACGATTTCGATTTATGTATTTTAGATGTAATGATGCCTTACAAAGATGGGTTTACATTAGCTAAAGAAATACGAGAAAAAAACGACGATGTTCCAATTGTATTCTTAACGGCTAAAACCATGAAGGAAGACGTTTTAAAAGGATATAAAGTAGGAGCAGATGATTATCTGAATAAACCTTTTGACAGCGAAGTGCTTTTAATGAAGATTAAGGCAATCATGCAGCGTAAGGCTACGGAAACTATTTCTGATAGTAAGCAGTTTGAATTTAAAATCGGAAAATTCGATTTAAACTCTAAATTACGTTTCTTACGTTATAACGGAGGAGAACCAGTTAAATTATCGCCAAAGGAGAACGAATTATTACGTTTGTTAGCATTACATGAAAACGATTTAATGCCTCGTGAATTGGCATTAACCAAAATCTGGAGAGATGATAATTACTTTACCTCTCGTAGTATGGATGTTTATATCGCTAAGCTGCGTAAGTACTTAAAACAAGACGAGAAAGTAGAAATCCTGAACATTCATGGTGAAGGATTCCGTTTAGTAATAAACGAATAGATTCTAATTATATGATATAAAAAAAATCCAGCGTTAAGCTGGATTTTTTATTTGCATTATATGTGGGTTTTAAGCCAGTCTCTAAATTCAAAAAAGTTTTGCGGTGCCACACCATGCCCCACAGGAAACTCCGAATATTTATGCTTGATATTTAATGCATTTAAAAACGGTGGTGTTTGTCTGGCCCATTCTACAGGAATAACCTGGTCAACACTCCCATGTGAACAGTAGAAATTCAGGTTTGAATAATCTGTTTCATTGATAGATTCCGGTAAAATGTCTTTATTAATGTAACCACTTAAAGCAATAATGTTTTTTACCTTTTCAGGGTAGGTTAGTGCCACAGCATAACTTAAAATGCTCCCCTGGCTAAAACCTAAAAGGGTTACATTTTTTTTATCAACCGGATAGGCTTCAATAGCTTCGTCAATAAATTTGGCGATTAAATCTCTCGATTGTGCCGCTTGTACATTATCGTTCCATTTTCCTTTTTCAGCATCAAAATTTATCGCATACCACGCATTTCCGTAAGGTTGTAATTCATACGGTGCTTTTACCGAAATGATAAATAATTCTTCAGGTAATTCTGAAGCAAATGAAAATAAATCGTTTTCATCACTGCCATAACCATGCATCATAATTAATAAAGGTGCATTTTCAGTTAAATTCGACGGTCTGGTAATATGGTATAAAGAAAGATCTGTATTTGTCATAATTAATTACCTATGTTAGCAAACCATTCCTGAAATTTTTCACCAACATAAGGCAATAATTTTACTTTACCCTGTATAATGTGAATGAATGAATATAACCATGATACAGCCGAAATAAGCCAGAAAATATAACCTATGGTACCATTCAAGTATTTATCGGTGATTTGTGCAATGAATAACATAATGATTAGTCCTATCATTTGTCTGTTATAAAATGCAGTAAAAGCATTTTTTTTATCGGCATTCATAATGATGGCGATAATTAACCCGACGAATGTAATATGACTAATAATAGCCATGGTTTTTCCGTTTTTTATTGTTGTACTATCCATAGTCCTATTATTTTAAAGCGATAATGTTATTAGCAATAATACCGTAAACTTGTCCTTTTAAAGTTTCGTTTTCAAAAATAGCGTTGTTCGATTTTGAAACGATATGGTTTTTAGAGAATACGTATTTTGTATTAGGATTGAATAACGCTGCATCTAAAGCATTTCCAACCGAAATTGAACAGGTTTCAATACCAAAGCGACCTTTTCCTTGGGTTAAAAGCTTAACGGTTTCTTCTGTATTAAAGATGGTTTGTAAAGCTCCAAAGGCAGATTCTAAACCAATGGTTCCGTAAGCCGCATGGTCGAATTCTACTTTTTTGTGTTCTACATCTAACGGATTGTGGTCGCTGGTAACCATATCGATGGTGCCGTCATGTAAACCTTCTTTTAGAGCATCAATATCGATTTGAGTGCGTAAAGGCGGTAATACTTTAAAATGCGTATTAAAGTCGGTTAAGGCTTCATCGGTAAAGTATAGGTTATGTATAGCAACACTACAGGTAATGTCTAAACCTTTTGCTTTTGCTTCGCGAATCAATTCCACCGATTTTTTAGTTGAAATGGTAGGGATGTGTAATTTACCTCCTGTATATTCCAATAAAAACAAATCGCGTACTATCTGTAATTCTTCCGCTAAGGCAGGAATACCTTTTAATCCTAATCGCGTACTTGTAATATGCTCGTGCATAACCCCATGCCCAACAACTTGGTCTTCCTGAGGAAAAGAGAAAACTAATCCGTTGAAATTCGATGCATACTGCAAGGCAATTTTCATAAGATTTGGATTAGAAATCGATTTTTTATAATCGTAAAATGCTACGGCACCTGCCGTATTCATATCGTATAATTCGGCTAAATCAACACCTTTGCTTCCCACGGTTAAAGCACCAACAGGCAATAAAGTTGTAGCATGATTTGCTGCTTTTGCTTTTGCAAAAGTAACGTCGGCATTACAGTCAATTACAGGATTGGTATTGGCGTTCATCGCTACTGCCGTAAATCCTGAAGCTGCTGCTGTTTTTAGTCCGTTTTCAATAGTGTCGCGTTCTTCAAAACCAGGTTCACCAAAACACACGCTACTATCAAACCAACCTTGCGAAATATGAAGGTTGTCTAACGTTATTTCTTGGTAATTTCCGGGATTTGTAAGGTTACTTTCAATCTTGGTAATGACACCATTTTCAACTAATATATCCTGAGTTGTATTGTGAAACTCGCTTTGAGGATCTATAATGGTGGCAGATTTTATAAGTATGTTCATTTAAAGTATTTTAAGATGCCCATTTCGATAATCAAAAATGCTAATGCAAAAATAACAAACCATTTCCATAAGGCATTAACTTTTGTGTCACTTTTTATGCTATCGAATATTTCGGTAATCGAATCGCTCACTGTTATGTTTGCAGATGGTGTTAAAGTCATGTAAGTCAGATTACTTTCTTTTCGGTCGTAATTGTAACTTACGTTTTTTATGGTTTCTTTTTTATTCATAACCCCATAAATATTCGCGATATCTGGTGTTTCGGAAGTGCTGATAACCACCTTCGAGTTAAAATATTGCTGTTTCGGGATGATGTTGATGTTATCTTTCACTAACGATAAAATGGCATCCTGTTGAAGTGTCGTTGCAACAGCGAATGTATTATTCCTTCCAATCGTATAATAAAGTTCGGGTAGTTGTAAGCTGAATTTACCGATGTTGTATAAGCTAGGAACGATGAGCGGTGAATTTTTAAAATTCGAAACATCTTTATTCAGAGCTGAAGTAAAGATGTAAGCTGATTTGTTTTGATATAGGAATGGTTTGCCATCTTCAAATTGTAAAGCAGCGGAAGTATTATTTAACGATACATCATAATAGCTATCTGTTTTCGGATATTGAAAATTATCGACTTGCTTCTCAAAAACACGATTATTGTACAGCGGATGTGAGTAGTTAATGGTGGTTATGCGCTTTTCTGTTTTAGTTTCTGAATTAAAATTAGAACCATAATTGGCTAATAAAGCGTTATAAGAATTAAGGTTGGCTTCTTTGGATGGAATAATAAGCAAAGAACCGCCTTGGCTGGTGAAGGACTTTAGAGCTGCTACTAAAGCATTAGGAATA
The DNA here is from genome assembly GCF_024723255.1 of Aestuariibaculum sp. M13. GTDB lineage: Bacteria > Bacteroidota > Bacteroidia > Flavobacteriales > Flavobacteriaceae > Aestuariibaculum > Aestuariibaculum lutulentum. The sequence continues at coordinate 56,854 of NZ_JANIAC010000005.1, forward strand.
TCTTTTAATTCATTCAGTACAATTAATTGTTGCTGCTCAATATCGTTATAGTTTAACTGATTTTCTAAAACCGAAGTATATATGAATTCATCTTCGGTGTAGATACGTTTTAAAAAGTCGTCGTCACCATCGTTTATCGCTAATACTTTAATTTTAGACGTTTCGTTAATGTTAAAATATAACGTGTTGTCGAATTGCAGACTGGAATCATCAATGGTGATTTTTCCGTTAATGATTTCATTTACCGGGAGAGAAAAGGTGGTTTCAGCAGCATCTTCAATGGCGACTGAAGTTTTCGCTATTAATTTATCATCATTAAATAATGAAATAGGTAAGTTCTCTATAGCATCACCACTATTTTTCAATGAGACTTTAAGTGTAATAGCCGTGGCACTGGTTTCTGAAATATAAGCACTATCAATAGCTACATTATTGGTGTTTACCGAATTTAGTTTAACGAGGTGAATATTGGTTAGACTATCAGTTTCCGGAGTAAAAGTGTTTTTGGTTTCTTGAAAATCGGATATAAACACCAGATCTTTTAAAATGCCCTTTTGTTTACTAAATAAAGTTTTGCTTTTTAGCAAAGCGGCTTCTGGTGTCAAGGTGTTTGCAGTGTAATTTAATTGCAGTAAATCGTTTTTTATTGCTTTATTCGTCGTATTTCTAAAAGTATTATCGTTGGTTAAAACCGATACCGTTTCATCTTCAGGAACATTACTGATAATATCCTGAACTGCACGCTTTAAAAGTTCGCCATTATTACCCTTAGCCTGCATACTAAAGGAATTGTCTAAGTAAATAACAGTTTCCTTTTTTGTTTTAAAATTGTCGTAGTTTGAAGTAAATGGTTGCGCAAATGCCAAAACAATACAAGCCAAAAGCAGTAACCTTGTGAGTAATACCAGCCACTTTTTTATCTGTGAACTTTTACGGGTTTCAATGCTGACGCGTTTTAAAAATGCCACATTGGTAAATTCAACTTTTTGAAACTTACGAAGTTGAAATAAATGAATAATAATAGGAATGAGCAGTAAAAATAAAGCGTAAAGAAGTTCGGGGTGTTTAAACTGCATACTTGTCTATATAGGTTGAAAAGTACATAAAAGTACATGAATTTTTTGTAATTGAAAATTCAAGGAGACAAAACTAAATTAACAGAAGAAAAAATAATCGGTCATAGGGAACATACTCTGATTTTCGAAATAAGTCTTAATCTTAATTTGCGCTTTTGGGTTGGCTACAGTAACAATGCTTTGCGACTGCTTAATGGTTTCCAAGTGTGTAAAGGGTTTCATTTCCTGCTTATAAATATGTTTCCCAATTTTTTTGGGGTTGTCGCAAATCCATTCAAAAGGAATGTTATTTTTAATAAGTGTTTTGGCAATAGTTTTTCCTTTCCACCCGGCACCCCAAACTACAAGTGGTCTGGTATTGTCGTAATCTAACTCCAGGAAATAATGCATTTTTATGTCTAAAAAGGTATTCTCGGCATAATTATCATGTGTTCTGGAAGTCCGGGTTTGATAATCGCGCCAGTAATGCAGGAGTTTATCGCATGGAATAATTTTGTAGTTGTGCTTGTAAAATCGGAAAGTTAAATCGTAATCTTCGGGGTATCTGTTTGGGGTAAACCCGTCACAGTTTATAAAATCCTCCCTATGAATCATCCAGCAAGGTGAAGGAATCACACATTCTTTATAAATTTCAGAGTAATTATCTCCGGTTTTGGTTAATCCGTTAAGCCACGCTTCATATTTATTATACCCGTCGCTAATGCCTTCTTTAGAAAAATAATTAACCAAACCTGTAGCAACGTGCTGTTTACCGTGTTTTAAAAGATTGTTTAGTAACACCTCAAGTTTGTTTTTCGGCATAATATCATCACTATCCATGCGTGTGATATAGTCACCAGAACTTTCATTAAAACCTAACCGTAGTGCATCAATAATACCACTGCCATCATTTTTAAAGAGTTTAATTCTCGTGTCCTTTTTGGCGAACGATTTTACCAGATTATAACTATCATCGGTAGAAGAATCATCTATAATTAACAATTCCCAGTTAGTATAACTCTGATTTATTATAGATTCAATGCAGTTTGTAAGGTATTGTTCTGTATTTTTGAAAGGCGTTAATATACTTATCAGTGGATTATGCATTTGGCGAATATACGTAAATCATCATTTTAACAAAACCTTATGAGCCGATTGTGTAACAGAAATAGTAATTTGGACGTCACTTATAAGAATTAAATAAAATCAACTTAATGAATACAAAACCTATAACCGCCTTATTAGCGGGTATTTTGATGGCAAGTTGTAGCACATCAAAAAATTCAAGTAACGATTTAGCTATAAACACCCCAATTGAATCATTCATCAATTTATCTCACGTGGTTAACGATAAAGCGCCGGTAACTATAAATCCGGGACGTTTTACAACGCAAACCGTAACCTACAGATTACCAAGAGTCGTTCAAGGAACCTATTCTGTGAGTAACTTCGGAAAATATGTAGACGATTTTAAAGCCTTCGATTATGATGGCAACGAAATGCCTGTTGTAAAAACAGATATGAATACCTGGACCATTGATAATGCAAAGAAGTTAGATAAAATTACGTATTTAGTTAATGATACTTTCGATATTGAGGAAGTAGGAGGAATAGGTGAAGAACAACCGTTTTCGCCAGCAGGAACCAACATTGAACAAACAAACGATGTATTGAATTTACACGGCTTTATAGGGTATTTCGATTCATTAAAGAATAATCAATACAAGTTAGATGTTACGGCTCCTTCTAACTTTACCAGAAGCTCAGCATTACCCGAAGTGTCTTCTAAAACAAGTGAAGACGGACGCTTTGTAACAACAAGTTATTTTGCGACGCGTTATTTCGATATTACAGATAACCCGATGTTTTATGGGAATTTAAGTGTTGAAGAGTTTCAGGTTGGTGACATTAAAATCGTTTTAAGTGTATATTCACCAAACAAAATACATTCGGCTACATCTTTAAAAGATGCGATGTATAAAATGATGAAGGCGCAAAAGGCGTTTTTAAGAGATATTAATTCGACACCGCGTTATGATATTTTTCTGTATTTATCTGAAGGTTTAGCAGAGTCTCCAAAAGGTTATGGTGCTTTAGAACACCATACATCAACAGTCGTGGTTTTACCTGAAGCATCAAGCGAAGGGGAATTGGCTGAAAGCATGGTTGATGTGGTATCTCATGAGTTTTTTCATATTGTAACACCATTAAGTGTACATTCTGAAGATGTACATTATTTCGATTATAACAACCCAACATTTTCAAAACACCTGTGGATGTACGAAGGGGTAACCGAGTATTTTGCAACTTTATTTCAGGTAAATCAAGGCTTGGTTAGTGAAGCTGATTTTTACAATAAAATCATGCAGAAAATTCAAGGCGCTAAGAATATGGATGACGCAATGAGTTTCACAATAATGAGTGAAAACGTATTGAAAGCTCCTTATAAAGACCAGTATTTAAACGTGTATCAAAAAGGAGCCTTAATAGGTATGTGTATTGATATTACGTTAAGAGAAGAAAGTAACGGCCAGCGTGGTATTTTATCGTTAATGAAGGAATTATCTAATAAATATGGAAAAAACAAGCCGTTTGAAGATGATAAGTTGATTGATGAGATTGTGGCTATGACGTACCCGTCGTTACGTTCATTTTTCGATACCCATGTTATTGGAGATACACCAATTAACTACAACGAATATTTTAATAAAGTTGGTTTGGAAATCGGAGAAGGCCAAATTGAAACGAACTATGTATTTAATGGAGGTTCTTTAATTTTTGCAGCCGATCCACAAGCGGGAAAAATATTTTTCAGTGAAGCCGTAACAGAAAACAGTTTCTGGAATGATAATGGTGTACAACCTGGAGATGTGCTTAAAGCAGTAAACGGTACAGAAATGACCATGCAAAATGCCAATCAGTTATTACAACTAATGTTTGGATGGAATCCAGGAGAAGACATTGAAGTAACTTTAGAAAGAAATGGTGAAGATGTTGAAGTTAAAACTACAACAACACAATCGTATACCTTTGGAGAAGGTATTATAGAAAAGCCAGATGCTACAGAGGCACAGAAGAAACTTCGTGAAGCCTGGTTAAAAGGTTAATCTTAAAAGTTAATGAATAAAAAAGCCTGATGAAATCGTCAGGCTTTTTCTATTTTATATGGATTCGCTATTTTCGTTTTCGTCTGTTAGACTCTTTAAAAATGCAATAATATCTTGAATTTCGGTAGAAGTTAGATTTAAAGCATCTGGAGGAAGTGTTTGGTTTTCTAAAGCAATGCCTAAGCCTGCACCGCCGCCTTTATTATAAAAGTTTAGAACTTCTTCTAAGCTCTTAAAAACACCGTTATGCATATACGGACCCGTTTTGGCAACATTTCTAACGGTTGTTGTCTTAAAAAAGTGTTTGCGCTCTGGTGTATGAAATAAATCAAATCTCCCTAAATCGCCATCTATTTCAGCATGAATAGAATCGTTCGTTTTTGGTACACCAATCAATTCCATTTCGGTTTCTTTAAACGTGGTTGGTACCGTCCCGTTAAATAGTGGTGCAAAATGACAAGTCGCACATTTAGCTTTTCCGGTAAAGAGATTAAAACCGTTAATTTCTGAAATGTTTAAGCTGTTTTCTAAATCATTAATATTATTATCGAATTTAGAATTGAATGGCGCCAAACTGCGTATAAAGCTAGCTATGGCGTGCCTTATATAGTCTTGCTTAATAGAGTCATTAAAGGCTGTTTTAAAAGCTTCAATGTATTCAGGGTTGTGTTTTATGGCATTTTCAAATCCTTTTAAATCACTGTGAAACTCATTTTCATTGTTAATTACCGAAACGATTTGCCCCTCTAAACTTCCGGCACGATTATCATAGAAAAATCCTTTTTGTAATCCGGCATAAAGTAGAGTAGGACTGTTTCTGGTAACACCTTTTGAAATGGCTAAGCCATCGGTATATCCTTTTTCAGGAATGTGACACGTGGCACAACTTATAGATTTAGACGCAGATAATTCCGTTTCAAAAAACAAGGTTTTACCTAATGCAACTTTAGCTGAAGTTAGACTGTCATTATAATCTGAAAAATGGTTGAGGTTGAATGTGTTTTTAGAGAATAATGAAGTAGCATCGTTATTTATAGCTTTTGTAAATGGGAATTTTACCTTCCAGTCGCTTACTGTTTTATTCCAAAGCTCCAGATTTTTATGCGTATTAGATTTAATGAAGGCATAACGATTAAAACTATTAAAGTCTCCTGTTAACTCGCTAATGGCTTTTTCAATCGCTTGATGCCATGCCTTATAAAGTGTTTCGTCGTTAAATTCATCTTTATATATACTTAAATATGTTTCTAAAGCTGAATATGTGATTTGCCCTTCGGTAAGTGATTGTTCTAAAACGGGAGAATCAAAACCTGTAATACCTGTTAAAGCGGTTCTTATTATCTGGTCTCTAATCATCCATAAAACATGATAAGGTTTTATGTAATTAAAATTCAGATTTTTTTCAATAAGTTCTAACCTGATTTTTGTTTTTACAGCGTGATCTGCAATGGATTTAAAGTCTGGTGTTTCAGTAAAAATTTCTTCTTCTAAAACTTGAAAACCTGTTGGGTTATTAATTTTTATGTCGGTAGCATCCTCTTCTTCAACCTTTAAAATATTCGGCTGATTTAAAAACTTGTAATTTTCAGAATCAACAAAAGCCAATACGGGTTCGGCTTTTTTAAAATGAAATCTGGCATTTACATAATGCTTTTCGGAAGCTTTTATATTATCAGATTCCGATAGGCTGTCTAAATAGGCAATTGTTGATATAAGCTCATTTGAAAAAGCTTTTTGAAGTGTTTCGTTCTTGTTATTATCCCTGGCTAAATAAGCAGTTTTTTGTTCTTGTAAGCAGGAAGTGAATAACAGGGAAAAGAGGCCTATGAAAACATAAGCCTCTTTTTTAATTATAAATTTCATCTGTTTATTTTTATTGTTTTTAATGTCAGATGGAATACGCCAATAATCATTTCGGTTGGTATCAACTTAATTGTTATGGCTCATTTCATAGGATATTATCTCTTTAAGCCTTGAATTACGTAAAGCATACTACCTTCGTTTGAAGCAGGATTTGGATTTGCTAAAGGATCTGTAAAGTTAGCATCTGTCCAACCATGGTTTTGCGTGATTAATAAAAATGTTCTATCTACACCAACAGTCTCAGAAATATCAATCATACCTGTAATTTCCCAGTCGTTACTTGTAGAACCGTAACCAGCACCAGCAGCTAATTCCTGATCACATTCTAAAACGGTTTTTAGGTTTTTAGAAACAATATTATACTCGTATAATTGAGCAAAATGACTTTTTTCTGGAGTGTCAGGATATCCGTTTGGATCTTCCTGAATGTAAACGTAGTTTTCAGTAACAACTAAGTTGTCTGGACTATGGAATTCTTTAGCTTTTCCGTCTAAAATATCACCGTCTAAAACACAAGTAATAGTTCCAGATAACGGATTGTTTTCATCTAAAATAACGTGGTAAATTCTTCCGTAGAATGAACCTTTGTTTAGTAAAGCATCTTTTTTTCTACCAGTAACAGCAAAGAAAAATTCTCTGTTATTTTCAGATGAACCTTTTCTCCAGTCAATATCTTCAACTCTCGAAAAGCCCATAATACCTTTAGCTCTTGATTCAGTTTCTAACTCGTCTAAAGTTCTTTCGCTGTATTCTTCGAAAGTAATATCGTAAGATACACCTTCTTTCATATCCATTTCAAAGTTGACACCTTCAGTAAGCACTTTTAATCCATAAAGGTTTCCGTTTTCTAAATCGGCGTGATCACCAACATACATGGCTAATTGTCCAGAAGGGATGTTGTTATCACTTGTGTCATCTCCAATTAAAACAACAGTTTTTCCAGGAAATGCATTTTTATGCATGGCTACAGCATTTTCGGTAGACCATTGTCCTAAAGCTGGTAATAAATTAGCAACCGATGCTTCGTTGGCATCTTTAAAAGGATCTGTAGCAAACACCCCTTTTGAAGCGCCTCCCCATTCTCCTCCAGAAAGGTATAAAGGACCAAATCCGTGTTCTTCAGGCGTTATTAAAGAACCTGAGCATTGTGCAGTATTAGCGGTAGCTGCGGCATTTAGAATATATTCTCCATGAACTGGCTTAAACGTTTCGTCTAAAGTAATTCTTGCAATAGAATAATCGGCTTCTATATTATTAATAAGTGTGAATGTACCGTCTTCATTTTTCATCAAAGCAGCACCATCGGCCATACTTCCGTAAACGAAATTTGGAGATTCAACTAAAACGTCTTCTGAAGATAAAATTGGATAAACAGAAAGATTTTTAAATCCTGGTTTTAGCTTTAAAAAGTTAGGTGTTACTGAGTGCGCTTGTAATGCTACCTTGTTTCCTTTTAGAGACATTGATGCATTGGCTGTAGTTAAAGCTTCTTCCTGAGTTGTTAAATCGTTGTTGCAACTAAACAGAGAAGTTGCTACAACCGATGCAAGTACTAATTTTTTCATTGGTTTAATGTTTGATTAATTAACAACGTAAAATTAGATGGATAAACCTCTGAATATGTTAATTGTACATTGGCTTTAAATGAAGATTTGGTTATAGCAACGTTACCAATGTAAAGTAAACTTCAATATTTAAAATGATTCTATATAGAGTTGTGTAAGGTGATGATTTATAGTTGATTTAAAATAAAAAAGCGATTGATAATTTAAACCTTATCAATCGCTTTTAAATTGTTTTCTAACTTTTTAAGAAACTAATCTATCTCATATTTGGCAGCTTTTCCGTTAGATAGGGAGTTGCTGATAAATTCGCGTAAATCGTCGTTTGCAGTTTTTAAATCTTCATTTCTGATGTACATCATATGGCCACTTCGGTAACCTTTAAAAGCAAAACGGTCTTTCATTTTTCCACTTGGGTCGATTTGCCACATCGTATATTTTGCCCCAAAATATGTTGTAGCTCCGTCATAATATCCCGATTGTACCAACACCTTTAAATATGGATTTTGCGCCATGGCTTGTCTTAAGCCGTCGCGAGTATTATCGTTACTATCATCCCAAGGATGTACATCTCCAAACATATTGTATTTAATGTCGGTTTTAAATTTAAGATGTTCTCTTATGTAATAGTTAATAGCAGGAGTAAAGGCATGGTTCCATGTCGTTAATTCCGGGCTATAATCTGGCTTAACACCAATGTCTTTTTTGTCTAAACCAAGGTATCTGGAATCTAAACGACCAATAATATGTCCGCTTTCATCACGAAGTAAGTCTTTCCAAAAGAAGTTCGTAGGTACATCTAAGTTATTCTGAAGGATGGCTGTTTTGCTTAATCCTGAGTATTTTGCGTATTGTTCGGCAATATTATTTTTTTCAGTTTCTGAAATAAATCCACCTTTAGCAATGGCAGGCATTAACTTGTTGATTGCAAAATTTTCAACCTCTGGTAAAACGTCAGATAAATCTTTTTGTTGTAAATCTGAAGGTAGTTTGTCATGATACCATGCGGTTGCAGCATAATAAGGTAAATTTAAAGCAGAGTATTCTGGTTGTCCGGTGTTGTATTGTTTGTAATCGGCAGGCGAAACCATAATAACACCGTTTAAGTACATCCACTGGCTGTTTTGTAAAGCATTGGCTAATCCCATGACGCGGGTACCACCATAGCTTTCACCTATAAGATATTTAGGAGATTCCCAACGGTTTTTACGAGTGACGAAGGTGTTAATCCATTCTGCAAGATATTTTATGTCTGCATTAATTCCGAAGAAGGTTTCTCTGTTTGGTAGTTTTCCTTCTTTATTTTTAATCATCCTCGAATAGCCTGTGTTTACAGGGTTTACATATACAATATCAGCCACATCAAGAATAGAGTGTGGGTTGTTTTTTATACCATAAGGTTGAACCGGATAGCCTTCCTCATCAAGATTCAAAACCTTAGGTCCGGTGTAAGCAATGTGCATCCAAACCGAAGCTGATCCAGGTCCACCGTTAAATGAAATGACTAATGGTCTGTTGGCTCTGTCTTTTACGTCATTACGTTCATAATACGTGTAAAATAAAGTAGCAATTGGTTCGTCATCGTTGTTCCAAACGGGTTGTGTTCCAGTAGTTGCTGTGTATTGGAAACTTTTTCCGTTAATGGTAGCTGTATCAGTTGTTACAACGGTAGTATCTGTGGGTATTTTTCTGTTTTGAGCAAAAACAGTAACTATAGAAACCGAAAGAATCAGGGTAAAGAGTTTTGTCATAGATTTTAGTTTTTATTATGATTGATTATTTTTAAAAGCCTTCAAAGACTCCTAAGCCGAATAAGGCAAAATCGTATTTTACTGGATCTTTAGGATCTAAAGTTCTAAGCGCTGTATCTAATTCCAGAAGGGCTTTAGCATCGTTTTGCTTTCGAGTTAGTAAACCCAATTTTCGAGCGACATTTCCGGAATGAACATCTAATGGGCAAGATAATTGAGCGGGTGTAATGCTTTTCCAGATACCCAAGTCTACACCGGTGTTATTTGGTCTAACCATCCATCTTAGATACATATTTATTCGCTTTGCGGCCGAATTTTTTAGTGGGTCACTTACGTGTTTTTGTGTACGTTGTAAATGGTCTATTTCAAAAAATGTTCTTTTAAATTCCGAGATGGATTTCTGAACTGAATATGGTTCGGCGTGTAAAGCAAACAGTGTTTCAAGTCCGTTGTGTTTGGTGTAAATATGTTTTAAACACTTGATAAACTGAATGGCGTCTTCGCCGTTAAAGGTGCGGTGTACAAAAGGTTGTAGTTGCTCTAAATCGGTTTCAGAATGGTTTATAACAAAGTCGTAGGGTGTATGGCCCATCATATCCATCAATTTATTGGCGTTATTGATGATGCTTTTTCGGTTTCCCCAGGCAATAGTTGAGGTTAGGAAAGCTGCAATTTCAATATCTTCCTTTTGAGTAAATAAATGTGGGATTTGTATGGGGTCGCTCTCAATAAATTTAGGGCTGTTGTATTCTTCAACCTTGGCATCGAGAAATTCTTTAAGTTCTGAAGGGCTCAATATTTAAAATTTCAGATTAATTGTTTTTACATGAATTCAAAAATACCAATAAATACAAAATAAGGTTATTATAAATATGTTAAAAGCTATGGCCTTTATAAGATAAATTGCTATAAAATATCGGTAAAATGCACAAAAACACTTTAAAATGTAATATTGTGACATGTTTTTATATTAAAAATGAAATTTATAACGTTAATTAGTCCATCAAAACATTGTATTATGAAAAAAATTATTGCCCCAATTTTGGCCATTTTATTAGTTAGTTGTGATGGAGAAACTGTTAAGAATACTATTGACACCGCAACAGCTATAGATGCTTTAACCGAATATTCAACGGTGAATAAAGTGTTTCAGGATGTTGGAAATAACAGTGGAGATGCTGTTTTAAGCTCAGAAGGCACTGCTTCTACAGCAAAATTAACCGCTACAAAAGCAGAGGGTCCCGTTATTACTATTGATCCTTTGGATTTAACAACTTTTCCAAAAACCATTACTATTGATTATGGTACAGGTGTATTATGTAAAGACGATATAACTCGCAAAGGCATTGTAACAATTGTTTCAACCAATTGGTATGGCGTAGAGGGCAGTGTTCATACTTCTACATTTACCAATTATTATCATGAAGATTATAAAGTTGAAGGAACACACATTGTTGAAAATTTAGGACAAAATACAGATGGTAATTTAGAGTATAGTGTAAAGATTACCGGAGGAAAAATTACAACAACTTCCGGAGCTACAATTGAGTATTCAGAAGATTCAACTAGAACATGGATTGCTGGTAGTGATACGCCTTTAAATATTTGGGATGATGAATATTTATTAGATGGTATTCAAAACGGTACCAGTTCTAAAGGTGTGGATTATACTTTAACTGTTGAAGAATCACTGCATTTTGTATTATTACCACGAAGTATTGAAGCAGGAATTTTAGATATTGATGTAGCAGATATTGAAGACATCAAATTGAATTACAATACTAAAATGGTGACTATTTTAGGTAAAAATATCCCTTTCGGGTATTAAATTAATTTTTAAGTTATTTTAAGAAAAGGGCTTATAGAAAATTTAATAGGCCCTTTTTATATGTTCTATTTTCAGAGTTTACTGATTTGTAATATTTCCATCAACCATAACCAGTTTTCTGTCTGCCAGATTGGCTAATTCTTCGTTGTGTGTTACAATCACAAAGGTTTGACCGAATTCATCACGCAATTTAAAAAACAGACTATGAAGATTCTCGGCAGTTTCGCTGTCTAAATTTCCCGAAGGTTCATCGGCAAAAATTAAGTCCGGATTATTAATTAAAGCACGAGCTACTGCTACACGTTGTTGTTCTCCTCCGGAAAGTTCATTTGGCTTGTGGTCGTAACGATGCGATAAACCCAAAAAGTCCAGTAATTCTTTAGCGCGTTTTTCGGCATCTGCTTTTTTTGTTCCTTTTATAAATGCTGGTAAACAAACATTTTCTAAAGCTGTAAATTCAGGAAGTAATTGGTGAAACTGAAAAATAAACCCAATGTGTTCGTTTCTAAATTTAGCCAAGGCTTTATCTTTAAGATTGCCAATATCAATACCGTTAATAGTTAATTGATAATCTTCTTTTGATGAAGCTTTGTCTAAAGTGCTTAATATTTGTAAAAGTGTGGTCTTCCCTGCGCCAGATGCACCAACAATAGAAACCACCTCGCCTTTTTTAATATGTAGGTCAACACCTTTTAAAACTTCTAAATCGTTATAGAATTTATGTATGTTTTTTGCTTGAATCATGTGTTTGAAATAGGAGCCGTGAATTTACTACTTTAAGCCGTTCTGTACAATTAAGAATTGTTTTTTATTGCCAAATGCGATTTAAGCTATATCTTTATTCTTCTAAAAAAATTGAAATGCATTACAAATCATTCGAAGAATATAACGACGAAGCAACCGAAGGAATTAAAGATAATTACAATAAAATTATTAGCGATTTAGGAGAAGATACAAATCGTGATGGATTGCTTAAAACACCTGAACGCGCGGCAAAAGCGATGCAGTTTTTAACTCAAGGGTATCATCAGGATCCGGTGGAGATTCTTAAAGGCGCCATGTTTGAAGAGAGTTATAACGAGATGGTTATTGTTAAAGATATTGAGTTGTATTCACTTTGTGAGCATCATATATTACCTTTTTTCGGTAAAGCGCATATTGCCTATATTCCAAACGGACATATTGTTGGACTAAGCAAATTACCTCGAGTGGTCGATGTTTTTGCCAGACGATTACAGGTGCAGGAACGCCTAACCGAACAGATTTTAGATTGCATTAACGATACTTTAAAACCGCAAGGTGTTGCTGTGGTTATTGAAGCGTCGCATATGTGTATGATGATGCGCGGTGTGCAAAAACAAAATTCATTAACAACAACTTCAGGGTTTCGTGGGCAGTTTGAAAAAATAGAAACGCGAAACGAATTTTTAAAGCTGATAGGGAAGTAGTTTATTCATTTTCATTTGATTTAAAACGAATGTCGTTTTAATGTCGTGTGAAAGACCTGATGATTTTTTTTGAATGTTTTTAAAATGAATTTATTCTTGTTAAAAATTCAATTTTAATGAAAACTTTAGACTTCGGAACTCAATTAATTGAAATTAGAAATGCCAAGGGGCTAACTCAGGAAGAGCTTGCAGAGAAGTGCAATATATCTGCTCGAACTATTCAGCGAATCGAGTCGGGGAAAGTGCAGCCAAGAGCCTATACAATTAAAGTTATTTCAGAAGCTTTAGGATTTGATTTCTTTGGAGATAAAGTAAGTTTAACTGAAACTTTAAAAGAAAGCAAAAGTTTAAAATTGAATAATTCATCCATTTTATGGTATGTACAAGATTTATTTAATTTAAAAACAAATACAATGAAAAAAGTATCTATTTTAACCACTTTATGTCTAATTGTTGGAGTTAGCTTAATTTCTTTTAAATCTGAAATTAAAGCACAAGGTTCAAAAAAGGACAAAACTTTTTCTTATTCCGAAATTGAAAATAATAACCCTAGAGATTGGAATGGAAGAATTCAAGTTGTTTTTACGAGTGAACAAACGTTTGAAAATTTGGTTTTCATCAAAAATAGATTAAAAGAACAGGGAATCACTCTTACTTATAAAGAAGTTAAATTTGACGATAAGGATAAATTAGAATCTATAAATTATTCTGTAGATTGTAGTGATGGATTTAAAGGAAGTTATGCTATAAATCAATTAAATTCTGTTAACCAGAATAAGAGAATAGGTTTTTATCGAGATTATTCAGAGTCTACTAAAACCCCTTTCTTTATCGGAAATTTAAAAAAGGTAATTGTAATTGATGCTGGACATGGTGGTGTTGATCCTGGGAATATTTCAGATGAAATAAAAGAAAAAGACATTGTTTTAAAAATAGCTGAAAAGGTAAAGAAGATTTATAAAGAATCTGATTTTGAAATTTTAATAACAAGAACTTCAGATGATTTCATTAGTTTAGGAAATAGAGTTAGTTATATTAATAATTTAAGTCCGGAGCTAGTTATATCATTACACACTCACGTGGTTAATAATGCAAATACTAATGGTTTCAATTTTTTTGTTAGCAGAGATGGAAAGTTTCAAGAACAATCGAATACTTTAGCAAGTAAGATGATTTCAAACCTTGAAGTCAATTTCAAGGTGAATGAAATTAAAAATGCTAATTTTGTAATTTTGAAAAATATTAATTGTCCCGGAGTTTTAATTGAACTAGGGAACATGATGAATCCAGAAGACAAAAATTTGTTGTTAACCGAAAAAGGACAAAATAAAATTGCGGAGGAAATTGTTAAAACAATAAAATATTTAGATTGAGTAAATACAAAAAATTATTGTTAGGCATTTTATTTGATGCCATTGGTTATGTGTCATTTATAATTCCTGGAATAGGGGAGTTTTCAGATATTGTCTGGGCACCACTTTCTGGCTGGTTAATGACTAAGTTGTATAAAGGAAAAGCGGGTAAAGTGGCAGGGGTTATAACCTTTGTGGAAGAAGCACTCCCTGGTTTAGATGTAATTCCAACTTTTACTTTAATGTGGTTGTATACTTATGTTCTGAAAAAGGAACCTAAAGATTTAAAATAAAAAAATCCCTTTCTAAACAGAAAGGGATTTTTTGTAGGTTATAATTGATATTTTAATCCAATATTAATGTTTCTACCCATATTAAAAATGCCGTCTGGTTTTAAACGCGACAGGTGATTGATATAGGTTTTATTCGTCAGGTTCGTACCAGAAATACTTAAAGTAGCTTCATTTTTAAATAAATTAAAACTTCCGCCAAATCCTGCACTAAGTAAGTTGTAACCATCGGTTGAGGTTTCAAAGGTGCTTACGTTATTTTGATTAAAGGTACTTGCTAATTTCACAAAGGTATATCCATTTTTAAGCCAAGGTTTTTCAAACTCAACTCTTAAAACATTGCTTAAAGAGTTCGCTGGAATTAACGGTAAATATTCATCATTAGCCTGTTTTCCTGTTACTGTTTCAAAGCTTGATTCGATGTGTAGCCAGTGTATAGGGTGCGGGTGAATATGTACACCTACTTCACCACCATATAGCTTGGCATCATTCTGAATATAATCGTAAACCGGGGTGTCGTCTATTGTATTTCCGTTTGGCGATAAGTAAATATAGTCATTTACCTTGTTGTAAAATCCGTTGACAAAAAACTCAACGTGTTCGTTTTTAAATTCCAGAGCAATATCGGTTTGAAAATTTTGCTCGTTGTTTAAATCTGCATTACCAACTTCGTAACGATTGGATCCATGGTGAATACCATCGGAAGTTAATTCGGCTAAATTAGGCGCTCTAAACCCAGAAGCGAAATTAACGCGTGCGGTCAGGTTTTTAAAGATGTTAGTTTTAAATCCTAAGGCACCATTAAAACTATTAAAATCCCGGTTTAATCCGGAAACAACGTTAATGTTTCGGTTATCGTAACGTGCACCAAGCTGAATATCGATAGCTTCAAAATGAATATGAGAGGTTCCCATAACACCAAAATCGTTGGTTGTTGCATCGGGAATTAGTTGTTCTTCACCGTAGTTGGTGTTTACCTGATTCATGCCTTGAACACCCACGATGGTTTCAAACTTACCTAATTGAGGTAAGGTGTATTTTACATCGTAATTGGCCGTTTTTAATTTCATTTGAAGCGACGGCACTAAAATTTCATGGTCTTCGTCATGTTCATCTTCGTGGTGTTCTTCTTCTTCATGTTCTTCGTGTCCTTCCTCATCTTCATCATGATGGTGCTCGTCTTCAAATTCTTTTCTATCGTTGTAAATATAACCTAAATTAATATCTAACTTCGAGTTGTTAAAGAAGATGGTAGATTTAGAACTGAATACATGATTCGTTATATTTTGGTATCCAAGCATTGGTGTTTTTAGAGTAGATTGTACACCTATTTCTTCAGGAATACCTAGCTTAGAATTGTTTACATTGTATCTGAATTCCGTTTTAAAGGTATTAACCTGATAACCAATTCCGGCTTTAAAATCCTGCTCTCTGAATCGTGTATTGGTTACACGGTATTCGTCTGTATCGTAATCGGAATGTTCAGTAAGACTTCCTCTAAATAACAATTTAAAATTATTTTCAGATGATTTGTATCCGGCACTTGTGTTAAATCCTTGTGTGTTGCTGTAATAGTTACCACTAACATCTCCACTTGATGTATTGTCTTGAGCAAATTTTTCCGGGTTTAAATATAAAACACCACCAAGCGCATCACTACCATAAAGTAAGGACGCCGGGCCTTTAATAACCTCGACACTTTCCACACCGTTACTGCTAACTCCAAGACCGTGCTCGCTACCAAATTGCTGATTCTCCAGACGAACACCTTGGGTGTACACTAAAACGCGGTTAGAACTTAAACCACGAATTACAGGTTTACCAATACTTAATCCGGTAGTTACACTTTCCACACCGGCAATATTGCTGATGCCCTCTGTTAAATTTACAGCGCCGTTGGCATTTAAATTTTCAACAGAAGCACGTTCAACTTTCATAACGTTTTCACTTTGTAACTTATGAAATGGCGTAGAAATAATAATATCTTCCATTTCAATAGCTGAATATTCCAAACGTATTTCAATGAATTGCAGATTTGGGATATTAACAGTTAAGGATTTGGTCTCATAGCCTAAAATAGAAACCACCATTTTATAGTTTCCTGATGGTAAATTCTCTAAGCTAAATTGTCCGTTTTCGTCTGTAATTGTTCCTTTTTCAAGGTCTGATAGGTATATGTTTGTAAATGCTAAACTTTCGTTTGTTTTGTTGTCTACAACAAGACCTTTTAACGAATGTTGTGCATAAATATTAGTCATTGCTAAAAGCAGCAATGTATTTAATAATAATCGCATGTAAAGTATGTTTTAAAAACCAATTAAGGCTTTTGTAATTTAATAATATGTTGACACTAATTTCTTTGTTAGTGTGTTAGGTTCATTATTAAATAAGGGCAGGAGGACCACGTAAAGCGGTTTGTAAGCGTTGGTAATCACTTAGAAAATGGTATTGAGAAACAATTTCTGGTGATTGTTCTTTTGGAGTAAAAATAGTGTACTCAAAAAGATTAAATGTGTATTGATGATGAACTTTGTACTTGTAAAAGTCACAATCGGTATCCAGTTTGTGAAGGTGGGTTGTTTTTTCACCTTTACAAATATCGTGTTCATGATGTGCAAAAAGATGGGCGAACTCAAATACAGCAGGCTTCAATAGCGAAATAGCCAAAAGCAATGCCATGGTTTTAAAAATAATATTTGCTCTAACTTTTTGTTCCACTAGCTTAAAAAACGCTTAAACCCGATACGTTTCAATAATTTTTTTACAAAGGTCCAAAAAAAGTCGAATTGACCAAAAATCCAACCGATAGAAACTAATAAAATCTGATAAAAAATTAATCCGATGATGATATAAAGTATCCAATAAAGACCTGAGCCCAGATTTTCTTTAGTAATCCCGATAAGTTTCATTAAGGGTTTGCTGACATATAAGGAAGACGACCCCGTAACAGCAAAAACAATATAAATTCGAATAAATTCCCAACGGTAATTTACTTTCCATTTATTTTCCAGTTTTTTAAATGTAAAGAGCACAAACTTTATAAGTAGAAAATAAATAACCACGCTCAATAAAATATTGAAGATAATATGAGATTCTTTAATGAAAATATAAGATAATTTAAACGCCGAATACGCCAGAATAAGAACTCCTAAAACAGGGAAGAGGAGCTGCCAGTTATGTTGTATTTGCCAACGTTCTTTAAATTTTTGCACCATAAAAGTCTTGTACAACAAATGTAGTTAAAGTCCTTAAATTCTGGGAACAAAACCTGCTAATTGTTGCTTGTAGGTTAATTGAAAATAGATGAAATAATTATAGAGTTTGTAATTTACATCATAACCGTAATCGATTTGAGGTTGGTAGTCGATTTGCATTTCGTATAAATTGGGATTATAGCGTTGAGGTTGTATGACTCTGCTATTCCATTCGGTAACGTAAATACGATTTCTGTTTTCTAAATATTCTTGAGAATAGAAGCCTTCCGGTTTTGCTCTGCTGGCTAGCCAGAAATTAAAACCAGGTTCAATTATGATAATTTCATATTCTAAATCGTCATTGGCTATGGTAACGGTATCGCTGAGTTTCGTCGCATCCAATTGTTCATTGGTATTTGCAGTCGCAGCAGGTTTTGAAGTATTACATCCAATAATGAATCCAAAAGTAAGCAGTATGTATACCAGTGTTCTCATAAGATGTTAATTGTTACCGTTTGTGTAATAGTCTGAATTCTTTCATTAAAATTACAAAAACTGAAAATTTAAATAGCTATAGTTTCAGGTTTTAACAAAATAAAAAATGCCAGAATATTTTATCTGGCATTTTTTATTTTCAATGAGAAATGGCTATTTATTATTTTCCGAAAAGCCCGCCAAGCATGCCGCCAAGACCACCTTTCTTTTTGTCACCACCTAAAATCATACCAGCAACATCGTCAATCACACTTCCGTCACCATCGGCATCTAAAATAGTCGTTAGAAAACTTTGCTCACTTTCAGCAGAATTTCCTCCAATTAATCCGCCTAATAGGCTGTCTAAACCACTTGAATTATTAACGTTTTGTTGTTTCGCTTGATTTCCTAACATGCCCATTAAAATAGGAGCAGCTACTTTTAATATTTGTGCAACCGAACTTGCATCAATTCCGGCTTTAGCACCTAATGCATTTTCCACAGTCTGTTGCTTGTTGCCTAACACGTGGCTTAAAATTTTTCCTCCATCCTGAATGATATTGTCGTCTACGCCACCTTTAAACAAATCGCCCAGATTATCTAAAATACTACCGTCGTGTTTTCCACTACTTAAAGCACCTAATAAACCTTCTGCACCCTGTGGAGTAGAAGCATTACGTTTCATAGCTTGCATTAAAACCGGTAGAGCCATAGTTAAAACGTCTTGTGTTTTACTTTCTGACTGATTGGTTTGGTTTGAGACACCGTTAATAATTGTTTTACCTATATCGCTGTTTAGTAAGTCTAAAATACCTGACATGTTTTTAATTTTAATATTAATAGTTATTTGGTTTTTGAAGGTACAAAAAAAAAGTCCCATACATATGTATAGGACTCAGATATAACCTAAAGGTCACATTAAATTTTAACCAAGAATGCTGATGATTTGCTCAGCTAACTCAGTTCCAATTCTATCTTGCGCTTCGCTAGTCGCTGCACCTGTATGAGGAGTTAACGACAAAGAAGCATTCATTAATAACTGAATTTCCGGAGTTGGTTCTTTTTCAAAAACGTCTAAAGCAGCACCAGCAACTTTACCAGATTCTATAGCGTTTACTAAAGCAATTTCATCAACCACACCACCACGAGCAGCATTAGCAATAAATACACCATCTTTCATTAATTCGAATTCTGGAGCACCAATAACGTATTCTTTTTGAGCAGGTACGTGTAAAGTAATGAAATCGGCTTGTTTTAAAACGTCTTCCTTAGAAATTGTATTGATTTCGAAGTTTACTTTTTGTCCGTCGAAAAACTCTAATTCTAAGTTCGCTTTTTCCAGGAACGGATCGAAAGCGATTACTTTCATTCCTGCTCCTAAAGCTACTTTTGCAGTTGCCTGACCAATACGCCCAAAACCTAAAACACCTAAAGTTTTACCTTTTAACTCAACACCTTTACCATAGGCTTTTTTTAGCGCTTTAAACTTAGTGTCTCCTTCAAGAGGCATTTCTCTGTTAGAGTTGTGTAAGAAACGTGCTAAACCATAGAAATGTGCAAATACTAATTCTGCTACAGAGTGAGATGAAGACGCAGGTGTATTGATTACAGAAATACCTTTTCCTTTAGCGTATTCTACATCAATATTATCCATACCAACACCGCCACGACCAATGATTTTAATACTTGGACAAGCATCAATAAGGTCTTTGCGTACTGTTGTAGCACTACGTACTAATAAAACACTAATTTCTTTTTCGTTAATATAGTTTATTAACTGTTCTTGAGCTACGGTAGTAGTAATTACTTCAAAACCTCCTTTTTCAAGAGCTTCAATACCACTGTTTGAAATACCGTCGTTTGCTAATACTTTCATTTTATTTATTTTTTGTTTCCTTACAATCGGAAACCTTAATTGTTCGGTTTATTAATTGTTAGTCGGTGTTTATTTAAAATTTAAGCCTTGTTTTCTAATTCACTCATTACTTCAACAAGAGCCTGAACACTCTCGATAGGTAAAGCGTTGTACATAGAAGCTCTGTAACCACCAACACTACGGTGACCATTAACGCCGCTAATACCTGCTTCTTTAAGCATAGCATCGAAAGTTTCTTTTAAATCTTCGTTTACCAGGTTAAAAGTAGCGTTCATAGGCGAACGATCTTCTACAGCAGCGAAACCTTTAAATAAAGGGTTAAGATCTATTTCAGAATACATTAATGTAGCTTTCTTCTCGTTAGCTTCTTCAATAGCAGCAATACCACCTTCATTTTTAAGCCACTCTAAAGTTAACATAGATGTATAAACGGCAAAAACAGGAGGGGTGTTAAGCATACTATCAGCTCCAATGTGTTTTTGATAATCTAAAATAGCTGGAATATTACGAGATACTTTTCCTAAAAGATCTTCTTTAACAACGACTAAAGTTGTTCCTGCAGGACCCATATTTTTTTGAGCTCCGGCATAGATTAAATCGAATTGTGTAAAGTCTAATACACGAGAGAAAATATCACTACTCATATCGCATACTAAAGGCACATTTGTAGTAGGGAACGATTTAATTTGTGTACCAAAAATGGTATTGTTAGACGTTAAGTGTAAATAATCTAAATCTGAAGGAACGTTGTATCCTTTTGGAATATAGTTAAAGTTAGCATCTTTAGAAGATACAACTTCGATAATGTCACCAATTTTTTGAGCTTCTTTAATAGCTTTTTCACTCCAAGCACCAGTATTTACATAACCCGCTTTTTTCTCTAAAAGATTCATTGCAGTCATTAAAAACTGTAAACTTGCACCACCTTGTAAAAATAGTACTTGATACCCTTTACCTTCTAAGCCTAATAATTCTAAAACTAAGGCTCTTGAGTGTTCCATAATGTCAATAAAAGCTTTACTTCTATGAGACATTTCAATTAAAGATAAACCTTCGTTATTATAATCAATTACGGCTTTGGCAGCCTTTTGCAACACTTCTTGTGGTAAAATGCTTGGTCCAGCACTAAAATTATGTTTTTTCATTTCTGTTGTAGAGTTGTTGATTTTAAGGATACAAAGTTGCTAATTAATTGATGATTTACTACTGAAAATTCAATAATTTTTTCATTAAATTGATAATAAAAATTCAACAGAATCGACACTATCCGCATAATCCCAAAGTTCCGGTTTTTGAGTCGCTCCAAAAGCAATTTCTTTTTCACTGAATCCTTTAGCAACAATACATTGAATTTGCTTTTCGTCTGCTTCTAATTTTTCCTTCAATTGTTCCAGGCTATCGTAATATTCATAAAAGACCGTAGCAATGGGCGAAGCATAACTTTGGTCTTCTTTAATCATTAAAAAACCATTTTCAAGCATATCAAACTCACTCATCAAATACACGGCTTTATTATAGTCATAATTATTGGCGTATTTTGCCTTTTCTATAATGGGATGCCAGTTGTACATGGCATTAAAAAAGGCATCAAAATCATAACCTTTTGGGATGAATAGTTTTGATACATTTCTGCAGCCTAATCCATAATATCTAAAAATGTCTTCACTTAAGTTCTTAAGTTCCTCCTCAGTTTCATTTCCAGTTAGTACAGCAACAGAATTACGATTGTTGCGAATAATAGACCGTTTGTCTTTAAAATAGTATTCAAAGTATCGTGCTGTATTATTGCTTCCGGTAGCGATAACCGCATCAAAATTTTCAACCTTTTCTTCTGTGAAAGAGATTAAACCTTTGAAATCAGGTTCAACGAATTCTAAATATTTTGACAAATAAGGAAGCAGGTGTTTGTCGTTGCTGGATTGCTTTACTAATACTTTATGACCAGTAATTAAAACCGAAATAAAGTCGTGAAATCCTACTAACGGAATATTTCCCGCCATAATAATGGCTACCTGTTTTTGAGAACCATTTTCTATTTTATAAGGTTTAAGCCAGGTATTTAGTTTCGCAGGAGTTAGTGAATCGCTCCAGCCTTTTAAGGAAAACCTGATGTTTTCAGGCGTAAACCAACCATTGTGTTCTTCGGCTAATTTTAATTGATGTTTAAATCCGTCGAAAAACATGTCGTTCAATTCAACAGTATCTTGTTTTTCGATTGTATCGTTAGAAAATTGACGTATAAAATCTCCTAATTTTACAAAAGCATTAATTCTTTGCTGTAAATTCATTCTGAATTTGGTTATGAATAGTTTTGGCGTTATTTTTGCTTTGCAAAGTTAGAAAAATGTAATGAATCAGGTTTTTTAATCGCCAATTATTTGAGGGTTAAAAACTGATGTTTAAAAGTTTATTGAGCAAGTTTTTTTACATTTTGAAACATTAAAATTTAATTGAACTAGAGAAAGTTATGGCTATTATAATAACTGATGAATGTATTAACTGTGGAGCTTGTGAGCCGGAATGTCCAAATACTGCAATTTATGAAGGTGCAGACGATTGGCGTTACAAAGACGGAACAAGTTTAACAGGAACAGTAGTATTAACTAACGGTACAGAGGTTGATGCAGATGACGCACAAGAACCAATAAGTGATGAAATTTACTATATAGTACCAGATAAATGTACAGAGTGTAAAGGGTTTCATGATGAGCCACAATGTGCTGCCGTTTGTCCGGTAGATTGTTGTGTGCCTGATGATGACCATGTTGAAACTGAAGAGGAGCTTTTAGCTAAGCAACGCTTTATGCACCCGGAAGATTAATCGAAAGAGATTTTTATAAATAGAAAACCCAAGCTTTAAAGCTTGGGTTTTTTTATGTTGTATGGTTGTGTTTACAATTTAAAGCTCAATCTTCCAAAAAGATAAGTTCCGTCTGAACCCATTTGAACAGAATCGGCTAAACCACCCTGATCTGTCCAGCCATCAAATTGAGGTGTTGGATATTTGTTTAATAAATTGTTGGCTCCAATACTTATTTTAAGCTTTTCAGAAAGATCGTAACCAACACTTAAATCTAAGACTATGGAAGCTTTGTAAATATCGGTAGCAACTTCATATAAAGCATCGGCTTCTGCCTGAGTTGTTGCAGGAGAATCTACCCATTGAAAGTCTTGTAATTCAACTTTACTAAATTGAGTAAGGGTAAGGTTCGCATTAAATTTAGAAGTTGCATAGCCTAAATTCAACCCAAATTTATAATCAGGTGCAGCGGCTTTCAAATAGGCTTGAGAGAATGGTCCGAAGAATGTAAACTCATTTAAATCACCATTATGGATGTCTTTAATTTTTAAGTCATTTATATTACCAATAAGTCCCACTTTAATATTACCATCACTACCAATTGGAGTATCGTAACTTAGTACAATATCAACTCCACTGGTTCTGGTATCAACACCGTTGGCGAAAAACTGCGCAGCATCTACCTTTAATGGCCCTAAAATGGTTTGGTCGGTAAAGTTGTCTGTTAAGATGATGCGATCATCAACGGTAATGGAATAAGCATCAACTGTAGCAGTGAAATTACCTGCTTTAAAGGTGAATCCTAAGCTGGCATTAAATGCTTTTTCTTCGTTTAGCTGACCAATACCAAAGGCTTTGGTAACGGTACTGTTGTTTGCAGATAGAAGGGAAGGTACAGACTCTCCGGCTACAATATTGGTGAAAATAAGGTTGTAATATAATTGTGCTAACGAAGGCGCTCTGAATCCTGTAGATATGGATCCACGAAGCGAAAAATCTTCACTTATTTTAAATCTGGTAGCTAATTTACCATTAAAAGTATTTCCAAAATCGCTATAAGTTTCGAATCTAACTGCCCCAGCCAGCATAAAGGCTTCACTGATGTTGACTTCGGAATCTAAATAAATCCCATAATTGGTTCTGCTGCGATCTACTTCGTTAGCTGGGCTGTAACCTGGAAATCCTTGAGATCCGCCAGGTAAATCGTCTCCATTGGCATCTGTTGCTACCGTTTGAAGTGCTGGATTTGTTATGACTACACCATTTTCATCATATAAGCCATATGAAGGAATTTCTCCTGAAAATATTCCGAAGTTTTCGGTTCGGTATTCAAAACCAAAGGCCAAACTCACACCAGAAAAGATATCGTCATAATAATTACTAAAGTCAAGTCCTGTTGTGTTTTGTGATAAGTAATGGCCACCCGCATCAAAATCGACAGGAGAGGCATTTTTCATCGAGGCGTTATTACTGTTTTTTATGAAATAATGAAAGTTGTTTTTTCCGTAGGTGTTATTAAAATCAACATTCCAGCCATTTTGCATTTCATGTCTTACACCAACGGATACTGAGGCATCGGTAATATTGGACGTAATTCTTGGAGTGAATCCATCGGGGTACAAACTGGGAACAGAACGGTTATCGCCATCGTCAAAAGAATCTCTTGAAAACGCATTGGCGTTGGTGTCTCTAAAATTTCGACCACCAAAGGCATAAATTTCTGTGTTATCATTCACAGGAATTGATGAATTAATCATAAAATTGAAGCCATCAACACCCGCACTACCGTAACCTTTTCGCCAAGAAAATCCTGGTCTTAAGGTGTTTTCTTTTGAAAGAAATTCGGTTGTAATGTTAATATATCCGCCATCATCAGTTAAGGCTAAGCCGTAATTGGCGTCAATTTTTACAGTTTCACCATCCCAGTTTTTATCTTTTCCGTCTAAGCGATTTTTGCCTTCTACATTATAAAGTGTTTCACCTGTGGCTTCTTCCCAGCCATCGCCTATGGCTGTACTGTAAGCGCCATAGGTAATTCCGCCAGAGAATCCATCGGTATTATCCCTTAGAACAATATTAATTACACCGGCAATAGCATCAGATCCGTACTGCGCTGAAGCACCATCTCTTAAAACTTCAATTCTTTTAATGGCATTGGCAGGAATGGCATTTAAATCGGTTCCTGAATTACCGCGTCCCCGAGTTCCGAAGATGTTTACCAAAGAAGATTGGTGTCTGCGTTTTCCATTTATTAAAACTAAAGTTTGATCGGGACCTAAACCGCGTAAGGATGCCGGAACAATATGATCGGCACCATCGGATCCTGATTGCTTGCTGGCGTTAAAAGAAGGGGCAGCGTATTGTAAAATATCATTGACTTCCACCTTTCCTGTAGTTGAGGCTATTCCGGAAACATCTAAAACATCCACAGGGACTGGTGTGTCGGTAGCTGTCCGTTTAGGGCTTCGAGAGCCCACCAGAAGAACTTCGTCAAGACTAACGCCTTCCTCTAAAATGACATTTATTTTTGTTTGATTGTTAACAGGGACTTCTTTTGAGTCAAAACCTACGGAGCTGAAAACTAAAATGGCATTACCATCAACATCAATAATAAATTCGCCATTAAAATCCGAAGTAGTCCCGCTACTGGTACCTTTCACGACAATATTAACCCCCATAAGAGGTTCTCCTGAATTGTCTGTTACCGTACCTGAAACGCTTAGTTGAGCAAAAGAAAATGTTAAGCAACATAGGCTTAACAGCAGTGTAAAAATACTTTTCATATGAAACAATGGATTGGTTAGTAATATAAAGATAATCAAAAAGTTAATAGAATTGTGTGCTCTTGAAATTCCTTAGAAAAGGAGGTTTTTTAGATTTATTTAACATAATCAGAATTTAAACCATATTGTTTTTAAGATGTCTTAAGGCTTAAAAACAAACCGATGACTAACAAATACATGCGAATTATACATCGCTATTTAGGATTCTTTTTAATAGGAATCATGACCGTTTACGCCTTAAGTGGTGTGGTGTTAATTTTTAGAGATTCAGATTTTTTAAAGATTGAATCTGAAGTTGAAAAACAGCTACAGCCTAATTTGCCAACTAATCAACTAGGGCGGGAATTAAAAATCAGGGATTTTAAAGTAGCCAAAGAGGAAGGCGATGTTTTGTTCTTTAATAATGGGGAATATAACAAAGCAACAGGAGAGGCTAAATTCATTCAAAAGGAACTTCCATTAGTTTTAAATAAAATGACTAAGCTTCATAAGGCGAAGTCGAAAGATCCATTGTTTTATTTGAATATTTTCTTCGGGGTATCGTTGTTATTCTTCGCAATATCATCATTTTGGATGTTTATGCCTAAAACACATATTTTTAGAAAAGGTATGTATTTTACCGTTTTTGGAATGGTGTTAACTTTTATCTTGTTATTCCTTTAGTTTTAATTTTGTAGATATTGCGTCGATATTCTTAAAATAATTGAAGAATTAACTACATTTGCACTCGCAAAAACGAAGACCTAAGTCTTAATATTTTATCTAATATTTAAATACATGAAAGCAGGTATTGTAGGATTACCAAACGTAGGGAAATCAACTTTATTCAATTGTTTGTCTAATGCAAAAGCACAAAGTGCGAACTTCCCGTTCTGTACTATCGAGCCTAATATTGGGGTGGTAAACGTACCAGATCCGCGTTTGGAAAAATTAGAATCTTTAGTTAAGCCAGAGCGTGTATTGCCTGCAACTGTAGAAATTGTAGATATTGCAGGATTAGTAAAAGGAGCAAGTAAAGGTGAAGGTTTAGGAAATCAATTCCTTGCAAACATTAGAGAAACAGATGCTATTTTACACGTATTACGTTGTTTTGATAACGATAATATCGTTCACGTTGATGGTAATGTAAACCCTATTCGAGATAAAGAAACTATCGATATGGAGTTACAGTTGAAAGACCTTGAGACTGTTGATAAGAAATTAGATAAAGTGAAGCGTGCTGCTAAAACTGGTAATAAAGAAGCTCAAAAGGAAGAGGCGGTTTTATTACAAATTAAAGCTGCTTTAGAGGAAGGAAAATCGGTTAGGGCTTTAGAATTTAATGAAGATGATTATGAAGATTTCGTGAAACCAGCACAGTTTATTACAGAAAAACCAGTAATGTACGTTTGTAATGTAGATGAAGGTTCTGCGGTTTCTGGAAATGAATACGTTGAAAAAGTTCGTGAAGCGGTAAAAGATGAAAAAGCTGAAGTTTTAGTGCTTGCCGTTGGAACAGAAGCTGATATTAATGAACTGGAAGATTACGAAGAGCGTCAGATGTTCTTAGCTGATATTGGGTTAGAAGAACCGGGGTCTTCAAAGCTAATTCGTGCGGCTTATAAATTATTAAATCAGCAGACGTATTTTACGGCAGGTGTAAAGGAAGTACGTGCATGGACCGTAAATATTGGTGCTACTGCACCTCAGGCAGCTGGAGTAATCCACTCAGATTTTGAAAAAGGTTTTATTAGAGCTGAGGTAATTGGTTATGATGATTATGTAACTTACGGTAGTGAAAGTAAAATTAAGGAAGCTGGAAAAATGCGTGTTGAAGGAAAGAATTACATTGTTAAAGATGGTGATGTAATGCATTTCTTATTCAACGTTTAATAGAAAAATTTTAAATCATATTATAAAATCCTGTATTGGTCCTCAATACAGGATTTTTTATTTAAAAAGAATAATGATCTAAATTTTATTGAAACGACGATTCATTATATGTTTTCCATCCATATGGATTTCCATAACATACCTTCCTTCTTCTAAATGGCTAACATCTAAATCAGTTTTGGAATCTTTAATATTGTCGAAGTCATGTTCTTCTATAAAAACGCCATCTTTGGTTAATCGCACTTTTAGTTTACATGCTTTATTGGCTGTTGTGAAAATGCTCAGACTATCTTTAGTCATGCGTGGATAGATGGTTACAGAATATTTTAGTCTGTTTAAATCGGTTTTTGCAGATTTGCTAACTCTAAAGGTGTAGTTCTGCTCGTTGCCAAAATCGTTTTCAAAGGCATGCAATATATTGTGATTTATATCCTTTAGTTGAAGCCTTCCAAAGCCAGCTTTTCTATTATACCAGAACTCTAAACCGTCACCAACCGTATCGGTTAGTTTTAATCTGTATTTGCCTTCAGCTAAATTTAAAGTATCGTAATACTGCGTTGCAGCTTCAAGATTATTAGGTGCTTTTTCAAAAATAATAGTATTGTTTTCGTTTACAATAGTAAGGTGGTTTTCTCCTGGATTGTTATTGGTTAAAAAGTCTACAACTAGATTGGTAGGCAGGGTTGGGATATCATCAAATTCTGAAGTTAATGTGTTGTCTCCAGTCCATTCATCTTTTTTGCCGTTTGGATTTGTTAGTGTAACAGTAAAATGATTAACACCTGATTTGTATTCGATGTGATTAGGAATTGTTATCACTGTAGATTCGTAAAAAGGAAGATGGCCAACCCAGTCGAAGCTTTTTTCTTCAAAACCTTCCGTTTTATAAGAGATTGTAACCGATGTTAAAGGTGCTTTTCCTAAGTTTCTGATTTTAATTTTGGGTTGAAAACCTTTCGGATTTTCTCTATTGAAAGCTTCATCGCTGTTTGGGGCTATGATGTCTTCAATTTCAACATCGTTAGTATGATTTGGTGTTTTGTATTGAAAGAAATACGAGGTGATTTGTTCTTTGGGCTGGTTGATATTATTAGCTGAAAAAGGCATCATATTTAAATCTAACACATGGCTGCTTTTAGTTAAAGGCATATCTATAATATCAGGAAGTTGTAAATCGCCCGGACACCAATCGGCGCGGTCGTAAATCCATGTGCCGCCTTGCGGGTATAACGGATTGTCGCTACATTCTTTCCATAAATCGCGCTTGTCAATTGTTTTGTTATCAAAAGTTAATTCGCGCCATCGGCTGCAAAATTCACTGCAACCACTCGGGCGATCCATGCCGTGTCCTGTATGCTGAATTCTGAAACGTCCAAAGTCAGCATCATTTTGTTTTTTAATAGTTATCGGTTTTAAGCTATTTTCAATATCATTTTCTGGGTTGCCGTATTCAAAATTACCTTGCCACATCTCTTTGACGGAAACAAAATCGGCAACTGCCGGACCAAAATCTATTTTAAAGCCAATGGTTAAATCCCAGCCAGTTTCAGACGATTCATACCCAGAATGTACATAAGCCACCTGAACGCTATCGTGTAAAAAGGGAGCAAAGTCGGTAACATCGGTTTTCCAGGTATAGTTCCAGCCTTCTTTAAAACTGCTTCCGTAAGGTGTAAGCATACGTCCGATTTCAAATTCACGCTCGTTATTATTTTCATCTATACAGGTAATTTTCACCCGATCCATGTAATCCCAATGCGCTATTTTCATGTGCTCTGGGTAAGCCAGTGTTAGATACATGGTCACTTTCCTAATGGCTTCAGATTTTGATGGAAATGTTGCCCATTCGGTAAATGTATTAACACCTTCTTTGGGATTGGTGGTTATTGTAGTTTTGTTGTGTGCAATAACATGAATGCTTTCCTTTTTCGGTGTTTTGTTGCACGCTATAAACAGAAATAAAAAGCCTAGTATAGAGTGTTTCATGAGGTAAAAGGATTTTTGACGTTATTCTAAAATCAATTTAAATTCTTCGTTTGGCTTTTCGTCTGTTTTTATGGAGAAGCTTTGTTCAATATTGTTCTTAATATTGCTCACCACAATTTTATAGTCTGTGTCTTTTTTTAGTTTAATTTTTAAGAATTTATTCATGTCGTCGGTTGGACGAGGCGAGTAGCCAAAATCAATAATTTTATCATCTAAGTAAACATCAACTCTGCAATCTAAACGAGAGTCGCTTTGTGAAGTATTCTCATTTTTAAAAACAACAAAATTTGCTATAAGTTCATCGTCTGCAAGTTTTGAATTCTCTATAGATTCTTTGTAAAGATCAATATAACGTTGGGTAACATTTACGCCATGTATATAAGGCTTTTCGTTGTTTTCGTCAGCTTTTCTTTTCCATTCTTTTAAACTTTTCAAGGTTTTAGGGTTTAAAAGGGTTGTGTCTAAAGTTTTCAATAGGAATTTTGCAGCTCTGCCTGCGTAATAATATTGCCCTGTGGGTTTGTAGGATACCGCGTAAATCCAGTGTAGTGGGTTGTTGGGGTCTGCTTTACCGGCATCCGCTAAAAACCAGGATTTGTTTAAATCGTCAGGGTAGTATTCTATAAATTTCCATTCGTTATCAATCCAGACTTCACACCAGGTGTGGTTGCCTTTCATGTTGGTCCACATGGCTGTTCCTGCTAATCGGGAAGGAATACCAACGGAACGAAAAGCATCTGTTAATATTATAGATAATCCAGTACAAGTGGCCATATTTTCAGACATGGCTTCTTTTGGACTGGAATCAACAATCGATCGTTTTATGTTGTATTCAACATTAACCTCTTTATTAATAGGTTTGGCAATGGCGAAAATAGCATCCTTTAAATTGGTTTCGTATTCCACATATTTTGAAAAACGTTCGTAAAAGTCTTTTCGCCAAGGGTCACGGGTTTCGGCAACATTGGTATATGGTAAAACATCATTGAAAAAGATAGAATCGGGCAGCGTTTTGCACCAAGGAAAACGCTCCCGAGCTTTATAGGCGTATGCGGCATTTTCTAAAAGGAAGTCAGCTTTTAAAGTAGTTAAATCGCGCTCGGGCATATAACTTATTAAAAACGCCATACCTTCTTTTTGGTTTTTTGGAGCATCAGTTAATGCCTTTAAAATTTCGGGTGCGTTGTTATTTGCTTTAACTAAGGCGCTATCTAATAATGGATAATAGCTTTCGGGAATATCTTGGTATTTAGATTGGCAGCTTATTAAAACAGTTGCTGTAATAATTGATAAAACTAATTTTCTCATGTTTTGGGTTAATATGTGTGAATGTGTCAAATTATGAAAAAGGTAAAACTTAGGCTTTCAATTTTCGACTAACAACAGGTTTGCTTGTCTGAACATCGTAATATTTTGTTATATCTAAGAGTTGTTTTAAAATAGCGTTATACCTTCGCGCTGTGAAATGAGCTTTGCAATACATTTGAAGTTAGTAAAAATGTTACAGGCTAATTCCATCTGACAATAATATCAAATAGAAATCAACAGATGAAATCAAGACAATCTTTTATCTACGGTGTTTTAATAGGGATACTGGCGGTGGTATTATTTTCTTCAAAGGCCGTAATGGTAAAATTGGCTTATCAATACAACGTTGATGCTATAAGTGTGCTATTGTTACGCATGTTGTTTTCATTCCCTTTTTACATTATTATAATTTATATCTACAGGAATGAAAAAAAGTCTTTAGAAGTGACCCGAAAAGATTACGTATGGGTAGTGTTTTTTGGTTTTGTGGGGTATTATTTAGCGAGTTATTTTGATTTTGTTGGACTGACTTATATTAAGGCAAGTTTAGAGCGTATTATTCTGTTTATCTATCCAACTATTGTATTGTTTTTTAATAAGTTTTTTTTGAAGAAACCTATAACCAAAGTGCAGGCAGGAGCGATACTGTTAACATATATAGGGGTAGTTATCGCCTTTTGGGATGAGGTTGCCATTTCGGGAAATGACACCTATTTAGGAGGTTTTTTAATTTTTTTAAGTGCCGTGACCTATGCGTCGTATTTGGTTGGAACCGGATGGCTAATTCCTAAATTTGGAGTGGTAAAGTTTACATCTTATGCTATGTTGGTATCATGTATATGTGTGTTTATTCATTATGGATTTATAAATGAAATTGATTTATTAAGTTTTCCTTGGCAGGTTTACGGTTACGGATTTTTAATTGCGGTTTTTGCAACGGTTATTCCGTCGTTTTTAGTGTCAATGTCCATTAAGTTAATCAGTTCGTCAAACTTTGCGATTGTTGCAGGTATTGGGCCAATATCAACAATCATTCTGGCATCCATCTTCTTAAATGAAAAATTAACATTGTTGCAATTTTTTGGAGCATTAATAGTTATCATTGGGATATTATTTGTCAGCCTAAAAAAAGAATCAAAAAATTAATTTCGAGGTTCTTAACAAAATACACCCTTAATATTGTTAATTATTTTGTCGAAATGAGGTTTCATTTTTTCGCGGAGTGTATTATATTAGCATCAAATCTCACTTAACTTACTGGAAATT
Organism: Aestuariibaculum sp. M13; assembly: GCF_024723255.1. GTDB lineage: Bacteria > Bacteroidota > Bacteroidia > Flavobacteriales > Flavobacteriaceae > Aestuariibaculum > Aestuariibaculum lutulentum. The sequence continues at coordinate 88,669 of NZ_JANIAC010000005.1, forward strand.
TTATGGCAGAAGAAACCAATTACACCGAAGATAATATACGTTCGTTAGACTGGAAAGAGCACATTCGTATGCGTCCAGGGATGTATATCGGAAAACTTGGTGACGGATCTTCTCCTGACGACGGTATCTACATTTTACTTAAGGAAGTTCTAGACAACTCGATTGATGAGTTTGTAATGGGGGCTGGAAAGAATATTGAAATTTCTATTCAAGGCAATAAAGTTATTGTTAGAGATTTCGGTCGAGGTATTCCGTTAGGTAAAGTTGTAGACGTGGTGTCTAAAATGAATACCGGTGGTAAGTACGATTCCAAAGCCTTCAAGAAATCGGTAGGATTAAATGGGGTAGGTACCAAAGCGGTAAATGCCTTGTCATCTTATTTCAGAGTAGAATCGACACGAGATAATAAATCAGCTTCAGCGGAATTTGAAAAAGGCGAGTTAACCAATCAGGAGTTTTTAGATGAAACCTCACGTCGCAAAGGAACCAAAGTATCCTTTGTACCTGATGAAACTATTTTTAAAAACTATAAGTTTAGAAACGAGTACATCGTTAAAATGCTTAAAAACTATGTATATCTGAATCCGGGTTTAACCATAGTTTTTAACGGAGAAAAGTATTTTAGTGAGCATGGTCTTAAAGATTTATTATCTGAAAATATAAATCAGGATGATAGATTGTATCCTATCATTCATTTACGAGGCGACGACATTGAAATTGCTTTAACGCACAGCAAAACACAGTATAGCGAAGAGTATCATTCGTTTGTTAACGGACAAAATACAACACAGGGAGGGACACACTTAAATGCTTTTAGAGAGGCTTTGGTGAAAACCGTGCGTGAGTATTACGGTAAAAACTACGATGCATCCGATATTAGAAAATCGGTAGTAAGTGCCATTGCTATTAAGGTGATGGAGCCTGTATTCGAGAGTCAGACAAAAACGAAATTAGGATCGACCGATATGGGAGGAGATTTGCCAACGGTAAGAACCTATGTTAACGACTTCGTAAAAACTTATTTAGATAACTATCTACATAAAAATCCTGAGGCAGCCGATAAGCTTCAGCGTAAAATATTGCAGGCTGAACGTGAGCGTAAGGAGTTGTCTGGTATTAGAAAATTAGCGAAAGACCGTGCGAAAAAGGCCAGTCTTCACAATAAAAAATTGCGTGATTGTCGTGTGCATTTTGGAGATACCAAAAACGAACGCAATCTTGAAACCACACTTTTTATTACCGAGGGAGATTCGGCATCCGGAAGTATTACTAAATCTCGTGATGTCAATACACAGGCGGTATTCAGTTTAAAAGGTAAACCGCTTAACTGTTACGGTTTAAGTAAAAAAATTGTATACGAAAACGAGGAGTTCAACCTGTTACAGGCCGCTTTAAATATAGAAGAGTCTTTAGAAGATTTACGTTATAACAATGTGGTAATTGCAACCGATGCCGATGTCGATGGGATGCACATCCGTTTGTTATTAATTACCTTCTTCCTTCAGTTTTTCCCTGAGGTTATTAAAGAAGGACATCTATATATATTACAAACCCCATTATTCAGGGTAAGAAATAAAAAAGAAACCATTTATTGCTATACGGACGAGGAGCGTGTTAACGCGATTGAAAAATTAAAGCCAAAACCTGAAATTACACGATTTAAAGGTTTGGGAGAGATATCTCCGGATGAGTTTAAACACTTTATTGGTGAAGACATCCGTTTAGATCCTGTAATGTTGGATAGCCATATGTCTATTGAAGAATTATTATCCTTTTACATGGGTAAAAACACACCTTCAAGACAAGAGTTTATAATTGATAATTTAAAGGTTGAATTAGATATTGTTGAATAAACAGGCTTTTAAATTATTGATAAATCATTATTTCAGGGTTAAATTAAGAATTTGATGATAAAGTTTCGTTAAAGTAGATACAGACATTATAGGTTTAGAGTTAATTTTGTAGTATAAAAATTAATAATTCCCTGTGTTGAGCAGGCTAAAAGCAAAATATAATGTTATACACTTTAGAAAAATCAAGCGAGACAAAAAGAGATTATTCTTATTTACACATTGAAGAACCAAATACAGTAAATAGAAAACGAACCATTAAAATTAAAGGGCGAGTAACGATTAGTGGCAAGCCTAAAGAAAACTAACACATTTAAATGATTGAAGAAGGCGACGATTTAATTAACGAACAAGACGAACCGCAAGAAACAATTACCCGTGTGACGGGTATGTACAAGGACTGGTTTTTAGATTATGCCTCGTACGTTATATTAGAACGTGCCGTGCCTGCAATAGAAGACGGATTTAAACCCGTACAACGTCGTATCATGCACTCCATGAAGGATCTGGATGATGGGCGTTATAATAAAGTAGCCAATATTGTAGGACACACCATGCAGTACCATCCTCACGGAGATGCAAGTATCGCCGATGCCATGGTGCAAATAGGTCAAAAAGATTTGTTAATTGATACCCAAGGAAACTGGGGTAATATCTTAACAGGTGATGGTGCTGCTGCTTCTCGTTATATCGAAGCGCGTTTATCGAAATTTGCGCTCGATGTTGTTTACAATCCAAAAATTACTGAATGGCAGGCCTCTTACGATGGTCGCCGTAAAGAACCTATAAATTTACCGGTTATGTTCCCGCTATTATTGGCGCAGGGAGCAGAAGGTATTGCCGTAGGACTTTCTACAAAAATATTACCTCATAACTTCATTGAACTTATTGAGGCTTCTATAAAGCATTTACAAGGCAAGCGTTTTACAATAGTTCCAGATTTCCCAACTGCAGGAATTGCAGATGTTTCGGGGTATAATGATGGCATGCGAGGTGGTAAAGTTCGTGTTCGAGCTAAAATTTCGCAATTAGATAAAAATACATTGGTTATCACCGAATTGCCTTTTGGGACGAATACATCATCCCTAATCGATTCCATTCTTAAAGCGAACGAAAAAGGAAAAATTAAGATTAAGAAAATTGAAGATAATACCGCAGCACAGGTAGAGATTTTAATCCACCTGCCACCAGGATTATCTCCAGATAAAACTATTGATGCTTTATACGCATTTACCAGTTGCGAGAGTTCCATTTCACCATTAGGTTGTGTTATCGAAGATAATAAACCGTTGTTTATTGGTGTTAGTGAAATGCTTCGTCGTAGTACGGATAATACGGTGCAACTTTTAAAGCAGGATTTAGAAATAAAACTTGGCGAGTTTGAAGAACAATGGCATTTTGCATCATTAGAACGTATATTTATTGAAAACAGGGTATATCGTGATATTGAGGAGGAAGAAACCTGGGAGGGTGTTATTCAGGCTATTGATAAAGGGCTTCAACCACACATCAAGCATTTAAAACGTGCGGTAACCGAAGAGGATATTGTTCGTTTAACCGAAATTCGAATCAAACGTATTTCGAAATTCGATATTGATAAAGCGCAACAAAAAATTGATGCTTTAGAAGAGCAAATTGCTCAAATTAAACATCATTTAGAGCATTTAATAGATTATGCCATTGCTTATTTCACCAGACTTAAAAAGGAATACGGTGAAGGTCGCGAACGTAAAACTGAAATCCGTGCGTTTGATGATGTAGATGCAACAAAAGTGGTTATTCGTAACACCAAGCTTTACGTGAATCGTGAGGAAGGTTTTGTTGGAACATCATTAAAGCGAGATGAGTATGTGTGCGATTGTAGCGATATAGACGATGTGATTGTCTTTACTAAAAACGGTAGTATGATGATCACTAAAGTTGATTCAAAAACGTTTGTTGGTAAAGATATTATTCATGTCGATGTCTTTAAGAAAAGAGATAAACGTACCATTTACAATCTTATTTATCGCGATGGTAAATCAGGACCCTCATATATAAAACGATTCAACGTTACAAGTATTACCAGAGATCGCGAGTACGATTTAACCAACGGTAATAAAGGTTCGGTATTACTATATTTTTCAGCAAATCCGAATGGTGAAGCTGAGGTCGTGACCATTTTATTAAGACAGGCCGGAAGTATTAAGAAATTGAAATGGGATATCGATTTTGCCGATATTTTAATTAAAGGAAGACAGTCTAAAGGAAATTTAGTTACCAAATACGCCATCAAAAAAGTAGAGCTAAAAGAAAAAGGAGTTTCTACATTAAAACCTCGTAAAATATGGTTCGACGATGCTGTACAGCGATTAAATGTTGATGGTCGAGGCGAGCTTTTAGGAGAATTTAGAGGGGAAGATAAACTTCTTATAATTAATCAAAAAGGGATCGTTAAAACCGTTACGCCAGACGTTACGTTACATTTTGATAACGATATGATTGTATTGGAGAAATGGAATCCGAAGAAACCTATTTCGGCTATTTATTACAATGGAGAACGCGAGCTGTATTACGTGAAACGTTTTTTAATTGAAAACGAAGGAAAAGAAGAATCTTTTGTTCCTGAGCATGAAAATTCTCGTCTAGAAATTGTTTCAACCGATTGGTTACCTATGGCTGAAGTCGAGTTTGCTAAAGAACGCGGAAAAGATCGTAAAGATAATTTAGAAATAAATTTAGAAGAGTTTATCTCAATAAAAGGTATTTCGGCAATCGGAAATCAGTTAACAAAAGATAAGGTTAAGCAAATTAACTTGTTGGACCCTTTGCCTTTTGAAGAACCTGAAGAAGTACATGCAGACGACTTAGAAGTTTTTGATGAAGATATAGTTGAAGGCGAGGAGGAAGACGATTCTCAAACTTCATTATTCTAATCGATTTTTCTTTGTTGTTTCTGAATTCTGAAGTTTATAAATTCAACGAATAATGAAAAGGCAATGGCGAAATACAAATAACCTTTAGGTATAGCTCCAACCGTATTTCCAAATAATGTGGTGTGCGACAGGTGAGCAGCTTCAGTAATAAGCATAAAGCCAATTAGGATTAAAAAGGCTAAGCCTAAAATTTGCATACTGGGATGTGCATTGATGAATTTTCTAATCGGGTTTGCAAAGCCAATCATAATAAAAATAGAAATAATCACAGCTATAATCATTAACATCAGATTGTAGTTGTGATTATCATGTAAACCGTTTGTCATTCCAACGGCAGTTAAAATGGAATCAATTGAAAATATAAAATCAATGAGCATAATTTGAACTATAGCCTGCGATAAGCTTTTCAATTTCTTTTTATTTAGTTGGTTTTCATCGTGATGAGGTAATTCTACTTTTTCATGAATTTCAGAAGTACTTTTAAAAATTAAAAAGAGTCCTCCGCCAAATAAAATAATAGCCTGCCAGCTGATGGATATATGTAGCCACGATAATTCTAAAGTATAAAAGGGTTCTTTTAAGCCAATTAAGAAGGTTACGAAAAACAGCAGGATAATACGCTGTATCATGGCTAACAGTAAGCCGATAGTTGTGGCTTTCGATTGCTGTTTTTCCGGAAGTTTATTGGCGGCTAATGAAATAAAGACAATATTGTCTATTCCTAAAATAATTTCTAAAAACGTTAAAGTAAGTAGCGCCATAATGGCATCGCTGGTAAAAAGGAAATCGAGCACGGTTTAAAGTATTAGTTTATAAATTTAAACAAAAACTCTTAACGAAATTTTTAGATTTTACCACTATATTAACTATATCTTTGCATCTGCGTTTCAATTTTTAATATAAACTATGTTATTAGACGGTATTTCATTTAAAAACACAGGATATTTTTCGAGTCTTATCTGCGACTACCTGGATGAAAACCCGCAATTGAAACCCTTTTACAATCGTTTTCCCAGCATAGAGAATTTTAAAGGACAAATAGAAGAAAAAGCATCTAGCTTTAATTTAGATTCAAGATTGACTTTGGTCAAAGCTTTAAAAGAGCAGTATGAAACGGTTGAAACATCAGAATTGACCTTAAGTCATATTGATGCTCTGCAAAACGAAAATACGTTTACTATTACCACAGGACATCAATTAAACCTGTTTACAGGACCTTTGTATTTTCTTTATAAAATAGTCTCGACAATTAATCTTTCCAGAGATTTAAAAGAAGCCTATCCTGATTATAATTTCGTGCCAGTGTACTGGATGGCTACTGAAGATCATGATTTTGAAGAAATAAATTACTTCAATTTCAACGGGAAAAAGGTGCACTGGAACAGAATAGCATCTGGCGCAGTAGGTGAATTATCAACCGAAGGTTTAGACGACGTTTTTAATTTGTTTGATTTAGAATTAGGAACTAGTAAAAATGCCGAATATTTAAAGCAACTTTTTAAATCGGCATATTTAGAGCATGGAAATTTAGCTGATGCCACACGATATTTAGCAAACGAACTGTTTAAAGACTATGGCTTAGTTATCATCGATGCTAACCATAAAACTTTAAAACAACAATTAGTTCCTTATATAAAAGAGGAGTTGTTTAGCAATACCTCCTTTACAAATGTTTCTGAAACAAACGCTCAATTAAGCGCCGTAAGTAGTGATTACACGATTCAAGTGAATCCTCGGGAAATTAATGTGTTTTACATTAAAGAGGGATTACGTGAACGTATCGTATTTGAAAACGAAAGTTTTAGTGTTTTAAACACTGAAATTTCATGGACAAAATCTGAAATAGAAAAAGAGCTTCAGGAGTTTCCGGAGCGTTTTAGTCCAAATGTTATTACACGCCCTTTGTATCAGGAAGTGATTTTACCAAACCTGTGCTACATTGGTGGTGGTGGTGAATTGGCATATTGGTTTCAGTTGAAACAATTCTTTAATAAAGTAAATGTGCCGTTTCCGGTGTTGTTGCTTCGTAATTCAGTATTAATAGAAACCGAAAGTCAGCATAAAAAACTTCAGAATTTAAATATATCAACGACCGATATCTTTTTAAAGCAATCGACGTTTATCAATAAAAAAGTACGTGAAATATCGAATATAGATATCGATTTTTCAGAACAAAAAGATACCCTTCAAAAGCAATTTGAAGACTTATATGCTTTGGCAGAACAAACCGATAAATCGTTTTTAGGAGCAGTAAAAGCTCAGGAAATAAAACAAATAAAAGGTTTAGAAAACTTAGAAAAACGTTTGCTTAAAGCACAAAAGAAGGCCTTGGCAGATCAGGTATCACGAATGACCGATTTGCAAAACGAATTATTCCCTAATCAAAGTTTACAGGAACGTAACACCAATTTCTCTCAGTTTTACTTGGAGTATGGTGCGCAATTAATTCCTGAACTTATTAAACATCTTAATCCTTTAAATAAGGAATTTTCTCTTTTAAAATTATAAATAGTAAGCATGCATAAAATTGACATGGGACTTATTGAAATGACACTGGATGTCATGAAATATGTCATTGGACGAGTATCAGAAGTAGAGCATCCTATCGGGAAGCCTAAAAAGTATGAAGAGTTAAAAGCATTGGTAGGAGAAACCATTACCGAAAAAGGTGTTGGTGGAGAATACGCTTTTAACTTATGGAAAGAGCACTTATCTAAGGCGAATGTGCCGGTAGACCACCCGAGAAATCTGGCGTTTGTACCAGCCTCGCCAACCAGAGCAGCTATTATGTTCGATTTAATTACGGCAGCGTCAAGTATTCATGGTGCTTACTGGATGGAAGGTGCAGGAGGTATTTTCTGTGAAAATGAAGCTATGAAATGGATTGTGTCTTTAACAGGCATGCCTGAAGGTGCTTTTGGTGTATTCACCAGTGGAGGTACTTCGGCTAACCTTTCTGCAATTGTTACAGCACGTGAAAACTGGCGCACAAACGATCCGAGTCATAAAGGTCAAAAAGGATTAATCATCACATCTATCGGGGCGCATTCCTCGGTTAAAGCTATGGCTAAAGTTGCAGATTTAGATGTACACTTGGTGGATACCGAAGATCGTTTAGAAGCTTCAGCATTAAGAGCAACGATTGATGGTTTATCTCCAATTGAGCGTGAGCGTTTATTTGCAGTAGTAGGTACCGGAGGAACAACCAATGCTGGTATTGTGGATGATTTAGATGGTATTGCCGATATCTGTGCTGAAGAAAATTTATGGTTCCACGTTGATGCAGCATACGGCGGAGGAGCTTTATTAGCCGATTCTGTGAAGCATTTATTTATAGGAATTAATAAAGCTGATAGTGTCACTATCGATCCGCACAAATGGTTATTCTCTCCTTACGATTGTGGGGCAGTTATTTATAAAGAACCAGAATTAGCAAAACAAGCACACTCTCAGCAAGGATCTTATCTAGATATTTTTAAAGATGAAGGTGCTCACGGATTTAATCCAACCGATTATCAAATACAGTTAACCAGACGTGTTAGAGGGTTGCCTTTATGGTTCTCATTGGCTATGCATGGTACCGATAAATATAAAGAAGCAGTAGAGCGTGGTGTTGAACTGGCGCAAATTGCAGGTAAAATGATTGAAGAAAGTCCGTATTTAGAACTGGTAAGAGAGCCAAGTTTATCATGTGTATTATACCGTAGAAAAGGTTGGGCTCCTCAGGATTATACCAACTGGACATACGACAACCACAAAAAAGGATTCGCTTTAGTAACTCCAACCAAATGGAAAAACGGCGATAATTTTGAAACGGTTTCACGTTTTTGTTTCATTAATCCTGATACCACCGAGCGTGATATCGAGATGATTTTAGAAACGATGGCCTAATAATTTTAAAAAAAAGCAGACACCTAATTGTCATTATAAAATCTATTATTATTTTTGCGCATGCAACACGATAAGGTATTAATTTTAGACTTCGGATCGCAATACACACAGCTTATTGCACGTCGAGTAAGAGAACTCAACATCTATTCCGAGATTCATCCATTCAACAAAATTCCAGAAGATTTAGCATCTTACAAATCGGTTATCCTTTCGGGTAGTCCGAATTCAGTAAGAGGAGAAGATGCTTTACACCCAAACTTAGACGGTATTAGAGGAGTAAAACCAATGTTAGCCGTTTGTTATGGAGCTCAGTATTTAGCACATTTTTCAGGTGGTAATGTAGCACCTTCAGACACCAGAGAATATGGTCGTGCTAATTTATCATTTATTAAAACTGATGAAGAATTCTTCGCTGGAATTAATGAAGGAAGTCAGGTTTGGATGAGCCACAGTGATACTATTAAAGAATTACCAACGAATGGTGTTTTAATAGCTAGTACTAAAGATGTTACTAATGCGGCTTACAGAATTGAAGGCGAAACAACGTATGCTATTCAATTTCACCCAGAGGTATATCACTCTACAGATGGTAAGCAATTATTAGAAAACTTTTTAGTGAATATTGCTGGTGTAAATCAAGATTGGACACCAGATTCATTTATTGATGAAACTGTTGAAGCTATTCAGGAGAAAGTTGGAAATGATAAAGTAGTACTTGGTTTATCTGGTGGAGTAGATTCTACTGTAGCTGCGGTACTTTTAAATAAAGCCATAGGCAAAAACTTATACTGTATTTTCGTAAACAACGGTTTATTACGTAAAAACGAATTCCAAAGCGTATTAAATCAGTACGAAGGTATGGGGCTTAATGTAAAAGGAGTAGATGCTTCAGAGCGTTTCCTTGAAGCATTAGCAGGTCTTGAAGATCCTGAGTTAAAACGTAAAGCTATCGGTAAAACATTTATTGAAGTTTTCGATGATGAAGCTCATAAATTAACCGATGTAAAGTGGTTGGCACAAGGAACCATTTATCCAGACGTAATTGAAAGTGTTTCTGCTACAGGAGGACCTTCAGCTACAATTAAAAGTCACCATAACGTAGGTGGTTTACCAGATTTCATGAAACTTAAAATTGTAGAACCTTTACGTGCTATCTTTAAAGATGAAGTAAGACGTGTAGGAGCAACCCTAGGTATCGACCCTGAATTATTAGGTCGTCACCCATTCCCGGGACCAGGTTTGGGAATCCGTATTTTAGGTGATATCACTGCTGAAAAGGTACGTATATTACAAGAAGTTGATGCGATTTTCATCAATGGATTAAAAGAATGGGGACTTTACGATAAAGTTTGGCAAGCTGGAGCGATGTTATTACCAGTAAACAGTGTAGGTGTTATGGGAGATGAGCGTACGTATGAAAAATGTGTGGCGCTTAGAGCTGTAGAAAGTACCGATGGTATGACTGCCGATTGGGTAAACCTACCATACGAGTTTTTACAAAAAACATCAAACGAGATTATCAATAAAGTTAAAGGTGTTAATAGAGTAGTATACGATATTAGTTCAAAACCACCGGCAACTATCGAGTGGGAATAATTTTCATTTCGAAAAAATAAATAAAATGGTTTGTATTGGGTTACGTTTGTTAATTCAATACAAACCATTAATTTTTTTAGTAGTTTGTCATTTTTACAAACAATATTTTTAGTTTAGCGGTATCTTATTTAATCATACTAAACGTATATAATAAGAGTTTTATATAATATTGTTAATCACGGATTTTTAATTTTGGCATATTATATGTGATTAGACAAAAGAGAAGCGTATCTAAAAAGGTACTTATCCTAAAAAAAAATAAAAATAGATTACATGTTTAAACATCTTTCCGTTTTAGGTTTTGCGGTTTTATTTGGTATAAATACGGCAAACGCACAAAATTTTAGTACACACCAGGTTAAAAAGGGAGAAACAGTAGAGGCGCTTGCTAAGCAGTATTATGTAACGCCGTCACAGATTTATGCGCTTAATCCTGATGCTAAAAAGGAATTAAAACCTAATACGATATTAATTATACCAATTTCTAAAGCCAATAAACCAGAGGTTGAGGAAACTAAAGAGTTGGTAGGGTTTAAACCGCACCGTGTTGGTAAAAAAGAGACTTTGTATAGCTTGGCTAAAGAATATGAAGTATCTGAAGAAGATATAAAAAAGCACAACAAGTTTTTATATGCTGAGCCTTTACGAAAAGGAGATAAACTTCAAATACCGGTATATAAAGTAACACGAAAAACAAAAGAAAGTGATGCTGTAACAACGTATATCGTTCAACCAAAAGAAGGAAAATGGCGAGTAGCATATAAATTTGGCATCACTTTAAAAGAATTTGAAGAGTTGAACCCTAATTTAGGCGATTCGCTTCAGGTAGGTCAGCAGGTTTATGTACCGAATATTGAAAATAAGGACCAGAAATCGGTAGATGAACAATACAGTTATTATAAGGTTTTACCTAAGGAAGGCTTTTACCGATTAAATATAAAGTTAGGATTAGACCAGGAAGCTTTAGAAACTTTAAATCCGGAACTAAAAGAAACCGGACTTAAAGAAGGTATGATTTTAAAAGTACCTTATTCGGCTACGGTAAATGGAGCATCTGCTAACGAGGTAAAACCAGTGGCTTTAAATAATAAAATATCAGATTTTAGTACTAAGCATATTGCAGTAATGTTGCCGTTTCGTTTAAATCGTGTCGATTACGATTCTGTGGCAGATACCAAGCGTAGTATTAAAAAAGATCCGTATTTAAACGCTTCATTGGATTTTCATTCTGGGGTATTGATGGCGGTTGATTCTTTAAAAAAACTTGGAGTTTCTTTAAAAGTTGATGTTTACGATACCAAACATGAAGTAAGTGAGGTGGCAAGAATTATTAATAATAATGATTTTGAATCTGTTGATGCTGTTATCGGACCGTTAACCTCAAATACATTCGAAAAAGCAGCGATAGAATTAAAACAATATAATACACCAATTGTATCGCCAATTGGAACAGATTTAAGATTGTATGATAATGTGTTTCAGTCAAGACCTTCAGATAAATTATTGAAATCGAAAATCATTAATTATGTTAAGTCAGACTCAGCTGATAAAAATATTGTAGTGATTTCTGATACTAAAAATTCGGCGATAGCTAATGAGTTGAAAAGTGAATTTACTTATGCGCGATTAGTGTTTTCGAGAAAAGATAAAGAAGGCAAAGATGCCAATTACATCATGGTTGGTGATGTGCAAAGTGTATTGAAACCAGGAAAAAACTATGTGTTTTTAGAAACGCAAAGTGAAGGTTTAGCATCTAATGCAACCAGTATTTTAGCTTCTCTTAATCAAGCTAAGAATGGAAATTCAGGCATTGAAATTATTTTAGTAACAACGAATTTCAATGAAGCTTTTGAAGGAGACGAGGTGTCTAACGACCAATTATCCAGATTACATTTTCATTATGCAACAACAGCAAAAAGTTATAGTGAAAGCGACAATAATTCTTTTGTAAAAGCGTATGAAAAGAAGTATGGCTTAACACCTAATAAACGTGCTGTAAAAGGTTTCGATTTAACTATGGATGTGGTATTACGATTAGTAACTTCAGAAAATTTATATACTTCGGTAAACCAGTCGCCACTTACAGAATATGTTGAAAACAAGTTTGCTTATAATAAAGAACTTGTTGGCGGATATTACAATAATGCGGTTTATGTGGTTAAGTACGATAATTTAAATATTGTAGTTGTAGAGTAGTCTATAAAACGAGATTTATGCTTACAGATAACAAGTTTTTAATAGACCTGGCACATACCAAAATGCCTTACGGTAAGTATAAAGATCGCTACTTAATAGATTTACCTGAGCATTATATTGTTTGGTATCATCAAAAAGGCTTTCCTAAAGGGAAACTTGGTGATATGCTCACTCAGGTATATGAATTAAAATTAAACGGATTAGAAGAATTAATCCGAAACATTAGAAAGCAGTACCCTAAACCGTAACATTAGAGTACTGCTGACTCCACTTTAACAAAAATTGCTTGAAGCGTTCGCTTCTTGCTTTGTAGGTCAAGGCCCATACAATAGACCATACCGAACATGCTATAAAAACACCTAAACCAAGTTTTAAATCATAAAGCGAAAGAGCAATGCTTATTATAACGCCTATTATTAGGTTAAGTATAAAAGCATGTTTAAGCTCTAGTTTAATAAATCCGGTTAGGCAATTCCAGGCATTTAATTTATTAGTGATATTAACGGTTTCCTGATGTGAAAAGTCTAAAGTAATAGATTGTGATAAGGGTATAGTAACCGTTAATTCATTTGTATTTCGAGTAAAGGTATAACCAAACTTTTTTAAAAAGGTTTCAGTATTTTCAATGGTCATGATTTCTGAATTTTTAGTTGTTCCTATTTGATTATAAGTAGGTTACAAGGTATTTTGTAAAAATAATTCTTTTGAATTAAAGCATTGCTAATAAGTATGTTAAGTTATTGTAATGTTTGAATTTATGAGAAATTGATGGTTTTCAACTTCAAAATTTAAGCATCCTTTAAAGAATTTTAAAATTTTTAATCAGATTTTAGTTTGCTGAAAATTGATTTCCTGATGCTGTTAATAATAAGCTATTAAATAACTAAAAAACTATTCGGTAATAACTATTTAAATTTTGTAAATTTGCCTGCGTTTATAAGCGCATCATGACAAGTACAGCAAAATACATTTTCGTAACCGGAGGAGTTACATCATCATTAGGAAAAGGAATTATAGCAGCATCTCTTGCAAAGCTATTACAGGCCCAAGGATACAGGGTAACCATTCAAAAATTAGATCCATACATTAACGTAGATCCAGGAACCTTAAACCCATACGAACACGGTGAGTGTTATGTTACGGAAGATGGTGCTGAGACTGACTTAGATTTAGGTCACTACGAGCGTTTTTTAAACGTACCTACCAGCCAGGCTAACAACGTTACTACAGGTAGAATTTACCAAAGTGTGATTCAAAAAGAGCGTCGTGGCGAGTTTTTAGGGAAAACAGTTCAGGTTGTTCCTCATATTACAGACGAAATTAAAGAACGTATTCAGATTTTAGGAAAATCTGGAGATTACGATATTATTATTACAGAAATCGGTGGTACTGTTGGTGACATCGAGTCTTTACCATACGTAGAAGCTGTTCGTCAGTTACGTTGGGATTTAGGTGAAGATAATGGTATTGTTATTCATTTAACTTTAGTACCATATTTAGCGGCTGCTGGTGAGTTAAAAACCAAACCTACACAACACAGTGTAAAAACATTGATGGAAAGTGGAGTACAGGCCGATGTTTTAGTATGTAGAACAGAGCATGATTTACCATCAGATATTCGTCGTAAACTGGCATTATTCTGTAATGTTAGAGAAGAAGCTGTAATTCAATCTATTGATGCTTCAACAATTTACGATGTACCTAATTTAATGATGAAAGAAGGCTTAGATAAAGTGGTTCTTAAAAAATTAGGTTTAGCCTCTACAACACCAGATATTTCTAAATGGAATGAGTTCTTAACACGTCTTAAAAATCCAAAAACTGAAATTACTATTGGTTTAATTGGTAAATACGTTGAGTTACAGGATTCTTATAAATCTATTTTAGAAGCTTTTATCCACGCAGGTGCTGCTAACGAAGTAAAAGTCAATGTAGAGTCAGTACACTCAGAATACATTAATAAAGATAACGTAGATATTAAATTAGGTCATTTAGATGGTATCCTTGTAGCACCAGGTTTTGGAGAGCGTGGTATTGAAGGTAAAATTGATGCGGTTCAGTATGTACGTGAAAACAATGTGCCTTACTTTGGTATTTGTTTAGGTATGCAAATGGCTGTTATCGAGTTCTCAAGAAATGTACTTGGTTTAAAAGATGCCGATTCTACTGAAATGAATCCTAACACTACAAACCCGGTTATCGACTTAATGGAAGATCAAAAAACCATTACCGATAAAGGAGGAACGATGCGTTTAGGAGCTTGGGATTGTGATTTAAAATTAGGAAGTATCGTTCGCGATATTTACAAATCTGAACACATTTCAGAGCGTCACCGTCACCGTTATGAGTTCAATGGTAAATACAAACAAGCCATTGAAGACGCAGGTATGAAAGCAACAGGATTAAACCCTGAAACCGGATTGGTAGAAATCGTTGAAATTCCTACACACCCTTGGTTTGTTGGTGTTCAATACCACCCGGAATATAAAAGTACCGTTGCAAATCCACATCCATTGTTCGTAGGATTTGTAAAAGCAGCTTTAAACCATAAAAAGAAGACATCAAGTGCCAGAATGGCACAAAAATAATATTGGTTAGCTTATTGCTATAGAATGTTGGTTGAAAGACCAACATTCTTAATATTAGACTAGATACAATCAGAATTCATGGAAGAAAAAAAATTAGATCTTAATTCGGTAATAGGTTTTATACTTATTTTCGGAATTTTAATGTTCATGCTTTGGAAAAACCAGCCAACGCCTGAAGAACTTGAAGCACAGGAAAAAGCAAAGCAAGAACAGGTAGCAGCTGAGAAGAAAGCTAAAGAAAAGGAAGCTTCATTTGTTGAAGCGGCCGAAGATTTTTCAGCAACATCAGCTTCAGATTCTTTAAAGTTAATCGCATTAAAAAATAAATTAGGTGCTTTTGCTTATTCAGCAGCTAACACTTCTAATGAAGAAACTTTAGTTGAAAGCGATTTATTAGCTTTAAAATTCAGCAACAAAGGCGGATATCTTTCAGAAGTTAGATTAAAGGAGTTTGTAGATTTCAAAGGAAATCCTATCTATTTAATAAAAGATAACAACGCATCTTTTAATATCAATTTCGGAACAACCGATAGCAGAATATTAAACACCAAAGATTTACTTTTTGCTCCGACCATTACTAAAAACGGAGATGTTACAGTAGTTTCTATGAAACTAAAAGTTTCAGAATCTAAGTTTTTAGAATACCGTTATGAGTTAAAAGAAGGTGATTATATGATGAATTTCACTATCCGTTCTCAAGGATTAAGTGAAATTATTAACAGTTCGCAAGACATTAACCTAGACTGGAACTTAAAAACCTACCGTCATGCTAAAAGTATTTCTTATGAGAATCGTTATACAGAGGTGGTTTATGAGTACGAAGAAGGTAAAGACAATTATTTAGGTCAACGTGAATTAAGTGATGATACCGCTGAAGATTTAACATATGTAGCGTTTAAACAACACTTCTTTACTTCTGTTTTATTGTCAGAGGAACCTATTAAAACAGCAAGTCTGGAGTCTCGTAATTTAGTACAAGACGAAGATATTGATACGGTTTACACCAAAGCCTTTACAGCTAAAATGCCTTTACAACTTAAAGGTGGCGAGTTAAGTCAGTCGATGGATTGGTATTACGGACCAACAGATTATAAAATATTAAACAAATACGACAGAAATTTAGATGAAATCGTACCGCTTGGATGGGGTATTTTCGGTTGGATTAACCGTTACTTATTTATTCCGTTCTTCGCATTTTTAAGTGGCTTCTTACCATACGGTATTGCTATTATCGTGATGACGATTTCTATTAAATTATTAATGTCGTTTGTACAATACAAGCAATTCTTGTCTCAGGCAAAAATGAAAATTTTAAAGCCGGAATTAGATGCCATTCGTGAGAAGTACAAAGACAATAAAATGAAAGCGCAACAAGAAACCTTAGCGTTACAAACTAAGGCAGGAGCGAGCCCAATGGCAGGATGTTTACCGGCATTAATTCAGTTACCTGTATTCTATGCGTTATTTCAGTTCTTCCCATCGGCTTTCGATTTACGTCAAAAAAGCTTCCTTTGGGCAGAAGATTTATCGTCTTACGATACTATTGCAGAATTACCATTTAAGATTCCATTCTATGGTGATCACGTAAGTTTATTCCCGTTATTAGCGTCTATAGCCATTTTCTTCTATATGCGTTTAACAACAGGGCAACAAGTGGCAACACAACCACAGCAGGAAGGCATGCCAGATATGGGTAAAATGATGAAATACATGATGTATTTCTCTCCAATCATGATGTTATTCTTCTTTAATAATTATGCATCAGGATTAAGTTTGTATTACTTTATTTCTAACTTAATCAGTATCGGAATTATCTTAGTGATTAAGAATTTTATTCTTGACGAAGATAAAATACATGCAGAGATGCAGGAGAAAAAGAAAAAGCCTAAGAAAGAAAGTCGTTTTCAGCAAAAAATGAAACAAATGATGGAAGAAGCTGAAAAACAAAAGCAAATGCAACAAAAACGCAAATAATTAGTTTCAATTATATTAAAAAGCTGTCATAATTTTATGGCAGCTTTTTTGTTTTATAATAGGTATAAAAACAATACTTTCGTTGTTTTGTAGTTATTTCAATAACCCCAAAATCTATTATAATAAAAATTACAACTATGAAATTATTACACTTTGGTTTAGGTCTTCTCCTGTCGTCTGTCGTTTCTGCGCAAAGCATAAATCAATTAGATGCTAACGGTAAACGCGATGGTATCTGGAAGAAAAATTTTGATGGAACCGATATTTTGCGTTACGAAGGTGAGTTTACCCACGGAAAGGAAACAGGGCTTTTTAAATTTTATAAAAATATTAGAAATAAAGCTGTTTTAACCGCTACCAAACAATTCAACCCACAGAATAATATAGCCGAAGTTATTTTTTATGCCTCTACAGGTAAAGTGATTAGTGAAGGCAAAATGGATGGTAAACTGTACATAGGCGAATGGAAATATTATCAAAAAAATAACGATAAGCTTTTAATTCTGGAGCATTACAATACAAAAGGCGAGTTAGACGGTGAACGTATTGTGTATTATAATAACGGAATTATGGCTGAAAAGCAAATGTATAAAGCTGGTAAACTTGATGGAGAGTCTTTATCGTATTCAGAAAATAATAAATTAATTAATCGGGCTAATTATCTTAATGGTGAAATGCACGGGGCTTATTTGGTTTATTTTTTAGATGGTACACCGGAAGTAGAAGGGCAGTTTAAAAACGGACAAAAATCTGGAGTTTGGAAGTATTATGAAAACGGCGCTTTAAAAGAACAGAAAAATTTCGATTAAAATTAAAAACCTCCTTAGTTAGCTAAGGAGGTTTTTTTAGATAATACTAAGATTATCATCATCTATCAATCAATTTGCTTAGTTTAAAGCGGGTAAAATTACTTTATCAATAACATGAACAACACCGTTTGTAGCTTGAATATCAACTAGACTAGTTACAATATTACTAACACGACCGTTAGCATCGGTTAATGTAAAAGCTGAAGCATCGGCTGTAATATCGCCTCCAAGTGTTGAAACAGCTCCACTAGCCAATTGCGACGATTGTACATTTGCATTTACAATATGGTGCAGTAATACAGCGTCTACTGTACTGGTTGAAATATCAGTTAAAGCGGTTGCATTTAATTCTGTTAATAAGGATACAAAGGCATCGTTGGTAGGCGCAAAAACGGTAAATGGTCCGGCAGTTGCATCTGAAACCGTATCAATGTAAGGAACCGTTGGGTCTCCTGTATCGGCGTAAGCCAAAACATCAACAAGAGTCGATAATGCCGTATTAGAAGTTGCAAACGTAGCTATGGTTGGTAAATCAATAACAGCATCTACAACGTGTATAATTCCATTAGATGCTTCAATATCTGGAATAGTAACCGATGAGCTTCCGTTAAACATCACTCCTGAAGTTCCGTTGTAATATAGACTCAATTTTGTACTGTTTGGACCGTCGGCCAAAGTATTGGTGTAGCCCATATTTCCAATTAGGTCAGATGACATAATATTAGAACCGCCAATAACGTGATTTAGTAAAATTTGTGTCAGAGCGGCTGTAGGTACTGTATCTAAAGAAGCAAAGCCTTTGGCTGATAAAAACGCAGAGAATGCGGTGTTGGTAGGAGCCAGAACTGTTTTGTCGCCAGCTGCAGAGAGTGCATCTACTAAATCGGCTTTTACAACAGCTTCTACCAGAAGACTTAATTCTGGAGAGGCTTGAGCAATTTCAACAATGTTTAATGGCTCTTGTATTTTGTCATCATCGTCATCACTACACGATGAAAAGACAACCACAGTCATTAATAACATAAGTACTTTTAAGAATTTTAAATTTTTCATTTTCGTCAGGATTTTAATTTGTTTAACAAATATAATAAAAGATTAAACAAAAAATATTAATCTAGTTTAACTTTTTTTTAAAAATATTAAACAAAATTATATTTTCTATTCAGACTTATGTCTTTTTATGTGTCCGTAAAATTGATAATAATACGTATCTTTGTGCCCTCATTTCTAGAAAATGAAATCGTACTATACGTACTAAGTGTAATTTATAAAAAGAAATTTTAGGATTGATGAAACGAGTTATCATAGGACTTTCAGGTGGTGTGGATTCAAGTGTTGCTGCGTATTTGTTACAGGAACAGGGCTATGAAGTTATTGGCTTGTTTATGAAGAACTGGCACGACGATTCTGTAACGATTTCAAATGAATGTCCTTGGTTAGACGATAGTAACGACGCCATGTTGGTGGCAGAGAAATTAGGTATTCCTTTTCAAACGGTCGATTTAAGCGAGCAGTACAAAGAACGTATTGTCGATTATATGTTTCAGGAGTATGAAAAAGGCCGTACGCCAAATCCGGATGTCTTGTGTAACCGTGAAATTAAATTCGATGTCTTTATGGATATCGCTTTGGGGCTTGGTGCAGATTATGTGGCAACAGGACATTATTGTAGAAAGGGAACTATTGAAAAGGACGGGAAGGAAGTTTATCAGCTTCTAGCTGGGGTAGACAATAATAAAGATCAGTCGTATTTCTTATGTCAGTTATCTCAGGAGCAATTGGCTAAGTCGCTATTTCCGATTGGAGAATTAACTAAACCTCAGGTAAGAGAAATTGCTACAAAATTAAATTTGGTAACCGCCGAAAAGAAAGATTCTCAAGGATTATGTTTTATAGGTAAGGTGAAGCTGCCAGATTTTCTTCAGCAACAATTAAAACCTAAAGAAGGAATTATTGTTGAAGTGCCAAAAGAGCAAACTATTTTTAATGGAGAAGCACCAGAGTTCCAATCGGAGGAAGAAAAGCTTGAATACTTGTCTCGTAAAATAGATTATAAAATAGACTACGGAAAAGTAGTTGGAAAGCATCAAGGGGCTCATTATTTCACTAAAGGTCAGCGTAAAGGTTTAGGCGTTGGTGGTACAGTAGAACCTTTGTTTGTGATAGATACCGATGTACAAGAGAATGTAATCTATACTGGTCAGGGAAAGGAACATCCAGGATTACTTAAAAAAGCCTTATTTATTACAAATGAAGAACTTCACTGGATTCGAACAGATTTAGCTTTAGAAACCGATGAAACCATGGAAGTCATGGCACGAATTCGTTACAGACAGCCTCTCCAAAAAGCTATTTTGCATAAAGTAAATAGTGGCTTGTATGTCGAGTTTGAAGAGTTTCAGTCGGCAATAACAGAAGGTCAATTTGCTGCTTGGTATTTAAATGATGAGTTAGTAGGTTCTGGGGTAATTTCGTAAATTGCAGTAACTAAATTACTGCTACAATGAAAAACTACCTACTATTCTTCTTGCTGTTCGTCTATTCATTTCCTTTATTAGCACAGCAGGATGCATGGGTTTACTTGACTGATAAAGCTAATGTTCAGGCTAGTTTAGACAATCCAATTTCTATTCTTACTCAAAAAGCAATCGATAGAAAAAACAAACATGGAGTAGCTATTGATGAACGCGACGTGCCGGTAAATGAAACCTATATTAGCAATCTTAAAACAGCCACAGGAATTACGGTCATGGCCAAATCTAAGTGGTTTAATGCTGTTCATGTTCGTGGAACTCAAACCGATATTTCGAATTTAAAATCTAATTATGCTTTTGTTGATTATATCGATTTTGCCGATAAAAGTTTAAATGCTTCCAAACAGGCAAAACAAAAAACGGCGAGTAAGTTAGAGTCGGTTAATACCACTTTTGTTTATGGAAATTCTGCCAACCAGGTCAATATGATTAATACCGACGATTTGCATTTGGCAGATTATACCGGAACAGGAATGACCATAGCCGTTATGGATGCCGGATTTCCAGGTGTAAATTCGATTGGCGGTTTTCAGCGATTAAGAAATGCGAATGGTATTTTGGGAACTTACGATTTTGTAAATCGTAGTGATGATGTGTATAATTCTACAGAAAACCATGGTACATTAGTATTAAGTACTATGGCTGGCTTCATAGAAAATAGCTATGTAGGTACGGCGCCCGATGCGTCTTATTATTTGTTTATTACTGAAGATGGACCTAATGAAAATCCTGTTGAAGAAAGTTACTGGGTTGAAGCTGCAGAGCGCGCCGATAGTTTGGGGGTCGATGTCATTAACACCTCATTAGGTTATGGCGCCTTTTATGATAATGCAAATTACAATTATGCCACAACAGATTACGACGGACAAACAATCTACATTACTAAAGGTGCTAATATTGCTTTTGAAAAGGGAATGCTGTTAGTGAATTCGGCAGGAAATGAAGGTTTTGCAGGATTGAATGCACCAGCTGATGCCGCGGGTGTTTTTACAGTAGGGGCGGTAAATAGCGCTGGAACTTATGCTACGTTTAGTTCGGTTGGGAGTTCTATACAACCGACTCAAAAACCCGATGTTGTAGCCCAAGGGCAGGGTAGTGCTGTCATTACAGAAAATAATGTTCTGGCAAGTGCAAATGGTACCTCCTTTAGTTCGCCCATTTTAGCAGGTGGTTTAACGTGTTTATGGCAGGCGTTACCCGATAAAACCAATACCGAAATTATGCAGTTGGTTCGCGAATCGGGGTCGAAGTATAACTCTCCAGATTATCAATACGGTTATGGAATTCCGGATTTGTATGCCACGTTGAATAAAGTCTTATCGGTTCGTAAAGAAGATATTAATCCTATAAAGGTTTTTCCTAACCCAGTGAGAAATATGCTTTATCTTCAGTTGCCCACTATGAATTATGATTTTGCCGTGTCGTTTTATGATGTATTAGGTAAGCTGGTATTAGAAATAACGGCATCTTCAAATAAAAATCAAATCGATGTCTCTCCATTGTCAAAAGGACTTTATGTTATGAAAGTAAAAGGAGTAGAAAAAAGCATCACACTTAAAATAATCAAACAATAATGTCGAATAGAATTACTGAATTATTTCAGATTAAGTATCCCATTATTCAGGCGGGGATGGTGTGGAATAGTGGCTGGCGATTGGCTTCATCAGCCAGTAACTCAGGTATTTTAGGTTTAATCGGGGCAGGCTCCATGTATCCGGATGTTTTGCGTGAGCATATCCAAAAATGCAAGCAAGCCACAGATAAACCATTCGGAGTGAATGTTCCTATGTTGTATCCAAACATAGAAGAGCTCATGAACATTATTGTAGAAGAAGGTGTGAAAATTGTTTTCACTTCAGCAGGGAATCCAAAAACATGGACATCCTGGTTACAGGAACGAGGCATTACTGTTGTGCATGTGGTAAGTAGCGTGAAGTTCGCTTTAAAAGCGCAAGACGCTGGAGTGGATGCTATTGTAGCAGAGGGTTTTGAAGCTGGAGGCCATAATGGTAGAGATGAAACTACAACACTTACGTTGATTCCTATGGTAAAAGAACACATTACGATTCCATTGATTGCAGCAGGTGGTATTGCCACAGGAAAAGCCATGTTAGCAACTATGATTTTGGGAGCAGATGGCGTTCAGGTAGGAAGTCGTTTTGTAGCCAGCGAAGAAAGCTCTGCACATCAGGCATTCAAGCAATTGGTAGTTGATGCTAAAGAAGGCGATACCCAGCTAACTTTGAAAGAACTCGCGCCTGTACGATTAATAAAGAACAAGTTTTTTAATGATATTCAAGCTCTATATAAACAATCTCCATCGGTTGAGGACTTAAAAAACTTATTGGGTCGTGCCAGAGCAAAACGGGGTATGTTTGAAGGAGATTTAGAGGAAGGCGAACTGGAAATTGGTCAAATCGCAGGACTCATTCATGATATAAAACCTGTCGCTACTATTGTAAACGATATCGTTTCAGAATTTGAAGAAGCAAAGAGAAATGTAAATAATCTTTAAGGGTTGTGTTAAATAATAAAAAAGGGAAACGAAAGTTTCCCTTTAATATATTGAAACGTGAAGTATTAAATTTTTTAAATCCCAATAAAAATAAAAGCTAAATGTTTCAATATGCTGTAAATTCTTAAGTGAGAGGTTCCTGTTAAGGAAGGTGCTAATTTACGAAATAACAGAGGTTTAATGGAAATAAAATCACTGTAAGTTATTAACAAATGTTAAGAAATGACCTTTGTGAAAATCATATTTAAAAGTTAGTCCATCCTAATCTTAAAGAGTATTTTTGCAGCATGCAATTAAATGACTACACTAAAGAGTTTAAATATAACTGGACGTTGGCTGCGCCTGTAATGTTGGGTATGCTAGGGCATACGTTTGTAAGTTTTATCGATAACGTTATGGTTGGGCAGTTAGGAACGGCGGAGCTTGCTGCTGTTTCTTTGGGTAATAGTTTTATGTTCATAGCCATGTCTTTGGGTATTGGTTTTTCAACGGCTATAACACCTTTAATAGCCGAAGCCGATGCAGCTAAAAATTTTGACGAAGGAAAATCGTTTTTTAAGCACGGTTTGTTTTTATGTACGGTTATTGGGGTATTATTGTTTTTGTTTCTCCTTTTAGCTAAGCCACTAATGTATCTTATGAAACAACCAGTCGAGGTTGTAGAATTAGCTATTCCGTATTTAGATTTGGTGGCGTTTTCACTTATTCCTTTAATTATATTTCAAGGATTTAAACAATTCAGCGATGGTTTGTCGATGACGCGTTACCCAATGTACGCGACCATTTTAGCCAATTTGGTGAATGTGCTTCTGAATTATCTATTGATTTTTGGAAAATTTGGTTTCCCTGAATTAGGCATTGTAGGAGCAGCCTATGGAACCTTAATTTCCAGATTCGTCATGGTGGCTTACATCTATGTGTTGTTAAAGCGAAATAACAAATCTAAAGGTTACGTTACCCAGATTAAATTATTTGTTTTACATAAGCTAGAACTGAAAAAACTATTAAACCTTGGTGCACCCAGTGCCATGCAAATGTTTTTTGAAGTGGCCATATTTACGGCAGCCATCTGGTTGAGTGGTTTATTAGGAAAAAATCCGCAGGCCGCCAATCAGGTGGCTTTAAACCTGTCGTCTATGACCTTTATGGTGGCGACGGGATTAAGTGTGGCGGCCATGATTAGGGTAGGAAACCAAAAGGGATTAAAACAGTATATCGATTTACGTCGTATCGCTTTTTCAATTTTCTTACTAGGAAGTATTTTAGCTCTGTGTTTTGGGTTGATGTTTTTTGCTTTGCATAACCATTTACCAAAATTATACGTTGATTTTGATGATGTAAAAAATCTTGCCGATAATACCGAAGTGGTTTCCATAGCTTCAAAATTATTAATTGCAGCTGCGATATTTCAAATTAGCGATAGTGTTCAGGTTATTTTCCTGGGTGCATTACGTGGCTTGCAGGATGTTAAAATACCAACTATTATTACTTTTATTTCGTATTGGTTAGTCGGTTTTCCAATTAGCTGGTATTTAGGTAAAGAAGACGCTTATGGTAGCTTTGGAATCTGGCTGGGCTTACTTGCCGGATTAACAACTGCAGCTATTTTATTATATATTCGATTCAATTATTTAACGAAAAGATTAATTTTGTCTAATAACTAAAAACACACCATGTCACTACCAAAATTTATACTTGGCGATAATACAGAATATCCAAATGCTATTTTTGTAATTCATACCGAATTTCCTAGATTTATTATTAATCTTGAGAATGACGAAGTAGAGTGGTTCGAGGAATTTGATGAAGAAGATCAAAAAGAATTAGAAGTTGAAACAGAGAACGCTATTAAACTGGCAACCGAGTTTTACGATAATGAAATTGCTAAATACGAAGAATAATTGCGTTAAGGATAGTAGCGATATCCTTTACTTTTTTAAGTAAAGATTAAGCGAATAGCCTGACGAATGTGAAGCATTGGTAACGCCCAAATACACTTTAATGATCGACAAACTTATACAATTAGATACTGAGCTATTTTTATATTTAAACAATTTAGGAACACCGGCCTGGGATGGATTATGGCTGGCGATTACGGCAAAACTAACCTTTGTGCCGTTGTATGCTATTTTATTGTATTTGTTGTATAAAAAGTTTGGTTTACGCTCGTTATTAATCTTTGTTGTGGTTATTGCTTTAATGATTACGTTTACCGATCAGGTAACGAACTTATTTAAGCGTACGTTTGAAAGGCCTAGACCTTGTCGCGCTGATGGTGTTATGGATCAAATGCGATTTATAGCCGAGCGATGCGGAAAGTATGGGTTCTTCTCGGGGCATGCTTCAAATTCTATGGCTGCTGCTATTTTTGCAGGGTTGATGCTTAGAACGTATTACAAAAATTTAATTTTTATTCTTTTATTCTGGAGTGCTATTGTGGCTTATAGTAGAATTTACGTGGGCGTACATTATCCGTTAGATCTTATTTGCGGATTAACCTTTGGAGCCATTTCAGGATTTATGTTTTATAAATTATCACTTTATTTACTGAAGCGTTTTGGTAAGACTGAAAACTAATTTTTAGTCTTAATATTCAAGATATATTCAGCAGCGGCAAACGGCGTTGTTTTATTTTGCTCTATAAGCTTTAATTGGTTGTTTAATTCTGTTTTTACGGTTTCGTTATTAAAAAACGTATGGGTTAAAGCATTTTTTATGGTCTCTAAAAGCCAGAATGTATTTTGCTCGTTTCGTTTTGTGGTGAAGTAATTATTTTTGGTGGTAATTTCTACGTATTCCTGAATAATATCCCAGACATAGATGATGCCTTTATTTTCAATAGAGCTACAACTACTAACTTTAGGCGTCCACCCCGAAGGTTTGTCGTTGTACAAATGAAGCGTTTTACGAAGGTCAGATTCGGTGGTTTTTGCTAAATTCCGATTACTTCCATCAGCTTTATTAATCACGATGGCATCAGCCATTTCAATAATGCCACGCTTTATGCCTTGCAATTCATCGCCGGCACCTGTAAGTTGTAACAATAGAAAGAAATCGACCATGCTATGTACGGCTGTCTCACTTTGTCCCACACCCACGGTTTCAATTAAAATAACATCAAATCCGGCAGCTTCACATAAAATAATGCTTTCTCTTGTTGTTCTGGCCACACCACCCAAAGTGTCACTGGCAGCCGATGGTCGTATAAAGGCATTTTTATCTTTTACCAAAACTTCCATGCGAGTTTTATCGCCTAAAATGCTTCCTTTTGATATGCTGCTGCTTGGGTCTATAGCCAGAACGGCAACACGTTTGCCAATAGAGGTTAGAAATGAGCCAAAGGCTTCAATAAATGTACTTTTACCAACGCCAGGAACTCCTGTAATACCAATTCTTATAGAATTATTAGCGTGAGGCAAACAGGCTTTTAAAAGTTTATTAGCTTTTTGAGAATGTTCAGGATTGATGCTCTCAATAAGGGTGATACCACGGCTTAAAGCTGCAGTATCTTTATTTAAAATACCGGTAACTAAATGTTCAATATTGGGAATGACTTTTCGGTTACTTTTAATTTTGGCAACAGAAGAAGCATTGGTGATTTCAGAATTTGAAATCCCTTGACTTTCCTGTAACGCAGATGTTTTATGTTTTACCAAAATTGAAATAATTAAGGTATAAGTTACAAAAAGGTAACTAATTTCAGGTAGATTATTCTTTTAAAGGCACCTGAATTTTTACATCATCCCAGGCCATAGTTAAAAAAAGATTATCAGTAGAATTATCGAAGGCAATGGTGAATTGTTCTACTACTGAATCAATATTTTTTACAGGCACATCGATATTCACTACATCGTAATTAGGGTCCCACATGGGTTTCATTTCAGAATTGACACCCCAGGAATATTGTTTTGAGTTGAAGATAACAGTCCAAATCGTGTCCTTTGGTACAGTCCATAAAGTGTATTTGCCCGCGGGTAATGAAAAACCATCAACATGTAGTGCTGTGTTGGTTTCAAAGGTGGTTGCTTCGTTCGCACCTGTACGCCAAACCTGATTGTAAGGCACTAAGGCACCAAAAATTTCACGCCCTTTTTTATAGGGTCTGTTGTAAAACACTTCTAATTTTAAATCGTTAAGTTTAAATTCTACAGTATCTTTAGGACTCAGTCTTTTAGCGAAAATATTTTCAACAAATACGGTATACAGAAGTAAACCCAGGGCTATAACAGAAAAGAGAATTAGGACGCGCTTTAAAAAGGTGTTCATGAAATATATAGTATTTGAAAATCAAATATACTTTAAAAAGTAATAATTAATAAAAATTCAAACGCACATTTCTTTCTTTTAGTTTTATTTTAAGAAAAATATTTTTCGTTTTTGCAACACTTTAACTTTTGTGTCGTCTTTATAAATGAACTAACTTAAACCAAAAGTCAAAACCAGCATGTTTCAAGCCGATATCATTGAACAATGCAAACAGAACAATCGAAAAGCACAACTGCAGTTGTACAACCAGTACTGCGATGGTATGTATATTGTTGCCAAACGATTTTTAAAAGATGCCAGTGATGCTGAAGATGTGGTGCAGGAAGCTTTTATAAAGGCATTCTCAAAACTTCATCAGTATAAGGCAGAAGTGACTTTTGGCGCATGGTTAAAACGTATTGTCGTTAATAAAAGTATCGATTTTTTAAAAGCCAAAAAGCAACAATTAGTTGAATTAGAAGAAGTGCATTTAAAAGTGGTGGATACCGTAAATGATGACAAATGGTTAGTAGACGACGCTATTACATTATGCGAC
Organism: Aestuariibaculum sp. M13; assembly: GCF_024723255.1. GTDB lineage: Bacteria > Bacteroidota > Bacteroidia > Flavobacteriales > Flavobacteriaceae > Aestuariibaculum > Aestuariibaculum lutulentum. The sequence continues at coordinate 116,338 of NZ_JANIAC010000005.1, forward strand.
GTAAAACAAGCAATTAGCAATTTGCCGGATAAATACCAATACGTCGTGATGCTTTATTTAATTGAAGGTTACGATCATCAGGAAATTTCAGAGATTTTAAATATTTCTGAAGTTGCATCGCGCACACAATTATCCAGAGGAAAAGCAAAATTACAAGAACTGTTAACACTAAAACAAGATGGCACGAGATATTAGAGATTTATTTAGAGAAGAAGAGATTGTAAAAGAATCTATGCCTAAAAACCACGAGGCTCGCTTTTTAGAAAAGCTGGAGGACGCGCTACCTGTTTCAAAACCAAAATACAATTGGTTCAGTATCGCTGCCAGTGTTATTGTTCTGTTAGGGTTTAGTTTTATGGCTTTTCAGTTTTATAATGCTAATGAAATACAAGTTGAAAATACTCCGGAAACTATGGTGAGTACAAAAACCAGTGAAGTTAAAACTTTGGGAGATGTTTCTCCAGGCCTTAAAAAAGTTGAGGATTATTATTTAGCGAGTATCAATTTAGAGTTAGCAAAAATTAAGTTTACACCAGAAACCAAAGAACTTTTCGATGGTTACGTAAAACAATTGGAGGAACTGGATAAGGAATATCAACGTTTATCTGAAGAATTAACCAATTCAGGGCCAAGTGAGTTAACCGTTAATGCGCTAATTGATAATTTAAAATTTCGTTTAAATCTGTTATATCGCTTAAGAGCACAATTACAGGAATTAAACCTTTCAAATGAATTTGAAAACAAAAATCAATCCATCTAAAAATCAAAAAATGAACAAATCAATTATAAACAAAGCCCTTTTTCTGTTAAGTTTTTTCATTGCAGGTCATGTTATTGCCCAAGAAAAGCTTTCCAGATTATCACAATCAATTAATGTAGATAAAGACGTTACGGTTAGTTTGAATACCAGCTACAGTAACATTGTTATTGATACCTGGAATAAAGATGTTGTAGAAATAGAAGCTTATGTAGAAGGTGAAAAATTAAGCAAGGAAGATTTAGAAAAAGCCTTAAAAGCCTGGAATATAGATGTCGATGCTACTAAGAGTGAAGTAACAATTTCTACCAAAGGAAATGCACCCCAGGTATGGGCGTACAAATATAGTACAGGTGATGACGATGAGGCTATTAATACGGTTATTAAAGAATTAAAATTTGAACTGGCAGATATGCCTGAAATTCCAAAATTCGTTGTTATTCCTCAGATTCCAGAACTTCCGGAATTACCTGAGATGCCTGAATTACCAGTGTTACCTGCAGGTGTTGGGAAAGTACATTTCGATTACGAAGCTTATAAGAAAGACGGTGAGAAGTATTTGGAAGAGTATACCAAACAGTATGAAAAAAGCTTCGGAAAAGATTATGAAAAGAAAATGGAAGCCTGGGGAAAGAAGTTTGAAAAAGAATGGGGAGAGAAATATGCCAAACAAATGGAAGAATGGGGTAAACGTTTTGAAGAGCAAATGGAACGTGATGCCAGTAAACATGAAGCTGATGCAGAACGTATGTCGGCTGAAATAGAAAAACGTCATGCTAAACAAATGGAGGAGCGTGAGCGTGCTTTGGAAGAGCGTTTAAAGCAACGTGAAAAACACATGGAAGAACGTGAAAAATATATGGAGGAGCGTGAGCGATTGGCAGACGAAAGACGTGTGGTAATTGAAAAAATGGTTACAGATAAAAATATGTCAGGTGTTAAAAAGACCATTAAAATTAAGTTGCCTAAAAAGGCCAAATTAAAAGTGAATATCAGACACGGAGAAATTGAATTTGCTTCAGCAATTGATAATTTAAAGGCGAATTTAGAATACACCAAGTTTAAAGCAAATAGCATTAATGGAAGCCAGACTTCCATTAATGCCTCTTATTCACCTGTTGTAGTTACCACGTGGAATGTTGGCGACTTAACCTTGAATTATGTTAAAAAAGCAACGATTAATAATGCAAAACAGTTGGTTATTAATTCGAATTCATCAAATGTAGTTATCGATAATTTACAGGGAAGTGCCATTATTAATGGATCTATTGGTGATTTGAAAATTTCAAAAATAGACGATACCTTTTCAAATTTGAATGTGATGCTTCAAAATAGTGATGCCACCATTATTTTACCGAAGGTGGAATATAGCTTGCAGTATGTGGGTAATCATTCCCGTTTTAGTCACCCCAAAAAAACATCTCAAAACAATGTGTCTACATTTTCAACAGGAAACCTAAGTAGTGGAAAAAATATTGTTGTAAATGCGAAGTACAGTTCGGTAGATATGAAGTAAAGCCTGTTTACTCTTTAATTTGTTCTTTACAAGATGCTATAATCTTTTCTACAGCAGTTTCATAATCAAACCACAAAGTCTTTTCAGTTTTCTTAAACCAGGTAAGCTGTCTCTTGGCAAAACGTCTGCTGTTCTTTTTAATTTCTGAAACAGCAAAGTCTAAATCCCATTTTCCTTCTAAATAGTTGAAAATTTCCTTGTAGCCAACCGTATTTAGGGCATTTAAATCTTTATAGGGTAGCAGGTTTTTAACTTCGTTTAATAAGCCTTCTTTCATCATGATATCGACACGTCTGTTTATGCGATCGTAAATGATTTCCCTATCGGCAGATAATCCTATGGTAATGGTTTTAAAGGGTCTTTCGTTTTCTTTTTTATTTAAGAATGAAGAGTATGGTTGTCCTGTACCAATGCAAATTTCCAGTGCTCGAATTACCCGATGCGGATTATCAATGGCAATCGTATTGTAGGTAACAGGGTCTAAGGATTTTAATTGCTCTTGTAAATAAGTCAATCCTTTAGTCTCTAAATCAGCGTTTAATGAATTTCGAATGGAAGCATCAACATCCGGAAAATCGTCTAACCCCTTGGTTACGGCATCGACATAAAGTCCTGAGCCACCTACCATAATAACGACATTGTGGTTTTTAAAAAGGGTTTCCAGACAGGTTAATGCATCCTTTTCAAAAGAACCTACACTGTAATTATCCTGTATGGATTTATGATGAATAAAATGGTGTTTTGCAGCAGCCAGTTCTTCAGTAGTTGGGGCTGCTGTACCAATTTGCATTTCTTTAAAAAACTGTCGACTATCGGCAGAAATAATTTCGGTGTTAAAGTAATTAGCCAGTTTAATGCTAAGTGCGGTTTTGCCAATGGCTGTTGGCCCGATTATAGAAATAAGAAATTTACTCATCGTTTAATTTATGGCCGCAATGATAACAAAAATCCGCGTCATCTCTATGTTTTTCAGTTGAACAGTTTGGACAAACTTGTGTATTCAGGTGCACAGGTTGCTTAACTTTTTCTTCTTCATTTTCATCTTTTTTAATCTGGCTAGTATATTCAGCCGAGACAATTCCTGTAGGAACCGCTATAATACCATAACCTAAAATCATAACCAAAGACGCAATAAATTGACCTAGAGGTGTTTGTGGAGCAATGTCTCCAAATCCCACCGTAGTAAGCGTTACAATACACCAATAAACACTTTTAGGAATGTTGGAAAAGCCGTTTTCTTCACCTTCAACCAAATACATTATTGTTCCCAGAATAATTGCAATGATAACGACTGTAAATAGAAATACAGAAATTTTGGCACGACTTGCCCGCAATGCCGAAAGTAAACGTAAGGAAGCACCCAGATAACGAGCCAACTTCAGAATTCTAAAAATACGTAACAAACGCAATGCCCTGAGTGCGGCTAGAGCATGAATGCCTCCAAAAAACAGAGAAATATATTTTGGTATGGTCGATAATAAATCGATTATACCATAGAAACTAAAAATATATTTAAAAGGTTTTCTAACAGTTACAATTCTGGCAATATACTCAATACTAAATAGGATGGTGATAACCCACTCAGATATATTAAGAATAGTATGATATTTACTGTCTATACTCTTTACGCTTTCCAACATAACCAGTAAAATACTGGCTAAAATTACGATGAGTAAAACCACATCGAATAGTTTACCGGCAGGCGTGTCGGCTTCATATATAATTTCATGAAGTTTTGTGCGCCAGTTTTTGTCTTGTGGTTTATCCATTAATTCAAAAATAAGAAAAGATTAGCTATTTGATTTTAAGACAAAAATGGAATTTTGTTGAATATCGACCAATTTGTTAAAAATCTCTTTAAGATAAGGATAAAATTCTGGGGGATATGCAGGTGATTTTAAGTTGAATTTTAAAATTAAATTTATTGAGTTGTCTACTAATTCAGATGTAAATATAAGCTGACCAGCGTTGCTTGGAAGTGAAAGATTTGTGTCTTGTGGTTTTTCAAGCAAAGTATATTTATCACCTAAATTAATTTTAAAAGAATACATATAATTTGTTCTATACCCAAAGTCAACCGGGTAGGTGCGCTCTTGAAGTTTAAAGGGATTTTCGGAAGTAAACTTATCGAAAAAGGGATTTAAATAGATGTTGTCTCCAATTTGTTCGGTTTTGTACTGGATGTTATAGGTTTCATAAAAGTTATCACTGGTTTTATCTTCAGAGATTAAATTATAGTCTGAAATTTCAGTGTTGGGTAGTGAATTGGAAAGTTCATCTACGTATGAGTTTTTATTTGGAAAATAACGCTCCTTGGAATACAAGGCATGATATCCAGACGATTTTCGTTTTACTTCTCCAATCAGGTTTTTCTCATCATCAAAATTTAGCTCGGTGTTGTACATGGTATAGGTCGTTCTTATAGGATTTATATCAATCCAGGAACTACCACTTTTAAAGTCTAATAGACGAGCGTAACCATTTAAACATCTAAAAGGAATTTCACCAAAAGTTAAATAACGTTCTGTAGCATCTAAGAAGTAAGTGTTATTGTCGACAATAGCTTGAACTGTTAAATAGTTAAAATCTGAAATTACAGGTATTTCTTTTGTAGCAAAACCATTTTCGCGCGTAGACATGATTATAGGTTTTACCTCTATTCCAGAGGCATCAAGTAAATTATGAAGTAAAATATTGATAGATGAAACGTTGCCGGATTTGTTTTTAATTAATTCTTTTACAGACAACTCATCGTTATAAATACTGTACTTGCCATCCCATGTGTAATTTTCCTGAACAAAATAGTAGATGGCTTTAGCCTTTTTTAATATATCAGTTTCATTAATAATTGTTTCTGGAAGAAATTCTGTGGCATCAATAGATTTTAGTATTTGACGACCTACACTTTTTTCCTTTTTAAGTTCATCATCAACATCATCCCAGGATTTTGTATAATGATTTACAGCTCCAGTGAAATTTTTAAAACTCTTTAATTCGTATTCAATACGAGCTAAATAATTATGTTTTGATGTCATGTAGTCTTCTTCTATGAAAGCAGGAATATCTTTCATAGCGTATTTAGATATGGTACAGTCGGCAACACCGCCATTAAAAGTTGTTAAACAATGTTTAGCAATTTTAGATTCGTTGGTCATTAATTTTTTACCACCTATAAGTTTTATGTGGTATTGCCAGTTAGCAGGAACACTTGTGTTGTATTCGCTATATAGTTTGGGAATGTCACCTTGAAAGTTCCATCCTTTATAATTAAACATGAATGGAGATGTAATTTTGTAGCTGTAAGTAATAACAGAACCTTCCTTTATGTTAGGTAAGGTGAATTTTACCAAATTGTAGTTTTCGTTGTATTCTTCGTTGTGAATGTCTTTTTTGCTTAAAGTTGTTTCTTCAATTTTATCACCAGAAATAATGTTATGCGTGGATGCTAATATATCAAAGACTTTTTGAGAATTGTCTTTGTTTTTATATAAGGGGATAACAATGGTAGCTTCATCAAAGCCCTCACGATTTAAAATCTTTAATTTGCATTCTATTTCTGTTTTTAATTCAAAATCCTCGTTGTCTACATAACTATTTCCTCTTTCATAAATAATTAAGGCATTTGCAGTTGAGTCTTTTGAAAAAGCCGCAGCTTTTACATCTTCAGGTTTTACGTTAAAACTGTAAGGGTAATAATTTTCTTGAGCAAAACAATAAAGATTTAAAAGTAAAATCAGGGCAATCGTAAATTTTGTCATTTAGTTATAAATGTGATTGTTTTTAAACTAAAATATAAAATTATAGTTGTTTTCTTTCAAGAATGATGTTTGAATTTTCTTGAATTCTAATCAATTCATTAAGAAATTCTTTAATTGATTGATAATAATCAGGTTGGTAAATTGCCTGATTAAAATTAATTTTAAAAATTAAATTTACAGAGTTGCCTATTACTTTGCTTGATAACACCATGGTTCCACTTTTGTCAGGTAATTCCAGTATTAATTTTTCAGGAATTTGCTTTATGGAATAGCTGTCATTAAAATTTAATTGAAACATGTATAGGTAATTATCTTTGAAACCAAAGTTTATGGGGTATATTCTGTTTTCTGATTTTAAAGGGATGTCATCAAGATATTTAATCAAGAACGGGTTAATAGTAACTGTATTATTGTCTGTTTGAACAGTGTAAGTTATGTTGTAAGTTTCTTTAAGATTTACATCCTCTTTTAAAGTGCTAACTGCAAAATCTGAAATTGTTTTATCAGGAAAACTTTCTGTTAAATTCTTAAAGTACGATGGCTCGTCGTTAAAATAATTTTGTTTAGAATTTAAGGCATGATACCCAGTTTTTTTACAGGCTACAGTTCCTTTTACATTCTGGTCCTTATCGATATTGATTTCTAAATTGTATAGTTGATTTGTTGTAAAAAGGGGATCGATATCTATCCATTCATTATTGTTTTTAGAGTTTAGGCCCATACCATATTGGTTAAGGCATTTAAAAGGGATTTCACCAAAGGCTAAATAGGGATTTGAAGCGTCTAACAAATACGTCTTTTTATTAAGTTCGACTTCAGCAAGCAAATAATTGAAATCAGATAAATCGAAGTTGATTTTTGAAACTAACCCGTTATCTCTTGTAGATAATATTACAGGTTTAGCTTTTATATCGGCTTCATTTAATGCATTTAATAGTAATAGATTTATGGATTGAGCATTGCCAGATTTATTGTCAATAACGTTATTTAGGGAAAAATCTTCAACGATATTGTTAACTCCATTGCAATTGTAGTTTTTCTGAATAAAATTATAGATTTCTTTGGCTTTAATTAGTTTATTGGTTTCAGATAGGATTTTATCGGGTAAAATTTTATTGACTTGAGATTGTGTTAATTGTCTGCCTGTAATTTTACTTTGAATTACCTCGTCATCAAAATCTTTGTGGAATTTTGTATAATCAGTAACCTTACCAGAAACAGATGTAAATTGCTTTAATTCGAATTCAATTCGAGCCACAGAACTTCTTTTAGATAGAGTATAGGCCTCTTCTTTAAAGGCAGGAATATTTTTCATTATGTAATAAGAATCAAAACAATCGATATACAAATAAGGACTGTTTGCCAAAACCGTTGGAATGGTGTTTTGAATGGCGAAGCATTTTGGTTTAATTAAAGTGTTAGAATCGGTTAAATAGATATCTCCATAAATTTTAACGTCATATTCAAAATTTTCGGGAATACTTAACTCTAATTTACTGTATAATTTAGGAATGTCTTCTTGAAACTGCCAACCGTTAAGATGTGTCAAGAAAGGAGATTTAATAGTATAATTATAGGTTATTACAGAGCCAATTTTAACATTTTGTGGATTTAAGATTAGTGAAGACCTATGTTTATTATGTTTTTCGTTTTTAATCAGGTCCTTATTCAATTTGGTTTCAATAATTTCATTATTCTCCATATTATGGGTAATAACTCTAATATTTTCAACTTTTTCACTAGCTAGTTCATTATTGTATAAAGAAATATAATGTATGGCGTTACTCAACCCAGATTCATTTAAAATCTTAATTTTTCGAATAACTTTTCTAATAAAATAGATACGATCTTTAAATTCAAAATCAATATCTGTAGAAACTTGAACAGATTCGTAAATGATTAAGGCATTGGCTTCAGAATCTGCTTCATAACTGGAGCCCTTTAAGTCTTCATAGGTAACATCATACCCTTGAGTATTATAATATTCCTGAGAAAAACCACACAGACTTATAAAGAGCGTTAGGATTTTAATTAATTTTCGTGTCATAACAGTTTAATCGGTACTGTTAAAGTTCTGAAAATTAATTAATCAAACAAAATTGTTTTTAGTTTCTTATTCTTTCTTAAATAACTTTGAATAATATGTTGCGTGTCTCTATTATTCTGCATTGGAGTAATAATAGATTGAAGAATCTCAATATTATTAATCTGGTAGTTTAGATTATAAAAACCGATACCTTTAAATACGCCATTTTCAATTAAAATAGCACTGCGCTCGTCAATATCACGACCTCTGTCTATAATAACCATGTTTTGGTTAGTGTAACTGTTTTTAGCTATTAATTTAGAAACACGATCGTTATAATTTTCGGGAGATTCTTTGCCAATGCAAGCGCCTTCACACTGTTTTATATCGTAATTAAAACAACTGGTTTTGGTTTGGTATATGCCGGTTAGTTTCTGGCAAAGTTTATATTCTTCAACGGCGTGGTTTATAAAACTTTTACCGCTGTCTCTGTTGCTAAACGTGGTTATGGGTTTTTTACGACCGTCTGCAATATCTATTTTTAAATTAATATACCCCTTATCGTCAGTAAAGCTGTAAAGGGCATGAGTAAAACGCGTTCTACGGAGTGCACGATTAAATTTAGGTTTAATGTTTTTAATCGCTTCACTTTCCTTTAAAAGCGCTACAAGTTCGCTACCTGTGGTTTCATAACTCACCGAATCCACTAAATTCTGAATTTGTTTAGACTTTCTATTGGTATTGGTAAAATGCTGATTGACGCGTTTTTTTATATTGTTACTCTTGCCAATATAAATGATATTACCTTCTGCATTATGAATATAATAAACACCGGTTTCCGAAGGTAAATCGGCTAAAATATCTAAATGTCTTGGTTCAAGCTGATGCTTAGGATTTAGTTTAATAGATTGCTGAATGATACTTTTAGAAGTGTCTTTATCTAATAACAGTTTAAACAATTTAAGCGTTGCCAATGCATCACCTGATGCTCTATGGCGATCGCTTACAGGAATCCCTAAAGATCTTACCAATTTGCCTAAACTATAAGAAGGTTGTCCCGGAATAAGTTGTTTAGAAAGTTCTACGGAACATAACGAAGGACGAATATATTCGAAACCTAAACGTCTGAATTCGGTACACAATATACGATAATCAAACTGGGCATTGTGAGCCACCAAAATACAATCTTCGGTAATCTCAACAATGCGTTTAGCCACTTCAAAAAACTTAGGGGCATTGCGTAACATATTACTGTTTATGCCCGTAAGGTTAACGACAAAAGGTTGTATTTCGCGTTCAGGATTAACAAGGCTAATAAACTGATCTACAATTTGATGTCCATCATATTTGTAGATTGCAATTTCGGTAATGCCTTCCTCGTTATATTTACCACCAGTCGTTTCTATGTCTAATATTGCGTACAAATAATGTTCTTAAGTTTAAAGCTTGAAATGTCTTAGTTGTAGTTTCGTTCCCCAAATATACTACTTCCAACCCGAACCATTGTACTTCCGCAGTCAATTGCTAACTTATAATCACCACTCATACCCATACTTATGGTTTCTAATTTGCAGTTTGGAGTTTCAATAGCTTTTAATTCATCAAAAGTTTCTTTTAATTTGGTGAATTCCTGCTTTATTTGAGTTTCATTATCAGTAAAAGTAGCCATACCCATAACGCCAACAATTTTTATATTTTGTAATTCTGAAAAGTCATCAGATTGCAATATTTCTGAAGCTTCAGCGGTTGTCATTCCAAATTTACTGTCTTCTTCAGCTATTTTTATTTGTAGCAAGCAGTTGATGGCTCTTCTGTATCTCGCGGCTTGTCGGTTTATTTCATTCAGAAGTTTAAAATTATCGACACCATGAATTAAATTCACAAAAGACGCCATGTATTTAACTTTATTGCGCTGCACATGACCAATCATATGCCATTGAATATCTTTAGGCATCACCTCGTGTTTCTCGACCATTTCCTGAATTTTGTTTTCACCAAAAATGCGTTGTCCGGCATTGTAGGCTTCCATTAAATCAGGAACAGGTTTGGTTTTAGATACCGCTACAAGGGTAACATGTGCAGGTAAATCGGATTTTATATGATTTAAATTTTGTGGTATTGACATTTTTTAAACAATATATTATTTAGAGAATTGAATCGATATGGTTTCGGCCTTTTTACTTTCTGAATAATCGTAAAATCCTTCCCCGGATTTTACGCCTAATTTTCCGGCACGAACCATATTCACTAATAACGGACATGGTGCATATTTCGGATTTTTAAATCCGTCGTACATCACATTTAAAATTGATAGACAAACATCCAACCCAATAAAATCGGCAAGTTGTAATGGTCCCATAGGGTGTGCCATACCCAGTTTCATCACTGTATCAATTTCAAAAACTCCTGCAACGCCATTGTATAAGGTTTCAATAGATTCGTTAATCATGGGCATTAATATACGGTTCGCAACAAACCCTGGATAATCGTTTACTTCAACCGGAGTTTTTCCTAAATCAGCTGAAAGTGTCATGATAGTTTCGGTAACAACATCGCTGGTGTTGTAACCACGAATCACTTCAACCAGTTTCATGATAGGCACCGGATTCATAAAATGCATACCAATAACTTTGTCAGGTCTGGAAGTAGCTGCTGCTATTTGGGTAATGGAAATAGATGAGGTATTGGTTGCCAGAATAGTTTCTTCGGCGCAAGCTTCATCTAACTGTTTGAAAATTTTCAGTTTTAAGTCGATATTTTCAGTCGCTGCTTCAATAACCAAATCGGTTTGTCTGACGCCTTCAGGAATGCTTAAAAATGTTGCAATATTTGATAAGGTTTCGGCTTTATCTGTTTCATTTATAACTTTCTTAGCTATCATTCTGTCTAAGTTCTTTGAAATGGTTGATAAGCCTTTTTCTAAAGAAGCTTCGCTAATATCAATAAGATTCACTTTAAAACCGTTTTGAGCAAAGGCATGAGCAATACCATTACCCATGGTTCCTGCCCCAATAACTGCAATCTGTTTCATTTTTTAAGCTATTTGTTATCTATTAAATGCATAAATAGTTTGATATTAAAAATACCAAACTATTTATGAGTATAAAAACGTTGCTTAGTTAAAAGCAATTTATAATTTGAGTTGCTACGCGCAAGGCTTCGGTACCGTCGTGTAATGTTACTATTGGTGCTCTGTCGTTATTAATGGCATCGGCGAAGGTATTTAATTCATCTAAAATAGAATTGTTATTCGCAACAGGCGGATTATCGAAGTAGATTTGCTTTTTCTCTCCTTCGGCATTTTGTAATACCATATCGAAATCGCCAGGATGTTCCGGAGCGTCTTTCATTTTTACGACTTCACATTTTTTCTCAAGGAAATCTACCGAGATGTAAGCATCTTTCTGGAAGAAACGTGCTTTACGCATTTTCTTTAATGAAATTCTACTTGCTGTTAAGTTGGCTACACAACCATTTTCGAATTCGATACGGGCGTTGGCAATATCAGGAGAATTGCTGATAACAGCAACACCGCTGGCACTAATATGTTTTACTTTAGATTTTACAACACTTAAAATAATGTCGATATCGTGAATCATTAAATCTAAAACCACAGGAACATCGGTTCCTCTTGGATTAAATTCCGCTAAGCGGTGCGATTCAATAAACATAGGAGCGTTAATTTCGTCTTTAACAGCTAAAAAAGCAGGGTTAAATCGCTCAACATGACCAACCTGACCTCTTAGTTTGTTTTCGGCTAAAAGTTCGCGGATATGTTCGGCTTCTTCAACCGTATTGGTAATAGGTTTTTCTATAAAAATGTGTTTGCCTTTCGCAATAGCTTGTTTGGCACAATCGTAGTGAGAAAGGGTAGGTGTTACAATATCTACCACGTCTACAGCATCAATTAATTCCTCTATAGAATTGAAAAACTTATATCCGAATTCGGCTTCTACTTTTTTACCGTTTTCCTCGTTGGCATCGTAGAAACCAACAAGTTCATATTTATCTGATTGATTTAGAAGTTTTAAATGTATTTTTCCAAGGTGACCAGCACCAAGTACACCGGCTTTTAGCATAATAATATTAGGTTTTCAACAAAAATAAGATATTTAAAGTATGAATATCATTATTATTAGTATAAATTTTCGACTAAAGAAAGGCAACGGAAATTCTATAAAAATTATTTTCAGCTTTAAAATGTTTAACTAATTTTAGCCTTTACAAACACCAGCGAATATTGAAAGATACTTTTAGACATAAGGGATTACGCCAGCAATTGGTTAATGTGTTAATTGACAAAGGAATAAAAAATGATGCCGTATTAAAGGCCATTGGTAAAATACCGAGACACCTTTTTATGGATTCTGGTTTTTTAGATCATGCGTATGTCGATAAGGCATTTCCTATTGCAGCAGACCAAACCATTTCGCAACCTTATACTGTAGCTTTCCAAACCGAATTGTTAGATGTAAAGCGCGAAGATAAAATTCTTGAAATAGGAACAGGAAGTGGTTATCAAACCGCAGTTTTACTGGAATTGGGAGCTCGTGTTTATTCTATAGAACGCCAGCAGGAGTTGTTTAAAAAAACCAGTAAGTTTTTACCTCAATTGGGCTACCGAGCTAAAAGCTTCATTTTTGGTGATGGTTATAAAGGCTTGCCTCAGGAAGCGCCGTTTGATGGTATTATTGTTACGGCTGGTGCGCCATTTGTGCCTAAGCCTTTGTTAAGCCAGTTAAAAGTAGGGGGTAGGTTAGTGATTCCTGTGGGTGAAGATGTACAAATTATGAACCTATTTATTAGAAAAGGTCCTAAAGAATTTGAACAACATGAATTTGGAGAATTCCGCTTTGTACCTTTGCTAGAGGATAAAAATTAATCCCATACAAATTTCCAGGAACCATTACTTTGGCGCCGCCATACCGTATGAAAGATGCCTTTTGTAATTATGTCTTTTCCGGTTGTGTCTGGATGCGTATAGCTGTATGTTCCATAAGTATAGGCTAGATCACCCGATGATGCAACATCTACAAAATCGGGCGACCATTTAAGTCCTTTTGAGTTTGAATCTACCATATATTCGGCAATGGCCGATTTACCTTTAATCAGTTTTTCATTACGAAGTAAAATAGCATCATCGGAAGCAAAATAAAGAAATGCTTCGTTCATCCCTTCGCTTTGCGCCATTTCGGAAAAACGGTGTTCGGTTTCTAAAACCTCCTGTTTCCAAAGCTCTATTTGTTCTTTATTAGGCTTCATATCTTGGTGGCATGAGATGATAGATAAAATGCATAGCGAAAGAGCGATTAAGGATTTCATCTTTTGTTAGGTTACTCTTTTGTTGCGCTTTCAAAAGCATTAAGTCCACCAACAACAGGTAAAGTTAACGTTGTTCCGTCTAAATCAACGGTTAATTTAGTACCAGGTTTTGGATGCAGTGTAAATTCTTTGTCGCTGGAAAAAATCATTAAGCCGATTTGTTGACCTGCTCTGATAATTTGATCATCAGGCATTAAATCGAAAGTCACTTCATAAAATTTACCTGGCTTTAACGGCTCGCTTTCTAGAATGGATTTGTGGTTTTGAGGATCGGCCCAACCACGAGTAATAATATTGTCGGTGATCTTTACTTTGCCTTCGTTCCAAGGTAATGACACTAACCAAACCGATAAGTTTGCCGCAGGTTTATTACTTGCCAATTTAACGGTAACTTTTGGAACACCTGAAATATGAAGATCTTTTGAAAGTTTAGGGGTGATATAAATAAGACGATTTTTTGAACTTTCAGCTTTAGCTAAAGTAGCACCGTCAAAATTTACATCATCAACTAAGGTTTCTTTGCCTTGCTTTTTTGATGTGTTTACGCTTAAACTTCCTTTTGCAGGGTTTCCTTTAACTAAATGAAGTGTTACTGGCTTAGCTTCAGGATTTGGGAAATCGGCATAAGCTGTTGGCTCAGACTGTTTGTCGTTTTCTCTAACAATCCATGCTTTGTTGCTTTCATTTTCTACTCCGTTATCAATTCCGAATAAATAATGTGTAAACCAACGGTTCATCATCCCTACTGGAGGTGGTCCGCCATGTCCATTTTGATGATAGTAGATTTGGGTTTCCAAGCCCATTTCTTTAGCTTTTTTATAGATTCTATAACTGTGCTCTGGCATGACATTCCAATCGTTAAATCCGTGAGACATTAACAACGCAGCTTTCATCGGTGCCATATCGTTTAAATAATCGCGACCTGCCCAAAAATCATTATAATCGCCAGTAATTCTATCCTGATATTTTCTAAGAATAGAATCTCTGACAAACTGATTGTTATGTGCTCTTTTTGATTCATCACCACTATGTATAAATTCATAAAGAACATCAATATCTTCACCTAAATACCCCCCTGGAGAACGTACCAATCCGTTAGAGCGGTAATAATGATAATACGATGTATTCGGCGCTACAGGGATAATGACTTCCAGTCCTTCAACACCTGTTGTTGCGGCTGCTAATGGAAGTGTTCCGTTGTATGATGTTCCAGTCATACCAACTTTTCCGGTGGTCCAGTACGCTTCAATCGTTTCATTTCCGTAAGGCTCGGTATAACCTTTTGCGCGTCCGTTTAACCAGTCTATAACTGCTTTAGGAGCCAATGACTCATTATCTCCTCCAACCGTTGGAGAGCCTTGAGATAATCCTGTTCCGGGAGATGACGAGTGGACTACGATATAACCTCGAGGAACCCATATGCCAACTTGAGAATTTGATATAATTGGACGTTTTCCTATTCGGGTCACTTCAGGGTGTACATGGTCTTTAGGTTTTTCACCTAATTCGTGATTAACATCCCAGAAGATACCATCAATATCTGGAGCGACACCGGCGTAGTATGGGCTTGATTCGTAAATAACAGGAAGTTTTAGCCCCTCAGTTTCGGTTTGAGATGGTCTGGTAACATCTACATGCACACGATCTAGTTTACCATCACCATCAGAATCGAAAGTGGTTTCTACCCATAAATCATGTCGAATCCATTTGTCAGGATTACTGAAGGCTTCAATAATTTGAGCCTCACCGTTTTTAAAAATGGGTTCAGCTTTTTGACCAAAAGTAGAGGTAGCTGAAAAAAAAATGCTCATAAGAATAGAGCATTTTAAAGTGTTGTTTAATTTCAACATAAATATTAAGATTTTTGCTTTGGTAAGTATGTTCTCGGTATTGGTGTTCTTCGAGACTCGTTTGCCCAGTATATATTTATAATCCACCAACGTTTACCATCATTATATAATTGAATACTGTTGATGCCTCTCATAAAAGGCTCTTCGTCTTCTTTATTTTTATAAGCTTCATAGGTGCTGAATACTTGAGACATATTGCCAAATGTATTGGAAGTACGATGAATTTCTCTTTCATGAAAACCATGTTCAACCATCCATTTTCCAGAGTTTTTAATGTAATCGCCCGGATTCATATAGCTAACCATAGCTTCACGCATTTGGTTTTTTCCTGAAGCAATTAATTTAGCATCTTTATAGAACAGAAATTTGAATAAATCCCAGTTGCGTTCTTCTCCAGGATCTCCGGAAATCACATCATATAATGTACGAACAATATTGTCTATGGTTTGTACATTTTGTGTGTAATCAGGTTCTTTGTTTTCTTCTTTAGGAGCTTCATCCTGAGCAAAAGTTGAAATAGATAAAGTGCTTAAAAAAGCAAGCAAAATGAGTTTTTTCATTCTATAAGGTTATAAAATTAAGCTTAAATATAGCCGTTTGGTTCTTAATATCTTGTTAAACGTATCTTAAACATTAATATTTTAGGTTACGTTTTTATTTGTAAGCTTTCTTTATTCTGTCTAAATCACGTTTATTATCGCGGTCTTTAATAGTATCGCGTTTATCGTGTAATTTTTTTCCACGAGCCAGAGCAATATCCATTTTAGCAAATCCCTTATCGTTAATAAACAGACGAAGTGGAACTATGGTAAGCCCTGTGCTCTGTACTTCTTTATGAAGTTTTTTTAATTCGCGTTTGTTTAAAAGGAGTTTACGTTCGGCTTTTGGTCGGTGGTTGTAGTAGTTTCCAAAGGCGTACTCTTCAATAGTCATATTGATTACGAAAAGTTCACCACGTTGGTTAAATTCACAAAAGCTCTCAGCTATAGAGGCTTTACTACTACGTATTGATTTAATTTCGGTTCCCGTAAGCACAATTCCTGCGGTATACTTATCAAGTATTTCATAAAGGAAACGGGCTTTCTTATTTTGTATGTTAATCTTTTTCTGCATCACGCACAAAACTACACAATTTACTCGAAAATTGAGATTTGTAGAAGCATCAAAGATTACCTAAAATCCAAATTATATTATTCTTTTATTTAGTTGATTTAATATGAGGATGTTTATCAAAGGTAAGCTGGTGGTGATTTTAAGGGTTCATAGTAAAGCCGACTTTTAAAGTCACTTGCCACATGGCTACCTGTCCGTCTTCAATATTACCGCGGGTTTCAATAACTTCAAACCATCTAAGGTTATGAATTGATCTTGAAGCTTTTTCTAAAGCATTTTGTATGGCATCATCGCTAGATTTTTCTGAAGTGCCAACAATTTCTATTTTCTTGTAAATATGTGCATCCATGTCTATTGTTAATTTTAAAATGATTTATATAAGATACGAAAAATGGATGAATCATTCATTTTATTAAGTATTTATACTTAATTAATACTTAGATTTTATTAGGTTTTATTTGAAAAAAAATAGTCTTGTTATTGTTTTTTTGAAATATTAATAATTAGTGTTATAAAAATGATAAAATCACTTTATAATGAATTGTTTTTTATTGTCTTCCCATAAAACATTTGTACTTTTGTTTCTCGACTTTTAAATAAACGATTATCAAAATAATTTTATGAATTCATACGATGTAGCCGTTATCGGCTCGGGTCCTGGAGGATATGTAGCAGCTATTCGTTGCGCACAATTAGGCATGAAAACTGCCCTTATAGAAAAGTACAGTACATTAGGAGGAACTTGTTTAAATGTAGGCTGTATTCCAAGTAAAGCATTATTAGATTCGTCGCACCATTATGAAGATGCGGTTAAGCATTTCGAAGAGCACGGTATTGAAATCCCTGGAGATGTAAAAGTGAATTTAGAGAAAATGATTGCTCGTAAGCAAGCAGTTGTTGATCAAACGACAGGTGGTATCGATTTCTTAATGAAGAAAAACAATATCGATGTTTACCACGGTTTAGGAAGTTTTAAAGACGCTACGCATATTACTATTGCAGGCGAAGAAACTATTGAAATCGAAGCAAAAAACAGTATTATCGCAACAGGAAGTAAGCCATCTAGCTTACCTTTTATAAATATTGATAAAGAGCGAATTATCACATCTACAGAAGCTTTAAAACTTAAAGAAATTCCAAAACACTTAATCGTAATTGGAGGTGGTGTTATTGGTTTAGAGCTTGGACAAGTATATAAGCGTTTAGGAGCAGAAGTATCTGTTGTTGAGTTCATGGATCGTATCATTCCAACTATGGATGGAGGTTTGTCGAAAGAACTTAACAAAGTTTTAAAGAAACAAAAATTCAATATCAATACGTCTCACAAAGTGAAATCTGTAGAGCGTGTTGGTGATGAGGTTATCGTAAAGGCTGATAATAAAAAAGGAGAAGAAGTAGAATTCAGAGGAGATTACTGTTTAGTATCTGTAGGACGTCGTCCGTATACAGACGGATTAAATGCTGAAGCTGCAGGCGTTAAATTAACAGAACGCGGACAGATTGAAGTTAACGATCACTTACAAACCAGTGCTTCAAACATCTATGCAATTGGAGATGTTGTTAAAGGAGCGATGTTAGCGCACAAAGCGGAAGAAGAAGGTGTATTTGTAGCTGAAACATTAGCAGGACAAAAACCTCATATCGATTATAACTTAATTCCAGGTGTGGTTTACACATGGCCAGAGGTTGCTGCCGTAGGTAAAACTGAGGAGCAATTAAAAGAAGCTGGAGTAGCTTACAAAGCCGGATCTTTTCCAATGCGTGCTTTAGGTCGTGCCAGAGCAAGTATGGATATCGACGGATTTGTTAAAGTATTAGCGGATAAAGAAACCGATGAAATTTTAGGTGTACACATGGTTGGTGCTCGTGCAGCCGATATGATTGCTGAAGCAGTTGTAGCTATGGAGTTTAGAGCATCAGCTGAAGATGTTTCTCGTATGTCTCACGCACACCCGACATTTACAGAGGCTATTAAAGAAGCAGCATTAGCAGCTACTGAAGATAGAGCGTTACACATGTAATTACCATTTCAAAATAAATATATAAGCCCTTTTACTTTTTAAGTAGAAGGGCTTTTTTGTTTTTATCTAGGTTGGTTTTTATGTAAGATAAATCACTTATATAATGACTGTAAATTGATATATGTCAATAAATAGATGAAAAAGAAAGTAACTTTTATGGAGGTTGCATTTTTTTTGTAATTTTTTTCAAAATAGAGTGACTTATCCTCTTGGGTTGTGTCTCATTTAAAAAGAAAGTAATAAAATAGCAGCAAGCGCACCTTGAAAATCAACAATATTAGTACCAGTTTACCAGATGAGGATCTTGTTCGCGCCATTGTTAAAACCAATGACACGCTATTATTTGAAGTGCTCTATGATAGGTATGCGACGCTAGTTTATAACAAATGTTTAAGTTTTTCAAAAGATGAAGATGAAGCAAAAGATTTAACTCAGGATGTATTTTTAAAGCTTTTTGTGAAGTTGTCTAGTTTTAAAGGAAGTTCAAAATTTTCAACATGGTTATATGCGTTTACGTATAACCATTGTGTCAATTATATAACGAGAAATACGGCTAAAAAAATAGAAAAGCAGGCGGTAGATCATTACGATATTGAAAATATTACCGATGATCATTACGACGAGGATTTTAGCCAGATGAAGGTAGAGAAACTAAAAGATGCATTGAACTTAATTTCTCCTGATGAGAAAATGATTTTACTCCTAAAGTATCAAGATTTCTTGACAATTAAAGAAATTGAGAGTGTGTTAGGAATTGGTGAGAGTGCGGTTAAAATGAGAATTAAACGTGCCAAGGAAAAGCTTTTAACAGTATATAATGAATTTTGATAATGGATAATCCGTTTCAATATATAAATAAGCCCCTAAAAGAAGTCCCCCCGGAACTTAAGTCTAAGGTGATGAACGATATCGCCGTGGCCAAGCTACTTATGGAAATGGCGAGTTTGTTCTCTTTCGATATTGCTAAAGTTATAGAACAGACCGTAAAACAAAGAAAAAAGAAAATGTAAAAGATCACTAAACCAAATAAAACCTAACGCTAAAAATAAAACATGGATAAATTAACGGAATGGAATGATAATGTAATGCATTCATTATCAACTATGACAAATGAAGTGGCTAAAGTGGTGCCTAATTTACTCGGTGCATTGGCTGTTCTAATTATAGGATGGTTAAGTATTAAGCTTATTGTTTTTGTTGTTAGACGAGGACTCAAGTTTGCTAAAGCCGATAAGTTAGATGATAAACTAAATGAAATTCAGTTCTTGGGAAGTAGCCAATTGAATTTCGATGTTATTGGCATTATAACCAAGTTTGTGAAATGGGTGATGTATTTAATTATTGTTATCGTAATCACCGATATTTTAAATCTTACCATAGTTTCAGAGGAAATCAGAAACTTTTTGAGATACATTCCGCAGTTATTTTCGGCGTTAATCATATTTACCATTGGTTTACTACTAGCTAATTTTATTAAAAAGGGGATTCAGTCTTTTTTTGATTCTATGGATATGTCTGGTGCTAAATTTATCAGTCAGGTGGTATTTTTAGTATTACTTGTTTTTATATCTATTACCGCATTAAATCAGGCAGGGGTAGACACAGAGATCATTACAAGTAATATTACCATGATTTTAGCGGCCTTTTTACTGGCATTTGCTATTGCTTTCGGTTTGGGAGCACAACGTGTGGTAAACGATTTACTAAGGGCGTTTTATGCCAGAAAGACTTATGAAATAGGACAGGTTATAGAGTTTAACGATATTAAAGGTGAGGTCGAGCGCATTGATAATACTTCCATTACCATAAAAACATTAACAGGGAAATTGGTAATACCGATTAAAGATATAGTAGAGAGTCAAGTAAGAATACGGGAATAACTTTAAGTTAGGGTTAAAATTTGGTTGGTTACTTTTCTGTAATCCGAACGCTCTTTACTCATCCCTTTCCATTAATTTGGGAAGGGATTTTTTTATTGGTTTTAATCGGCTAAATTAGCCCGGTAATTTATCTTTAAATGAACAGGTCGTATTTAGAATTGCATATTGCTATTATTTTAGCTGGCTTTACTGGTTTGTTTGGTAAACTGGTAACGCTTAATGAAATGCTGTTGGTGTTTTACCGTGTATTATTTTCATCTGCAGTATTACTTATTTTGCTGAAGTATTTACAGCGTCGCAAAACCAATGTGCCATTCTGGAGTAAAACGAATGGACTCATGTTAGCAAATGGGGTGTTACTGGCTTTGCATTGGGTGTTCTTTTTCGGAAGTATTAAAGCCTCAACCGTGTCGTTGGGTATTTTGTGCTTTTGTCTCACCAGTTTTTTTACGGCTATATTGGAACCTTTAATAAACCGAAAGGGCTTCTCTATTCGGAATTTAGGCTTAAGTACCCTTAGCTTAATAGGGATTGCTTTAATTTTTGGTTTCGATAGTTCGTATAGGCTAGGTATTGCGCTGGGGGTTATTTCTTCAATATTTATATCGGTATTTACCATTTTTAATGAGCGTTTTATTCATAGACATGATACGCTTAAGGTAACTACGTTTCAAATGGTTGGCGGGTTTATAGGATTAGGATGTATTATTCTTTTGTTTACTCAGGTTACCGATTTTGTGTTTCAATTTCCAAATACCTCAGATTTGGGGTATTTATTAATCCTGTCCCTGTTCTGTACGGTATTACTGTGTTTGTTACTGAATAATGCCTTGCGCCATATCAGCTCGTTTACTGTGAACTTAAGCTTTAATTTAGAGCCTATTTATACCATTATACTTTCGGCTATTATTTTTAAAGAAGCCGCCGATTTTACCTTATCCTTTTGGATTGGTTTAAGTTTCATTGTGCTTTCTATTGTACTCCAAACACTTTTTGCGCGTGCGTCTCGTAAACGGATTAAAGCACAGGCTTTGTCTGAATTACCAACCTAAACCACTTTTTTTTACCAATTACAAAATTAAAACTACGTATTTTTTACGTAGGTCGTAAATTTTAACAACTTCCTAAAACCATTGTTTTTACTGCTGTTTCGCAGGTTTTATTCATTTTTGACTTAAAATTATTAGGTTTTTTATTTGTTTCTAAGTATTTATACTTATATATTTGCGTCAGTTACGTAATAAATACGTATTTCTGTTTTAGGTTTTAAAATACATTGGTATGAAAGTAACACAAGGCGCAAATAAGACATTGTTTATTAATACTCTGGCATTTACATTCTGTTTTGCAGCATGGCTGTTAAATGGTATTCTGGTAACGTTTCTCGCAGATAATCAGGTGTTCGACTGGAGTGCTGTAGAAATAGGATGGCTAATAGGTATTCCAGTGCTAACAGGCGCTATATTTCGTTTACCGGCAGGAATTTTAACAGATAAGTTAGGAGGTAAACCGGTATTTGCTGGCTTGCTTTTAATTTGCGCCATACCAATGTATCTTTTGTCTTATGCCAATGGGTTCTGGTCGTTTGCTTTATGCAGTCTGGGGTTTGGTATCACAGGTGCCAGCTTTGCAGTAGGTATTGCCTTTTCCTCAATATGGTATCCTAAAGAAAAACAAGGCATTGCCCTGGGGATTTTTGGAGCTGGTAACGCTGGAGCAGCCATCACAACCTTAATAGGACCAAAACTTTTAAATTATTTAACCGATGGCAAAACCAATTTAGAGGGGTGGCGAATGATGCCACGAATTTACGCCGCATGTTTAGTATTGATGGCGATTATATTCTTTTTAACGACGACCAATAAGAAACCGGCATCAAGTACAAAAAGCCTCTCAGGCATGTTACAACCGCTTAAGAGTGTACGCGTCTGGCGATTTGGGTTGTATTACTTTTTAGTGTTTGGTTGCTTTGTGGCTTTCGCAGGATGGCTCGTGCCATATTACACCAATGTGTATGCTCTGGATTTGGCCACAGCAGGACTATTAGCCTCATGTTTTAGTTTGCCATCAGGAGTAATCAGAGCTTTTGGTGGCTGGTTATCCGATAAGTTTGGAGCCAGAAAAGTGATGTACTGGGTGTTAGGAACATCGGTGGTGTTAAGTTCGGCGTTGATTATCCCCAGAATGGATATTTACGCTGCAGGAAAAGGCATTATGGCGAAAGGCTCAGGAGAAGTTACTGAGGTAAGCGATACGCATATTGTGGTTAACAATATAACCTATCCTGTAATACAGCGTTCAAAAGAATTGGCTCATGCTAATGATGAGTTTAGGGTTTTCCCAGTTAAGGAATCCTGGCAACAGGTACGAGTAAAGAAAGGCGATCAGGTGAATAAAAAAGAATTGCTGGCCGAAGGGAAAACTCATATTTACTTTCAGGCTAACGTGTGGATCTTCGCCATTATTGCCATAATAATAGGATCGGTTTGGGGAATAGGAAAAGCTGCTGTATATAAACATATTCCTGATTATTTTCCGGAAGAAGTTGGTGTCGTAGGAGGTATGGTTGGTGTACTTGGAGGTTTAGGAGGTTTCTTTTGTCCTATTTTGTTTGGGTACTTACTGGAAGGCACAGGACTTTGGTCGAGTTGCTGGATACTTATGCTCATACTATCGGCAGTTTGTTTGATTTGGATGCACAGAGTAATACAGCAAATGACAAATAAAGCAACACCTTTATTGGTTAATAAATTTGAGAATAATGTAGATTAAAGTTGTTTCAGGTGTTGTAGAATAAAAAGTCGTCTTGTTGTTAGTCCAAGACGGCTTTTTATGTTTTAAGCAGTTGGTTGTTTTAAAAAATATCGTTCAATATTTTCGCTAAACGAATACCAGCTATTTGTAACTGACTTCTAACCGTTTTAAAATGATCGTAAGAATAACGGTATCTTAAGTTTTCGTTGGGTTCAACAGAAGCGTAGACTTTTTTAGTAATGTCGTGGGTTTCGTTCACCCAATCTATAACAGAACCTTCCTGAATGGCTTTTATTTGATTTTTAGATAATACATCGGCATTGTCAGCCAATTCATCATAGCCCATTTTATAATCTTCAATCATATCTGAATCCCATACGCGGTGCAGGTTGCTGTCTTTGTAAAACCATTGTAGTTTGAAATCATTTCCGCCTTTATCTTCAGCTAATCCCACATGCATTGGCTGGTGTAGATCACCTATAAGGTGAATAAGCATTTTTAAATGGAAGACTTTATCTTCATCAGTAGTATTATTATCTAACAACACGTTTTTACAAGCTTCAATTCCTGTAACTAAATCACCTTCAGGGTTTTTTTCTGAAGTTTCATAAGTTTGGTTGAAAGGCATATTTACATAATGCCAGGTATAATATTTGTCGTATGCTTTGTCTGATTTTATGTCGTCGCCATAGGTCGAGGCAAACGCTAAAGAATGTTGTTTCAGCAAACGGTTGACTTCACGTTTCGCTTTTCCTTTTAAATATTTTTGAGCAATTTCGCCAACCACACGATGTCCGGTAGCTCCCCAGTCGTCTACTGTTGAGGCGTTAAGATTTAAGGAGGAAATAAGAATAGTTAAAATACAAAGGTGAAGGGAGAAGGATTTCATAGATATGTATATATTTTATTTTGGTTTATTCTGGTCGCGACGGTCTTCCACATCAGATAGATGCAGACCTTTTTCACGTAAATAATAATTGTTTTTAGGACTTCCTATAATCTGCGAGGCATACACTCCGGAATGTCCGGAAAATAAATAGGCCGTACTGCAGGCCAGAGCGATAAACACTCCTGATTCGATTCCGAAAAGTTCTATACCCATTATCGTACACGCAATTGGGGTGTTGGTAGCTCCGGCAAATACGGCTACAAATCCCATACCGGCCAATAAGCCCATTGGTAGCGGAATGAACCATATTAATGCGTTTCCCAGTGTGGCGCCAATATAGAATAAAGGCGTGACTTCGCCACCTTTAAATCCTGCTCCCAAAGTAAATGAGGTAAACAGAACTTTTAGAAGGAAATCGTATGAGTTTAAGTCGACACTAAAGGCATCTACAATAGTCGGAATTCCTAAACCTATGTATTTGGTCGTACCCATAAAGTAAATGGCGATAGCTAATATCACACCACCAATTACAGGACGTAACGGCGGATAGCTAATATATTTTTTAAACAGGTCGCTCCAAAAGTGCGTAGATTTAGAGAATAGCATGGCAACCAGACCAAAAATGATACCGGCCAGTAAAGCCCATAGCAGATTGATGGGGGTCATTTCGGCTACGCTATCAATGTGATAATGGGTGTGGGGTACGCCCCAAACCCGGCAAAAATAATCGGCAAATACGGCAGCCATAAAACTTGGGATGATGGCATCTAAACGTAAACGCCCTAAAATAAGCACTTCCAACGCGAAGATTCCGCCTGCTAAAGGTGTACCAAATACCGAAGCAAAACCGGCGCTAATACCGGCAATTAAAATGATTTTTCTATCGCGTTTCGAGAGTTTTAAAATTTTGGTAAACTGGTCGGCAATAGCACCACCTATTTGTACTGCTGTACCCTCACGACCAGCCGAACCCCCGAATAAATGCGTAACAATGGTTCCGAAGAGGACCAAAGGCGCCATTTTAAATGGGATGATTTTTTTAGGGCTATGAAATTCTTCCAGTAACAGGTTATTGCCTTTTACAACACTGCTACCAAAAAGGTGATAGGATAAGCCGATAATGAAACCACCTACGGGCAGTAACCAGATAATCCATAAGTGAGATTCGCGGTAATTGGTTGCCCACTCTAAAGCGGTAAGAAAAAAGGCTGAAACGCTACCTGCCAGAGCTCCTAATACCAAACAAATAAAAAGCCATTTGATAAGATATAATAGCGATGGTATTTGTTCGAAAGCAAAAAGCTGTTTTTTAATATTGGTTAGGTTCATACATTGCAATAAGACACAAATATAAATGAAATAATAAATTTTGTAAGCTTATGTGCACTAGGGTTTTGAAATATTTAATGGAAGTGTATGGCGAAACATGTAATTTTTTGTTGAATATATGCATTTTAGTTGTTTTTGTACAAAATTGTTGTTTTCGTGTATTTTAGTTGATTATGCGGTTTTTATTCAGTTTTGTCATATTCTGTGTTTTTAACACGGTCATACTTTAAGGTGGGCTTTGCTACGCTTTAACTACTGCTTTGCTATGCCTTTGAAGGCATAAATCGAGAAATCGTTAAGTGTGAACTGTGAGCGGATATGATTAAGAATTGGTTATGGATGACTATTAATTGAAATGCTTTGTTACGAGTGCTTTATATTTTGAAACACTATCTTTTAATCAAATCAAAAAAGAAGGATTGTTAACCGTTAACCAGACGGTTATGGTTAAGATACATGGCTTTTAAGAGCGTAAAACCTTAGTTTCTGTATTTAATTGTAAGAATTAACGCATGATATTAGCCTTTTATAGGGGTTTGATTCGAGTTTCCTTCGGGAATGGTTCGGGTTTTCTTCGTAAAATAAGGGTTTTACCGAAGGATTCCCGAAGGAATATCGAATATGACTCGAAGGAAACCCCTAAAATAGGTTTTTCAATTAAATAGGTGTTTTCTTAAATTAAGAAAAATTCTTGTAGGTATTTATGTATATTTGGATGTGTGTAATAAAAATAAATACACTGGTGTGTTTATATACACGTTGTATGTAAGCCAATTAATCAGTAACAAAGAATGAACTTTATTAAAATAAATCATAAGAAAATTATTATTTCAGCCATTTTGATTACGTCATCTATTGGATTATTCTTTGTATTTTGGTTAAACTCAGTTTTTAGCGTAAAAGAATCTGATAATAAAAGAATCAAGCAATTATTTGAATTTTATACTCAAACTGACTTCCCAAAATCAGGAGTGATTATCAATAAAGATAGTTTTATCCAAGTACTAAGTGATGGTTGGGAGACTAGTATCATAAAAGTTAACAATATAACCGAGTTTGAAAAAATAATAAATAAACTTGAGGACAACAAAAGCTTAATTAAAGCTAAAGTCGGCGAATCTGGCTTTGGGTTCTCGTCTAAAATAACTTATAATAAAACAAAACTATTAGACTCAACCTATTACAAACAAAAAGGTTTTATTTTAGGATATATTAAACATGACAACATAATTATACTTGAGAAATATTGGTAACAAAGCCTACATACAACACCAGTAGCCGTTGCACAAGCCCATAATTTTATAAAAACATGATACATAAGCGCCCATTTTAAGGGCGTTTGTTTTTATCCCCATATCCAAACAAGTTACACCTTACGGAATACCGCACAATATTGTAAGAATAAATAACTATATTAGTAGCTAAGTAGTTTACTAACTTACAAATACCTAACTAAAAACCAACCTTATGAAATTAGAAAAGATACTCGATAAACTAGGCTCTATTGAGAAAAATGCTTTTATAAAAATTATTGATAACATTATATCTAAAAACCCAAAGCATCTTAAAGAGATTAATAAAATTCTAAGTTCGTCTGATAAAGGTTTAAAGTCGGTTGACAATCAAAACATAGCTACTATTTTTGCATTAACCTCTCACGAGTTTCAAGAGCATATAAAATGTGAGTTTCAGGAAATATCGTCACAATTAGACATCTTAATTGACATTATTATACGCGACGGCAACTGTATTATGAAGCAGGATTGGTTTTCCAGATTATACGAAACCGAAATAAAGAATTTAAAAGCCAAGATTAAAGGACTTAATGCCGATTTTGAAAATGATAAATCAGATTTAAACCCTAACAGAAAGCGAGATTATCGTATATATAAGGCTTGTTTACATACAGCTTATCACAATGATGTTGACAATAATAGAGATGCCAAAGTATCGGCTGACGAATTATCTATTATATTAACCCTATCTAGACAGTTAGGCTTATCTCAAGAAGAAGTGAAGTTGATAAACTACTCTATTCTCCCCATACATAAGCTCGATATTCATGAAGTTATAAAGGGACTCAAAAACATTGGTGTCATTTTTTATTCTAATAAAGAAAACACCATTTATGTAGCTGACGAAATGGTTAGAATTTTACGTAAAATTCGTAAAAAGGAAGTCGCTGAAAAATTCTTCAGAAGAACTCTCAAATTATTAAGGGAACCTGTAATTAATCAAATTGCCCGAGACCACAACATCGACAGAAAACTAACTTACTCTCAAAAAATTGAAGAGATTATTAAAGAAGGAATATCTTTTACCGGCTTGCTCCTTAATGACATTTACAAACAAGAAAGCACACTCACCGAAAAGAAAAAAACTTTAAATGAACTTTGTGAGAAGGGACTAAACATTAATAACCTAAAAGGCAGTACACTTGAGGATAAAATAAGTAGCCTTATCGAACATTTTGAAAATGTTGAACGTGATGAAAAGGTAGGTATATCACTAGATGGTTTCGACAAGTTACTTAGTGAATTGAACACTTCGCTTCCTAAATTAAATAAACAAATACGAGAACAATTTGAACTACAAGACGAATTTGTATTAAAAGCAGACTTTTTACTAGACTATAATATTAAGCCTCGTGACATATTAGACCTGATAGAAAAACCAGACTTAACCAAGTTCATAAAAGATAATGGTGTTAAACAACGTGGCGACGATATCCTAAATATACTTGAACATTATAAGGATGTAGAAAACCTGTATTTAGAAAACTATGAAAATGTGGCTTACAGGAATTTAAATGCTTTAAAAGAAAATGGAATTACCATAAAAGAAAGTGAATTAGGCTTAAAGTTTGAAGATTTAACCAAAACCATATTCAAAGGTATAGGTTTTAATGTAGATGACACCTTTAAAACCAAACTAAACACTAAAAAGGATATGATGGATATTCTTTTAAATTTAGGCAACAACGAAATTATAATTGTAGAATGTAAAACCAGTAAAGAACGAGGTTATAATAAGTTCAGTTCAGTCTCTAGGCAATTAAAATCTTATCAAAGTTTGGCTCTTAACAATGATTTGAGAATTATAAAAATTCTTCTTATTGCTCCAGAGTTTAGCGATGACTTTGTTACCGATTGCGAAATGGATACAGAAATGAACTTATCTCTCATTACTGCCTCTACGCTATCTAACATAGCTGAAGCATTCAAAACCTCAAAATACAACGCGTTTCCTCATGTATTATTCAGAGACATTGTTATAAATGAAGAACGCATTTTAAAAGCATTAAGCAAATAGTTTTCTTTAAATGAAAAGAATTTTTTTATAAAATTACTAAACCAAAAACAAGATAAACCAAACAGATAACTGACGGTTGTATAAATAGTTACCATTCATTGAACGAAGACAACAAAACAATTATGAGAAAAATAATTTTAGCAATTTCAATACTTATGATGTTTAATACTTCTTGTAAAAAAGAAAAAGAAACATCTATGGAAACTTCAAAAGAAAATATAATTTTTAACCAGCTGTTAAAAGACTATAACGAGGGTAAATTAAAATTAGTCCCATTGAATGCAACCTTTGCTGGTGACAATCGTTATAATGACCAGTTTCCAAATTTTTTGTCGGATGAATATGTACAAAAAAGCAATGCATTTTTTAAAGATTATAAAGCTAAACTTGCTCAATTTAAAGATGATGACTTGACAGAAAGTCAACAAATGAGTAAAGCTGTTTTAGATTGGGACTGCGACATGGCCTTAGCACAAGCAAGTTATAAAAATGATTTGCTAATGCCCATTGACCAAATGTGGAGTGTAAATTTAACTATGGGACAATTTGCTAGCGGAAGTAGTGCACAGCCTTTTGAAACAATTAAAGACTATGATAACTGGTTAAGTAGATTAGAACAATATAATTCTTGGCTAAAATCTGCTAAGATTCGTATGAACCAAGGAATTAAGGAGGGGTATATTCTTCCAAAATCATTAATCAAAAAAGTGATTCCTCAATTTGAAGTATTAGCGAATACAGAATTAGAAAATCATCTTTTCTACTCTCCCATCAAAAACTTCCCTGCTGATTTTTCAAATGAAGATAAAGAAAGACTAACGAAAGGTTACACCACTATATTGAATGATAAATTAATTCCTTCATTTAAGTCTATATACGAGTTTTTAAAGACTGATTATTTAGCCGCAGGTAGGGAGGATAGTGGTATTGATGGAGTTCCCCAGGGAAAAGAATATTACCAGCATGCTATTAAAAACTATACTACTACAAATATGACCGCGGATGAAATCCATGAGTTAGGATTAAAAGAGGTTGCTCGTATTTTAGCAGAAATGGAAAAAATAAAAAAGGAAGTTGGCTTTGAAGGAGACTTAAAAGCATTCTTTAATTTTGTTAGAAACAATAAGGAATTAATGCCATATACCGAACCTCAGCAAATCATTGACAATTTTAATGCTATTCATAAAAAAATGAAACCGCAATTAGAAAAGCTATTTGGTAACAAACCAAGAACTCCTTTCGTGGTTAAGCAAACTGAAAAATTTAGAGAAGCTTCTGCTAGTGCAGAATATAATCCTGGTTCATTAGACGGGACTCGTCCTGGAGTATTCTATGCTCCTATTCCAGATGCTTCTAAATACAATGTTTTTTCAGATGAAGCTTTATTCTTACACGAAGCTATTCCAGGACATCACTATCAAATTTCATTAACGCAAGAAAATGAAAGTTTACCAGATTTTAGAAAAACAATACGGCATAGCGCATACAGAGAAGGTTGGGCTTTATATACTGAAAATTTAGGTAAAGAATTAGGCTTATACACAGATCCTTATCAGTATTTTGGAATGTTAGGAATGGAAATGCATCGTGCTATTCGTTTGGTTGTAGATACAGGTATGCATGCAAAAGGATGGAGTCGTGAAAAATCAATTCAATATTCCTTAGATAATGAAGCAGAAAGTGAAGCGAGTATTATTTCAGAAATTGAACGTTATATGGCTAATCCAGGGCAAGCATTGTCTTATAAAATTGGACAGTTAAAAATTAGAGAATTACGTGATAAGGCTTCAAAAGAATTAGGTGATAATTTCGATATTAGAGAATTTCACGATCAAGTTTTAGAAACTGGTAGTATTCCTTTAGAACTATTAGAATCAAAAATCAACAAATGGATTTCTACTCATAAATAATTTTTTTCAATTGTTACTAATACCTAAAAAATATAGAAGCGAATATAACAAAGAAAAATATAACAAAACGAAATGGCAACAATGGCTCCTATGAAAAGAACTAGTACAGTTCTTCAAAATCTAACAGACATGCTATTTTGAAATTAAATTACCTGTTTAAAACTTGCTTTAACCTATTGACATATTTCGGTATTGTAAACAAGGTAGTTAAGTAACCTGAACAAATTATTTTAATTATGTTTTTTCTTTTGTTGTCCAGGGGCGTATGGTTTAGCTGATTTGCTACCTGTATATTTCTTTACTTGACCCGGAGCGTGCGCTTTATTTGGATTAGGGTGAAATATATAAAGTTTTTTACTGCAGCTTGTTCCAAAAGTGAATATTAGAGTTAATAATGCTAGTTTTAAAAATTTTAAATTCATCCTTTTTATATATTTATTATTGTTAAAGTAGGCTTTAAACAATAGTTGTTTATATATTTAAGTTACGAAAAGAGTCAGCATTTGGATGTTTTTTCAGAATTACAAAGCCAAAATGATTTTAAACTAAATGAGGGGTAAACAATTGAAAAAGCTTAATATTAACAGGTTTAATATGTTGCTATATTTTCAAGACCAGACAATAACACCAACTATGAAACTTCTATCAATAACCTTTTATATTATTCTTTTTGCTATTCAGTTTACATTCGCTCAACATGATAAAAATATTGTAACAGGAGAAAAAATTAAAAAACTGTTGGAAATTCAATGGTGGAATTGGGATATAGAACGAATAACAAGAAATGTTCAGAATTTAACTGACAATAAACTTGAAAAAATAATTGAATAAAAATACGACTACTGCCAACAGGGTGTAATTCATTCCCGTCGGATTACTTAAATGGAATCCTTTGCAATAAATTATCTTTAGAGCCAGGAGAACATTTTCAGTTGGAAAAGTCTGTACAAATCATATAAAACACGTTAGCTTTAAGCCATGAAAAAAACTATTCTGACATTAATATTTCTAACTAATTTATCTGTTATGTTTTCTCAAGAAAAAGATGAGAAATTATTCTTTGAAATAAAGAATTTTATAAAGGTAAATAATGAATCTAACTTTGAAAAAATGGTTGAATATTTTCCTGAATTTACATTTGACTCGATTTCTCGTAGAGAATTTTTGAGTCAACTAAAAGAAGTGTCATCCAGTACAATGAATGTAAACATAAAAATGGATAATATATTTGAAATTGACACTTTGATTACTTTAAACAAAGTTAAATATGCACGTATTAACTTACCACAGGAAACCACAGTGAATTTCAGTGAATTTAAGGATAAAGGAGGAGCGGATTTTGCAAGTCAAATGGCTTATTTATCACTAGTAAAAGAATATGGGGAAGAAAATGTTAAACTAGATAAAGAAAAATGGACAATCACAATTGTGAACGTTTTCCCAATTTATGCAATAGAAGAGAAAAGCGGATGGAAATTTACTGTGCTGAATAAGAAAACTAAAAATTATATTCCTAAAACTATTCAGAAATCAATACAGTAAAGATTTAAGAGTTTAAAGCTAAAAATGTATAAGTTTTGTTTACTTTTTTCTATAGAAAGTGTGGGGCAATTGTAGTATCTTAGTTTGTAATCTGATAATCCTGGATTTGATTGTAGAATAGTAACAAGAACCCTATTTGCTATACATCAGTCAAGCAGTTTTATTCTGATTTTTTATATATCAAGAACATATAGGTAACCTGCAAAAGCTTTAGGAAAATGGCAGACAAGGAAAATGAAATTCAGGACATAGGAATGATTTTGCTGCGAATCGGTTCCATGTTACAAAGTTCGGGAGCTTGTACTGCTCGGATTAGAATCATTTTAGAGCGTATTGCACGCGCTTATGATATGAATGCAAATGCCCTGATTACTCACAGAGCGATTATTTTAACCTTATTAAACCAACAGGAAGAACCTGTTTTTAACAGTGTAAAACGAACCGCATCTGTTGGGGTTAATTTTAAGATTGTTTCGGGGATTAGTTTGATGAGTTTGAATATTAAAAACTCTAAATGGCAATTAGTTAATATTATAAAGGAACTTGATAAACTTGAAAATGCACCTCATTATCATCGGTTTATTGTTATGAATGCGGTGTCACTGGCTGGTGCTGGTTTTTGCTTCCTTGCTGAAGGGAGTCTTTTTTCAATGTCGGTTTGTTTTATAGCTACTTTTTTAGGGCTTTTTGTTAAGCAGGAAACCACACGAATTCATTTAAATCCATATTTATGTGTTTTCTTAGGAGCATTTACAGCGACCTTTATAGCTGGTGCTTTCAGGTGTTTTTTCCCGGAAGCAGACCTTGAACACGCGTTTGCAACCTCGGTTTTATTTCTTATTCCCGGGGTTCCTTTAATTAATTCGTTTATCGATTTCATTGATGGAAATCTGTTAAATGGGATAATTCGTTTAATTAACGGTTTAGGTATTTCATTTATGATTGCCATAGGAATGATTTGTTCAATTGTAATTTTCGATTTATAAATATGGATTATGTGCTCTTAATATTGAAAGCTTTGGCAGGAGGGGTTGCCGCTATAGGTTACGCCATTCTGTTTAATACACAATCTTCATCACTGGTTACCATATTTTTTATTGGTATAACCGGTATTTTTATTAAAGTTGGACTGATGCTTTTTGGTATTAACGTCATTATTACCTCGTTTTTTGGAGCGACAAGTGTTGGCTTTTTAAGCTATTATTTGGCACGTTATATAAAAAGACCACCTTTAACCATTGCTATTCCTTCAATTATTCCAATGGTGCCTGGCATTTTTTTATACCGCATGATGATTGGATTTGTAAAATTGGCTGATAGCAGGGAAATTACTGAACATGAATTTATTAAATTACTGTCGCATACGTATTCAAATGGGATAAAAGCCATATTTATACTTTGTGTTTTAGCAATTGGCATAAGCTTCCCTTATCTTCTTTTTAGAAAAAGTTCGTTGCATTATATTCATAAAAAGTAAATGTAAAGAAGGAAACACTACATGTGCTCAGGATATCGTTTAAAAGACAGGTGAAAAATTGAGATTAATGTAATATATTTTAATATGACTCTGGAAGATTTAGGATATAATAAAACCTTAGAAGATTATAGACAACAGCATAATCTCGGAGCGTTTGATGTGGGCAGGGTAGCGCAGGAGCATAAAGATCGGTATGTGGTAGTCACCGATGCGAAAACTCTGGACTGTGAACTTATAGGGAATTTAAGATATACGGCTACAAGTAGAAATGATTTACCTGTTGTTGGAGATTGCGTTGCTATTTCGGAATATGATGAAGGTAAAGGGTTAATTCATGCTGTTTTGCCTCGTTTTTCTGTTTTAGAACGTCAAGCCATAGGTAAATATGGAGAAGCGCAATTAATAGCCAGTAATGTCGATTATGGATTAATTATACAGTCGGTAAACAGAGATTTTAATATCAACAGGTTGGAGCGTTATTTAACCTTATGTTACGCTTCGAAAATCAAACCAATAATCGTTGTTACAAAAACAGACCTGACAGATGTGCAGAAGGTAAATGTCTTACTTGATGAAATAAACAATAGGATTAAAAATGTTTCTATTGTTGCTGTGAGTAATAAAACCCAAATGGGGATGGATGACCTGAAAAAACTGATTTATAAGGGTAAAACCTACTGTCTTTTAGGGTCGTCTGGCGTAGGTAAATCTTCGCTTATAAATAGTTTGAGTGGAGCATATTTGATGAAAACAGGAAGTATTAGTGAACGTATAGACAGAGGTAAACATGTTACCACACACCGAGAGCTAATACCTTTAATAAACGGAGCGATACTTATTGATAATCCGGGAATGCGAGAGGTTGGAATAACAGATGCTTCAGGCGGATTAGAAAGCACATTCGAAAAAATATACGAATTAACACAACATTGTAAATTTTCAGATTGTACGCATACTACAGAGCAGGGCTGTGCTGTAATATCGGCCATAGAAAAAGGAGAAATAGAGGAATCGTTTTTTGAAAACTATCTAAAAATGGAAAGAGAAAAAGAACATTTTGAATCGACAGTAGCCGAAAAACGCAAAAAGGATAAAGACTTTGGTAAGATGATAAAACATTATAAGAAGTCTAAAAACTCTAATAGGAATTAAATAACGACTCTGTCTAAACAAAAAAATATATAGCCTTTATTGAATAGGAATGCTGCTGAAA
Organism: Aestuariibaculum sp. M13; assembly: GCF_024723255.1. Lineage (GTDB taxonomy): Bacteria > Bacteroidota > Bacteroidia > Flavobacteriales > Flavobacteriaceae > Aestuariibaculum > Aestuariibaculum lutulentum. The sequence continues at coordinate 151,007 of NZ_JANIAC010000005.1, forward strand.
TTAATGAATTTTAAAAACTTTTTAGAATGTAAAGTAATTTTTGAGTAACCGGTAAAATAATTACGAACGATATCCAGTTTGTAATTGCAATGTGATTTTATCTCTCCCATAAATAAACTTCAAAAAGGATAAAATGCTATATAAGATTTTTCATTATAATTTTTTCCTTTAGCATATAAAGTAATTAAGAGTTTTTATTTCAATTGTTTGACATCCAATTCACCATGTTGAACGAAAAATATTGAAGTTCTTTTCGTTTTATTTTTCATTTACACTACAAACATTAAATGACCAATTATGAAAACAATTATTTCAACATTAGTTCTTTTGACATTTATAATGAATATGAATGCTCAAAACTTTGGTGTAAGAGTAGGGGCGAATTTCGCAACAGCTAAAGCTGATTTTGATGGTATTTCTATAAGTGATAATGAAACAGGATTTTATTTAGGAGCTTATGGTGAATTAAAAGTTTTAGAAAATCTGAAAATTAGATCTGAGATTAACTACATTTATGTGAAGGATTTAGATCAACTCCAATTTCCCCTTTTAGCTAAATTCGCTGTCTCAGATAAGTTTAACATATTAGCCGGACCTAGTTTTACATTTTTGCAGGATGCAGGAGAGGATGAAAAATCATTCAATTTCGGAATTGATTTCGGGCTTTCATACAATATATGGAACAAATTTGATCTGGAGGCAAGGTATAGTGTGGGACTATCTAATTTGGCAGAGGACAATTATTATGATGCTAAAATAAAATTACATGGTTTGTTTGTTGGCGTTGCATATAATATACAGTAAAGCATAAATAAAATGACATAAGATTAATTGATAGTGTTAACTTTATATCTTATGATAAGGGCTATACTAACATTAGGGCTCTCAATTTAAATTTCCGGAACAATGAAAAAATTAAGCTTAAATAGACTGTATTTTTATTTGTTGCTTATGGTGATTGTTTTCGGATGCGCATCATTTCCTAAAAAAAAGACACCGGTAAGCAACCTCAATTCTGAGAACATCAGTAACCTAAATGGGAGATATGAATTAATCGAAAAGTATTCAGGAGGAACAAAAGATACTTCAACTATTTGGAAATCAGCTTTTAATTTTTCAAGTGCAGATCGGGGACATTATCCTACTTTTTTTGATGAAATTAATTTTCAGGTTTTTAAAGAAAACGAACTCAAGGTAGATTCCCTAAAAACTTATTCGTTTACATTGAAATTAATAGACAGTAAGAACTTAAAAATAGATTATTACGAAAACGATAGTCTTTTTTTCGGAAACACGATTAAGTACAAATTTAAAAATGATGGTTATATCTATTTAATAAGTACAAATTCTGAAGTTGTAGGTATTCCGTATTTGTTTGGTGGGGTCACAAAGAAAAGAAGTAGAATAACCCTCAATAAGGAAAATGATTTGTTGTTTGAGACTTCTGAAGTCGTTACTGGAGGATTATTGTTTGTACTGGTAAATCCAGGAGAAAAAATGAAATATGAGAAGGTATTTCAGCGAATAGAATAAGGTACTTACCTTCTTGTTCTCGAAAAAATCAAAGTTAATAATACTGAAGGGTTTTTCAGATTGTCAAGCAAATAAGAAAATGAATAAAGACAATTTTAAAATATTATTTGGCTCTCTAATTCTGTTAAGCTTAGTAATGAGCTGTGCCAGTTTCCCTAAAAATGAATTCCCATCAATTTCTTATATCAATAGGAGTAATATAAGCTTGTTAGAAGGGAATTATTGTATGAAGCATTTTAATACTGCCTACTATAATGATAGTATTCTTCATAAGTCTGTTAGTAAAGAGGACTTAAATAAATATCCTACACTATTTCATGAAATTAATAATGGTTTGTTGGTGAGGCGTTTAAAATTGGATTCAGAAAAAGCACATACGTTTTCTTTAAAAATTTTAAATCCCAAACGTATTGAAATAGATTATATCGAAGATGATCTTATTATTAGAAAAAATAGCATTAGATATAGATTGAAGGATGATGGCTTTGTATATATAAAACACAGAAATTTTAAAATTATTGGCATTCCTTATATTTTGGGTGGAATTAATCAAAAAAGAAATCGTTTAGCATTGAATGTAGATTATAATTTGCTATTTGAAACATCCGAATTTCGGTCGGGAGGTGTGTTTTATCCTGGATTTATGGTGCCGGTAATTAATTTTGGAAGCACGTCAAAATATAGAAAAATATATAAGCGTATTGATGAGTTAAATAACGATAATGAATAAGTGTAAAGTAATGATTTTTTTGCCTAAATTGTTATAAAGTGATCCGTTAGTCTATAAGTGTTTGACTTACTAAGTGCCTTGTTCAACGAAATAATTATAAAGATGAAAACTATTGGTGTAATTTCAACTTAGAATTTTAAACCAGAGAAATCATGAAAACACGTTACTTTTTCATTTTTGCAATTACAGTACTTATGCTAAATTCATGTATAGTAAAGTCTTTATATCCATTTTACACTAAAGAGACTCTTGCATTTGAAAAAAGTTTTTTGGGTATCTGGAAGGACGACAAGGATTCTAATAATGAATGGATTATAGCTTCGATTAAAGATTATTGGGAAGAAGAAAGAAAACACGATACCGTACTACCTTCTCCCAGAGAGATAGAAGATTATAACAAACTAAAGGAAGGGTACTTTGTTATTAGTAAACAAAAGAAAGGAGTGGCTATTTTTTTTGCAATGCCATTTAAAATAAAAAATCAGTTTTTTTTAGACTTTATACCTTTTACTTCAAGTTGTGATTGTTGTGTAGACCTTTATTGTTATCATCAAATTGCAACACATTCTCTGGTAAAGTTTGATATTTTAAATAATAACAGTGTCTCAATTAGGTGGTTTTCGTCTGAAAAAATGAATGATTTAATTGATAACCACAAAATCAATATTAAACACGAAAAATACGATTCTAATTATTTGCTAACGGCATCACCTGAAGAATTGCAGAAATTTATAGCAAAATTTATGGACTCCAAGGAAAAAGAGAAATGGAAAACCGATGTTGCTTATAACTTGGAAAGAACAGAAAGCGGTGAAAAATCATTTCAGTACATTAAAAAACTTATTAATGGAGAAGAAAAATTGAAGGGCATTAATTTAAACTAGAAAGCATTTATGACATCCATTAATACATTAAAAATAGTTAACCATAAACCCATTATTTTTAATTTGGTTTTATGGGCTGTTTCTTTTGTGATTCTTTTGAAATCTTTTTCACGAAATGGTGTTCCTCATAAAATAGATTATATCTATACCAGCAGTTTTTTAGCTACTATAATTATTCCTGTACTTATTAATCTTTATTTTTTGTTACCCCGCTTTTTAAAGCAGGAAAGATATCTGGTGTACGGCTTGTTGTTTATGGCTAACCTTTTGGTGTTTACTCAATTAAATATTTGGTTCTATACTTATCTTATTGATTATCTCTTTCCTGATTACTATTTTATTTCCTACCATTCAGGTGTGAAACTCATCTCTATTTTTAGTGTCTTTTTAGTGGGTACTACATTAATTAAGCTTTCTGTAGATTGGTTCTATTTTAATAAGAAGGAAAATGAAGAACTAAAGTTAAAAAATCAACAAATTCAAGCTGAGTTATTATTGTTGCGTTCCCAGATAAATCCTCATTTTTTATTCAATTCTTTAAATGTAATTTATGCTTTAGCTATTGAAAAAAAGATAGAAACGAAAGATGCCATTGTTCAGCTTTCTGATATTTTGAGGTATGTAATTTATGATTCAGACTCCAAATTAGTAACTCTTAAAAATGAGGTTTCATTTTTAAAAAATTATATTGAATTTCAGCAGTTTAGGCATCAAAAAAACAAAGACATCATTTTTAGTCATAATGTAGAAGATGAGAATTATCAAATTTACCCTATGTTATTGTTACCACTTATAGAGAATAGTTTTAAGCATAGTAATGCTAGCTCTACAAAACTTCCTTATATCCACATAAGCCTTACACAAAATGACAACGAATTTATTTTTGAAATTGAAAACAATGTTTCTGAAAATAATTTGCAAGATAATGGTTATTCGGGAGTGGGATTAGAGAATGTTAAAAAGAATCTGGAGATTATATATTGCAAATCTCATAATTTTATAGTAGAAAAAAGCAAGGACTCATTTAAGGTAATCTTAAAATTATTTAATCATGACAATAAATTGCCTAATAATAGATGATGAACCTTCTTCCCAAACGGTTCTTATAAACTTTATTGAAAAAATTGACTTTTTAGAACTTAAAGGGGTTTGCAGAAATACATTTGAAGCTCTTGAGTTTTTAAAGCAAAACAATAATATTGATTTGCTTTTTCTAGATGTTAATATGCCCAAGGTTACAGGGTTAACGTTTTATAAATCGCTTCACAATCCTCCGGATGTTATTTTTACTACTGCATACCCGCAATATGCTGTTGAAGGATTTGAGGTTAACGCTCTTGATTATTTACTTAAACCTTTTTCATTTGAACGGTTTTTTACCGCTGTAAATAAAGTAATAGAAAAGAAATACACCAATGATAAAGCTCTGGAAGAAGATCATTATTTGCTAATTAAATCAAACAAGACACTATATAAGGTGTTTTCAAAAAAAATATTCTTCATAGAAGCTTTGGGAGACTATGTAAAAGTACATTTGGATGATAAGTATATATTAACCAATGCAACCTTTTCATCTGTTTTAGATTCACTTCCAAAGAAGATGTTTATCAGAACTCATAAATCATTTGCCATTAATTTTAAAAAAATGTCAAGTATTAGTGGAAATCAAATAAGTATAGGTGATAACAAAATTCCAATTGGCCAAAAGTATAAAGAGGAGTTTATGAACTATGTAAATAACATGAATACATAAAACAATATGTTAATATGAAAATGTTTTCTTTTTTTAAAACAATATGGTTTGGTATTATTTTTTTGATAGCAACATCGGTATTGGCACAGAATACTACAAGCGTTTTTGAACCGCTCCCAAGTAATTCTGAAAAATTAGATCTTGTCTATCCTAAAGCATATTTGTTTAATTCATATAAAATTAAAATACCTAATTATGGAGTAGCCAAAATAAAGGAAAATGCTCCAGATTCTGATGCTTTAAAAAAGCAAAAGATCTCAATTAGTTTAACGGATTTAAATAATAATACGGTTAAAATAGAAGCAAAATCGACACAAGAATATGTCTATTCTGTAAAAACACACTATTTAGAAAATAACGCTTTGAGAATTTTAAAAACTGGATTAGAGGTTGATACTGAAGAACACTTAATAGATTCTATTGGTCCTAAAATGATTGAAGGAACTATAATTACTAATCTGGAAAATTTAAAAAAGTGGAATATCAGTTTAGTTAAACCCAAGAACCCTTCAATTTTCTTTGAAATAGGTAGCCTTACAGAGGGTGATCGAACAATAAAAGTGATACCATCAAATTTGGATAGTAACTACAATATAAATCAAGAAGGGAAGATTCATCAAGATGCACTTTTTTATGAATTAATAGAAGATGGTATCTCGTTAGGAGCTATTGCTTTTAATGGGGAAAGTGGAATTTGGTTTAAACCGGATTTAGAAACGGCAACTAAACTAGTTTTATGTTCTATAATGTTGTTATTGATAAACTTTTAAGTAATTATACTAACAATTAAATCATCGTTGTCATGTTAAAATTTATGTTGTTAATTTTCAATATAGTTATTTTTAATAGCCTGATTGCTCAAGAAAATGGGCTCAATATTTATAATGAGCAAATATCTAAAAGTATCCTTATTAAGGAAAATAAAAGGATTCGTATTAAAACCTTTGATGGAGAAAAATTAACCGGAAGGTTTAAAATAATTGACGATGAAACCATTTACATCAAGAACAGAGAAATAAAGCTTAGCCAAATAGAAAGAATAAAAAAGCACCCTTTGGTGATGTCTGTTTTAATAAATGGATCACTTTATTATCTGGGAGCAGGGTTTTTGATTGGAGGTATTGAGTTGGCAATTTTAGCATTTTCTGGAGGAGATGCTTCTGCTTTACTTCTAATACCAGTTGCTTTACTTACAATGACACCTTCTCCTTTTTTAATTAAGGGAGCAATTAAATCACCTAATATTCTTAAAAGCTATAAAAGTTCAGATTTATGGCAATACGAGGTAATAGAAATATCGGATTGATTAAGTCTAATAACTAAATATAAATAATATTAAAGACTGTTTTAATTTCGTAAATTGTTCAATCAATTTTTTGAAAAATTAGTTGATTTTAAATCATGAGGAAATGAAACAGTTAATTTTTATACTTACGGTGTTCTTGGTTGTAGGTTGCGAACAAGGCCACAAGAAGAAAGATTTTTTAGGAACCTGGGATATTGTTTCGCAAATAGAAATTAAAACCGGAAAATTAATAGACCCGGATTCTAAAATTTTGCATGTGGCAAAATTTACAAAGGATTCCCTGTATATAGATTCAGATATAGTGCATAGCTGGAAAGTTGAAGGCGATTCTATATTTATGGATAACTCTACTCCGGGCGTTTATATAAGGGAGCTAACTTCAGATAAACTTGTTGTTGAATTTGAATTTTTCGATTTAATTCAACTGATTTTAAAAAGACGGGAGTGATAAAATGATAATTTTGTTTTAAAAATGTAAAACAAGATTTTTAGGATAATGAAACGAATAAGGGAAATAGATGCATTAAGAGGTTTTGCTTTATTTGGCATCATTATGACGCATATGTTTCAGGGGTATCTGGCGAGTTTAGTGCCTCCTCAATATAATGGTTTTAACATGTTTTTCCCTGTTGACGAATTAAGCCGTTTTATGGTTAGGAATTTCTTTGTCGGGAAGTTTTATGCCATTTTTTCAATGCTTTTCGGACTTAGTTTTTATTTAATTTTAGATGGGAAAAAAGATGCGAGCTCTAGGAAGTTTGCATGGCGTTTGGTGTTGCTTTTTGTTATCGGTTACGTGCATCACATTCACTATCGAGGAGACTTTTTAACAGTCTATGCTGTTTTTGGAATAATTTTAATTCTTTTTAGAAAAATCCCAACGAAAATAATTTTTGTGGCAGGACTGTTTTTAGCTCTTAATGGGCCTGCTGTTTTGCAAAAAGGGAGTGCTTTGTTTTTTCAGAAGACAGAGGCAGCACCACAAAATACAGGCGGAAAGACCAAATTAGAGTTAGCAAACAGTTATTTTGATTTGGTTCTTGAGGGGGAGTATAAGAAGTTATTAATATCTAATAGTACTGCAGGTTTTATTAATAAGTATAATTATTTGAAATCCAGTGGACGAATGTGGATTGTTCCCGGATTGTTTCTTCTTGGGCTTTGGGTAGGAAGAAGAAAGTGGCACGAGAGGTTGGCACACATTCCTTTGAAGAGATTGATTTTAGTATCCTTTAGTATAGGGATGCCTTTAGTTTGGATTAATTTTCATTTTTCGAGGTCTAATTATTCAGAGTTTGTACAGTTTTTAGGAGGGATATCTAAGGACGCTTCAAATATTTTTATGCCCTTATTTTATATAGGTTTGTTGCTTTTGGCTTATAAATCGAATTTCATTTCAAAATTTATAAAATATTTAATACCAGTTGGGAAAATGGGTTTGACGACTTATGTGTTTCAATCGGTATTTGGTTTATTTGTGTTTTACGGATATGGTTTAGGATTACTGTTAAAATTGTCGGGAACTGTTGCTCTTGGTTTAGGGCTACTGTTTTTTATAATGCAAATGTTGTTTGCTCAATGGTGGTTTAGCAAGTTTAAATACGGGCCTTTAGAATGGCTTTGGCGATGCGGAACCGATAGAACATGGTTATCTAATAAACTGTCGGAATCAGACAGAGTTTCTTTAAAATTTCCAGTGAGTTAGATTAAAGCAAATAAAAAGGGGAACATGATTAAATGCTCCCTTTTTATTTGTTTAAGAGTTATCCTTTAAAATTATCTGGTAACAAAATCGCTCAGCGTAATGTATATGTTGCCATTTAATTCATCGTGATAGATGTTGTATTTTGTCGGGTAGTTATTTCCGGGTTCTTCAAAGGTAAGCGGTTGGGAGTAAGTGCCACTAAACTCTTCTCCTGATAATAAATAATCAACGGTTATCATGGGTTCAGTAAACGTGTTTTTTTGAGCATAAGACCCATAAACCATAATGTGAGTAAATGTATTGCTTCCTATAAACCAGGAAATTGGAAGCCAGTGTTTACCCATATTAGGATACGAGGCTTGAATTAATGGCGGTTTTACATAATCGTTTGGCATTTTTGTTGGATCAGGAAAAAGATTGAAGGCATCAACAATATCTTGATTATTTTGATCGTAGGTTGGGATTGCTAAACGTTCTTCCAAAGTAATGGCATAAAAGTGTAAATCGAAATGAGGAACGTTAAATCCGGGATCATGACCCATGGGCTGAAAGTTTAAACCAATATGTTCAAAAGGGGTTACTTCTTTGGCTTTGCTGTGTAAAGGTAAAACTGTGGCACCATCTTCAACAAGCGTTCCTGGCAAGATATTATTTTCAGGCATTACCATTTCTCCGTCTGTAGGTATTGGTAAATCTACCAAGACATCAGGTGTGAATTCAATTGCTAATTCCAGTGGAAATCCTTCTTTGTTAATACTAATCCAGGAGCGGGCTTTGCCATTAAGGTATTGTACTTCCGGACCTTTAAAGACATTGAATTTATCCGAACTGGTTTTTAAGGAGCTGTTAGTACTTGTTGATGCATTGGATAAGTCATCATTAGTACTGCAAGAGCAAAAGCTAAATACAATGACAAGAGCCATTACTTTCTTTAAGTTGTTGATTAATGTTTTCATTTTCCTAAGTTTTAGTGTTAATAGAAATTATTAAGCGGTTGTATAGGAAGAAGCTCAGTTTAGTTTTGAAGACGTTATAAAATTAAATGCAATTTAGGAGAGAAAACATTAAATGAGGTGTACTATTGAATTTTGTAGATAGATAAGCAGATAAATGCGACAAATCACTTAAATCGTATTTTATGGTTAATTAGGGGAAATAAATTTTAGTTGGCAATTATTCTAATCTTCTAAATTATAGTTGCCAGGTGCCAATTTTTGAACCATTTCTGAATAATTTTTGCCGAAAGGAATTTCAATTTTACCTATTTCTACATCATTTTTTGTGAAGGCAGTAACTTTATTGATGGAAATAATAAATGATCGGTGAATTCGAATAAATAAATTTTTAGGAAGCATATCTTCAACCGAAGACAGTGTTTGTTTGACCTTCAACGTTGTGCAATCCTCTTTGTGGATGATGATATAATCTCTTAAACTTTCAATGTAAAGTATTTCTTCAAGAAAAATTTTAATCATTTTTCGATCAGAGCGGAAATATAAAAACCCTGAATCATCTATAATTTCTTCAGATTCAGTTGCATTTAACTGAGAATATTTATTAACAGCTTTCAGAAACCGTTCGAAGGAAATGGGTTTAAGAAGATAATCTATGGCATCAAGGTCGAAGGCTTCAATGGCGTACCCTTTGTGAGCTGTTGTAAATATAACTTTGGGTGGGTAGCGAAGGGATTTTAATAAATCAGTGCCAATTAATTTGGGCATGTTTATATCTAAAAACATTAAATCTATTTTGTGTTCGTTTAAAAGCTCGATGGCCTGAAAGGCATTAACACAAGTTCCAACAATATCCAGCTGGTTTAAAGTTTTAATATAATTTGTTAATACTTTAATTGCGGGGGGCTCATCATCTACTATAAGACATTTGTGTTTCATAATGAGTGTTGTTTGATTAGTTTATCCTTAAATTCTTCTTGTAGTTCTTCTAACTCAATTTCCAGGTCAACAATAAAAACATCATTTAGTAAGTTGGTTTTAAATTTATATTTCCCATGGTATAGCAACTCTAATCTTCGCATTACATTTTGTAATCCCAGGCCACCGCTATGTTTTGTGTTTTTATTATTAAGATGTTCTATACTATTCACCAGTTTAAATGTCATTACAGATTCTTTTAATATCATATCCAGACGAATCCAGCATTGGTCTATTTGTTTACTCGTGCCATGCTTAAAAGCATTTTCTAAAAACGGGAGCAGAAGCATGGGGGCTATTTGGAAATTTTTAACCTGGCCAGAAATGGTTATCGATATGTCTAGGCGGTCTCCATAACGCAATTGCTCTAAAGCAATGTAATTTCTGAGAAGTTCAATCTCTTTTACCAGCGGAATTCTGGCTACATCACTTTCATAAACCATGAATCGAAGTAATGAAGATAGTTTTAAAACTATTTCAGGGGCATGAATAGACTGTTCTAAAGTGTGAGAATATAAATTATTTAGTGTATTAAACAAAAAGTGCGGGTGCAGCTGCGCTTTTAAAAGTTTTAATTCTGCCTGCGACTTTTGTTTTTCGGCTTCCAAGGTTTGTTGTTTTTGTTCATACCAGTACTGTAACAATTTTATAGAGATTACAATGCCACCAACATGAAAAAAAGGCAGAACATTTTTACCTATCAATACGGTCATTCCTTTTAATTGTGAATTAATATTTATAGAGATTTGTGCCAAGGAAGTGTAAGCCCCACATAGTAATACTGTGATGATAAGTCCTGCTGTAAATGAGATGAATTTTCGTTTAAGTAAGAATTTGGGTATTAGCAAATGATCAAGAGAATAAGCCATAATCATAAATCCAGGTAAATACAAACTTGCATTTATAAACGATTTTTTAGGATTTATATTAAGCCCAAAACCCCATGCAAAATAGGTTGTAATCAGTAACCAAAACAAAGTGTGTAAACCAATGGTTTTGAGTGTCTTTGCCCATTTTATTTGATCCATAGCCATAGTCAGAATTTTATTTAAAATAGTTAATAATTTTGTCTAATTAAAATTTAATTTTTGAAATTCAATTAGTTATGGATGAATGGTGTTAATTAGTCATTTTGTCTATCTCTACAGTTTAAGATTTGCTAGGTGTTTGTCGGGGTGAAGATTTTCGTTTTTATAACTTCAATTCTGTAATATGCCCCGTAATTATAGGTATTTTAAACTTACCTTTTCTGTCTTAATCTCGTTAAGTAATTGCGAACCGGAGTATCGTAAAATTTCATGACAATCCAGCTGAAAAGTACCATCGTGATGGTTCCGAAAATGATTATGTAGGCTAGTTTTTCAGGCGAAGGGTTTTGTGTAACATAGTAATTGCCAAACCACCAGATGCCTGCATAGTGCGTCATGTATAACGGGTACGAGATGTTTCCTAAAAACATACACAATTTTTTGAAAGATTCAGATAGAATAGAACCAGCTCCCAGAGATACTAATAACGGGAAATAAAACAAAACCACTAAAGCTTCGGTTATCCAGTTTAGAGAACCCCATGGCATCACAAAAGCAGCAGTTAATAGCACAGATAATCCAATAAAACCTAATTTGTTTTTAATAATCCAACCAGATCTGTGAACAACCAACCCGGCAAGGAAAGAATAAAACATTCTTATACCACCATCTGCAAAAGTGCCACCGCTCCAGCCGCCAAGTAAATTTTCAGAAGAATAACTCACCCCAATAAGTGCAACTGCCGCAGGAATTAATAGAACTTGCAGTACTTTTTTAGATAATTTAATGAGAATGAAAGCATACAGCAAATTTGCGATGTATTCCCAGAATAAAGACCATGCAGGAGCATTTAAGCTGAATAAATTAAAGCCACGTTCTTTCATTACAGGTAGCGGAATAACAAATAAAGAGCAGATTAAAATTAAAAGTAGTTTAGCAATCGAATATCCCTCGGCATGATTTTCAAAAGGATCAATCAACAAGCCAATAAAACCAATTAAAGACCCGAAAATAACTAATGGATGTAATCGTATAAGTCGGGATGTAAAAAACGATTTTAGTCCTATTTGTGGTAGCCTGTTATCGTAAGCATAAGCGATTACAAATCCCGAAAGGCAGAAAAAGAAATCTACAGCCAGAAATCCGTGAGCTATAAAGTTTTTAGAAAAGTCGTCGTAGTAAATCCACTCCATATAATGAAACACCACTACCGCTAATGCGGCAATCCCTCTTAAGCCGTCTAAAATATGAAAATGGGGTTTGCTTTGAAGTTGGGTTGAGGTTGTAGGTTGATTCATGAAAGAAGATGAGATTTGTAGTTAATTGCTGTAAATCTATAAAAAAATCGATGATAGCATAGGAATTGGAGAGATTATAAGTAGTAAAAAGAAATCATGGAATTAAAAATATTTTTTAGTATATTTCCTACATGATAATTTTCTAACCAACTCAATTAAATCATTTATGAGAAAACCTATTTATGTCGCCCTATTGTCCTTTGTTGTTTTATCGTGTAAAACCAAAGAGGTGGAAATAATGGAAATTACTTTTGAAAACCGCTATAAGTTTACCAATGAAATAGAGAAAAGTGTTCTTGGGGAAAATCCGGATTATCAAGATTCTTCGGTCGATTATTCATATGTTGTTAATCATGAAAAGGCATTAGAACATTGGGATTTAGCAACCAATGCGCAGCCTAAAAAATATAAGCAAGAGCAATTAGATTCTGTTCGTAATCTTTACAAAGTAAATGACGCAAAAGACTATATTTTAAGTCAGGCTAATAATGAAAAAATTATAATGATAAACGAAATGCATTATAATGCTACGCACAGAATTTTCACAGAAGAATTGTTAAAAGATTTGTATGCAAAAGGATATAAAAATTTATGTGTAGAAGCTTTATATAATGATGGATCAGATACTTTATTGAATGCTTTGAGGTATTCAAAATATGAATTTGGAACGTATTTATGGAATCCACAGTTTAGCAACATGATTCGTAAGGCTTTGAAAATTGGCTTTAAAATACATGCCTATGAAACTAAAGGAGATATTGGAGGGGAGGTAAGAGAAATAGATCAGGCTAATAATATGGCTAAAATTATAAAAGAGAATCCTGATGAGAAGTTTTTAATTCATTGTGGAAGTGGTCATGCTCTCGAAGGAAATATTAAGTTTTTCGGAGGTGCAGCATTAGCAGGTAGGTTGCATCAATTGACAGGGATAGATCCTTTTACTATTGATCAAGTGTTTTATTCAGAAAAATCTAAAAGAGAAAATAGTAACATCTTTTCTCAGGCATTTAATTTTGAAAACTACTCAATTTTATTAGATAAGAATTCAAAACCATTTGGTTACAAAAAGGGAGAAGAGAGGATGGACTTAGTGGTGTTTCACCCAATGACTACTTATAATAACAAAAGACCAAACTGGGTTTTTGAAAGGGGAAATAAAGATGTTGAAATAAACATGAATAAGATAAATCTAGAATTTCCTGTTATGGTTCTTGCATTCAATAGTAATGAGGAGTTGCATGAGGCTATTCCCATTGATATAACAGAGGTAGAGAAAAGAGATGCAGGTTGTCATCTTGGGTTGCCAAAAGGAAATTATAATATTGTTGTAACAAATAAATCGGAATCCATTTTGTTTAAAAAGGATGTTTTGTAATTTGGTTTAAATCTGTAGGTCATTGAAGGTGAATGTTTAGTATCTTAGATGAAAAAGTATAAACATGTTAGGACTTCGAACAACCATTTATAAGGTTAGTAATATTGAACAGGCTACCGATTGGTATAGCAAAGCTTTTGAAACTGAGCCGTATTTTAATGAACCGTTTTATGTAGGATTTAATATTGGTGGGTTTGAATTAGGACTTCAGCCAGAAGAAGAGCCTGTTCCAGATAAGGCGGAAAGTGTCGTGTCGTATTGGGGTGTTGATGATATTTATGCGACATTTAATAGGTTGCTCGATTTAGGAGCAACAGAACATGAAGCGCCCTTTAATGTTGGAGGAGAACTCATGACGGCTACTGTAAAAGATCCTTTTGGAAATATAATTGGTATTATTTACAATCCGTATTTTAAAATGGAGTAGGACGAGTAGCATTTCGTTTACTATCTTCGTTTTATATTTATATTTCCATGAAATTAACTTATACATTAGGTAAAGCAGACTTTTTAGAATATCAGCTGTATGCTTCTTCAAAATCCAAATCACATAAAAGCAGACGTTTTCGTTCCCGTATCATTATCCCGATTATTTATGTGGCATTAGGAGGTTATGTTGTAAGCTTAGGTAATACAACCGAAGGCTTAATGTTTGCCGGTATTGGTGTTGTTTGGTTTTTGTTTTACCCCAAATATTCCAAATGGCGTTATAAGAAACATTTTCAAAAGCATATCGAAGAGCATTATCAAAATAGAATTGATAAAACAGTTGAATTAACCATAGAAGATGGCAGCTTACAGACTAAAGATTTTACGGTCGAAACCAAAGTAAATGCCAGCGAATTAAAGGAATTAATTGAACTTCCAAAACATGTCTTTATCAGGCTAACAACCGAGTTGGCATTAATTGTTCCGAAACAGAAGATTAAAGATTTAGAGGTATTTAAAAATGAAATCCAGTCTTTGGGAGCGACTTATGTTGATGATATCCAATGGCAGTGGAAGTAAATATTTAAAAAGAGGAAATAAATTATGAAGACAAAAATAGCATTAGTAACCGGAGGAAGTCGTGGCTTAGGAAGAGATATGGCTATCAATCTGGCTAAAAAAGGCTTAGATGTTATTATTACTTATCATAGCAATGAAGCAGCCGCAAAGGAGGTTGTTAAGGTTATTGAAGACTTAGGTCAAAAGGCTAAGGCGTTTCAGTTAGATACCAGTTCGACAGCGGGATTTGATGATTTTTTTAAGAACATTTCCAATTATCTGAAAGAAGAGAATGGTAGTCCGAATTTCGATTTTTTAATTAATAATGCGGGTACAGGGTTATATGTGCCTTTTGAAGACACCACCGAAGCCCAGTTTGATGAGATGGTTAATGTGCATTTAAAGGGCGTGTATTTCTTAACGCAAAAAGCGGTGCCTTTTTTAAATGATAAAGGTGGTATTGTAAATATATCTTCAGGTTTAGCACGATTTACGTTGCCTAAATCGTCTGCCTATGCTTCTATGAAAGGTGCTGTTGACGTGTTTACGCGTTATCTGGCCAAGGAATTGGCGTATAAAAAAATAAGAGCAAATGCTGTGGCGCCTGGAGCTATTGCTACAGATTTTGGTAATGGTGAGAATAAAAAGAACGAAGAAAAAAGAAAACTACTGTCTAATGTCACTGCTTTAGGTCGTGTGGGTGAGCCAGAGGATATTGGGAGTATTGTGGCCTTTTTATGTACAGACGAAGCGGGGTGGATTAATGGGCAACGTATTGAAGCTTCAGGAGGTGTGTTTTTGTAATTGACCTTGGTGCAATTATAAACCTTTGTTTAAAAATAATTATGTAGTTTGCGGGCGTTTTAACCCCTAATCTTAAATAATGAAATCAGTTTTATTTTTTACATTCTTAACTGCAGTTGCAAAATCGGCAGTCATCGCCTGTATAGGGCTTTTAGTTAAAGACCATTTTAAAACCTTTTTAACGTTAATTACCAGGAAAGCTATTCCGGAAAGCGAGACAGAAGCTGTAAACTCTGAAAAATTTAATAATGTATTAAAATGGATAGGTATTGCTATTATAGCTTTAGGCGTATGTATGGCTGTAACGGCATTTGCGAGTTTTATTGCCGGTATTGAAATGTCTTCAAACCGATTAAAACTTAATTTTTAATCTCATAAATGAAATATCTCCAAATAATAACGTTTAGTCTTCTTTTATTTATGTCTTGTAAACATGAGAAACATACAACAATTGAAATCGAAACAGATTTAGGAAATATTGTTTTAGAGTTGTACCATGATAAAGCTCCAAAAACCTGTGCCAATTTTTTAAAACATATTGAACAGGGGACTTTCAAAGATGCTAGTTTTTACAGAACAGTTCGTTTAGATAATCAACCTGAAAATAATGTGAAAATTGAAGTCATTCAAGGTGGAATTAATTCTGAAGAAACTCCATTTGAACCGGTACTACATGAAAATACCAAGCAAACAGGTATTTTGCATGAAGAAGGTACTTTATCTATGGCGCGTTACGAACCCGGAACAGCAACCACAGAATTTTTTATTTGCATAGGTAATCAACCTGAGTTGGATTATGGGGGAAAACGTAATCCTGATGGACAGGGCTTTGCTGCCTTTGGTAAGGTCGTTCAAGGAATGGATGTGGTTAAAGCTATTCAGCAGTTAAAGGATGAAGATCAGATGTTGATTAAGCCTGTTCCTTTCAGCATTGTGTCTGTTGGATCTACTACCCTTTATAATACTTTATAGAGCTCCAAACGGTAGACTTTTGTGTTAGAAATGGCAATTGTTATTCTTCTTTTTGTTTTAATTTTTTACGGGTTTTCATACCATTATAAGAGCAATATACGTCCTAGAATTATAGGAGCTCGAGGAGAGCATGAGGTGGCAAAAAAGCTAAGCAGACTTAATAAACGAAAGTATCTGGTTTTAAATGATGTTTTATTAAAATTCGGAGATTCTACGACACAAATAGATCATATTGTTGTCTGTAAGGCAGGAATTTTTGTGATAGAAACCAAAAACTATAAAGGCTGGATTTACGGACACGAACATGCCGAATACTGGACGCAATCTATTTATAAATTCAAGAAGAAACTCAGAAATCCAATTAAACAGAATTGGGTACATGTTTTTGCTTTAAAGGAGATTTTAGCACCTTTTGGATTTATCGAATATTTTCCAGTTGTTGTTTTTGCTGGTAGCGGAAAGTTAAAGCATGTTACATCGTCTTTACCGGTTATAAAAACCAAAAAGCTTAGAAGAGCTATAAAGAAATCAACCCAAACGGATTATTTACCTCCTGATATCATGAAGCAGATTACAGATACGTTATTGGAATCTAATATTACTGACAGAAAAGAAAATAGGAGGCATATAAAACGGGTAAAAAAGCAAGTTAAAGAAAAGAAGAATCAGATAGGCGGAAGATCGTGTCCTAATTGCGGAGGTAAACTCGTTATTAAAGGCGGGAAATATGGTAGGTTTTATGGGTGCTTGAGCTTCCCAAAGTGTAGATATACAATTAAGTGTTAATACTTGTGATATTCTAGTTGATTGATATAAAAAATCCCTGTTCAATCATTCTGGACAGGGATTTTCTTCTTATTTTTTCTTATTACGCTTATTGAAGTTTTTATCGCCTCGTGTTTTGGGCTTTTTGTATTTCTTTGCGATTTCACGTCGGTAAGAACCTCCTAAATTTTCTTTTTGATTTTTAGCTTTCTTTTCATGAAATGCAGGTCCTGGAGCATCTTCTTCGTTACGTTTCGTAGGATTGTTACGTTCTTTTACTTTAGTGCGTTCTTCTTCTAAAAGTTGTTCTGATATTTCAACCATGTCAGGGAACTCTAAAACAGGAATTTCCATGTTCATTAAACGTTCGATGTTTTCGCGGGCTTCCTGTTCTTTTTCAGTTGACAGTAAAATAGATTTACCTTTACGTTCAGCACGACCTGTTCTACCAATACGGTGCATGTAGTTTTCGGGGAAGTCTGGGGTATCTAAATTGATAACATGACTTACGTTTTCAATATCCAGACCACGAGCCATAACATCTGTAGCTACTAAAATGCGGTTGTCATCATTTCTGAATTGTTCGATGCTTCGTAAACGGTAGTTTTGTGTTTTGTTCGAGTGAATTACACACAATTCTTCCTTAAAATGAAGGTCTAATTCCTCAAACAGTTTATCGGCAATCTTTTTATTCGATACAAAAACAATCACCTTATTGAATGTTTCGGCATCATTCAGAATATGAACTAACAAATTTACTTTCGTAAAAAAGTTTGGTACATTATATCGCGTTTGCTCAATATTCTCTAACGGCGTTCCTGAAACCGCAATCGATACACGCTCTGGTATGGTGAAGAAATCGTTTAGTAATTCATCTACATCTTCGGTCATTGTCGCCGAAAACATAATATTCTGACGCTTTTCGGGAAGGATATCAAAAATATTAATTAATTGGTGTCTGAAACCTAAATCCAGCATCACATCAACTTCATCAATCACAAGCTTCTGAATTGATTTCAGCTGAAGTACGCGACTTAAAGCTAAATCATATAAACGTCCCGGTGTAGCCACTAAAATGTCTAAGCCTTCGGCAACCGCCATTTTTTGAGTGTTAATGTTGGTGCCTCCATAAACACCAAGTACTCTGGTGTTGATGTATTTGGTAAGTTTTTCAATTTCTTCAACCACCTGAACTACCAATTCGCGGGTAGGTACTAAAATAAGCACACGTGGATTTTCTTGTTTTGAAAATTTTAAATTCTTTAAAATTGGTAGCATGTAAGCAAAAGTTTTACCGGTACCAGTTTGTGCAATACCAACAATGTCTTTTCCAGAGCTAACAATATTAAAAGCTTCCGCCTGAATAGGTGTAGGTGTTGTAAAACCTAAATCGTCTAAGGCGTTGTATAACGGGGTATTTAAATTTAAATCTTTAAAAGTCAAAACGTATAATTTATAGTGGGCAAAGTTACGCTTATTATTCTACTTACACTAAATGCGTCTTATGTATTTCGATTTGGTAGCTAGCTTTAAATGTTTTTCCTGATTCTAAACTTAAAATGCCATCTTTGGTTTTAAAGTCCTGATTATGGGATACACTGTCGGCAATGCCTAACCAGGGCTCAATACAAACGTAATCGCCGTTTGGTTTTGCCCAAATGCCTAAATAGGGAAAATCGTGATAGGATACGGTTATAATATCTCCGGAATGTGCACTATTTAAAGTGATTTTTCTGGATTTTAAATCTTTAAAAATTAGAGCATCTTTATCGAATAAATTGTGCTTAAGTTTTATGGTATCTGAATTATCTAAAAAAGGAATAGATTCGTCAAAAATAAGTCCGTCCGAAAGGCTAACCATATGGGTTTCTGAATTTTCAGTATGCTCAAAAACCAGGTTGTAATCTTCATAGGCTTCGTTGTTGTAAACAGGACATTTAAATGCCGGATGCCCGCCTAAGGAAAAATACATGGTTTTATTGTCCAGATTTTTAATGGTATGAATAATATCTAAGGTGTTTCCGTTTAGTTTGTAAGTAATCAAAAATTCGAATTTGAACGGGTATGTTATTAAAGATTCCTGATCGTAAGTAAGTTTAAAGGTTATACTATCCTGAGTTTGCTCGGCTAATTCTATTTTATCGTTATCCCTAATAAAACCGTGTTTAGGTAATGAGTACGGTTTGTCTTCCAGAAAATAGGTGTTGTTTTTTAAGGCTCCGATAATGGGAAACAGGTTAGGAGCGTAGCCCGCCCAGACATCGGGGTTGGCATCCCACATAAACTGAGTTTGGTGTTTTACAGAACTTATTTCGCATAATTCGGCGCCGGTTTTTTTAACGCCAATTTTTAGCAGGTCGTTTTTTAATGTGAACATGAACAGAATATTTAAACTAATATACAAAACTTGTGAATTTTTAAGGATTCTACCTAAATTTGCGCCATAATTTTTTCACTTGAGAGCAGTACAAAATCGTCATATCGAAGACATTCAGTTGTTTAAGCAAAAATTGTTGTTGTGGAGTCAGCAGTTTGAAGATGTTGTTTGGTTGGATTCCAACAATTACAAACAGCAATATGGACAATATGACGCTGTGTTAGCAGTTGATGCATTTACCAGTATTAAAACTGATTATACACAGGCATTCGAGCAGTTAAAAGACTATCAAACTCAGGCCAAAGATTGGATTTTTGGGTATTTGACCTATGATTTAAAAAATGCTGTTGAGCCTTTAAAATCTGAAAATTTCGATGGTTTGGAGTTTCCTGATTTATACTTTTTTCAGCCAAAACGTTTATTCTTTTTAAAAGATAATCAGGTTGAAATGCTGTATTTAAATATGGTAGATGATGAAATGGATATTGACATTGAAGATATTATGTCAGTTGATATTTCTGAAAAACAATTACAAAGTGATCCTATAAAAATTCACCTTCGCATTCATAAAGACGCCTATCAGGAAAAGGTGAAAGCTATGTTGAACCATATTCACCGTGGTGATATTTATGAGGCTAATTTTTGTCAGGAATTTTATGCTGAAGACACTCAGATTCAACCGTTGGAAATTTATAATAAGCTAAACAATATTTCTAATCCGCCATTTGCCACATTTTTAAAATGTAACGATAAATATTTATTATCGGCTTCACCCGAGCGTTACATAAAAAAAGAAGGTAACAAAGTCATTTCTCAACCCATTAAGGGGACTGCCAAGCGCGCTAAAGATTTGGCTGAAGATGAACAACTGAAAAAGGAGTTGGTTGAAAATGAAAAGGAGCGCAGTGAGAATATTATGATTGTAGATTTGGTGCGTAACGATTTATCTAAAACCGCCATTCGAGGTAGTGTTGAGGTCGAAGAGTTGTGTAAGATTTACACCTTCGATCAGGTGCATCAAATGATATCGACAGTGAAATCGGAAGTAACACCAGAAACGCATCCGGTGGACATAATTGAAACCACATTCCCTATGGGAAGCATGACCGGAGCACCAAAGTTTTCGGCAATGAAAATTATTGAAGCTTTGGAAGAAACCAAACGCGGGCTATATTCCGGAGCTGTGGGGTATTTTTCTCCAACCGGAAATTTCGATTTCAACGTGGTGATTAGAAGTATTCTTTATAATGAACCTAAAAAATACGTTTCCTATTCCGTTGGAGGTGCTATTACAGCAAAAAGCGACCCGATAAAGGAATATGAAGAGTGCCTTGTGAAAGCCAAAGCCATGCGCCAGGTGTTGGAGGACTAATCTAAATTTGTTTCAAAGGTTTTTTTTACCCAGTTAATAATAGTGTCAATGCGTTTTTCTTCAATGTGCTTTATGGAAGCAATATCTTTTATGGTTAGTTTTCCAAAGACATACAAATCAATAATATTCGAGACATTAATAGGTAGTCGACTATAAATATTACCTATAACCTGTTGCGAATTGTTGCGTTTTGATGCTTTTGTATTAAAAGCATTGAGTATAGAGTGGTTATTATCATCATATAAGAACATGTGTTTATCATGACCGTTTTGTTGATAGGAGATATCATTAAGGTCTTCATTCATCACATAATCAAAGCCATCGTCAATGGTATACTCTTCTTCAAGCGCTTTCAATTCATCTTCTAAAAGGTTACGTGTACTAATGGTGTTTTTATGAAAGGCTTCTTTTTCGTAAATGCTGTCCAACTGAGTGTTAACCATTTTAAAAAGCTTCATTTTCAGGGTATTGTTGTCAATATCTACATCATAGCCTTTTTCGTAAAAAGCCACGAGCGTGTCATCTACTACACCATTTGAAGAATACATTTTTCTGGGAATAATACCGGTCGATTCAGCAATGTAAAGTCGGTGTTTAACATAAGGATGAAGTTGTTGAGACGCTGAAATAACCTTTTTGTTGAAAGCAATCTGTGTTGCTTTGTCGTTTAATTTATCAATTGTGCTCATAATCCTCACGTATTAAAATTACTATTAAAAGATACTAAATTTCGAGATTTAAAACTAAAATTTTGTTGCATTTTAAATGCTTGTAGGATATCATTTTCAAAAGGCATTATTGTATATTTGAAACATGCTTAAAGAATTTCAAGACCATATAGAATCTCGTTTATCGTTCTTAAAGGAGAGTAAATTGCTCATTGCCATTTCCGGCGGAATTGATAGCGTGGTGTTAACACAGCTTTGTGTAAAGTCTAACCTGAATATAGCGCTGGCCCATTGTAATTTTAATTTACGAGGAGATGAAAGTGATGCCGATGAAGATTTTGTGTTGCAACTGGCAGAAGATTTAGAATTGGAAGTTTTTGTAGAAAGTTTTGATACCAAGGCTTACGCCGAAGAAAACAAGCGTTCTATACAAATGGCGGCTCGCGAGTTAAGGTATAATTGGTTTACTGAATTGTCAGAGCAGTTAAAATTTGATTATGTGCTAACAGCCCATCATGCCGATGATAACTTAGAAACCTTTTTAATCAATTTTACGCGTGGTACAGGTTTGGAAGGTTTAACCGGAATTCCGGAGGTAAACGATATTTTCGTGCGTCCGTTATTGCCTTTTTCAAACGAACAGATTGCCGGTTATGCAAAAAGCAATAAGATTAAATGGCGGGACGATAGCAGTAATAGATCCACTAAATATTTAAGAAATAAATTGCGTCACGATGTGATTCCAATTCTTAAGGAGATTAACCCAAGTTTATTGCAGAGTTTTCAGAATACACTAAGTAATTTAAATGATACGTCGCGTATTGTTGAAGATGCAATCGAAAAATTTCAGAAGGAGGCTATTGAAGATGTTTCCAATCAGCATATAAAATATAAAGTTGAAGCCTTTAAAAAACTAGCAGAACCCAAAGCGTATTTGTATGAAATTTTTAAAGATTACGGATTCACCCAATGGGATGATATTCTAAATTTACTTTCGGCGCAGCCCGGAAAATATGTCGCTTCGGCAACACATCGATTAATTAAAGATCGCGATATTTTAATTCTTACGAATAGTTTTTCAGATGAAATTTCCGAAGAATATATAGAGGTTTTAGATACGAATACAACTTTGAAAATCCCTAATGGATTTCTGGAGTTTTCTGAAGTCGATACTATAGATACGCAACATCATGAGAATTGCATTTATATAGACAAAGCGTTACTGCATAGTCCGCTTACTATCCGTCAGAAAAAACAAGGTGATGCTTTTTCTCCTTTAGGGATGAAAGGCAAAAAGAAAAAGTTGAGTAAATATTTTAAAGACGAGAAGTTTTCGTTGGTTGATAAAGAAAATACCTGGTTGTTTTGTAGTGATGAAAATATTGTCTGGGTAATTGGCAAGCGTGCTGACGACCGATTTAAAGTCACCGATAAGACGAAACATATTTTAAAAATAGAATTAATTCAATAATGACTGTAGTACAAGGACAAATTGTCGATATATTAAATCAGCGAATTTTTAAAGGTGAAGTTACTATTACAGATGGGAAAATTTCATCTATTGAAGCAAAGGACCATGATGTGAATCATTATATTCTTCCGGGATTTGTTGATGCGCATATACATATCGAAAGTTCTATGTTGGTGCCCAGTGAGTTTGCCCGATTGGCTGTGACTCATGGTACAGTAGCTACAGTTTCCGATCCGCATGAAATAGCCAATGTTCTTGGTGTTGAAGGTGTAGAGTTTATGATTGAAAACGGAAAACAAGTGCCATTTAAATTCAATTTTGGAGGGCCTTCCTGTGTACCTGCTACTACTTTTGAATCGGCTGGAGCTGTAATTGATTCCGATGATATTAAGACCTTACTTGAAAACCCGGATATTAAATATCTGGCGGAAATGATGAATTATCCCGGCGTTTTGTTTGATGATGACGAAGTCATGAAAAAATTGTCCTGGGCTAAACATTATAATAAACCTATTGATGGTCATGCACCCGGTTTACGAGGGGATGCTGTTACAAAATATATTAACGCAGGCATAACTACGGATCATGAGTGTTTTACATATGAAGAGGCTTTAGAGAAGCTTCAAAAAGGTATGAAAATTTTAATTCGGGAGGGTAGTGCAGCGAAAAACTTTGAAGCTTTAATCGGTTTGGCTTCTCAGCATTATAACCACATGATGTTTTGTAGCGATGATAAACACCCTGATGATTTGTTAATCGACCATATAAATAAGCTTTGTGCACGTGCGGCAGCAAAAGGTGTCGACGTGTTTAAAGTGTTACAGATGGCTTGTATTAATCCGGTGAAACATTATAATTTAGATGTCGGGTTGTTGAATGTTGGTGATGCTGCCGATTGTATTGTAGTTGAAGACTTAAAAGATTTTAAAACCATTCAAACCTATGTGGATGGCGAGTTGGTTTTTGATAATGGAACATCTTTAATTAAACCGGTAGCCTTCGAAAATCTGAATAATTTCAATTGTGATAAAAAATCAATTGAAGATTTTAAAGTAGAATCTTCTGCGAAGCAAATTCGAGTTATTGAAGCATTGGAAGGGCAGTTGGTTACCAATGAGCTAATTGAAGAGGCCAAGGTTGTTAATGGTAATCTGGTATCGAACGTTGAAAAGGATATTCTAAAAATGACGGTGGTTAACCGATATAAAAACCAGATCCCAGCGATGGCATTTATTAAAAATTTCGGATTGAAAGAAGGAGCAATAGCGTCTTCTGTGGGGCACGATTCTCATAATATCATTGCGGTAGGCGTTTCCGATGAAGCGATTTGTAAAGCTGTGAATTTATTAATTGAAAATAAAGGAGGTATATGTGCCGTATCAGATAATGAAGAACAGGTTTTACCTTTACCTGTGGCTGGAATTATAAGTGACGGAGATGGAAAAACTGTTGGAGAAGCTTATGCAAAACTTGATGCTATGGCTAAAGATTTGGGTAGTACGTTGTATGCACCGTACATGACCTTGTCTTTTATGGCTTTACTTGTTATTCCATCATTGAAATTGAGCGATAAAGGGTTGTTTGATGGAACGAATTTTAAATTTACTACATTAGAAGTTAATTAATTATGCCGGTATTACATAGTACATATAGTCCATCGTTTGTTTTTAGAAACGGATTCGTTTCTACCGTTTATTCTGGGTTAATTCGTTCGGTAAAACTTGAGCAGGAACGCAAGCGTATTGAACTTAGAGATGGAGACTTTTTAGATTTAGACTGGAGTTATGCTTCAGCTAAGTCAGATAAACTTATTTTGTGTTTTCACGGTTTGGAAGGTAATGGGCAACGCCCGTATCTTACCGCAACGGCAAAGCTGTTTAATGAGAATCATGCCGATGCCATTTGTGTGAATTTCAGAGGGTGTAGTGGCGAAGATAATTTAAAATTCAGAAGTTATCATTCAGGTGCTACTGAAGATCTGGAAGATGTGCTTGAGCATGTTTTTAGTCTGAATATATATTCTGAAATTTATTTATATGGTATTAGTCTTGGAGCCAATCTTATTCTAAAATATTTAGGAGAACGCAATGATGTTCCTGAGCAGATAAAGGCTGCAGTGGCCGTGTCGGTTCCGGCAGATTTAAATGGTTCCTGCAAGGAATTGTTAAAACCTAAAAACCGCCCTTATGCGAATCGATTCCTGAATCATTTAAAGAAAAAGTTATTGAATAAAGCGGTAAAATATCCGAAAGATTTATCGTTTGAAGAATTTTGTACCATCAACACGTTACGTGATTTTGATGAGGTATATACCGCAAAAGCCCATGGATTTAGAGATGCTTCTGATTATTACGAGAAAAGTAGTTGCTTACAGTTTCTTCCTAATATAAAGACAAAAACACTTATTATTAATGCCTTGAATGACTCTTTCTTATCGCCAGAGTGTTATCCAGTGAAAGAGGCAAAACAAAATCCGAATCTGTTTTTAGAAATGCCAAAGAATGGTGGACATGTTGGTTTTATTGATAAAAGCAATGTATATTACAATGAAAAACGGGCTTTAGAGTTTGTTTTTAATTCTTAAAAAAAACTTAAAAGCCGAGAGCAAGTATTCTTTTTTGTATTTTTAAAGGAATTGACTTTGGTCAAACAAACAACCTTTAACTTAATACAAATTACAATGCCTGAGTATAAATTACGCATTAACGGTACTTCCCATAGTGTGGATGTAGATAGCGATACCCCGTTACTTTGGGTATTACGAGATGAGTTGAATCTTCTTGGAACGAAATTCGGATGCGGTATTGGCCAATGTGGCGCGTGTACGGTACATTTTCAAGGTGCTGCCGTGCGAAGTTGCTTGATAGAGGTGTCTACCATTGGTAATTCTGAAATTACAACCATTGAAGGTTTGTCTGAAGATGGTGATCATCCGGTGCAAAAGGCGTGGTCAGAACACGATGTGCCGCAGTGTGGCTACTGCCAAAGCGGACAAATAATGAATGCTGCTGCACTGTTAGCCGAAAATTCAAAGCCTACCGATAAAGATATTGATAATGCCATGAGCGGAAATATTTGCCGTTGTGGTACCTACGTAAGAATCAAGCAAGCCATTAAAACGGCATCTAATCAATAAAAGCAGAACTGATGACAAAAATACAAACACAATACAATCGTCGTTCATTTTTGAAAATTTCTACGGCTGCCGGTGGTGGTATGCTTATTGGTTTTAGTTGGTTAACGGGTTGTATTTCCGAAGGGAAAAAAGATGAAACATTAGCGATTCCAAACGAATGGTTCGATATAAATGGTTACATTAAAATAGGTGACACGGGGTTAGTAACCATCTATTCGCCCAATCCTGAAATTGGTCAGAATGTAAGAACTTCAATGCCTATGATTGTTGCCGAAGAGCTCGACGTCGACTGGAAACATGTTGTTGTGGAGCAGGCACCATTAAACACGGGGTTTTATAATAATCAGATAGCCGGCGGAAGTCAGTCCATTCGCAGAGGTTGGCATCCTTTACGTATGGCGGGAGCCACGGCCAGAAGAATGTTGCTTGAGGCTACAGCTAAAGAATGGGGTGTTGAGGTAACAGTATTAACGGTTGCGAATGGGATTATCAAGGAAATTAACGGCGACCGCACCATGAGTTACGGCGAGATTGCTTCAAAAGCTGTAGGTTTAGAGGTTCCGGAAGAAGTGGAATTAAAAGATATTAAAGATTTTAAGCTTATTTCGACAAGTGTTAAAAATGTTGACGGAAAAAAAATTGTAACTGGAAAACCTTTATTCGGATTGGATTTTCAACGTGAAGGCATGCAATTGGCTATGATTCAGCATCCACCAGCCTTTGGAATGAAAGTGAAAGATTTTAATGAAGCTGACATTAAAACCATGCCGGGTATTAGTGATGCTTTTATTGTTGATATCACAATCCCTGAACCAGGGTATTTTGATGAAAAGGGGTTTTTACAATTAATTGCCATTGTTGGGAAATCGACCTGGCAACTAATGAAAGCTAAAAAAGCATTGCAAGTTAATTGGGAACAAGTAAGTGAACCAGAAAGCTCCGAAATGCATTTAAAGCGTATGGAAGAAACCTTAGCTTCAGAAATGGGCGAAAGCCGAAAAGACGGCAATCCTGAGGCAGCCTTTAAGAAAGCAACTAAAGTTATAGAACGTAGCTATAGTGCGCCTTTTTTGCCGCACAATACCATGGAACCAATGAATTTCTTCGCAAACGTCACAGAAACGTCAGCCGAGCTTATTGGGCCAACGCAAACGCCTCAGGCTTTAGAAGGGTCGGTGTCTAAATTATTAGGATTACCCATTGAAGATATTACAGTAAATATGACGCGTATGGGTGGCGGTTTTGGAAGGCGTTTATATGTGAATTTCGGGGTTGAAGCAGCGGCAATTTCAAAGAAAATTGGTGGTCCTGTAAAATTAATTTACACCCGTGAAGACGATATGACTCAGGGAACCTATAAACCGGCATATTTAGCAACCTATAAAGCAGGATTAGATGAAAATAACAACTTAATTGCATTTTCAGTAAAAGGAACCGGTTTACCCGAAAGTCCGGTATTTGAAAATCGTTTTCCGGCCGGAACGGTAGAAAATTATATTGCTGAAAAAGCGAGTACAAAAACCAATATTACCACAGGTGCCTGGCGTGCACCGCGTTCGCATTTTATAGCAGGTGCCGAGCAATCATTTTTAGATGAGGTGGCCGAACTGGCTGGAAAAGATCCTATAGATTTTAGATTGGAATTGTTAGATAAGGCTATTTCCAATCCTATTGGAAAAAGAAATGATTACGATGCCAGTCGTTATGCGGGTGTTTTAAAACTGGTTAAAGAAAAATCGAATTGGGGACAGGAAACACCTGGAATTCATCGTGGTGTGGCTGCTTATTTTTGTCATAATAGTTATGTAGCTGAAGTCATTGATATTGCCATGGAAGACAATAAGCCAAAAATTAAAAAAGTCTGGTGCGCGGTAGATTGCGGTATTGTCATTAATCCTGACGCAGCAGTAAATATGATGCAAGGCGGCGTGATAGATGGCATAGGTCACGCTTTGTACAGTCAGTTAACGTTTAAAGATGGTGTGCCTCAGCAATCTAATTTCAATCAATATCGATTAATACGTCATTCGCAGGCGCCAGAAGCTATCGAGGTGTTTTTTGTAGAAAATAATATCGACCCAACAGGACTTGGAGAACCCGGGTTACCACCGGCTATAGGTGCTTTAGCTAATGCATTGTATCAGGCGACTGGCGAACGATATTATCATCAGCCTTTTATGTCGTATAAACCTGTTATGGGGTAACATAATTAAGAAAACTATTTATGACACACGAATTTAAAACACTTGTTGAAACCGCTATAGCCTGGAAAAAGGATAATTTTAAAGTGGTATTAGCGACGGTTGTAGCTTTAGATGGCTCGTCTTACAGGCGCCCCGGTGTTCGGATGTTGTTGAATAATAGAGGCTTTTGGAAGGGTGCTGTAAGCGGCGGATGCGTCGAGAAGGAAGTGTATCGCGAATCGGAACGTGTTTTTGAAACTGGTCAACCAAAAATGATGACTTACGACGGGCGTTATCGTTTAGGTTGCGAAGGTGTTTTGTATATTTTGTTAGAATTTTTTAATCCAAGTGAAGCTTTTAATCAAGCATTTTTCTATGGAATTAAAAACCGAAAACCTTTTAAAATTTCTTCCTATTACAAAAAGGAAGAAGGCGAATTTCAGGGCATGGGTTCTGTGGTTGATTTGAATGCTACGTTATTTTCAATGAATGCTGATAATTTTCCGAAAGATGAAAGAAATCAGTTAACAGTATTTAAACAGAATATGCAGCCTTGTTTCAAATTACTTATTATTGGCGCAGAACATGATGCCGTTAAATTATCGCAATACGGGTTGTTAACCGGTTGGGAAGTTACCGTGGTTGCCAGAACAAGCGAATTAAAATCGGCTGAACATTTTTCGGGCACGCGTCTTATACAGCTTGTTGTTCCTGAAGATATCACTGCATTAAACATCGATAATCAAACCGCAATTGTATTAATGACACACAATTTTGCTATAGATTTACGGTATCTGGTGGCTTTAAAGAATTCAAATCCAAATTATATCGGACTCCTAGGGGCGACAAGGCGTCGCGATGATTTGTTATCGCAGTTAATAGAATATTGTCCTAATATTTCAGATGATTTTTTAGATGTTATTTACGGTCCGGCAGGCATAGATATCGGTTCAGAAACGCCTGAAGAAATCGCATTGTCGATAGTTTCCGAAATATTGGCGGTAACCAGAAACAGGGAAACGTATTCGCTTCGTAAAAAATCAGGAAAGATTCATTCAAAATTGAAATAAAATCATGCAAAATGCTCCAGAAATAGCATTGGTAATATTGGCTGCCGGCGCTTCAAAACGCATGGAAAAACCTAAACAATTATTGCCTTGGGGCGATTCCACATTAATAGAACACAGTATAAAAACAGCTTTAAGAGTAAAAGGAAGTCCTGTTTTTGTAGTTTTAGGTGCAAATTTTGAAATTCTAAGTGAGCAAATTGAAAGCTATCCGATTGAAGTTATTCATAATTCAGATTGGAAACAAGGTTTAGGCACGTCAATTTCAAAAGCGGTTAAGTATATAACTGATTTTAAATTGAACTTTGATGGCATTTTATTTCTTCTTGCAGATCAGCCGTTTATCACAACAGATTATTTAGAACAAATTATTGCCAATTACAAGCCTAATAAAGCTCAGATTATTGCAACATCTTATATTGAAGGAGAAAAAGGTGTTCCGGTGTTGTTTGATGCTGAATATGTTTCCGAATTAGAGTCTCTAACCGAAGATGTCGGAGCAAAACGAGTATTAAAAGCTAATGAATCAAAAGTCGAAATTTTATTTAATGATATTAAAAACATAGATTTGGATACCCAAACCGAATATAAAGCTGCTTATAAAGCGCAATTTTTAGATTAACATGAGTTCTTCAGCCCAGGATAAAGCCAAAACACCCGAAACGTTTTCAAATTTAAAAGTGAAAACACCACCTAAAAATAGTGCCGGAATTGAGGGTTTAACTTCAGTAATAGGTCAGGTTTCTAAGTACATGAATTTCTCCGATGCCCTAAAGTTGTCACGTAAAATGAATCAGAAAGGCGGGTTTGATTGTCCGGGTTGTGCCTGGCCAGATCCTGATGACGAGCGTTCTGTTCTTGGAGAGTACTGTGAAAACGGTATGAAAGCTATGGCGGAAGAAGTTCAGAATAAAACTATTGGAACTGAATTCTTCTCGCAGTATTCGGTTGATGAATTAGCGAGTTGGACTGATTTTGAAATTGGTAAGTCCGGACGTCTGGCTGAACCCATGTATCTCCCTGAAGGCGCTACACATTATCAACCAATTAGTTGGGATGAGGCTTTTGCTAAAGTTGCTGGACACTTAAATGGGTTAGAGTCTCCTGATGAAGCGGTGTTTTACACGTCGGGTAGAACTACCAATGAAGCTGCTTTTTTGTATCAATTATTTGTTCGGGAGTTTGGTACAGCTAATTTACCCGATTGTTCCAATATGTGTCATGAAGCCAGTGGTAAAGCTTTGTCCGAAACTTTAGGTATCGGTAAAGGTTCAGTAACCTTAGACGATTTATACAAAGCGGAATTGGTTATGGTTGTTGGGCAAAATCCAGGGACGAACCACCCCAGAATGTTGTCTGCTCTAGAGAAGTGTAAAAAGAACGGAGGAAAAATTATTTCTATAAATCCATTAGCTGAAGCTGGTTTGGTACGATTTACTAATCCGCAAAATCCTTTGAAGCTATTAACCGGCGGAACGAAGCTAACAGATATTCATGTACCAGTAACTATAAATGGTGATGTGGCCTTTTTTAAAGCTATTTTATTGAAGTTGCTTGAAGCAGAAGAAGAAACAGGGAATGTGTTTGATAAAGCATTTATAAATGAATTTACACATGGTTATGATAGTTTTATTGATGATTTAAAACAATATAGTTTCGAAAATTGTTTGCAGAAATCAGGTGTTTCAAAAGAGGTTTTTGATACTGTTTTAGATTTAATCATAAATAAAAATAAGATTATTGTGTGTTGGGCCATGGGGCTAACACAGCATGAAAATGCGGTTGATAATATTCGGGAACTGGTTAATTTATTACTTCTAAAAGGAAGTATTGGTAAAGAAGGTGCGGGAACTTGTCCGGTTCGTGGTCACTCCAATGTGCAAGGCGATAGAACCGTAGGGATTTGGGAAGCAGCACCCCAAAAATTTTTAGATAAAATTGAAGCAAAATACGGTTTTAAGCCAACTACAAAGCATGGGTATTCGGTTATTGATGCCATTAAAGCCATGTATGAGAAAAAAGCTAAAGTATTTTTTGGGCTGGGTGGTAATTTTATTTCGGCTGTACCAGATACCTTATATTCTGGAGAGGCATTGGCTAATTGTAATTTAACAGTTCATGTGAGCACTAAATTAAACCGTTCACATCTGGTAACCGGAAAAGAGGCGTTAATCTTTCCTTGTTTAGGGCGCGCCGAAAAAGATTATCAAAAATCAGGGCTTCAAGTGCAAAGTGTCGAAAATTCCATGGGCATTGTGTCTTCTACAAAAGGCATTTTAGAACCTTGTTCTAATGCATTACTTAGTGAAGTTGCTGTGGTTTGTGGTGTTGCTCATGCCACTTTAAAAGAGAAATCTAAAATCAATTGGTTAAAGTATCAGGACGATTACAATTTGGTACGCCAGGATATTGAAGAAGTCGTTGACGGTTTTAATGATTATAATAACAGATTAAAACAACCGTCCGGATTTTATTTGCCTAATGGGGCTCGTGTTAGACAATTTCATACTAAAACCGGAAAAGCGAATTTCTCTATTAATAAATTACCGTCTTGGAAATTAAAGGAGGAGGAGTTGGTTATGATGACGATACGTAGTCATGACCAGTTCAATACGACTATTTATGGTTTAAATGACAGGTATCGTGGTGTCTTCAATGAGCGACGTATTATATTTATGAATCGGGAAGATATGAATGCTAGAAGTCTGCAAGAAAAGCAGGTTGTTAATATTCAATCCAACTTTAATGGTGTTTTGCGCGAAGCTTCTAACTTTAAGGTGATTGGATATGATATTCTTAAAGGTTGTTGTGCTACGTATTTTCCTGAAGCTAATATCTTGGTCCCTTTAGATAGTTTTGCGCATACTGCCAAAACGCCGGCATCAAAGAGTATAGTGGTTTCAGTTACGTCTATTTAGAAAACTTAATTCTTTCATTGTTGAATCCTTATTATTTTAATTAATACGTATAAAAATGTGTTTCAATTTGTGAATTTGTCAATAATTGACTGATTTTGAAATTTTCACACATTTAATTAAGTATAATTACGTAGTTTTTACTTATGTTTGTAATGTAAAATACGTAGTTATGAAAAAAATAATTGTTGTAGGTAACGGAATGGTAGGTTATAAGTTTTGTGAAAAATTTGTAGCTGAAGTTAAAAGTCAGACTTATAAAATTACTGTTTTTGGAGAAGAGCCAAGACCAGCGTACGATAGGGTGCATTTAAGTGAGTATTTTGAAAATCAAGATGCTGAAGCTTTAGAGATGGCGCCAAGATCATGGTATGAAGAGTACGGTATAGAATTGATAACTGGTGAGCGAGTTGCAGATATCCATCGAAGCAAGAAAACCATAACTACGGCTAAGGATCGGGAGTTTGAATACGATTACTTAGTACTTGCAACGGGATCTTCTCCTTTTGTGCCACCTATTAAGGGGGTAGAAAAGAAAGGGGTTTTTGTGTATAGAACCATTGAGGATTTAGAAGGTATGTTGGCTTATGCAGCGGAGTTGAAAGCTAAAAATCCGGATGCTAAAGCTGCTGTTCTAGGTGGTGGCTTATTAGGGTTAGAAGCTGGTAAAGCGGTTTTAGATATGGGTTTAGAACCACATATTGTTGAGTTTGCTCCTAAATTAATGCCGAGACAATTAGATACCAGAAGTAGTCAGGTTTTAAAACTAAAATTAGAATCTATTGGTTTAAATATTCATTTAAGTAAAGCGACCAATCAGATTTTGGGAGGTGAGGCTATCACCGGGATGGAGTTTGGTGAAGATGACGTTTTAGATGTCGATATGCTAATCATTTCTGCTGGTATTCGTCCAAGAGACGAATTAGCAAAAACTTGTGATTTGCAAATGGGCGTTCGTGGAGGTATTGTAGTCGATAATAAAATGCAAACTTCCGATTCTAACATTTACGCTATTGGAGAAGTAGCGCTTTACAACCAGATGATTTACGGTTTAGTGGCGCCAGGATATGATATGGCTGGTGTTGCAGTTAAACAGATTTTAGGAGAGTCTGATTTTGTAATGCCTGCAGATATCGATATGTCTACCAAATTGAAATTAATAGGTGTTGATGTGGCAAGTTTTGGCGAACCATTTATGCCGGCAAGTCAGGGACATTCTGTAATTTTTGAAAATAAAACTCAACATTTATATAAGCGTATTAACGTGAGCTTAGATGGGAAATCACTTCTTGGAGGGATTCTTGTAGGCGATGCTTCCGATTACAATATGTTGCATCAGATTTATCTAAACGGCATGAAAATTCCTGAAGATCCTTCGCAATTAATTTTACCTGCAAGTGAAGGCGGATCGGCTTTTGGCAGCGTTCTGGATTTACCAGATACAGCGCAAGTATGTTCATGTGAAAGCGTAAGCAAAGGAGCTATTTGTTGTTCTATTACCGAAAATGGTAGTAATAATTTAGGTGATGTAATTGCAGAAACCAAAGCGACAACAGGTTGCGGTGGTTGTAAACCTATGGTGGTCGATTTGGTAAACGAAACGCTTAAATCTTTAGGTAAAGAGGTTAAAGAGGTTATCTGTGAACACTTTAGTTTTAACCGTCAGGAGCTATATGATTTAGTAAAAGTGAATCAGGTTAAAGATTACGATGAAGCGTTAAATTTATTTGGTGACGGTGATGGTTGTGAGGTTTGTAAGCCTGCATTAGCTTCTATTTTCGCTACGATTACCATGGAAACCCCAAATAAGCAATTTGCTATTCAGGATACTAATGACAGATTCCTGGCTAACATTCAACGTAATGGAACATATTCGGTGGTGCCGAGGATTGCTGGAGGAGAAATTACACCTGATAAATTGATTGTTTTAGGTGAAGTTGCTAAGAAATATGATTTATATACTAAAATTACCGGAGGTCAGCGTATCGATTTATTTGGAGCGCAAATTCATGAGTTACCATTAATTTGGAAAGAATTAATTGCAGCCGGATTTGAAAGTGGTCATGCTTATGGTAAATCGTTGAGAACGGTTAAGAGTTGTGTGGGGTCTACGTGGTGTCGTTATGGTATGCACGAGAGTGTCACTTTTGCTATTGAGATAGAAAATAGATACAAAGGATTACGTAGTCCACATAAATTAAAAGGAGGTGTTTCTGGTTGTATTCGAGAATGTGCCGAAGCCAGAGGTAAAGATTTCGGATTGATAGCTGTAGATGGTGGTTGGAATCTTTATGTGTGCGGAAATGGTGGTGCAACACCTAAGCATGCTATTTTATTCGCCGAACAATTAGATGATGAAACAGCTATTAAATACTTAGATCGTTTCCTGATGTTTTATATTAAAACGGCTGGTCCGTTAGTAAGAACGGCCCCATGGTTAGAAAAATTAGATGGCGGTATTGAATACTTGAAAAAGGTGGTGATTGAAGATTCGTTGGGCATTGCAGACGATTTAGAACAAGAAATGAAAGGTTTGATCAATAAATATGAATGCGAATGGAAACAAGCCATCGAAGATCCGAATATTGCTAAACGTTTTAAACATTTTGTGAATTCTGATGATACCGACGATAACTTGGTTTTCGTACCAATGCGTGAACAAAAAATGCCACAAGCCTGGTAATTATTCAATCTAAAAATATTAAAAATGCAAGATATACTTAGTCAATACAATACAGTAACCGAAGCCGATGTTACAACGTGGTTTGAAGTGGGAACCGTTGCCGATTTTCCGGAGAATAGCGGAGCCTGTATAAAGTACAAAACCAAGCAGATAGCGGTTTATAATTTTGTTAGAAAAAATAAGTGGTATGCCGCACAAAATCTTTGTCCGCATAAAATGGAAATGGTGTTGTCTCTAGGAATGGTGGGAGATAAGGATGGGATCGCAAAAGTAGCCTGCCCGATGCATAAAAAGAATTTTTCGTTGGAAGACGGTTCTAATTTAAACGGTGATGATTTAAAAATTGCGACTTATCCTGTTAAAATTAAAGATGGAAATGTGTATATTGGCTTTTCAGACTAATATATACCAAACCAAATGGAACCAACAAGATTTGAAACGGCAATAGCCTTAATAGATAAAAAGAATTCAGAAGATCCTAATGTGTATCACAGTCATGGTTTAGATTTTCCAAAAGAATTGTTATACTCGCAACGCATGTCTCAAAAACTGTTACAGTTTAAGCCGAATGCATCAAGAGCCTTGCAATTGGCAGCCAGAGCGCAACATATATGCCGATGGAAAATTGCAAGAGACGAGTATCCTATGGATCGCGTAGGGTATTTAAAATGGCGAGAAACTCTAAAAAAAATGCATGCCGAATTAACTGCGGAAATTTTAAAGGAAGTAGGGTATGAAGATGAATTTATTGATCGCGTTTCGTTTTTAATTAATAAAAAATTAATCAAGAAAAATGAAGAAAGTCAGACTATTGAAGATGTCATTTGTCTGGTGTTCTTAGATTATTATTTTGAAGAATTTGCTGCTAAGCATGAAGATGAAAAGGTTATTGATATTCTTCAAAAAACATGGGTTAAAATGTCTGATGAAGGACATGAGGAAGCCTTGAAAATTAAGTTTTCAGATAAAAGTTTAGCCTTGGTAAAACAAGCGATTTCTTAAACAGTATTTAAAAATGACAAATAACGGTAATTCATTAGATCAGCGTACGTTTGATAAGTTAAGCCGTTTGTATATTATTGCCCTAAGTACCATTGCGCTTTCGGTAATTGTTAGCCAGATTCTTATTCGCAAGCATTTAAATGCGCAACAAAGTGACTCGACCGTTATTAACATTGCGGGAAGACAGCGTATGCTTAGTCAGAAGCTTACAAAGGACATTGTTGCACTTTCAGTCGAGCAGGAATTAAAAGAGCGTATTCTACTTAAAGATAAAATAAAGGCGACCTTAAAACTTTGGGAAACGTCGCATTATTCACTTCAGGAAGGAAGCGAAAGTTTAGGGCTTCCAGGGAATAATAGTACTGTTATTTCAGATAAGTTTCAAAAGTTAAATCCTATATTCAATACGATAAGTCGTTCGGCTCAAACAATCATAGAAGATATTGAGAATGTCCCGCCGTTACCGAATTCGGCTTTTTCTGAAGATATTAAAAAGGTTAGGCAGAATGAAGGTGAGTTTTTGTCTGTGATGGACGAAATTGTAAATCAATACGATTTAGAAGCTAATGAAAAAGTGAGCTGGTTACGTCGTTTGGAGATGTTGCTTACTATTTTAACGCTTATCATTTTACTGGCTGAATTTTTATTCATTTTTTGGCCAACAGCAAAGTCGGTTAGAGCGACTTTGGCAGAATTATTATCGGCAGAACAACGTGCCAAGCAAATGGCTATTGATGCTGACGAACTGAGTGTAGCCAAAGAGAAATCGATGCGTGAATTACGTGCTTTAAATCACGCCATGGATGAAACTTTATTGTTTGCTCGTATTACTCAAAGTGGAAATGTGGTTCATATTGGAAAACGATTTTCACGATTGTTTAAGTTTTCAGGATTTAATGTGACTACAAGTTTTTCAGAAGTGATTTCTGTGCACGAAAAAGAGCAGTTGGTTTTAGAAAGTATCATTTCAAAAAGTAAGAAAACCGGTTGGCAAGGCGAGGTTAAAGCAACTACAAAAGATCATGAAGATATCTGGTTAGAGATGGCTATCATTCCATTTAGTCCAAGCGATGATCGCCCAGAACTTTTAATTATTGCTTCCGATATTACTACCAGAAAAGCAGCACAGTTAGAAATAGAACGCCTAACTAAAGCGAGTTTTGAGGAGAAGATGGATCAGCAGAAAATCATCTCCAGTAAGATTATTGAAAATCAGGAAAAGGAACAAAATCGCATAGCAAAGGATGTTCACGATGGTATTGGACAAATGCTTACCGGATTAAAGTATAATTTGGAAAGTATTGATATTTCAGATATTGATAAGACAGCTAAAAAAATTGAGCATTTAAAGGAGTTAACCACTAATATTATTAAGGGAGTAAGAACGGCAACCTTTAACTTAACGCCACCAGAATTAACCGATCATGGTATTGTTCCAGCGATAAATAAGTTAACGCACGAGTTGGCAAAATTAACAGGGAAAAATATTGTACTATTTAACAAAACCGACTTTAATAAGCGTCTGGATTCTCTGGTTGAAATTAATATTTACCGAATTGTTCAGGAGGCTATTAATAATGCGATTAAGTATGCCAATTCTACGCATATTTTAGTGTCGTTATCACATAGTGAAAATATACTTAGTATTGTTATAGATGACAACGGAAAGGGGTTTGATCCTTCGAAGGTTAAGAAAGTAAAAGAAGGTGATGGAGGTATGGGGATGACCTTTATGAAAGAACGTATAAAGTACATAGAAGGGCGCTTTTTTATTCATTCTGAAATAGATAAAGGCACGCGGGTAACTTTAAATATTCCTATTAAAGAGTAAGTATTTTCACTTAAATTTTATATTTTTGCTACGTAGGTTCTTTCTGTGTCATTTAAATATTGAGTAGCTTAGCTGAAATAATATTAATAAAGAACTTTCTAAATTTTAAATGTCGCTTTAGTGATTAAATTGATAGTATTATGAGTGTTATAAATGTAGTTTTAGCCGATGACCATGTTTTAGTAAGAGATGGAATTAAGGCGCTTTTAGAAGATCAGGATGGTATTAAGGTCATTGATGAAGCTTCAAATGGGCTTGAGGCTCTTGAAGTAATTAAAAAGCAAAATCCACATTTGTTAATTGTCGATATCCGCATGCCAGAAATGAATGGTATTGAGGTTGTTCAAAAAATAAAAGAGCAGCAAATCGATGTTAAAACACTGGTGTTATCAATGCACGATTCTGAAGAATATGTAGTAAAAGCTATTCAGGCAGGTGCCGATGGCTATCTGTTAAAAGGAGCCAGTAAGGAAGAGTTTCTAAAAGCATTAAATAGTATTGCTGGTGGTGGTAAGTATTTTACCGGAGATGTTTCAGCTATTATCATGAATAATTT
Source organism: Aestuariibaculum sp. M13 (assembly GCF_024723255.1). Classification (GTDB taxonomy): domain Bacteria; phylum Bacteroidota; class Bacteroidia; order Flavobacteriales; family Flavobacteriaceae; genus Aestuariibaculum; species Aestuariibaculum lutulentum. The sequence continues at coordinate 189,339 of NZ_JANIAC010000005.1, forward strand.
TGTAAGCGGTAATGCGGTTAAGGAAACTCCAAAAATTAAGAAAAAAATTAACGATCCATTTAATTTAACGAAACGCGAACGTCAGATTCTTGAACTTGTTTTACAGTTGAAAAATAATAAGGATATTGCTGAAGAACTTGAAATTAGTAAGCGTACTGCAGAAGTTCATCGTTTTAACTTGATGAAAAAATTAGAGGTTAAAAATCTAATGGAGTTAAGTAATAAAGCTAAAGAGTACGATTTAGTTTAACTGTTGTTCATCTTAAATTTGTTAATTGTTTCATATTGGTATTTAATTCTATTCAATTTTTAACATATTCTTAAAAAGTTATTTTATTCTTTAACGAAACTGTATTTATTGTTTTATACGTATTTTTAATTTTTAAAATTAAGTATTTATACTTAATTTTGTAAGTGTAAGGATGCTGTTTTCTCTTTTCAATTTTGAAAATTCAATAAAGCATCATCTTTTAGAAATGCAAGTTAGAGTTGCTTGAATTAGTAAATTGAAAAAAGAAAAGGGTTCTTTTTATCGTATTACTAATAATGATTGTATCCTGACTTTGTGTTGCTAAAATGTTTTAAATTAGTGTAAAACGCAGTGGTTTATGTTAAAAAATGAAGTAAAAACAACGTGCTCGTATTGCGGCGTAGGATGTGGTATTATCGTTAAAAAGGACAGTAATAATAAAGTCATTGTAGAAGGCGATAAAGACCATCCGGTAAATAAAGGTATGCTGTGTTCAAAAGGAATGAACCTGCATTATGTGGCAAACGACACTTCAGACCGAATTTTATATCCAGAAATGCGTTGGAGCCGTTCACATCCTCGTGAACGTGTAAGCTGGGATGATGCCTTAGATCGCGCTGCGAGTGTTTTTAAATCTATAATAAAGAAACACGGTCCGGATAGTGTTGGTTTTTATGTTTCAGGACAAAGCTTAACCGAAGAATATTATATTGCCAATAAATTAACCAAAGGATTTTTAGGAACCAATAATATCGATACCAACTCCAGACTTTGTATGAGTTCGGCGGTGGTAGGCTATAAAAAAACCTTTGGTGAAGATAGTGTTCCAATTTCGTATGCCGATATTGAATTGGCTGATTGCTTTTTAATTACAGGAGCTAACCCAGCGTGGTGTCATCCTATATTATTCCGCCGCCTGGAAAAACATAAAGAGGAAAAACCGGATGTGAAAATTATTGTGGTAGATCCGCGTAAAACCGATACGGCTAATTTTGCCGATATTCATCTGCAATTGATTCCTGGAACCGATATCATTTTATATAATGCCATTGCAAGAAGCATTTTCGAACGTGGATTAATAAATGAAGAATTCATAAATAATTATACCGAAGGTTTCGATAAATATAAAGAACAGCTAGGTGAAACTACGGTTAAAGAAGCTTCAAGATTATGTGGTGTTCCCGAAAAGGATATTAGAAAGGCGGCCGACGTTATTGGTTTGTCTAAAGGCTTTATTAGCATGTGGGCCATGGGGTTAAACCAAAGTGTCGTGGGGACCGATAAAAATCTCGCTTTATTAAATCTGTCTTTGATTACTGGGCAGGTTGGGAAACCTGGCTCCGGACCATTTTCACTTACAGGTCAGCCCAATGCTATGGGTGGTCGTGAGGTTGGTGGTATGGCTAACTTATTGGCGGTTCATAAAGATTTAATGAACGAAGAACATCGCCGGGAAGTGGCGCAATTCTGGGGAGTTGAAAAGATTTCACCAAACCCGGGATTAACCGCTACACAGATGTTTGATGCTTTAGAATCTGGAAAATTAAAAGCCATTTGGATTGCCTGTACCAACCCGTTAGTGAGTTTACCCAATACACATCGTATTGAAAAGGCCATGAAGAACGCCAAATTCGTTGTTGTTCAGGATATTTCTCATAAATCGGATACTGTAGCTTACGCCGATTTGGTATTGCCGGCTGCTGCATGGTTAGAAAAAGAAGGAACGATGACCAATTCAGAGCGTCGAATTTCGTATTTACCAAAGGAAATTAATGCGCCTGGTGAAGCCAGACCCGATGTTGAAATCTTTTGTGATTTTGCACAGCGCATGGGTTTCAGAGGGTTTAACTATAATAGTGCCGAGGAGATTTACGATGAGTACGCTGCAATGACAAAAGGTACTAATATAGATGTATCCTTTTTAAATTACGACCGATTAAAAAATGAAGGAACCTTTCAATGGCCGGTTTCGGAATACAGACATCCAGGAACGCCAAGGTTATTTCAGGATAAAAAATTCTATACACCATCGCAAAAAGCAATATTTAATGTGCCGGCAGGTATTATAAATACATCGCTTCAACCCAATGATGAGTATCCGTTAATATTAACAACAGGGCGTGTGCGAGATCAATGGCATACCATGACCAAAACGGGTAAGGTGGCACGTTTAAAAACGCATTATCCAACACCTGTATTAGAAATTAATCCGGTAGATGCTTATTTATCTAAAATTAAAGATGGCGATATTACCGAAATAAAAAGTGAAAACGGAACCGTACGTGTTAGAGCTAAGGTTACTGAAAATATAGGAAAGGGAGTGGTGTTTTTACCAATGCACTGGGGAAAACAATTGCAGAGTGACCTAAATAGGGCTAATAATTTAACCAACACCCATATCGATCCGCAATCGAAGGAGCCTGATTTTAAATTTACACGTGTATCAGTTTCAAAATATAAAAAACCGGTAGAGAAAATAATTATCGTAGGCGCAGGAGCAGCGGCATTCAGGTTTGTTCAAAATTATAGAGAAAATAACCAAGAAGATGAAATTCATGTGTTTTCAAAAGAACCTAATTTGTTTTATAATCGCGTACTTCTTCCTGAGTATATCACTGAAGAGTTGACCTGGGAACAACTTTTGAAAATTAAAAAAACCGAATTAAACAAACTGGAAATTAAAATCCACCCAGAAACTTTAATTGATAAAATAGATTCCGAAAATAAAATTGTGACTGATAGTCACGGTGTACAACATACGTTTGATAAATTGATATTGGCTACAGGAAGCCGTGCCTTTATCCCAAAGGATGTTCAAATTAATCTTCCCGGCCGATTTACCATGCGTAATAAAAGTGATGCCGATAGTTTTAAAGCTTATTTAGACGCCACCGGATTGCCACCTGAGGAACAGCATATTGTGATTGTTGGGGGTGGATTGTTAGGGTTGGAGCTGGCAGCTGCCATGAAGCATAAAAAAGTGAAAGTCACTATTATTCAACGTGCTTCAAGGTTAATGGAACGTCAGTTAGATGCGATTTCAAGTAAGTTACTATCGTTAGATGTTCAGGAGCGAGGTATTCAGATTTATTTTGATAATGAGGTGAGCACGGTGTTTGATGATGAGGATACCGGCGAATTAAATATCACTTTAAAAAGTGGTAAGTTTATTACTGCTAATGCCATTGTTTATGCTATAGGAACGATTCCAAATGTTGAAATTGCTCGCGAAAATGGCATTGTTTGTGGACGAGGTGTTAAGGTGAATCAGCATTTACAATCGTCGCATCAAGATATTTTTGCTATTGGGGAAATTGCAGAATATAACAATCAGTTATTCGGAATTACATCGGCGGCAGAAGAACAAGCCAATATTCTTTCAAACTACATAGCAGGAGATGTTAGTTGTGCCTACAATGGTTCGGTTTTAATGAATATTCTAAAATTCAACGATTTGAATTTGTGTAGTATTGGTGAGATTAAAGTTCCTGAGAATGATGATTCTTATGAGGAAGTCATATTTACAGATATTTCGAAGCGGTACTATAAAAAATGCATTGTTAAGGACGATTTATTAATTGGCGCGGTTTTAATGGGCGATAAAAATGAGTTTGCCGAGTTTAAAACCATGGTAGAGAGTAAAATTGAAATGGCCGATAAACGGGATACTTTGCTTCGAGGTGCTTCAAACGATGTGCCTGTTCTAGGTAAACTGGTATGTTCATGCAGTCAGGTAGGCGCCGGAAATATTGAAGAAGCTATTAGTAAAGGGTGTACAGACTTTACCGAACTTTGTAATAAAACGGGAGCTGGTTTAGGTTGCGGAAGTTGTAAAACTGAGGTTAGAGAACTATTATATGGAACGAAGGTTTTAGCATAAGAACTATGAAAATCAAGACAAAAGAATCATACAGATTAAGAATCAACGGAGGGGTGCTTTCTCCGGGCGAGTTAAAATATATTTGTGAAGCCGCAGAAGGTTTAGGTTTAGATGCTATTTCGTTTGGTTCACGTCAGGATATTATTTTTCCGGAGGAAATAGATGAATCTAAGTTTAGTCAGTTTGATAAAATAAAGTTTATTAAACCCAAGCGTGATGGTATGGAAAATATTGTATCGTCATATGTTTCTGCTGATATTTTGCCAAGTACCTCCTGGTTAACAAGTGATAGGTATTTATATGTTTTAGAGCAGTTTAAGCATAAATTAAAACTTCGCGTCAATATTACAGACCCAAAGCAGCGACTAGTGCCTTTGTTTACAGGAAATGTAAACTTTATCGCCTCAGAACACGAAGATTACTGGTATTTGTATGTAAGACTTCCGGAATGGAAAAAAACAGTGATGTATCCGGCTTTGATTTATAGTTGGGATATGGATAAAATAGAACACGCTATTGAAAAAGTCTTAATTGAAGAGTCTGAAAATGTAGAAACCCTTTTTGAGCTGGTTAGTGATGCTGTAGATACCAATAACAGAACAGTAGACAGACCTTTGGAAGTGCCTTTTTATCCGTTTCCTTATTATGAAGGTATGAATCGTTTTGGCGATAAATATTGGTTAGGATTGTACTGGAGGAATAACCGCTACGACATCAGGTTTTTAAAGGCGATGTGCGATTTATGTGCCGAAAATAAAATTGGTAAAATTTCAATTACGCCGTGGAAATCCTTTATTGTAAAAGGTATTCCAATGAAATTTAAATTACAATGGGAACGCTTTTTAGGAAGTTATGGTATTAATGTACGTCACTCTATGCTCGAATTAAACTGGCATTTGCCGGTTTTTGATGCTGCTGCTTTAAATCTTAAAAAGTATCTGGTTACCAATTTCGATCAGAATGATATTAGTACCTATGGACTAACTTTTGGCATCTCTAATTACGAGAGTAAAACCTATCATTTTACCTCCATAGTTATTGAAAAAAACAAGCAACCAGAGAATTTAGGTGATTTTATAATTAGAGATACCTATAATTTATTGTATGCCAAGAATTTCGATCCGAATACACGAGAATACATCATGCATGTTCAGGATGTCGATAAGGTTGAACTTCCCGGCTTACTTATGGAATTAAGTAAATTGTATTTTGAACAATTGGGAATGGAGCGTGAAGAGGAAGTGGAAACTAATGTCATTAAAGATATGAGTGAAGAAGAAGTATATCAGTGTAAAGATTGTTTAACCATATATAATGCAGCTTACGGAGACCTTACACAGGATATTGTTCCTAATACACCTTTTGAAAATTTACCGGAAATGTATGAATGTTCCATTTGCGAAGCACCTAAAAGCAGTTTTGAAAAAAAGGTATTTGTGAAATAATAAAATTTAAAATCCATCCACCGACACTTTTCAGCTATTCGTCTACACTAAAATTGAAATTAACGAAATCAAATGCTATTTGAGCGAATTACTTATACATTTGAAGTTCATTTTGATTGGATTTATTCATGAACAACGTGTTAAACATATTACTTATTGAAGACGATGCCATCGAGGTGATGAAATTGAATAGGGCAATTTCGTCTTTAAATCTAAATCATAATATTATAGAAGCGCATAACGGAGAAGATGCGCTTATTTTTTTAGAACAAAAAAATAATCTTCCAGACATTATTTTGTTAGACTTAAATATGCCGAAAATAAACGGTATTGAGTTTTTAACAATACTTAAAAATAATGATGTTTTAAAGTATGTTCCTACTATTGTTCTAACCACGTCAAGTAATCAAAAAGATTTGTTAGAATGCTATAAAATTGGCATCGCAGGATATGTTTTAAAGCCGTTAAAGTACGACGAGTATGTTTTAAAAATTGAAAGCTTATTGAAATACTGGAGCATGAATGAGCTTATCAGGGTTTAAGGTAAATTCTTCATTTTTAGACCTTATTGTTATTCTGTACAAATTTATAAAGTAAATCTTACGTTTTATCTTTCAATTCTCGTGTAATAATCGTTACTTTACTAATAGAAATAAAACGTCATACCCTAATTTTTAATACCAATATTAATGCGTCAAGATGAGATTGACATATTAAAACAGCAATTAGCTGAAGAAAAGGCTGCGCGTATTTCTGCAGAAACCGAATTGTCTGAAGTTAAAAAACGATTAGATAATACTGAAAATGGCCTGAAGGTTGGGTGTGAAAGTATTGTCGATGCATACCTTATAATGGACTTATCGGGAAACATTCTTAAAATGAATGAAAGCGCCCGAAATATACTAGACTTTAATGGAGACGGAATTGGTTATAACCTGATGTCTATGGTGAATCCGGAAGATCTGGAAAAGGTTAAAATTTCCTTTAAACAGCTTTTAAATGAGGGAATAATTACCAATTTCGAATTAAAGATTAAAACCCCGTTACAGCAATATAAAATTGTTCAGATTAATGGCAATATACTTTATGAAAATGGTAGCCCTGTAGCAGCACAAGGTATTATTAGAGAAATTACTAAAAGCAAAGAAGCAGAAGAAAAACTAAGGGAATCTGAAGACCGACTGGCAACGGTAATACTAAATCTTGACAAAGGTATTTTATTAGAAGATGAAAACAGAAGCATTATCGTTACCAATAATAAGTTCTGTGAATTTTTTAAAATTCCATTACAACCAGAAGAACTTGTTGGTGTAGATTGCAGAAACGCTGCCGAAGAGGCAAAGTATTTGTTTAAAGAACCTGAAGCTTTTGTAAATAGAATCAATACCATAATTAACCATAGAGAAGTAGTTACGGCGGAAGAACTTGAGATGGTTGATGGTCGTGTTTTTGAACGCGATTATGTTCCGGTTTTTAGAAATGGTGAGCTGAAGGGGCATTTATGGACGTATAAAGATTTTACGGTAAGGCGTCAGTACAGAGAAACTCTGGATCAGGAACGTTTAAAGTACAGAAACGTCATTACAAAAATGAATCTGGGTTTGGTAGAAGTCGATTTAAAAGATCATATTATTGTTGCCAATGAAAACTTCTTGCGAATGTCAGGGTATTCGGCCGAAGAACTTATAGGTTCAGATGCTAAAAACTTATTTAGATTTGATCAGGAATTCTTTGAAGAAAAACGTGGAAATCGCGATCAGGGTTTAACCGATTCCTATGAAATAAAAATGATTACCAAACGTGGTGAAGAACGCGATTGGTTAGTTAGTGTTGCGCCAAATTTTGATAGTAACGGCAACATGATAGGAACTATCGGTATTCATTTAGATATAACTCATGTAAAAAGTTTAGAGCGCGAAAAGGTAGATCTTCTGGGGGCTTTAGAGCGAAGTAATAACGAATTACAGGAATATGCACATATTGTATCTCACGATTTAAAGTCGCCTTTGCGTAGTATAAATGCTTTGGTGAGTTGGATTAAAGATGATAACAAAGGGAAATTAGATGCGCCCACCATTCAGAATTTAGGTTTAATAGAAACTACTTTAGAGCGCATGGAGCAATTAATATCCGATGTGCTTGCCTATTCCAGTGTCGGATTTTATGAAAACGAAAAAGAGCCCGTTAATGTTCAGGAAGTTGTTCAGGATTTAATTGAGATACTATTCATTCCAGAACACATAACAGTTTATATTTTAAAGCCTCTACCTGTAGTTTTCGGACATAAAACTAAAATACAGCAGTTATTTCAGAATTTAATAAGCAACGCTATTAAGTTTATAGATAAAGAAAAAGGGTTTATTTATATCTCTTTTGAAGAGTTAGACGAGGCCTATCAATTTTCAGTTCAGGATAACGGAATGGGTATCGATAAAAAGTTTCATGAGAAAATTTTTAAGGTTTTTCATGCTTTAAAAAAGAGTCATGATTCAACGGGTATTGGATTGTCTATTGTACAAAAAATTGTTGAACTGCACCATGGTAAAATTTGGTTAGAAAGTAAGCCTAATAAAGGCACTACATTTTTCTTTACATTAAAAAAAGGAACTAATGGAACAGCCTAATATGTCATACATTCAAAGTATGTCTGGAGGCGATAAGGCTTTCGAATACAAGATTATAAATATCATTAAACGAGAATTTCCTGAAGAAATAGCAACGTTTCAATATAATTTAAAGTCGGAAGAATACCAGAAAGCAGCAGATAATGTCCATAAACTTAAACATAAAATCCTTATTTTGGGCCTCGAAAAAAGTTATTACACAGCGGTTGCATTCGAGGATAATTTGAGAGAAGGTAATGCGAATTTGCATACTGAGTTTGAAGCTATTTTAATGAACCTAACCAATTACCTTAAAACATTATAATCGAGTTTTATGAATTGTATTATTATTGATGATGAAGAAACAGCAAGAGCTATAATTAGCCAATTATGTTCTAAAACAGAAGATTTAACTGTTCTGGAAGAGTTTCCGAATGCAATTCAGGCTATGAAATATTTAAACCAAAATAAGGTTGATTTGATTTTTCTTGATATCCACATGCCCGATTTTACAGGTTTCGATTTTATTCAAACATTGAAAAATCCACCTAAAATTATTTTAACCACATCGGATTCTAAGTTTGCCATTGATGCCTTTGAATACGATTGTATAGTTGATTATCTTGTAAAACCGGTATTACCTGTGCGTTTTGAAAAAGCTGTTTTAAAGGCAAAAAAAACAGAATTAAAACAGGATGCTGTGGTAGAATCAGAATCCAAAGAGCAAACAGCTTCCGATAACGATCTTTATGTGAATATTGACAGACGCTTGATAAAGATTGACATTCCCAGTATTTACCTTATTGAAGCTAAAGGCGATTATATAAATATAAAGACCCAAACCAAAAACTATACGGTACATTCAACCTTAAAAAAGATTGAAGAAAAATTACCGACCGATTTATTTTTAAAAGTACACCGTTCGTATATTATTAATGTTGATGAAATTGTTGATATTGAGGATAATAGTGTGCTTATAAAGAAAGACGTGGTACCAGTAAGCCGTTCAAACCGTCCTGAATTGATGAATAGGTTAAATCTGCTATAACGACTTAACATTCGATTACTTCCATTCATCTACACTTTTAATGGCATTCGGCGAAAAAGGTGCAGATATCCTTCTATTCGTATTTATATTTGCTACAGGTAAATAACAATGTTAGGGTTATTTTTAAGTGTTTTAACTTTTCATATTTTTTTAAGTTGTGTTATTTACCGAATAATGTGTTAGCGTATGGTTTGGTAGGCCATACGACAATAAAATAGAGGAACGTTTATGTTTGAATGATTAATAGCAAAACTTCTATTTGAAAAGGCAGAAACTTTCGTTTTTGCCTTTTTTAATTTAGGGGGTGTATTTTAAATATATATGTCTATTCTACACTTATAGCTTTTTATTCAACTAAACAAAATTACCATTCGTCTATAGTAACAGGAATTCCGGCTAAGATATCCTCGTTTTTAAGTAATAAAAAGACACATTTGTTATATACAAAATCCAGAAGTTTAATGAGAATTGCAATAATAACAAATTACCCGATAGGCAAGGATGCTTTAGGTGATTATGCTTATCATTTAATTAAACGTTTCAGGCAAAACGAATTGATTTCGGAAATTGTATTATTAACCAATAAACGATTTGGAAAGGAAGGGTTGTTTTTTACAGAATTGGGATGTAAAATACAGGTGAAGGAGTGTTGGTTTTTAAATAGTTTGACTAATGTTTTTTCAATAAACAGGGCAATAAAAGAAACAAAACCAGACGCTGTATTGTTCGATTTTAAGAAGTCTATGTTTGGAGACAATAAAATAGCTAATGCTTTAGGAATGTTATTACCCTTTGTATGTAAGCTAAAGAAAATACCAAATGTTGTGGTTTGGCATGAGATTTATAATGAAGATGCATTTAAATCTACCACAAAGTTTTTGGTTAGACAATTAAATAGATTCATGCAACTTGCTGATGGGGTGGTGGTCACAAAACAATCTCATGAGAAATTATTAAACGAAAAGTACAGTGTTAAAAATATAATTTTTGTATCTCAAAATATTAATATCCCCGAAGAGCTTAAAGTCTCTCAACTAACTAAACTAAATCAAATTGCCAACTTCGGGGATATTATTGAGTACGATGTAACAGAAGAATTGAGTGGGAAAACAGAAGAATCGATTTGGATTAATAAAGTGGTTGATGTTTGTGTAAATATGTTTCATGAATTAGTAGAAAAGAAGGCATATTTATACCAGAAAAAGGTGAAGAAATTCATCATGGAAACAAGTTAGTGTATTGGGGGTTACTCTCTCAACATTTGGTTTAGGTACCAAATTTTAACCCTTTTTCGAGGAAGTCATTTTTGGCTTCCTTGTTTCTTTTTAAAGAGATCGTAACTACCCGCCAATAGTTATCATACTTCGGTTTTTGTTGTGGCGTTCTGGTTCCTGGAGTTTTTCTAAAGTATTCATACCGCCACGCACTTTAAATTTTGCTTTTACAGCTTTCTCAATAATTGGCTCTATGGAGTTTCCGGCGCGAAGGTTTCCTAAAATATCAGATTCAGTAGCCGAAAACAAACAATTTTTTAATTGTCCGTTAGCTGTTAAACGCAGTCGGTTGCAAGAATCACAAAACGGATTGGTAACCGAACTAATAATGGCAAAACTACCAGTATATCCTTTTATTCTATAGTTTTTAGAGGTATCGTTAGGAGCGTCCTTTAAACGTTCTACTTGAGTTTCATCAAAAGAATCATAAACAATATTCATAATATCGCTGTAAGATACCATTTTACTCATATCCCATTTATTACCATCAAAAGGCATAAATTCTATAAACCGAACAGTAATAGGTAAGGTCTTCGTGAAATTAATAAAATCGATAACTTCATTGTCGTTAAAGTCTTTCATTAAAACGACATTCAGTTTAACTTTAAAACCTTCTTTAACCAAAAGTAAAATATTATTGTAGACTTTTTCAAAGTTATCTCGACGTGTAATTTCTTTGAATTTATCTCGATTTAAAGAGTCTAAACTAATATTTAAACTTTTTACATTATTAGTCTTTAAAACTTCAATAAACTTATCAATAATAACAGCATTAGATGTTATGGAAAGTTCTACAGGTAACGACGCCAGTTTTTCTAATACTACTGGGAAATCTTTTCTAACCAAAGGTTCTCCACCTGTCAGTCTGATTTTAGAGACTCCATGCTTTACAAAGGTTTTAGCAATCTCGTAGATTTCCTCGTAAGTCATTAAATGGCTTTTAGGAGACAGAGGCACACCTTCTTCCGGCATACAATACGAACAACGTAAATTACAGCGCTCTATTAGTGAAATACGTAAATAGGCGTGGTCTCTACCAAAATTGTCCTGTAATATGTTTTTAGGTGTTGAACTCATTTTAAATCTCCTGCAAATTGGCTTTTAATAAAGTTACGAATAAGCCTTTCAATAGTCAATGCATATCAAATATATAATAGAATTTATAAAGGATGCAGTAATTAAAAGGAAATATTTGATTTAAGCTGAATTTATTGTTTTACACTTAAAAACAACAAAAGCCACAATAAAAATTGTGGCTTTTTAACAAAATGAAAATGACTAACTCAAATTGCTTTCGGTTGCGGAGATTCAATCTTTTCAAATCCCGATTCAACCTATAGTTAGTTTTATTCTAAGAACTTATTTCTCAATTTAGAAATGGCGGTAGAATCCAGTCCTATTTCGGTTTCAAGATAGTTTTGTACAGAGCCATATTCGGCTTTTAAGATATCCATACCTGTTTGTAAATATGAACGTCTAACGCTCATCATTGGTCTTAAAATTCTCTGGTCGATACCGTAGAATTTTGCAGCCTTTTTAATGGTTTCTTCGTTGTTATCATATCTAAAGTAGTTTGATAACGTGTACTCATTATAAATGGTTTCTTCATCAACACCTAAAGCCGTTAAAATTAAAGCTGAGGCATGTCCTGTTCGGTCTTTACCTGCGGTACAGTGGAATAATAACGGTGTTCTGTCGTTATTTAGTAAATCACTGAAAAGGGTTTTAAAGGCGTCTTTACTTTTTAATAAATCTTCTGAAATGTCTTCCATAAGTTTACCGCCGTCAAACGTTTCAGGATTGGCCTCTCTCAGTTTTCCAAACATTTCTTTCATATTGCCATTTCCCATATTTCCAACAGGCACATGAAACCATTGCACACCATTAGGATACATGTCTGGTTTTTCTTCGATTTCTTCGTTGGTTCTAAAATCCAAAATGGATTTAATATCGATAGTGCTCATGTAGGCTAAATCTTCGTTTGTAAGATCTGATAATTCGCCAGAACGATAAATTAAGCCCCATTTTGTGTGTTTGCCATCTTGGGTTGGAATACCTCCTAAATCTCTAAAGTTTACACTGTTTTCTAAATCGATTTCACGTTCGGTTAAGTGTAAAGTATCTTTGCCGTTAACTGCAGCAAAAGCTAAACGTTGGTTAGGAGTGCTGTTTTTAATAGTTATGATTTTGTTTTCGTTAGAAAGTGTTACAGGAGCTTTCCAGTTTATAGTTTCAAAACTGTTACCCGAATATACATTCCAGTTACCTTTGCTTCTTAGAGTTAATTGGTAATCTTTTTCAGGTAATTTATCGACATAAATAACTTCGTTTAAAGTGTATTCTGGTCGTTCTGGTTTTGTATACTCTGCACAAGCCGCAAATACGGCTATACTGGCAACACTAAGCAGGCCTTTTATATGTTTTTTATTTATCATTTGATTTGATACTTATTTTTTGAAAATAGAGTTTTATGACTCTAAATAATTAGTTCTCATTTTATTGACGTCGACATGAATGGTTTCAAGAAAAGTATCAACATTTCCATATTCCTTTTCTATGTTATCTAAAAAGGCATTTATGAAAGCTTCACTTGGACCAAAGTTTTTCTTTAGTTTTTCTAAAGCTTCTTTACCATATTTGGTTGAAATATAATTGTGATATTGTTCGTAAGATTTTGCAAGATAGGTTTTAGTTGCTAAATAATCTTTAACGATGTCGGCTCTATTTACTCCTAACGACCATAAAACTAAAGCGGCTGTCATGCCAGCTCTGTCTTGACCTGCCTGGCAATGCCATAGTGTAGTTTTGCCTGTCTCTAATAAGTTAAATACAGTTTCAAAACCTTTTTTCTTTTGGGTGTCTATTGTACCATAAAATTCAAGCATTTTTTCTTTTGCACTGTATTTTCCGGAAAGCACATCGACGATAAAAGATTCTGCATTAACTGTTTTTCCAGATGGGTCATTTGCCATTAGAGGATAGAAGTACATTTTAATGTCGGAAGGAATGCGATCTGGTTTTTCTTCAACTTCATGGGCTGTTCTCAAGTCAATGACTTGCTCTAAGCCTAATTGTTTAATGGTTTCCTGATCGGCATCGGTTAAAGCTGAAAGTTCTCCTGAACGAAATAGTTTTCGGTATAATACCCGTTTTCCGTCGGCTCCAATAAAACCTCCCATATCTCTAAAGTTGTCTTCACCTTCTAAATTTACGTGAGTTTCGTAGGATTTATTGTTTTCTGAAGTTTGTGCGGTTAAACTAACCGCACAACTTGCTGAAATTAATAGATTGAATATTGTTTGTCTTAACATAAGTACTAAAATATTTGATAGTTGATTCCGAATAAACCTCTGATAGAGTAGTATTCTGTTTGTTCTGGTCTTTCTGAAACCCCTTGGTAGTATCTTAACGGCTCGTTTGTTAAGTTGTTAAGCTCTACATAGATCTTCATGTTTTTAGTCAGGTTGGCCGAAGCAGTAAAGTCTACCGTCAAGTTTTTACCGTACCAACGGTAGTTTTCAGGGTTTCCTTGTACCATAGCTAACGAGGCGTCTTTGTAGTTTCCAGCTAAACGGAATGATAAAGGTCCTTTTTCGTAAAATAATGATGCGTTAAAGATGTGTTTCGACTGACTTGGGATTTTCTCTGTCGTTGTTGAAACTTCAACTTCTCCTGTAGACGCATTGGTTGTATACATTGGTACTTCCATTTCAGAATCAGCAAACGTATAATTCGCTTCAACACCTAATCCTCCTAAGATACCTGGTAAGAATGTTAAACGTTTAGATAATCCTAATTCGAAACCTGCTAACCATCCTGTTTCAGAGTTTTGTGGTTGTGTAACCTGAAATAAATTGCCATTGATAGTCTGGAAACTTCTTCCTGTATAGATTACATTTTCTAAGGCTTTATAGAAAGCACCTCCACTTAAAATCCCTACATTTTCAAAGAAGTATTCTCCAATTAAATCGAAGTTATTCGAGTAAGTAGGTTCTAATTTAATGTTACCACGACTAATAGTGTTTGGAGTTGTTAGTAAACTAATGGTTTCTGTAGGATTAAGTTCAGAGAAGTTAGCACGTGCCATCGTTCTTGTGTAGGCAAACTTCACGTTTAAATTGTCCTGAGCCTGGTATTTTAAGTGAACCATTGGTAAAAGAGAACCAAAATCGTTGTTGTTCTTTACTTTTTCAATAGTTGTATTATCATCAGCATCGGTTACAACAGAGTGACCTTTATACTCTAAGTTTGTGTGTTCGTAACGAACTCCTCCGATAACTTTTAACTTACTTGTTAAATCGTAATCAGCCATAGCATAACCAGCCATTACTTGCTCGTAACCTGAGTAGAATGAACCTGCTGAAGATGGGTTGTTTTCGTCAAATTTGATGTTGTAGAATAACGGGTTCGCATCATATTCATCGGTAAATAAATTATCGATTTGATCTAAGCGGATTGTGTTTTCAACTAATACGTTGTTGTACGGACTTCCAATTTCCGATAAATAACCGCCTCTTGAAGGGAATGTTCTGGTTTCAAAATCACTCATCGCAATTGGAGCACCGTAGTAATTTCCTAAATATAAGCTGTAAGTGTAAGGGGTACCACGTTCTAAGTCCATTCTTTTAAACTTACCACCAACTTTAATTCTTAATTTGTCGTTAGCGTTGTATGTTAAATCTAATTTAGCGGTGTAATCGTCTTCTAAACTGAAGGCAGGATAAGCCATTTTGTTGTTTAGTAGTAGTTGATCTGCTGTAACAGGAGCGTCTAAATACGGTTGAATATTATCGTAGTGATCGCCGTTGTATCCAGCCGGTGAATCTATATCTAAGAATTTGTATCCGTCGCTTGTTAAGTTGTTATAAGTAACAGGAGTAGAGAATGTCGCCATTAAATACGCTTCGGTATTGGCATCAGAACCTTTTACTTTTTTGTTACCCATTTCGGCTGAGTAGGTCGATAATTTCCAGTCTAAATCGAACTTTCCGTTATTGAATTTATGGTCACCCCCAAACTCGATACCGTGCATGTTAATATCTACAATACCGTGTCTTACACGAACATCCATATCGCTATCATCAAAGTTAAAGATATGCTCTACTGCAGACTCTTCATCTTTGAAGTTGGTGTAAAGACTTCTTAAGTATAAGGTGTTGTTATCGTTTGGTTTAAACTCTAACCCTGTGTTTAAACCTGTTGTGGTTCTTGCTCCCAAATAGTCGCGTAACTGTAGGTTGTTAATCGCTTGGTTATCCTGGTCGTAAACTAACTCGTAGTTATCTGTACCCCAGTTCCTGTTCCAGTAGGTTCCAGATACTAAGAATCCTATTTTTCCATTTGCTACGCGGTCACCATAAACTAAAGATCCACTCTGGATTGGTTTTTGAGCCTGGTTGTTGTAGCCGTAACCTAAGTTTACGTTTAAGGTTTTCTTAGAAGGCGCTGTTTTGGTAATGAAGTTAACCGAACCTCCAATCGCATCACCTTCCATATCAGGGGTAATCGCTTTAGAAAGTTGTACATATTTAATCATTTCTGAAGGGAAAATATCTAAAGGCGCCGTACGTGTTCCACCGGTATTATCAGATGTTCCTTCAGTCGATGGCATACGGTCACCATTCATTAACGTTGAGTTCCAAGCGATTGGTGTACCACGTACAATAACGTAACGGCCTTCACCGTGATCACGTTCAATAGAAACTCCAGAAACACGTTGTACGGCTTCAGCGGCATTTCTGTCTGGTAATTTACCAATAGCGTCAGAAGCTAAAACCTCCATAATAGCAATAGAGTTTTTCTTGATGTTTAAGGCTTTTTGTTGATTTGGTAAGTTGTTACCCTGAATAACAATCTGGTCTAATTCATTTCCACTGCTTAATGCAATGTCTCCAATATTTACAGGTTCGTTTTTTCTGGCAACGACTTCAACTTCCTGAGTTTTGTATCCTATATATGATACAACAAGTGTTAATTCTCCAGGGTTTACATTGGTAATGTTAAAATGCCCGTCGAAATCTGTGTTGGTACCATTAGTAGTTCCTTTAACAATAATGTTTGCACCAGGAAGAGCTCCCAGTTCATCTTTTACAGAACCTATAATTTCTGCATTTTGTGCCATAGCACGTCCACTTAAACAAAAGACTAATAGTAGTCCGAAATAGTTTAAAAGTGTTTGTTTTGTTTTCATTTAAAAATTGGTTTTGATTAATTTTTGATGCAAATATTATATCGATACCAATGAAAAAGGTTTGTTGTACTTGAGAAGGACGTTTTAAACGTATGTCTTAAATAATTCGAACTTATTTTCGTTATAACTAAATGATTTGTAGGTATTTGTGTTTTGTTAAGAAATTTAATGTTCTTCATTAACAAAAAGTTAACTAGCAAAAAAAAGGGTTTGTTTGAACGATTTTGGTGTTTGTCCGGTTACTTTTTTGAAGTAGGTATTGAAGGTAGATTTTGAATTAAACCCACAACTGAAAGCAATATCTATAATATTTTCGTTTTGTTTAGAATTTGACAGTTTTTGAACCACCGCATTCACACGATATTCATTAATAAACTGGTAGAAATTCTTATTGAAGCCTGTATTTAATACCTGAGTAACGTGATGTTTTGGAATGTCTAATCGTTTTGATAATTGCAGAAGTGTGAGTTCAGGATCTAAATAAGGCTTGTTAGATTTGAAATAAGATTCAATTTTGGTTTTATAGTTATTTAAATCAGAATCGCTTAAATTGGAAGTCGAGTATTTCTGTTCTTCTGTTTCATTTGTTATCGCTGTAGTAGAAACGTATTCCGGGTTTTGATAGGTTTTAATTTTAAAAAGAACAACAGTTATAGAGGTTGCTAGGAAAAATACATAGGTTAATCTGGCGTTGATGTATAATCCGAATTGCGATAAAATTATAATGATGAAAAATAAGGAAACCAGTGCTACAAAAATGTAAGATAGTATCTTTAAGAACTTAACACGTTCCTTTTTGATAGTTTCATTATAGCTATTTAGTTTTTTTAGACTTAAAATTGGATAAATCCCTAAAGAGGCAATTTCTGAAAGTATAAAGACTTCGTAGATGTCTAAAAATCCGTGGTTATCATAGAAGCTGATTTGAAATAAAATAACAATGAAACTGATTGTTGAAACAACAAACGGACTAAAATGTAATAAAATAGATTTTAGAGTTATTTTTTCTTTTAAAGATGTTGTCGCCAGATAGAGTATAGGGCCGTAGGCAAAACTAAAACTTGTAGGGACATTATAGTATACCGGGTTGTTTTTAAGAAATACTAAAAAAGTAAGTTTTGTTGATAAATGCAACGAAATAAAAAACATGAAAAGAGAAATAAGTTTCTCGAAAGTGTCTTTGTTTCTTTGTGATGCTAAAAGGATAAATGAAAATATAGCCTGAAAAACTATAATGCTAATTAGGTAATTCATTAGGAAAAATTTAATCCGTAAAACTACCTCTAAAGAAACCAAAGGCATTTAACCTGAAGTTAATTTTAGTTTACCTTCAGGTTAAATGTAGTTGTGTTTAATCGTGTCTGGCACCTCTTAATACCCCGAAGATGTGTAAAACCGAAGGGAAGACAGCGTCCATCGATTCTTTGGCACCATTGGTTGATCCAGGTAAAGCTAGAACTAAGGTGTTTTTTATTGTTCCAGCAATGCTTCTGGAAAGCATAGAATAGGGCGTTCTTTCCTGTCCATAATTGCGTATAGCTTCTTCAATGCCAGGAATACGTCGGTCTAAAATTGGGATTAAGGCTTCAGGAGTTACATCGCGATTTGAAAGTCCTGTACCACCTGTGTAAATCACTAAATCAATTCCGGCTTCCTGATAAGTTTTTGCTTTATTTTGAATGATTTCCAGTTCATCGGGAATCACGATATAATCTTCAATTTTTACATTACTCGCTTCCAGTTTTTCAATAATAGCTTTTCCTGCTCTGTCTTCTTTTTCTCCGGCCGAAATGGTGTCGGAGCACACAATAACAGCGGCTTTGATATCTGTTCTGAAACGGTTTTTAAAATCAGACTTGCCACCTTTTTTGTTTAGTAATTTAATCGCGTGAATTTCGATGCCTTTATCAATTGGCTTCAGCATATCGTACATATTTAAAGCGACCACGCTGGCGCCATGCATGGCTTCAACTTCAACGCCGGTTTTGTAAATGGTTTTTACAGTGAATAACACGGTAATTTCTAATCCGTTTATCTCGTATTCCACGCCTGTGTATTCAATAGGTAATGGGTGGCAATCTGGTAATATGTCTGGTGTACGCTTTACGCCAAGTAATCCGGCGGCTTTGCTCATCGCTAAAACGTTTCCTTTTGGAACCGTATCATTTTTTATAGCTTCAATGGTTTCAGGTTTACTTACTTTTACAATAGCTTGAGCTGAAGCAATACGTAGTGTGGTGTTTTTATTTGTGATATCGACCATGGTATGTTGAATCGTTAATGGGTTTAATTGTTTTTCTTCCACTGATGCGTGTTGTCTTCAAAAATTTCCTTTCCAAAAACAGGAACCTGGGCTTTTATTTCTTCTACGATATATTCCAAAGCCTCAAAAACGACTTTTCTTCTTGGTGAAGAGACAAAAACGAATAAACATATTTCGCCTGCTTTCACTGTGCCTAAACTATGGTAAATGTGCATGCAGGTTAAATCGAATTTTTCAAAGGCAGATTCGCGAATCTCATGGAATTTTTCGTTAGCCATATCTTCGTAGGCCGTGTATTCAATAGCAGAAACAGTTTTACCATCGATAACATCGGCACGTACCTGCCCTAAAAATATGTTGTGAGCGCCAATGCTTGTTTTCGTTTGGTGTTTAGCAATAGAATTGCCAATGAATTCAGATGAAATGGCCCCTTGCTGAAATACGTTTTTTATTTTTTTGTCGGTCATTATTATTGATTTTGTTGTGTTAGGTATTCAATGATGTCCGGAGCACCTTCTTTTAGGCTGAAACAGTTTTTAATATTTAAATCCTGGAATATGGAAACAGCCTTTTTGCTTCGGATACCAGACTGACAAAAAATATATTTGTCTTTATCTGGTTGAATTTGGTTTAAATGTTGGTTTAGTTCACTTAAAGGGATTAACGTAACAGCTAAACCTTCAACTTTTGGAGTTTCGTGGACTTCCCTAATATCGATAAGCTGAATGTTGTTTTGATCTAAAATATCTTCAATAGAAACTGTTTTTGGTTCTATTTCGCAAAAAACTTCGGTCGTTTTTGTTGTGAAACTATCTTTGGTTTTCAGTATCTTTTCAATTTCATTTTCGTTCTTCGAAATACCTAAAACGGTTGTCTGACTATTAAGAGCATTATAGCAAAGCAGTTTTCCGGAAAGTGTATTACCAATACCTAAAATGATTTTTAACACTTCGTTTGCTTGCATCGTGCCAATAATTCCTGGTAAAACCCCTAAAACACCAATCTCTGAGCAATTTGGAACTGAGTTTTTTTCGGGAGCTTCAGGGAACAGACATCGGTAAGTTGGTCCGTTTTGGTAATTAAATACCGAAACCTGTCCTTCGAACTTATAAATCGCTCCAAAAACCAGTGGTTTGTTGGTGATAACACAAGCGTCGTTTATTAAATAACGAGTTTCAAAGTTGTCGGTACCATCAACAATAATGTCATATAGTTTAAAAAGTTTTAAGGCATTTTTATGATTTAATCTTTCCTGATAAGCGATAATGGAAATACTATCGTTTAAATCTTCCAGACGTTGTTTAGCTGCTAATGCTTTGTTTGTTCCAACTGTTGCTGTGCCAAATAATATTTGACGTTGAAGATTAGTAATATCAACTACATCGAAATCAACGATACCAAGTGTGCCAACACCTGCAGCAGCTAAATATTGAAGGATTGGGCAGCCTAAACCACCGGCACCAATAACTAAAACTTTAGCGTTTAGTAGTTTGTTTTGACCGCTTTCACCAATTTCGGAAAGTATAATATGTCTACTGTATCTATTCATAATATCTATCCTCCGGCAAATGGAGGTAATATGGCGATGTCTTCACCGGTTAATAGGGTTTCGTTAGAAACTAATGCTTTATTTTGAGCGACTTTAAAGTCTTTTAATTTTAATTTAGGATATTTTAAAGTGAGTGATTCTATTAATTCGGTAACCGTTGTTTTGGTATGCTCAATAGTTTCTTCATCGATTTGAGTTACTTCAGCGATTTGTCCGAAATACTTGATGTTAATAGTCATTTTTAATTGTTTTAATTCCTCAGGTGTGTTCACGTTCATGACGCTATCGGCTAGTTCAGAAGGTAATGTTATGGTTTTTACTTTAAACTGATTTACGGCATGTCGCAATCGGCGTTCATCATTGTTTAAAAGATTAATAAACGTTTCGGCACAGGTTGATTTGTAAATGGCAACCAAAGGCATCGTTTTTCCGTGGCTTTCTACTTGAATAATGTCGACGTTATCAGAAATATGATTAATAAGTACTTGCAGGACTTCGGGCTTTATTAAAGGAATATCGCAACTTAAAACCACATTGTAGGGTGTTTTCGATGCTTTTAATCCAGAAGCAATGCCTGCAACAGGACCGGAATCTGTGATAATATCTTCAATTCTACGTTTATTAAAAATATCATAATCTGAATGGTTAGACACTATAATAATTTCAGAAACCAAAGGTTCTAGAGCATCGATAACATGTTGGGTAAAAAGCTTGCCGTTAAGCGCAAGAAAGCCTTTGTCTGTTCCCATTCGACTACTTTTTCCGCCGGAAAGAATAATCCCTGTTATGTTGTTTTTTGTTATCATGTTAAGTAAAGAATAATTTAATACAAGCAATAACTAAAACAAAAGCTAAAATATAACGAAGTGCTTTATTGTTGATTTTTTTGCTTCCTAAGTAGCCTCCAAGAACCCCTCCAATTAGCGCGATAGCTACTAAAATAAACGATTCCTTTTCTAAGGTAATACCGCTACTTAGTTGTCCGATAAGGCCAGATGCAGAATTAACCCAAATAAACAGGGCTGAAACCGCAGCGGCTTCTTTCATTTTGCCCCAATGCAGCAGCAAAATAATTGGTGTTAATATGATACCGCCACCAATACCAATGAGTCCGGAAAAAAATCCAATTATACCGCCAACAACTAAGCCTTGCCAAAGTTTAACGTCTTTTATAGTGTCATTTTCTTTTCCAAATAAATTCAGCATTTTTAAAATGGCAAATACTAACAAAACAGCTAATATTTTTTTGTAAATAGAGGCGTCAATTTCAATGGTACCTCCCAGAAAGGCCAGAGGTATTGAGGTAATGGCAAAGGAAATGAATAGTTTTTTATTAAAAAATCCGCCACGATAGTAATAGTAAAACGATATGCCGGCAACAAACAAATTTAACAATAAGGCAGTGGGTTTCATTGTTTCTGGAGCAAACGAAAACAAAGCCATTAAGGCCAGATAGCCGCTGGCTCCTCCGTGTCCGACACTAGCATATAGGAAGGATACAACGGGTAATAGAAATAGAAAAACATATATATTTTGGTTGTCCAATAGCATATGGTCGAGGTAGTGGTTAAAGAGATTTGATTTTTTCTAGCTGCAGATCTAAAAACTCCCAGCAGTTTTTGTTAATATCATCAAAAACTTGAATTAATGATTTACCATATTCGGTTAATTCAGCACCGCCACCACCTTTGCCACCAATACTGTTTATGGTAACGGGTTGCTTTGCTGATTTGTTTACAGAATCGACTAAATCCCAGGCTTTTTTATAAGATATGTTTAATGATTTTGCTGCTTTAGAAAGCGAACCAGTGTCATTAATAGCTTTAAGTAGTTGTACGCGACCTTCACCCAACAATACATTATCTTCATGCTCAATCCAGATGCGACTTTTTATCTTGTAACTCATGATAAATTAGATTTTAGACGGGAAGCAGAATGACTTCAACTAAATCATCTACTTTTATTTTAGATTGTTCACCTGGCATAAAAACCAAAGCGTTACAAATGGCATAGGTTTGCAGCATGGACGAGCTTTGTCCTTCTAATATGGTAACTACATTACCATTGTAAATAGCTTTTAAAAATTGCGGGCGATCGCCGTGTTTTTTGAATAACGATTCTGACTTTACCTGAATTCGTGGTAATTTATAGAATTCATTATTCATAAGTCGTTGTAAAGCCGTGAAAACATACATGTAAAAACAGGTTAACGATGCGGCGGGGTTGCCAGGCAAAGCAAATATATAAGTGTCTTCTTTGGTTCCAAAAAACAAAGGTTTTCCTGGTTTTTGGTTTACTTTATAAAAATGTTCTTCCACATGTAAAGCTTTTAATGCTTCTCCAACAAAATCATAATCACCAACCGATATTCCTCCTGAAATAATAACTAAATCATGCCCTTTAATAACTTTGTCAAGTGTATTTAGAGTTTCGTTATAATCGTCCTTTACTTTGTGAAGTGTTACATCATAGAATTTTAAGCTGTATAATGTACTTAGAAGCATTTTTGAATTGCTTTCGTAAATCTGGCCGTATTCCAAATGTAAACCTGGTTCTATTAATTCATTTCCTGTTGCGATAATAGCAATGGTAGGTTTTTGGTATACATTAACTTCTTTAATACCCAAAGAACTTAAGTATCCTATGGCAGCAGGTGTAAGTTTGGTGTCTTTAGCTAGCGCTAACTGACTTTTTTTTACCTGTTCGCCAACGGTTCTTATGTTTAGGTTTATGGTAATGGGATCGTCAAGTTTAATTGTGTTTTCGTTTCTGGATATTTTTTCTTGCATAATAACGGTATTTGCAGAATCCGGAACCGGTGCGCCTGTAAAAATTCTAACGGCTTCTCCTTTTTTTAAGATAGGTTGATGATTGTCTCCTGCCTTTATTTCTCCAATAACGGTATAGGTTAATTTATCATGCCAGTTTAAAGCATAGCCGTCCATTGCCGATTGCCTAAAAGGCGGCATGTTAATAGGAGCGTAAATGTTGCTGCTTAATTTGTATCCTCCTGCTTTCTCCAGAGGCTTAGTCGTCTCTTTTAGTAATGGTAAGCACTTGTTTTTTACTATGTCTATGGCTTCGGAAATTGATATCATAATAAGTCGTTATATACTAACAAATATAACGATAATTTTATAATGATTATAAAAAATACGTAATTTTAATAGTTTATTAAGTATTAATACTTATATTTGTTTCAGGTAGAAATTATTATTTAAGTTTAATTATTAGTTTTTTTGTTGGAAACCACTATTCTGAGACATAAAGTTTCAACCACAACCCGTAAAAATATGCCGTATAATACATCGTGTCATACCTGTGAAAATGTTAATTGCTTAATAAAAAGTAATATGGTGGCTTTGGATGGTGTTGAATTGACAGTCAAAAAGAATAATTTACGATGTAAAAAAGGTCAGCAGTTTATTATAGAAGGTGCGCCTGTTAATGGCTTGTTTTTTGTATTAAAAGGAAAGGTTAAAGTTTTTAGGACAGGTATAAATGGAAGAGAGCAAATTGTTCGTTTTGCTCGTGAAGGTGAAATTATTGGACATCGTGGGTTTGGGACTGAAGAGTATTATTCCATTGGAGCTATTGCATTAGAAGATACCGTACTGTGTTATTTTTCTAAATATATGTTGCAAGAGGCTTTATTGAATAGTCCTAAGTTTGCTTACGATTTTATGCTGTTTTACGCTAACGAGCTAAATAAAAGTGAATCTAAAGTGAAATCTATTTCGCAAATGACTGTTCGTGAACGTGTTATAGATACCTTATTATATATAAATAGAAAATTTGGAGTTAATAAAGGGTTTCTTGATGTTACTTTAAGTAGAAAGGAATATGCCGATTACGCCGGAACTACAGAAGAACAGGTAATCAGAGTGTTTTCTGCTTTAAAAAAGGAAAAATTGATTACCGCCAAAGGAAAAAAAATAGGAATTAATGATATAGATATATTGAAAAAGGAGATTAGTGAACATAATTTCTTTTTAGATAGTTAGAAGAGTTTGTTTTAAGTGCTTTACCAGCTTTATTAGTTATTGCCATACGTATTACGTGTGGCTTTTTTTTGTTCTTTACTTAAGCTTAATGGGGGATTTGAAGTAATTATGATTTTTTGCAGGTTTTATTCTGACTAAAAACTGTTGTTGTTGTGTGATATGTCATTGAATAGTAAAGGCACTACGTATATATTTGAAATGTCTTTACGTATTAGTACGTATCTATTTTTAAGTAAATTATACTAACCAAATAATAATGAAAATTATGGAGCAGAAAACAATCACTTTAGTTCAGGAGTCTTTTGAAAAGGTAAAGCCTATAGCTGCGACAGCGGCTGAAATATTTTATTCTAAGTTGTTCGAGTTAGATCCGGCTTTAAAACCTTTGTTTCCAAGCGGTGAAGAAGCGATGAAAGTTCAAGGCAATAAATTAATGACTATGCTGGCTGCGGCAGTTGTTGGGTTAAGTAATCTGGAGGCTTTAATTCCCGTTTTGCAGGATTTAGGTAAGCGTCATGTAGGTTATAATGTAACGCCTGAGCACTACAGTACCGTTGGGGCAGCTTTATTAGATACGCTTGCAACTGGTTTGGGTGATGATTTTACACCTGAAGTAAAAGAGGCTTGGGCTTCGGTATATGGAACCATGTCTACGGTCATGATTGAGGCTTCTTATTAATTTAATTAAAAGGGAATTATGAAAACAAAATTATTATATAGTGTTTTAAAAGTATTAACAATTCAGTTAGTAGTATTGAATTTAGTGTCTTGTGGTGGTGTGGCTGAAGAATCAACTGTCGATGCTGGAGAAGAAAACGTGTTTTCTGTAGATGAGGTATTGGAAATGGTTGCGAAAGAAAATGACGTAACCAGAACTTTATATACAAAAGCAATTGTAGGTAAAGGAAAGTTGCAGGGTATGAAGTTCGATGAAGACTGGAGAAAGGATGATGTGGAAGCAGGGCCATTACCAGCTTTGTTTTTGAGAGGTGTAGCAACGAGTATTAGAAAAAGTCCTGTGCCGCTAGGGCTTTACTTAGGGTCGGATCACCCGGTTAACAAGGCTAATAAATTTGAAGGTAAGCAAGCTGCACTATTTGAAGAAATTAAGAAAGATCAAAAGCCTCAATATTTTTTTGATGAAGAGCAAAAGCTGCATACCGCAATGTTTGCTGATTTAGCCAGTGCGGGTGCCTGTGTAAGTTGTCATAACGCTCATCCTCAAACCACAAAAAGTGATTGGAAGTTAGGCGATGTTATGGGGGCTACCACCTGGCAGTATCCAAAAGATTCATTGTCATATAAGGAAACAGTGGCAGTCTTAAATTCTTACTCAAAAGGTACAATTGATATTTATATGGAGTATCTCGATGAAATCGCGGCGTTTAAAGCTAGTGAAAAACCGGTAATTGGAGATAAGTGGCCGGCAGAAGGTAATTATTTGCCAACAGCTGAAGTCTTTCTTGACAGTGTGAGAAAGTTGGCTTCATATGAAACCATGAATAAGCTGTTAGCAATGAAATAAAAAGCAGGCTTATTTGTAAATTAATAAATACTTCTTGTTGATAATCTGTTTGTAATGAATCTGAAACAAAAACCTACCCTTCTCGGGCTTGTACTTCTCATACTTTTCTTTATTCAGTTTGTTTTTAAACTTGAATGGAAATGGTTACTGGAGCTGCAGACGGGAGAAATGTATAAACGCTGGACAGGTTTGGTTTTGGCTCTGTTTATCACTTTTCAGTGGGTGTTAACTTTAACCAGGGTTATCAAGCGGTTTAGGAAATATTCAGTTAAAATGACTCAAATCCATAAATGGGTTGGGGCGCTAAGTCCGTTGTTTTTCTACACCCATAGTATTGCAGCGGGGTATGGGTATTTAGCTTTGTTAACCTATTTGTTTTTTGCAAATGCCTTGTTGGGATATCTTAATTTAGATGTTGTTAAAAACAATAGTGATTGGCTGTTTAAATGTTGGATGATTTTGCATGTGTTGTTTTCAGTAATTATTACTGTACTTATGGTGTTTCATATAGGAGTTGTTTTTTACTATAAATAATAAAACATGAAATTATTAGTAACGGATATCGTAAAAGAAACAGATGATGCATTAAGTGTCTGTTTTAAAAATGGTAACATATTTAATAAGTTAAAATATAAACCCGGACAATTTTTAACAATACACGTACCTATAAAAGGTCAAATATATAAACGTGCTTATTCTTTTAGTAGTAGTCCATATATAGATAGAGATTTGAAAATTACTATTAAAAGGGTTGATAAAGGACTTGTGTCTAATTTTGTTCATGATAATTTAAAGGTAGGAGACAAGTTGGAGGTTGATAAGCCTATGGGGTCTTTTTTTGTTGAGCCTAAAAAGGGTGAGGCAAAAACCTATGTGTTTTTTGCCGGAGGAAGCGGGATAACTCCGATTTTCTCTATTATTCAGTCGATTCTTGTTAAAGAGGTAGATTCAAAAGTGTTGCTTTTTTACGCGAATCAAACGCTATCGTCTATAATCTTTGCGGAAGATATAAGGCAATTATCTAATATATATCCAGATCAATTTAAGGTAGAACATATTGTTTCTGATTTAAATTTAAGGGCGGAAAATTATCACCAAGGTTTTCTTTCCGATGCTATTTTAACCAGTGTTTTTTCAAAGCACAAACTTGAGTTTGATAATCATGTTTATATGGTATGCGGGCCGTTTGGTTATATGGAGAAGGTAAAAGAGCTTCTGAATTTGAACGGAATTACCAGGGAGAAAATTAAGGTAGAGGTGTTTAAGTTGCCAATGGTGAAAGTTACGGGTAAAGATTTGCTAAGTAATGTTACTATTAAAATAAAAGATCAATCATATGGTATAAAGGTAAGAGGTGATAAATCTATTCTTCAGCAGGCAATGTCTGAGAATATTGCTATACCATATT
The DNA here is from genome assembly GCF_024723255.1 of Aestuariibaculum sp. M13. Classification (GTDB taxonomy): domain Bacteria; phylum Bacteroidota; class Bacteroidia; order Flavobacteriales; family Flavobacteriaceae; genus Aestuariibaculum; species Aestuariibaculum lutulentum. Next base: position 216,778 of record NZ_JANIAC010000005.1, read on the forward strand.
CATGCAGGTCTGGTATGTGTTCTACCTGTAAAGCGACTTGTGTATCCGGTGATATTAAAATGGTTGAAGGGCATATTCTAGAGCAAAGTGAAGTTGATCAAGGGAAAATATTAACCTGCGTGAGTTATCCGGAAAGTGAGTCGGTTGTTATTGAATTTTAATATTTAAAATATGTTTAAAGTAAATCCATTAAGAAAAAGACAAATAATAGGCGGGGTGTTCGGACTTGTGCTGGGTGGATTTATTTTCTTTGTGTTAACTCTTGATGCTTCAGAAAAGTATGTATCTATAGGTCCTATGAATACCGGGCATAACAATATGTCTTGCGTGGTTTGTCACGCTGATGCTAAAGGGAATCTTTGGCAGCAAGTACAGTCTAATATTTCACATAGTTTTGGTTTTAGAAAAACAGGTGTCGATTTCGGAACAAAGGATGTAACTGTTGATAATTGTTTACAATGTCATGACCGACCTAATGACAGGCATCCATCATATCGTTTTTCAGAACCTCGATTTAGTGATGCTATAAAGGTTATTGATGCAACAACTTGTATTACGTGTCATTCGGAGCATCACGAAGAAAGGGTTTCAGTTCCAACAGCAGATTATTGTATGAATTGCCACCAGGATCTTGAAGTTGAGAACGATCCGTTGGATATTAGTCATGCCATGTTAATTACTAAAAAAGAATGGACGACCTGTATACAATGTCATGATTTTCATGGTAATCATAAATATGAAGTGGCTACCAGATTAAAAGATACTATACCTATGCTAACTATTGAGAAGTATTTTCAAGGAGGGGTCGATCCGTATAGCAATGATAAGAAATATATTGGTTTATCGGAGTTGGAATGGTTGGAGCAATTTAAAAATAAAATCAACAAATAAAAGTGATGTTTTAATAAGTGTTTTAGGTCTTAATTTTTCTTTAATCAACACTTTTATATTAAATCCGCTGATTTTCTAAGTAAAATTAAGCGGATTTTTATTTTTTTACGTATGGTACGTATGTGTAATTACGTATTATGTTTTATTTTTATTTATTTGAAAATAAGGTATTTATGTTGATTTTATGGTTTTTAGCAGGTTTGTTTATGTTTAAAAAGATAATATTACATGTGCTATGCCATTGAAGGGTTGAGTAACTACGTATATATTTGCTAAGTAAATAAGTATTAATACTTAGTTAAACTAAAAATCCTTCAATATGAAATCAGTATTAAAAAAATCAGCATGGGCATTATCAGTTTCATTACTGCTATTTTCTTGTGGTGGAAAAGATTCTAAAAAGAAAGCGGTTACAGAAGATATCGCAGCGAATGTATCTAAAACAAAAACTTTAGATATAGAAAAACCTCAGTTAACCTTTGGTTTTATAAAATTAACAGATATGGCACCTTTAGCCATTGCTAAAGAAAAAGGCTTCTTTGAAGATGAAGGTTTATTTGTGTCTGTAGAAGCACAGTCAAACTGGAAAAATGTATTAGATAGAGTAATCGATGGTCAGTTAGACGGATCGCATATGTTGGCTGGGCAGCCAATTGCAGCAGGAGCTGGTTTTGGTAGACAAGCAGAATTAGTAACGGCTTTTTCAATGGACTTAAATGGTAACGGTATTACAGTGTCTAACGATGTGTGGTCTAAAATGAAAGCTAATGTACCAATGGGAGAAGATGGTAAGCCAGTTCATCCTATTAAGGCAGATGCCTTAAAACCTGTAATTGCGGACTATAAAAATAGTGGGAAAGCCTTTAAAATGGGAATGGTGTTTCCGGTATCTACACACAACTACGAAATTAGATATTGGTTAGCAGCAGCGGGAATTCACCCTGGAATGTATACAGCAGAAAATGTACAAGGACAAATTGATGCAGAAGTATTATTATCTGTAACACCTCCGCCACAAATGCCAGCAACCTTAGAAGCTGGAACAATTTATGGGTATTGTGTAGGTGAGCCATGGAATCAGCAAGCGGTTTTTAAAGGTATTGGCGTGCCAGTGGTAACAAACTATGATATCTGGAAAAACAATCCTGAGAAAGTATTTGTAATGACTAAAAAGTTTGTTGAAGAAAACCCAAATACAGCAATCGCAGTAACAAAAGCATTAATTCGTGCAGGAAAATGGTTAGACGAACCAGGAAACAGAGCGGAAGCAGTAAAAATCTTATCAATGCCTCAATACGTTGGAGCTGACGAAGTAGTGTTAGCAAATTCAATGACCGGAACGTTTGAATTTGAAAAAGGAGATAAACGTGAAATGCCAGACTTTAATGTATTCTACAAGTATAATGCAACCTATCCTTTCTATTCAGATGGTATCTGGTTCTTAACTCAAATGCGTCGTTGGGGACAAATTCCTGAAGCGAAACCAGCCGATTGGTATGCTGAAACGATTAAAGATATCTACAGACCTGATATCTGGAAAAAAGCAGCTTCACTTTTAGTTGAAGAAGGATATATTCCAGCTTCAGATATTCCTCAAACCGATGGATATAAACCAGCAACTACAGACTTTATTGACGGAACATCGTACGATGCAAAAGATCCGATTGGGTATATAAATAGTTTCAAAATAGGAAACAAAGACAAATAAGATATTCAATATTGAATTTAGTAATCATGAGGTTGGTCAGAATAGAGAAGGTATTAACCAAAACGATTCTGGCGAATTCCATAAGACTACTTTAAATAAATAAAAATAAACAGATGAAACAGAGCATAACATTAGATAGAGTGACCAAATTTATGGGGCTTGGATTTTTAATCACTTTAAAATCCTTGTTCACCGGAGATTTAGATAAAGAAGGGTTTAGAAACTTCTTAAGAAAAGTTGTCGTGCCAATCGCTTCCATATTCTTATTTATCGGCTTATGGCACATGGGCGCTAAATCTTTATACAATATAGAAGCAGATTATAAGATTGAGAAAGCTTTAACTGAACAAGGGCAGGAGGCAGCAGATGCTATGAAAGCATGTATAGCTTCTGGAGATATAAGTTGCCAACCTAACACATTACCGTCTCCTGCGCAAGTTTGGGAATCGTATAAATCGTTATTAAGAGATCATCAAATAATTAGTGCAGATAAAGCAGCTTTTGCAGAGAAAACAGCAGTAATAAATGCAAAACGTATTGCTGAAGGGAAAGATTCAATCGTGTATACAGGGCGTCCGTCGTTTGTAGATCAGATTTTAACCAGCTTAAAAACAGTGTTTGCAGGATTTTTATTAGCCTTGGTTATTGCAGTGCCAATTGGGGTTATCATAGGGTTGAGCAAAACGCTAAGAAGTTCTGTTAACTGGTTAATCCAGATTTTTAAACCGGTATCTCCTGTAGTGTGGTTGTTATTAGTGTTCATGATTGTGAAAACGATGACTAAAGATTCAAATTCCGATAGTGCATTCATCATCTCATTTATAAGTGTTGGTTTGTGTTCTATGTGGGCGACTTTAGTAAATACTGCAATGGGGGTGGCATCGGTAGATAAAGATTATATCAATGTGGCTAAGGTTTTGAAATTAGGACCGGTACAGAAAGTGTTTAAAGTGATTTTACCTTCTTCATTACCATTAATATTTACAGGTTTGAGAATCACATTATCTGTGGCTTGGATGGTTCTTATTGCTATCGAATTATTAGCGCAGAGTCCAGGTTTAGGGTCGTTTGTATGGGAGGAATTTCAGAATGGAGCTATTGATTCGAATTCAAAAATTATTGTAGCCATGTTTGTAATCGGTGGTATCGGTTTCTTATTAGATCGAATCATGCTAACCATTCAAAATACAGTATCATTCAATAAGACCAGTGGAATTTAATAAGTAGCAATTCATATTTAAAAAATTAAGAAAATGGCATACTTAGAACTAAATAGCGTATACAAAACCTACGGACAAGGCGATCATGCAACCGAGGTGCTTTCAAATATCAATTTATCGATTGAAGAAGGTGAATTTGTAGCTATCGTTGGGTTTACCGGGAGTGGTAAAACAACTTTAGTAAACTTGATAAATGGCTTATTACAACCAACAAGAGGTGAGGTGCTTTTTAAAGGCTTACCAGTTTTAGGAACAAGTCATGAGCGTGGTGTAATTTTTCAAAATTACTCACTGTTGCCATGGTTGACTGTTGGTCAAAATATATACATGGCTGTAAAAGAGGCTTTTCCGAAGAAAAGTAAAAAAGAACTTCATGAGATTGTTGCAGAGTATGTAGCGATGGTGAATTTAACGCCAGCGATAAATAAAAGACCTAAAGAATTGTCTGGGGGGATGCGTCAGCGTGTGGCGGTTGCAAGAGCGTTAGCCATGAAACCCGAAATGATTATTATGGATGAGCCACTTGGGGCTTTAGATGCCTTAACTCGAGGAAATCTTCAGGATGAAATTTTAAACATCTGGGGTAAAGAAAAGCGAACCGCTTTATTAATCACCAATGATGTGGATGAAGGGATTTATATGGCAGACCGCATTATTCCATTGCGTCCGGGGCCAAAGGCGACTTTAGGACCAGAGTTTAAAATTGATATTGAACGTCCGCGTGATAAAACCGAGCTTAATGATAATGCAAATTTTAAGGAAACAAGAAATGCTATTATCGAATACTTAATGGATATAGGAAATGAGCGTAAATCTGTAGATCAGGAAGTTTACGAATTACCAGATTTAACACCGAAAAGTTTTGTCGGACACTTTTAAAACTTGGAAAATATGACTATAAATACAGCACATACAGATATAGTAACCGAAAACGGTATTACATTTCATGAAGATGTGATGTTGGATTTAAAACACTTGAAAAAAGTTTATCCAACTCCAAAAGGAGATTATGTGGTTCTTGAAGATTTAAATCTTCAGATTATGAAAGAAGAATTCGTAACCATTATCGGGCATTCAGGATGTGGTAAAACTACCATGTTGTCGATGATTGCAGGCTTAAATGAAATCTCAGGAGGTAATATTTCGGTATTAGGACATCATATAAAAGGGCCGGGACCGGACCGAGGCGTCATTTTTCAGGCACCAAGTTTAATGCCTTGGATGACCTCATTGCAAAATGTGATGTTGGGTGTGAATCAGGTATTTCCACATGCTACAAAATCACAACGCACCGATATCGCTAAATACTATTTACAAAAAGTAGGTTTGGAAGATGCCTTTCATAAAAAAGCATCAGATTTATCTCAGGGTATGCAGCAACGTGTAGGTATTGCTAGAGCTTTCGCGATAAAACCCAAAGTGTTGCTTTTGGATGAGCCTTTCGGGATGTTAGATTCTTTAACACGTGGCGAACTTCAGGATATTCTTATTGAAATCTGGAATAAAGAAAAAATTACAGCGGTGATGATTACGCATGATGTGGACGAAGCAATCTTTTTAGCAGATCGTGTGGTGATGATGACCAGTGGTCCTAAAGCAAAAATCGGGGATATTTTAAATATAGATTTTGAACGTCCAAGAACCCGAAAAGCAGTTTTAGAGCACGACGATTATTATAAATACAGAAAACATCTTATTGATTTCTTAGAGCATTAAAAACATAAAAAAACAAACCAAATAAAAACAAACTAACCAATTTTTAACTTAAAAACGAACACATGAAAAAACAATATGTAATTCTAGGGCTAATATTAGGATGCTTGCAATTCGTACATGCGCAATTTACTTTAGATGGCGAATTCCGACCAAGGGCAGAATATCGACATGGTTTTGGGAGTTTAATTGCAGATGATGCCGATGCTGGTTTTGGAATTTCTACCAGAGCACGCTTAAATGCAGGATTCTCTTCTGAAGCTTACACATTTTATCTGAGTCTGCAAGATGTTATGGTGTGGGGTGAAAACAGACAAATTTTACCTTACGATCAAAATAACTCGTTTGCTGTATTTCAGGCTTGGGCAGAATTTAAATTAGGTTCTGGATGGTCAACAAAATTAGGACGTCAGGTATTGTCTTACGACGACCAAAGGATTTTAGGAGGTCTGGATTGGGCACAGCAGGGACGTAATCACGATGCTGCTTTGTTGAAATATAAAAAGGAAAAATTTGCATTGGATGTAGCTTTTGCTTTCAATCAGGATTATTCAAATCCAGCTGGGTTTGTGAATACCAGTACAGCTTATAATACTACAGGTTTCTTTTCTTATAAGACCATGCAGATGGCGCATTTAAGTCAGGCTTGGGAAAAACTATCAGGAAGCTTATTATTTATGAATAATGGTTTTCAGGAATTTGATGATACCGATGCACCAGACGGAACAAGTAATTTACAAACCTTTGGAGCACATTTAGATTATAAAGCCGGAGGTTTTGGAGTGGCTGCGAATGCATTTCTTCAAACTGGACAAAGACAAGGAGAGGTTGATGTAAAAGGAGCTTATTTAGTAGGACTTGATTTAAGTTTTAAAGCTTCTTCTAAAGTTGGTTTAGGCGCGGGTCTTGAAATCATCAGTGGAAATGATGGAGATGCTGGAGAAACCGGAGCGTTCTTCCCGTTATACGGAACCAATCATAAATTCAATGGATTTATGGATTATTTCTACGTAGGAAATCATGCGAATTCAGTAGGGTTATTCGATGTGCATGTTAGTGCGAACTTCACCTTAAGTGAAACTTCAAGTTTATTGGTTAAAGCTTTAAACTTTAGTGGAGAGCAGGATTTACCAAGCGGAGATAAAGCCTTAGGAACAGAAATAGATTTGGTATTTACTAAGAAATTTAAAGGTTATGCCTTAGTTATGGGGTATTCACAAATGTTTGCAGCAGATGGTATGTATGAGTTGAAAGGTGTGTCTGAGGATGCGGCTGCCGATGGACAAAACTGGGCTTGGGCTATGTTAGTGCTTAAACCTAAATTTTTAAACTAATTAAAAAGTGTCTATATAAATTGAGAGAATAATTTTTATTGACTCTAACGGAATCCCGCTTTTATGCGGGATTTTTTTTGTTTTAAAGATTGGAAATGTATTTTAACCAAGAATCACTATTTGCTATCACGAATTTCAATATTTCTTTTGCGGATTCTGAAACAGATGTTTCTAAGAATTTTCTTACCAATCTACCATGTTTTCTTCTTTTTTCTTCAGGTAAGGAATCATCTTTTGTAATTTTAATTGAATTTAGAAGTTCTGTTTGGTTTGAAATACCAATGGATGATTCTTTTATTAAGTTCATTATTTCTTCATCAATATTTGAAATAGTAAAATAATCTGTATTAATGGTAGAGCCAATAAATTGACTTTGATTTGAGTAGTTGTTTTGTTTGTGAATTTGATTATTTGGTGATGAAATAAAAATCTGATTACTTTTTGAACTTAATAATTTAACTATATCTTTAATGAATTCTGAATTATCTTGTAAATAGCTATTTTCAATTTTTAATATGTCAAGTTGTCTCTTGTAATGATTAATTTGACTTTTTAATTTTAATATTAAAATATCAGTTTCTTCTGTTGTGACACCTGCGGCTGTTTTTACATTAATTTCATTTTTATTTGAGTACAGATACTTTAAGTAATCGTCAAACCATTCTTGTAATGTGTTTTTATCTAATTGTTCAGGTATATCAAATGATATTTGAAGACCATCTTCGCTATCCATTGTATGCATTTTTATAGATACTTTTTTACTTTCTTCTACAAAAGTTGAGAAAAATGAAAGATATTGGTTGATAGCAGTTTTTAGGTGTTTGTCTATTTTTATTAGTGTATATTTTTTTAACTGTTTATTTGCTTCGGTAGCTTCTAATTCAGCTTTTTCTTTAGCAATAATTAATTCACCATTTTTTTGATGCAACCTATTGTTTGTTTCAAGTCTAATATTGTTGTTTTTGTATAAGCTTAATGTTAATAGGGATAGTATTGTTATCAAAATAATAGAAAGAAATGATATTAAAACGGATAAGTCTATTTTTTCTGAATTTAATAATAAAAGTATATTAATAGATAAGTTTAAATAAGATTGAAGCATTAATTATGTCTTGGTTTTAAAGGTTATATTAAACTAAAATAGTTATAATCTTACAATATTTGTAAAGAATTGAAATGTTTAATTTGTATATCGGTTACTGTATTCTTTTGTTAAGAAATTAAAAAGCTGTTAAATAGTTTTTATAATATTTTCTTACATTTGTAAGAGAAAATTGTCATAGATGCTGAAAAAAGTATTTGGAAGTGCCGTTTTTGGTGTCGAAGCCACAACAATCACTGTAGAGGTTAATGTTGATTCAGGTATTGGCTATCATTTGGTAGGGTTGCCGGATAATGCAATAAAAGAAAGTAATTATCGCATTGCGGCTGCATTGCAGAATAACGGCTATAAAATTCCCGGAAAGAAAATCACCATCAACATGGCGCCTGCCGATTTGCGTAAAGAAGGTAGTGCCTACGATTTAACTTTGGCTATTGGTATTTTAGCAGCATCCAAACAAATTAAAGCAGAAAATTTAGAAAAGTATTTAATTATGGGAGAACTTTCATTAGATGGAAGTTTGCAGCCGATAAAAGGAGCTTTGCCTATTGCGGTTAAAGCGCGCGAAGAAGGTTTTAAAGGTTTTATTCTGCCTAGCCAAAATGCTAAAGAAGCTGCCATAGTTGATAATTTGGAAGTGTATGGGGTAGATAATATCAAACAGGTCATTGATTATTTTGATAAAGGTGAGCCCCTTGAGCAAACCATAATCAATACTCGAGATGAGTTTTATAAAAACTTAGAATTCCCGGAATTCGATTTTAGCGATGTTAAAGGACAGGAAGGGATTAAGCGCTGTATGGAAATTGCAGCTGCCGGAGGGCATAATATTATTTTAATTGGTCCGCCGGGAGCAGGAAAAACCATGTTAGCGAAACGTTTACCAAGTATTTTGCCACCTATGACATTGCATGAGGCTTTAGAAACTACAAAAATACATTCGGTTGTTGGTCGTGTAAAAGATAGTGGATTGATGGCGCAGCGTCCGTTTCGAAGTCCTCATCACACAATTAGCGATGTTGCGCTGGTTGGAGGTGGAGCTTTTCCGCAACCGGGAGAAATATCGCTGTCGCATAATGGTGTGTTGTTTTTAGATGAATTACCTGAATTTAAACGCAGTGTTTTAGAGGTGTTACGTCAGCCTCTGGAAGATCGGGAAGTTACAATTTCAAGAGCGAAATTTACGGTAACCTATCCGTCATCGTTTATGTTGGTAGCCAGTATGAATCCAAGTCCGGGCGGATATTTTAACGATCCGGATGCGCCGGTAATGTCAAGTCCGGCTGAAATGCAACGGTATTTAAGTAAAATTTCAGGGCCATTGTTAGATCGTATCGATATTCATATAGAAGTCACTCCGGTACCATTTGAAAAGCTTTCAGAAGATCGAAAAAGTGAATCTTCGGTAGATATCAGGAAACGGGTAACCGAGGCCAGAGCGATTCAAACCAGACGATTTTTAGAATTAGATTCGGTTCATTATAATGCTCAGATGAATACGAAACAAATTCGAAAATATTGTGTGTTGGATGAAGCTTCAAAGATGTTACTCAAAACAGCGATGGAGCGATTAAATTTATCGGCCAGAGCTTATGACAGAATTTTAAAGGTGGCTAGAACAATTGCCGATTTGGAAGCTTCTGAAGAGGTGAACGGATCTCATATAAGTGAAGCTATTCAGTATCGTAGTTTGGACCGGGAAGGTTGGTTAGGGTAATTTTTATCTGAAATTTTATTGGTTTTCTCTAGTGTCGTTGAAATGAATATTCAATAGATTTGCTTAGTTTTAATCTTCTTTCTTTATAAAATAAAACTAAGGCTATGGAATTATTTCATGTGGATATTAATGCCGATGTGGGTGAGGGCATAGATAATGAGGCGCAGTTAATGCCATTTTTGTCTTCCTGTAACATTGCTTGTGGCGGACATGCAGGAGATGAAGTAACAATGAGCAAGGTCGTGAAATTAGCAAAAGAGCATCAGGTGAAAGTTGGGGCTCATCCTTCATTTCCCGATAAGGAAAATTTTGGCAGGCAAGCTATGGATATGTCATGTGCGGCATTGTTTGCGTCCATAAAGCATCAAATTGATAGTTTGCTTGTTGTTTTAAAAGAAGAGCAGGTAGACTTGCATCACATAAAACCCCATGGAGCACTTTATAACATGGCTGCAGCCGATAAAAAGTTAGCAGAGGTAATTATTGAGGTTGTGAAAACTTATGCTATGCCAGTTCAGTTGTATGTCCCGTACGGTTCGGTAATAGCAGATTTAGCGGTTCAGAATAATATCCCGATTGTTTATGAAGTGTTCGCAGATAGAAATTATAATGATGATTTGTCTTTAGTTTCCAGGACGAAAAAGGAAGCTTTAATTCATGATATAGATGAGATGTTTGAGCATGTTTACAGGATGATTTCTATGCGAGAAGTTAAAACTTTAGATGGTATTAAAGTGCCGATTCGGGTAGATACCATTTGTGTACATGGAGATAATGTTGAAGCCATAAAACTGGTTGAAAATCTTTGGAAAAAGTTGGGAGAAAAAGGAGTGAAAGTTTATTAGGTTTATGAAGTATAATCTATCGTATAAACTCTATGGTGAACGTGCTGTTCTGATAGAATGGCCACAGGAAATAAGCGAGAATATTTTAAAAGATGTGCTTAGTTTTAAGTTGAAAATTGAAAAATTTAATCTTAAACAAATACTTGAGATTAAGCAATCATATTGCTCATTATTAGTTATTTATGATTTTTGTATTGAAAATTTAAAACCTGAAATATCAACTATAAAGAAAATCTATGATAAGAAAGGTGAGGCTGAAGAATTAAGTTTTAGGCAATGGGTAATTCCTGTGTGTTACGATGATGTTTTAGGGCTGGATTTAGAGGAGTTGGCTGAGCAAAAAAAGATGTCTAAATCCGAAATTATTCAGCTGCATTCCGAATCGATTTATACAACTTATTTTATCGGTTTTTTACCTGGATTTTTATATTTAGGAGGCCTGAATGAAAGGCTGAATACGCCTCGAAAATCAACCCCACGATTACAAGTTGAAAAAGGAGCCGTGGCTATTGGAGGGAATCAAACTGGAATTTATCCAATGGCAAGTCCTGGTGGCTGGAATATTATCGGGAACACGCCTGTATCTTTGTTTGATATAGATAAGAAATTACCGTGTTTTGTTAAGCCAGGAGATAAAATAAAATTCAAACCGGTATCTCTTGAAGAGTATAATGGCATAAAGGCATTGGTTGAAGCCGGGTTGTATCAAGTAGAAAGTAAGGAGGTTTATGGTTAAAGTTTTAAAACCTGGTTTTTATACTAGTATTCAGGACTTTGGAAGATTCAATTGTCAGCAATATGGTGTGCCGTATTCAGGAGTCATGGATCGCTATTCGGCAGGTTTGGCAAATGTGGTTTTAGGAAATGCACCTGATTTAGCGGTTATTGAAATGACGATGACGGGGCCAACGCTTCAGTTTGAATGTAATACGTTTATTTGCGTTGCAGGAGCACATATGAATCCTAAGGTTAATGATAGGCTGGTTGAACAAAATAAACCTATTGAAATACACGAGGGGGATGTGCTCTCTTTTGGGAAATTCGAAAAAGGCATTCGGGGTTATCTTGGTGTTTTAGGTGGATTTCTTTCTAAGGAGGTGCTGGGAAGCCGAAGTATGTATAAAGGGATTACAAAGCAAAATGTTTTATTGAAAAATGATATTATTGAAATTAATGTAAAAACTTTGTTTTCAATGAATAAACACTCCTTAATTAAAGTTAAAGATGATGTTTTTAAAAGTCATTTCATAGAGGTGCTTAAGGGGCCGGAATTTGATTTATTAACCCAGGAACAGCAAGAGTTTTTGACTTCAAATATATTTTCAGTTTCAAAAAATAATAGTCGCATGGCGTATCAGTTAGAAGAGCGCTTAGAGAATGCTTTAAAACCGATTATAACATCTCCTGTATTGCCAGGCACCGTGCAATTAACACCTTCGGGGCAGTTGATTGTTTTAATGCGAGATTGTCAGACTACAGGAGGATATCCAAGAGTGTTTCAACTAAAAGAATCGTCGATCAATATTTTAGCGCAAAAGTTTACAGGAGATATGATTCAGTTTCGATTATTGGAATAATAAAAATAATTACTTTCCAGTAACAATAGTAATGCCTGCCGATGTTCCTATGCGATCGACTCCAAGTTTAATATATTCTATGGCGGTTTTAAAATCTTTTATGCCACCTGAAGCTTTAATTTTTGCACGACCGTTTGCTGTAGATTTCATAAGTTTTACATGTTCAAGTGTTGCGCCATGCGGACCAAATCCTGTAGAGGTTTTTATAAAATCGGCACCTGCTTGAATGGTTAGCTCGCACGCTTTTATGATTTCATCATCAGTTAAGTAGCAGGTTTCAATAATAACTTTTAAAACCTGATTTGGTAGTCGGTTTTTAACCGAAGCAATATCTCTAACCACACCTGTATAATCTTTGGCTTTTAGTAAACCTAAATTAATGACCATGTCAATTTCATCGGTACCATCTTTTAGGGCTTGTATGGTTTCGTAAATTTTGGCTTCGGTACTCATGGCACCTAATGGAAATCCAACGACAGTACAAACCTTTACATTGCTGTTTTTGGTGTGTTCTTTGGCTAATGAAGTAAAGTAACTATTGGTGCACACCGAGAAAAATCTGAATTTCTTTGCTTCTTCACATAACTTTATAATCTCAGCTTCGGTAGCTGTAGGCTTTAAAAGAGTGTGGTCTATATAACTGCTTAGGTGTGTCATAATAATTGCGGTTATACTTAAAGAGGTGTAAGTAAATAAGTTTAGTAAATATAATACAATTTACGTGTAAAAAAATTAACGCAACAAAGGTATTAATATTTACTAAACTTAAAGGTGATTTTTTATAAGCTAACTTAGACTATAAGATAGGTCTTGCTTTTTTGTTTTTTTTATTAAGAAGTGCGTTAAAGCCAATACGGTGCACACCTACTTCCAGATATTTCATGCTGGTCTCAAGATCTTCAATATCGCCGGACGCCGTTATTTTTGCAGCATCTTTTATGGTTTTCTTAATAATTTTTGTTGCGGTTAATGTGGCGCCACCTTTTGAAAACCCACTGGATGTTTTAATGAAATCGACATTGGCATCTAAACAGATTTCACAAGCCTTAATAATTTCATTTTTATTTAATTCTGAAATCTCTAAAATAACCTTAAGTGTTGTATTTCCAATTGCCATTTTAACGTCGCTGATGTCTTTTAAAACAGAAACGTAATTTTTGCTTTTTAAGAAGCCTAAATTAATAACCATTTCAATTTCTTCAGCACCGTCCTCAATAGCTTTTTTTGCTTCAAAAACTTTAGCTTCGGTAGACATAGCGCCAAATGGGAATCCGACAACCGAACAGACTTTGGTAGGAGAGTTTTCAAGTAGTTGACTTGCTAAAGCTACGTAAGAGCTGTTAATGCAAACGCCGTAAAAATCATTTTGAATAGCCTCGTAACAAAGGTCGATAATTTCGCGTTCTGTTGTTGTAGGTTTTAAAAGAGTATATTCTATATGCTTAGATATATTCATAGGGATGAGTAGGTTTTAAATGCTATTAATTCTCGTTTTATATACGAGTAGTGTAGTTTTGGGGACTACGTTTGGGGGCAAATTTAACTAATTTTAACTAACGTTTTTTTATTGTTTTAGGCTCATTTTATTAACAGTATAGTTTTTAGATTATTGTAATTGGTGCTATGTTAAATTATAAAATTTAAATTTATAATGAAAGAAAAAACAACTGATTTATTTGTATTTTGTCTTTATTTTGTTTGTAATTATTTGATTTAGTGATATTTGGTGTTTATTTGTGGAGTTGTGGTTTATGTATAAAACAAAAGGTTACCTTTTGGTAACCTTTTGTTTTTAATTAATAAGTTTGGAGTTAGACTTCTTGTGAAACCAAATCACTTTGATTTCTAAATACAAGTTTGTCATCAAAAGCATCCAATAAAATAATACTGTCGGTATTTACCGTTCCTGCGAGTATTTCTTTACTTAAAGCATTTAAAACTTCTTTTTGAATAACACGTTTTACAGGTCTAGCGCCATATTCAGGATTGTATCCTTTTTCGGCTAAATAATCAATCGCTTCCAGAGTGGCATCAAAAGTGATGCCTTGTTTGTTAATCATTTTAGTGATGCTCTTTAGTTGTAAGCCTACAATATCCTTAATGTTTTCCTTAGATAGAGGTGTAAACATAATGGTGTCGTCTATACGGTTTAAAAACTCTGGTCTCACACTTTGTTTTAATAAAGCAAGCACGTCAACTTTAGCTGATTCAATTGCAGAATCAAGGTCTTTAGTAGCTTCAAAACGGTCTTGGATTATTTGACTACCAATATTTGATGTCATAATAATAATAGTGTTTTTAAAGTCAGCTACACGTCCTTTGTTATCTGTTAAGTGACCTTCATCCAATACCTGTAATAAGATGTTGAAGGTGTCCGGATGCGCTTTTTCGATTTCATCTAATAACACAACAGAATACGGTTTGCGTCTTACGGCTTCGGTTAACTGACCACCTTCGTCGTAACCAACATATCCTGGAGGCGCACCAACTAAACGACTTACTGCGTGGCGTTCCTGATATTCGCTCATATCGATACGGGTCATGGCGTTTTCGTCATCAAACAGATATTCAGCCAAAGCTTTTGCTAATTCGGTTTTACCAACTCCTGTTGTTCCTAAGAATAAGAAGGTTCCAATTGGCTTTTTAGGATTTTGCAACCCTGCACGACTTCTGCGAACGGCATCACTCACAGCTTCAATGGCTTCTTCTTGACCAACTACGCGTTTATGTAATTCGTCTTCAAGTTTTAAGAGCTTTTCGCGTTCGCTTTGAAGCATTTTAGTAACAGGGATACCTGTCCATTTCGCAACAACTTCGGCAATATCATCATAAGTAACTTCTTCTTTAATTAAAGAGTTTTCAGACTGTGCTTTCAATTGTTTTTGGTAGTCTTCTAATTGCTCCTGAGCTTCTTTTATTTTACCATAACGCAATTCGGCTACTTTGCCATAGTCACCATCACGCTCAGCACGTTCGGCTTCCAGTTTATAGTTTTCAATATCCTGTTTTGTGTTTTGAATATTATCTACAACTTCTTTTTCACTTTTCCACTTCGCGTTAATCTCGTTACGTTGTTCTTTAATATTTGCTAAATCGGCCTGTAAGGCTTTTAATTTAGCTTCGTCTTTTTCGCGTTTAATAGCTTCAATCTCGATTTCCAATTGCATAATCTTTCTGTCTAAAACATCAAGTTCTTCTGGTTTCGAGTTAATTTCCATACGTAATTTTGAAGCCGCCTCATCCATTAAGTCTATAGCTTTGTCTGGTAAGAATCGATTAGTGATGTAGCGTTGAGATAATTCTACAGCACCAATAATGGCTTCGTCTTTAATACGAACTTTATGGTGAGTTTCATATTTTTCTTTAATACCGCGTAAAATCGAGATGGCGCTTTCAGTATCGGGTTCATCAACCATTACTTTTTGGAAACGTCGCTCTAAGGCTTTATCTTTTTCAAAGTATTTTTGATACTCGTCTAAAGTAGTGGCACCTATGGCGCGCAGTTCACCACGTGCTAAGGCTGGTTTTAAGATGTTTGCGGCATCCATAGCGCCTTGACCACCACCAGCACCAACAAGAGTGTGAATCTCATCGATAAATAATACAATATCACCTTCGCTGGTTGTTACTTCTTTAACAACGGCTTTTAAGCGTTCTTCAAATTCGCCTTTGTATTTGGCGCCTGCTATTAAAGCACCCATATCCAGAGCGAAAATTTGTTTGTCTTTTAGGTTTTCAGGAATGTCGCCGTCCACAATTCTGTGTGCTAAACCTTCGGCAATGGCTGTTTTACCAGTTCCGGGTTCACCAACCAGAATCGGGTTGTTTTTGGTTCGGCGTGACAGAATTTGAAGTATTCTACGAATTTCTTCATCACGACCAATAACCGGATCTAGTTTGCCGTCTTTAACTAACTGATTTAGATTTTTTGCATATTTATTCAAGACGTTATAGGTTTCCTCTTGGCTTTGAGAAGTTACATTTTCGCCTTTACGTAATTCCTGAATACTTGCAGTCAAGGCTTTTTCGGTAACGCCTTGGTCTTTTAGCATTTGGGCTATTTTACTATTCGATTTAAAAATAGCGATGATTAAATGTTCTATTGAAACATATTCATCTTTCATCTTTTTAGCAATAATAGAGGCTTCATTGAGTGTTTTTCCCGCTTCACGAGATAGCATTAATTCACTGCCAGTAACTTTAGAGAAACTTTCAATTTGTTTGTCTAATGCCTGTTCTAAGATGCTAATATTTACATTCAGTTTTTTTAAAATGAATGGGAGTACATTTTCATCAACTTCAAGAATGCCTTTAAACAGGTGTTCGTTTTCTATTTGTTGATTACCGAAGCCTTGCGCTATTTGCTGCGCCTGTTGTATGGCTTCTTGCGATTTAATGGTATAATTATTTAAGTTCATAAGTGTTCTTTTATTTGTGTTTCGCCGGAACGATTCATTAAAATTTAGTTTCTTTACACCTTCAATAAGTCAATAATCTTACCATCTCAAACAGAGAGACAAAATGTCTTATTTGTTTGGTTTTTAGATGACGATTAGTCAGTTGTAAGGTTTGAAAATAGATTCGACTTATGCTAAAGAATAGAATAAATGTATGGGAATATTTAATAAATTTTTAAAAAGTTCGTCGGAACAAAAAGAGGTTAAGACTTTACCCTGGATTGATTTAAATTCGTTGGGGCAGCTTGATGATATTGAAAATAAATCATCGGAAAAACCTCAAATTATTTTTAAACACTCTACGCGATGTGGTATCAGTCGTATGGTTAAAAATCAGTTTGAATCGGATTATCGCGTTTCAGAAGATCAGGCCGATTTATATTATCTCGATTTATTGAATTACAGAGAAATATCAAACCAAATCGCTCAAAAATTTGGTGTTTATCACGAATCTCCTCAATTATTAGTTATTAAAAATGGCGAGGTTAAAATACATAATAGCCATGGAGGAATTAACGACTTAGATTTAGAGAAATATATTTAAAAATACGATTTATAAAACATGTATAATACGCGTACAACGTACTTATTTGTTTACGGAACTTTATTGGAAGATAGTAAAAACGACATGTCTGAGTTTTTAAGCAAACATTCAGAATTTGTAGGGAGAGGTTTTTTTTGTGGTAAATTATACGACGTCGAGGAATTTCCGGGAGCTGTTTTAAGCGATACACTGCAGGATAAGGTTTATGGAAAGATTTATGAGATTTCGGAAGCCGAAAAGGTGTTCAGCATATTAGATGATTACGAAGGTATAGAATCTCTTGAAACCGAAAAAGGGCTGTTTAAACGTGTGGTTGTCGAAGCGTTTCTGGAAGCAGGTCATACCGTAAAAACCTGGGTGTATTTGTATAATAAGTCTGTTTTAAACTTGCGATTAATTTCTTCTGGAAATTATTTAGACTCTTAAAAGCTTCTTACCATTAAAATTGAAGTGTTTAATCTTTATATCTTTGCAGCGATTTTTACAAGCCGATATGACTCATTTTTCCGATTCCCGATTTCATACTTTAAACTTAAGTAAAACAGTAGCGTTACCTGAAAAATTTACGTTTCCATTTTACTATGAGCCGCATCCGTTATGTATTGAGGCAGCAAAAGATTTACAAACTTATCTGGAGTCGCAAACGGACTTTCTTCATAATTTCGGACTTGATCCAGAAATGGAAGGTTTGGTTATAGGCAAAATGTTTGGTGTTATGGTGGTTAAAAATGAAAAGGGAGATTTAGGTTATCTCGCTGCTTTTTCAGGGAAATTATCAGATAATAATTACCTCGCCGGGTTTGTGCCGCCTATTTATAACACTCTTAATACTGATGGTTTTTATAAGAAAGGCGAAGCTGAATTAAATGCTTTTAATCGGCAAATAGAAACCTTGGAAGCAGCTCCAGAACTTAAAGATGCTCAAGATGCTTTAAGTGAAAATAAGAAATTAGCTGAAGCTGAAATTGAAGCGTTTAAAACGCTGATGAAAGCAGAAAAAAAGAAACGCAATAAAAGGCGCGATGAAGCTAAACCTGTTTTAAGTGATGACGCTTTTCAGGAACTTTTTAATGAGTTAAAGGAGCAGAGTATAGGTTACCAGTTACGATTGAAATATTTGAAATTTGAATGGGAACAAAAAATAAAGGAAGCCGAAGAAGCGCTTAACTGTCTTTTAAAGCCGATAACTGATTTAAAAAATAAAAGAGCTTCACAATCTTCAGACTTACAGAAACGTATTCATGAGCAATATCAGTTTTTAAATGCTGAAGGAGCAACTAAAGATTTACTGGATATTTTTAAAGATACGAACTCACCAATTCCACCGGCAGGTTCTGGAGAGTGTGCAGCGCCAAAATTATTTCAATATGCCTACGAAAATGATTTTAAGCCTATTGTAATGGCTGAATTTTGGTGGGGTGCTTCACCAAAATCGGAAGTACGTAAGCATAAACAGTTTTATCCGTCTTGCCGAAGTAAATGTGAACCTATTTTAGGACACATGATGCAAGGTTTGCAGGTTGATGAAAATCCAATAGAGCAGGGTATAAGCTTTGAGGCGGATTTAGAAATAGTTTACGAAGATGATTACTTGTTATTAGTTAATAAACCACATGAGTTTTTATCGGTGCCAGGGAAAACCTTTAGTGAGTCTGTATTAACTAAAATGAAAGCCTATTTACCAAAGGCCAAAGGTCCGCTATTGGTACATCGTTTAGATATGTCGACTTCCGGGTTGTTATTGGTGGCTAAAAACGAACGTATACATAAGCATTTGCAGAAGCAATTTATTGAGCGCACAGTTAAGAAGCGTTATGTGGCTTTGTTAGATGGCGAGCTTAAAACAAAATCAGGTCAGGTAGATTTGCCTTTACGTGTCGATTTAGATAACCGTCCGCAGCAATTAGTGTGTTACGAGTATGGTAAACCTGCTGTAACCAATTTTGAGGTTCAGGCTATTGAAAATGGTAAGACCAGAATTCATTTTTATCCGATAACCGGTCGTACACATCAGTTACGTGTTCATGCTGCGCATAGTAAAGGGTTGAAAACGCCTATAGTTGGAGATGATTTGTACGGTGTTAAAACAAACCGCTTGCATTTACATGCCGAGCAATTAACTTTTGTTCATCCAATAACCAAAGAGGAGTTAACTATTATTTGTGAAGCCCCTTTTTAGTATTAATTAATCAATTGGTATTCGAGAGCTATTAAGAGATAGCCACTTATCGAAGTTTTGTAATTCGGGATTAAGTTCTAATGAAAAGGCTTCGTCTCGAACTTTATTGAAGTCGTCGTTAAAATCTCTTTTAAACTGAAACATATTACCTAAATCGTCGGCTCCAGGAAAACCAAAACTTCTATAGGTCTCAGGGCTTACGTTGTTGTAAATAACATTTATGTTTAAAGCTTTTGAAAGTTTTTCAGCCATGTCGGTTCCGCTTAATTTTTCGCCAACAATACCAACGGTTTTATGGAGTAATTCTTTTCCTTTTTTGAAGATGCCATAGGCGCATTTTCCAATATCTTGGGCGGCTATTCCGGCAAGGGTTTTATCATTCATAGGGAATGCAATGTAATAATTGCCATCTTCTCCTTTTTGCGGCCCCATGCCAAAATAGATAAAATTATCCCAGTAAAAGGATGTTCTTAAAAAGGTAACAGGTAAGCCTGCTTCAGAAAAAAGTTTGTCAGCTTCACCTTTGCCATCGAAATGAGGAACTTTGTATTTGCCTTGCAACGTAGGCATGCGATCATCATTTAAAGGCACCCAGTTTCTCGTGTCTTCTAGGGTAGACCAAACAATGTGTTGAAGACTACTATCTTTAGCGGCTTTTATAAAATTCTCTACTTCCTCAATTTCTTTTTCGGCTGAAAAATGTTCCCAGAAGAAGGTTACAAAGTATGCACCATAAGCTCCTTCGATGGATTTTTCTATACTTTTTATGTCATCAATATCCGCTTCAATGATTTCAGCTCCTAAAGCTTCCAGGGCTTTTGCTTTTTCAGAATTCACATTTCTGGTCACTGTGCGCACCGAGAATTCAGAATTAGAATCTGCAAGTATAGCTTTAACAAGCCCGCCACCTTGAGCACCTGTGGCGCCAAATACAGTTATAATTTTTTTCTTTTCCATGATTTACTTTTTAATTTATGATGTTTAAATAAGCAGAAGAAATGGAAAATGGTGTCTTTGGAGTAAGTTCTCTAAAGATAAGAAAAAATCATTTTAAAATTAAGAATGAGAATTTGTGAATTATAAACTTGCGATGTCTTTTGAGTGGTCTGTGTTGTGTTGATTATACACCTGTTTAATAATTTCTTTTAATTCAGGTATAACGTTTGCAGCAATTTTTGAGTGACTATTTAAAAGCACGCAAATGCCTAAATCGTCTTCTGGAAATAATGCAATTTCGTTTCTAAAATCATTCACGCTACCACCATGATGAAGGATTGTTTTTTCTTCGTGAGTGTCTTCATCTGCATATTTATGAATACGCCATCCAAAACCGTAATAAGATTTTAAATGTCCCGGCCAGCGTTGGTAGTATTTACTACGTCCACCAATTTCAACAAAAGGATTAAAGGCGTCTAGTAAAGCTGATTTATCCATGATTTCAGGATTGTGGCCTAATAGAAAACGCATCCATTTCGCCATATCAAGAGCACTGGCATTAATTCCTCCAGCCGCAATTGCGTTATAATATTTATTGGTAAGTTTTATGGGTTTCCAGCCGTGTGTTCTTTTTATATGCGGCGAGGCTACATTTTCTGCATGAGTTAATGTTTCGTGATCCATACAGGTGGAATGCATGTCAAGTGGCTTGAAAAATCGATTCATTAATGCCGACGCTAAATCCTGCCCGGTTTCTCTGCGGATAACTTCACCGCAAAGCGCGAACATGGCGTTTTGATAACTGTACATAGAACCCGGAACGCTCACCGGTGTAATTTCTTTAAAGTGTCCTACAATATCAGTTAATGGTAAACCAGCTTCAACCAAATCAGTAAAGCTATGGTAAGGTGTACCTGCTGTATGTGATAGCAGATTTGCTAAGGTTATTTTTTCAGTATTACTTTTGTCTCCTAATTGAAAACCTGGAATATAGTCACTTACTTTATCTTCCCAATGAATAAGTCCTTCGTTTTCAAAACTTGCCGCTAATATGCCGGCGAAGCCTTTAGAAATTGACCCTAATCGAAATATGGTTTCATTGTTTATATTGTCCTCTAATTTAGCATTTCGTTTACCAAACCCTTCGGAAACCACAATGGAATCGCCTTTTACAATACTTACTCCAGCTCCTATAATATCACCTTTTGCTATGGCGCTCTCGAAATAGGATTCAACCGCAGTTTTTAAATCTTCTTGCTGGGCTTTATATTGTTTTAAAACTTCAGGATCTATGGTCGGTTTTTGAGGTAATTCAGGACTTTCAACAACTACGGTCTCAGGAGTTGTTGAGTATTTAAATATAGTTAGCGCTAGGGCAAAAATAGCCAGAACGATAAACGCAGACTTTACTAAGACTTTAGATCTTCGCATTAGGGTTAAGTTATGGGTTACTAACAGTTGGTTTTCGCAAATATAGGATAAAATGTATTGATAATCCGATTAAAAGCGTAAAATTTAATATTTTTTAACGATTTAAGATGTTGGTTTGTAGGTGTTTGGGCGGTGAATTTTATTGAAGAAATTAATAACTATATCTGTTTAGTAAGAATTTTCTATATTAGTTTTTTATTAAATGTATTTATGCGGCTCGTTATTGTAATTGTATTTTTTGGATTTTCTTTAATTTCAAATTCTCAAAATTCTAAAGAATTTGAGAAATTAATTGTGGAAGGGAACATTGCATTGAAAAATGGTGAATTGAAGAAAGCAGAAGAAATCTATTTAAAAGTTCTTCAAAAAGATTCTAAAAACACAGACGTTTTATATAATCTGGCATTAGTTGAATTCCATTTAGAGAATAGAGCAGTTCTTGCGGGTTATTACAAAAATCGTATAAATTAAAGGATAAAGGTGCAGGTAAGCTCATTAAGGAATACTGTGGTGATATTTTTTATAATGATTTTATGTTTTATGAGGATGTTGAAGTTGGGTTAAAGTTTAGAACAAGAGGTAGAGAATATGATTTAATAAAAGAAGGTAGTATTCATCCTATTTTGGTTAACCAACTATCTCAAAAGATATATGGTTCCGAAGAGTTTGTTGACTTTGATGGTGGTAAAGTTCGAGTTTCCCTTTTAGTGGATAAATATGGAGCTGTAAAGAGTAGGGTAACGGGTGGTTTTGAGGACGTATTAACTAAGACTGGCAAAGAAGCAAGAATGGAAGTTATTAATAAGGTATTTCAAGAAGAAATTGATTTCATCCCTTGTCAATACCAAGGTAAGCCAGTAGGGATGTGGAGCCCCGTTGTTTTTGTTTTTAATTTGAGAGAAAGTGGCTATCCTTTCAATTAATTATTTTGAAGGAGATTAAAAAAAAACGCCCAAACTCAGTTTGGGCGTTTTTCATTCTATCTTATGGAATAGGAATTTATAATCTGTTTGAGCTGTGCTTTAAGATCTTCACCTGTATCGTAAATCATTTGCGATTCACTAGGGAAGGGCACACGCTGGTTGTTTAAATATTGTAACAAATCGGTTTCCAAAGCACGACGATCTCCTCTTGACGTAGCAAAAATATGCTGAAATACAAATTCACTGGTAATAGGGAAAGCATCTTCCAGTTGTTTGGTGTTTAAATTTATGTATTCAACATTACCGGTAACCTGTACTGATTTAAATTGTGTCGATTCGTAATACTCGCAACGTACAGTTTTTAAATTATCTACCTGAATGGTATTGCCTAAGCTGTCTTTTACCTGATTGCCATTTGCGTCCAGTAAATTCTTTTTGCCATCAGCAATTTGTTTTTCTTTAATAATTTGTCGCTCTTTAATTTGTTCGGGAGAAATGCTGATGCCTCTCAAATTCACACGCATACTGTAATCGTAATTTACATCGTTTACAGCATTGTTGTGGTAAACCGTCCATAAGTTGTTTAATCCGTAGGTGCTGAAATTAAGTAAATCGTCTTCCAGGCGCTGTGGAATTACCTTTTCGGTATCGTTAACCATGTCTACTAAAACAAAATCGGTTCCTTTAGCATGCGCAACATCCATAAGTTGACGTACGTCTTTGAAATTCGGATTTATAGTTTCAATTTCTTTGAAATCGTTATAAGCCTGACGGTAATCTAACTTGTTTTTTGAATTTAGTAACGACGATGCTGTTTTATACATTTGTTGAGATGCATCATTTTTAAAAGAAATAATGTGGCTTGAGTAATTGTTAAAATCAAATTTTACTTCTTTGCCGTTAATATATAATGGTAAAACAGGTTTAATGCGTTCCTGACGATTATCTAAATTCACATAGGTATCGTAGATGCGAATGTAGTTCTCGGGGTTATTATCTTTCTTTAAAAAGTCAACAGAGCTTAGGTCGCGTTCGGTGGCTTTATTGTAAGCCTCGTGAAGCATTACAATATATTCAGCTTTTCCTTTTTTATCTTTGTTGGTACGTAATTTATTTAACGCATCATAAATTGCCTGGTCATAATTACCTGAGCTTAATGATTTTTCAATTTGCTTGCTGCTACTACAAGCACAAAGTATAAACAAAGAAAGAATAGAGAGTAGTTGTTTTTTCATGCTTTAAAATTTTGAGTTTTGATAAGGGGTAAACAATAGTAATGCCATTTTATAATAAAGAACCCTCAAATGTAATATTTGAGGGCTAATATTAAGGGGTTAAAATAAATTTATTTCTTTTTAAATACGGGTAATAATTTGGTTGACACTTCGCCGAAACCAATTCGTGTTCCGTCTTTTTCGCAATAGCCTCGCATGATTACGGTATCGTTATCATTAATGAATTTACGTTCTGTGCCATCTTTTAGTTTGATTGGTTTTTCGCCTTTCCAGGTTAATTCAAGCATCGAACCATAAGATTCTGGAGAAGGCCCCGAAATGGTTCCGCTTCCCATTAAATCACCAGAATTTACAGGGCAACCATTAATAGTATGGTGAGCCAGTTGCTGCGAAATATTCCAGTACATATATTTAAAGTTAGACTTCGATACAATATTTTCTTTAGCACCTTCCGGCTGTATCGATACCTCTAAATTAATATCGAAACTTTTCTTTTTACCAGAATATTTAAGATAATCTAACTGTGGTTTTACAGGTTTTGGGCCTTCAACACGGTAAGGGTCTAGCGCATCAAGAGTTACAATCCACGGAGAAATAGAGGTTGCAAAGTTCTTAGCCAGGAAAGGTCCAAGTGGTACATATTCCCATTTTTGAATATCGCGTGCACTCCAGTCGTTTAATAATACTAAACCAAAAATGTATTCTTCGGCTTCGTCAACAGGAATAGGTTCTCCTAAATCGTTGGCGGCTGTAGTTATAAAAGCCATTTCTAATTCGAAATCTACCAATTTACTTGGTCCGAAAACTGGTTCGGTTGCGCCTTCCGGTAAGGTTTGACCTTGCGGACGATGTACCGGAATGCCTGAAGGAATAACCGAAGAACTTCTTCCGTGGTAACCTACAGGAATATGAAGCCAGTTTGGTAACAAGGCATTCTCAGGATCTCGAAACATAGTCCCTACATTTGTAGCGTGTTCCATGCTTGAGTAAAAATCGGTGTAATCACCAACTTCAACAGGAAGTTGCATTTCAATTTCGTCTAAACGAAACAGGACAATTTCTTTATGACTTTTATTATTTTTTAGTGTGGTGTTTTTGCTGTCGAAAACTTCGGCAATACGGTCTCTTACGGCACGCCAGGTTTTTCTACCATCAGCAATAAAATCGTTTAACGAATCCTGAAGAAAGATATCATCGGTTAAAGGAATGCCATCAAAATACCCTAACTGGTGTAAAGCCCCTAAATCTATAGCGGTATCACCAATACGGGTTCCGATAGTAATGATGTCATCACGCGTTAAAAAAACACCAAACGGAATGTTCTGAATTGGGAAATCTGAATTTTTATCGACGTGTAACCACGATGTTCTATCTGGATTGTTAGCTGCTAATCGCATAACGTTTACTTTTATTTAATAGTTGATAATATTCAAACCTACATAAATTTTTCATTTTTAAGGAAAAAAATAAATAAAAATTGGGTTTAAATACCGGGTTATCAAAAAGGTTAAAAACTTAATAGTAAATATATGTTTTTTGATGCTTTTAACTAATCTATTTGTTACTTTTGCACAATATTTAACTAGAATTTAATTTTATATGCAACGCGACGAACAAATTTTTGAATTAATTCAAGCTGAAAATGAGCGCCAATTACATGGTTTAGAGCTTATTGCGTCTGAAAACTTTGTAAGTAAACAAGTTATGGAGGCTGCTGGTTCAGTATTAACTAATAAATACGCAGAAGGATATCCAGGGAAACGTTATTACGGTGGATGTGAAGTAGTTGATGAAGTAGAGCAAATAGCTATTGATAGAGCAAAAGCTTTGTTTGGAGCCGAGTATGTAAACGTACAGCCGCACTCAGGAAGTCAGGCAAATACAGCTGTTTACCATGCATGTTTAACACCTGGTGACAAAATTTTAGGATTCGATTTATCTCACGGAGGTCACTTAACACACGGATCGCCAGTAAACTTCTCAGGAAAATTATATAACCCTGTATTTTACGGTGTTGAAGAAGAAACAGGCGTATTAAACTACGATAAAATTCAAGAGATTGCGACTAAAGAGCAACCAAAATTAATCATTGCCGGAGCATCTGCTTACTCTCGTGATATTGATTTTGCTCGTTTTAGAGTTATTGCTGATAGCGTTGGTGCTATTTTAATGGCTGATATTTCTCATCCAGCAGGTATGATTGCAAAAGGTATCTTAAACGATCCAATGCCACACTGTCACATTGTAACAACAACAACTCACAAGACGTTAAGAGGTCCAAGAGGAGGTATGATTATGATGGGTAAAGATTTCGATAACCCATTCGGAATCACTTTAAAAGACGGAAGCTTACGTAAAATGTCTTCTTTATTAGATTCAGCGGTATTCCCAGGAAACCAGGGAGGTCCATTAGAGCACATTATTGCTGCTAAAGCAATCGCTTTTGGTGAAGCTTTAACCGATGAGTTCTTACACTACCAGTTACAAGTAAAAGCTAATGCAGCAGCTTTAGCTAAAGCATTAGTGGCAAAAGGATACAACATTATTTCAGGAGGTACAGATAACCACTGTATGTTAATCGATTTACGTAATAAAGATATTTCAGGTAAAGATGCAGAGCAGGCTTTAGTAAAAGCAGATATCACCGTAAACAAAAACATGGTGCCTTTTGATACCCGTTCTCCGTTTGTAACTTCAGGTATCCGTATTGGTGCTGCTGCTGTTACAACAAGAGGTTTAAAAGAAGCTGAAATGGAGCAAATCGTTGAGTTAATTGATGAAGTGATCATGAATTACCAAGATGAAGCTGTTTTAGAAGCTGTAGCTGATAAAGTAAACGCATTAATGGCAGACAGACCATTATTCGTAGCGTAATTGACTTGTCATGCTGGACTGGTTTCAGCATCTATACATATTCAGAAAATCCCGCTCATGTAGCGGGATTTTTTGGTTTTGGGCGTTACCCTTCGTTGTTACTTCGGGTCGGGCTTTTCGCGCTACATGGTAGCTTGCTACAATCCCTAACGCAATTAGATTTAGAATCTTAAATTCAATATAAAATTTGGTATAAACTAAATCAATATTGGTAGTTTTGAGATACGACTAATAAAACGAATCATCCTATGAGTATCTTCGATATAGAACACAACGTTGAAAACCATTTTGTAAAGAACAATCCTAAATATTTAAAAATGGTTTTAGGCACAGACGATGTGATGCCATTATGGATAGCAGATATGGATTTTAAAGTCGCTCCGCCAATTACTGAAGCTTTAAAAGATATTGTTGAGCGTGGGGTTTATGCTTACGAAGATATTAGTCCGCAGGTTAAAGAAGCCATTGCTAACTGGAATTTAAAGCGTCATGGTTTAGAATTGAACCCGAATAATTTTATTCAGGTCAATGGGGTGCTTACCGCCATTGCTGTTATTTTAAGAGCCTTGACAGAAGAAGGAGATGGTATCATGATTCAAACGCCAGTGTATCATCAGTTTTATACGGCTATAAAAACATCAAACCGCACAGTTGTTGAGAATCCGTTAAAAATTGAAAACGGACACTATGCGTTCGATTTCGAAAATATCGAAGAGCAGCTTAAAACCGGAAACACAAAAGTGATTTTACTGTGTAATCCGCATAATCCGGTGGGGCGGGTTTGGAATAGAGAAGAATTACAAAAGCTGGTGGATTTAGCAAATATTTATAACGTAATTATTGTAAGCGACGAGGTACACTCCGAAATTGTGTTTTCAAACTCTAAATTCCACAGCATACTATCGTTTGAAAATACTCAAAATCATATTGCTGTTCTAGGGTCTCCGGCAAAAACGTTTGGTATGCAAAGTATAGCTAATGGTTATATTTACACCGAAAACAAAGCGCAGTTTGAAACGATAAACAGTCTGGTAACCTCAATGTATTTAAATCAGGGAGGCGCGTTGTCGGCGTATGCGATTTTAGCAGCCTACACTCATGGTCATGATTGGGTAGATGCGTTAGTTGTGTATTTAGAAAAAACAGTTGACTGGATTGAAATGTTTTTAAAAACAGAATTACCACAGGTGAGAATGATTCGACCTGAAGGTACCTATCAAATCTGGTTAGATTTTTCAGCGTTGAATATCTCCGAAAGGGAATTAAAAGATTTAGTATTCAATAAAGCAAAAGTAGGTTTGGCTTTGGGCTTAACATTCGGAGCCGATTATCAATTATTTATGCGTATGAATATCGCATCGCCACTTTCAAAAATTCAACGTGCATTTCAGCAATTAAAAGCAGCGATGGATTCCTAAATCAGTTTAATTCTGCATTTCCTGCAGTTTATATAAATCGTATAGTTTTTGATTAAACGGATAATCCCAGCAGCCCATACGGTGATATAAATCGCCACCAAATCCTTTTTTGTAAACATGCACACCGTGTAACGGGTGGCTACGATTTAAATTAGGTGCCGAGCCAAACATATCATATTCGGTGCAGCCCCAGGCTTTCGATACTTTCATCGATTCCCATTGCAGAGCATAGCTAGCGGTTAAATTGTTTTTGTCGTTTGCCGAAGCACCATATAAATAAGTGCCTCGTTTTTTTGATAACACTAAAAACATAGACGATAAAAATTCGCCATCTTTTTCAGCCATTAACATTTTAACCGTAACCCCTTTTTTACTGTTGTCCTGATTATTGAAAATAGTTGAAAAGAATTCCTCGTTTTGGGCAGGCATACCATGGCGATTAGCTGTTTCCAGATACAACTTATACCAGTCGTTCATGTGTTCTATACCATATTCCTTAACGTTAATTCCTTTCTTAGTAGCTCTTCTTATGTTATATCGCGTGTTATAGCGCATATTGTACAAAAGGTCCTCTTCATCTAAAGATAAATCGATAAAAAAGGTGTTTTTGGGAAGATTATCGCCTACACTTTTTTGTAAGTTCCAGTTGGCGGTATTGAAATTCACACGAAATTCCTGTGTTTTGTTGGGTGGCGGACCAATCCAGTTGCCGTCGTTATCAAAATATTCCTCTTCGGTAGCCCATTGGTTTTCCCAGATTAAATCGTAACGGATAAAAATACAGTTAGGTGGGAGGAACGGACGTATAGATTCTGAAAGTTGCTCTAAAAACAACCCTTGATTTTCAAAGTCGGGCTCTAATTTAGGGCCGTAAGGTACGTAAGCAAAGCAGTGATTCTGATCCACGTACTTAATAAGTATTAATAAATCTTCGCCCTTTTTTTCAATAGAACTGGCATCGCTAACCAATAAGTCTTTTGAAATGGTAAGTTCAAAACCTTTAGGAATGAACCCTTGGTTTTCTTTTACGCGGCCCCAGAACGGCGTTTGCGGTAGTATGTTTGTTGCATCAAATTCTTGTATATCCTTTTCGCGTAGCTCACAAATCATGTTTTTGGCTGCAAAACTACAGAATCATATATATAATATGAAATTATTAAGGAGTTTATGTTCGAATTGGGTCTTATTTACAAAACCAACTCATGTATTTTAATTCTCCTCCTCTGGAAATGTAATATGTTGGTAAGCACCTAAATCGGGAGTAGTCGTTCGGTTTACATTTAATATATCGGTTGGAACCTGTGATGCAAAACCAGGTAATCCTTGATTGATTGCAGCCGAGTTCTCTCCAATAATCAACTTATTTTCTTCAGGATTAAAGAAGTCGGGTGTTTGATTAAAGATATTCCCTTCGTAATGTATAGTATCTTCAAAATCGTAATTGGGCCCTGAGTAATAATTGGTGTAATCCTGAAAACGAATTAAACAGTTGGTAAATTTAAAATTAAAGTTTACGGTTTCTTCTTCAACTTCATCGAACAAGAGCTCTGGGTTGTCGTTTCCGTATATAATGCAGTTGTTAAAATTAGCTTCGGTTAAATCGGTAACCACTATGTTTTCATCGGCATCAACAATATAATTATTTAAAAGCAGGGCGGGGAACTGTCTGGCATTATTCCAGTAATTGGCAATCGTACAATGCGTAAAATTATAACGGCCACCAAAAGTACCAGCAAACGATGATTGTCCGGCGTTATTCAACACCACGTTTTCAGCAGTAATCGAGGTATTTCTTCCTAAAATGCCAAAACCTGTGTTGTTGTAAATCTGCGAATTGGTGATTTTTAAAGCGTCTTCTGAAGCTTCCGCACCGCCATCGCATAAAATACCGATAGAGCCATTTTTAATGGTAGCGTAGTTAATAATATTGTTCGTGCTGCCTTCAAAAAGCCATATGCTGCCCCATTGACCAGGAATGTCAGAGAAGTCAGGTTCTAAGCGGTCTCCTTCAAAAATGACTTCGTTTTCCAGTAAGTCCTGATCTGAACTGAATTCACCATTTACGTGAAGTGAAGCGCCTTCAGAAACCAACAGCCCTGAACTTTCATGGAAATGAATACGTGCCCCGGCATCGATGGTTAGCGTGTAGCCATTAGGTACGGCAGCATATCCGTAAATGACATAAGGTTTTTCGTTTGTAAAATGTAATTCATTGGGTTGTAAAGTGCGTCCTTGAATATCGGTTTCGTATTCCTCACCACCAATATTTAAGCTTAAGGTTTCAATAATTTTAGTGTCGTAATCGCGATTCGGATAAATAAATACGGCATCCTGAACCAAAGTTACCAGTTCTACATTTTGCTGGTTAGTTCCGTCATCAAACTGAATTTGGTCTGTATATAAAAAGGTACCGTCATTGGCGAAATCGTTAATATTGATAGTTGATTCTACAAAAATATAAATACTGTCTTTGGCTTGAATTTGCACATTGCTAAATACTTTCCCCGCCATGCCATCAATATTTAAGCGGTAGTTTGAACCGTTGCCTAAACCTAATTGCACAGACGGAATATTGATGTCGGTATTACTACGATTATATACTTTTAGTGTGTAGGTGCTGGACCCAATATTTGTAAACGTGGTGTCCAAATACACAGTATCTTTTGAAAATTCCAGATTTCCGGTACTTGGTGAAAACTCAAAATCTTTGCGACAAGAACTCCAAAACATTAAAAATAAAAAAGTAAGTAAAAAGTATATGTAGCGTTTCATTAAAGGCATTTGTTTTGTAGGCTAAAAATATAACTTTTGAAGTTATGATTTAGTGTATTGTTTTAAAAATTAAAAACCTGATGGAGTGCATCAGGTTTTATTGTTCATCTATTTTTTTAGAGGCTATAGTAAATTACGAAGCATTTTTACAGCGCTTTCTGCTGTAATATCGCGTTGGGGCGAACCAAACATTTCGTAACCTACCATAAATTTCTTAACCGTTGCACTACGTAATAATGGTGGGTAAAAACTCATGTGCCAGTGCCAGTGGCTGTTGTCTTCCCCATTGGTTGGTGACTGATGAATACCACTTGAATATGGGAATGAAGTGTTGAACAACTTATCATAAGCCTTGGTGATTACCGAAATGGCTTCAGCAAACAATAAGGTTTCGTTGTCTTTCATTTCAGAAATATTTGTCTGATGTTTTTTAGGGACAATCATGGTTTCAAAAGGCCATACTGCCCAGAATGGAATTAACACCACAAAAGCATCATTTTCAAAAATAATGCGCTCTTGTTTCTCTAATTCCTGAGCAAGATACGTTCCTAAAATACTTTTTTTATGCTCGTTATAGTAATTACGTTGCTGTGTATCTTTCTTTTCAACTTCGTTAGGTAGTGTTGTCTGGCTCCAGATTTGTCCGTGAGGGTGCGGATTACTACACCCCATAACAGCACCTTTGTTTTCAAAAATCTGAACGTAATTTATTAAGTCGTTATCACCAAGTTCCTTGTATTGTTTTTGCCATTCTAAAACGACCTGCTCAATTTCTGCAGGAGCCATGTCCGCTAAACTTTTAGAGTGGTCCGGACTAAAACAAATCACTTTGCAAATACCTTGTTCGCTTTGCGCTTTTAATAAACCGTCGTCTACTGTAAAGGTTTTTGAATCGGTTTGAAGTGCTGCGAAATCGTTGGTAAATACAAATACGTTTTCGTATTTCGGGTTTACTTCTCCATTAATACGAGTGTTGCCTGCGCATAAATAGCAGCTTTCGTCGTAAGATGGTCGTACTTCGTTTGAAACCGCTTCGTTTTGTCCTTGCCATGGGCGCTTTGCACGGTGTGGAGATACTAAAACCCATTCACCTGTAAGTATGTTGAATCGTTTGTGTGAGTAATCTTGTAAATCGGTATTCATTGTTTTTTTAGCTTTAATCAGTTACTAATCCGGTTCCATCCGCCAGTTCTACAGAATAGATGGAGCAGTCTTTACCAAATTCGTTTTTATAAAGTTCTGAAATTTTTGTTTTAAAATCGTTAACGGCAGATTTGGCAATCAGGTTAATGGTGCAGCCGCCAAAACCACCTCCCATCATTCGGGCACCAAGTATCTGGTCGTTTTCTTTAGTTTGATCTACTAAATAATCAAGCTCTTCACAGCTTACTTTGTATTGGTGTTGCAGTCCGTGGTGAGAGCCGTAAATGAGTTCTCCTAAAGTTTTTAAATCACCATCGGTCATGGCTTTAGAAGCTAATTCGGCACGTTTATTTTCCTGAATAACGAACAACGCTTTTTGGTAGTTTTCTTCTGTAACTTTGTCTTTTACGGTTTCTAAATCGGCTTCAGTAGCATCTCTTAAAGCTTTAATGTTTAGCATTTCAGAAATTGATTCACAAACCGAACGACGATCGTTATAAGCACTATCGGACAGGCTGTGCTTTACATTGGTGTTGATTAACATTAATTCGTAACCTTCAAAATCTATATGGAAAGGTTTTGCTTCAATCGATCTGCAATCTAAAAGTAAGGCGTGGTCTTTAATACCAAACATGCTCGCATATTGGTCCATAATGCCGCAGTTGACACCCACATAGTTGTGTTCTGCTTTTTGGGAAATAAAAATCATTTCTTGACGGGTTAATCCTAATTCGAATAATTCATTTAACCCAAAAACCACGCTGTTTTCAAGTGCTGCTGAAGAGGACATTCCTGATCCCGCAGGAATATTTCCACTGAAAACCACGTTGAAGTTTCCAACCGTAAGTCCTTTTTTCTGGATTTCAGCTATAACACCTAAAACGTAATTTCCCCAGCTTTCTTTAGCTAAAGGTTGAATGCTGTCTACTGAAAATTCTAAGGTATCTTCAACATCAATCGCATAAGCTACAGAAGTGTCAGAATCGTTTTTTTGAAATGCCGCAACAATACCTTTGTTTACGGCAGCCGGAAATACAAACCCGTCGTTATAATCGGTGTGTTCTCCAATAATATTGATACGCCCTGGAGAAAATACCACGAGCGGTTGCGCGTTAAATTTATCTACAAAGGTTTCTATTACCTTGTTCACTAATGCTTTATTCATCTGTAAATATTTATTTTTTAAGTCAGATGGAATACCCTAAAAGGGGTATTTCATAATTAACTATTGTAGTTTAATGTTCCAGTTTAATTGATAGGTTTCTTTTGGTTTTAAGGTTTGTAATCCCATGTTATTATTGAAGCTATCTGAGACACCTGTAGTTGGCTCAATAGCTACATGCGTTTTTTTAGGCGGTGTATAGATTTGTAAATAACTTTCTTTTGAAGAACTACTCATTACAAAACTATATTCCGGCGTATTGAATGTAATATCGTTATGGTTTAACAGGAAGCAATCGTCAAGATATTTATCCTTAATTTCAAAAAGATTGGTGCTTGAAGCATCTGTTGTTCCTGTAGTAATGCAACGTTCGTTTAAAACCAATTGTTTGTCACTGTCAAAACTTAATGTGCTTTCAAAAAGGTTAGCCGATTCAAAATACGGATGCCATCCCAAAGTAAAAGGAAATGTTTTATTATCGGTATTTTTTATAGTCACATTTAAATCTAAAGACGTCGCCGTTAACACATATTCCAATTGAATCGCAAAAGTATATGGGAATCCTTCAGATTCGTTTTTTTCTAAGTATTCCAATTTTACTGAAGCTTGATTATCATCAGCAACTTGTTCAATAATTTTAAAAGTTTTATTGAATACCAAACCGTGCAGTGCATTGTTATTTCCCGGTTCGTTTATTGGAAATTGAAACGTTTCGTCTTCAAAAGTATAAGTGCCATTGTCTATTCGGTTTGCAAAAGGAAATAAAATCGATGATGCGTAAGTATCGGAATAGGGTAGCGGGTCTAATGAAGTTATTAATGGTTTTCCATTTAGAGTTAAAGCTTGGAGGCTGGCACCCAGACTGGTATATATTTTTGCGGAGGTTTGAATTGAGGAATTCTCAATTTCAATATATTCTAAACCATTAGAATTATCCGTTTTAAGATTTATGTTGTACAATTTTGTTGAATTAACAGATTAAGAACTACAAATATACTAACTAAATATTGAAAAATAATGTGTTATAAACGTATTTTTTACGTTTAATTAAAATGGTTTTTTTTGAATAATTCAGTGTTTGTTGTAGATTATTAAAAAAAAGCCCGTAAACGAATTTACGAGCCTTTAAATTATGATAATAAACGTGTTTATTGCTTTTGAAATTTTTTACTGAATACCAGAAATAATACACCACACATTAGCCATGTTGGTAAAGTAACAAACGATAAAAAGATATCGAATTGAATGGAAATAAAATAGAACAGCCCAAAACTAATTGCCCAGGCAAAAAGTACTGATTTGTTAAACTTAATTCCTGCGTGCTCGGCATAGTTTTTAATGATACCATATTTTTTTGCAAAGAAATGCTCGAATACAATTACTGCTCCAATAGGTGCTAAAATAAATCCGTAGAAAGCGACAAAATCTAATAATTTCATGGCGAATGCAGGGAATATTCCAGCTAAAGTTGCAATGGTACCTGCAATAATGGTTACCCAGAACGTTGATACTTTTGGAATAATTGCTTGAAACGCTAAACCAGCTCTGTAGATGGTTGGGTTAGCTGTTGTCCATCCAGCCAGAATTACAGCAATGATACCGAATACACCAATAGCGTTATATGCTAAAGGGCCTGGAGCTACCGAAGGAGCCTGACCAGTTCCTAATAAAGCCTGGGCTTCTGGAGACTGTAAATACACAGCATATAATAAACAAGCAGCAATCCAAGCCATGTAGTGACCTACATACATACCTGCAGCTGTTGTCCATCCTGAACTTGCCTTTTTTGCAAAACGGAATACCGATAAATCAGACATACCAATATGCATAGCTGCATTTGCAAACCAAGACCAGATAACCACGTGCCAGAAGGTGTATTTAATTTGTCCAGGAAATGGTTCTGAACCTTCTCCCCAGATATTCCAGAAATCGGAAAAGCTTTCAACTCCTAACTGATTTAATGCCACAATACCACAGGCTAAAAACGCCAAAACAATAATAGGAGACATGTAATTTGCTGCTTTCGATACGGTATCATAACCACGAGCTGCGATAATTGAAATCACAGCACCAATAGCCAATACGATAACAATCCATGTTACGCCGTTAGGCATAGTGTCTGTTAGTTTTGGCATTGGCATATCAAAAGGGATACCTACCGCTGTTGCTGAAACGGTAATCATGGAACCTGCAAGAAAGCAGAATAAAATTCCGTTAGCTAAATTGTATACAGTAACTAAGTTTTTACCGCTTATTTTTTCTAATTGAAAATATAAGGTTAAACGGTTTTTTACCGCAACTTCAGCAGTAAGGAAACGCCAGCTTAATACGGCTAACAAGTTTCCTAAAAGTAAGCCTATAATTAAATCGAAAGCACTAACTCCGGCAGTTAAAAACAGGGGGCCGATTACGAATTCGGTACCTGCGGCATGCTCACCGGCATACATACCTAAAAAGCTTTTCCAACCTTTTAATTTTGATTGCGGGACAGGGGTTCTCTCAAACTCCCCTCCAGCAATATCTTCTATCATGTCTTCTTCTTGATGATATTGTGTCATATATGTTAGTTTAGTTAATTGTTTATTTATGTTAAAAATTTCTTTCTTAATTCTTCTACCTGATCGTCGTTAATAGGCACCATATTACCTAAAGAAGCTCCTAAAACAATAGATTTAGCACTAAATTCGGCAACTTCAAGGTAGTCGAATGTTTGTAATAATTTATCGCCCGTAACAATCACAGAATCGTTTTCAATAATTAAAGCTGTTGTACAATCGTCGATAATCTGAGAGTTGTTATTCGCTTTAAAATGCGTACCGTATTCCACCATAGGTATATCCTGTAAAAAGATCCAGCTTTCCGGAATGGTTCTCACGTTTAAATACGATTTAGTCACCGAGAATGCCATTAAATAAGGCGATTGCGTCATGATAATGGAATTCACCTTCGGATTACGTTTATAGATTTCCTGATGTATCCATGTCGCTCTACTAGGGTTTTTACCAGCTTCTCGTTGTCCGTCTTTAATTTGAACAATATCTTCAATAGCCATATCCCAACGATTTACGTGAGTAGGGGTAATTAAGAAATCATCCCCTTTCCAACGCATAGAAACGGTTCCGTAAGAGCTTATCATTAAACCTTGTTCACAAGAACGCTTAACAATGTTACAGATTTCCAAACGCTTTTCAACTTCATCCGAAGGATACTCCGTAGTTTTCATTTCAGGAAGTGTCGACTGGGTTTGAGATTCAAACTGTTCTATTTGATCGTCGGTTAAGTAATTAGGTGTTCCTATTTGAGAACCGTATAAAATAGTGCGCGCACATAATTCTAAAGCTTCAAAGCGCTCGAAAGCATCATTTAAATCGCTTCCACCTAAAACAGTTCCGTGGTTTTCCATGATAACTGCTTTAAATCCTTTTTTAAATTCTTCAGCAATAACATCTCCTAATTTATGACTTCCAGGCAATTCGTAAGGCGCATAACCAATAGGTCCGCAAACGTGTTTAGCTTGTGAAATGATATTGGTATTTGGAATTTGGCGAACAATACTGAAAGACACCAACGCCGGTGGATGCGCGTGTATTACCGATTTAATATCCGGCCTAATATCGTATATGGCTTTATGAAAAGGAAACTCAGACGACGGTTTGTGTTTACCAACCACGGTACCATCCTTCCTGACGCAAATAATATCTGATGCTTTTAGCGATCCTTTATCGATTGCTGAAGGTGTTACCCATATATCACCGTTGTCATCGATGATAGAAATATTACCACCCGAAGTGGTCGTCATGCCCCTTTTGTAGATTCGACTAATAATTTTTGTAATCTGATCTCTGGGGTGCTCCAAATTTAATTTTGAGGCCATATAGATTTAATTTAATGTTAGGCAAATATTAAAACATAACAAGCTATAAGTTTAGGTTAACTGATAATAAACGGTACGTGTTTTTTTAACGAGTAGTTCTTTTTCAGGAATTTAGAATTCAGTTTGCTATCGGAAATAGAAATCGCAGCACCTAAAGCCGATCCCAGTGAAGAATCGGTGGTCCTTAGTTTCATATTTCTGAAATTATGCGATAACAGTTTAATGAATAAATCGTTGTCGCTAAAACCTCCGTCAACATATAAACGTTTGATTTCCTCGTCGCCTATAACATCTTTTATACTCTTAATTTGAAGTTCAACCAGCTCAATCATTAACTGATGGAAGGCTTCCTCAAAATCTTTGTATGGCAGTTTTGTCTCGGCAGGCATATCTTTTGAAGACAGACTTTCCCACTTAAACATGTGTTCAAAATCGTTTACGATTTCAGTATAAATCTCGTAATTGAATTTGATATGACGATGAGTATCTTCAGGAACGTTATAATGTTTATGAAGCTTACTAACCTGAATTTTATATTCGTTACCTAAAAATAAACGCGTTGCTTTAACTGGTTTTCCGTTAATACGCATGTAATTAATCGAATCCTTATCTTTTGTGTCTTCAATAATTGGATGATCTGCAAACGGATTTAAGGTAATGCTCCATGTACCTGTTGATACCAAAACAAATTTCTTTTTAATGCTTCGAACGTAAGGTAATAGAGCAGAAGAACTATCGTGAATACCAACACCAATTTTAATGCGTCGTCCATTATAGTTCATATTTATGCTTGTTTCGGTAGAAACAATGGTTGGAAGAATATGGTGTAATTCTTCTTTGTATACCCACTCGTGGTAATCTTTTTTAGCGTAATCCCATAGTGCTGTATGACAACCAATACTGGTGTATTCGCTTAATGGAATTCCGGTAAACACATAACTTAAGTATTGTGGTAGATGTAACGAGTATTTAATTTTTTTGAATATTTCAGGTTTACTGTACTTTAACCAGTACAATTGTAAACCTGAATTTAATAAACTTAAATCGAAACACCCGGTAGTTTTTAAAAACTCCTCTTTAGGGCCGTATTTGTCTAAAAATGAATCAACAACTTCCTGGTTTAAAGGCTTTGTATAGTTGTAAAGCGGCGTTAATACTTCGCCATTTTCATCTATATGTACAAAACTTGCGCCGTAAGTTGAAAAGTTTATGGCTTTTACATTAAACTCCTGAGCGTCTAAAATGTTTTGAAAAACACTTTTTAGCCAGTTTTGAAGCGCTTCTAAATTTTCGGTAGGATGACCATCTTCATCTTCAATTTCCTCGAAACTCGTATATTCTTTATAAACTTCCTTGTAGTCTTTATCGAATAGGAAGAATTTTTTATTGGTTTTTCCTATATCAAATACAGCAGTTACATCTATCATACTCTTATAATCCTGTTGCTACAGTGTGTTTTCCTCTTTCTTCAATTAATGTATCTCTAACACCTAAGGCGCGGTAAGCGTTAATCGGGCTTAAAGCACCACCAGCCAAACGTCTTGCTTCAGCTAAAAGCGGACGAACATCGGTTCTGTAGGCGTCTTGTAAAATTTCCTGACACTTCACAACGTCGTTGTTTAATTGCGCTGCTTTTAATTCAGCTTGATCAACTAATAAGGCTTTAGCATAGGCTTCCTGAATAGCTTCTAACGATTGGATTAAATCTTCTAACGGATCTTTTACGTTGTGGCTCGCATCAATCATCCAGGCTAAATCCGGGTTTTGAGGATTGTTTTGCATACCGTAAACCAATTCGTTGAAAATTAAGAATAAGGCATAAGGCTTAATACTTCCAACGGTTAAATCGTCGTCACCGTATTTGCTATCGTTAAAGTGGAAACCACCTAATTTACCTTTTAACATTAAGATAGAAACAATTTGTTCGATGTTACTATTTGGTAAGTGGTGACCTAAATCTACTAACGAATAGGCTTTTTCTCCACAAGCATTAGCTAACATAAACGATGTTCCCCAATCCTGGATAACCGTGCTGTAGAAATTAGGCTCGTAAGGTTTGTACTCGATTAACATAC
The DNA here is from genome assembly GCF_024723255.1 of Aestuariibaculum sp. M13. GTDB lineage: Bacteria > Bacteroidota > Bacteroidia > Flavobacteriales > Flavobacteriaceae > Aestuariibaculum > Aestuariibaculum lutulentum. Next base: position 255,908 of record NZ_JANIAC010000005.1, read on the forward strand.
TCCAGTCTGCAGGCAACCCTTTGTAGATTTCTTTAAGACTGTTTTCTGTATTTTGTAAAGCCGTTTGGAAATTATTTTGTCCAGGGAAACAAGACCCATCAGCTAACCATACTGTTAAACTTTTCGATCCTAACTGGTTTCCTATATTGATAACATCTAAGTTATGTTGAATAGCTTGTTGTCTTACTGCTTCGCTGGTATTGCTTAACGATCCGTATTTATAAGTTTCCTTAGCATCTTTTTGGTCTTGGAATGTGTTCGAGTTAACTGCATCGAATTTAATATTTAATCCGTTAGCTAATTCTTTAACCGCAGCATAATCCTGTGGAATGTCCCATGGAATATGTAAGGATACCGCTCCAGCTGTTTGTGTTAACGAGTGAATTAACCCGATATCCTGAATTTTTTGTTCTAAGCTTGATGGCTCACCGTAGAAAGAAAAACGTCCGAAACGTGTACCTCCAGCACCTAAAGCCCAACTTGGGATAGCTACTTGAAAGTCTTTTAATTTACTTACAATTGCTTCTACATTAGCTCCTTTTTTAGAAAGGTTGTTTGCTAAAAAATCGAAATTTTCCTTGTGTGATTGTAAACCAGATTTATTCGTATCCTGAATGTGGTTTTGAGATATTTTCATGTCTTTAATTGTAATTGGTTACTACAAGATACAATCATTTTTTTATAGTAGTTATAGAAAATGAAGTATCTGAAATTGAAAAAAAAACTCCCATAGATATTTAACTATGCTATGGAAGTTTTTACAAACTAAAACTAACTATCGTTTATCTTACAAATGCATTAGCCATACCGCCATCTACATTTATAATGTTTCCTGTTGATTTATCTAAGATACCCACGAATGTGAAAACACCGTTAGCAATATCAGCAGGAGTAATGATTTCGTTTAATAAATTTCTTTTTGCATAAAATGCAGGAAGTTCTTCAACGGTGATTCCGTTTGCTTTAGCACGACCTTCGGCCCAAGCACCTTCCCAGATTTTACTTCCAACAATAACACCATCAGGGTTTACGGTGTTTACACGTACTTTATCTTTAGCTAACTCAGCTGCTAATAAACGTACCATGTGTTGTTGTGCAGCTTTAGCTGTACCGTAAGCAACGTTATTTGGCCCTGCAACTAAACCGTTTTTACTTGCTATGGCGATATAATCACCTCCCAAGTTTTGTTGACGAGCAATCGCTGCAAATTGTTTTGCTAAATCGAACTGACCTTTTACTAAGATGCTTTGTAAAATATTCCAGTCTTTATCGGTTGTGTCTTCTAAAGATTTAGAGATTGCTAAACCAGCACTGTGTACCACGATATCAACACCTCCAAACTCTAAACATGCTTTTTTGTAAGCAGAAGCAATAGATTCAGTATCGGTAACATCACATACAGCGTAAGTAGACACGTCACGTTTGTAAGTTGCATGTGCTACTTTTAAGCTTTCTTCGTTAATATCTGTTAATACAACGTTAGCACCTTCTTCAGCTAATTTATCAGCAATAGCTTTACCAATTCCACCACCTGCACCAGTAACAAAGGCTACTTTTCGAGATAATGGTTTTTCTTTTGGCATACGTTGTAATTTAGCTTCTTCTAATAACCAGTACTCGATATCGAAAGCTTCCTGTCTTGGTAAAGACGTGTATTCTGTAATCGCTTCTGCGCCACGCATTACATTAATCGCGTTGATGTAGAACTCACTTGCTACACGTGTTGTTTGTTTGTCTTTCGAGAAACTGAACATACCAACGCCAGGATAAATAATAATTACCGGGTTTGGATCACGCATTGCAGGACTGTTATCTTTTTTGCAAGTATTGTAATAATCTGCGTATTCTTGTCTGTATTGTTCAAAAGCAGGCTCTAATTTAGCAAGCACAGCTTCAGCATCTGATAAATCTTCTTTAGGATCTAATGTTAATACTAAAGGTTGAATTTTTGTACGTAAGAAGTGATCTGGACAAGAGGTTCCCATTGGAGCTAAACGCTCAAGATCGTTACTGTTTATGTATTCCATCACCACATCGCTGTCAGCAAAGTGTCCAATCATTCTGTTTTCAGAGGAACATAATCCTCTTAATAACGGCATTAATTGCGCAGCTTTTTCTAAACGCTCTTCCTGTGGTAAGCTTTCTACTTTTTGTCCACCAAAAACAGATCCTTTTTCAGCAATCTTTTTATTGATATATTCAGAAGCCATTTCAATAACTTCTAAACTGTTCATATAACATTCGTAAGATGTATCTCCCCAAGTAAATAAACCGTGGCTACCTAAAACGATACCTCTAATTCCAGGGTTGTCAGCTAAACATTTTTCTAATTGTAAACCTAAATCGAAACCAGGACGTTGCCAAGGCACCCAACCCATAGTGTCTCCCCAAATTTCTTTGGTTACTTTTTCGCTGTCTTTTGCAGCAGCAACAGCAATAAGAGCATCTGGGTGTAAGTGGTCTATATGTTTAAAAGGTAATAAACCGTGAAGCGGCGTATCGATAGATGGTGCTTTACTGTCTAAATCATAAATACAGTGGTTAAATAACCCAACCATACGATCTTCATCTGCTAAACCTCCATATACATTTTTTAAATCGCGTAATCTTTCGGTGTATAATCCGGCAATACCAGAGCGTGTTAAGGTACCAATATCTCCACCTGAACCTTTAACCCACATCACTTCAACTTCAGCATTGGTTAACGGGTCTTTTTCAATGGTTTTGCAGCTTGTATTACCACCGCCATAGTTGGTAATTCTAAGGTCTGCACCTAATATATTTGAACGGTATAAGAATAAAGCAACCTGGTCATCACCTAAGCTTTCAGCTTTCTTGTCATCCCAAAGATAATCTACGTATTTAAATTGTTTTTCAAGTGTATTCATGAGAATTATTAAAATATTTGAACTCAAAATTAAAGGAATAGAATATGCTTTCTATCCTGTACTGTACTGTTATTTGAATAAAATTTTATCGAATTGATATTTATTTATAAACAAAACAGCATTATTGTTATAATTTTAGATGTTTTGTTATATGATATTGTTAGTTCTTTGTTTTTTGATTGTCAAAAATTTAAAGAAATAATTATTCTTGTAGTTATTTTAAAAAAAAAGAAGAAACAGTACAGTGCAGTACAGTAATTGTAATGTATATGCTTAAATTTGCTATTCTCATCATGATTTTAATTATTCATAACAATAAATGAACTTATTCAATTTACAAGACAAAGTAGTTCTTGTTACCGGAGGTGGCGGTGTTTTAGGGGGCAGTATGGCCGAATATCTATTACATCAGGGAGCTACAGTAATTATATTACATTACAAACAAGAAACTGTAGATGCAACTGTTGAGCGCATGAAATCTATTAGCAAAAAAGTTGATGGGTATTTATGCAATGTTGTCGACGAGGCAAGTCTTCAGGACGTATCTGATGCGGTTATCGCAAAATATGGAAAAATTGATGTGCTGATTAATGCGGCCGGAGGTAATATGCCTGGGGCAACTGTTGGACCAACACAATCCTTTTTCGATATTAATATGGATGACTTTAAAAAGGTTGTCGATTTAAATTTATTTGGAAGTATTATTCCTTCTATCGTTTTTGGAAAGGAAATGGTAAAGAGCAAATCGGGAGTGATTATCAATATTTCTTCAATGGCTGCCGACAGAGCCATTACACGTGTAGCAGGTTATTCAGCATCAAAAGCTGCGATTGATAATTATACGAAATGGTTAGCGGTAGAGTTAGCCACAAAATACGGAGATGGCTTACGAGTTAATGCCATTGCACCAGGATTTTTTATTGGAAACCAAAACCGAACTTTATTGTTAAATGAAGACGGAAGTTACACAGATAGAGGTAATACAATCATAAACAATACGCCAATGAAACGCTTTGGTGAAGCTGACGAGTTGCACGGAGCATTACATTATTTATGTTCTGATGCCTCAAAATTTGTGACCGGAATTGTTATTCCTGTTGATGGTGGATTTAGCGCGTTTAGTGGTGTTTAATATTATTCAGATTTAAAAGAAAATGCAAGAAACATTTAGATGGTTTGGAGTCTCAGACTCTGTAAAATTATCAGATATAAAACAAGCAGGAGCAACAGGTGTTGTAACAGCTTTGCACCATGTGTCTAACGGTGAAGTATGGGAAGTAGAGGAAATTCAGAAAGTAAAAAAACTTATTGAAGATGCCGGTTTAGTATGGAGCTTTATCGAAAGTATTCCTATTCACGAAAACATCAAATTACGCAAAGGCGATTATTTACAACGTATAGAAAACTACAAGCAAAGTTTACGCAATGTAGCGGCTTGTGGTATTAAAAACGTGTGTTATAATTTCATGCCGGTTTTAGACTGGACACGCACACAACTGTTCTGGAAATTAGAAGATGGTAGTACGGCGTTACGTTTCGATAAGGTTGAAATGGCAGTTTTCGAAAAATTCATCATGGAGCGTGAAGGGGTAGAGGAAGCCTATACTTCTGAAATTTTAGCTTTAGCTGAAAAGCGTTTTGCTGAGATGTCTGTTGAAGAAAAACAAGCACTTGAAGACAACGTCTTAAAAGGCTTACCAGGAACAGTTGATGATTTAACGATTCCGGTGTTTAAAGACATGATTGCGCAGTACGATAACTTGTCGCATGCCGATTTAAAAGCGAATTTATCGTTTTTCTTAAATGAAGTGATTCCGGTATGTGAAGAGAACGGCATTGTTATGGCTATTCATCCAGACGATCCACCAATGGACATTATGGGCTTACCGCGTATCATTAAATCGGAAGCAGATTTAACCGATTTAGTAAACTTTATCGATAGCCCGTCAAACGGCATCACATTTTGTACAGGGTCGTTAGGAGCTAATCCAAATAACGATTTACCAAGTATGATTAGAAAATTTGCCGATCGCATTCACTTTTTACACCTTAGAAATGTAAAACGCGAAGACGATGGTAGTTTTTACGAGGACAATCACTTGGACGGTTCTACCGATATGTATGAAGTGGTAAAAGCTGTTTTAGAAGTAGAAAAACAAAGAAATATACAATTACCAATGCGTCCTGATCACGGACACCAGATGCTAAGTGATTTAGAAAACAATAAAGCGTACGCGGGTTATACGGCTATTGGTCGTTTACGTGGTTTGGCAGAATTACGTGGTTTAGCACTTGGTATTTCAAGAAGTAATAATTAGTAATTAAAAAGTATTAATATGAAAGTCGGTTTATTTATACCGTGTTATATAAATCAACTCTATCCGCAAGTCGGCATCGCATCATTAGAACTTCTTGAAAAATTAGGAGTCGATGTAGAATATCCGTTAGGACAAACCTGTTGCGGACAGCCTTTAGGGAATTCAGGATACGAAGACGATTCTAAAGGAACCTGTCAGTTATTCGTTGAAAATTTCAAAAACTATGACTATATCGTAGGGCCTTCTGGAAGTTGTGTATATCATGTAAAGAAGCATTTTGATATTTTAGAACAAACCGAAGATGTGAAACGCATTCGCGAAAACACTTATGAGTTGTGCCAGTTTATATATCAGGTACTTGGTAAAACCGATTTAGGAGCGTCATTTCCTCATAAAGTAGGTATTCATAAAAGTTGTCACGGCTTACGTGGATTACGTTTGGGTTCATGTTCAGAGCGTATGGATCCACATTTTTCAACTGAAGAAAATTTACTAAATGAAGTCAAAGGTTTAGAGTTAAAAACGTTGAATCGTGCAGATGAATGTTGCGGATTTGGAGGAACATTCTCGGTATTTGAAGAAGCCATTTCTGTAAAAATGGGAAAAGACCGTATTCAGGATCATATTGATAGTGATGTAGAAGTGATTACCGGAGCTGACCATTCGTGTTTAATGCACTTGGAAGGGTTAATCAATAGAAATAAGCAGCCACTTAAGGTGATGCACATAGCAGAAATTTTAAACAGTAGTATCTAATTATGGCACACGCAGAAGCAGCAGCAAAATTTAATGAGAACGAGGCTAAGGTAAACTGGCACGACAAGGCTTTATGGTTTGTTAGACAGAAACGCGATAAACAGGCATATAAAGTCCAGGGTTGGGAACAACTACGAGACTACGCTTCAGCACTTAAAGCCAATGTGTTATCTAATTTAGATAGCTATTTGGTGCAGTTTGAAGAAAATGCCAAGAAAAATGGTGTAACTGTTCACTGGGCAGCTAATGCCGAGGAGCACAATAAAATTGTTCACAGCATTCTTCAAAAGCACAATGCCAAAAAGATTGTAAAAAGTAAATCGATGCTGACTGAAGAATGTCATTTAAATCCGTTTTTGGAAGCCAATGATATTGAAGTTATCGATACCGATTTAGGAGAGCGTATTGTGCAGTTAGCACAAGAGCCACCAAGTCATATTGTGTTACCTGCTATTCATAAAACCAAAGAAGAAGTTGATGAATTATTTCAGGAGCATTTAGGTACCAAGCCAAGTGGTGGAAATCCTGAATATCTAACTCGTGAGGCCAGAAAGCATTTAAGAAATAAGTTTTTGCAAGCCGACGCGGCGATTACTGGGGTTAATTTTGCAGTTGCTGATACCGGTGGTTTTGTAGTCTGCACCAACGAAGGAAATGCCGATATGGGAGCACACTTAGCTAAAGTACATATCGCTTGTATGGGAATGGAAAAGTTAATTCCGCAGGAAAAACACTTAGGTATCTTTTTGCGTTTGTTAGCAAGAAGTGCAACAGGTCAGCCTATAACGACTTATTCATCTTATTTCAACAAACCTGAAGAAGGTAAAGAAATGCATATCATTATCGTTGATAATGGAAGAACGGAGCAGTTAAGTCGAGAGGATTTCAGACGATCGCTACACTGTATTCGTTGTGGGGCATGTATGAACACTTGCCCGATTTACAGACGTAGTGGCGGACATAGTTACGATGCAACCATTCCAGGACCTATCGGGTCTATTTTATCGCCAGGTAAAGATTTAACTAAACACAGTTCGTTACCATTTGCGTCTACACTTTGCGGATCTTGTAGCGATGTGTGTCCGGTAAAAATTAATATTCACGAACAGTTGTATAAATGGCGTCAAATTATCGTTAAAGATGTGCCGCAACCATTTGTAAAGAAGAATATTATGAAAGCTGCGGGTAGTATTTTGGCGAAACCAAAGACGTATGATTTTGTTGGAAAGTCCACGCGTTTTATGCTGAAAAATACGCCAAAGTCATTAATCAATTCAAAAATTAATACCTGGGGGCATGCCAGAGATTTGCCAGAAGTAAAAGGTGATAATTTTGAAGAATGGTACAAAAAAAGACAGAAAAATGAGTAGAGAATCTATATTAAATGCGGTAAAAGCAAATAAACCGGAAGCCTTACCATTACCAGATATCGATTTAAGTGTTTTTGATGAAGACATTAATTTAATTGAACGCTTTAAAGAAAATATTGAATTTGTTGGTGGACGTCTTTTAGAATTAGATGGATTAGATACCCTTGATATAGAAATAAAGGCGTTATATCCTGAAGCAACTAAAATTGTTTCATGCATGAAGGAATCAGCCTTAGGTACAGTTCCTGTCTCAAAAGATACCGATCCGCATACGCTTGAGGACATCGATTTAACCATTATAAAAGGAAATTATGCAGTCGCTGAAAATGGAGCGGTTTGGGTATCAGAAGACGATATTATTGTTCGTGCTTTACCTTTTATTACCAACGATTTAATTTTGGTAGTCCCTAAAAATGCTGTTAATTTGCATATGCACCAGGTTTTTGATGCCATTTCAGAGCGTGAAAGAACTTTTGGAGTCTTCATTTCTGGACCTTCAAAAACAGCAGATATAGAACAATGTCTGGTGGTTGGTGCTCACGGTGCTATCAGTTTAACCGTCGTTCTTTATTAGAACATAGAAAAAAGGATAAGTTTTATTTTATCCGTAGATATAGCTTAAACGTTTAAGCATTGAAATTATTAAAAAAATTAAAACTATAAATTATGTCAGTTAGTTATGAATCGCGTTACGCATCGAGCCCACAAGGTGTAAAAGGCTACGATACAGCGCAATTAAGAAACGAGTTTTTAATTGAAAATCTTTTTGAAGCCGATAAACTAAATTTAGTGTATTCACACTACGATCGTTTTATTACGGGAGGTGTATTGCCGGTTTCTAAATCAGTGTCGTTAGGTGCTATCGATCCCCTTAAGGCAGAATTCTTTTTACAAAGAAGAGAGCTTGGTATTATTAATATTGGTCAAACAGGAACAGTAACTGTAGACGGAACGGTATACGAGTTAAATCATAAAGAAGCGTTATACGTAGGACAAGGTAATAAAGAAGTGGTATTTGCAAGTACATCGGCAGATAGTCCTGCAATGTTCTACTTAAATTCAACACCAGCTCACAAAGCATATCCAACAAAGAAAATTGGAACGGATGATGTAGAGGTAATCGAATTAGGTGCTCCTGAAACAGCTAATGCACGTACTTTAAGAAAGTACATAGTAAACAGCGTTGTTGATGTATGTCAATTACAAATGGGAATGACGTCTATTAAAGTTGGAAGTAGCTGGAATACGATGCCGGCTCACGTTCACGACCGTAGAATGGAAGTGTATTTCTATTTCGAAATCCCTGAAGGACAATCGGTTTGTCACTTTATGGGAGAACCACAGGAAACAAGACACATCTGGATGCAAAACAATCAGGCGGTAATTTCTCCACCGTGGTCTATTCACTCAGGTTCGGGTACAAGTAATTACTCGTTTATCTGGGGTATGGCAGGTGAGAATTTAGATTACGGCGATATGGATGTTTGTGCTATTCCAGAATTGAGATAGTAGTTTAGTAAAGATTTAAAAAAAGGCGTTGAAACTTAGTTTTAACGCCTTTTTTAATTTGTAGTATTTTATGTGATTAAAAATGAGTAAATTAAGATGTTTTTAATATCGCCAATATGAAACATCTTGCAACCTTATTTTTTGTGCTAAATGGCTTTTTGGTTTTAGCTCAAGATCCGTTTTTAACGGTAACTTCCAACGATTCCATAAATAATCAGCCACGTATTAAATCCAGTTTGGGAGTTAATATGAAACTGAATGGTTATATGGATATTTTTGGAGGCTTAAATGATAATGAGACGTTTAATGTCGGACTTATTAATGTATTTGGAACTGAAGAAGAAAAAAGTCTTAAAGCCGATTTGTATCAAACACAACTAAGGTTAACCACCCACATGGTGCAGAAAAACGGCAATGTGATTAAGGCGGTTGTAGAGTCGGATTTTTGGGGAGGAAATGGCAAAATGAGGTTGCGAAAGGCCTATGTAGAAACGGAACACTGGCAAATAGGACAGATGTGGAATAATTTTAGTGATGAAGACATCTGGCCGGATATTATGGAACTGGAAGGTCCTCCGTCCGGGGTTTGGCTTAGAACACCACATGTGAAATATAAAAACACATTTGGAAATCCTCACTGGATTTACGAAGCTAGTATCGAGGCACCAATTGCTACAAGTTTTACTTATGCCGAATTTCAGCCATTAGTAGACGAAGCCGATCAGTTTATGCCTGATTTAACTTTTGCAATTAAATATCAAAAGGATTGGGGACATCTTAGATTGTCATCCATTTTAAGAAGTGTACGTTATAAGTTAAATGATGAATTAGATAAATTTACAGGTTATGGATTCAGTTTTAGTGGTAATTACAAACCTGGTTTAAATAATTTACAGTTTCAGTTGGTAGGTGGTAAAGGGATCTCGGCATATTTAACAACTGTTTCTGGAGGTGGCTATGATGGGTATCCAACAGGAAATAATCAAATAAAAGCGACACCTGCTTTTGGAGGATGGGCTTCATATGGATATTTCATTACAAAAAAATTACATACTAACGTTGTGTTTGGGGCATCGCAATTTAAGTTAGATGATTCCGAGCGACTCATTATTCATGAAGCTTTAGAAGATACTACGGTGTTCGTCGAAGGTGATTTTCTACATAAGCATTATTACGGCATATTTAATGTGATGTATGATGCTTATGAACGCATGACCGTTGGTTTGGAATTAGATTATGGTATAAAAACATTGGAAATTGATGGTCAGGTTAATGATGTGGCGCAATCCATTGACAAAAGTCGGGATGCGATGCGCATTAGTTTTGGTTTTATGTATAATTTTTAAGAGAAACCAGGAGTCTTTTATATTTAATTTATAGCAATTCTAAGTCAAAATTAAGTTACATTTATAGAGCAATTTATTCTGTAATTTTAAAAGATAAATATTTTGACTAACCCCATTATAACTAGAGCTTTGTCAAGCTTAATCTGTGGTTTCTTTTCAATTGTTTTATTGGTTTCTTGCAAAGAAGAAAAAAAGTATGAGGCTATAACTCATGATGATATTTTTACATCTACTGCTTTAATTCCTGATAATCATTTTTTAGGTGATGAAACCTGTAAAACCTGCCATAATACAGAATTTAAGGAATGGCAGGGTTCTCATCACGATAAAGCCATGCAAATTGCTGATAGTTTATCGGTTTTAGCTGATTTTAAAGGGGAAACATTTACCAGTCAGGAAGTCACTTCGCGATTCTATAAAAAGGATGGTGATTATTATGTGCATACCGAAGGACCGGATGGTGCATATCAGGATTATAAAATAGTTTACACCTATGGTTTAACACCATTGCAACAGTATATTGTACAATTTCCCAATGGAGCCTATCAGTGTTTAAGTACGGCATGGGATTCGGTTGAAAACAAATGGTTCAATTTATTTCCGGATTTTAGAGTCGTTCATGAAGAGTGGTTACACTGGACCAATAAAGGTTTAAACTGGAACACCATGTGTTCCGATTGTCATTCAACAAACGTTAGAAAAAATTACGATCTTAAAGCTGATAGTTACGATACAAAGTATGCCTTAATTAATGTGAATTGTGAAGCTTGTCATGGGCCAGGAAAACAACATGTCGATGATGTTGAACGATTAGGTGATGCTTACGCACCAACAGGAACCATGAAAATGACGAGCAGAATAGCACCTAAACAATTGGTTGATGAATGTGCTCGTTGTCACGCCCGTCGCGAGCAGTTTACCGAAAATTATAATTACGAAGGCACGTTTTTAGATCATTATTTTCCGCATTTAATTGTACAACCCCAATACTATCCTGACGGACAAATATTAGATGAAGATTATGTGTATACTTCCTTTCTGCAAAGTAAAATGTATAAAAACGATGTAGCGTGTAATAGTTGTCATAATACACATTCCTTAAAATTAAAAATGGAAGGGAACGCTCTGTGTACGCAATGCCATACACCAACAAAGTACAATACACCTGAGCATCATAAACACGACATGGGAACCGAGAGTGCAGAATGTATTAATTGTCACATGCCAGGGCGCTACTATATGGGAAATGATTTCAGACGCGATCATAGTTTTAGAGTGCCTCGTCCCGATTTAAGTTTGAAATATAACACGCCAAACGCTTGTGTTGGTTGTCATGAAGGTAAAGACAATACATGGGCCTGGGAATCTTTTCAAAAATTATATGGAACGGTAGATTCTCTGCATTTTTCAGATAAGTTAGCTCCCGGTGTTTTAGGCGTTGCTCATGCCGATGCAGGTCTGATTGATTTAATTCATGATACCTCAGAAAACGAACTGGTAAGGGCTTCGGCGTTGCGTGCCTTATCAAATTATGATGTTCAACAGCATTTAGATGAATACATTATGCGATTAAATGATGCATCACCTATGGTTCGTGCAACAAGTGTAGATGTGTTGAGTAATATTAATACTAATGATTATATAAATTATTTGCTACCCCTTTTAGAAGATCCAAAAAGAACAGTTCGTGTTAAAACATTTTATGCACTGGCAGGTGTTAGCGAACTTCAAATTCCAGAGAAATATAAAGCCTCTTACAAAAAAGTAAAAAAGGAGTTTGATACTTACTTAGAGGTGAATACCGATTTTGCTGGCGGATTAGCCAGAAAAGGTAATTATTACATTAAACAAGGTAATTTACAACAGGCTATTTTTTATTATGAAAAAGCTCTGGAAGTTGATAATCTGGAGAATAATATAAGATTAACCTTAGCTAATTTATATTACAATACCGGCGATTACAAAAAAGCAGAAGACACATTTAAACTTATTATTCAGCAAGAACCAGATTATGGTTCAACCTATTATTCTTTAGCATTATTATTAGCTGAATTAAATAGGGAGGAGGAAGCCATTTCGTATTTAGAGCAAACCATTACCAAAATGCCTGATAATATTAGAGCCTACTATAATTTAAGCCTAATCTACGATAAATTAAATCAACCTAATAAAGCTGAATCAACTTTAGCAAAAGGTTTAAAAGCAGATCCAAATAACGAGAGTCTATTATATGCTTTAGCATATCATTATCTGAATCATAATAATACAAATAAAGCTAAAAATATCGCGAAACGATTGGTAGAATTATACCCAAACAATCAGCAATATTTGGCATTTTATCAGCAGTTATTAGCTATATAAGGGAATGACGATATAATAGACATTTACTAAATCTATCGCTATAATAGATGTAAATTATACATTTAATCTTAAAAATTGTTAAAAATGCCAAACTTACATAACAAATATACTGTTTAGTATAGCACTATCAGCTAAAATTAATATGTTTGTGTTCGAGCACATTTTGATCAATATGAAATGTGTCATAACCTAAAGATGATTATTGGCGAATGACATCTGTCTGATAAAAACAACATAATTTAACCAGATGAAAAACAACTTAACAAACTTAACTCTCTTTTGTTTTACAAATTTACTCTTAGCCCAAGAGTTACCTAACGATTTGAAGCATTACATTCAAAATCCGCAGGTAATTTCAGAGAATAAAGAAGACACACACACAACGTTTTATTCATTTTCTTCTGAAAATGATGCTTTAAAAAATAACTGGAACACTTCTGCAAACTATCTTAGCTTAGATGGTCAGTGGAAATTTAAATGGGTTCGTAAACCTGCAGACAGACCTCAGGATTTTATGAAACCTGAAGTTGATGTGACAGGCTGGGATGATATTAAAGTACCGGCGAACTGGGAGGTTGAAGGTTATGGCGTGCCTATTTATGTAAACCATCAATACGAGTTTGCCGATTATAAAGCACCGGTTTCAAGTGAAATTACTTTTACAGATAAAATTTATCCGTCTAATCCGGGGCAAGTACCATTTGATTACAATCCGGTAGGGTCTTACAGACGAACATTTACATTAAGTAAAGGCTGGAATGAGAAAGAAGTGTTTCTGCACATTGGAGCTATGAAATCAGGAGGTTTTGTCTGGATTAATGGAAATTATGTTGGGTATTCTCAAGGGAGTAAACTTCCGGCAGAATTCAATATTTCAAAATATTTAAAAGAAGGTGAAAACACCATAGCGCTTCAAATTTTCAGATGGACAGACGGTTCTTATTTAGAATGTCAGGATTTCTGGCGTATCAGTGGTATAGAACGCAGTGTTTATGTATATGCTCAGCCCAAAGCACGTATAAAGGATTTTGAGGTTATGGCAACCTTAGATGGTGCTTATACTACAGGTTTATTAGACCTTACGGTAGCTGTTAATAATGCAGATGTAAAATCGAAAACAGTTGATGTTTTTTATGAGGTTTTAGATAATAAAGGTTCGGCGGTTGCAAAAGGAAACCAATCGGTAAAAGTGCCTTCCAATGGAACCATTAATGTGAATTTAAAAACGCAAATTTTTAATGCCCTACCGTGGACAGCCGAAACACCAAATCTATATCAGGTGGTCGTGACGACTAAAGAAAAGGGGAATATTTTAGAATCAACTTCCTCAAAAGTTGGGTTTAGAACCGTTGAAATTAAAAACGGATTGTTACGTGTAAACGGACAGGTTATTACCTTAAAAGGTGTAAATACGCAAGAGCATAATCCTGAAACCGGACACGTGGTTAGTGAAGAGCAGATTTTAAAGGACATTCAGCTATGGAAAGAAAATAACATTAATGCCGTTCGTTTAAGTCATTATCCGCAACAGGAGAAGTTTTACGAGTTATGTGATACTTACGGAATTTATGTAGTAGATGAAACCAATATAGAATCGCATGGTATGTACTACGGAGACCATTCACTTGCAAAAGTAGAAAGTTGGGAAAAAGCACATGTCGATCGTATGGTCCGTATGGTAGAGCGCGATAAAAATCATCCGTCTGTAATTATCTGGTCTATGGGTAACGAGGCTGGAAATGGTATTAACTTTTTTGCAGGTTACAAAGCCATAAAAGCACACGATAAACAAAAACGTCCGGTACAATATGAGCGTTCCTATAAAGATGTCGATGGTAATTTATTCGATATGGACGAGAATACCGATATTATTGTGCCTCAGTATCCGTCTCCAGCGTCTTTTGAAAATATTGGAAGATCGAAAACCGATCGTCCGTTTATACCTTCAGAATATGCACATGCTATGGGGAACAGTACTGGGAACTTTCAGGATTACTGGGATGTGATTGAACAACACGAAAATTTACAAGGAGGTTTCATTTGGGATTGGGTCGATCAGTCCATTTGGAAAACCAACGAAAAAGGCGAGAGGTATTATGCTTATGGAGGTGATTTTGGTGAAGGCATGCCAACCGATAATTCTTTCCTGAATAACGGACTTATTTTTCCAGACCGTACGGCGCACCCTGGATTATATGAAGTTAAGAAAGCACACGAATTTATTAACTTTAAAAACAAGGGCATCAACGGCGATAATCAGGTTAGAGTTTTAATTGAAAATTTATATGATTTTACAAATCTGGATAAGTTCGACATTAAAGCAAAAATTAAAGCCGATGGCGAAGTTTTAGATACGTTTAATGCAGGTAGTATTGCTGTAGAACCGCATACAGGGAAATTGGTAAGAGTACAATTGAGTAATATTGAATTTAAAGAAAATACCGAGTATTTTTTAGAAATTGAAGCCATTCTTAAAGAAGATTGGGGTATTTTAAAGGCAGGTTACACGGTGGCACACGAGCAGATTTTATTAGGCAGAAAGCTGAAATGGCAAGAAGAAGTTATAGCAACAGATAAGGCTGTTAAGGTTAATGAAACTAAAGATGTATTAGAACTTTCGGGTGATGATTTTAAATTAGTATTTGATAAAGCTTCAGGTAAAATGGTATCATATGTTTTTGCCGGTGAAGAACTAATTAAAGACCAAAACGGACCAAAACCAAACTTTTGGCGCGCACCAACCGATAACGATTTTGGTAACCGTATGCAGGAAAGAAATATAGCCTGGAAAGAGGCTTCGTTAAACTACAAAGTAGCTTCGTTTACAACAGATAAATCAGAAAACGGAAAAGTAACTGTAAATGTAACTTATAATTTACCAGGTGTTGAAACAATTTTTGTGTCTGTATATTCAGTATTTGCGAATGGTGTTGTAAAAATTGATAACACGCTAAATACAACAACATATGAAGCCGATATACCTAGAATGGGCATGCGCATGCAATTACCGAAGGCATTTAGTAAGATGACGTATTACGGACGCGGACCATGGGAAAATTATACCGACAGAAAAGCTTCAGCGTTTGTAGATGTCTATGATTCTTCAGTATCCGATCAGTATGTGCCGTATATTCGTCCTCAGGAAAACGGATATAAAACCGATGTACGTTGGGCAGCTTTTGCCAATTCAGATAACAATGGTTTGCTTGTAGTGTCTTCCGCAGGTAATAAAAAAGACCTAGGTTTAAGTGCGTTACATATGCTTAATGAAGATTTTGATGCTACCGATGGTTTAAATTATGCCGTTGAAAAGAAAGTAGAAAAGCATGCAACCAAAGACGAGAACTATAGCGATGGTATGCCTGAAGTGAATAAAAGTAAGCATACTATTGATATTATTGAACGTGATTTAGTTCAGTTAAATATCGATATGGATCAACGAGGTCTTGGAGGTGATAACAGTTGGGGAGCAAAACCTCAAAAAGAATACATGTTAACAGGAAACCATGTAAATACCTATAGTTTTTATATGATTCCGTTTAAAAATGGAAACAAAGAAAAGTTTATCGAACTATTTAAATCGGTTTACACGAGTAAATAAATTTCAACTCTTAAGAATTTAAAAAATCCGTAGTTTTTTTTAACTACGGATTTTTTTTATTTAAGGGAATATATAGTAACTAACTAGATTACAAAATACAAAATAAGAGTACCTTGTTAATAAATGATTGATTAGTGTTCTACTATAGAAGGTGTTAAAAAACAGAGATTTGTATATTTAAAAAAGTTAAAATTTTATTAATTTTTTTTAGGGGATACGTGCGTTATTTCACACTTAATAAGTAAATTTAATATCTAATCAGCTGAAAACTCTAATCACATGGAAAAAAACTACGCAAATAAACCTCAAAGCAATTTTAGTCTTAGCTTTCGTTTTACTTCAGGTTTTATTAAAAAACAGGTTTTAGTCCTGTTTTTCTTTACTTCATTAAGCAATTATTTCTATGCACAAACCACCTTTGATGTGGCATCAGAAGCAGAATTAAATACTGCAATTAGTTCGGCTTCAAATGGAGATATTATCAATTTTACTTCAGATATTATTTTGTATACAGATCAAGTGAGTATTGATAAATCGTTGACTATTGAAGGAAACAACTATTTGTTAACGGTGCCAAGAACAGGATTAAATAGTGCTGGTGGTTTCAATACTAACCCATCACCCTACAGGGCAATTCAAATTTTAAATTATGGTGGTAGCAGTACGGTTATTATTAATGCTTTAAAAATAAGAGGAGGTTTTTATACTGGAGCTGGTGGAGCCATTATGCTTGAAAATTATGATGTTGCATTGTATCTTAATAATTGTGAAGTGTCCTATAGTAGATCCTCTGGTGGTGGCGGTGGAATTTATACTACTAGTAACCAAAACAAACTTTACATTAATAACACATTAATAGATCGAAATGCAGGAAATTTCGGCGGGGGTATTGTGAATAAAGGGTTTTTAAAAATGGAAAGTAGTACCATTACCGAAAATCGATCTACTTCAGGCAGTGGAGGTGGTGGAGCCATGGAAAATAATGCGGGTATAGCCCTTATAAATAATTGTACCATCAGTAATAATCAAAGTACAGAAATAGGAGGGGCCATAAATAATAATAATTCAGGAAAAATTTATTTAGTAAATTCAAGTGTTACAGGAAATGTCGGGTATGGTACTTTAACAACCGGTGCTATTGGGAACAACGCAGGTGGTGCTGGAGGTATTTGGGCTGTAAATTCTGTTTTTGCCTATAATTATAAAAGGTCAGGAGGTACTTCAAATAACCCTACAGCTTACACTCTAGATGATTTATCTGCTTATTCTAATCAGGGACGTGTATTTTTATATTATTCGGTTTATCACGGTACTTTACCAAACGGTATGGGGGCAGATGTTGGTAATGTTCAATATTCAGGAGCAGCCGATGGTAGTGATGATACAATTTTTACAGGAGGCAGTCTTAGTAAAATTTTTGATGCTTCTGGAAACCAAATTGGTACAACCGAGGTTTTTAGACCGTATTTGGTAAGAGATCAAGGGTCTGTGGGGCCAACCTTGCGAATAGGTAGTTTTTTAGTGTCAAATAAAGGTACTCAAACAAGGGTGTCTGGATCTGGTTCAAGTGATGTTGTGCTATCGTATTTTGATGGTTCGAGCTGGATAGATTTAGTAAACACAAGTAATTCAGGCCAACTTGTTACCACAGATCAAATTGGGCAAACCAGATCAGATCCGCCTTTACGTGGTGCTCTGGAGGCGTTTGTTGACGATGTTTACATGTTAAAAGTTTTAGCAGCTTCTAATGGTGCGGTTGAAGGTGGTTCGGTTTATGGTGATTTGTATCCTTATGGAACAGAAATTACCCTTACAGCAAACCCTTCAGATGGTTATGGTTTTGATGGTTGGACATATGCTCAAGGCACAGGAAGTACAACAAACAATCCTTTGGTAATTACCTTAACTGAAGATATAACCATTCAGCCATCTTTTGTGTTAAGTGCGGATGAAACAATAACTTATGTAGGGAATGGTAATACAGGAGGAACTGCGCCAGCGACACAAATACAAGATGCAGCTATTTCACCAATAACTATTTCTGATAAAAATACATTAGTGAAATCTAGTTATGAGTTTACCGGTTGGAATACGGTTGCTAATGGTTCTGGAACAGCCTACAATCCAGGTGATGTATATAGTCAAAATGCAAATCTTACACTTTATGCTCAATGGGTGTATAGTCCATCACCAGGAGGTGTTACAGGTGTTAATCTATGGCTGAAGGGGAATGATGGCATTACGGCAAACTCTGGAACTCTTAATGCATGGGTAGATAAATCTGGAGTTAATACGTTTTCTATTACAGGAACACCAGGGTTTCAAGAAAACGCTATCAATTTCAATCCAACTATTTCATTTAATAATACAGGTGCCGCTTCTACTTTGCCAACAAATCGATTAGAGGGAAATACTTCTATTCAGGTTCAATCTGCAATAGTGGTCATGAAAAGTAATTCCAATTCTTCTACTTTAATGGGGAGTACGGTATCGGGTAGTAGTTTTGGACCGGGTCTATTTGGATATAGAAATACTGAAGAGCAGTCAGTTGGTCAGGGAGACAATATATTTAAATCCTATTTTAATCCATTACGCTCAGAATATTCAGTAGCATTAATAGATTTTTCAGGCTTACCCGGTAAATACTTTTTGAATAATGGAACTGAAGGTATTTTTTCTTTTACCACTAATTTTAGGGATATCACCTTAACCCCAATGATAGGGGGAACTAACAATAACGGAAATAATGGTGGTTGGAGCCCTTTTGATGGTGAAGTGGCAGAGATCATAACTTATCCTTCTACTTTATTGAATGATTCAGCAAATATTCGTCGATTAATGACCTACATGGCCATTAAGTATGGCATCACTCTAACAAGAAATACACAGACATTAACCCACTATGAAGATTCTAACGGAACCGTTCTATGGGATGATACTAATTACTGGAACGATGTTTTTGGTATTGGTAAAGATGAGGCTAGTGAATTAAATCAAATAGCTTCAAATAGTATAAACACTGGCTCTGGAAATGGTTCTGGTCAGCATGGAAAGGGAAATATAGTTATAACCAATGCATCCTCGTTGGATGATGGCGATTTTTTAATGATAGGTCATGATAATGGTGCTTTAACCGAACAATCAACAGATTTGCCTGCCTCAGCCAGTTGTTTTGCTCGATTATCTAGAGAATGGAAAGTGAAATCAACTAATAATCCGGGAAGTATAACGCTTACTATTCAATTAAACGGTCTTACTTACGGAGGTACTTCTGCAAGTGATATTAAAATACTTATCGATAGTGATGGAGATGGCGATTTTTCTAATGCAACAAGTTTTGGTGCTGAAAGCTTCAGTAATGAATTAGCTATTTTTAAAGGTATTACTTTACCAAATAATGCCGTGTTCACGTTTATAACCGGTACGGAAACGATACCTCCAACTATAACTACTTTAGGAGACTTAACATTTGCAGCCAATGCAGGTGTTTGTACCTATGAGACTTCTAAATTACCACAACCAACTACTGATGATAATTGTGGTGTAGCAACGGTTGAGGCGAGTCCTTCTGTTTTAGTTTTAGGGGTTAATACGGTGACCTGGACGGTAACCGATGTTTCTGGTAATGTTAACACGGTTGATCAGTCGGTTACCATTATAGACAATGAAAAACCTACCATAGCAACATTGAGTGATTTTACTGTTGATGCTGATACAGGTGTTTGTACCTATGACAGTTCACAATTACCACCACCAGTAACGAGTGATAATTGTGGGGTAGCTAGTGTTACTGTAAGTCCTTCTATTTTAAACTTAGGGGCAAATACAGTAACCTGGACTGTAACTGATGATTCAGGAAATAAAAATACCTCGACCCATATAGTTACTGTTCAGGAAAATGAGCTACCAACTATTGCCACCTTAGGTGCTATTACAGTGCATTCAGATGCAGGTGTTTGTATCTATAGTAGTTCGCAATTACCATTGCCAGCAACCAGTGATAATTGTGGTGTAGCAAGTGTTGTAGCAAATCCATCTGAATTGGCTTTAGGTTTAAACATCGTAACCTGGACAGTAACCGATGATTCTGGAAATACCAGAAATTCAATTCAAGAAGTAACAGTTGTCGATAATGAAGATCCAACAATTGGAACTTTAAATGCAATAAGTGTAAATACAGATGTTGGCGAATGTACTTATGATATGTCACAATTGCCACCACCAGCTACCAGCGATAATTGTGGTGTAGCCAGCGTAGTTCCTAGTCAAAGCATATTAAGTTTAGGTTTAAATACCATAACATGGACGGTTACTGATGATTCTGGAAACACCAAAAGCTCAATTCAGGAAATAACAGTAGTCGACAATGTGGCTCCAATAGTAAGCTGTCCTTCAAATCAAACAGTACACCCAGACCCAGGAAGTTTGTATACACTTCCTGATTATTTTGGAACATCGGAGGCTATGGCGGTCGATAATTGTACGAATCCATTAACCATTTTAACACAGAGTCCTAGTCCTGGAACACAATTGGGAGATGATGTACATACCATTACGTTTACAGCACAGGATGCAAGTGGTAATATAGGAGCCTGCAGTTTTGATTTAATTGTTGATTCAACACGAAGTTTAGATGTTAATATAGATGTATTAAACGGCATAAAGCTGTATCCAAACCCAACATCAAGTATTGTTAAAATACAAAACCTTTCAAATATAAAATTAAGTCGTTTAACTATTTATGATATGATGGGACGTGTTATAAATAGTATTGACTTAAAACAAATGGGAGAAGAAAAAGAGATTGATTTATCTCCGTTTGAAAGTGCTGTGTATTTATTTGAAATCCACAGTGAACAAGGAAAATTGGTTAAGTCAGTTGTGAAACAATAATGTATTTATTAATTAAATGGAATTTTTATGAATATTAAGAGTTTTTTGTCAATACTACTTTTAGTAATATTACCTGGCATGTCCTTTGCTCAAATTATAACTAAAGAATTAAATTTTGACTCAGATAAGGCAAACCTTGTTATTGAGGATGTGTTTAAAGGTGAAGAAATTATTGATTATGCCTTAAATGTAAAAAAGGGAGATTCGGTTAGTATTATTTTGAATAGAAAAATAAACTCAAGCTATTTTAATTTGTTACCGCCAGGTTCTAATAATGTAGCCGATTTTATTGGTCAAACCCAAGGGGATACCTGTAAAATGGTGTTGCAGCAAACAGGAGTTTACAAAATTAGGGTATACCAGATGCGAAGTTCTGCCAGACGAGGCACTGAAGTGAAATTTAAACTGGATGTAAGTCTCTTTGAATCTAAAGTTTCGAATCCTGAAAAAGAGTAAAACAATAAACTTGACTAATACCGAAAAGAGCCTGATAAGAAAAATTATCAGGCTCTTTGGTTCTTAATACATAGGTAATACTTAAAAAAAACAATGTGGATTTTGTTTCAAATGTTTACATTTGAAATTAACTATTATTTTGCTATTTTTAATTTATGCTCTCACAGGATTCAGATATTGTAGACCGACTTAAAAAAGGGGATAAGAAGGCTTTAACTGAGCTTTACGATAGCTATTGGAAGCCTCTATATATCAGTTCCTATAATCTTCTTAAGGATAAAGAACTCTGTGAAGAAATCATTCAAGATGTTTTTATTGATGTCTGGAATTATAGAGACAATCTTCAAATTAAAATATCATTAAAATCGTATTTATATGCTTGTGTAAGATATAAGGTGTTTAGCGAATTTCGAAAAAATAAAATTCAGCGTGTAGAATTATTTGAAGGACTAAACGATCGATTTCAATATGCTACGCCCGAAACCAAACTGATGCATGAAGAGTTGGTGATGCAAATAGATACGATTGTTAAGACACTACCCGAACGTTGCCGGGAAGTCTATATTTTAAGTAGAAATGAGCAATTAAGCCATAAAGAAATTGCCGAAAAACTAGGCATTTCACCAAAAACAGTTGAGAATCACATCACACTGGCTTTAAGAACCATCCGTTCGTCGCTAGGATACTTGTTAAGTATAGAAATGCTGTATTTTATACATTAATCGATATTCCTTTTTTCGCAGTATTACTTTCTTTATTTGAAAAATAATTCAGTGTTATCCCTTTAATTACTGAGGGTTTGTCGTGTTTGTAAATAAAAAGTTAAATTTTTTTTAAATTTCATTAGGGGATAGGTCTTTTATTCTACACATAAAAGATGAACCCAGTTTTTTAAAAATATTTTAATGGACAATACCGAAATGAATAATAAGTTTTTCCGAAGATTGATAGAACGCTATCTTGAAGGGAAAACGACTGCCGATGAGTTAAAGCTCTTGGTTAATTACTACGAAAGTTTCCAAAAGGAAAATGAGTGGGTTGAAGCCTTAGGGCCAGAAGACGTTATTAAAGAACGGATGTTAGTTAACATCTTGGAAGCTATAAAAGATGATGAAGAAATTAAGCAGCCAAAGGTGATTTCTATATTTAGGTCTGCTTATGTAAAATATGCGGTTGCAGCTTCAATATTAGCATTTGTAGCAATCTATACAATTATAAATAAAGGGACAGACTTTATAGTTCAAGAGGACGCTGTTGTTAATACGAGTATTGAAGTAGGAACCAATAAAGCGGTATTAACCAGAGAGGATGGTTCTAACATTACTTTAGAAAAAGGAGAGCAACTTGCCTTTGATAATTTAGAAAGTAATGGAGAAGAACTTGTTTATACTAATAAAGAGGCAGCATCAAAAGCCATTGCCTATAATTATTTAACCATACCAAGAGGCGGACAATTTTTTGTAAAACTATCTGATGGTACTCAGGTTTGGTTAAACTCCGAATCAAAATTAAAATACCCGGTTACTTTTGTAGATGGCGAAAAACGTATGGTGGAACTTTTGTATGGTGAAGCCTATTTTGACGTGTCTCCAAGTACAGCTCATAAAGGTTCGAAATTCATGGTAACCAATAACAATCATGAAATAGAAGTATTAGGAACGGAATTTAACGTTAAAGCCTATAACAACGAATCGAATATAACCACCACTTTAGTAGAAGGAAAGGTAAATATTAAGTATCAAGGGGAAGATCATATCTTACTTCCAAATCAGCAATCTGTATTAGATCGTAGTACCAACACCATAACATTTAATGAGGTTGATGTATTTCACGAAATTTCATGGAAAGAGGGCATTTTTAGTTTCAATAATAAAACCTTGAAAGAGATTATGATGGTATTGTCGCGATGGTATGATTTTAATGTAGAGTTTAAGAATAAAGATGTTGAAAATGAACTATTTGTAGGGACTCTGGGTAAAGATGAAAAAATTGAAAATATACTTCAGAATTTAAAAGAATTAGGAATCATAAATAAATATGAATTTCATGAGAAAAACATAAGTATTGAATAAAAAAAAAGGGAGCTAAGTTGAAACATTTGGCCGTGTAGTAACTTTCTCCCTCTTGTATGTATTAATTAAAGTAATGTCTAACTAACACAAAACAAATTTATGAAAATTAAATTAACTAACTATCGCTATCTAATACGAAAGCGATTACCCTTATGCATTATGAGAGTATTTATCTTTTTGTTGTGCGCAACGGTTTTTGGTTTTAACCCGAATACATCCTTTTCACAGGAAAAAGTATTCATTAATCAAAACCAGTCTGTTTCAGTAGATGAAATGTTTAACATCATTCAGCAACAAACCAATTACCACTTTATATTTCCTAAAAAGTTATTCAAAGATTCGCCTACTATTCAGTTAGAGCAAGGAGAAGTATTGGTTATAAGTCTTTTAGATAGAGCACTTAAAAACAGTAGTCTGGAGTTTGAAATAGATGAAAATAACACCATTTTAATCAAAAAGGTAGATCATACTTACGACAGAAGACAACAAAAGGTGAAAGTGTCAGGAACCATTACCGATGCCACAGGTATGCCATTACCAGGGGTTACCGTTATGGAAAAAGGGACTCAAAATGGTGTAGCAACAGATTTCAATGGGGTCTATTCTATTACGGTAGCAGATAATGCCGTTTTAGAGTTTTCTTATGTGGGTTTTTTAAATGAAACCAGAGAGGTTAGTGCTTTAACGTATTATAATAACGTTAATATTACCTTAAAGGAAAATGTAAACGCGTTACAAGAGGTCGTGGTTACTGGGTATCAAACGCTTTCAAAGGAGCGTACAGCAGGTTCTTTTACAAAGTTAACCGCAGAAGATATTCAGTTAAGACCATCTTCTGCTAACATTTTAGACAGACTTAGAGGGCAGGTATCTGGTCTTAGTGTTAGTCCAGCTACGGGTCTCATAAATATTAGAGGTCGTTCTACTATATTTTCCTCTCAAGAAACCCCCTTAATAGTTATTGATGGATTTCCTATGTCTGATCAAAGTGTAGGAAATTTAAATACTAACTTAGGAGGTGTAAACCCAGAAGATATTGAATCAGTTACGATACTGAAAGATGCTTCTGCTGCTTCTATATGGGGTTCTAGAGCTGCAAACGGAGTTATTGTAATTACAACAAAATCAGGATCTAAAAAGAGTCGTACCAAAGTTGATTTTTCATCTTTCGTAGAGTTGGAAGAAAAAATTAATACTGATGATTTTATGTGGATGAATACTGCTGAAGAAATTGAGTTAGATCAGGAATTTATAGATAAAAATTGGGTGAATTTTAATACTTTGGTAAACTCACCTTCTAGTATAAATGATTTACATCTGGCCTATATTTATCGCAACGGAATTTCGCCTGACGGTAATGTATGGTCTCAGAATACCTTTAACAACTATATTGAAGAACTTAAAAGTAGAGACATTAATAAGGAATTTTCGAAACATTTCTTCAGAAATGCAATTCGCAAGACTCATAACCTTTCAATGTCTGGTGGAGGAGAAAATAATACTTACTATACCTCTTTAGCTTATACAGATTATCAGTCGGCTAATATTGGGAATGATGATGACCGTTTAACCTTAACCGTTAATAATACGTATAACTTTAACGATAAAATAAAGTTTACCTCTTTAGTAACAGGAGCTATGAGGAAACAAACAAACAATTCAGTAAGTCCAAGTTTTGGTACACCAGGAGCGGCCCAAATTTTACAACAGTTACAGCCATATGATCGTATTTTAGATGACAATGGTAATTTACAACAGTATTATGTTCTTTATAATCCCTGGATATCCCAACAAAGGGAACAAGAAGTAGGGGCTCCTCATACGTTTAACTGGTTGGAGGAAAGATTGAATAAAAATGACACAGATTTAAGGTTAGATTTTAGAACACGTTTTCAATTAGATGCAGAAGTATTTAATGGCTTAACCTTATCAAGTGCTTTTGCATATGAACTTAACTATTTGAAAAGTGATATATATAGAGGTATGAATTTGCCTTCACACCGCAATTTTATAAATAATTATTATGTGAATGGCGAGTATCAAATACCATTAGGAACTGATTATGAGCATGAAAGAAATGTACGTCGTGGATGGGTGTTCCGTAACAGTATCAACTGGGACAAAACCTGGGATAATCACCAATTAACCGTGTTGGCATTGGGTGAATACCAGAAGTCTTTTTCAGATAATATTTTTAATAGACAATTAGGATTTGATGAGCAAAGTCTTCAATATGCAGCTGTAAATGAAACTTTAACCAATGGCGTGGCTGATTTTAATGGCGCTCGTCTTTTTAGCAGACCATCAGATTATTTTAGACAGGGTATTGAAGATCTTCGTCAGGTTAGTTACGCTTCTAATTTAGCTTATACATATGCTGATAAGTATACCTTTAACGGTAGTGTTAGGGTTGATCAGGCTAATGTATGGGGAAGTGACCCTAAATATCGTTACAAGCCACTATGGTCTACGGCAGCTGGCTGGGAGCTAGGAAAAGAAGATTTTATGTCTGCTTTATCTTGGGTTGACCGTTTAAAATTACGTGCTTCATACGGTATAGGAGGTATAACCAGTGATTCTTCATCGCCTTATGCTCAGGCCTTTGCTACTTCTATTTTCTGGGGCAGACAATATCCTTATACACGTTTATCTGTGCCTGCTAATCCAGGTTTAAGATGGGCACAGGTGGCTACTACCAATATTGGATTAGATTTTTCCTTATTTGGAAATAAATTCTCAGGAAGTGCAGAGTATTATGTGCGTAAAAGTTCTGATATTTTAGGACGCAGAGGTATCGACCCTACTACTGGCTGGGATTCAGCAACCCTTAATTATGCAGCTACAGATAATAAAGGTATTGAGCTTACTTTAAAAACCGATGTTCTTAACAGGAATAATTTTAATTGGAATATTCAAGCTAATATTAATTATAATAAAAATATATTAACTGAATTTTTTGGAGAAAATAATACCAATCCAAGCGCCTTAGTTAATGGGGCAACATTCCTGGAAGGTGATCCATTCTTTACTCTGTATGCATATAAATTTGGAGGCTTAAACGAAAACGGGGAGTTAATGGTATGGAGAAATGAGAGAAAAGGTAATGAGCTACTTGGTGAAGCTGATGAACCGGCTAGACTTGTTCATTGGAGAGATATTCCTTCCCAAATAGAATTAGAAGATATGGAATCTCAAGGGTCTGAAATAGCTCCACATTACGGTGGTATTATTAATACGTTCACTTATAAAAATTTCGACCTGACGGTTATGGCAGATTATCAGTTTGGACATATTTTTAAAGATCGTTTAAATTACTCGTCTTCTTCTCATGGTGCGTATAACAATTTTAATAATACAGCTAATAATGTTAGAACACATCAGATTTGGAATGACAGATGGAGAGAACCAGGAGATGAAAACTTTACAAATGTACCAAGGCTTTATTACAATGGAACTAATCCATTAACAGGAGCTGGCGAAAGTCGTTTTGATACCAATAATCAAGCTTTCTATTGGACAAGTTCGAACATAAACTATCATAAGGCAGATTTTATAAGAATACAGGAAATTATCTTAGGTTATAATATGCCTCAGCAATTTTTAGATAAAACGTTTTTTAACAATTTGAGATTTAGTTTTCAGGTAACTAACCCATACTTATGGACGGCGAACGATGTGGGGCGTGATCCAGAGGCTAATTATCAGGAGGCCTTTATAAATCTTACAAGATATACATTCGGACTTAGAGCAACTTTTTAAAATAAAATGATTATGAAAATAAAATATATAATATTAAGTCTGGTTTTAACTTTTACATTTTCATGTCAGAATCCAGATGAATTTTTAGATGTATTACCAAAAGGTAGGGTGATTCCATCCACATTAAAGGATTATGATGATTTATTAAATAATTATGCCATTTTAAGAGGGAAAGGAGAGAATACCCGTTACATGGATCCCGATGTTTTTATGACTCCAAATGTTTTTGGAGAACTGAATGAACTTAATACAAATGGTTACGGGTGGAAGCATGATTTGTTTGCTGAAAATGCTATTGATTATGATTATCAAGAATTTTATCAATACATCCACATGGCTAATTTTATATTAGAGAATATAGGTGATGCTGAAGTTGGTGCTTACAATGAAAGTCAAAGAAATATCATTCGAGGTGAAGCCCATGCACAACGTGCTTTTGAGTATTTTCATGTGGTAAATGAATATGCACCGCATTACGATCCTAATAATACAGATCAACCTGCGATTGCAATGCCGTTATCGGTAGATTTGGAGGCTTTGTTAGGTAAATCAACTACAGGTGATATTTATGATCAAATTATTAAAGATTTAAACAGAGCTTTAGAGTTGTTAGGTCCGAATTATCAGGCTATAAATGAGTATCAAAACTGGCGTCCGGGTAGAGCCTCTATTTTGGCATTATTGGCCGAGGTACATCTTTATATGGGTGATTTTCAGGAGGCTGTAACGTATTCAAATCAGGCATTAGCCTTATACGATTTTCTTTACGACTATCAAACGGTTGTTTTTAGAAATTCATCAAACCCTTGGCTTGGTTATAGTGTTAATGGCAATAATGATGCCTGGTATTATGGTACCTTAAATCAGGAAATCATTTGGAACCGTTATACCATTTGGGGCTTTAGAACACCACAACTAATACATCCGGATCTTGAAGCGTTGTATGACAAAGTTAATGATAGAAGATGGGGTTTAATGTCTACTCAAACAACCTATGGAGGTTTAGATACATCACCTTACTATTGTTATGTTTATCCAGGAGAGCGCAGTGTGGGGCTTACGACTTACAGATTAATGCTAACGAATGCTGAGGCTAAAGCAAGAACGGGGAATGGTGCAGGAGCAATAGCTACGTTAAATGAGCTTTTAGAAATGCGTATATCTAATTTTATGCCATACACACATTCAGATAACGCATCAACCTTACAGCTTATCAAAAATGAAAGACGTAAAGAATTAATAGGTTCTTCTCTTAATTTGTTTGATCAGAAAAGGTATCATATTTACGGTGAAAACGTGCCAAATTTCACAAGGATTCATCATGATACAGGAGAAGAATTAACACTTGTGCCAGGATCTGAAGGGTATTATGTGGGCATTTCTCCAGGGGTGCTACTTTATAACCCAAATCTTGCTGACTAAAATAAAATGGCGACAGGAAAGCGATTTTTTTCCTTTTCTGTTGCTTAAAAATATAACTTTTAATAATAAAAATATTAATTATGAAACACAGAGCTATATGGATGCTTGTTATTATAATTCTTCCTTTTTTAAATTCATGTGATTCGGAAGATGAGCCCTTAGGATTTTCAAATCCTAATTCAAAATGGTCAGATACGGCAACTCTTAAATTTACTCCAGCGGTAGAAAATGTTGATGCTTTTGAGTATTATATTGAGGCAGGCGTAAATGGCAAAGAATATTGGAATACAACTGATTTAGATTTTAATATCTCTCTTGAATTAGACGGAGCTAGTCCAACTGATATAAGTAAAATTGATATTTATGCTTATGCTGAAGAAACAGATGGTGAGAGCTTTACATATTTAGGGGGTGAGCAAGGGAAATTATATGAAACCATTCTAAATCCTTCAGATGCATTTGTGCTTTCTTTTTCAAAAGATAAGTTAGAGGAATTATTTAAAAATGATTTTTCTCCAAATCACAATGGTCAGGTAACTACCAATGATATTTTTGAATTTAAATGGGTTATTACTGGAAAGGATGGATCTGTAGTAGATTCAAGAGTGGATTGCTTCGGGTTTAATTGTACCTATGGAGTAGCCACAAATGTTATACAAGTAGCACCGCCAATCTGGGAAGGTACATTTGATTATGAATGGATTGCAGCAACTGCTAATGCGCAAAGTTATGGTAGGATAAGTGTAGGACAAACAGGAACAATGACTTTTACACTACAACCGGGCTCTTTTACTGTGTATGACGCAAGTCACTTAACTGCGGATTATTACTATGGTAGTGCCGGAACCTTAACTTACGATTACGAAAGTGGTCTGGTTGAAATTGAAGGACGATATGCTCAGAAATGGGATATCGTTGATGTGAGTGGTCCAACATTAACCATTGATTTTAGTTACCAATATTCAGCAGGATATGATGAGTATGGAACCTTTACACTTACCAGAACAGATGGTCAGGACTGGCCTTCTAATATCTACACAAACTAATTTGTAAGTCATATTTTATTGGTGTCGATACCGGTTGCAGCCTGTATCGGCATACAATAAACGTATTACATTAATTTTTAAAAACATGAAAACAGTAAAAATACTGGGAGCCATATTAATGGCTTCTACGGGATTCTTTGGCTGTAAAACTAAGGATATTGGTTTGCAAAAGGAGATGTCATCAACATTTACGCTAAAGGCGAATTTAGAAAATCTTGATACAGAATACTTGATTTATTCTGAAAAGAATAATGCGTATCCAGATGGTTACCGAAGAGATACCCTTTGGGTGAATAATGGGAAGTTTACATTTACCGACTCGGTTGATGATTATAAACTGTATTTCATTCATGTTGTAAATACCAGAAGTTGGGTGCGAGAATATGATGGTAAAACCTATACATCTTCAACAAAAGCCGATGTGAATAGATTATGGTTTATCGGTTATCCAGGCGCTGAAATTACCTGTACAGGTAGAGTAGACGATTATATGGTAAATGCAAAGTTGTCTGATAAAAAAGGCGTCAATCAGGATTTTACAATTATCCAGGAAAAGACATTTCCATTAATTGATAAAGCTCATGCTTTAAAAGTTAGAACATATACCGAAGAATTAAGTGAAGAAGAATCTAAAAAGTTGTCAGATTCATCAAATGTGCTATTTAAACAAGCCATAGACTTAAAGAAAGAATTTGCTAAATCTAATCCTAAATCTATCGCAGCGTCTTATGTATTTATGGATGGGTACTACAGAAAGTACTTTACGCACGATGAAGCCAAGGCAGTTCTTGAAGGTTTTGATGCTGAAACCCTAGCTGGTACACCTTTCTATGATGAAGTAAAGCAAAGAATAGAAGCGGTTGAAAGTACACAATTAGGTATGCCGGCCCCTGAGGTTGTAACCAATAATACTTTAGATGGTTCAGAATTTAAATTGTCAAATTTTAAAGGAAACTATGTGTTACTGGATTACTGGGGGACCTGGTGTGGACCTTGTATGGCCGAAATACCAAAAATAAAAGAGTATTACAATAAATATTCAGATAAAAATTTTGTTGTAGTGGGTGTTAATTCTGGAGATGCAGTTCCGAGATGGAAGAAAACCGTTGAAGAAAACGATTATAACTGGGAGCATATCCAAACCACAAATGAAAATAATTTGTTGGTACCGTTTAATGTAAATTCTTTTCCAACCAAAATATTAATAGACCCGGAAGGTAAGATTATTTACAATTCAAAAAATCCGGAAAAGGTAGACATGTATGCCATGTTGGATAATATTTTTAAAAAAGGATAATATAAAATCACTGAACTAAAATGCAAAAAGTATCTATAATTCTTGTTTTACTTATCCTTGCCTCGTGTAAAACAAAGTCTAATTTAGAATATGGGATCATAAAAGGCCATATTACTAATGGGGAAGACATTGAAAAAATATACTTAACTAATAATGACCGCGATTTTAAGTATGAAATCAATTTGTCAGAAGATGGTAGTTTTCGCGATTCTCTTACCATAGAACCTGGGATGTATTCTATGTCTATCGGATCCAGAAAATCTGCGCAAATTGTTTTTTCAAAAGGAGATGATTTAACCATAATAATGGATGCAAATTATTTTAAGGATTCCTTGAAATTTGAAGGACAGGGATCTAATGAAAATAAATTGTTGCAGACCATAAATAAAAAAATAATCGACTGGGATCAGAAACAATCTGAAGCATACAGTTTAGGTGAAGGCGATTATAAAAATTTACTATCAGAAAGACAAAAGGAGTTAACAGCTTTGCTATATGGAAATCAGGAGTTAAATCCGTTATTTGTAGATTTTATGAAGCGCCATATAGATTATTGGAAATTTTATGGTTTAACCTATTACCAAGTGTATCACAGGTATTATACAAAGAATCCAGAGTTTACTATTTCGAGTGATTTTTTAGATGAAGCAAGAGCATTGGATTTTAATAGGGAAGTAGATTATAAGGCTAGTGAATACTACTATAGGTTGGTTATGAGCGAACAAATAAAAAGAGCTGATACTATTGGAAAATCAGGCGTATCTAATAAAACTCTGGCCAGACTTAAGGCTTCAGCTGGTTTTCAGTCCGACTATATTAAAAATGATCTGTTATTACAAACCATAATGGGAGGCTTAGGTTTCGATAATGAATTTACATCAAGCTATGATGCTTACATGCAATTATCGACAAACCCAGACCATATAAACAAAGTTTCAGAACGGTATAACGAAGTAAAATCATTAGAAAAAGGTAATCTATCTCCTAAGTTTGTGAATTATGAAAACTATAACGGCGGTGTATCATCCCTTGATGATTTTAAAGGAAAATATGTGTATATAGATGTATGGGCAACATGGTGTGGGCCTTGCAAAGCTGAAATTCCATTTTTACAGGACGTAGAAAACAAATATCATGAAAACGATAAAATAGCGTTTGTGAGTATATCTGTTGATAAAGAAAAAGATTATGAGAAATGGAAAGCTATGATAGAAGAAAAGGAAATGAGTGGCTATCAGTTAATTGCTGACAATAATTTTAGGTCAGACTTTATAGAAGCTTACCAGGTTAGGGGTATACCTCAATTTATTTTAATAGATCCTCAAGGTAATATTGTTAATCGAAATGCGCCGCGTCCTTCATCTCCCGCATTAATTGAGTTATTTGACGATTTACATATTTAAAGAGAATTAATTATGAATAAATTTAATTTAGGAATTTTATCATTGTTATTCATGGCATGTGTTAATCCTGTTGAAGAAACCTCGGAATATACAGTGTTAAAGTTTAATATAACTGGTTTTGAAGAAACTAATAATGATTTATATTTTTCTTCTTCATCAGCCGATTTATCTATAGATAAACCATTTAAAAAAATTTATAAAGCAAATAATAATGAACCAATAGTTGATACATTAAATCTGGAAAATGGTGTGTATTTTGTTGGAGATGGTAATAATTTTATAACCCTTGATATAATTAATGGTAGTAATCTTTCGGTGTCTTATAATATTCAGGATTTTAAAAGTACTTTAGAAATTACTGGAGAAGGGTCAGGACAAAGTAATTACCGTTTTCAAAAAAATCTTAAGAAAGAGAAAGAGTTTTACAAGGAAATGTATAAGCTAAATGAACGAGATTTTCTTGATTTGCAACGTAATGTAAAAAGTGACCTATTAAATTTTATTCAAAGTTTTGAAGGTGTTTCTGAAGACTATAAGGCTAAAGAAATCAGAAATTTACATTTTGAATATTTAACCTATTTGTCTAGATACCAATCATCTCATGCATATTACACGAAAGATGAAAGTTTTAAGGTTTCTGAAGGTTTTTATAAAGATTTTGAAGACTTAAAGTACGATAATGTTCAAGATTTTATTTTTTCAAGAGCTTACCAAGGATTAGTTTTTGATCATTACAAGGAAGTAAGTCTAGAATATTTAGATAGAAATCCAGAAATGGATAAAGATTTAGCTCTTTTACTGGCCTTAAATACCATTTCAGAAGACACCATTAAATATCCATTATTTTATAGGGTGGGTGTTCCTTTTGATACAGAATTCACACAGGAATTAACGCCTTTATACGAAGCTTTGGTAAACGCTTATTCTCAAAGGTTTAAATATTTGGAGATTGAAGAGGTAACACAGGATACTCAATTGGCCAAAGGAATGCCTTCAGCTAAATTTGTCAATTTTGAAAATTTAGGAGGCGGAACCACTTCTCTTGAGGATTTAAAGGGAAGTTACGTTTACATCGATGTCTGGGCGACTTGGTGTGCACCTTGCAAAGACCAAATACCCTTTTTAAAGAAAGCTGAAGAGATATTTCATGATAAGAATATTCAATTTGTAAGTATATCGGTAGATCAATCTAAGGATTATGAAAAACTAAAGAGGGTAGTGAATGATTTAAAATTAAAAGGTATCCAGCTTTATGCTAACGGTGAATGGAAAGACAATGATTTTATGAAGGCATATCGAATTAGTAGTATACCGAGGTTTATATTAATAGGACCAGATGGTAAAATTGTAGATGCAGATGCACCAAGACCATCTACAAGAGACTTTTTTGATTTGCTTGAGCAGTTAGAAACTTTAAAAACAAAGGGGGTAATCCTGTAGAAAATATTTAGATATGATAGGAAGAGTTTTAATCACGCTGGTAATAATGACTGGTTTATTTTCCTGTAAAGCTGAAAAAGAAAATGATTATATCATTTTGCGAGGAAAGGTTTTAAATCCACAGGCTGATGATTTAAAATTGATGAGTTTGGTTTATTCAAATAGTAAATACATTCCAATTAATGAAGATGGAACATTCATCGATACATTACAAGTAGAGGCTGATAATGTTATGCTGTATTACGGAAGTAAGCTAACATACATGTATTTGCAAGCAGGAGATAATATTGAATTAAATTTTGATAACAATAACTATGATGAAACCATAAAGTTTTCAGGAACAGGTGCTGCTTACAATAATTATTTATTAGAGAAGCAAAAGGTTTCAAAAGACATTTTAAAAGAAGTAGGCAACGTTTATTTACTTCCTGAAAATGAATTTAAAAAGAAACAACAAGAGATAGTATCAGCTTCTTTTAGGCTTTTAGAAACTACTCAAGGATTGCCAAGTGAATACATTGATAAAGAGAGGAGAAATATTAGATACAGTTATTTAAGTCGATTAAATGAGTATGAGGGTTCTCACGCCTATTATAGTAAGACTCCGGATTTTAAGGTGTCTGAAGGATTTTTAAAAGAATTTGATGAATTAGATTATAATAATGCTGAAGATTACTTTTTTTCTAGTAATTACGGTAGGTTAGTCGGTAATTATTGTACAAAATTAGCAAAAGAGTTTTCAGATTCTATTGAAATGGATCAAGACGTTGCTTACTTAAAGGCAGTCAATACTCTGTCCAATCAAACCATTAAAAATATCATGTGTTACAAAAGTGCTAAATACGGTATAACTTATACATCCGATTTAGAGGGATATTATGACGAGTATTTAAAAGGCAGTACAGATGAGGTTAATAACAAAGAAATAGAAGAAAGTTATCTGGCTTTACGAGCAGTAGCTAAGGGGCAACCATCACCAAAGTTTGAAGATTATGAAAATTTTGATGGTACAACAACATCTTTAGATGATTTAAAAGGGAAATATGTTTATATAGATGTCTGGGCTACCTGGTGTGGACCATGTAAAGCCGAGATTCCTTATTTAAAAGAAGTAGAAAAGCAATATCACGATAAGAATATAGAGTTTGTAAGCATCTCGGTAGACACTCCGGATAATCGCGATAAATGGAAAGCCATGGTTGAAGAGAAGGAGTTGGGAGGTATTCAGTTATTAGCAGACAATGCCTTTGACTCGAAGTTTGTTCAGGGTTATCTTATAAAAGGGATTCCTCGTTTTATACTATTGGATCCGCAAGGCAATATTGTAACAGCAAATGCCCCAAGACCTTCTAATGAGAAATTGGTGTCGTTATTTGAAGAGTTGAAGTTATAAGTATTGAGTTTATATCTTAATTTTTTTGGTTGAGAATTCATATTTGAGTTAGTTCCCCTTAAGTAAATGTGAATTGTGAAGGGCTGCATCTGCAGCCCTTTTGTGGTTTTTTATTAAAATGATTTAAAACTTGCGGAAAAAAACTGTAACTTTTTTCGTGTTTATGAGTCCTATAAGCATCAATCAAAAAAATCAATCATGAGACAAGATAATCAACTTTTAGTTATAATGCACTTAAGTCAGTTAGTCACTTTAGTATTAGGCTTTGGCAGTCTGCTGGTGCCTTTAGTAATTTGGTTAACCCAAAAAGATAAAGTGTACCAAATGGATGAGCATGGGAAAAATATTGTAAACTTTCAATTGAGTTTAATTGTTTACTGTTTATTATGTATTCCGTTAATGTTGCTTTGTGGTATAGGTATTATTGGTTTTATTATTATCGGTATCATATCGCTTATTTTTCCCATTATTAATGCTATTAAAGCCAGTAACGGTGAAGTTGCAAAATACCCGTTATCTCTTAATTTTATTAGTTAGTTTAGTTAGTTGAGGTAATAAAAAAACGCGCACCATTGGTGAGCGTTTTTCTTTATGTATAAAATTAAAAATCTTAGCTATTCAGCATTACCGGCATAACAAGCATGGTAATTTGCTCGCCTTCATCTAAACCATCAATAGGAGTTAAAATACCCGCACGGTTTGGCATGCTCATCTCTAACTGTACATCGTCTGAATTTAAGTTGTTCAGCATCTCTGTTAAGAAACGCGAGTTGAAACCAATTTGCATATCGTCTCCCTGGTAATCACATGTTAAACGTTCTTCAGCTTTGTTACTGTAGTCGATGTCTTCCGCAGAAATATTTAATTCGGCTCCTGCTATTTTTAAACGAATCTGGTGTGTTGTTTTGTTCGAGAAAATACTAACACGACGTACAGAGTTCGAGAACTGAGTTCTGTCTATCACTAATTTGTTAGGGTTTTCTTTAGGAATTACCGCTTCGTAGTTAGGGTATTTCCCGTCGATTAAACGACAAATTAAAGTTGAGTTTTCAAAGATGAATTTCGCGTTAGAATCGTTGTATTCAATGGTTACATCTTCTTCGCTACCAGCCAGAATACCTTTTAAAAGATTTAATGGTTTTTTAGGCATGATGAATTCAGCAACCTGACTTGCTTTAATATCTTCGCGCGTATATTTTACTAATTTATGGGCATCGGTAGCCACAAAGGTTAAACCTTCGGTAGAGAACTGGAAAAATACTCCGCTCATTACCGGACGTAAATCGTCGTTACCGGCAGCAAAAATGGTTTTACTAATTGCCGTAGCTAAAACATCACCTAAAACAACTGTTTTACTAGGGTCTTCTAAAGTTACTGCCTTAGGGAATTCTTTTCCGCTGGCATAAGCTAAAGCATATTTTCCGTGGTTAGAGCTAATTTCAACGGTGTTGTTATCTTCAATAACAAAAGTTAAAGGCTGCTCAGGGAAGGTTTTAAGCGTATCAAGTAATAAACGTGCTGGAATAGCAACACTACCTTCACTGTTGCTCTCAACTTCAAGCGTAGAGGACATGGTGGTTTCTAAATCACTTGCAGAGACGGTTAATTTAGATTGGTCTAATTCAAATAAAAAGTTATCTAAAATAGGTAAGGTGTTAGAGCTATTAATAACCCCGCCTAAAACTTGTAATTGTTTTAATAAATAAGTACTCGATACTATAAATTTCATGTTTTAACTTTATGGTTTTGGTTGATTACATGCTACCATTACAAATTAATAACTGTGCTTTAGAACACAGCTGTAACATTATGATGCGTTACATGTAAAAGAACTTAGTTTAAGTCTTGAATTATACTACTTACAAATATATTCGTTAGCCCTTAATAAAGGAAACAAACTTATTAACATTTAAGCGCCGTATTTTTTCTTTCTTACGTAATTATAAGTAAAACCAAAGATTGCAAGCAATACAAGTGGTAAGGCAATGTTTATAAGTTGCCATTTGGTTTTTTCGGCGGCTATTTTTTGTTGATTTAAAAAGGCGACATCAATACGTTTAGAACGAATGTTTATCAGGCCGCTATCGTCTAAAAGATAATTCACAGCATTCAATAAAAATTCCTTATTGCCATACTGTTGCCCAGTCCAGCGGTCGAAGCCTAATTCCTGAGGAGCACCTCTAACCACATCATTTTTAATAACATCACCATCAGCAATAACAATCATTTTTGTGGGAACACTGATGTCTTTTTCTTGTTGTAATTTGAAAGGTTTGATACGATTGCTGTAAACCGAAGGAAATTCACCTTCAAGCAACACAGCCAGTGTTTGATTGCCTTTATTGAAAAGCGAAGGGTCCTGTTCTTTGGTGACTAAATCTAAACTGATTTCTCTTGGTGTGCCTTCTAGTTTGGTTAATGGCGCACTTTCTAAAAGAATGGTTTTAGAAACGTCATTTTTTAGGGTGTCAATCTGATTCGCAAAATCGAAACGCACAAGGTTTAAATTGTTAACGATTGGATGATTGCTGTTGTTTGATGCTAACGGCGAATACGGCCATCGTAAATTCTGAAACTGAGAATTACTGCCTTCACCAATGGCTAGGGTGATAGGCGCGGAGTACAATGTACTAGTAATAACCGGGTTAATACGCACACCGTATTTAAAGAAAAAATCGGTTAGGTTTAAATCTCTTGTAACAGCAAAGTTGGTTCCTGTATCATTGTATAAGCTATCTTTTTCCATAATCACGGCATCAACCATCCAAAGGCTTTTTCCGCCGTTCATGGTATATTGGTCTAACACCAGTTTTTCCTGTTCCGAAAAGGCTTCTGTTGGTTTAGCAGCAATAATTAAATCGAAGTCATTTAACTCCTTAAGTGATTTTTGAGGATGGTTTGAAACGCTGTCTAAAGTGAAGGGCGCAATAAAATAGTATTCGCCAAGTTTTTTAATGAAATCGGCAATGTACTTATCTTCTAATTCTTTATTACCTTTTAAAACGGCGATTTTTTGATGTTTTGGTGAAACCAGCTTCTTAAAACCATCGGCGAAAGCATATTCTAAATGCTGAACGGAATTGGTTACTAATTCCTGCTGTGATGCCCCGATTTTGTTTTTTATAAGTGGAATAATAACGGTTTGCTCATTATAGCTGGCCAATGCCCAAGGGAAGATAACAGCCTGAGATGTTTTACCACTTTCCTGAACGCTTAATTGCATAGGCGTTAATCCTCTAGCGGTTAACTGCTGAATGTTTCTTTCGCGTGTCGATTCGTCTTCTAGCGGATTGATGAAGTTGAAAACAATATTGCTGTTTTCGGCAGCGAATTCTTCAAGCAGTTGCTTGGTCTCATTTTGAAGCCTTCTAAATTCCGAAGGAAAATCATCACCCTTTAAAAAAACATCAACAATAATAGGCGATTCAACATTGTCTATAATTTGAATTGCAGCTTCGCTTAAAGTGTATCGGTGGTCTTCGGTTAAATCGAAACGTTTATAAACGTTGCTGCTTACTGCATTTACAAGTATTAAGCCAACAATAAAACCGACGGTATATTTTACTTTTTTATTCAAACTTTGTTTCTAATTGGTATTGGGTGGTACTAACCACTTTATTGTTTTCAAAAATAAGTTCTAAACACTCCTGATTCATATTAAAAGCACCAGGTTTAAATCCTAGGTTATAGTTCCATTTTTCAGGAGAATTAGCTTTAATATGATCATCCCAGCCAAACCATTCACTTTTGCCTAAAAGGGATTCTACTTCTTGTTTGGTTTTTCCTAAAAACAGATGTTTTTCAACTATTTCATTGCTCATTTCGTAGCGTAAGGCTGGTTTGCTTGTCCATGCATTTGAATCGAAATGTTTTTCATGGTGATAGCTTGAAAATATGTTAATTAGTGGGTAAAACACATAGAAATAAATAACCGGAGTTAAAGCTAAAGCTAATAGTAAACTAAGCCATTTACGCTTGTCAATGGTGTTAGTAAATAACCAGGTTAAAGCGAATACTATAATTAAAAATATAACGAACAGGGGCGTTAAAATCATTGTTGTTCTTTGTTAATAGTTAATTTGGTAAGCATAATAAATAATGCTGTAATACTTAAAAAATAGACAATGTCACGAGTGTCTAAAACACCACGACTCATACTTTTATAATGAGAACTCATACCTAATTGATTGATAAAATCACTTGAAGTAAAATCGGCAACACCTTCAAATCCAATATAAAAAACGAAGCATAAAAATACAGCCAGAATAAAAGCAACAATTTGATTACTTGATAAGGTTGACGTAAATATGCCGATTGCTGTGTATGCTGCAATTAAAAATAGTAATCCAAAATAAGAGCCAAGCGTACTTCCTACATCTAAATTACCAACTGGATTTCCTAGTTGGTATATTGTATAAACGTATAAAAGTGTAGGTATTAGAGCAATAAGGATTAATACAAAAGCGCCAAAATATTTCCCTAAAACAATATTAAGATGTGAAACAGGTTTGGTTAGTAAAAGCTCTAAAGTGCCTTGTTTTTTCTCATCCGAAAAACTTCGCATCGTCACTGCTGGAATAAGGAAAATTAAAATCCATGGCGCCAATAAAAAGAAGGATGATAAATCGGCAAAGCCATAATCCAGAATGTTAAATTCGCCCTTAAAAAGCCATAAAAACAAGCTGTTCAGTAATAAAAATATAGCGATAACCAAATAGCCTATTGGTGAGGCAAAAAATGAGTTTATTTCTTTCTTTAAAATGGCGAGCATTTATAATAGTTAAAAGTTAAGTAAAGGTTCTTTTGCAAGGGTAAAATTAACAAGAAAAGTTTCAGAAAGAGATTTACAAATCACCATTTTTACAATTCTTATTAACATCTTTAATTGAGTTTAGGTAGTATCGATTCGGCAATAAAATTAATACTAACGGTATCCATTAGTGATAGTCCCATTAGGGTAGAGGCACTACCAACAGTGGCACTATTACTTTTATACACTGCAATTTCTAAAAAGTTTCCAGAATTAAACACGACCATACCACGACCTTCATCATGACGTTTTTCTTCGGGAATGTCAAAATTCACGATGTCGCTATATTTAAGATAGATTTTTTTGAATTTATGGTTACGCGCCGATATTTCGAAGGCGCGTCCTTTTTGTATAGTTTCAAAAAAGCTTCGTTTAATGTTAGTTACCACATTTCCGTAGTTGTCAATATAAATAACGCTGCCAATAATTTGAGATTTATCGTCATTTACATAAGGAATAACATTCCTAATAGGTTTAATCTTAGAAATGGTTTTGCCGATAACTTCAAGTGTGCCTCCTCGTGCAATATGGCAGGCTACTTTTACAAAAACATCCAGAACAGGAAAGCTGGATTGTATTCTGTCGTGAATATTTATTTCAACAATTTTTTCAGGTGTAATTTCAGAGCAAATCATGCTCATAATACCATTGTTGGCGCAAATAAAATAATGGTCGTCAAGCTTTAGTGCAATGTGTTTATTCTCCTTGTTAATTTCAGAATCAATTCCAATAATATGAATGGATCCTTTTGGAAAACTGGCATAGGCATTTTGAATAATATATGCTGCTTCTAAAATATTAAAGGGGGAAACACCATGTGAGATATCAACAATTCTGGCATCGGGTAATTCTGTATAGATCGCTCCTTTTGTCGCGCCAGTAAAGTAATCTTTCTCCCCAAAATCGGTTGTTAATGTAATAATCGCCATCGGCAAAATTGTTGATATGTTTTTAGTGTTACCTGACTCAAATTTGTTTATTTTTGAGTTGATACAGAGTTTCACAAAACTAATAAATCATTTGGTCTGATTAAATATTATTTTAATTTTATCTCTGTA
Organism: Aestuariibaculum sp. M13; assembly: GCF_024723255.1. Lineage (GTDB taxonomy): Bacteria > Bacteroidota > Bacteroidia > Flavobacteriales > Flavobacteriaceae > Aestuariibaculum > Aestuariibaculum lutulentum. Next base: position 297,106 of record NZ_JANIAC010000005.1, read on the forward strand.
GTAACCTAAAAATAACCGACGCTTTTGAACGAAATTATTATCGAACTTGAAGAGATCTCTCCAAAGGATTTTTTTGGAGCACAAAACACAAACATCGAACTTCTAAAAAAATATTTTCCAAAGCTTAAAATAGTAGCGCGAGGAAATAAAGTAAAAGCCTTTGGCGATGAAGAATTACTGGAAGAATTCGATCACAGAATCAATATGCTACTCAAGCATTTTGCCAAATACAACAAAATAGACGAAAACACCATCGAGCGCGTATTAACCAGCCAGAGTAGCGATGATTATAATACATCAGAGCAGAGTGGCGAAGTTATTGTTCACGGTGTAGGAGGTAAGCTTATTCGAGCTCAAACCGCCAACCAGCGTAAACTGGTAGAGACCATGCGTAAAAACGACATGGTTTTTGCTATTGGACCTGCAGGAACAGGTAAAACGTATACAGGTGTTGCCTTAGCAGTGCAAGCCCTTAAAAACAAAGAAGTAAAACGTATTATTTTAACACGTCCGGCGGTTGAAGCTGGAGAAAATCTTGGTTTTTTACCAGGAGATTTAAAGGAAAAGCTAGACCCGTATATGCAACCGCTTTACGATGCGTTGCGTGACATGATTCCTGCCGAAAAACTGGCGCTTTATATTGAAAACGGAACTATTCAAATAGCACCTTTAGCTTTTATGCGTGGTCGTACTTTAGATAATGCTTTCGTAATTCTCGATGAAGGTCAGAATACCACTCACGCACAAATGAAAATGTTCTTAACCCGTATGGGTAAAAATGCGAAGTTTTTATTAACCGGAGATCCTGGTCAGATAGATTTACCACGTCGTACCATTTCAGGATTAAAGGAAGCCCTTTTAATCTTAAAGAACGTTGAAGGTGTAGGTATGATTTTCTTGGACGATAAAGACGTTATTCGCCACCGCTTGGTTAAAAAGGTTATTGAGGCTTATAAGAGCATCGAAAACAGAGAATAATTCTTTTTAGTAGCAGTTTCCTGCTGTCGGCAGTCGCTTTTTATGCTTGTTATTTAAATGGATAACAAGCATAAAAGAGCTCCGGCATATGCCTTCATCAGGGCTAGATATAATTTCATATTTTTAAATTGTAATTATCGGGTAAATGCGAACAATTTGATAAATTTGCAGTATCAAAAAAATCAGATATTAAATAAAACCGAATTCGTGGCAAATACAGATAACACCATAATTGACACAAACTTTAATTTTCCTGGACAAAAAAATGTTTATAAAGGAAAAGTTAGAGAAGTATATAACATTAACGACGAGCAATTGGTCATGATTGCTACAGACCGTCTTTCGGCTTTCGACGTGGTGATGCCAAAAGGTATTCCTTACAAAGGGCAAATATTAAATCAGATTGCTACAAAAATGATGAAAGCAACCGAAGATTTAGTGCCAAACTGGTTAACCGCAACTCCGGATCCTAACGTAGCTGTAGGGCATTTATGTGAGCCGTTTAAAGTTGAAATGGTGATTCGTGGCTATATGTCTGGTCATGCAGCTCGAGAGTATAAAGCTGGTAGACGATTACTTTGTGGTGTGCCAATGCCAGAAGGTATGAAAGAAAACGATGCTTTTCCAGAGCCAATTATTACTCCGGCAACAAAAGCAGAAATGGGAGACCATGACGAAGATATTTCTCGTGAAGATATTTTAAAACGCGGTATTGTAAGCGAAGAAGACTATTTGGTTTTAGAAGATTACACCCGTAAATTATTTAAACGTGGTACAGATATCGCTGCAGAGCGTGGATTAATTTTAGTAGATACCAAATACGAATTTGGAAAAACTAAAGACGGTAAAATCGTTTTAATTGATGAAATTCATACGCCAGACTCTTCGCGTTATTTTTATGCTGAAGGGTATCAGGAGCGTCAGGATAAAGGGGAAGCTCAAAAGCAATTAAGTAAAGAGTTTGTTCGGCAGTGGTTAATTAGTAATAATTTTCAAGGTTTAGAAGGACAAACTGTACCTGAAATGAGTGATGAGTATATCACCTCGGTAAGTGACCGTTATATTGAGTTATATGAAAATATTACTGGTGAAACTTTTGTTAAGGCAGATGTAACCAATATTCAGGAACGTATTGAAGCTAACGTTTTAGAATACTTAAAATAATTTATCTCAAATATTGACAAAAAAAGCCCTTTATTAAAAGGGCTTTTTTTTATGGCTTTCTATAAGTTTAATTATCGTTTTTAAGCGCGTTTTTTCGAATTCTGCTTAAAGATTGTGTCGCAATACCTAAGTAACTAGCTAAGTATTTTTGAGGGATTCTGTTAACTAAATCCGGAGTTTCTCTTTGCATGCGATAATAACGCACTTCAGCTGTTTCGGTCATGCTTTCTATAAGGCGTTGTTCGATAAAATCCTGAGCTTCATTAAGCATTTTTCTGGTAAATAGGCGCCAGGAATCCAGTTTAATCAATTCGTTATACTCATCAAGGGTAATTTGCCAAATTACTGATCTTTCTATGGTTTGAGCATTGTCTTTTGTAGGCGTTTGGTTTATAAAACTCATTCGCGATGTCATGCAGTACGGAGCAGCAATAAAAAATTTGGTGATTTCTTGCTTGTTGTTGTTTACAAAATTACGCACCAAGCCTTCTTCTATAAAATAAAAATATTTACAAACTTCACCTTCAGTGACAATTGCTTCATTTTTTTTATAAACCACTCGCTTAAACATTGACTCAATAAGTTCCCAGTCTTCAGCAGGCATAGTCACATATTTTTCAATAAAGGATTTGATATTATTCATAGTGGAGTTGAGAGATGGGTTTGTAATTTGTTATAATTGAGGGTCTTGAGCGGGTGTAATTAAATTTAAATATAGAAATAAAAATTGAATCTAAGAATAATCACTGAGATTTTTCCTTTTTAAACACACCAATGATTTTACTAGAAATACTATAAACAAAATGATTGGTTTTGGCATAATGGAATGAGATAAAACAAACAACCAGTATAAAGGCCAGGGCTCCTAAGATAGCTTCTGTAGGTTCAAGCGATTTATTAAACCAACGTTTTAAACCATAACCGGTAAAGCTTCCGTAGAGTATGATGAAATGAATGACATACATCGATAAGGTTTTCTCACCAATACGAGCAATAATAGATTGCTTTAAAAAGCGTTCCAAACTATAAAAAATTCCGAAAAGAATGAATACGTTTCCTAATCGAATAAATAAATAATTATAGTCGGCACTACGTTTAAGTAATTCAATATCGGTTAAAGTATGTAGTTTTAATAAAGCCCATGTTGAGTGGTACATAAGCAAGTATCCAACAACAAAAAATGTAATAATGGTGAATATTTTAAAGCGACTCCTGTGGGCATGTCTGAAAAATACTGTTGAAATAAATGCACCGAATGCCGAGTATCCGAACCAGGGTAAAATGGTAAATACAGAGCCGTTTATTTTGGTCATATAATTAGCAATGACTAACGGCAGGTTTTCAATAACCAGATTTCTGTAAAGAGGTTCAGAAACAAAACAAAGGCATCCTATAATAGCAAGAATGACTGAAAATAAATAACTGTATTGTTTAAATAGGACATGCAAACAAACCAGTATGATTAAAGATAAACCAATACATTGTAAAACATCAATAACCAAAAAGTAGGTGTTGAAATATCCGCTAAACCAACTTATTAAATTAATACGAAGACTATAACCAATTCCTAGTAGAAGCAGTCCACGAAAAAGGCCTTTTTTTATTCGGGGCTTATCATTTCCCTTTTCATTTGCTCGTAAAAGCAGGTAGGTAAATACCAGACCGGAAATCGTGAAAAAAGTAGGAGCTGTGATACCTCTAAAATAGGACCATATATTATAAGCTGTGTTGGTACTGTCTCTGTAAACCGGGTCCAAAAGCGTATCGATAAAATGACCTTGAAGCATCATTAAAATAGCAAATGCTCTAACGGCATCAATAAAATATAGACGATTAGCTTGCACTGGTATTTGTGATTTGGTTTCGATAAAGATAGCTTTTATTAATTAAATAGAAATAGGGAGCAAATGTATAGCAAAATATAATTATTTGTATGTTTTGGAAGCTTTTAATTAGGATAATGTATTTCATTTAATATATAAGCGTAAAAGGAACAAATATTAATTGCAATTTTCAATGTAAGTATTATATTAGCGGATGTGTGATTTTTTAAGAACTATATAATTTATTGTATTAAATCCTGCAGAATAACCAACTGTAATCTTAAAATGTTATGCATATAATCGTAATAAAATCATTTTTATTAATCTTATATCACCAAATAAACTAAATATAACAACATGTCAAAAAGCAAGGCTAAAGCTTATTGGAAGGAGAATTTAAAATACCTCTTCATCCTGTTAGCTATATGGTTTTTAGTGTCCTATGGAGCTGGAATTTTATTTAAAGATATCCTTAATGAAGTACGCTTGGGAGGCTTTAAATTAGGGTTCTGGTTCGCTCAGCAAGGTTCCATTTATGTATTTGTAATTCTTATTTTCGTTTATGTTCGCCTCATGAACAAACTTGATAAAAAGTATGGTTATGATGGTGAATAGTATCTTGTTGTTAGCGTCTATGGATGTGCAGACCTGGACGTATATTATTGTCGGACTTACTTTTACAATATATATCGGAATTGCTATTTGGACTCGTGCAGGCTCTACTAAAGATTTTTATGTTGCCGGTGGAGGGGTTTCCCCACTAGCCAATGGTATGGCAACTGCTGCAGACTGGATGAGTGCAGCCTCGTTTATTTCTATGGCTGGTATTATTTCTTTTGCAGGCTATGATGGGGCAGTGTACCTAATGGGGTGGACTGGAGGTTATGTGCTTCTGGCGTTATTATTAGCTCCTTATTTACGTAAATTCGGAAAGTTTACCGTGCCAGATTTTATTGGCGATCGTTACTATTCAAATACGGCGCGATTGGTAGGCGTTATTTGTGCGCTTTTAGTGTCGTTTACTTATGTGGCAGGGCAAATGCGTGGTGTCGGTTTAGTGTTTTCTCGATTCCTGGAAGTTGATATCAATACCGGGGTTATGATTGGGATGTTTATCGTTTTATTCTACGCTGTTCTTGGTGGAATGAAAGGGATCACCTATACGCAGGTGGCACAGTATTGCGTGCTTATTTTTGCATTTATGGTACCGGCTATTTTTATATCTATTCAAATGACAGGGAATCCCATTCCGCAACTAGGTTTTGGAGGTACCTTAGCTGATGGTTCCGGAACGTATTTACTGGATAAATTAGATGGATTAAGCACCGAATTAGGTTTTTCCGAATATACCGAAGGTTCAAAATCTATGACCGATGTTTTTGCCATTACTTTGGCTCTAATGGTGGGGACAGCAGGTTTACCTCATGTTATTGTTCGCTTTTTTACAGTAAAGCGTGTTAGTGACGCCCGAAAATCAGCAGGATTAGCGTTATTACTAATTGCTATTTTGTATACCACAGCACCAGCAGTATCGGTATTTGCGAGAACGAATTTAATTGAAACCGTTTCAAACAAACCTTATGCAAGTGTGCCAGAATGGTTTAAAAAATGGGAGCTAACAGGATTGATAACGTTTACAGATAAAAATGAAGATGGCAATATTCAGTATGTTGCCGATAACGATAAAAATGAATTAGTAGTTGATAACGATATTATGGTGTTGGCCAACCCTGAAATTGCCAAGTTACCAAACTGGGTTATTGCTTTGGTTGCTGCCGGTTCGTTGGCAGCGGCATTATCGACAGCTGCCGGGTTGTTGTTAGTGATTTCAGCATCTGTATCTCACGATTTAATTAAGAAGATGGTCAACCCTAATATATCAGAGCAAGGTGAGTTGATAGCAGCACGTTTATCGGCGATTGTAGCTGTTGGAATTGCTGCCTATTTCGGAATTCATCCACCAGGCTTTGTGGCAGCAACAGTGGCTTTGGCTTTTGGTTTGGCAGCAGCCTCATTTTTTCCGGCAATCATTCTTGGTATTTTTTATAAGCGTATGAATAAGGAGGGCGCTATTGCCGGAATGGTTGTGGGGATATCTTCTATGATTTTTTACATGCTGAAATTTAAATTCGGCTGGTTTGGCGGTGGCGGAAAGGACGACTGGTGGTTTGGCATTTCGCCGGAAGGTTTTGGAACCGTGGCTATGGCTTTAAATTTTGTGGTATCTATAATCATAATGAAATTTACACCGGCACCTCCCGAAGATGTTCAGGACATTGTAGAGAACATCAGAATACCAAGCGGGGCGGGAGAAGCAACACATTAAGAGGGAATCAGTTAATGTTTGTCTATAAATAGACGTTGTCTGTAGAAAAAAATAAGTTTAATCACATAAAATATATAATTTAGAGAGTGCCTGAATTTTATAATGAGAGTTTAGGTTTTATTTAAAAATTGCAAAACAAAACATGAGTAATTATCACATAAAACATTTAGAAGAGTATTATCAAGTTTACAGAAAATCGATTAGAGAGCCAGAAAATTTCTGGGAAGAAGTTGCCGAAGAACATTTTATGTGGCGCAAGAAATGGGATAAGGTTTTAAGCTGGGATTTTTCAAAACCAGAAGTAAAATGGTTTGAAGGAGCTCAACTTAACATAACTGAAAACTGTATCGATCGTCACCTAACAACACGAGGAGATAAAACGGCGATTTTATTTGAACCTAATAGTCCTGATGAACCAGCAGAACATATCAGCTATAATCAGCTTTATAAACGTGTAAACAAGTTTGCTAACGTATTAAAGGCCCAAGGAATTAAAAAAGGCGATCGTGTTTGCATCTATTTACCTATGATTCCTGAATTAGCTATTTCTGTATTGGCTTGTGCCAGAATTGGAGCCATTCATTCTGTGGTATTTGCAGGATTTTCATCGACGGCTTTAGCAACCCGAATTAATGATAGTGATTGTAAAATGGTTATAACCAGTGACGGATCGTATCGAGGTGCTAAATCCATCGATTTAAAAGGTATCGTAGATGATGCTTTAGAAGATTGCCCGGGAGTGAAATCGGTTTTAGTGGCGAAGCGTATTCATTCAGAAATCAGTATGACTGAAGGACGTGATTTTTGGCTGCAACCACTTTTAGATGAAGCCTCAGACGAATGTCAGGCAGAAATCATGGATGCTGAAGATCCGTTGTTTATTTTGTATACATCGGGTTCTACAGGTAAACCAAAAGGGATGGTTCACACTACAGCGGGTTATATGGTCTATACGGCATATACATTCAAGAATGTGTTTCAATACAGAGAAGAAGATATTTATTGGTGTACAGCCGACGTGGGGTGGATTACCGGACATAGTTATATTGTTTACGGACCGTTAGCCAACGGTGCCACTTCAGTAATGTTTGAAGGGGTACCAAGTTACCCGGATTTCGGACGTTTTTGGGAAATTGTAGAAAAACATAAAGTCACGCAGTTTTACACGGCGCCAACTGCTATTCGTGCGCTAGCAAAAGAGGGAGTTGGTCATTTAGAAAAATTCGATTTGTCGTCTGTAAAAGTGCTTGGGACAGTTGGAGAACCAATTAATGAGGAAGCATGGCACTGGTACGATGATAATGTAGGAAAGAAAAAAGCACCTATTGTCGATACCTGGTGGCAGACCGAAACCGGAGGTATTATGATTACACCAATTCCATTTGTTACGCCTACAAAACCAACATATGCAACTTTACCTTTTATTGGTATTCAACCTGCATTAATGGATGAAAACGGACAAGAAATTAAAGGAAATCAGGTGGATGGTCGCTTGTGTATCAAATTCCCCTGGCCAAGTATGGCACGTACCATTTGGGGAAATCATCAGCGTTATAAGGAAACCTATTTTTCGGCTTACGATAATAAATACTTTACAGGTGACGGTGCTTTGCGTGATGAAGTAGGATATTATAGAATTACAGGTCGTGTAGATGATGTGATTATTGTATCAGGACATAACTTAGGAACGGCTCCTATTGAAGATGCGATTAATGAGCATCCTGCCGTTTCTGAAAGTGCAATTGTTGGATTCCCGCATGATATTAAAGGAAATGCGCTTTATGGTTATGTAACCTTGAAGGAATTTGGTGAAACCAGAGATCATACCAACCTGCGTAATGAGATCAATCAGTTAATTACTGAGCAAATTGGGCCTATTGCTAAGTTGGATAAAATTCAGTTTACAGCTGGGTTACCAAAAACGCGTTCTGGAAAAATCATGCGTCGTATCTTAAGGAAAATTGCAAGTAAAGACACTTCTAACTTGGGAGATACCAGTACGTTATTGAATCCTGAGGTGGTTCAGGATATTATTGATAATGCGTTATAGCAATTAGAAAATATTTGTAAATAAGGGCGGGTTCGATGAATTTTGAATCCGCTTTTTTTATTTTATCGATTTAGTAAATACCCCCAGTTAAGGTGTTTTTTCTTATCTAAACGGCCTAAGATTTTTAAAAACACCAATGCCGTTATGAGTGCATCTCCAGTAGCCGTGTGCCTGTCTACAGTTGGGACATTCAGTTCTTTGCACAAATAGTCTAAACTGTAAGGCTTAGTATTGTCTTGATAAATAACATGAAGGGAGCGTTTATACAAAACACCGGTATCAATAAATCGGTTTTTTAGTTTACCAAGTCCATACCTGTGTAGTATTTCGTTAATCATGCCTTTGTCAAAACCAGCGTGATGAGCTACCAGAATATCATCTTTTATATATTCTAAAAAGGCTTTTATAGCTTCAAGTTCTGATATTTTATCGACATTGTCCGAACGCATTAACTCATGAATAGCTACTGTTTCAGGCTTGAAAACGTCTTGTCTTAGGTAGAGTTCTAAAGCGTTATTTACATCTATCTTTTTTCCAACAAAAGAAACAGCACCAATTGATAATACACGATCTTCTTTCATATCGAAACCTGTAGTTTCGGTATCAAAAGCAATGAATCTGGTGTTGGAAACAGCGGTGTCTTTTTTATTTTTAAAATGACTTAGGTATGTTTCCCAAAAGTCAGGATAGTTTTTCTTTCTTATAAATAAATCGAATAGCCCCATTACACAAAGTTTTTTAAATCGAACCTTAATGTCAAGGTCTCCTGAATTTCATTAATAGGCTTAAAGCATCGGCGTAGTTTCAGCTGTTCTTCTTTTGTTAAAGTGCCTATTTCAATGAACTTTCCGGAGTTATTATGTAATAACCCTTGTTTAGTTTTAAACTTCGATAAAGCTTTAAAAGCGTAGGAACAGGATTCGTAAAGTTCTTTGTTGTTAGGTTCTAATTCAGCTAACTTTTCGTAACGCTCGTAAGTACTGTTTACGCCTTTTATTCTATTGCTAAGTGTTAGTAATCTGGCGGCGTCAATAAGTGGCATTAAAGCACGACTTTTAATGTTGAATAGGTCTTTTTGGTCTCCATTCTTTTCAACCAAAAATTGTTTGAAGAAGCCTAAAGGTGATGGATTTTTTAAAGCGTCACGACCTAAAAATCTAAAGAAAAGCTGCGTTTTTTCTAAAGTTTCGTATATCGAATCTGATAGACGGCTTGTTAATGTTTCATCCCCATAAACCGGACTAAAATCGAAGAATATAGAAGACAATAAAATAGCCTTTTCGTCGGGGTTTAATATCCAGTTAGTAAACTGATTTTTCCATTCGGTTAGCGATAAACACCATTCCGGATTTCGCGCCATCATATCGGCTTCGCAGTATTCAAAACCAATTTTGTTAAGCGATTTGTTAACGTACTTGGCTAAATCTAAAAAGTAGCTTTTAGTTTCTTCGTATTTATCGGAAGGGACATCTTCGAAAATTATAGCGTTATCCTGATCGGTAAACAAGAGTTGTTCTTTTCTTCCTTGACTACCTAAAGCCATCCAGGCAAATTTAACAGGTGGTTTGGTAGGCATCTTTTTTAATGCAATTTGTACCGCACGATTGCTAACAGCATCATTTACCTGAGCCATTAATTTAATGATGTGTGATAAAGGAATGTTTTGTTCCAGATAACTCTTAATTAAAGTCTCAGCTTTAAGTCGCGCCGTACGTAAGGTTTTGGTACGTTTCGCACGTTTTATTTCCTTCAAAATTACTGCAGGATTATTACCGAGGGTAACTAAAACATCATGATGCGTTAATACACCAATAAGCTTAGAGTTTACCGTACCGTCTTTTGTAATGCATAAATGACCAATACTGTGTTTAATCATTTGTAACTGTCCGTCAGCAACTGTAATATCTTTTTTGCTGGTAATTACCGGAGAACTCATAATGTTGGTCACCTGAGTTTCGATAGGGAATCGGCCCGTTGCAATTTTGTTTTTAATATCGCTATTGGTAATGATTCCTACCGGATGATTTTCATCGTTAATCACAATAATACAGCCAATACGATGCTTGCTCATTGTAATCGCAGCTTCTTTAAGGCAGGAATTAACAGAACAGGTAATTGGGTTTTTAGAGAAATTAGCCGTTTGAAAATTCACCATATCCTGAGACGTATTAGGTAAATAATCGACAAATATTTTACCAGTTTCTTCTGCAGTATATGGGTCGTAGGTATTGGTTGCGAAAGCTGTAATTAAAAACTTTTGAACCTGAGCATTGTCCTGCGTTACCGACTGAAAAACATCAATCGGTATCGCATAAACAATAGATTCTTCGTTTGCAGTAGCGGTAAGTTTATAATTTTCTTTAGCAATAAGCGGTCTTAAACCAAACACATCGCCACCATCACTAATGTTAATAATTTCCTGAGTGTTATTATTTGTGGTGTGGAAAAGGGTAATGGCTCCGTTTCGAGTCATATAAAAATGCTCGTGAAACGAATCACCTTTTTTGAAAAGGCTATCGCCTTTGTCCAGATAAATTATGGAAACTTGTCCAGATATTTTTAATAAGTTATCCGGTTTAATACTATTAAACGGTGGATAGTTTTTAATAAAATCGTTAACGCGTTCTGCAATGGAATTTTTCAAAAGAAAAGGAAAATTTATTTAGTTAAGTTAGGGTTTTTCCGTGTCTATCTTAAAGATAATTGTCTAGATCATTTTAAAGTCCAGCAACAACTCACCTTCAATAGATGCTTGTAAGTGGTCTCCTTTTTTAATTTCACCTGTTCCAGAAGCAGGTGTTCCTGTGAAAATTAAATCACCTGGTTCTAAAGTCATAAACTTAGAGGTGAATGCAATAATATCACTAAAGTTGTAAATCATTAAACTGGTGTTTCCAACTTGTTTTTCTTCTCCGTTAATTTTTAAATAGAAATTAATGTCGTCAAGTTTAGGAAAATTGGCAACGGGTTTAAAACCAGAAATAGGAGCAGCGCCATCAAATCCTTTTCCTAAATCCCAAGGTCCTTTAGTTTCGCGACAAGCGTTAAAAATATCTTTTGCGGTGTAGTCGATACCAACTCCTATTTCAGAGATATACGACGCAGCATCTTCTAAAGCAATGTCTTTACCTTTTTTACCAATTTTTATAACCAATTCAACTTCATAGTTTAACTGGTTTGTGAAACTAGGGTAAACTACATCGGCGTTATCTTTTACAAGGCTTGATTCTGGTTTAGAAAAAATAATCTGATTCCCAGTTTTAACAGCTGCAATTTCTTCTACAGAATTCACATAGTTTTTACCAATAGCTAGTATTTTCATTTTTAGTTTTTGTGTTATAAGTTATGGTGTAAATTTAGTAAAATAAGTGTTGAAAAGCCCTTATTAATCTGCTAGAATTTGTTCAGAATGGGTTGTTGAAAGTATTTTTTTTTGAAGCGTTTTTAAATGGTTAAAAGTTTTTCTAACTTTATGTAATACAATAAAAAAAACAAAGTCAATGAAAATTTCGGACTTGCACGATACAGAGTACAATGCGTTTTATAGAACTTACATAGGAATGATTCCAAAAGACAGGACTTTGTTAGAAGGCTTTGAAAAGGGATTAGAGGAGATTGTGGCGTTTTTTAAAGCCATTCCTGAGGATAAGTTGAATTACGCTTATGCGGAAGATAAATGGAGTGTAAAAGATGTATTTCAGCATATTATAGACACCGAGCGCGTGTTTCAATACCGTTGTTTTTGTATAGCACGCCACGATAAAACCTTGTTGCCGGGTTATGATGAAAATCATTATGCCTTACCAGCTCAGGCGAGCGCAAAAACGCTTGATGCCTTGTTGGAAGAATTCACATCGGTACGACAAAGTTTTATCGTGTTACTAAAATCACTCAGTGTAGCGGATTTACAGCAAGAGGGAAATGCCAATAATTCTCCCATAACCGCACGAGCTGCCGCCTTTGTTGTGTTAGGACATGCCTTATGGCATATGGATGTGATTAAAAACCGATATCTTCAGTAAAGTATTAGTTTCTTGATAACGAATTTCTACGTCTAATAGAAAGGAAAACCAAAACAGACATTATACCGAAAACAGAAAATCCAATAAAAAGAGGAAGTACAGAAGTACTTATGAAATTTCCAATATAATTAGCGATAGGTACGGCTAAAACCGTTGAAATAAACCCATTAATGGCAGCACCTATTCCTGCGATGTGACCCAGGGGTTGCATAGCTAAGGCTCTCAAGTTTCCGAATAAAAAACCCACCGCAAAAAACTGCATGGCAAAAAATCCGACCAGTACATAAACGCTTGGGTTTTTACCCGACCAGAATAACAGAACATATAGCAATGAAATAGCGGCATAAGCTATAGCAGAAATAAATCCAATACGAAACATTCCATATTTAACTACTAAACGGCTATTGAAAAACGTAGCCAAACCAATAGAAATAGCAAGACTGGCGAAGATATACGGAAACATTTCTGCCAGATTATATTGTGTTTCAAAAATTTGTTGCGAGGTACTTAAATACACCATAAACGACCCTGTAATAAATCCGGAAACTAAAGTAAAAGCTACGGCGTCTTTGTGTTTAAAAAATTCAACAGCACCATTGATAAAAAGGTTTAATTTAAGTTTGATACGTTTTTCTTTAGGTAAGGTCTCCGGCTGGCGTTTATAAAGCCAGAACATAATACATATTCCAAATATAAGGTTGAAATAAAAGATAGATCTCCAGCTAAAAAAGTAAGTTAAAAAAGTGCCCAAGGTAGGGGCAATAACAGGAACCAGAATGAAAAACATCACCACAATAGACATGATTTTAGCCATATAATTACCACTGTAAGAATCGCGAATCATAGATAACGAAATACTTCGTGGTGATGATAAGCCTACGCCTTGTAGTATGCGACCAAGAATCATCATTTCAAAATTTTTGGTCGTTACGCAAATAATACTTGCAATAATGAATAGTGTAAAGCCAACATAAATTACAGGCTTGCGACCAAAGCTATCTGATAATGGTCCGAAAATAAGCTGACCGAAACCAATGCCTAAAAAAATCATGGTAATTAGCAACTGATTTTTGTGTGGGTCATCAACATTTAAAGAATGTCCAATTTCGGGTAAGGCGGGCAACAAGGCATCTATGGTTAAGGCGACGATTGACATTAACGAAGCCATTAAAGCCACAAATTCAAATTTGAAAGGTTGGTTGTTTTGCATTAAACAAAGGTATATCTATAAAATAAGTTAAAAATTAATTTAGGTTAATAAAGCTGATTTATATTGTTAAATTTGTATTGAAACCTACAGTAACCTATTGATGAATATAGAACCTCTACTAAATAGCATTAGTAAATACATAAGTTTAAACGATCAGGAAATTGAATATTTTAAGTCTAAAATCTTTATTAGAAAATATTTAAAAGGTCAATATATTGTTCAGCAGGGTGACGTGTGTAAGTATGAATGTTATGTGTTGTCGGGGTGTACAAAAACCTTCTATGTTGATCAGGAAGGACACGAGCATATTATTATGTTTTCAATTGAAGACTGGTGGACTTCCGATATGGGAAGTTTTATTAGTCAGACACCTGCCGATTTTAATGTGCAGTGTTTAGAAAATTCTGAGCTCATCATGATTTCTCACGACGTGGTTGAAGATTTATATCGAGAAATCCCGAAACTGGAACGTTTTTTTAGAAAAATAGTGGAGCGTGCCTTTGTAGCTTCACAAAAACGCATCGTTAGAAACTTCAGTCTAACAGCTAAAGACCAATACCTGTATTTTAGAGAACAGTATCCGCTAATCGAGCAACGCATTCCGCAGTATATGATTGCTTCTTACCTGGGTATAACCAAAGAATTTTTAAGTAAAATTAAAAGTCAGCTTATCTTAGAGCAGTGATTCTTTGAGGAAAACCTCAGTGTTTTAGGGGTTTTTGGTAATGTTAATTTAGTTTAACATCATTTGATAATCTACTTCATTTTTATTCCTGTAGATGTTTCTGAACTTTGTCATGTTCAAAAAAAGGAAATATGCTTAGTTGCAAATTAATTGAAAAGATAAGTTCGGTAAACGATTTAATTCTACAAGGCAAAGCTCTCGAAGCCTTTGATGAATTTTATCACGACGATGTTGTTATGCAGGAAAATAACAACCCCGAAATTGTTGGGAAAGAATTGAATAGAAAAAGAGAAGAAGAATTTTTTAACGCCATTACAGAATTTAGGTGTGCTAAACCTTTAAAAGTAACGGTGGGAGAAAACATTACCATGGTAGAATGGCATTTTGATTATACTCATAAAGATTGGGGGATTAAAAATTATAATCAAATTGCTGTTCAGGAGTGGAAAGACGGAAAAATTATTAAAGAACGATTTTATTACGAATCATAAATCAAATCAAACATTAAATAAAAACAACAATGAAAAAGACAATTAAAAATTTAGCAGTAGTAGCTTTAGTAGCATTTACATCTTTTGCTTTCGCAAACAATGATGTTGAGAAAAAAGCGGTAAAAGTAGAGTCAAGCTCTGTGGTATGGAAAGGGTATAAAGTAACAGGATCTCACGAAGGAACTATTGCTTTACAATCTGGAACTTTATCTTTTGACGGAGATAAATTAGTAGGAGGAGAGTTTGTAATTGATATGGCAACTATTAATACTACAGATTTAGATGGTGAAATGAAAGGAAACTTAGACGGTCACTTAAAATCTGACGATTTCTTTGGTACTGAAAAATACCCAACTGCAAAATTAGTTTTCACTAAAGTAAAAGCTAAGGGTAAAAACTCTTATGCAGTAACAGGAGATTTAACTATTAAAGGAAAAACAGCTCCGGTAACTTTCGATATCTCTATCTACGGAAGCAAAGCAACAGCGTCTTTAAAAGTAGACAGAACTAAATACGATGTACGTTACGGATCAACTAGTTTCTTCGACGATTTAAAAGATAAAGCTATTTACGACGAGTTCGACTTAGTAACAGATTTACAGTTTTAATTAAAAATGAATGCCTCGATGCGCTTTGTGTCGGGGGATTTTTATCAGCTATACAGAGTGACTAATAGCAGAGGATTGGGTGTTCAGAGATGAACACCTTTTCTTTTTTATGAAAAAGCTATCTTTGCATCAAAATAAACAACATGTCTTTTAAAAAATTACTGGAACCTCTTAAGGAAAATTTAAAGCAAAACGAGATTGTAGAACCTAACAATCTGCAATCTAAAATTCTTTCAAAAATTAAAGGAGGAACAAGCATGTTGGTTATAGCGCCAGATAATGCAGGAAAAACAACCAGTATTGTTATAAGCGTTATTAATAAATTAAAGGCAGCTTTCGAAGATGCGCCACGCGCCTTAATTTTTGTAAAAGATAAGCAAGCCGCATTAGACTTAGAAGCGCTTTTTAATACGTATAAGAAAGGAACCGATTTACGCGTGTATTGTGCTTACGACGAGTATGATCTTGAAACACAACGTGAAGATATTTACGTAGGCGTTGATGTTATTATCGGTACCCCAAAACGCATTAATAAACTCTTTTATTTGAATAGCATCAACTTAAAAAAACTACAAATGTTTATTGTTGAAGACGCTGATTTTGTGTTTAAAGGTAACTTAACCTCCGAAATAAATAGAACACCAGAAAGTATAGGAAGATGTCAGTATTTAGTATTTACAGATCGCTACGATGCCCGTTTTGAGCGTTGGGAGGAAACATTCATGTATAATGCCGAAACAGTGATTTTGAAGAAGTAGGTGGGTTTTTTGGTTACGAAATCAACACAACCAAATTTTTATTGATTTTGTTGTAAATTCGAAGCAATGACCTTTTTTCGATCTTAGCGGCTATTTTTTCTTTTCTTTTTTTATTCTTATTTAATACGTTGTTTTTCAAAGAAAAACTGTTTGTATTTTGATTGGAATTTTATAAAATTTAGCGTTCTGTTTTCACTTGATGGAACTTCTAAGTCATATTCAAATTCAAAAGGTGTAGTGCAGTTTTTTATGATTTCTCCTATTTTATTTAAATGTTCTATTCCATTTGAAATGTCTTCTTCGTTGAATTCTTTTATATTGAAAGGTTCATTTACAGAATTTTTTTCTGAATGTGCGAATTTTTTGTTTCTCAAATTATGTAGTTTTTTAAAATAAACTGAAGATTTGAGTTCGGCGATTAATGTAATATTTTTTTGATGAGTATCATTAAATTTTTTTCCGAGGTTATCTTTTAAAGATTCGTTTAACCATATCAATGAAGATATGTTTTCTAAATTATTTTTCCTTCCTTTTTCCAATAGTTTATGGTATTCCATTATGTAACTATATTGAAGTGTTACTTTGAAATATTGAAAGGGATGACTATTTATTAATTCAAGTTCCTTTGAATTAAAGTCTGAGGAATTAAGAAGTTTAGTTTCGGTTAATGAAGTGTTACATAAATAAAATGCCCAATATACATGTTGATAACGTTTCTTTATGTGATCAGGAATATTATTTGGAGGCATATGAGTGATACTGCTATTAAATAGCGTTTGTGTTTATAATATTTATGAAGTTAAATATAAATATAATTCTTACAAAGTTCTAAGCCCTAAAATGCGAATTTTTTTGGTGTTCTTTTATGGCATTTCTCGATAGTAGAATACCAATAAACAGTGAGATAAAAGCACCTACCCAAATACCAGGTACAAAATTTATAAAAAGGAAAAAGTCGTAAGCCCCGTGAAATAGTATAGCCAATAGTAACCCAGCGATATTTAATACTAAACGGTTTTTAGAAAATTTCGCTTTTCCCATATAGTAGCCCATTAAGATACCGAATGTCGCGTGTGCAGGCACAGCTGTAAACGCTCGAACTAAAGCGGTTTGTATACCACCATCCAAAACATATACGATATTTTCGGTAGCCGCAAATCCCATAGAAACCATAACTGCATAGACAATACCATCAAAAGGTTCGTTAAAATCGGCTTTGGTCTGGGCGTAGTATTTTACAATAATGTATTTGCTGAATTCTTCGGTGAAGCCAACCACAAAAAAGGCTTTAATAAACTGTTGAAGAATACTGGTTTTATTGGGTAGAGGTAAAACAATATTAAATCCATAGTACATTATCGAAGTAATCACTATACTTACAATAGCCCCTAAGGCAAATGAAAGGAACAGGAGTTTTGGAGGTTCTTTTTCGTATTTATCTTTTGAATAAATGTAAAGTATAATGATGCATATCGGGGCAATAGCCAACAGGATTAAATTCATTTTATAAATGTTATTAAATGAATTTAATTTATGGTATTCTCTACACTCTCCAAAACCACCTCATAATATCCTTTATTCGATGGCACAAAATGGTTATTGATACCAATATGGTCTATTAGATATTGAAACTCGTCTAACGAAACCAGTTTTAAAGCTTCGACTTCTTCTTCCTGGGGGATTAAAGATTTTAAGGGCTGTTTTAACTCACAAATATAGGTGTGATGAAATTCGTTGTCTGTAATGCCTGTATCATAACTTTGAAAGCATTTAAAGAAGCCAATTTTATGTAAGTCCGATTCGGTAATATTTAAACCTATTTCTTCTTTTGTTTCACGTAAAGCTGCCTGTTCAATAGATTCTCCGGCATCAATATGTCCAGCAACCGAAACATCCCACATCAGGGGACAAATTCTTTTTTTAGCCGAGCGTTGTGAAAGTAGTATTTCACCGTTTTTGGTATAAAACCAGATGTGTACCGTATTGTGAAAATAGCCTTTCTGGTGTATCACCGATTTTAATTCTGAAAGTCCCGTAGGAATACCGTTGTCATCAACAATATCTATATATTCGTCCATCATGATATATAAAAAAGATTCCCGCTTTCGCGGGAATGTATATTAGTTAAAGTAGCTGAATGTTTCGCCGTCTTTAATGTTTAGTAAACTTTCGTAAATTAATTTAATAACGTTTTCAACATCATCTCTGTGAACCATTTCTACAGTCGTGTGCATATAACGTAACGGTAATGAAATTAAAGCAGAAGCCACACCGCCATTACTGTAAGCAAAAGCATCGGTATCGGTTCCGGTAGCACGAGATAAAGCACTACGTTGGAAAGGAATGTCTTTAGCTTCAGCTGTATCGGTAATTAAATCACGTAATTTTTGTTGTACTGCAGGAGCATATGCTATTACAGGACCTTTACCATATTCAATTTCACCCTGAACTTTCTTTTCAATCATAGGTGTTGTGGTATCGTGGGTTACGTCGGTTATAATTGCAGCATTTGGTTTAATGGTATCGGCAATCATTTCGGCTCCGCGTAATCCAATTTCTTCCTGTACAGCATTCACAATGTACAATCCGAAAGGTAGAGTTTTGTTGTTTTCTTTTAGTAAACGTGCTACTTCGGCAATCATAAAACCACCCATACGGTTATCTAAAGCACGACAAACAAATTTATCACCATTTAAAATATGGAATTCATCCGGATAGGTAATTACACAACCAACATGAACACCTAAAGCTTCAACTTCTTCTTTGGTTTTGCATCCACAGTCAATAAAAATATTGTCTGGTTTTGGTGTTTCTTCATTTCCGGATTTTCTGGTGTGAATGGCCGGCCATCCAAAAACGCCTTTTACAATACCGTTTTTAGTATGAATATTAACGACTTTACTTGGTGCAATCTGGTGGTCACTACCACCGTTACGAATGACGTAAATCATTCCGTTTTCAGAAATGTAATTTACATACCATGAAATTTCATCGGCGTGTCCTTCAATAACAACTTTATATTTTGCTTCTGGATTTATAACCCCTACAGCAGTTCCGTAAGTGTCTGTAATAAACTCATCAACATAGGGTTTAAGGTAATCCATCCATAATTTTTGACCTGTCCATTCGTACCCTGTTGGTGCTGCATTATTCAAATATTTTTCTAAGAAGTCGATAGACTTTTCGTTTAGAATACTCGTCTTTGTCATGTTTTAAAAGTTTTGCACTAAAATAAGAATATTAATAGAATTGAGGTGTTATACAAACGGAATATATTTATAGTTTTTAGAGAAATTTCACCAAAGGAATTATTAAAGAAACCTGCTTAAAAAAACGTTTTCAAAATGTAAATTAGTAATTTTGAAAAGCTAATTGCTCCAGAATTTTTATGAAGAATGTTTTAACATACTTAATTTGTTTTTTACCTGTTTTTACGTGGTCTCAAATCAATGAATTTGAACAGGATTCTACCGATGTTACCTATTTAATTATCGATGGTGATTCCATTCCTAAAAAGTCTATCGATTTAGAGGAGGTTTTTCTGTTGAATAAATTGAAATTTGATAACCGTGACGACCGTATCAGATATTTAATTCTTCGTCGTAAAACGTTAAAAGTGTATCCGTATGCAAAAATGGCTGCCGAGCGACTGGATTCTATGAATAAACGATTGGCATCTATAAAGCGAAACCGTGAGAAGAAACGATATACCAAACAGGTTCAAAAATACATTGAAGAAGAGTTTTCTGAAAAGCTGAAGAAATTCTCGCGTACCGAAGGACAAATTCTGGTAAAATTAATACATAGACAAACAGGAACCACGGCTTTCGATTTGGTAAAAGAACTCCGCAGTGGCTGGCGAGCATTTTGGTATAATACTACAGCAAGCATGTTCGATATTTCATTAAAACGTGAGTTCGATCCGGAGAATGTAAAGGAAGATTATTTAATTGAAGATATTCTGTTGCGAAGTTTTCAAAGCGGACAATTAGAAAGACAGGACTCTGCTGTAAAATATAATTTTTACGACTTAACCGATAAGTGGATCAATAATAAAACGCCTGAATAGTATGCGCGTTCAAACTGAATTTGAAGAAAAATTAAATGCAACCTCTCACGCAATAGGTGCTATTTTTGGAGTTGTAGCTTTGGTGATGCTCATTCTTTTTCAAACTAATAAAACAGCTTACAGTTTATTTTCGGTAATAGTTTATGGTTTGTCCATAATTGTTCTGTTTTCTGCTTCTACCTTGTATCATGCTGTAAAGCACGAGAAGAATAAGCATTATTTTAGAATTGTAGATCACATAGGTATTTATCTTTTAATTGCAGGAACCTATACGCCGGTTTTATTAATAACATTAACCAAAAGTCTGGGCTGGCCATTGTTTTGGATTGTCTGGGGAATAGCTGCTTTTGGTGTGGTACTTAAAATCTTTTTTACAGGACGATTCAGTGTGTTTTCAACCTTGTTGTATTTGGTAATGGGGTGGCTTATTGTATTCGATTTTACAAATCTTAGTGAAGCGATGGCTAGTAATGGGATTTTGCTATTGTTTGCAGGCGGATTAGCCTATACCGCAGGTATTATATTTTATGCTATTGAGAAAATACCATATAACCATGTCATCTGGCATTTGTTTGTTTTGGCTGGTGCCATTGGCCATTTTTTTATGATTTTCTTTTACGTAATTTAATATGATTGATATTCAGACTGCTTCGACCCACCAGGATTTTAAGACTATAGAGTCTTTAGCTGATATTATTTGGAGAGAGCATTATATTCCAATCGTTGGTAAGCCCCAAATAGATTACATGCTGGAAAAATTTCAATCGGCTGAAGCCATAAAACAGCAGGCTTTAGAAGGTATGAAGTATTTTACTTTAGTCTATTCAGGAGTACCTGTTGGGTATATTGCTATTAAACCTGAGGAAGGCGTTTTGTTTCTCAGTAAAATTTATGTTTTAAAAGATTACAGAGGTAAGGGAATCGCTAAAAGCGCCATGCAGTTTGTTGAGAATAAGGCAAAGGATTTCGATTTAAAGACTATTCGGTTAACGGTAAATATTAATAACGAAATAGCCATTAAAGCTTACGAGAAATTAGGTTTTATAAATGCAGGACCGATTGTTGCCGATATTGGCAACGGATTCATTATGGATGATTACTTAATGAAAAAGAAGGTAGACTAACCTTCAATAACATCTTTGTATTCTTCAAAAAAGGCCTCAAACAAGGTCATTTTCTCATTAAAAAATTCCATAACTTCCTGCCAGGTGTTTTTGTTATGAATGGATACTTTTTGTTCCAAAGGCACATAAATTCTGGAAATTTCCTTTTCATTATCTAAAAAGAACTGCTCGTCGTAAATAGCTTCAGGCAAGTACTCGTCCAGTAAAATTGATTTTAATGCTTCCAGCTTTTCCCAGTATTTAATGCGGTATTCCAAATCGTCTTCTAGGTCAAGAGCTACCAGAGCTTTTTTGTTGTCGAAGTAAAATTTAAAGCTAAAACCTTTTAGTTTGGTGTTATAAAGTATCCATTTTCTAGGAAACGATTTCCCGAAACTGATCCAAAACTCTTGTTTTAATTTTCTTGATTCTTCTTTACTAAACACTTCTAAAATCTTCTTTTTGTTAGATTAAATAGGCAACAATAACACCTAAAATTATAGAGATAAATTTCGATAAGTTGAATTTATGTCCGTCTGAACTTTCAAATAAAATGGTGGTCGAAATATGAAAAAATACTCCAATTACAATAGCATTAAATACTTGCGAATAATGCGCAACCGCTTCAGATGTTGTTGAAATTAAAGTTCCAAGTGGCGTCATTAAGGCAAACACTAGTAAGAAACCTGCAATTTGTATTTTTTTGTATTCCGATTGTAATAAAAACATGGTAATAATTGCGGCAACAGGAATTTTATGAATTAAAATACCGTAAACCATATCGTTATGATCGTGGATGGCAAAACCTTCTAAAAAGCTATGTAAACACAAACTAATAAATAACGACCACGGGAATGTGGTGTCTTCCTTATGAATATGAACGTGTCCGTGTTCGGCTCCTTTAGAAAATAGCTCTAAAATTAATTGCAGTAAAATACCCGAAACAATATAAACACCAGCCAGTTTAGAGTCTAAATGATGGTAAACTTCAGGCAATAATTCAAATAGGGTAAGGGCTAATAAAAAAGCACCACTAAATGATAATAATAGTTTGGTGTTAATCGATTTTTGTTTGCTGGTTAGTTGAGCTAGAACAAAACCGATAACAACTGCTAAAAAAGGAAATAAAAATTTATTCATTAAATGTATAACGCAATAAAGCGATTTATTTAAAGATCATAACTAAACGTTCAGACGTCTTAGGGCTAAATTTACGTAATTTATAATCACCAAAAACGTCAAGTAAAAATACACCGGCTTCTTCAAAAAGAGCTTCAAAATCAGCCAGAGTAAATGCTTTTACACGTTCCTGAAAATTATAATTTTCACCTTCAGCTGTAAAGCTAATATCCTTTACAATATACCCGTCGTTAACATAGCGTTTCAGGTTAAACGTAATGCCTTCTACTGTTTTGGTTTCTTCAGGCACCAGATTGTCTATGATAAATTCACTGTTCATAAAATCGATAACTCCAAAGCCAAAATCGTTTAAATCTTCTTTAATCGCTTTAATAGTATTCAGGTTATCCTCATCTTTATCAAAATACCCGAAACTGGTAAACAAATTAAAAACGGCATCAAACTTTTTACTAAATGGCTTACACATGTCGTGAACAGCAAAATGCAAACTGTCATTTTCAAACTGTTTCGCAAAAGCAATGCTGTTTTCACTTAAATCGGCACCAGTAACATCGTAACCTAACGAGTTTAAATACACCGCATGACGTCCACGTCCGCAGGCCAGGTCTAAAATGGAGCCGTCTTCCGGAAGGTTTAAATATTCAGTAAGCGTATCCATAAAATGCTGGGCTTCACTGTCGTCTCTGTCTTTGTATAAAATGTGGTAAAATGGTGTATCAAACCACGAAGAAAACCATTGCGTTGTGTCTTTGCTCATAGATGTGTTGTGGGTTCCCCGAAAAAAGTTTCGGGTCAGGCTTTCCGTTATATCTTTTTAATAAGTTCACTCACGGTCACTTATAAAAAAGGATGTCACTTCAATCCTTAACCTAAATTCAGTTTATCATTAAATTCACGCAAAATTACGCTATTTTTGCATTCTATTAAAGAAGAACACACAGTAAGTCTGATAAAAAAATGGGAGAAAATTTTGAAATGGTAGCCAAAACCTTGTTTGGTTTTGAAGATTTGTTAGAAAAGGAACTAACACAACTTGGCGCGCAACACGTTAAAAAGGGTGTGCGAAGTGTGTCGTTTGTTGGTGATAAAGGTTTTATGTATAAAGCAAATCTGGGGTTACGTACGGCGATTAAAATTTTAAAGCCTATTAAAAGTTTTACTGTAAATAGTGAGCAGGAATTGTACAACAAAATGTACGCGATGAACTGGAGCGAATATCTAAAGCCAACAGGAACTTTGGCTATTGACGCAACTATTCACTCCGATTTATTTAAACATTCGCTATTTATTGCTCAAAAAGCAAAAGATGCTATCGTCGATAAATTTAGAGACACTAGCGGACAACGCCCGAATGTAGATTTAAAATTTCCGGATTTAAAAGTAAACGTCCGCATCGATAGAAACCAGTGTACCATATCATTAGATTCTTCTGGAGATTCTTTACATAAACGTGGTTATAAATTAGCAACTAACATTGCGCCAATTAACGAAGTTCTGGCTGCCGGATTAATCATGTTATCGGGCTGGGATGGACAATCAGATTTTATGGACCCGATGTGTGGTAGTGGTACGATGTTAATTGAAGCCGCTATGATTGCTTGTAATATTCCGCCAAATTTAATGCGTAAGGAATTTGCTTTCGAACGCTGGGAAGACTGGGATGTGGATTTGTTTGAAAAGATAGAAGAGTCCTTGCTAAATAAAACGCGTGATTTCCATTATACCATTACAGGTTACGATAAAGCACCAAGTGCAGTAAAAAAAGCTCAGGAAAATATTAAAAATGCCGAGCTTGATGATTTTATTACTGTAAAGCATGAAGATTTCTTTAAAACCCAAAAGGGAGGTGAACGAAAATTGCATATGGTGTTTAATCCGCCTTACGGAGAGCGTTTAAATATCGATTTACAAGAGTTTTACAAAAGCATTGGTGACACTTTAAAACAAAGCTACCCGAATACCGATGCCTGGTTTATAACGAGTAATTTAGATGCCTTAAAGTTTGTAGGTTTACGACCATCGCGTAAAATACAGTTATTTAATGCGAAATTAGATTCGCGTTTAGTGAAATACGAAATTTACGCTGGTAGTAAGAAAGGTAAGTATATGAAGTAATAGAAATGGAAAAAGCTCGGATAAATCATTTTATCCGAGCTTTTTATTTTACATCAACTCTAAATTATTCGATATGTTATCTCGTAGTTCAGATTTGGCATTTACGGCTTCAGCATAACTATTCCATTTGGCGATAACGTTGCTTATTTCACTTATAATAGTATCTGCTTTTTTAATATTCATACTTTTAGCTACGGTTAGTAAATCTTGTCTGTTAATGTCTTTACGTTTGCCATTGACACTCAAAGCATGCTGGCTCACCCAAACACTTCCTGGACGGTAAGCAAAACAAATATCGTAAGCGGGAGCCAGTTCCCAAACGTCGTTTTGCTTTAAACGGAATGCGAAATTTTTAGTGTGATCGTCGCAGTTTTTACCAATAACATTAAATACCATACGTCTGAACATTTGCTCGGCTTGTGGGTAGGGGAGCCTTAACATACGCATGGTTTGAAACAGCTGTTCGTAGCTGTAACTATGCATATCGTTAAAGTCGTAATGTTGTATAGCACACCAGGTTTGAATGTGGTGTTTGGTATCGTTGCCTTCACGATCAAATCGCTTGGTCATAAAATGAGCCCGGTTATTTTCTTCTAAAAGTAGAGATTCCATCATATCAATACCACAATCTATTGCCATATTATAGTATGCCATTTCTATTCTTCCGTATCCCTGACTTTCTCCAAACTGAGCATCGCTAACACCATCAAGTTTAATCAACCAATGTTCAAAGCCTTTTGGAGCGTTGGTTTGTCCGGAACGCACCTGTCCTGTTTTTTTATTGTAAGCAATAATAGCTTTTGGTCTCGCACCACCGGCAGAAGTTCCGATTTTTAGAATGTCGAGCATAGCCTGACGTTCATCTTTATTGATGTTGGTTTCAAAGCCTTCTCGTTTATGGAGCATACGTTGTGCAATATCTACCAGGCTATCAATTTCTACTTCAAACGTGTTTTTATTAGGTTTAAGTTGCGTGGGTTCAAATTCAAGAGCACCCATACCACGAGTACCAATAAAACACAATTGCTCTACAGGATTCATGCTGTTTTCAGGTCGACCTTGCTGTGCTAACCAGCTATTGATAAGTTGATTTCCGTATTTATCAGGCAGTACATCAGCTAAAAGTCCCGGCAAGCCTTTAAATGTATCATATTCATTATGTCTTGATACACGAAGTTCAGGAAACGAAAATATTTGTGTACCAGATTGCGATGGCATTTTAATAGGAGATAGTTCTATGCCTGAAGATTTAAATTCAGGAGTATATTCAAAGCTGGCCAGACCTGTGTCGTCGTTCCATGAAACAGCACCAACTACCTGATTCCATATTTTTACAAAGGCTGTTTTTGTGCTTACCATTCGCTGTCGGTTTGGGGATTTGTGTTTTTATTTCTGGCGCGTTGACGTTTTTGCTTTTCTAATTTAGCTAATTCCAACGGACTGATTTGGTGTTCAATTTTAAAGTTGCTGAAGACATTTAGTGCATCCAAAGCGCGTAAAATTTGAATTAAAGAAGTTAACGAAATGGCTTCGCCTTTCTCAATCTGACTAATGGTCCAGCGGTTTACGCCAGCGGCTTCAGCAATTTGAGCTTGTGTTTTATTTTGATTTAAACGCTGATGCTTTAAATAGCTCCCTATAGCTTCAACAATGGCTTGGTCGCTCATGGAAGTCCAATTTATGTTAGTATTTACCATAATTATTTATTTAAAAACTAATTAATGTTGGTATTTTCTAACTCAAAAATAGTGATTTTAAATTAAATATGAAAGAATTAATATAGTGATGTTGGTAAAAGCCATCTTTAAAACTTAAAAATCCAGTTAATGTTAGTGAAAACCAACAAAACTGGATTTAAAATTTTGAGTAAAATTGAAATTATTCAGGTATCTGCTGACTTAAACAGTGTAGTGTACCAAATCCCCAGATAAAATCGGTTGCCGAAATGCCTATAATCTCCCTGTCAGGGAAACAATCGGCTATAATATTTAATGCTATACGGTCTTTCGAATCATTAAAAGTTGGTACTAAAACCGCTTTATTAATAATTAAAAAGTTGGCATAACTTGCCGGTAAACGAATGCCATCAAAATCTAATCGTTTAGGCATTGGTAAGGTTACAATATTCGGGTTTTTACCATTTTCTAACTTTGATTTCTGTAAGCGTTTTAAATTATCCTGAAGCGGCTTGTAATTTGCATCTTCCGGATTATCTTCAACTACCGTAATAATAGTGTCTTCATTAACAAAACGCGCCAAATCATCAACGTGGCCATGCGTGTCGTCACCTTCAACGCCATTACCTAACCAAATTACGTTGGTAACCCCCAGATATTCCTTAAAAATAGCTTCGTAATCTTCTTTTGTAAACCCTTCGTTTCTAACCTGAATAGTAGGGTGTAGCAGACATTCTTCGGTAGTTAACAAAGTGCCTTTGCCGTTAACATCTATAGCGCCGCCTTCAACAATTACAGGTTTTCCTTTGTAGGTGACTTGTTTAAGCGGAACATTTAAAAAACCAGCTATTTTTTCAGGAACGTGTTTGTCTAATTTAAAATTAGAATATTTTGCCCATCCGTTAAAATTGAAATTTAAAGCCAAGCGTTCAGCACCTTTTTTTACTATAATCGGTCCTGAATCGCGCATCCAGCTACGATTGGTTTTATGTACAATAAATGACACATGTTCCATGTTTACATGTGCCATGTCGAGCATACCGGTAACTTTTTCTTTGAGCTTATCGGTAGCAACAACCACGATAACACCTTCAACAGCAGCTACTTTTTTTATAAACTCGACAAAGGCCCATTGAATGGCTTCGTATTTTCCAGGCCAATCGTTTCCGTTATGCGGAAAACATAATAAAACAGCTTGTTGTTGTTCCCATTCAGCAGGGAAAATCCATTGTTCTGTATTCATTAATCGATGACTCTTTTAGTAATATCTCCGTATTTATCAATTCGGCGATCTCTTAAAAATGGCCAGTTCTGACGTACATTTTCCTGTAAACTTAAGTCTACCTCAGCCATTAAAATTTCTTCCTGATCTACCGATGCCTGAGCTAAAATTTCACCTTGAGGTCCGGCAATAAATGACGATCCCCAGAATTCAATTCCATTAGTGTCTGGTAGATATTTTTCTAATCCAATACGGTTTGCAGCAGCCACATAAACACCGTTAGCTACAGCGTGACCACGCATCACATTCATCCATGCGCCTTGTTGGTTTTCTCCAAATTCGGCCTTTTCCTGTGGATGCCAGCCAATAGCTGTTGGATAAAATAACACTTCGGCTCCTTGTAACGCTGTTAAACGTGCAGCTTCAGGATACCATTGATCCCAGCAAATTAGTGTACCTATATTTCCTTTTTTAGTAGGGAAGGATTTGAATCCGATATCACCTGGTGTGAAGTAGAATTTTTCGTAGAAATGCGGATCGTCCGGGATATGCATTTTGCGGTATAACCCGGCTTCAGAACCATCGGTATCAATAATATAAGCACTATTGTGATAAACACCTGCCATTCTTTTTTCGAAAAACGGCACAATAATAACCACACCAAGCTCTTTTGCTAAGGCGCTAAATGCGTTAAAGGATGTACTGTATAATGGTTCTGCTAACTCAAAATTAGATACATCTTCACTCTGACAAAAATAGTGGCTACTATAAAGTTCGGGTAACGAAATAACTTCTGCTCCTTGATTAGCAGCATCTTTTACCCACTGAATACATTTTTTTAAATTGTTTTCAGGTGTGTTATTCAGGTTTAACTGAATAACCGCAATCTTGTAAGTGTTTTTAGGCATTTTAAACTATGTAATTTTAAACAAAGATATGTATTTTTTAAAAGAAGAAGTTTAAATATTTCTTACGAATTTTATTTGTAAATCTTATTTTGATTGTTTGAAATACAGGGTTTAGATGGTAGTTTGAAATAAAAAATCCCTTATGATTTCTAGTTAAATCATAAGGGATTAATCTTTATATTGTAATAAATCGGCTACTTCTCCTTTTTATAGAGTGGAATTCGATATGATACTGTATAACCATAGCCAACACCTATGCCACTGCTGTCGTAGGTTTTATGAAATCCGGGAATATAAATGTTTTCAAAATTCCCGGGATCAGATTCTGCAACTAAGAATTTAAGTTGTGCGTTAAGCCCTAAATAAAGGTTGGTTAAAACTTCAACTTTTATTCCTAAAATAATTTCACTCCAGAATGCCGTTAATCCGTCATAGGTTCTGGCTTCTGTAGATGAAAAATTGTTCCAGTATTGCGTGGTGTTGTAAACGGTATAATTGTTTAAATCGTGACTAAAGGTACTTCCTCCAACACGAAATCCGAAGTAAATCATATTGTCCATATCCAACCAGTTTACGTACATGTTATAATCAACCCCGCCTTTAATGTAGCCACCTTTTGTATTTACATCAAGATAGTCGTTAACTGTCTTTTTTTCTTCGTATCCCAGTTCTCCCGCGATATATAACTTGCGTTTAATACGGTAATCGGCCGAAATTTCAAATCCGCTGTAATCATCATCGATGGTAGAACGAATCAATTTCCCCAAGTCACCACCAACACGTAAACCATATTTAAGTTTAACTTTTACCGAATCATTAGCAACACTTGCAATACTGTCGTTTTGAGCATTTGCAGAGAAACAAAACAACAGTAAGCACGCGATACTACTAATGATATAAATTGAAATGCGTTGTTGTTTCATCTTCTACAGATTGGTTATCGGTTAATGGTTGTCTGGCTTTAATCCAGTTATCGCTATCTTCTTCTATAGTTAGCGTTACGTTTTTAAATATGGTTTTGTAACCACAGGCACGCGACACATAAACTTCTTCACGACTATAGTTAATAGTAATCATATCGGAGTTACCTTCAACGTAATCATCTGAAGTGTTATCTGGCGTACCATTATTATTTACAGCGTAATCTTTATGTAGGACGAATTGCGTGGTATTGGCATAGGTTTTTAAAGGAAGAGACAAGGTGTTGGTTGAGCTACCAACAGCAATAGCCGGAAGTACAGGGTTGCCTTCATCATCAATACCATACAATACCAAATTGAAAACATTTTTCTTGCTTTCCTGATTGTTTACATCGTAAAAATCGATAATTAAATTTGGTGTTGTAGGGGTGCCATCGGGACAAATATCGTCGCGTTCGCAACTGATGTTTATGCCTATGAAAAGCGCTATAACAACTAAAGAAATAAATTTTAAGTATTTCATTCTTAATTTTAAATAGGTTTCTGAAATTTTGTTTCAGACTGGCAATTTAGGGATTTAAAAATAATTAACGCTTTTCTAATAACACAACATTTTCTACGTGAAATGTTTGTGGGAACATATCCACAGCTTGCGTTTTAACCACTTTGTACATATCATCCATTAAGGCTAAATCTCTGGCTTGTGTTGCACTATTACAACTTACGTAAACTACCCGTTTAGGAGCTATATTTAATATTTGCTGAACCACATCTTTATGCATCCCGTCACGAGGCGGATCGGTAATAATAATATCCGGAACCCCATGGGTATTAATGAAATGCTGATTAAACACGTTTTTCATATCTCCTACAAAAAACTCGCAATTGGTGATATTATTGCGTTCGGCATTTTCTTTAGCTGCTAAAATAGCATCAGGTACCGCTTCAACACCAACCACTTTTTTTGCTTTTCTTGAAACGAATTGCGCAATGGTTCCTGTTCCTGTATATAAATCGTAAACTAGCTCGTCACCGGTTAAGCCAGCAAAATCTCTGGTTATTTTATAAAGTTCGAAGGCTTGTTCGGAATTAGTCTGATAAAACGATTTGGCATTAATTTTAAACTTTAAGCCTTCCATTTCCTCAAAAATATGATCTTCACCTTTATAGCAAATAATCTCCTGGTCGTAAATGGTATCGTTAGCTTTTCCGTTTATAACGTAAAGTAAAGACGTTACTGCAGGGAATGTTTCGGCAATAAAATCTAATAGTAATTCGCGCTTTTCTTTGTCCTCCTGAAAGAATTGAATCAACACCATAATATCTCCGGTAGTCGACGTACGAATCATCATGGTACGTAACAATCCGGTTTGGTTACGGGTGTTAAAAAACTCTAAGCCGTTTTCAATAGCAAAAGTTTTTATCGAATTTCTAATGTCGTTCGAAGGGTCTTGTTGTAATTGACATTTCTTGACGTCAAGAATTTTATCCCACATACCTGGAATATGAAACCCTAAGGCATTTCTATCGCCTAAATCTTCTCCAGACTGGACTTCTTCTAAAGTTAACCAACGGCTATCGCTAAAAGAGAATTCCATTTTATTACGGTAGAAATATTGTTTCGCCGAACCTAAAATAGGAGTAACCTCCGGAAGTTCAATATGTCCTAAACGCGTTAGGTTGTTAGTCACTTCTTTTTGTTTGTAATATAACTGATGTTCGTAAGCCATATCCTGCCACTTACAACCACCACAAACGCCAAAATGCTCACAAGCTGGCTCGGTACGCTTATCTGATAATTTATGAAATACCGTAGCTTTACCTTCGTAATAGGCCTTACGGGCTTTAAAGGTTTGCACATCAACAACATCGCCAGGAACGGCATTAGGTAAAAAAATAACCTTTCCATCTGGTGCTTTGGCAATCGTTTTACCCTTAGCTCCAGCATCTACAACTTCTACGTTTGTAAATATTTGTTTTCTCTTTTTTCTAGACATGCTGCAAAAATAATAATAGCCGGAAATAAAAATTGGTTTATTTTCATTTAGTTTAACAGAAACTGTGTTTTTAAGATAAAAACTGATTGTTAATTAAAGATTTTCTGAAGCAAGTTATATTTATTAATTTGCGAGCCCTAGGGATGATTTCTCTCCCACGCTGAATTTTCGAACACTTCGAAAGGATAAAGGTACAGTAGGAATGGTTATTTTATCAATTTAAATTATATTAAAATGGCTGTTTTAAAAGAATTAACATCGCAGCAAGCAATCGATTTAGAAAACAAGTATGGCGCTCATAATTATCACCCGTTACCAGTGGTGTTAAGTAAAGGAGAGGGTGTTCATGTATGGGACGTTGAAGGTAAACAGTATTACGATTTTTTATCGGCTTACTCGGCCGTTAATCAAGGGCATTGTCACCCGAAAATCATCAATGCTATGGTTGAGCAAGCTAAAGTGCTGACTTTAACTTCCAGAGCCTTTTACAATGATATGCTAGGTAAATATGAAAAGTTTGCCTGCGAGTATTTTGGTTTCGATAAGTTATTACCAATGAATACGGGAGCTGAAGCTGTAGAGACTGCTTTGAAAATCTGTAGAAAATGGGCTTATGAAGTAAAAGGGATTGACGAGAATGAAGCTGAATTAATTGTGTGTGAAAACAATTTTCACGGGAGAACAACTACTATTATTTCATTCTCTAACGATCCTGTTGCTCGTGAAAACTTCGGACCATACACGAAAGGGTTTATTAAAATTGAATACGACAATTTAGAAGCTTTAGAAGAAGCATTAAAAAATAATAGAAATGTTGCAGGTTTTTTAGTTGAGCCTATTCAAGGAGAAGCCGGAGTTTATGTGCCAAGTGAGGGATATTTAGCAAAAGCTAAAGCGTTGTGTGAACAATATAATGTTTTGTTTATTGCAGACGAAGTACAAACAGGAATCGCCCGTACTGGAAAGTTATTAGCGGTAAATCATGAACATGTAACACCAGATATTTTAATTTTAGGTAAAGCTTTAAGTGGAGGGGCTTATCCCGTTAGCGCTGTTTTAGCTAATGATAATGTGATGAAGGTTATTAAACCAGGAAACCACGGTAGTACTTTTGGAGGAAATCCGGTAGCCGCGGCTGTAGCGATAGCGGCATTAGAAGTAGTTCAAGAAGAAAATCTTGCTGAAAGAGCAGAAGAACTAGGGCAGTTATTTAGAAGTGAGTTGAATAAGTATATTGAAACCAGTACTATCACTAAGTTAGTGAGGGGTAAAGGCTTATTAAATGCAGTTGTAATCAATGATAGTGAAGATAGTGATACGGCATGGAATATCTGTTTAGCCTTACGAGATAATGGGTTGTTAGCTAAACCAACACATGGAAATATTATTCGTTTTGCACCACCATTGGTGATGACCAAAGAGCAGTTGTTAGATTGTGTGAGTATAATAACAAAAACACTTAGGCTGTTTGAAAAGTAATATCTTAAATAATAAAAAAAGCGACCTAAATGGTCGCTTTTTATATTTGAAAGTAACCTTTTTTATTGCCCCATAAATTCTTGCATGCGTTCCTGAAGTAATTCCTGATCTCCCATAGCATCCCATCCAAAAGTTGCAATAGCCCAAACAATCATAAGTAAGTAAAGAACACTTAGTACAATACCAACTATGGCTAATATTTTGCCTGTTTTTACATTTGAATATCCTGTATATAATTCTGTGTTTTCTAAATAAAGACTAGTCGCTTTACTAGCTAAGACGAGCGTAATAATACCAACTATTAAACCTACAAAACCATAACAGCAACATGTAAGTATTGATACAATTCCTAAAACTAAAATAAGGGTTGAATTGGGTAGTTTTTGTTGTTCCATTTGAAATGATGTTAAATTGAAAATGTTTTTATAAAAAAGCTTGTGATAATAATTACAGCATTAATAATAGCTAAAATTAAAATGATTCTGTTAGCAGACTTAAAACTCTTAAACAAATTAAAAGCAATTACCGAAAACATAAGAACCAGGGTGTAAATAGCCGGATACATTTTAAACGCAGCAATAAATTCGCCATGAAGCAATAGTGAAAGTGCACGTTGCATACCACAGCCCATACATTCTATACCGAATAATTCCTTATTCAGACAGGGTAACATGTATTCTTCTAAACCTTGCATTTTTAAATGAATTGTATTCAAATTTATAAAAATAAAAGGTTTAAAGGCTTTATTTCGGGTTGTTTATCAGAATTTTTTTGCTAAATACTTGATTACCATTAGAAGTGATTTTTACTATATAAACTCCATTGGATAATGCTTTAGTTGAGTAGGTGTAACTTGAATTTATATTATTAATTACTGAATTTATAACCTGTTTTCCTGAAACATCGAACAATTGAAATTGACTAATGTCTAAGTTGTTAGGGTTTTTAATTTTTAATTGAGCAATAGTGTTGTTTTGAAAAACATCATGTGTTTTAAATATTTCTGAATTAAGGTCTAAGGTGTTTTTAGTGAATGCAATTTCAAATCTATCGGTGTAATTACCTTTTTCAATATTAATATTAAAATCCTGTTGTTTTAAGTCAATATAGGTATTTGTTAATTTGTCATGAACATATATTGGCGTCGTGTCTTCAATATTTTGAATGTCTGTTATGCGAATTCTTAACGACATGGTATTAGCAATCTTTATGCCTAATGGAATTTTCATGGTATCATCATAATTTAAAGCTTGAGCTAAAAAAGCTAAATCTTCAGTTTTCCAATAGGCGTCAGATTTTAAACTTCCACCTATGCTCGTTGTTGTTTCTAATCCGTAATCAAATCCTTGCGTAGCAGAATGATGGAAGGTTTCAACCAGCTGGCGGGTATATTGATTATTAAAATCGATATTTAATCTAAAACGCTTATAATCATTTGGGATTTTTGAAAATTCAGAGATTACTTCCGCTCTTTGTTTCGTATTTGTGGTTTTAAAGAATTTGGTAGAATCTGCCACTGTGTTTTCTTTTTTAAACGCACGATGACTGTTTTTTGCTTTAACATAGCCTGAAGCAGTTCCTTTAACCATAAAACCCTGTCCGATGGGTATATATCTAAAATTCATTAATGATTTTGTAGCAGTGAAATCACTAAAACTATTTATTGTCCCATCTCCATTGTATGTGTTAAATGTAGCTGGTGTAAATGTTATTAAAGCACCGTCGCTACTTATGGTATAACTAGCATAACCACCTTGGTAATCTCTTAGATTATGAGAATTTACATTAGGATTTTGTTCCCAAAATCTTAATGTTCCGTCGATAGTATTTTTGTTTTCTGAATCGTGAATATAAGCCACAGCATCAAGTGCAGAAGGGTATGGGTTTCCTGCCAAAGTGTATTTGTCATGTTCTACTGTTACTCCAATAGTACCTGTGTTGGGTTTACCTCTAAAATCATATTGTTGAGCATTATTAGAACCACTTGTTCCTTTCATTGTAAAGCCTTCTCCGGGATTAATTATTGTTTTTCCCTGAACATGCGACCAACCGTAATAATTGTCTTTGGCAATATATCTCCAAATCCAGTAAGGTTCTATGTTTAGCGGATTAGAGGTTCCGTTATAGTTTGACTTGTGTACATATGTCGCAGGAACAGATTCGGTTAGACTAACTACATCATTTAGTAATGAAATTCCGAATTTGTTGTTGTCACTGCTATTGTTTGTTTCTCCTATGGGAGAACACCAATAGTTATATTCATAAGCATCAACATTACCTTCTTGATACAGGCTTAATTCGCCTTCTCCTGAATTTCTTTCGTTTTCATCACCTTGAATGATTTGAGCTTCGTCTCTTAGGTAGATTTTACTTTCAGTTTCATTAAGGTTTATATCCTTAGTAACGAAAATTACTTCATCTTTAGCGAAAACGTAGTAGTCATTTCTAACCGAAAGTTGAGCATATATCAAATTACAAAACATTAACAAAAAATAGGTGTAATTTTTAATCATGATAATGAGGGGCTTAATAATGTTTTGTAGCAAATATATTATTTTTTATATTTTTTTTAACATTTAATCGATAAAATTTACTTTTAAGCGTGAATTGGATGATAGTTTAAAATTCTAAAATATTAAGAGTGCTTCAAAATTTTAATTTAATTTTGCAAAAAAATAAAGAGTTAATCTAACTCTTTAAGAATGAAAACTTAATCAAGACTTATTTAAAAAAATGAAATACATAAATTATATACTGATTGTTTTAGGAGCTGTAGTGGCTATATACTCGAAAGCAGAGGAAGAACAAAATCAGTATATTTTAATAGCTGGTATTTTAATTTTAATGGCTGGAATTTATAGGATTTCAAAAACGATACCAACTAAAAACAGTGAAGAAAATATGTTTGAAGACAATGAAAATTAAAAACTATGTCGTTTAAGGTAGGTGATAAAGTATTGGTTTTAGACGAGGATATGTCTGGGGTGGTTCAGCAGGTGCAGGGAGATACAGTTTCCATAGAAACTGAAGATGGCTTTTTGTTAAGTTTTCAGGCTTACGAGCTGGTTAAAACCCAGTCCAACAAAACCATAAAAGAAACATTATCTTCTTCAGCAGGTATTGGTCAGGCCATTCAGGAAAAGGAACAATCGAAAAAGCGGACGCAGCAGCCTAAGAAACGCGCTAAAGATCGCTACGAACCAACCATGGAAGTCGATTTACATATACATCAATTAGTGAAGTCCTCGAGAGGTATGACTAATTATGATATGTTGACTTTACAATTAGATACGGCTCGCCGGCAACTGGAATTCGCTATTAATAAACGTATTCAGAAAATTGTATTTATTCACGGCGTAGGTGAAGGCGTTTTAAAAACTGAGCTAGAATACCTTTTCGGTCGCTATAGTAATGTTAAATTTTACGATGCCAATTATCAGAAATACGGACTAGGGGCTACCGAGGTTTATATTTACCAGAACACGACTGATTATTAGTTGAATACAGGTGATAAGGTCTCCGTTTTTAAGCTACTGCTAATTTCAGAATCATCTAAAGTACCGAATTCTAAAACATCAAAAGAAATCACGCTTAAATCAATATCAAATACCGTTAATGTAACGCGGTATTCTTTGGTAATGTTGTGTGCTCTGTATGATGTTGCAGCTACAGATGTGCTTACTTCCGCATTTAAATAATCGGCACCAGCGTCAGGATTTGTAATATCGTTTGCAGGGTTGTTATCCTGAGATTCGTTTTCTTCATCACGGGTATTAACA
Organism: Aestuariibaculum sp. M13; assembly: GCF_024723255.1. Classification (GTDB taxonomy): domain Bacteria; phylum Bacteroidota; class Bacteroidia; order Flavobacteriales; family Flavobacteriaceae; genus Aestuariibaculum; species Aestuariibaculum lutulentum. The sequence continues at coordinate 333,629 of NZ_JANIAC010000005.1, forward strand.
CCATCACCATCATCATCAGCATCTAAATAATCAGGAATACCGTCGCCGTCAGTATCTTGTGCATCCTCTAAATTATCATCACCATTCGGGTCTGGATTCTCATCAATGGTTCTAATGTTATCACCATCGTCATCCAAGTCTAAATAATTTGGAATACCATCGTTATCGGTATCATCATCAGTTAAATCACCATTACCATTTATATCCTCAAGAATAGCAGGAATTCCATCGTTATCATCTTCAGTTAAAACCGTTCTAATGGTCACAGAGCCACTGGTAGCTTCGTAGTCTTCGGTTATTTTAACGTCGCTGTTAGGAATGTCGTTGCAAAACAAATCGCTTGGCAAAGATGAATTGCTATACATTCTGTAATTGAACGTATTTGTTGAAGATAAGCTAAATGTTTCTTCGTAAATATTGTCGTCTCCTAGTGTTAAAATCTCACTAAGGCTGCTTAATTCAGAAATTCTTACAGATAAAGACTCTGAAGGATCATTTTTTGTTTTATAGAATACTAAGCCATTTGTCCCGGTGCAAACCGAAAATTCGTCTTCAAAGTCGAATTCCACATCCAGAACATCGCCATCATCACAAGCCGAATAGGTTAATAAACTCAGGGTAGTTAAAGCAAAAAATATCTTACGCATTCTGTTTGGGTTTTAAGGCAAAAATAAACGAATTGTATTTTATAACGTAGCATATTGTCAATAATTTTATTCTAAGTAATTTTGTGATGAAAAATACAATTATGCAACAGGTTTATTTTGATAATGCAGCAACAACGCCAATGAGAAGCGAGGTTGTAGAAGCGATTTCTGAAGTGATGAGAACAAATTATGGAAATGCATCATCTTCACATAGTTTTGGTCGTTCGGCTAAAGTACTTATAGAGAAAGCAAGAAAAACCATAGCCGGTTATTTAAATTGTTCTGCAGGTGAGATTGTATTTACTTCTGGAGGAACTGAAGCTGATAATCTAATTTTAAGATCAGCCGTTCGTGATTTAAAGGTGAGACATATTGTGACATCTAAAATTGAACATCATGCTGTTTTGCATACGGTTGAAGCTTTAGAAAAAGAATATGGTATTCAGGTAAGTTATGTAAATCTCGATGCGAGTGGTGATATCGATTATCTGCATCTGGAAACTTTGCTTGATGTTGAAAGCAAGACTTTGGTAAGTTTAATGCACATAAATAATGAGATAGGGAATATTACAGATGTTAAACGAATTTCTGATTTATGTAAAACATATGACGCCTTATTTCATAGTGATGCGGTTCAATCCGTTGGTCATTATTCTCTTAATTTAGAGGATGTAAAAGTTGATTTTTTAGCAGCATCAGCTCATAAATTCCATGGTCCTAAAGGAATAGGATTTGTATATGTAAGAAGAGATTCCGGTTTAAAGCCTTCAATTACTGGAGGAGAGCAGGAGCGAGGCTTACGTCCCGGAACTGAGAGTGTGCATAATATCGTGGGTATGGAAACCGCTTTTAAATTGATATGTGATAATCTCAACACTGAGCAGAATTATTTAAAGGAGTTGAAAACGTATTTTATTGAAAAAGCTTCAGTTGTTATCCCAGATGTTTGCTTTAACGGACAATCAGGTAATTTAGACCAAAGCACGAATACCATATTAAATTTACGTTTGCCAAACTCGAAGGTGGATGCGTCTATGATTTTGTTTCAACTGGATTTAAAAGGTATTGCCTGTTCTCGCGGAAGTGCCTGCCAAAGCGGAAGTAGTCAAAAATCGCATGTGCTTTCTGAGATTTTAAATTCTGAAGATTTACAAAAGCCATCGCTTCGTTTTTCGTTTAGTATTTTTAACACTAAAGAAGAAGTAGATTATGTTATAGGTGTTTTAAAGCACTCGTAAGTTGTTGTAAGAAAGATAATTCTTTCTTTATTTGTGTATTTTGACAGTTTTTCTTGTATTTTATCGAATAAGTGTTACTTTTACCTTCCCTAAGTTTTAATTAATTCGATTACAAAATGTTAAAAATTGTCCCTATAGCGCTAACAGCGTTTTGTCTCTCATTTAGTTTAAATGCTCAAATAGGTATTGGTACTACTAGTCCAGACGAATCTTCAATTTTAGATATCTCTTCTGAATCTCAAGGTATGTTAACGCCCAGAATGACTACTGTTCAAAGGGTAGCTATATCTAATCCTGCAAAGGGTTTATTAGTGTTTGATACTAATGAAAATGCATTTTATAATTTCGACGGAACAAATTGGGTAAGACTTATTACAGAAAGTAGTATTAGTGATTATACAGGTTGGGCTGACTATTCCGATGGAGTATATACCGAAGCAAGTCCTTTAAGTTTAACAGCAAATAACAAAATAACATTACCTAATCATGCCAACACTATCAGAGATAGTCAAAAACCAATTGATGTGACTGAATTTTACAATTCTACAAATTCTACTATTACTGGGAGAAATGGAGACGGAATTAATATTGTAATAGAATTTAAGGTTAAACCAACGGTTAACCAAACTACAAAAATTACGGTGTCTGTTGATATAGGTGGAGGTATTGGAGAATTGTATAAAAGAGATTTTATTACTTCAAAAGGTGTTGGAGTTCAACATTATTATTTAAGTTCGTTTAATGCTTATACTTTAGATACATGGGAAGCAAATGGAGGAACTGTAAAAATAGTATCTGATTATGCTTCAGATGTTTATGATATTCGATACATAATAACCAGAACTCATAAGGCGAGATAAGTTTTGTGATTTAAGGTTTTATTTTAAAACTTCATAGTTGTTCTCACATTAAATACTCTTGGTGTTAAATAATTAGGAATACCATATTGTCTTTTAGTATATACATCTCGTACCCAAGTGTTGGTGATGGAATTTTGCACATCGAACATGTTGTAAATTTCGAAACCAAAAGACAGTGCTTTAAATGGTTTTTTCCAGCCACTGTTAAATTGTTTATTTGCATCAACTAAAACAAACTGTAAGCCTAAATCGGCACGTTTATAATCAGGCAATCGGTTTTGGTATTCGTAAACATCGGCATAGCTCGGGGACCCACCTGGTAATCCTGTATTGTATACTAAGTTTAAATACACTTTTAAATTAGGGACGTTTGGTACATAATCCTGAAATAAAGCAGCAAATTTCAGACGTTGATCGGTGGGTCTGGCAATATAACCACGTTCATCGATATTCTCTTCAGTATTTAAATATCCAAAGCTGAACCAAGATTCTGTTCCAGGCACAAATTCACCATTTAAACGCATATCCAGTCCATAAGCATAAGCTTTGGCATTGTTTGAAGCACGGTAGCGAATGCGAACGTTTTCAAGGGTATAGGTGTTAACGTCATTCAGATTTTTATAGTAAGCTTCGGAAGTTAGTTTAAACGGGCGATCCCACATTTTAAAACTGTAATCATTTCCTAATACAATATGATACGATTGTTGAGCTTTAACACTGGGTTGAACCACACCGTTGGCATCACGAAGTTCTCTGTAAAAAGGAGGCTGGTAATATAATCCAGTAGCCACTCTAAACAGCATATCTTTTTTCCAGTCTGGTTTTATTGCAAATTGAGCCCTTGGACTAAAAACAGTTTGGTTTGTTTTTTCAATACCCATACCATTAACCGACCAGTTATGGGCTCTTACTCCAGCATTGTACCAAACATCGCTGGACCCAATAGTGCTACGTTTACTCCATTGTAAATAGGCTTGTATACGGTCTATTTGTGTTTTATTTACGCTTCTTACATTCTGAAAAGCCTCCAATGGTCCTGAATACGCAACATAAGGTTGTTCATTTGGTGATGTTTTTGGCGGACGAATAGAAAACCCTGCCGAATCGATTACTTCCCATTCAATTAATCGGTCGCGAATATCTTCATGGGTATATTTTACAGACCATTCGAATCTATTGTCATTAATCTTATAATCCCCTTTGTGCCCAAAATTACTTATTAAGGCATCTAAATCGTTTCGTCCATGATTTAGCTGACTTCCAATACCGCGGCTATATTCAACTTCACCAAGATTTTCACCACCTATATCCGTATTTACTTCGCCTAATCTGTACTGTGCTAAGATATCAAAATACTCTTCTTCCATGGTATGATAGGTTGAGGCTAATAAATTTAAATTCAAATTATCGTTAGCGAAATAGGTGCCTTTAAAAGCGCCAAAAAAGGTACGATACTGATCTTTTTCCTGTCCTTCGTAAAACACCAAAAGCGCTATAGGGTCGCTAAATGTACCGAAGTTCGTTTGGCGTGTTTCGGGTTGGTAATTGTACTTGTTTATGGAAGCATTTCCTAAAAAGCTTAAATGAAATTTATTTGAGAATTTATAAGTTAAATAGGTTTGAATATCAGCAAACGAAGGCTGATAATTCGTTTCTGTTTCTTTTTCATCTACCAACAAGCTGTTGTCGCGATAACGTATACCAGCGATACCTGTAAACTTTGAATCTTTACTAATGTTTTCAACGGATATGCTTCCGCCTAATAAACTTAAATCTGTATTAACTTCAAATTGATAAGGTGTTTTGTAAGTGATATCTAAAACCGATGATAATTTGTCGCCGTATTTAGCTTGAAATCCACCGGCTGAGAAATCGACGTTTTGTACTAAATCTGTATTCACGAAACTTAATCCTTCCTGTTGCCCTGAACGAATTAAAAACGGTCTGTAAACTTCAATACCATTTACATAAACCAGATTTTCGTCGTAATTACCACCTCGTACAGAATACTGTGTACTCAGTTCATTATTATTGCTAACGCCCGGAAGGGTTAAAAGCAGGTTCTCGACACCGGCGTTTGCTCCCGGGATTTTTCGAATTGTTTCCGGTTTTAAAGTGATAATGCCTTCAACCTCTTTTTGACTTGTATTATTGATAATTACCGTTGCAATTTGCTCGGTTGCTGTATTCATTACCGGGTTGAATTCAAGTATTTCACCATTTTTAAGATGAAATTTGCTTGATACCTTTTTATAAGACAGGTGAGTGAATTCAACCGATATATCTTGATTCGCCGGTATATTAAAAATGTAGAATCCATTATTATTGGTGGTGGTTCCGCTGGTATTCCATTTAATATTTACGTTAGGAATAGGAGTATTGTTATCGTCTAAAATGATTCCTTTTATAGTTGCTGTTTGAGATATACCAGAAATTGATACAATAAAAAACAGAAGGGTAATAACGTAAAATTTGCTTTTCAAAAGTAATTTAGTTTTTTCTATAGAATACAGACTCAAATGTAGAACTATTTCCAACATTATCGGTAACTATAAGTTTGAAATTATTTTTAGTTTCCGTTGAAACATGATCGTTAAAATCGAAAGTTAGTGTTTTGTTTTTATATTCATATTCCATTAAAATCCACTTACCATTTATAGTTGCTCTGTAATTTGAAATTCCAGATCCGGAATCATCAATTTTTAACTTTAAAAAGCGATAGTTGCTTATCCACTGTTCGTTTTTAAAATTAACAGCAGTAATGGTTGGGTTTGTGGTATCTGCCGTTAAGGTATAAGAACCCAAATATTTAGTATTAGCAATTAAAGTATCTCCAACCCGTTTTGTTTCGGTATATATAGGGTAGTTGTTTTTTCTTCCAACCAATCTGGAAATAAACAACTTGTTTTTATCTGCATCATTGAAATGACTGACATTAAAATTAATGTTGAAATTATTCTTAGTCGGAATAATATCTTTATGTAAAGTTAGTGTATCGTTTTTTACATTAAAATCGATATAGAAATTTTCGTAAAATGTATTGGGGTAAAAGTGAACGGCTACGTTTCCAGCTTTTAAATTAGTGCTTTGGTTGGCGTATATATAATAAGGTGTTTTTTCTTCGGTTTTTACAGAAGAGGTTTTGTTGCCTTTAATATTTACTGTAACCCAGGCTTCATTATTTTCAAAATCTAAAATTCGAATTTTATAGATAGAGTTTGTGCTGTCGGCAATAATTAAATTTCCGTTGTTTAACTCCGGGCTATATAAACTTAAGCTATTGTTTTGATTGAATAATTTTTGAACACGATGTTTGGTTTCTGTGTAATGTTCATAATCGATAAGCTGATTAATGTTTCGCGACTCATCAAAAGAAAACGATTGGAAATTGATTTCAAAATTCTGATTACCGTTTAAAAACGATTGAATCTGATAAACACCATTAGAGTTAGCTGCTAAATTTTGTCTGTCGTTGGTTTCAACCCCAATCCCAATAGTTCCGTAGGCTTCAATGTTTTCGGTAGTATAATCACCTGAAGCCAGAGGTATTAATCTAAGTTTTTGTTTTTTGTTTGAATTGTTTACCGTTGAAGAATCGTTTAGCGGATAGGCGTAAACAGACTTAACAGTTGGTTTTGTGGTGTCTGCGACATCAATTCCAAAAAGCATGGGGTTCAATGTATGTTCTTCTTTGTTTCTAATTTCAAAATGCAGGTGTGGTCCGCCAGAACCACCAGTATTTCCACTGTAAGCCACATGCTTTCCTTTTAACACTTTTATTTCGTCGGCGGTAGGGAATAATTCAATTTCATAAGATTCTGCTTCGTATTGATGCTTTTTTACATAAGTTTCAATCTCTGGAGCAAACTTTTGTAAATGTGCGTAAACTGTTGTGTATCCGTTAGGGTGGGTAATATAAAGGGCTTTGCCATAGCCATAATGAGAAATTTTAATACGACTAATAAAACCATCGGCAGCAGAGATAACTCTCAACCCTTCTCGCTGCTGTGTTTTTATATCTAAACCGGAATGAAAGTGGTTTGATCGCAATTCAGCAAAGGTTCCAGAAAGAATTAATGGCACCTCTAAAGGATTGCCAAAATAATCCTGAGGGTAATTATTCTGAGCCTGAGTAATTAAAGAAAAAGTTGTAAGTAGAAATAGGACTAATCGCATAAAAAAGTAGTTGTTGCTAAGTTATAAATTTGGTGTTACACTGCAAAAATAAAAGAAAAATCAAGCCATTACATTGATTTAGAGTATTAACGAGAAATTTCAAATTTTATTAAAAAACAATTGTTATTTATACTAAGGTATGTTAACTTTGTGTAATAAGTATTGAAATTTGCAAATGGGTAATATTGAAGATATTGTAGATTCTTTAGAAAGCAAAATTAGCAAAGTATTACATAGATTAGAGCTTTTAAAGCTTGAAAACTCGAAGCTAAAGGAAGAATTAGTAGCTTCAAGACAAGAGATTTCGGCCCAAAAAGAGCATATTGCAAACTGGGAAGAGAAATATGAAGCTCTTAGAATGGCAAATACAATACTTGGCAGTGACGAAAGTAAAAGAGAAACTAAGCTTAAAATAAATGCTTTAATTAGAGATATAGATCATTGTATTGCTCAGCTCTCAGATTAAACATAAAACAAATCAATGTCAGACAAGCTTAAAATAAAGCTATCTATAGCAAATAGGGTATATCCTTTAAATATTGACCCGAGTCAGGAAGAAGGATTGCGTAAAGCAGCTAAGAATATCGAGGCAATGATTAAGCAATTTGAGCAAAGTTATTCTGTTCGAGATAAGCAAGATGTATTAGCGATGTGTGCATTACAGTTTGCGGCTCAGGTGGAGCAGAAGTCTATTGATAAGGAGCATGTAAACGAACATGTTGAAGATAAATTAAATGCGTTAAACGATTTACTTCAATCTTATTTAGTCTCTTAGCGTTCTTTAAAATAAGTTAAAAATACTGCCTGCATTAGTGATTTTTTTTGATAAACTCAACGTTAATTCTTTAAAAAGGGTGAGTTTAAGTTGTTAAAGCATGCTGCCTTGAGCAGACCCTTGATCAGCTTGTTAACCCTAAACTTGTTTTTAAGGAGTTTATACAAAACTTTATACTGGTGTGGGCTTTTTTATATGTTTAAATCAACTAAAATCAATAATGGATAACTCAATTATATTAATTGCAGGAGGGGGAGTCATAGGGATAGCAATAGGTTTTGTTATTGCTAAGGTATTAGAAAAAAACAATGCATCTAAACTGGTAAAGGAAGCCAAGAAAAGTGCCGGTTTAATTATTAAAGAAGCTAATAGCGAAGGCGAGGCGATAAAAAAAGATAAAATTCTTCAGGCCAAAGAGAAATTTATCGAGCTTAAGTCTGAGCATGAAAAGGTGATTTTATCTCGTGATAAAAAAATGGCGGAAGCCGAGAAACGTACACGTGATAAAGAATCTCAGGTGTCTAGTGAATTAGCTAAAAACAAAAAACTTAACGAAAGTTTAGACGCTAAATTAAAGGATTACGATCACAGACTAGATGTTTTAGATAAAAAACAGGAAGAAATAGATCGCTTACACAAAAGCCAGGTAGAACAACTGGAAGTCATTTCAAGTTTATCGGCTGAAGAAGCTAAGGCACAGTTGGTGGAGTCTTTAAAAGGAGAAGCAAGAAACGATGCGATGGCTTATATTCAAAATGCTTTAGAGGAAGCTAAATTAACGGCTGAGCAGGAAGCTAAGAAAGTCATCATCAACACAATTCAGCGTATTGGTACAGAAGAGGCGGTTGATAACTGTGTGTCTGTATTCAACATTGAATCAGACGACGTTAAAGGACGTATTATTGGTCGTGAAGGTCGTAATATTAGAGCTATTGAAGCAGCTACGGGCGTAGAAATTATTGTAGATGATACACCTGAAGCTATTATTCTTTCTTGTTTTGATGCTGTGCGTCGCGAGGTAGCTCGTTTATCGTTACACAAATTAGTAACTGATGGTCGTATTCACCCGGCGCGTATTGAAGAAGTGGTTCAAAAAACACAGAAACAAATCGAACAGGAGATTATCGAAGTTGGTAAGCGTACAGTTATCGATTTAGGTATTCACAATCTGCACCCTGAATTAATCAAGATGGTAGGTAGAATGAAATACCGTTCGTCTTACGGACAAAACCTGTTACAACACTCGCGTGAAGTTGCTAAACTTTGTGGAGTTATGGCTGCTGAACTTGGTTTAAATCCAAAATTAGCGAAGCGCGCCGGTTTATTACACGATATTGGAAAAGTGCCGGATGCTGAAGCAGATATGGAAACGCCTCATGCTATTTTAGGTATGCAGTGGGCAGAGAAATTCGGAGAGAAAGAAGATGTGTGTAATGCGATTGGAGCACACCATGACGAGATTGAAATGAAATCGTTATTGGCGCCAATTATTCAGGTTTGTGATGCTATCTCAGGAGCAAGACCAGGGGCAAGACGTCAGGTGTTAGATAGCTATATTCAACGTCTTAAAGATCTTGAAGATATTGCTTTCGGATTTAACGGTGTTAAGAAAGCTTATGCTATTCAGGCTGGTAGAGAGTTACGTGTTATTGTTGAAAGTGAAAAAGTAGATGATCAAAAAGCTGCTGATTTATCATTCAACATATCTCAAAAAGTTCAAACTGATATGACTTATCCAGGACAAGTTAAAGTAACGGTTATTAGAGAAACCAGAGCGGTAAATATTGCGAAGTAATTATCGTTTTAATAGATATTAAAAAAAGCCTCAACACATGTTGAGGCTTTTTTATTTTCTGGGATGATACATTTCTACCACTTTAGTTAAATGGCTTTTATCTAAATGCACATAGATTTCGGTGGTTGTAATGCTTTCGTGACCTAGCATGAGTTGAATGGAACGTAAGTCGGCGTTATTTTGTAAAAGATGTGTTGCAAACGAATGTCTGAAGGTATGTGGCGAAATACTTTTCTTTAATCCAATTTTATCAGCTAATTGCTTTATGATGGTAAAAATCATGGCGCGTGTTAATTGTTTGCCACGACGATTTAAAAACAAGGTGTCTTCATGTCCGGGTTGGATAGGTAAATGATTTCTAATTTCACTACGGTAAATATTGATGTATTTTTGAGTGACTTCAACAATTGGAACAAAACGCTGTTTATCACCTTTCCCTGTTACTTTAATAAAACCTTCATCAAAAAATAAGTCAGAAAGTTTTAAATTGATGAGTTCGCTAACTCGTAAACCACAGCCGTAAAGGGTTTCTAAAATGGCCCGGTTACGTTCGCCTTCAGGTTTACTTAAATCTATAGCGCCAATAAGTTTGTCTATTTCTTCTTCAGATAAGGTATCAGGAAGTTTTCGTCCTATTTTTGGAGACTCAATAAGATCTAACGGATTGGTTTCACGGTAATCTTCAAAAACTAGATAATTAAAAAAACTACGTAAACCGGAAATGATTCGAGACTGTGATCTGGCATTGACTAGCTTTGCCGTTTCATAAATAAACTGCTGAATACTTTCCGTTTTTATATCTATAGGAGAAATAGCATCATTATGAGCTTCTAAATACTTTATAAGTTTTCTAATGTCAAGAGAATAATTATCGATAGAGTTTTGAGATAGCCCTCGTTCTATTTTTAAATATAACTGATAATCTTTTAAAGCGTTTTCCCATTTCATGAAGGTAAAAGTAAGGTATTTCTATTTTAAACAAATTGAAGCATGTAAAAATTGTTTTTAATAAAATAAAAAAGCCGGAAGAATACTTCCGACTTTTTTATCTATTCAGAAAGATTAGAATCTCTACTAAATGGTTATTGATTTAATTTTGGTTGATTGTTGGTAATAATTATGAAATTATATTAGAATCTACCAGTAATCATGTTAATTAAATCGATAATCCACCAAACACCTAATCCCATCGCTGTAACAATGAATACAATGTTCCAAAGGATTGGTTTTCCGTAGTACCATCTGTGTCCTGCAGCCCATCCTAAGAAGAACCATAATAAAATACCAATCACTAAATTATCACCTACAGCAGAAGCTATTGGTGTTAAAACTTCAGTGGTTGTCGAACTGCCAGCTAATTCTGTAACTGTTCTTTTTACAGGAAAAGATGCGTAACTAGTAGCGTATGAAACTAAAGTCACTAATAATGTAAGTAAAAATTTAATTTTCATAATTAATCATTTTTATGTTTGTTGATACAATTTAAAAAAAAATCCTGTATCTATCTAATAAACACTTAGTTATTTTCTTTCATAATATATTCTTCTTTTCTTACTTGCTTATTAATTGCAGGAAGGGTTGCGTTTATAAAGGTTTTTTTATATTTCTTAATATTGATTTTTTTTGAAAATGCATTTAATAAAGAAACAATACCCATTTATTTCTTTTAAGAGTTAGCTGTCTTGTAGACCGATAATAACAACAAAAAAAATACTTTATTAACGAAGAAACGTAGGGGCTTGATTTCGAAAGTAAAAACAAGAATAATGTCAGTAAAAATTTAGTTTTAAAAATTAATTATTTTATGTTTGTTAATGTAACCTGTCAAAAAAATTAATATGTTAAGAAACCGCCTTTTATTTTTTATGGTATTAGTTTATCCAATATTTATTAGTGCTCAGGAAGCCTATGAATATATCGGATTTGTTAGAATTAATGATACGGTTAATATTGCTTATAAAGTTTCTTTAACCGAGCAAAAAGGAGAGGTGAAGGGTTATTCGTTAACAGGTATGGGCGGAGAGCATGAAACCCGATCAACTATTCGTGGCGAATATTATGAGGATAAAAAGCAATTAAATTTTAGAGAAACGGGAATTGTTTATACCAAGTCTCCTGTAAATCAGAATGATTTTTGTTTTATAAATACAACAATAGAAAATTTTTCTTTTAAAAAGGACAATAAGATTAAAGCTGATTTTATTGGTTTGTTTCCAGACAATACGAAATGTATTGATGGAGAAATTATGTTGAGCCCTTTAGAAAAAATGGAAGCCAAGTTTGATAAAGTGATGACTAAAATAAATAAGTCGAAGCGTGTGTCAGATAGTATTAAGGAGAAATTGAGCTCTATGAAAATGATGGATTCCCTTAATATGAATATACTTCGTAAAGATCAAACTTTAAGTGTGTTTTCAAAATCCAAGAATGTCTCTTTAATTATTTACGATGGTGGAAAAGAGGATGGCGACAAAATAACCATTTCAGTAAACGGTAAAACCTTGATTTCAAATTTTGAAGCAACTAATAAGTCAAAACAAATTAATCTTGATTTAGCCGAAGGAAAAACGTCTATTGTAATTAATGCTGTTAACGAAGGAAGCATAGCTCCTAATACTGTTATTGTGGAGTTGAAAGATGGAGACAATACCATAAAAGCCATGTCTAATTTAAAGAAAGGTGAGAAGACACAAATAGATTTTTTAAAAATTAAATAAGTACGACATAAACTTAAATGAAAAAGCTAATTATTATTAATGGTCCGAATTTAAACCTATTAGGAAAACGCGAACCAGCCATTTACGGCAGTTTAAGGTTTACCGAGTTTTTCGATACCATTAAAGAGAAATATGAAGGTGTAACATTAGAGTATTACCAATCTAATGTTGAAGGCGAAATTATAAATAAACTGCACGAAGTAGGTTTTAGTTACGATGGTGTCATTTTAAACGCCGGAGCATATACACATACATCAATAGGTATAGGGGATGCTATAAAAGGCATTGAAACACCAGTTGTAGAAGTGCATATTTCTAATACATTTGGTCGAGAGGAATTCAGACATCAATCGTATATTTCTCCTAATGCCAAAGGAGTTATTTTAGGTTTTGGTTTGCAAAGTTATGAGTTAGCTATTCAAAGTTATATTTAGTTCTGTTTAACTTTAAATTGTAGTTTATTTATGATTGTATTGTGAGTTTTTTAACATGATTTACTCTTAGGTTTGTGTTATTAATCATAAAACAAATCAATCATGAAAAGAAACTTACTGCTATTATTCCTATTTTTAGGATTAATTAAATTACAAGCTCAAGAATTAAAAGTCGCAACAAGTTTAGGATCGAATGGTGGAGTAAATAATTTTGCTCTCGCTCTTGACGCAACTTATTTAGTGAATATAAATAAGAATTTAGATTTTGGTTTTACAACTGGAATGTCTTATTGGTTCAAAAGTGATGAATATGACTTGTCTGGTTTAAAGGTTTCAAGAAGAGGTGATATTAAAATGCTTCCAATAGCGTTAAGCAGCCGGTTTAATTTTACTGAAAAGTTAACCTTGGGTTTAGATTTTGGATATGCATTCGCAATAGATTCTCATCCTTATTCCAGTGGTTTTTATTTTGCTCCTAAAGTTCAATATGAACTTTTTAAAAATACTGATATAGTGTTAGCCTATAGGCTGTTCAATATGGATTCTTCAGTTGATGTCGGACCCAATATTGATATGATGTCGTTAGGTGTTGAATTTAAGTTATGAGTAAAAAACTAACACTTCATTTATTTGCTTTTATTGGAGTTTTACAATTAAATGGGCAGAATTTACAAAGTAAAACCTCTATTGAAGATAGTAGTTCTACATTTGAATTAACCAATGATTTTAATATTTTCAGAATTAACAGTAATCTGAATATTCTTCATAAGGCACAAACAGTTGATTTTGGGATCTATTCAAAATTTGAACTGCCAGTTTTGTTAAGGATAAAATTAAGCGAAAAGTGGAAGTTGTTTAGTGGTGCGAATTTAATGTTGTTTAAGGACTGAATGACTGGTATTGATTCGCCTTCATTAAATGCAAACTTTGGTATTGAATATGAGCCTACAAATAATTTGATATTAAATGTTCAATTTAATTATAGACTTTCAAATGATAATCTCATAAAAACAGATTTCACTTCTGGTTCAAGAGAATCATTTACCGTTGGGTCTAAATTAAAATTTTAAAGAAATAAAAAAAGGTTCCAGTAAAACACTGGAACCTTTTTTGTATCTAAAAACCTAATTTTCTGACTTATCTAAAAAGTCTGTATTAGATATGAATTACTTCGTCGTATGCCGCAGCAACAGCTTCCATAACCGCTTCACTCATAGTTGGGTGAGGGTGAACTGCTTTTAATACTTCATGACCTGTAGTTTCTAATTTTCTGGCAACAACAGCTTCAGCAATCATATCGGTAACACCAGCACCAATCATATGGCAACCTAACCATTCACCGTATTTTGCATCAAAAATAACTTTTACAAATCCGTCTTTGTTTCCGCCAGCACTTGCTTTTCCTGAAGCTGAGAATGGGAACTTACCGATTTTAACCTCGTATCCTTTTTCTTTTGCTTGTTTTTCAGTTAAACCAACGCTTGCAATTTCAGGAGTAGCGTAAGTACAACCAGGAATATTTCCGTAGTCTAAAGCTTCAACGTGTTGTCCAGCAATTTTTTCAACACATAAAATACCTTCAGCCGAAGCTACGTGTGCTAAAGCCTGACCAGGAGTAACGTCTCCGATTGCGTAATAACCTGGAATGTTAGTTTGGTAGAAACTGTTTACTAATATTTTATCGCGGTCTACAACAATACCAACATCTTCTAAACCGATGTTTTCAATGTTTGTTTTGATTCCTACAGCACTTAAAATAATGTCTGCTTCTAAAACTTCTTCTCCTTTTGCTGTTTTTACAGTAGCTTTAACACCATCACCAGAAGTATCAACTTTAGTTACTTCAGCAGATGTCATAATATTAATTCCGCTTTTCTTGAATGAACGCTCTAATTGTTTAGATACATCTTCGTCTTCAACAGGAACAATGTTTGGTAAGTACTCAACAATAGTTACTTCAGTTCCCATAGAATTGTAGAAGTATGCAAACTCCACACCAATAGCTCCCGAACCAACAACAATCATTTTCTTTGGTTGTTCAGGTAAAGTCATTGCTTCTCTGTATCCAATTACTTTCTTACCGTCTTGTGGTAAACTTGGTAATTCGCGAGAACGTGCTCCGGTTGCAATAATAATATGGTCTGCACTATATTCAGTTCCGTCTACGTCAACCTTTTTACCAGGTTTAAGAGTTCCGTAACCGTTAATAACATCAATTTTATTCTTTTTCATTAAGAACTGAACACCTTTGCTCATGCCTTCCGCAACACCACGGCTACGTTTTACAACGGCATCAAAATCGTGTTCTGCTTCCTTAACTTTTAGTCCGTAATCTTCAGCATGCTTAAGATACTCAAATACTTGGGCAGATTTTAGTAACGCTTTGGTTGGAATACATCCCCAATTTAAACATACACCACCAAGGTTTTCTTTTTCAACAATGGCAGTTTTAAAACCTAACTGCGATGCTCTAATAGCCGTTACATAACCACCAGGACCACTTCCAAGAACAATAATATCGTATTTACTCATGAGATTTTTTTAATCGTTATTTTTCCGGCTACGAATTTACGAAACCTTATTCATATAAAGAATTTAGAACCCATTAAATTTGTATCTTTTATTACCTTTGTTAGTAAGATTTACTATATGAACATACCCAGAACAAGTTTTCCCCGAGTTGTAATTATAGGTGGTGGTTTTGCAGGCGTATCGTTGGCAAAAAAGTTATCAAAGCAGGAAGTACAGGTGGTTTTGTTAGATAAGCATAATTACCACACGTTTCAACCATTACTATATCAGGTGTCTACCGGCGGACTGGAACCAGATTCTATAGCTTATCCTATTCGTAAAATTCTAAAAGACTTCCCTAATTTTCATTTTAGACTGGCAAATGTTGAAGAAATAAATACAGAAGCTAAAAAAGTAATCACCGATATCGGAACTTTAAAATTCGATTATTTGGTGGTCGCTTCAGGTTCTAAAACCAATTATTTCGGAAATACTGAAATAGAAAAGAACAGTATGGCGATGAAAACCATACCACAATCTTTAAATTTAAGGAGTTTAATTCTTGAAAATTTTGAAGATGCTTTATTGACTTCAGATTTAAATGAACGTAATGCCCTTATGAATTTCGTAATTGTTGGCGGCGGACCAACAGGAGTAGAGTTGGCGGGTGCATTGGCGGAAATTAAGAAAGGGATTCTTCCTAAAGATTATCCCGATTTAGATACACGTATGGCTCAAATTCACATCATTCAATCTGGCGATTGTGTGTTAAAGGGGATGAGTGATAAGGCATCAGCTAAAGCGGAAGACTTTTTAGAAAAACTTGGTGTGCATATCTGGAAAAATGTACGTGTAACCAATTACGACGGGAAAACGGTAACAACAAATTCCGATTTAACTTTTGAGACTGCGACCTTAATCTGGGCAGCAGGTGTGAAAGGAGCAACCATAAAAGGTTTGGATGCTTCTGAATTTATAACCAGAGGAAACCGAATTTTGGTTAATGAGTTTAATCAGGTAAAAGGGTTCAATCATATTTTTGCAGTAGGAGATGTCGCTTTCATGGAAACTGTAGAACACCCTGAGGGATTCCCAATGATGGCGCAGCCGGCTATTCAGCAAGGAAAACAATTAGGCGAAAATCTGTTGCGCTTAATTGAAGGAAAGTCAATGAAACCTTTTGAGTATAAAGACAAAGGAGCTATGGCAACTATTGGTAGAAATAAAGCAGTAGTCGATTTACCAAAGTTTAAATTTCAAGGTATTATTGCCTGGTATGTTTGGATGTTTGTGCATTTGTTTTTTCTTATAGGATTTAGAAACCGAATGGTTGTTTTTATTAACTGGGTTTATAATTATGTGCGTTTCGATAGAGAAGCCAGATTAATTATCACACCATTTAAAAGGACTCTAAAGTCGAAATTCTAATTTCTGTTTTTTCTTATTTCATTGGTAGGAAATGAAATATAGTCATGTAATCTGTTTATTATCAGTTATTTTGAGTAAATTTAAAAAGATTAATTAACCAAAAATTTATTCAAAATGAAAAAACTCGCTATTATCTGCATGATGGTACCCTCACTCATCATGTACTCTCAGACAAAAAAAAACGGAACTATTTACATTGAACATCCTGCCATTAAAGTTGTAGAAGACATGACTAAGGCTTTTGTGGAAGGCGATACTGTTAAAGTTGCCAGTTATTTAGCAGACGATTTTAAGGCCTATAATGGTATGAATACAGACCCCGATAACGAAGGCGTCGATAAAAGCCGATATCTAAAACAAGTGGCCTTTTGGAAAAATAACACCTCTTATTTAAGTATTGAACGAGCTAAGGGAGCCTATCCTGATGCCTTGGAGTATAAAGAATCGGGGTTGTGGGTGCAAACCTGGGATTATTTAAAAGGTGTTCACGACAAAACGGGGGTGAAATTAAATATGCAACTCCACAGGTTATTTGTTATAAATGATGATAACAAAATTAAGATGGTGATTACCTATGACGATGGTACTGTGTTTGATGCTATTGGTCAGGCACGAGACGTAAGAACAAATGGTACAATTTATAATGAGCACGAATACATAAATAAAGTACGTCGTATGGTAAGTGCGCTTGAAAATGCCGATGTAGAAAAAGGCTTTAGTTACTTCACCGAAAATGCTAAATTTTCGAATTTAGATATGGCTGATGGCGAAACTCATACTTTAGCCGAAGAGAAAGAAGGCTTTACAAAAATGCTGGAAGACTGGACTATTGATGCTATTGATGTGGTGGGTTATCCAGATTATTTAGAGTACGAAATTTGGGGAGGCAAAGTCGTGCAATCCTGGTGGAAAGTTAGAATGACGCGTAAAAAAGACGATAAGAAATTTGTGCTACCAATGATGTTGACTCATAATTTTAATGATGACGGCATGATTGTTAGAGAAATAGGATATTACACCATGAAAGCTTTAATGGATTAAAAAAGATTACGAGAATGAAACAGCCTTCAAAATTAAATTTTGAAGGCTGTTTTTATAAATCATCGGTAAAATGCTTTCTTGATTTTTCCTGATTAAATTTTTTAGTATTATATGTTGAAGATTGGCCTTTCGGAATTGATAAAGATTCCCAGTCTTCACCTTTTAATAATTTTCCTAAAAATACAATTTGGCCAATATGGTAAGAGTAATGTGCTAATTGCCGATTGATGGCCTCTAAAACCGTATGTCCTTCATTTCTAATGTAAATAATAGTTTCTAAATCTGGAGTTGTTAGTGGTGTAATCCCTTTAAATAAACAATGCCAGCCACTTTCCCAGGATGCAATCATGTCTTCTTTTGAGGTGTAAGAAGCAATGAATTCATCTTCTCGATTGCGCCACGATTTCTCGCCGTCTTCGGCTAAAAAATTAGTCCAGCGGCTTAACATATTGCCAACCATATGTTTGGCAATAATCGAAATACTATTGGAGTCCTCACTACTTTGCCAGGAAATTTCATCAAAAGTCAGCTGATTAAAGGTTTTGTCTCCCAAACTTTTGTAGTATTCAAACTGCTTAATAATACTGGTTAAATAACTTTCCATAGGTTAAAATTAGGGTTTTATTTCTTCTCAGGAATAAATTTTAATGCCACACCATTAATACAATGGCGTTTTCCTGTGGTATTTCTGGGGCCGTCGTTAAACACATGTCCTAAATGACCCCCACATGTAGCACAATGTTCTTCTGTTCCATATATAGAATGCGAGTCGTTAGAGTAAGCAACATTGCCTTTTATTTCCTGATCGAAACTTGGCCATCCTGTTCCTGAATCAAATTTATTGGCGCTTTTAAAAAGCGGGGTATTGCAGGCTTTACAAACATAAGTCCCTTTTTCGTAGTTTTTATTTAAGGGGCTTGAAAAGGCAGGCTCTGTTCCAGAATTGCGCATCACATGGTATTCCCGTTCAGTTAATTGTTGTTTCCATTCAGTATCTGTTTTAGAAACTTTATAGCTGATTTTGCTTTCTTTTTGAGCGTTGCCGTTACAACTGAATAAAACAATAGATAAGGTAAGAAGCAATATATTTTTCATGAGCTGATGTGTTTTTACAGAAAATCAGTCGAAGGAGATGATTAAAAATAACAGAAGTCTTGTGTATAATTTTTATTTGTTTAAGTGACTTCTAAAAATTGAAAGCGTCTAAAAAGAGAAAGGTACAATTTTTGTACTTTTATACCATATTTAATCCAAATTACGATGAAACTGAAAAAAACACTTATAGCTACAGGAGTAGCCGCGATTGTACTTTCGTGTGCTACAAATCCATTTTCAGGAAAGAAAACGATGGCGTTTGTTTCTAACGATCAATTATTTCCAACGTCTTTTGCACAATACAATCAATTCTTATCAGAGAACAAAGTTGTTACCGGTACAGCCGATGCTAATATGGTAACACGAGTAGGACAAAAGATTGCAAAAGCTGCCGAACGTTATTTAGATGCTAATGGATATCAAGGCTATTTAAATGATTATAAATGGGAGTATAATTTAGTGAATGACGAAACGGTTAACGCCTGGTGTATGCCTGGAGGTAAAATTGTAGTGTATACGGGGATTTTACCGGTAACTAAATCTGAAGCAGGTTTGGCGGCAGTAGTAGGACATGAGGTAGCTCATGCATTGGCAAACCATGGTCAGCAGCGTATGAGTGCAGCTTATGTTCAGCAAGGTGTGGCATTGGCAGGAAATGTAGCCTTATCTGGAGATCAGAAGTCGTTAGATATTTTCAATCAGGCTTACGGCGTTGGTTCTCAGGTAGGTGTGATGTTGCCTTTTAGTCGTTCGCATGAAACAGAAGCTGATGAGATTGGATTATATTTAATGGCTATAGCCGGTTATAATCCAGATGAAGCAGCAGAATTATGGAAACGCATGAATGCGCTAGGCGGTGAGGCACCACCAGAAATGTTAAGTACACACCCGTCAAATGAATCGCGTATTGCTAACTTAACAGCATTGGCACCTAAAGCAAAAGCGGAAGCCGCTAAATTTGGGGTGACGTCATTTAAGTAAAATTTCATCAAGAAGAAGTTAAAAATATTTGTTTACTTTGAGGCTGCTCGTTTTGAGCAGTCTTTTTTATTTAAAAACGATTAAGGTTACTTTATGAAGCAATTAGAAAAAGGAAGTAAGAAACTATTAAATGCGTGGGCTTTTTACGATTGGGCAAATTCGGTTTATAGTTTAGTTATCGCATCGGCTATATTTCCTATTTTTTATGGTGCGCTTTTTAGAATTGCAGACATAGAAAAAGTATCAGTATTTGGAGGTGAAATCTCAAGAGCACCTTTAATTAGTTACACCACATCCTTGGCTTTCGTTTTTATAGCTATTGTAACACCCTTGATTTCTGGAGTTGCCGATTATTTAGGAAATAAGAAGGTTTTCATGAAGTTTTTCTGTTATCTGGGTGGTGTTTCATGTATAGGTTTATATTGGTTTTCATTGGAGCATATTTATTTCAGTCTGGCGTGTTACTTTTTTGGCTTAGTCGGTTTTTGGGTAAGTTTTGCTATTAATAATTCGTATTTACCGGATATAGCGTTCATCAATCAACAAGATAAAATTAGTGCAAAAGGATTTTCATTAGGCTATATAGGAAGCGTAATTTTATTAGGTATAAACTTAATGATGATAATGTTTCCTGAATTTTTTGGATTTGATTTAAGCATATCTGAGGATATAATGAAATCTGGAGATGTAGAAATAATAAAAGAGGCATTAGAAGATGTTAAAAATGAAGCTTCATTTAAGGCTATGAAATATTCATTTATCTCTGTAGGCATTTGGTGGATAGGTTTTAGTCAGTATTCATTTTACTATTTGCCAAAAGGAAACAAAAAGGGAACTGAAAGTCCGAAGAAGAATATCATCTTAAACGGTTTCAAAGAATTAAAATTAGTTTGGAATCAATTGGCTCACAATGTAAAACTGAAGCGTTATTTAGGCGCCTTTTTTGTGTATAGTATGGCAGTTCAAACGGTTATGTTAATCGCTACTTATTTTGGTGAAGAAGAAATCGCCTGGGGAACCGATGCTGAACGTACTATGGGACTAATTGTAAGTATTTTGGTGATTCAAGTGGTTGCTATTTTAGGGGCTGTAGTTACAGCGAGAATTTCAAAAGTGTTTGGAAACATAAAAACCTTAATAGGAATTAATGTGATTTGGGCGATAATTTGTGTGTATGCGTATTACGTTATCACGCCAGTGGATTTCTATATCGCGGCCGGTTTTGTGGGTATTGTTATGGGTGGAATTCAAGCGTTATCAAGATCGACATATTCTAAATTTCTTCCGGAAACTAAAGACACGACGTCGTTTTTTAGTTTTTACGATGTTGCTGAAAAGATAGGTATTATCATTGGAACATTTTTGTACGGTTTTGTAGCACAGTTTACCGGAAGTATGCGTAATGCCGTGTTGTTTTTATTTATATTCTTTTTTGCAGGGATTGTACTCTTGTTTAGAGTACCAAAAGAAGTTGATATGAAATAAGCTTAATTAATAAACATAAAAAAGCCCGAAAGTAAATTTCGGGCTTTTGTTTTTATAAAGAGAATCAAATTATGATTCTGTTGGATTATTTTCAGCTTTTTGAATACTGATATCTAATTCCTGAGTTGTATCGTTTAAATCGATAGCAATGGTATCACCTTCTTCAACATGAGAAGTGATTATTTCTTCAGCAAGTGCATCTTCAATGTATTTTTGGATGGCACGTTTTAAAGGTCTAGCACCGTATTGTTTATCGAAGCCTTTTTCAGCAATATAATCTTTAGCTTTATCACTTAGTTTTAAGATGTATCCTAAATCTTTAATACGAACTAAAAGTTTGCTTAATTCGATATCTATAATCTTGTTGATGTCTTCTTTTTCAAGTGCATTAAACATGATGACATCATCAATTCTGTTTAAGAATTCAGGAGCAAACGATTTTTTCAGTGCGTTTTCAATAACACTCTTCGCATTGGCGTCTTCCTGAGCTTTTTGCGATGATGTTCCGAACCCGATTCCAGTACCAAAATCCTTAAGTTTACGAGCTCCAATGTTTGAAGTCATAATGATGATTGTGTTTCTGAAATCGATTTTACGACCTAGGCTGTCTGTTAAATACCCATCGTCAAGCACCTGAAGTAACATGTTGAATACATCAGGGTGTGCTTTTTCGATTTCGTCTAATAAAATTACAGCATAAGGTTTACGTCTAACTTTTTCAGTTAACTGACCACCTTCTTCGTAACCCACGTATCCTGGAGGTGCTCCAATTAATCTAGAGATGGCAAATTTCTCCATGTATTCGCTCATGTCGATTCTAATTAATGAATCTTCACTGTCAAATAACTCTCTGGATAACACTTTGGCTAACTGTGTTTTACCAACTCCCGTCTGACCTAAAAATATAAATGAACCAATTGGTTTATTCGGATCTTTAAGTCCGGCACGATTACGCTGAATGGCTTTTACAACTTTAGCAACTGCTTCATCCTGACCAATAACTTTACCTTTAATTAAGTTTGGTAAATCGGCAAGTTTATTAATTTCAGTTTGCGCTATTTTGTTTACAGGAATGCCAGTCATCATCGAAACGACGTCGGCAACGTTTTCTTCAGTAACCACTTCGCGATGCTGCTTGGTGTCTTCTTCCCATTTTTCCTGTGCAACAGCTAACTCTTTTTCAATACGTTTTTCATCATCTCTAAGCTTAGCAGCCTCTTCGTATTTCTGTTTTCTTACCACAGCATTTTTGGTTTCCTTAATAGCTTCAAGCTGTTTTTCAAGCTCGATAATTTGTTTAGGAACTTCGATGTTTGTGATGTGAACACGTGAACCAGCCTCATCTAAAGCGTCGATTGCCTTGTCTGGTAAGAAACGCTCCGTCATATAACGGTTTGTTAATTTCACACAGGCTTCAATAGCTTCAGGAGTGTAATCCACATTATGGTGTTCTTCGTATTTTGCTTTAATATTATTTAAAATCTCAATGGTTTCAGAAACACTTGTAGGTTCCACAATTACCTTTTGGAAACGACGCTCTAAAGCACCATCTTTTTCGATATACTGTCTGTATTCATCAAGTGTAGTAGCACCAATACATTGAATTTCACCTCTAGCCAATGCAGGTTTAAACATGTTGGAAGCATCTAGACTTCCGGTTGCACCACCTGCGCCAACAATGGTATGAATTTCGTCGATGAATAAAATAACATCGTCATTTTTTTCTAGCTCGTTCATAACGGCTTTCATACGCTCTTCGAACTGTCCACGGTACTTGGTTCCGGCAACTAAACTTGCCAAATCTAAAGTCACCACTCGTTTATTGAAAAGAATTCTGGACACTTTTCGTTTAATGATTCTAAGCGCTAAACCTTCGGCGATGGCAGATTTACCAACTCCGGGTTCACCAATTAAAAGCGGGTTGTTCTTTTTGCGACGACTTAAAATTTGCGATACACGCTCAATTTCTTTTTCTCTACCAACAACAGGGTCTAGTTTGCCTTCTTCGGCTAAAGCGGTAAGGTCGCGACCGAAGTTGTCTAAAACAGGTGTTTTAGATTTCTTATTGGTTTTACCTGTTGGGCTGTTGAAAATGTCTTTTGACGCATCATCATCAGAACTCGTATCATCTTGAAACGATTCTGCTTTTGGCTCTATATATTCATTATCGTTTGTAATCATAAATTTAAATTGTTCTTTAACATTATCGTAGTCAATTTTTAGCTTATTTAAAAGCTTGGTAGTGGGGTCGTTCTCGTTTCTTAAAATACACAGTAGAAGGTGTGCAGTGTTGATAGAAGAACTTTGAAACAGTTTAGCTTCTAAAAAGGTTGTTTTTAGCGCGCGTTCTGCTTGCCTAGTAAGGTGCAGGTTCTTTTTTTGGTTTGTAGCTGCCGCAATATTAGGGTTCGCAGGACTTAATATTTCAACTTTTCGTCTTAGATGATTTAAATCCACATCTAAAGCGTTTAGAATATTTATAGCCTTACCGTCTCCATCGCGTAATAACCCAAGCATCAAATGTTCGGTGCCAATAAAATCATGACCCAAACGAAGCGCTTCTTCTTTGCTGTAGGCAATTACGTCTTTTACTCTTGGTGAAAAATTATCATCCATAATTATTTCCTTTCTGCATTAAAAATACTAAAACATTTTACTAAAGGCAAAAACTATACCCTAAAATGTGTGAAAGTTGCTAATTGACAAAAAAAACTTCATAAAATCAAAATTTAGCTAATCATTTTTATTAACTAAAAAAAGTGTTAAAATTGTTAATAAAAATACGAAAAAACACAAGAAAAAGTCAGGCCGTGATTGGCGAAATACTTATATTAGCGTGTTTTGAAAAACACATAAAACTTAATTAAATATTTATGGCAGAAGGAGAAAAATTGATCCCTATTAATATTGAAGATGAGATGAAATCGGCTTACATTGATTACTCAATGTCAGTCATTGTGTCACGTGCCTTACCAGATGTTAGAGACGGATTAAAACCGGTACACAGACGTGTATTGTTTGGTATGCATGAGCTTGGTGTTAAATCTAATACAGCATATAAAAAATCAGCTAGAATCGTAGGAGAGGTTTTGGGTAAGTATCACCCGCACGGTGATAGCTCTGTTTACGATACCATGGTGCGTATGGCTCAGGAATGGAGTTTACGTTATATGTTGGTAGACGGACAAGGGAACTTTGGATCTATAGATGGTGATAGTCCTGCAGCAATGCGTTATACCGAAGCACGTATGCGTAAGATATCTGAAGATATGTTAGCAGATATCGACAAAGAAACAGTAGATCATAAATTAAATTTCGACGATACATTACAGGAACCAACGGTTTTACCAACGCGTATTCCAGGACTTTTAGTTAACGGAGCATCTGGTATTGCTGTAGGTATGGCAACAAATATGCCACCTCACAACCTGTCTGAGGTTGTAGATGGAACCATTGCTTACATTAATGATAACAGCATTGAAGTTGATGAGTTAATGAAGCACATAAAAGCACCAGATTTCCCAACAGGAGGAACCATTTACGGTTATGATGGTGTTAAAGAAGCATTCCATACAGGACGTGGAAGAATAGTACTTCGTGGTAAAGCGAATATCGAGGAAGTTCAAGGTCGCGAATGTATTATTGTGACAGAGATTCCTTATCAGGTAAACAAAGCAGAAATGATTAAAAAAACTGCTGATCTGGTAAACGAGAAAAAGCTTGAAGGTATTTCAACCATTCGTGATGAGTCTGATAGAAACGGTATGCGTATTGTTTACGTACTTAAACGCGATGCGATTCCAAATATCGTTTTAAATAAATTATACAAATACACGGCGTTACAATCGTCTTTTAGCGTTAATAACATTGCGTTGGTAAAAGGACGTCCGGAATTATTAAACTTAAAAGATTTAATTTATCATTTCGTAGAGCACAGACATGAAGTAGTTGTAAGACGAACGCAATACGAATTGCGTAAAGCAGAAGAGCGTGCTCATATTTTAGAAGGTTTAATTATTGCTTCAGATAATATTGACGAAGTTATTGCTATCATCAGAGCATCTTCAAATGCAGATGAGGCGAGAGCAAGTTTAATAGAACGCTTCAAACTTTCTGAAATTCAAGCGAAAGCCATTGTTGAGATGCGTCTGCGTCAGTTAACAGGACTGGAGCAAGATAAATTACGTTCAGAATATGACGAATTACTTAAAACAATTGAAGACTTAAAAGATATCCTAGACAAGAAAGAACGTCGTATGGATATTATTAAAGAAGAACTTGAAGTTGTAAAAGAGAAATACGGAGACGAGCGTCGTTCAATTATCGAGTACGCTGGTGGTGATTTAAGTATCGAGGATATGATTGCAGATGAGCAAGTAGTCATTACTATTTCGCATGCTGGTTATATTAAACGTACATCGCTTAACGAATACAAAACTCAAAATAGAGGAGGTGTTGGGCAAAAAGCATCAACAACACGTAATGAAGATTTCTTAGAGCATTTATTTGTAGGAACGAACCACCAGTACATGTTATTCTTCACGCAAAAAGGAAAATGTTTCTGGATGCGCGTTTACGAAATTCCGGAAGGAAGTAAAACTTCTAAAGGGCGTGCCATTCAAAACCTTATCAATATCGAGCAGGACGACAAAGTTATGGCGTTCATCTGTACGCAGGATTTAAAGAATGAAGATTACATCAACAGTCATTATGTTATTATGGCGACTAAGAATGGTCAGGTTAAGAAAACATCTTTAGAACAATATTCTCGTCCGCGTACAAATGGTATCAATGCGATCACTATTAAGGAAGATGATGAATTACTAGAAGCACGTTTAACTACAGGAAACAGCCAGGTTATGCTTGCGCTGAAATCTGGTAAGGCTATTCGTTTCGAGGAAGCTAAAACACGTCCGATGGGTCGTAGTGCTTCAGGGGTTCGAGGTATTACTTTAGCTCATGAAGGAGACGAAGTAATTGGTATGGTAACCATTGAAAACCCACAGGAGGAATCGGTACTTGTAGTGTCTGAAAACGGATATGGTAAACGTACATATATTGATGATCCGGAAGATGGAGAACCAGTTTACAGAATTACAAACAGAGGTGGTAAAGGAGTTAAAACCATTTCTATTACAGAAAAAACAGGACAGCTTGTTGCTATTAAGAGCGTAACAGATAACGATGATTTAATGATTATCAATAAATCTGGAATAGCGATTCGATTAGAAGTTAGCAATCTGCGTGTTATGGGTAGAGCAACCCAAGGTGTTAAGCTTATTAATCTTAAAGGAAAAGATTCTATTGCTGCTGTTGCGAAAGTAATGCACGAAGAAGAGCAGGAAACCGAAGAAGGCGTTGTAGATGCTCAAAATGGTGAAGGTATAGAGGGTGGCACAACTCTTGATATCAACACAACTGAAGAGAATAACAATGATAATTAAATAAAACAAAAATGAAAAAACAGATTATTGTAGCTTTAGCGTTTTCGGTTAGTGCACTTTCATTTGCACAAAAGAAAGAATTGAAGGCAGCGGAAAAAGCTATTAAGGGAACTAATTATGCTGAAGCCAAATCTGCTCTTAAGCAGGTTGAAGCTTATATGCCTTTAGAGGATAAGTATAAAGCAGAATATTATTATTTATATGCTCAAACCCTTTATGCAGGAGGAGCAGGTTCTTTAAGCGATATTGATGAAGCTATAAAAAGCTTAGGAAACATTGATGGGGCTCTTTCAGCCGAAAGTACAGAATTAAAGCAACAAATGATTAATTCTTTACTAACTAAAGGAAATGAGTCTTACGAAGGTAACGACTATGCTAAAGCTTCTCAATACTTTGAGAAAGCTTACCGATTAAGTACAAAGGACACCTTGTTCTTATATTACGCAGCGGCTACAGCAATTAATGTTCAGGATTTCGACAGAGCTTTAAGTATCTATGAAGAATTAAGAGATTTAGGATATACAGGTATTAAAACAGAGTATTTCGCGACTAATGTTGAGACAAATAAAGAAGAAGTTTTCGAAAACAAAAACATGCGTGATATTTCGGTTAAAGCAAAATCTCATAGTAACCCAGGTGATCGTACTACAGAATCTAAAGAGCCAGAAATCGTAAAAAATATCGCTATTATTTATGTGAATAAAGGTGATAACGAAAAAGCGATTGAAGCTATGGCTGCAGCAAGAGCGCAAAGCCCTAACGATGTTAATTTGATTTTAACAGAAGCTAATGTTCACTACAAAATGGGGAACACTGAGAAATTTAAAGCGTTGTTAGAGCAAGCGACTAAAATGGATCCAGCTAACCCGGAGTTACAGTATAACTTAGGAGTTATTGCTTCAGAATCTGGAGAAACTGAACAAGCTAAAGGGTATTATGAAAAAACAATCGAGTTAGATCCTAATTACGTTAATGCATATATCAACCTTTCAGCTTTAGTATTATCAAAAGAAGAAGGTATTATTAAAGAAATGAATGGTTTAGGGAGCTCTAAAAAGGACGATTTACGTTATGATGAGTTAAGACAGCAACGTCAGGATCTTTACCGTGAAGCAGTGCCTTATTTAGAAAAAGCCTTGGCTATTGATAATCAAAACATCAACGCAGCTAAAACATTAATGAATATTTACAGTATTCTTGGTGAAACAGATAAGCATAAAGAAATGCAAGCTAAAGTAGCTGAATTAGAAGGAAACTAATTCATTCAGATACAAACACAAAAAAGCCGCAATTAAATTGCGGCTTTTTTTTATATAATCTTTTTAATGACCCTTAATTTATGGGTGTGCATGCGTTTGTCGACGTTGTAAATTCCCGTATGATCTAATCGGTCAATTCTAACCTTTCCGTGGGCATGAATAATGTAATTATCGCTCATAATTAATCCTACATGGGTAATAACACCTTCCTGATTATCAAAAAATGCTAAATCACCAGGTTCGCTTTCTTCAATAAAACTTAAAGGTTCGCCTTGTGTAGCCTGTTGCGAAGCGTCACGTAATAATTTATAGCCGTTAAGCTTGTAAACCATTTGTGTAAATCCGGAACAGTCTATTCCAAATGGTGTTTTTCCTCCCCATAAATACGGTGAGTTTAAGTATAGGAAAGCAGTTTCTATAAGGTTGTTTTTTGAAATTTTCCCAGAAACCGTATTGCCGTCATGAGTGTGATTTAATAGTGATAACCCATTTAATGATGATCCCAGTAAAATGGGGTGCAACTGGTGTTGCGGGTCTTCAATAAATTCAACTAAATCTATCGATAATCTTGGTGTTTCGCGTTGCAGGTGGTTATAAGCTTCAGCAGATATTTCTACATACTGTTTGCTATCAATCCAACCTTCATATTTATCGAAAGATAATCTTATTTTACTCCAGTTTTTGCGTTGTTCCAACACTTTAAAAAAGTCACCGTATAATACCTGAGAAACAAGTTCGCTGGCATCTGAAGGTTCTCTTCTTAAAGGGACAATGCTTAAATTACAAATTCCGTATTGCATTAAACTTAATTACGTTCTATAATAATTGCAGATGCGCCACCGCCACCGTTACAAATAGCAGCTGCGCCAATTTTAGCATCGTTTTGTTCTAAGACATTTAATAATGTAATAATGATTCTAACGCCCGAACATCCCAGTGGATGTCCTAAAGAAACGGCACCGCCATTGACGTTAACTTTAGAATCGTTAAGACCAAGAAGTTTCATGTTAGCTAAACCAACCACAGAAAATGCTTCGTTAAACTCAAAATAATCTACATCATCAATACTGATATTTGCCTTGCTCAGTGCTTTAGGAAGTGCTTTAGCAGGAGCAGTTGTAAACCATTCTGGCTCGTGAGCGGCATCGGCATAGCTTTTTATAGTAGCAAGAGGTGTTAATCCTAACTCCATAGCTTTGTCTTTACTCATTAAGATAACAGCGCCAGCGCCATCATTTATGGTTGAGGCATTTGCAGCTGTTACTGTTCCTTCTTTTGTGAATGCCGGACGTAGCTGTGGAATTTTATCCAGATTTACGTTGGTGTATTCTTCATCCTTTGAAACAATAAGCGCATCACCACGACGCTGAGGCACTTCAACAGGAACCACTTCGTTACCAAATTTTCCAGCCTCCCATGCTGCGGCAGAACGTTTATAAGATTGAATAGCGAAAGCATCTTGTTCTTCGCGTGTAAAGTTGTATTCAGTGGCACAAGCATCAGCACAAACACCCATTGCGTGTTCGTCGTAAGCGTCAACCAAACCATCTTTTTGCATGCCATCAACTAAAGTTGCAGGTCCGAATTTAGTACCTGTTCTTGCATGTAAATAATGCGGTATTAAACTCATGTTTTCCATACCACCGGCAACAACAATTTCGACATCACCAAGGGCGATGGCCTGAGCACCTTGCATTACAGCTTTCATACCACTTGCACATACTTTATTAACTGTTGTACAAGGTACAGTATTGGGGATTCCGGCATAAATAGCTGCCTGTCTGGCTGGTGCCTGACCCGTTCCTGCCTGTACCACATTACCCATTAGCACTTCATCTACCAACTCGGGTTTTAAACCAATTTTGTCTAAAGCGCCTTTTATGGCAATGGCACCTAATCGGGGTGCTGGAACTGTAGATAAAGCCCCTAAAAAGCTACCAATAGGGGTTCTGGCTGCAGAAACGATTACAACTTCTTTATTCATTATTTACTGTTTGTCTTATTACCTGCGAAATTAATCATTTTTTAGTAAATAGGGGAAGGATTCATTTATTATAAAAGTTATTGAAGTTTATAATTTTATTACATTTGATTTACTTATCACTTTAAATGAAAGACTTAATAAATAAACTCTACAAAAACCACTCCTTGATTTACAAAGGGTTACTGTTTTTGTGTACATCGTTTTTAATTGTTTATCTGTTTCCGAAAAGCGGAAAATTCAGATATAATTTTGAAAAAGGAAAACCCTGGCAGTCTGAAAATTTATATGCACCATTCGATTTTGCGATAAAAAAGACAGATGAAGAAATTGCTTTTGAAAAACAGAATATTATTGATAATTCGGTATTGTATTTTGATATTGATAATTCGGTTGAATCTAAAGTAAAAAACTTATACAAGGAGCAGTTTAAAAAAGTCTTTACAGATTCTTTGCCGGTAAAGGCATTTCAAACGGTTTATAATGCCGGAATAGATATCATTGACGAACTTTATAGTTATGGTATTCTTAATGAATCTTACGATTATGCCGACACCAGAATTATTACTTTATTAGCAGATCGTACAAAAAAGCAAGACGGTTTCTTTGGCGATTTAATTAAGCTGGATGCTGTTAGTCCCATTATTAGTAAAGTTTTAGAAAGCAGGGAGCTTCAAGCTTATAAAACGAATTTTACATCGCTGTTTTTTGATATTGTTGAACCGAACTTAACCTTCGATAAATCGTTTACCGATAAAGCTTTAGAGGAAGAGTTAGGGAAAATAGCTTATACACGAGGAAGTATAGAAAAAGAAACCTTGATTATTTCAAAAGGAGAAGTTATTGAGGGAGATAAGTATCAGGTTTTGAAATCACTTGAATCGGAATACGAGTCGCAAGTCTGGACCAAATCTAATTACAACTGGATTATTTTTGCATATACGCTACTTGTAGCTTTGGCGTTGTTGATGCTGTTGCTATTCTTAAGAAAATACCGTGTTGAAGTTTTTGAGAACAATAACAAAGTAACCTTTATTTTCTTTAATGTGTTCTTGATGGTGTTTATGACGACGCTTGTTGTAAATTACAATTCAGAGTTTGTATATGTGGTTCCTATCTGTATTTTACCACTTATTTTAAAAGCCTTTTTCGATGCTCGATTGGGTATGTTTACGCATGTTATTACTGTCTTACTTTTAGGTTTTATTGTTCCGAATAGTTATGAGTATACCTTTCTTCAAATTATAGCGGGTATCGTTACCATTTTAACGGTTTCAGAGCTTTATAAACGCGCTAACTTGTTTATTTCTGTAGGACAGATCACTTTGATTTATATCGTGGCTTATTTTGCCTTTTTCTTAATTCACGAAGGAAGCATTGAAACCATCAAGTGGGAAATGTTTAAATGGTTTCTTTTAGGTGGATTAGCTACTTTGTTTGTTCAGCCATTAATTTATGCTTACGAACGTATTTTTGGTCTGGTGTCAGACGTGTCGCTTTTAGAGCTGTCTGATACGAATTCTAAATTGCTAAAAGAGCTGTCCAATAAAGCACCGGGAACATTTCATCATTCTTTGAATGTAGCAAATTTGGCAGAAGTATCAGCAAACGAAATTCATGCCAACGCCATGCTGGTTAGGGTAGGAGCTTTATATCACGATATTGGTAAAATGAAAAATCCAACCTATTTCACCGAAAATCAATCGACAGGGATTAATCCGCATGATGAGTTGTCTCCAAAGGAAAGTGCTCGTATTATTATAGATCATGTGATTAATGGTATTGAAATAGCCAAGAAGAATAATTTGCCCGATCGCGTTATCGATTTTATACGTTCGCATCATGGAACGAATCTGGTTTATTATTTCTACATGAAAGAGAAAAAGGAATTCGAGGAAACAGGAAGAGAACCAGATTTGACTGATTTTAGTTATCCGGGACCAAAACCTTTCAGTAAGGAAACAGCCATTCTTATGATGTGTGATAGTATCGAGGCCGCTTCCAAAAGTTTAAAGGAACCAACCTCAACAAAAATTGATGCTTTTGTTGAAAACATCATAGATAAGCAGATTGAAGATGGCCAATTTTTAAATGCGGACATAACTTTTAAAGAAATTCAAAAAATAAAAAAAGTGCTAAAACGCAAGCTTGCAAATATTTACCATTTGAGAATCGAATATCCTGAATAATTTTCAAAAAAAAGTGCAAAAAATGTTTGTGAGAATCTCAAGTATCGCTTACATTTGCAACCGCAAAAACGAATAACTTTTGCGAAGTTCATAATTAAAAGTTTAGGAGAGGTGCCAGAGTGGTAATGGAGCAGATTGCTAATCTGTCGACGGGTAACTGTCGCCAGGGTTCGAGTCCCTGTCTCTCCGCAAATTAAATATTTCTTTTAAGAATACCGGTTAAAGAAATATAACATACACCTCGGGGTGTAGCGTAGCCCGGTTATCGCGCCTGCTTTGGGAGCAGGAGGTCGCAGGTTCGAATCCTGCCACCCCGACAAAATTGAAATATTGAAAACTAAATAAATATTAAATAAATGATTTTCAGGAGTTTAATATTTTTTAGTTTCAATTGAAATCATTTGAATTCAATGCTAAAGATGTCCTATAGGGTGTCCTATTTAATTCAAATGAATTTCGTAAATTGTCTTTCCTACGGGACTTTCCAGAGATTTGACTTTCACTTTAATCATTGTTTAACTAAAGTGAAATGTAATGAAAACCACAAAATCATTTAGTATTGGCTTTTGGCTGAAAAAGACAGCAATCAAAAGTGACGGACAAATTCCAATTTATGCACGTATTCGTGTGGATGGTGTTGGATCAGATATCAGTATTAAGCGTACAACCTTTGAATCTCATTGGTGTTCAGAATCCTCAAGACTTAATCCAAGGGTTAAAGGTGCGCAGAGTATAAACATGTATTTAGATGATGTTTATGCTGATTTAATGGATTGCCATAGACAACTGTACGGTGAAGGTCGCCCGATTACGTCTCAAAAAATTAAACTTCGTTATTTAGGAAAAGACAAAACCTTTGAAAAGTTATCGGACATTATAAGGTATCACAAAGAGGTTGAAGCTCCAAAACTATCTCAAGGCACCTTAAAAAACTATGGAGCAACAGAAAAGTATCTTAAGCGATTTATTGAGCATCAATATAAAACTTCAGATATTCAATTACAATTTATAGATTATCTCTTTATAGTAGATTTTGAAAACTACCTAAGAACATGTAAGCCACTTAGATCTTCACAGCCTTTAAATAATAATGGGGTAATGAAACATATGGAACGGTTTCAGAAGCTCGTAAACATTGCGGTTAAATTTGGATGTTTTACAGCAAACCCTTTTAATTTATACGGGTTAAAGTATGATGATTATGATAGTGCTTTTTTGGAAATAAAAGAACTGAATAAACTAAAAGTTGTTAAACTGAAGGAATCAGGATTGCTTCTTGTTAGAGATTTGTTTTTGTTTTCTTGCTATACAGGTTTAACCTATACCGAGGTTGAACTACTTAAAAAAGAAGATATAGTTGAGGGTGTTGATGGTGATTTATGGATAGATATTAAAAGAAAGAAAACTAAAACTACGGTTAAAGTGCCTTTATTACCCCAAGCCAACGAAATTTTAGAGCGTTATAGTCATTATCCAAACCAAGTTAACCAAAACAGGCTTTTACCGGTTATATCAAATCAAAAGGTTAATAAATATTTAAAAACCATTGCAACAGTCGTAGGAATTAATAAGCATTTAACCTTTCATGTAGCTAGGCATACTTTCGCTACAACAATTACTTTGCTTAATGATGTTCCTTTTGAAACGGTATCAAAACTTTTGGGTCATACTAAATTATCAACCACTCAAA
Organism: Aestuariibaculum sp. M13; assembly: GCF_024723255.1. GTDB lineage: Bacteria > Bacteroidota > Bacteroidia > Flavobacteriales > Flavobacteriaceae > Aestuariibaculum > Aestuariibaculum lutulentum. The sequence goes on from NZ_JANIAC010000005.1 coordinate 367,375, forward strand.
AATATGCTAGGGTGATTGAAAAGAAAATAAGTAAAGATATGGGGAAATTAAAAGATGTACTAAAAAGGGAAGAAATTAAACAGAATCATTATATAGGATCAAATGTGGTTAGTTTAAGGATAGTTTAAGAGGTGTTTATAGCCTTCTAAGTAGACTGTCACAGGTTCGAATCCTGTCGCGATCACAAGTATTTAAAGGCTTCTCAAATATGGGGAGCCTTTCTTGTTTTTGATTTGCACAAAATTTATAAAATTAATGTTGATTTTCGAAGTTACTCTTTATTCATTGGTTTCATTCTCTTGATCGATAATGATCATTTCTACATCATGAATAAAAAATTTAGTTTTATAGGATTCCATTTTAATACCTCCATCATAATGAATTAAATTATAGTTTTTAATCATATTATTTGTCATAATTTGTATCTGTAATTCAATGGTTTCCTGATCTTTTTTGGAAGCTTTATTTTTTTCAATTGATTTAATTTTTAATGCATTTAAGTCTTCTTTTAATTTATTTAAATCTTCTGTTGTCATAGTTTTAGTTTATTTAATTGAAAAGTTTGCTTTTTCTCCTTTTAGAAATGATATTTTAAAATCTAAAATTTCATTATATCCTTTTTTATAGATTACTTTAACAGAATTTTCTATATCAGTGTAATTTTGCCTATTGATTTTATGCCAAAGAACTGCCACATGCCCTTCTTTATTTCTGAAAACTTTTGCTATTTTCAAACCTTTTTCAAAATCTGATTTGTTATCTGGAGTGATAATTTCAAAAATATTATCAATTAGGGAATTCAGTGAATAGGTGTCATGTGGGTTTAATTGATTTGAATCAATTATTGTTTTAAACTTTGTTGGTTTATTAGGGTTAAAAGGAGACTGTTTTTTTACTTTATTTATGCAGTAATTGTTTTTTAAAAATAGAGCTTTTAAGAGTAATTCTGTTCCAATACCAATGAATAACCTTTTTTGGATATTTCTTGCCATAAGTTTATAAGGTTCTTGAATAGAAATGTCTTTTGTTAAGATTTTAGCGGAATTTTCGAAATAGAAGTCGGCCATTAATTTAAATGTTCTCCAGTCCGATTTTTCAAAAACTTTGGAGTATTGGCTTTTTATTTCTTCTTCAATACTCATTTTTGTTGAGTTTTAATAGTTTTATACAAGTCAGCAATAAGTTTTGCATATTCACTTTTAATTTTACCATTATCAATATCTTCATCTAAAAACACCCTATTTTCTTTAATGTGATTGATTAATTTAGGTGTTATTAATATGTCTATAATTTCATCTTTAATATATTCAATTAGTTTAGTTCCAATTAATTTTACTTTATCTAATTTTTCAATAACAAAATCTACCTGCCTTTTGTTTTTAAATGGCGAGACTATAGAATGTGACGATAAATAAGGGAAATGCTCAAATCCACCTAAATATACATTTTTAACAGAGAGGATATTGCAATAAGGACTTATTGAATAAATATTTTGTCTGTTAGCTAAAGCATAACGATTGGATACTAGATGCTTTAATATCTGAGATCTAGTTTCGTCATCAACACTTACAGGTTCAATTTTATGCAATGTCTTTTTTGTTAAAATGTAAACTGTCCCCGAGTTATTTTTTTTATATATTTTACTTATTTCATAATTATAACGAAGGTATATGTCAAAGTATTGATTAGCCCAGACTATTGCATCTACATTTTCTTTTTCACAGTCTGTTTTTAGTGATTCATAAACTGTTTGTTTAATTTGGAAGTTACGTTCTTTAGAACCGCCAGAAGAATTTCCAGAAACAACAATTAATTTCTCTAGATTAAAAAAGTCTTTTGCATTGATTTCCTCATCCTTATTTGTTATAGATTCAATTAGTAATGTAGGTATTTTTAAATTATTCAGCAAGTTGTGTTTAATTTCTACATTAGGATTATCATTTATTATACATGACATTATGATATGAAAATAAACACAAGATTTTGAAGATTCATCCATTTTGTATTTTCCATAATTTTTCTCAAACAGATCTTTAATTTCTGTAATTACAATTGGAAATATATCGTACAACAATGTTGAATTCAATGAATTCTTTGTTTTGCTTATAAGTTTGTTTCTTGAGAGGCTTAAGATTTTATCTGATTTCGGGCTAAGTAAATTCCACATTAACCCAAAATAATTGGATTTGTAAAAACCGTAAGTATTATCCTTTACAGGTATATCCCTAACATAGTATAAGTTTTTGTAGTGAGGTTGTCGGTATTCTAAGTCAACAGATTCAAATGAACTAATAAAATTAAAAAATATTTCAGTTCCAATAAATCCAGATTCGTATACTATAAAGGGAAGCGAATTTTCTGTTTCATACGAGATTATTTTACTAGTTTGTTCAATGTTTATTTTTGAGTCAACAAGTGTTAAATCTTGTGTTGTAGATTTTTGTTTAACAGTTTTAATTAAGCCATCCTCAAGAAAGTTAATATTTAAGAATTCAATATTACTTAATTCGCTTAATAAGTAATCATGCATTTTGTAAAGGTATATACTTCCTTTATTGTCCGTATAGTAATCATATGAGTCTATTATTTCAAAAGAGAATGAATTTTTAAATATTTCGGCGAATCTTTCTTTATTTATTTTTAGGATTAATCTTGTTCCTTTTTTTATAAGAGGTTCTTTATCAAGGATGGAGCAGTAGTTCTGCTTTTTTGCAGATCTGAAAATTATTTCTTTAGGCGTCTCATTTTCTGCTTTGGTTTGAATAGTAAAACTATCTGTAAGTATGAATAATGATTGGAGGCCGATTCCAAAAGCTCCCGTTGGTTTTAGCCAAAAGGGCAAACTGTCCTTAATGTCAAGGAATGCTTTGTCAAGTTTTCTACTTTCTCCAACCTTTCTCGTCATTCGAATTAAATTTTCTTCAGATATTCCAGTTCCATTATCTTTACACGTAATAGTCAATAGGTTTGAATCATTTTCATCCCAGTCAACACTTAGTAAAATAGGATAGTTTCCGTAAATTTCTTGAGGGATATCATCAGGGAATTTAATATTTGGAATTACATCAAAGTCATCGCCTATATTTGGATATATATTTTTTAAATGGGGTCTTATAATGAAGTCATAGATTCCACTGCAAATGTCTTTCCATATTTGGATTTTTGTTGCGTCAATAGAATTTTGAACAATTTCTCTTATAAACACGAATTCGGCATCATCATATAAAGCTGCTCCCTCAAATATTTCAAATATTCTTTGATTAGATATTGTGAATTTTAAATCTAATAATTCTTGTTTTGGAAGCGACCCTTTGTATAATATTTGAATTTTTCCATTTAAAATAACGGGAGGTAAACCACCTAGTGCTTTTGGAACTATTAAAGCCCATTCTTTACTTTGTTTCTCAACTTCATCAATTAACCAATCAAACCATTGTCTTGCTGTTCTATAAACATCTTCATTTTTACAATGGACTTCCTATATTAGACTGGACATAAAGATGAGAGAAAATGTTAGTTAGTTTTTATCTTAGCAATTATGAGAAGAAAATCTAAACATTACACCTTAGAATTTAAACAAAAAGCAGTCGAGTTAAGTTATGCCAAAGGCAATGTAAAACAAGTATGTGAAGACTTGGATATATTTCCATCAGTACTTTACCGTTGGCGTAGGGAGTTAAAAGATTACGGTAACAACAGTTTCCCTGGCCGTGGTAATCCTAAAATGACCGATGAAGAAAAAGAGATATCTCGATTGAAAAAGGCATTAAAAGAAGCCGAGTTAGAACGAGACATCTTAA
>NZ_JANIAC010000006.1 GCF_024723255.1 Aestuariibaculum sp. M13
CAACAACCTAAAATTTAAGGTGATTATAGCGACGGGGCTCACCTCTTACCATTCCGAACAGAGAAGTTAAGCCCGTTAGCGCCGATGGTACTGCCATTTGTGGGAGAGTAGGTCGTTGCCTTTTTTGATCCTCAGTCTTATAGAATAGACTGAGGATTTTTTATTATATGCCTTGTGTAATGACAGATATGCAAGCTATGAAAGACTAGGTAGCTCAGCTGGTAGAGCATAACACTTTTAATGTTAGGGTCCTGGGTTCGAACCCCAGCCTGGTCACAAAACTTCAAATAACAAAAGCCTTTATCATTATCGATAAAGGCTTTTTTGTTTAGTATACGTTCACTACCGGAGAGTTATTTTAAAGGCTTTACACGACGCTTTTATTGGTTTTGGATACTATTTATATCAAATGCAATACCAGACGGTTTAAGTCATAAAAAAAGCGCTCATAATTAAATGAACGCTTGAGGGTATTTTAATATGATATTTAATTTACTCATTAAATGTTACTTCGCCTGTATTAATGTCGTACATGGCACCAACAATCATAATCTCTCCTTTCTGTTCCATTTCGTTTAAAACTTCACTTTCTTTACGTATTCTGTCGATAGTAAGTAAAACGTTTTTCTGAGCTACATTATCAACAAACTCTGAGTTTTTTGAGTTTCTTAAGCTTGGGTCTGATGGTTCTGTTACTTCTTCAACCGCAGGTTTAATTTTTGAAAGCATTGCTGTTAAGTTCCCTAATTTAGCATCGTCGCAAGCACCTTTTACTGCGCCGCAGCTGGTATGACCTAAAACAACAATAAGTTTGGTTCCTGCTAGTTTACAAGCAAATTCCATGCTTCCTAAAATGTCTTCGTTAACAAAGTTTCCTGCTATACGAACACTAAAAATATCTCCAAGACCTTGGTCGAAAACCAATTCGGCAGATACTCTAGAATCTATACAACTTAAAATGGTAGCGAAAGGAAATTGTCCATCACTGGTATCGTTTACTTGTTCTAAAAGGTTTCGGTTTGCTTTAAGGTTTTGTTGGAATCTTAGGTTTCCTTCTTTTAGGAATTGTAATGACTTTTTAGGAGTCATTGTTGCTTGGGTTTCTCTAGTATGTGCTTTCATAGTATTTTAAACGTTTAAGTAATATGTTGTTTTCAAGCAAATAATATTAGCTTTGAAATTGATGTTGTAATTGAAAATGTTATAATAAACGGGCCAAATTTAAGATTTTATCTTTGTTTAGGCAATTGGATCTAACTTAGGCTTAAATCAGATTTTGGCCTTTCGTTAAAGAATTGAATAAAGCTTTCAGGGTTATGAACAGTACCACGTTTAGAAACCAGTTTGATATCTATATGACGTTCTTTGGCCTTAAATAAGAAATCTTCTAGAATTTCTATGACATCATTATCCAGATATCGGGTTTTAATTAAATTGATTTCCAAAATAGTATTTATTGGTAAACTGTCTAATTCTTTAAGAATGGCACCTTTGTTAAAGAAGGTAACCTCTTCTGCTAATGTCATTTTTATTTGGTGTTTGCCATTACTTTTATCTTCAATATGTAGGAAATGTGAGTTTTGATAGCTCTTTAGTAAAACGACAACAATACCGACTAAGAGTCCTAAACTAATGCCGACCAATAAATCTGTAAAAACTATACCCAGAACTGTTGTTATAAAAGGAAGCCATTGTTTCCAACCTAAGGCGTACATGGTTTTAAATAATGAAGGTTTAGCCAGTTTGTAACCTACAACTAATAGCACGGCTGCTAAAACCGACAAAGGAATCATATTTAATAATCTAGGAATTAATATTACCGAAATTAACAGGAAAAAACCATGTAGGATAGTCGATAATTTGCTTTTACCACCAGACTGAACATTGGCAGAACTTCTAACAATAACCTGTGTAATTGGTAAACCTCCAATAAGACCGGAAACAATATTTCCTGCACCTTGAGCTAAAAGTTCGCGGTTAGTTGGGGTTACGTTTTTATCAGGGTCAATTTTATCGGAAGCTTCCACGCATAACAGGGTTTCTAAACTTGCAACCAAAGCCATGGTAAAGGCTACAATCCAGACTTCTGTATTTGTAATTGCAGAAAAATTTGGAAAGCTGAACTGATTAAAAAAAGACGTTGTGTCTTCCGGAACTGGAACACTTACCAGGTGTTTATCAAGAATTGAGATACTATCTGAGCTTGAAGTAAGAATAACATAAATTATACCAACAACAACAGCTACTAATGGGCCTTGAATAACCTGAAAGAATTTTGCTTTTTTAGATAAAACTTTGTCCCAAAACAGAATAATTGCCAATCCAATAAACCCTACAATCATTGAGCCTAAAGTAATATTGTCTACAATGTGTAGAATAGCAGAGAAAGTGTTCTCTCCTGATGCTTCAATAAAGCTATCGGCACCTTCAGGTTCGGCATCGTATCCAAAAAAGTGTGGAATTTGTTTTAAAATAATGATGATACCAATACCGGTAAGCATACCTTTAATAACCGAAGAAGGGAAATAGTATCCAATAACTCCCGCTTTTAAAACGCCAAATACAATTTGAATGATTCCGGCAATAACAACGGCAACCAAAAAGTTTTGGTAGCCACCAAGAGAGCCAATTGCAGTCAATACTATGGCTGCTAAACCGGCAGCGGGACCACTAACGCCAATTTTAGATCCACTAAGACCTCCTACAACAATTCCACCAATTATACCGGCAATTAATCCGGAGAATAACGGCGCACCACTGGCTAAAGCAATACCTAAACAAAGAGGTAATGCAACAAAGAATACTACGATACTTGCAGGCAAGTCGTTTTTTAAAGTTTTAAACATATCATTAATAATTTTTTCCAACTGTTAAGAAGGAATATGTTAATATTTACAATAAAGGTAGAGTTCAAGAACTCTTATAAGATTATGATAAGTATTGTTCGGGAGGTGGTGAAACCAAATTTAAATGTGGTTTCGGATAGGTTTTAAAACGATAGGTATAAAACTGAAAGTTATTAATTGAAAAGTTTGTTAAACCTTCATGTGTTTGTAATGAGAAGGGAGAAACTAAACTTTTACATTTACCATTTTCTTCTTCTTCTGCCATAGAATAAAAAATAGAAGTATCAATAGAATCGTCCAGAACAGCAATTACCGATGGCGCTGTAATTAACGCCATGAAAATTGTAGTAAGACATATTGCTATTGCTCTTTTAAACATCTAAATACAGTTGTTTAAAACAAATATAACATTCTATGCTATTTTTTAAGTTAATTATTTTTAAAAATGAACTAAAAGGGAGGTATTTTTTAAAATTTGAAAATAAACGATATTAAAAATTGAGGAGGTAATAATTAAAAACCCTCTCACAATTATCTGTAAGAGGGTTTTGTTAATTTTTAAATTATTGATAATTAAAGAGCTACTAAATCTCCAGAGGCATCTTTAGTAGGTAAATCTGACTTACCCATTAAATAAATATCAACTTGTCTTGCGGCTTCTCTACCTTCAGAAATGGCCCAAACTATTAATGATTGTCCGCGACGCATATCACCGGCAGTAAATATATTTGGGATATTTGTCTGGTATTTACCATATTCTGCTTTGTAGTTAGAACGGGCATCGGTTTCAATGCCTAATTTTTGAGCTATTGTTGCCTCAGGACCTGTAAATCCAAGTGCTAATAAGGCTAAGTCACATGGCCAGGTTTTCTCGGTGCCTGCAATTTCTATTAATTGTGGGCGCTCTCCCGGAACCATTTTCCATTCAACATTAACCGTTTTTAACGCGATTAATTTACCATTTTCATCTTTAACGAATTCTTTGGTGTTAATTAACCAGTTACGTTCAACACCTTCTTCGTGAGAAGACGATGTTTTTAACTGTAAAGGCCAGAAAGGCCAAGGCGTTGTTGGAGAACGGTGTCCTGGTGGTTTCGGCATAATCTCGAAGTTTACAACCGATTTTGCTCCATGACGGTTAGACGTACCAATACAATCTGACCCGGTATCTCCACCACCAATAACAATAACATCCTTACCTGTAGCTAATACCTGATCTTTAACTTCTTTACCAAAAACTACTTTAGTTTGTTGTGTTAAGAAATCCATAGCTTGAACTACACCATCGGCGTCAATGCCAGGAGTTGGTAAGCTGCGTCTTTCGGTAGCACCACCACAAAGCACAACGGCATCAAATTCGTGAAGTTTTTCAACGTCGTAGTTTACACCAACATTGACATTGGTTTTAAACGTAATCCCTTCAGCTTTTAAGATCGCTAAACGACGATCGATGATTTCTTTCTCTAATTTAAAGTTAGGAATACCATAACGTAATAAACCTCCAACTTCATCATCACGCTCAAAAACAGTTACGGTATGACCAGCTCTGTTTAATTGTTGAGCAGTTGCCAAACCAGCAGGACCAGATCCTACAACGGCAACTGTTTTACCAGTTCTTGTTTTAGGTGGCTGCGGTTTAATCCATCCCTCTTTAAAGGCGCGTTCAACGATGTTTTTTTCAATGTTTTCAATTGAAATCGGATCTTCAATAATACCTAATACACATGCTTTTTCACACGGAGCAGGGCATAAACGACCTGTAAACTCAGGGAAATTATTGGTTGAGTGTAATAACCAAGAGGCTTTTTGCCACTCACCTTGGTGTACCATATGGTTGAAATCCGGAATTAAGTTACCAAGCGGACAGCCACTGTGGCAAAACGGTATTCCACAATCCATACAACGAGAACCTTGTTTTGTGATTTCGACGTCGCTTAACGGAACTGTAAATTCTTTATAGTGTTGTACACGGTCTTTTACAGGCGTGTAACCTTCATCTTGTCTTTCAAATTCTTTAAATCCTGTTACTTTTCCCATGACAATTATGCTATTTCTAATTCTTCTACCATTTGTTCTTCAGTCTCTAAACGCTTAAGTGCACGTTTGTATTCGGTTGGCATCACTTTTACAAAGTTTGCTAAGCTGTTTTCCCAGTCTTCAAGCAGTGTTTTTCCTTTGTTACTATCTGTATAAGCCACGTGTTTTTGAATCATTGATTTTAAATCGTTAGCATCTTCAGCAGATAACTCTTCGAATTCAATAGTCTCCGTGTTACATAATCCGTTAGTAAACTTATTTTCTGGGTCGTAAACGTAAGCGATACCACCACTCATACCAGCTGCAAAGTTTCTTCCTGTTTTACCAAGAACTACCACTTTACCTCCTGTCATGTACTCACAACAGTGGTCTCCAACACCTTCTACAACGGCTTTCGCTCCAGAGTTTCTAACAGCGAAACGTTCTCCGGCAATACCGTTAATGTAAGCTTCACCTTCAATAGCTCCGAATAAACAAACGTTTCCTACGATGATGTTGTTTTCAGCAATAAAGTCGGCTTTGGCAGGTTTCTTAACAATTAATTTCGCTCCGGATAATCCTTTTCCTAAGTAATCGTTCGTATTTCCTTCTAGTTTGAAAGTTAAACCATGAGCACCAAATCCTCCGAAACTTTGTCCTGCCGATCCTGTAAAACTGATGTTTAAGGTGTCTTCAGGTAACCCTAAGTGCCCGTATATTTTAGAGATTTCATTACTTACAATAGCACCAACCGTACGATCTGTATTGTGGATTGGGTAAGCTAAATCCATTTTCTCTTTTCTATATAAAGCGCGGTGAGAATCTTTTAAGATCGTGAAATCTAAAACTTCATCTAAATTGTGATCTTGTTTTTCAGTATTTCTTACGGTCATTTTGCTGTATGCTTCCGGTCTGTGAAGAATAGCAGATAAATCTAAACCTTTTGCTTTATAGTGTGTAATCGCTTTATTGGCGTTGATTTTATGTGTTTGACCAACCATTTCAGCAAGTGTTCTAAATCCTAACTGAGCCATGATGCCTCTTAACTCTTCAGCAACATAATAGAAGAAGTTAATAACGTGCTCAGGCGTACCTTTAAAGTTTTTACGTAATTCTTTGTCTTGAGTTGCAATACCTACAGGACATGTATTTAAGTGACATTTACGCATCATGATACATCCTGAAGCTACTAACGGTGCAGTTGCAAATCCAAACTCTTCAGCTCCTAATAAGGCAGCGATAGCTACGTCACGTCCTGTTTTTAATTGTCCGTCGCACTCTACAACAATACGGCTACGTAAGTTGTTAAGTACTAAAGTCTGTTGTGCCTCAGCTAAACCAAGCTCCCAAGGTAAACCTGCATGTTTTAAAGAGGTTAGTGGGGAAGCTCCAGTACCACCGTCATATCCTGAAATTAATACCACATCAGCTTTGGCTTTTGCTACACCGGCAGCGATAGTACCTACACCAACTTCTGATACTAATTTCACGTTAATACGCGCTTCACGGTTTGCATTTTTCAAGTCGAAAATAAGCTGAGCTAAATCTTCAATAGAGTAAATATCGTGGTGAGGCGGTGGTGAAATTAATCCAACAAAAGGTGTTGAGTTACGGGCAGAAGCAATCCAAGGTAAAACTTTTTCACCAGGAAGCTGTCCACCTTCTCCAGGTTTCGCACCTTGGGCCATTTTAATTTGAATCTCTCTTGCATTGGTTAAGTAGTGCGATGTTACACCGAAACGTCCAGAAGCTACCTGCTTGATGGCCGAGTTACGGCTATCACCGTTTACATCTGGATGGAATCGACGTCTGTCTTCTCCACCTTCACCAGAGTTCGACTTACCACCAATACGGTTCATTGCAATGGCTAAGTTTTCGTGTGCTTCACGAGAAATCGACCCATAAGACATCGCTCCGGTTTTGAAACGTTTTACAATGTCTGTCCATGGTTCTACTTCTTCAAGTGGAATTGGATCTAAATTATCGAATTCGAATAATCCACGAATAGTCATTAAGTTTTCAGCCTGATCGTTTACAGCCTGAGCGTAAACATCGTAGCTTTTCTGATCGCTTAAACGAACAGCTTGTTGTAATTTAGAAACGGTAGTCGGGTTAAACATGTGGCGTTCACCATTACGTCTCCAACGATAATCGCCTCCAATATTTAAACCTAATTTCTTATCGATTAAGTTATCAGGGTAAGCTTGCTTGTAACGTTCGTTAATTTCTTTTTCAATTTCGTAAAGTCCGATACCTTCAATTCTTGAAGCAGTGTATGGGAAATATTTTTCAACAAATTGTGAGTTGAAACCAACAATTTCGAAAATTTGAGAACCTCTGTACGAGTGTAATGTAGAGATTCCAATTTTGTTCATAATTTTTAGAAGTCCTTTGCCGATAGCTTTATTGAAGTTAGTCACAGCTTTATCTTCATCCATGCCTTCAATGAAACCTTCTTTCACCTGCATTCTAATGATTTCGTTAACCATGTACGGGTTAATGGCACTGGCTCCGTAACCGAATAAGGTTGCGAAATGATGCGGTTCGCGAGGTTCTGCAGATTCGATGATGATATCGAAGTACGAACGCTTACGTAAACGGTTCATCTGGTGGTTAACATAAGAACATGCTAATAAAGCAGGAATAGGAGCGAAGTCTTTGTTAACACCACGATCTGATAAGATGATGATGTTTGTGCCACGTTCCAAGGCTTTAGTAACCTGTACAATAATATCTTCTAAAGCATTTTCTAAACCATTAAGTCCTTGACTTTTTGGGTAAAGCATGTGAATAGTTTCTGCCTTGAATCCTTCAACAGAAATGGTTCTTATTTTTTCTAAATCGGCATTAGAAATCACCGGATTTTGAATACGTAACTTTCTACATTGTCTTTCGGTAATGCTAAAAATATTACGGTCTTTACCTAAGTTTAGAGCTATATCGGTTACAATTTCTTCACGAATACCATCTAATGGCGGATTGGTTACCTGCGCGAATAATTGTTTAAAGTAATTTGAAATAAGTTGAGGTCGGTCTGACAACACTGCTAATGGCGTATCGATACCCATAGACCCTAAGGCTTCTTTGCCGTCAATGGCCATAGGGGTAATAACCTCTTGTATGTCTTCGAACGTGTAATTGAATAAACGTTGTCTTGTTTTAATGTCTATTGTCTCAATCGGACAGGTTTCGTTGGTATAGGCTACATCTCTTAAATGTAGTCTGGTTTTGTTTAACCATTCCTGGTAAGGACGTTCAGAAACCACCTTATTTTTAATTTCTTCGTCACTAACAATGCGGCCTTCGTTCATATCTACCAGGAACATTTTTCCTGGTTCTAAACGACCGTGTTCTTTAATATCGTCTGGTTCGATATCTACAACACCAACTTCAGAAGACATGATTAATTTTCCACTTTTAGTTACGGTGTAACGCGATGGTCTTAATCCGTTACGATCAAGAAGGGCTCCAATATAATCACCATCGGTAAATGGTACAGAAGCAGGGCCATCCCATGGTTCCATAATACAAGCATTGTATTCGTAAAATGCTTTACGCTCTGGCGACATGGTTTTGTGTTTTTCCCAGGCTTCAGGAATCATCATCATCATAATTTCTGGCAATGATCTTCCGGTATGTGTTAATAATTCAACAACCATATCCATAGAGGCAGAATCTGACTTTCCTGGTAATATGATTGGGAATAATTTATCAATTTGAGGTCCGAAGACTTCACTCTTCATAATTTCCTCACGAACACGCATTCTACTTACGTTTCCACGAAGGGTGTTGATTTCACCATTTTGACACATGAAGCGGAATGGCTGAGCCAGTTCCCATGTTGGCATGGTGTTGGTTGAGAAACGCTGGTGTACCAAAGCCAGACGGGTTACTAAATCGATTTGTTGTAAATCGGTGTAGTATGGTCCGATATCTTCAGGCATGATAATACCTTTATATATCAATGTTGTTGTTGATAAACTTGGTACATAAAAATAGCCGCTTTCAGAAATTTTTGATGTTCTAATCGTGTGCTCGGTAATTTTACGAGCAGCATATAGTTTAGCTTTAAAAGTATCTTCCGAAATCTCTTCGGTTTTACCTACAAATAACTGTTCAATAGTAGGTTCAGACGCTAATGCGATTTCACCTAATTGAGACGAATCTACAGGTACTTTACGCCATCCTAAAATAGAAAGCCCCTGAGCTTTTATTTCCTTCTCGAAAATATCTTTACAGAATTTATATTGGTTGGTGTTTTTTGGTAAAAAAACCATACCTACGGCATACTCTCTTTGTTCTGGTAAACTAAAGCTGCATACACGCTTAAAATAATCATGAGGAATATCAATCAATAAACCGGCACCATCACCAGTTTTTCCATCGGCACTAACGCCTCCCCTATGTTCTAGTTTTACAAGAATTTCTAATGCATCGTGTATGATTTGATTTGTCTTCTCACCGTTAAGATTACAAATAAAACCAGCACCACAATTTTCATGTTCAAACTCAGGTAAATACATTCCTTGTTTCTTCAGCATAATCAACAAATTTTGGTTTTGAAAAGTGACTTAATAAGCGAATATATGTATAGATTTTAAATAAAAATAATGACGATTTCATTATTTCGATATTAGGAGAGAAGTGAAGATAAAAATAATTATATGTTAATAAATACCTAAATTTTTAATAAATACTCAAAGTGTTATTATCAGTGTTTAATTGAGATAACTGAAATTATTTTAATGAATATTTCAATAAATAGAATTTAACGCATTAAAAAACATTAAATATTGATGATAATTCAATATGTCGAGTTGTTAAAATTCAAAAAAATCAAAAAAATAAAACAGTACCCTTAAAAAAAAAGGGATAAAATTAGAATATCTATAAAAGTTTAAGTTGTACCCCTATTTTTTATGGGGGTTAAGTTTTTTTAACATAAGTTTACGACGTTCTTAAGGAAAAATTAACCAAAAAACATTAATAACTTAAATTAAACATTATGAAAAAACTACTTACTCTTTCAATGCTTTTTGCAGCTACGACACTGTTTGCTCAGGAGGACAAAAAACCTGCTTTGTCTATTTCAGGTAGCGTAGATGCTTACTACCAAACTTATTTGACAGCTTCAGACAATATGGGACAATCGTTTGGAACAGCTTTCGCAGGTCAGTCTGGTTTTGCATTAGGTATGGGAAATTTAATAGCTAGCTACGAAGGTGAAAAAGTAGGAGCTGTTCTTGACTTAGTTACCGGGCCTAGAGGAGCTGGTGCTACATTTAATACTGATATCGTAGACGGTATCGTTAACCAGGCGTATGTATACTGGAATGTATCTGAAAGTACAACGTTAACATTTGGTAGATGGAATACGTTTTTAGGATACGAGGTTATCGCTCCAGCGGCAAACTTTAACTACAGCTGTTCTTACTTATTTTCAAATGGGCCTTTCTCACATATGGGTTTAAAAGCTGATTTTGCTTTATCTGATGATTTAAGCTTAATGTTAGCTGTAACTAATCCATGGGATACTAACGATACATCTTGGACTGGAGAATATGCATTTGGTGCTCAGTTAGGGTATTCAGGTCAGTTCTTAAACTTATATTATGACAGCGGAGAGCACGGAGGTTTAGGTTTCGAAGTTGATTATACTGGTGGTTTTGATTTATCTGATGCATTTTATTTAGGTATCAATGCTGCGTACAACGATAATGATGGTTCTGGTTTCTACGGAGCTGCATTATATCCTCAATATGGAATGTCTGATTCTTTTAGCTTAGGGTTAAGAGGTGAGTATTTTGGTTTACATGGTGATGCTAATCCAGATGAAGAAAGTGTATTAGCTCTTACTTTAACTGGAAGTTATTCAGTTGATAACCTAATCATCAAGCCAGAGATTAGATTAGATTCTTGGACTGATGCTATGCCATATGTTGATAGTGATGGTGCTGCAACAGATAACTTAGCTGCTTTTACTCTTGCAGCAATCTATTCATTCTAATATAAAAGCATGCAATAAATTTTAAATAAACTATAATGGAGGGTGGGGTACATACTAACTAACCAACTTACTTCACCTTCCAAAACAATCTAACCCTTAAAAATTATATAATATGTCTTTATTAAACATGCCTCTTTTAATTCAGGATACCGCTGCGGTTGATGCTTTAGCAGAATCAATCAAGGGCGATATGGGGATGCTATGGATGCTGATCTCTGGTATCTTAGTATTTTTTATGCAAGCAGGATTCTTTTTAGTTGAGTCTGGTATGACAGATTCTAAGAATGCTGTAAATATTGCTATGAAAAACTTCCTTGACATCGCTGTTGGGTCGTTGGCATTCTGGTTTATCGGGTATTCGTTAATGTACGGAGCTGATGTTTCGGGAGGTGGATTTTTCCACTGGGGTGGTTTTGTGTTTTCACAAGGAGCTGCCGATTTATTCTTCCAAACAGTATTCGCTGCTACAGCTGCAACCATTGTATCTGGAGCAATAGCTGGAAGAACAAAGTATACTACGTATGCTATTTTTAGTATTATCATTACAGCTCTAATCTATCCAATCGCTGGTGGTTGGGAATGGAATGGCGGATGGTTAAACGCTGAATGGATGCCAGCTGAATTTATCGATTTCGCAGGATCTTCAATCGTTCACTCTGTTGGAGGATGGGCTGCACTTGTTGCTGCTTGGATGGTAGGACCTAGAATTGGAAAATTCTTAAATGGTAAACCAATTGAAATGCATGGTCACAACCAGATGTATGCTACACTAGGGGTGTTTATCCTTTGGTTAGGATGGTTCGGGTTTAACGGTGGTTCTCAATTAGCTTGGGGTGGCGACGATTCTACTGCTGCTTCTCAAGTAGTATTAGTAACTAACTTAGCTGCAGCTGCTGGTGCTTTAAGTGCTTTATTATTCACTTGGATTAAAAATGGAAAACCAAATTTAAGTATGACTTTAAATGGTGCTTTAGCTGGTCTTGTTAGTATTACTGCAGGATGTGGTAATATGAGCGAATGGGGAGCTGTTTTAGCTGGTTTAATAGGTGGTATTTTAGTGGTGATTTCTATTGGACTTGTAGAAAGTAAATTAAAAATAGATGATGCTGTAGGTGCCATTTCTGTACATGGTATTGCTGGTGCTTGGGGGACTTTAGTAATAGGTCTTTGGGGTATCGATGGTGATGCAGGTATTGGTATCTTAAATGGTGGAGGTGTAGCTCAATTAGCTGCTCAGGCCATCGGAGTTGTAGCTTATGCTGTGTGGGCATTAGCAACATCTTGGATATTCTTGACCATTATTAGTAAGTGTTGTGGTGGTTTACGCGTAACAGAAGCTGAAGAGATTGCAGGTCTTGATATTTCTGAGCACGGATCTATTGCTTACGCAGGTAAGAGACAAAGAGAAATAGAATAGTAAAAAAATTATAAGAACGATTTCTTTATAGAAATTAGAGTTTTGTTTAAAAGATGTCTTGTGTTCACAAGGCATCTTTTTAACTGTTTATGAAGATGGATGGAATTATGAGAAAAGATATTTTTCTAAATTTAACTAACTAAACAAATAAGAGGATATTATGAAAAAAATTGAAGCAATTATTAGAAAATCTAAATTTCGTGTGGTTAAGGAAGCTTTACACGAAGTAGGTGTTAACTTCTTTTCGTATTGGGATGTTACTGGTATTGGTAATGAAAAAGAAGGACATGTTTACAGAGGTATAAGTTACAGTACTTCAGATATTCAGCGTAGGTATTTATCTATTGTTGTTAATGATGATTTTGAAGAGGCTACCATTCAGGCTATTTTGGGTTCAGCAGGAACAGGTGAAGTAGGCGACGGTAAAATCTTTGTTTCAGACATTACAGAATGTTACAGAATACGAACAGGAGAAAAGGGAGGAGAAACATTAAAATAATAATAGCATCTTAAAAGATTAAATAACTAATAACAATGGAATTACTTACTACAAATAATGTATGGATGATGATCTGTACAGCACTGGTTTTTTTCATGCACTTGGGATTTGCATGTTTGGAAATTGGTTTAACTAGACAAAAAAATACAATAAACATATTATTTAAAAACATATTTATCATCACAATCGGGTTGTTATTATACTGCTTGGTTGGATTTAATTTAATGTACCCGGGAGAGTTTAATGGTATTATAGGATTTGCCGGTTTCGGATTAGATTCGCCGTTAACAGCTGAGGGTGCTTTAGATTTAACATATAATGAAGGGTATACGTACTGGACAGACTTCTTATTTCAAGGGATGTTTGCGGCAACCGCAGCAACGATTGTGTCGGGAGCTGTAGCAGAGCGTATTAAAATTGTTCCTTTCATGATCTTTACCTTAATATATGTAGGTTTAGTATATCCGATTGCTGGTTCTTGGAAATGGGGTGGCGGATTTTTGGATGCTATGGGCTTCTATGATTTTGCAGGTTCTACATTAGTGCACTCTGTAGGAGGATGGGCTGCTGTTGTAGCGGTTTGTCTTTTAGGGCCTAGAATTGGTAAATTTAAAGAAGGAAAAGCGCAGGCGATTCCAGGACACAGTATTCCATTAGCTACTGCCGGAGTATTAATTCTTTGGTTAGGATGGTTCGGATTTAACGGTGGTTCTGTACTTTCAGCTGATCCTGGATTAACGTCTTTAGTGTTGGTAACAACCTGTTTAGCCGCTGCTGCAGGTGGAGTATCAGCTATGTTGTTATCTACTGCTATGTATAAAAACATGGATTTAACCATGTTCTTAAATGGTATTTTAGGAGGTTTAGTAGGTATTACTGCTGGAGCTGATGTGGTTTCTCCAACCAGTGCAATCATTATTGGTGTTATTGCAGGTGTGTTAATCGTGTTGGCTGTAAGCTTTGTAGATAATAAGTTAAAACTAGATGATCCTGTTGGAGCTATTGCAGTGCATTTGGTATGTGGTATTTGGGGGACTTTAGCAGTTGGAATCTTTTCTACAAACCCAGATCATAGTTTCTTAACGCAATTAATAGGTGTGCTTTGTTATGCTGCTATTTGTGTAGTGTCATCGTTTGTAATTATTTATGTACTTAAGAAAACTGTAGGTATCAGAGTGTCTGAAAAAGAAGAAATTGAAGGGTTAGATGGTCATGAACATGGAATGGATGCTTATCCGGATTTCAGGTTAAATGACAACTAATTATATATCGTTTTAGTTAGTGTGAAAAAGGATGGTTTGTTATGTAAATGGCAAGCTATCCTTTTTTTATTTTAATTAATAGTTAAGTTGTCTGCCGAAGTTTTGTTGTAATAAGAAGAGGCTGATTCGTTGATACTACAGATTATTTGCCAGTCTCTCAATGTAAAATTACCCGATAAATTTTTTAAAATAATCAACCAGAATAGTTGAGGTGATCTATTAAGGAAATGAAAAAGCCTTCGATATCGAAGGCTTTTTCTATTTGTGTAAAATGTAATTTATTTTTAAGCAGAATTTCTACTGGCATTAATATTACCAAAAAGTGAACGTGTTACGATTTTTTCGAAAATTTTCTTTTCTTCATCATCAACCGGAACTCCTTGTTTTTCTAACTCCTGAATTTTCTTAAGGGCATATTGCTGTATGGTTAATAAAGGAAGAACAATCGATTCTCTTACCTCAATTGAAGCTTTGCCAGATGGTTCGTTTTCCATTAATTCGCTGTATCCCGTTAGCTTTAAAAGCAACGATTTTGTAGTTTGATACTCGGTATAAATGATGTTCCAGAACGCGCCAAATTCTTCGTCTTTAGACATGTATTTAGTTAAATCGAAGAACGATTTGGTTAACGACATCATACTGTTTTCTAACAACGTTTTGAAGAATTTAGAGTTGTTGTAAAGTTGTTCCACTTTGTGGAATTCTCCACGCTCTTCATATTTCTTTAAAGCAGTACCTACACCAAAGAATCCTGGTACATTTTGTTTTAACTGGCTCCAGGATCCAACAAAAGGAATGGCTCTTAAATCGGAGAAAATTAATTTGTCAGATTTCGAACGTTTTGAAGGTCTACTTCCGATATTCGTTTTCGCGTAGTATTTTAAAGTACTCATGCGTTCTAAATATGGAATGAACATCTCGTGTCCTTTAAAGTCTTTGTAAACCTGATAACTTGTTTCAGCTAAATCGTTCATAACAACGCGATCTTCATCAGAAAGCATGTTTTTCTCGGTTAGCCTGTTTTTAATACCAGAACTAATTAATTGCTCAAGGTTGTATTGCGATGAGTCTAAAGTTCCGAAATTAGAACTAATGGTTTGTCCCTGGATGGTTAGCTGTACTTCTTTATCTTCAATAGTTGGACCTAATGAAGAATAGAACTGATGCGTTTTTCCTCCTCCACGTGCTGGCGGTCCACCACGACCGTCAAAGAATATGGCGGTAACATCGTATTTTCTAGACATTTCGGTTAACAGTTCTTTGGCCTTGTAAATACCCCAGTTTGCCATTAAATAACCACCATCTTTAGTTCCGTCTGAGAACCCAAGCATAATGGTTTGTTTCATGCCTCTTTCTTTTAAATGCGCCATGTATTGTGGGTTGCTGTAAAGTTGCTCCATAACGGCTGGTGCATTTTCTAAATCGGTAATGGTTTCAAATAAAGGTACCACATCTACGGTTAAATTATCGCTAAAAGCAACCATTTTTAGCATAGCAAATAGCTGCATCACGTTTAATGCGGTCTGGTTGTTACTAATAATGTAACGGTTAGCACCTTTTTCTCCGTTTGTGGCCTGAATTTCTTTTATGGCTTCAATAGTCTTTAAAGTATTATAAACCATTTCATCTTCAAAGGCATTAAAATCGATATCTTCATTAGAAACTTTCGATAAAATATCGATTTGTTCAGCTTCCGATAAATCGTGATAATTACTTGGGATAGACTTACTTCCTTTAGCAATTAAATGATCGACTACACTTGTAAATACCGAATGGTGAATTCTACTGTCCTGTCTGATATCTAATGTAGCGAAGTGATATCTGAACATGTGAATTCTATTAATAAGCTGATTGATTTCGTTTTCGTATAACGACTGGTGTTGTTCAACGACAACGTTTCTTATGCTTAATAATTCGGTAAGTAGCTCTTTTGCCGAAATTTTATCTGGCGTGTCTAAATCGATACTGTAATTATAGATAATGGTTTCTAAACGTATAATACGATCTTCAACTCCTCTAAAGGTTAGTTTTCTTCTTAAATTTTTAAGATCGGCGTAATATTTCTTTAAAATAGACTGCTTTAACTTACGAGCTACCTTAAGTGTTGTGTCTGGCTTAACAAATGGGTTTCCATCACGGTCACCACCTGGCCAGAATCCAATATTAATAATCTCGTTATGTTTTTTACTGTCGTCGTAAATATTGGTTTGAATGTAGTTGTAAATCTGTCCGAATGAATGATAGAATACATTCTCTAAATACCATATTAAGCTAATTGCTTCGTCGTAAGGCGTAGGTTTGGTGTGCTTAAAGAAAGGCGTTTTACCTAACTGCCCGAATAAATTGTTAATTTGAGACAGGTCGTTGCTTTTAATGGCTTCGGTTAAATCGGTAATAATTCCTAAAACCGAACCCGGGTAAAATTGTGTTGGATGCGCAGTTAATACAATACGCACTTTAAATTCTTCCAGGTACGCGCGTAATTCTTCAAGTTTGTTTTCAGAATTCGACGCTTCTTTCAGGTTTCTTAAAGTTCCAATCCCTTCCATGTTGTTTACAATCGGGAAGGCGGCATCTTCAATAGCATCAAATAATACAACCTGACGCTCTATGTATTGTATAAATCTGAATAACAGATTAATTTGACTTTCTTTATTACGCCTTGCCTGATATTTTTTGAAGAAGGTGTCTACAATCGTGGTCGGATCGTCTCCGTTTGCAAATCCTTTTCTACAAGTTTCATGAAATAATGGGAGTAAGACTCCTGTTTTTGTGATCGAATCAAAAGGTAATGTCATAAATATACTGTTGTATATTTGGTATTTAGACAATACGTTTTGTTTGAATCGCGTTAATTTTGGTTCTACAGACATATATCGTTCTAATTGAAAATTAAGCATAAAAGTAATGAAGCTCTAAGAAACAAGTGCAATCGTCTTAAAGTTTTATTAAAATTTTCTATTTATCGATTTCTTGTTGTGAATAATTAAATAAAAGAAGAGTTTCTTACAAATCTTTATAATCCCGAAACCCTTATGGTTACTTATCTTGGTTAATATTGGTTTTATGATAAATGTCATAAATAGTGAAATATGAACACTTTACTTTTAACCTTTTAAAAAAGTAACCAAAAATTCAACTATGAATAAAAAGGCACATTCGTTTCATATTCCGGTTATGGGGATTGGTTTTACTATAGATTCACCCCTAAAAGTTGCGCAATATGGAATTGATTCGGTGATTTCTCTGGTAGACGATATTCTTATCGAGAAGTTACGAAAAATGTATAGTGAGAAGTTTGAATTACCTTATCAGGAAATTACAAATAAAGTTGACGATTTTAGAGCCAAACGTATTACCTCTTATCTGAATTTAATTCATGATGTGGTTGATAAAAAGTTTGAAGCGATGAAAAAATCAGCGCTCGAAATGAGTCATGATTTTAAAACGTATTTAGATTTACTGCCTACCCATAGTAATCTTAAAACTGAGTTTCAGGCATTAATTGAAAAAGGTGTGGCAAAATCGGATATTAAATCATGGTTAGATCAACGATTGGTTAAAGGGAGTATTGATGTGAACATCATGACCAAAGTTGATAAAGATAATTATGATAAAGATGAAAAACTACCTGTAGAATATAACGATGCACATGCGGCATTTAGAGGTTTTGCTAATAGCAAATTAAATTCTTCGGTGGTACTTTCGGCTGGTATGAATCCACGGTTGTATGCGTATATGAGTTCGTTTGAAGATTTTTTTCCTAATCAGCAAGGCGAGTTTAAAAAGAAAATCATTTTAAAAGTAAGTGATTATCGTTCGGCATTAATTCAGGGGAAATTTTTAGCTAAAAAAGGACTCTGGGTATCAGAGTATCGCATAGAATCTGGTTTAAACTGTGGAGGTCATGCATTTGCTACCGATGGTTATTTGCTGGGACCTGTATTGTCTGAATTCAAAGAAAACCGAGAAACGTTAAGAAGCTCTATTGAATCTATTTTAAAGCAGGAATTGGAAAATCAAAATAGGGTTATTCCAGAAGAATCTTTATCGATAAAAATTTCGGCACAAGGCGGTGTGGGAACTCATGAAGAGCATGAGTTTTTATTGGATGAATATGAGTTAGATGCCATAGGTTGGGGAACGCCTTTTTTATTGGTTCCAGAAGCGACAACAGTTGATGAGAAAACTATAGATAAGCTGCTTTTAGCTAAAGAAGACGATTTGTATTTAAGTGATATCTCGCCATTAGGAATTCCGTTTAATAACCTAAAGAATAACACTAAAGATTTAGAAAAGGAAACCTTGATAAATAAAGGGCGTCCGGGTAGTGCTTGTCCTAAAAAGTTTGTGGCTCTCAATAAAGAATTTAAGGACACAGGGGTTTGTACGGCATCCCGTGAATATCAGCATTTAAAAATTAAAGCTTTAGATGATTTAAATCTGTCTGATCAGGTTTATAATGAAGAATATAATAAGATTATAGAAAAATCTTGTACTTGTGTTGGTTTAGGGACTTCTGCGTTGTTGAAATATAATTTGGATACAAAAACAGAAGGCCAAGGCGTTTCTATTTGTCCGGGACCTAATATGGCGTATTATTCTAAAGTTATGAGCCTTGAAAATATGACCGATCACATTTATGGTCGGGATAATATGATTTCCAGAACAGACAGACCTCATATGTTTGTTAAGGAGCTTTTTATCTATATCGATTATCTAAAACAAAAGGTGGATGCAGCTAAAAATGATATGACAGCGAAAGAGGAGAAGTACCTAAAGACCTTTTTGACAAATATGAAAGCCGGTGTTTCTTATTATAAAATCATGTTTTTAAATATTCAGAACAAGTTTCAGGATGTTAAGAATGATGTTTTGAGTCAGTTGGAAAGAGGTGAGTTTACATTAAAAAGTTTAGAATTAGAACTTGAAAATGAGGTTCTAGTGAGTTAAATATTAAGCTATTGATGGTTAGTAGTTTCCTAAAAGGCGTTTCAATTTTATTAAAGAAACGCCTTTTTCTTTAACAAGAATTAAAAGATTTATAGAATAGATAATTTGTATTCAATTCCGCTTTATTTTTTAAGGCAAACACAATGCATTATAATTTTAATTATGATATTTGCAAAAAATATGCGTTTACACCGGTGTACGATTGTAGATGAAATTGAGAAGATATGAGTGAAACAATAGATTTAGTAAAAGAAATAAATCGTCTTAAAAAGGAAAAAAATGCTGTAATTCTTGCCCACTATTATCAGGTGCCGGAAATTCAGGATATTGCAGATTATGTAGGAGATAGTTTAGGCTTGTCACAAAAGGCGGCCGAAACCGATGCCGATATTATAGTATTTGCAGGCGTGCACTTTATGGCCGAGACTGCTAAAATATTAAACCCGAATAAAACGGTAGTGTTACCAGATTTAAAAGCGGGCTGTTCGTTAGCCGATTCTTGTCCTCCTGATAGTTTTGAGGCTTTTACTAAAGCGCATCCAGATCATGTCGTGATTACTTATGTTAACTGCTCAGCAGAAATAAAAGCATTAAGTGATATTGTTTGTACGTCTTCAAACGCATTAAAAATTGTTCAGTCTATACCAGAAGAAACACCTATTATTTTTGCGCCAGATAAAAATCTTGGTCGTTACATAATGAGAGAAACCGGTAGAGATATGCTACTATGGGATGGTAGTTGTGTGGTTCATGAAGCCTTTTCTATAGATAAGTTAATTGAACTTCACAAAAAACACCCGGATTATAAGATTATTGCGCACCCGGAATCTGAAACACATATTTTAGATACGGCGGCGTATATCGGGTCGACTTCAGGAATGATTAATTTCGTGAAACAACATCCAAACGAAAAGTTTATCGTAGCTACCGAAGCAGGTATTTTACATAAAATGCAGGAAGAAATCCCTACGGCCGATTTAATTCCTGCGCCTGCGGTTGAAGATAACACTTGTGCTTGTAGTGAGTGTCATTTTATGAAAATGAATACCATGCAGAAATTGTACGATTGTTTGTTAAACGAATCGCCTCAAATTCACGTACCGGATAACATTATAGAGCGTGCGTTACTGCCTATTGAACGCATGTTGGAATTGTCTAAATAGACAATAATTTTAATATAAAATAGTATTGAATTCGAGGTTAACTCGAAGTATTTAATTCTCGATTGTCGAGTAAAACCATGGTTACTACAAATTATTTAGTTATTGGTTCGGGTGTTGCCGGATTAACGTTTTCAGTTAAAATTGCTGAAAAATTTCCTGAAAGAAAGGTCATTATTGTTACTAAGGCAAACGAAGACGAATCGAATACTAAATATGCGCAAGGCGGTGTAGCCATAGTGCTTGATAAGGAAAACGATTCGTTTAAAAAGCATATAAAAGATACTTTAATTGCCGGTGACGGACTTTGTAAAGAGGACGTGGTTAAAATGGTGATTAAAGAAGGGCCAGAACGCCTAGAAGAGTTGTTACTTTGGGGTGCAAATTTCGATTTGGACGCCGAGGGAGAATTCGATTTAGGTAAAGAAGGTGGGCATTCCGAATATCGTGTGGTACATCATAAAGATATCACAGGATATGAAATAGAGCGTGCTTTATTAATGCGTGTGCATCAGTTGCCAAATATTACTATTTTACCCCATCATTTTGCTTTAGATTTAATCACCAATCACCATATTGAAGGTGCGGATCCTGAAGAGTTGAAATGTTATGGCGCTTATGTCTTTGATCAAGAGACCGGAGAGATTTCAACAATAAAGGCAAATAGTACCTTGTTAGCGGCCGGAGGTATTGGTTGTGTTTACGGGCATACTACAAATCCGGTAATTGCTACAGGCGATGGAATTGCCATGGCATACCGAGCTAAGGCTCGAATTAAAGATATGGAGTTTGTACAGTTTCATCCAACGGCATTGTACGATGCAAAAGGGGAATCTTCATTTTTAATTTCTGAAGCGGTTCGAGGTTTTGGTGCTTATTTGAGAAATGGTGAAGGCGAACGTTTTATGTTAAAATATGACGATCGTGCTGAATTGGCATCACGAGATATTGTATCGCAAAGTATTGACAGGGAATTAAAAAAATCGGGAGCATCTCATGTATTTTTAGATTGTACCCATTTAGATTTTCAAGCCTTCATTAAACACTTTCCGAATATTTATCAGAAATGTTTAGATAATCATATCGATATTAAAACTGATTGGATTCCTGTAGTCCCTGCATCTCATTATTTGTGTGGAGGTATTAAGGTTTCCAAAAAAGGAAAAACGACCATTGATAATTTATTTGCTTGTGGCGAATGTACAAGAACAGGCTTACATGGTGCGAATCGTTTAGCTTCTAATTCGTTATTAGAAGCTTTAGTTTATGCGCATAATATCTATAAGTATCATGTGAAACATGAGTATAAATCTGCCGATGTAGATATTCCGGATTGGAATGATGAGGGAACGGCGATTACTAAAGAACATGTGTTAATTCAGCATAATTTAAAAGAATTACAGGCGTTGATGCGTAATTATGTGGGTATTGTAAGAAGTAACCAGCGTTTAAATCGTGCTAAGAAGCGTTTGGAGCTAATTCATGATGAGGTTGAAGCATTTTATAAAGAATCGAAAATCACCTCGTCGCTTTGTGAACTAAGAAACATGATTAATGTTGCTCACCTTATTGTAAGCCAGTCTTTAGAACGAAAGGAAAATAAAGGCGGTTATTTCAATATCGATAACGTAAAAAAATAATCAAGACCGTTTATTTAAACGGCCTTGACTTTATGAAAATAATTCGTAGCAGTTAATTATTTTCCCAACATTAAAAGTTCGTTACAAACAATCTCTGTAATGTAGCGTTTATTGCCTTCTTTATCGTCGTAGCTTCGTGATGTTAACTTGCCTTCAATAGCTACTTCTTTGCCTTTACTTACATATTTTTCAATAATCTTAGCGGTATGTCCCCAGGCTATTACATTATGCCATTGGGTGTCGGTAATTTTCTCTCCCTTATTATTTGTATAACTTTCGTTAGTTGCAATAGTGAATTTGGCCAGTGTTTTGCCAGATTCTAAATTCATAATTTCAGGGTCATTTCCTAAGTTTCCAATCAACTGTACTCTGTTTCTAAGCGTATTCATAATTTTAAATTTAAGGTTAAACAGTTAATACTATCGAGTTCTTATGTTTCGACAAGGCAAAGGTGCGATACGGTAGAAATGTTAGTCGGTTATTACTTGTTTAAATTCGTTTGTAAATGTTTGTAGTCGTTTGTAAACGAATAATTTGTATATTTAGTAGATGTTGAATATGATTTTGCCTAGTCCCTATGAAATATAATTTAATATTAATACTTCTTACTTATACTTTAATTGGTTATTCTCAAAATAAACTGACTGACGAAATTGATAAATATGTTAAGAGTATTGATTCAAACTCTGAATTAAAAGTGAGTGAATATGACTGGAATAAAATTACAGAAAGTCATGTTGATCATGGAGCAATATTAAGAATATGGAAGACAAAAAATCAAATAGTTAAAGTCGAAGAACAATTTGAAGCTTCTTATGGTAGGTGCACAAGATTAATTTATTTGAAAAATAATAAACCAATAAAGGGAGTTGAACTTGAAGAAAATTTTGAATTTAAAAATAATGAAATTGATTATTCGGATTTAAGTAGTCAATTCAAAATGCAAGTCTATGTAATTGGATTTAATGACTTGATAGATGAATACGAATTCGAAGCAAAAGAAGAAGGTCAAAGAAAAGTTACAGAACCCTATTGTGATTTCAATGATCTTTTTGCAATCTTAGATGAGATTACGGATTTGTAAAAGGGGTTGGCCACAACACTATAACTGTAATTATAATATTTTCAATTGTGTCAATCAACTTAATTGTTAACAAGAGTGCAAAACCAAAAACAACCTAAACCGTAAAACACATACTATGAAACAATGTTTAGAATGTGGTGAAAAAATTGTAGGTCGCATCGACAAGAAATTCTGCAGCGATGGTTGCCGGAATGCTTATAACAATCGGGTAAATAAGGATAGTAAAAACCTGATTCGAAATACCAATAACAGACTTCGAAAGAATCACAGAATTTTAGAACAGTTGAATCCTAATCAGAAAACCAAAACTTCCAGAGCAAAATTAATTGAAGCTGGTTTCGATTTTAATTATTTTACCAGTATCTACACTACAAAAACGGGTACTGTTTATTACTTTGTTTACGATCAAGGATACTTGCCTTTAGAAGGAGATTATTATGCTTTGGTTAAACGTGAAAGTTAGAATCTGTTGTAATTAGCTTTGTCTGAGACATGGTCTAACATGGATTAACCTTGATATTTTAATTCTAAATTTTATGCTTATCTTTATAAAGCAAGTTGCTCTAAATCATGGTAATATTAAAGTAATCTAAAATTTGAATATTATGGATGTTAAACAAGTTAAAGCTTATGGTACAGAAGCCAGTGATGCTGGTTTAGGAGAACTAAGCATTAAAAGAAGGGGAGTAACAGCGAAAGATGTTGAGATAGATATAGAGTATTGTGGAGTTTGTCATTCCGATCTTCATTTTGCAAAAAACGATTGGGGCTTTTCGGTTTACCCGGTAGTTCCCGGTCATGAAATTGTTGGAAAAGTTACTAATGTGGGGGATGCGGTTACAAATTTTAAAGTTGGTGACCTCGTGGCTGTAGGGTGTTTGGTAGATTCGTGTAGGTCGTGTTCTAATTGTGAAAATGATTTAGAACAGTATTGTCCGGAATGGGTTGGTACCTATGGCGGTCATGACAAGTATTTTAATATGCAGACTTTTGGAGGGTATTCCGAAAGTATTGTCGTCGATGAACATTTTGTATTAAAAGTGCCCACTAACCTGAACCCGGCTGCCGTGGCACCAGTGCTTTGTGCCGGAATTACGACCTGGTCTCCTTTAAGACACTGGAAAGTTGGGAAGGGTAGCAAAGTGGCTGTAATTGGTTTGGGTGGACTCGGGCATATGGCTATAAAGTTGGCGAATGCTTTGGGATCCGAAGTAACCTTATTCTCAAGATCTCCTGATAAAACAAAGGATGCTATGAACTTGGGAGCGCACAGGGTTATTATTTCTACAGATAAAGACCAAATGAATACATTTCAAGGACATTTCGATCTTATTATTGATACGGTACCATACATTCATGATGTAAACCCTTATGTCGGAACCTTGGCTACAAACGGAACTTTAGTATTAGTAGGGTATTTAGGGCCATTAGATCCAATGTTAAATTCTGTTCCTATGATTATGGGACGTAAAACCGTTGCGGGTTCGTTAATTGGAGGCATTGCTGAAACTCAGGAACTACTGGATTTTTGTGGAGAGCATGGTATAATTTCAGAAATTGAAGTTATCAATATTCAAGATATTAATTCAGCTTACGAGCGTATGTTGAAAAGCGATGTTCATTATAGATTTGTAATTGATATGGCATCTTTAAAGGCTTAGTTTGCAATGCTGTTATTAGAATTATACTTTTATTAATCGTAAAGATGATACAAACAAAAAAGCTTTTGGAAAATGAATAACCAAAAGCTTTAATGTTGGAAGATTTTTTGCTTATCTCTCTTCTACTTCCAATTTTGTCCTTTTAATTGCATGGCTGCTTTTAAAATATCTTTCTGACTAATTTGTCCTACCAGTTTGCCGTTTTCCACAATAGGAAAACGTCGTCTTTTTGCGTTTAAAAATTTACTGGCGGCGTCAAAAATATTCATATTACCATCAATAGTCTCTACATTTTTAGCCATGTAGTGTTCAATGGTTTTATCCTGCATAGGCATATTGTAATAGCGACTTTCGCTAATTTTTTTAATGCAATCTCCTTCCGAAATGATGCCAACCAATTCGTGTTTATCATTAATTACTGGTCCACCCGAAATTCTATGATGTATTAACGCTTCAATTACAGTTTCAATGGTTTGATCGGGAGTAAACGTAATCAAATCGGTAGACATGTAATCACTCACTTTTAGAGGTGTTTCATCAACCATCTGTGCTTGATGTTTCCTCGCTCCTTGAAAACTTTTTATCCCCATAATATTTAATTTAGTAGTTCTAAATATAATTCTTTTTTTCTAGTAATCCTAAGAATGCCATTTTTCGTTTTTAACAATTATTAAAGTTTAAGTGAAGTGTTTTAATTTTTTAATAAGATTATTGGTAAATTTTTACTTGTGTAACTGTTAAATTTTTATAGTTTTAGCATCCTAGAAAAACAAAGACGCATGAAAAGAATATTAGTATTGGTTTTATTAGTTTGTGGCATGACAATGGGAGCCCAGAGTAACTCAGATTTAATAAAACATTTTGAAGCTTATTATAAGCAAATGCAAAAGCAGGGTGATGTGCAGGGAATCATAAATGGTTTAACGCATCTAAATGTATTATCGCCATCGTTTGAACGCTTAGACACTTTGGCTTACATATACATGAGAGAGGGGCAATATGTTCAGGCGCTTAACACCATTGGTATTGATAAAAAAATGGACGATTCGGATATGGCTTTAGAAGTAAAGGCGATTTCATTAAAAGCAGTGAAGCGTCCTGAATTGGCTATCGGATTTTTTCAGGAAATTTTTAAAAGAGACCCGAATGCTCATTTAGCTTATGAATTAGCTGAACTTAATTTACAAACACAACAGATTGAGGAAGCTGATAAAAATATTACTTATGGTTTAGCAAATGCTACAGATGATATGAAAAAGGCGTTTTACGAAACTCAACAGCCTTACGAGGTGTCTTTAAAATCTGCATTTATGTATTTACAGGCTTTATCGCTTTACAATAAAGACCGAAAAGCAAATATTGATGCAGCTGTAGATATTTTAGATGCAGCATTTAAAGAAGCGCCTAATTTTAATCTGATTCAAATTACGAAGAATGAGTTGTTAAGACAAAAACAAATGCTTCAGGCACAGGCTACAGAAGAGAAAAAATAAATTTAGTGTTAAAGAAGAAAAGGGTGTTTTCTAATTTTGAAAACACCCTTTTTTTATTACCAGATTTTTACTCGTTTACTCGGTTCTAAATATAAACTGTCGGTTTCTTTAATATCAAAAGCCTGATAAAAGGCATCAACATTTAAAAGAGGTTGAACAGCTCTGGTCATACCCGGTGAGTGCGGATCGGTTTTAATTTGATTTTTTAAAGCGTCATCACGCATTTTGGTTCTCCAAACAGTCGCCCAAGACATGAAGAAACGTTGCTCGGCAGTAAAACCGTCGATGTCTTCTGGTCTTCCATTGTCTTTAAAGCTAAGCTGTAAAGCATCGTAAGCTGCATTTACACCACCTAGGTCCCCAATATTTTCGCCAAGTGTGAATGGACCGTTAATATTGGTTTCAGGTAACACCTCAATGGCACTGTATTGATCTGCTAAATCTTTTCCTAAAGCTTCAAACTGTGTTAAATCTTCGTCTGTCCACCAGTTGTTCAGGTTTCCGTTTTTATCATATCTCGCACCAGAATCATCAAAACAGTGTGAAATCTCATGACCTATAACCGCACCAATACCACCGTAGTTAACAGCATCGTCTGCCTGAAAATTGAAAAATGGTGGCTGTAAAATAGCTGCAGGGAATACAATTTCGTTAAACGATGGATTGAAGTAGGCATTAACCGTTTGTGGAGACATACCCCAACGGCTTTTATCTACTGGCTGGCCTAAATCTTCTAAATTCTTTTTATGGTTCCAGGCGCTAACGTTAAGCATGTTTTGAGAAAAGGATCCGTTTTCATCTGTTGAACTGATTTCCAAATCGGAGTAATCTTTCCATTTATCAGGATAAGCGATTTTAACGGTTAAAGCTAAAAGTTTTTCGACAGCTTTTTCTTTCGTTTCTTCAGTCATCCAGGCTGCATTTCTAATGCGATTTTCAAAAGCTTTAATCACATTAGCAATCATTTTTTCTGCACGCTGTTTAGCTTCAGGAGGAAAAACTTCATCTACATAAAGTTTGCCTAAGGCTTCGCCAACAGCACCGTTAACAGTTAAAAGCGCTCGTTCTTCTAAAGGACGTTGTTGTTTTGCACCACGTAATGTTTTGCCATAGAATTCCCAGTTAGCAGTTTCTATTTCGGTACTTAATGCACCTGCCGATCGGTTGAATAAAGACCAACGTAAATACGCTTTCCAGTCGTCTACATTATTTTCAGCAAGAATGTTTTGTAATGCTTCGGTATATTTTAATTCGCCAACAATAATGGTGTCGATACTTTTAACGCCGATACCTTTAAAATAAGTATTCCAGTTAATAGCGGGAACCATATTTTGTAATTCGGCGATAGATTTAGGGTTGTAGCGTTTGCGGGCATCACGACGTTCTACCTTATCCATTTTTGGTTCGGCAAGTCGTTTTTCGAAAGCTAAAATACGTTTAGCCTGGTCGTTAGCTTCGGCTTCGGTATCTCCTAAATATTGAAGCATTTTAGTAACATGTGCCACGTAAAGTTCTCTTTTCTCTTTAGAGTCTGTATCATCTTTAACGTAATAATCTCTATCAGGAAGTCCTAAACGACCCGAACCTAAAAAGGCAGAGTTAATATTACTGTTTTTTGGGTTGGTACCTACATGAAAACCAAAGAAACCAATGCCTCCGGTAGGTTCCATTTCAATTAAAAAGTTTTGAAGGTCTTCTATATTCTGAATGGCATCAATCTTTTTTAAGTCTTTTTTAATGGGATTGATACCCATTTTATTTCTGCTTACAGTATCAATTATGGTTTTAAAAAGTTCGATAGCTTTTTGTTGGTCAGATCCCGGAAGTACTTCACTCTTTTTAATGTCTTTGTTGTCAGACATGGCATTTTTTAAGATGGTTAGAGCGTCTTCATCGGTTTTCTTTCTTAATTCGTTAAAGCTTCCCCAACGGGTTTGGTCATCCGGAATTTCGGTAGTTGCTAACCATTTACCATTAACGAATTTGAAGAAATCGTTCTGTGGTTTTACAGAAGGATCCATAAACTCAAGGTTAATGCCAGGTGTCTGGGCAACTTCGGTGGTTTCGGTTTTTGTTTCGTTTTTACACGAAGCTACAGCCAAGACCAACGATAAGCCTAAGAAAGGCTTAAGATTTAAGTTTGTTTTCATATGCTGATTTGGTTAAATAATGAGCCCAAGGTAGCATACTTGTCTATTAACAGGGGGTTGATTATGAAAATCTTAACACAAATTGAAAGAACAAACCTGTTAAAATGAAAAGTAGATTAAGGACGTTCAAAAACGTTTTTGTCGGCCTCCATTTTTTTATTCATTTGAAGGTTTAAATTTGAAAATGAAACTAGAAATTCTTTAATCGTTGCAAGCAACTCATCTCGTTTGGTTGTTGATAACCCGGAAAAACTTTGTAGTTTATAAAGTTTGGTTTCAAAAGCGGTAATACGTGCTTTAACAGCATCGGTATTTACTTTTTCGGGAATATTTTTATTAAAATCTTTAAGGAGAACAGTGATGGCTTCATCGTTGTCATTGAAAAAGCTGAGGTCGCCTTTTTTTACGTTGTTAACAACATCGTTAATTTGTGTGTATTCGTTCCAGCTCTGTATGGCTTCTTCTGTTTGATTATCTAATAAGAATTCGGTGTATTTAAGTTTGGCAATATCACTTTCGGTCACTTCGTTAGTGTTTTTAGAACTATCGGTATTTTGTTCCTGGTTTTCAGATTGTTTACAAGAACTCATGATTATGATGAAAATGCCTAAAAGACTTAAAAATTTAAAATTCATAGGTTTTTAAATATAAATACAACGACAAAGATATAGGAATAGTTTATTAATCTTTAAAATAGATGGTGATGAAGTTTAAAATGTTTTCATGTAGAAATGAAAAGTTTTCAATAAAATCTTAGTAATTTTAAGTAGTACACATAAAACCTTGGTTAAATGAAACCTAAAATATTAATAATAGGGGCTTGCGGACAAATTGGTTCAGAATTAACATTTAAGCTACGTGATTTGTATGGTAGTACGAATGTTATTGCAAGCGATATTAGTTACAGCAATTTAGGTGTTGTTAATACAGGTATTTTTGAAGTGGTCGATGCGCGAAGCTATTCCAGTATTAAAATATGTGTCGATAAATATCAGATTGACACGATTTATCTTATGGCGGCTATGCTTAGCGCTACGGGAGAAAAATTCCCAATGAAAGCCTGGGATTTAAATATGGAATCGCTGTTTCATGTGCTAAATCTGGCGAAAGCCAATGTGATTAAAAAAGTATTCTGGCCATCGAGTATTGCGGTGTTTGGACCCACAACTCCGGTTGAAAATACACCTCAGTATACTGTTATGGAGCCATCAACCGTTTATGGTATTACCAAGCAGGTGGGCGAGCGTTGGTGTGAGTATTATTTTAATAAATTTGGGGTAGATGTCAGGAGTTTACGTTACCCTGGAATTATAAGCTGGAAAACCATGCCTGGTGGAGGAACTACCGATTATGCCGTTGAAATTTATCATAAAGCGATAACCGATGGGGCTTATGAATGTTTTCTGTCTGAAAACACAAAATTACCAATGATGTATATGGATGATGCTATAAAGGCAACTGTTGATATTATGGAAGCACCTGCCGAAGCAATAAAAATAAGATCGTCTTATAATTTATCGGCTATTAGCTTTACACCAAAAGACGTTGCAGAAAGTATTCAGGCATCGCATCCCGATTTTAAAATAACCTACAGTCCGGATTACAGGCAGACCATTGCGGATAGCTGGCCTAAAAGTATTGATGATTCGCGTGCCAGAGCAGACTGGGGATGGAATCATAGTTTTGATCTTCAGGATATTACTAAAGAGATGCTCTTTCAGTTGGATAAAAAGTATAACACGCCTCTGAAAAAATCGAATTAATTGTATCTTTGACATTTCCCATATCTTAATTAATTATTATGCTAGAGAATTTTTGGTTTAACGTAGAGTATGGTATAAACCATGTCCTTGATATCAAAGCCTACGATCACGTTTTGTTTCTTATCGTACTAACGGTTCCTTATCTGTTTAAAGACTGGAAGCGTGTGTTTTTATTGGTTTCTATGTTTACCCTAGGACATACTTTGTCTTTGGTTCTGGCATCTTATGGGATGGTGAGTGTAAATGCTACGATTGTTGAATTTTTAATACCTATTACCATTTTAGTGGTCGCCTTGTTTAATGTGTTTACCTCAGGTAAAGGCGCGCAGAAGGAAAAAGTTGGTGTCTTGTTTTTATCGACTTTATTTTTTGGATTAATTCACGGATTGGGTTTTGCCAGAGAGTTTAAAATGTTACTTGGAGATTCTGATAGTAAACTTGTATTGTTATTAGAATTTGCATTAGGAATAGAAATCGCACAGATTATTATTGTGTTTATCGTGTTGTTTTTAGGGTATTTGGTGCAAACCATTTTCCGTTTTTCAAAACGCGACTGGATTATGGTGATTTCGGCCATTGTGGTTGGGCTCGTTATTCCTATGATTTTAAACAGCGATTTCTTGGCTTAATCTAAAAATTAAGTACTTAACATCTAAAATTATATAAACTTTCGTAAAAGTTTAACGAAGTAGGGTTGTAATTAAAATACGAACCAAGTATATTCGTTATAATATTTCGCGTGAAGGATTGAGGTAGTTGTTGGAGCTCTTTATTTTGTAAAAATAAAAGCGACTACCGAAAGCCTGGTTGCTAAAAGCAACACGCCAAAAACAAATACAGATTCATGCCGAAGATTAAACAGCTTAAGTACGATAAAGCGTATTTAAGAATTGCTAAAGAGTGGGGAAAATTGTCTTACTGTAACCGCAGACAGGTTGGAGCGCTTATTGTAAAGGATAGAATGATAATTTCTGATGGGTATAATGGTACGCCATCGGGGTTTGAAAATTTTTGTGAAGATGATGAAGGCTACACAAAATGGTATGTTTTGCATGCCGAAGCCAATGCGATTCTAAAAGTTGCGGCATCGACACAATCATGTAAAGGTGCTACCTTATACATTACCATGTCACCGTGTAAAGAATGTAGTAAACTTATACACCAAGCAGGTATTGTAAAAGTGGTTTATCAGGATGCTTACAAAGACGATTCTGGTCTTAAATTTTTAGCTAAAGCTGGCATCGAACTGAAACAAATTGAAGATATAGAAGCTTAATGTCTAATAATAAAAAATACTTGCCCTTAATACTTGGTGTTGCTATTGCGGCAGGGATTTTTATTGGCGGAAAGTTAAATTTTAGCGATTCGCCGGACAGGTTGTTTTCTACAAACAGCAAAAAAGATAAGCTTAACCGACTTATCGATTATATCGATTACGATTACGTTGATGACATTAACACCGATAGCATTGTAGATGTTACAGTAAATGGCATTCTGGAGAATCTCGATCCGCATTCGGTGTATATTCCAAAAGAAGATATGCAGCGCGTTTCAGAAAACATGAAAGGCGATTTTATTGGTATTGGCGTAAGTTTTTATCCGTTTAGAGATAGTATTGCAGTTATTCGTGCTATTGAAGGCGGACCAAGTGAAAGGGCTGGTATTAAAGGCGGTGATCGTATTTTAATGGCCGATGGCGATACACTTTTTGGAGCGAAGCTGAACAATAGTGATATGGTCGATAAGCTAAAAGGACCTGAAAACACTAAAGTGAAATTAACGGTCTATAGAAAGGGCGAATCGAAACTTTTAGATTTTACAGTGAAGCGTTCTGCGATTCCTATTAAAAGTGTTGATGCGGCTTATATGTTAACTGGTAAGCTGGGTTATATAA
Source organism: Aestuariibaculum sp. M13 (assembly GCF_024723255.1). Lineage (GTDB taxonomy): Bacteria > Bacteroidota > Bacteroidia > Flavobacteriales > Flavobacteriaceae > Aestuariibaculum > Aestuariibaculum lutulentum. The sequence continues at coordinate 31,846 of NZ_JANIAC010000006.1, forward strand.
AAATTAACCGCTTCGCGGAGTCGACTTATAAAGAGTTTAAAACAGCTTTAGATAAATTACTGGATGAAGGCGCGACAGAAATCGCTTTAGATTTACGTGATAATCCGGGTGGTTTTCTTGGGATTGCCGAGCAAATTGTTGATGAGTTTTTAGAAGATGAAAAGCTAATATTATTCACTAAAAATAAACGAGGTCATATTGAAAAAAACTTTGCAACCAGCAAAGGCGATTTTGAAGACGGTAAGTTATTTGTATTAATTAATGAGAATTCGGCATCGGCAAGTGAAATTGTGGCCGGAGCGCTTCAGGATAACGACAAAGGGACTATTGTTGGTCGCCGAAGTTACGGTAAAGGCCTGGTGCAACGTGAAATGGATTTAGGTGATGGCAGTGCTGTGCGTTTAACAGTTTCTAGGTATTATACCCCTACAGGACGTTCTATTCAACGTTCTTATAACAAAGGAAACGACGATTATTATCATGATTATTTCGATCGTATTGAGAGTGGAGAGTTATTTGATTCCGATAAGATTAAAGTAGCCGATTCCCTAAAATTTACAACACCAAAAGGTAAAGTGGTTTATGGAGGCGGAGGTATTATTCCTGATGTATTTGTTCCTATCGATACAAGCTTACAAAACGAAACCTTAACCTTTTTACAGCGCAGTGGTTTTATAAGTAATTTTGTGTTCGTAGAGTTGGATAAAGATCGAAAGGCTTATGGCATTATGTCTCGAGAAGATTTTATTGATAGCTACATGGTGAGCGATGAAATGGTTTTCGACTTTCAGGATTATGTAAATCTTCGTACCAATACTAAAATTACTTTTGTGGCTTATCACGACGAGGTGAAGCAATACATTAAAGCTGCTTTAGCCGATCAATTGTATGGTGATGGTGCATTTGAGCAAATTATCAATCAGAGTGATATTATGATTGATGAGGTAATTCGGTTAAGTGAGGTAGGGGAGTAATTACTCTTCTATTTTATCGTGTACTTTAGCATGAATTCCATCATTCCAAAGGGTTAGAATGTCTGTAGCGACATGAGCGCCACTGCCTGAACAAATAGCAAACTGACTGCGCCATCCTGCTAAAGATCCGGCAACATAAAGATTTTCTTCAATTAAATGGTCGGTGTTTTTTAGCCATATACGGTCTTTTTCAATTGCAGATCTTGGGTGAGGCTCAACATATTGTTCTAAACCTTTAATGTGCATTAAATTGGTATAGCCAACCGCAACAACAACAATTCTAGATTGGTAGGTGTGTTTGTTGGTTTTAATTTTAAAACCGTTTTTAATTTTTTCTAATTCAAGAACCTTTTCACCTTCAATTTGTTCTACATGCGGATAAAGCTCCGTAAGTTGCTGTTTCCCGCTTTCAAGAATAGATTCGCCGGTTGTTCCAGGCGTTAATCCCAGAACATTGTTGAATAAGGCGGTTTGCAGATGCGATGTTTTTTGGTGAACAACAATGCCAATGTGTTTGTCTTTAGCGTAGGCTTTGTTCTTTGCGGAGCCTAAAACTAAAGCACAGGATAAACCAGCTGCGCCACCTCCAATAATAAATGCGTCGAACTCCATGTTAACGGCGTTCTTTTACTTTTTGTTCTATGCGCTTAGAGGTGTATAAAATAAGCATAATAAGAATGGCACAAAGCGAAGCTAAAATGGTAATTATCGCAACAGAACTTTCGCCTTGTAATGGGGCGCTGAAATTAATTTTTGTAGCATTAAAAACCACAAGGGCTAATGCTAATACACTTATAACTATGGTTGCTATTTTCATTTTAAGAATGTTTTTAGGTTAAAGCGAATAAGGCTTTAATGTTGTGAGCGAATAATTTAACGGCAATAGCCAATAAAATAACCCCGAATACTTTACGGATAATATTAATTCCGTTTTGCCCTATAAGGCGCTCAATCTTTTTTGATGTTTTAAGCACTACAAAAATAATAATAACATTTAACAGTACCGCAACAATTATATTTTCGGTGCTAAACTCTGCTCTTAGCGATAATAATGTGGTTAAACTTCCCGGGCCTGCTATTAATGGGAAAGCTAAAGGAAACACCGTGGCAGACATAGCGCTGTGCTCTTCTTCCTTGTAAAGGGTAATGCCTAAAATCATTTCTAAAGCAATAAAGAATAGTATAAATGAACCGGCAACCGCAAAGGAATTAACGTCAATACCAACCAGATTCAAAATGCTTTTACCTAAAAATAAAAACATGATTAAAATAACTCCTGCAATAATGGAAGCTTTACCACTTTGAATGTGTCCCATTTTTTTTCTTAAATCGATAATAATTGGAATGTTTCCAATAATATCGATAACAGCGAAGAGAACCATAAAGGCAGTAAATATTTCTTTAAAGTTGAATTGCATAAGTTCATGTTTTAAATTTCGTAACAAATGTATAGCAATATCATAAATTACAATAGTGTTTTAAACATAAAGTTTCGTTATTTTTGCACCCGAAAAATGGTAGTAAAGGTATGTTTCAATTAGGGAAAACAATTGTTTCTGAAGATATTATAGAAAAAGAATTTGTGTGTAATCTTTCGGCATGTAAAGGAGCGTGTTGTGTTGATGGTGATGCAGGAGCACCACTGGATAAGGAAGAAGCTCAGATTTTAAAAGATATTTACCCAAAGGTGAAACCTTACTTACGTCAGGAGGGTATTGATGCTATTGAAGCGCAAGGTGCTTTTGTGACGTCGGAAGATGATGGTGAATTAGAAACGCCTCTTATTAATGGTGCCGACTGTGCTTATGTTATTTATGATGAGAAGGACGTAGCACTTTGCGGTATTGAAGCGGCTTATCGAAATGGTGACGTGTCATGGAAAAAACCAGTGTCTTGTGAACTGTATCCAATTCGTGTTCAGGATTACAGTGAATTTTCGGCTGTTAATTATCATAAATGGCAAATTTGTGACGATGCATGCTCTCTTGGAAAGGAATTACAGGTGCCTGTTTACAAATTTGTTAAAAATGCTTTGATAAGAAAATTTGGTGAAGACTGGTATGCTGAGTTAGAGAAAATCGCCGAGGCTAAATAATTGCTTAAAACACCTGTAAAATAAAGGGTTTTCCGGTCGGAAAACTTTTAATTTCTGTAAACTTTTTGAAAAAACAAAAAACGTAAAACACTGTTAATCAGTAATTAAGTGTTTTTTATTTGTAAACTTCTTATACTCAGTAATTTTCATTATTGTTAAAAACTTTTGCACAATGTTTATAACTAAAGCTTTCATTTTTAACATCATTTTCCAATATTTGTTACTCCCAAATCGATTAAAAATTTTCGTTAAACTTTAAAATTAAAACTCTCAAAAACAATGTCTCAGGCTATCGAACCCATTCTCCAAGAAAATAAAGATCGTTTTGTAATATTCCCAATTCAGCATCATGACATCTGGGAATGGTATAAAAAATCAGAAGCAAGTTTCTGGACCGCAGAGGAAATCGATTTACATCAGGATTTAACCGATTGGAAAGATAAGTTAACTGATGATGAGCGTTATTTTATTAAACACATTCTTGCTTTCTTCGCAGCAAGCGATGGTATTGTAAATGAGAATTTAGCTGAAAACTTCGTTAATGAAGTTCAGTACAGTGAAGCCAAATTTTTCTACGGATTTCAAATCATGATGGAAAATATTCACAGTGAAACCTACTCCCTATTAATTGATACTTACGTAAAAGACGAAAAAGAAAAGGACATTTTATTCAATGCTATTGAAAATTTCCCGGCGATTAAGAAAAAAGCAGATTGGGCTTTAAAATGGATTGAATCACCAAGTTTTGCAGAGCGTTTAATTGCATTCGCAGCAGTAGAAGGTATTTTCTTCTCCGGAGCGTTCTGTTCTATTTTCTGGTTAAAGAAACGTGGTTTAATGCCAGGTTTAACCTTCTCTAACGAGTTAATCTCAAGAGACGAAGGTGTACACTGCGATTTTGCGGTGCACCTACACAACAATCACTTAGTAAACAAAGTGCCAAAAGAACGTATCAGAGACATTATTGTTAATGCTTTAGATATCGAGCGCGAATTTATCACAGAGTCTTTACCAGTTAGTTTAATTGGTATGAACTCTAAATTAATGACCCAGTACCTTGAATTTGTTACCGACAGATTACTGGTGGAATTAAACTGTGAGAAAGTTTACAATGTGGGCAATCCGTTTGATTTTATGGATATGATTTCGTTACAAGGAAAAACAAATTTCTTTGAAAAACGTGTGTCCGAATATCAAAAAGCGGGTGTTCTTAACAAAGAAGAAGACAAAGATAAGTTCTCTTTCGACGAAGATTTTTAATTAAAAATCCGGTTGAAAAACCAACTTATTAATCCATAAAAGTATCATCTCATTCCCTTCTGGGGAATGGGGTTTAAGTAAGATTTTATATAGCCAACTAAATCATCTAAGTATTGATCTTTTTATTGATCGGTATTTGGAAATATCTAATTAACCCTTTTTCTGAAGCTGTAATCAGGAAAACCAAAACACGTGTAAAACTATGTATGTAATCAAAAGAGACGGCAGAAAAGAACAAGTGATGTTCGACAAAATCACCGCCAGGGTGCGAAAATTATGTTACGGATTAAACGAGTTAGTAGATCCATTAAAAGTAACAATGCGAGTAATTGAAGGACTTTACGATGGTGTAACCACGAGCGAACTTGATAATTTAGCTGCTGAGATTGCTGCAACCATGACAACGGCACATCCAGATTATGCACGTTTAGCGGCACGTATCTCTGTGTCTAACTTACATAAAAACACGAAGAAGAGTTTTAGTGATGTTATGCACGATCTTTATACTTACATCAATCCGCGTACCGGGCAGGAAGCACCGCTTTTAGCTGATGATGTATACAAAGTGATTATGGATAACAAAGAGGTGTTAGATTCTACCATTATCTACAACCGCGATTTTGGTTACGATTACTTCGGATTTAAAACCTTAGAGCGTTCTTACCTGTTAAAATTAAACGGAAAGATTGCTGAGCGTCCACAACATATGTTAATGCGTGTAGCAGTTGGTATTCACTTAGACGATATCGAATCGGTAGTAGAAACTTACGAGTTGATGTCTAAAAAATACTTTACCCACGCGACGCCAACTTTATTTAATTCAGGAACGCCAAAACCACAAATGTCGTCTTGTTTTCTTTTAACAATGAAAGATGACAGTATTGATGGTATTTACGATACATTAAAACAAACGGCCAAAATTTCTCAATCTGCCGGAGGAATTGGTTTAGCTATTCACAATATCCGTGCAACAGGAAGTTATATTGCCGGAACCAACGGAACATCAAATGGTATTGTTCCAATGCTAAAAGTATTTAACGATACAGCACGTTATGTAGATCAAGGAGGAGGAAAGCGTAAAGGAAGTTTCGCGATGTACATCGAAACCTGGCATGCCGATATTATGGATTTCTTAGACCTGAAGAAAAACCACGGTAAGGAGGAAATGCGTGCGCGTGATTTATTCTACGCGATGTGGATTTCAGATTTATTCATGAAACGTGTTCAGGAAGACGGATCTTGGACCTTAATGTGTCCTAACGAATGTCCAGGATTAGACGAAGTGCACAGTGAAGCATTTGAAGAATTATATTTAAAATACGAAAGCGAAGGTAAAGGTCGTAAAACGATTAAGGCACGTGAACTTTGGGAGAAAATATTAGAATCTCAAATCGAAACGGGTACACCGTACATGTTGTATAAAGATGCAGCGAACCGTAAATCGAACCAACAGAATTTAGGTACCATTCGTTCTTCTAATTTATGTACAGAGATTCTTGAATACACATCTCCAGATGAAGTTGCCGTATGTAACTTAGCATCGATTGCGTTACCAATGTTTATTAAAAACGGAGAGTTCGATCACAAGGAATTATTCCGTATTACAAAACGTGTAACAAAAAACTTAAACCGAGTAATCGACAGAAATTACTATCCGGTAATTGAAGCTGAAAACTCAAACATGCGTCACCGTCCAATTGGATTAGGAGTACAAGGATTGGCAGATACGTTTATTAAATTACGTATGCCTTTTACTAGTGATGAAGCAAAACAATTAAACCAGGATATATTTGAAACCCTTTATTATGCTGCAGTAACGGCAAGTATGGAAGAAGCTAAGGTAGACGGACCGTACCAGACTTACGAAGGTTCTCCTATTAGTAAAGGTCAGTTCCAACACAATCTTTGGAATATTAAAGATGAAGAATTAAGCGGTAACTGGGATTGGGATAAATTACGTCAGCAGGTATTAAAACACGGAGTTCGTAACTCGCTTTTAGTAGCACCAATGCCAACAGCTTCAACATCTCAGATTTTAGGAAATAATGAGTGTTTCGAGCCTTACACATCTAACATTTATACACGTCGTGTATTATCGGGTGAATTTATCGTTGTAAACAAACATTTATTAGAAGACTTGGTAGAACTTGGTCTTTGGAATGAAAGTTTAAAACAAGATATAATGCGTGCTAATGGTTCAGTACAAAATGTTGATGTTCCTCAGCATATTAAAGAACTTTATAAAACGGTTTGGGAGTTAAGTATGAAAGATATTATCGATATGTCTCGTCAACGTGGATACTTTATCGATCAGTCGCAATCGCTTAACTTGTTTATGGAAGGTGCAACCATGGCTAAATTAACATCGATGCACTTCTATGCCTGGAAAAGCGGCTTAAAAACAGGTATGTATTACTTACGTACTAAGAGTGCTGTTGATGCCATTAAATTTACGCTTCAAACCACTAAAAAAGAAGAACCTGTTGCTCAGACTGTAGAAGTTAAAGAGGTTAATGTTCAGGAGCAGGATCAAAAGCAAAATGTAGCAGCAAAAAATGCAGCTAAATTTTCAAAACAAACACAGGCAGAGGTTGATGTTCAACCAATGACTCCAGAAGAAATGAAAGCCCTAATTGCACAAGCTAAAGCTGGTCAAGGTGACGACGATTGTGTGATGTGTGGTTCATAATAATATGCATTCTATATGAGCTTTTAATTGGCTGAGAATGATTTTTTAATTAAGTGTTATATTACAAAAAAAGCACCTCTTTGGAGGTGCTTTTTTAGTTTGATTAAGGTCTGGTTTTATTGGTACTGACACAAATATGAGGTTTGTGTGCTAACCTTTACTAAAAAGCTTTTATTTGCGTCAATTTCGTAGGCTTCACCTGCTTTATATGTTGCCCATTCATTTGAATTAGGAAGTTTTACGGTCATCTCACCTTCAATGACGGTCATAGTTTCATGTAGTGAGGTTGAGAATTCGTATTCTCCCGGTTCCATAACGCCTAAAGTTGATTTTCCTTCAGCTGTGGTATAGCCTAAGGATTTTACATTATTGTTAAAATAACTGTTTTCTGATATCATAATTGGTTTGTTTTTTGCAAATGTATACAAAATAGGTAGGAATTAAATAGTATTCGTGTTTAGGATGTTATAAAAATTAAAAAGCACCCAGAACAGGTGCTTTTCATCTAACTCAACGATTCAAATGTTATGGAAAAGGATTTCCCTTTACTTTGTGAGCGCCAAATTAGGTGCATTATGTTAAGTAAATAGGGGTTTAGTATTAAGATAGTTTTATCTTATTTATAAAAGACATAAAACAAAAAAGCCTGTGAAATTTTCACAGGCTTTTTTTATATGAAGTAATATGTTACTTATGCTTTTGTTTCTTCAGCTTTAATAGTCGCAGGAGCTACAGATGCGTCGTGTGCCTGGTCGTATTCTTCTAAAAGATTCATAGTTGCATTTAATAAATCTTTAGTTTCTAAAAGTAAGCTAAAGTATAAGGTTGTGTTTTTCGGACTCGATTCTTCAGTACGAGTACGTTCAACCTGTTTTTGAATTTTAGTTGTAACTAAAGAAGTGATTTCAGATTTTCTTCCTAAAATTACAGAAAGTTGATCGAAAGATTCTGTGTTAAATGCATTGTGAACATTAGTGAATAATCTTTCGAAACGCTCATCTACTTCTTTAAGTTCTTTAATCTGATTAAACTTCAACTTTTTATGGTTGTTGTTTATGTGTTTATGACTCACTTTAGTAATGTACTCTAAAGACTGAACCATATCTTGTAAATAACCTAAAATGTGAATGTAGAAGTTACTTGCGCCAACACTAGATTCATCTAAGTTTTTAATAAAATAGAAGATATTATCTCTCAATTCATCAACTTCATTCGATAGTTTGATAATTTGAGTTTTGTTCTTTTTCAATAAAACTAAATCCTGTTTTGCTAAACCGTTAATGGCATTGGTGTAAATTTTGTTTCCGCGTTTTACAACATTGGCAATGTTTTTAGAGCTTTCGTGAATAACACCTTGAATAGAACTGTTTTCAGAAAGGGTTAAGCTGTCTTCAGTTTTAGATTCCGCAGATGATTTTCTATGTGAAATATAGTTTCTCGCTAATAAAACAATAGCAAATAATAATAAAACCGGTACCATTACTGATACATTCCAGTTAATTAAATATGCAATTAATCCGGCAGCGATAAAGGCGATAAATGCGGTAAAGAACCAACCTCCAATAACGTTTAATACTCCGGCAACACGATATACAGCGCTTTCACTACCCCAGGCTCTGTCGGCTAAAGAGGTACCCATGGCCACCATAAAGGTTACATAAGTTGTAGAAAGTGGTAATTTCATAGAAGTCGCTAAAGAGATTAAAGCTGCAGCAACTGTTAAGTTAATGGCTGCTCTAACCATATCGAAAGCCGGTAAATCTTTTGCTTTCGATTTTGAAGTTGACACTTCTGGTTTTTCAAATTGTTTTTCAATTTTTTCTTGCCACGATCCTGGTAAGATAAACGATGACATTTGCGACATAGCAATAGCCGATCTTACGAAACCACGAGATAAGAAGTTTGGTTGAAAACGCTCTTTCCCTTCACCTTCTCTAGATAAATTAATTTCTGTTTCAGTTACTTTCTTCGCTTTTGAAGAGAACCATAACGTAGCTACCATTACTAAACCTGAAATAACAAGCATAATGGTTGGCGTAGGTACTTTTTCAGCTAATACACCCATGCTAAATGCATCGGCAGCAACACCAGAACTAACCCAGGCGTTGTAAGACTGGTAACCAGCGATAGGCACACCAATAAAGTTTACTAAATCGTTTCCAGCGAAAGCTAATGCTAACGCAAAGGTACCAACAGCAATAATTACTTTATAAATATTAGCTTTTAAGAAGGTCATTAATGCGTATGAAATTAAACTCCATAACACAAAACTTAAAGACACAATAAGTAGTACTTTTTCTTCTAAGAACTTGCTGATTTTCATACCGCCAAGCATTTCTAATTCCTGACTGGCAAATGCAGTTCCTTTAATTCCTTTTAAGAAAATAAAGTAGGTAATTGAAGCTAAGGCTAAACCACCAAAAACAGCACCAACCCATTTAGCTTTATTTAAAAAGTTGTATGACAATAATAAACGGGTAATCCACTGCACAATGGCTCCTATTGAAAAAGCAACTACTACCGAGAGTAAAATACCAAAAATAATGGACGTCGCTTTCGAGGTGTTAATGTAGTTTACAACATCGGAAAAGTTTCCGTTTTGGTGTGCAATTTTAATAAGGGCCATAGCAACAGAAGCTCCAAGTAATTCGAATACAATAGAAACTGTTGTAGAGGTAGGCATACCCACCGTATTAAAAAAGTCTAAAAGGAGGATGTCTGTAATCATTACCGCCATGAAAATGATCATAATTTCATTGAACATGAATTCATGCGGATTGAAAATCCCTTTTCGGGCAACTTCCATCATACCGCTTGAGAAAATAGCTCCTACGGCAATACCAATACTGGCAACAATCATTATCGTTTTAAACGAAATGGCTTTCGAACCGATAGCGGAGTTTAAGAAGTTTACCGCGTCGTTACTAACCCCAACAACCAAATCGGCAATGGCTAAAATGGCCAGGGCAATAATCATAAATAAATAAATATTTTCCATTTTTTAATTAGAAATAGTTTGCAAATATCTTTAGTGTTTCTGTATGTAATGTTATATTAATGTTAACTTTTAGAAATGGATATCGCACTGTAGTCTGTACATCACCTGACCGTTGTTGGTTGGTACATCTAAATAGCTAATATCGGTTTGTACTTTTAATTTATGTCCTACAATAAATTTAGACAGTCCTAATGTATATTGTGTTTCAGGATTTTTACCTGTAATATTTTTATCTAATTCTACGTTGGTATAACGACCAGTAACTTCCCAGTTATTTTTGAATAAATAGCCTGATTGAAGGTTTAAACCTTTACCAACTTGTACTTCAGCTCCTGTTAAACTACCATCGGCATTTTTAGCTATTGGATCATCAGCTGTTCTATCGGCATATTCACCCATAAAAGAGAATCCTTTATACTTAAACATGGCATCTATAAAGATAGTAGAAATATTTGTTTCGTACAGCCCTTCATTAGTTTCCATGTAAGATCCCAGATTTCCTCGGTCTCTTACGGCGTTGTTATTGAAGTTATACGTAGCACCTACAGCTAATTTAGGAGTTTGCTCGCGGTTTAAATCAGAACCTTTATAGTCTCCCTTACTTTGAAAATCTCCAAAAGGATATAATTCTACACGTCCGGTATATTGATGACCTCCTTCATTCCCTGTTGTTACATTACGACCTTCACCTTGAGAAATAGAAGCTATTTCTTTAACAATAAATTTATTTGTTAGGTTGAAATGGTGTCTTAACTGAAGTCCCATATCACGGTCAATGTTAAAACGGCTGTTTACTAACGAACGGTCTACCAATTGTAAATCTGCAGATGAGATTACACGTTCGCGATTCCCTGGTAATTTGGTTTGTCCCGCCCATAATACAAAGTTTCCTGCAAAATTCCATTTTAAAACAGCATCCATTACGTATCTTGGAGAATTACTGGTGTATTGGGAAGCGCCAGACATATCGCGGTTGGCTAATCCTAACTCTACTTTATACTGAAGTTTTGGAGAGAAGGCGAAACCGTCAAATTTTAAACGCGAACGTCTAATTAACATGCTGGTTTCTAAAGATTCTCCATCCTGCCATGTTGAAGTTCCTAAAAGTTGCATACGAAATCCAACTTTCATTGTAAATGAACTGTCCTTGCCAACTAGATTAAAAAGTCCTTTGCCAAACTTTGGGGCATTAGTTTCTTGCGCATAATAAGTGCTTGTAGCTAACATTAAAATAGCTACCAGGCTCCATCTAAATTTCATAAATTTTATTCTAAGTTTTTGTCGCCGGCAAAAGTCTAACTTTAAAACGATTTCAATGTTTCCTTAATGTTAAATGTACGTAAAAAAAAAGAGACTACCTTGGCCGAAGGTAGTCTCCATAGAAATCATAATAATGTAGTCGACAAAAACTAATAGATTATATGAAATACTAAATGTTGTCTTAAGACTCACGCAAATAAAACGTAATTGCATGATTTAAATGTAACGGTAATATTAAGTAATTATTAATTCACGTATGTTAAATTTTAACATATAACGGATTGGTATTCAGTGTTAAATGTATTCAATGTTAAATTAATGTTATCTAACTGTTGATTAAATGTTATGAAATGCGTATATTTACTGTATAAATGTTTAATACCCCATGATTATGAAGAAGTTTATTTTATCTCTGGCCTTTTTAGTTACTGTGGTTTCTTTTGGACAACAAAAAAGAGACTTAAAGCTTAATAAAGATACTAATTTAATTGAGGTAACTTACTATCATGACAATGGAGTGGTAGCCCAAACAGGGTTTTACACTACAGATGGTAAATTACAAGGTGAATGGTTAAGCTACAACGAAGAAGGCACGAAAACAGTTTCAGGTAATTATGATAATGGGAAAAAAGTCGGCAAATGGTTTTACTATACTGGTGAAACTATAAAAGAAGTAGATTACAACGCTAATGAAATAGCAAGTTTAAAAGAAACAAACGTGAAGAACGATAAGGGTCTTTAAAACGTAAATACTAAACATAAAAAAAGCATCTCAATTGAGATGCTTTTTTTATGTTTTATAAGGTTGAAATTTTCTTATAATTTGATTACCACAAAGCTTTGGTTAGCCCATGAGAAAACTGATAAGTCAGCTCCAACACCAGCCTTAGTAGAAATTGTATTGTCAGCAGTAACAGTGATTCCATCTGTAATTTCTGTAACAGTACCATTGATGTCTCCACCTACTTTATCGGTGCCTACGTTTCCTTGAGCAACAGCATTAGTGATAGTTACCGTACCGTTACCAGAAGAATCGTCAGTATCAATTCTGTTTCCGAAAGAAGCATTACCATAAGCGGCAAACAATATGTTATTTACAGTAGCAACAGTTCCTCGTCTAATTTCAGCACCAGCTTTTAAAGCAACGTCTGGATTAAGGTTTAAGATTGTTACATTTTTTAAAGAAGGAGTAGAGATTGGTGCAGCAGTTGGATCTGAACTATTGCTATCTCCTTCAAGACCTCTTGGATCTTCACTGGCAGCGTCAAAACCATCATTACGAACACCAAAAGCATTGTTTATTGTTCCAGAGTAACCTTCTGTCCAGTCAAACATATCATCTGCAATATTAGCACAATAAACGTTTGTTACATTAACAGTTCCTCCAAAGAACTCAACACCGTCATCATTTCCGTTGTTTACTACAATGTTGTTAACGATTGTTCCGCTACCAACACCAAAGAAAGAAATTCCGTTAAATTCTTGCTCTCCGTTAATTTTAGCACCTGTATATTCAGCAATAATATAGCTTAATTCACCAGAACTATCAGCATCATCAGTACCGCCATAAAGTAATCCAGCAACCTCAGACTGTACGTCTGTTCCTTTGTTTGTTTTAGCTTTACCGGCAAGAACTAATCCTCCCCAGTCACCAGCTTTTGGAGACGCTGCATCTGAAGTGAAAGTAATTGGCAATGCAGCAGTTCCTTTAGCGATTAATTTAGCACCTCTTTCAACAGCTAAAAACACATCAGTTCTTCCGCTCTTCGCTTTAATTACAGTTCCTGGTTCGATAGTTAAAGTTGCTCCTTCTTTTACAGTTAAAGAGCTAGTTAATGTATATTCAACAGATGCTAATAAAGTAGCATTTTCAGAAATTTCACCTTTTAATTCATTATCAGTGATAACTCCTCCTCCAGTTCCTGGGTCTATAGTTCTGTTGTCATCATCACTTGAACAAGAGAAAATTGAAGCGGCAACTGCAACGATTAATAAGTTTCTAAAGTTTTTCATTTTGTTTTCTATTTTTTAGTTTCCTAGTTTTTATTGTTCTGCAAATTAAAGTCGTTAGTTTAAATCTAGTTTGAAGCTAACATTAGTATTAGGTTAAGAAATTTGATTAATGTTAAGTTAATGTTTACTATGGCTTTAAGTGCTTTATTTTAATAAAAACCCCTCTAGTATATTTTTAATAATAGAGGGGCTAATAGTTGAATTTTATTTGAGATTATAATTCGTAAGCGATTCCAACTGAGAAAGATGTTCCTCTTTTGTATGAATTCATGGTTAGCTTTTCTGGTATATCTCTGTATCTGTCGAAACTTGGGTTTAAAATATTTTTAACATTGAATTTCATTCCTAAGTTTTTATTGAATTTGTGGCTGAAAACGAAATCTAATAAAGGCACACCTTTTTCAATAATATTTTCTTTAAAGTTAGTACCAACACTATAAACTTTATCGCTTTGGTAGTTGAAAACTAAAGTCGACATGGTTTCTTTTTCATTTACTTTAAATCTGTAAGAAACATCGGCGTTAATTGTAAACGGTGCTGCTCCTTCTAATTCAGAACTATCGCCAGTATAGTTGAATAACGTATTTGCCTTATTGAATTTAAGCTTTGTTTTCATTAAAGTGGCATTACCACCTAAAGTAAGATTCTGTGATTTGTCATCATCAGATTCTATAGATAATAAGTCTACTTTTCCTTCTAATTCTAAACCAAATACGGTAGCATCTCCAGAGTTGTCGAATGTAAAGTCTCTTTCAATCGCTGAGTTTCTTTCTAATCGGTTGATAGAATTTTGGATTAATTTACCAAACACACCTATAGACACTAACTCCGTTTTATTAGGGAACATTTCAAATTTAAGTTCTCCATTATAGTTGTCTGAAGGAAGTAATGCTGGATTACCACTTTCTTGATAGTTGATACCTTCGTAAGTAAAAGGAGCAATTTCTTTAAACTGAGGGTAAGTATAAGTCATACTTCCAGATGCTCTTAAATTAATTTTATCGTTTACTTGATATTTTAAGTTAAGTGTAGGCAAAACGTATTGCTTATCTAATGCAATTTGACTGTTGTTTGAGAAACCAGGGAAACTAATGTTGGTATCCCATTCAACATCCATTTTAATATCCTCAGCACGTAAACCTATATTTGCAGTGAATTTATCGCTAAAGTTATATACGGCATCAATATATGCTGCATGAATTGTTTTCGTTGCATCATACAATTGTGGCAAGTAAGTTTCAGGATCGTCACTGTTTCTACCACGTGATGTTTCTACACCAAATACATCATTGTCTAAATTGATTTGATTGAAGGTTGCATCTAAATTATTTACATCAACAAAAGTTGTTCTTGGATTTGTGAAGTTGTGATCGAAATAGATACCATCAAATTTTCTGTCTGTAACACTTCCATTATATCCCAAAGTTACTTTTCCTTTATTTTCGAAACGCTCACCAAAATATTTAACGGCGCTTAAGTTTCCTGCAATGCTGTTTTCAAAAAGATTTCCGTAAAATCTACTGTTATCCCTTACGGCATTTTGAGAAATTCTAGTTGTGTTAGCATCATTATCAATAATGAATGTGTTTTTTCTTCTATCTGGTTCATCGTTGTAGATAGCATTATAACTTACAGCAGCATTAACATCAAATGATTCTCCAAATTGATTTTCAGACATTAATTGGTTAACAAAAAGTTTGTTTTGTACTTCTGTCTGCAAAACAAGGTTTACTAATCTGTTGTCGTCTTCAGGTCTACCTATATCTGTAGTTGTTCCAAGGAAATCCTCAATTTTTTGAGAATTTGAGTGTACAAATAAGTGATTGTAACTTAATTTGTGGTTGTTGTTAATTTTGTAAGATACATTACCCATTAACATTTTTGAAGCGCTATAACTATAGGTTTTTGTGTCAAAAATAGAACCCACGTTAAGAGAACCATCATCATAAACGTCCACAATAGCATCAGATGTTCCTTCTTGGTAAGCATATTTGTTATCGAAAGACCCAACTAAAAAGAAGCTAATGTTACTATCATCAGACAAAGTTATTTTTCTACCATAGTTGATTGATAATCCCATGTTAGGATTTGCTGTTCCAGAATCTGGAGTAAAGCTATTGTCGAAGCTATAAGTATTAAGATTTCTAACTTTGTGGTGTGTATTTGAGTTTACTCCAAACCAATTTGCTCCATCAATAGTTTTGAAATCTTTAAATGTTGTTTGAGTGTTAGCTCCAGAAGAAAGACTAACTTTAAATAAGGATTTTTCGTTTGTAGCCTTACTTACGATATCGATACTTGCTCCAGCAACATCAGAAGACATGTAAGAAGAAAATGCTTTACCAATACCAACACTTTCTATAATATCTGAACTGAATAATGATAAATCGATGTTTTTGTTTCTAGGGTCGTTTGAAGGTAATGGTAAACCGTTAAGTGTGGTGGAGTTATATCTATCACCTAATCCTCTTACATAAATTTTACTAGATCCTTCTTGTTTGTTAACACCAGTAACTTTTAGAGTTGCATCAGCAGCGTCAGAAACAGCTTTTTTACTTAATTCTTGAGCCCCAATAGCAGTTTTGATTTCTACCGCTTTCTTTTGTTCTAATAATAAGGCAGTTTCGCTTTCACGTTTTGTAGTAGTTGTAATAACAACCTCGCTTAATGAAGCAGCGCTGGCACCCATAGGTACATTAACTTCTGTTACTTTTCCAGCTGTTACTGTAACAGCAATTTCTTGAGTTTCGTAACCTACGAAACTGAAAACTAAAGTGTAATTACCAGCTTCTAGATTTTCAAGACTATATAGTCCGTCAAAGTCTGAAGTTGTACCGGTTGTGGTTCCTTTAATAAGGACGTTAGCAAAGGCTAATGGCTCGTCATTATATTCTTTATCAGTAAGTTTACCAACCACAGAACCAGTGGTTTGTGCGTATGATATTGCTCCTACTAATAGCATTAGCAATACAGTAAATTTTTTCATAAAATGTTAGTTTTTATCTGCTGCAAAGAACGTTACGTTGTATGAACGCATCGTTATCTAGAAGTTAAACAATAGTAATAAAAGCGTTATGTTAATGTTATGAGATTTAATGTTTGTAAACGTTAACTTAACATTGAAGTATGGAAACAAATCAATGAAATTCTATAGGTACGCTTGTTTTTTGGTGAAAGGTTTTGTTTTAAAAATAGCAAAGCCAATAACTTGGTTATTGGCTTTGCAGACTACTCGAATATATTAATCCCTAATATATTTATATTTTTTATCCTTGAGGTAAGGTTTTATTATTGTTTTCGGCAGTGGCAGTAAGAAGCGCTAATTCATCAAATGAAATGGTGCTTGCTGCTAATGAAAATTTAAGTTCTGTAGGTTCAAAAGCGTCAACATGAATATTAATTTCTTTTGTTTCGTAACCCACAAAGCTACATACTAAGGTGTAATCTCCTGCTTCTAAGTTTTCAAATACAAATAAACCTGTTTGATCTGTATCAACTTTAGTTTCAGTACCCTTAATAGTTACATTAGCTAATACTAAAGGCGCATTATTTACTTCGGCATCCATAATTTTTCCAACAACTAAGCCAGTGTTTTGGCTAAAAGATATTGCTGAAATTAACATTGCGGCTACAAAAAATAAACGTTTCATTTATATGTGTTTTTTTAATAGACTGCAAATTAAAAGCTTAAATACAAGTATTGTGTTATCTCAATATTAAAGAATATTTACTTAATGTTATCTTAATGTTAATAGAAGTGAGGTTTAGAATATTTGTAGCGAATAAAAGCCCCGTAAATATTGGTGAATTTAACTATCTTGCCATGCATTAATAATTTACTATGAACTGGGAACAACTATTATCTTTAAAGCGATTTGGTGATACTAATAAACGACTTAGAAAAGAGCAGGACGAAACGCGTCTGGGTTTTGAGGTTGATTATGATCGTATTATATTTTCATCAGAATTTAGAAGTTTACAAGATAAAACGCAGGTTATTCCTTTATCGGAAACCGATTTTGTTCATACCCGCCTAACACACAGTCTGGAAGTTAGTGTTGTTGGACGCTCTTTAGGGCGATTGGTTGGAAAAAAATTACTTGAAAAACATCCGCATTTACAAAATGTTCATGGCTATCAGGCTAACGACTTTGGTGCTATTGTGGCTGCGGCAGCTTTAGCTCACGATATTGGTAATCCGCCATTTGGACATTCAGGTGAAAAGGCTATTGGAGAATTCTTTAAAACCGGAGAAGGATTAAAATATAAAGACGAATTAACCGCAAAGGAGTATCAGGATTTATGTGATTTTGAAGGAAACGCCAATGGTTTTAAAATTTTAACTGAAGATCGTGCTGGACGTATTGGAGGATTACGACTAAGTTATGCTACTCTTGGGGCGTTTACTAAGTATCCAAAAGAATCGTTACCCAAAAAGCCAACAGCTCATATTGCAGATAAAAAGTATGGGTTTTTCCAAAGTGAAAAGGAAGCTTACATTGATATTGCCGAAGAACTCGGATTGATAAAGCGTAGTGAAGACAGTGTTAGTTACGCGCGCCATCCGCTAACATTTTTGGTAGAAGCAGCCGACGATATTTGTTATACCATTATCGATTTTGAAGATGGTATCAATCTTGGGCTTATTCAGGAGGAATACGCCTTGGAGTATTTGTCAAAAATTATTCGTCATACCATCCGTCCTGAAAATTATTATGCGTTATCGACTAAAGCCGACCGAATTGGGTATTTGCGAGCACTGGCCATCGGTTCTTTAATTAACGAAGCGGTCCATATTTTCATGGAAAATGAAGAAGCTATTTTAAATGGCGATTTCGACTGTGCATTAATGGATAAATGCAAATACGAAGCGCAGATTAATGATATCATAAAAATAAGTATCGAAAATATATATCAATCAACCGAAGTCATAGATAAAGAAATTGCGGGTTATGGCGTTATTAATACCTTGTTAGAAACCTATACTGCAGCGGTAAATAATAGTTTTAACGGTACGGCTTCCAATTACGATAAACTGATTTTAAAAGGTTTGCCTAAAAATATAAAGATCGATAGTTCCAGTTTATATGCACGCTTATCAAGTGTGTGTTACTATGTGTCATTGTTATCCGATAGTAAAGCTATTTTAGATTATAAAAAGATAAAGGGTATTACTTTCTAGAATTGCAATGCAGGCTTGTCTGTTGCATTACTCAAGTTATAAGATAATATTGAATAGATATCCTGAAATGATAATGCATAGAGTTACCACGCTAAAAAATATAGCAATAAGTTTAAAAGTCATAACTTTTTTCAAGAGCATGGCTTCCGGTAGTGATAGGCCAACAACCCCCATCATAAAGGCGATGGCTGTGCCTAATGGTATACCTTTAGAAACTAATACCTGAACTATAGGAAGTATACCTGATGCGTTTGAGTACATGGGAACAGATAATATGGTGGCAAGAGGAATAGCAAAAAGATTGTCTTTAGCCATAAATTTTTCAAAAAAACCTTCAGGAATATATCCGTGCATGAATCCGCCAATGGCAATTCCAACAATTACATAAGGTATAATACCTTTAAGAATGTTTACAACTTCAGTCCATATTACTGGTAAACGCTTCGTGAAAGGTTGCTTTTCAGCTTCAAATATATCTTGTTCTTTTTTAGCATTTGCTAAAACGTCTTTGACCCAAGGTGTCAGGTAGCATTCCAGATTAAGATTTTGAAGAATGATTCCGGATATGGTGCCAAGCAATACGCCACTAATGATATATATAATTGTGGTTTTTATACCAAACAAACCTATAAAAAGGCCAATGGCGACTTCATTAACTAAAGGAGAGGTAATTAGAAAAGCAAACGTAACTCCCAACGGAATACCGCCTCTTACAAAACCAATGAATAACGGAACCGATGAACAAGAGCAAAACGGAGTGACAACTCCAAAAAGACTTGCCATAAGGTATTCCAGTCCGTATAGTTTTTTTCTTGACAGATAATTTTTAACCTTGTCTATGGGGAAATAACTGTTAACGATGCCCATAAAAAAGATGACAATAACAAGAAGGATTAGAATTTTAACAGTATCGTAAATGAAGAAGTTTAAGGCTTCAGCCAGATGTTGTTTCTGGTCTAAATTCAAGACATCATAAACCAACCAATCTGCTATTTGTTGTAACCAATTAAACATAGCTACTCCTATTCGAAAATTGTTTTACAATTTTCTATGTACCATGATTTATTAGAATAATGCATTGCTGTTTTTTCTAGTTTAAAAGTGCAAGAACTTCATCTTTTGAAGGGACTCTTCCTTTTATGGTAATAACATCATCAATTACCAAAGCAGGTGTCGTCATGATATTGAATTTCATAATTTCTACGATATCTTCAACTTTTTCAATGGTTGCATCAATGTTATTGGTGGTAACCACGTCTTTAACAACATTGGTCATCGATTGACATTTAGGGCAACCGGTTCCTAAAATTTTAATTACTTTACTCATGATTAAATGTATTATTTTGGATGATAGATACAGGGATATCGATCAATTGTAAAATTACGATAGAGATTTAAAATGATAGGTGACTTTTGTCACGTTTTAGACGTTTTTGCGGAAGAGGAAACGAATAACTTTTGTGTGGAATTTAGTTTCTAATTAACATTATTGATTGTTTACAATCAATATGTTGTTTAATAGTTTTACTAAATGTGTTGCATCTAAACCTATTTGTTGTTGCAGTTCTGTTACGCTACCATGATCAATAACTACATCAGGAATACCTAAAACTTTAATGTTATTCTTATAATTATTGGCTGAAGCAAATTCTAAAATCGCCGACCCGAAACCACCTTTAACCGAGTTGTCTTCTATGGTGATTATCACATTATGTTTTTTGAATATTTGATGTAGTAAGGCTTCATCTAAAGGTTTAACAAAGCGTAAATCGTAGTGAGCAATAGTTTCTGGATTATTGCAGCCATTTATGGCATCGGTAACATTTTTAGCAATAGTTCCTATACTTAAAACGGCAATTTTATCACCTTCTTTCAGTATTGTTCCGGTTCCAATTTCAATGGTTTCAAAAGGTTGTTTCCAGTTTGCTGTAATACCACTGCCTCTAGGATAACGAATGGCAATAGGATGGTTCAGTCCTAATTGGGCGGTGTACATGATATTGCGTAATTCCATTTCATTTCGCGGCGCGAAAATAATCAGGTTCGGGACGCATCGTAAATACGACAAGTCGTAAACCCCATGATGTGTAGCACCATCTTCGCCAACCAATCCTGCACGATCTAAGCAAAAAATTACAGGTAAATTTTGTATAGCCACGTCATGAATAATCTGGTCGTAAGCGCGTTGTAAGAACGTAGAATAGATATTGCAAAAAGGAATTAGGCCCTGTGTTGCCATACCTGCTGCAAGTGTTACCGCGTGCTGTTCGGCAATACCAACATCAAAAGCGCGATCAGGTAGTTCGTCCATCATGTATTTTAATGAACTTCCTGTTGGCATGGCTGGTGTGATACCGACAATGTTTTTATTTTGTTTGGCTAACTCTACAATAGTGTGTCCAAATACATCCTGATATTTAGGGATTTTTGAAGCAGATTTAGGAATCAATTCTCCGGTTTCAGAATCGAACTTTCCTGGGGCATGGTATTTTACTTGATCTTCTTCGGCCTGACGTAAACCTTTGCCTTTGGTGGTAATAACGTGCAGAAACTTTGGGCCTTTAACTGTTTTTAATCGCTCTAACTCCGAAATTACGGCATCTAAATCATGACCATCAATCGGTCCGGAATAATCAAAATTCAAGGCTTCAAAAATATTGTCCTGTTTTTGAGTTCCTTTCTTAACATTGGTTAAGTACATTTTTAAAGCGCCAACACTTGGGTCAATGCCAATAGCGTTGTCGTTTAAAATAACTAACAGATTAGCATCGGTCACTCCCGCGTGATTTAAACCTTCAAAGGCCATACCACTTGCAATCGAAGCATCGCCAATAACGGCAATGTGTTGTTTTTCGGTTTCACCTTTTAGTTTAGAGGCAATCGCCATGCCTAAAGCTGCTGAAATGGAAGTTGACGAATGCCCGACACCAAAGGCATCGTAAATACTTTCGTCGCGTTTAGGGAATCCGCAAATACCACCTAATTGTCGGTTGGTATGAAAAACCGTTTTGCGTTCGGTTAATATTTTATGTCCGTAAGCTTGGTGACCAACATCCCAGATGAGTTGGTCTTCTGGGGTATTAAAAACATAATGCAGTGCAATGGTTAATTCTACCACACCTAAACTAGCACCTAAATGTCCTTCTTTAGTCGCGACAATGTTAATAATAAACTCACGCAATTCCTGAGCAAGTTGAGGCAACTGCTCGGGCTTTAAAAGACGTAAGTCTTTAGGAGAATTAATGCTATGTAATAAGGTGTTTTGCACGTGGCAAAAGTACAGATTTTATTGGTCATCTGCATTAAAAATAATAGGGAGGTTGTATAGTACATCTATAGGTTTATTTCTTTGTGTTGCGGGAATAAATTCGGGTAAAAGTTTAAGTACCCGAATGGCTTCATTTTCTAAATCGGGATGTGGAGCTCTGACTTGAATATCGACTATTTTACCTTCTTTATTAATTTTAAATCTTGTGGCAATATTTTGTATTCCTTTTAATTCTGAACAAACCGAAGTGTTAAAGTTATCCTGTATTATTTTAGAAATACGTTTTTGAAAAAGTTCTTTTTTCTCAGCATAATTTAAGTTGGATGGCGAGTCTTTAAATTTGGGAACGTCTTCTATTACTATCATACCAAATGTTAAATCTTCTTCAATGTTTTCACCGGAAAACCCTTTACATAAAATGTCAATTTCATCTTCAATGTCGTCATCCGGAGAAACAGGGCTTGTAATAATTTCACCAAGTGTTTCAATTTCAACAAAACCTGTTGGATTTGGAGCTGGTATATTTGTGTTTTTTATGCAATTTTTAATTATAGTGTCATTTTTTGTTACTGCGTTTATAAATTTTACAGAATCCAAAACTTTATTTTGTAACGTATCGAAAACTTCTATACTGTCAATTTTTTGTTTGTAGCCTATGTTGTTGGTGCAATTCATTAAAGTAGTTCCCATAACTAAAAGTAAGGCCAGTAAAAAAGTTTTATGAAAGCTTTTGGTTGCGGTGATTGTTTTTGAAGAAATCCGCAGGTTAATACTGTCTATCTGGGTTTGTTTAAAATGTCCGCAAATATGTTTATGACTATTAGATTTTATGTACTGTTGTATTTCTTCGGAATTCATTTTTGTAAAATCCACAACCGTTTTAACACAGGAATTACAAAATCTGCCCTTCTCGTTGGGAGACATTTTATTCCAGTCTTCATGGCAAGGTTTTGGAATGGATATAGAATAGTGTTTTTGCATGATGGAAGTTTTTTTGAATAGCATCAAAATTCTTGCCGAATCATTTTTGAGTGTTTTGAAATCGTATATTTGAATTATGGAAAACCCGTTTGATGATACGTATTTTATGAAAAAAGCCCTGCAGGAGGCAGAGTTGGCTTTTGATAAAGGTGAAATACCTGTTGGAGCTGTTGTTGTTATTGATAATAGAATTATTGCTCGCGGTCATAATTTAACTGAAACCTTAAACGATGTGACGGCACATGCCGAGATGCAAGCTATTACAGCGGCGGCTAATTTTTTAGGGGGCAAGTATCTTCAGAATTGTACCTTATACGTGACTTTAGAGCCTTGCCAGATGTGTGCAGGCGCGTTGTACTGGAGTCAGATTTCTAATATAGTTTATGGTGCCAGAGATGAGCAGCGTGGATGCATTAATTTAAATACCAGATTACACCCGAAAACTATTATGAAAGGCGGTGTTTTAGAAGCTGAAGCATCTGAATTAATGAAACGTTTTTTTATTGAAAAACGAAATTTGAATTGATAGATTAGGCGAATGGCCTGACCCGAAGGGTAACGCCTTAATAATTAAAGTCTATTGTCTTTTTGCGACTTACGCATTTCTTCTAAATTTTCTTTAGTGAGCATGTAGTCTTTTATGTTTTTGTCTTTCCAACGGTAATAGGCAAATAGGGGAAAGGCTATAAAAAAGAGACCCATAACGCCGAAACCAATAAGTTTTTGAGAATATGGCGTGTCCAATACAAAGCCGGTAATAATGCTTGCAAATACTAGAATAAATATGATAATGATGGCATATTTCATGGGTTATTGTGTGAATTTTAATAGTTGCCTTCTGTAGGCTGTTAATAATTTTGATTTAGAAATGTAACCGAAATATTTTCCGGATTTAACTACGGGTAAATTCCAGGCTCCGGTAGATTTGAACTTGTCCATAATGTCGTTCATGGTATCTTCATCGTAATTAATGATTCCGGCATCGGCATGCATCAAATCGGCTACGCTAACTTTGGTGTAAAGATCGGCATTAAACATCATATGTCGTATATCATCGAGTCTTATTACACCTAAAAATTCATTTTCGTTGTTTACTACAGGAAAATGGTTTCTTGAAGACTTCGCCACGGCTTCATTTAAAATATACCCCAGAGACATCTCGGGTTTTAGTTTAACAAAGTTGGTTTCTATAACTTTATCGATATTTAATGACATGAGGGTATTTTGATCTTTATCATGCGTCATGAGTTCGCCGCGTTCGGCTAGTTTCATGGTGTAAATAGAATGCGATACGTAATATTTTGTAATGGCAAACGAAATAGCAGCAACAATCATTAAGGGCACAAATAGCTCGTGGCCACTTGTAATTTCGGCAATTAGGAATATAGCCGTTAACGGTGCATGAAGTACACCTGCCATGAGTCCGGTCATCCCTAAAAGGGTAAAATTAGCTTCGTTAACCGAGAACCCAAGTCCAATATTATTTACAATTTTAGCAAAAGCGTTGCCTAAGGCGCTACCCATAATAAGTGTTGGAATAAAGATCCCGCCAACACCACCGGCACCAAAAGTGGTGGTCATGGCAATGGCTTTAAATATCGTAATTCCCAAAAGCATAGCAATCACAATCCAGATATTATCGAGGTCTAAACTTTTAAATGGTGTGGTATTTATTGCAGAAAGATGATCACCTTTTAAGAGGTTGTTCATAATGCCATAACCTTCACCATAAAGTGGTGGAATAAAGTATAGCATGGTGCCAATAGCAAGTCCGCCAATTAATAAGCGTTTGGCTCGGCTTTCAAACTGTTTGAAAAAGTTTGTAATGCCAAAAAAGACTTTTGAAAAGTAAACCGATGTAAACGCAGTAACAACACCCAACAGGATGTAAATAGGAATGTCGTTAAAATTGAAGGAATCTTTTATAATAACATGCAGCAAAACATCTGTTCCTAAAAACATATACGAAGTTATAACCGCTGAAACAGATGCCAGTAGTAATGGTACTAATGAGGTAAATGCAATATCGAGACTAAAAATTTCAACGGCGAAAACTATGGCTGCAATGGGTGCTTTAAACATGGATGCCATGGCTCCGGCCGATGCACAACCTATTAAAAGTAACCGGGTTTTAGTATTCATATGAAAGAGCTGAGCGGTATTAGATCCTAATGCCGAACCAACACTTACCGCAGGGCCTTGTAAACCTACCGATCCTCCAAAACCGGCTGTTAACGGAGCAGTAATTAAAGCGGCATAAATATTATAGCTGGGGAGAATACCGTTAAGTTTAGATAATCCATATAGTGTTGTAGAAATGCCATGGCCAATATGTTTTTTTAGCCAGGTTTGCTTTATAATGAAAACTAAAACCAATCCAATTATTGGAAAGATGAAATATAAGGTATTTTGATAGTTTTTAAATAGATTGAGTTCGAGAAGCGACCGAATAAAATGGGTTAGATTTTTTAAAACAACCGTTCCCATACCTGCAAGCATGCCAACCAGTACACTTAAAATATAAATGAATTGTCGTTCGGAAATGTGTTTGTATTTCCAGATTAAAAATTTTCGTAGCAGGCTTTTAGCTTCAAAGGACATATTTATAAAGTTAATAAATAAATGCTTTTGAAGCTATTCTATATTAAGAATTTACCTGTAGCGTAATTAGTTGACGACGGTAAGCCGTTAATAATTTAGATTTTGAAATGAAACCAAAGTAGATGCCGTTTTTTGTAACCGGTAAATTCCATGCGCTACTATCTTGAAATTTCTGCATAATGTCAGTCATTTTATCTTTATCTAAATTGATAACTGCCGGTGGCTTTTGCATAATATCTGTAGCTTTTACTTCCTGATAAAGCGATTGATCGAACATGATAGGACGCAAATCGTCTAATAGTATAATGCCTTGAAGTTTTTGCGTATCCTTTTTAACAACAGGGAAAATATTTCGGTTTGATTTTATCACGGCTTCATGAATCATTTCTTCAAGAGTCATATTAGGTGTAATGGCAATAAAATTAGTTTCAATAACTTTATCGATATCCATTAAGGTTAAAACCGCGTGGTCTTTATCGTGAGTAATCAGTTCTCCTTTTCTACCTAGTTCCATATTATAAACCGAGTGGTGTTTAAAGTATTTAGTAATACCAAACGAAATGGTTGCGGTTAACATTAACGGAATAAAAAGTTCATAACCTCCGGTAAGTTCCGCTATTAAGAAGATAGCCGTAAGTGGGGCATGCAGTACACCGGCAAGTAAACCCGCCATGCCAACAAGGGTAAAGTTACTTTCTGAAACCGGTTCATTAAATAAACCACAATGGTTAATAATTTTAGCCATGCAGTTCCCCATAATACTTCCCATAAATAAGGTAGGTGCAAAAATACCTCCAACACCACCAGCACCAAAGGTTAAACAACTGGCAATAACCTTAAAGAATATAAGTCCGCCCAAGAGCATAACAACAATCCAGATGTTATCGGTGTCCATATGAAACAGGTTGCTTTGCAGTGCTTTTTCAGGGTTTCCAATAATTAAGTTGTTAATAACATCGAAACCTTCACCGTATAACGGCGGAATTAAAAAGATAAGTAAACCTAACCCGGCACCTCCAATAATTAATCGTTTTACCGGCGATTCAATTTTATCGAAAAACGTATGAATCCTATCATAAATTTCAGTAAAGTAGATGGAAATAAACGAGGCTACAACACCTAAAAGAATGTAAAAAGGCGCATCGTTAATATAAAACTTGTCCTCAATTCTAAATGGTAAAAGAATATCGTCACCAAAGAAAAAGTAAGATGTTAAAATGGCTGAAAGCGATGCCAGTAATAACGGTAACATCGAAGCAATAGTAAGGTCTAAACTAAAGACTTCTATGGCAAAAATAATCGCGGCAATTGGGGCTTTAAAGATGGAACTCATAGCACCAGCGGCGGCACAACCAATAAGAAGGTTTCTTGAGGTTTGGTTCATATGAAACATTCTGGAAATGTTAGAACCAAGGGCAGCACCAGTAGCTACGGTTGGGCCTTCCAATCCTACCGACCCACCAAAACCAACCGTTATCGGGGCCGTTAAAATAGAACCAAACATTTGGTAGCGTTTCATGATACCTTTACGTTTTGCCATAGCGTAAAGGGTTGAAGGAATACCATGACTTACCTTATTTCTTATAACATATTTAATAATTAAATAGACCAGAGATAAACCAATGATTGGAAATAAAAAATAAAAAGCATGATGATAGTCTGCTATAAGTTTACCTTCCAACAGATGCTGGAAAAAGTGTGTTAAGTTTTTTAGCACAACGGCACCAACACCAGATGTGAAACCTATAACAATACTTAAAATATAAATAAATTGTCTGTGAGAGATGTGTTTGGCTCTCCAGATTAAAATCTGCTTTAAAATGGTTTGTTTGGGCATGGCATTTATAACGCTATCAAAAAATCCTGCAAAAAGCAGGATTTAGAATTATTGTTTTATGTTAAGTTGTAAGCTTAGTTCTGTTAATTGCGCATCATCAATTGGAGCAGGTGCATCAATCATAACATCACGACCAGAATTATTTTTAGGGAAAGCAATGAAATCACGGATGGTTTCTTGTCCTCCTAAAATAGATACTAATCTGTCAAGACCAAATGCTAAACCACCATGTGGCGGTGCGCCGTATTGGAAGGCATCCATTAAGAAACCAAATTGAGCTTTTGCCTCTTCAGGAGTGAAACCTAAATAATCGAACATTAAAGATTGGGTTTCTTTATCGTGAATACGAATAGAACCACCTCCAATTTCGTTTCCGTTTAACACTAAATCATAAGCATTAGCTTTTACATCGCCCGGATTGGTTTTTAGTAGTTCTAACTGTCCTGGTTTAGGAGAAGTGAATGGGTGGTGCATCGCATGGTAACGCTCGGTTTCTTCATCCCATTCTAAAAGCGGGAAGTCCATAACCCAAAGTGGAGCAAACTCCTCAGGGTTTCTTAAACCTAAACGTTCTGCTAATTCCATACGTAAAGCACTTAACTGCGCGCGTACTTTATTTTTATCGCCAGAAAGCACACAAATTAAATCGCCTGCCTTAGCGCCGGTAACTTCAGCCCATTTAGATAAATCGTCGTTATCGTAGAATTTATCTACTGATGATTTGAATGTACCATCTTCATTACAACGACAGTAAACCATACCTAAAGCACCAACTTGCGGACGTTTTACCCAGTCGATTAACTGGTCGATTTCTTTTCTGGTGTATGCGTTTCCACCAGGAACCGCAATACCAACTACCAATTCGGCACTATTGAAAACACCAAAATCTTTATGTTGAGCAACGTCGTTTAACTCGCCAAATTGCATACCAAAACGAATATCTGGTTTATCGTTTCCGTATAAACGCATCGCATCGTCGTATTGCATTCTCGGGAATTTATCAATCTCGATACCTTTAACTTCTTTAAGCAGGTGACGTGTTAAACCTTCAAAAGCATTTAAAATATCTTCCTGCTCAATAAAGGCCATTTCACAGTCTATCTGAGTAAACTCAGGTTGTCTGTCGGCACGTAAATCTTCATCTCTAAAACACTTTACAATCTGGAAGTATTTATCCATACCACCTACCATAAGCAATTGCTTAAAGGTTTGTGGCGATTGTGGTAAAGCGTAGAACTGACCTTCGTTCATGCGTGATGGTACTACGAAATCACGGGCACCTTCAGGGGTAGATTTAATTAAGTAAGGGGTTTCAACTTCTATAAATCCTTCTTTAGATAAATAGTTACGAACCTCTTGTGTGACTTTATGTCTGAAGATTAAGTTGTTTTTTACCGGATTACGACGAATATCCAGATAACGGTATTTCATACGTAAATCTTCACCACCATCTGTTTTATCTTCAATAGTAAACGGAGGAAGTTTAGCCTCGTTTAAAATGTTTAATTCTGAAACTAATATTTCAATATCTCCGGTTGGTATATTCGGGTTTTTAGAAGCACGTTCGATTACAGTTCCTTTAACTTGAATAACAAACTCACGACCAAGGTTCTGAGCCTGCTCCATCATGTCTTTCGATGTGCGCTCTTCGTCGAAAACCAATTGGGTAATACCATAGCGGTCTCTTAAATCTACCCAAACTATAAATCCTTTATCTCTTGATTTTTGAACCCAACCAGCAAGGGTTACTTCTTTATTAATATGTGATGCATTTAACTCACCACAATTATGACTTCTGTACATAATGAAATTTTAGAGTTGCAAATTTAAATAAATACAATGGAGTACGAATTTTTTAGGGTGTTTTTTTAAGGGAATAAAAGGAAAATGGATTGAGTTGGAAGCGATTTTTATTTGTCGTTGTTTAGGGGAGTGTGTGCGTTATTAGTCGAAAAGATATTTTTTACGGTAAATAAAAAGATAGCTTTAGTTAAAAGTTTAAATTTTAGCTGCTTATGATTAGGAATATTTCGTTTTTAATTGTTTTAATTTTCATTTCAATTCAGATTCAAGCCCAACAAAGAACTGGTAATATTGTTGAGTATTTTGGAAAGGAAAAGGTAGAAACTATTGAAGAAGGAAGGTTGATACATGTCTTTAAAGAGGCACTTACTTTAAAAGTGCCAACCTATAGGTTTAATTCGTCGACCTTTCCCGAGGATCCGGTTTTTAGCCGATTTTTAATGCATGATGGTTATGAGCCTAAAAAAGATGAGGTTTTTAATGTTGATTTTTTAGGAGAGCCCATGGTTTGGAAAACCATTACGGTTGATACGTCAAATACATTTAATGATCGTGAATTACGTTCCAGCTATGTGTGTTTAAAATATAAATCAGGTGCTGAAAAAACAGTTTTATTTGAAGCTTCAGGACATTCGTTAGTACTAATTAATGGTATGCCGCATGAAGGCGATCACTATGATTTTGGGTACAACTTAATTCCACTAAAACTAAAAAAGGGATTGAATGTTTTTGTGCTTAAGGTAGGGCGTTTTCCAAGAATTCGAGCCAGATTAATAGAACCGGAATCTGAAATTCAGTTTACAACAAGAGATTTAACGATGCCAGACATCTTAGTCGAAGAAACTAAGGGTTTTAAGGGAGCCATACGCGTCATAAACGGAACAGAAGGATGGTTGAAAAACTACACCATAGAGTCTACCATTAAAGGGAAGGCTATAAAAACCGAGATTTCAAATATACCACCAATGAGTGTTAGAAAAATACCGTTTTCAATTGCTCATGTCTCAGATGATACCGTTTTGGGAACTTACGATTTAACATTAAATCTGATAAATAACAAAAAGGAGTCTCAGGATATAAAAACAATTCCTGTAGAGGTTAAGTCTAAGCATAAGCATCATAAACGTACATTTATTAGTCACTTAGATGGAAGTTTGCAATACTATAGTGTTGCGCCGTCGAGCAATGATACCTTAACTAATGGCGCTTTGTTTTTGTCGGTTCACGGGGCTTCGGTAGAAGCGGTTAATCAGGCCAATGCGTATAAACAAAAAGATTGGGGAAATTTAATAGCACCAACCAATCGACGTCCGTTTGGTTATGCCTGGGAAGATTTAGGACGTTTAGATGCCTTAGAGGTTTTGACTGATGCAAAAGATATTTATCAACCCAATCCACAAAAAATATATTTAACTGGGCACTCGATGGGAGGCCATGGTTCATGGTATTTGGGAGCTACCTATCCCGATAAGTTTGCAGCTATTGCACCTTGTGCGGGTTACCCCGACTTGTTATTGTATCGAGATGTGTCTTTAAATAGAATTTTAAAAAGTTCTGAAGAAGAATTGCGAGCATTTGGAATCACCCCAAAGGTTTTAAGTCGCTTGCAGTTAACGCCGGAATTGAATCCTGTGGAAACTATTATTGAACGGGCAGGGACGCCAAGCAGAACTTTAAAATTGATTAGAAATTATCTGCACCATGGGGTTTATATTTTACATGGAGAAAAGGATAATGTGGTACCAACGTACATCGCCCGAGATATGAGAAAAAGATTAGGAGAATTTCATCCCGATTTCACCTACTACGAATATCCTGAAGGAACACATTGGTATGGTAACCATAGTGTCGATTGGCCACCAATCTTCAATTTGTTTAGGGAAAGAACGATTCCGGAAGATAAGGATGTCGATAAGTTGGAGTTTTATACAGGAGCACCGGGAGTGTCATCAAAATCACATTTTATAACCATTCATCAGCAGGAAATACCTTTTGAGGTAAGCTCTTTTGATTATTCAAAAGAAGAGGGAAAGCACATTTTAAAAACAGATAATGTAGCATTAATTGAGATGGATTTTAGAATGTTCGATAAGGTTGAAAGTGAGCTTTTAGTTGATGGTGTTTCTTTTTCAATAAACGGAAATGAAATGTTATTCTTAAAGAAGGAAGATGGAGAATGGAAAACAACTAATAAGCCAAGTTTAAAGGAAAAGGGACCGCATAGAAATGGTGGTTTTAAGGATGCTTTTAGAAATAATGTGGTTTTTGTATTCGCTACAAAAGGGACACAAGAAGAGAATAATTGGTATTATAACAGAGCGCGTTTTGATGCTGAAACAATGTGGTATCGAGCGAATGGTTCGGTAGATTTGGTTAAAGATGTTGATTTTTCTCTGTCTAAATATGCCAATCGTAATGTTGTGTTGTATGGGAATAAAACAAATAATGCTACGTGGAATCAATTGTTAAAAGAGTCTCCTATTCAAGTAGAGAATGATCAGGTTGATATTAATGGTAAAAAACTATCAGGAGATCAATGGGGGATGTATTTTATTGTACCCAGAACAGATAGTGATATAGCAAGTGTTGGAGTTGTTACGGCCAGTGGAGAAAAAGGAATGAAAGCAGCATACATGAATCATTATTTAGTAAACGGAACGACGTTTCCTGATGTTTTATTGTTTGATGATGAGGTGTTAATTAATGGAACATCGGTAGTAAAATGTGCAGGTTTTTTGGGAAATGACTGGTCTGTTGAACGAGGTGATTTTGAATGGAAATAGCCCCTTTTTATATTTTGAATTAGTCCATTAAAAAAAGCCCTGACATTTGTCAGGGCTTTTCTGCTATTAATTAAGGCTTAAAGATAAAGCGTTAACTAATCTTCAATTTGAGTGTTAGTCACCACAGTAAATTGCTCTTCAATATTTTATGAACGCATTTTTGAACGATACCACATTTTAAGCTTCATACTTAAGAAGAATAAAACAGGTACGACAATCAACGTTAAGAAGGTTGCTATAAATAATCCGTAGATTACGGTCCATGCTAATGGACCCCAGAATACCACGTTATCACCACCAATATATATGTTCGGATCAAGTTCGCCGAATAAGGTAAAGAAGTTAATATTTAACCCTATGGCTAAAGGTACTAAACCTAAAATGGTTGTGATTGCTGTTAATAATACTGGGCGTAAACGGGCTTTACCTGCTTTAACGATGCTTTCATATAAATCTTCAGTACCTAAGTATTCTTTGCGATCGATATCTAAATCATGCTTTCTTCGGTCAATTAAAAGCTGAGCATAATCGAGGAGTACCACCCCGTTATTAACCACAATTCCCGCCAGCGAGATGATTCCCACCATGGTCATCATAATTACGAATGGTTTTGCTGTAATTACTAGTCCACCAAATACACCAATAAAACTTAAGAAAATAGCCAACATAATAATAGCTGGTTTTGAAACTGAGTTAAACTGGAAAATTAAGATGAAAAAGATTAAACCAAGACCGGTAAAGAACGCACCAACAAGGAATTTCATTTGTTTGTTTTGTTCTTCAATTTGTCCTGTATAATCTATTTTAATGCCATTAGGAAGACCTTCGTAGCTCTTCATTTCATTTTGAATTTGAGCAACAATGGCACCTGCATCGGTAAATCCTGGTGATAATGCCGAATATACAGTTACCACACGTTTAGTGTCGATATGTTTAATGGCACTAAACCCAGAAGTGTTTTCATGACTTGCCACTGCAGAAAGTGGAATTTCTTTAAGCTGACCTGTATTCGTTCTAAATGTAATATTCTGATTGAATAAGGCACTTGTATTATATCTGTTGGCTTCGTTAAAACGTACATAAATATCGTAGTCGTCACCATCTTCTTTATAGATGCCTGCCTTAGATCCAAATATTGAGTTACGTAATTGTTGCCCTATTTGTGCAGCACTAATGCCTAATTCACCGGCTTTTTTCCTGTCGATAGTAACTTTCATTGATGGCTTATCTTTATTCACATCAATTTTAAGTTCGTCGATACCAGGAATATTTTTTCCGTTAATAAACTGTCGCATATTCTCGGCAGTTGCGATTAATTCATTGTAATCATCACCTTCAATTTCAATGTTAATCGGGGCTCCGGCAGGTGGTCCTTTGGCGTCTTTTTCAACCGAAATTAGAACTCCTGGATAAACACCAACTAAGCTTTCCTGTACTTTTTGACGTAATAATTCACTGTCTGCTCCACGACGGTATTTGTATTCGCGCATTGAAGCGGTGATTTTTGCTTTATGAGGCATTTCGGCAGCCGAACCACCATCGGTTTGTGGGTTTCCGGCACCTTCACCAACTTGAGAAACAGCGCTTTCTACTAAGAAATTGTAATCGCCATCTTTATATTGATTATCATCTAAAACCTTATAAACACGATTTTCAATTTCCTTGGTTATGGCATTGGTTTTTTCAATCGCTGTACCCTGCGGATATTCAATGTAAACAATGATTTGATTTGGTCTGTTATCTGGGAAGAACTCCACTTTTGTGCGCTGTGCTTTTAACGACATTCCAAATGCTATGAATGAAATGATTAATAAGGAGAATGTACCAATACTAATAATATATGGCATTTTTCCTGAAAGCGCCCAACGCAATTGTTTTTCATATAAACGTTCCAGTTTTACCAAGGTGTGATTTTGGAAATGGTTGGCGGCTTTACGTAAAAACAAACGGTATATCCAAAGTAAGCCAACTGTTACAATCATTAAGGTTCCTAAACCACGATAAGCACCACCAGTAAAGACCACTATTAAACCAAGAACTAACATTATAATCGACATTCTTATAATGCGTTTTAAAGGCATGTCTTTATCTTCAATAGTCATGAATTCTGATACCATTACCGAGTTAAAGAAAATAGCAACGAACAATGAAGATCCTAATACAACCGATAGTGTAATTGGTAAAATCATCATGAATTCACCCATAATTCCCGGCCATAATCCTAACGGAATAAAGGCGGCTACGGTGGTTGCTGTAGAAATGATAATCGGGAACGCAATTTCACCAATACCTTCTTTGGCAGCACGCATTCGGCTCATGCCTTCTTCGTCCATTAAACGGTAAACGTTTTCAACAACCACAATACCGTTGTCTACCAGCATACCAAGCCCCATGATTAATCCGAAAAGTACCATAGTATTTAAACTATATCCCAATCCGTTAAGAATCATAATAGACATAAACATCGACATCGGGATGGCAAAACCAACGAAAATGGCATTCTTAAATCCTAAGAAGAACATTAACACAGTAACTACTAAAAGTACCCCGAAAATAATGTTGTTTACTAAATCGTCTACCTGACCAATAGTTTTTTCAGACTGGTCGTTGGTTATCGTTACTTTTAAGTCTGCTGGAAAAACATTTTCAACGGCATCTTTAACAATAACCTGAATTTGTTCTGAAGCTGCCACCATGTTTTTACCAGCACGTTTTTTAACGTCTAGCATCACTACAGGAGCACCAAATTCTCTGGCGAAGGTGGTTTTGTCTTCTTCTTTAAATTTTACTACGGCTACATCTTTTAAGTAAATGGCATGACCATTTTCAGATTTAACCACGAAGTTTTCAAGCTCTGATGGTTTTTCAATTTCACCAATAATACGAATAGTTCTTCGTTGTCCGCTGGCTTTTAAATTACCTGCAGACATGGTCATGTTTCCGTTGTTAATAGTATTGATAATATCGCTGAAGGTTACTTTGGCAGCCATCATTTTATAAATGTCTACGGCAACTTCAACTTCTTTTTCCTGAGCACCACGAATATCAGCTTTTTTAATTTCAGCTAAATCTTCAATTTCATCCTGTAAATGCTCGGCGTATTCTTTTAATTTTTCAATAGGATAATCGCCGGAAATATTAATGTTAAGAATTGGCATTTCTTCCGAAAGGCTCAACTCAAAAACATCTGGCTCGACTTTGGCACCATTAAAAGTAGGCCAGTCTTCGCTTGAGGTTTCCTGATCTATCTCGTCTTTTACCTTTTGTTTGGCGGCTTCAACCGAAATATTTTCGTCGAATTCTACCATTAACATACCGTAATCTTCCTGAGATGTTGAGGTAATTTCAACCACATTACTTACCGTTTTTAAACGGTCTTCCAGCGGATCGGTAATTAATTTTTCTATGTCTTCGGCTGTATTTCCGGGGAAAACAGAACTGACGTAAATTTTAGTTTCATTAACTTCAGGGAAGCTTTCTCGAGGCATATCGAAAAAGGCCGCAACTCCTAAATAGAAAATGACAAGAATAAGCACGTACATCGTGGTCTTATTGTCTATCGCCCATGAAGAAAAACCAAATTCTTTATAGATGCTTTTTTTGTTTTTTGACATTACGTGTTTGGTTTAGTAGTTAATGATTTCAACTGTTTGTCCGTCTTTAACGCTACGTGCACCTTCCTGAACAATTTCAGTTCCGTTCTCTATACCACTTAAAACCTCAATAACATCGCCTTGTGTTTTTCCGGTAGTAATAATAACACGGTTTGCTACGCCAATATTTTTATCGTTTTTATCTGAGATAACGTAAACATATTGTTCGCCATTTGCATTCTCTGAAATGATACTTTGTGGAATTAATAAGGCGTTTTCGTTAGTATAATCGTTAATTTTTAGTCTTGCCGTTAAGTTAGGCTTGATAGACTTGTCCTTATTTGGAATACCAACTTCCACTTTAAACGTACGGTTGTTTGGGTTGATATAATCTCCGGCCTGACGTACTTTAGTCTCAATGGTTGTTCCTAAAATAGGAAAGTCTACAATAACGTTTTTACCTTTGGTAACATCGGCGATATAACGTTCCGGGATATCGGTTTCAATATACATATCGTCAAGGTTAACCAAACGCATTAATTGCGTTTGCCCGGCTGCTACAACACTTCCTTGTTCTGTAATAACATCGTCAATAGTTCCTGAAAAAGGCGCTCTAACGGTTGTTTTAGCGATTTGTTGTTCTAACTGACTTACGGCTTCTTCTTGAGATTCGTAAGTTGATTTAGCTTGTAAATACTGAATTTCACTACCAATGTTTTGTTCCCATAAACGTTTCTGGCGCTCGAAAGTGGTTTTAGCTAAATCGGCCTGGATTTTAAGCTGTGATAATTGCTGGCTTAAACCACCATCATCAATTTTTGCCAATAATTGCCCTTTGCTTACTTTTTGTCCTTCCTTAACGTAAACGCTAGTTAAAATACCGTTATATTCTGGCGTGATGACTAATAAATTTTTAGTAGTCACGTTACCTTGAATTTCTAATGTATGATTAAAAACTTCGGTCTCGGCCTTAAAAGCTGTAATTAGAGGGACGTGTTTTACCGTGTCTAATTTTGAAATAGCTTCGTCTAAAAGTTTAATTTTAGAATTTATAGTTTCCTGATCGTTAACCAGCTCGGCGCGTTTTGCACGAATGGTTGTTAGGTTGTTGCTCTCTAAAACTTTTTCAACAGAGTTTCTTTTCTTTTCGCCTCCACAAGAGACCAATAGAATACTTACGATGAATAATGAATATATCTGTTTCATTTGAAATTGAAATTTTCTTTTGATTGATTAATTTATTTGAATTGTATTTAGAATCGTTTCCAACTCTGCTTTGGTATTAATAACATCTAGCATGGCTTGTAGAAACTCTTGTTGTGCGTTGTATAACTGCGTTTGTGCCTGGCGTAAATCGAAACTTGAACCAATACCTTCAAAAAATTTGGTTTGGTTTTTACTTTCAATACGCTCGGCAAGATTTAGGTTTAGTTTTTTGTTTTCGTAATCTTCAATGGCGAACTGGTATTCACTTTTGGCCGATGCGATTTGAAGTTTTAATTGTTGTTCGGTTTCCTTTAAATCGTTTTCAGCTTTTTCAAGATCGATTTTTACACGCGCTGTGGCAGCAGTTCTTCCTAAAGAACTAAAAATAGGAATGTTTAAACTTACTCCAAACAACGAAGTTCCAAACCATTCCTGGTCTTTACTTAAAAAATTAAAACTATTTGAAAACCCCGAATATCCGCCGTTTAAAAAGGCGTTAAGTGTTGGCATGGCTTTACTTTTTTCGAGTTTTAAAAGTAATTCCTGTGACACTTTTGAATTTTCAGCAATTTTATAATCAATGTTGTTTTCTACATTTTCTTCAGTGCTTAATAACGATAAACTAATGTTTTGAGCCGTTAGCATTTCCAGCTTGTCACTTAATGTTGTTTTAGCGTTAATATCAATGCCTAAAGTAATGTTTAGCATTTGGTAAGCTAAGACCTTTAAACGCTCGGTTTTGTTTAGATTACTCATTAAGCCGGAAAGGGTAATTTGTAATTGCTCTACACTTTCTTCCTCTTCTAAACCATTTTCAAACATTTTAGAAGTGTCGTTAACATTGTCCTCTAAAATTTTACGGTCTTTGTTTAAAAGGATTAAACTTTCTTCTGCTAATAGCACATTTCCGTAAGCGTTAATAACGGCTTTTCTAATTTCTAAATCCGTTTTTTGTTTGGCATTTTTAGAAATATCTAAATATACTTTAGCTGATTGTAAACCTACAATATACGACCCGTCAAATATTTTTTGAGTGATGGTTGCTGTGGCTGTCATGTTTTGTTTTGTTCCAAAAACAACTTCTTCAAACTCGCCAGGGTTACCTCCAAAAGCTTCTGCTGGAATTAAAGAGACCTGTTGTTTTAAGAAATTTTGATAATCTACGGAAGCGCTTAATTGTGGCAAACCGGTAGCTGTGGTTTCCCATTTTTGTTTTTCCGCAGCATCAATATCCTTAGCAGCGTTTATGGCTGTTCTATTGTTTTCAATGGCAAAATTAATAGCTTCCTCTAAACTAAAGGAATACGACTGTTCTTGTGAAAACATCGATATAGAAAGCAATAGACTAAATAATAGTATAAGACTTTGTTTCATTTTATGATTGATTGTTGTTTAAATATTCAGTTAAATGTTCTAGCCCTTTTGGGGTGCATATACCTCGTAAATGATATTCCAAATAGTTGTTCATTAAGGTGTGCATCGAAAAATTATTTAAAGGAAATAGTTCTTTATCCTTTAAAGACATCATACTGTTGAAATAGATTTTCGAAATGAACTCTTTATTAATGGTGTCTCGGTATAACCCCATTTGAACACCACGATCTAAGTTGCTAATCACACATTCACCCATAACGCAAGATTGTTTTTTCATTAAATCGGCGTAAATCTTCGGGTAGTACTTTTGAAGCTGAAATTGAGGTGATGATTTCTCATCTTTTAAATGCTTCATAACAAAACGCTTTATTTCGTAAAGTTCTTCAATCGGTGATTTGTCCTGCAGAATGATTTCATTAATACCTGTTTGTATGGTGTGATACATATACAAGGTAGTGGCTTCTACAAGATCGTTTTTGTTTTCGAAATATTGATAAAGTGTTTTTTTCGACATGCCAAGGGCATTGGCAAGTTCGTCCATCGTCACACTCTTAAACCCATAGTTTAAGAATAATTCTGCAGCTGTTTTTAAAATATCATCTTTCATAAGTAGCACAAAACTAAGCTAAGAAACTTTAAAAACAAAAAAAGTTTCCTCAGTTTTAACAGTTTTTTAATATTGCATTAAATTGGGTTGCATTAGTTAGGGCAATTACTTTATTTTTGTTCCATGCAAAACGTACTATTTTATCAAGACGCTGTAACGTCGTACTTAGAAGGGTTTACTAAAGAAAGAGAACCTGTTTCTTTATACAATCCGATAAATTATATTTTACAATTGGGTGGCAAGCGTTTGCGTCCGGTGTTAACATTAATGACTGCTGAAGCCTTTAATGTTGATTATAAAAAGGCTTTAGACGCAGCTTTGAGTATTGAGGTGTTTCATAACTTCTCTTTGGTACACGACGATATTATGGACGATGCGCCCTTAAGACGCGGACAAGAAACAGTACATGAAAAATGGGATGTAAACACCGGGATTTTATCGGGCGATGCGATGCTGATTATGGCTTATCAGTTGTTCGAGAAATACGAACCAACGGTGTTTCAGGCTTTGGCAAAATTGTTTAGCAAAACGGCACTTGAGGTTTGTGAAGGTCAGCAGTACGATGTCGATTTCGAGATTCGCGATGATGTAACGATTCCGGAGTATTTAAAAATGATTGAATACAAAACAGCTGTTTTGGTTGGAGCAGCCATGCAAATGGGAGCCATTGTGGCAAAAGCTTCAGAAGAAGATCAAAAAGGGATTTACGAATTTGGAAGAAACCTTGGAATTGCCTTCCAGTTGCAGGATGATTATTTAGATGCGTTTGGCGACCCTAAAACCTTTGGAAAACAGGTAGGAGGTGATATAATTGAGAACAAAAAAACGTATTTGTATATTAAAGCGGTAGAGTTTGCTTCCAAAGAGAACAAGTTAGAACTGCAGCATTTATTTAGTTTAAGTCCGAGTGATCCTTCAGATAAAATAGAAACAGCAAAAAACATATTTTTGTCGAGTGGAGCTGCTGAAGCAACGAGAGCTGAAATTGAAAATTATACCAATAAAGCGTTTGAAGTATTAGAAACTTTGAATATTTCTGAAAAGAATAAGGACATATTAAAAGCATTTGGTTCAAGTTTAATGAATAGAAACGTATAATGCAGTTGCCATCAACGTTTGAAGATTTAATAACTGAAGCTAACAATTTAGACTTGTATAGTAAATTAGTAGTGCAGTTAAATAAAGACTTTTTACTGGCAAATATCGATTTAGATTTTGATGAAGCTATTTTACCTTCCAGTTTAAAATTGATGTTGCACGAGACGATTTATAAACTCATTCAGGAAAAATTTGCCGATTATTTAAACCTGCTATACATCATTGATGTGTCTGAAAAACAAGTGAAAGAACTTGATGGGAGTGATGTTTTAAAACTCTCTGAAGATGTTGCGTTTTTGGTATTAAAACGGGAATGGCAAAAGGTATGGTTTAGACATAAATATCAATAACATAAAAAAACACCCTCTTAGATAGAGGGTGTTTTTTTATGTTTAATTGAAAACGAAAGATGTGTTAATATAAAAATTGCGTCCTTGTCTGGCTATATTATTCCAGTCGGCGTAGGTTGAATAGTAAGTATCTAAAATGTTTTCAACACCATATTTTAAAACCAGTTTGGTGCTTTTTAAATAATACATGTTTCCAAAGTTTAAATTCAGAACACCATAAGAAGGTGTTTCATTTTCTCCATAAAAACTGCTGTAATTACTTTGGTTTCCGTTGCCTTCTAATTGTAAAGCCGCATTAAAGTGCGTTGTTGTGTAGGTTACTTCAGCTAAATAGGATAATGGTTTTATAAGCGGAAGCGGTTCCCTGTTACTTCCTGTTCCGTAGTTATAACCAATTGAAGAATTTACCGAAAACTGCTTACTAAATTGGTAACTTGTGTTTAGATATACATCGAAAATAGAAGCGTCATTTAAAGCTGTGTATAATTTTACGCCGTTCGCACCAATGGTCATTGGGCTTAAGCTGGAATCGATTTCGCCAATAATATAATTCTTAATAAGAAAATAGGAAGATTCTAAGCCTATTTTAAAATTATCGGTATGATAATTAGCTTTTATATTAGCTTCGAAAGCTTTTTCGTTTTTCATATTAGGATTTCCAATATAATCGAAATTGTCAAAACTATTATAAAGGAAAAACCCGTAACCTTCACTAACCGAAGGTGCACGCTCTCCATAACCTAAGCCAAAAGATAGATGATAATCATTCTTGTGCAGATTGTAATTTGAAGCCGCCGACGTTAAGAATCGGTTTTTAGAATTGGTTAAATCCGCATAGAAAATTTTTAAACTTTCAACGCCTTCATCTTTTGCAATGGTGTTATTGTGAAACCCGAATCGGACAGAAGTGTTTATGGATTCTGAATCATTTAAAGTGTAATTATCTTTAACAAATAAACCACTGTAACCTGTTCTAATGTCTGGCCAGGTATACATAAACATGCTCGGTTGATTGGAGTCGTTAGGGTACATGGTCATTTCGGCTAATGAACGATTGTAAAATCCATTGAGGTTGAAACTTAATTGATGTTTATTTTCAACTATTTTTAGTTTACTGTAAAAACCATAAGTATCACTCCATCCGGGCATATCCATACGAATGGGTACATCAGGACGTTTAGAGTCGTCCATAATATGAGTGATGGTGTTAAAATACAGTTTAGTTTCCCAAGATTTTATGTAGCTGAGGTTGCTATTGTAATTATGTGATAACGATGTTATAAAAGCTTCGGCTAACGATACATCCATAGGTAGCGCTGGGTAGCCAATATCCGTGGCTTTGTCGTAAATAATATTAGCATCCAGACTGTGGTTGTCCGATAGTTTGTAACCCGCTTGAGTCGACAGATTGTATTTTTCAAATTGTGAAAACAGAACTTCGGTATTGTTTCCGGCATCATAATTATCAGATTTTCGGTAAATACCATCCGTATTTAGGTAAAACTTTTTGGTTGAATATTCCAGTTCTAAACCTCCGGTTTTGTAGTTGCCATTGGTTTCGTAGCCTAAATCGATACTTGACCTTAATCCCGAATGATTAAATTTAGATTCCGGTAATTGTAAATCGATAGCGCCACCAATATTATGTCCGTTTTCTGATCCTTCCTGTCCTGAATGCACAGCTACTTGTTTCAGATTTGAGACATCTACATACGAAGTTATTGGATCCATTTTATCGGTGCAGGCACCAAAAATCTGCATCCCGTCAATGGTTACATTCAGGCGTTCGCTGGTCATGTTATTTAACGTTGGTTCCCAGGCGTAGTTTCCGCGTTTTATCATGGTAATACGATTCGATTTTTCTAAATAATCGTCAATACTCGATAAGGTTTTTTCTTGACGGTAATTACTCAGGTCTTGGGTGCCAATAACTATAATTTCATTTAACAGCGTGGTATCTTTTTTTGTAATGACATGTGTTTCTTGTCCAAAGGACATACCACTGAAAATAATGCCCAAAATGAGAACAATATGTTTTTTCATTTTGTATCTATATTAAAGAACAGTATCGTATTGTATTGAAACACGATACTGTTGCTTGAGTTTTAAAATTCTAATTCCAGATATAAACTGCTTTGAATATTTTCTTCGGTAACATCTTCGCCTTTTAAAACCGTATTTTCTGAATCAATCAGTTTTAGGTTTAAAATCCAGTATCCTGTCATGGTTAACGATAAATTGGCGTGATACATATTATCAATGCTGTTGAATGATAAATCGGTGTTATTTGGTGAACTGTGATTTCCCATGCCAGGCATTCTCGGGTCTAAAGTTAAAGTGTAGTCTTCAACCACAGGAAAAGACATCATGGTTTCCATAGTGTAAAGACCAACAACTAAATTGTTTATGCCAATTATTGGATTGCTTGGTTCAATTAGGGCTACAACATAACGTTTACCATCACTTCCCATAAAGCTACTCACATTTTGTAATTCATTTTGTAAAACGGTAATGGTATCGGTAACGGTATACTCAACATCATCAATGGTGTAATTGATAGTTAATGACCAGCCAGAGCCATCGGTGTTGGTCATTTGGTAAATAATATAACCTTCATAAAGTGTTTCTTTATCAGATGCTTTTGAGACCTCAGATTTTGGACACGAATGCTGCATGGTTGGCATTTGCATAACAGGCACCCAGTCTATTGAGGCGTTTTCAATATAGCTTTTTGTTGCGTTATCAATAATTCGAACACTTATGGTATTGTAGCCAGTATAGAATCGGCCAGATGTTGTGTAAAGTTCAATAGTATGTTTGTCGTTTGATAGGTTTTGAACTTTAATTAGATTGTCCAATTCGTTAACTATGTTGTCGTCATTATCGGTTGAACAACTAACAGAGAA
The DNA here is from genome assembly GCF_024723255.1 of Aestuariibaculum sp. M13. Classification (GTDB taxonomy): domain Bacteria; phylum Bacteroidota; class Bacteroidia; order Flavobacteriales; family Flavobacteriaceae; genus Aestuariibaculum; species Aestuariibaculum lutulentum. The sequence goes on from NZ_JANIAC010000006.1 coordinate 74,724, forward strand.
TATAGTAATAAAGATTAAGGGTATTATATGTGTAAGTTTCATTTTTTTGTAATTCAGTTTCGTGTATAGCCATTTGCATAAAGCGTTTAGGCAATATGTTTTTTGTTTTGATTTTCGCATAAGCAATTGCTCTAATACATCGTGAATGGATGAATTAGAAGTCAGGAATCTATTAAATAAGAATTACAAAAAATTGGGTGGAGGGGTGTCTACAGTAAGGGTATTTTCGTAAACTATAGGTGTTTTATAAAACAGCTTGTGTTTAGCTGTTAATTGAATTGTATTCTGACAATCGATAGTGTTGATATTAGAAATGTAAAAGGCATCTAACATCATACGTTTGTTTTCCTGCTGAGGAATGTTTTTATCTGGTCCAGTTTCGTTTTTAGCCAGTTGTTTTTGCAAATGACATTTACCGTTACAACCTTGCTGGTTGTCTTTTTGAATACAAAGTGTTTTTGCGATAAAATCCTGATTAGCAACAAAGTCGACCATAATCAACAAGGTGTTGATGTTGTGCGCTAATAGAATGACAATTAGAACGAATGCGGTTATTTTTTGACTCAAGGTTTTTATCACGCCGCAAAAGTAGTGATAAAAGCATATTTAAATGTCACAAACATTACATTTATGAAACATTTTAATTTTAGTCAAAGGATTTAAAAATAGACTCTCACAAAAGGCGCCCACGGATCGGCATAAATACTTTTGTTTCTATCGTAAAGTACATCGTAACGAATGCCGAAGGTAACATTTCGGTTTCTGTACCCAGCACCTAAAAACAAGGCAGGATACCAATAGCTGTCATCTCGGAATATATTATTGTCGTATTTCCTGCTTACATAAAGTTCTTCAAATTCAGCAGACATTTGTATGGAATTAACAGGACTATATAAACCTATTAAACTACCTCCAAAAATGGTCGATTTATAAAAGTCCTTACTTCGATTATAAGTGCCGTTTAACCCCACGCCCATAGCAAAATTATTATTAAACTCATAAAGTGCACTTGGGGCTAATGTTCCGCTAAAAAAGCCGTTTCCAAAACTTAAGCCTATGCCGCCTCCAAATCTTACGTGTTTCCAGAAATCACTTTCTGATTGTTGTGCAATTAAAATGTTAAAACTCCAAAGAGTTGCTAATAAAAGAGGTAGAGTCTTTTTATTTATTAAAGTAATCATACTTAGTTCTTTAAAATATGTCAACAAAATAAAGTAAAAATTTAATTTTTAATTATAAGCGTGTTAGGGTAATCATAAATATAGCAAAATAAACATCTAATATTCGCAAAAGTTGTATTTTTGCCGGTAAATTTGACTAATTGATAGTGAATTAAATATTATAATGGATAAATATTCCTTTTTAAACGCAGCGCATACAGCTTACTTTGCTGATTTATACGATCAATATTTAGAGAACCCAGACGCCGTAGAACCAAGTTGGAGAGCCTTTTTTCAAGGGTACGATTTTGGAAGTGAAAACTATGGTTTAGAAGGAGAGATTGTTGAAGGTGTTTCGGCGCAAATGCCAGAATATCTTCAAAAAGAGTTTCAGGTTTTAAAACTTATTGATGGGTATAGAATGCGTGGGCACTTGTTTACTAAAACAAACCCAGTGCGTGACAGAAGATCTTACTCGCCTACTTTAGAAATTGAAAATTTTGGTTTATCCGCAAACGATTTAGATACCGTTTTTAATGCAGGTGAAGTTTTAGGTATTGGTGCAAAACCATTACGTGAAATTTTAGTGCATTTAGATAAAATCTATTGCAGTTCTATTGGGGTAGAGTATATGTACCTGCGTAATCCAGAGGTGATTGCGTGGTGGCAAGGTAAATTAAATTTAAATGATAATCAGCCAACATTTGATACAGAAAAGAAAAAGTATATTCTTTCTAAATTAAATCAGGCGGTAACGTTTGAGAACTTTTTACAAACTAAATATGTTGGACAAAAGCGTTTCTCTCTTGAAGGAGGGGAATCTTTAATTCCTGCAATTAGTAACGTGTTATTTTATGCTGTAGAAAAGTATGGTGTAAAAGAATGTGTTCTTGGTATGGCACACCGCGGACGTTTAAGTACCCTGGTGAATATCTTTAGAAAACCAATGCATGAGTTATTCAGTGAGTTTGATGGTAAAGATTTCGAAGATGTAGATATCGATGGAGATGTTAAGTATCACTTAGGATTGACCTTAGATAAAACCTACCAAAACGGTAAAAATATTAAAATGAACTTAGTGCCAAACCCATCGCACTTAGAGACCGTTGCGTCTGTTGCTGAAGGGATTACCCGCGCTAAGATTGATAACGATTACGATGGTGATGATTCTAAAATCATTCCTATTGTAGTTCATGGGGATGCGGCTATCGCAGGACAAGGTATTGTTTATGAGGTGGCGCAAATGAGTCAGCTTGCAGGTTACAAAACTGGAGGAACTGTTCATATTGTTGTTAACAACCAGATTGGATTTACCACCAACTATTTAGACGCACGTTCTAGTACCTATTGTACCGATGTTGCTAAAGTAACTTTATCTCCGGTATTACACGTAAACGCAGATGATGCTGAAGCTGTAGTTCATGCCGTTGAGTTAGCATTAGATTATAGAATGCGCTATAAAAAAGATGTTTACATCGATTTATTAGGGTATAGAAAATATGGTCATAACGAAGGTGATGAGCCACGTTTTACACAACCTAAATTATATAAAGCGATTGCGAAACACGATAACCCATTTGATCTTTATTCAAATAAGTTAATTGCTGAAAACACGATTGATGCTGCTTATAAAAAAGGTATCGTTGATGAATTTAAAGATACTCTTGAGTCTGAATATACCAAGGCAAGAGAATCTGATTCTTCGAAAGTAAGAGAGTTTATGCAAGAGCGTTGGCAAGGTTTCGAGCGTTCTGAATTAGATGGTATGTTAGTGCCAACGGATACGACTTATGCTAAAGAACGCTTGGAAGGTATTTCTAAAGTAGTTTCAACTGTTCCGGAAGGTGTTAAGTTTGTTCGTAAAGCAGAACGTATTTTAGATGGTCGTGCCAAAATGGTATTTGAAGCTGATGCTTTAGACTGGGGTATGGCTGAAACTTTAGCTTACGGAAGTTTACTTGAAGAAGGTTTCAATGTGCGTATTTCAGGTCAGGATGTTGAGCGTGGAACGTTCAGTCACCGACACGCGATTTTACGTGATGAGATTTCTGAAGATCGTATAAATCTATTAAATACAAACCCTGAAAATAAAGGAGAGATGTATATCTACAACTCTTTCTTATCAGAGTACGGGGTATTAGGTTTCGATTACGGTTATGCCATGGCAAACCCGAATACCTTAACTATTTGGGAAGCTCAGTTTGGTGATTTCAGTAATGGAGCCCAAATTATTTTCGACCAGTATTTATCGGCTGCTGAAGATAAATGGAAAGCGCAAAATGGTATTGTGGTTTTATTACCTCACGGATACGAAGGTCAGGGGTCTGAGCACTCTTCGGCAAGAATGGAGCGTTATTTACAGTTATGTGGAGATGATAATATGATTGTTGCAGACTGTACAACACCTGCAAACTTCTTCCACTTGTTACGTCGTCAAATGAAACGTAATTTCAGAAAACCATTAATTGTTTTCACTCCTAAGAGTTTATTACGTCATCCTAAAGCGATTTCAAGTATTAATGAGTTAGCTTCTGGAACATTTCAGGAAGTTATTGATGATACCGTAAATCCTGATAATGTTAAGAAATTAGTATTCTGTACCGGTAAATTCTACTACGATTTATTAGCAGAACGCGAAGAGTTAGGAAGAGAAGACGTGGCATTAGTTCGTATCGAGCAGTTATTCCCACTTCATTTAGATAAGATTCAGGAAGTTATTAACCGTTATCCAAATGTTTCAGAATATGCATGGGCACAGGAAGAGCCTAAAAACATGGGAGCTTGGACGCACATGACACAACGTATGGAGCTGGTTAAGTTAGCATGCTATTCTAGACCATACAATTCGGTACCGGCACCAGGATCAAGTACACGTGATAAAAAGAGACAGCGCAACGTTATCAATGCTGTTTTTGATAATAACTAGTTATATAAAAAGTAAAAAATTCAATTAAAATTATAAGATAATGATTTTAGAAATGAAAGTGCCTTCGCCAGGGGAATCCATTACAGAAGTGGAAATTGCAACATGGCTGGTAGAAGACGGTGATTATGTAGAAAAAGACCAGGCTATTGCTGAGGTTGATAGTGACAAAGCGACATTAGAGTTGCCTGCTGAAGTAAGCGGAACTATTACTCTTAAAGCTGAAGAAGGTGATGCTGTTGCCGTTGGGGCAGTAGTATGTTTAATCGATACCAGTGCAGCTAAGCCGGAAGGTGGTGAGGCTCCTAAAGCTGAAGCTAAAGTAGAAGCTCCTAAAGCTGACACTCCAGCTCCTGCAGCAGCTGAAACTAAAACCTATGCTACAGGGTCGGCAAGTCCTGCTGCTAAAAAGATTTTAGCTGAAAAAGGTATCGAAGCAGCTTCAGTTTCTGGAACAGGAAAAGATGGTCGTGTAACTAAAGAAGATGCTGTTAAAGCAGTGCCTTCTATGGGAACACCTTCAGGTGGAAACCGAGGTACTTCAAGAACTAAAATGTCTATGTTACGTCGTAAAGTAGCAGAGCGTTTAGTTGAAGCTAAAAATACAACAGCGATGTTAACAACGTTTAACGAAGTTAACATGACGCCTATATTCGAATTAAGAAACGAGTATAAAGATGCCTTTAAAAACAAACATGGTGTTGGTTTAGGGTTTATGAGTTTCTTTACATTGGCTGTAGTTAGAGCATTGAAAATGTATCCTGCAGTAAACTCAATGATTGACGATAAAGAAATGATCTCTTACGATTTCTGTGATATTAGTATCGCTGTTTCAGGACCAAAAGGATTAATGGTTCCTGTTATTCGTAACGCTGAAAACTTAAGCTTTAGAGGTGTGGAATCTGAAGTTAAGCGTTTAGCTTTACGTGCTCGTGATGGTCAAATTACTGTTGATGAAATGACAGGAGGTACATTCACCATTACTAACGGTGGTGTATTTGGAAGTATGTTATCTACGCCAATTATTAACCCTCCTCAAAGTGGTATCTTAGGAATGCACAACATCATCGAGCGTCCTATCGCTGTAAATGGTAAAGTTGAAATTCACCCAATGATGTACGTAGCGTTATCTTACGACCACAGAATTATTGATGGTAAAGAAAGTGTTGGTTTCTTAGTTGCTGTTAAAGAAGGTATCGAGAATCCAGTTGAGTTATTAATGAATAACGACATTAAAAAAGCATTAGAATTATAATTCAAGAGCTTTTCTAAATAAAATAAAAAAGTACTAGTGTTTCGCTAGTACTTTTTTTATTTAACTAAAAAACTAACTAAAATAAAACTAAAACGTTTATTGCGATTACAATGACTACCAATGTAGCTAAGCCAATAACAAAGTATTTGTTAATATAATCGTTTTCCTTTTCCATTTTTGGAGGCATTTTGTGATTAATGGTGACTGATTTAAAAACGCTGTATGTAAGGACACAGCGTTTATATATACTTCCCTCTAAAGAGACTGATTAATAGCATTATAAAATTAAGGATGAATTGTGAGAAAAAAAATACGCAGTTCTACTTATTTTTTGTTTCATGAAAGATGGCTAAAACAAAAGAAGCTCCAAACAATAAAGTCCAGAGCCTCCTGTATAATCCTCCCTAAGAATTAATTAATAGCAATGTAAAGGTAAGTAGTGTTTTGCATAAAAAAAATACGCAGTTCTACTTATTTTTTGTTTTAAATGTAATGTGTCTGAAAACTAAAGAAGCTCCGAACAATAAAGTCCAGAGCCTCCTGTATAATCCTCCCTAAGAATTAATTAATAGCAATGTAAAGATAAGCAGTGTTTTGCATAAAAAAAATACGCAGTTCTACTTATTTTTAAAGGAATGCTTTGTGGTTATTTGCCCAGATTCCCAGAGATGTAGGTTTGTCGTCAAGTTCCAGTTTATTAATGGCGTTGCTTCTGTGTTTATCTACTGTTCTCACAGATATAGATAATTCGTTTGCAATATCCTGACTGGTTTTGTTTTCGGCAACCAATTTTACAATTTTTAATTCCGATTTGGTAAGTAAATCTAAATTCTTAGGTCTGTTACTATGATTGTTTATGTTTAGATAAGAAGCTATTTCTTTACTAAAATAGGGTTCCCCTTTTATTACGTGCGAAATGCAGATTTCTATTTCTTCAACAGCAAATTCCTTTAAAATATAGCCGTATACGTTGAATTCTTTGGCTTGATCAAAGAGTTCTTCTTCCTTATCAAAAGTTATTAGAATAACTTTAGTAGCTAGATTGTTTTTTTTACAGGCTTCAGCTACCTCTAAACCTGTTTTGTACGGCATTCTTATATCTAAAATCGCAATTTCAGGTTTAAGTTTTACTATAAGATTATAAGCGGCATTACCATCTTGCGCGCTTCCAACGATATCAAATCCTTTGGAAGTTAAGAAATCAGACATTCCTCTAAGCATAAGAGGGTGGTCATCTGCAATAACAATAGATGGCTTCATTTAATAAAAGGGAGTATTTTCTGCTATTAGTTTTGTACAGTAAATATACTAATTTTCTAACTTTAGGTAAATGTATTTCTTTTCATAATCTATTATAGCCTTCGATTTTTTTAAAATATCGGCGCCAATAATGCCATCAACCGGTTTTGAGTTATGATTAATTAAAGCGGTATTGACATGACTAAGATTAAAAAGGACTAAAACCACCTTGTTTTGTTTCCATTTGCCAATCTTTAATTTATTCTTTTTAGACATTTTAGTTTCCATGTTTATGGCACCGGCACCCGCCGCCATAATTTCAGAATCTTTTACCTTAAGGTTAAAAGTGTTAATGGCTTCAAAGCCAACACAGGAATTTGATGCTCCAGTATCCAGAATAAAACGGCCTTTTACTCCGTTTAAGATGGCTTTTATTTCAAAGTGATTGGTTTTTGTAAAGCGTAACTTTACTTTCGTGTATCCTTTATCAAGAAGAAAATGACCTAATGTATCTTCCATAGTAATTTATTATGGTTTAAAAGTAGTATAAATAGTGTGATACTAGAGTTAAAAAAATATAAAATTGAATGTATTCCAAATGTACTTTTAAAACTAAAATTATCTAAAAGACAGCTATTAAAAGTCTTTACTTTTTTATTTTTACCGCATGATAATTACCGATACACATACACATTTATATAGTGAAGCTTTTGAAGAAGACAGACATGAGATGATTAATCGTGCGATTGATCTGGGCATTTCTCGTTTTTTTATTCCTGCTATCGATTCGACCTACACCGAATCAATGTTACAACTTGAAAAGGATTTTCCGGAGCATATGTTTTTAATGACAGGTTTACATCCAACACATGTTCAAGAGAATTATAAAGTAGAATTAAAACATGTTGAAGACATGTTGGCTGCCAGGCATTTTTATGCGGTAGGTGAAATAGGAATTGATTTGTATTGGGATAAGGGCACTTTAGAGATTCAGAAAATTGCCTTTAAATATCAAATTCAATTGGCGAAACAATATAAATTACCAATCGTTATCCATTGTCGTGAAGCATTTGATGAAATTTTTGAAGTTTTAGAAGAAGAAAAAGGAGATGATTTATTTGGTGTTTTTCATTGTTTTACCGGAACTTTAGAACAAGCACATAAAGCTATATACTATAATATGAAGCTGGGCATTGGTGGTGTTGCAACATTTAAGAATGGAAAAATTGATCAGTTTTTAAATGAAATCGATTTAAAGCATATTGTTTTAGAAACCGATGCACCTTACTTGTCGCCAACTCCATATAGAGGGAAACGAAATGAAAGTTCCTATATCATTAAGGTGTTAGAAAAATTGTCTTCCTTATATAATAGGAGTGAAGAAGATATTGCGAACATAACTACACAGAACTCCAAAGACGTATTTGGTATATAATTTAAAGTCTTCAATAGAATGAGTCCATCAAAACCAAACATATTACTTATTTACACAGGAGGTACCATTGGTATGGTTAAAGATGCCAAAACAGGAACCTTAAAAGCGTTTAACTTTAAAAACCTGTTGAAGCAAATACCGGAGTTACAATTATTAGATTGTAACATCGATACAGTGTCGTTTGATGAACCGATTGATTCCAGTAATATGAATCCGGCTTACTGGGTGCAAATAGCTGAAATAATAGAAGTTCATTATGAGGCGTTTGATGGTTTCGTGGTTTTACATGGAAGTGATACCATGAGCTATACAGCTTCAGCTTTAAGTTTTATGCTTGAAAATTTAGCAAAACCTGTTGTGTTTACAGGATCGCAATTACCTATTGGAGATCTGCGTACCGATGCCAAGGAGAATTTAATCACCTCTATTCAGGTAGCTTCACTTCAGGACAAGGGAAAAGCAGTTATAAAAGAGGTGTGTTTATATTTTGAATATAAACTTTACCGTGCCAATCGAACAACAAAAATAAATGCCGAGCATTTTCAGGCGTTTACATCTTTTAATTATCCTGCCTTAGCAGAATCAGGTGTGCACTTAAAAGTTAATTATGAATATTTATACCAGCCAAGTCTGAAAAAAGGCTTTCAGGTGAACAAAAATTTAGATACCAATATTGCTTTAATTAAGGTGTTTCCAGGAATGTCTTCCAAAGTTTTTCAGAATATTTTAAATACTGAAGACCTAAAGGCAGTAATTATAGAGACTTATGGTGCAGGAAATGCCACAACCGAAGATTGGTTTTTAAATAGTATAAAAGAAGCTATCAATAAAGGGATACATATTGTTAATATTACTCAGTGTGCAGGAGGAAGTGTCATGATGGGACATTACGAAACTAGTAATGAGCTGAAAAATATAGGTGTTATATCAGGTAAAGACCTGACGACTGAAGCTGCGTTAAGTAAATTAATGTACATGTTAGGGCAAAATGTTTCGAGTAAAGTATTCAAAACAGCCTACGAAACACAATTAAGAGGAGAAATGACCTAAAATTAACGGTTAAAATTTTAAGGTTCAAAGAATTTTTCGTTATTTGACCCCCCGAAAAAAGTGCTTTAAAAAAAAATTACAGAGAGGTGGCCGAGTGGTCGAAGGCGCACGCCTGGAAAGTGTGTATACGCCAAAAGCGTATCGAGGGTTCGAATCCCTTTCTCTCTGCTGAAATATGTTTTTAAATTGTATTTTTTTTATATCTTTAACACTTTAACTAATAAAATTAAGATCTAGAACATGAAAAGATTATTTTCTATCCTTGCCATTACTGGAATGATGGCTTTTGGAACTGTTAATGCAACTACAAATGCAAGCACAACTGCAGTTACTACAACTGTAACAACTACACAAGATGATGCTGCTGATGCTCCTGCTGAAGAGCTTACGTTTCATCAAGAATTAAAAAAGAGATTTATTGAAGGGGGTCCAGGATTCATGGGGATCGTACTTTTATGTTTAATCTTAGGTTTAGCAATTGCTATCGAGAGAATTATCTTTTTAAATCTTTCAACTACAAATACTAAAAAATTAACTCAAGAAGTAGAAGACGCTCTTAACTCAGGTGGAGTAGAAGCTGCTAAAGAAGTTTGTAGAAATACTAAAGGGCCTATCGCTTCTATTTACTACCAAGGTTTAGATAGAACAGACGAAGGTTTAGACGCTGTTGAGAAAGCTGTTGTAGCTTACGGTGGTGTTCAAATGGGACAATTAGAGAAAAACGTGTCTTGGATTTCATTATTTATCGCATTAGCACCGATGTTAGGATTCATGGGTACGGTAATTGGTATGATTCAGGCATTCGATAAAATTGAGGCAGCTGGTGATATGCAACCTTCTCTTGTAGCGGGTGGTATTAAAGTAGCACTTTTAACAACAGTATTCGGTCTTGTTGTAGCGATGATTCTTCAAGTATTCTACAACTACATTATTGCTAAGATTGATAGTATCGTTAACTCTATGGAAGATGCTTCTATTACGTTAATGGATCTATTAATCAGAAACAAAAAGTAATAATAAAACAAAACTCGAATTATGAAATTACATACAATTCTTAAATATATAGCGTATGCTCTGGGTATCGTTGGTGCTATCTTAGCACTAATGATTATGACCTCAGACTCTGAAGGGCTAATAGATAACATTCTTTATGTTACTTATATCGTGCTTTTCATTGTATTGGCATTAATCGTTATATACGTTGTAAAAGGTCTGTTCGCAGGCAACATTAAAAAGACCTTATTAACTGTAGGTTTATTTTTTGCTGTAATCTTAATCTCTTACGGAATTTCTTCTGGTACAGATTTAGATTTAGCTCAGTTTAACGCAAAAGGATTAGGTATTACCGAAGCAATCTCTAAGAATGTAGGTGCTGGTTTAATTGCCTTCTATATCCTTTCAGTTACTGCTATTGGAGCAACATTGCTTTCAACAGTTAAAAAATTATTACACAAATAAAAAAATAAGATATGGCAAAAAGAGCAGCTCCAGAAGTAAATGCAGGCTCCATGGCCGACATCGCGTTTTTACTGTTAATATTTTTCTTAGTAACAACTACTATTGAAACAGATGCAGGAATCAACCGTAAGTTACCACCTATGGAAGATGAAAACGTTCAGCCTCCAACAATTAAAAAGAAGAACATCTTTGAAGTTTTATTAAATGGAAAAGATCAGTTACTTGTAGAAGATGAATTAATGGAAATTAAAGATCTTAGACAAGCTGCTATAGAGTTCTTAGATAATGGTGGAGATGGTTCTTGTAGTTACTGTAACGGTAAAAAAGATTCGGAATCATCAGATAATCCAGATAAAGCAATTATTTCGTTAAAGAATGAGCGTGAAACTACTTATAAAACATATATCGCAGTACAAAATGAATTAGTAGCTGCATACAATGTTTTAAGAGATCGTAGAGCAAAATCGCAGTACGGAATGACATTTGCTGAAATGGAAGCTAATTATGATGATGTAAATTGGCCAGGAAATAAAACTAAATTGAAGGAACAAATTGAGCAGATAAAAGTAGATTATCCTCAAAAGCTTTCAGAAGTACAATAATTAAAATTTAACATTTTATGGCTAAATTTAATAAGAAAAAAAGCGGCGATATGCCGGCAATATCTACAGCATCGCTGCCCGATATTGTATTCATGTTATTATTCTTCTTTATGGTTGCGACCGTAATGAGGCAAAATACATTAATGGTTGAAAATAATTTGCCATTTGCTGATCAGGTTGAAAAGTTAGATAAGAAAGATTTGGTAATGTATATTTATGCAGGTAAACCAAGTGAAAACTATACTAAACAATTTGGTACAGCGGCTAAAATTCAGCTAAATGATAAATTTGCCGATGTTAGCGAGATTGCTGCCTTTATTGCAGCCGAGCGCGCATCAAAAAGAGAAGAGCTGGTTCCGTTTTTAACTACTGCTTTAAAAGTAGATAGTGATGCTAACATGGGATTAGTAAGTGATATTAAGAAAGAATTGCGTAAAGTAAATGCGCTAAAAATTAACTACACTACTAAAAAAGGTAGCGTAGTAGGTGAATAGATTTTAATTCTTAATTTTATATTTAAAAGCGTTTTGAGTAATCAAAACGCTTTTATTTTTTAAGGAACTATTTGTAATTATTATAAATTTACAAAAACTAAAGAGTCGGTTTAAAACAGGTTGCATGAGACGTATTTATTCATTTATTATTGTTTTTATTATTTGTGCGCATCAAATGGTGGCTCAGCAGACTGTAGAGAAGGTGGTAGACTCGCTTTATAAGGAAGATCAGTTTTATATTGGCATTACTTATAACATGTTTGGTAATCGGCCTGTAGACCTCTCTCAAAATGGGTTTTCTAATGGTATTCACCTTGGGGTTATAAAAGACATGCCTTTAAACAAACGAAGAAATGTTGCTTTAGGTCTGGGTTTAGGCTATTCAGCAAATTCATTTTACCATAATTTACATATCAGTCAGGATGATAATCAGGTAACTACGTATAATCTCATTTTAGAAAGTGATACCTACACCAAAAATAAATTCTCTAATCATCTTGTTGAAATGCCTTTTGAGTTTCGATGGCGAACTTCTACACCCGAAGAATATAAATTCTGGCGTATTTATACAGGATTTAAACTAGGTTATATTTTTAGAAATCGAGTAAAGTACAGGGGAGATTTGGGAGATGTTCGTTATACTAATGTAAAAGGATTTGAAAAGTTTCAGTATGGCTTCACTTTAAGTTTTGGTTACAATACATGGAACGCTTACATGTATTATGCCTTGTCTCCAATTTTTTCTAAAGAGAACGAAATTAACGGACAAACCATAGACATGAATAACATTAAAATAGGACTTATGTTCTATGTGTTATAACCAATAATTCACTAAAAGTAATTGAGGTAGCATACCTACAAAAAGGCCTAAAATTAACTCTAAATACGTATGGGCATTTACATGTAATCTTGAAGTAGCGATTGCTCCTGTTATAATGCTCATTAAAGCTAAAGTTCCGTTTATGTTTATGCTAAAATGAATACTTAAAGCTATAAAGAACATAAACAATCCAGAGATACCCATCATATGAATACTGGCTTTAAACTTAAATACAGCAAGCATTAAACAGGTCATTGAGGAGATTAAAATGCCTAAAAAGAAATAGTAAAGCTCAACAATTTGATTTGGCGTTAAAATACGCTGAAGAATAACGATTACAACAATACAGTTTAATGCTAAGGGTAATATGCGTTCCTGTGCTGTTGGCATGTAAATAGATTTTACTTTGCCCAATGTTTTCAACAAAAAGTACAGTAAGATCGGGAGAATAATAGTTAGAATAGAAAGAGAAACTAACTTGGCCTGTATGATTTCCTGAGGAATAAAACGCGGTGATTTTGAAAAGTAGAAAATAACACCAAGAAGTGGCATTATTAACGGATGAAAAACAAACGAAATACTTTTTAAAATCTTATTCATCATATCTTTTTACGTAATCGGGCAACAGGAATGTCAAGTTGCTCTCGGTATTTTGCAACCGTACGTCTAGCAATAGGATAACCTTTTTCTTTTAAAATGGTGGCTAAGGTTTCGTCGGTTAGGGGCTTTTTCTTGTTTTCTTCTTCAATGACCGTTTCTAAAATCTTTTTAATTTCTCGAGTAGAAACATCTTCACCCTGATCATTTTTCATAGCCTCAGAGAAGAAATCCTTGATTAGTTTTGTTCCGTAAGGGGTGTCGACATATTTGCTATTAGCAACTCTTGAAACCGTTGAAACATCCATATTAATCTCGTCGGCAATATCTTTAAGAATCATCGGTTTTAAATTGCGCTCATCACCAGTTAAAAAGTATTCTTCTTGGTAATGCATAATCGCACTCATCGTCACAAACAAAGTCTGCTGGCGTTGTTTAATGGCTTCAATAAACCATTTGGCAGCATCTAATTTTTGTTTGATGAAGATTACTGCGTCTTTTTGAGATTGCGATTTTTCTTTAGATTCTTTATAACCTTTAAGCATGTCGTTGTACCCACGAGATACATGAAGTTCGGGCGCATTACGACCGTTAAGCGTAAGCTCAAGTTCACCATCAACAATTCTAATGGCAAAATCGGGAACCACATGTTCTACAATGCGGTTATTACCAGCGTAAGATCCTCCGGGTTTTGGGTTTAGATGCTCGATTTCATGAATGGCGTCTTTGAGTTGTATTTCGGTAACATCAAATTTTTGTAATAATTTATCATAATGTTTTTTCGTAAATAATTCGAAAGCATTATCGATAATATCAATAGCCAATTCGGTATCGGGTGTTTTACCCTTGCGGTGTAATTGAATGCTTAAACACTCTTGAAGGTTTCTGGCCCCAACACCCGAAGGATCTAACTGGTGAACAATTTTTAATACTTTATTTATTTTCTCTTCGGTAGTATAAACGTTTTGGGTAAATGCCAAATCGTCCATAATATCGGTTAGAGAACGACGAATATATCCGCTTTCATCAACGCTGCCAACTAAAAATTCGGCAATCTCTCGTTCTTCGTCGTCTAATCTGTAGGTGTTAAGCTGACTAATTAAGTGTTGGGTGAATGAGGTTCCAGCAGCATATGGCATGCTTTTTTCTTCATCGTCGCTGCTGTAATTATTGGCCTGCATGCGATAATCGGGAATCTCATCGTCACTTAAGTATTCATCAACATTAATATCATCGTTTCCAATGGTTTCATTGTCGTTGTATTCATCGTTTGAATTGTCGAAATCGCTATCAAAGTCAGAATCTATAGATTCTTTACCACTATCTAAAGCAGGATTTTCTTCCAGTTCCTGTTTTATACGTTGCTCAAAAGCTTGTGTAGGCAACTGTATCAATTTCATCAATTGAATTTGTTGCGGTGATAGCTTTTGCGATAATTTAAATTGTAAATGTTGCTTGAGCATACTGTGATTTGGTAAAAGATAAAAGTAAAAAAACTTTTACTGATGTGTAACCATTATATTGATGTTTTCTAAAATTCGGCGTTTTGTGGTGTTCTTGGGAACGGAATTACGTCTCTAATATTGCTCATTCCGGTTGCGAACATTACTAAACGTTCGAAACCTAAACCAAAACCAGAGTGTACAGCCGTACCAAATTTACGTAAATCTAAATACCACCAAAGGTCTTCTTCAGGAATACCAATAGCTGCCATTTTTTCTTTTAAAACATCCAAACGCTCTTCACGTTGTGCACCACCCACGATTTCACCAATACCTGGGAATAGAATATCCATGGCACGAACGGTTTTACCATCGTCATTTAAGCGCATGTAGAAGGCTTTGATATTTGCTGGATAATCAAATAAAATTACCGGACAGTTAAAGTGTTTCTCTACTAGGTAACGCTCGTGTTCACTTTGTAAATCGGCACCCCACTCATCAATAATATATTTGAATTTCTTCTTTTTATTTGGCTTACTGTTACGTAAAATATCGATAGCTTCAGTGTAGCTTACACGTTTGAAGTTATTATCGGTAACGAATTTTAATTTTTCAATTAAAGTCATTTCGCTACGTTCAGCCTGTGGTTTTTTCTTGTCTTCTTCCTGTAAGCGATTATCTAAGAACTCTAAATCTTCTTTATTGTTATCTAAAATGTACTTAATAACCGATTTCATAAAGTCTTCAGCTAAATCCATGTTGCCTGGTAAATCCATAAAGGCAACTTCTGGTTCAATCATCCAGAATTCAGCTAAGTGGCGTGACGTATTTGAGTTTTCAGCTCTAAAAGTAGGTCCGAAAGTATATACTTTCCCTAAAGACATCGCGTAAGTTTCAGCTTCTAATTGTCCAGAAACCGTTAAGTTGGTTTCCTTACCAAAGAAATCTTTGCTGTAATCTACTTCGCCAGCTTCATTTAAAGGTGCATTTTTAGCATCTAAATTGGTTACTCTAAACATTTCTCCGGCACCTTCAGCATCACTACCAGTAATAATTGGTGCGTGCATGTAGTAGAATCCGTTTTCGTTAAAGTACTTGTGAATTGCAAAAGACAAAGCAGAACGTAGACGCATAACCGCACTAAATGTACTTGTTCTGGTACGTAAGTGTGCATTCTCTCTTAAGAATTCAAACGAGTGTTTTTTAGGTTGAATAGGATAGGTTTCAGGGTCTGAATCACCTAAAACGTCAACAAATTTAGCCTGTACTTCAACAGTTTGTCCTTTTCCCTGACTTTCTACCAAGTCTCCTTTAATGTGAACCGCAGCACCCGTAGTAATGCGTTTCAATAATGCTTCATCAAAATTCTCAAAATCTACAACACACTGAATGTTGTTTAAAGTCGATCCGTCGTTTAAGGCAATAAAACGATTTGCTCTAAAGGTTCTTACCCAACCTTTAATTTCAACTTCAGTATTAGGAGCAACCTTTTGAGATAATAATTCTGAAACGGTATATGATTTCATAGGTATTAAAATTAATAATGTAAATATAAAATTTAGCCTGCTTATATTAAAACCAAGACAAACGCTTATTCTTCGTTATCGTCTTCTTCCGGAATAATATTTATTGAAGGCTCTTTTAAAACTTCTTTATTGGCTATACTACGCTCTAACGATAATAATAACGAAGGCAATAGTAATAGGTTCGACAACATAGCAAATAATAGGGTAGTCGATACTAATGCACCTAGGGCTACTGTTCCACCAAAGCTTGAAATGGTAAACACCGAAAAGCCGAAGAACAATACAATAGATGTATAGAACATACTTACACCAGTTTCGCGTAATGCACCGTATACCGATGGTTTAATTTTCCAGTGTCTGGCTTGTAATTCCTGACGGTATTTGGCCAGGAAATGTATGGTATCGTCTACCGAAATACCAAAAGCTATACTAAATACTAAAATAGTTGATGGTTTTATAGGAACGCCTAAATAGCCCATTAAACCAGCTGTTATAAGTAAAGGTAGCAAGTTTGGTATTAATGAAATGATAATCATTCTAAACGATCTGAACATGTAAGCCATGAAAAGCGCAATTAAAATAATGGCCAGAGATAGAGAGATTACCAAGTTCTTAACTAAGTATTTTGTTCCTTTTTGGAACACAACGGCTTTACCTGTCATGGTTACCGTGTAGCGTTCAGCAGGGAATAACTTATCTATTTTAGTTTGAAGGTTTTCTTCAATACGCTCCATTTTTTCGGTACCAATGTCTTTCATAAACGTAGTGATACGAGCATATTGCCCCGTACTATCAACAAAGTTTTTCAGTAAGTCGACATTCGATGATGAATTTTTGGCGTACGATAAAATGAAACTGTTTTCCTGACTTGTAGGTAACTGGTAATATTTTGTGTTTCCGTTGTAGTAAGCTTGTTTAGAGTATTTTACTAAATCTACAACCGAAATAGGTTTCGATAATTCAGGAATTTCGTTAATAGCTTCCTGTAATTCGTCCATTCGTTTTAAAGTCGCCAGTTTCATAACGCCTTTTTTACGTTTGGTGTCAATCATGATTTCAACTGGCATAATACCGTTAAATTCTTTTTCGAAGAAACGAATATCGCTAACAAATTCCGAATCCTGAGGCATGTCTTCAATTAAACTTCCTGTAATTTTTATCTGGTAAATTCCAATAATACTAACAATAAGTAAAACCAAACCGGTACAGTAAATAGCAATGCGCTCGTGTTTTACCATGCGCTCCATCCAGTCGACAAAACCACCAATCCAACGTTTGTTTAAGTGTTCTAAGTGACGGTCTTTTGGGTAAGGTAAAAAGGTGTAAATGATTGGAATAATCAATAAACACAATACAAAAATAGCCAGGATACTTAATGAAGCTACAATACCAAATTCTTTTAAAAGAGTGCTTTCTGTAAGTATAAAGGTAGCAAAACCAGAAGCGGTTGTAATGTTAGTCATTAAAGTAGCATTACCAATTTTGGTAATAACACGTTGTAGCGACTTTACTTTATTCCCGTGTTTCTTTACTTCGTTCTGGTACTTATTGATTAAGAAAATACAGTTAGGAATTCCGATAACAATAATAAGCGGCGGAATTAAAGCGGTAAGTACGGTGATTTCATAATTAAGAGCTCCTAAGATTCCTAAAGTCCACATCACGCCAATACTCACTACGATAAGTGAAATAAACGTGGCTCTGAACGATCTGAAGAAAAAGAAGAATATAAGTGATGTTACCAATAAAGCTGCACCAACAAACCATCCAATTTCACTAACAATAACCTGAGCATTTAAAGTACGTATGTAAGGCATACCCGAAATACGCACGTCTAGATTATAGGCTTTTGAAAATTCTTTTATTTTAGGTTCAAGCGTATTGGCTACAAAGTCCTTTCTAATCGAGGTATTTACAATATCTTTCTTTAAATATATTGCAGTTCTAATCGTTTTAGTCTCCTTGTTGAATAAAACATTATCGTAAAACGGATATTTGTTAAAGAGTTCGTATTCTAAAGATTCTATTTGTTGTATTGAAGAAACAGAGTCTTTAATAAAAGGTTCTAAAGCAAACTTTTCATGCTCTGTATCTTTTACTAATTTCTGAAGGTCTTTAACAGAAACAACAGTTTCTACTTCGTCGTATTGTTTAAAGCTTTGTGCAAGGTTGTTCCAGGCGTTTAGTTTTTCAACAGTTAAAAGGGTTGAATCTTTAACACCAAGAATGATAAGGTTGCCTTCTTCTCCAAAGATTTTTAGAAAGTCGTTGTACTTAATATTAACCTCGTGGTCGTCTGGTAGCAAATTGGCTTCGGTATTGGTGAAGCGCATATTTTTCCATTGCGTACTGAATAAAACTGTGATGATTAAAATACCAAGAAGTATGGCTATTTTATTACGCAGAATAAGTCGCGCAACAACGTCCCAAAAGTGTTTTGTAAAAAGTTTAAGCATGCCTTAAATAAAAGTTGGGCAAAGGTAGGAAAAACAAGTGTATTACCTCATAAAGTCACGTTAAATGTAAATTTTAAAGCAATATTATCTTCTATGTTAGGCAGGTGGTAAGCACCGTATCTGTAAGTGAAACTTAAACCAAAGCCAAAAAGTAATTTGTTAAGTTCGAAGCCCGATTCGGTGTAGCCTTTATCCAAAGAGCCGAAGGTAATGTTTTCATGACGTTCCGGATGATCTATACTTCCCAAGGCATAGCGCATAATTAAAACCATTTGAGGTTTGTGGCTTGGAGAAACATTGAAAGGTTTCAGGTAATGTTTAAATTGAAGTGTTGTAAATTTATCTGAAAAGAATTCATTAAAATACATAGTCTCAAAACTATTAATACCTGCTACCGAAAAACGTTGTAAGATGGTTTCTTTATTAATATTATTTGGGTAAGCGTGGTACAAATGTGTTAGCGGAATATCGCCATTGGCTATTCCTGCAACTAATACAATTTGAGAATAACTTGCTTTTTCATCACCAAATTCATAAATCGTTCTAAAATCGAATTTTGAAAAATTAAAATCACTTTTAAAAGCATCTTTGAAGCTTTTAGTATACTGAAAAGTAAACTTAGGGAACCCTTTTTTGACTTCCTTCAATCCCTGTCGGGAATCTTCGTAATGACTAAATGGACTCCATTGCACAGCAAATTTTGCCGAACTGATGTCGAATTCTGAAAAAGATTGATTGTCTACGACATATGCATAACTATAAGTGGGATCAATATGGCTTATTGAAAATTCAGACTCAGTTATTAGTTTTGGATTTATCTGGTGTTCTAAACCAAGCGTTTTTGTAACATGCGCATGAAAAAGACTGATGTTAAGTAAGCGAGGCTCGAAAAATTGAAAGAAGCGTTTGTCGGTTAAAAATTTGGTGCTTCCTGTTTCCTGTAAATCATCTGTATATGAAGCGCTAAGCCATGTGTTTGTTTTTTCGGCTAAACGATAGGCACCACCAGCACTGTATTTAAATTTGTCGTCTCCAAATCCGTAAACCAAATATCCGTTAATACGAAATGATTTTGAAAGCGCATCGTTTGTAATTCCTCCAAGTCCGGTTCTTAGGGCTTCGTACTGGTTGTATTTTATTAAATAACGTAAGTCGAAATTGAAGTATTTAGTAGGGAAATAACCATTGCCTAAATGTTCGATAAAAGCTTTCCGCTTTAAAGAATCTTTTACGGTTTCGTTGGTGTCTATAGATGATGACTGTGCCTGCAACATTGATGAAGCACAAAAACAAAGGATAATAAAGAAATGCTTTAACATAGTTGCAGCCAAAAAGCTTCAGGTTTTGCAAAAAAAAGCGACTTAATGTCGCTTTTTAATATTATACGGTCATGATTTCCTTTTCTTTCACTTCGAAAAGTTCATCAACCATTTTAACGTACTTATCTGTAATATGTTGTACGTCTATTTCAGCATTTTTCTTTAAATCTTCAGAAACGTCTTCTAACTTTTTAATATCGTTGTTAGCATCTTTTCTTGCAGATCTTACACTAATTTTTGCATCTTCAGCTTCAGATTTAGCTTGTTTTGCTAAATCGCGTCTGCGCTCTTCTGTTAAAGGCGGCACGTTGATAATAATGGTATCACCATTGTTCATTGGGTTGAAGCCTAAGTTTGCAATCATGATAGCTTTTTCAATTTCTTGAAGCATCTTTTTTTCCCATGGTTGTACGGTAATGGTTCTACCATCTGGAGTGTTAACGTTTGCTACCTGACTTAATGGTGTTTGAGACCCGTAATAATCTACCATAACACTGCCTAACATTGCCGGACTTGCTTTTCCCGCACGAATGTTTACAAACGACTTTTCTAAGTGTTTTATAGAATTAGTCATCGATTCTTTTGCTGTGTCTAGTATAAATTGAATGTCTTCGTTCATGTTTTTAGCTTTTAAGTAAAAATGAATGTTTCAAAAATTACGCCAAATGTTATAGGTTAACTTCGGTTCCAACATTTTCTCCGGAAACGACTTTTAAGAGGTTTCCTTTTTTATTCATATCGAAAACGATAATTGGTAACTGGTTTTCTTGACTTAAGGTGAATGCCGTAGTATCCATAACTTTTAAGCCCTTTCTTAAAACATCATCGAAAGATATGAAATTAAATTTAGTGGCTTTGGCATCTTTTTCAGGATCAGCATTGTAAATACCATCAACACGAGTTCCTTTTAAGATTACATCGGCCTCAATTTCTATGGCACGTAATACGGCTGCAGAATCGGTAGTGAAGTAAGGATTTCCTGTGCCTCCGCCAAAAATAACTACACGACCTTTTTCAAGGTGACGCATGGCTCTTCTTCTAATGAAAGGTTCGGCAACTTCGTTAATTTTAATTGCTGATTGTAATCTTGTAGGTATTCCAGCATCTTCAAGGGCACTTTGTAATGCTAAACCGTTAATTACGGTGGCTAACATTCCCATATGGTCTCCTTGTACACGATCCATACCGTTGCTTGCCCCAGCTACGCCTCTAAAAATGTTTCCGCCGCCAATAACGATGGCAACTTCTACACCTTTATCGGTGATGTCTTTAATGTCTTTTGCATATTCGGCTAAACGTTCTGGATCTATACCATATTGACGATTTCCCATTAGGGCCTCGCCAGATAATTTAAGGAGTATTCTTTTGTATTTCATTATTTGTTTACTCAGGTTGTGCAAATATAATCAATATCTTAAATTGCTAAAGTGAATTTTTTAGGCAATTTGTAAACTAAAGATTGGTGTATAAAAAAACCATTGCACGGTAAAGCACAATGGTTTTATATTTTTGTTGTTAAGTAGATTAACCTACAGAAGCTCTTTTGAAACCAGTGATTACAACATCACCGTAAGAAGCTACATATTTAGCAACATTAATTTTGTCATCTTTAATGAAGTTTTGGTCTAATAAACATTGCTCTTGATCAAGAGTTGTGTTATCAGAAACGAAACGATCCATTTTACCTGGTAAGATGTTCGCCCAGATTTTTTCTGGTTTACCTTCAGCAGCTAATTGAGCTTTCGCATCTTCTTCAGCTTGAGCTAAAACTTCAGGAGTTAATTGAGACATAGAGATGTATTTAGGAACGTTTTTAAGTGTTTTTCCTAAACGAGCTAACTCTTCGTTATCTTTTTCGATTACAGCAATTCTAGCTTCAGTTTCTGAAGCAACGAAAGCAGGATCGAAATCTTTGTAAGATAAAGTAGTAGCACCCATAGACGCTACTTGCATAGCTACATCTTTAACTAAAGTTTCAGCGTTATCTACTTTTGCAGATAAACCAACTAAAGCAGCGATTTTGTTAATGTGAACGTAAGAACCAACATAAGGAGCTTCTAATCTTTCGAAAGAAGTGATGTCTAATTTCTCACCAATAACACCAGTTTGCTCAACTAATTTATCAGCAACTGTTAAACCACCAAAATCCGCAGCTAAGAATTCTTCTTTAGTGTTGTAGTTTAATGCAAGATCAGCTAAATCGTTAGCTAATTTTACGAAGTTTTCGTTTTTACCTACGAAATCAGTCTCACATCCTAAAACAATAGCAACACCAGAAGTGTTATCTGCGTTTATTTTAGCAACAGCAGCTCCTTCAGAGTTATCTCTGTCAGCTCTTTTTTCTGCTACTTTTTGTCCTTGTTTACGTAAAACTTCAATTGCTTTATCAAAATCTCCACCAGCTTCAACTAAAGCTTTTTTACAATCCATCATCCCTGCACCAGTAGCTTGTCTTAACTTGTTAACTTCTGCTGCTGTAATTTTTACTGTAGATTCCATGTATTTTAAATTTTAAAAAAAAGTCGTTCAAATATTTTAGCAAAGAAAATAATTAAACGACTTAGTTATATTGCGTAAATGTTAATTATTCTTCCTCATTAGCTGCAACTGTTTTAGCTGCACCTTTTTTAGCTTTAGGAGCGTCTCCTTCAACTTTATCAGCTTTTCTTTCTGCTAAACCAGAAGAGATAGAAGCTGTAACATGAGATAAGATTTTATCGATTGACTTAGAAGCGTCGTCGTTTGCTGGGATAACATAATCAACCTGACGAGGGTCAGAGTTAGTATCTACCATAGCAAAGATAGGAATGTTTAATTTTTGAGCTTCTTTAATCGCGATGTGTTCACGTTTAATATCAACTACAAATAAAGCACCTGGTAAACGAGTCATGTCGCTTATAGAACCTAAGTTTTTCTCTAACTTAGCTCTTAAACGATCTACTTGTAAACGCTCTTTTTTAGATAACGTGTTGAAAGTACCATCTTTCTTCATTCTATCGATAGAAGCCATTTTCTTAACAGCTTTTCTAATAGTAACGAAGTTAGTTAACATACCACCTGGCCATCTTTCAGTGATGTAAGGCATGTTGATAGCTCCTGCTTTTTCAGCAACGATATCTTTAGCTTGCTTTTTAGTTGCAACAAATAAAATTTTACGACCAGAAGCAGCGATTTTTGCTAACGCTTCTCCAGCTTCGTCAATTTTAGCTGCTGTTTTATATAAGTTGATAATATGGATGCCATTACGCTCCATGTATACGTAAGGAGCCATGTTTGGATCCCACTTACGAGTAAGGTGTCCGAAGTGTACACCTGCTTCAAGTAATTCTTTTACTTCTACTGCCATTTTTGTAATAGTTTACGTTCTGTTGAATTAGCAATGATTAAGTGGTCATAGAATATTCGCCTTAACCATTTAGATGCTAAACTAAATCCTGTTTTACAAACAAGGACAACAACAATAACTGTTATTAATTTTTTTAAATAGATATTAACGTTTAGAGAACTGGAATTTCTTACGAGCTTTCTTCTGACCGAATTTCTTACGCTCTACCATTCTTGGATCTCTTGTTAATAATCCTTCTGGTTTAAGAGTTAATCTGTTTTCAGCATCTACTTCGCACATAGCACGAGAAATAGCTAAACGGATTGCCTCAGCTTGACCAGTGATACCACCTCCATATACATTTACGGTAATATCAAAGTTGCTTTCATTGTTAGTCATAACTAATGGTTGCTTAACTTTATACTGTAATGTAGCAGTTGTAAAGTAGCTAGTCATGTCTTTTTTGTTAATAGTGATGTTACCACTTCCTTGAGCAACATACGCACGAGCAACAGCCGTTTTTCTACGGCCAATTTTGTGAATTACTTCCATTAATTGAATTCGTTTAAGTTAATTGCAGTTGGCTTTTGTGCAGCGTGAGCGTGCTCTGTTCCAACAACAACTGTTAAATTACGGAATAAATCTGCTCCTAATTTGTTTTTAGGTAACATTCCTTTTACTGATTTTTCAACAACTCTTGCTGGATCTTTTCCAAACAATTCTGTAGCTGTTAATGTTCTTTGTCCACCTGGGTAACCTGTGTGACGAACGTAAGTTTTATCGTTCCACTTGTTTCCGGTTAAGTTGATTTTCTCAGCGTTAACAACGATTACGTTATCACCACAATCAACGTGAGGTGTGAAGCTAGGCTTGTGTTTTCCTCTTAAAAGTTTTGCAACTTTAGAAGCTAAACGACCCAAAGATTGTCCTTCGGCGTCAACTAAAACCCACTGCTTATCTGCAGTAGCTTTGTTAGCTGATACTGTTTTGTAGCTTAATGTGTCCACGTTTTTAATTAATTTTTATTAAACATTCCTCTCTCAAAAAGAGTTTGCAAATTTACGATTAATTATTTGATTACCAAATAGTGTGCTAACTTATTTTTATACAGCTTTTTAAATTCATATATTATTGGTGATTTTAAGTGTAATTATATTATAATGAATTGTTTGTGGATTTATCATTTAAACAGATTTGTTAGTTATTATTTTTCAGTTGAAACACTTTTTACAACGTTTAAACGTCAATTTTAGATTTTAGGACCTTCAAAAAACTCACAAAGCTTTCATAAATAAGTATCAAGAGCTGAATTTTGATTAATTTTGCAGCGTTATGCAAGAATTACAACTTTCAGATTGGTTACCTACCACAAACAAAGAGGTGAAGATACGCGGATGGGAAGAACTTGATGTTATCCTGTTTAGTGGAGATGCTTATGTGGATCATCCAACCTTTGGTCCGGCTGTTATTGGTCGTACCTTAGAAAGTTATGGTTTAAAAGTGGCTATTGTGCCTCAACCTAATGTTAACGACAATCTTCAGGATTTCGTTAAGCTTGGTCGTCCTAAAATGTTTTTTGGGGTTACCGGTGGTTGTATGGATCCGATGATTAGTAATTATAACGCTAATAAAAAACGTCGAGATAAAGATGCCTATACGCCAAATGGTGAAATAGGATTTCGTCCGGATTATGCCACGACGGTTTACTCTAATATATTAAAGGAGAAATGGCCTGATGTTCCCGTATTAATTGGTGGAATTGAAGCCTCTCTTCGTCGTGTGACACATTACGATTACTGGAGTGATAAATTGATGCCGACTATTTTAGAATCATCTAAGGCTGATATGCTGGTATATGGAATGGGAGAGCAACCACTGCGTGAAATCGTGCGTTTGCTTCAAAAAGGTGTACCTTTTAATAGTTTAAATACTATTAGTCAGACTGCGGTAATGGTGAGTGCAGATGAAAGCATACCAAAAAACAGTAATTGGGAAGATGTTGAAATTGCATCGCATGAAACCTGTTTAAAGGATAAGAAGGCCTATGCTTCTAACTTTAAGGTTATAGAGCAGGAGTCTAATAAACTGGCTGCACGCCGAATTTTTCAAAAGGTTGGTGATAAAACCTTAATGATTAATCCGCCGTATCCAACAATGACGGAAGAGGAAATTGATGCCTCTTTCGATTTACCCTATACACGATTACCCCACCCAAAATATAATAAACGCGGACCAATTCCAGCGTTTGAAATGATTAAGTTCTCCATTAACATTCACCGCGGATGTTTTGGGGGTTGTAGTTTCTGTACCATTTCGGCACATCAAGGGAAGTTTATTGCTTCTCGTAGTCAGGAGTCTATTTTAAAGGAAGTTGATAAGGTGGCGAATATGCCGGACTTTAAAGGTTATTTGTCTGATATTGGAGGGCCAAGTGCAAACATGTATAAAATGAAGGGAAAAATTCAGTCTATATGCGATAAGTGTGTAGCGCCTTCATGTATTTCGCCGGTTATTTGTAGTAATCTGGATACTTCACACAAGCCATTAACCGAATTATATAAAGCGGTTGATAGTCACCCCAAAGTAAAAAAATCATTTATTGGTAGTGGTATTCGTCACGATATGTTGGTTCCGGAGTTCAATAGAAATGCAGATCCTAAGGAACTTGATGATTATACTGAAGAGGTGATGACGAAGCATGTTTCTGGTAGACTTAAGGTAGCTCCAGAACATACCAGTGA
Organism: Aestuariibaculum sp. M13; assembly: GCF_024723255.1. Classification (GTDB taxonomy): domain Bacteria; phylum Bacteroidota; class Bacteroidia; order Flavobacteriales; family Flavobacteriaceae; genus Aestuariibaculum; species Aestuariibaculum lutulentum. Next base: position 100,566 of record NZ_JANIAC010000006.1, read on the forward strand.
TCCTGTTTTAAAATTGATGCGTAAACCATCGTTTACCTATTTCCATAAATTTAAGGAGCGCTTCGATAAGATTAATGTTAAGCACAAACTGAAGCTTCAGTTAATTCCTTATTTTATATCTAATCATCCGGCGTGTGAAGCTGAAGATATGGCGAATCTGGCTGCGGAAACTAAAGATATGGGCTTTCAGCTGGAGCAGGTACAAGGGTTCACACCAACGCCTATGACGGTAGCAACGGTAATTTATTACAGTGGTTATCATCCGTATACTTTAAAGAAGGTAAAAACCCCAAAGACAAGAAAAGAGAAGGATGAGCAACATCGTTTCTTCTTTTGGTATAAAGATGAAAATAAAGCCTGGATTAGAAATACGCTTAATAAATTGGGGCGTCAGGATTTGTTAAAAGTATTACTGCCTGAAAATGATTCATGGCGAAAAAATAAACCCGGTAAACCTAAGCATACGTTTAATGATGCTGTGCCTTTTAATCAGCGTAAGGATAAAGCTAAGTTTAGACCTAAAAATAAGAAGCGATAATTCGTGAGAATAAAAAAAGCCTTGTATCGAAATACAAGGCTTTTTTGTTTTATAAAAATTAGGGCTATTCTTCTATAAGTTCATAGCCTTGATTAATTCCTTTTTCAGTAGCGGGCACACCACGATCCATCCAAAGTGGTTTTGCAGCTCCTTTTAAATAGTAATCGAAAAACTGAGACATTCTTAAAGTGAAGTCTTTTCTGTTCTGGTATTTTAGCGGCCAATGTGGTTCGTCGTTATAATTTAAGAACCAGGCAGGTTTTCCTAAACGGCGTAAGCTTACAAAAAATTCAATACCTTGATACCATGGTACGTGTCCGTCGGCATCGTTATGTAAAATTAATAAAGGGGTATTGATTTTATCAAGGTTGAAAATTGGTGAATTTTCAATGTAACGCATTGGGTATTCCCATGGTGTTCCTCCAATACGGCTTTGGGTATGCTCATATTGAAACTGACGGCTTAAACCAGTCCACCATCTAATTCCACCGTAGGCACTAATCATATTTACTACGGGCGCACCAGATTCGGCAGCTTTAAACATATTGGTTTTTGTTACCAGTTGCGCTATTTGATAACCTCCCCAGCTGTGACCTTGTAAACCGATGTTGTCTTTATCTATAAAACCTTTTTTAATGATATCGTTGGTTCCCGATACCACACAGCTTAAAGCACTTTCACCAGGGTAGCCTTCGCGGTATTTTACATCCGGATTGAAAATAACATAACCACGGCTGGTATAATAGCTGTAACTAATGGTTGAACGACCAAATACTGGTGCTCTGTGTTTGTGGATATCATCAGAACTGCGTTCGTAGAAATTCACAATCATCGGGTATTTTTTATTCGGGTCGAAGTTTTCGGGTTTAGCCAATAAACCTTCTAATTCTTCTCCGTCAAGCGACGTCCATTTTACCAATTCTATGGTTCCCCAGTTGTAATCTTTTTGTTGCGGATTGGCATCACTTAAAACATTTTGGGTTTTAAAGTTTAAATCGGTTAATCTTAAATCTGGGAATTCTTTAAACGATTCGCGAGTAAATAATAAGGCATCACTTAGTTCTGCTTTTACAGGTTTGCTATAGCTGAAATTACCTGTTTCAAGTTCTTTTAATGCACTGTTTTTTGGGTTGAATTCAGCGAAACCTCCGGCTTTTGTTGTTTCATTAAATGTTGATAATAACCATTTGTTTTTCGAACTAACAGATTCTTCTTCTTTATCTAATTTGATGTAACGATATACTATTTTGTTAGCACGGCCATTGGTTAGGTTAGTTGCTTCTCCTGAATTTGGGTTGTATTTCCAGATGTCGTAACGGTCGTAAAGTAAAATGTATTTATCGTTTTCCATCCATCCTGCTGTTCCATAGGCATGTGGAAAATCTGGCGAATCATTTAATTCGTCGTAAAAGACTTTTCCTTTGGTCAGTTCAATGTATTTGTCTGTTTTTATGTTGTAAGTAAACCAGGTGCTGTCGATAGAATGATAGCCGAAAACAAATGCGCCTTTTGGACTTAAAGAGGCATTAGGCGTCTTTTTTAGTATGATGGTTTGCGTTCCTGTTTTAGTATCTACAATGGCATAATCTTTAAGGCTTCTTCCTGTCCACTGGCTTTCTAAAGCGTAAGGTGTTGGGGTGTTTATTAATGTAATATTGGAGTTGCCTTTATCTGTAGTAGTTGAGTAAGGAAAAGGTTCCGTTTCAATTTGAACTGTTTTTTTCGTATTGAAATTATAAACCGTTTCGTAAGCTTTAATCGTATCATTTTTTACCTGTAATTCCTGAACCGTATATAGTCTTGGTTCGTTATACGTCCAAACTTCTACATTAACAATTTCGTCTTTTAATAAAGTCGTGTCTTTAATAACAGGCGGTTTTCTTAGTCCGAAATATAACTTCGATTCATCTTTTGAAAATCTAATGCTTCCGTCTTTAGACACTAAATACCCCTCAGGTGTTGTGGTATTGTCGTAAAGTTTATTAGCTATTTCTTGTCCGGTTTCCCAAATGTATAATTCGTTAGGGCGAATTTGAACTTTCGTAGTATCTGTATCTACCACAAATGCAAACCGATTTCCTGTTTCGCTAAAGCTTAATTTATTGTATTTGGCTTTTTTAGCTGAATAAATATTGGTTAATTTCGAGGTGTTAAAATCGTAAACATATACGCCTTCGCCTTCGTTATCTTTTTCGCCGGTGGTTGAAAATGCTAAGGTTTTACCTGTTTTGGCAAATGTATAGTTGGTTACGAATTTAAACGTATCCTGTGCTTTGGTATTTAGGTTTCTAACCACTAAATGATAACCGTTTGTTTTGCTCACCTTTTTAGGTTTCGCTTCTTTTTTATCTTCTTTCGTATCGGTGCTATCTGTTTTTGTTTCTTTTTTCGGAGCTTTTATCTCTTCTAAAAGGTATGCGACATAGCTAGACCATTTTTCAGGTAATGCATATGATTTTACATTCCCTATTTTATCCAGTTCCTTAGTGTCAAGGTTGTAAATAGCCAATGAGTCTTTAGGAAGTTTGTCTTTTTTTACCTTATGACGAAGCATATCGTCTACGCTATCTTTTAAAGGTTTAATCGTAAACGCTAAAAATTTAGAGTCATAAGAAAAGTTGCCTTGAGTTCCTCTAAAATATTCTAAAATGGTTTTTCCCTTATTTGAAGTTAAATGGAGATGGCTATCGGAGTTGTCTTGTTCTAAATCATAAACGATAAAGTTTCCGTTAGGAGCAACAGCTTCGTTTTTAATGCTATTCCATTGTTGAATATCTGAAAATTCAAGGGGCTTTTTTTGTGCGATTGATAGAAACGACACCAAAAAGAAAAGGTAGGTAAGGTTTAATTTCATCTGTAAGATTTAAAAAGTGTAAAAATAGTTAAACCAATGAAGTTGAGTGAGGTGTTTTCTTAAGTTTAACATAGTAAGCTTTTGAAGCCTGCAAACAAAAATGCCTGACAGCAAGGCTTCAGGCATTTTATATTATGTTGAATGTTAAAATTATTCTGCAGAACAAATGAATTTAATGTTTTCTGTATCTCCTTTTTTAGAGTCCCCGTTTACTTTAAAATCTGTAAATAAGTTGGCGAATTTTCTGTTTTGTTCACAGTCTGCTTCAAAAAGAATAGTGAAAGAGATTGGTGTACAACCCTCAAGGTTTCCTGTCCATGTCAATACTGTTGGAGAACCGTTACCATTGCCTGGATTAACAGTGTATTCTTTTCCGTCTAAAGCAGCGAAATCAGTAATATGAGGACAAGTGAATTTAATTTCGGCATCGGTTACATCTTCAGGGCTCATGTAAGTGAAGGTATAGCTGCCATCGTCATTTGCTTCGTAACTAAAACTTTCTTCGCAGGTATCTTGGCAAATACCAATTAATGAGTATGAACTTTCAATTAAAACATCGTCGTTTAGACCTTTTTGAAAGATAGTAAATGGAATTTCTTGGCACGCTTTCCAATCTAAAGGTAAATTGATAAAGTGTGTAGACATGGATCCAGAAGAAATACTTTCTTCGAATTTTTCATTACCGTCAATATTAATGGTAATATCTGCTTGTGCATTTGAGTTTCCTGAAACAATGTTGTAGTAAACGTTAATGATTAGTTGAGTTTCGGTGTTGTAAACATCATAACTAACTTCTTTTGTGTTTTTGCTATTTCCTGATGTTTTGGATTCAAGACCTGATTTTTTATAATAAGTATTTGAGCCTTCTTCAATACACATGGAAGAGCAATCATCCGAATATTCTTTAAGCGTTGCCGTAGATGTTTCAGATACTAGGGAGGTACTTGCTTTAGCATTAGCTGTTAATAATTCTTCAGAAGATAAGTCTTCTTGTTGACAGGCAAAAAATGTTGCTGATGAGATAATAGCACAGGCTATTAAATGAAATATTGGTGTAGTTTTTTTCATTTTAAGTATGGTTAAGCTGCTAATAAACACTATTGTTTAGTAGATTGAGGGAGCAGCAAATGAAGGAAGAAATACATTTTGGTCGAAAATTATTTGATGAAAATCATTGAATTTCAGACCATCTGAAAGAATGTGTAAAAAATACCGATGAATAGCATAGTTTAAGGTGATTGATGCTATTCATCGGGTGTAAAAAGTGGATTAATGCGCTTCTAACCAGTTATTGCCAGTGCCTAAATCGACATCTAAAGGTACGGCCAATTGGTAAGCGTTTTCCATTTCTGTTTTTACTAAGGTTTTAATGGTGTCCAGTTCTGGTTTGTATACATCGAACACCAACTCATCATGAACCTGAAGTAGCATTTTGGTTTTAAAATTGCCTATTTCTAATTTCTTATGAATATTAATCATGGCAATTTTAATAATATCTGCAGCACTTCCTTGGATTGGGGCATTTACGGCATTACGTTCAGCAGCACCTCGAACCACAGCGTTACGTGAATTGATATCTTTTAAGTAACGACGTCGCCCTAAAACAGTTTGTACATAACCATGGTCGCGCGCAAAATCGACTTGCTGACTGATGTAGTTTTTTAACTTCGGATAGGTTTCATAATAGGTGTCAATAAGCTCTTTCGCCTCGCTACGCGATAAATCGGTTTGGTTGCTTAATCCGAAAGCAGAAACCCCGTAGATAATTCCGAAGTTTACCGTTTTGGCATTACTACGTTGCTCACGGGTTACCTCTTCAATAGGTACATTAAAGACTTTTGAAGCTGTCGAAGCGTGAATATCTTCACCGTGTTTAAAGGCGTTAATCATGGTTTCTTCCTCACTTAAGGCGGCTATGATTCGTAGCTCAATCTGACTGTAATCGGCAGCAAGTAAGGTATAATCTTCATTACGCGGAATAAAGGCTTTACGCACTTGTCGTCCGCGTTCGGTACGAATCGGGATATTTTGTAAGTTCGGGTTGTTACTACTCAATCGACCGGTAGCTGCAACGGTTTGCATATAATCGGTGTGCACACGATAGTCGTTTGCATCAATCTGTAACGGTAACGCATCAACATAAGTGCTTTTTAATTTTGATAATCCTCTGAAATCTAAAATATGTTGAATGATTTCGTGGTCTTTAGCTAAGTAGCTTAATATATCTTCGGAAGTGGCGTATTGCCCGGTTTTGGTCTTTTTAGGTTTGTCAACCAACTTTAATTTTTCAAATAAAATATCGCCTAATTGCTTTGGTGAAGCAATGTTGAATTCTTCACCGGCAATCTCGTAAATTTTACTTTCCAAAGTTTTAATATCGTTGTCTAACTGCTCTGCCAGACTATGCAAAAAATCTTTGTCTAAATTGATGCCTTCCAGTTCCATTGACGATAATACGCGTAATAACGGAATTTCAATCTCGTCAAATAATTTTTGGGTATTGGCTTCGCCTAATTCTTTCTCAAAATGTTCCTTTAATTGCAATGTAATATCGGCATCTTCAACGGCATATTCAGTTTGCTTATCTAAAGCCACCTGACGCATCGATAGCTGATTTTTCCCTTTTTTTCCAATTAAAGTTTCAATAGAAATTGGTGTATAGTTTAAATAGGTTTCAGCCAGAACATCCATGTTATGACGCATATCCGGATTTATCAGATAATGAGCCAGCATGGTGTCGAATAATTTGCCTTTTACGGTAATGTTGTATTTTGCTAAAACTTTAATATCGTATTTTAAATTCTGACCAATTTTTTCGATGCTTTCACTTTCAAAAAACGGACGTAATTGTTCGATAAGTTCCTGTGCTTCGGTTTTATCTTCCGGAAACGGTAAATAAAAGCCTTTGCCCTTTTCCCATGAAAAAGCGATGCCTACCAATTCAGCAGCTAATGGATTAAGGTCTGTGGTTTCAGTATCAAAACACACCGACGTTTGATTCATTAAGTTTTTAATGAATAGTTTGGTTGCCATGCCCGAAGCCACACTTTGGTAAAAGTGTGATGTGGTTTCTGCTGTTTTTCTGGTGTATGCTGAACTTGTTTCAGTAGTTTCTTCATCATCTCCACTTCCAAATAAAGAGAATTGTCCGGCTCCAGCTGAAGCAGGTTCTTTTTTGGTTTCGGTTGCTTTTACAGTTTCGGTAGTTTCGGTTACTTGAGCAGGGGCAACTTCAGTACTTGTTGAAAACGTTTTTAAGAAATTGGTTAAAAGCTGTCTGAACTCTAAATCGTTGAAAATAGTGGTTACTTTTTCAATATCTGGCGTAGACATTTCAAAGTCTTGCTCGTCGAATTCCACTGGCACATCCAACATGATAGTCGCCAGTTTTTTAGAAAGTAATCCAAGCTCTTTATTGGCTTCAATTTTCTCTTTCATCTTTCCTTTTAGCTCATGGGTGTTTTCCAGCAAGCCTTCCATGCTACCGTATTCGGCAATAAACTTTTTGGCTGTTTTTTCACCCACACCAGGTAGACCAGGAATATTATCACTTGAATCACCCATCATGCCTAAAAAGTCAATAACCTGTAATGGGTCGGTAACTTCGAATTTCTTTTTCACCTCTTCGATACCCCAGGTTTCATAACCACCGCCAAACGATTTTGGGCGATACATAAAAATGTTTTCGGTAACCAATTGCGCAAAGTCTTTATCAGGGGTTACCATAAAGGTTTGGTAGCCTTGTTTTTCGGCTTGTTTAGAAAGCGTTCCAATAACATCATCGGCTTCATAACCTTCTTTTACCATAATGGGAATATGCATAGCCTTCAGGATTTCCTGAATATAAGGTACAGCTACTTTTATAGCTTCTGGAGTTTCATCACGATTGGCTTTATAAGCCTCAAACATCTCCACGCGATCGGTACTTCCGCCTTTGTCGAAACAAACGGCTAAATGGTCTGGTCTTTCACGTTTAATAACATCTAAAAGTGAGTTCATAAAACCCATAATGGCTGAGGTGTCGATACCTTTGCTGTTAATTCTTGGGTTCTTTATAAAGGCGTAGTACCCACGGAAGATTAAGGCGTAGGCATCAACTAAAAATAGACGTTTTTGATCAGACATATGTATTGTTTTATAAGAAGTTCAAAACTACAAAAACTTACGAGATAATTGCTGTTTAAATAGGTTGAGGCCTGTTTTAAAATCAATTTTTTGTGTGGCTGTTTAGTGTTTTTGAATCTGTATATTTGTTTTATAATTGAAAGTTATGATAGTAGAAGTTTGCGCAAACTCATTTGAATCAGCGCTTAACGCAGAAAAGGCCGGAGCGCATCGTATTGAATTGTGTTCGGAACTGGCAGTTGGTGGAATAACCCCGTCGTTCGGACTTATTAAAAAAGTGATGGAAAGTTTATCTATTCCCGTATTTGTTTTAATTCGTCCAAGAAGTGGGAATTTTACGTTTAGTGATGACGAAATGGATATTATGAAACATGATATTGCTATGTGTAAAGAATTGGGTTGTGCTGGGATTGTTTCTGGTATTTTAAATAGAGATAACACGATTGATACCGAAAAAACAAAAGAGCTTATTGAACTTTCAAAATCATTAGAATTTACATTTCACCGGGCGTTCGATTGGGTCCCTAATGCGAAAGAGGCTTTGGAACAATTGAAAGCCTTAGGGGTAAATCGCATTTTAACTTCAGGGCAGGAATCTTCAGCAGAAAAAGGACTTGCTCTACTTCAGAAATTAAAAGATAAAACTGAAGGTGAGTTAAATATTCTTCCCGGGGGTGGAATTAAACCCGAAAATGCAGGCAAGTTTAGGTCGGCTGGTTTTTCAGAAATACATGTATCGGCATCAACCATAGAAACGGTTATTGAAACCCCAAAGGTATCTATGAATAGTGCTAAGTTTTTTGATGAAACCATAAAGTCGTATTCCGATATCAAAACCATAAAGCAGATTTTGGCTGTTACAGGTTCTGACGCATAGTTGGTTAACTTACTTACAAGGAAGTCTTAAGGTAGCGTTAAAAGCATTTCAGCATTTATTTTAGAGTTTAAATTCAGTTATATTTGATAAAAAAACGATTATGATGCGTTGGCTCATCTTTATTATAATTTACATCATCGCCGATTTATATGCCTTTCAAGCCTTTAGAACGGTCACAAAAAACAATTGGATTTTAGGCTTGTATTGGCTTATTTCCCTATTGGTTATTGGTAATTTTGTTTATAACTATTACGGTTTTAACCGAAGTGATGGTTTTAGCCACAGACATGCCTTTGCGTTTGGTTTTTTTATAGCTTTATTGGTGCCTAAAATGATTGTATTGGTTGCTATGTTGGGCGAAGATATATTCAGGATACCTCAGGCGATTTACCGATATTTTACCGAAGGAAGTTCGGCTGAAGGGAACTATTTTGCTTCGCGTCGTCAGTTTATAAGCAAGATTGCTTTGGGTGTTGCTGCGATTCCCTTTGCATCGATTATCTACGGAATTTATAAAGGAAAATACAATTTTAAAGTTTTAAAATATACTTTGACTTTTGATGATTTACCAGATGCATTCGATGGTTATAAAGTCACACAGGTGAGTGATATTCACTCGGGGAGTTTTGATGATGTTAATAAGGTAGATTATGCGATTAACCTGATAAATGAACAGGAAAGCGATATGATTTTATTCACAGGAGATATGGTGAATAATAAAGCGGAAGAACTGAAACCTTATTTAGGAATCTTCGGAAAATTAAATGCTAAGGATGGTTTGTATTCTGTTTTGGGGAATCATGATTATGGCGATTATGTGTCTTGGGATTCTGAGGCTGCGAAACATCAGAATTTGGAAGATTTAAAAGCACACCAAAAGGAAATAGGCTTCGATTTGTTGTTGAATGAAAGTCGATTTATAGAACGCGACGGACAACGATTGGCTTTAGTAGGTGTTGAAAACTGGGGAACCGGCGGATTTAAGAAGGCCGGAGACCTTAAGAAAGCGACTAAAGATGTTCATGCCAATGACTTCAAAATATTAATGAGTCACGACCCTACACACTGGGAAAAGAAAGTGAAAGACGATGAGTATCATTACCATCTTACTTTAAGTGGGCATACACACGGGATGCAGTTTGGTATTGAAATTCCGGGGTGGTTTAAATGGAGTCCTGCAAAATGGCGTTACAAATACTGGGCTGGGATGTATAATGAAATGGGGCAATACCTTAATGTAAACAGAGGTTTTGGCTATTTGGCATTTCCCGGACGTGTGGGTATTTGGCCTGAAATTACCGTTATCGAACTTAAAAAAGGTACTGCTACGGCTTAAGCTTAATTTGCTTTTAAGGCATCTCGAATTAGTAACGAATATCGATTGCTTAAGAAATGTTGTATTTCCTAAAGAAATTGCGTATTTTTATAAGTAGGCATTGTTAAATATAAAGTAAAACTATGCGAATATTCGTAATATGAAAAAAATGTGTAGGTTTGTAAAAGTATATTTGACTCATAAACAATAAAGTATGTCAAAATTTGGGGAACTTATTGATGTAGAAATTCCAGTGCTGTTAGATTTTTTTACTGATTGGAATGAACAGTCTTCTACAATGCACGCTGTTTTAAGAGATGTTGCAGCAGCGTTAGGCGATAAGGCAAAAGTAATTAAGATTGATGTTGAAAAAAACGGAGAACTTGCTGAAGCTTTACGGGTAAAAGCGATACCAACACTAATAATCTATAAAGGCGGTGAAATGAAATGGCGTCAAAGTGGAGAACAGGACGCTAACACCATTATTGGTATTGTTCAACAGTATATTTAATTCGGAATCGCTTCAAACCGATATCCCTTGTATGTAAAGTGTTTTAATACTTTGGGCAATGCATACTGCATGTTTCTTGCTGCTTTTAAGCTGTCATGAAACACAACAACACTCCCGTTTACAGCTTTAGAAATGACATTCTCTACACATTGTTCTTCGGTTATATCTTTATCCCAGTCAAAAGAAATAATGTCCCACATAACAATCTTATAATTCAAAGCTAACAATTGTTTTCCTTGATTTGGTTTGAGTTTACCGTAAGGCGGCCTGAATAGATTTGTGGTTACAGGTTGGCCTTCAAATTGCTGTTTTTCGAAGATTTCCTGAGCTTGCTTTATGTTGGCTAAATAATCGTTGTTTTTGGTTTTCCAGCCCTTAAGGTGGTTGTGTGTGTGGTTGCCGATAGCGTGCCCTTCTTTTAGAATATTCAGAAAGATTTCAGGATGTTTTTCCACGTTATTACCAATGCAGAAAAATGTGGCTTTGGCATTGTAAGCTTTAAGAGTATCTAATGTCCAGTTTGTGATTTCGGGAGTAGGTCCGTCATCAAAAGTAAGGTAAATGATTTTTTCGGTAGTAGAGATGTCCCAAACATAGTTTGGGAACATCTTTTTTATAACTACCGGTATTTTTACAAAAGACGTAGGCATATCTTAATCAAGGATATCTGCACTACTGTCTTGTGGACTGAAGGTTGTGTCTTCTTCCTCTGGAGCGTAATAGTCTTCATCGGCTTGATCTCCATAAAAATGCTTAAATAACATTAAATGATTGTTGAAAATATCACCTTCTGTTTCAGCGAATTTAGGATCGTATTTTGCCAATACATCTACAAGAGCTTTATAACGCTGAATATCGGTATAGATTTCTTCGAACATTCTGTTCTGGCTATCGATAGATAAACTACTGTAATAGGTTAAACTCTCCTGATATTTTTTAGCAACCTGTTTGAATAAATTTTCAGCTTTATCCTTGTTATTAACCTCATAATACGCACTTATGTATGGTTCTAATAGTGTGTAGTAACCAAAGTAGTCAACCGGCATATTCGTCATAGCTATATCGGCTATTTCTTCAGCTTTATCCAGTTTGTTTTCGTTTAATAACTGTTCTATTAAACGCGCTAAGTTACTTCTGTATGTAATAGAGTTTTTACGAGTTTCGGTGTCGTGGTAAATATCCGGGCTTCCGCTGTTACCCCAATACCAGTTTTTTACTTTTTCATACATTAAATCGCTATCTACACGTCCCATATCAAACGGATTTGACTTGTTGATAGGAGTTTTAATAGGAACTAATTTGTAGCATAAACCATCTAATTGTAAATAGTCTTTCATCCAGATGTAATCATCATCACCAAAACTTCCGCCAGTAAAATAAATAGGACGTTTCCAGTCGTTGTTGGCAACAATGTCCAGCATTAATAAACGGTTTTTAAATAATGCATTTCCTGAAATTGTAAGATCTATATATGGCACAATTTTATCTACATCTTTTGGTTTTACAATGCCTGATTTTAACGCGTTTTCTTTGTTTACCGGAAGACGTAAATGACGTGTAGGTAAATAGCTTGCATTTAAATCTTGACGACGTACCTGAGAAATGTCGATATTGTTTTGCTGTAATACATATTTGTATTTTGTTTTAGGGTTATCACTAGATATAAAATCTAAAAATTGTTTAATTTCTAAGGTATCAGGGATAACCTCCTCAATCATAATTACGTCATTTGTTCCATATTGGTAATTTTTATGATGTAATTGTGACGGAATCGGGTCGCTATCGTATGCTTTGCGTTTCATTTGATCGATATACCAATCGGTTTGGAATAAACTGGTATTTACTACTCGAACATCGGTACGATAACCTTCAATTTCCTGAGCATACCAAAGCGCAAAGGTGTCGTTATCGCCAATAGTGAATAAAATACCATTTTTTTCACAGGAATCCAGATACATTTTAGCCATAGAGTTGGCAGTGTATTTTCCTGAGCGGTCATGGTCATCCCAGTTGTTGGCAGCCAAAATACCAGGAACTAAAACCAAACAAACTATGGTAATTACCGGAGCTGTAAATTTAGATGGCGCGAATTTTTTAATAGCATCGTAAATAGCATATACTCCAAAACCAATCCAAAGGGCAAAAACGTAAAACGATCCTACTACAGAATAGTCACGCTCTCTTGGCTCAAACGGACGCACATTGGTGTACACCTGAATGGCAACGCCTGTAAACAGGAAGAAAACCAACAAGGTCCAGAATACTTTTTTGTCTTTATTGAATAAAAAGAAGAATCCGATTAGTCCTAAAATAAAAGGTAGCAGGTAATAGGTGTTTCTTGCTTTATTATTTTTAACATCGCTTGGTAGGTTGTCTTGAGATAAACCAAGTAATTTTTCATCTAAAGGTTTAATGCCGGTAATCCAGTTTCCGTGGTTGTCGTATTTACCTTGAATATCATCTTGTCTTCCTGAGAAGTTCCACATAAAGTAACGCCAGTACATATATCCTAATTGATATTGAAACATGTATTTAATGTTGTCGGCTAAGCTTGGCTTTTCAATATCGATATAGCTTTTAAAGCGCTTTAAAAAGGTGTTGTAGCCTTCGCGGTCTACATTACCCTGGGCTACATCATTTTTAAATTGATTAATGGCACTGCGAAGTTGGTTATCCATTTGATGTTCTGGCTTTAATTTGAAATTTAAGAATCCGGTAAACATCATGTAGTTTTCAGCATGCTCAGCACTCCACATACGTGGTAAGTAAGAGGCGTGTTTAGAGTTGTAGTTTTGTTTCGCGTTTTTATAATCGTTAACAATAACGTATTCTCTTTTTTCTTCGTCTTTTTCGTATTTAGGCTTGTCGTCTACATACGGATTGTTTTCATCTAAAAAGGCATATTGATCGGTAAATTGTGGCCCGTAAAATAAATGGGTTTCCGGATACTGTTCTAAGTTGTAATATGCTAAAAGCTCTCTGGCACTGGATGGATTGTTTTCGTTAATTACGACATTAGCGTTAGCTCGAATAGGTAGCATTAACCAGGTTGAAAATCCAATGATAACAAACGTTAAACAAAGCACGGTTGTGTTTAAGTGTGTGTAACCTTTGGTTTTGGTGTATTTTAAAGCGTAATATATAAGAGCAACCAATACAATGCCAGCAATAATAGTTCCTGAATTAAAAGGAAGACCTATTGTGTTAATAAAGAATATTTCAGAAGCACTAAATATTTTAAGAATATTAGGTGCTAATAATTTAAATACAAATAATAAAACCGCAACCGAAGCAACATTGGCAATAATGAAGTTTTTAAGGGTGATGGTTTTGTAATTTTTAAAGTAATAGATTAAACCAATTGCCGGAATGGTTAATAACCCCATAAAGTGTACCCCAAAAGACAGACCAATAATAAAGGAGATTAAAATTAACCAGCGGTTACCTCGAGGTTTATCCATGTCCTGTTCCCAGCGTAACCCTAGCCAAAACATTACAGACATGATAAGTGTTGCCATGGCATATACTTCGGTTTCCACAGCGTTAAACCAAAACGAATCGGTAAAAGTGAAAGCCAAACTACCTACTAAACCACTTCCTAGAATAGCGATTGCTTTATTTTGGTTTAATTCTTCATCATTAGTTATTAATTTTTTTAATAATAGTGTAATGGTCCAGAACATAAATAAAATAGTGAAGGCACTAGATATGGCGCTCATCATATTCATCATGAAACCAACCTGAGAAGGTTCTAAGGCAAACATCGAAAAGAATGCACCAAGCATTTGAAATAACGGAGCTCCAGGTGGGTGACCAACCTGTAACTTTGCTGAGGTTAAGATATATTCTCCGGCATCCCAGAAGCTTACAGTAGGTTCGGTAGTTAAGGTGTAAGTTATAAGAGCAATTAAAAAAGCAAACCATCCTAAAATGGTATTCCATTTCTTAAAGTTGAAATTGGTCATGAATTTTTCTTTATTTTTATGAAGGCGAATTTAATAATAAATATGGTTTACAATACCTTTTTAAGGAAACCTTAAGGGGAGAATAAAAATTTTTTTAAAAAAAGCTTGCAGAAACCAAACTTTGTTATAAATTTGCACCCGCAATCAAGCATTGGCCTATGGTGTAACTGGCAACACGTCTGGTTTTGGTCCAGAAGAGTCTAGGTTCGAGCCCTAGTAGGCCAACAAAATTGCTAAAATCCTAATCTAATAAGATTAGGATTTTTTTATGCGCTAAATTTAAGGTTTTAAATGAGTATTATTCTTTGATTTTGAAGGTCATAATGGGTTGATTGGCATGGTTTACCAAATCTTCACTTATACTGCCATTAAAAAAATGAGATAAACCTTTTCTGCCATGTGTGCTTATGCTAATTAAATCGGCTGAAATAGATTTGGCATAATTTAAAATGCCGCTTTCTACACTGGCATCGTTGTAAATTACCGTTGTATAGTCTTTTAAATTGAAATCTTTTGTGAAGTTTTCTATTTTGGCTTTAGCTTCATCTGTTGTGATAAAGAAGTTAGGCGTATTCACCATGATTAGGTGTAGTTTGCTTTTAAAAAGTTTTGCGAATCCCACAGCACTTTCGAAGGCACTTTGGCTATCGGTTTCAAAATCTGATGCGTAAACCATATTCTCAACATTAAAGTTGTTGTGTTCGTTTTTAATAACCAATACAGGTACTTCTGAGGTGCGCACTACTTTTTCGGTGTTACTTCCAATGAATATTTCTTTGAGTCCGTTAGCGCCACTCGAGCCCATAATAACTAAATCGATGTTTTGTTTTTTGCAAACATGAAAAATACCTTTAAAAATTTCATGAAACTCGACATGTTCTTGAATATTAAGTCCTTCGAGATAGCTTTTTTCTCTTAGTTCGGTAAATTGCTTGTGTGCCAGTTTCATAAAAAACATAGCTTCCGGTAATTCACTAAAACCACTAATTGGATCTACCTGATGCAATGGAATTTCAAGTATATGTAATAAGTGAAGTTCGCACTTGTGTTTTTTTGCCAGTTGAGCGGCGACCTTTAGGGCGTTTTCAGCTTCAGTAGAAAAATCGGTGGGAACAAGAATTTTTTTCATTGGTTTTGAGGTTTTGTATTTGAGTTTAATGTTTGTTAGGATTGATTGATTTTTAAAAATTCTGGTATGAATTTAATGATTTTAATTTACTTGTAGCTATAGGTGTTTATATCTAAATTTATGAAATATTCCTTTAAAAATCAATAAAATGTTATATATTTGCAGCGTTGAAAGGCGAAATTAAGAACGAGGGGACATAGGGTCCCCTCTTTTTATAATAAAAAATGTTTAAAGAAACCGTAAAAGATTTACTTGGTGCTGCGTTGGAAGAACGCTCAGACTTGTTTTTAATCGAGTTCACTATTAGTCCAGATAATCATATTAAAATTGTGATTGATGGCGATAGTGGTGTGTTGGTTGAAGACTGTATGTTTGTAAGTCGTGCAATAGAACATAATATCGATAGAGAAGAACATGATTTTTCTCTGGAAGTTATGTCGGCAGGAGCAGCATCTCCATTAGTAAACAAAAGGCAGTATAAAAAGAATCTGAATAGAGACCTTAAAGTAAAAACAGCTTCAGAGAAATTTGAAGGAACACTTGCAAAGGCTACCGAAGCAGATATAACATTAGAATGGAAGGTTAGAGAACCTAAACCTGTAGGTAAAGGGAAAGTAACTGTAACAAAACAAGCGAACATCGCTTACGAGGATATTGTAGAAGCAAAAGTTATGATTAAATTTTAATTCAATAAGAGTTATGGAGAATATCGCGTTAATTGAATCTTTTTCAGAATTCAAAGACGATAAGCTAATTGACCGTGTTACGTTAATGGCGATTTTAGAGGAAGTGTTTAGAAGCGCCTTAAAAAAGAAATATGGTGATGATGATAATTTCGACATTATTGTAAATCCTGATAAAGGAGATTTAGAGATCTGGAGAAACAGAGTTGTAGTGGCTGATGGTGAGGTTGAAGATCCAAATCAGGAGATTTCATTAACAGAGGCTCGTAAAATTGAACCAGACTTCGAAGTAGGTGAGGACGTATCAGAAGAAGTAAAGCTTATAGATTTAGGAAGACGTGCTATTTTAGCATTACGCCAAAATTTAATCTCAAAAATTCACGAACACGACAATACTATAGTATTTAAAAACTTTAAAGACTTAGTAGGAGAAATATATACAGCTGAAGTGCACCACATTCGTCACAGAGCTGTTATTTTATTAGACGATGAAGGTAATGAGATTGTTTTACCAAAAGACAAACAAATTCCTTCAGATTTCTTTAGAAAAGGAGATAATGTAAGAGGTGTTATTGATAGTGTAGAGCTTAAAGGAGCAAAACCAACTATTATCATGTCTAGAACATCGCCTTCATTCTTAGAGAAACTTTTCGAACAAGAAATTCCAGAGGTATTCGACGGTTTAATTACTATTAAGAATGTAGTAAGAATACCAGGTGAAAAAGCGAAAGTAGCGGTAGATTCTTATGATGACAGAATCGATCCTGTTGGAGCGTGTGTTGGTATGAAAGGTTCTAGAATTCACGGTATTGTTCGTGAGTTAGGTAACGAAAATATCGACGTTATTAACTATACAAATAACTTACAGTTATATATTACCAGAGCGTTAAGTCCTGCAAGAGTTACTTCAATCAAAATCGATGAAGATAATAAACGTGCAGAAGTCATCTTAAAGCCGGAAGAAGTAAGTAAAGCTATTGGTAGAGGTGGTCACAACATCCGTTTAGCGGGTCAGTTAACAGGCTACGATATCGATGTGTTTAGAGAAGGTGCTGAGGAAGACGTAGAATTAAGTGAGTTCTCAGATGAAATAGAAGGATGGATTATTGAAGAATTTAGCAGAGTTGGATTAGATACTGCAAAGAGTATTTTAGAAGAGGATGTTAAAGATTTAGTAAAACGTACCGATTTAGAAGAAGAAACTATTAAAGAAGTTATTCGAATTTTAAGAGAAGAATTCGAAGAATAACATATATATTTGAGTATTTTAAAGGCAATTTATGGCTGAAACAATTAGATTAAATAAAGTATTACGCGAGCTGAATATTTCTTTAGATCGTGCCGTAGAATTTTTAGATTCTAAAGGTATCGAAATAGAGAAGCGACCAACCACGAAAATTTCCGAGGAAGTATACAATGTGCTTTCTAGTGAATTTCAAGTAGATGCAAACAAAAAAGTAGCATCTAAAGAGGTTAGTGAAGCTAAGCAGAAAGAAAAAGAGGAGCTGCGAGAGCAACGTGAGCGTGAACTTGAAGAAAAACAAAAAGAGGCAGCTAGAAAGGAAGAAATTGTAAAAGCCACTAAAATACTTTCTGGTCCTAAGCAAGTAGGTAAGATTGATTTAGATCCTAAAAAACCTGCTGAAACTCCTCAGGCTGAAACACCAGAACCACCAAAACAAGAAGAACCTAAGGTTGAAGCTCCAAAAGAAGAGCCTGTTAAAACCGAAGCTCCAAAAGAAGAGGTGGCAAAAACAGAAGTGAAAACCGAGGCTCCTGTTCAGGAACCAAAGGCAGAAGAAAAACCAAAAGTTGAAACTCCAAAACCTGTGCAAGTAAATAAACCTAAAGAGCACAAAGGTCCTGAAGTTGAGAAAACACTTGTTACTAATGAAAACGGTGAAATCGTTGCAGAAGAAAAAGTAAAAACTCAGTACCAAAAGCTTACCGGTCCTAAAATTGCAGGTGATAAAATTGACTTATCTCAATTTAATAAGCCTAAGAAAAAGAAGGAAGATAAAAAAGGTGATAATAAGCCAGGTAATGCTGCCGATGCCAATAAGAAAAAGCGTCGTCGTATAAGTAAAGCAGGAGGTCCAAATCAACCAGGTCAGCCAGGTCAAGGTGGTGGTGATAACAGAGGAAACACTAACCGTCCTAACGATCGTTTTAATAAAGGAGGTAACAAAGCTAGACGCCCTATTATTAAAGAGGATCCTAGTGATGAAGATGTTAAAAAACAAGTGCGTGAAACACTTGAAAAACTTCAGGGAAAATCAACTAAAGGTAAGGGAGCTAAATACCGTAGAGATAAGAGAGATCAGCACAGAGATCAAACTCAAAAAGAGTTGATGCAGGAAGCTGCAGAAAGCAAAATCCTTAAGGTAACCGAGTTCGTTACAGCGAACGAGGTGGCTACTATGATGGATGTGCCTGTTACACAAATTATCTCAGCTTGTATGTCGCTTGGTATGATGGTGACTATGAACCAACGTTTAGATGCAGAAACTTTATCGATTGTTGCTGAAGAATTTGGTTATAAAGTAGAATTTGTAACAGCAGATATTGAAGAGTCAATAGAAGTTGTTGAAGATAAAGAAGAAGATTTAAAACCAAGAGCGCCGATTGTAACGGTAATGGGTCACGTAGACCACGGTAAGACATCGCTTTTAGATTACATCCGTAAGGAAAATGTAATCGCTGGTGAGTCTGGAGGTATTACACAGCACATTGGAGCTTATGGAGTTGAATTAGAAAACGGACAAAAAATAGCATTCCTTGATACACCAGGTCACGAGGCCTTTACTGCGATGCGTGCTCGTGGTGCTCAGGTAACCGATATTGCTATTATTGTGGCTGCTGCCGATGATGATATCATGCCACAAACTAAAGAGGCGATTTCTCACGCACAGGCTGCAGGTGTTCCAATTGTATTTGCAATTAACAAAATTGATAAGCCGACAGCGAATCCTGATAAGATTAAAGAAGGATTAGCAAATATGAACCTTTTAGTAGAAGATTGGGGTGGTAAAATTCAATCACACGATATCTCTGCAAAAGTGGGAACCGGTGTTAAAGAATTATTAGAAAAAGTATTACTTGAAGCTGAATTATTAGAGCTTAAAGCGAATCCTAACAAGCCTGCAGTAGGTACGGTTGTAGAAGCTTTCCTTGATAAAGGTAGAGGTTATGTAGCAACAGTATTAGTAACAGGTGGTACATTAAAAGTTGGAGATTACGTTTTAGCTGGTAAAAACAGTGGTAAAGTTAAAGCAATGCACGACGAGCGTGGTAACGATGTTATCGAAGCTGGTCCATCTACTCCGGTATCTATTCTTGGTTTAGATGGTGCACCACAAGCAGGTGATAAATTCAACGTATTCGAAGACGAACGTGAAGCAAAACAAATTGCAGCAAAACGTTCGCAATTACAACGTGAGCAATCGGTGCGTACGCAACGTCATATTACACTTGATGAGATTGGACGTCGTATTGCATTAGGAGACTTCAAAGAATTAAACATCATCCTTAAAGGTGACGTGGATGGTTCTGTTGAGGCACTTACCGATTCATTCCAGAAATTATCAACTGAAGAAATTCAGGTTAACATTTTACATAAAGGCGTTGGTGCTATTACCGAAAGTGACGTATTATTAGCTTCTGCTTCAGATGCGATTATTATCGGATTTAACGTTCGTCCTGTTGGAAATGCTCGTGCTACAGCGGATAGAGAGGAAATCGATATCAGAACTTACTCAATCATCTATGATGCTATTAACGATCTTAAAGATGCGATGGAAGGTATGTTGTCTCCAGAGTATAAAGAAGAGGTTACTGGTACAGCCGAAATTAGAGAAATCTTTAAAGTTTCTAAAATTGGTAGCATAGCTGGATGTATGGTAACTAATGGTAAAATCTTAAGAAGCTCGGGTGTTCGTATTATTAGAGATGGTGTGGTTGTTTACACTGGAGAGTTAGCGTCGTTAAAACGTTTCAAAGACGATGTTAAAGAAGTAACTAAAGGATACGATTGTGGTATGCAGATTAAAAATTACAATGATATTAAAGAAGGTGATATTATTGAAGCATTCCACGAGGTTGAAGTTAAGAAGAAGCTTAAATAGTAGCTTAGTCATAAAAGGAAAGACGCTTAGAAATAAGTGTCTTTTTTTTTGCGTTTAACTTAACTTAACTTAACTTAACTTGTAAAACTGTTTAAAGCATAAAAAAAAAGCGACATGTTTATGTCGCTTTTCTTATTCGTATGAGTGTCGAATTAACTTGTCTTTTTCGGCTTAAAAATAAAGGCTGTTGGAAATTCTGTTTTTATCTTTTTTAAAGCACGGTCGGCTTCCAGTCGGGTTCTGAAATTACCAGCCCAAATTTTAAAATTTGGTGTTTCATATTGAATACTGGCATGCCAATCTGGAAAAAGCTCTTCGAATTGAGATTGAGTTGATTCGGCTTTGCTTCTATTGCCTGAATAAATTTGTATTCTATATCTCTCAGAATCATTTTCACTACTGTTAATTTCTTTCTTTAAATTCAGTAACGTAGGAATGTTTTTATCTTGATTTATAGTAACCTTACCTTCTTGTCCATAACAAAAATTGGTTACAATAACAATGATAAATGTTGTTAATAGCTTGATTTTTAATTTCAAAGGTTTCATTGTGTAATGGGTTTATGCAAATGTATACGTAATAAAGTGAAAATGGGGCTATTTTTATTATTTAGAATCCCTCTAAATTAGACATTAACACTTGTCTAACATTTCTATAATCGAGTTTAAATGTTACTTTTGCGTGAGATTTTATAACTGCGTTTTATTTTAAATTATTGTATGAAAAAATCATACCAAAGTTTAGAAGTTAATATAACCAACAATATGAAAAAGGTGATTCACCGTAAATTAAGCAAGAACATTCTTGGTTTAGGTTTAATTGTTTTATTAATCTTTACCGCTTCCCTTTCTGCTCAGGAAGGAGATCCAGCAAAAGGAAAATCATTATTTAACGCGAATTGTGCTGCATGTCACCAATTGGATAAAAAGATGACAGGACCAGCGCTTCGAAATGTTGAAGCGCGTTTAGCCGATGAGCAAGGGTTAGACCGAGCTTGGATTTATGATTGGGTTCATAACAGTTCTGGTGTTATCAAGTCTGGTGACGCTTATGGTAACAAAGTTTATAACGAGTACGGTGGAGCTGCAATGACAGCTTTTCCTCAGTTATCTGAAAAAGATATTGACGATATCTTAGCCTATACTGCAGAAGTTAAAAAAGAAGCGCCTGCTGCTGCGGCAACTGCTGCCGCTGGAACTGCTGCTGGTGCGACTACAGGAGGTGTATCTAACGAGTTAGTGTTAGGTGCTCTTGCTGTATTATTTGCACTTTTGGCAATAGGTTTAATTTTAGTAAACAAAACGCTTCGTCGTTTTGCAGAAGCTCAGGGTGTTGAATTACCTGAAGCCTCTAAAAGAATGCCGCTTTGGAAAGCATTTGTTAAGAATCAATTCTTAATGTTAGTGTCTGCAATTTTCTTATTGCTTGCAAGTGCTTACTTTGTATATGGATATTTTATGCAGGTTGGTGTTGATCAAGGGTATCAACCAGTGCAACCAATTCATTTCTCACATAAAATTCACGCTGGTGATAACGGTATCGATTGTAAATACTGTCACTCTTCAGCTCGTGTTAGTAAAACTTCAGGTATTCCGTCTGTAAACGTTTGTATGAACTGTCATAAATCTATTTATGAATATAACGGTGAAACAACTGCAGAGTATACTAAAGACTTTTATGATGCACAAATCAAAAAATTATATGCAGCAGCAGGATGGGATGATGCTAACCAAAAATATACTGGAGATTCACATCCGGTAAAATGGGTTCGTATTCATAATTTACCTGACTTCGTTTACTTCAACCACTCTCAGCACGTTTCTGTAGCAGGTGTTGAATGTCAAACATGTCATGGTCCTGTTGAGACTATGGAAGTAATGTATCAACATGCGCCATTAACAATGGGATGGTGTATCGATTGTCACAGAACTACAAATGTTAAAGTAGAAGACAATGCATACTACGAGAAAATTCACGAAGAATTATCTAAGAAGTATGGTGTAGATAAGCTTACAGCTGCACAAATGGGTGGTTTAGAATGTGGAAAATGCCACTATTAATAAAATTTAATAAGAAGTAATTCAATTATATAATATGTCATCAAACAAGAAATACTGGAAAAGTGTTGAAGAGCTAAACGAGAATAGCTCTATTGTTGAGACGCTAAAACAAAACGAGTTTGTAAGCGAGATTCCTACAGATGAATTTTTAGGTGATAAAAATGCATTGGAGTCAAGTTCTACAACGCGTCGCGATTTCTTAAAATATGTAGGATTCAGTACAGCTGCGGCATCATTAGCTGCCTGTGAAGGTCCTGTAGTTAAGTCGATTCCTTATGTAGTACAACCAGAGGAAATTATTCCTGGTGTTGCTAACTACTATGCAACTACTATTGCAGATGGTTTCGATTTTGCTAGTGTTTTAGTGAAAACACGTGAAGGTCGTCCAATTAAGATTGAAAATAATGCTTTGGCTGCTACAAATGGTAGTGCTAATGCCAGAGTTAATGCTTCGGTTTTAGGATTGTATGATAGTTTAAGAGTACAAGGTCCTAAAAGAGATGGTAATGCCATTACATGGGGTGATTTCGATGCTGATACGACTAAAAAGTTAAATGAGTTAAAAGCGGCTAACAAGAAGATTGTTTTATTAACACAAACTTTTGCGAGTCCTTCTACACGTAACTTAATTGCAGATTTTAAAGAAGAATACGGTAATGTACAACACGTTGTGTACGATGCGGTATCAGAATCTGCTGCTTTAGATGCTTTCCAGGCTAAATATGGAAAACGTGCTTTAGCTGGTTACGATTTCTCTAAAGCGATGACTATTGTATCTGTTGGAGCTGATTTCTTAGGTGACTGGCAAGGTGGCGGATTTGATTCTGGCTATGCTAAGAACAAAGTACCTAACCACGGTAAAATGTCTCGTCACATTCAGTTTGAATCTAACATGTCGCTAACAGGTGCTAATGCCGATAAACGTGTGCCTTTAACACCAAGTCAGCAAAAAGTAGCGTTAGCTAAATTATATAGCTATGTAGTCGGTGGTGCCGTTGCAGGTGAATTACCAGCGCACATAGACGAAGCTGTTCAAAAGGCAGCTGCTCAATTAAAGAAGGCAGGTTCAAATGGTGTTGTAGTTACAGGAATTCAAGACGTAAATGCACAAACTGTTGTTCTAGAAATAAACGAGTTTTTAGCGAGTAAGGCTTTTGATGCTAAGGTTGCTATTAAAACAAGACAAGGTAATGATAAAGATGTTGCAAACTTAGTTGCTGATATGAAAGCAGGTAAGGTTTCTGCAATTATTATGGCTGGGGTTAATCCATTATATACATTACCAAATGCTGCAGATTTTGCTGAAGGTTTAAAGAAGACTGAATTATCTATTACCTTCTCAATGAAAGAAGATGAAACAGCTTCAGAATCTCAGTATATCGCTGCTGCTCCTCACTATTTAGAGTCTTGGGGTGATGTTGAAATTAAAAACGGACACTATGCATTAATGCAGCCAACTATCCGTCCGTTATTCGACACTAGGCAATTCCAGGAAGCGTTATTAATCTGGACATCTAATAGTGTAGCTTACAACGATTATATTAAAGAAATCTGGACTTCAGATATTTTAAACGGAGCATCGTTTAACCAAGCCTTACACGATGGGCAGTTTGTATCTCAAGAAGTTCATGCAATTAACGATATTGATGCTTTAGAAGGTTTAGTTGAAAACAACGACGTTGAAAAACCATCTAATGTTGCAGCTAGTGCTTTAGCGGCTTCTGCTAAAAGTTCTGGTTTAGAATTATCATTGTATACCAAAGTAGGTATGGGAGACGGGCAACAAGCCAATAACCCATGGTTACAAGAATTCCCGGATCCGATTACCAGAACATCTTGGGATAACTACTTAACGGTTTCTAAAGTTGATGCTGATGCCTTAGGTTTAAAAAACTATAACGTTGCTAATGGTGCGTTAAATGGTAGTTATGCTAAAGTTACTGTAAACGGTACGTTTTTAGTTGTTCCTGTGTTAATTCAACCAGGTCAGGCTAAAGGTTCTGTAGGTTTATCATTTGGATATGGTAAAACAAAAGGGATTAAAGAAGAAATGCAAACCGGTGTCAATGCGTATACGTTATACCACAACTTCAACAACGTACAGGATGTAACTGTTGAAGCTGCTGCTGGTGAGCACGAATTCGCTTGTGTACAGTTGCACAATACTTTAATGGGACGTGGTGATATTGTTAAAGAAACTACTTTAGAGATATTCAACACTAAAGATAAAAAGTACTGGAATGCTATTCCTCAAGTGTCATTAAACCACGAGGAAACACCAGTAACTTCTCCAGACGTTGATTTATGGGATGAGTTCGATCGTTCAATTGGTCACCACTTTAACTTATCAATCGACTTAAACTCTTGTACAGGATGTGGGGCATGTGTTATTGCTTGTCACGCTGAAAACAATGTACCTGTAGTAGGTAAATCTGAAGTACGTCGTAGCCGTGATATGCACTGGTTACGTATCGATAGATATTATTCATCTGAAGAGTCATTCGCAGGTGATGATGAGAAGAAAGATAACATCTCTGGTTTAGGAAGCTCATTAAGTGAGTTCGGTGAAATGGAGCATGCTTCGGCTAATCCTCAGGTTGCCTTCCAACCAGTAATGTGTCAGCACTGTAACCACGCACCTTGTGAAACTGTATGTCCTGTGGCTGCAACATCACACGGTCGTCAAGGTCAAAACCACATGGCGTATAACCGTTGTGTAGGTACTAGATACTGTGCTAACAACTGTCCTTATAAAGTTCGTCGTTTCAACTGGTTCTTATATAACGGTAACGATGAGTTCGATTATCATATGAATGATGATTTAGGACGTATGGTATTAAATCCAGATGTTGTAGTTCGTTCTCGTGGTGTTATGGAGAAATGTTCTATGTGTATTCAAATGACACAAAAAACAGTTCTTGATGCTAAACGTGATGGACGTGTAATTAAGGATGGTGAATTCCAAACAGCTTGTTCTGCGGCTTGTTCTAGCGGCGCTATGACTTTTGGAGACATTAACGATAAGGAGAGCAAAGTTGCTAAACTTAAAGAAGATAACCGTATGTATCACTTACTAGAGCACGTAGGTACTAAACCAAACGTGATCTATCAAACGAAAGTGAGAAATACAACTGAAGCATAAATCTAATTAAAGAATCAATTATATAATTATGGCGTCTCATTACGAAGCACCTATTAGAAGACCCTTAGTTACAGGAGAGAAGTCTTACCACGATGTAACTGTGGATGTAGCAAAGCCTGTTGAAGGAAAAGCAAATAAACAGTGGTGGATAGTTTTTGGTATTGCACTAGCTGCCTTTCTTTGGGGTCTTGGATGTATCATTTATACCATATCTACAGGTATTGGAACTTGGGGTTTAAATAAAACCGTTGGTTGGGCCTGGGATATTACTAACTTCGTTTGGTGGGTTGGTATTGGTCACGCAGGAACTCTTATTTCTGCTGTACTTTTATTATTCCGTCAAAAATGGAGAATGGCAATTAACCGTTCTGCGGAAGCGATGACTATCTTCTCGGTAGTACAAGCAGGTTTATTCCCAATTATTCACATGGGTCGTCCATGGTTAGGATACTGGGTATTGCCAATCCCGAACCAATTTGGTTCTTTATGGGTTAACTTTAACTCACCATTATTATGGGACGTATTCGCGATTTCTACATATTTATCTGTATCATTAGTATTCTGGTGGACAGGTTTATTACCAGATTTCGCTATGTTAAGAGATAGAGCTATTAAACCATTCCAAAAGAAAATTTATTCATTATTAAGTTTTGGTTGGACAGGTAGAGCAAAAGACTGGCAACGTTTTGAAGAAGTATCTTTAGTTCTTGCAGGTTTAGCAACACCGTTAGTACTTTCTGTACACACCATCGTATCGTTTGACTTCGCTACCTCGGTAATTCCAGGATGGCACACTACTATCTTCCCTCCTTACTTCGTTGCCGGTGCGGTATTCTCAGGATTCGCGATGGTAAACACATTGCTTATTGTAATGCGTAAAGTATGTAACCTTGAAGATTATATTACAGTACAACACATCGAGTTAATGAACATCGTAATCATGATTACTGGTTCTATTGTAGGTGTGGCTTATATTACTGAGTTATTTATTGCTTGGTATTCTGGAGTAGAGTATGAGCAATATGCTTTCTTAAATAGAGCAACAGGACCTTACTGGTGGGCATATTGGGCGATGATGACTTGTAACGTATTCTCTCCACAGTTCATGTGGTTCAAGAAATTAAGAACAAGTATCATGTTCTCATTCTTTATCTCTATCGTGGTAAACATAGGAATGTGGTTCGAGCGTTTCGTAATTATCGTAACATCGTTACACCGTGATTACTTACCATCGTCTTGGACAATGTTCTCGCCAACATTTGTTGATATCGGTATCTTTGTTGGAACTATCGGATTCTTCTTCGTATTATTCTTATTATACTCAAGAACATTCCCGGTAATTGCACAGGCAGAGGTTAAGACTATCCTTAAGTCTTCTGGAGAACGTTACAAGAAGATTAGAGAGGCAGGAGAAAGTTTAGTAGGAACAGGAGCTGACGAAAGAACTTCTGGAAAAGTTAACAACACTAAAATCTAAGCGTAAACAATGGAAGCATCTAAAGTAATTCACGCTATTTATAATGATGACGATATTTTAATGTCGGCTGTAAAAAAGGTTAAGGCAGCAAAATATCACATTGACGAAGTATATACACCGTTTCCGGTTCACGGACTAGATAAAGCTATGGGATTAGCACCAACGCGTATTGCTATTACAGCATTTTTATACGGATTGGTAGGTTTAACAGTAGCCATCACTATGATGAATTTCATCATGATTGAAGACTGGCCACAAAACATTGGTGGTAAACCAAGTTTTAGCTTTATTGAAAATATGCCGGCTTTCGTACCAATTATGTTTGAGTTAACGGTATTTTTTGCAGCTCACTTAATGGTAATTACGTTTTACTTACGTAGTAGAATGTGGCCATTTAAAAATGCTGAAAATCCAGATCCAAGAACAACAGACGATCATTTCTTAATGGAAATTTCTGTTAACGGTAACGAAGAAGCATTACAAAGTTTACTAAGTGAAACTGGAGCAGTAGAAATTAATTTAATTGATAAAGCGCATTAAGATAAAGATGAAGAGCTTAATTAAAATATTAGCAGTAGCAGTTGTTTTAGTAGCGGTATCATGTAAAAAGGATACAGCACCAAACTACCAATTCATGCCAAATATGTATGAATCTGTAGGCTATGAAACATATAGCGAATCGGCTGCATTTAAAAACGGAGTAGAAGCACAATTACCTGTAGCAGGTACAATAGCTAGAGGATTTGTTCCTTTCGATATTGAAAATTCTACAGAGGGATATGAATTAGCTAAAGCGAATTTAGTTAGTCCTTTAGATTCTACTCAGGTTGATTTAGAAAGAGGAAAAGCGCTTTACGATATTTACTGTGGTATTTGTCACGGTAATAAAGGTGACGGTCAAGGTAACTTAGTAAAACGTGAAAAAATATTAGGTATACCAAACTACGCCGATAGAGAGATTACAGCAGGAAGTATTTACCACACTATTTATTACGGTAAAAATGCTATGGGTTCTTACGCTAATCAAATCAATGAAGAAGAGCGTTGGCAAGTAGTTTCATACGTGTTAAAATTAAGAGCTGATTTAGTAAAGTAAGAAGATAAGATTATATAGATATGTACACATTTTCAAATAAATTAAAGACATTTTCTATCATTCTAATGGTTTTAGGATTGTTAGGTGTTGGATATGGTTTTATGACATCTCATAAATCTTTAGACGAAGTAAAAACTATGCTTGCTGAAGAGGCATCACATCACGGTGGTGGTCATGGTGAAGAAGCTACTCATGTAGTAGCCGATACTCATGATGCTCATGGAGAGGCAGTACACGGAGAAGTTGCTCACGCTGAAGATGCGCACCACGGTGA
The DNA here is from genome assembly GCF_024723255.1 of Aestuariibaculum sp. M13. Taxonomy (GTDB): domain Bacteria; phylum Bacteroidota; class Bacteroidia; order Flavobacteriales; family Flavobacteriaceae; genus Aestuariibaculum; species Aestuariibaculum lutulentum. The sequence continues at coordinate 128,736 of NZ_JANIAC010000006.1, forward strand.
CGCTCACGCAGAGCATGTTCAACACCAGATAGCAAACCGTCCTTGGTCTGCTTTATATGTTGGAGCTTTCTTTTTTATGATGATTGGTTTAGGCGTTTTAGCCTTCTATGCGATTCAAATTGCATCGCAGGCAGGATGGTCTCCAGTATTATTCAGAGTTATGGAAGCAATCACTGCTTACGTATTACCTGGAGCTTTAATTGTATTAGCGATTGCTATTGCATCTGGTACAATTGGTCACTACAACCTTTTCATTTGGATGGATCCAGAAGTGGTTGCTCATGATGAATTAATTCAAGGAAAATCAGGTTGGTTAAACTTACCAATGTTTGCTGTTAGAGGTTTAGTATTTATTGCAGGATGGGCTTTATACCGTCACTTTGCTCGTAAATTTTCTATCGCTCAAGATAACGCACAATATAACACGAACTTTAAGAAATCATTCCGTATTGCTGCGGCATTCTTAGTATTCTTCATCTATTCAGAATCTATGATGTCTTGGGATTGGGTAATGAGTGTTGATCCACACTGGTTCTCTACATTATTTGGATGGTATGTATTTGCAAGTATGTTTGTAAGTGGTATTACAGTTATCGCTTTAATGAGCATCTACTTAAAATCTAAAGGATACTTAGAATTTGTAAACGCAAACCACTTACACGATGTGGCTAAGTTTATGTTCGCGATTAGTATTTTCTGGACATACTTATGGTTCTCACAATTCATGCTTATCTGGTACTCTAACATTCCAGAGGAGGTAACATACTTTATAACTCGTATTAACGATTATAAATTACCATTCTTCGGTATGGTGGCACTTAACTTCATCTTCCCAGTATTATTATTGATGAATGCTGATTTTAAACGTGTGCCTTGGTTTGTGGTAATGACAGGTATCGTAATCTTATTTGGTCACTATGTTGACATTTTCAATATGATTATGCCTGCTACAGTTGGAGATAGATGGTTTATAGGAATCCCAGAAATCGGTTCAATATTATTATTCGGAGGTTTATTCATATTTGTTGTTTTCACCGCTTTAACAAAAGCACCGTTATTAGCAAAAGGATATCCTTTAATCAAAGAAAGTGAAGATTTCCATTATTAATTAAGATATAAATAAAGACGAACGATAACAATGACTGCTTTATTAACAATTATAGTATTAGTATTTATTCTGGTTGCCATCTGGCAAATGGTAAAGATTTTCGATTTGGCTCAGGCTTCATCGGAATGTGGCCAAGTAGCTACCGATAAGGACAACAAAATAAATGCTTATTTAATGATGGGCTTCTTAGCCTTCATTTATATCATTACCATTGTATGTATAGTTAAATGGGGAGATTTACCTTTACTATCTAACTCTGCTTCAGAACATGGTCCAACAATCGATAACTTAATGGCTATTTCGTTAGTTATCATATTTTTTGTTCAAACTATAACCCAATTTTTATTACACTATTTCGCATTTAAATATAAAGGTGAAAAAGGTAAGAAAGCGTTATTCTTTGCAGATAACAATAAGTTAGAAGCTATTTGGACAATCATTCCTGTAATTGTATTAGCAGGTTTAATTATCTACGGATTGAATACTTGGGTTAACATTATGGGTGTTGACGAAAGTGACGACCCGATGGTAGTTGAATTATACGCTCAGCAGTTTAACTGGACAGCGCGTTATGCTGGTCAGGATAACACGTTAGGAAAAGCTAATGTACGTTTAATTGATATCGATAGAGCTAACGTTTTAGGTTTAGATGAAGCTGATCCTAATGCTCAAGACGATATCATTACTAAAGAATTACACTTGCCAGTTGGAAAACCGGTATTATTTAAAATGCGTTCTCAAGACGTATTACACTCGGCTTACATGCCACACTTTAGAGCGCAAATGAACTGTGTTCCTGGTATGATTACTCAGTTCGGATTTACTCCAACTGTAACAAGCGAGGAAATGAGACTAAACCCTGATATGGTTGAAAAAGTTGCAAACATCAACAAAATCAGAGTAGAAAAGAGTGAAGAATTAGTTGCTAAAGGAGAGGATGCTTTAGATCGCTACGAGTTTGATTACTTATTAATTTGTAACAAAATTTGTGGTAAATCTCACTACAATATGCAAATGAAAATTGTTGTTGAAACTCAAGAAGAGTTTGACGCTTGGATTAAAGAGCAAAAGGAATTTAAAAATTCTCTTAACTAATCAATTAATAAAAAGATAAATACGATATAAGATTATGTCAGCACACGCAGATACTCACGCTCACGACGACCACGGACATCATCATAAAGAGACCTTCATGACGAAGTATATCTTTAGTATGGACCACAAGATGATTGCTAAGCAGTACCTTATTACTGGTACTATCATGGGAGTTATTGGGATTTTAATGTCTATGATGTTCCGTATGCAGATTGCATGGCCTGAAGAGCCAAACGTATTGTTTGAAGCTTTATTAGGTAAATGGGCTCCTGAAGGTGTAATGGATGCCGATATATATTTAGCATTAGTTACCATTCACGGTACCATCATGGTATTCTTTGTATTAACAGCAGGATTAAGTGGTACATTCAGTAACTTATTAATTCCGTTACAAATTGGTGCTCGCGATATGGCATCAGGATTCTTAAACATGGTGTCTTACTGGTTATTTTTCCTTTCTAGTATCATCATGGTAATTTCTTTATTTGTTGAAGCTGGACCAGCTGCTGCAGGTTGGACAATCTATCCTCCGTTAAGTGCTTTACCAATGGCGCAGGGTGGTTCTGGTATGGGTATGACCTTATGGTTAGTAGCCATGGCTATCTTTATTGCTTCTTCGTTATTAGGATCATTAAACTATGTGGTTACTGTACTTAACTTACGTACAAAAGGTATGACCATGACAAGATTACCTTTAACTATCTGGGCTTTCTTTATTACAGCTGTAATTGGTATCGTATCGTTCCCGGTATTATTATCTGCTGCATTATTATTGATCATGGATAGAAGTTTTGGTACATCATTCTTCTTATCAGATATCTTTATTCAAGGTGAAGTATTACACTACCACGGTGGTTCACCAGTATTATTCGAACACTTATTCTGGTTCTTAGGTCACCCGGAGGTATATATCGTTATTTTACCTGCGATGGGTCTTGTGTCAGAGATTATGGCATCAAATTCTCGTAAACCAATCTTTGGTTACCGTGCGATGATTGCTTCTATATTAGCAATTGCATTCTTATCTACGATTGTATGGGGTCACCACATGTTCGTATCAGGTATGAATCCATTCTTAGGATCTGTGTTTACATTCACAACGTTATTAATTGCAATTCCATCAGCAGTAAAAGCCTTCAACTGGATTACAACCATATGGAAAGGTAACTTACAAATGAACCCTGCGATGTTATTCTCTATCGGTTTCGTATCTACGTTCATCACCGGAGGTTTAACAGGGATTATTTTAGGAGATTCTGCTTTAGATATTAACGTTCACGATACATATTTCGTTGTGGCTCACTTCCACTTAGTAATGGGTATCTCTGCACTTTACGGTATGTTTGCTGGTATTTACCACTGGTACCCTAAAATGTTCGGACGTATGTTAAACAAAAACTTAGGATACATTCACTTCTGGATTACTGCAGTATGTGCTTACGGTGTATTCTTCCCAATGCACTTTATCGGAATGGCTGGTTTACCTCGTCGTTACTACACTAACAGTAACTTCCCATTATTTGATGATTTAGCAGATGTAAATGTTATTATCACTGTATTCGCTTTAGTTGGTGGTGTGGTTCAAATCATTTACTTATACAACTTCTTTATCAGTATTTTTTATGGTAAGAAAGCAACTCAAAACCCTTGGAAATCGACTACGTTAGAGTGGACAACTCCAGTAGAGCACATCCACGGAAACTGGCCAGGAGAGATTCCTACGGTATACCGTTGGGCTTACGATTACAGTAAACCAGGTCATGATGTTGACTTCGTTCCGCAAAACGTTCCTTTAAAGGATGGTGAAGAAGAACTTCAACACTAAGACAAACAATATTTAAATACCAAAAAGCCTTTCTAAATTTAGAAAGGCTTTTTCTTTATATTTGCTTTATAAAAGGAACTATATAATTTCTTTTAATTGAATAGTTAATCATTAGAATCTGTTTTTCGGTTCTAAACGCTACACTAAATGTCACCCTGAGCGGAGTCGAAGGGGTTTTAATATGAACGAAAACTTAGATCCCACAAACGAGCATTTCTCTCCGGAAGAAATGGATGTAGAAAAAAAGTTAAGACCCCTCAGCTTTAACGATTTTGCAGGTCAGGATCAGGTGTTGGAAAACTTACAGGTTTTTGTTCAGGCTGCTAATATGCGTGATGAAGCTTTAGATCACACGTTGTTTCACGGACCTCCGGGATTAGGTAAGACGACTTTAGCACATATTCTGGCTAACGAGCTTAATGTAGGTATTAAAGTGACTTCAGGTCCTGTTTTAGACAAGCCAGGGGATTTGGCCGGATTGTTAACCAATCTTGATGAACGTGATGTGTTGTTTATTGATGAGATTCACCGATTAAGCCCTATAGTTGAAGAGTATTTATATTCGGCTATGGAGGATTATAAAATTGATATCATGATCGAATCTGGGCCAAACGCAAGAACCGTTCAAATTAATTTGAATCCTTTTACTTTGGTTGGAGCTACTACCCGTTCAGGTTTACTAACCTCACCGATGCGTGCTCGTTTTGGAATTCAAAGTCGATTACAGTATTATAACACCGAATTACTATCAACCATTATAGAGCGTAGTGCATCCATTTTAAATGTGCCTATTAGTATGGAAGCAGCTATAGAAATTGCTGGACGTAGTCGAGGAACACCTCGTATAGCGAATGCTTTATTGCGTAGGGTTCGTGATTTTGCCCAGATAAAGGGCGATGGACGTATCGATATTAAAATAGCAAAGTTTGCTTTACAAGCTCTGAATGTTGACGCCCATGGATTGGATGAAATGGATAATAAAATCCTAACCACCATTATCGATAAATTCAAGGGTGGTCCCGTGGGTATTACAACTTTGGCAACTGCGGTTAGTGAAAGCGCAGAAACCATAGAAGAAGTTTACGAACCCTTTTTAATTCAACAAGGGTTTATTATGCGTACACCTCGTGGTCGTGAAGTCACCGAACAAGCATATAAACATTTAGGTCGCGTTCGCGGATCTGTTCAAGGTGGATTATTTGAATAAATGAATACAAAATCTAAACATACACAATTGATAAAAACCGAAGCCAAACGCCTCGGTTTTTTATCTTGTGGTATTAGCCAGGCTGGTTTTCTTGAAGCTGAAGCACCACTTCTAGAACGTTGGTTGAATAAGCAAATGCATGGCGAAATGCGATACATGGAAAACCATTTCGACAAACGTTTAGATCCAACAAAGTTGGTTGAGGATTCAAAAAGTGTGATTTCCTTATTGCTAAATTATTATCCAGAAGACGTTCAGAAAGATTCTGAAGCACCAAAAATTAGTAAATATGCTTACGGAACGGACTATCATTTTGTAATAAAAGATAAGTTGAAGGAACTTCTTCATTTTATTCATGAGGAAATAGGAGAAGTTCATGGCCGTGCTTTTGTCGATTCTGCACCAGTATTAGACAAAGCCTGGGCAGCCAAAAGTGGATTGGGCTGGATTGGCAAAAACAGTAATTTACTAACCCAACAGGTAGGGTCCTTTTATTTTATAGCTGAATTAATTGTGGATTTAGAATTGGAATATGATTCTGCAACCACCGACCATTGTGGTACCTGTACCAAATGTATAGATGCTTGCCCTACACAGGCCATAACGGAACCTTATGTTGTTGATGGCAGTAAATGTATTTCCTATTTCACTATCGAATTAAAAGATAACATTCCAACTGAATTTAAAGGACAATTTGACAACTGGATGTTTGGTTGCGATGTGTGTCAGGATGTATGTCCATGGAACCGATTTTCAAAAGCCCACAACGAACCGTTATTCAATCCGTACCCGGAATTATTATCGATGACTAAAAAAGACTGGGAAGAGATTACCCAGGAAGTTTTCGGTGAAATATTTAAAAAATCTGCGGTAAAGCGTACCAAATTTTCTGGATTAAAACGAAACATTGACTTTTTAAAACCTTAAAAAGTCAATGTTCTATTTTACCGATTGTTATTTGATTAATTTTTGTTTATTAATCAAGCTTAAAATAACAGAGATAATATAAATCAGTAAGCCGTACATAGTTGTAATGGAGCTGACTTTTAAACCACCAGCCATCATTTCCTGACTCACCTGTCCCATTTGTTCAATCCCTTTAAAGGCACTGTAAAGTCCAATAATCTGTCCTAAAATCCCAAACGAGAGGGCTAAAATCCCCATGTCTTTAATCCATTCCGGGAATTTAACGAAACAAACAATAACAGCTAGTAGTAAAACCGTAAGGATGGTCATGAATAATGTGCCTCCTTCATAAAATAAATTCAACATAATTTTTTGTTTTAAGTTTACCTTTAAAAGTATCTATAAAACCTGGTTTCAAACGATGTTATAAACCGTTCTGGAGTTGTAAAATCCCTTTCTAAGGTAAAACATTAAAGGGTAAGAAAGCAAATGAAACAGAATTATTATAATTTTAGGCTATGAAGAAACATCCTTTATTTAGAATTGGGTATTGGCTAATAGCCTCCGTTTTAATAGCCTTGTTGTTACAAAATTCTATTACGAATTTTTTGAATGCGTGGTTAATTGCTTTGTTTTTCCTACCTGCAGCGTTAATCGTAAAATTTGGAGTTGAAAAGGCTAATCTTCTTAAAGGTGTTAAAAAGTGGATTCACTATTTTTATATTGCTATGTTGTCGCTTTATTGGGGATATATTGCTATAGCAGTTGCTTACTGGTATTTTCTTGAACTTAAGGCAGATTTGTTAGACAAGGTTTTAATAAGCCCTGTGTTTATTTGGTTAATAATTGGCTTCTTCGTGTTGTTAGAGTTTATGTTTTTCAAAAAGGTGCAACCAAAAGAGCAGGAAACCATTACCATTTACAGCGACAGAAAAAAAACGACAATTAATATTGAGAACTTGGCATATATTGAAAGCCGAGGCGAGTTTACTCTGGCAGTTCTAGTGGATGGTAAAGAATTTAAAAACAATATGAGAATATCAGAATGGAAACAACGTCTTAATGGGTTTCTTCGCATTCATCGTTCATTTTTAGTTAATCCCCGTTATGCTACTTTAAATGGAAATGAAGTTGTTGTTAATGCCCAATGGAATTTTCCAATTTCACGAACTTATAAACAACAAGTATTAAGTTATTTTGAAAATTCCGTTCAATTATAAAGTTTTACATATCGATTTCATTGAAGATTAAATAGTGATATAATATGTTTTTTAGCTAAAAAAGTACCATTAAAAACTTAAAAGATTCAAGGCTTACCTAATATAGTATTACTATCTTTGCTTTCAGTTAACTTATTAATTTATGAGCGAAGAAAGTAAACGCAGAGAGGCACTTATATATCACGCAAAACCTACTCCAGGTAAAATTAAAGTAGTTCCAACCAAAAAATATGCAACACAAAGAGATTTATCTCTGGCATATTCTCCAGGAGTTGCAGAACCGTGTTTAGAAATTGAGAAAGACAAAAACAATGCTTATAAATATACAGCGAAAGGAAATTTAGTCGCTGTAATTTCCAATGGTACAGCAGTTTTAGGGCTTGGAAATATTGGTCCAGAGGCTTCTAAGCCAGTAATGGAAGGAAAAGGCTTGTTATTTAAAATATTTGCAGATATCGATGTATTCGATATTGAAGTCGATACAGAGGATGTCGATAAGTTTATTGAAACTGTAAAAAATATTGCTCCAACTTTTGGAGGAATCAATCTTGAAGATATTAAAGCTCCGGGTGCGTTTGAAATTGAACGCCGATTAAAGGAAGAGCTTGATATTCCTGTAATGCATGATGACCAGCATGGTACAGCTATTATTTCGGCGGCAGCCTTAATTAATGCTTTAGAATTAACAGGAAGAAAAATTGAAGAGGCAAAAATCGTAATTAGTGGTGCCGGTGCAGCAGCGATTTCATGTTCTCGTTTATACCAGGCTTTTGGTGCTAAACGTGAGAATATGGTTATGCTGGATAGTAAAGGTGTTATTCGTGACGATAGAGAAAACTTATCTTCAGAAAAGGCTGAGTTCGCGACGCATAGAAAAATTGATACTTTGGAAGAAGCGATGGTAGATTCTGATGTCTTTATTGGTTTATCTATGGCGAACGTATTGTCTCCAGAGATGTTATTATCAATGGCAAACGATCCTATCGTATTTGCTATGGCAAATCCTGATCCGGAGATTAAATACGATTTAGCAATAAAAACCCGTAAAGATGTCATTATGGCTACAGGACGTAGTGACCATCCTAATCAGGTAAATAATGTACTTGGTTTTCCATTTATTTTCAGAGGTGCGTTAGATGTTCGTGCAACAAAAATTAATGAAGAAATGAAGATGGCTGCGGTTGAGGCTCTAGCGCGTTTAGCTAAAGAACCGGTGCCAGAGCAGGTAAATATTGCTTACGGAGAAACTAAATTAACTTTCGGTAAAGAATATATCATTCCGAAACCATTCGATCCGCGTTTAATTGTTGAAGTACCACCAGCTGTAGCTAAAGCTGCTATGGAAAGTGGTGTGGCAAAAGAACCTATCACCGATTGGGAAGAATATCAGGATAAGTTACGCGAGCGTTTAGGTTCCGATAACAAAATGGTACGTTTGTTATTGAACAGATCGAAGTTAGATCCAAAACGTGTGGTGTTTGCTGAAGCAGATCAGCTACCGGTTTTAAAAGCTGCACAAATAGCTTACGAAGAAGGCATTGCGATTCCAATTTTATTAGGAAGAAAAGAAGCAATTCAGGCATTGATGGCTGAAATTGAATTTGATGCTGAAGATATTTTAATCATCGATCCTAAAACAGAAGAAGAAAACGAAAGAAAGGATAGATACGCTAAAGTATACTGGGAACAACGTAAGCGCCGTGGTGTAACTTATTATTCGGCACAACGTTTAATGCGTGAGCGTAATTACTTTGCAGCTATGATGGTTAACGAAGGTGATGCTGATGCTTTGATTACAGGTTATTCAAGAAGTTATCCAACAGTTGTGAAACCAATGTTAGAGTTAATTGGTATGGCTGATGGCGTAAGACGTGTGGCAACTACCAATATGATGATGACCAAACGTGGTCCATTATTCTTAAGTGATACCTCTATCAATATTGATCCGGATACTAAAACGTTAACCAAAATCGCACAGATGACCTCCCAAGTGGTTAAAATGTTTGGTTTAACACCAGTAATGGCGATGACTTCATATTCTAATTTTGGGTCTTCATCAGATCCAAGAGCGTCAAAAGTTCGTGATGCTGTAGCGTATTTACACCGTTATTATCCGGATATGATTGTAGATGGAGAATTACAAACCGATTTTGCTTTAAATGCAGATATGCTTAAAGATAAATTCCCATTCTCTAAATTGGTTGACAGAAAGGTAAACACCTTGATTTTCCCAACCTTGGATTCGGCTAACATTACGTATAAACTTTTAAAGGAGTTAAACGAGGCAGATTCTATTGGACCAATCATGATGGGTATGCGTAAACCTGTTCATATTCTTCAGTTTGGTGCTAGTGTAGACGAAATTGTAAACATGACAGCAATAGCGGTCGTTGACGCACAACAAAAGGAAAAACAGGAGAAGGAAAAGCAAAGTTTATAGTCATTCCATTCTAAATAATTTTACTACATTTGGGATGAAACCTATTGCTATAAATGATTACACATATTCAAGGGAAACTTGTAGAGAAAAACTTAACCGATGTTGTTATAGATTGTAACGGTGTTGGCTATTTATTAAACATTTCACTACATACGTATTCCGAAATTCCAGATAAAGAATTTTTAAAGTTATATACACACCTACAAATTAAAGAAGACGCCCATACCTTGTATGGGTTTTCTTCTTTGATAGAACGTGAAGTGTTCAGGTTGCTTATATCGGTTAGCGGTATTGGAGCAAGTATTGCCCGTACCATGTTATCCTCCTTGACTCCCAAGCAGGTTATTGAAGGGATTGCAGGTGAAGATGTAGCTTTAATTCAGTCTATAAAAGGTATTGGAGCGAAGACAGCACAGCGTGTTATCATCGACTTAAAGGATAAAGTTCTTAAAATTTACGATATTGGCGAAGTTTCTGTCTCTAAAGACAATACCAACAAAGATGAAGCGTTATCTGCTTTAGAGGTTCTTGGTTATGTGAGAAAGCAGGCAGAGCGTGTTGTAGACAAGATTTTAAAAGCAGAACCAGAAGCAACCGTAGAAAATATAATCAAGCAGGCTTTAAAAAATTTATAATTCGATTTTGAACATAACTAACCTTATTTCTAAAAAATCAAACTACAGGCGTACGCATGAACGCTACAAAAGCTTTTTTTTAGCTTTAGCATTATTATTTTCGGTAGTACTTTGGGCTCAGGAGCCAGATTCTTTAAAAACTGGGTTTAATTTAGGAACTATTAAGACTGCCGATCCGGAAAGTATCGAGTCTAAATACACTTATGATCCTGTTACCAATCGTTATATCTATACCGAAAAGATAGGTAATTATAATATAAAGTATCCGGTAATCTTAACACCAAAAGAGTATTACGATTTGGTGGCAAAGGAGAGCTTAAGAGAATACTACAAGCAAAAGATTGATGCTTTCGATGGAAAAAAGGAAGGAGAAGAAGAAGCTCAAAAAAACTTGCTTCCCGAATTCTATGTTAAATCTGGACTTTTTGAAAGTATTTTTGGGAGTGGAGATATTGAAGTAGTTCCGCAAGGGTCTGTGGAAATGGATTTAGGTGTGCTCTTTTCAAAGCAGGATAACCCGACATTTTCTCCGCGAAATAGAAGTAATTTCACCTTTGATTTCGACCAGCGTATTAGCTTAAGTTTATTGGGGAAAGTTGGAACACGTTTACAGATTAGTGCGAATTACGATACGCAATCGACTTTCGATTTTCAGAATCTAATCAAATTAGAATACACGCCAACAGAAGACGATATCATTCAAAAAATAGAAGTCGGTAACGTTAATATGCCATTAAACAGTTCCTTAATTACAGGAGCTCAAAGTTTATTTGGTGTTAAAACACAATTACAATTTGGTAGAACTACCGTTACCGCGGTATTTTCCGAACAAAAATCTGAAGCTAACAGAGTGGTTGCTCAAGGCGGAGGAACCTTAGAAGAGTTTGAATTATTTATTCGTGATTACGACGAAAACCGACACTTCTTCTTATCTCAGTACTTTAGAGAAAATTACGATAGAGCATTAGAGAATTACCCATTCATTAATAACCGAGGCTTACAAATTACAAGGCTAGAGGTTTGGGTAACCAACCGAAGTAATAAAACTGATAACGTTAGAAATATTGTTGCGCTGCAGGATTTAGGGGAAACCGATAAAGTGGCGTCTACAGTTAATGTGTTTGCTACGCCCGGAGCTTTTCCAGATAATGAAAATAATGCTTTCGATCCTACCAACATTGGTGGAGCTAATTCACAGTTAAATTCAGGTATTCGTGATGTTTCTACAGTTCAATCTGGTTTTAATATTTCAGGAGTAAATGAAGGATTCGACTATGCGAAACTGGAAAATGCAAGAAAGTTAGTTAATGGTCAGGAATATACATACAATAGTCAGTTGGGGTATATTTCATTAAATCAACGTTTAAATAATGACGAGGTGCTTGCTGTTGCTTTTCAGTATACTGTTGGCGGACAAGTGTATCAGGTTGGGGAATTTGCAAACGATGGTGTTGATGCGACCGACGTTACGACAAACAGTTCTGGTCAGGTTACCAATGTGGTAAATACGAACCTGGTATTAAAATTATTAAAAAGTAGTGTTACCAATGTAACGCAGCCAATCTGGGACTTAATGATGAAAAACGTCTACGATACCGGCGCATACAATTTAAGTCAGGAAGATTTCAAATTAAATATTTTCTACAACGAAGCATCGCCGTTAAACTACATTAAACCGGTTAGTGGAAGTTTTGCTAAAGACATTTACGGGAATCCTGTAACAGGGAGCACCCCTGAAGAAGCACAATTACAAAATATTCCTTTATTACGCGTATTTAATTTAGACAAACTCAATTATAATAACGATCCGCAAACCAATGGTGACGGATTCTTCGATTTCGTTTCCGGTATAACTGTTATTCCGCAAAACGGTAAAATTATATTCACCAGTGCCGAGCCTTTTGGAGAGTACTTATTTAAGGTTTTAGGAGATGGTGATTATGCCAACGAAGCAAGTTATAACGACGATCAGAAAAAGTATGTCTACAACGTACTTTATAACAGTACCAAGACAGCTGCATTAGAACAGGTTGAAAAGAATAAATTCAAATTAAAAGGACGTTTTAAATCGAGCGGAAGCGATGGTATTCCTATAGGGTCATTTAATGTGCCTCGTGGTTCTGTAAAGGTTACTGCTGGTGGTCGTGTGTTAGTAGAAGGTATCGACTATACGGTAAACTATCAATTGGGACGTGTTCAAATTTTAGATGAAGCATTAAAGGCATCGAATACACCTATTGAAGTATCGACAGAAAACAACGCGGTGTTCGGACAACAAACCAAACGTTTTACCGGTATTAACATTGAACATAAATTCAATGAAAACTTTGTGTTGGGCGGAACACTTTTAAATTTAAATGAACGCCCGATTACCCAAAAAGCAAATTACGGTTCAGAGCCTATAAATAATACCATTTTTGGTTTCAACGGAAATTACGCAACCAAAGTACCTTTCTTTACACGATTGGTAAATAAGTTGCCTAATATAGATACCGATGTAGAGTCGAATTTATCATTACGTGGTGAGTTTGCATATCTGGCTCCGGGAGCTCCAAAAGGAACTAATCTAAATGGAGAAGCAACATCGTATATTGATGACTTTGAAGGAACACAAAACAGTATCGATTTAAAATCGCAGCAATCGTGGTTTTTATCAAGTAGACCGTTGGAACTGAATGTTGCCACAAACCCTAACGAAGATCAAAACGGGATTCAGAATGGTTATCAGAGAGCGATGCTTAACTGGTATAACATCGATCCTATTTTTTATAGCGCACAACGACCAAATGGTATATCAGACAACGATTTATCGAGTTTATACACGAGTCGCGTGTTTATTCAGGAGTTATATCCAGAAAGAGATTTGGTTCAGGGACAAAATTCGGTTTTAAATACATTAGATTTAGCATACTATCCAACCGAGCGTGGACCATATAACTTTGATCCAACCACGACTAATAATGTGATTAATAATCCGCAGGATTCCTGGGCAGGGATTACACGTCAGTTAACGTCAACCGATTTTGAACAACAAAATGTGGAATATATCGAGTTCTGGTTGCAGGATCCATTTCAGGAAAATACAGCGAATCCAGGAGGAACCCTGGTATTCAACTTAGGAAACATTTCAGAGGATATCATAAAAGATGGTAAAAAGTTATATGAGAATGGTCTTCCAAAGGATGGTGATGTAAGTTTACTTAATCCAACTGAGTGGGGAACGGTGGCGCCTTTAAACCAATCTTTAATTTATACTTTTGACACTACGGGTCAGGAAAGAGATAATCAGGATGTGGGATATGATGGTTATGATGATGCGGAAGAGCTTGCTATTTTTGGATCTAACTTTGGCGATGACCCTTCAAACGATAACTACACCTATTTCTTAAATGCCGAAGGAGGTATTTTTGAACGTTATAAAAAGTACAATGGAGTAGAAGGAAATACGCCTGATACATTCTCAAATACCGACCGCGGTGCTAATACCCAACCAGATGTTGAGGATGTGAACCGAGATAACACGATGAATACTATCGATAGTTATTTTGAGTATGCTCTTGAAATTACTAGACAAAACTTACCGGAATCGAAAGCCGATTTTGATAATCTTCCGAGTTCAAATCCGCTTAAGGAGTTTTTAAGAGATTTTAAAGAACGACCAAGATCATTGCCAAATGGCGATAGCAAAAATGTACGATGGTATCAGTTCAGAATACCAATTAACGTGCCTTTAGAAAAGTTTGACGATACTAATGTTTCAGAATACAAACGTTATGGGGGTATTACCGATTTCCGTTCTATTCGTTTCACCCGTGTGTATTTAAAAGATTTCGTTCAGCCAACGGTATTCCGTTTCGGTTCGTTAGAATTGGTGCGTAGCGAATGGCGTCGTTATACTCAGGCTCTTGATAAGAACGACCCAACACCTGAAGATTCACAAACCGATTTTTCAGTGGGTGTAATTGGAACCATTGAAAACGAAGGTAGCTACCAACGTCCGCCGGGTATCGAGCCAGAACAATTATTCAATAATAACACGGTTATCGATCAAAATGAGCAATCGTTAGTTGTTAAAGTTTGTAATCTGGAAGCTGAAGATTCTAAAGCGGTTTATAAAAATATAAGTATAGACATGCGTCAGTTTAAACGTCTTAGAATGTTTATTCATGCTGAAGACGGCGAAGATGGTGTTGGGAATTTAACTGATAATGATATTGTTGGTTTCATTAGAATGGGTAACGACCTTACCGAAAACTTCTACCAGATTGAAATTCCTTTACAGGTGTCTACCTCTTCATCAAGAGAAGGCATCTGGCCAGAAGCCAACGAGATTAATTTACCTATCGAAATTTTAGGAAGAATAAAAGCTCAGGGTATTGCCGATATGACATTGAGTAATGAAGATCCAACGTTTTACGATGTTATTAATGGCGAAATTAGTGCTGTTGCCGATCCGTATTCAGGATATGTTTCCGGACAACATCGTGTTGGAGTAAAAGGTAATCCTAACTTTGGAGATATAAGAACTCTTATGGTTGGTGTTAAAAACGCTACAAGTAGTAACGATGTATGTGCTGAGGTTTGGTTTAATGAGTTACGTTTATCTGATATGGATAACGAAGGTGGTTGGGCAGCTATTGTTAGTATTGACACCAACCTTGCCGATTTCATGAATATTAGTGCTACAGGTAGACAAAGCACGTCTGGTTTTGGTGGCATCGAGCAAGGACCTAGTCAGCGTAGTCTGGAAGATGTGAAGCAATACGATGTGGTTACGAATATTAACGTAGGGCAGTTGTTGCCAAAACAGTGGGGTATTCAGGTGCCATTTAACTATGCACAAAGTGAAGAGTTAATCACTCCAAAATACGATCAGTATTACGAAGATTTAACTTTAGAATCGAGATTGGATGCAGCTGAAACAAGTGCAGATAGAGATCGTATTAAAGAACAATCGGAAGATTATACCAAGCGTCAAAGTATCAACTTTATTGGTGTTCGTAAGATAAAAACCAACGAAGAAGAGAAACCACATTTTTACGATGTAGAAAACCTGACCTTGAACTACTCGTATAATAAGGTTGAGCACAGAGATTTTGAGATTGAAAATTCGGTTAATAAAACGGTACGTGCCGGAGCGAATTATGCTTATAATTTTGAGCCATTCCGTATCGAACCATTTAAAAAGAACGATTCGTTATTTACCGGGAAATACTGGAAATTATTAAAAGATTTCAATCTTAATTTATTGCCATCAAGCTTTACGGTAAATACAGATATTAACAGACAGTTTAACCGTCAGAAGTACAGAGAGGTTGAATTAGGCGCTGGAAATATTGGCGTGGAAGAACTGTTTAGAAGAAATTATATGTTCGATTTTCAGTATACCATAAATTATAATTTAACGGACGCGTTGAGTTTCAATTTCACCGCTGCCAATAACAATATTGTACGTAACTATTTTAAGAATACCATAGCCGGAGAGCAGTTACAGGATCCGAGTTTAGATGTTTGGGATGGTTTCTTCGATTTTGGAGATCCTAACCGTCAAATGCAAAACTTGGGTGTAACCTACGAGGTACCGATTAATAAAATTCCGGCCTTAAGTTTTATTAGTGCCACTTATCAGTATAATGCAAACTTTCAATGGCAAAAAGGATCTGATTTGTATGGAGAATTAGAAGTTGATGGCGTGACTTACGATTTAGGGAATACGGTACAAAATGCCAATACGCATAACATCAATTCAAGTTTCGACATGAATAGATTGTATCGAGAATTAGGTTTGGTTAAAAAGCCAATAGCTCGTACAAGTACCTCTAATACTAATAGAAACAACCCTCCTGGCACGCAACAAAATCAACCTAAGAAAAACAGTCAGGCAGGAACAAAAGCATTAAATACAGGTATTGATCTTTTAACAGCTGTTAAACGTATTCAGATAAATTATTCAGAGAATAACGGTACTTTCTTACCGGGGTATTTACAAACACCTGGTTTTATTGGAACCTTAAAACCAACTGTTGGTTTCACGTTTGGTAGCCAAAGCGATGTGCGATATATGGCCGCGAGAAAAGGATGGTTAACCGTTTTTCCAGAGTTTAATCAGCAGTATTCAACAACCAATACAAAACAGTTAGATATCTCGGCAAGTTTAGAGCCTTTAAGAGATTTAAAGATAGACTTGGTTGGTAACCGTGCCTACTACGATAATTATACAGAGAATTACCGAGTAAATAATATTGGTGGTGAGTATGAATACGAATCGTTAACACCTAACAATTTTGGTAACTTTAATATTTCTACTGTATTAATTAAGACAGCGTTTAGTTCAAGTGATGAAAACTCAAGTGCAGCGTTCAACGATTTCAGAGCAAACCGTTTAACCATTGCAAGACGTTTAGCTCAGGACAAAGGTGTTGATATTACAGATGTAGATGCAGACGGATTCCCTAAAGGATTTGGAAAAAACAGTCAGGCGGTATTATTACCGGCATTTTTAGCCGCTTATTCAGGTCAGGATGCAGGGAAAGTGAAAACATCTGCGTTTAGAGATATGCCAATTCCTAACTGGGATTTAAAGTATACCGGATTTATGAAGTTTACCTGGTTTAAAAAGAATTTTAAACGTTTCTCTTTAACGCATGGGTACCGTTCAACTTATACAATTAATCAATTCCAATCGAATTTAGATTATGTAAAACCTGATTTTAGTGTAGCATACGATAGCCAGCCGGCCGATGTTAAAAATCAGTCGGGAAATTATAAGAACGAAACCTTATACAGTAACATTAACTTAACCGAGATGTTTAGTCCGTTAGTGCGTATTGATTTCGAAATGAAGAATTCAGTTAAAATCTTAGCTGAAATTAAACGCGACAGACTACTATCTTTAAGTTTCGATAATAATTTAATGACCGAAGTTCAGGGTAAAGAATATGTGATTGGGCTAGGGTATCGAATTAAAGACTTAAGAATAAATTCTAATCTGGCTGGTCCAAGTAAGCGCATTATAAGTGATCTGAATATGAAAGCTGATATTTCGGTAAGAGATAATAAAACCATTATTAGATATCTAGATTTGGAAAACAATCAGGTAACTTCTGGTCAAACCATCTGGGGACTTAAATATTCGGCCGATTATGCTTTCAGTAAAAACCTAACCGGTATTTTCTATTTCGATTATGCGTTTTCAGATTATGCGATTAGTACAGCCTTCCCGCAAACAACAATTCGATCAGGTTTTACCCTTCGATATAATTTTGGGAATTAACACAATAAGTGTTTGAATTTAGGTTTTGAATAAATACATTTGCCGAAACTAAAACTTATATATAATAAAAATGAATATTCCAGCAGAATTAAAATATACTAAAGACCACGAGTGGGTAAGTATAGACGGTGATGTAGCAACAATTGGTATTACAGATTTCGCACAAAGCGAGTTAGGTGATATTGTTTATGTTGAGGTTGAAACTGTTGATGAAACTTTAGAAGCTGAAGAAATTTTTGGAACTGTAGAAGCTGTTAAAACCGTATCAGATTTATTTTTACCAGTATCAGGTGAAATTATCGAGTTTAACGAAGGTTTAGAAGATGCTCCTGAAACAGTAAACAGTGACCCATACGGAGACGGTTGGATGATTAAAGTAAAATGTTCAGACCTTTCTCAAGTAGAAGGTTTAATGTCTGCAGACGATTATAAAGCCCTAATTGGTGCTTAAAAAAAATCTGTTTTTAATAAGTGTTCTTTACACTTTAGCATTAACGTTCGTTTGCTTAATGAAGCTAAAAGAAATGCCTGATGTAGGGATTTCAAATGCCGATAAAGTATTTCATAGTTTGACCTATTTAGTGTTAGCTTTACTGTGGTACGGTACGTTTTTGTTTAAGTTTAAGATGCCCAACGTAAAAGCTTTAATTTATTCCGCATTATTTTCAACAATTTTTGGTATAATTATTGAGGTATTGCAAGGGATGGTAACGGTGACGCGAAAACCTGATTTTGAGGATGTTATTGCAAACTCAGTAGGGGTTTTGTTGGCTGTAGTAGTAGTGTTGGTATACAACAGAACACAGATTAAAAAATTATAAAGACTTGCTTTTTTGACAAATAAATGGTTATTTTAGCAATCCTGAAAAAACGAAATTAAATTATGGAACCTAAAAAGAATCCTAAAGCTAATGTTGGACGTAATAGTTCACTTTACTTTGCAATTGGTTTAGCATTGTTGTTATTTTTAACAAACATGGCTATTAACTATAAAACTTACGACGATAAAGAAGTTGAAATCGGTATGGTAGCGATGGAACAAGAGATAGAAGAAGAAATTCCTCTAACAAACCAAATGGCTACGCCACCACCACCACCACCACCGCCAGCAGCTCCAGAAGTTATTGAAGTTGTAGAGGATGAGGTTGAAGTTGAAGAAACCGTTATCGAATCTACAGAGGTATCTCAGGAAACAGAAATTGTTGAGGTAGCAGACGTAGAAGTTGCAGCAGCAGTAGAAGAAGATATTGAGGTTCCTTTCGCAGTAATCGAGAACGTACCTGTTTTCCCTGGTTGTGAGAAAAAGAAAACCAATCAAGAGAAAAAAGATTGTATGTCTGAAAAAATCACACAGTTTGTTGGTAAAAAGTTTAATACCGATTTAGCAAGTGATTTAGGATTATCAGGAAGACAACGTATTAACGTAATCTTTAAAATTGACAAGTCAGGTAAGGTAACAGGTATTCGTGCCAGAGCACCACACCCAGGTTTAGAAAAAGAAGCAGCTCGTGTAATTGGAATGCTTCCTCAAATGGAACCAGGTAAACAACGTGGAAAAGCGGTAACTGTACCATATTCTTTACCAATCGTTTTTCAAGTACAAGACTAAGGTATCTCGTTTAATAACAAACGTTTATAATATTAAAAACCCGTTACAATTTCTGTAACGGGTTTTCTTTTTTGGTATGCTTATTGTGACTTTATCATAATATTAACATTTAACTTTTAATAATTATGAGTAATCAAAAGAAAACTCACGATCTCATTCGGCAAAATGAGCAAATCGTGAAAAAATCACAAAAGCATGAGGCTAATTTACAAAAAAACACGACCCTCTATTTTCAAATCGGATTAATAGTTTGCCTGCTCTCAGCTTACGGACTATTAGAAATGAAATTTCAATCTGAACTGCCTATGGATTTTGGGGATGTTTTTTATGATGATGGACCACAGGAAATCGACGTTGAAAACTACGAAGTGTATCAGGAAAAAGTAGATATTCCAGAGCCACCACAACCAGAATTACCTGATACGGATTTACCACCCGAAGTGATAGAAAACGATTCGGATATTGAACCCACAGACAATTTTAAAGCACAAGATGAACCCTCTTTATCTAATAGTGATTTAGATCCAGATAAGATAAAACTTGTTGATGCTCCAACTGTCGAGCCAGCGGTTAGTTTTATTAGAGTAGAACAAGTGCCTATTTATCCGGGTTGTGAAAAGGAAAAGGATAATGCAGGACGTAAAAAATGCATGTCAGATAAAATCACAAAGCTTATTCAGCGTAAATTTAATACAGGTTTAGGTGGTGAATATGGTTTGTCGGGTAAACAGGTTATTAGAACGCGCTTCACTATAGATAAAAAAGGAGAGGTAAAAGATTTACAAATTAGAGCGCCACATCCGGAATTAAAAAATGAGGCCGAACGCGTTATTGATTTTATCCCTGTAATGACACCTGGGAAACAACGCGATAAAAATGTAGATGTTATTTACGATTTACCAATAATTTTCGAAGTTCAGGATTAATTTTATCCAACCAGTAAAATTTTAAGCCGATGTCGTTTTTCGATATCGGCTTTTTTTAACGAATGCATTATTAAAAATATAGTATCTTTCTGCCAAATTCAACTCTATCAACTATAATCTGGTATTCATGAAGCAATTCATCATCCTACTTTTTGTATGTCTTCAATATAGTGTATATGCACAAAATGGATTGTATTACGAGAAACCACCGGTATTTTCAAATTGCGATTCGGTATCGGTTAGTGAATTACAAAAGTGTTTCGATAGTAATGTTTATAATCATATTTATAACACTTTTAATGTACCGCAAAAAGTTAATGACGATAAGTATAAAGGAGATATTGTGGTGCTTTTTGAGGTAGATACGCTTGGTAGCTTTAAAGTTATTTATGTTGATGCCATGTATGAAGAACTGAAAACGGAAACAAAGCGTGTATTTTCAGAATTCCCAAAGGTGGCACCTGCAACTTATAATGGCAGAAAGACATTTAAACAATATTCTATAAAGGTGAAGATTCCTCTTGTTAATCAATCTGATATTCAAAATCAGGAATCAAAAATGAAAACCATTACAGCGATAGAAGAAAAAGCAAAAACAGAGTTTGATAGTGTTAATGCTACTTTAGTTGCTTTTGAAAATAAGGCGTATTCAAGTCAGTTAAACATTCCATTTACGCATGCCGATTATGCCAAATTCGATAGGCAAATCAACTTAGTGGGAACGAACAGTCATACGGCATCAAAGCCTTTTGTTTATCAGGATGTCGCGAAGTATTACGATTTTGATGCAGAAACAGAAAAGCTTCTGCAGAAGAGAGAGACCTGGTTTGGTAGAAAGTTATGGAATGAGCATTTAGTGCAATTGCAGGGAAAAGAGTATTGGTTTACCATCGATCCGATATTCGATTTGGAAGTTGGTAAAGATACCGATGCCGATTTCAGTTCAACTTATAATAATACGAGAGGTCTAAGAGTGCAAGGAGGATTAGGGAAGAAGTTTAATTTTTTCACTACGGTTTATGAAAGCCAGGGGCGTTTTGCTCAATATTTTAACGACTATGCAGAAAGCTTAAAAGCTTTCGGGCCTGATCCGGCTATTATTCCCGGACGAGGTATAGCAAAACGATTCAAAACAGATTCGTATGATTATCCTGTTGCCGAAGCTTATTTGTCTTATGCACCTGTAGATTTTTTAAACATTCAGTTTGGGCATGGTAAAAACTTTATAGGCGATGGGTATCGTTCCTTATTATTAAGTGATGTGTCAAGTCCGCACCCGTTTTTAAAATTAAATACGCAGTTCTGGAAAATTAAATACACCAACACCTGGATGTGGTTGCGCGATGTGCGTCCGGAAGTTACCGAAGACGGTGCCTTTTTAACCAAGTACATGGCGAATCATTATTTAAGCTGGAATGTATCGAAACGTTTAAATCTTGGTTTTTTCGAATCAGTAATGTGGACCGATGCTAATAACCGTGGATTTGATATTAATTACCTAAACCCGATTATTTTTTACAGAGCAATAGAGTTTGAAACCGGACAGGATGCTGGAAATGCCATTCTGGGAGCATCAGCAAAATATAAAGTGAACGACAACATTAATGTTTATAGTCAGTTTGTATTAGATGAATTTAAACTCAGCGATGTAAAAGCTGGCGAACGAAGTTGGTCCAATAAATATGGTTATCAGTTTGGTATTAAATATTACAATGCCTTTAAAGTTGATAATCTATTGCTTCAGGCAGAATACAATCGTATTCGTCCTTATACCTATTCTCATAATACGATTGCCACGAATTACGGGCATAACAACCAGTCTATGGCACATTTATGGGGAGCTAACTTTAGTGAATTTATATTAATCGGTCGCTATCATTATAACCGATGGTTTGCTAATGCTAAGTTGATTTTTGGTACACGCGGATTAGATTTTAATGATGGAACGGACAATTACAGTTATGGAGGTGATGTGTATCGCGATTATGACGATCGCCCATTCGATAAAGGTGTTGAAGTTGGTCAAGGAAATAAAACCACTGTGTTTAATGGAAATCTTCAGGCGGGATATTTAATAAATCCGGCATCAAACCTAAAAATTTATGCAGATGTAACTTTTAGAGATTTTAATCCGGAAGCCGAAACAACATCAACATTTAAGTCAAACACCGTTTGGATGAATTTCGGAATCCGTACCGATTTATTTAATTGGTATTTCGATTTTTAGAGTAAGTTCTTTAAAGTCAGTTAACTTTTTTAAATACCTGTAAAAAGCATTGGTCAGATTGGTTTTAAAAAGTATCTTTGCACTCGCAAAATGAAAGCGATTAAGTAAAAAGAACATTGGGTAACTCAAAAACTTCATTAACAGC
This sequence comes from Aestuariibaculum sp. M13, assembly GCF_024723255.1. Lineage (GTDB taxonomy): Bacteria > Bacteroidota > Bacteroidia > Flavobacteriales > Flavobacteriaceae > Aestuariibaculum > Aestuariibaculum lutulentum. Next base: position 151,352 of record NZ_JANIAC010000006.1, read on the forward strand.
CCCTTCGGTTATTTCAGATTTTAAAGAAATTACTAAAATGCGTTTGGCATTAAGTGTCGTGTTTTCGTCACTTGCCGGTTATTTACTTGGGGTAGATACAGTAAACTATAAGACACTTTTATTACTGGCTTTAGGTGGGTATTTTATGGTTGGTGCATCGAATGCATTTAACCAAATTATAGAAAAGGATTTAGATGCCTTAATGAACCGTACCAAAAACAGACCAATTCCTTCGGGGCGTATGTCGGTAACCACAGCATTTATTATAGCGTGTGTATTTACATTGGCGGGTATCATTATTTTGTACGCTATTAATAAGCAAACGGCAATGTTTGGTGCGATATCTATCTTTTTATACACTTGTGTGTATACACCATTAAAAACTAAGACACCATTAGCAGTATTTGTTGGGGCCATTCCAGGAGCTATACCGTTTATGTTAGGATGGGTAGCTGCAACCAACGATTTTGGTATTGAACCAGGCACCTTATTTGCGCTTCAGTTTTTCTGGCAATTCCCACATTTCTGGGCGATAGGCTGGTTTTTGTATGAAGATTACAAAAAGGGAGGATTCTTTATGTTGCCAACAGGAAAACAAGATAAAGGTACCGCTGTACAGGTTATTATGTATACCATCTGGACTATTTTGGTATCTATTATTCCAGTATTTGGTTTTACAGGAAAATTACAATTAAGTATCGTGTCGGCTCTGATTGTATTCTTATTAGGATTATGGATGCTGTATTACGCCTTCCGATTATTTAAAGTAATGACTGAAAAGGCCGCGCGCCAATTAATGCTTGTTAGCGTATCGTATATATCGTTAATACAAATTGTATACGTCATAGATAAATTTATAAGATAAACCATGGATTTAACACAAGGTACAACAGAAGAGAAAACCGGAAGAGCAAAAAAAATGATGCTTTGGTTTGGTATCATTTCATTAGTGATGTCGTTTGCAGGATGGACAAGTGCTTTTATTGTGAGTAGTTCTAGACCAGACTGGTTAAAAGACTTCCAATTACCAAATGCTTTTATTATCAGTACAGTTGTTATTGTATTAAGTAGCATCAGTATTTTATTAGCAAAGCAAGCCTTAAAGAAAGATAATAGGAATGGAGCCATGCTTTGGCTTGTTGTTACTTTAATATTAGGTGTTGTTTTTATCTACAATCAGTTTGTCGGGTTTCAGCAAATCATAGATTTAGGCTACAACTTTACAGGGCCAACCAGTAATGTAACCATGTCTTATGTGTATGTTATTGCGGTAATGCATATATTACATGTTGTAGCGGGGTTAGTTTGTTTGTTAGTTGTAATTTATAATCATTTTAAACAGAAGTATTCATCAAGCAATATGCTTGGCTTTGAGCTAGCTGCAACATTTTGGCATTTTGTTGATATACTGTGGGTGTATCTATTTCTGTTTTTATATTTCGTAAGATAAAATAATTCACATTTTTATAAAATCTTTGTAAACATCGGTAAACATCGGCATTTAAGCCCTTAAAAATTAAGTTTGATGTTTCATTACATGAATAAAATACTTATTTTTGTCCAAATTTTAAAATAATAACCAACTTATATGAGTACTACAGTTGTAACTACTGAGACAGAAGGTAAAACTTGGGGTGGTGGTAATGAGCCACTTAAGGCAAGTTACGGTAAGATGATGATGTGGTTTTTCATCGTTTCGGATGCCTTAACATTTTCAGGTTTTTTAGCGGCCTATGGGTTTTCAAGATTTAAATTTATCGATGCGTGGCCAATAGCCGATGAAGTATTTACTCACGTACCGTTTTTACACGGGCAAGAGTTGCCAATGATTTATGTGGCATTCATGACGTTCGTTCTTATTATGTCGTCTGTAACTATGGTTTTAGCTGTAGATGCAGGACACCATTTAAATAAAGCGAAAGTTACTTTATACATGTTCTTAACCATTATTGGTGGTTTAATCTTCGTAGGATCTCAAGCATGGGAGTGGGCTACATTTATTAAAGGAGATTTCGGAGCAGTAGAAACTAAAGGTGGTAATATTTTACAGTTCGTAGATACTGAAGGTCACCGTGTAGCATTAAAAGATTTTGTTGTTGCTGGTGAGCATGAGCGTGTTCAACAAGAACGTAAAAATGGATTATGGTTCGTAGGTGAAGGTTCTTTACCAACTTACACTGTAGAAGATGTAATTCACAGTTTTGAGGCTGACGATAACCTTTTAATCAGAACACAGGAATTAACCGAGCACGGTCATAAAACAGTTTTAACAAGAGCTGAATCTCTATACCAGTTAAAAGCTAACGGTAAATTAGTTGTTGAAGGAGCTAACTTGCAACATAACGAATATGGTTCGCCATTATTTGCTGACTTCTTTTTCTTTATTACTGGTTTCCACGGATTCCACGTATTCTCTGGAGTTGTTTTAAACATCATTATTTTCTTTAATGTTGTTTTAGGAACTTACGAAAAACGTAAGAGCTACGAAATGGTTGAGAAAGTTGGATTATACTGGCACTTTGTCGATTTAGTTTGGGTATTTGTATTTACATTCTTCTACCTAGTTTAATATTAAAAATAGCGTTAAAATGGCACAAGATCATAAATTAGAAATATTAAGAGGTTTAGTTAAATTTAAATCGAATACACAAAAAATCTGGGGTGTATTAGTATTCTTATCTCTTGTAACTGCAGTTGAAGTTATTTTAGGTATTTACAAACCAGAATCGTTAATGATAAAAGTGTTAGGTATGAAATTACTTAACTGGATATTTATCATTTTAACTATCGTAAAAGCATATTACATTACCTGGGATTTCATGCACATGCGTGATGAAACTAAAGGCTTGAGACGTGCCGTTGTTTGGACAACTATTTTCTTAATTCTTTATTTAACCTTCATCTTATTACAAGAAGGTGGGTATGTATTTAATGTTTACGATAAAGGATATATCAAATCAGATTTTTAACTATTATAATTTAGTTAAATAGAAATATAAAGGCGGTTATTAAACCGCCTTTTTTTATTTTTGCACCGCAATACACAACAGGTATTTAATGAATTATAAGAAAATAAGTAGATACGTCGTTTTAGCAGTTTTGTTCTTTCTGCCTGTAACGTTCCTATTGTTTTTATATCCGGCAACACATAATTATACTCCGCTGGATATTGTTAATGAATCGGTATTGGATATCGAAGGATTTACTTCAGAAGAGGAAGAAAGGATTCTTTTAAAAAATCATATTACAGTATTGGGATTTTTAGGAATAAACCCAATTGATAATGCGGTTGAAGTATCGAACTTAAAGGAGTTGGTTTACGATAAATTTAAAGGGTTTAAAAAGTTTCAGATTGTGTTGGTTGTACCAAACGGAACCGAGAAATCTGTTGAAAAATTAAAGGAAGAAGTTTTTACTTATGAGGATTTGAAATTCTGGCATTTTGTTTACGGGTCTCCTGAACAAATTCAAAGAGTATATGCAAGTCTTAAAACTGAAGAAGCTTTAGGTTCTCGTTTAGAAACCAACAAAATATTTATTGTTGACAAAGACCTTTATCAACGTGGGCGCTTCGATGATAGAGAAGATAGAGAGAAAGAAAAGAACAATCCGGTTTATGGCTTATATGGCTATAACACTATAGAAGTTGCCGAAATTAAAAATAAAATGAGTGACGATTTACGTATCTTGTTTACAGAATACAGACAGAAGCGTAAAGGTGAATTCGATTCGACAAGCCGAAGAGAAAACGATTTAAAAAGCAGTCATGAAGAAGAATAATTATTCATACATAGGCATTGCATTTATCATTCTGTTGTTTGGTATTTTGTTCATTCCTAAAATTATTGATCGCATTCAAAATGGCGACGTTGTTCGAGACGAAAGCCGCAGCGATTTTGCAAATGAAAAAAGAGACATTACATCCGATTTGGCTTTTATTGAAGTTGATGGAGTGGCTAAAAAAGTGCCTAGTTTTTCATTTACCGACCAAAATGGGAAAACCATTACCAATGAAGATTACTTAGGTAAAGTATATGTGGTAGAATTCTTTTTTACAACGTGTCCAACCATTTGTCCGCGTATGAGTAAAAATCTGGTTCAGGTACAAAACAGCTTTAAAGATTTTGATAATTTTGGGGTAGCATCGTTCACTATAAATCCAGCTTACGATACAGTTGAAGTGCTAAAAGAGTATGCAACTCAGTATGGTGTTACCAACCCAAACTGGCACTTAATGACAGGCGATCGTGATGATATTTATAAATTATCAAACGAAGGATTTAATTTGTATTCAGCCGAAGATGAAAACGCTGCTGGAGGTTTCGAACATTCTGGTAACTTTGCATTAATCGACAAAAGCGGATTCATTCGTTCACGAAAAGACGATTACGGAAATCCAATTATATATTACAGAGGAATCGCTTCAGAAGAAGAGCAAGTAGATGAAGATGGCGCTCCTCAGGAAATTACAGCATTAAAAGAAGATATTAAAAAATTACTTCATGAATAAATCAGAGCAAATTATAGACGACAAGAAGTATAATAAGTTAATCGTTGTTTTATCGGTTGTTATTCCGGTTGTCGTAGCGATTTTATTTGGTGTTAAAATAGATGCAACTTTACCTGTTTTTTTACCGCCAATCTATGCCGTAATAAATGCGATTACAGCTTTAGTTTTGGTAATGGCTTTTATTGCTGTTCAAAATGGAAAGATTAAGTTGCACGAGCAACTTATGAAATTTGCTATCTTATTATCGTTACTGTTTTTAGTTATGTATGTGGCGTACCACATGACGAGTGATTCTACAAAGTTTGGTGGGGAAGGTATATTAAAGTATATGTATTATTTTATTTTAATTACGCATATTTTAATGTCTATTATCGTAATACCTTTTGTGCTTATAACATACGTTCGAGGTATTACCAATAATATTGAAAGACACAAGAAAATTGCGAAAATTACATTTCCATTATGGCTTTATGTTGCTATTACAGGTGTTGTTGTGTACATAATGATTTCTCCTTATTATGCTTAATTCAGTAAAATATAAAATTGTATTCGGTTTATTAGCATTGTTTTCTTTTGTAGAAACAAATGCCCAGTGTGCCATGTGTCGTGCAGTTTTAGAAAGTGAAGAAGGGCAGTCGGCAGCACAGGGAATTAACGATGGTATTGTCTATTTAATGGCGCTTCCGTATATATTAGTAGGTGGCATTGGCTATCTTATTTATAAGAAATTTAACACCTCAAAAAAATAAAGTGTAAATTATTTAAACTATTTTGTAACATATTCTTGCTTAGTGAGTCTAACTTCAAAACGACTCCAAGTAAACAAACTTTCTTAGTATATGTTACAAATTCATGAATTGCACAAATCCTATCCAATAGGGGATTCCAGTTTACACGTATTAAAGGGTATTGATTTATCTGTTAAAGAAGGTGAGATGGTTGCCATCATGGGCTCTTCGGGTTCTGGTAAGTCCACATTACTGAACATTATTGGAATGCTCGATGAAGCCGATTCTGGGGACTATATTTTGGATGGTTTGGCTATAAAAGATCTTACCGAAAAGAAATCTGCCGTTTATCGTAATAAGTTTCTTGGTTTTATTTTTCAGTCGTTTAACCTTATCAATTATAAGACTGCACTTGAAAATGTTGCCTTACCTTTATACTATCAAGGAATGAAACGTAAGGAACGTTTAGAATTAGCTATGTTTCATTTAGAAAAAGTTGGCTTGGCAGAATGGTCTCATCATTTACCAAAGGAACTTTCCGGAGGACAGAAGCAGCGTGTTGCGATTGCTCGAGCCTTGGCAGCCAACCCAAAATTACTTCTTGCCGATGAGCCCACCGGTGCACTGGATACAAAAACATCCTATGAAATTATGGCTTTTATTCAGCAGTTAAATGATGAAGGTAAGACTATATTAATGGTAACTCATGAAGAAGATATCGCCAATATGTGTAAACGTATTATCCGTTTGCGTGATGGTGTTATTATGGAAGATACTAAAGTTGATCAAGTAAGAGCCGAACAATATGTTTGATTTAGATCTTTGGCGAGAAATATTTCAAAGTATTAATAAAAACAGAACCAGAAGTGTTATGTCTGGTTTTACCGTTTCATTTGCTATTTTGTTATTTGTCATTCTTTTTGGAATCGCCAATGGTTTAAAAAATACCTTTAAACAAGCTTTCGGTGATGAGGCTTTAAATCGGGTTTTTATAAATTCAGGGAAAACGGTTACTGCGAGTAAAGGACTTCAGGCTGGCAGACGAATTCGGTTTAAAAATGAAGATTTCGATTATATAAAAAATGAATTTGATAGCGATATAGAATTTATTACCGGTCGGATTAACAGAAGTGTCAATGCATCTTTCAGAAGTGAGAAAAAAAGTTATAGTCTGTCGGCTGTTCATCCGGACTTTCAGTTTTTAGAAAAAACAGAAATTAAAGAGGGACGGTATATCAATCAAAACGATATACAAAATACGAGCAAGGTTGTTGTTATTGGACGACTTGTAGAAGAAGATCTTTTTAAAGAAACAAAAGCTTTAGGAAAATATATTAATTTAAGTGGTATTCCATATAAAGTTGTAGGTGTTTATACAGACGATGGTGGAGATGACGAAGAACGACTTATCTATACGCCAATATCTACCGTTCAGCGTTTGTATGGTAATAACGATTATATCGATCAAATATATTTAACTTATAATCCCGAGTTAAATTATGATCAGGCTTTGGCATTCAGTAATCTTTTAATGATAAAGTTAAAAGATAGATTTTCAGTAGATGCTACAGATCAGCGTGCGATAAGGGTTCATAATCTGGCTTCAGAAGCTCAAAAGGTGAGTATGTTTAGTATGGCATTAACCAGTATTATTCTAATTATTGGTTTGGGAACTTTAATAGCTGGAATTGTTGGGATTAGTAATATCATGATTTTTATAGTTAAAGAGCGCACGAAAGAGATTGGAATACGAAAGGCTTTAGGAGCGTCACCAAAATCCATTGTTTCGATAATTTTAATTGAGTCTATAGTTGTAACGACTATTGCCGGATACGTTGGGCTACTTATTGGTGTTTGGGTTTTAAAAATTATAGGACCAAGTTTGGTGCAATATTCTATTATTAATCCATATGTAAGTACCAGTCTCGTGATAAGTGCAACAATAATTTTAATAATTTCTGGAGCCATTGCCGGATATTTTCCTGCTAAGAAGGCGTCAGAGATAAAACCAATAGTAGCTTTAAGAAACGATTAGTATGTTTAGATTTTTATTCGATAAAGATACTTGGCAGGAAGTTTTCGACAGTTTAAGTAAAAACAAGTTGAGAACCATCCTTACTATGGTTGGTGTCTGGTGGGGAATATTGTTACTGGTTAGTTTGCTAGGCGCTGCTCGTGGCTTGGAGAATACGTTTAATCGTTTGTTTGGAGATTTTTCAACGAATAGTGTTATTGTTTTTGGAGGTCAAACTAGTATTCCTTTTAACGGATTTCAAAAAGGAAAAAGGGTTCGGTTAAGGTTGTCGGATATTGAAAAATTAGATGAAAATATAAAAGGTATTGAGTTTACGGTACCCAGAAATATGAATCAAGCACTTGTGGTTAGAGATTTTCTCTCAGCAGATTTAAATGTTCTTGGAGATTATCCTGTTTTAGACAAAATCAAAAAAAGAAATCTAATCAGTGGGCGATTTATCAATCAGAATGATATTGATAACCATAAAAAAGTAACGGTTATTTCTGAGGATACTTATAAGCAGCTGTTCAAAAAAGACGAAAAGGCCATAGGCGAATATATTCAAATTGGAGATATTAATTATCTGGTTGTTGGGGTATACAAAAAGGGAGTTATTGATAATTTCGGCCCAAGTGAAGATGTGTATATTCCCTTTTCTACATTTCAGCAAGTCTATAATCAGGCAGATAAAGTTTCTTTTTTAATGATTACAGGTAAGCCGGAATACGATATAGAACAAATAGAAATGGATACCAAGTTGCTGTTAAAAAATCTGAATCAAGTACATCCAGAGGATAATCAGGCTTTTGGGGCTATTAATATTGGAAAGGAGTTTGCAAAAAGGTATAAGTTTTTAACCGGGATGCAGTTTTTAACCTGGTTTGTAGGTATTGCTACATTAATAGCAGGTGTCTTCGCCATTGGAAATATCTTGTTAATTACCGTAAAAGAACGTACTAAAGAAATAGGTGTTCGGCGTGCATTGGGGGCCACGCCTTTTGAAATTCAAAGACAAATAGTTGTCGAAGCGGTATTTTTAACAATGGTTGCTGGAATGTTTGGAGTTATATCTGGTGGGTGGATTTTAATTACATTAAATCATTTTTACGGACAAGGTAGTGAAGCAGTTTTGGTTAATGCATCAGTATCTATTCTTGTACTATTTATAGCATTAGTTGTTTCAGTCGTTTTTGGAACGTTGATAGGACTCATTCCGGCCATTAAGGCAACTAGTGTAAAACCAATAGAAGCATTAAGAGAAGAATAAACAATCAATATAAACATGAATAAAACAGTAAAAATTATTATAGGAATTGTTGTTTTAATCCTATTACTGGTAGTGTTGAAGTATTTTAAGGATGCCAATTCAAAGACTATTGAAGAATACGAAGTTGAAGAGCCATTTTACACCTCGATTAATACCAAAGCTGTGGCAACAGGGAAATTGAATCCTGAAGAAGAAATTGAATTAAAACCTCAAATTTCCGGAATCATCGATGAGATTCTTGTTGAAGAAGGCGATAGGGTTGAAAAGGGCGATTTAATTGCTAAAATTCGAGTAGTACCTAATGAGCAAAGTTTAGTGAGTGCAAGTAGCCAAATTAAAACTGCACAGTTGTCTTTTAGTAATGCTGAAACGTTATACAATAGAAATAAATCGCTTTTTGAAAAAGGGGTGATTTCTCAACAGGACTTTGAAAACAGTGAATTAACATTTAACCAGGCGAAAGAAACTTTAAAGCAGGCACAAAATAATTATCAAATTATTAAGCGAGGTTCTATTTCAGGAGGATCTTCTGCCAATACCAATATTATAGCACAAATTTCAGGAACTATTTTAGAGATTCCGGTGAGAGAAGGCGATCAGGTTATTGAGAGTAACAACTTTAATGAAGGAACAACCATTGCCACTGTCGCCGATATGAGTCAAATGATTTTTGAAGGTAAGGTTGATGAGGCCGAAGTGGGTAAGCTTTCTGAAGGTAGAGAGATAAAAGTCGTATTGGGAGCCATAAAAGATAAAGATTTCCCAGCTAAGTTAATCTTTATTGCGCCTAAAGGTGTTGAAGAAAACGGCGCTGTTCAGTTTACTATAAAGGCTAACGTAACTATAGATGAAGGTACCAATGTAAGAGCGGGCTATAGTGCTAATGCAGAAATTGATATTGAAAGTAAAGATAGTGTCTTTGCTATTCGAGAAGCGTTGTTGCAATACAATCGAATTACTGAAAAACCTTTTGTAGAGGTTTTAGAAGCAGAAGGAAAGTATAAAAAAGTAGATGTGGTTTTAGGAATTTCAGATGGTATTAATGTTGAAATTACAGAAGGACTCAAAAAAGAGGATAAGATAAAAATCTGGAATAAAACATCTGATGAAGAAAAGGTAGAAGTAAGACCAGGACCACCTGCACACTAAAAGATAAGATAGAGTATGTTTAAATATAAAACTAAAATAAGTATAGTCGTATTTTTTGTAGGAGCTGCGGTTTTTGCTCAGGAAAAAATATGGAGCTTACAGGAATGTGTCGACTATGCCTTAGAAAATAATATTAGTGTACAAAAGTCCAATAATTCTATATTAACTAGCGAACAAAATGTAGTGGCTGCAAAAGGTAATTTATTACCATCCTTGGGAGCAAGTGCAAGCCAATCCATGGGGTTTGGTAATCAGGAGTTGTTTCAGGGTCAGTTTGTTAATCGTACATCGCACCAAACGAATGTGGGGATACAGGTTTCCCAAAATGTATTTAATGGTTTCCGTAATACCAATATTTATAAACAATCCTTGTTGTCTCAGGAAGCTAGTGAATTACAATTGCAGCAATTAAAAGACGACATTTCACTAAATGTAGCGAATGCTTATTTAAATATTTTGTTCAACAAGGAGAATTTAGAAGCAGCAAAAGCTCAAATTGAATTTTCAAAAGGACAATTAGAGCAGGTTAAAAGTTTTGTAGATGCAGGAGTTCAGCCCAGAGCCAATATTTTTGATGCCGAAGCCACTTTGGCTTCAGATGAGCAGAGTTTAACAACTGCAGAAAACAATTATAATTTGTCCTTGCTAACATTGTCGCAATTGCTTCAAATTCCATACAAAGGATTTCAGGTAGAAATGATAAATATCGATGCGTCTTATTTTGCTTTATTTTATCATGATGTCGATTCTATTTTAGAATATGCTTATAGTAATAGAAATGAAATTAAGCTGGCAGAGAAAAATATAGAAGTCGCCGAGTTGGGTACCGAAATTAACAAAGCAGGATATTGGCCAAGTGTAAGTTTTGGATATGGTTTTGGGTCTAATGTTTTTTATTCTAATTTAACTGAAAATGAAGATTCATTTTTTAATCAGCTTAATAATCAAAAATCGCATTCTTTTAGGTTAGGGGTAAACATTCCTATTTTCTCTCAGTTTCAAAACAAAACGGCAGTAGCCAAATCGCAAATACAGGAATTAAACTCTAAATTAGATTTAGAACAAGCTAAATTAGATTTAGAAGGAAATATTCAAAGAGCCTTTACAGATGCGCAAGCAGCATTGAAAGCATATGAATCTGCAAAAAAATCTATCGAATCTCAAAAACTGGCCTTCGAAAATGCGGAAGAACGCTACAAATTAGGGAATATGACGGCTTTCGATTTAGAGCAAACCAGAATAAGATACTTAAATGCACAGAATTTATTAATAAATGCGAAGTATGATTTTGTTTTTAAGACAAAAGTTTTAGACTTTTACATGGGAAAAACAATAACAAATTAAAATTGGCATTAATACTTAACATAGAAACGGCTACAACAAACTGTTCTGTAGCTTTATCGAGAGATGGAGAGACAATCTTTTTAAAAGAAGATAACAGTAAGAACTATTCGCATGCCGAAAGTTTACATGTATTTATAGATTCAGTTTTAAAAGAAGCAAATGTTGATGCAAATAATTTAGATGCTATTGCCATTAGTAAAGGGCCTGGTTCTTATACAGGATTACGTATTGGGGTGTCGGCAGCAAAAGGCTTATGTTTTGCATTAGATAAACCTTTGGTCTCAGTGCCTACATTACAAGCATTGGCTTGGCAGGTGAAAATAACGGAAGGCATTATCGTATCGATGTTAGATGCCAGACGTATGGAAGTGTATTCGGCAATTTACGATTCAAATTATAACGAGGTAAGAGCAACCGAAGCTCAGATTTTAGATGAAAACGCTTTCGCGGAATATTTAAATCAGGGTAAAGTATACTTTATAGGTAATGGCGTTGAAAAAACAAAAACTTTAATTCAGCATCCAAATGCTATTTTTGTTGACGATAAATTACCATCAGCAAACGAGATGGGGGCAATTAGTGATGCTAAGTATAAAAAAAGCGACACCGAAGATGTCGCTTATTTTGAGCCTTATTATTTAAAGGACTTTGTGGTTATGAAACCAAAACCGAAGTCTTAACCTTTCTTTTGTATTTCAACTTGATGTGGGTAAGGAATTTCAATACCTGCAGCATCAAGAGCTAACTTAATATTTTCGGTACATTCAAAGTAAACTGTCCAGTAATCTTCAGCGTTACACCATGGTCTTACCGCGAAGTTTACAGAGCTATCTGCCAACTCAAGAACGTTAACTGTTGGAGCAGGCGTGTCAATAACTTTTGGGTGAGATGTTAAAACGTTCATTAAAACCTCTTTGGTTTGTTTAATGTCGGCATCATAGCTAACACCAATAACTAAATCTACTCGACGTGTTCCTTCAGTGGTATAATTGATAATGTTTCCGTTAGATAAGGCACCGTTTGGAATAATGATTTCTCTGTTTGAAAGTCCGGTTAATTTTGTTGTAAAGATTTCAATGTGTTTTACAACGCCTATTTCACCTTGTGCTTCAATTAAATCGCCAATTTTAAAAGGTTTAAAAATCATAATTAAAACCCCACCTGCAAAATTACCTAAAGAACCTTGTAGAGCCATACCTACGGCTAAACCTGCAGCAGCAATAATGGCAGCAAACGATGTGGTTGGTACTCCAAGGGTTCCTAGCAATGTAATGATTAAAAGGATTTTTAAGCCCCAGCTAAAAAGGTTTAATAAAAACTTCTGCAGACTTTCCTCATAATTACTTTTCGACATAATTTTTTTAGTCGCCTTCAGGATATTTTTAATAATCCACGATCCAATAATCCAGATAAGAATGGCACCTATTACTTTTAATCCGTATTCGGTGATAAAGTCCATTAACTTTCCAGAGTCAAAACTTTGAAAATCAATTTCTGCTAAATTCATAATGTGTTTGTTTATATTTCATTCAAAAATATTAACTAATCTAGACTTTACTTGATAAAACCAGTGAAAAAATAGTTAAATCTTACAAATGTTATAATTGGTTAATAATGTTTACTCCGTTTAAGACACGCAAACTTTTGCTGAGGTCAAAGTTAAATGGCTTTTATAGTATTATAGCATTACCCTCCGTGGTGCTTCTGGTCGGGCTGTCCACTATATCTTTTAATGCTATTGTATATATAGTATAAGAGGTGATTTTTAGGTATACATATATATAGTATATTATAAAGAATAGGTAGTAAGCATAAAAAGGATGCCGTTTCATCCCAAAGGTAAAATCATCTTCATATAATATATATAGAAGAGTTGTTCTTATATTATAGATATTATAAAACCGAAGGTTTTTGTTCTAATGCAGTCATAGCATTAGGTTGAATCAAAAATAATTTGGATGTAACTTATTGTAAATAAGCATTGGACAAAAAACTTTCAAAAAAAGGCGATAAAAAGTTTGTTTGGTAGAGAAAAAGGGTGGTATATTTGCAGCCCGTTAGCGG
>NZ_JANIAC010000007.1 GCF_024723255.1 Aestuariibaculum sp. M13
GTTGAATCAAAAATAATTTGGATGTAACTTATTGTAAATAAGCATTGGACAAAAAACTTTCAAAAAAAGGCGATAAAAAGTTTGTTTGGTAGAGAAAAAGGGTGGTATATTTGCAGCCCGTTAGCGGCGAAGCTGCTGGGGTAAGTTCATAAAAAGGTAGGGGTACGAGGTTTAGAGATTTGATTTTCAGGTCAAAGGAAAAAACTTCAAAAAAATATCAAAAACATCTTGTCAGAATTAAAAAAGGTTGTATGTTTGCAGCCGCAAAAATAGCGAAGGTTATGAGTAGCGAAGTTCTTGTAAGAAGTGTTGATATACTTGAGAAAACGAAGTTTTAAAGCTTCAAAAATTTTTTCAAAAAAAAGTATCAAAACTATTGTGAGGTTAAAAAAAGGGTTTTATATTTGCACCCGCTTAACGAGGAAACGAGTTAAGAAACAAAGAGAAATAAGTTCATAAACATATTGAATTGACAGCGTAAGATTTAAATTGGAAACGATTTAAATCGACTAAGAGAATAAACCATTTTGAGTACTAGAGATTCCAATTAGTTGTTAAATAATATTTAAAATTTAACGATGAAGAGTTTGATCCTGGCTCAGGATGAACGCTAGCGGCAGGCCTAACACATGCAAGTCGAGGGGTAACAGGGAGCTTGCTCTGCTGACGACCGGCGCACGGGTGCGTAACGCGTATACAATCTGCCTTGTACTGGGGGATAGCCTTTAGAAATGAAGATTAACACCCCATAGTATAATTACTTCGCATGGAGTTTTTATTAAAGGTTACGGTACAAGATGAGTATGCGTCCTATTAGCTAGATGGTGTGGTAACGGCACACCATGGCGACGATAGGTAGGGGGCCTGAGAGGGTTATCCCCCACACTGGTACTGAGACACGGACCAGACTCCTACGGGAGGCAGCAGTGAGGAATATTGGACAATGGTCGAAAGACTGATCCAGCCATGCCGCGTGCAGGAAGACTGCCCTATGGGTTGTAAACTGCTTTTATACGGGAAGAAACCACTCTACGTGTAGAGTTCTGACGGTACCGTAAGAATAAGGATCGGCTAACTCCGTGCCAGCAGCCGCGGTAATACGGAGGATCCAAGCGTTATCCGGAATCATTGGGTTTAAAGGGTCCGTAGGTGGATGATTAAGTCAGAGGTGAAATCCTGCAGCTCAACTGTAGAATTGCCTTTGATACTGGTTATCTTGAATCATTATGAAGTGGTTAGAATATGTAGTGTAGCGGTGAAATGCATAGATATTACATAGAATACCAATTGCGAAGGCAGATCACTAATAATGTATTGACACTGATGGACGAAAGCGTGGGGAGCGAACAGGATTAGATACCCTGGTAGTCCACGCCGTAAACGATGGATACTAGCTGTTCGGATTTCGGTCTGAGTGGCTAAGCGAAAGTGATAAGTATCCCACCTGGGGAGTACGTTCGCAAGAATGAAACTCAAAGGAATTGACGGGGGCCCGCACAAGCGGTGGAGCATGTGGTTTAATTCGATGATACGCGAGGAACCTTACCAGGGCTTAAATGTAAGTTGCATGATTTAGAGATAGATCTTTCTTCGGACTACTTACAAGGTGCTGCATGGTTGTCGTCAGCTCGTGCCGTGAGGTGTCAGGTTAAGTCCTATAACGAGCGCAACCCCTGTTGTTAGTTGCCAGCGAGTAATGTCGGGAACTCTAACAAGACTGCCAGTGCAAACTGTGAGGAAGGTGGGGATGACGTCAAATCATCACGGCCCTTACGTCCTGGGCTACACACGTGCTACAATGGTAGGGACAGAGAGCAGCTACCCCGCGAGGGGATGCGAATCTATAAACCCTATCTCAGTTCGGATCGGAGTCTGCAACTCGACTCCGTGAAGCTGGAATCGCTAGTAATCGCATATCAGCCATGATGCGGTGAATACGTTCCCGGGCCTTGTACACACCGCCCGTCAAGCCATGGAAGCTGGGAGTGCCTGAAGTCCGTCACCGCAAGGAGCGGCCTAGGGTAAAATCGGTAACTAGGGCTAAGTCGTAACAAGGTAGCCGTACCGGAAGGTGCGGCTGGAACACCTCCTTTCTAGAGAAAGACGACTAATGGTATCATTAAAAACTAAGAAAAGAGTAGTTTATTCTCATAGCTGTTAATTTAAAAAACAAGTCACCAGAAAACGGTGCTCAGTATTGATACTGAAAACTGAAAACTGTAGACAAAACACAGTCTCATAGCTCAGCTGGTTAGAGCGCTACACTGATAATGTAGAGGTCGGCAGTTCGAGTCTGCCTGAGACTACGAAGTACCAGAGATGGTCACGTTCATTAAATATTGAAAGGAAATTCTGGAAGTTAGAGAATTCAACGTTTGTAATTCTGAATTCACAATTCTGAATTTCATTATGGGGGATTAGCTCAGCTGGCTAGAGCGCCTGCCTTGCACGCAGGAGGTCATCGGTTCGACTCCGATATTCTCCACGAGTCCTGAGGGACACAAGTTCATTGACATATTGAAAAAAGATACATGAAAGATAGATTTAATATCTATTTTAAAAAATTTGTAATTATAATATTCGTTACGAGCGATATTATAATAGATATTCACAAGATAATAATCTGGTGAATGAAACTCATAAAAAAGCAAAAAGTACAATAAGCTAAATAAGGGCGTATGGGGAATGCCTAGGCTCTCAGAGGCGATGAAGGACGTGATAAGCTGCGAAAAGCTGCGGGGATCGGCACATACGATTTGATCCGCAGATATCCGAATGGGGCAACCCACTATATTGAAGATATAGTATCCGTTAAGGAGGCGAACCCGGAGAACTGAAACATCTAAGTACCCGGAGGAGAAGAAAACAAAAGTGATTCCGTTAGTAGTGGCGAGCGAACGCGGATTAGCCCAAACCGATGTTGTTACGGCAATGTCGGGGTTGTAGGACTGCAATATTCGAGTTATGCTGAATTAGAATTGTTTGGAAAGACAAACCAGAGAGGGTGATAGTCCCGTATAAGTAAAAATTAACAAGATAGCAGTATCCTGAGTAGCGCGGGGCACGTGAAACCCTGTGTGAATCAGTCGGGACCATCCGATAAGGCTAAATACTCCTGAGAGACCGATAGTGAACTAGTACCGTGAGGGAAAGGTGAAAAGAACCCTGAATAAGGGAGTGAAATAGAACCTGAAACCATACGCTTACAAGCGGTCGGAGCCCAATAGGGTGACGGCGTGCCTTTTGCATAATGAGCCTACGAGTTACCGTTGCTAGCAAGGTTAAGTGATTAAGTCACGGATCCGTAGCGAAAGCGAGTCTGAATAGGGCGCTTTAGTTAGTAGTGGTAGACGCGAAACCGTGTGATCTACCCATGGGCAGGTTGAAGCTGTAGTAACATACAGTGGAGGACCGAACCGGTTGACGTTGAAAAGTCTTCGGATGACCTGTGGGTAGGGGTGAAAGGCCAATCAAACTCGGAAATAGCTCGTACTCCCCGAAATGCATTTAGGTGCAGCGTTGATTAATAGTTTTATAGAGGTAGAGCTACTGATTGGATGCGGGGGCTTCACCGCCTACCAATTCCTGACAAACTCCGAATGCTATAAAATGTTTATCAGCAGTGAGGGCATGGGTGCTAAGGTCCATGTCCGAGAGGGAAAGAACCCAGACCATCAGCTAAGGTCCCCAAATGTATGCTAAGTTGAAAAAACGCGGTTGAACTGCTTTGACAGCTAGGATGTTGGCTTGGAAGCAGCCATTCATTTAAAGAGTGCGTAACAGCTCACTAGTCGAGCGGTTCGGCATGGATAATAATCGGGCATAAGTATACTACCGAAGCTATGGATTTATAATTTATTATAACTGGTAGGGGAGCATTCTAACAGGGTTGAAGGTGTGATGTGAGTCATGCTGGACTGGTTAGAAAAGAAAATGTAGGCATAAGTAACGATAATGCGGGCGAGAAACCCGCACTCCGAAAAACTAAGGTTTCCTCAGCTATGCTAATCAGCTGAGGGTTAGTCGGGACCTAACGCGAACCCGAAAGGGGTAGTGGATGGACAACAGGTTAATATTCCTGTACCTGCTCTTATTAAAAGTGACGGAGGCGTAAATTTGGTGCGAACTGACGGAATAGTTCGTTGAAGCCAGTGGTAACACGGCGATAGTACACTAAGGCTTCGGCTGCGGTGATAATCCAGAGTAGCGACTTCCAAGAAAAGCGAGAGAAGCAGCCCGTACCCTAAACCGACACAGGTAGTTGGGATGAGTATTCTAAGGAGCTCGAGAGATTCATGGCTAAGGAATTAGGCAAAATAGACCCGTAACTTCGGGAGAAGGGTCGCCCCACTCCGGTGGGGCCGCAGTGAAAAGGTCCAGGCGACTGTTTATCAAAAACACAGGGCTATGCTAAATTGAAAGATGACGTATATGGCCTGACACCTGCCCGGTGCTGGAAGGTTAAGTGGAGGGCTTAGGAGTAATCCGAAGGTCTTAAATGAAGCCCCAGTAAACGGCGGCCGTAACTATAACGGTCCTAAGGTAGCGAAATTCCTTGTCGGGTAAGTTCCGACCTGCACGAATGGTGCAACGATCTGGACACTGTCTCAGCCATGAGCTCGGTGAAATTGTAGTATCGGTGAAGATGCCGATTACCCGCTGTGGGACGAAAAGACCCCGTGCACCTTTACTATAGCTTAGTATTGGTTTTGGATAAGTAATGTGTAGGATAGGTGGGAGACTTTGAACCGGGTTCGCCAGGATTCGGGGAGTCATTGTTGAAATACCACCCTTTGCTTATCTAGAGTCTAACCCTCGACGAGGGGACAGTGCTTGGTGGGTAGTTTGACTGGGGTGGTCGCCTCCAAAAGAGTAACGGAGGCTTCTAAAGGTACCCTCAGCACGCTTGGTAACCGTGCGTAGAGTGCAATGGCATAAGGGTGCTTGACTGAGAGACCTACAAGTCGATCAGGTTGGAAACAAGAGCATAGTGATCCGGTGGTTCCGCATGGAAGGGCCATCGCTCAAAGGATAAAAGGTACGCCGGGGATAACAGGCTGATCTCCCCCAAGAGCTCATATCGACGGGGGGGTTTGGCACCTCGATGTCGGCTCGTCACATCCTGGGGCTGGAGAAGGTCCCAAGGGTTGGGCTGTTCGCCCATTAAAGTGGCACGCGAGCTGGGTTCAGAACGTCGTGAGACAGTTCGGTCTCTATCTACAGTGGGCGTTAGAAATTTGAGTGGATCTGACTCTAGTACGAGAGGACCGAGTTGGACTAACCTCTGGTGTATCTGTTGTCGCGCCAGCGGCATTGCAGAGTAGCTACGTTGGGAAGGGATAAGCGCTGAAAGCATATAAGCGCGAAACCCACCACAAGATGAGATTTCTTTAAAGGGTCGTGGGAGATGACCACGTTGATAGGCTACAGGTGTAAAGGCAGTAATGTCATAGCCGAGTAGTACTAATAACCCATAGGCTTATTGTACGCCTGTTTTTTTTAAGAGTACAGATTTTTTAAATAGTATCTAGCCGATATGGTTCTTTTTTCAATATGTTAAAATATTAGCGCGTGATGCGCGGTTGATGTTTAAAATACAACAACCTAAAATTTAAGGTGATTATAGCGACGGGGCTCACCTCTTACCATTCCGAACAGAGAAGTTAAGCCCGTTAGCGCCGATGGTACTGCCATTTGTGGGAGAGTAGGTCGTTGCCTTTTTTG